>CAVYDJ010000004.1:0-1025469 GCA_963767285.1 uncultured Solirubrobacterales bacterium | reverse complement strand
ACACCTCGCTCAGGATAGGTGGGAGGCTATGAACCGACGGTTTCGGCTGTCGGGGAGCCACCCTTGAGATACCACCCTTGGTGTAGTGGGCTTCTAACACAGCGCCGTAATCCGGGCTGTGAACAGTGTCAGGCGGGCAGTTTGACTGGGGCGGTCGCCTCCTAAAATGTAACGGAGGCGCCCAAAGGTTCCCTCAGCACGGTCGGAAATCGTGCGAAGAGTGTAAAGGCAACAAGGGAGCTTGACTGTGACACCGACGGGTGGAGCAGGAACGAAAGTTGGGCTTAGTGATCCGGCGGTAGCAAGTGGAAGCGCCGTCGCTCAACGGATAAAAGGTACTCCGGGGATAACAGGCTTATCGCTTCCAAGAGTCCATATCGACGAAGCGGTTTGGCACCTCGATGTCGGCTCGTCGCATCCTGGGGCTGGAGTAGGTCCCAAGGGTTGGGCTGTTCGCCCATTAAAGCGGCACGCGAGCTGGGTTCAGAACGTCGTGAGACAGTTCGGTCCCTATCTGCTGTGCGCGTTGGAGAGTTGAGAGGAGTCATCCTTAGTACGAGAGGACCGGGATGAACGCACCTCTGGTGTACCAGTTGTCCTGCCAAGGGCACTGCTGGTTAGCTACGTGCGGATCGGATAACCGCTGAAAGCATCTAAGCGGGAAGCCGACCTCGAGATGAGCTCTCCCATCCCCTTGAGGGAGTAAGACCCCTGGTAGACCACCAGGTTGATAGGCCGGCTGTGCAAGCGAGGCGACTCGCTCAGCAGACCGGTACTAATGGGTCGAGGGCTTGACGGATTATTTTGAATGCGCTTTTTCTTTCGGCTTGCGGTGCAGTTTTCAAGCCCCACCGGGGCCCGGGCGCCTCCCGCAGAGGCGCGCGGTCTCGACCGATTTCGGTGGTCATAGCGAGGGGGAAACACCTCTTCCCATTCCGAACAGAGCAGTTAAGCCCCTCAGCGCCGATGGTACTTGGGACTCGCGTCCCTGGGAGAGTAGGTCGCCGCCGTTTCTTTCTCGAAGAGCCGCCTCCGGGCGGCTCTTCGTCGTTCCGGGGACCTAGCCGAGCTCGTGCAGCCGGCGGACCCGGCCGTTGGCCGAGTACCGCACGCGGACGCAATCCCCGCGACGAGCCTTCGCGAACGCCTCCCATCCGGTCGACTGACCGGGCCGTTCGCGACAGGGCTCGTCCGCGAGGCTGCCCGTGTGAGCGGGAAGGGGCTCGAGGCCGTATTCGCCGAGGGTGGCGAAGTCGATCGCCAAGTCGATCGCGCCGAGGACTCGCTGGCGCATGCAGTTGTCGTCGTTTCTCATTCGCACGTGGGGCAGACTAGGAACGCTCCCGGACAGAACATATGTTCTGCAAGGGATCTTGCAATCGGTCACGAAAGGCCTGCAAATCAGCCCCTGCGGCCAAAGCTGTGGCCGCGGGGAGCGACGGCCGCCACGGCGGCCGCCTGGTCGGCATGGTCGGGGTCGCGCCCCGTTTCCCGATGCGCCGGCGGCTCGATGTGGCGCACCTGGCCACCGGCGGCGTCGGCGGGGACCGCCAGGCGCTCGACGGAGTCGGCAACGACGTTGAGCACGTTCTCGCGGCGCTCCAGACGCCCGCCCACGACGGCGAAGCCCGCCGTCCGGACCGCCAGCCGGCAGCGCTCGTAGACCGGGGGCGGCACGATCACGTTCGCGACCCCGGCCTCGTCCTCGAGCAGCATGAAGACGACCCCCTTCGCGGTCGCCGGTCGCTGGCGCGCGACGACCATCCCGGCGATCCGGACCGGGGTGCGATCGGGCACGACCAGCAGGTCGTCGCTGCGCACCAGGCCGTCCGCGAGTTCGGGGCGCAGAACCTCGATCGGATGCTCGCCGAGCGTCACCCCGGTCGACGTGTAGTCGGCGACGATCCGCTCCCAGGAGTCGAGCGCGCGCAGGCCGGGCGGGGCGGGAAGGGGGAGCGGCAGCGCCAGTTGGGCCCACGGACGACCACGGACCTGGTCGCTGCCGCGCGCCACGCCCAGCCGCCAGAGCTCGGCGCGGCGCGGCGCTTCGCCGGCGGCCGGACCGAGCGACTCGCAGGCGCCGGCCCAGGCGAGCCGTTCCAGACCGTCGCGCCCGATCCCCGAGCGCGAGGCGAGCTCGGCGAGGTCGCGATAGGGACCACCATGCTCACGCTCGACCACAAGGGCGGCGGCCTCCTCCTCGCCAACCCCCTTGACGTAGCCGAGCCCGAGCCGAACGGCGGGCTCCAGGCCATCCCCCGGCTCCACCGTGCACTCGACCCCGCTCGCGTTCACGTCCACGCCCCGCACCTCGATCCCTCGCCGCTGCGCCTCGTGGGTGAGCGAGTCCGGGGGATAGAAGCCCATCGGCTGCTCGTTGAACAGCGCGCAGAGCAGCTCGGGGCCGTAGTGGACCCGCAGCCAGGTCGACTGGTAGGCGAGCAGCCCGAACGCCGCAGCGTGCGACTTCGGAAAGCCGAAGCCCGAGAAGCCGCGCACCTGCTCGAACACCCGCTCGGCGAGCCCGCGGTCGGCCCCGCGGTCCATCGCGCCTGCGACGAAGCGCTCGCCGTAGGCGTTCAGGGCCGCCTCGGAGCGCTTGCGGCTCATCGCCCGCCGCAGCCCTTCCGCCTCGCCGGCGGAGAAGCCGGCCATCGCCATCGCGACCTGAATCACCTGGTCCTGGAAGACGATCGCCCCGAGCGTGTCGGCGAGGATCGGCTCCAGGCTCGGATGCTCGTACGGCACCTGGTAGTCGGGATCCTCGCGCAGCAGTCGCCGCCGCTCCAGGTACGGGTGCACGGCGCCGCCCTGAATTGGCCCCGGCCGCACCAGCGCCACCTGCACGACGACGTCGTCGAGCGTCTCCGGCAGGCTGCGCGGCAGCATCTGCATCTGGGCGCGGCTCTCGATCTGGAACACGCCCGTCGTCTCGGCCGCCCTGATGGCCTCGAAGGTGGGCTCGTCGTCGAGTGGGATCCGCGAGAGGTCGATGTGCTCGTGGCGGGCCTCGGCGATCATCTCGACGCAGCGCTCGACCGCCGACAGCATCCCGAGCCCGAGCAGGTCGATCTTCAGGAATCCCGCGTCCGCGCACGAGTCCTTGTCCCACTGGACGATCTGGCGTCCCTCCATCGCGGCCGGCTGAACCGGGCAGAGGTCGATCAGCGGGCGGGTGGAGAGCACCATTCCCCCGGGATGCTGGGAGAGGTGGCGCGGCAGACCCCAGGCCTCGCGCGCCAGCCGCGCCAGATGCCGCCACCGCGGCGACTCCGCCCGTCCCTGTCCGAGCACCTCGGCGATGTCCGACTCGACCTCGTCGCCGCGCGAGTACATGTCCGCGATCCCGGCGACCCGTTCGATCTCGCCCGGCGGCAGTCCCAGCGTCTTGCCCAGGTCGCGGACCGCCCCGCGCGAGCGGTAACAGGCGAAGGCGGAGACCAGCGCCGCCCGCTCGCGCCCGTAGCGGTCGTGGACGCGCGGGATCAGCTGCTCGCGGATGTCACGGGGGAAGTCGAGGTCGATGTCGGGCATCTCGGTGACGTCGTCGTTGAGGAAGCGCCCCAGGAACAGCCCCGCCCGCACCGGGTCCACGTGCGAGAGCCCGGTGAGGTAGCAGACGACCGAGCTCACGCTCGAGCCTCGCCCGCGCCCGGGCGGCAGCAGGTTGCGCGCCGAGTCCGGGCCCCGGACCTCGGCGGCGACCTCGCGCGCCAGCTCGAGCAGATCGAAGTGAAGGAGAAAGAAGCCCGACAGGCCCAGGCCCCTGATCACCCGCAGCTCCTCTTCCAGCCGCCGTTCCGCCTCGGGCCGCTCGGGCATTCCGTCGTAGCGGAGCTCGAGCCGGCCGCGGCAGATCTCGGCCAGCGTCCGGTCGGCGTCGGAGTCCTCGGAGCCGGGATAGCGGTAGCCGAGCTCGGCGGTGAGGTCGAAACGCAGCCGGTCGGCCAGCCGCGCTGTCTCCGCGACCGCGCCGGGGTGGTCGGCGAAGCGCGCCGCGACCGTCGCCGGCGGGGCGAGCACGGAGCTCGTGTTGCCGCGCCGCTCGGGCTCGGATTCCTCCAGGGTCGTGTGCAGGCGCACCGCGACCAGGGCGTCCTGGAGCTCAGCCCGGGCGCGGTCGTGCGCGTGGACGTTGCCGGTCGCCACGCAGGCGACGCCGAGCCGCTCGGCCACCCCGGCGAGCCAGCGGTTGCGGGCCCGGTCGCGCCGCCACAGCGGCCGCTGCAGCTCGACCCGGAAGCGCTCGCGCCCGAAGGCCGCCGCCAGCCTGCGCGCCACCTCCTGGTCCCGCCTGCCCGCGAGGGCGCCGTCGCGGGCACAGCCCGACAGACAGATGAGCCCATCGTTGCGCTCAAGGAGCGAGTCGAGCGGCAGGGCGGGGGGGAGCGGGTCGCGACCGGGATGAGGCCGCGTCCCCGAATGAGCCTCGCTCAGCAACCGGCAGAGGTTGTGCCAACCCTCCGCGGACTCAACCAGGACGGTGAGGTGACCGCCGCCCTCGATCGTCAGCTCTGACCCGTGGATCGCGCGCACGCCGAGGCCCTTGCAGGCCTGCGCCAGCTCCATCGCTCCGCAGACGTTGTCGTGGTCGGTGAGCGCGAGGGCCTCGTAGCCGTACTCGGCCGCCCGGGTGGCGAGCTCCTCCGGCAGCGAGGCACCGTCGAGGAACGAATACGAAGAATGCGCGTGGAGCTCGACGTAGGCCACGGCCGGCTCAGGCCCGCTGCTCGTACCAGCGCACGCCGTCGGGCGGCTCGCGGAAGACGACCAGGTTGCGGCCGTCGGTGAGCACGACCTCGAAATACGCCCTTTGCAGGGGCTTCGGCGTCCACCAGCGGTCCTCGACCAGCCACTGCTCGCGCACCGCCTCGACCCTTACACCGCCGATTCGCAGCGGCGCGCCGTCCTCGCCGGCCTCGACCTCAATCGGGCTCGGCCAGTAGACCTGGGGCCGGATCATCGACCACCCGCCGGCCCCGGACGCGAAGCGGAGGAGCCGGCGGATTCGTTATTGAAAGGGGCGAGGATCGCCCGCCGTTCCGGGACCCGCGAGCCGGGATCGATCTCGAGCACCCGCAGCACCGCATCGCGGCCGGCGGCCGAGCGCACCTGGCGCACCGCCTCGGTCAGCCGCCCGCGCCGCTCCTCGCCCGGCGAGCGGCCGAGCTGACCCTGCTCGCCCGCCTCGGGGCCGAGCTCGACTGCGCGCAGCCCGAGCCATGAAGCTGGGCCGGGAAGTTCGTTCAGGCGTGGCGTCAGCGCCAGCAGCAGCCGCTCGGCGTCGGCGCTGGCGCTGCGCAGGACGACCTCGCAGCGCCAACCGCCGGCGCCACCGGCGAGCCGGGCTTCGATCCGCAGCCTGCGGATCGTCCTGTCGGCCCGCGCCGGATGAGCCAGCAGGCGCTCGACCAGCAGCCCGAGGGCCCGCTCGAGCTGCGGGCCGGAGGCCGCCTCGGGAAGCCCCAGCCTCGACTCGATCTCGTCGGGGGGGCGGCGGGGGCGAAGCGGCTCGTCCTCGCCGCGCGCCAGCCGCAGCGCCCTCAGCCCCGGCTCGCCGAAGCGGTCGGCGATCGCCTCGGCGGGCAGCCCGGCGAGCTCGCCCAGGGTCCGGACCCCGAGTCGGCGCAGGGTGTCGGGGATCCCGGCCCCGGCCCACTCGTCGCCGAACCGGTCACGAAGCGCGTCGACCGGCAGCTCGGCGAGCAGCTGCCGCGCCGCGCTTCCGGCGATCGCGAGCGCCGGGCGCCGGGCGCGCATCCGCGCCGCCGCCGCCCGCGCGCAGAGCCGGTTCGGCCCGGCGCCCACCCTGGCTGGGGGATCCAGCACGCGCCGGGCCCGGTGAAGCACCTGCTCGGCCTCGCCGTAGAGTCCGCGCAGCGCCGCGGAGTCGAAGAACGCCTCGCCGGGGCGCGAGGGCTCGACCCGGGCGCCGATCGACTCCAGGGCGCGCAACGAGTGCTCCCAGACCGCCTCGGCGCACACCGGGTCGGGGGCCACGAGGGTGAGAGCGGGGCAGCGGGAGAGCGCCTCGCCGAGTCGCATCCCGGCGCGCACTCCGAACGCCTCCGCGGTCCCCGAGGGTTCGCTGATCACCTGCGGGCCGCCGGGCTCGGGGGCGAGGGCGACCGGCCTGCCGATGAGCTCCCGCCGCTCCCCGATCGCGCTCGAGAGCATCAGGCGGGGGATCAGGGCGCAGACGATCATGAATCGAACACATGTTCGTATACGGCGGCGAGGATGTCAAGATTGATTCACGATGTCTCTGAAATCGCTCGCCCCCGTGGTCCTGGTTTCGCTCTCGCTTGCCGCCTGTGGTGGCTCCGGAGACGATCGGACCACGATCCCCGGCGACGCCGATCCGGCTGCGGTCGCGGTGATCGAGGGCTGGGCGGAGGCCCTGCAGGAGGGCGACGTGGACGCCGCCGCCGAGTTCTTCGCCCTGCCGAGCATCGCGGTGAACGGCCTCACGCTGCGGATCACCGACATCGAGGACGCGCGGCGGTTCAACGCCTCGCTTCCCTGCGGCGCGACGCTCACCGACGTCGTCACCGACGGCGAGTACACAGTCGCGACCTTCGAGCTCACCGAGCGCCCCGGACCGGGGACCTGTGGATCGGGAACCGGGACCGAGGCCAGGACCGCCTTTCAGATCGAGGAAGGAAAGATCGCCGAGTGGCGCCGCGTGGTGGCGGAGGGCGATGACGGGAGCGCTCCGCAGGCGCCGAGCAGCTCAACCTGAGTAAGAGGCAAGCAAGAGCCGGTACTTCGTGGGTCGGGGGGGTTGCGGTGGCGGCGCCGATCGTGATAGGAAGGGCACCGTAGGGGACGATTGTCCCTGCAAGTTTCCCCAGAGAGGAGAGTTCATGACAAGGCTCAGGCTGGTGCTCGTCCCACTTGTGGTGGCAGGCATGGCTTTCGGAATCGCCGCCTGCGGCGATGACGACGAAACCACCAGCGGTGGTGGTACGGAAAGTGCGGATGCGAGCTTCGACCTCAAGATCGGCGGGCTGCTTCCGCTGACCGGTGATCTGAGCGCGTTCGGCCCAGCCGGCGAGAAGGCCGCCAACCTCGCAGTCGAGGAGGCGAACAAGGCGCTCGGGGACTCCGGTAGTACGGTGAGCCTCGAGGTTGCTGACTCGCAGACCGAGCCGACGGCGGCTCAGTCGGCGGCGAAGAAGCTGATTTCGGGCGGGGCTTCCTGCCTGATCGGCCCGTGGTCCTCCGGGGAAACGGTCCCGGTCGGCCGGTCGGTCGCCGCACGCGACGAGGTCCCGCTGATCTCGCCGTCCGCCACCAGCCCGGAGCTCACCGAGCTGCCGGACAACGGCTACGTGTTCCGCACGGCTCCGTCGGACGCGCTCCAGGGCCAGGTGCTCGCGGACGCGATCGAGGAGGCGGAGGGCACCGATGTCCTCGTCTCGATCGGTGGTCGTAACGACCCGTACGGCGAAGGCATCGTGACCGAGTTCCAGACGGCCTGGGAGGCCAAGGGCGGCACGACGACCGACCCGGTCCTCTGGGATCCGGAGCTCTCCTCGTACAACTCGGAGGCCGATCAGATCGTGTCGGAGAAGCCCGACCAGTACCTGCTGATCGACTTCGAGGAGCCCTGGAACCGCATCGGTCCGGCGCTGACGCGCACGGGCGATTACGACGCGGCGAACCTGTGGACCGCGGACGGCCTCGCCTTCGAGGACGGGATCCCGGACTCGATCCCGGTTGACACGCTCGCCGGTGCGAGCGGCACCCGCCCGTCGACCCCCGCCGACTCGAGTACAGCGGAGTCGTTCGACAAGCTGTTCGCGGCGTCGTCGGAGGAGCCGAAGGGCCGGAACTCATTCGACTCGCAGAACTTCGACGCGGCGATGCTCTGCACGCTCGCGGCGGTGGCTGCGGGCTCGAGTGACGCGACGGCGATCCAGGAGCAGATCCAGGCGGTCTCCGGACCTCCGGGCGACCAGTACGACTACACCCAGTTGAGCGATGCGATCGCGGCCCTGCAGGCCGGGGACGACATCGACTATCAGGGTGTGTCCGGTCCTGGCGATCTCGACGACAACGGGGACCCGACGCTCGGGTTCTACGAGACGTACGAGTACGACGACCAGGGCAAGTTCTCGGTCACCGGTACGGTCGAGAAGGAGTCGGGCGAGTAGCTCTCAGAGCTGCTGGCACGACCAGCGTTTGAAGTGGGAACGGGCCCCGGCCGCAAGGCTGGGGCCCGTTTCGTTGTTACTCCGAAACCTCGGTCTCGGGGATCTCGACGTCGGAGTCGAGACGCCCGGCGCCGCCGCCCAGGTACAGGTCAGCGACCTTCGGGTCGGCGATCAGCTCCGGGCCCGGACCGGTGAACTTGTTCTGACCGAGGTCGAGGACGTAGCCGCGGTGAGAGAGCGCGAGCGCGCGGCGCGCGTTCTGCTCGACCATCAGGATCGTCACGCCGGCGCGGTTGACCTCGATCACCTTCTCGAAGATCGCGTCGACGAATGCAGGCGCCAAGCCGGCCGACGGCTCGTCGAGGAGCAGGATCTGCGGCGCCGGCATCAGCGCCCGGCCCATCGCCACCATCTGCCGCTCGCCTCCCGACATCGTCCCGGCAGCCTGGGTGCGGCGTTCCTTGAGGCGCGGGAAGAGGCCGAAGATTCGCTCCATGGCCTCGTCGACGTCCTCGGCGCCGGCGAGCGCGCCCAGCTCGAGGTTCTCGCGCACCGTGAGGCTCGGGAACACGTTGTCCAGCTGTGGCACGTAGCTGACGCCGCTGCGGGTGACGGCATGCGGCGCGAGACCGATGATCTCGTTGCCTCGCAGTGAGATCGAACCGGTCCGCGGCGGGACCAGCCCGAAGATCGCCTTCATCAGGGTCGACTTGCCCGCCCCGTTGGGCCCGACGATGGTCACGATCTCGTGCTCGTTCACGTCGATCGCCACGCCGGTGAGGATGTCGACCTCGGGCGTGTAGCCGGCGGTCAAGCTCGGTCACCTTGAGGACGGGCTCAGCCACGGGTGGTCTCCTCGCCGCCGGGGAGCTTGGCCGAGGCCGCGGCCTCCGCGGCCGACGGCCCGCCGCCCAGGTAGGCCTCGATCACGCTCTGGTCGTTGCGAACCTCCTCGGGCTTGCCCTGGGCGATCACCGCGCCCTGGGCCATCACGACGACCTCGTCGGAGTGGTTCATGACCACCTCCATGTCGTGCTCGACGAACAGGAACGAGACCCCCTGCTCGGAGCGCAGGCGCTGCATGTGGTCGAGCAGCCGGCGCCCCAGGGTCGGGTTGATCCCGGCCATCGGCTCGTCGAGCAGGACCATCTGCGGCTCGGTCATCAGCGCCCGGGCGAGCTCGAGCAGCTTGCGCTGGCCGCCCGACAGGGTCCCCGCGTAATCGGCGGCCTTGCCGTCGAGGTTGAAGGTCTTCAGCAGTTCGAAGGCGTGCTCGGAGATCTCCGTCTCCCGGCGCCGCGAGGCGGCGGGACGGCCGAACAGGGTCGGCAGCTGCTCGCCCGGCTGGCGTGGCCCGGCCAGCAACATGTTGTCGATCACGGGCATCGCGGCCAGGGCCTTGGTGATCTGGAACGTCCGCACCATCCCGCGGCGGGCGATCGTGTACGGCGGCTTGCCGTAGATCGACTTGCCCTGGTACTCGATCCTGCCGGCGTCGGGACCGTAGAAGCCGGTGACGACGTTGAACAGGGTCGTCTTGCCGGCGCCGTTGGGGCCGATCAGCGCCGTGATCGAGCCGTCGGCGACGTTGAACGTTGCCCCGTTGACGGCCCGGATGCCGCCGAAGTGCTTGTAGACGCCCTCGATCTCGAGCACCGGGGGCTTCGCGGCCGCACCGGTCCCCGGGGTCGTCTGCTGGGCCGCGTCACTCACCGAGGACCATCTCGTCCTTGTTGCCGAAGACGCCCTGCGGCCGGAACGCCATCAGCAGGATCAGGATCAGGCCGACGAGGATGAAGCGCAGCGCGGCGACCTTGTCGCCGGAGAGCGGCAGGTCGACGAACCGCATCCCCTCCAGCAGGGTCCAGAGGATGATCGACCCGACCATCACGCCTCCGAAGCTCGCCAGGCCGCCGAGGATCAGGATCGCGAAGCCGAGGAACGTGTAGAGCGGCTCGAACGCGTCCTGGCTCACCGACTCGAGGTTGATCGCCAAGAACCAGCCCGACAGCGCCCCCAGGCCTGCCGCGATCGCCAGGGACTGCAGCTTGTACGAGAACGCGTTCTTGCCCAGCGCGCGAGCCGCGTCCTCGTCCTCGCGGATCGCCCGCAGCACCCGGCCCCAGGGTGAGCGGATCAGCCGCGACAGCGCGAAGGCGAGCACGGCGAGCGTGATCCAGACGACGAGGAACAGGGGTAAGGCGTTGAAGTCGGTGCCGCTGAGCCCGATCGGGTCGAGGAGGTTCTCCGAGATCCAGTCCGAGGCCCTGTACCAGGCATCGGTGAAGAAGATGCCGGAGTCCGAGTCGAGCTCGATCGAGATCGTGCCCTGGTTGCCGCCCGTGATCTCACGGGCGTTCTGTGCGATGTCGCGGATGATCTCCGAGAAGGCGATCGTCGCGATCGCGAAGTAATCCGCGCGCAGGCGCAGCGACGGCAGGCCGATGATCAGGCTCGCGAGCATCGTGAAGACGATCGCAATCAGCAGGGAGAGCAGGAACGGCAGCTCGAAGTCGACCGTGCAGATGATCGAGACATACGCGCCGATCGCCATGAACCCCGCCTGGCCGAAGTTGACGATCCCGGTGTAGCCGACGTTGAGCTGGAGCCCGAGCGTGAAGATCCCGTAGATGCCGGCCAGGATCCCGACCCCGATCCAGAAGTCCCACGCGGTCAGGAAGTCGAATGTGAGAGCGAGCGGGAGGACGCCTTCCATCAGAGTGTCCGCTCCTTACCGAAGATGCCCTGCGGCCTGACCAGCAGCACGAGGATCAGGACGACGAAGCTGACTGCGACCTTCCATTCGGAGGAGATCACCAGCGTCGACCACTCCTGGGTCAGGCCGATCACCATGCCGCCGGCGAGGGCGCCGAAGGCGTTGCCGATCCCGCCGAGCACGACGGCGGCGAACAGCGGCAGCAGGATGTAGAAGCCGGTGTTGGGGGAGAGGCCGCCGGAGGCTGCGACGAGCAGGACGCCCGCGAGGCCGGCCAGCCCCCCGGCGAGCACCCAGGTGAAGAGCACCACCCGGCCGGTGTCGACCCCGGTCGTCTCCGCGAGGTCGAAGTTGTCGGCGAGCGCCCGCATCTGGCGGCCGACGGAGGTGGCGCGCAGGATGTAGGCGACAGCGGAGAGGACGACGATGGAGCTGATCAGGACGTAGAGCTCGGTGCGCCCGATCGTCAGGTCGAGGAAGGAGATCGACTCGGTGGTGTTCACGTCGAGCTGCCTCGGCCGGGTGCCGGCGACGAACTGGATCGCGTTTCGCAGCACGAACGCGAGCCCGAGCGACATCAGCAGGAGCTGCAGCAGCCCGGCCTTCTTCCTGCGCATCGGCCGCCACATGATCAGCTCCAGGAAGACGGCCAGAAGGGCGGTCGTCGCGACGGCGATCAGCAGCGCGGCGATCAGCGGCATGCCGATCGAGACGTTGAAGGCGAACGCGATGTAAGCGCCGAAGGTGAGGAAGTCGCCCTGGGCGAAGTTGACGAGCTTGAGAATCCCGTACACGAGGGTGAGGCCGATGGCGCCGAGGGCGAAGATCGACCCTGAGACGAAGCCGTTGACGGTGCGCTGAGCCCACGGCTGCAGGCCCTCGGCCGCGATCAGCCAGAGCGCGACGAGCACCATGATCGCCAGCGCTACCCACGCAGGGTGCTCGGACATCCAGTCCTTGATCGCCCGCCAGGGACTGCGGGGGGCGACGCCCGTGAGCTGCCCTGCCTCCATCACGCCGATCCTATCCCTGATAGGCGGCTGCAAACCGCGTCGGTGAATTTGGTCGTCCCCGCGTGCCCACCGAGGTCCGGTGTCTTGATGTCCGCCGCGACCGTCTCGAGCACCGCCTCGTAGACGGCCCGCGACTGCTCCTCGGCCCCGGCGTAGTGCAGGACGGCGGCGCCGGCGAGGATCATCCCCATCGGGTTTGCGACGTCCTTGCCCTCCAGCGCCGGCGCGGTTCCGTGGGGCGCCTCCGCCATCGCGACCTTCGGCCGCAGCTCGTCGTCGAGCGCCAGCAGCACCGACTCGGCGCCGGCGATCGACCCGAACAGCGGCAGCACGAGGTCGGAGAGCAGGTCGCCGTCACGGTTCAGACATGGGATCACCAGGGGCTCGGAAGCCGCCCCGGAGACCAGGCCGGCCAGCGTCGCGTCGATCAGCACCGGCTGGTAGGTCACCGCTGGATGGCGGCCCGCGGCGGCGTCCATCTCCTCCTTCAGCATCCCCTCGTAGACCGGGCTTACGGTCCACTTCGGGCCGCCGTAGACGCGCCCCCCGAACCGCTCTGCCTCGCGGAACGCGTACTCGGAGACCGCGCGGCAATCCGAGCGGCGGATCGTCTCGACCCGGTGGGCGAGCTCGTCGTCGCCGTCGGCCTCGCGCGACTCCTCGGCGCCGTAGGCGTCGCCGACCGCCATGCGGCAGATCGAGATGGGGTGGTGGAC
Organism: uncultured Solirubrobacterales bacterium; assembly: GCA_963767285.1. Classification (GTDB taxonomy): domain Bacteria; phylum Actinomycetota; class Thermoleophilia; order Solirubrobacterales; family 70-9; genus WHSW01. The sequence goes on along the minus strand of CAVYDJ010000004.1, from coordinate 1,012,865 downwards.
GCCGGCGACCGGGGTCACGCCCGGGATCCGCCGGCCGGTGCGCACGATCACCTTGCCGCCGATCGCCTCGCGGATGATCCGGTTCGGGCTGCCGACGTCGTCGGCCCCCTCCGGGGTGATCGTCGCCGCCTTGATCCCGAGGCCGGTCTCCAGCATCGCCTCGGCGGCCTCCGTGCAGACGGCGTTGTCCGTCGCCCGCCGGTTCTCGAGCGAGAGGTCGACGTGAACGATCTCGAGGTCGATCCCGAGCACCTTCGGATCGAGCACCCGCAGCGCCTGCTCGAGCAGCTCCTGCCCGGTCTGATCGCCGTCGAGCGCGACTATTCTCAGCCCCATGGCGCCGCAATCTATGGCTTCGTGCTCGTGGTGCGGCGCAGACGTCGACGAGGGGGACGGCTGGCGCGCCTACGAGGCGGCTGGGAAACGGGAGGCGGGCTTCTGCCGGCTCGAGCACGTCGTTCCATGGGCTATGAAGGGGCCGGACTGGTCTGAGGTCGTTCTCGTCCACCACCGCGCCGAGCACCGGATCGCGGAAAGCTTCGACTCCGTCGAACACATGCGGAAGTGGGCGAACGCCGGCGGACGCTGGCAGTAGCGCTCAGCAGGTTTCGCCCGGGGGGCAGGTGCAGACGCCGAACCGGCAGAACTCGTTGGGCTTGCACTTGATGCCGCAACCGCCGCAGTTGTCGTTGTTGAGGGCGGTATTCGTGCAGCCGCCAGGGCAGCAGGTGTCGCCGTTGATGTCGCAGCAGCTGCCGTTGCAGCACTCCCCGGTATCGAATGGCCCTGTGCACTTGACCCCGCATCCCCCGCAGTTGCGGGGATCCGACCCGCGCGGGTGGATGCAGGTGTTCCCGCACTTCTTCAAGCCCTGTGGGCAGCTCTTCCTGCAGCTGCCGCCGTAGCAGAACTCGTCGGGCGGGCAACGGCGATCGCAGCGGCCGCAGTTGCGCTCGCTCTCCGCGATGTTGACGAACCGGCGGTTGCGCGCGGGCCCGCAGCAGACCCAATCTCCGGGCGGCAGGGTCGCGATCCTGTAGAGGCGGTCGCCGCAGCAGCGGAATTCATTCGGATTGGCGCACCTGTTACCGCACCGCCGTTCGCCGAGCTCGCTGCAGCTGAAGCACTCGCACGGGTCTCCGACGCCGAGGCCGCAGGTGCAGACCTCGTCGTCGCCGCACTCGGCGGTCGCATCGGCGGTGGAGCAATTGCACCGGGTGCGGCCGAATTCCCCGCAGACGCCCTCGCAGCAGACGTCGTGGTCGGCGCCCGTACACGGGTGATTGCAACTCCCGCAATGGTCCTTGCTCCTTTGCAGGTCGAAGCACTTGCGGTCCGTAGCCTCGTCGGGGTCGCATCTGGTGGAACCCTCCTCGCACACGCAGCGACCGTTGCGACAGCGCATGGAGCGCTGGTCCGGACAGTCGAAAACGTCCTCGCACGGCTCGGCACGCCGATGGAGCTTTGTGCGAATCCCCGCCGTCGCTCGCAGCGGCAGCGCGAGGAGCGCGCTCGCCGCCGCCCAGACGCCGGCGCCGCGCACCAGGAGCTCGCGCCGGCGAAGCGGGGCGACCGGTGCGCGGTGGACTCGGATCGTGCTCGGCGCGAGGCCGCCGACGGCGTCGGCGACGACCGCCTCGATCTGGACGCTCCCCGCCGCCACGGGACCCGCGATCGCGCCGTCGCGTCCGATCAGGACCGCGGTCGGGGTTCCCAGAGCGCGGTAGAGGCCGGCGACCTCCGAAGCGCGCTGCACCAGGACGGTGAGGCGCCCGTACTCGTCGGGAGCGGCCGGATCGCGATCGTCGGCCTCGTTCTCGACCACCGCGACCGTGAGCTCGCCGGCCAGCTCGCGCTGCCAGCGGGCGACCTCGGGGGCCAGCGCGGTGCAGGGACCGCAGCCCGGATCGCTGAACAGCAGCAGGACGGGTTGCCCGCTCGCGAGCAGGGAGTCGAGCGTGTGGACCCGGCCGGCGAGGTCGGGGAGCCGGAACGCGGGGGCGAGGGTGCCGGTCGGAAGCCCCTCGACTCCCGAGTTCTGCTCGCGCGGGGTGCGGTTGACGGCGACGACGAGCAGCGCCAGCGAGGCGCCCGCGGCCGCCGCGGTGAGAACGGGCTCACCGCCACTCGCGACGAACGCTGCCAGCGCGAGCAGGCCGCCGTTCCGGGCGAGCGTCGATGGACCCGCCGGGGCCGAGTGGAGCTGGCCGAAGCAGTGGCAGTCCGGCGTCCGGCCGCGGAGCAGGTTGACCGCGATCCCCATCGAGAACGCGGTCAGCAGAACGAGCGCCGCCAGCCCGCCGATCCAGGCGGGGAGACTCGACAGCGCGCCGGCGGCAAGTAGCGCGGCCGCGCTCAGCTCGGCCGCCGGCAGCGCCGTCCCGAGCGGCCCCGCGAGCCGTGGGGGTACCCCGAAGGCGGCGACCGCGCGTCGCGACCCGGTCAGGTCGGCGAGCTTTGCGATCCCGGCGACGGCGAGCACGGCGGCAAGCGCCAACCCGGCGATCAGGAGCGCGGTATTCATCGCTCAGTGCCTCCGTGCGAACTGCGCTTGCGGAAGACCCTCCCTTCGGATCCCGTGTTGCCTCGATGCTATGCCGGGAGGACGGGCGCTGTCAACCGTTGCCGCGGTGCGGCCTGTCCGGCCTCCGCGGCTTGTCCGGCTCCGGCTGGTTCGCCTCGGGCGCCGCCGCCACCGTCGCCCCGGCCGCGAACTCCTCGATCAGCGCCGCCGTCTCGTCGGGCTTCTCGACGTTCGGAGAGTGGCCGGCGCCTTTGATCAGCTCGATCTGGGCGCCCGGGAGCGCCGCGTAGGCGGCTTGCGAGGTCTCGGGGTCGCAGATCTGGTCCTCGGTGCCGAAGATCGAGAGCAACGGGACCGGGATCTGGCGCAGGCGCTGGTCGAGCGTCGCCTCGTCCTCGTAGTCGCCGGCCTCGCCCGGGACGTCGTCGTAGGAGGTGTAGGTCATCGCGTGGAAATCGTCGACGACCTGATCGGGATTCGAGAAGCCATCGGCCAGGTCGTAGCCGGGCGCGAACGCGTCGGCGTAGCCCTCCTTGATCGCGAAGCTCGGGGTCAGGCGCCACAGGGCCTCGCCGATCACCGGCGTGTAGGTGAGCTTGGCGAGGAACGGCAGCGAGCAGTCGTCTGAGCTCGGGCCCTCGTCGATGTTGACCAGGCGGTCGACGAGTTGGCTGGCGCGGGCGGCGAGCGCCGTCGCGACGTCGAAGCCGAGCGAGTGCCCGACGACGACCGCCCCCTGGACGTCGAGCCGGTCGAGCGCCCCGGCGACGAGCCCCGCCTGGTCGTCGATCGAGTATCCGCTGGAGGGCTTCTGCGAGCCGCCGAATCCGAGCAGGTCGATGCGGATCACCCGGTGGTTCTCGGCCAGGATCGGCGCCAGGGAGTCCCACCAGTGCAGCGAGCATGAGTAGCAGTGGATGAGCACGATGGGGGCGCCGTCGCCGCTGCCCTCCTCGAGCACCTGGACGTCGCCGCCGGGCAAGGTGATGATCTGGCCGCCGTCGATCGTGAGCTCGGCGTCCTTGGTCTCGTTGCCCACGACCAGCGTGTTGACGACGAGCAGGATCGCGATCCCGACGAGGACCGCGATCAGGATCTTCCAGCCGCGCCTCACCCGTCGGACGCGGAGAGCCCGAGCTCGTCCGCCCGTGCCGCCATCGCCGCGATCACGAAGGCGATGTGCTCGTCGAAGTCGACGCCGAGCTCCTCGGCTCCCTCGCGGACCTCGTCGCGGTTGACACCGGCCGCGAACGACGGCTGCTTGAGCTTCTTCTTCACCGACTTCGGCGCCATCCCCTCGATCCCGGTCGGGCGGACGAGCGCGCAGGCGCCGATGAAACCGGATAGCTCGTCGACCGCGAACAGCGTCTTGGCCATGTCCGTCTCACGCGGAACCCCCAGGAACGTTGCGTGGCCGGCGACGGCGTCGATCACCTCCTGCGGCCAGCCGAGCTCCTCGAACAGGCGCAACGCCGTGCGCGGGTGGCCGTTCTCGGTGTCGTCGAGATCGGGGAATCGCTCGTAGTCGAGGTCGTGGACGAGCCCGGTCACGGCCCAGAGCTCCTCGTCGCCGCCGCGCTCGCGGGCGTAGGCGACCATCGCCGCCTCGACCCCGAGCAGGTGCTTGCGAAGCGACTCCGACTGCACCCATTCGCAGACCAGGTCCCAGGCTTCGTCGCGCGTCGGCTGGCTCATAGGGGCATTGTTACCCTCCGCGCCGATGGACAAGTTCGTGATCAAGGGGGGCCCGCCCCTCTCGGGCGAGATCACCGCCGCCGGCAACAAGAACGCCGCCCTGCCGATCCTCGCTGCCTGCCTGCTGACCGAGGAGGAGGTCGTGCTCACGAACGTGCCGCGGATCCGCGACACAGAGACCCAGGTCGCGGTCCTCGAGCAACTCGGGGTGAAGGCCGATTGGTCCGACGAAGCGCTGCGCCTGCAGGCCGACGCGGTCACCCAGACGGCGCCCGACGAGTCGCTCTCGGCCCGGATCAGGGCCTCGTTCTTGCTCGCCGGGCCGCTGCTCGCGCGCTTCGGCGAGGCGCGGATGCCGCCGCCGGGCGGCGACTTCATCGGCCGCCGCCGGCTCGACCCGCACCTCGACGCGTTCACCGACCTGGGCGCCCGCGTCGACGGCGACCGCGCGATCGAGATCCACGCCCCGGAGGGCGGGCTGAAGCCGTGCGCGATCTTCATGGACGAGCCGTCGGTGATGGGGACCGAGAACGCGCTGATGGCTGCCGCCCTGACCCCCGGCCCGACGACGATCGCCAACGCCGCCTGCGAGCCGCACGTCCAGGACCTCGCCCGGCTGCTGGTCAAGATGGGCGCGCAGATCGACGGGATCGGCTCCAACGTGATGACCGTCCACGGCCGCGACAAGCTCGCGGGCGCCGAGCACCGGGTGTGCGCCGACCACATCGAGGTCGCGAGCTTCATGGCGCTGGCGGCGGCGACCGGGGGCGAGCTGCGGATTCGCGATGCCGAGCCCGAGGACCTGATCACGATCCGCCGGCAGTTCCGCCGCCTGGGCCTCCAGACGATGATCGAGGGCAGCGACGTGCTGGTGCCGCCGGACCAGAAGCTCGAGGTCCGCGACGACCTCGGCGACGCGATCCCGAAGATCGACGACGGCCCCTGGCCCGCGTTCCCGGCCGACCTGACCTCGATCGCCCTGGCGCTCGCAACGCAGGCCCGGGGTACCATCCTGATCTTCGAGAAGATGTTCGAGAACCGCCTTTTCTTCGTCGACAAGCTCGTCGCCATGGGCGCTCGGATCACGCTGTGCGATCCCCACAGGGCGATCGTCAGCGGTCCGAGCCGTCTTCACGGTGAGCGCGTCGACAGCCCCGACATCCGCGCCGGCATGGCGATGCTCATCGCTGCGCTCTGCGCCGACGGGACCTCGGAGATCGGCAACGTGGTCCAGATCGACCGCGGCTACGAGCGCATCGACGAACGCCTGCGCCAACTCGGAGCGAGGATCGAGCGTGTGGCCGTCGAGCCCGTCCCTGCGTAGGGGCCAAAGGGCCGCAGTCCGCTTCGAAGCGAGCCCCCCGAGAGCGGACGCGAAGCGGAGCATCTCGAGGGAGTTGTTCCAATCGGTGGAGTTGTTCCGATGACACACCCGATCCCGCCGGGGACGCGGGACATCCTGCCCGACGAGATGCGCGAGCTGCGGCGGCTCAGCCTGGCGCTGGTCGATGCGTTCGAGCGCTACGGCTACGGCGAGGTCGCGACGCCGACGATCGAGTACGACGAGGTGCTGGCCCGCGGCGAGTCCGAGCGCGGCGCGCCGGTCGCCTACCGGTTCTTCGACGAATCGGGCGAGCTGCTTGCGATGCGCTCGGACATGACCGTTCCGATTGCGAGGGTCGTGGCCAACCACTTCGCCGGCGCCGAACCGCCGTTCCGGCTCTGTTACCTCGCTCACGCCTACCGTGCGATCCGCCCGCAGCGGGGCCAGATGCGCGAGTTCACCCAGGTCGGGGTCGAGCTCGTCGGCGCCCCGGCGCCTGACGGGACCGCGGAGGTGGTCGAAGTGCTGGCGGCGGCGCTCGATGCCGCGGGCCTGCGGCGCGCGGTGATCGGGCTCGGGGACGCGGATCTGTACCGCCAGCTGCTCGAGGAGCTCGAGGTCGACCAGGAGGCGCGGGCCAGGATTCTCGAGTACCTGTCGACGCACGACCACGTCGGGCTGGAAACGGAGATCGGCGCGCTCGGCCTCGGCGAGCGCGAGCGCGAACTGCTGCTGCGGGTGCCGATGCTGCGCGGTGGGCCCGAGGTCCTCGACGAGGCGCGCGGGCTGTTCGACGGGGTGGGCGAGCGGGCGACGGCGCGGCTCGCCGCCACCTTCGAGGCGCTGCGTGAGCGCGGCGTCGCCGACCGGGTTCAGCTCGACCTGGGACTGCTGCGCGACCTCGGCTATTACACCGGCGCGATCCTGGAGGTCTACGACCCCGCGCTCGGCCACATCCTCGGCGGCGGTGGCCGTTACGACGAGCTGATGGGACGGTTCGGGAGACCGCTTCCGGCCGCCGGCTTCTCGCTCTACCTGGAGCGGCTGCACGTCGCTCAGGCGGAGGAGGGGGTGGAAGAGTGAGCGGCCTGGCGCGATCGGTTCGCACCGGCGACGACGGCACGCTCCGGCTGGCGACGCCGCGCGGAGCCCTGTTCGACGGCACCCTCGACCTGCTCGACGCGATCGGCCTCGACACGGCGGCCGCCCGCGGCGACTCACGCGCGCTCATCTTCGACCTCGGTGAGCTCCGGCTTGTGACGATGCGGCCCTCCGACGTGCCCACCTACGTCGAGGCCGGCGCGGCGGAGATCGGGATCACGGGCAAGGACGTGCTCGCCGAGCAAGCGGACCGCGCCGTCTACGAGCTGGTCGACCTCGGCTACGGGGCCTGCCGGATGGTGCTTGCCGCGCGCCGCGGCGACGACAGCCTCGAGCGCGCCGAGCGCCGCCTGGGAGCGATGCGGATCGCGACCAAGTACCCGCGCACCGCCGAGCGTCACTTCGAGCAGAGCGGTCGCCAGGCCGAGGTGATCGAGGTCAAGGGCTCGGTCGAGCTGGCGCCGCTGGTCGGGCTCGCGGATGGGATCGTCGACCTGGTGGACACCGGCCGGACGCTGGAGGAGAACGAGCTCGAGGTGCGCGAGGAGATCACCGTCTGCACGGCGCGATTGATCGCCAACCGGGTCGCCCACAAGCTGCGGGCCGCCGAGATCGACGCGCTATCCGACCGCCTGCGTGAGGCCTCGCGATGAAGATCGAGCGGATCGAATGGGACGGAGCCGATGCCGATGCGCTGGCCGTCCGCGTTCGAGGCCTGTCGCCGGAGCTGGAGGAGGTGACCGGGGAGGTCGCCGAGATCATCGCCGCGGTCCGCAAGCGCGGCGACGAGGCGGTGCGCGAGCTCGGCCTGCGGTTCGGCGAGCCACCGGTGGAGAGCCTGCGCGTCGATCCCGGGCTGATCGAGGCCGCGCCGGCGCTCGTCTCGCGCGAGGTCCGCGAGGCGCTGCGCGTCGCCGCCGCGAACATCAGCATGGTCGCGGCGGAGCAGGCGCGGGCCGAGTTGCGGCCCGTGTCCGTCGAGCTCGAGGCCGGACAGCGGGTCGAGGTCGGAGCGTCGCCGGTCGCCTCCGCGGGCGCCTACGCCCCGGGCGGGCGGGGCTCCTACCCGTCGTCGGTGCTGATGGCGGCGCTGCCGGCCCGGGCGGCCGGGGTGCCGCGCTTCGTCGTCGCCTCGCCGGCGTCGGCGAGCGGGCGCCCCGACGACGCGGTGCTTGCCGCCTGTGCTGTGGCCGGTGTCGAGGAGGTCTACTCGGTCGGCGGGGCACAGGCCATCGCCGCGCTCGGCCTGGGTACGAAGACGATCCCCGCGGTCGACGTGATCGTGGGCCCCGGCAACCGGTACGTGACCGAGGCGAAGCGCCTGCTCGCGGGGCGGGTCGGGATCGACGGCGTCGCCGGCCCGAGCGAGCTCGCCGTGGTCGCTGACGGGACCGCCGAGCCCGGAGCTGCTCGCGCTCGACCTCTGCGCGCAAGCCGAGCACGGTGCGGACGGGATGCTGGCGGTGATCTCACCCGACCCCGCGCTGCTCGACGCGGTCACCGAGCGGGTCGAGGCGCTGGCGGCCGAGCGGCCGAGCGTCGCCGATGCCACGCTCGCTTCGATCACCTCGCCGGGCATCCAGCGGGCGGTTGAGCTTGCCGATGCGCTCGCCCCCGAGCACCTCGAGCTCGCCTTCCAGGGCGCCGACGAGGCGAGTGCCCGCGGCCGGGTCGCCGGTTGCGTCTTCGTCGGCTCGGGCAGCGCCACCGCGTTCGGCGACTACGTAGCGGGTTCCAACCACGTGCTGCCGACCGGTGGTGCGGCGTCGTACGGCAGGCCGCTCGGGCCGGGCGCATTCATGCGGCGAACCGCGGTCGTCCACGTCGGATCGGCGGCGGCAGCAGAATTGGCACCCCACGTGGCGGCGATCGCGGGGGCCGAGGGCTTCCCGGTCCACGGCGAGTCGGCGCTGGCGAGGGTGAAGAAATGACCGCGGCTGCGAGAACAGCGAAGGTGGAGCGCGAGACCGGGGAGACCAAGGTCAGCGTCGAGCTGAGCCTCGACGGCGGCAACGTCTCCGCCTCGACCGGCGTTGGTTTCTTCGACCACATGCTTGACCTGCTCGGCCGCCACGGCCGGCTCGGACTCACGGTCGAGGCGACCGGAGATCTCCAGACGGGCGCCCATCACACGGTCGAGGACGTCGGGATCGCGCTCGGCCAGGCGCTCGACGAGGCGCTTGGCGACCGGGCCGGCATCCGCCGCTACGGCGACGTCGCGCTGCCGATGGACGAGGCGCTGGCGTTGTGCGCGATTGACGTCTCCGGTCGCCCGCTGTGCCTGTTCGGAGCCGACCTGCCGAACGTGTCGATCGCGGGCTTCGACGCCGAGCTGGCGGAGGAGTTCTTCCGGGCCGTCGCGACGAACGCCAAGCTGACCGTCCACATCGCCATTCGCCACGGCAGCAACGCCCACCACATGATCGAGGCGCTGTTCAAGGCCTTTGCCCGCGCCCTGCGCGAGGCGGTCGCGATCGATCCCGGCGAGGAAGGCGTGCCCTCGACGAAGGGGACATTGACGTAGTGGCGGCTGACCGCGATACGCCCGCAGGCGAAGCCGAGGACGTGGCGCGAATCTGTGTTCTCGACTACGGGATGGGCAACCTGCGCTCGGTCGAGAAGGCGATCGAGCGGGTCGGCGCCGAGGCGGTGATCACCAGCGACCACGCCGTCGCGGGTGAGGCCGACGGTCTGGTGCTGCCCGGCGTCGGCGCCTTCCCGCGGGCGATGGAGCGGGTCGTCGAGCTCGAGCTCGACCGCCTGATCGCCGAGCGGGTGGAGGCCGGCACGCCGGTGCTCGGGATCTGCCTCGGCTTCCAGCTCCTCTTCGAATCGACGGACGAGCTCGGCGGGGCCGCTGGCCTGGGGCTGATCGAGGGCCGCGTCGAGGGGCTTGAGGCCCCCGGCCTCAAGGTCCCGCACATCGGCTGGGAGCCGATCGAGTGGGCCAAGGACTCGGAGCTGACCGCCGGGATCGAGGGCCGGACCCCGTTCTACTTCGTCCACAGCTTCACGCCGGCGCCCGCCGACGAGGCGGACGTGCTCGGCTGGGCGGCCCACGGCGAGCGGTTCGCCTGCGCGATCGCCCGCCCGCCGATCTACGGGGTCCAGTTCCACCCCGAGAAGTCGAGCGCCGCCGGGCTGGCGCTGCTCGCGAACTTTGCGGGCATCTGCGCTTCCGTGCCGGCTTGAGCTTGATCCTCTATCCCGCGATCGACATCCGCGACGGTCACGCGGTACGGCTGGTCCAGGGCGACTACGACCGCGAGACCGCCTTCGACGCCGATCCGCTCGACGCCGCCCGCCGCTGGGTCGAACAGGGCGCGCGTGCCCTGCACGTCGTCGACCTCGACGGTGCCCGGGCGGGGGCGCCGGTCAACATCGAGCACGTCGGGCGGATCTGCGACGCGGTAGAGGTCCCGGTCCAGGTTGGGGGCGGCCTGCGCGAGGCGGGCGACGTCGCCGCGGTCCTCGACGCCGGCGCTGCGCGAGCGGTCCTCGGCACGGCGGCGCTCTCCGACCCGGCACTGGTCGAGGCGTTGGCCGCCGACCACGGCGAGGCGATCGTCGTGTCGGCTGATGCGCGCGCCGGACGGGTCGCCGTCGAGGGCTGGGAGCGCCCGACCGAGCTCAAGTCCGCCGACCTGGTTGCCGACCTCGCCCGCCGCGGGGTGCGGACCTTCGTCTTCACGCCGGTCGAGGTCGACGGGACGCTGGAGGGGCCGGGCCTCGACCAGCTCCGGCCAGTTGCCGAGGCGGCCGCGAACGCCGGCGCCGAGCTGATCTACTCGGGGGGAATCGGGACCCTGGACCACCTGCGCGAGCTGGCGGCCGCGGAGTTGCCCGCCGTCGCGGGCGCGATCGTCGGCCGTGCCCTCTACGAGGGGCGGTTCACGGTCGGCGAGGGTCAGTCGGCGCTCAGCGGCTGATCAGCACACCGGATAGGGTCGGGCCAGCGTGAAGCTGCCGCCGCTGCTCAACGAGCACCCCCGCTCGCTCCAGATCTTCCTGGCGATCATCCTGCCGGCCGCCTACGGCGCCGTGACCGGCTACTTCCTCGGCGTCTCGGAGGGCACCTACCTGGTGCTCTCGATCCTCGGTGTGCTGGGCGGGATCGGCGCCGGCTTCGACCACCTCGGCACGGCCGCGGGAGCGAAGCGGGGCGTCCTCGCCGGCCTGATCTTCGGCGCGTCGATCCTGATCGCCCACGAGATCCACGGCGCCGAGGCCGAGGCCCACCTGCCCGAGCCCGCGATCCTGCTCGTCGTCCTCACGACCCTGCTCGGCGCCGCCTTCGGCGCCCTCGGCGGTTACCTGCGCGAGCGGTCGACGAACAGGGCGGCCGCCTAGACGGGCCATGGGGGAGACGCTTGGAGAGCGGTTCGTCAAGGCGTTCGCGGCCAAGGACTTCGCGGGGGCCGGCGAGCTGCTCGATCCGGAGATTGACTTCCGCGCCCTGACCCCGAACCGTGCCTGGGAGGCCTCCGGCGCCGAAGCTGTTGTCTCCGAGGTCCTCGTCAGTTGGCTCGAGGAGTCCGATCACGTCGACGAGTTGGTCGACGTCGAGAACAGCGGTGTCGCAGACCGCGCGCGGGTCGCTTTCCGTTTGCGCGGCCACAACGATGACGGCCCGTTCATCCTCGAGCAGCAGGCGTACTACACGGAGCGCGAGGGGCGGATCGACTGGCTGCGGATGCTCTGCTCGGGCATGCGGCCGGACTGAGCCGCCCCGGTAGCCTCAGGCCTGTGTTCTGGCTTCGGGTGCTCGCAATCGCGCAGCTGGCGATTCTCGTTCGCCATCACGCCGGGCTGCTCGAACGCGACGAGCGCAATCGGCTCGCCGGCCTGGTGGCGAAGTCGAAGGGCCGCCCGCGGCGCAACCTGACCGCGAATGAGCGCGGCGAAATGCTCCGCCTCGCCCAGAAGCTCGAGCCCGGGGCGTTCGCGAACGGCGTCTGGGGCGCGGCACGCGGCAAGATGCGCGGCACGCCCGGCAAGTAGCGCCGGCCATGGCACTGAAGCGCGTCATCCCATGCCTCGACGTCGACGCGGGCCGGGTCGTCAAGGGGACGAACTTCGTCGACATCCGCGACGCCGGCGATCCGGTCGAGCTCGCGGAGCGCTACGACGCCGAGGGCGCGGACGAGCTCATCTTCCTCGACATCACCGCGTCACACGAGAAGCGCGACACGATCACCCAGCTCGCCCGCCGGACCGCGGACAACGTCTTCATCCCGTTCACGATCGGCGGCGGGATCCGCTCGGTGACCGATGCGCAGGCGGTGCTCGACGCGGGTGCCGACAAGGTGGCCGTCAACTCGTCGGCGCTCGCCGACCCCGACCTGATCTCCGAGCTGGCGACCGTGTTCGGCTCACAGTGCGTGGTCGTCGCCATCGACGCGAAACGGCACGGCGGCACATGGGACGTCTACGTGAACGGCGGCCGGACCCTGGCCGAGGGCCGCGACGCGGTCGCCTGGGCCCGCGAGGCGACCGAGCGCGGGGCGGGGGAGGTCCTGCTGACCAGCATGGACCGCGACGGGACCACCGACGGCTACGACCTCGAGCTGACCCGGGCTGTCGCGGCCGCGGTCGGGGTGCCGGTGATCGCGTCGGGCGGCGTGGGAACGCTGGCGCACCTGGTGGAGGGCATCACCGAGGGTGGGGCCGACGCGGTGCTCGCGGCGTCGATCTTCCACTACGGGACGTACTCCGTCGCGCAGGCGAAACAGGCAATGAGGGAGGCAGGGATCGAGGTGCGCGAGTGACCGTGTGAGGTTTGTACCGCTATGCGGAACAAAGCCAACACAGCCCGCTACTTCCCGCCCGAATCCTTCCCCTTATTGCCCTTGTTGTTGTTCGCGTCCTGCTTGGCGGCCTTGTGCGCCGCCTCCTGGCGCTTGCGCTTCGCGCGATGCGCCGCTTCCTGCCGTTTCTCCTTCGCCGCCGCCGCCGCCTCCTGGCGCTTGCGCTTCTCCCGGTGCGCCGTCTCCTGGCGATGGCGCTCCGCCCGCCGGCGCTTCGCCTCGGCGCGCTGCTCGGCCGCGGTCTCGTGCTCGAAGGCGCGGATGCCCGAGGCTCCGGTCAGGTACATGTAGTGGCCGTCCGAGATCACCGGGTTGTACTCGCCGAGCTCTGATTCGAACGTCTCCTTCCCGGTCTTCACGTTGAAGCCGTAGGTGCCGATGTTCGGGCCGAGCCCGGCGACGTAGACGTTCTCGCCCAGCACGCTCGCGGCGCCGAGGATCACCCCGCCGATCCGCTGCTGCCAGCGCACGTCGCCGGTCTTCGCGTCGAGCGCGTAGAGGTTCTGGTCCTTGGAGCCGACGTAGACGGTCGGGTCGGTCTTCGGGGTGTCGGCGACTGCGGGCGCCGCGTAGACCCAGTCCCCCGTCGAGTGGCTCCACAGCAGCTCGCCCGTGTCCTGGTCGAAGGAGTAGACGCGATTGTCGATCGAGCCGAGGAAGACGCGGCCGAAGGCGACGGCGACGGTCGAGTACACGGGCCCGCCGCGCCCGAAGCTCAGCCCCTGGGTGGACGACTGCCACACCGACTGGCCGCTGGAGGCGTCGTAGGCGAAGACCTGGCCCGCGTAGTTGGCGCCGTAGACGGTTCCCTCGTCGTAGGCGAGCCCGCCCTTGACGGCGCCGGCCGTGTGCACCTGCCAGTCGGGCTTGCCGGTCTTGCGATCGAGCGAGTAGATGTCACCCGACTCGGAGCCGACGACGACGTTGCCGCCGATCACGATCGGCGAGGTCTCGCTGCGGCCGGGCAGCGGGAAGCGCCACAACAGCTTGCCGTCCTTGGCGCGCAGGGCGAGCGCCTCGCCCTGGTCAACGCCGGGAGCCCGCTGCAGCGTGACCGCGAACACGACCCCATGCGAGTAGGCGGGCGATGCGGCGCCGAGGCCGCCGATGTCCTTCGTCCACTCGACCTTGCCCTTGTCGGCGCTGAGCGCGTACAGCAGTGCGTCCTTGTCCTGGAAGTAGAGCGTCCCCTTCGCGACGACCGGCGAGAACTCGAGCAGCTTGCCGGCCTGAAAGCTCCACGCCGAGGCGTCGTAGGGCGGCTTGACCCGCTTCGTCGGCAGATAGCGGGTGCGCGCCAGGTCGTAGCCGTAAAGCGGCCAGTCGACCGTCTCGACCTGCTCGGCGTGGCTGGCCGGCTTGTCCCGCTCGGTCTCGAGCGTGCACGGCGGCGGGCAGCTACGGTCGGCCTCCTCCTTGAACCGGTCGTAGAGCGCGAACGCGCCGGCGATCCCGATCAGGCTGACGGCAGCGATGATCGCGACGTGGAGCGGCTCGCGCCAGGCGAGCGGGATCTTGGGGAGCGCGGGCATCCGCAAGGGGCGTCATGGTAGGGAAGCGGGTTCACGGCGCCCGCGACCCGACCGATGACACCGCCGAAGCGAGAGATCTCAACCGACGACCTCGGCGACAGGATCGCCGCCCTGCCCGGGTTCGAAACCGTGCGTGAGGCGGCGGCTCGGACCGGGACCGATGCGCACCTGGTTGGAGGCGCGGTTCGCGATGCACTGCTCGGCCGGTCGACCGCCAACCTCGACCTTGTCGTCGACGGGGAGCCGGGCGCCCTCGTCGAGGCCCTGGGTGGCGAGGCCGTGGTCCACGACCGCTTCGAGACCGCGACGGTAGAGGTCGACGGCGTCGAGATCGACCTCGCCCGTGCCCGCACCGAGACATATCCGCACCCCGGAGCGCTGCCGGAGGTCAGCCCGGCGACCCTGGCCGAGGACCTCGTCCGTCGCGACTTCACCGTCAACGCGATGGCGGCTCCGGTGAGCGATCCGGACGAGCTGGTCGATCTCCACGGCGGGCTGGCCGATCTGCGCGCCGGTCTGCTGCGGGTCATGCACGAGGCCTCGTTTCGCGACGATCCGACCAGGGCTCTGCGCGCCGCCCGCTACGCCGCCAGGCTCGAGCTCGAGCCGGAGCCGCAGACGCTGGAGCTCTTGCGCGCGACCGACCTGAGCACGGTCTCCGGCGACCGGATCGCGGCGGACCTCGGCAGGATCGCGGCCGAGCCCGCGGCCCGGCGCGGTTTCGAGCTGCTCGGCGAGTGGGGCTTGATCGAGCTGGCCGCGGGCGCCGGTGAGCTGATCGACCGCGTCGCAGCGCTGCTCGCGGCGCCGCCGTGGTCGGGAGAGGCGGCACGTCCCGCGGCACTGCTCGCCGCCGTCCGCGGGCCCACGCGCGCGGTCCACGAGCTCGCCGCGCTCGAGCCGAGCGCTCCCTCCGTCGCGGTCGCCGCGGCGCGCGGCCACGGCGGGGTCGAGCTGGTTCTCGCGCGGGCGCTGGGCGGCGAGTGGCTCGACCGCTATCTCGGCGAGTGGCGCCAGGTGACGCTCGAGATCTCCGGCGAGGACCTGCTCGGCGCCGGGGTCCCGGAGGGGCCCGGGGTCGGCCGCGGCCTGGCCGCCGCGCTGCGGGCGAAGCTCGACGGCGAGGCGCCGGCCCGCGAGGACGAGCTCCGAATCGCTCTCGACACCGCCGGCTCCTAGCCTTGATCCGATGGAGTGGCGCGAAGACGACGGGGTCCGCTGGCTCGAGGCGGAGCTGCCTGGAGCGCGGGCGGCGTTCTCGACTCGGCTCGGTGGCGCCAGCTCCGGTCCATTCGAGTCCCTCAACCTCGGCCTGTACACCGACGACGAGGCGGCCGCGGTGCGGCAGAACAGACTCCGGCTCGCGGCCGCGCTCGACCGTGATCCGGACGGCGTTCTGTTCGGCTTCCAGGTCCATGGCGCCGACCTGCAGCGTCGGGAGGAGGCGCCTGACCCGAACCCGTTCACCGCGGACGTTCGGCCCGCCGACGCCGACGGGCAGGTGACCTCGAACCCGTCGCTGACGCCCCTGGTCCAGGTCGCCGACTGCCTGCCGGTCGCGCTCGCCGGCGAGCACGGGGTCGCGATGTTGCACTGCGGCTGGCGCGGCCTCGCAGCCGGGATCGTCGCCCGCGGGGTCCAGGAGGTGGCCGCGACGGCGGCGGCGATCGGGCCCGGGATCGGCCCGTGCTGTTACGAGGTGGGCGACGAGGTCCTGACCGCCTTCGCCGCGCTCGGGGAAGGGATCGCCGCCGGGCGGATGCTCGACCTTCCCGAAGTCGCCCGCCGCAGCCTGCGAGCGGCCGGCGTCAGCGCGATCGAGTCGAGCGGCCTCTGCACGAGCTGCAACCCGGAGCTGTTCTTCTCCCACCGCCGTGACGCGGGGCGGACCGGGCGGCAGGCCGGGCTGGTGTGGGTCGATGCCTGAACCGATCCGCGGCATCGACCCCGACGTGGTGCGACGCAACCTCGCCGAGGTTCGCGACGCCGCGGGGTCCGGCGTCGAGGTCCTGGCGGCGACCAAGTACGTCGTACCTGAGGAGATGGAGCGGCTCGCCGAAGCCGGAGTGGAGCTGGTCGGCGAGAATCGGCTTCAGGAGCTCGAGGCGAAGCGCGAGCTCGTCGGTGACGAATTCACCTGGGACTTCATCGGCAACATCCAGAGCCGCAAGGTCAAGCGGCTCCTGCCGCTGGTGCGCCTGGTCCACTCGGTCGCCAGCGAGTCGGTGCTCGAGCAGCTCGGCCGCCACGGGACGGAGGCGACCGAGGTCCTGGTCGAGGTCAACGTCTCCGGCGAGCCCGGCAAGGGCGGGGTCGAGCCCGGCGGCCTCGGCGAGTTCATCGCCCGCTGCCCGGTCCGCGTCTCCGGGTTGATGACGATGCCCCCGTTCACCACCGATCCGGAGGCGTCGCGACCGTACTTCGCCCGCCTCGCGGAGCTCGCGGCCGAGCAGGGGCTGGAGCGGCTGTCGATGGGCACCAGCCAGGACTGGCGGGTCGCGATCGAGGAGGGCGCGACCATCATCAGGCTCGGAACCTCGCTCTACACCTAGCCCGGGCCGTTCATTGCTCCATAATCCGGGTAAAGGAATCCCGCTGCACGACGCGAAAACCGCAGCCGTATGGCACTTCGAGACACATGGCACCGCGCACTCGTCTACTTCGGCCTCGCCGAGGACCCCGAGTACTCGGAGCACGACCTCTACGAGCCCGACACGGCGCCGCACGGCCAGGTCTATGAGGGGGGCTCGGCGCCGCGCTCGGCGACCGTGAGCCGCATCTCCGAGCGCCGCCGCGGGCGTGACGAGATCGACGACATCTTCGCTGACGACGACCCGCCGCGCCGCCGCGTCCTGCAGCCGGTCGGCGGCAACGGCGGGGCCGACGTCCAGGTCCACCTGGTGACGCCGGAGAGCTTCAACGACGCCCAGGAGGTCGCCGATCGCTTCAAGCGCTCGGTGCCCGTGATCCTCAACCTCCAGACCACCGACTCCGAGCTCGCGAAGCGCCTGATCGACTTCGCCTCCGGCCTCACCTACGCCATGGACGGCGGGATGCAGAAGATCGCCGAGAAGACCTTCCTGCTGACCCCGCGCAACGTCGAGGTCTCGGCCGAGGAAAAGGCCCGGCTCGTCGAAAAGGGCTTCTTCAACCAGTCGTAGGGTCCCGTCTCGCGGCCACTAGGCTGCCCGTATGAAGATCGGGTTCGCGGGTGCGGGGAACATGGCACAGGCCTTGGCTCGTGGGTGGGCGACAGCCGAGCACGGTCCTGAGGCGATGTTGTTCAGCGATTCGGGCTCCGGCCGCGCGGCGAAGCTGGCGGAGGAGCTCGGCGGGGAAGCCGTCGACTCGCTGGCCGAGCTCGCGTTGCGGGCCGATGCGATCGTCCTGGCGGTCAAGCCGGCGGTGCTGGAGACGGCGGCTGAGCAGCTCGGCGGGGCGGGTGACGCGATCGCCTCGGTCCTCGCGGCCACTCCGGTCTCCCGATTGCGCGAGGTGTTCCCGGACACGCCGGTCGTCCGCGCGATGCCGACGATCACGACCGAGGTCCAGCGCGGCGTGATCTGCCACGCGCCGCTCGAGGCTTCGATCGACGGCGAGGCCGGGGCGCGGCTGCTGAACCTGTTCGGCGAGCTCAGCCACCTGGTCGAGGTCCCCGATCGGCTGATGGACGAGGCGACCGCGGTGATGGGGTGCACGCCGGCCTATCTGGCGGTGGTGATCCAGAACATCGCCGAGGCTGGGGCTGCCGAGGGCCTCGACCCCGAGCTCGCCTACGAGCTGGTGCTGGAGTCGTTCGCCGGCACGATCGAGCTCCTGCGCCGCTACGACCCGATCGAGGTTCGTTCCTCGGTCGCCTCCCGCGGCGGCGCCACCGAGGCCGGGCTGGAAGCGCTCGCGGACGCCGGGGTCGGGGACGGAGTCCAGGCCGCCGTCCGCGCCTCCCTTGAGCGGATGCGAGGTTGACTCTCGCCGCGTTGACCCGGGGCGACATCGCCGACTACGTGTCTGCGCTCCTGTTCGTCTACTTCGTCCTGATCATCGCCAACGTCCTGCTCAGCTGGGTGCAGCAGTTCCGCCCGATCCCGTACAACATGCCGCTGCGCGCCGTGCTCGGCTTCATCGAAGACACGACCAACCCGTACCTGAACCTCTTCCGCTCGTTCGTGCCGCGGATCGGCCCCCTCGACATCAGCCCGATCGTCGCCATCCTCGCGCTGTCCATCGTCGGGGGACTGGTCGTCGAGCTGATCCGAGGGTGAGTTCCTCCCGCCGCCGCGCCTGGCTCGGAATGGTCGTGGTCGCGGCGCTCGTCGTCGCCATCGACCAGATCGCGAAGGCGGCGATCGAGGGGTCGATGGAGCTCGGCGAGCGGACCGACCTCTTCCTCGGCTTCGATCTGACCCGGGTGATGAACAGTGGCATCGCCTTCGGCCTGTTCAGCGACGGTAGCGACGCCGCCGTGTACGCCTTCACGGCCATCTCGCTGGCGCTGATCGTGGGCTGGTTCGCGTTCGACGCGGCGCGGCCGGGGTTGTGGCTCGGGGTCGGGCTGCTGGCGGGCGGCGCGCTCGGCAACCTGGCCGACCGGATTTCCAGCGGTGCCGTCACCGACTTCATCGACCCGCCGCTGTGGCCGGCCTTCAACGTCGCCGACATCGCCATCACCCTCGGCGTCGCCGTGATCACGTTCTCAGTCCTGTCACCGTCCGCGGCACAGGCGACGGAGCCGTGAGCGCCGAGCCGCCGCTCGTCCACGTCGACGAGCACCTCGCGGTCGTCGACAAGCCCGCGGGCCTGGTCGTCCACCCGGCGCCGGGGCACCTGGGCGAGACGCTGGTCAGCGTGCTCGGCGAGTTGCTCGGGGGCGGGGAGGAGGGCCGCCCGGGGATCGTCCACCGCCTCGACAAGGACACGAGCGGGCTGATGCTCGTCGCTCGCGACGACGAGTCCCATCGCCGGCTGGCGGCCCAGATCAAGCGGCGCGAGGTCGCGCGCACCTACCTGGCGCTGATCGAGGGCCGCCCGCCATCGCGCTCGGGCACGATCGACGCGCCGCTCGGGCGCGATCACCGGGCGCCCGAGAAGCGCGCCGTGCGCGGCCGCGGGGCCCGCGATGCGCGCACCCACTTCGAGGTCATCGAGACCCTGCCCGCCGACACGCTGGTCGAGGCGCGCCTGGAGACCGGCCGGACGCATCAGATCCGCGCCCACTTCGCGGCGATCGGCCACCCGGTCGCCGGCGACCCCCGTTACGGCCACGCGGGCCGCCACGGCCTCGAACGACAGTTCCTGCACAGCGCAAGGCTCGGCTTCGAGCATCCCTTCACGGGCGAGCGGCTGGAGTTCGAGAGCGCGCTGCCCGCCGACCTCTGCGAAGCGCTGGAGCGAGCGCGGGGCTCTACACTCCCCGGCGTCCAGTAACCGACCCCCAGGCATGAACAAGGGGCCCTGCCCGGCACGCATGACATAGCCGGGTCCCCGGAAGCGGCTTGGGAGACCAACTCACACACACCCAAAGGGAGCATCGATGTCCGATTCAGGACTGCAAACCGAGCCTGGGCTCAGGGAACTGCTGACGGCAGGTCTCCATTTCGGCCACCAGACCAGGCGCTGGAACCCGCGCATGCGCCGCTACATCCATGGCGAGCGCGACGGGATCCACATCATTGACCTGCTGCAGACCGAGCAGCTGCTCAACCGGGCGCGCGATTTCGCGGTCGAGGTCGCCGGCAAGGGCGGCACCGTCCTGTTCGTCGGCACGAAGAAGCAGGCGCGCGACTCCGTCAAGAACTGGGCCGAGCGCTGCGGCATGCCGTTCGTCAACCAGCGCTGGCTCGGCGGCCTGCTGACCAACTTCCAGACGATGTCGGCGCGGATCGACCGCCTCCACGAGCTCAACGGGCTCAAGGACGACGGGCGCCTCGACCTGCTGCCGACCAAGGAGCGGATGTCGATGGAGGCCGAGCTCGAGAAGCTCGAGTACAACCTGGGCGGTGTTCGTGACATGAAGCGGGTCCCGCAGGCGGCGCTGATCATCGACCTGAAGACCGAGGCGATCGCGGTCGCGGAGGCGACCCGGCTCGGGATCCCGATTCTCGGGCTCGTCGACTCGAACGTCGATCCGATGGGGATCGCATATCCGATTCCGGGCAACGACGACTCGATGCGCTCCTGCGAGCTGGTGGTCGGGACGATCGGCGCCGCGGTCGAGAACGCGGCCAACACCTATCGCGAGATGGAGGCGAAGCGCCGCGCCGAAGAGGAGGCGAAGCGCCAGGCCGAGGAGGAGGCGAAGCGCAAGCGCGAGGAGGAGGAGCGCGCCCGCAAGGAGGCCGAGGAGGCCGCCGCCAAGGCCGCCGAGGCCCAGGCCGCCCAGCAGGCGCCGCAGGCGCCGCCCGCCGGAGGCAAGCAGGCGCCGACCCGCTCAGGCGCCGCCCGCGCCGCCGAAGGTGCCGGATCATCCGCAGGCGATTCCCGCCGACCCGCCGGAGGGCTCCTGATGGCCGTCGCAGCATCCGATGTCAAGGCGCTGCGCGAGCGCACGGGCGCGGCGATGATGGACTGCAAGGCCGCGCTCGACGAGGCCGACGGCGACATCGACAAGGCGATCGAGCTGCTGCGCGTCAAGGGCCAGGCGTCGGCCGCCAAGCGGTCGGGCAAGGCCACGAGCGAGGGCGTCGTCAGCTCCTACATCCACGCGGGCGGCAAGGTCGGCGTGCTCGTCGAGGTCCAGTGCGAGACCGACTTCGTTGCTCGCACGGACGATTTTCAAGAGTTCGCCCGCGAGGTCGCGATCCACATCGCCGCACTCGCGCCTCTTTATGTCTCCGTCGAGGACATACCCGCCGAGCAGCGCGAGGCGGAAAGGCGTGTCTTCGAGGAGAAGGCGCGCGAGGAGGGCAAGCCCGACAACGTCGTCGACAAGATCGTCGAGGGCCAGCTCAAGAAGTGGGCTTCCGATGTCGTCCTGCTCGAGCAGGAGCACGTACGGACGGACCGCTACGAGGGTAAGACCATCGAGCAGATCCGCGCCGAGGTGGCCGCGAACACCGGCGAGAACATCCGGATCGCGCGGTTTGCCCGGTTCGCCGTCGGCCAGGAGTAGTCATTTCGAGGGGGCGCTAGGGTTGCCGCCGATGCCGGACCCGGTTTTCCAACGCGTGCTGCTGAAGATCTCGGGCGAGGCACTGATGGGCTCGCTCGAGTACGGGACCGATCCGCAGCGGATCGAGCAGATCACCGAGCAGGTCCACCAGGTGACCGCGCGCGGGGTCGAGATGGCGCTGGTGGTCGGGGCCGGCAACATCTATCGCGGCCTCGAGGGCGCCGCGCAGGGCATGGACCGCGCGACGGCCGACTACATGGGGATGCTGGCGACGGTTCTCAACGCGCTGACGCTCCAGGACGCGCTGGAGCGGCTCGGGACCTATACCCGGGTGATGTCGGCGATCGAGGTGACGGAGGTCGCGGAGCCGTACATCCGCCGGCGGGCGATGCGCCACCTCGAGAAGGGCCGGGTCGTGATCTTCGCGGCCGGCACCGGCAACCCGTTCTTCACCACCGACACCGCGGCAGCGCTGCGGGCGCTGGAGATCCACGCCGAGGCGATCCTGATGGCCAAGCACGGGGTCGAGGGCGTCTACGACGCCGACCCGTCGGTGGTGCCCGACGCCAAGTTCCTGCCCGAGCTCACCCACATGGAGGCGATCGAGAAGGGCCTGCGGGTGATGGATTCGACCGCGCTCTCGCTCTGCATGGACAACGGCCTGCCGATCCACGTCTTCAACATGGCGGACGCAGGCAACATAGATAGGATCGTCAGCGGCGAGCGGGTGGGCACGATCGTCCGCACCGAGTCGTAGAGAGGAGCCGACGAGCGTTGTCCGAGATCACCGAAGAGTTCATCGCCGACGCGCGCGACCGCATGTCGAAGTCGGTCGAATCGTGCAAGCACGAGCTCGCCACGGTTCGCACCGGGCGGGCCTCTCCGCATCTCCTCGACCGCGTGATCGTCGACTACTACGGCGTCGAGACGCCGCTCAAGCAGCTCGCGCAGATCTCGGCCTCCGACGCTCGCCTGCTCACGCTGACGCCGTTCGACAAGAGCTCGATCGCGGCGATCGAGAAGGCGATCATGGAGTCCGACCTCGGCTTGACGCCGAACAACGACGGCAACGTGATCCGACTCCAGATTCCGGAGCTCAACGAGGAACGACGCCGGGAGATGGTCAAGGTCGTCCACGGCGTCGGCGAGGACGGCAAGGTGGCGGTTCGCAACATCCGCCGCGACGTCATGCACGACCTTCGCGAGCTCAAGAAGGAGGGCGAGGTCGGCGAGGACGACGAGCGCCGCGCGGAGACCGATCTGCAGAAGAGCACCGACGCCGCGACGCAGGAGATCGATGGCCTGCTGAAGGCCAAGGAAGAAGAGATCCTCGAGGTGTGAACGCTCCTCGCTTCGTTGCGATCATCACCGATGGCAACGGCAGATGGGCGGCGGAGCGAAACCTGCCGGCGATCGAAGGGCACCAGGCCGGTGCCGACCGGGTCAAGGAGCGGCTTCGTGACGCCGCGGAGTTCGGGATCGAGGAGCTGACCGTGTTCTCGTTCTCGACCGAGAACTGGCAGCGCCCACGGCCGGAGGTGGACGGCCTGATGGCGATGTTCGCCGAGCGGATCGACCGCGAGACCCCGGAGCTGGACTCCGAGGGAGTGCGGATGCGGTTCGTCGGCCGCCGCGAAGGGATCGGGCCGGAGCTCGTCGAGCGCATGGACTGGGCCGAGGAGAAGACCGCCGGCAACGAGCAGATCACGCTCTTCGTCGCCTTCAACTACGGCGGCCGGGCGGAGATCGCCGACGCAGCGCGAACCTTTGAGGGGAGCTCGGAGGATGAGTTCCGCGACCACCTCTACGCGCCCGAGATGCACGATCCAGACCTCCTGATCCGCACCAGCGGCGAGCAGCGGATCTCCAACTTCCTGCTCTGGCAATGCGCGTACTCCGAGCTCGTTTTCCGCGACGAGCTCTGGCCGGACTTCGACCGCGGCGCGTTCGAGGCGGCGCTGGGTGAGTACGAGAGCCGCAGCCGCCGCTTCGGGGGTCGCTGATGGAGGGTTCGCGCCCCTTCGACTCCGAGCTCGACTTCGATCAGCCGCGCCGCAACCGACCGCCGGAGCCGCCACCCCTGTCCGCTCGCCGGACCCGGAGGCGCCCGGGCGGTGACGGCGAGCCGCCGAAGAAGCGAGATCGCTCCGAGACCCTGGCGCGAATCGCCTGGGCGCTGCCCTGGATCGCGATCGCGATCACGATCGTCATCGTCGGCGGCGAGCTGTTCGCCGCGGCAATGATCGGCTTCGCCTGCGTCGGGATGTCCGAGCTCTTCCGCATGACCCGCGACGCGCACCCGTTCACGCTCGTCGCGTTCGCGGCCGCCGCGGCGCTCGTCGTCGCTGCCTTCTACGGCACGCAGTACCAGATGATGATCGCGCTGGTTGCCAGCGTGCCGGTGATCTTCGCCGCCGCGGTCGCGCGTCCGGACCGCGCGGGCGTAACGGTCTCGGTCGCGGTGACCGTGTTCGGGATCGTCTGGATCGCCGTTCCATTCGCCCACGCCGTCCTGCTGCGCGAGCTGCCCGATCACGGCGCGGCGCTGCTGCTCGACGTGCTCGTCGCCACGTTCGTCTTCGACACCGCCGCGTACGCAGGCGGGCGCATGTTCGGCCGCCACCGCCTAGCTCCGGAGCTGTCGCCGAACAAGACGCTCGAGGGGCTCGCCTTCGGATTCGTCGGCGGCACGCTCGGGTTCTGGTTCGCGGGCCTCTACCAGGACTGGCTGCCGGGGCTCGACGCCCTGCTGATGGGGATGTGCATCGCCGCCCTGGCGCCGGTGGGCGACCTGTTCGAGTCGATGATCAAGCGCGACCTCCAGATCAAGGACTCGGGGACGATCTTCGGCCCCCACGGGGGTCTGCTGGACCGCCTCGACGCCGTCATGTTCACGGTCGTCGCCGGGTACTACCTCTCGGTCGCGTTCGTCTACTAGCCGCCGGGGGGACGGGTTAGAGTCGGCGTTGGACGCAGGTTGGACGCCCGGCAGGGATGCTCGTATGGATGCACGGAGTAGGCGTCAGGAGGCGCGAATCATGAGATGCAGGATGCGTCAGATCATCACGGTCGTCACGTTTGCGGTTGCCGCGATCGCAGCAGCGCCGGCCGGTGCGACGGTTTCGTTCTCCTACCCGCTCGCGACGCCGTTCGCGAGCGAGACCGCTCCGAGGGCTGCGACGCCACAGGTCCAGATCGGTCCGGCCTACGTGTACACGCACACGCATCAGGAGTTCGCCGACGGTTGGTGCACGGGCGGCGCCGGCGGCTACATCCGCTTCGCGGCGATCAAGGGCGTCACGTCCTTGACGGTGGTCTTCAACGACGCTGCCTATGGGGGCGCCGAGCAGCGGGTCTCGGTCTTCGCCGATGCGGAGGGAAACTGGCCGGGAGACCACCCCGACGACTGGGAGACGTATCCGGACCTCGTGCCCCCGAAGGGCGAACACCAGATCGGCTGGACCGGCGGCGCCTACTTCGGGCCCGGCGAGTGCCAACCCGACAACAGCGACTACTCGACCCGGATGACCAACGCCCATACCGAGTACTACCGCGAGGGCGAGTACATCGACGGGCAGGTCATCGGCCCGTGCGAGGACGGCGCGTGCCCGCCGGCCAAGGGCGTCAAGGTGAGCGCGAAGGGCAGCGGCGGCGGGTCGGACACCACTCAGAGCTCCGGCCGCTACTCGATCAAGGTCAAGAAGGGCAGCTACACGGTCGTGCCCAACAAGGGCAACCTGCAGTTCAACCCGAAGTCGAAGAAGGTCACCGTCGGGACCAACAAGACGGGGCGGGCGGACTTCACGGTCGGCGGCGGACCGGCCAAGCTCGACATCGAGGTCGTGCCGAAGCAGTCGCCGATCAACGTCTCGGACTCCCCCGAGCAGGACGGCCCCGCGCAGACGACCGTCGACGTGACGGTCCGCAACACGGGCAAGGACACGGCGACCGGCGTCGCGCTCAAGGACCTCGGGATCGCCTGGGACGTCAAGGACGTCAAGGCCCCGGATCCGCTGCCGCTGAAGCAGGTCGGGCCGCCGAGCGTCGTGGAGCTCGGCGACATCCCCTCCGGCGAGTCGGCGACCAGCGAGTTCCTGGTCGAGGCGACCGGGGACGGCACCTTCAAGCTCAAGGCCGAAGCGACGGGCCAGGACTCGACGGGCCAGTCGATCAAGGGCGAGGGCAAGGCGACGATCAAGGCTGAGTCCCCGCTGCTGTTCATCTACACGCGCCCGGAGGCGAGCGTTCCCAGTCCGGACGCGCCGGAGCTGATCAAGGCCGGGACGGCGCTCTCCGTCCGCGTGCGGCTGTGGAACCGCTCCTACAAGGAAACCCTGGCCGTGATGCCGTTCCAGGTCGGCCTCGAGGGCAACCTGCTCGGCGGCTACCTGCAGAAGGCCGGCCTGCCGATCCAGGGCCCGGACCAGATCGACGACATCGATCTCGTCTACAAGGCCAACAACGTGGTCGTGCTCCAGCCCCGCGAGAGCCGCCTGCTCGATGCGGTTTTCCGGACCACCTACAGCGATCCGACGTCGGCGGCCGGGGGCGGCGGCACGCGCGGAGCGGCCAACTTCCCGAAGCCGGCCACGAAGATCTACAACCCCGAGAACGGCAAGCTGACCGACGTCGCTCCCGAGGACGTCGCCTTCTCGGCCGGCTCGGAGCGACACGAGTTCTCAATCGACGACCGGCCACCGGACGCGCCGCCATTCGGCGGTTGGACCGACGGCGCGGCCGAGTTCGCGGCCTTCACCAAGGGCGCGGTGACCGGGGTCGCCTACTCGGTGATCGGCACGATCAAGGGCATCCCTGACTTCCTGAAGCTGGTCGGGACGGGGGGGCAGGCGTACCTGCAGATGGTCACCGAGCGCCAAGCCGAGCTCTGGACGGCGGTCCGGGAAAGCAAGGACGCGCACGAGGCGTTCGACCAGTACGTGCAGAAGCAGTTCGAGTTCATGCTCCGCGACTTCGAGGCGGTCGGCAAGGTCCCGGGCGCGCTCAAGAACGCCCTCGACGGGTTCGACAAGGCCTCACAGGAGCACCTCAACAGGCTCGCGAACGAATGGGCCGCGGGAAGGTGGGTCGAGGCCGCCGAGGAGCTCGGCCAGGGCGCGGGCCAGATCGCCGGCGACGTCGCCCTCGGCGACGTGATCATCGCGAAGGCGTTCGCCGCGCTGCCCCGTCTCAACAAGGTCGTCCAGGCGGCCAACAAGGCGGCCGCCAAGGCCGCGACCAAGCTGAAGCCGGTCGTCTCCGCGTTCACCGCCAAGGCCCAGTCGGCGGTCCGCGCGATGAAGTTCATCAAGACGAAGCTGAAGCCGGGCTTCATCGCCGACTTCGAGGCGCTCGAGGTCCTCTACGGGCTCACGCACGCGCAGGCCCGCTTCATGGCCGTGCTGGCAAAGACCGAGGGCATCCTGATCGCCGTTCGCTCGCGCGGTTCGGGGGCTCTGAAATGGATCGAGGACTTCAAGGCCTACGTGAAGCCGGAGTGGATCAAGCTCAAGAACGTCAACCACTACGACGTCGAGTTCCTCAACTACAACGCGGCGGACCTCGACCGGGTCGTGATCAACCGCAACCTGCCGACGGACGCCGAGTTGACCGCGCGCCTCGATGCCGCCGGCATCACCGATCAGGTGACCCGCGACGAGGTCTTCAAGCGTCTCGAGTCGCGGAACAAGGAGCTGACCACCGACGAGCCCGGCTACGCGAAGTGGATCGAGGCGAACGCGGCGACCGGAAACGAGATCGAGACCAAGTTCAACTGGGGCGACAACGGCCTCGACCCGGCCGCGACGGGCAAGAAGACACGGGCCAAGTTCGTGATCGCCGACGACCCACCGCCGGGCAACCTGATGGTTTCGATCGACGGCGGACCGATCCGTCCGGTTACCGGGGACGTCGACATCGTGGGGCTGACGAAGGCGGACGGCACGCCGCTCGACAACACCACTCACGCGAGGATCCTGCAGATCCTGGCGGGCCCGCCGATGTACATCCAGCACCCCGAGACGTCGACCTGGTTCAAGGACGGCCTCTTCGATTTCGCCGCCAAGCACTCCGAGCTCGCCAAGGACCTGCCGATCCAGTTCGCGCCGGACGGGTTGGCCCGGGTGATCAAGTACGTCCAGGGGAAGTCCTTCTTCCAGTCGAAGCTCAACTACTTCGTCCACTGGGAGGGCGGTTACCGCCACCTCGACTGGCTGAAGCTGCCGGGGCTGGCCGGAGTGACGCCCTAGGTCGATCAGCCGGCGATCGCTGCGCGCACGTAGTCCAGGTCGGCGCGCAGGCCCGCCAGGGGTCCGGGCGTCTCGACCACGACCGGAGCCCCGGACTTCGCGGCGGCGGCGATCATGGCGCGCAGTGCGCCAGGGTCGACCTGGCCCTCGCCGAGGCGCTCGTGGCGGTCGGCGCCCGTGCCGGCCGGGTCGCGCGAGTCGTTGGCGTGCAGGAGGTCGATTCCGCCGGTGATCGCGAGCGCCCGCTCAACCGCGTCGGAGAGCTCCTCGCCCGCGGCATGGGCGTGGCAGGTGTCGAAGCAGAAGCCGAGGTCGATGCCGTGATCGGCGTCGCCGATCGCCTCCCACAGCCGCGCGAGGGCGTCGAAGCGTCGCGCGACCGCGTTCTCGCCGCCGGCCGTGTTCTCGACCAGGACCTTGACGTCGGATTCGAGCAGCTCCAGGGAGCGCAGCCAGCGCCCGGGCCCCTCGCCGATGTCGTCCTCCGCGTGGCCACCGTGGACGATCACCGCCGCGGCGCCGACGTCGGCGGCGGCGTCGCAGGTCTGCTGCAGGATCTTGCGCGAGCCGTAGCGGACGTTCGGCTTCGGCGAGCAGACGTTGATCAGGTACGGCGCGTGGACGTAGAGGTCGATCTCGCTCGCGCGAATTGCCTCGGCGTCGGGGTGGGGCGGGGGCTTTTTCCACGATCCGGGGTCGGAGAGGAAGATCTGCAGGCAGTCGGCGCCCAGCTCCGCTGCCGTCTCGAGCGGCTTTTCGCGCCCGACGTGGGCACCGATCCTGGTTCCTTGCGAGGCCACATCCCGAGCTTATGAACCCGTAAGGCCCGGCGCTACCCTGCGTCGGTGGCCAAACGGGTCCTGATCCTGGGCTCCACCGGGTCGATCGGCGAGCAGGCACTCGACGTCGTCGCCGGTTCGTCGGAGCTCGAAATCGCCGGCCTTTCGGCCGCGACGAACTGGGAGCGCCTTGCCGCTCAGGCGCGCGACTGCCGCGTCACCGCGGTCGCGCTCACCGATCCCGAGGCCGCCGAGCGGGCGCGCGCGGAGCTCGACGGCGTCCGGGTCCTGGCCGGCGACGCGGGTGTGCGGGAGCTGATCGCCTCGACCGGGGCCGACCTGGTCCTGAACGCGATCGTCGGCACCGCCGGGCTGGGGCCGACGATCGTCGCGCTCAGCGAGGGAATCGACCTGGCGCTGGCCAACAAGGAGAGCCTGGTCGTCGGCGGCGAGCTGGTCACCGCCCTCGCCGAGGGGACGCGGGCGCGGATCCTCCCGGTCGACTCCGAGCACTCGGCGATCTTCCAGCTCCTGCAGGGGGAGGGCCCCGGCACGGTCGACCGCCTGATCCTGACCGCGTCAGGGGGGCCGTTTCGCGGCCGCACGAACCTCGACCGGGTGACGGTCGCCGAAGCACTCGCGCATCCGACGTGGGATATGGGAGGGCGGATCACGATCGATTCCGCGACGCTGATGAACAAGGGGCTCGAGGTGATCGAGGCCCATCACCTGTTCGGTGTCGACTACGAGCGGATCGACGTCGTCGTCCACCCCCAGTCGATCGTCCATTCGCTGATCGAGCTCAACGACGGCGCCCAGCTCGCCCACCTCGGCCTGCCCGACATGCGGGTCCCGATCTCCTACGCGCTGCACTTCCCGGAGCGCGCCGACGTCACGGTGCCAAAGCTCGACCTTGCCGAGGCCGGCCGGCTGGAGTTCGAGCCGCCGGACCTCGAGACGTTCGCCTGCCTGCGACTCGCGCGCGAGGCCGGCATCGCCGGTGGCACGGCGCCCTGCGCGCTCAACGCCGCCGACGAGGTCGCGGTCGCCGCCTTCCTCGACGGCCGGATCCCGTTCACGGCGATCCCCGAGGTGATCGAGGGTGTCCTCGACCGCACCGACGCGACCCCGATCGCCCACTTCGAGCAGCTGTTCGAGTGCGACGCGGCGGCACGCTCGCTGGCGGAGCGGTTCGTCGCGCAGGGGGCAACCGCGTGAGCTGGATCCTCGCCTTCGCCGGCTTCGCCTTCCTGATCATCGCCCACGAGGCCGGCCACTTCGCTGCCGCGAAGGCGGTCGGGATGCGAGTCGAGCGCTTTTTCCTCTTCTTTCCGCCGAAGCTGTGGAGCTTCAAGCGAGGGGAGACCGAGTACGGGATCGGCGCGATCCCGCTCGGGGGCTTCGTGAAGATCACCGGCATGAACCCGGAGGAGGAGCTCGACCCCGAGGTCGCTCCGCGCGCGTACTCGAGGATGGCCGTCTGGAAGCGGATCGTGGTGATCTCGGCCGGCCCGTTCGTCAACTTCGTGATCGCCTTCGTCATCCTCTTCGCGCTCGGGTTCACGCTCGAGAAGGCGACCGCGGTCGCGGTTGACAACGTCGAGTCCGGCACTCCCGCTGCCACGCACCTGGAGACCGACGACCAGGTGCTGTCCATCAACGGCGTCAGCGCCGGGGCGGGCAGCCCGGAGGAGCAGGCCGATCGCCTCGTCGCCGCGCTGGGCGACGCCCACTGCGCCGGCGACGTCGAGGTGGACGGCTGCCGGGCCACGGAGGCCATTGCGATCGTGGTCAGCCGCGACGGCGAGACGCAGACGATCCACGTGCGCCCGTTCTACGACGCCGAGGCCGAGCGCTTCCGGTTCGGCTTTTCCTTCGTGGGCGCCGGACTGGTCCCGGCCGACCGCTCGGTCTCGAGCTCGGCCGACTTCGCGGTCGACCGGATGTGGGAGGTGACCTCGTCGACGGTCGGGATCGTCGGGCGGATCTTCGACGCCGAGCAGCGCAAGGAGATCTCGGGAATCGTCGGCAGCTACGAGGTCACCCGCCAGTCGATCGAGTTCGACACCCGCCAGGCGCTCTACGTGCTCGCCCTGATCAGCCTCTCGCTGGCGGTGATCAACCTGTTCCCGTTCCTGCCGCTCGACGGCGGGCACATCTTCTGGGCGCTCGTTGAGAAGTTCCGCGGCCGCCCGGTTTCGCTGCGGACCATGGAGCGCGCGTCGGTGGTCGGCTTCGCGCTCGTGCTGATGCTGTTCGCGATCGGGTTATCCAACGACATCGGCCGATTGTCCGGCGAGGGCTTCGAGATTCGCTGAGACAGGGCACGGTCGCCGTAGCCCCCTGCTCACGGTAGGTTTCCCTGTGTAGTCGGGAATCTTCCGAGGAGGAGAGATGGAGGCGACGACCACGGAGCGCTACGCGAGTGGCGGGCCGGCACGGGACCTGTACGCGCAGAACCTGGCGCTCGCGTTCGAGGCCACCGTCGATCGGATCGGCGACGACCCGGCGATCCGGATGGGCGGGGGCGACGACGAGGTCGTGCTGACCTGGAACGAGGTCCGCGCCAAGGTCGCACGGATCGCCGGCGGGCTGGCCGCCCTCGGTGTCGCCAAGGGCGACACGGTGGCGATCATGCTCAACAACCGCACGGAGTTCATCCCGATCGACCTCGCCGCCGTCTCGCTGGGCGCCGTTCCGTTCTCGATCTACCAGACGTCGTCGCCCGAGCAGATCCAGTACGTGGTCTCCGACGCCGAGGCGAAGGTGGCGATCGTCGAAAAGGAGTTCCTCGACGTCTTCAACAAGGCGCGCGAGGACCTGCCGAAGGTCGAGATGCTCGTCGTGATCGACGGGGACGGCGGTGACCACACCCTCGAGTCGCTGGAGGCCCTCGACCCCGACTTCGACACGAGCGAAGCCGTGGCTGCGATCGGTCCCGACGACTTCCTGACCCTGATCTACACGTCGGGCACCACCGGTCCGCCCAAGGGCGTCCAGCTCACGCACCGCAACCTGATGATGCTCACCGGCTCGGTCGAGGACATCGTCGACTTCCCGGACCGTGGCGCGAAGGTCATCTCCTGGCTGCCCGCGGCACACATCGCCGAGCGCGGCGCCAACTACTACCTGCCGGTGATCCGCGGCTGCACGGTCTACGTCTGCCCGAATCCGCGCGAGATCGTCGCGTATCTGCCGGTGGTGCGCCCAACCTGGTTCTTCGCCGTCCCGCGGATCTGGGAGAAGCTGAAGTCGGCGCTGGACTCCAGCCTGGCCAACATGCCCGGCGAGCAGGGAGAACAGGCGCGCCAGGCCGTCGAGGCGGGACTGAAGAAGGTTCGCCTCGAACAGGCGGGCGAGGAGGTGCCGGAGGAGCTTGCGGCGGCGGTGGCCGAAGCGGACGACAAGATGTTCTCGAAGCTGCGCGCGCAGCTGGGGCTCGACGAGGTGATCGCCGTCAACGTCGGCGCGGCCCCGACGCCGCTGGAGGTGCTCGAGTTCTTCCACGCGATCGGGATCCCGCTCGGCGAGCTCTGGGGGATGTCCGAGACCTGCGGGACGGCGACGATCAACCCGCCGGAGAAGATCAAGCTCGGCACCGTCGGCCCACCCGTGCCCGGGGTCGAGATCAAGCTCGCCGAGGACGGCGAGATCATGGTCAAGGGCGACGTGAACATGGCGGGGTATCGGAACATGCCCGACAAGACGGCCGAGACGATCGACGACGACGGCTGGCTGGCGACCGGGGACATCGGCGAGCTCGACGCCGACGGCTACCTGAAGATCGTCGACCGCAAGAAGGAGCTGATCATCAATGCGGCGGGCAAGAACATGTCGCCCGCCAACATCGAGTCGCACGTGAAGGCGGCGAGCCCGCTGATCGGCCAGGCGGTCGCGATCGGCGACGCGCGCTCCTACAACGTCGCGCTGATCACCCTCGATCCCGACTTCGCGCCGGTATGGGCGAAGCAGAACGGATTCGAGGACAGCTCGATCGAGGACCTGGCGTCGGAGGAGAAGCTGATCGCAGCGGTCCAGGAGGGCGTCGACGCGGCGAACGCAAAGCTCTCGCGGGTCGAGCAGATCAAGAAGTTCACGATCCTGCCGACGGACTGGCAGCCAGGCGGCGACGAGCTCACCCCGACGATGAAGCTGAAGCGCAAGCCGATCTCGGAGAAGTACGGCGACGAGATCGAGGAGCTCTACGCGGGCTGATGCGGGGGTGGGGGCGCCGGGCGCTGCTCTGCGCGGGCGCGGTGGCGTGTCTGAGCGCCTGCCGGACACGCGCACGCTCCTCAGCGGCCTCGGCACGCTCGAGTCGGTGATCGCCGACGACCGCGGCCGGCTGTTCTTCACCGACGCCGACGCGGGGCAGCTGCTGCGCATGGACCGCCGCCACGCCGAGCCGCAGGTGCTGGTCGACGGGACCGCGCGCCCGGCGGGCTGACCTTCCTGCCCGACGGATCGCTGCGTCGCCGCCGGCCTGGACGGCCTCACGCGCGACGCCCACGACCGGCTCTACGTGGCGGCGAACGGGGGCGGCGCAGGATTCGGGCGACGCAACCTCTACGTAACGACGTTCCAGGGCGAGCTCATCCAACTGAAGAACGTTCGCGGCCACACCACCGCCTGACATCCGACACGTTCGCGTGTAGACCCGCGCGCTCCGGTGCCCGACGCTCTCCGCATGTCCCGCGACGGGTTGATTTCGGTGAACTACGCAACGTTTTCAACCACTCGCGGGTGGGAGGTCGCTGTCGAACTTGCCGCGAAGCAGCACGGCGTGGTGGCTCTGTGGCAGTTGGCGGCCGCCGGAGTGAGCCCCGACACGGTGCGGGCCTGGGTCCGGGCGAAGCGGCTCGTGAGGCTCTACCAGGGCGTGTTCGCGGTCGGTCACGACTCACTGCGCCGTGAGGGGCACTTCCTCGCGGCCGTGCTGGCATGCGGCCCCGGAGCTGCGCTCTCCTACCAATCGGCGGCAGCGCACCGGGGGATCCGCGATTCGGCGGCCGCGGTCATCGATGTCACGGCGCCGATCCGCACGGGCCGCTACCGGCGCGGGTTGCGCGTCCACAGCGGCGAGCGACTCCAGGCCGACGAAGTCGAGATTGTCGACGCGGTCCCATGTACGACGGTCTCGCGCACGCTGCTCGATCTTGCAGCCGTGCTGCGTCAGCGCGGGATCGAGGCGGCCGTCGAGACCTCCGAGCGGCTCGAGCTCTTTGACTTGCGGTCGGTGACGATCCTGTTGGCCCGCCATCGCGGGCGCCGCGGAACGGCTCGGTTGCGCGGCATCCTCGCCGCCTTCGACCCCGAGGTCGTCCGTGCCCGCAGCGAGACCGAGGCCAGGTTCTTCCACCTATGCGTCGCCTGCGGAATCGCACGTCCGCTCGTCAACCGGCTCGTCGACGCCGGCGATCGCACGTATGAGGTCGACTTCCACTGGCCGGCCGCCCGGCTGATCGTCGAGACCGACAGTCCGTATCACGACACCACCACCGCCCACGTTCGTGACCCCGCGCGCGACGCGGCTCTGCGCCGCGCCGGCTGGAAGCTGATCCGGTGCCGCTGGCACGACGTCGTCGTTGACCGCGCACCCCTGGTCGCGACCGTGCGCAGCGCGCTCGGCGCTGGGACCTAGTCCTTCTCGAGGACCTTGAACTTCGCCTTCGCCGGCGTCGGGTCGGCGTTGCCGGCGGCGTCGGTCGCCTTGACCTTGAACTTGTGCTTGCCGGGCTTGAGGTTCTTGTACTTGCTCGGCGAGGAGCACTTCTTGAACGGCTTCTTGTCGAACTTGCACAGGAACGTCGAGCCGGCCTCGCTGGAGTCGAACTTGAACTTCGCGGTCGTCTTCTCGGTCTTCGCCTTTGGCTGCTTGGTGATCGTGGTCTCGGGCGCCTCGGTGTCGCCGCCACCCCCTCCGCCGCCACCGCCCCCTCCGCCGCCACCGCCGCAGGCGGTCTCGGTCGGAGCCGTCGCGTTGTTGCGGGGCGTGGGCGGTGTGGCGAGCGCGAAGTCGGTGCCGTTGTTCGTGTCGTCCCCAGCCTCGAGCAGGGTGGCGCAGTTGGGCGCGATCGAGCGGTTCAGCGATTCCCCGAGCGCCATCGCGGGCGCGTTCGTCCCGGTCGGCGAGGGCAGGGGCGTGCCGCTGGTGTTGTTGAAGTTGCCCCAGGCGACGCAGTCGAACGTGTCCCAGCAGGCCGCGCCGCCCGCTCCGAGGACGCTGATCGCGTCGTTCAGCTGGTCGTAAATGAAATCGGGCGTGCCGAGCGTCCCCGTGTCGCCGACCAGGATCGTGCGCTGGTTGTCGCCGTTCGGAGCGCTCCCGTGGGCCGCGTCAAGGGTAAAACTCGCCTGCACGCCGCCGGTGGCGCCGTAGAACCTGACCGGGTGCGTGTTGACGAAGTTCTGGCCGGGCGAGTACATCTGCAGCTCGATGAACGCCCTCTCCGTGCCGATATTGACGCCCACCTCGCTGATGACCATCAGGTGCTGAGACGCCGGCGCCGTGGGTGCGGCGATCGCGAGGCCGGTCAGCCCCGACAGTCCTGCCACGGTCAGCCTGAGTGCGAGTCCCTTGCGCACGCCCCGCACTCTCTCACACCGGGCTCTGCTCGGCAAGGACCGCGCCCTCGGCGAGGGCGAACCGCATCTGGGCGCGCTCGAAGCGCTCCAGCGCCGCGGTGCCGAGCGCCAGTGCCGGCGTCAGGCATCCGGCACGGTCGGGCGTCACGCCCTCCTCGGCCATCATCAGCCCCGCCTCGCCCAGCATCCGCGCGGTCGCGAGGTAGCCGGGGTGTCCGGCGGCCTCGACGGCGACCCCGACGCGGTTCGAGCCGGTCGTCGTCGCATCGACGTCGAAGCGCCAGCGCCAGGGCTCGAGCCGATCGGCCGCCGGGCCGAACCCCGACGAGGGAAGCGCCGAGCGCAGGCCGCTCGCGATCCGCGACCGCACCGCCGGGCGGGCGCGGGTGAGCGCCCGGATCCCGACCTGGGTGCCGGCAAGCACACCGGCCGCCCCGAAGCGGAATGGCAGCGTGAGAGGAGAACCGTCGAGCGCGATCCCCTCGCGGTAGCGGAAGGGCTCGGTCGTGCTCCCCCGCTCGGCGGCCGCGAGCGCCGCGGTCCGGTGGATGACCGCGGGGTTGATGAACGGCGCCGGGGCCATCGGCCCGACCACGACGCCGCGAGCGTTGCGACGAGGTCGCAGGTCGATCGGGCTGCGCGTCCTGATCGCCGCCGCCAGCTGCGGGTCGGGCACGAGCGCGGCGGGGTCGGTGAGCGCACCGGGGTTGGGGTGGCCGACCATCTCGGCGATGCTCTGGAAGGTCCCGCCGGAGATCATGTCCGAGGGTCGCGGAGCGCCGGGCGGGCGCCCGGTGATCGCGACGGAGACGTCGACGTCGGCCAGCTCCTCGCCGAAACGCTCGCGGGCGGTCTCAGCTGCGAGCAGGACCGCGAGATCGGGGGGCAACGCCTCGAAGCCGCAGACCTGGACGATCTTCACGCCGGCGTCGACGGCCGCCTGATGGAATTGGGCGACCATCTCGCCGACGAAGGGGATCTCCCCGGTCAGGTCGGCGTAATGAGCCCCTCCGTCGACGCACGCTTCGATGACCGGGCGCCCGCGGGGGGTGTACGGCCCGACCAGGTTGAGGACCACCCGCGCGCGCTCGGCCATCACGTCCAGCGAGCGCTGGTCTTCCAGCTCCGCGTGGAGCGTCTCGGTCGGCGCCGCTCCGACCTCCGCGAGCGTGCGCTCGAGCTTGGCCGGATCGCGCCCGGCGGCTCCCCAGCGCGCCTCGGTCTCGCTCAGGTAGCGCGCGACCTGGCGCCCGGTCACGCCCGTGGCGCCGAAGACGACGACGTCGAGATCTCGCGCGTTCTCAGTCACCCAACGGGCACACTAGTCCCCGGCCGGGGGTGGCGCGGGGCCCAGCTCCCGAATCTCGACTAAGCCGCAACGGTACCCGTACCCGTGGCGCGAAATCGGCCGCTGTCACAATGTTCCCGTGGCATCCAAGCGCCAAATCTTCGTCGGCGGCGTCCCGATCGGCG
The DNA here is from genome assembly GCA_963767285.1 of uncultured Solirubrobacterales bacterium. Taxonomy (GTDB): domain Bacteria; phylum Actinomycetota; class Thermoleophilia; order Solirubrobacterales; family 70-9; genus WHSW01. The sequence goes on along the minus strand of CAVYDJ010000004.1, from coordinate 976,692 downwards.
GCGGCGCACCGGTCGTCGTGCAGACAATGACCAAGACCGAGACCGCCAACCTCGAGGCGACCATGGACCAGATCCACCGGGTCGCCGAGGCGGGGGCGGACCTGGTCCGCGTCGCCGTGCCGCGTGACGACGATGTCGTGGCGCTGAAGACGATCGTCAAGCGGTCGCCGATCCCCGTGATCGCGGACATTCACTTCAACCACACCCTGGCGCTGAAGGCGATCGACGCCGGCGCGCACTGCATCCGGCTGAACCCCGGCAACATCGGCGGCCGCGAGAAGGTGGCCGAGGTGGCCGTGAAGGCGACCGAGGCGGGGGTACCGATGCGGATCGGCGTCAACTCCGGGTCGCTGCCAAAACACCTGCACGCGTTGGAGCGAGACAACCCCGTCGAGGCGCTGGTCACGGCCGCGGCCGAGTTCGTCGAGATGATGGAGTCGCTCGACTTCGAGGACTTCAAGGTCTCGATCAAGTCGACGAACGTCCCGAACACGATCGCCGCCAACCGGCTGCTCGCGGACAGGATCCCGTACCCGATCCACCTGGGGATCACGGAGGCCGGGACCAAGTGGTCGGGCTCGCTGAAGTCGGCGGTCGGACTTGGGACGCTCCTGGCGGACGGGGTGGGGGACACGATCCGGATCAGCCTCTCGACCTTCCACGCCGAGGAGGAGGTCAAGGTCGCCTGGGAGATCCTCAAGGCGCTGCAGCTGCGCGAGCGCGGCCCGGTGCTGATCGCCTGCCCGACCTGCGGCCGGCTGCAGTTCGACATGGACTCCGTCGTCGCGGAGATCGAGCGGCGCCTGGAGGCCTACGAGGAGCCGATCGAGGTGGCGGTGCTCGGCTGCGCGGTGAACGGCATCGGCGAGGCCTCGCACGCCGACTTCGGGATCACCGGCGCCAAGAACGAGGGCCTGATCTTCGCCCACGGCAAGCCGCTGAAGAAGGTGCCGCAGGACGACCTGGTGGACGCGCTCTTCCGCGAGATCGACAAGTCGCTCGACCGCGGCTCGATCGAGGTCGACGATCGCGAGGCGGCCGAGGGCGCCGAGTGGCTCCAGCGGATCGAGGACGAGAACGCCGACGAGCTGACGCCCGAGCGGATCGCGGCCATGGAGGCCGAGAAGGCCCGCGAGGAGGGCAACGACGTCACCGCCGAGCCGTTCCTGAAGCCCGTCAAAGGCAAGAAGGTCGAGCTCGACGAGGCGGCCTCACCGACGGCCGGCCGCCGCTTCACCCGCGCCTAGTGGATCCCGTTCGCGGCGTCGACCATCTCGACCTCGTCGTCACCGATCTCGACCGCAGCCTGGAGTTCTACAACGGCCTCCTGGAGCCGCTCGGATTCACTCGCAACAGCGAGATCGTGGGCGAGCGCGGCGAGAAGGTCGTCTATATCGGCGGCACGGGAGGCGCGTCGGTGAGCCTGCGTCAAGCCCAGTCGGCGGCCCATCCGACGCCGTATGACCGCTACGCGGTGGGAGTGCACCACGTCGCCTTCTTCGCCGACAGCCGCGAGCTCGTGGACGAGCGGGCCGCATGGCTGCGCGAGCGCGGCGCGGAGATCGAGAGCGAGCCGGCCGAGTACGACTACACACCCGGCTACTACGCGGTCTTCTTCTACGACCCCGACGGGATCAAGCTCGAGATCGTGCACCGGCTGCACAGGTAGGCTGGCCGCCCCGTGTCCCGCCTGTCGACCTACTTCCTGCCCACCCTGCGCGAGGACCCGGCGGACGCCGAGTCGCTCTCGCACCGGCTGATGGTGCGGGCCGGGCTCGTGCGCCAGCTCGGTGCCGGACTCTGGACCTGGCTGCCGGCGGGCTACCGGGTGATCAAGCGGGTCGAGGCGGTGATCCGCGACGAGATCGACGGCATCGGCGGCCAGGAGATGCTGATGCCGGTCCTCCAGCCGGCCGAGCTGTGGCAGCGCACCGGGCGCTACGAGATCGCCGAGCTGTTCAAGCTGAACGACCGCAAGGACTCGCCGCACGTGCTGGCACTGACCCACGAGGAAGCGCTGACGACCCACGTCGCCCGCGATATCCGCTCCTACCGCGAGCTGCCGAAGATCCTCTACCACGTGCAGATCAAGGAGCGCGACGAGGCGCGCCCGCGCGCGGGCGTTCTGCGCACGCGCGAGTTCACGATGAAGGACTCCTATTCGTTCGACCGCGACGAGGAGGGACTGGACGCGAGCTATGAGCTCCACCGCGGCGCCTACGCACGGATCCTCGACCGCTGCGAGCTGCGCTGGTATGAGGTCGAGTCCGACGTCGGGATGATGGGCGGCACGGGCGCCCACGAGTACATGGCCCCCTGCGCGGCGGGCGAGGACGAGGTCGCGCTGGCGCCGGGTTACGCCGCCAACGTCGAGGTCGCCTCGGCGACGGCGCAGCCGGTCGAGCTGCCGCCGGGGCTCGACACCCCGCGCGAGGTCCCGACGCCCGGCCTGACCACGGTCGACGACGTCTCGGAGGCGCTTGGCGTCGCTCCGGGCGCCGCGCTGAAGGCGATGCCGGTGATCGTCGAGGGCCGCGGCATGGTGGTTGCGCTGGTCCGCGGCGACCACCGCCTCAACGAGATCAAGCTGCGAAACGCCCTCGGCACCGACTTCCGCCAGGCCACCACCGAGGAGATCGAGGCCGAGCTGGGGCCACCGGGGTTCATCGGCCCGGTCGGCGCCGAGCTGCCGGTGATCAAGGACGCCGCGATCCAGGGCGGCGGCTACTTCGCGGGCGCCAACCGGGCCGACACGCACCTGATCGGCGTGGAGCCCGGCCGCGACTTCCAGTTCGAGGAGCTCGATATCCGCCGCGTCGAGGCCGGCGACCTGTCGCCGGGCGGCGACCCGATCGCGATCGAGACGGCGATCGAGGTCGGCAACATCTTCAAGCTCGGCACGCGCTACTCCGAGCCGCTCAGCGCGACCTATCTCGACGCCGACGGCAAGGAGAGGCCGATCGTGATGGGCAGCTACGGGATCGGTCCGGCGCGGATCGTCGCCGCCTCGATCGAGCAGAACGCCGACGAGAAGGGGATCGTCTGGCCACGGCCGCTGGCGCCCTGGCAGGTTCACCTGGTGGCGCTCGGCAAGGCCGGTGACGAGACGCTCGAGGCGGCCGAGGAGCTGTACGCGCAGCTCGGCGAGGCGGGCCTGGATCCGCTCTACGACGACCGCGACGCCGGCCCGGGCGAGAAGTTCACCGACGCCGAACTGCTTGGCTGCCCGATGCGGATCGTGGTGGGCAAGCGCGCGCTCGCCGATGGGGAGGTGGAGGCGCAGGAGCGGCGCTCGGGCGCCGACCACCGACTCGAGGTCGCCGATGCGGCGCGGCGCGCCGGCGAGATCCTCGACGCGCTCGACTGAGGTCCTCGCGGGTGCCCTCGAAGCGCCGCCTGTTCGGGATCGATCGCTCCGGCCCCTCGCCGAGCGCGACCAAGCGGGGGGCGCCGCTGCACCCGTGGACGATCCCGAACCTGGTCGGCTACGTCCGCCTGGCGCTGATCCCGGTCTTCCTGGTGGTCGCGTTCGACTCCGGCGACGGCCAGTCCGCGGCCGCGGCCCTCATCTACCTGGCGATCACCGGCGGCGACTACGTCGACGGCTTCCTGGCCCGCGCCACCGGTCAGTACTCGCGCATGGGGGCCCTGCTCGACCCGGTCGTCGACCGCCTCGCCGTGCTCTCGGGGGCCGTCGTCTGCTGGCATTTCGAGCTCCTGCCGCGCTGGGCCCTGGCGATTCTCGCCGTCCGCGAGGTGGTGACCCTGGTGCTCGCGCAAGTGTCACTGCGACGCGGGATCGACCTCGAGATCAACTGGATCGGGCGGATCGGCGTCTTCCTGGTCTTCGGCGGGATCTTCTGGAGCATGGTCGTCGACTGGTGGATCATCCGCGCCGGCTTCGTGATCGGGGTCGCGATGGCCGTGCTCGCGACCTACACGTACGTGCGGGCCGCGCTCGCCCATCGGCCGCAGGCCGCCGTGCAACCGTCAAGCTCTACTTGAAGTTTGTGGATCGGCCCTATAATCGCGACGAGCCGGCCGGGTGCGCCGGATAACACGATTTTCGGGGATGAGATGACGACGGAGTACGAAGACACGTTTCCGGATCTCGGGGAGATGAGCGACGAGGAGCTCAAGGACCTGATCAGCGAGCTCACCGACGAGGAGCGCGAAGTCTCCTACCGGCGCCGGACCCTGCACGGGAAGATCGACATTCTGCGCGCCGAGCTGGTCAACCGGCTCAAGGTGAAGCGCGAGAGCGGCGAGTCATCGCTCTCCGGGGCCGATGTCCAGCAGCTCACCGACATTCTGCTCGGCAAGGTCCCGGCACCGGAGGGAGAAGAGTCCTAGGTGAACGAGGCCGGGGGAAAAGGCTGAGCGATGGCGGTGCACTGCCCCGAATGCGGGTTCGTCAACCCCGAGGGCGCGAACTACTGCCAGAAGTGCGGGGCGTACCTCGGCCGTCCCGAGGGCGCCAACGAGCCGACGACGATGACCTACAAGGTCGACGAAACCGGAGAGTTCACGCCGATCGACATCGACGAGGAGGTCGACAAGTCGGGCGCCGCGCTGGTGATCCGCTCGGGCGGCGGGCGCGCGGGCGAGAGCTTTACCGTCGACCAGGAGCGGATCAGCATCGGCCGGACGCCCGACGCGGCCGTCTTCCTGGATGACGTCACGGTGTCGCGCAACCACGCCCTGCTCGTCCACCGGCAGGACGGCTACTACATCGACGACCTCGGCTCGCTGAACGGCACCTACGTCAACCGGCGCCGGATCGAGTCGCACCGGCTGGAGGACGGCGATGAGATCCAGATCGGCAAATACAAGCTCAGTTACCTGGAGAGGTGAGGGGCGGATGGCTGTAATGGCGGGTAAGGAAGCGGTTGGGCAGGAGCGCGAGGGCGTGCGCGGCGACTCGCGCCCGCGCAAGGCCCTGACGATCGGCGCGGTGGCGAAGATCCTCGGCCAGGAGTTCGACGACATCTCGATCTCCAAGATCCGCTACCTGGAGGACCAGAAGCTGCTCGCACCGCGTCGCACCGCGGGCGGGTACCGGCTCTACAGCCAGGCGGACGTCGAGCGCCTGCGGGCGATCCTGCGCATGCAGCGCGACGAGTTCCTGCCCCTGCGGGTGATCCGCCAGGAGCTGGCGACCGGCGACTTCACGGGCCGCCGCCCGAGCGGGGAGGGCCAGAAGCGCCGTGCCGCCTCGGTGGGCGAGGCGGTGACGAGCTTTACGGCCGACGAGCTGCTCGCGGAGGCGGGCGTCGGCGAGCAGTTCCTGCGCGAGCTGCAGGACTTCGGGATCGTCTCCGCGAAGCGGCGGGACGGCCGCGACGCCTACGACGAGACCGACCTCGAGATCGTCCGCGCGGCAGCCGAGCTCTCGAAGTTCGGGGTCGGTGGGCGCAACCTGCGGGTCTTCAAGACCTCCGCGGATCGCGAGGCGAACCTGCTCGAGCAGCTGCTCAGCGCGCAGCTGCGCTCCCGCAGCCAGGCGCGGCGCAAGGAGGCGGTCGAGAACCTCGAGAGCCTGGCCGCGGTCTGCGGCCACCTCAAGCATCTGCTGCTGGTTCGCGACCTGCGGCGCCTGAAGTCGGCGGCGGAATAGCCGGGCGCTGTGCCGCGCGTCACCCGAACGCGGGTGATCCCCGTCGACCAGGACCGCGTCTGGGACCTGGTGTCGGACCCGCACAACATGCCGCGGTGGTGGCCACGGGCGAAGCGCGTTGAGGACGTCCGGGGCCCGGCCGGCGCCCGCGCTCACTGGACCGTGGTGATGGAGACCGAGCGCGGAACCGGCGTCCGGGCCGACTACCGCTGCACCGGGGCGACGGCTCCGCGGCGCTATGAGTGGGAGCAGCAGATCGAGGGCACCCCGTTCGAGCGCGTCCTGCGCGCGTCAAGCGTCGAGATCACGCTCGGCCCGGCGGTGTCGGGGACGGAGGTGACGCTGACCAGCGACGTCGCCCTGCGCGGGCTCTCGAGGCTCGGCTCGACGATGATGCGCGGAGCGACCCGCCAGCGGCTCGATGACGCGCTGGCGGAGATCGACCGCGTCCTCGTCGGATGAGTGACTGGTGGGGGTGGGGGGACCCGTCCGAGCGCCGCCCGCTCGCCGACTCGGCGCTGGCGATGCTGCGCGACGAGCTCGGGGCGGGCGAGCCGACCGCCGCGGTCGAGCTGGATCAGGTCGCCATGCCGGAGGCACGAGCGCTGCCAGAGGAGATCGCCGCGGCGGTCGACGCCGGTGCCGTGCTCACCGGCCACGAGCACCGGGTCCGCCGCTCCGTCGGCAAGGGCTATCCGGATCTGATCCGCTCGCGGTCGGGCGCACTGGAGCACGCGACCGACGCCGTCGTGATGCCGGCGAGCACCGGCCAGCTCGCGGCGCTGCTCGAGGCCTGCGCGCGAGCGGAGATCGCGGTGGTCCCCTTCGGCGGCGGGACGAGCGTGGTCGGCGGCGTCGAGCCGCGTTGCGGCGGGCGCGAGCGGGTGATCGCGATGGACCTGCGCCGGCTGCGCGGGGTCAGCGTCGACCCGGTTTCGATGACGGCCACCCTGGGGCCCGGGCTGCGCGGGCCGGAGGCCGAGGCGGCGGTCGGCGCGCACGGGTTCACGATCGGCCACTTCCCGCAGTCGTTCGAGTACGCGACGATCGGCGGGTTCGCCGCCACCCGGTCGGCGGGCCAGGCATCGGCGGGCTACGGGCGCTTCGATGAGGTCGTTACGGCGCTCGCCCTGACGACGCCCGTGGGCGAGCTGCGGACGCTGGCCACTCCGCATACGGCGGCGGGGCCGTCGCTGCGCGAGCTGGCGCTTGGATCCGAGGGCGTGCTCGGCGCGATCACCGAGGTCACGGTCCGGGTCCGGCCGACGCCGGCCGAGCGCCGGTACGAGGCCTGGGTCGCGCCCGACTACGCCACCGGGCGCGAGATCGTGCGCGCGCTCGCCCAGGAGGACGCGCTCGGCGACGTCACACGGCTCTCGGACGAGACCGAGACCCGGGTGACGCTCGGCCTCGCGGGCGCGACCGGGGTCCGGCGGGCGGCGCTGGACGCGTACCTGCGCGTGCGCCGGCGCAGCGGGGGCTGTCTGATGATCTGCGGCTGGGAGGGCACTCGCGAGAGCGTCGAGCTGCGCCACTCCCTCTCCGCGCCCCTGCTGCGACGCGGTGGCGCGGTGCCGCTGGGGGCGTCAGCCGGTGAGTCGTGGAACCGCGGCCGGTTCGCGGGCCCGTACCTGCGCGACGAGCTGATCGACCTCGGCTACTTCATCGAGACGCTCGAGACCTCGCACACGTGGTCGCGGCTCGACGATCTCTACCGGGCCGTCGGCGGAGCGCTCGACCGCTCGCTTCGCGACCAGGGCACGCCGCCCATCGTGATGTGCCACCTCTCGCATGCGTACCGCGACGGGGCGTCGCTCTACTTCACCTTCGCGGCCCGCGCCCGTGCCGGGGAGGAGATCGAGCAGTGGCGGGCCGCTAAGGCCGCGGCCTGCGAGGCGATCGTCGCGACCGGCGGCACGATCACCCACCACCACGCGGTCGGCCAGGACCACGCTCCCTACATGGGCGCGGAGGTGGGGGAGACCGGGATCGAGGCGCTGCGGGCGGTCAAGGAGCGGCTGGATCCCGCCGGGATCATGAACCCCGGCAAGCTCCTGCCCGAGTAGCTACCGCTCGAGGCCGTAGCGCAGCTCGACCATCCCGTTGGCGAAGGTGCGGGTGCCGAGCAGCTTCATCGCCCCACCGGGCAGCCGTTCGTCGAACAGCGGCTTGCCGGTCCCGATCACGACCGGGACGACCGTCAGCAACACCTCGTCGAGCAGACCCGCGGCGGCGAACTGCGAGGCGACGTTGCCGCCCCCGACCACCCAGAGATTCTTCCCACCCGCCGCCCCGGTCATCTCCTCATGGAGGTCGGTGACCTGGGCGTTGGCGACCCGCACGTCCTCGCCGTCCGGTGCCGGCAGGTCGCGCGAGCTCAGCACCCAGTACGGCTTGCCGCTGTAGGGCCAGCCGCCTTCGGGCAGGTGGTCGAGGACGAACTCGTAGGTCGTCGAGCCGCTGACCAGGGCGCCGACCCCGTCATAGAAGCGCTCGTAGGAGCCGCCGTCGCTCATCGGCCCCGGCTCGGCGTCCTCGCCGTCGAAGCTGCCGTCGTAGGCGAACAGCCAACCGAGGCTGTCGTCCGCCTCGGCGATGTAGCCGTCGAGGGTCGCCGCGCAGTAGTACTGGACCACGCTCACGCCGCCCTCAGTTGCCGCCGCCCTGGCCGCCGGACCCGTTCTCGGCGGCCGCCGCGGGGATCTCGCCGCGCAGGACCACCTCGCCGGGCTCCTCGATCACGAGGGCGGTGTTCTTGATCGCGTCGCTGACCAGTTGCTGGATCGTCTTCACCGGCGCGATCGAGACGTCGACGAACCGCACGCGGGCGACGATCGGGAGCACCGCGGCGGGGATCGAGAAGCGGCTCTGGAAGCTGCCGTTCTGCTGGACCGTGATCGGCGAGAGCGGATAGCCCTCCTTCTCGGTGAGCATCAGCCAAACGACGTAGGTCTGATCGTTGGGCGCGGGGTCGAGGCCCTCGATCCCAACCTCGACGAAGGCCTGGTCGCCAGTGGTCAGGCCGAAGACCGCCTCGCCGGTGGCGTCGCCACCATCGACCGGTTCCAGCGGCACCCGCTGAACCTGCTCGTCGGCGGGGGCGGCGGTGGTCGACCCGGTCTCGGTCCCGGTCGCGGCGCTCGTCTCCTCGTCGCCGCCGCCGAAGGCGCCGGAGATGCCGAGCACCACGGCGAGCAGCAGCACCCCGGCGACGCCGGCGACCACGATCAGGCGCGTCTGGGATTGGTTGAGGCCGGCGAGCGGCGAGCGGCGAGCTGGCGTGTCTCCCCGGGGCCGGCGGCGCCGGCCGGGCGGGCGCGCCTCGCCCGGGAGCCTGGGCAGGTCCGCGGCCGGATACATCGTTCGCAGCGTCTCGATGAGGTCGGTCGCGAGCTCGTGGTCGGCCGGGTCCTCGCGCAGGTGCCGGACCACGTCGGCGCGGCCGATCGGATCGGCCTGGCCCAGTAGGTAGTCGGTCAGGCCGACGTTGCGGTCGGGGTCCGCGCCGCCGAGCTCGGTGAGCGCCGCACGTGCCCGCGCTCGCACGTCGTCGGTCTGCTGGCCGAGTAGCTGCGCGAGGTCGGCGTAGCTCTGCCCGCGCTCGAGCAGCAGCTGCAGGGTCGCCTGTTGGTCGGGGCTGATCGCCATCGGGAGCGACAGCCTAGAGAAGGGGCCCTGCCGGGCACGCAGCATGCCCGCGTGCGGTGGGTAGGCTGCAGCGGTGACGGACGAGCCCGGCCATCTGGGGGAGCTGCTCGGGATCGAGATCCTCGATCCCGGTCCCGATCCGGCGCGGGCGCGCCTGGCGGTCTATCCCGGCATCTGCCAGCCGTTCGGGATCGTGCACGGGGGAACCTTCGCCTCGCTCGCCGAGAGCATCTGCTCGCTGGCGACCTACGAGGCCGTCAAGGACGACGGCATGCTGGCGATGGGGATGTCGAACCAGGCCACGTTCCTGCGCCCGATCAGCGCCGGCACGATCCACGCGGAGGCCCGGCCGCGCCACCGCGGCCGTACAACCTGGGTCTGGGACACCGAGATCACCGACGACGACGGCCGCGCCTGCTGCCTCGTGCGCATGACGATCGCGGTCCGCCCCGCATGAGTAGCCAGCGGGTGCCCGGTGGGGTCGTGCACAAGTTGCCTGTGGACCTACGCGAGGCGCTGATCGCCAACACGACCGCGCTCGACGCATGGAAGGACATCACACCCCTGGCCCGCAACGAGTTCATCTGCTGGGTCGAGGATGCCAAGCAGGAGCCGACCAGGAAGCGCCGCATCCGCCGGACACAGGAGGAGCTCGAGGAAGGCCAGCGTCGTCCCTGCTGCTGGCCGGGATGCAAGCACCGCGAGCGCACCGGTACGTAGCGCCTAGCCCCCGAATCGGTTCGTGATCGGCATCCGGCGGTCGCGACCGAAGGCGCGAGAGGTGACCCGGATCCCGGGAGCGGCCTGGCGGCGCTTGTACTCGGCAAGGTCGACCATGCGGATGACCTCGTCGACGACCTCGGCAGGCAGGCCGTCGGCGATCAGCTCCTCGCGCGAGAGGTCGCGCACCACGTAGCCCTCGAGCGCGCGGTCGAGAATCTCGTAGTCGGGCAGCGAGTCGGAGTCGAGCTGGTCGGGGCGCAGCTCGGCGGACGGGGCACGTTCGAGCACCGAGGCCGGCACGAGCTCGCGGTCCGCCCTGGCGTTGCGGTGCTCGACCAACGCGTAGACGAGCTGCTTCGGCACATCCTTGATCACCGCCAGCGCCCCCGCCATGTCGCCGTACAGGGTCGCGTAGCCGACCGCCATCTCGCTCTTGTTGCCGGTCGTCAGCACCAGCGCGCCGCGGTCGTTGGACAGCGCCATCAGCAGATTGCCCCGAATGCGCGCCTGGACGTTCTCGGCGGGCAGCCCGTCTGCCGACCAGTGCTCGCCCAGGACCGCGGCGTAGGCGTCCATCGCCGCGGCGATCGGCAGCTCGATCAGCTCGGCGCCGAGATTGGTCGCGATCGCACGGGCGTCGGCCTGCGTCTCGGCGCTGGAGTGGGGGGAGGGCATCACCACGCAGGTCAGGTTCTCGGCTCCCAGCGCGTCGGCGGCGACCAGGGCGACCAGCGCTGAGTCGATCCCTCCCGAGAGGCCGACCAGAGCGCGCGCAAAGCCGTTCTTGCGGACGTAGTCGCGAACCCCCAGGGTGAGCGCGCCGTAGACCTCGTCGAGGTCGCCGAGTGGCTCCTCGAGCCGGGCCGGCCCGCCGCCGAGCTCCCAGATCAGCAGATCGGGCTCGAACTGGCGCGCGCGGGCGACCACCGCCCCCGACGCGTCGACCACGAAGCTGTGCCCGTCGAAGACGAGCTCGTCCTGGCCGCCGACCAGGTTGCAGAACGCGATCGGGACCCCGTAGGCGCGGGCCCGCTCGCCGAACATCCGCTCGCGGTCGGCCCCCTTGCCGCGCAGGTACGGAGACCCCGACGGGTTGACGATCAGCTCAGCGCCCTGCTCGGCCTCGAGCGAGGCGGGCGGGCCGGGCTCCCAGAGGTCCTCGCAGATCGTCAGCCCGACGCGGACGCCGTCAACCTCGACGACCTCGGGCCCCGAGCCGGGCTCGAAGTAGCGCACCTCGTCGAACACGCCGTAGTTGGGAAGCCGGTTCTTGCGGTAGACGGTCTCGATGGCGCCGTCGCGCAGCAGCGCGATTGCGTTGTGAACCGGGCGCGCGGCCGGCGCGTCGGGCCGGCGCTCGACCGCTGCGCCCACCGGCTCGGCGAATCCGACCAGCGCGGCGATGCCCCGCACGCCCGCCGCGAGGCGCTCGAGCGCCGCCACGTTCGCCTCGGCGAAGTGCCGCTTCAGGTACAGGTCCTCGGCCGGGTAGCCGGGCAGGCAGAGCTCGGGCAGAACGACGAGCGCGGCGCCCGCCTCGCGCGCGCGGGCGATCGAATCGCCGATCAATTGGGCGTTGCCGTCGAGGTCCCCGACCGTGGGGTCGATCTGCGCCAGCGCAACGATCAGTCGCGGTGCGGGTTCGTGCATGGGCACAGTATGTTCAAGCCCTTGACCCAAACGACGATCAGCGTGCCGCGGCTTGGGGGGCTCGTGGCGGTGATCGCAAGCCTCGGCTGCGCGACACCGGCCGTCGCGCAGGACCTTGCGCCCGCGCCCGCGCCCAGCGATCCGGAGGCGATCCTCGAGACCGCCGAGGCGACAGTGGCGCCTGCGCAGGCGCCTCCCGGCGCCGATCCGGCCGAGGACGCGACCCTGATTCTGCGCGACCTGGCGCTCGCCTATCCGGACCTCCAGGGCGCCGAGCGCCGGCGTGCCAAGAGCCTGCTCGCCCGGCCGACCGACGGCCCCGCCGACCCGATCGGCGACGGCTATCCGCTTGCGGCACCGGTTGCGAGCGCCCAGAGTGCCCACTTCTGCGTCTTCTGGGTCAATGCGCCGGGTTTTCCCGATGCGCCGAGCCTGACCGACGCGAACGGGGTAGCCGACGGCGATGGGACGCCCGACTACGTCGAGTCGCTGCTCCAGATCGCCGAGTACTCCCGCAGCATCGAGGTGGCGCCCGGGCCGATGGGCTGGAAGGCGCCGAAGCCGGACGTCGACGGCTGCGGCAGCGACCCGAGCGCGCTCACGGACATCTACCTGAAGCAGCTCGGGGACCAGGGCCTGTTCGGGTACGAGACGGTCGATCCCGGCCAGGGGCGGGCTCGGAGCCAGTACGCCTACCTGGTGCTCGACAACGACTACGCGCCGTCGGAGTACGGCTATGACGATCCGGCGATCCCGGCCAGCGTCACCCTGGCGCACGAGTACAACCACGTCCTGCAGATGACGTACGACACGTTCCAGGACGTCTGGTTCCTGGAGTCGACCGCGACCTGGTCCGAGGAGCAGGTCTACCCGGACGTCAACGACTGGCTCAACTACGTGAACGCGTTCGCGAAGTTCCCCAGCGAGCCGATCACCACCTTCTTCCCGCCTGATGACGATCGGTCGCTGCGGATCTATGGCGCCGCGACCTGGAACCACTGGCTCGACAGCGGCAGCGGCGGCTTCGGGGCCGGCGTGATCCGCCGCGCCTGGGAGCGCTCAGACAACACCAAGCCGGCCGACTTCGCGCTTGCCGCCTATGACGAGGCGATCGAGCGCAGCGGCGGACGGGGATTCGGGCGCGAGTTCGTGCCCTTTGCGGCGGCGACGGCCGAGTGGCGCGCAGGGGCGGGCAACCTTCCGGACCACGCCTCCTACCCGGACGTCAAGCGCAAGGGCTCGCTCGCCAAGGGCGGACAGAAGAGCGTCCACCTCGACCACACCGCCTACCGGCTGCTCGACGTGCGGCCGACCGGCGGCAAGCAGCTGACGCTGCGGGCGGACCTCGACGACGGCGTCGCCGGCGGCCTGGCGCTTGTCGGCCGCGACGGCGACGCGCTGAGCGGGTCGGTCACCAGGAAGGTCAAGTACCTCGACAACGGCGGCAAGGGCTCGGTGACGCTCGACGACCCGGGCCGGTTCGACCGGATCACCGCGGTGCTCGTCAACGCCGACGTGGACGTCAAGGGGTTCTCGGGCGGCGACTGGGTCTACAGCAAGGACGGGGCCCGGCTCAAGGCCCGGTTGACGGGCTAGCTGCGAGCCGCTCGCGCAGCGCCGTCGTGCGCGCGCAGGAGGCGACCAGCTCGCTCCGATCGAGCCCACCGCTGACGATCGCGTCGCGGACTGCGCGGTGGGCTGTCGCGCCGTCGCTGAGCGCAGTCAGCAGCAGGTCGGCGCCGGCGCCGGCCGCGCCGAGCGCGGCGGCTTCCTCGTCGAGCCCGGCCGCCGTCAGGGCGCCGGCGCCGAGGTCGTCGGTGATCACGACACCGTCGTAACCGAGCCGGTCGCGCAGCAGGCCGCCGATCACCCGGCGCGATTGCGACGCCGGCGCGTCGGGGTCGAGGGCCGGGTAGGTGGCGTTGGAGGCCATCACCAGCTCGAACCCGGCCCCGATCGCGGTCTCGAACGCCGCCAGCTCGGGCTCGAGCTCGGCTCGCGAGGCGTCGATCGCGCTCGCACCGAGGTCGGTGTTCTCGACCGCGAGCCCGAGCCCCGGGAAGTGCTTCGCGGTCGCGGCGACACCCTCGCCTTGGAGGGCGGTTCCGAAGGCGGTGGCGAGCGCGGCGGCCCGCTCGGAATCGTCGCCATAGGCGCGCGAGGCGATGAACGCGCCGTCGACCCCGGGGACGTCGAGGACCGGCGCCAGGTCGACGTCGATCCCGAGCTCGCTCAGCGCGCGGCCCGTGGCGGCGCCCTCCGCGGCCGCCGCCTGGGCGCCCGCGCGCGCGATCTCGAGCGGCGAGCGGTCTGGCGGGAGGGTGGGGAACCGCTTGACCTCGCCACCCTCCTGGTCGACGGCAACCAGCGGCGCCGGCATCCCGGCGCGCTCGGCGACCGCGCGGAGGGTCGCGATCTCCTCGCCGAGCGCCGCCGGGTCGGCGCCCTCGGACGGGAACAGGATCACCCCGCCGATCTCGCCCGCCTGCACCGCCTCGCGCAGCTGATCGGTCGCCTCGTCCTCCATCCGCACGACCAGCATGTGCCCGGCGAGCCTGCCGGGGTCGGAGGCGATCTCGCTGGGGCACGCGGGCCCGGCGGCGACAGGGTCGGCGGGCTGGTCCGGGTCATCTCCGTCCGATCCGATCACCGCGCCGGCGACCAGCGCGGCCACCGCGAGCCCGGCCAGCGCGAGTCGCCGGCGTCGGACGGCGGCGGGCATCGCGCTAGTTCCCGGGGCGGACGCGGCCCAGGTTGCTGACGATCAACGCCACGAGAGTGACGAGGTAGATCTGCCCGATCAGCGCCTCCATGATCGCCACCGAGCGGCCGAAGTCGTGGGCAGCGGTCAGGTCCCCGTAGCCGGTTGTCGTCATCGTCGTGAAGCTGAAGTAGAGGAAGTCCGACTGATCGCCGCGCGCGATCTCGGCGAAGAACGTGCCGTCGTCGACCGCCGAGGCGAACCCGTATGCATACGAGAACGCGGTCCCGAGCAGCAGATAGACGCACAGGACCCCGAACATGGTCCGGATCGTGATCTGCCCGTCGCGTCGGGCCTGGCGGACGATCCCGATCAGGATCGAGGCCGGCGCGAGCGCGACGAGCAGGAATCCGAGCGCCCGGCCGCCGCCGAGGTCGAGGTCGCCGGATCCGATCAGGATCCCGACCGCGGTCAGGATCGCGATGCCCGTGACGGCGGCGGCGAGGTGAATCAACCAGCGCCGCACCCCCGAGACCGTGAGCGCTGCGATCAGGGTGAACCCCAGCAGGAAGATCGTCACGATCCGCGCCGCCTCCGTCTCCGTGGCCGCCATCTGGAAGAAGGTCGTGAACAGGATCAGGACCAGCAGCCACCCGTAGCCGTACCCGTCGCCGTGGAAGTGCCGCCGCCAGGCGGGGGCGTCTTCGGGCAGCATCGCGCTGGGCGCCATCACCCTCTTTGATACGGCCAGGGTCGGACGGGATCAGTCAGCTAGTGCGCGGCGGCGACCGGGAGCCCGCGCAGGACCCGGCTCAGGCTCCACGCCGAGACGGCGGCCCAGACGGTCTCGAGCAGCACGAAGCCCCACTGGTGCTCCACGAAGGCGAGCCACGCGAGCACCGCCGAGCCGACCAGGTTGAGGAGCAGGTAGGTGAGCGAGTCCGCCCGCAGCCGGCCGACCTGCGTGCCCGCAAACCCGGCGAGGATCATCAGCGCCCCGATCACCTGAATCACCTGGTCCATCGGCTCAGGTTAGCCACGAGGTACTGGTAGCCTCGCGCCTCGATGGCCAGCGACGAATTCAGGCTCGAGGTCGACATCCACGAGTCCGTGCACGGCAAGCTTTCCGAGCGCCTGCGCTCACTCGACCTCGACGACGAGGTCCAGGAGCGGCTGGGCGACCGGGTGATCGTCACCCGCGACGGCGAGCACCTCTACGTCTACACCCAGAGCGCCGATGCGGCCGCCGAGGCCGAGCGCATGGTCACACAGGTCCTGGCCGACGAAGGGATCGAGGCCGACCTGCGCCGCCGGCGCTGGAACGGCGAGGAGCGGTTCTGGCAGGACGCCGACGAGCCGCTCGCCCACGCCGACGAGTCGACCCCGCCCGATCCCGCCGAGCAGGCGACCGGCAAGGACCTCCCGCACCCCCTGTTCGTCTACATCGAGGGCCACCAGCCCGAGTTCCTGCGCGACCTCGGCGTCTAGCCCTTCACCACCTCGAACTGGGCCATCAGGCCGTGGTCCTCGTGGTCGAGCATGTGGCAGTGGATCGCGTACTTGCCGGTGAAGTCGGCGAAGTGGCCGGCAACGCGGATCTTGTCGTTGGGCTCCAGCAGGAAAGTCTCCTTGAGGCAGGCCTCGTGGGCGGGCGGCTTCTTGCCGTTGCGGCTCAGCATGTACCAGTCGGTGTGGTGCATGTGGATCACGTGGGCGACCTTGGTGCGGTTGTGAAGCTCCCAGGTCTCGGTCGTGCCGAGCTTCGGCTTGGCGTCCGAGCGCGAGGGGTCGAACGTCTTGCCGTTGATGAGCCAGGTGGGGATCAGCCCGCTGCTGATGGTGAACTCCCACTTGCGGTCGGGTTTCGAGCCGGCCTGCTCAGCCCACTCGGGTAGCGGCCGCAACTGCTCGGGCACGCGCGCGTCGTCGCCGACCCGCTCGCCGACCCGGAACTCGACCAGGGGGCCGACGTGGGTCTTCGAGGTGACGCCGTCGGAGCCCTTGTACTCGGCGCTCTGCAGGACGACGCGCTTGCCGGCCAGCTCGGTGAAGTCGAGGACCAGCTCGATCCGCTCGGCGGGTCCGATCAGCGCCTGGCGCCTGATGACCGGCTTCGGCATCAGGCCGCTCTCGGTCGCGATCTGGGTCATCTGATCGCCGTTCGACAGCTCGAGGTTGTAGAGGCTGAAGTGGGCCGCGTTGAGGATCCGGACGCGGTACCGGGCGGCATCCACCTGGTGATAGGGCAGGTGGACCCCGTTGACGAGCGCCAGCTTGCCGACCACCCCGTCGTTGGGAGCATGCGCGGTGTCGAAGAACGGATCGGTGAGCTGGTTGTCCTTGTCGAACGAGCGGTCGACGACCATCAGCGGGATGTCGCGGTCGCCGCGTGGCAGCGGCAGCTCCGCCTCGAACTCGTCGTCGATGATCATCATCCCGGCGAGCCCCTTCCACACGTTCGGCGCCGTGCGCTCGAAGCGGTGGTCGTGGTACCACTGGAAGGCGGCGCGCTCGGGCTTGCCGTCCTCGATCAGGTCGAAGAGGTAGGTCCGGCGGCCGCCGGGCTTGATCAGCAGGTTGTTGCCGGAATCGCTCGGGGCGAGCTTGTCGGAGATCGGGCAGTAGAGCGCGCGGGGCTGGCCCTTGGTGAGCCCGCCCGGCTGGCCGTCCTCCGAGGAGCGGTTGTGCCCGCCGTGGAGGTGGACGGTCAGCTCGCCGGCCGCCTTCGGCAGCTTGTGGGCGAAGGTGACCGTCGTTGCCTCGCCTGCCGGACGGCGGATCGTCGGCCCCGGGAAGCTGCCGCCGTAGGTCCACATCTTCGTCTTCGAGCCGGGCAGCACGGCGACCTTGGCCTGGCGCATCTCGATCTCGATCTGCGCGCCGGTCAGCTCCGGCGGGATGACCAGGGGGCGCTTGAACTTCGCCGGCTTGAGCGCCGCGAGGCTCGAGGCGCCGAAGCGCGGGCGCACCGGCAGCGACAGTGCCAGTGCGCCCGTCGCGGCAGCGGAGAGCAGGGCGCGGCGCGAGAGGCGCCGGCCCTGCTTCACATCACGCTGCTCGGGGGCCGTTGCTAGCCCTCGACGACTTCGATCTCGCCCTGCATCTCAGCGTGCACGGCGCAGACGAAGTAGAGCTCCTTGCCCGGGTCGGCCGTGACCTCGCGCTGGAACTTCTCGCCCTTGGCTTCGAGGACGATCGAGTCGCCCTTGCGCTTCAGGCTGCCCTTGCGATCCCAGCCCTGCTTGCCGACGTCGACCGGGTTCTCGCCGATCTGACCGGTCTGGAGGTCGACCTTGTGCCAGTTGAAGGCGATCGCCCCGCAAATGGCCGCGAACTTCCGCGAGCAGGCCTTGATGTCCTTGTTGCTCTCCGGCAGGTCCTCCTCGCGGACGAGCGAGAACGTGTGCGGGCCGACGGCGCGCGGGTTGGTGTTGTTCTTGATCTGGAGCTCATCGCCCGCGGCGACGGTCGCCGGAGCGTCGAAGTACAGCTCCTTGTTCTTGCGATCGAACTCGGCCTTCACCTTCACGACGCCCGGCTTCGCCGCCGCGGTGTCCGCGGTGGCGGATCCGCCGGTCGTGCCGACGACGGTGAGTGCACCGAGGGCGGCGACCGCCCCCAGGACACGCACGATTCTTGCTTTCGGCAACTTGATTCCTTTCATCCGTTGCACACCCGCTCGGGGCCTGCAGTCTGCGTATTTCCCTGCCGCGTGACCCCGAACGCGACGATTGTCGCGAGCATCGTAGCCAGTCGTGATGATTGATCCGTGCTGGTGATCAACGCCGACGACTACGGCTACGGGGCCGCCTACGACGCCGGGATCGTCGCCGCGGCGCGGGCCGGGGCGATCGACGGCGCCTCGGTGATGGTGCTGCGGGATCCCGATCTGCGGCCGCTGCTGGCGACCGGCGTCGCACTCGGCCTCCACGTGGAGGCTGGGTCGCCGCCGGCCGGGCAGGCTGTCGCGTTCGATGCGCTCGCCGGCCGGCCCCCGGACTACATCGACGGCCACCATCACGCGCACGCGGGCGAGGAGCTCGCCGGGGAGGTCGCGGCGCTCGCGCTGCGGCTCGGAGTGCCCGTGCGATCGGTCGACGATCGCCACCGCGCCTTCCTGCGCGAGCGCGGCGTCGCGACGCCGGACCGCCTCTTCGGCCGCCTCCACGAGTCCGAGCCGGCGCTGCCGGCCGCGATCGCCGCCTGGCTCGCCGGGGACCGGCCCGAGCCCGGAGTGAGCGAGTGGCTCGTGCATCCGGGCCACAGCGACCCGACGACCGGTTCGGCCTACGACGCCGGGCGGGCCGAGGACCTGGCGCTGCTGCTCGAGCTCGGCGATCGCGCCGGCTGGGCGCGGCGCGGGGTCAGGCGGTCGTCGCTCGGGCGGGCGCTGCGTCCTTAACCGGGCGCTTGCGCGACTTCTTCTCCGCCGGCGCCAACTCGGCCAGCTCGGCCAGCGAGGCCTCGAGGTCGCTCGCGAGCACCTCCAGGTCGGGGACCGCGTCGTAGTCGCCGATCAGCCCGAAGTTGACCTGGCCGTTGTAGCTCATGATCCCGAAGCAGACTCCCTGGCGCTTGGCGAGCGGCACCATCGGGAAGAGCCCCAGGAGCTCGCGCCCGAGCAGGTAGAGCGGGAACTGCGGGCCGGGGACGTTGGTGACGACGAGGTTGAAGGCGCGCTGGCGCGACTGCAGCCGAGCCGCCTGGCTGGCGATCGTCGGCGGGGCGAAGTCGGTCAGCTCGGTGAGCAGCGTGGCGCCGACCGCCTGCTTGGACTGCTTCAGGTCGCCCATCGTCTCGTGGACGAGCCGCAGGCGCTCGGCGGGGTCGTCGCACCAGACCGGAAGCGGCGCCATGTAGGAGGAGACGCGATTGCCGAGCGCGCCGTGCTGATCGTCGCCGCGGACGCTGATCGGGACCATCGCCTTCAGCTCGAGCCCGTGCGTCGAGAACCCGCGTCCGCGCAGGTAGCGGCCGAGGGCGCCGGTGACCGCGGCGAGGACGACGTCGTTGAGCGTCCCGCCGGCTGCGTTCTTGATCCGCTTCAGCTCCGCGAGGTCGGCCTGCACGGTCGCGAACCGGCGATAGGGGCCGATCTCGACGTTGAACGGCGAGTCCGGAGCGCCGAACCCGGCCTTCGCGAAGGCGCCCGCGGCCTCGGCAGCGTCGACCCCCTTGCGCGCGACCCGCCGCGGGGCGCGGAACAGGGCCCGGACGCCGCGCGCCGCCTCGGCCGGGCTGGTCAGCCGCTCGAGCAGGGCCTCGGCGAGCACCTGCGCGTCGCTGGGCTCGGGCTCCGGCGTCCAGGGTTCGGCCTGGGGGACCGACTCGGGGTCGCGCTTGGTGTCGAACAGGACGTTGGTTATGTCAACCCCCGAGACGCCGTCGATCAGGCAGTGGTGGGATTTGGTGACGATCGCGAACCGGTTGCCCTCGACCTTGTCGACCAGCCACATCTCCCAGAGCGGCTTCGAGCGGTCGAGGCGCTGGGAGAAGACACGCGAGGCGAGCGTGCGGAGTTGCTTTTCGGAGCCGGGGGAGGGCAGGGCTGTGTGGCGGATGTGGTACCGGAGGTTGAACTGCGGGTCGTCGACCCACTTCGGGCGTCCCTGGCCGTAGGGGACCATGCGCAGCTTCTGGCGGAAGCGCGGCACCAGGTGCAGACGCGACTCGATGTGCTCGAGCATCTCGTCGTATTCGGGCGCCGGGCCCTCAAGCAGGGTGGTCGAGGCGACGTGCATGTGCGCGGGCCCCGTCTCCAGCCACAGGAACGAGGCGTCGAGGCCGCTGAGGCGATCGCTGCTCATGCACGGATCTTCTCAGACACGTGCCTGGAGTGACGGTCGTCACACAGGAACACATGTTTGCCTCCTACGTTCGAGGGGACAGAAACCGGAAACCCCAATGCCTAACCGTCCCCGAGACCTCGGGGATGGGCGGGGAACCCACCGCCGCTCACACACGTGTGGCTGCCGCTCGCTCGACGCCGGCGGCTAAGGGGCGAATCGAGCCGTGATCGGCCCGTAGCGCGCACCGGAACGAACCCCGGCGCCCGCGAGCCCGACAGCTAACCCCGTAGGCGCGAAAGGAAGACAACTCAAATGCGACGGTTCCGCCGCCGGCGGAGGCGTATTGCAGCCGCCGCGCTGCTGCCTCTGGCCGCGACACTGACGACAACTGCGTTCGCTGACTCGCCCGGAGCGAGCCCGAACGCGAGGATCGACGCCGCGAAGCGCAGCGTCCCGATCGGGCAGGGCGTCACCCTGAAGGGTGTATTCCCGGGCGCCGCGAAGGCGCCGATCGAGATCCGCTACCGAGCTCAGGGCGCGCACGCCTGGCATACGGCCGCTCGTACGCGCACCGGCGCCTCGGGCGCCTACCGCGCGCGCATTGAGCCGCGACGGATCGCCACCTGGCGAGCCGAGCTCTCCGGCGCCACGCCCGCCGCCAGGGACGCGACCAGCGGCAGCGAGCGGATCGCGGTCCGCTCGAAGACCAGCGCCAAGGTCGGCGGCCGCCACGCGATGGCCGGCGACAAGGTGAAGGTGAAGGGCCACGTCATGCCCGCCGGTGACAGGCGCCGGGTGATCGTCCGGATCGGCGGCGACAAGCTCGCCACCCGCGCCGGGCGCGATGGGCGCTTCCAGCTCGCCTGGAAGGCCCCGAGCACCGGTTCGTACTCGGTCGACGTGCGGGCGCGCTCGAACGAGGTCGCTACCGGCAGCCGCGACTCCGCCGGTCGGGTGCTCGTCTACCGCGGCGCGTCGGCGTCCTGGTACGGCCCCGGGCTGTACGGCAACAGCGTCGCCTGCGGCGGCACCCTGACGCCGTCGACGATGGGCGTTGCTCACAAGACGCTGCCCTGCGGAACGAAGGTTCACCTGCGCTACGGCGACAACTCGGTGACCGTGCCGGTGATCGACCGCGGGCCGTTCGCGGGAGACCGCGAGTACGACCTGACGTCGGCGACCAAGCAGGCGCTCGGCTTCCCCGACGTCGGCACGGTGCTGACCACCCGATGACTCGTCGTCCCGCCCGCCGGCGCTAGAGTCGGCGGGCGGGAACAAGCGATCAAGAGAGGGACGATGGAGGACACGGACGAGTTTGAGGCGCACGACCTGGAGGAGCGCCGCACAGAGGAGCAGCGCGCCGTCAAGGAGGGCGGCGGGGGCGAGGCCGAGGGCTTCGAGCTCGCCGAGGAAGAGCTGATCGAGCACGCCTCCCACGGGGACCCCGGTCCCGACCCGAGCAACCTGGCCGGCGCGCCGGAAAACTTCCGCGGCGACGAGGGCGGCGAGGCCGACCACGAGCACTCGAGCGAGGACGACGACGAGGACCGGTAACCGGGAGCGACGTGAGCTCGGAAGCAAAGAACCTCGAGGCGATCTCGCAGGCGATCGACCAGCACAACGCCACCTGCCCGTGGCCGGCGTCAGAGGTCCGGATGAACCCCTACGAGGCCGAGCGCCTCGCCTGGGACGAGATCCGCGGCCTACCCGTGGTCGCCGACCCGGAGATCGGCACCGGCCGCTTCCGGATCGTCTGCTCACGTGAGGGAGAGGAATTCGAGGAGGTCGAGGAGACCGAGGCGATCGGCACCCCGCTGGAGGTGGGCGTCGGGGGCGACCCGCCGATAATTCCCCCGGTCTAAGAGTTCACCGCGCACGCCCGGAGGCGAAGCCGAGGACGTGGCGCGACTTGCTAGAGATTCAGCCCGAGCTCGTTCGTGACCTTCTGGGCCCAGGTGTTGAGCTCGGTGAAGGCGCCGCTCAGGATCAGGATTCCCATCGCGATCAGGATGCCGCCGCCGGTGGCGACGATCGCCCGGTAGTGGCGCTTGACGATCGCGAACGCCGACGTCGCGCGTGAGAAGGCGAGGGCCGTGATCAGGAACGGGATCCCGAGGCCGAGCGAGTAGACGGCGAGCAGTAAGGCGCCGTGCGCCGCCTCGCCCTGGATCCCGGCGAGGGTCAGGATCCCGCCGAGCGCCGGGCCGACGCAGGGCGTCCAGGCGACCGAGAACGCGGCGCCGGCGACGATCGGCCCGCCCTTCCCGGCGCGCGCGAGCAGCGCGTCGATGTGCCACTCGCGGTTCAGCCGGTCGATGTAGGTGGCGGCGATGAACAGGAAGCCCATCACGATCAGCAGCACGGCCCCGATGTCGGTGAGCAGGTCCTGGTGGTCGCGCAGGGTCGAGCCGAGCGCGGTCGCGGTCAGCCCGAGCAGGATGAACACGGTCGAGAAGGAGGCGATGAACAGCAGGCTCGGGACGAGCACACGCCGCCAGTCCGCATCCTCGATCTCGTCGACCCGGACGCCGCTGATCACCGACAGATAGCCCGGAACGAGCGGCAGGACGCATGGGGAGAGGAACGAGACCAGCCCGGCGACGAAGGCGACCGGCACGTCGGCTCCGTTCACTGGGTCCATCGTCGTCTCTTCTACCGGCGGGGCCGGATCAGTTCAGCGTCGCGGCGAGGCGACGGCGATGAGCTCGAGCGAGCTCGTGGTCGGCCCCGAGCTCGGCGAAGATGCCGATCATCGCCTGGCGGATCAGGTCGCGCCGCTCGGGATCATCGGTGGCGGCGATCGCGTCCTGGAGCGCTTCGAGCGCCGGCTCGTAGTCCTCGGTGTCCCAGGCGCTGAACGCCTGAGCGAGGAGCTCATCGGGCTCGTCGCCGCTCTCCGAGCTGAGGCGCGCCCGGGCGGCCAGGCCCTCGGCGCGAAAGTCTCCCCGGAGCGGCTCCAGCAGCTCCAGCGCCTCCCCTGTGTCGCCGCGCGCGAGCAGGATCTTGCCCAGCCGGGCGGCGGCGTCCCCGTGCTTGGGATCGATCGCCAGCGCCTTGCGCAGCGAGTCCTCGTCGCCGTTCGCGGCAAGCTCGTCGGCCGGCGACGGGACCAGGGTGTCGAGCCACTGCTCGAGCTGGGCCGGCGGAATCGCCCCGGTGAACTCGGCGACCACCTCGCCGTCGCGGAACGCCTTCACCGCCGGGATGCCCTGGACGCCGAAGCTCGCGGCGAGGGACTGGTTCGAGTCGACGTCGACCTTCGCGAGCTCCACCTTGCCCGCCCGCTTGCCGATCGCCGCCTCGAGCGCCGGAGTGAGCTGGCGGCAGGGGCCGCACCACTCGGCCCAGAAGTCGACCACGACCGGCAGCTCGCGCGATCGCTCGACCACCTCGGCGATGAAGTCGGATTCGGTTACGTCCTTGCTCACGCCCCATCGAGATTAGCGAGCGTGCAGAATCAGCCCGATGGCTGAATCAGCCCAAGACCCAGACCCGAGCACGCCCGAGGATTCGCTTCGCGGGAGGTTGCTCATCGCCTCGCCGGCGCTCGTCGACCCGAACTTCGCTCGCACCGTCGTTCTGATCACCGAGCACGGCCCGGAGGGGGCGATGGGCGTCGTCCTCAACCGCCCGTCGGAGATCGAGGTCGGTGACGTCGCACCCGAGTTGGCCGCCGTCGTCGTCGACGGTGAGCCAGTGTTCATCGGCGGCCCGGTCCAGCCGCAGGCGCTGGTGGTGCTCGCGGAGTTCAACGACCTGGACGCGGCGGCGTGGATCATCGCCGAGGATGTCGGCTTCGTGGCCGCAGAGACCGAATACGACGATCTGACCGAGGTCGTCCGGCGGGGCCGCGTCTACGCCGGCTATTCGGGCTGGGAGGCGGGCCAGCTCGAGGGGGAGCTCGCCGAGGAGGCCTGGATCGTGGAGCCGCCGATGCCTGCCGAGCTCTTCCCGAACGACCCACTGGCGCTCTGGCACGATGTCCTCGCCCGCAAAGGAGGCCAGTTCACGCTGATCTCGAAGATGCCCGACGACCCGAGCCTCAATTGACCGAGCGGGTCTGCGTGATCGGCGCCGGATCCTCCGGCATCGCCTCCTGCCAGGTGCTGCACGCCCGGGGGATCGAGTTCGACTGCTTCGAGGTCGGCTCCGGCGTCGGCGGCAACTGGCGCTACCTCAACGACAACGGGATGTCGTCCGCCTACAAGTCGCTGCACATCAACACCTCGCGGCGGATGATGGCCTACGCGACCTACCCGATGCCGGAGGACTACCCGGACTATCCGAGCCACTGGCAGATCGCCAAGTACTTCGACGACTACGTCGACCGCTTCGGCTTCCGCGACCGGATCAGGTTCCGGACCGAGGTGACTCACGTCGAGCCGGCGGACGGCGGCGGCTGGACGGTGAGCTGGCGCGACCTGGAGAGTGGGGAGGAGGGGGCCGAGACCTACGGCGCCGTGTTCGTCGCCAACGGCCACCACTGGGACGCCCGCTTGCCCGAGCCCCCCTACCCCGGCCAGGACGGGTTCGAGGGCGTGCAGATCCACGTCCACGACTACAAGACCCCGGACGTGCTGGAGGACAGGAGGGTGCTCGTGCTCGGGATCGGCAACTCGGCCTGCGACATCGCCGTGGAGGCGTCGCGGATCGCGTCGACGACGCTTCTGGCGATGCGCCGCGGCGCCTGGATCTTCCCGAAGTACCTCAACGGCAAGCCGGTCGACGAGCTCGGCAACGCGCTGACCAGCCGCCTGCCGATCGCCGTGACCCGGTTCATGTACATGCGGAGCCTGAAGACGGCGACCGGCTTTCCGACGGACTACGGGCTTCCCGAGCCCGACCACAAGCTGGCCGAGGCGCACCCGACGATCTCCGCCGAGCTGCTGTCGCGGATCGGCCACGGCGACATCCAGGTGCGGCCCAACATCGCCGAGTTCGCCGGCGGCCGCACGGTGCGCTTCGACGATGGCTCCGAGGAAGAGGTCGACGTCATCGTCTATTGCACCGGTTACAAGATCAGCTTCCCGTTCTTCGACGGGGACCTCATCGCGGCCCCCGACAACGAGATCCCGCTCTACCGCCGCGTGGTGAGCCCGGAGCATCCGGGGCTGTACTTCATCGGCCTGCTCCAGCCGCTTGGCGCGATCATGCCGATCGCCGAGGCCCAGTCGGAGTGGATCGCCGACGTGCTCGAGGGCAAGGTCGGCCTGCCCGATCCGGAGCGAATGGAGCACGTGATCGCGCGCGAACGGGAGCGAATGGCGAAGCGGTACGTCGCCTCCAAGCGCCACACGATCCAGGTCGACTTCGAGCCCTACATGCGGACGATCAAGCGCGAGCGGGGCGGGGGCCTGCTCGGCCGCCTGCGCGCAAATCGCGCCCACGAGCTGAAGCTGGGGGCGACCTGAGCTCAGGCGGGCTCGCCGCACGGGTGCCCTCCGCCTGGGGCCTGCGCGGCGACGTGGGCCCGGCGGTCCGGCGTGGCTTCCTCGTCGCGGCGCCCGTCGGCCTGATTCTGCTGGGGCAGCTCGAGTTCGACGACGCGAAGGTCGGCGCGCTCGGCACGGCGACGCTGATCTGCGGCTTCCTGGCGTTCGACGCGCCGGCGCGGACGCGGGTGCGCTGGCAGCTGCTGTGCGCGCCGATCGTCGGGATGTGCGCGATGCTCGGCGTGCTCTCGAGCCAGACGGTCGTTACGGCGGTCGTTGGAATGGCCGTGGTCGCGGGAATCTGCGGGTGTCTGATCGCCGTATCGCTGCGGCTGGCGATCGGCGGGCTCACCTTCGTCCTCGCGCTGCTGATCGCTCAGGGGCTGCTCCTGGACGCCGGCGACTGGGACCTTGCTCTGGCATACGGCACGGCCGGCGGGATCGTGCAGGCGCTGACGGCGGGGGTCGCGTGGGCCCTCTGGGACCGCGACCGCGAGCCGTTCAGCTTCGGGCCGGCCGCACGCGAGGCGCTCGCGGCGCTGCGCGCGAACCTCACCATCCGCAGCAAGAGCTTTCGACACGGGCTGCGCTTCGGCGCCGCGCTGGCCATCGGCGTGGCGGTCTACCGGCTGGCCGGGTTCGACGACCACGGCTACTGGGTGCCGCTGACGATCCTCTTCGTCCTCAAACCCGACCCCGACCAGACCGCAGAGCGGATCGCGATGCGGGCGGCCGGCACGGTGGCCGGCCTCCTCCTCGCGACCGCCCTGGCCGAGTTGCTGGGCGACGACGTGATCCCGGTGACGATCGTCCTCACCGTCGCCGCGGCGTTCGCCTACTCGCTGCTGGCGATCGAGTACGCGCTGTTCACGACCGCGATCACCGTCTACGTCGTCCTGCTGACCGACACGCTCGGCGCGGGCGCGCTGGACGCCGCGGGCGAACGGGCGCTCGGCACTGTGCTCGGAATCATGGTGGCGGCGCTCGCGTTCCGGGCGTTCGCCGACGTGGAGGAGGCCAGGGCGGCGGAAGCGGAAGCGGACGAAGTTATGTCAACCCGATGAGGGTGAGCGCGGTCTTCGCGCTGCCTGGGTCGACTACGGCGGCCCCTGGGGCAACTCCGAGGCCGGCTGGGTGCCGGGCGAGCAATCGGCCCCACGGGCCGCATTCTCGCCGAGCGACGCCTGGGACCATCCGGCCGCGTTCGCCGGCACGGCGCGAGGTTGCGGCGGTGGAGCGCCCGGACGGCCGTCCGGCAGCCGGCGCTCGAGCTACGGCGTGATCGTCATTGGCCGGCGTGGGGATGTGGTTGTGGCGACCGCCGCCGAGCCGGGGACGGGTCGCCGGATCCGTCCGGAGCCCTGCCGCGACCTGCAGGTGGCTCCAGCTGATCGCCGAGTTCGAGCGGCGGCGGGGACACGAGGGGCAGGGCTTTCATTGCTGCGGGCTGTGGCTCGCGTGGAGGTGTGCGCTGTCGCAGCGGTCGGCGCGCGAGCACTTGCGTGTGGCGCGGGCGCTGGCGGGCTCTCGTTCCGCGGTCATCTCGCGGCGGAGGAGGGCGCGCTCTTCCTGCGGGCCTTCGAGGCGGCTTGGGACGCCGTTCGCGAGCAGCGCGACGGGGACGACGATTCTCGAGCCCACGGCGGTTCCGCGGAACCGCCTTGTGCGGCCCCGACCGAGGTCTCGCCGGTCGACGCCCTGGTCGAGATGGCTGACGTCCGCAAGACCCGTTCGGTGCCGCCGGCGCTGCGGCGCGCTCTGCGGGCACGCGACGGCGGATGCCGGTTTCCGGGTTGCGGGAATCACCGCTTCACCGACGCTCATCACATCGAGCACTGGGCGGATGGCGGGGAGACGTCCCTGGGGAACCTGATCCAACTCTGCCGGCGCCATCACAGACTGCTCCACGAAGGGGGCTTCTCGCTGGAGCTCCGACAGGATGGGTCGCCGGTCTTTCGCCGTCCTGACGGCCGCCGCATCGCCGCCGTCCCGCTGCTTGGGGCGGTTCCGCGGAACCGCCGCCGCGGCGCCGCTCATCTGGCGGGGAGGTAGGTCGGGCGCCGCGGCGCTTTACGCGGATTCAACGCACGAGAACAATGATTATGGATAGCTGGAACCTGACTACGCCTCAGGGCCCTCCTCGTAGGCTCTGAGCAGCCGTTTCGGGGCCTTCCTGCACCAGGACTCGATCAGGCGCTCTCGCAGCTCCTGAGGGTCGACGCGCTCGAGGTTGACCAGCATCGCCGGGTAATCCTCGTAGTGCGGCGTGATGTAGAACGTCTCCGGGTCCGCCTGCATCAGCGCCTCGCGTTCGAGGACGTCGATCATCACCACAAGCGCGCCGTCCTCGCGCAGGCGCGCGAATCCCTTGCCGCGAACCTTCAGCGCCGGCGTTCCGTACCAATTGGCCTGCTCGACCCCCGGGAGCTCGCCCCCGAGCTCGCAGACCGTCTCCCAGCTCGGCATCTTCCGAGCATACGCCGGGTTCTCGCGCCCGCCGGGTTTACCGCGGTTATCGGGAGCGGGGCCCCGGGCCCGGTGTAACAATTGGGAAAGTTGCTCGAACTCGGGTTTGACGATCCGGCGCATGGGTACCGAGCGCCGTACGCCCCTTCACGCGCCTTTGGCGTTAGGGGGGGGTCTCGAGGGCCCAGGTCACCCCCCACCTGGGTCCTCGCTTTTTTCTGGGCTCTATCGTGCACGCCGGGTTATGGGTGACGAGCGACACCGGCGGCGGGCGGACCTCCCGCCGCCCGGCGATCCGAGCGATGGGCTGGCGGCCGAGGAGCAGCTGCTGCGCGACTACGCGCGGACGCGCGACGAGAACGCGCGCGAGGAGCTCGTCAGGCGCTTTTTGCCCTTCGCTCGCAGCCTCGCGATGCGCTACAGCGGCGGCGTCGAGCCCAGCGACGACCTCTTCCAGGTCGCCAGTCTGGGGCTCGTCTCGGCGCTGGAGCGCTATGACCCCCAGCGCGGCGTCCCCTTCGCCGCCTTCGCCGGCCCGACGATCCTCGGCGAGCTGCGCCGCCACTTTCGCGACCGGGTCTGGACCCTCCGCGTGCCGCGCGGCTTGCAGGAGAGCATCCGCGCGGTCGACGGCGCGATCGCGAAGCTGAGCCACGAGCTCGAACGCTCGCCGACCGTGATCGAGATCGCCGAGCAGCTCGAGCTCAGCGAAGCCGACGTGCTCGAGGCGCTGGAGGCGAGCGGGGCGCGGCGAATGGTCTCGCTGGATCGCCCCACGGCCGGCTCGGAGCCCGGCGACGAGGCGCCGATGGCCGAGCGGATCGGCGGCGACGATCCCGGGTTCGAGCTGGTCGAGAACCGTGCGGCGCTCGACGCCGGCGCCGAGGAGCTCGAGCCGATCGAGCGCGAGGTGCTCCAGTTGCGCTTCGCAGAGGATCTGACCCAATCGAAGATCGCCGAACGCGTCGGCTACTCGCAGATGCACGTCTCGCGGATTCTCCGCCGGGCACTGCGCAAGCTTCGCGACGCAGCCGCGATCAACGAAACCGCGCAGAGCTGACCTGGACGGGCGGCTCGGCGCGGGATCAGCCGGCGCGCCCGAGGCGGATCGCAACGACCTCGCCCTGGTCCACGGAATCGATCCGAACCTCGTCCGCCAGGGCCTCCAGCGAGGCGTCGAGCGAGGGGATCCGCATCCCGTCGAGCAGCCGCCGGCCACCGCCCTCCTCGAGCGGGCCGACCCGCAGCTCGAACGAGCCGTCCTGCTCGCTGACGGCCAGGCGGGCGGTCCCGCCCGGGAAGCGGTCGCTGTCTCCGGCCGAGATCGCATCGCTGAGCAGGACGGCGTCCGACAGCTCGTCGACCGAGAAGTCGGCCCGGGTCGCGTACATCGAGATCACCCGCGAGAGGATCGGCGCCAGCAGCTCGCCCGCCGGGAGCGTGATCTGCGCCTCGTCAGCCGCCTGCGGGGCCTGGACGCGACCGTTGCCCGACGGCGCGAACGGGATCATCATCCGCACCTCGGTCCCATGACCGGGGGATCCCTCGATCAAGAAGCTCTTGGTCAGCGCGGCGATCAGCGGCAACCCGAGGCGCAGGCTGCGGTGCTCGACGTCGGCCAGCGGGCGGATTCCGGCTCCGTAGTCGCGGACGCTGACCACGAGGCACTCCTCCTCGGCCCAGGCATCGACCTCCAGTACGCCCTCCTCCCCCTCCCCGTAGGCGTGGACGACGACGTTCATGCAGGCCTCGGTGACGACCGTCTTCAGGTCCGCGACCTCCGACGGCTCCATCTCCAGCGCCTCGGCCAGGCCGGCGAGCGCGTGGCGGATCAGCGGGACGTTGTCGGCCCGCGCGGGGACCGAGAACTCGACCTTCGCCTCGGCTTCCATCGGCAGATCCGTACCCCTGGCGGTTATCGGCTAATCGCGTTTCCAGGACCCGCCGAAAAGGCGGCCCAGTCGCCCGGTGCGGACGTTGGCCTTGAAAGTACCCGCACCCGACTCCGGCGGCGGCAGTGAGGCGACCTGATCGGGCTCGATCGTGATGGTGACCCCGCGCTCGGCGGTCCGGGTCACCTCCGGCGCGTCGACGAAACGCAGACCGGCCTCCGTATCGATCACGAAGCCGTCGAGGATGTGCTCGCGGTAGTTGTCGACCACCTGGTCGACGGTTCCCACCCGCGTCCCATCGGCGGCGTAAACCGGGGTCCCGCGGGACACCGCGGCGTAGTGGACCGCTTCTCCGTCATCGATCACAGCCAAGAGCATAGATTGAGCGCGTGGCCGGCTACTCCGGGACCCCGCTGCCGAAGAAGCTCGGCATCAAGGAGGGCTCAACCATCGCGTTCAGCGGCGCTCCGCCTGAGTTCGCAACGGCGCTCGGCGAGCTGCCGGGTGCGGTGACCGTCAAGCGCCGGCTCGCCGGGCCACTCGACGTCGCCGTCGCCTTCTTCACCCGCCGCGCCGAGCTCGAACGCCGGCTCGCCACGCTGAGACGGGCGATCCACCCCGATGGCGGTCTCTGGATCGCCTGGCCCAAGCGGTCCTCGGGCGTTGCCACCGACCTGACCGAAGACGTCGTCCGCGAGCTGGCGCTCGCCGGCGGCCTGGTCGACAACAAGGTCTGCGCGATCGACGAGACCTGGTCGGGACTGCGGCTGGTCTACCGCCTGCGCGACCGCTAGGCGTCGAGCCGCGACGCCACCTCCGGCCGCTCGCAGAAGTCGGCGATCTCGCGCGAGAGCCTCCCGCCCTGCCAGGCGAGCGGCGAGGCGCCGGGCTCCTCGCTGATCAGCGTCGCCCGCGGCAGCCGCTGCGCCCAGGCTTCGGCGACCGCGTACGGATGGCCGGGATCGGCCTCGTCGTGGCTGGCGACCACCAGCGCCGGAAGCTCGAGGAACTCGAGTTCGCTGAGGTCGGCGAACGGGGTCGAGCGGGGGACCTCCCGCAGCGCCTGGGCAACCGCCTCCGGATGGCGGTGGCGGCCCAGCCGATCGCGCGCGATCCGCAGCAGCGTCTCGTGCCACTCGGGATCGAGATCGTGGTCGTAGGCCTCGATGAAGCCCTCGACGCCGCCGCGCTCCAGGCCGTCCGCCAGCCGATCCCAGTAGGCCAGGCTCTCCTCGCTCACCGGATTGCCGAGATACACAGGGCCGATGATCACCAGCGCGGCGACGCGATCCGGGTCCGCAAGCGCCTTCGCGGTCAGCGTATGGGCCCCCATCGAATGCCCGGCGAGCACGGCGCGCCGCCCGTCCGCCTGCTGGTCGATGACCGCGCCCAGGTCCGCCGCCAACCGCTCGTAGCCGTAGCCGTCGGCGCCCGGGTCGGACTCGCCGTGGCCGCGCGCGTCGTAGGCGACGACGCGGTGGCCGCGGCGCTCCAGGGCTCGCGATCCGTGGACGACGTAGCGTCGCGTCGCGGTCAACCCGTGCAGGAGGACGGTCGCCGCCCCCTCCCCCCCGCTCTCGCCCCGCAGCACGCCCGCGGGCCCGGAGGCCTCGAAGGGCGCCGGTTGGGCGCTCACCGCGAAGCGGCGGCGTCGCGGGCCAGCGACAGCGCCGAGGCGAGGTGCTCGACGTCCTTGTAGCGAAGCCCGAGGAGGGCGACGTGGCGGTAGCGCACGACGCCGGTGGGATCGACGATGAAGATCGAGCGACGGACCAGGCCGCCGGGCCCGACGATCCCGTAGGCGCGCGCTGTCGCGTGGTCGGGATCGGCCAGCAGAGGCACGGTCAGCCCGTGCTCGGTGGCGAAGCGCTCGTGTGAGGCCACCGACTGCGGCGAAATCCCGAGCACCGGAGCATCGAGGTCGTCGAGGTGGTCGGCGGCATCGCGATAGGAGCAGAACTGTCGCGTGCACACCGGCGTGAAGTCGCCCGGGTAGAACGCGAGGACGAGCCAACCGCCGCGATAGTCGGCCAGCCGGTGGGTGTGCCCTTGCGTTCCGGCGAGCTCGAATTCCGGCGCGAGATCGCCGATCTCGGTTCGCGACATCCTCGGCGAGCGTAGTACTGGTGCGCGGGCCGCGCTTGCTAGCCCGCGTCGATCGTGACGCTGTCGATCGTGACGACCTGGGTCGGCTGCTCGGTCGGGTCGCCGAGCTTGCCGATCGCCTTGACGACGTCGTCGCCCTCGGTCACCTCGCCGAGGACGGCGTAGTCGGGCGGCAGCCCGGCGTCCGCCGGGGCCGTGACGACGAAGAACTGGCTCCCGGAGGCGCCGGGCGGCTCGACCGCGGTCTTCGCCATCGCGACGAGTCCGTTGCTGTAGGTGGTGTCCTGGGGCGGCGCCTCGGTCACGGTGTACCCCGGTCCGCCGCTCCCGGTCCCCTCGGGGTCGCCACCCTGAATCACGAACCCGGGTGCGATGCGGTGAAAGATCGTGCCGTCGTAGAAGCCCTGCTCGGCGAGGAAGGCGAACGAGTTCGCGGTCTCCGGCGAGTTCTCGGTGTCCAGCGCAATCACGAAGCTGCCGCAGCTCGTCTCGACGGTCGCCGACGCCGGCTCACCCTGCTCCAGCACCTGTTCGGGCTTCTTGAACTTGTCGTTCTTCGGCGGCGGAGCCTCGACGTCCTGGCACTCGCCGGCGGCCGCGGTCGTGGTCGCCGCGGTCGAGCTCTCCTCGTCATCGCCGCAGGCGACGAACACGAGGGCGGTGGCAAGGAGGGCGAGCGTTGCCGCAAGGCGCGCAATGGAGGTCGTGATCATCGGCGGGAGGCTAACGGTTGCCATGATCCAGGCGTGCAGGAGCCCCGCAGTCAACCCCCGACCCGGATCAGGGTGATCGGCCGGGCCCTGAACACCGCCGTCACGCATGCGCCGTGGCTGTGGCCGGTCCTGAGAGCGCCGATGCAGCGCTACTTCGACCAGCTCGCCGAGGGCTGGGACGATCGCACCGGAGCCGGCACGGTCGACCACCTGCAGACGCTGGCGACGGCCACCGCCAAGGTCGCCCCCGCGCCCGAGCGCATCCTTGACATTGGCACCGGGACGGGCGAAGCAGCGCTGTTTTTGGCCCGCGAGTTTCCGTTTGCCGGCGTCCGCGGCGTCGACATCTCCGAGCGGATGATCCGTGAGGCGCAGCACAAGGTCGGGCTCGATCCCGACGGGCGGATCGCCTTCCGCGTCGCCGACGCCGCCGCCCTGCCGTACGACGACGACTCGTTCGACCTCGTCACCCAGGTCAACATGCCGCCGTTCTTTGCCGAGGTCGCGCGCGTCCTGCGCCCAGGGGGTCACGTGATCGTCACCGCCACCGTGGGCTCGGCGACGCCCTTCTACACCCCGCCCTCGGTGCTCGAGCGGGGTTTCCGCCGCCGCGGAATCGAAACCGTCGAGAGCGGCGAGGCCGGCCGGGGCACCTACTTCATTGGCCGCGCGGGGCGCGGGTAGGCTCACCAGCCATGTCCGCGAGCCGGTACCTCCTGCTCGTCAACCCGTCAGCGGGCGGCGGGCGCGTGCGCGAGTTGCTCCCGAAGGCGGAGGCCGCCATGCGCGCGGCCGGCCTCGAGTACCGCACGGTGATGACGACCGGAGTCGAGCACGGCGTCGAGCAGGCCCTGGCCGGCGCGGCGGCCGGCGAGATCCCGGTCGTGATGAGCGGCGATGGCCTCATCGGCCAGGTCGGCGGCGCCCTCGCCGGCGGCTCGGTGCCGATGGGCGTCATCCCCGGCGGGCGCGGCAACGACTTCGCCCGCGTGGTCGAGATCCCCACGGAGCCGGCGGCGGCCGTCGGGGTGCTGGCCGGCGGCGTCACCCGCGAGATCGACGTCGGCGAGGTGAACGGCAAGCGCTTCCTCTGCATCGCCAGCTGCGGCTTCGACTCCGACGCCAACCGGATCGCCAACGAGGCGAAGTGGATCAAGGGCAACCTCGTGTATGCCTACGCCGCCCTGCGCGCGCTGATCGCCTGGGAGCCCGCCACCTTCACGCTCGAGACGAACGGCGAGCGCAGGCGGTTCACCGGCTACTCCGTCGGCGCCTGCAACAGCAAGGCATACGGCGGCGGCATGCTCGTCGCCCCCGACGCCGAGCTCGACGACGGCCTGCTCGATGTCGAGGTCTCCGGCAACGTGGGCAAGCTCCGGTTCCTCCGCGGTCTCGGCAAGATCTTCGAGGGGGAGCACCGCGAGATCCTCGAGGTCCAGAGCTGGCGCGCCGCCGTGGTGCGGATCGAAGCCGACCGCCCGTTCGCCGTCTACGCCGACGGCGACCACATCGCCGATCTGCCGGCGACGGTGACGCTGCTGCCCCGGGCGCTGAACGTGATCGTGCCCGGGTCCTCGCCACGATGAGCGAGGCCGCCTTCCGGGCGAAGGTCGGGATCGCCAGGGTGACCGGCGCGCTGAGCCGCCGCAGCGGACGCGGCGGGGGCACGACGCTGCCCGGGCGGCTGCTGCTGCGGATCGCCCCGGACTCGATCGGGCGGCTCGGCGGGCGCCTGGAGCGCGGGTCGACGATCGTCAGCGCGACGAACGGCAAGACGACCACGGCCGGGATGCTCGCGGCGGCGATGCGGGCCACCGGCCGCGTCCCGGTCCACAACCGTGCCGGCTCCAACATGAGCTGGGGCGTGGCGACGGCGCTGCTCGAACAGCGCGGCGAGGAGGGCCTGTTCGAGGTCGACGAGGCGTGGCTGCCGAGAATCGCCGCCGAGCTCGACCCCGGCCTGATCGTGCTCGGCAACCTCTTCCGCGATCAGCTCGACCGCTATGGCGAGCTCGAGCGGCTCGCCGACGACTGGGCGGAGATGGTCGCCGAGCGCAGCGGGCACTGCGGATTCGTGCTCAACGCCGACGATCCGCTGGTCGCCGACCTCGGGCGCGACGATGAGCTGCAGCGGCGGCCCGACGTCACCTACTTCGGGATCGAGGACGCGAGCCAGGCGCTCCCGGAGCTCCAGCACGCCCACGACGCCAAGCACTGCCGCCGTTGCGGGCATCCCTACGACTACGCGCGGGCGTTCGTCGGCCATCTCGGCCACTACGAGTGCCCGAACTGCGGCGCCGACCGGCCGGTCCCGGATGTCGCCGCGACCGAGATCGAGCTGCTCGGGATGCGAGGCTCGCGCTCGCTGATCACCACCCCGGCCGGCGAGGCGCGCCTGCAGCTGCCGCTGCCGGGCCTCTACAACGTCTACAACGCGCTGGCGGCGATCGCGGCGGCGCTGCGGCTCGGGATCGGGCTCGAGCAGACGGTGACCGCGCTCGCCACCGTCGAGGCCGCCTTCGGGCGCGTCGAGACCATCGTCGTCGACGAGCGGCCCGTCTCGATCCTCCTGATCAAGAACCCCGCCGGCGCGAACGAGGTCCTGCGCACGCTGCGACTGGAGGCCGGCGACGGCGAGAACCTCGACCTCTGGATCGCCCTCAACGACAGGATCGCCGACGGCCGCGACGTCTCCTGGGTCTGGGACGCCGACTTCGAGCTCCTCGCCGGGGCCGCGCGGCGGGTGGTCTGCTCCGGCACCCGGGCGCCGGAGATGGCCGTGCGGCTCAAGTACGCCGGAATCGAGCCCGAGCGGCTCATCGTCGAACCCGACATCGAGGCCTCGCTTGACCGCGCCGTGGCCGAGGCGGAGGGAGCCCTGTTCGCGCTGCCCACCTACACGGCGCTGATCGAGCTGCGCAAGCTGCTCAGCGCCCGCGGGCTGGCCAAGGAGTTCTGGCAATGAACGCCTCGCCGGCGCAGCTCGAGGCGATCTGGCACGACGTCGAGTGCGGTCCCTACAGCGCCGACCTGGCCTCGTGGGCGGAGATCGCCTCGTCGGCCCACGGGCCGGTTCTGGAGCTCGGTGCCGGCACCGGGCGGGTCGCCCTCCACCTCGCGGCCGCCGGCCTCGAGGTCGTCGCGCTCGACTCCGAGCCGGCCCTGCTCGAACGGCTCGACGGGCGGGCCCGCGAGCACGGGCTCGAGGTCGAGACGGTGGCCGGCGATGCCCGGCGGCTCGAGGAGGTCGACGGACTCGATCGCGGCTTCTCCGCCGTCCTCGCGCCGATGCAGCTCGTCCACGTGATCGGGGGCCCGGCCGGGCGCCGGGCGCTGCTCGCCGGCGCGGCGGCCCGCGTGCGCCCCGGCGGCCTGCTCGCCGCCGCGGTCCTCGCCCCCGACGCGTTCGCGGTCACCTCGCATCCGGACCTGCCCCTGCTTCCCGACGTGCGCGAGCTGGAGGGCTGGATCTACTCCAGCCAGCCGCTCGAGATCGCCGCCGTCGAGGGGGGGATCGAGATCCGCCGCCTGCGCCAGACCGTCTCGCCGGCCGGGGAACTGCGCGACGAGCCCTATGCGATCCACCTCGACGGGCTCGACGCGGACGGCTTCGAGGCCGAGGCGGAGACCGCCGGCCTGCGGCCGCAGCAGCGGATCGAGGTCGCCGCGACCGACGATCACTTCGGCTCGACGATCTGCGTTCTGGAGGCCGGCTGATGGAGCTGCGGCTGCTCGGGCTCTACCCGGAGCAGATGAACATCTACGCCGACCGGGGCAACATCCTCTTCCTGCAGCGTCGCTGCGAGTGGCGGGGGATCGGCTTCAGCTACGCCGCGGCCGGGCCGTCCGAGGCCTTCGACCCCGCTGCCCACGACCTGATCTACATCGGCGGCGGCCAGGATCGCGATCAGGAACTGGTCGCCGAGGACATGCTGCGCACCAAGCGCGACGCCGTTGCCGGGGCCGTCGACGACGGCGCGGTCGTGCTCGCGGTGTGCGGCGGGTATCAGCTGCTCGGCCACAGCTACCAGCTCGGCGAGCGGCGGATCGCCGGGCTCGGGCTCGTCGACCTCGAGACGGTCCGCGATCCCGGGCCGCGACTGATCGGCAACGTCGCGATCGAGGCCGATCTGGGCGGCGGAACACGGGTGATCGCCGGCTTCGAGAACCACGGTGGACGCACCTACCTCGGCGACGGCGCGCAGCCGCTGGGCCGCGTGCTCAAGGGCCATGGCAACAACGACTCCGACGGTTTCGAGGGCGTCAGACGCGACAACCTGATCGGCACCTACCTGCACGGCCCGCTGCTGCCCAAGAACGTCTGGCTGGCCGATCGCCTGATCCAGCTCGCCCTCGCTCGGCGAACGGGCTCGGAGCCCGTGCTCGAGCCGCTCGACGACGCGATTGAGATCGCCGCGCACGCGAGCGCGCGGGCCGCGGCCGGGGTGCCCTAGGCGACGGTCCAGTCGAAGCGGCCGTAGGAGACCGACGGGCGCCGCTCGCGGACCCAGGCGCCGTCGGCGGGGTCCAGGCGGGCGGCCGCGAACTCCAGCGCGGCGTCGCGGTTGCCGAAGTCGCCGCGGTAGAGGCGCATCAGGTACGGCAGCCGGATCCGCGAGCGCTCGCGGTCCACCACCGTCTCGGCTCGGATGTAGCTCGCCGAGGCCGCCTCGAGCTCCGAATCGAGGCCGGCCGCGCTGTAGGCGCGGATCGGCGGGCAGGAGACCGCCCCGCAGTTGAGCGCGAAGTGGATCCGGGGATCGAGGACGGCGGGGGCCGCGGCGAGTCGCGGGTCGGCACGGCGCAGCAGTCGCCGCAGGCGGTATGGCGGCCGCGCGTTGCGGCGCAGCAGGCCGTGCTCGATCACGTCGAGGCTGTAGTCGTGCTCGCCGACGCGATACGACGTCTTCCCGAATACACCGCGATTGCGCAGCACCGAACCCTTCAGCGGCTGCTCCTCGAACTCGCGCAGCAGCCGCGCGTTGTAGAGGTTGAGCCAGAACGCGATGCGCCGTCCGTCCCCCGCGATCGCTGCCCCAACGACGCCGGCGAGCCGCGGCTCCAGCTCCGCCGCCTCGGACGAGCGTGCGAGCGCCGATCTGAGCAGCTCACACGACAGCTCGACATCCGTGTTCGTCATGGAGGGGAGATCAGGCTAATGGGACGAATGTCCAAAGGAAGCGCGAAGGCTAAAAGCCGTCGCGACTTGTGTCGATCGGTACGTGTGTAGGGGGATTCCAAGACCCAGGAGGAGAGCCGTAATGGAGCGCAATACGGCGGACCGAGTCGCCCCGACGGAGCCCGAGCAGGTCATCTACTGCGTTGTCCCTCCACGCCTTGCGCGCATCAAGCCGCGCCTTTGTGAGCACTTCGCCGCCGACTCCCGGGTCGAGGTCGTGATCGACCAGCGGGTCGCCCAGCGGCGCGATCGGAAGGGCGCAGAGATCG
The DNA here is from genome assembly GCA_963767285.1 of uncultured Solirubrobacterales bacterium. GTDB lineage: Bacteria > Actinomycetota > Thermoleophilia > Solirubrobacterales > 70-9 > WHSW01. Next base: position 938,507 of record CAVYDJ010000004.1, on the reverse strand, counting down.
ACGCGCTCGCGGACCGCCTCACGCCCGGGATCGAGCGGCGCGCACGCGACGGTCGTCGCAGCGCGCTCCCGGTCGCCGAGCGCGCCCCGCTGCCGCCCGAGCTCCGGCGCTACGAGCAGGACCTCACCTTCCTCGCCGGTCCCGAGTGGACCTCGGATCCGGGTCCTGGCGCCGAGGACACCGGCGCGAGCCTCGCGGCCGCCGCCGAGGCGCAGGCGCTCGAGCTGGCACGCGCCCTGATCGCCGCCACGGAGGCGCTCCGGTCACACGGAGGCATGTCGGTCAGGCGCTTCCACGAGCTTTCGAAGGCCGAGGTGGCGATCGAGCGCTACCGGCGCTGGTGCGGCACCTGGGGGCGGACGCCGTCCTAGGGGTGCTCGACAACGCGGACTTCCTGCTCCGGCGAACGCTGGTCGCCAGGCGGTTCAACCGGGCGATCGCGCGGGGGGACGTCCACCTCCACTACCAGCCGATCGTCTCGCTCACCGACGGCAGCGTTGCCGCTGCTGAGGCGCTGATCCGCTGGCGCACGATCGACGGCTGGCTCCCGCCGAGCGCGTTCCTGCCCTTTCTGGTCGGGCGACGGGACTCGCTGCGCCTGCACACCTTCGTGCTCGGAGCCGCCATCGCCCAGGCTCGCGCCTGGGAGCTCGCCGGACGCAGCATCCAGGTCACGGTCAACGTCTCGCCGCGATCCGTCGACGCGGCGCTCGCCGCTCAGATCAGTCGCAACCTGCGCGACACCGGGCTCGCTCCTCAGTTGCTCCACCTCGAGCTGACCGAGCTCGAGGATGGCCCGGGGCTGCTGGAGCGCGCCGGAGCGCTCCACGACCTTCGCGACCTCGGCGTCTCGATCTCGATCGACGACTTCGGACGGGGCGAGTCCTCGCTCGACCGGCTGGTCAGCCTTCCGCTCGACGTGCTCAAGATCGACCGCGGCTTCATCGCCACGATGGGTCATGACCGCCGCAGCGCGGGCGTGGTCAGGAGCGCCACCGAACTCGCGCACACCCTCGAGATGAGCGCGGTCGGCGAGGGCGTGGAGACGGCCAGGCAGTGGCACTCCCTGCGCGAATGGGGCTGCGACTACGCCCAGGGCTTCCTGATCAGCCGCCCTCTGCCCCCCGAGCAGTTCATGGCGGCGCTTGCCAGCGACGTGATCCCGAGGCTCGACCGGCTCGCCGAGGCGCCGCCGGCGACCGAGCGGCGCGCCGGTCCCTCCGACCGGCGCTATGGGACCAACGATCGCCGCCGGCGCGGTGCCGACCTCTGGCCGCGCCCGCTCGGGCGCCCCGCCCGCCGCTGAGCGGCGATCAGCGCCCGGATGACCCGAAGCCGTTGGCGCCGCGGGCCGCGGCGGTCAGCTCGGCGACCTCGGCCGGCTCGGCGACGAGGAACGGGGTCAGCAGTAGCTGGGCGATCCGGTCGCCGACAGCAACCTCGAACGTGGCCTCGCGGTCGGTGTTGAGCAGCAGCACCCGGACCTCGCCGCGGTATCCGGCGTCGATCAGCCCCGGGGAGTTGACGAGGGCGATCCCGTGGCGCGCGGCCAGCCCGGAACGCGGCAGCACGAGGCCGGCGTGGCCGGGTGGAACCTCGATCGCGATTCCCGTCCCGACGCTCGCGCGCTCGCCCGGCCCGAGCGTTGCCGGTTCGGCCGCGTAGAGGTCGAGGCCCGCGTCGCCCTCGTTGGCGCGCGTGGGCAGTCGGGCGTCCTCGCTGAGCCGTGTGCAGGCGAGCTTCACCGATTGAGCGTAAAGGCGGCTCAGGCGGAGTCCGGAGCGCCGCCGTTGGCGCTGACCGCAAACTCCGCGAAGCGGTGCGCATGGGCGGCCGGGATCTTCGCCTGCACCAGGACCCCGTCGGCACGCTCGGAGCGCTCGAGGTCGCCGGCGAGCTCGTAGAGCTCCGAGAGACGCGCGCCCTGCGCATACGGGACCAGCAGTTCGACCTCCCGCAGGGTGCCCTCGAATGCCGTCTCGATCCGCTCGCGCAGCTCGTCGATCCCCTCCCCCGTCTCGGCCGACACCCCGATCGCGTCGGGGACGCCGACCAGCAGCTCCCGCCGGCCCTCGTCGTCGAGGAGGTCCATCTTGTTGAAGACGAGCAGCCGGGGCCGGTCGCCGGCGCCGATCTCCTCGAGCACTGAGTCGACCGCCGCAATCGCCTCGGCCCTCATCGGCGCCGGCTCCGAGCCGTCGACGACGTGCACGATCAGGTCCGCAAGCCGGGTCTCCTCGAGCGTCGCCTTGAACGCCTCGACCACCTGGTGTGGGAGCTTGCGGATGAAGCCGACCGTGTCGGTCACCAGGTAGCTGCGCCCGTCGTGGTCGTAGGTGCGGGTGGTCGGATCGAGGGTGTGGAAGAGCCTCGCCCCCACGCTCACGCCGGCGCCGGTGAGCGCGTTGAGCAGCGTCGACTTGCCGGCGTTCGTGTAGCCGGCGAGAGCGACGGCGGGCACCGGTGAAGCCTCGCGCTGCGAGCGCTGCAGGCCGCGGTTCTGCTCGACCTGCTTGAGACGGCGGCGCAGGGTCGTGATCCGGTCGCGCGCGAGGCGACGGTCGGTCTCGATCTGGGACTCGCCCGGGCCCCTGGTGCCGATTCCGCCGTCCATGCGCCCGGCGCCGAGGCGCTCGAGGTGGGTCCACAGACCCCGCATCCGCGCGAGGTTGTACTCGAGCTGCGCCAGCTCGACCTGAAGGTTGCCCTCGGCCGAGTGGGAATGGTCGGCGAAGATGTCGAGGATGATCGCGGTGCGGTCGATCACCGGCACGTCGAGCGCGGCCTCCAGATTGCGCTCCTGGCGCGGCAGGAGCTCGTCGTCGCAGGCGACCAGGTTGGCGCCCGAGCGCTTGACCTCCGCCTTGAGCTCGTCGAGCTTGCCGCGGCCGAAGTAGCGGTCCCCGTCCGGCGCGTCGCGGACCTGGACCATCTCCCCCGCGGTCGCAACCCCTGCCGTGCGCAGCAGCTCCTTGAGCTCGGCCAGCTGGTCCTCGCCCTCGACGGCGGGACTGGGCACAACCCCGATCGCCAGCGCCCGCTGGCGAGCTCGGGCGTTCTGGATGCCGGCGCCGCTCTCCATGCGACCAAGTGTAGGCGCGGCAGGAAGAGCCCAGGCTTGAAGGAAGCGCAGGGCTGTTTACGTCGGAGGCGTCCCGCCCGCTGACTGACCGCCTACGGGCAGGTCAGAGGCGGGTCGGGCAGGCGCCTCGCGGTGAGCCCGATGTCGCCTACGTACGGCACGGCGCCCGCCGAGCAGGCGTTGCTGACCGACTCCGCCTCGGCGTCGGCATCGCCGGCGCGCGTGTAGTCGGCGGTCGTCGTGACCAGGCCCCGGGTCGCCATCGCGCGTAGCTCTGCGAGCGCCGCGCGGGTCTCGCCCAGGCTCTGATGGACGTAGCGGCGGCGGTCGAAGTCGTAAGTCCAGGTGACGTCCTCGCGGTTCCAGCCGTCGAGCGCGTTGAGCAGCTCGAGCTCTTCGAGGATCTCAGCGCCGTTCTGCGCGAACAGCAGGCGTTCGTCGCCGTGGGCGAGCGCCGCGAGCGCGTTCACGAGCTCGCGCATCCCATCGCGCTGTGCGGCGTGGTTGCGGGTCTCGACCATGTCGACGTTGTCGAGGAACAAGCCGTCGAACCCCTTCCCGAGCAGCTGCGGGGCAATCTCGCCCTCGATCAACCGCCGTAGCCTCGGCCTCGAGACGTCGGCGAACCACTCGTCCTTCCAGTCCGCCCAGGCGTTGAGCCGGAAGCGCTTCAGCTTGGGGTACCAGGAGCGCCACTTCTCGATCGTGCCGACGCTCAGGTAACCGAGGACCGTGACCCCGCGGGCTCGCAGCGCGGCGATCTCGTCCGCCCTCGCCAGCTCGCCGTCGACGACGACGAGCTCGAACGCGCCCAGCCGCTCGGCAACCTGCTCCGGGCCGCCGGCGAGGTTGCCGTTGCCGATCGCGAAGGCGAAGCTGCGCGGCGGCAGGGTCCGGGAACCGTCGGCGGCGTGGGAGGCGGCCGCCACGGAGGCGGCGACCGCCACGGCGATCACGAGGAGCCTTGGCACTTCGACGAGGGTATTACTGGTACGGGCTGGTCTCGAGCGTCGCGCCGTGCTCGGCGGCGCAGTTGTCGGCCATCAGCTCGTCGTTGCCGAAGTTGGCGTGGCAGAGCTCGTGGGCGATCACGTAGTAAGTGGGGTTCGAGATCGAGAGGTAGGGGCCCGCGCCCTCCGGGCAGGAGTCGTACGGGCACGCGACGCCCCAGTGCGAGTTGCCCTGCCAGTCGAGCCCGGGGCCGACGCACTTGATCTCCCAGCCTTCGGGGACCGTCAGACCCCGGTTCGCCAGGGTGGCCAGGTGCTCTTCGCAGGCCTCGCTGACGTCGAGCGCCTCGCCGGCCGAGTTGGCCACTTCCGGCAGCGGCTTGGGCTTGGACTCGGGCTTCGGGGCGGGCTTCGGCGCGCTCACCGGCTTCGCGGCGGGCTTGGCCCGGTCGGCGGACTTGACGGCCTCCGCCCGGGGCTTGCCGGTGTAGCCCGCCGGGCGGTCGTTCGCGGGAGCCGTTCCGACCGGGGTCACCCACAGGACGACCGCGAAAGCGACCATCAGACCCGCGAAGGCGAGCGCTGCGCGATGCAGGGGATTCCCGATGTCCATACCCCTTGGAACGGCAAATCGCGCAAAACCGCCAGAAAACGGCCGTTTTCTGGACGCTTTACCTACGTGCGTGACGACGCCTGGGCGAACCGCGCCCAGGCACGATCACGAGTAGGCTGCGCGCTGGATGCGCGTCTTCTTGACCGGGGGCACCGGATTCATCGGCGGCCACGTCGCCCGCAAGCTGCGCGCTCGCGGCGACGACGTGCGCCTCCTGGTCCGCTCGGCGCAGAAGGGGGCGGACCTGGAGGCGCTCGGCTGCGAGCTCGTGGTCGGCGACCTCTCCGACGAATCCGTGATCACCACCGGGCTCGCCGGCTGCGACGCGCTGATCCACAACGCCGCCGTCTACGAGGTCGGGATCCCCGAGTCCGAGCACCGGGCGATGTACGAGGCGAACGTGCTCGGGACCGAGAAGACGCTGCGGGCGGCGCTCGCCGCGAACACCCCGAAGGTCGTCTATGTCTCAACCGTCGGTGCGTTCGGCAACACCCACGGCGAGGTCGTCGACGAGACCTACGAGCACCCGGGGCTCGAGTTCACGTCCTACTACGAGCAGACCAAGTACGAGGCGCACCAGATCGCCAAGCGCCTGATCGCCGACGAGGGCCTGCCCTGCGTGATCGTCCAGCCCGGCGGCGTCTACGGCCCCGACGACCACTCGGCGATCGGCACCCAGATCAACCAGTTCCTGGCGGGGAAGATGCCGCTCATGGCGTTCCCCGACCTGGGGATGAACATGGTTTACGTCGAGGATGTCGCCGACGGAATTCTCCTGGCCCTCGATAAGGGCGAGACCGGCGAGGCCTACGTGCTCGGCGGCGAGATCACGACCATGCGCGAGCTGATCGGAGCGGTCGGCCGGGTGGCCGACAAGAAGCCCCCGTCACGCGCGGTCCCGACCGGGATGCTGAAGCTGATGGCGCCGGCCGGTCCCCTGGTCGGGAAGATGATGGGCCAGCCGCCGAACCTGCGCGAGCTGATCTCGTCGGCGGACGGCGTGACCTTCTGGGCCAAGCACGACAAGGCGATGGCCGAGCTCGGGTACTCGCCGCGCGGGCTGGAGACCGGCCTGCGCGAGACGCTCGAGGCCGAGGGGAAGCTCTAGGCCGTCTAGGCGGTCTGCGGGCCCGGACGGGGGCCGGTGGGAACGTGCGGCATGACCGCGGCGGCCGCGATCACGGCGGCGAAGGCGAGGCCGCGCAGGAGGCCCTCGACGAGGTCCGAACCGATCGGATCGCCGAACACGATCACGCCGCCGAGAATCGCCGCGCAGTTGGAGGCGACCGAGGCGGTGGCGATCACCGGGATCGCCTCGCCGAGCTGCATTCCCTTGGCGAGCGCAAAGAAGGCACCGAGACCGCCGATCAGGACGAGCACGGTCCAGGGGCTGAGCAGCGCCTGCATGCCGGCGATGTCGATGCCCTCGGTGAGCGCCTTGATCGCGACGTTGGAGACCCCGATGAGGAGCCCTGAGGCGAGCCCGAGAACGACGCCGTGGCAGACCGAGCCCTTGCGGAGGAGGCCGGAGGCGAACAGGAAGGCGCCGGCGCCGCACATCACCGTCTCGAAGCCGGCGAGCGTGACGATCGAGTAGCCCTCGTTCTCGGCCGCATGCGGGACGGTGACGGCGAGGAAGCCGAGTCCGGCGGCGGCCAGGCCGAGGCCCACGATCTCGCGCCGGTTGAGTTTGTGGCCGAAGTAGCGGGTCGCCGGGTAGGCGATCAGGACGAGCCCGCCGGCGATCACACCCTGGACCAGCGACAGCGGCGCGATCGACATCGCGGCGACGTGCAGGACCCAGGCGACCGCGGCGACCGCGAAGCCGATCGTCCACCAGCGCGACAGGAAGAGCTGCTTGACGCTGTGCCACGGCGTCTTCAGGTTGATCTCGGGGGCCTCCGAGGCGCCCCGGTGCTTGCACAACATCGACACGTTCGCCATCGCGGCGCACGCAAGTGCCAGTGCTATGCCCAGTGTGGTCATTGCTTTATGGATCGGTAAGTACGCGTGCGGGCTTGAATCTCCCCCTCCCGCCTAACCCGAACGTCGAAGGGGGAAGGCCCGCCGCCTTCGCGGCGAGCATTATTAGCAACTCCTAACAGTTTGTGCGCAGGTCCGCCTCGGCCTCGATCTCGACGCGCCAGCGCGAGTCGAGCAGGCCGGCGACGACGACCATGGTCGCCGCGGGGGCTGCCCCGCCGAAGAACTCACCGTGGACCGCGCCGACGGCGTCGGCGATCGCCGCATCCGTGACGTACATCCGCGTCCGCACGACGTCGGCGGCCGAGGCGCCCAGGTCCTCGAGCGCCGCGACGATGATCTCGCAGCAGCGGCGCGCCTGGACGGCCGGATCGGGGTCGCAACTGCCATCGGGCCAGACCGGCGCCGTACCCGAGACCAGCACCCGGTCGCCGTCCCGGACCGCGCGACTGAAGCCGTAGCGCCGCTCGTACGGCGACCCTGAGCTCGTCCGGCGCCGTTCGCCCATCTAAGCCGCGAGGTGCTCGCGCAGGCGCTCGACGGCCTCGGAGATCCGCTCGTCGGGCGTCGTGAGCGAGATCCGGAAGAAGCCCTCGCCGCTCGGCCCGTACATCGAGCCAGGCGAGACGACGACGGCCGCCTCCTCGAGCACCAACTCGGCAAACGAGGTCGAGGTGTGTCCGTCGGGGACCGGCGCCCAGACGTAGATCGTCCCCTTCGGCGCCGCGACGTCGACGCCGATCTCGCGCAGCGCGCCGACCACCAGGTCGCGGCGGCGAGCGTAGATCGCGTTCATCTCCTCGACCGGCTTCTGCGGGCCGGAGAGCGCCGCGGCGCCGGCGAGCTGGACGGCCTCGAAGAGCCCCGAATCGACGTTCGTCTTCAACCGCCAGTAGGAGGCGACCGCGTCGGCGTTGCCGAGGATCGCCGCGCAGCGCCAGCCGGTCATGTTGTAGCCCTTGGACAGGGAGAACACCTCGACGCCGACCTCCTTGGCGCCGGGGGTCGCGAGGAAGCTCGGGGCCACGTAGCCGTCGTAGGTGGTCTCGGAGTAGGCGTTGTCGTGCACGACGAGGATCTCGTGCTCGCGGGCGAGCTCGATGACCCGCTCGAAGAGCCCGTCGGGGACGACGGCGCCGGTCGGGTTGTTCGGGTAGTTGAGGAAGATCAGCCGGGCGCGCTCGAGGTCGGCCGCGGCGATCGCGTCGAGGTCGGGGGCGAACCCGAGTCCGGGGACGAGCGGCAGGACGACGGCCTCGGCGCCGGCCAGCACCGGCCCGCCGGTGTAGACCGGATAACCGGGGTCCGAGGCGAGCGCGACGTCGCCGGGGTCGAGGAACGCGAAGCAGAGGTTGTAGATGCACTCCTTGGCGCCGATCGCGGGGATCAGCTCGGTCTCGGGGTCGATCTCGACGCCAAAGCGGCGGCCATAGAAGCCCGCGAACGCCTCCCTGAACTCAGCCCGGCCCCGGTTCGAGGGGTACTGATGCGTGCCCGGGTCGGCGACCGCGGCCTGCATCGCCTCGACCACGTGCGGATATGTCGGCGTGTCCGGGTCGCCGATCCCGAGGCTGATTACGTCGATCCCGGCCTCCTTCTTCGCGGCCACCTTGCGCTCCAGCTCGGCGAACATGTACGGCGGGATCGCCTCGAGGCGCTTGGAGGGATCGGTGAGGGCCATCGGACGCGGGAGGCTAGCCGAGGCGCGATACTCCCGCCCGCGATGCGGCTGCGTCCGAAAGAGCTGCTGATCCTCTTCCTGGTCGGCGCGGCCGGGGGGCTGATCGGCGACGCCGGCCACGTGCAGGCGGGGACCACCACCTACCTCGACGACGAGACCCCCTTCGTCTGGGAGAGCGCGCTGTGGTTCCCGATCCTGGTCGGGCTGGCGACAGCGTCGGTGGGCGAGCTGAGGCTGCGCCTCGGGCCCCCGCGGCGCGGCTTCGAGCTGCGGGTAGGGATCGGCGCGATCGCGTCCGTACTTGCCCTCTACGCGCTCACGGCGGTCGTCTACGACGAGCCGGAAGGGCCGGCGACGACGCTGATCGTGATGCTGGCCGTGCTGATCGCGAGCTGGCTCGGGGGTGGCGGCCCGGCGATCGTGTGCGGGCTTGCCGCCGCGGTCATCGGCCCGGCCGCCGAGATCCTGATCGTCGAGCTCGAGCTCGCCGAGTACAGCCCGGCCGCGGACGGCCTGTTCGGAGTCGCGCTCTGGCTGCCGGCCCTCTACTTCGCCTTCGGGTTCGTCGCCGCCCGGCTGGCCGAGCTGCTCGTTGCTCGGCGGCCGGCGTGAGCTTCCTCGGGCGGATCTTCCTCGGCACCGGCACCTTCAAGGCCGAGCTCCGCGCGGAGCTCGAAGCCGAGGGAGTCGCCTTGATCGTCGAGGGCGTCCCCGGGAAGATCCGCTACGCGCACTTCAAGGCGCCCGGGAAGCGCTTCAACGGCAAGGTCACGCTCGTACGGCTGGCGCTCGCCGTCACCGAGGAGCGGTTCGTCGTCTACTCGAACTCCGGCAAAGCGGAGCTGATCGATTCGGCCTACTCGAGCCCCAACTGGCAGATGGCCGACCTGGCCGCCGAGCCGGACAGGCTCGAGATCCGCGTCGACTACGACCGCGGCGACATCTCCGACGTCTCCGGCCAGATCACGATCACGGCGAACACCGACCGGGCGAGGGAGATCGCCGAGCAGATTCGCGCCCGCAGTCAGGTGTCCGCGAGGGACGCGACAAGCCCCGGATCGAGCTCGCCGGCGTAGACGCGCGACGCGGCCCCGATCAAAATGACGTCCAGCTCGTCGGTGATCTCCACGGTCAGCTCGCCGCCGTCGAGCTTCACGGTGATCGGACTCTTCGCGCCACCCAGGAACGCGGCGACCGCCGCGCCGCTCGCACCGGTGCCCGATGACAAGGTCTCCCCCACCCCGCGCTCGAAGATCCGCGCCCGGACCGTCGACCCGTCGATCCGGATGAACGAGACGTTGGTGCGGTTCGGGAACAGCTCCGTGTTGCCCTCGATGGCAGGCCCGATCGCGCCCAAGTCGAGATCTTCGACCTCGTCGCCCCCCTCGATCACGCACTGCGGGTTGCCGACGTTCACTCGGCGAAACGACCAGTCCCGGCCGGCCGACTCGACCGTTCCCGTCCCCTCGTCGGTGGCGCGGCCGATCGCCATCGAGACCTCGCCCGGCCCGGTGATCGTCGGCGTCACCTCGCCGGCCTTGGTCACGATCGTGAACGTGTCGTCGTCGGTCCACCCGGACTCGCGCAGGTAGAGCACCGCCTCGCGGGCGCCGTTGCCGGAGAGCTCGGCCTCCGAGCCATCGGGATTGAAGATGCGCAGCTCGGCGACGTAGCGGTCATCGTCGTGCGCCGAGAGCAGGAGGATCCCATCCGAGCCGACGCCGAAGTGCGGGTCGCAGATCCTCCGGATGCGCTCCGCGGTCAGCTCCCAGGGGAGCGCATCGCGCTCGACCACGATGTAGTCGTTGCCCAGCGCCTGCCACTTCTCGAACCGCATCGGCGCAGGCTATCCGGCGTCGGTGAGGCCGATGACCTCCGCCGCGACCTCGGCATCGGCCCGGCCGGTTCGGTCGAGCGTCGTCACGCCCTCCATCCGTCGCATCCAGGTGAGCTGTCGGCGGGCGAAGCGGCGCTGGGCACGCTTCATCGCCTCGACGTCGCCCGACAGCAACTCGTCGAACCCGATCGCCGCGCGGGCCGTACGCGAGGCGCCGGCGCCGTTGGCCGCCCGAACCTCCTCCTCGGCGCCGTCGCGAACCATCGTCTCGACCCTGGTGTCGATCCGAGCGTCGAGCTCGTCGCGGTCGAGCGTCAGCCCGACGAGCGTCGTCGGTACCCGCAGCTTTTCGGTCCACAGGCCCTCGCCGGAGGGGTGTGCGGCGATCCCGAGCCGGGCGAGCTCGGTCAGGCGGACGATCCGCTTGCGGTCGTTGGGATGGACGCCGGAGGCGAGCTCGGGCGACAGCTCGGAGTGCAGAGCCTCCGACCCCCGCGCCGCCAAGTCCGCCTCCACCTCGGCGCGAACCGCCGACGGCACCGGCGGGCGCAGCTCGAGCTCGGCGAGCGCCGCCCGCATGTAGAGCCCCGTGCCGCCCACGACGATCGGGCGCCGGCCTTCGGCCAGCAGCCGGTCGATCTCGGCATGGGCGAGCTCGGCGAAGCGCCCGGCGGAGAACTCCTCATCCACGCCGGCGACGCCGATCAGGCGATGCTCCAGCCGCTCGCGCTCAGCCAGGGTCGCCGCCCCGCTCAGCACCTCGAGGCCCCGGTAGACCTGGATCGAATCGCAGGAAACCGCGACCGGGTCCTCGTCGTGCGCGCGCAATAGGTCGGCGACCTCGATCGCGACCCCGGTCTTGCCGACCGCGGTCGGGCCGAAGATCGCCAGGACCTGCACGGCCGGGGTCAGACGCGGCTCAGCAGCCGCTCGTGACCGGTCAGCGTCTGCGAGGTGGCGCTGGCGATCTCGACCTCGACCAGCTCGCCCGCGCTCGCGGTGCCCTCGAAGTTCACCGCTTTGTTGTGGCGGGTGCGGCCGCGCAGCTGAGCGGGATCGCGGCGCGCGGTGCCTTCGACCAGAACGTCCATCGTCCGGCCCACGAAGCGCTGGGCGCGCTCGCGGGCGTGACGCTGGACGAGCTCGACCAAGCGGCCCATCCGCTCGCGCTTCGCCTCCTCCGAGACCTGGCCGGGCAGGGTCGCCGCGTCGGTGCCGCGCCGCGGTGAATAGACGAAGGTGAAGGCGCCGTCGTAACGGACCTGGTCGACGACCTCGAGCGTGCGCTCGAAGTCCTCGTCGGTCTCGCCGGGGAAGCCGACGATGACGTCCGTGGTCAGCGCGCAATCGGGGACGTGCTCGCGGATCAGCGCCACGCGGTCCAGGTAACGCTCGCGGTTGTAGGTGCGCCGCATCGCCTTCAGGATCGGGCTCGACCCCGACTGCAACGGCAGGTGGATGTGCTCGCAGACCGACGCGAGCTCGGCGTGGGCGCGGATCACGTCCTCGCGCATGTCCTTGGGGTGCGGGCTGGTGTAGCGGATCCGCTCGATCCCCTCGATCGGGTCGAGCATCCTGAGCAGCTCGGCGAACGTCGTCCGGTCCGCGCCGAGGTCGCGGCCATAGCTGTTCACGTTCTGGCCAAGGAGCGTGACCTCGCGGACGCCGTCGATCGCGAGAGCCCGGACTTCGCTGACGAGCTCATCCGGGTGGCGGCTCTGCTCGCGCCCGCGCGTCGAGGGCACGATGCAATACGAGCAGTTGCAGTTGCAGCCCTGGGAGATCTGCAGCCAGGCCTGGAACTCGCGCCCGCGCTTCATCGGCAGGTGGCCGGCGAAGTCCTCGAACTCGAAATAGCCCTGGGCGGTCAACGAGTCCGAGTTCAGGAACTCGGCCAGGCGCGCGATCTGCCCTGGGCCGAACGCGACGTCGACGAACGGAAAGCGCGCGAAGACCTCCTCCTTGACCGACTGGGCCCAGCAGCCGCCGACCCCGACGATCCGCTCCGGGTCCTCCGACTTCAGCCGCTTCGCGTCGCCGAGGTGCGCGAGGAAGCGGCTGTCGGCGTTCTCGCGGATCGAGCAGGTGTTGAAGAGGATCAGGTCGGCGCCGTCCCGGTCGGGCGCCTCGGCGTAGCCGAGCGACTCGAGCATCCCCTTCATCCGCTCGGAGTCGTGCTCGTTCATCTGGCACCCGAACGTCGTGACGTGATAGCGCTTCCCGGTCACGCGGCGAATCTTAGGCCGCCATACCCGGGAGGATCGATGGAGTACGAGCAGATCACCTACGAGCTGGACGACCACGTCGCCGTGCTCACCTACGACCGCCCGGAGCAGCGCAACGCCGTCTCACGGCGGATGAACGAGGAGCTCCATCACGCCTGGCGGCGGTTCCGCGACGACGATGACGCCTTCGTGCTCGTGATCACCGGCAGCGGCGACGCCTTCTGCGCCGGCTGGGACCTCCAGGACGCCGCCGACTGGCCGCGCCCGGATTGGGACGAGTTCCGCACCCACGTCTACGACTCGGCGGGCGACTGCGGCTACAGCCGCCGCGTCGACGTCTTCAAGCCGGTGATCGCCGCCGTCAACGGCTGGGCGGTCGCGGCCGGGCTGGAGAACGCGCTGCTCGCCGACATCCGGATCGTCGCCCGCAACGCCGTCTTCGGGGCGCTGGAGCGGCGCTGGAACATCGTCGCCGGCGACGGGATGACCGTCCGCCTGCCGCTCGTCGTGGGCTACGCGAAGGCGATGGAGCTGATCATCACCGGGCGGCCCGTCGACGCGGAGGAGGCGCTCGCGATCGGGCTCGCCAACGAGGTCGTCGACGAGGGCCAGTCCCTGCCCCGGGCGCTCGAGCTGGCGCGCGAGATCGCCGCCCTGCCCCAGGGGGCGATCCGCACCGACAAGGAGACGATGGTCCGCAACGTCGGCCGGACCTACGAGGAGCGGCTGCGCAACGAGGTCGAGGCGGCGCTCTCGATGTTCTGGCGCCGCGATTCGCACGCGATCGGCGCCTCGGCCTTCAAGCGCGGCGAGCCGCCCGAGTGGCCACACCACGGGCTCTAGGCCCGGGCTGATTCAGCTCTTGCCGCTCGTGACCTGGGCGAGGTAGGCGACCAGCGCGTCGAGCTCCTCAGGGCTGAGCTGGTCCTCGTAGGTCTCGGGCATGATGTTCGGCGGGTAGCCCTCGGCGATGTCGGCGCTCGGGTCGATGATCGACTCGCGGATGAACGCCTCGTCCTCGCCCTTCAGGGCGCCGTCGAGGTCGGGACCCGTGGTCGCGGTCGAGCCGGCGTCGGCGAGCGTGTGGCAGCCGGTGCAGCCCGCGCTGGCGAAGACCTCGGCGCCGTCGACGGCCGCGGTCGTCTCCTCCGGAGCGGTGTCACCGCCCTCGGCGGCCTCCTCCGGCGCGTCGCTGCCGGCCTCCTCGTCGGCCTCCTCGGTGTCGCCCGCCTCCTCGTTCTCGGCCACCTCGTGCGCCAGCTCGGCCTCGCGGTGCTCCTGCTCGTCCTCGGCGTTCTTCCAGCCAAAGGTCATCGTCGCGACGACCAGCACGGCGACCGCGACCGTCGCCCCGACCAGCAGGCCCTTCGAGCCCGGGAACTTGTCGAACCGCAGGCCGACGAAGGAGACGATCAGCGCGACGGCGATCAGGCAGCCGCCGAGGACGTAAAAGAGGGTCTCGTCACTCATGCGGCGCGCATCCTAAAGTAACTCCGCCGGCATCCTCGGCTCCGCCTCCGGTTTCGGCGGGTGACGCTCGTCAACTTGCATAGCTCGTCGACCGGCTCTCGCGGATCACGGTGATCTTGATCCGGCCCGGGTACTCGATCTCCTTCTCCACCGCGGTTGCGATCTCGTGCGCGATCAGCGCCGCGGTCTCGTCGTCTACCTCGCCCGGATCGACGATCACCCGGATCTCCCGTCCGGCGCGCATCGCGAAGACCCGCTCGACGCCCTGGTGGCGGGCGGCGATCTCCTCGAGGTCACGAAGCCGCGCGACGTATTGCTCCAGCGCATCGCCGCGAGCCCCCGGCCGGGCGCCCGAGACCGCGTCGGCGGCCTGAACGAGGACCGCCTCGACGGTTCGCGGGTCGACCTCGCCGTGGTGGGCCTCGATCGCGTGAGCGACGGCCTCCGACTCGCCCCTACGTTGGGCGATCTTCGCCCCCACCAGCGCGTGCGGGCCCTCGACCTCGTGCGTGACGGCCTTGCCGATGTCGTGCAGGAGCGCCGCCCGGCGCGCGGTCTCGACCGAGGCGCCGACCTCGCCGGCCATCAGGGCCGCGAGATGGGAGCACTCGACGAGGTGGTCGAGGACGTTCTGGCCGTAGCTGGTCCGGAAGCGAAGCTGGCCCAGGAGGCGCAGCAGCTCCGGGTCGAGGCCGTTGACGCGCGCCTCGAGGGCCGCCTTCTGGCCCTCCTCGGCGATCCGGGCGTCGACCTCGTCGCGAACGTGCTCGTACGTCTCCTCGATCAGGGCCGGGTGGATGCGCCCGTCGGCGATCAGCCGCTCGAGCGTCTCGCGGGCGATCTCGCGCCGGACGCCGTCGAAGCTCGACAGCACGACCGCCGACGGCGTCTCGTCGATGATCACGTCGACCCCCGTCAGCTTCTCCAGCGCCCGGATGTTGCGTCCGTCGCGGCCGATGATCCGGCCCTTCATCTCGTCGTTGGGCAGCTCGACCAGACGAGTCGTCGACTGGCTGGAGTGCTTCGACGCAAGCCGGTACATCGCGATCGAGAGGATGCTGCGGGCGCGGCGCTCGGCCTCGGCGGTGGTCTCCTCCTCGATCTCCTGCAGGCGCAGGCCGGCCTGGTGGCGGGCCTCCTCCTCGACCTCGGCGATCAGCAGCTGCTTGGCCTGCGCCGCGCTGAGGCCGGAGAGTCGCTCCAGCTCCCGCCGCTGGACCCGCTTCGCCTGCTTGAGCTCATCGGTCTCCTTGGCGAGGTTCCGCTCCCGGTCCTCGAGCGCCTGCAGGCGACGGTCGACGTCCGCGCGCTGGACGCCGATCGACTCGCTCTCGAGCAGCGCCCGCTCCTCCATCCGCGCGATTTCCTCGCGCCGGGCCTTGAGCTCGTCGGCCGCACCGGATCCACCAGCGCCGTTGGCGGGCGCGCCGGTTTCGGTCTCGGCCGGGGCCGCCGGCGCATCGGCGCGATCGCGTCGCCACGGTAGCCAGAGCGCGCGTTGAGCCATCGGTACCTCTCTCCGTCGCCCAGCGGTGGGGCGTCGCCTCGAAATCCCGCTGTCGACGCCCCATCGGGGACGCCCGGCCGGATGGCCCGAGAGCGCGCTACAAAGCTGCTGAGTCAAGGCGCGCGATCATCGCGCGCGTCTGTCGGCGAACTCAGGTCCGCCCGGTGGTCGACCTCGTGGTCGGGGTGGGCACCGATAAGAGCAAAACTGGTTTTCAGCCTCTCGTTTGCGCGAATTCAGGCGGCTACGGCCGCACCTCCGATCGTAAACCGGGATCGGCGATCTGGCAAGCGGTTCGGGACTCGGCAACGTCCCGCCCGGCCGCGCGAGGGCCGTACCGGGTCCCAGGTATGGACGGATGAGCCCTGGCTTTGCGTCCGGGGCTGGGGTAGGGTCGATTCGACAAAGTGGCGAACCGCACGGAGGTGTTTCGTATGCGCAGATCGGTGGTCATCGTGGTGGCGTGCACGCTGGCGGTCGGGGCCGTGGCGACGGCGCTCGGCGCGAGCGGCAAGATGAAGGCGATGCCGGGGGTCTTCGATCCCGATAAGACGAAGGGCGTCGACGCGGCGTGGGTGGCCAAGGCCGGCCTTCCGGACGCCGGGAACTCGAACCACGCACTGGTGCTCGAGAAGAGCGTTCCGACGCCAACCAACGCGGCGGCCGGCGCGTCGGTCACCGGCGCGGAGGGTGAGACCGTCGTCAGCGGCAACTCGTTCGGATTCGACGTCAAGACCGGGACCTATTGCGGCGCGGGATCGACTCGCTTCAACCTGCTCGCTTCGGATGGGTTCCACTTCATGGGCGGTTGCGCGAACGGGACCCAGTCCCCGAACACCCCGGCGCCCGGATGGACTCGGGTCCGGATCGACCCGACCAACCCAGGCCAGACGTTCCCGGTCGTGACACCGGGGGCAACGATCATCTCGGTGACGTTGATCCAGGACGAGCAGGGCAAGGCCGTGCTCGACAACGTCCTGGTGAACGGCAACTCGCTGATCGGGAAGCCCGGCAACAACTAGTCGACGCGGGAGAAGAGCGCGTACCGACGCCCCGGCCTCGGCCGGGGCGTCTGCTTAGGCGGCGCGGCGCTCGACCGCGCGTACGGCGTCGTAGGCGAGGTCGGAGTCGTAGCCGCGGCGGGCCAGGAAGGCGAGTGCCCGCGCCCGCGAGCGCTCGTCGAAGACCTGCTCGGATCGACGCCCGAGCAGCTCCACCGCTCGCGCGAGCTGCTGCGAGTAGCTCTCCCCCGCGACCGCCGCCTCGATCAGCGCCGGCTCCAGCCCGCGCTCGTAGAGCGCCTCGCGGATCCGCTCCGGGCCCCAACCGCGCAGGTCGCGCTTGTCGGCGGCGAACTCGGTTGCGAACCGCTGGTCGTCGAGCGCCCCTGATCCGACCAGGCGGTCGAGGACATCCTCGACGTCAGCACGCTCGAAACCGCGCTTGAGCAACCAGGCGGCCAGCTCGGCCGTCGTCCGCTCGCGCAGCGCCAGCGCCTCGAGCGCGCTCTCGAACGCCTTCTCCGACACGTCGCGCCCGTCTTACGCGGCCTTGCGCTCGGGGGCCTCGGCCTCTTCGGGCGCCGCCGCCTCCTCGGGATCCGGGACCGCGCGCGGGGGCGCCGGAGTCCGGTCGATCCCGAGCTCGGCGAACAGCTTCGCCTCGACCTCGGCCGCCAGGTCGGGATTCTCGGCCAGGTACTGCTTCGTGTTGTTGCGCCCCTGGCCGAGCCGCAGCTCGCCGTAGGAGAAGAACGAGCCCGACTTCTGAACCAGGTTGTGATCGAGCGCGAGGTCGAGCAGGCAACCCTCGTGCGAGATCCCCAGGCCGTAGGTGATGTCGAACTCGGCCTGGCGAAACGGGGCTGCGACCTTGTTCTTGACCACCTTGACCCGGACCCGGTTGCCGACCGCCTCGGTGCCCTCTTTCAGGGTCTCGATCCGGCGCATGTCGAGGCGCTGCGAGCAGTAGAACTTCATTGCGCGCCCGCCGGGCTGGGTCTCGGGCGAACCGAACATGACCCCGATCTTCTCCCGGATCTGGTTCGTGAACAGGCAGACGGTCTTCGCCCGGTTGAGGTTGCCGGCGAGCTTGCGCATCGCCTGCGACATCATCCGCGCCTGCAGGCCGACCTGCTGCTCGCCCATCTGGCCCTCGAGCTCGACCCGCGGCGTGAGCGCCGCGACCGAGTCGACCGCGACCACGTCGACGGCACCGGAGCGGACCAGCACGTCGACGATCTCGAGCGCCTGCTCGCCGTAGTCGGGCTGCGAGACCAGCAGCTCGTCGGTATTGACGCCGATCCTCTGGGCATAGAGCGGGTCGATCGCGTGCTCG
The DNA here is from genome assembly GCA_963767285.1 of uncultured Solirubrobacterales bacterium. Taxonomy (GTDB): domain Bacteria; phylum Actinomycetota; class Thermoleophilia; order Solirubrobacterales; family 70-9; genus WHSW01. Next base: position 920,822 of record CAVYDJ010000004.1, on the reverse strand, counting down.
GCGTCGACGAAGGCGCAGACCCCGCCGCGGGCCTGGGCCTGGGCGATGATGTGGTAGACGAGCGTCGTCTTACCGGAGGACTCGGGACCGAAGATCTCGACGATCCGCCCGCGCGGCACCCCGCCGACGCCGAGCGCCAGGTCGAGCGAGAGCGCCCCGGTCGGGATCGTGTCGACCGGGATCTGGGCCTTGTCGCCGAGTCGCATCACGGAGCCCTGGCCGAAGTCCTTCTCGATCTGGGTCACCGCGGCCTGCAGCGCCGCGCTCTTGGCCTGGGCCTCCTTGTCGGCCGCCTTCAGGTCGGCCTTGCTCGTATCCGCCATCTTCGTCATCACCTCTTTTGGATCGCCCCCTACGGGGACGGCAAGTCGACGCCTGCAAGGAGCGTGTACTCCGCTCCTTGCGGCTTGAGATCGGAACGGTAAAGAGCCACCCGGACGGCTCCGAAGGGCTCGGTCAGGGCCGCGGGGAGCGGTCCCGGCGCCTGCTTGATGCGTCGCGGCCGCCCCTTGCCGCGGCGCTCGCCGCGCTCGGGAGGCAGGCGCTCGGAGCGCACCCTTGCGACGGTCACGTGGGGCCAGAAACCGCGCTTCTCGGGCTCGTAGAAGCGCTCCGCGGCGAGTGCCGCCGAAAGCTCGTCCTGGAGCGCCGAGGCGCTCTCGCTTTCGCCCCCGATCGCGTACAGGCGCGGACGCCCCTTCGGCCTCGCCGAGGGCTCCGGATCGAAGCGCAGCTCGACCGGTCGCGGCCCCAGCGACGAGATCAGCTCGGCGATCCGCGGGATCGCTCGCTCGGCGTGGTAGCCGAGAAAGCAGAGCGTCACGTGCAGCGACTCGGGCTGCATCGGACGCAGCGCCGGGTCGGTCAGCGCCTCCCGTTGCCAGGCCGCGATCCCCTCGCGGACGGCGTCCGGCATGTCGAGCGCGACGAATAGCCGGGCTCGCGGCGACTTCAGGCGTTCCTTGGCCATCGCCCGGCACGCTACGCGGTCGATCGGCGCGCGATGCGCGCTGATCGTGCCGCGTTACTCACTCCAGCCGCTTCACGGTCCTCCTTGACCCCCAGTAGCGAAATTCGCATACCTGATTGCCCGTAAGGTTTGCGGGGTCAGCGCAGCTCGATGTGCTCGAACTCAACGCCTGCAGTGCCCACCGTTGCCATCCCCATCGTCCTCGCCGGCGCGCGGCGGCGCTCCGTGGGACTTCCAGGGTTGAAGATCTGAAACCCCTTGTCGCGCTCGAGCAGCGGCATGTGGGAGTGGCCGAACACCACCGCGTCGGCGTCCGGAAACAGCCGCCGCAGGCGTCCCACCCTCCCCCGCGCCGGCCCGGCGTCGTGAACCACGCCGATCACGGCGCCACCCACCTCGACCTCCACCCGCTCCGGTAACCGGCCGCGCAACTCGCCGTCATCGACGTTCCCGTGCACGGCCACGAGCCGCGGCGCCAACGCTGCGATCTCGTCGTGGGCCGCCGCAGTACTGAAATCGCCGGCGTGGATCACCAAGTCGGCGGCGCGGATCCGCTCGACGCACGTGTCCGGGAGGCGCCGGCTGCCGCGCGGCAGGTGCGTATCGGCGATCACCGCGACGGTCGTGGTCACACCTCGTCCAGGAACTCGATCAGGTCGGCGGCGAGCAGCTCGGGCTCCTCGAAGGCCGCGAAGTGGCCGCCGCGGTCGAACTCGCGCCAGCGGCGCAGGTCGCCGAGCACGCGCTCGGTCCAGGCGCGCGGCGGGCGCACGAGCTCCGCAGGAAAGTCCGCGACCGCCGCCGGCACGCCGATCGTCTCGCCGGACGCCAGGCGCCACCGGTCGCGCGCCTCGGCCGCGTAGAGCCGCATCGACGACGCGATCGTCCCGGTCGCCCAGTAGATGGTCAGGAAGTCGCAGAGCTGATCCTTGGAAAACCGCCGTTCGACCTCCCCGTCGCAGTCCGACCAGCGCCGGTACTTGTCGACCAGCCAGGCGGCGAGCCCGGCGGGCGAGTCGTGCAGGCCGGGTGCGAGGGCGTCGGCGGCGGCCCCCTGGGTGAGCAGGTGAAAGCCGCCGCGGAGCCGCCAGCGCTGCGCCCGCTGGGCGTAGTCGACCTCCTCCTCGCTCATCGGGGGTTCGGCGAGGTCGCCGGGCAGCGGCAGAACCCCGGGGGAGTTCACGTGCAGGGCGGCGACCGCCTCGGGGCGGTCGAACGCCATCCTTGCCCCGATGTAGGTCCCCCAGTCACCACCCTGGATCGCGTAGCGCTCATAGCCGAGCGCCGCCATCAGCTCGCCAAGGCGCGCCGCGATCCCGGCGCCGTTCAGCGGCTGCGCCGGCGGATCGGAGAACGCGTAGCCCGGCAGCGAGGGCACGACGACGTCGTGGCCCGCGGCGACCAGCGGCCCGATCACGCCGAGGTACTCGATCGGCGCGCCGGGCCAGCCGTGGATCATCAGCACCGGCAGGCGGCCCGACTCGCCGTCGGCCCGCTCGTGGATCGCGTGGATCCCGTCCCAGCGCCGGTTCTCGAGATGGTTCAGCTCGCGCTCGGTCCGTCGCCACTCGTAAGTCGATCGCCAGTACTCGCAAAGCTCCTGCAAATAGGCAACATCGGCGCCGTACTCCCAGCCCAGTTCCGCGGGCTGCTCAGGCCACCGGATTCGCCCGATGCGATCGCGAAGGTCCTCCAGGGCGGGGCCGCCGAGGCTGATCTGCATCGGTTCGGGCGCGGCGGCCATCTATAGGGGAAAGTCCTCGCCGCGCAGCACGCGGCGGATCAGCTGCATGGCGACCGTGCAGGAACGGTCGCGGATCTCGTGCCGGTCGCCCGGGATGACCGGGTCGCGGACGATCTTCGGCCCGCCCGGAACCTTGATGCAGAAGCAGACGTAGCCGACCGGCTTCTCCTTCGTGCCGCCGTCCGGCCCGGCGATCCCGGTGATCCCGGCCGCGATGTCGGCGCCGAATCGAGCCGCGGCCCCGTCGGCCATCGCCTCGGCAACCTCGGGTGAGACGGCGCCATGGCGCTCGATCAGCTCGGCGGGGACGCCGAGCAGCTCGGTCTTCGCCTCGTTCGAATACGCAACCACCCCCCCGGCCAGGTACGCAGATGCGCCCGGCGGGTCCGCCAGTCGCGCGGCCAGCAGGCCGGCGGTGCACGACTCGCCGGTTGCGATCACGCGGCGGTCGCGCAGCAGGGCGGCGACCTGCTCGTCGATCGTCGAGCCGTCGGTGCTGAACACGAACGGCTCGTGGCGCTCGCGCAGGCCGCTGACCAGTGCCATGCGCGTCTCCTCGGCCCCGGGGCGATGCCGGATGTCGATCTCGAGCTCGCCGCGTCGCAGGCACGTCGTGATCTCGAGCGGCGAGAGGTCGGTCTCGGACTCGATCTCGCGCAGCGACTGCGCGATCTCGGACTCCGGAAGCCCGAACATCCGCACCGTCTGCACGATGTAGGGCAAGGCGTCGGCGAGCACCTTCTGGACCGCCTCGGTCTGGACCGCCGGCTCCCACATCGCGTGCAGCTCGCGCGGCGGCCCCGGGAGCACGATCACGGTCGGCCCGTCCTCGACCGGCACGACCAGCCCGGGAGCGGTTCCGGCCGGATCGATCGCCTCCGCCCCCCTCGGAATCATCGCCTGCTTGCGGTTCGCGGCCCGCAACGCCTCGGGGTCGAAGCGCATCCGCCGCGCGAAGCCGGCGATGATCGCGGCGATCTTCTCCTCCATCCCCTGGTCGAGCTCGAGCTCGACGCCGGCGAAGCGAGCGACGACCTCCGCCGTGAGGTCGTCGGCGGTCGGGCCGAGGCCGCCGCTGGTGACGATCAGCCGGCAGCCGTCGGCGGCCATGAACCGCAGTCCAGCCTCGAGGTCGTCCGGGCGGTCGCCCACGACCAGGATGTGGGCCACCTCCACGCCGTGCTCGGCCAGCCGCTGCGAGACCCACGGCCCGTTGCGGTCGGTGATCCTGGCGGTGATCACCTCGGTGCCCGTGACGAGAATGCCTGCTCTGACGCTCACGGGCAGGTCTCCTTCGGCGGCTTGGCGGCGAGCGCCACGTGCCGCGGCGCCACGATCTCGTAGGCCGCCGGCCCATCGGCCTTCGGTAGCCGCCGCTCGTCGCCGTCGAGCTTGACGTTCAGCTGGTCTGCCTCGAACCCCTTGGGGAACCGCAGCTCGAACTGCTGGCGCTCGAAGCGCTCGCGGTCCCCGCCCGCCAGGACCTGGCCGTCGATCAGCTCCTCGCCTCCGCCGCCGAGCAGGCAGACCTCGACCGGGCCCTTGACGGCGAGCATCAGGTCCACGGTCCCCTCCGGCCTGACCTGATCGTGGTCATCGCGCTGCGGCTTCTTGGCGGTGCCGGCCGGCTTGTCGTCCTCGCCGCCGCCGACCAGCGCGATCACCAGCGCGACCCCGAGCACGACCGCCGCGGCGAGTCCGAGCAGCAGGCCGATGCTCGGGCCCCCGCCCGGCTGTGGGCGGCGCCGGCGCTCCTCGAGCACCGCGTCGCCGAGCGGGTGCATGGAGAGCTCCTGACCCGCCTCGACCTGGCGGCGGTACTCGTCGACGATCGTCTCCGCGTCGAGTCCGAGCAGCTCCGCGTAGGTGCGCAGGAAGCCCTTGCCGTAGGCGCGGCTCGGCAGCTCGTCCCAGCGCTCGTCCTCGAGCGCCTCGATGTAGCGGGAGCGGATCTTCGTCCGGCCGGCGACGGTTGCGAGGTCGAGCCCGGCGCGCTCGCGCGCAGCCGCCAGCTCGGCCCCGATCCGCATCTCACCCGGCCGTTCGCCGCTCATCGCGGCGTATTGTCGCGGCCCGTCGCCCGCGATGTTTGCTCAGCTCTCGAGCGGCTCGAGCTCGGTCTCGGTGGTGTCGCCGCTCTCTGGCTCGGTCTCGTCGGGAGCCCCGCCACCCTGGCCGAGGATCCGCGGGAGATCGGCGAACGAGACGAGCACCTGGCGCGGCTTGGAGCCCTCGTAGCCGGAGATGATCCCGCGGCGCTCGAGCATGTCGATCAGGCGCCCGGCGCGCGTGTAGCCGACGCGCAGGCGGCGCTGGATCATCGAGACCGAGGCGGTCTCGGACTCGACCACGATCCGCGCAGCGTCGGCGAGCAGGTCGTCCTGATCGGGCGAGAAGTCGCCATCGGCGCCCTCCTCGAGCTCGGGCTCCTTGGCCTCCAGCAGCTCCTCGTCGAAGTGGGGCTCGCCCTGCTTGGCCCAGAAGTTGCAGACGCGGGCGATCTCGTCCTCGGTCACGAATGCGCCCTGGATCCGGTTCATCTTCGACGTTCCGACCGGGCGGAACAGCATGTCGCCCTGTCCGAGCAGCGTCTCGGCGCCCCCGCCGTCCAGGATCACGCGCGAATCGACCTGCGAGGCGACCGCGAACGCGATCCGCGACGGGATGTTGACCTTGATCGTTCCCGTGATCACGTCGGTCGAGGGACGCTGCGTCGCCAGGACCAGGTGGATCCCGATCGCCCGCGCCTTCTGAGCGAGGCGGATGATCGAGTCCTCGACCTCGGCCGGCGCGACCATCATCAGGTCTGCAAGCTCGTCGATCACACAGAGGATGTGCGGAAGCGGGTGCTCGCCCTTGCGCTTGCGGACCCGGTTGAGCTCCACCAGGCTGCGCGCCCGAGCCTCGCTCATCACGGAGTACCGGCTCTCCATCTCGCCGATCAGGTTGGCGAGCACGTTGGCCGCCAGCCGCGGGTTCGTGACCACCGGCGTGAGCAGGTGCGGGATCCGCTCGTAGTGGTTGAGCTCGACGCGCTTCGGGTCGACGAGCACCATCCGGACCTCGTTCGGCGAGGCGTGCATGAGGATCGAGGTCAGGATCGCGTTGATACAGCCCGACTTTCCCGACCCGGTGGTACCGGCGACCAGCACGTGCGGCATCAGCGCCAGATCGGCGTTCACGGTCTGGCCCGAAACGTCCTTGCCGAGCCAGGCGAACAGGGGCGACGCTCCCTTCGGCCGCTCACTGTGGAGATCGCCGAGGCGGACCAGGCGACGGCGCTGGTTGGGAACCTCGACCCCGACCGCCTTCTTGCCGGGGATCGGGGCGAGGATGCGGATGTCGGTCGAGGCGAGCGCGTAGGCGAGGTCGTCCTTGAGCTGAGCGACCTTGGCGACCTTCGTTCCGGGCGCGAGCTGGAGCTCGTAGCGGCTCACGTGCGGGCCGCTGACCGTGCCGAGGAGCCGCGCCTCGATCCCGAAATGGCGCAGCGACTCGAGGAGGGCGCTCGCGGTCGCTTCGCGGTCGCGCATGTCCGGGCCCGGGTCGGCCTTGCCCTTCTCCAGCGCCTTGGTCGGCGGCAGCTTGTACTCGACCTCGTCGGACTCGGTGATCCCCTCCTTGGTGCGCCGGCTTCCCTGCGGGGTGACGCCCAAACCCTGCTCCTCGACGACGCGTTCGCCGGAAAACCTGCCGGCCACGTCCTCGGCTTCGCCTGCGGGCGTGCCGGGCGCCAGATCGGCCGGGAACTCGTCGTCGTCGTCGGCATCCCAGCCGCCGTCGTCCTCGGCAGCCCGGATCGCAATCGTGTCGGCCTCCTCGTCGGGCTCGGGCGCGAGGCGTTCCGTCTCGAAGCTCTCGGTGTCGCGGGTGCGGGTGATCGCGATCTCGGAGTCCGACGGGACATCCCAGGGCTCCTCCGCGGACCGCTGCGTCCGCACCGTGCGGGCGACCTCGCGGGTGCCCGTGCCGGCCCGCTTGACGGCCCGGCCGGTCGCCCCGAACACCGCGCCGAGCGTCGTCCCCGTCAGCAGCAGGGCCCCGGAGACGAACATCAGGATGACCAGGATGTGGGCGCCGAGCCGCTGGAACAGCGAGGTCGAGGCCCAGTACAGGCCCTCGCCGACCGCGCCACCATGCGCGACCATGAACTTCTGCTCGAAGTAGTCGTGGCGGTGCGGGCGCTCCGGCCCGAGTCCGGCGGTCTGCGCTGCGAAGGCCAGCAGCAGCGCCGCAAGGACCAGAATGCCGCCGGCGTTGAGCGCCGAAGGAGTCTTGATCCAGGGGCGTGCGATCAACGAGACGCCCCAGGCGAAGAGCGCGACCGGGATCACGTAGGAGATCCGGCCGAAGGCCTGCTCGAGCCCCTCGGCGAGCCAGCCGCCGACCCGGCCCCCGTCCCAGCCGAGGTAGAGGACGAACGACAGGTAGACGGCCGCCGCGACGAGGACGAGCCCGATCACGTCGTAGTGCCGCTGCTCGAACCCCTCGACCCAATCCCGCGGGTCCGGGCGCTCGCGCCGCTTGGAGGCGGGGGCGCGCCGCCGCGACGCCGGCTTCTTGGCGCGGCGCGTCGGCTTCGGCTTCGTCCAGGGGTAGATCATGCTCAGCGGTCAGCGAGCGGACGCCCGCTCCGTGCCTGAGACTTCGACGGGGGCGCACGGTCCCCTGCGCGCCGGTAAACGGGCGCTAAAGATCGGCCGGATCGCCCGTTTTCGCGTCTACCCTCTCAATGTGATGTCGGACTCCGAACACGCGGGTCGGGTGCTGGTCGTCGAGGACGACGAGGCGATCGCCGACGTGCTCCGCCGCACGCTGCGCCAGGAGGGCCACGAGGTGCGGTCCTCTGCCGACGGAGTCGACGCGCTTCGCGCCGCGGAGGAGTTCGTGCCCGACCTCGTGATCCTCGACCTCGGCCTGCCGGGCCTCGACGGGGTCGAGGTCTGCCGCCGGCTGCGGGCGGAGTCCGACGTCCCGATCCTGATGCTCACGGCACGCACGGACCTCGAGAACCGCGTCGAGGGGCTCGACTCGGGCGCCGACGACTACCTCGCGAAGCCGTTCGAGCGCCAGGAGCTGCTGGCCCGGATGCGCGCTTTGATGCGCCGGCGCCCGCCGCGCGGCAGCGCCGCGCTCGTCGTCGGCGACCTCCGGCTGAACCCCGACACCCGCGAGGTGACAAGGGGCGAGCGCGAGATCGAGCTCACCAACCGCGAGTTCGAGCTGCTCGAGTACCTGATGCGCAACCAGCGTCTCGTCGTCTCGCGTGAACGTCTGCTGGAGGAGGTCTGGGGCTACGACCCACTGGCGATGACGAACACGATCGACGTCTTCATCTCCAACCTGCGGCGCAAGCTCGAGGAGGGCGACGAGCCCCGCCTCCTGCAGACCAAGCGGGGCGCCGGGTACGTGATCCGAGCCGCCGCGGGCAATGGCTGAACCGGGCAGACCCCGGTTCCCGCTCTCGATCAGGCGCTGGCCGGTCCGCTGGCGCCTGGCGGGGGTCTCGGCCGGCCTGACGCTGCTGATCCTCGTCGTCTTCGCGCTCGTCGTCGGGCGATTGGCCACCGAGCGGGTCAAGGACGATTTCCACCAGGAGCTGCTCAGCGTCGCGAGCCAGCTGCGAAACAACTTCGAGCTCGACCGTCCGGCCGCGGAGGGGATCTCGGGGCCGGACGTCTTCGGCCTCGCGATGACCGGCGATGCCGCAGTCAGGATCGTCGACGGCGAGGGCAACGTGGTCCCGACTCAAAACGGCCTTCCCGCCCAGACGCCCGGCGCCCCGGACCTCGGTCCACCCGACGTGGGGCTCGTCCGGGAGGTGGGGAACTTCGACGCCGTCTCCGTCGTGCTCTCGGACAACTCGATCCCGCCTCTCTACCTCCAGTACGCGCGCAGCCGCGACTCCCTGGAGGACACGCTCGGCGAGCTCTGGCTCTTCCTCGCCCTCGGGGTGGTCGGCGGCACCGCTTTGGCGGCCCTCGCCGGGCTCGCGGTCGCCGGCCGGGCGATGCGGCCGATCTCCTCGCTGACGGCCGCGGCGCGCGGGATCGCGACCACCCGCGACCCGTCGCGGCGGATTCCGATGCCCGAGTCCGACGACGAGGTCGCGGAGCTGGCGAGGACGCTCGATCTGATGCTGCGAGAGCTGGACGCCGCACGGGCCGAGACCCAGCAGATGATCCAGGCCCAGCGCGACTTCGTCGCCGACGCCTCCCATGAGCTGCGCACGCCGCTGACGAGCATCCTCGCCAATCTCGAGCTACTCGAGGCCAGCTTCGCGGCACGCGGCGCCGACGCCGACGAGGAGGAGATCGTCGCGGGGGCCCTGGGGTCCTCGAGGCGGATGCGCCGGTTGGTCGCCGACCTGCTGCTGCTCGCCCGCGCCGACGCCGGGCGAGCCGGGCCGCGGCGCAGCTGCGACCTGACCGAGATCGCCACCGGGGCGATCGCCGAGGTGCGCCCGATGGCGGGCGATCACCGGCTCGAGCTCGAGGCGAGCGGCGCGGTCCCGGTCGAGGGCAACCCCGACGATCTGCACCGGCTGGTCGTCAACCTGGTCGAGAACGGAGTCCGCCACACGCCGGAGGGCTCGACCGTCACCGTTACCCTCGGCGCCGGTAGCGGCGGCGAGGCGGTCCTCGAGGTTGCCGACGACGGGCCCGGGCTGCCGGAGGAGCTGGGCGCCCAGATCTTCGCCCGCTTCGTCCGCGGCACCGGCCCGGCCGACCTCAACGCCGACTCGGGCACCGGCCTTGGCCTCGCGATCGTCAAGGCCGTCGCCACCTCCCACAACGGGCGGGTCGACGTCGGTCATTCGGAGGCCGGCGGGGCGCGCTTTGCCGTCCATCTGCCGCTCGGCGATCCCACCCGCAGCGGCGCCGCCGTTCTTTAAGGCTCCTTTACAAGTCGCTCATACGTTTCGGGCCGGACGAGACACCGCCCGACGAGGTCACCCCCGACAGTGCCTCGCCGGGCATCCATTGGCCAGTTCTGAGTCTGAGCCAATCAGGCCCGCCAGCGTCTCCCCTCCCTGAACGCTGGCGGGCCACCTTTCTGGCCCGCCCGAGTCAGCAGACGTTGCCGCAGAACTTGCGGGCGGTGAGCGCGGCTTGGATCGTCGGCTTGTGCTCGCCGGCGTAGAGCAGGTCGTCGGCGGCCAGCAGCGCCTTGGCAGTCGACTTGTAGTTGGTCTTCTTGCTGCCCATGAAGTTGGCCTCGAGCACGATCCGATCCATGACCGAAAGGCCCGCAGCATCGACGCCGAGCGCGACACGCAGGTCGAGCAGCATCGACGCGTAGACCTCGCCGACGCAATGAATCTCACCGCCGCAGCGGTCCTCCGCCTTCTTGACGTCGAGCTTGGTCTCCGCGGTCCGCCCGCAGGTGCCGGTCGGCGAGTAGGGGATTCCGTCCCAGTCGAAGATGCAGGCGTCGGCCGGGCTGCCGCCGGTCGTCAGCGCGGACATCGCCGCAGCCATGTAGTCGCCGTAGCCCTCGGCCAGGGTCCCGCCCTGGCGGCCGGTGTTAAGCGAGCCCGGCGACGCCTGGTCCTGAAGCGAATGCCCGTACTCGTGGGCGATCACGTCCGCGTCCTCGGCGTCGTCGATCCCGCCGGTTCCGAAGACCATCGAGTGGTCGAACGTCGAGTAGAACGAGTTGTCGTCGGGGATCGCGTTCGAGAAGATCTTCTGCGGCTTCTTCCGCAGCGCCTGCGACAGCCCGAGGCTTTCGGCGTAGAAACGCTGGCGGTCGACGTGGAAGTAGGCCATCACCGCCTCGAAGTTGCCCTGCGAGCGGGTCGCGCCGGTGAAGTCGGCGTTCTTCGAGCAGACCTCCTTGCCCTTCGCGCCGAGCCGCGAATCGGCGTACTGGCCCTTCAGGCAACCCTTGCCATCGGTCAACCGCTCGAGCGTGACCGGAACCCGCAGCGAGGTGAGCAGCGCCGAGTCCTTGTCCTTGCGGTCCTTGAGCCCGGCGTAGCTGAACCCCTGCGCCGTGACGGGATTCGGATTGAAGATGTTCGCGGTCCCGGTCAGGTGCTGGAGCAGATCGCGGACCCGCAATTGCTCGCCGGAGGCGGCGTCGAGGGTGACCTCGAAGTCCCCGAGCGGCTTCCAGGCCGGGATCTGAACGCGCCAGACGAGGTCGCCGCTCGCCCGGTCGATCCCGAGCTCCGCGGACCCCGGTGCGCGCAGGCGCTCGAGCCCGACGATCGCGCCGGCCCGATCGATTGCGGCAGCGCTCGAGATCGTCTCCCCGTCATCGGGGGCGTCGATCCCGGCGACGGTCGAGTCGGAGATCAACTCCGTCCCGCCGCTCGGGACGGCGACGGCGACTACCTCCGCGTCGAAGACGGGCAGGCCGCCTACCCGCTGGGCATAGCGGTGGATCAGCCCTCCCCCGGGGACCGGGGTCGAGCGCATCAGGCTCAGCTCGGCGCGCGGAGCGTCCGCGCGGACCACGGTGCGCGCCAGCGGATCCGCGGACGCCGTGGCGGCGAAGATCGGGAGGATGGCGGCGATCGCGATCGCCGCCCGGATGGATGTGCGGGCGGTCCCTGCCATTTGCATACCTTAGCCGCAGGAACCCCGGCGACGAGGGAAAGTCGCGACCCGCCGGCGCGACATCCGTCCAGCGCCCGGAGGCCGGCTCGACCTAGACCTCAACCACCACCGGGAGGATCATCGGCCGTCGCCGCAAGCGGTCGTAGACGAACGCGGCGATGTCGTCGTGGAGGTCCTGCTGTAGGAGCACCGGCTCGGTCACGCCCTCCTCGGCGAGCCTGGCAAGCGAGTCCTCGACGACGTCACGGACCTCCTCCAAAAGCGCATCGTCGGCGTCCTCCATGAACGGCACGCCGCGGAAGATCAGCTCCGGGGGCGCGACCGAGCTGCCGTCGTCGGCGTCGACGGTGGCGACCACGATGAAGACGCCATCGGCCGAGAGCGTGCGGCGGTCGCGCAGGGCGACGTCGTCGGGATCGCCGATGTCGACCCCGTCGACGAAGATCATCCCGGACTGCTCCTGCTTGCCGAACGCGGCGCCGTCGGCGTCGATCTCGAGCGGCAGGCCGTTACGGCCCTTGTGGATCCGCTCCGGCGGGATCCCGACCGACTCGGCGAGCTCGGCGTGCAGCGAGATGCGCTTGAAGTCGCCGTGGAAGGGGAACACGTGCTTGGGCCTGGTCAGGTTGAGCATCAGCTTCAGCTCCTCGCGCGAGCCGTGGCCGGAGACGTGGATCGGCGCCTCGGCCGCCGTGATCACGCGGGCGCCGATCTCGAAGATCCGGTCGATCGTCTCGTTGACCGAGCGCTCGTTGCCCGGCACCGGGGTCGCCGAGAAGATCACGGTGTCGCCGGAGTGCAGCTCGACGTCGCGGTGGTCGTTGAACGCCATTCGCCGCAGCGCGGAGAGCGGCTCGCCCTGACTGCCGGTCGAGATCGCGATCACCTTGTGGTCGGGGAAGTCCTCGATCTCCTTCGGCGAGATCAGCAAACCGTCCGGGGCGTTGGCGATCCCCAGGTTGGAGGCGATGTTGAAGTTCTTGCGCATCGAGCGGCCGACGAGCGCCACCTTGCGGTCGAGCTGCGCCGCGGCGTCGATCACCTGCTGGACGCGGTGCACGTTGGAGGCGAAGCAGGTCACGATGATCCGGCCCTCGCAGCGCGAGAACTCCTGCAGCAGCGCCGGGCCGACGGCCGATTCCGACCCGGCGATCCCCGGGCGGTCGGCGTTGGTCGAGTCGCCGCAAAGGCAGAGCACTCCCTCGGAGCCGAGCTCGGCGAGCCGGGCGATGTCCGCCGGGCGCCCGTCCACCGGCGTCTGGTCGAAGCGGTAATCGCCGGTGACCAGGATCGCCCCGAGGTCCGTATGCAGGGCGACGGCGCGGGCGTCGGGAATCGAATGCGACATGTGGATCATCTCGATCTCGAATGGCCCGGCCTTACGGCGCTCTCCGAGCTCGAGCACGGTCAGTGGCGCGTCGCGCAGCTTGTGCTCCTCGAGCTTCGAGCGCACCAGCCCGATCGTCAGCGGTCCGCTGTAGATCGCCGGTGGCATCCCGATCTCGCGCAGTACGAATGGCAGCGCGCCGACGTGGTCCTCGTGCGCATGGGTGAGCACGATCGCCTCGATGTCGTCGGCGCGATTGCGCAGGTAGTCGAAGTCGGGCAGGACGAGGTCGATGCCGAGCATCTCGGCGGTGGGGAACATCAACCCGGTGTCGACGACGACGAGCCGGCCGTCGCGCTCGAACACGGTCATGTTCTTGCCGATCTCGCCCAGTCCCCCGAGCGGCAGGATGCGTACCGGGCTACTCAACTCGCAACCAGTAGACCCTGATCCGCAAGCGCTCCGCGGATCGCCTCGCGCTCATCCGCCGACGCGGCGACCATCGGCAGGCGCACGTTCGCCTCGATCACCCCGAGCAGCTCGAGCGCTGTCTTGGCCGAGACGGCCGGCGGGGCGACGCTCATCACCGCATACAGCTGCTTGAGCTCCGCGTCGAGCTCCGAGGCCCGATCAGCGTCGCCGGCGATCGCGGCGTCATGGAGCGCCCGCATCCGCGCCGAGTCGAGGTTCGACGCGACCAGGATCCCGCCTGCCCCGCCGAACTCCAGCGTGCGGAGGAACACGTCGTCGTTGCCGGCCAGGATCTCGAGCCCCTCGATCGGCCCGAGCTCGTCGTTGTTCGCCTGCTTGACGGCGACGATGTTCTCGTGCGCGGCGGCGAGCTCGGCCAGCAGGTCCGGGGGAACGTTGATCCCGCACCGGGCGGGGATGTTGTAGAGGACGATCGGGGTCTCCCCCGCCGCCTCGGAAACCGCGGCGTAGTGTGCGCGCAGGCCGGCCTCGTTGGGCCGGTTGTAATACGGCGTGACCACCAGCACCGCGTGCGCGCCGACGTCCATCGCCTTGCGCGTCAGCCGCGTGGTGTGGCTGGTGTTATTCGAGCCCGTGCCCGCGATCACCGTCGCGTCATCTCCGACCTCCTCGAGCACGGCGTCGAACAACCGCACCTTCTCGTCGTCGGAGAGGGTCGCCGACTCCCCGGTGGTCCCGGCGATCACCAGACCGTGCGAGCCGGCGTCGACCAGCCGCCGGGCAAGCCGCCGGGTCGCGTCGATGTCCACCGCGCCGTCCGGTTCGAACGGCGTCACCATCGCGGTCAGCACACCGCGGATCTCAGGCATGGGTTTCAGCCTAGCTCAGCCCGCGAACACCGGCGGGCGACGATCGATCCACGGTTGCGCGCTTTCGAGCTGGGCGGCGACGTCGATCAGCAGGTCCTCGCGTCCGAACGCCGCCACCAGCTGGACGCCGACCGGAAGGCCGTCCTCCGTCCAGTGCAGCGGGAGCGAGATCGCCGGCTGCCCGGTGGCGTTGAAGATCGCCGTGAAGGCTCCCGACGGAACCGCGCGCCGGAAGACGTCGAGCGGATCGCCGGCGCGCTGGTCGAAGGTGCCCAGCGGCACCGGCGGCTCGGCCATCGTCGGCGTCAGCAGCAGGTCGTAACCGCCCTCGAACCAGGCGGCGATCCCGCGCGCGGCCAACTGGTGCTTGCCGTGGTCGGTCAGATAGCGGGCGGCGCTGCGCTCGCGGCCGATCTCGGCCAGGACCCACGTCAGCGGCTCGACGTCGTCTGCGGTGACCTCGCGGCCGACGATCATCGCGAGCTGGTCGAGGCTCGACGCCTGCCCCGCCGCCCACTTGGTGAGGAACGAGTCCTCGATGCCGAGCGCCTCGGCGAGCTGGTCGTCGACCGGAGCCGCGTCCTCGACCGTGTGGCCCAGGCCCTCGAGCAGCTTGCGGGCGCCGGCGACCGCGGCGACGCACTCGGGATGCGAGTCGAGCCCCGGAACCGGTGGGTTGGTCTGGATCCCGATCCGGAACGTGCGGCCCGCCGCGAGCTCCTCGACGTAATCGCGGGCCGGCGGCGGCGCCACGTAGGGGTCGCCCGGCGCGGAGCCGTGGACCGCGTCGAGGATCGCTGCCGTGTCGCGCACGGTGCGCGAGACGCAGAGCTCGACGGTGAGCCCGCCCATCAAGTCGCCGACCAGCGGGCCCTCGGTGGTGCGCTGGCGTGTGGTCTTCAGCCCGACCAGACCGTTGGCGCTGGCGGGAATCCTGATCGAGCCGCCGCCGTCGTTGGCGTGCGCGACCGGAACCATGCCCGACGCGACCGCGGCGCCCGAGCCGCCGCTCGAGCCGCCGGTCGTGTGGTCGGTGTTCCATGGGTTGCGGCTCGCGCCGTAGGCCTCGGGCTCGGTGGTCGGCAGGATCCCGAGCTCCGGCGTGTTCGTCTTCCCGATCACGACGAAGCCGGCGGCGCGGAAGCGCTGCGCGAGCGTCGAGTCCATCGGGGCGCGGAAGCCGGCGTCCTTGAGCAGCTGCATGCCGAGGTGGAGCGGCTGGCCGGCGTACGCGGCGCCGAGGTCCTTGAACAGGAACGGAACGCCCTTGAACGGCCCGTCCGGCAGGTCGGGTGACCGCGCCTCGTCCATCCCCTGCTCGAAGAGCTCGTGGATGACCGCGTTGAGCTCCGGGTTGACCGCCTCGACCCGCGCGATGGCGGCCTCGACCAGCTCCTCCGGCGTCGCCTCGCCCGAGCGAACCAGCTCGGCCTGGTCGGTCGCGTCCATGGTTGCCAGGTCAGTAGCTACGGTCACGGGTACCCCTCTCTCAGAGAACGTTTTCGAGGCCTACGGTCAAAGGTTGGTCGAGCTCACCCACGCGGCGCACCGCGAGCAGCACTCCGGGCATGAACGAGCTGCGGTCGATCGAGTCGTGTCGGATACTAAGCGTCTGGCCCTGGCCCCCGAGGAGCACCTCCTGGTGGGCGACGAGCCCCGGCAGGCGGACCGAGTGGATCGGCTCGTGCACGTTGCCCCCGGCCTCGGCGATCAGCTCGGCCGTCCGCTTCGCCGTCCCCGACGGCGCGTCGAGCTTGCGGTCGTGATGCAGCTCGACGATCTCGACCTCCGGCATGTGGCGGGCGGCCTCGGCGGCGAAGCGCATCATCAGCACCGCGCCGATCGCGAAGTTGGGACAGAACAGGACGTTTCCCGACCCGCCGGCCTCGCGCGCCGCCTGGGCGGCCTCGCGCGCCGCGTCGATGTCGAAGCCCGAGGTCCCCACGACGGCGTGGACACCGGCGTCGAGGCACGCGCGGATGTTGTCGAGCGCCGTCGCCGGTGTCGTGAAGTCGACGACGACGTCGGCGTCCCCGACGACCGAGGCCAGGTCGGTCCCGAGCGCCGGGTCGGCCCGACCGGTGAGCTCCATGTCATCGGCCCCCTCGACCGCCCCGCAGACGGTCTCCCCCATCCGCCCGGCGGCACCCGCGACGACGACCCGAATCACGCTAAGAGCGTCTCCGAGACCGAGGCGGCGGCGGTGCGGAAGCAGTCCTCGTCGGCGCCGACACACGCGGCCGCAAGCTTCGCCGGGTCGTAGACCTGGTCGGCGAGCTCCGCGACCTCGTCGGCCGTCACCGCGTCGACGCTGGCGAGCAGATCGTCGATCGAGAGCAGCGGAATGTCGAACAGGACGCTGCGCGCCAGCCGGCCCATCCGCGCCCCGGTCGCCTCCAGGCCGAGCACCATCCGCCCCTTGACGTGCTCCTTCGCCCGTGCCAGCTCCTCGTCGCCGACGCCCTCGTCGCGCAGCTTGACGAGCTCGCGGCCGATGATCTCGCAGGCCTCGGCGACGTTGTCGGCGCGGGTGCCGACGTACATGGCGACGAAGCCGCGGTCGACGAACTCGTGCGTGTAGGACCCGACCGAGTAGGCGAGGCCGCGCTTCTCGCGTACCTCGCGGAACAGCCGCGATGAGACCGAGCCGCCGAAGATCGTGTCGAGGACGCCGAGCGTGAACCGGCGGTCGTCGCCGCGGGAGATCCCCGGACCGCCGAAGCAGATGTGGTACTGCTCGGTCTCCTTCGGATAGAAGCTGAGCCGCGCCTGCTCGGCCGCGCCGTTGGACGTCGCGGCGGCGTCGCCGTTCGGCCCCGCGCCGGCGAGCACGCGCTCGGAGAGCTCGACGATCCGGGCATGCTCCAGGTGGCCGGCCGCGGCGACGACGATGTTGCCGGCCGTGTAGCGGGCGTCGTGGTAGGCGGCGATGTCCGGGACCGGGATCCCGCCGATGACCTCCGCCGTGCCGAGCACTCGCCGGCCCAGCGGTTGATCGCCGTAGATCGCCTCGGCGAGCACGTCGTGGACGCGGTCCTGAGGCTCGTCCTCGTACATCGCGATCTCCTCCAGAACGACCTCGCGCTCGGAGTCGATCTCGTCGGGCGGCAGCGCCGGGGCGAGCAGCATGTCGCCCATCAGCTCGAACGCCTCCTCCGTGTGCTCGTCGAGGAAGCGGGCGTGCAGGTGGGTCGACTCCTTGCCGGTCGCGGCATTGGTCGCCGCGCCCATGCCGTCGAAGAGCTCCGAGATCTCGATCGCCGAATGGCGCTCGGTCCCCTTGAACAGCAGGTGTTCGAGGAAATGCGAGACGCCGGCCTGCGCCGGCGTCTCGTCACGCGATCCCGTCCGCACCCAGAGGCCGAGCGCCACCGACCGGACCGAGGGAACGACCTCGGTCGCGACCCGGACCCCCGAGTCGAGGGTGGTGAGCTCGACGCCCTCTGGGAGTTCAGTCACTTCAGTCGAGGCGCTCACGCTGGCGACCGCCGCGTCCGCCGTCGCGTCCACCGCGACCGCCGCCGCCGCCCTCTCGCCCGCCGCGTCCGCCGCGGTCACCGTCGCGACCGCCGCGTCCGCCGCGGTCACCTCCACGCGGGCCGCCGCGGCCTCCGCCGCCGCCGCCCATCGTCGGGTCGCCGGTACCGAGCTTCTGCAGTTCCTCGGGGCTCTTGCCCGAGATCTGCGGATCCTCGGAGAGGCGCAGGCCTACCCGGCCGCGCTCCTTGTCGACCTCGGCCACGGTGACATCGATCTCGTCGCCCTGGGAGAGCACGCTCTCGACCGTGTCGACCCGCTCGCCGGGCTTCACGTTGGAGATGTGCAGCAGGCCGTCGGTGCCCTTGACGAGCTCGACGAAGGCGCCGAACGTGGTCGTCTTCACGACCTTGGCGTTCGGGAACCGATCGCCGACCTCGGCCTCGCGCGTCATCGACTCGATCCGGGCGATGCACGCGTCGACCAGGGCGCCACTGGGCGCGTAGACGCGCACGGTGCCGTCGTCGTCGATGTCGATCTCGGCCTCGAACTCCTCCTGCATGCCGCGGATCGTCTCGCCGCCCTTGCCGATCACAGCGCCGATCTTCTCCGGATCGATCTTGATCGTCTCGATCGCCGGCGCGTAGACGGACAGCTTCTCGCGCGGGGCGTCGATCGACTCGGCCATCTTGCCGAGGATGAACAGGCGCCCCTTGCGGGCCTGCTCGAGAGCGTCGGTGAGGATCTCGAACGTGACGCCCGTGATCTTGATGTCCATCTGCAGGGCGGTGATCCCGTCCTCGCTGCCGGCGACCTTGAAGTCCATGTCGCCGAGGTGGTCCTCGACGCCGGCGATGTCGGTGAGCACGATGTAGTCGTCGCCCTCCTTGATCAGGCCCATCGCCACACCGGCGACCGGGTCACTGACCGGAACGCCGGCGGCCTGCAGGGCCATCGACGAAGCGCAGACCGAGCCCATCGACGAGGAACCGTTCGACTCCAGCGTGTCGGAGACGACGCGGATCACGTACGGGAACTCCTCCTCGTCCGGGATCGTCGGTAGCAGCGCGCGCTCGGCGAGCGCCCCGTGGCCGATGTCGCGGCGCTTCGGGCCGCGCATGAAGCCGGCCTCCCCGACCGAGAAGGGCGGGAAGTTGTAGTGGTGCCAGAAGCGCTTCTTCTCCTGGAGGCCGAGGTTGTCGACCTTCATGTCCATCCGGGTCGTGCCGAGCGCGACGCTCGACATGATCTGGGTCTCGCCGCGGGTGAACAGCGCCGAGCCGTGCACGCGCGGAGTGATGTCGACCTCGGTCTCGATCGGCCGGATCTCGTCCTGAGCGCGCCCGTCGGGCCGCTTCTTGTCGACGGCGATGGCCTTGCGGATCGTGTCCTTCTCGACCTTGGCAAAGGCGGCGGTCACTTCGGCCGCCTTGGCCACGTCCGCGTCCTCGTCACCGCTCTCGGGGACGAGTGCGGCGACGGCCTCGGCGCTGACAGCGTCGATGGCCTCATACCGCTCGAGCTTGCCCTCGGTGGCGATCGCATCGACGAGCTTGGTGCCGAAGTCGGACTTGATCCGCTCGACGAGCGCCTCGTCGATCTCCGGCGCCTCGACCTCGACCTTCTCCTTGCCGGCCTTCTCGGCGAGCTCCTCCATCGCCCCGATCAGGATCTTGATCTCGGAGTGGGCGATATCGAGCGCGTCGAGGACCTCGGCCTCGGTGACGCCGTCGGCGCCGCACTCGACCATCAGGATCGCGTCCTTGGACCCGGAGACGATCAAATCCATCTCCAGCTCCTCGTGGCGCTCCTCCTCCGGGTTGACGACGAAGTCGCCGTCGAGCTTGCCGACCCGCACGGCGCCGACCAGCGCCGCGGTCGGGACCGGGGAGATCGCCAGCGCCGCCGAGGCGCCGTTCATCGCCAGGATGTCGTAGGGGTGGACGTGGTCCACCGACATCGGCTGGGCGACGAGCTGGGTCTCGAAGTGCCAGCCCTTCGGGAACAGCGGCCGGATCGGTCGGTCGATCATCCGTGCCGTAAGTGTTGCCTTCTCGCCCGCGCGGGCCTCGCGGCGGAAGAACGAGCCGGGGACCTTGCCCGCGGCGTAGTGCTTCTCCTCGACGTCCACCGTCAGCGGCAGGAAGTCGACGTCGCGCAGGTTGCCCATCGTGGCGGTGCAGAGGACCATCGTGTCGCCGGAGCGAACGACGACGGCTCCGCCCGCCTGGCGGGCGAGCTTGCCGGTCTCGAAGGAGATCTCTTGGCCTCCGACCTCACACGAGACGCGGGTCACGTCAAACATAGACATGTATTCAGATTTTCCTTTCGGCAGCCCGGTTGGCTGCCCAACGTTCCAGAACTTCTCGTTCTCTAACGTCGGCGATGTTACAAGGCTCGCCCGCGACGAAGAGCGTCGGCGTCCCCGTCACCCCGGCCCGCACGCCGCCCTCGAAGTCGCTGCGGACGCGCTCGCCGACCGCCTCTGAGCGCCGGTCGGCCTCGAATCGGTCGAGCGCGAGCCCGAGCCGCTCGGCGCGCTGCCACAGGTGCGGATCGTCGATATGGGCGTGGTCGGCGTACAGCGAGTCGACCATGCCCCAGAAGGCGCCCTCGTCCTGGATCGCTGCCGCTTCGGCGGCCGCGTGCAGGGCCGGCGCTCGCGGCCGCTTCGAGGAGATCGGGAAGTGGCGCAGGCAGAGCCTGGCCTCGAGCGCCGTGATCCAGGCCCATGCCTCGGCGCAGGCCGGGCACGCCAGGTCCGCGTAGACGATCAGCTCCGCCCCCTCCCCACGCACGTGGTCTCCGGGGCCGACCGGAGGCACGCCCGCGCTGGTCAGCTCGCTCAGAGGCGCTCCAACGCGTCGAAGATCAGATTGGCGCCCGGGATCGTGAGCGGCGTCTCCTCGGCGTGGGCCCATTGCACCACGCCCTCCTCGTCGATCAGCACCAGCGAGCGGTTGGGTGTCCCCCACTCCTCGAGATAGGCGCCGTAGGTACGCGAGACCTCGCCCTTGGGATGGAAGTCGGCGAGCAGCGCCATCTCGAGCCCGAGCGCCTTGCGGAACGCGTTGTGGCACCAGCTGCCGTCGGTCGAGATGCCGATCAGCTCCGCGCCGGCGTCGGCGATCTGCGGCAGGACCTCCTGGTAGACCGACAGCTGGTCGGAGCAGACCGGGCTGAAGTCGTTCGGGTAGAAGGCGAGCACGACCCGGCGGCCGCGGAAGTCGGAGAGGCTGACCTGCTCGCCGCGGTGATTGGGAAGCGTGAACTCGGGCGCCGGCGTCCCCGGCTCGATCACGTTCCTAGCGACGCAGGCCGAGGTCGGCGACCAGGGCGCGGTAGCGCTCGACGTCCGAGCGCTCGAGGTAGCGCAGCAGGCGGCGGCGCTTGCCGACGAGCATCAGCAGCCCGCGGCGTGAGTGGTGGTCCTTGACGTGGGTACGCAGGTGCTCGGTGAGCTCGTTGATCCGCGCGGTCATCAGCGCGACCTGGACCTCGGCGGATCCGGTGTCGCCGTCCGAGCGGCCGTGCTTGGAGACCAGCTCCTGCTTCTTTTCCTTGGTCAGACCCATGCGCCGCGGACAGGTTAGCGAGGCGGCTTGAAGGCGGCGCACAGCTCGCGCGCCTGATCGACGTCGCGGTGCATCTGCGCCACCAGCTCCTCGACCCCGGGAAAGCGCTTCTCGCCCCGCAGCCGGGCGATGAAGGCGATCCGCAGCGTCTGCCCGTAGAGGTCGGAGTCGTGGTCGATCAGATACGACTCGATCAGCACGCCGCGCCCGGTCTCGAAGGTCGGGCGCACGCCGACGTTGACGGCGGCGGGGATCCCGTTCGCGAACGCCGCGTAGACCCCGTGGCCGGGGTAGACGTACTCCTCCGAGGGGACCACGTTCGCGGTGGGGAAGCCGAGCGTCCGCCCGCGCTTGTCGCCCTCGACCACGGTCCCCTCGAGCAGGAACGGAGCCCCCAGGCAGCGCATCGCGCCCGCGACGTCGCCTGCCGTGACCTGGGCACGGATCCGGGTCGAGGAGACGATCTCGCCGTCCACCTCGACCAGCGGCACGACCGCGGTCTCGAACTCGCTGTGGCCGCGCAGCATCTCGGGATCGCCCTTCGCCTTCTTGCCGAAGCGGAAGTTCTCCCCCACCGCGACGCGGGTCGCACCGAGGGTCTCGATCAGGATGCGCGAGCAGAACTCCTCCGCCTCGATCTCGCGGAACTCCTGATCGAAGGGGACGATCACCAGCTCGTCGACGCCGAGGCCGTCGATCACGTCGCGCTTGATCTCGAACGGCGTGATCAGCTTCGGGGCGGCCTCGGGGTGGATGACGCTGAGCGGGTGGGGGTCGAAGGTGAGCACTGTGTCGGCCCCCTCGATCACCTTCCGGTGGCCGACGTGGACGCCGTCGAAGACCCCGATCGCGACCTCGCGGGGGCGCTGGGCGGCATCGGGCAGGGGCGTGACCTGGATTGCCATGCCGGCGAACTCTGCCAGCTAGAGGCGGCTGAGTGCCTCGGCGAGGGGGATCGCAATCGCCTCGTCGGCCTCGTCCACGCTGAACGGGCCGATCGCGGTCCGGCGCAGCTCGGTGCAGTAGGCGTCGCCCAGGTCGGCGATCAGGCTGCGCACATAGGTCCCCGACGAGCACTCGATCTCGAACTCGCGCTCGGCGCCGTCGGCCGACAGCTCCTCGAACCGATACACGTCCACGAGCCGCGGCGGGGGCTCGAACTCCTCCCCGCGCCTGGCCCGCTTGTAGGCGCGCTCGCCGCCGACCTTGACCGCCGAGTAGGCCGGCGTGCGCTGGCGGATCTCGCCGGTCGGCAGCTCCAGCGGCCCCTCCGGAATGAGTCCCGTCTCGGTGATCTCCCCATCGCGATCGCCGGTCGTCGAGACGGCGCCGAACCGCGCCCGCACCCGGTAGGTCTTGCGCAGGCCCATGAAGCGCCGCTGCTCGCGGGTCGCCGGACGGCCGAGCAGGACGATGAGCAGCCCGGTCGCGAACGGATCCAGCGTCCCCGCGTGGCCGACCTTGGTCTTGAAGGCACGCTTGGCGCGCGCGACCACGTCGTGTGAGGTGATCCCGGCCGGCTTGTCGGCGAGGACGACGGCGCCGGCGGGCGGCGCCTCAGGCACCAAGTTGGGCGGCGATCTCCGCGCGCAGGAACTCGACCAGCGCCTCGTACGGCAGGTCGCTGCCGAAGCCGGCTGCGCGGCGGTGGCCGCCGCCGCCGTGGGCGCGCGCGATCGCCGAGACGTCGACGGAGCCGTCGGTGGAGCGCAGGCTGACCTTGCGCACCGAGCTGCCGCCGTCCGTCTTGTCGCGGATCATCGCGGCGACCTCGACTCCCTCCAGGGCGCGCACGAAGTCGATGATCCCCTCGGTGTGCACCTCCCCCGCTCCGCTGTCGGCGTAATCGGTGGCGCTCACGTAGGTGACCCCGAAACGGCCTTCGTCGAACAGCTCGATCTTCTCCAGCGCCCGGCCGATCAGCCGCACCTTCTCGATCGGCACCCGCTCGTAGAGGCGGCGGAAGGTGTCGTTGACGTCGACCCCGGCATCGATCAGCTCGGCCGCGATCCGGTGCGTGGCGGCGCGCGTGTTCTCGTACATGAACATCCCCGTATCGGTGACGAGGCCGACGTACAGGGCCGAGGCGATCTCCGGCGTGATCTCGGCTCCGAGCCGCTTCGCGACCTCGAGCACGATCTCCGCGGTGCACGAGGCCTCCGTGTCGACGAGGTTCACCGTGCCGAAGCGGGTGTTGTCGTGGTGGTGGTCGATGTTCACCAGCCGGGCGCCGTCGCGCCGCAGGAACTCGACCGGCATCCGGTCGATGTTGCCGCAGTCGAGGAAGACGAGGGTGCGGTCGACGACGTCCGCCGGCGGCTCGTGGAAGACCTCCTCGAGCGGCAGGAAGCGGTATTCGATCGCGAGCGGGAACTCCTTCGCCCCGAGGAACATCACCGAGTCCTTGCCCGTCTGCCGGAGGACGTGGTGCATCGCCAGCAGCGAGCCGAGCGCGTCGCCGTCGGGCCCTTCGTGGGTGGTGAGCAGGAAGCGGTCGGCCGCCCGCAGCTCGTCGACCACGGCATCGAGGTCCGAAGCGACCGTTGCCGTGGACTCATTCATCCGGATCACCTTCGAGCAACTGACTCAGCCGCACGGCCCGCTCGAGGCTCTCGTCGTAGGAGAACTTCAGGGTTGGCGTGTGCTTGATCCGCACCTCGCGTGCGATCGCGGCCTGCAGCTTGCCGTGCGAGGAGGCGAGCGCCGCGAGCGTCGCCTCGCGCTCTTCCTCGTCGCCGAGCACGCTGACGTAGACGCGCGCCGAGCGCAGGTCCGGGCTTGTCTGTACATGAGTCACGGTCACGAATCCGATCCGCGGGTCCTCGAGGTCGCTGGCGATCGCCGAGCCGATCACCTTGCGCATGACCTCGTCGATCCTGCGCATGCGGTCCCCTCCGGCCATACGCGGGCCAACATAACAGCCGAACATTTCGAGTCCCTCCGGGACCTCAACCGCGGATGTCGTCCAGGGTGAGCAGGTCGCGCGTAAACGTGCACCGGTCCGGAGCCCGGGCATCGACGAACCGCTCGAGCTCCGAGGCGCGCTCGCGGATCTCGGCGCCGCCGACCAGACTGCACAGGAGCACCGCCCGCCGGCGGTCGTCGTGGGCGTCGATCTCCGCCACCGAGGCGACGAAGCGCTGGCGCATCTGCGCCTTCAGCGAGCTCACCACCTTGCGCTTCTCCTTCAGGTCCTGCGCGTCGCGCAGGTCGATCCCGATCTCGAGCACGAAGACGTAGGGCGTCACGTGCCTCAGGCTAGGGCGCCTCAGTCGTAGACGATGCTGAGCCCGGTGTAGTCCTCGCGGGCCTTCGTCGCACCGCCGTTGCTGGTCCGGTAGACGATCCGGACCTGCACGCCGCCGTTGATCTCGGCCGGCGTGTCGACCATTGGCAGCGGGATGGTGTCCGTCACCCAGCTCGCGGTGCCGGTGGCGCACGACAGGTCGGCCGGCGACGCGGGCACGGTCCCGATCGAGCTGCCGCCCGAGAAGACGTCGAGGTAGTAGCAGACGGTGCTGGCGTTGATGGACTGCCAGGTGTGCACGAAGCTCACCGCCTCGAGATCCGCCGAGCTAGGCAGGTAACCGGAGGGGAAGGTGACCCCCGTGTACTTGGTCGAGGTGAACGACGAGGCGTAGCTGGTCGCGTTCGTGAAGAAGACCGCGTCGGCGAAGCCGAGCGTCCACGGGAGCGTCTCGGCACTGGTGTCAGCCTGGTTGACGCCGGTCATCTCGTTGAGGGTGAACGTCTGGCCGCCGACGGTGCCGGAGATCGTCGCCAGGTCGACCTTGATCGGCTTGTTGTTCGACTCGGCCCCGTAGACCTTGATCCGGAGGCCGTTGGCGATGTCGCTGGTCGTCACCTCGGGCAGCGCGGTCGTGACCAGCTTCTCGGTGCTGTCGGTGCACCACGGCGTTCCGGCGCCCGCCGGAGTGGTCGAACCGTGCGTGCCGATCGTCGTGCCGCCGTCGATGACGTCGAAGTAGAAGCAGGCGACCTCCGCGCCCGCGTTGGACTGGAAGCGGAAGTTGAAGTTGACGTTCGACGCGGCGAGGCCGGGCACCAGCGACGAGTTGTAATCCCACTGGTAGAAGCGGTTCGACGCAAAGGCGGCGCTGAAGTTGACGGCGGCGAAGCCGGCGTCGGCCGGGAAGAGCCGGTTGTCGTCGAACGCCGTCGCGTCTGACTGGTCGACCGCGGTGCCCGAGGAGACGTCGCTGAGCGCCCAGGCGGGGGTCGTGATCGTGGGCAGGTTGACGGTGATGTCGACTCTGGCGACGTCGCCACTCGAGCTGATCGCGTAGATCTTGTGCGCGCCCTGAGAGACGCCCTCGGGAACGGTGACGCTGTTGGTCGCCCTGCCCGTCACACCGATGGTGCTCGGGGTCGTCGTGCCGCTGAGCACCGTCCCGCTGGTCGGGTCGTCGAGGCGGTAGGTGAGCGTCGATCCGGCGGTGAACTTCCGCAGCTTGCCGTTCAGGCTGGTCGGCAGGCTGGTCAGCGTGCTCGAGCTGGTGAGCGTGTACGTAGCGTCGGTGTCGGCGCCGAAGGTGATCACGAGCTTCGGATCCTGGCTGTCGGGATAGTCGGCGTGACCTTGGAACTTCTGCTCGAGGTCAGCCGCATCGCCCTCCGCCGAGTCGCGCAGCTCGAAGCCGTAGTTGCCATCCGTGTACATGTTCTTGACCATTTGGGTCGCCGACCAGGTACGGGTTCCGAGCGCGCTCGTGGTGCTCGCCTCGCCGGCCGAAGTAGTCGTCGGCTTGGTGTTCCAGGTCACCGTCCCCTCGGCCCAGCTCGACGTCGCTCGGCGCGCGAGGATCGTCCGTGTGGTGTCGACGACCGTCTCGTACAGCTGCAGGCTCGCCGAGGTGACCGCGCAGCCCGACGGGACCGACGGCAGGTTGAAACCGACCAGGCCTCGCTTGTTGGCAGCGGGCTTGGACTTGACCTTGAAGTCGGCCGCCCCGCCGAAGTTGTTGGTCGGCTGGTCCTCCTGGAGGGTGGTGTCGGCGTTCGCGGTGACGGTCTGGGCGCCGGGACTGGAGCAGACGGTGACCGTGATCTCCGCGCTCGCCTGGTCGCCACTCGAGCCGATCGCGTAGATCGTGTGCTCGCCGCTGGACGTGCCGGTCGGGATCGTGACGCCGACGCCGGCGGCGCCGTTGGTGCCGATCGTGCTCGGTGTCGTCGTCGCGCTGAGCACGGTGCCGGTGGTCGGGTTGTCGAGCCGGTAGGTGACCGTGGCGCCGGTCTTGAAGCTCGCCAGGTCGCCGTTCACCGTCGACGGCAGGCTGGTCACGTCGCCCCAGCTCGAGAGCGTGAAGCTGGGCGGGTCGACCACGCGGGTCGCCGACTGGCTCGATTCCGTCCCGACCCAGTTGTTCCCCGCCTTCGGCGTGACCGAGTACTTCCAGCTGCCGGGATCGACGTTGTTCTCGGTGCAGGTCAGCGCCGAGATCGTCCCGGAGCAGTTGGCGCCGATCGACTGCACGGCGCCGCCGGTGTCGTAGCGCTTGACGGTGTAGTCGCTGACGCTCGGGCCGCCGCCGGCGAAGCTGGAGGCGCTCCAGCTCACGATGACGTTACGCCCGGAGATCGAGGTCGTCGGCGTGTTGCCGGCCGGCAACGAGCGCGCCTTCGAGTAGCCGTTGCCCGAGCCGCCGTGGTCCCAGGAGGCCATCGCCACGCCCGGGAACAGGAACGCCGCCAGCGCGAGGAGTCCCACGCGCGGCGCGACCGCCGGCATCGCCCGCGGTCGCGCGATTCGCTTGCCCAGGTCGAAACCCATAGAAGCGCCTAGTTCCGACCTCGAGCGCTACCTAGTTGCTGGCGCCCGTCAGGCTGACAGGGATCGTGAACGTCGCGCCCTGGCAGGCGTTCAGCGAAGCGTTCGACATGCTGGCCGCGCCGCTGAGCGTGGTCGCCGTCGAGGAGCTCGCCGGAATGTCGAGCGTCAGACCGGTCTGGTCGTTGAACGTCACACCCGTGGTCGTGCAGCCCGAGTGCCCGGCGTCAACGGTCGCCGCCCCGGTGTCCTCGATCGCCGTGACGCGGACCGCGTACGGGTTCGGGTTGCTGACCTCGATCTTGACGTCGCCGTTCTGACCCGGATACAGGCTCGCGGCGGTCGTCGCCGAGACGTCGACGGTGGTCAGCGCCTGGCTGGTGCCTGCCTTCGCGTAGCCCGAGCCGGAGCCGTTGGTGGTCCAGGCCGCGTAGACGAAGCCGACCGCGGTCATCGCGATCAGAGCCATCGAGGCGACAATGAAGTTCCGTTTCTTGAAAATGCGCATCTGGGTTTCCCCTTCCCGATTGAGTTTCGGCCCCATGCGTCCCGCCGTCCGACGTCCCGATAAGGCGCTTCCTTTGAGTCTGTATCGGGCAGTCCCCGGGGTTTCTTGAGCCCTGCGGGCGGAACAAACGTCCAGGCAGGGCGGTCTGCAACGCAACGCGCGGCCGCCAGGCAGGGAGCCGGCGGCCGCGCGGGTGCGTTACGGAGGGTCTAGTTGCTGGCGCCGGTCAGGGTGACCGGGATCGTGAAGGTCGCGCCCTGACAGGCGTTGAGCGACGCGTTCGACATGCTGGCCGCGCCCGTTAGCGTGGTCGTCGCCGAGGAGCCGGCCGAGACGTCGAGCGTCAGACCGGTCTGGTCGTTGAACGTCACACCCGTGCTCGTGCAGCCGGAGTGGCCGGCGTCCGGGGTGATCGTCCCGTTGCCCGAGATCGCCGTCACACGCACGGCGTACGGGTTCGGATTGCTGATCTGGATCTTGACGTCACCGCTGACGCCGGGATAGAGGCTGGCCGTGGTCGTGCCCGAGACGTCGACCGTGGTCAGCGCCTGGCTGGAGCCCGCCTTCGCGTAGCCCGAGCCGGAGCCGTTGGTGGTCCAGGCCGCGTAGACGAAGCCGACCGCGGTCATCGCGATCAGGGTCATCGAGACGGCGATGACGTTGCGCTTGCTGAAGAAGCTCATGCCCGCTACATCGGACATTCGTCTGGCGGGCTTAAGTTATTCGAGGGTCTTTTCGACCTGGCGCGTCTCGAAGGCCTCGATGACGTCGCCGACCTTGACGTCCTGGAAGCCCTCGAGCACGACGCCACACTCGAGGCCGGCCTCGACCTCGCGCACGTCGTCCTTGAAGCGGCGCAGCGAGCCGATGCGGCCGGTCCAGGCGACGGTCCCGTCGCGGACCAGGCGCACCTCGGCGCCCCGGGTCAGCTTGCCCTCGCTAACCGAGCAACCGGCGATCGTGCCGATCTTGGAGGCCTTGAACAGCTCGAGCACCTCGGCCTGGCCGAGCGCCTCCTCGACCTCATCGGGCTCGAGCATGCCCTCCATCGCCGCGCGCAGCTCCTCGGTCACCTTGTAGATCACCGAGTAGGTACGGATCTCGACCCCCTCCTGGTCGGCCGCGCGGCGGGCGTCGGCGAGCGGGCGGACGTTGAAGCCGATGATCACGGCGTCGGAGGCGGCGGCGAGCATGACGTCGGACTCGTTGATCCCACCGGCGGCGGCGTGGATCACGTTGACCGAGATCTCGTCCTGCGGCAGCTTCGCGATCTCGTCCTGGAGCGCCTCGAGCGAGCCCGAGACGTCGGCCTTGAGCAGGATGTTGAGCTCGTTGAGCTCGCCCTCCGTGGCCTTGGCGAAGACCTCGTCGAGGGTGAGCCTGCGTGACTGGCGGCGGCCGAGCTGCTCCGTCTTCAGGCGGTGGGCGCGTTCCTGGGCGAGCGAGCGGGCGCGACGATCGTTCTCGACGACCTCGACGTGCTCGCCCGCTTCGCAGACGCCCTCGAAGCCGAGCACCTCGACCGGATCGCCCGGCCCGGCGTCCTTGAGGCGGGCGCCGGTGTGGTCCTGCATCGCCTTGACCTTGCCCCACTGCGGCCCGGCGACGACCGAGTCGCCGATGCGCAGCGTGCCGCGCTGGACCAGGATCGTGGCGACGGGCCCGCGTCCGGGATCCAGGTGTGACTCGATCACGGCGCCCGAGGCGGGCGCGTCGGGATTCGCCTTCAGCTCCTCGATCTCGGCCAGTGCGGCGATGTTCTCGAGCAGATCGTCGAGGTTCTCGCGCGTCTTGGCCGAGACGTTGACGAAGATCGTGTCGCCGCCCCAGTCCTCGGGGTTGAGCCCGAGCGCGGCGAGCTCGCCCTTGACCTTGTCGACGTTCGCGCCCTCGAGGTCGATCTTGTTGACCGCGACGAGCATCGGGACGTCGGCCGCCTTGGCGTGGTCGATCGCCTCGACCGTCTGCGGCATGACGCCGTCGTCGGCGGCGACGACGAGCACCACGATGTCGGTGACGTCGGCGCCCCGGGCGCGCATCGCGGTGAACGCGGCGTGGCCGGGGGTGTCGATGAAGCTGATCGTCTTGTCGTTCTGGCGCACCTGGTAGGCGCCGATGTGCTGGGTGATGCCGCCTGCCTCGCCGGCGACGACCTCGGTCTCGCGGATCGCGTCGAGCAGCGAGGTCTTGCCGTGGTCCACGTGGCCCATGATCGTGACCACGGGCGGACGCTCGACGAGGTCTTCGTCGGCATCGTCGTACTCGACCTCCTCGCGCTCCTCCTCGGCCGCGCTGACCATCTCGACCTCGCGGTCGAGGGCGTCGGCCAGGACCTCGATCGTCTCGTCGCTGAGCGTCTGGGTCAGGGTCGCCATCTCGCCGAGCTGCATCAGCTGCTTGATCACGTCCGCGGCGCCGACGCCGAAGATCTCGGCGACCTCGCGAACGGTCGCGCCCGAGGGGATCTTGAGCGCCGGCTGCTCCGCCTCGACATGCGGCCCGAGCGGCGGCTCCTCCAGCAGCGGTCGGCGGCGGCGGCCGCCACGGCGGCGCGGTGGACGGCGCGGTGGCGCGTTCTGCATCTGATCGCGGCGTGACGCCTGCGAGTCGATCACGACCCGCCGGCGCTTCTTGCCGGCGGCACCGCCGGCTCCGTCGCCCGCGGGGCGCGCGGGCGTGGGCGCCGGCTTGGCGGCCTCGCCGCCGTTCGCGGCGGCGGGCGCCGGCTTCTCGGCCGTTGCGGCCGGCGGCGCGGCCTTGGGCGCCGCCTCCTTGGCGGGCTCGGCGGGCGCGGGAGCGCCGCCGTCGGCGGTCTTCAGCGCCTGCAGGGCATCGGCCTCCTCGACGCTCGAGGCCGCGGCCTTCGCCTCGATCCCGGCGGCGTTGAGCGCCGCAAGGACGTCCTTGCTCGTCAGCCCCTGGGCCTTGGCGATCTCATGGACGCGCTTGCGGGCCAACTAGTACTCCCCGTCGTAGGCAGCGGTGAGCACTTAAGACTGCGCCTCCGCGGGTTCCTCGGCCTCGGCCTCGGCGAGCTCCTCAACGACCTCGTCCTCGGCGACTGGTTCGTCAGCCTCGGTGGAGTCGTCGGCGATCTCCTCGGCCACCTCTTCCTCGGCAACCGCTTCCTCGGCGGCGTCCTCCTCGAGAACCTCCTCGGCGGCCGCTCCCTCGGCCTCCTCCAGCTCCTCGACGACCTCCTCTTCGGCCTCCTCCTCGGCGGCCTCGGAGAACTCGGCCTCGGCGCGCGCGACGAGCGCCGCGACATCGGCGTCGGCCGCCTCGGCGTCGGCGAGCGTCGCGACCTCGTCGTCGGAGAGCGGCGAGACCACGGCCACCTGGTTGGTTGAGAAGCGCGCCAGCGCCTGGTGTCGGGGCAGGCCGCAGTAACGAGAGCCCTCCAGCGCGGCGTTCGGGCAGCGGCGGCCGGCCGAGAGCACCGCGGCACACCGGCCGTCGGCAACCTCCTCGCCCTCGTCGTACTCCATGTCGGCCTCGACCTCGACGAACTCGGTCTGCGACTTGATGTCGACCTTCCAGCCGGTCAGCTTGGCGGCGAGGCGGGCGTTCTGGCCCTCGCGCCCGATCGCCAGCGAGAGCTGGTCGTCGGGGACGATCACGGTCGCCTCCTTGGTCTCGTCGTCGACCAGGACCTCCCGGACGCGGGCCGGCGACAGCGCCTTCGCGACGAAGCGGGCGGGCTCCTCGTTGTAGGGGATGATGTCGATCTTCTCGCCGCGCAGCTCGGAGACGACCATCCGGACGCGCGACCCGCGCGGGCCGACGCAGGCTCCGACCGGGTCGACCCCGTCGGCGTGCGAGATCACGGCGATCTTCGAGCGGTAGCCGGGCTCGCGAGCGACGCCCACGATCTCGACCAGGCCGTCGGCGATCTCCGGCACCTCGAGCTCGAACAGCTCCTTGATCAGCTCCGGGCTGCGGCGGCTGACGACGATGCTCGGGCCCTTGCCCTCGGCCGAGACGTCGGTGATCACAGCCTTGACGCGCATCCCATGGTCGTAGCGCTCGTTCCAGACCTGCTCGGAGCGCGGGAGCAGCGCCTCGACGCGCTCGCGCAGCTGCACCAGCGTGTAGCGGTTGTCGGACTGCTGGATGATCCCGGTGATCAGCTCGCCCACCCGGTCCTGGTACTCGTCGTACATCATCTGCCGCTCGGCCTCGCGAATCCGCTGCAGGATCACCTGCTTGGCCGTCTGGGCGGCGATCCGGCCGAAGTCGTCGGGGGTGACGTCGCGCGACTGGATCTGGTCCTCGTAGGGCGCGAGGATCTCGGGATCGAGCTCGGGCTCCTCGGGCTCGCGCAGCTCACCGGTCTCCGGGTCGACCGTCGGCTCCTGGTCCTCGGCGACCTGGGCCAGCAGCTTCTCCTCCAGCTCCGGCGGCAGGATCAGCTCGAAGACGCGGAAATCGGCCGTCTCGCGGTCGAGGTCGACGCGTGCGTACTTGGCCGCGCCGGGACTCTTCTTGTACGCGGACAGCAGCGCGTCCTCGAGCGCTTCCATGAGCGTCTCGGCGTCG
The DNA here is from genome assembly GCA_963767285.1 of uncultured Solirubrobacterales bacterium. GTDB lineage: Bacteria > Actinomycetota > Thermoleophilia > Solirubrobacterales > 70-9 > WHSW01. The sequence goes on along the minus strand of CAVYDJ010000004.1, from coordinate 889,023 downwards.
ATGCCCTTTTCCTGCTCGAGGCCGTGCAGGGCCTCCACGATCTCGCGGCTCAAGCGCTGCCTCCAAAGTCGGGGATCAGATTGGAACGGCGGATGCCCGCCAGGGGGATGCGCACGTCGCTTCCGTCCGCCGACAGCGAGACGCCCTCGTCGTCGGCCTCGGTCAGCGTGCCGGTGAAGTTACGCCGCCCGGCGATCGCCTCCTCCGTGCGCACCTTGACCTTGCGGCCCACGAAGCGCTGGAAATGCTCAGGCTTGGTCAGCGGGCGATCGATACCCGGAGAGGAGACCTCGAGCGAGTACGACTCGAGCAGCTCGCGGAGCTCGCCGGTGACCCGCTCGCAGAGCCCCAGATCCACTCCGCCGGGGTGGTCGATGTAGAGCCGCAGGGTCTCCGCCGCAGGGCGCTCGAGCGCGATCAGCTCGACCTCCGGGTCGTAGCCGGTGATCCGTTCCTCGATTGTGCTCTGCAACTGCTGCAGGTCGTCCACTGCGCTCCTCAACTCCTCGATCTCTCCACCTTCCGACCCCGAAACCGCGAAAAAAAAGGCGGGCCCGGGCCCACCATTCACAGGGTTCGGGTACGTAGAAGGTGGCGTGAGTATAGCCGTGGTCCGCTAGCCGCTCAGGCGTCGATCAACAACGTCACGGGGCCGTCGTTGACGAGCTCGACCGCCATCCGGGCGCCGAAAACGCCCCTCGCCGCGCCCGTGCGCTCGCAGAAGCGCTCGTACAGGGGCTCGGCGACCTCGGGCGGCGCCGCCTCGGTCCAGCTCGGGCGGTTGCCCTTGCGGACGTCCCCGTAGAGGGTGAACTGGCTCACGCACAGGAGCTCGCGGTCGCCGAGCGGCTCGTTCATCCGCCCGTCGGCGTCGTCGAAGATCCGCAGGGCGCGAATCTTGGCGGCGAGGCGGTCGGCCTCCGGCTCGGCGTCGTCGCGATGGATCCCGAGCAGGACGAGCAATCCGGGACCGATCGCGGCGACCTGCTCGCCGTCGACGCGCACCGCCGCCCGCTCGACTCGCTGCACCAGGGCCCTCACGGGGCCGATCCTAGGCGTCCGCGTCGTCGGGATCCCACTGCGGCGCGTTCGCGATTCAGAGCGGGGCGGTCGAATCCGACGAGATCGCCAAGGCGATCAGCGCCACGACCATGGCCGGCGAAGGCCTCCGTGCGTGCGATCCCTGCGTCATTCGTGTTCCCCCGGCCGGGGACATAACTGCCCCCCTAACTTCGGCAGCCCGCCGCGGAAGCGTTAGGAATGCGCGAAATCCTGAGCGGCCCTTTAGGAAGCGTGCCGGAGCCGGTCGCGGTACAGCCGGTAGTCGGGGCGGTCGGGCCGCAGGTTGGACGCCAGCGCCAGGTGATGGCGGGCGCGGTCGCGGTCACCGGTCAGGCTGAGCGCCCGCCCGAGGCAGAAATGCGCGTAGTCGTCGACCGGGTGGGACTCGACGACCGCCTCGAACTCGGCCGCCGCCTCGGCGAACTGGCGGTTGCGGAAGTACGCGCGCCCCAGCGCCTCGCGCACCGAGGTCTTCTCCGGCGCCCGGCGCGCAACCTCGGCCAGCGGCACGGTCGCCTCACCGAAACTGCCGTCCTCGAGCAGCTCGACGCCCTGGCGGTAGAGCTTGTAGGTGTCGGCCTGCGGTTCCATACATCCAGTGTAGGAACCCGTGCAAGCCCTCCTAGGCACTCGCCTCCGTTCGCGCCCTCAGCTCCTCGACCCGGTCGAGGATCGCCGTTGCGACCTCGTCCTTGGACGAGAGCGGCACATGGCGCTCGCCGGCGCGGTCGACAATCGTGACCTCGTTCTCAGCCGAGTCGAAGCCGATCTCGGACCGCGAGACGTCGTTGAAGACGATGGCGTCCACGCCCTTGCGCTCGAGCTTCTCGCGTGCCCGGACGATCGCCTCCGGCCCGGTCTCGGCGGCGAAGCCGACGAGCGTCTGATCGGGCCGACGACCCGCCGCCACCCCGGCGAGGATGTCCTCGGTGGCCTCCAGGCGGAGCTCGAGGTCATCGTTGCCGCTGCGCGAGATCTTCGACTCACCCGGATCCACAGCGCGGAAGTCCGCCGGCGCCGCCGCCATCAGCAGCACGTGCGCGTCGGCGAAGGCGTCACGAACGGCCGCGCCGAGCTCGGCGGTCGTCTCCACGGTGACCGTCTCGATCCCCGCGGGCAGTGGCACGCCAACGTTGGCAGCGACGAGCGTCACCCGCGCGCCGCGCGCCGCGGCGGCCTTTGCCAGCGCGATGCCCATCCGGCCGCTGGAGCGGTTGCCGATGAAGCGCACCGGGTCGATGGGCTCGCGCGTGCCGCCGGCGGTGACGAGGACGCGCAGCCCGTCCCAGGCGCCTCCGGGCGCCGGCAGAAGGGCCTCGACCTCGGCCAGCAGCCGCTCGGGCTCGGGCAGCCTCCCCGCCCCGAACTCGCCGCGCGAGGCCAGCGGCCCCGTGTCGGGCTCGATCACGGTGATCCCGCGTTCGCGCAGCGTCGCCAGGTTCGCCTGCGTCGCGGCGGCGGCGTACATGCGGTCGTTCATCGCCGGAGCGACGGCGCGCGGCGCCGTGCAGGCCAGGAACGAGGTGGTCAGCATCGAGTCGCTGATCCCGGCCGCGAGCTTGGCGATCGTGTTCGCCGAGGCCGGGGCGACCAGGAGGACGTCAGCGTTGGCGACGACCTCGAGGTGCCCGATCGGGTCGTGGGCCGGCGGCTCGTCGCCCGGGAAGGCTCCGCGCATCGGGTCGCGCTCGAACTCGTCGGTGAGCACCGGCGCGCCGACGATCCCCTCGAACGAGGCGGCGCCGACGAAGCGCTCGGCGGTCGGGGTCATGATGACCCGGACGCCGTGGCCGGCCTTGGTCGCCAGGCGAGCGAGAATCAGCGCCTTGTAGGCGGCGATGCCGCCACTCACCCCGATCAGGATGCGAGCCATGCCGAAAGGGTACGCCCGCGGCGGCGTAGATCCGGGCGCCGGCTTGCCGTGTGAACCGCTGGGCCCGCTAGGCGCGGTAGCGGTACTTGATCTTGCCCTCGGCCAGTTCCTGGAGGGCGATCGTCAGGTAGTTCCCCGTCTGGCTCTCGACCATCGGCGGGGTGTACTCCTCATAGCTGCCCTCACCGAGGGCGCGGTAATAGCTGTTCAGCTGCCGCGCGCGCTTCGCGGCCACCAGCACGGCGGCGTAGTGGCTGTCGGTGCGAGCGAGGAGTTCATCGACTCTTGGCTTGATCATTCGGCCGCGGAGTGTAGGGCAGAGGTCAACCTGCGAGCTCAGCTCGCACGATCGCGTCCAGCTCGTCGGCCGCCCGCTCGAGCTGGTCGTTGACGACGACGTGCTGAAACTCCTGCTGCGCGTCGAGTTCGATCTCGGCCGTTCGAAGGCGCTCGGCGATCGCCTCGGGGTTGTCGGTACCCCGCCCCTCGAGCCGCTCTCGCAGCGCCGCCGGGTCGGGCGGGGCGATGAAGACCAGGACCGCCTCGTCCATCGCGGCCCGCACCTGGCGCGCGCCCTGGACCTCGATCTCCAGGACCACCGACTCGCCGGCCGCCAGCCGGCGCTCGACCTCCGAGCGCAGGGTGCCGTAGCGGTTGCCGCTGTAGGCCGCGTGCTCCAGAAACTCGTTCGAATCGGCGCGGCGGCCGAACTCGTCGCGAGTGAGGAAGTGGTAGTCGCGGCCGTCCTCCTCTCCCTCCCGCGGCGCCCGGGTCGTTGCCGACGTCGAGAGCGCCAGCTCCGGGACGCGTTCGCGCAGCAGCCCGATGAGCGTGCCCTTGCCGACGCCGCTCGGCCCGGTGATCACGAAGACCTTGGCCATCGCCGACACCCTAGTGCGAGAAGGAGCGGATTTGCAGGGCTTTTATCTGCGCAGGAACTGGACGAGCTCGGCGCGCTGGCGCTCCGACAGGCCGCCGATCGTCTTCGACGGGGAGATCCGGCACTGGGTGAGGATCTTGTTGGCCTTCACCCGGCCGTACTTCGGCACCGCGAGGATCATGTCGAACGCCTTCGCCGAGAGGACGTAGTCCGGCGGGTCGAGCAGCAGCTTCTCGATCTTCACCTTGCCGGCCTTCAGGTCGCGCTTCAGCTGCGCGCGGGCGGAACGGATCTCGTTCGCCCGCCGGAGGGCCCGCATCCGCTGCTCTCGGGACCTCTCGGGGACGGCGGCGGATGTCATGTCGACGGAAGCGGTAGGGGCCACGGCGGGCGCGAGTGTATAGCGACGCGACGGCAGCGCGCAAGGCCCATCGGGGGGTTTTTCGCGAAATTCGGTTCGACCTCAACCTGAGGTCGACGTGACCGATCTCCGCGGAAGCCCCTCCAACCGCCTCCCCGAGAGCTCGGCGGCGAGCTCCGAACGGACCCGTTCAGCCGCCGCGGGGTCGCGAAAGCTCGCCGTTCCGACGGCGATCGCGGTCGCCCCGGCGGCGAGAAAGGCCAGGGCGTCCTCCCCGCTCTCGATCCCGCCCATCCCGATGACCGGAATCGTCACCGCGTCCGCGACCCGGCGGACCTGGTCCAGCGCGACCGCCCGCACCGCGGGTCCGGAGAGCCCCCCGCTCCCGGCCCCGAGCCAGGGGCGCATCGTCGCGGGGTCCGGCCCGGTCGCCCGCAGCGTGTTGATCAGCGAGACCGCGTCCGCCCCGCCCTCCGCCGCGGCGGCCGCCACCGCCGCCGGGTCCGAGCAGTTCGGGGTCAGCTTCACGATCAGCGGCTTCGCGGTCAGAGGCCGAAGCGCGTCGCACAGGGCCCGCGTCTCCTCGGGCTGCTCGCCGACGATCAGCCCCGACTTGACGTTCGGGCAGGACACGTTGAGCTCGATCGCCGCGACCTCGTCGCGGCCGCCGACTCCCTCGACCAGGGCGGTGAACCCCTCGCCGCTCGGCGCCATCACCGAGACGCAGAGCGGCACCGGCAGCCGCGCCAGCTCGGGCAGGTCATGCTCGAGGAAGCCGTCGAGCCCCTTGTTGGGCAGGCCGATCGAGTTCACCATCCCGGCCGGGGTCTCATAAAGCCGGGGCGGCGGATTCCCGGCCCGGGGCTCGAGCGTGATCGTCTTCGAGACGAACAGGCTGAACGGAAACGCCTCGTCGAGCCGGTCGCCGAAGGCGCGTCGCGCCGCGATCGCGTCGAAGGTGCCGGAGCCGTTGATCACCGGGTGTGAGAGGGGGATCCCGCAGAGGTCGAGTGAGAGGTCCACGCTCGTCATCAGTGGCCGCTCCCGGCGACCAGCGCCGATTCGATCTGCGCCGCGTTGACGGTCGGGCCGTCGACGCACAGGCGCATGTAGCCGCCGCCGGCGAGCGGCACCGCGCAGCCGAAGCAGGAACCGAACCCGCAGGCCATCGGCGTCTCCATCGCCAGCTCCGCCGCGACGCCGGCCCGCTCGCACAGTTCCCGGACCACCTCCAGCATCGCCGGCGGCCCGCAGGCGTAGACGACGGCGCTCGAGGCGTCGTCGCCCTCGAACAGAACCGACAGCAGGTCGGTGACGTATCCCTGATGCCCGGTGTGGCCGTCCTCCGACGCGGTCCGGATCTCCTCGCACGGAAACAGCTCCAGGCCGCCGGCGTGCAGCTGGTTTCGGAACCCGAGGAGGACCCGCTGGGGGATGCCGGCGGCGGCGAGCCGGCGGCGCAGGATCGCCAGCGGCGCGAGCCCGATCCCGCCGCCGACCAGGATCGCCCCGGCGGCGTCCGGCGCGAGCTGGGCCGGATCGGAGAACGGCCTGCCGAGCGGGCCGGTGACGAGCAGCTCCTCGCCCTCCCGCAACCCGGCGAGCAGCTCGGTGCCCGGGCCGACCGCCTCGAGCAGGAAGTCCAGGCGCACGCCCTCCGGCCCCGGCTCGGCCGCGGCGACCGAGAACGCCCTCGGCAGGTACGGACGCCCGCCCGGGCCGCCCCAGCGCCCGGTGGCGAGCATGTAGAACTGCCCGGCCTGCGGCTCGGGTCCGGAGCGGTCGAGCGCCGAGACGATCCGGTAGCCGCCGGTCTCGGTGTTCGCGACCACCTCGCAGCCGCGGCGGCCGAACGGCGCCAGGACCCGGTCAGTCACGACTCTGGTCGCGGCTGCCGATCGCTGGCTCGATCCCGTGCAGCTCCTGCAGCGAGATCGGCTCGTCGCCGCCGTCGCGCCCGGAGACGATCGCCCGCGAGGCAGCCGTTGCGCCGGTCATCGTCGTGATGCAGGGAATCCCCTGGCGGACCGCCGCCGAGCGGATCTCATAGCCGTCGGAACGCGCTCCGCTGCCGGTCGGCGTGTTGATCACCATGTCGACCTGCTCGTTGCGGATGTAGTCGACGACGTGCGGCGAGCCCTCGGCGATCTTGTTGATCGCCTCCACCGGGATCCCCATGCGGCGGATCGCCTGCGCCGTCCCGCGCGTGGCGATGATCTGAAAGCCCGCGTCGTGGAAACGCAGGGCGAGGCCCGTGGCCCCGGCCTTGTCGGCGTCGGTGACGCTGAAGAAGACGGTCCCGGACTCGGGCAGCGAGACTCCGGCCGCGGCCTGCGCCTTGCCGAACGCGGCCGGGAAGTCCTCGGCGATCCCCATCACCTCCCCGGTCGACTTCATCTCCGGTCCGAGCACCGAGTCGGCGCCGGCGAAGCGCGCGAACGGCAGCACGGCCTCCTTGACGGAGACGTGGCCGTTGTGCATCGTCGGAAGCTCGATCTCACTCAGCGACTCGCCGAGCATCAGCCGGCAGGCGAGCTTGGCCACCGGCGCCCCGATCGCCTTCGAGACGAACGGGACCGTCCGCGAGGCGCGCGGGTTCGCCTCGATGACGTAGAGCTTGCCTCCGGCGACCGCGTACTGGATGTTGATCAGCCCGATCACGCCGAGCTCGAGCGCCAGCCGTCGCGTCGTCTGCTCGATCTCGTCGAGCATGGCCTCGCCGAGGCTCATCGGCGGGATCACGCAGGCCGAGTCTCCGGAGTGGACGCCGGCCTCCTCGACGTGCTGCATGATCCCCGCGATCGCGCACGTCTCGCCGTCGCAGAGCGCGTCGACGTCGACCTCGATCGCGTCCTCGAGGAAGCGGTCGAGCAGCAGCGGGTGCTCCTGGTCGGCCTTCACATGCCGGCTCAGGTACTCGCCCAGATCCTCGTCGGAGTAGCAGATCTCCATCGCCCGGCCGCCGAGCACGTAGGACGGTCGCGCCAGCAGCGGGAAGCCGACGTCCTCGGCGATCATCGCCGCCTCGTCGGCCGAGGTGGCCGTCCCGTATGGCGGATGAGCGATCTCCAGGCGCCGCAGCAGGGCGCCGAAGCGACCGCGGTCCTCGGCGAGGTCGATCGCGTCGACCGGCGTCCCGAGCAGCTTCACGCCGGCGTCCTGGAGCGCCTTGGCGAGCCGCAGCGGCGTCTGGCCACCGAACTGGACGATCACGCCCTCCGGCTGTTCGACCTCGAGCACGGCGAGCACGTCCTCGGCGGTCAGCGGCTCGAAATACAGGCGGTCGGAGGTGTCGTAGTCGGTCGAGACCGTCTCCGGGTTGCAGTTGATCATCACGGCGTCGCGCCCGGACTCGCGGACGGTCATCGCGGCGTGCACGCAGCAGTAGTCGAACTCGATCCCCTGGCCGATCCGGTTCGGGCCGGAGCCCAGGATCACGACCGACTCGCGGTCGCCGCGGCGCACCTCGCCCGTCAGAAACGGCGTCGGGGTCGCCAGCGACCCCGACGGCCCCGCAGGCGAAGCCGAGGAGCCGGCGGGCCTTCTTTCATGGCACGAGTAGTAGTAGGGCGTCCGGGCCTCGAACTCAGCCGCGCAGGTGTCGACCGAGCGGAAGGTGCGGTCGAGCCCGTCGGTGCCGTCCCCCTCGGTCGCGAGCGCCCGCAGCTCGCGCAGGAACCAGGGGTCGACCATGGTCAGCTCGTGGATCTCCTCGAGGGGGACCTCGCGCCGGAAGGCCTCCAGGATCAGGTCGAAGCGGTCGGCGCGCGGGGTCGCGAGCAACCCCAGCAGGTCCTCCGTCTCGCCGGGCAACTCGGGCTCGGAGTCCAGCTCGCGCGAGCGCATCGCCTTCGCGAACGACTCGCGGAACGTGCGCCCGATCGCCATCGCCTCGCCGACCGACTTCATGTGGGTCGTCAGCTCGCCCTCGGCGCCCGGGAACTTCTCGAACGCGAAGCGCGGGATCTTGGTCACCACGTAGTCGATCGTCGGCTCGAACGAGGCCGGGGTGATCCCGGTGATGTCGTTGTCGATCTCCTCGAGCGCGTACCCGACCGCGAGCTTCGCGGCGATCTTCGCGATCGGGAAGCCGGTCGCCTTCGAGGCCAGCGCCGAGGACCGAGAGACCCGCGGGTTCATCTCGATCACGACGATCTCGCCGTCCGCCGGGTTGACCGCGAACTGGACGTTGGAGCCGCCGGTCTCTACCCCGACCGCGCGGATCACCTTGATCGCCTGGTCGCGGAGCTCCTGGTAGAGCGGGTCCGTCAGCGTCTGCGCGGGCGCGATCGTCACCGAGTCGCCGGTGTGGACGCCCATCGGGTCGACGTTCTCGATCGAGCAGATGATCACCACGTTGTCGTTGCGGTCGCGCATCACCTCGAGCTCGAACTCGCCCCAGCCGAGCACCGACTCCTCGACCAGCACCTGGTTGATCGGGCTGGCGGCAAGCCCTTCGGAGACGACGCCGAGGAGCTCCGTATCCGTCCTCCCCACCCCGCCGCCATGGCCGCCCAACGTGAACGCCGGCCGGACGATCGCCGGGAGCTTGATCTCGCCGGAGGCGATGCCGCGCTCGACCTCGCCGACCGAGCCGACGATCGTCGACCACGGGACGCGCAGGCCGGCGCCCTCCATCGTCTCGCGGAAGGCCTCGCGATCCTCGGCGCGGTGGATCGCGTCGTAGTCGGCGCCGATCAGCTCGACGCCGAGCCGCTCGAGCGTCCCGTCGTCGTGCAGCGACTTGGCCAGGTTGAGCGCCGTCTGGCCGCCCAGCGTCGGTAGCAGGGCGTCGGGCCGCTCGCGCTCGATGATCCGCGCGACGTTGCGCGGCAGCAGCGGCTCGACGTACGTCCGATCGGCGAACTCGGGGTCGGTCATGATCGTCGCCGGGTTCGAGTTCACGAGCACGACCTCGTAGCCGTCCTCCAGCAGCACCTTGCAGGCCTGGACGCCCGAGTAGTCGAACTCCGCGGCCTGTCCGATCACGATCGGGCCGGAGCCGATCAGCATGATCTTGCTGATGTCGTTACGTCTAGGCAACCAGGGCCTCCGCAAACTCTCGGGCTTCACGATGCGACATGAAGCTGTCGATCTGGACGCAGCGGCCGTCCCGGTAGCGGAACACGGCGCCCGTTTCGCTCGAGACGGGAACCGCGCTGGTCGCACCTACGAAATCGAGCCGGCCGAAGAAGACCAGAATGTCGTCCCCGAAGGTCTCATAGCGCCGGGCGGACCAGCGGCGGTCGCGGCTGATCGTCAGCAGCTCGGAGAACCACTCGCGGACCCCCTCGACTCCCCTGTACACGCCGCCGCCGACCACGGTCCCGATCCCGGAGCGAAACTCGACCTCTGGGTGGACCTCCGCGCGAACCATCGCCATGAATGCCTCGAGATCCCCCGCCTCGAGGGAGTCCCAGGCGCGGTCGAGCTTGGGGATCCGCTCCTCGAGCGCGACGACGGCCGCCCGCTCCGTCACGAGGCCAGCTCCAGGAACCGGTCGAAGAGGTACCGGGCATCGTGCGGGCCCGGGCCGGCCTCCGGGTGGTACTGGACCGTGCAGCCGGGGACGTCGCGCAGGGCGAGGCCCTCGACGGTGCGGTCGTAGAGGTTGAGGTGCGTCAGCTCGGCCGCCCCGAAGTCGGTTTCCCAGCGCACGGGCTCGTCGGTGTCGATCGTCTCTCCCCCGCCCGGCGGCCGGACGGCGAAGCCGTGGTTCTGTGAGGTGATGTCGATCTTCCCGGTCTCGAGGTCCTTGACCGGGTGGTTGGCGCCGCGGTGGCCGAAACGGAGCTTGAACGTGTCCAGGCCGACGGCCCGGCAGAGCAGCTGGTGGCCGAGGCAGATCCCGACGACCGGCTTCTTCCCCACCACCTCGCGCACGGTGTCGACGACGTAGTCGAGTGCCGCGGGGTCTCCGGGCCCGTTGGCGAGGAAGACCAGGTCAGGCTCGCGTGCCAGCACGTCGGCGGCGCCCGTCGTGCAAGGCAGCAGCGTCATCCGCGCACCCCGGTCGCGGAACTGACGAATAATGCTGTGCTTGATCCCGGTGTCGAGCGCGACGATGTGCGGGCCGTCGCCGCCGAGCTCGATCGCCTCGCCCGGGCTCACCGTGCGGGCGAAGTCGGCGCCGGCCATCGAGGGCTCGGCCTCGATCCGCGCCCTCGCGTCGCCCGCGGCGAGGTCGGCCGGGAAGATCCCGCCTCGCATCGCGCCCTGATCGCGGATGTGACGGACGAGGGTGCGCGTGTCCACCCCGGTGATCGCGGGCACGCCGCAGTTGTCGAGCCAGTCGAGCCAGCCGCCCTCCGCGTCGGCGGCGTCCTCGCCGTTGCGCGCCTCGCGCATGATCACGCCGCGCGCCTGGGCGCGATCGGACTCCATCGCCGGCGCGCCCACCCCGTAGTTGCCGACCATCGGGTAGGTGAAGGTGATGATCTGGCCCGCGTAGCTGGGGTCGGTGACGGCCTCCTGGTAGCCGGTGATCGCGGTGTTGAAGACGACCTCGCCCAGGGCCTCGGACTCCGCCGCACACAGCTCGCCCTCGAACGTCGTCCCGTCCTCGAGCAGCACGTATCCCTCGCGCACCTCTCTCATTTGACCAGCGCCTGCACCTTCTTGAAGGCCTCGGCGTCGGAGCCGCCGAGCAGCTCGAACAGCGCCATCTCGACGCTGGTCAGGATCGCGCCGGAGCGCTCCATCTTCGCCAGCCCGAGCTCGCGGTTGGCCTGCGTGCGGGACCCGACCGCATCCGCGGCGACGTGGACCTCCACGTCCTCGTCGATCAGGTCGAGGACCGTCTGGTTGACGCAGACGTGCGTCTCGATCCCGCAGACCAGGGCCTGGTCGCGCTCGCCGAGCTCGAAGCCGTCCGCCTCGGCGGCCGAGAACCGGACCTTCGAGAGCGCCGCGGTGCCCTCCGGGAAGTGGTTGGCGACCTCGGGGACGGTGGCTCCCAGCCCGCTCGGGTACTGCTCGGTGACGACGACCGGAATCCCGACCGCGGCGGCGCCCTGGACCAGCGTCGCGCTGGCCGCGGCCACGGCGTCGAAGGTCGGCAGCGCCTTGCGAAAGGCCTCCTGCACGTCGATCACGACCAGCGCCGCCCGCTCCGGATCGAGCTTCACGCAACCCCCAGTGCAAACGAGCGCTGGCGGTAGGCGACCCGGCCGGCGGCAACGGTGACCAGGATTCTGCCGCGGAGCCTGCGCCCGGCGAAGCAGGAGTTGTGGGAGCGGCTCTCCCAGCCCTCGGCCCCGGCCTCCCATTCGGCGTCGAGGTCGCAGAGGGTGAGGTTCGCCGGCGCGCCGACGGCGATCCGCGGCGTCTCGAGCCCGAACGGCTCGGCTCCGCCGCCCAGCCGCTCGATCACCGTTCCCAGCTCGAGCACCCCGGGCAGGACCAGGTCCGTGTAGACGGCGGAGAAGGCGGTCTCGAGCCCGGTCACGCCCATCGCCGCCTGCTCGAACGGAACCTCCTTCTCGTTCGAGGTGTGAGGGGCATGGTCGGTGGCGATGCAGTCGATCGCGCCGGAGCGGATCCCCTCGATCAGAGCCTGGCGGTCGGCCTCGGTGCGCAGCGGCGGGTTCATCTTGAACCGGGAATCGAGGCTGCTGCGCACCTCCTCGTCGGTGAGCGTCAGGTGGTGTGGCGTCGCCTCGCAGGTGACCCGTACCCCGGCCGCCTTCGCCGCCTCGATCGCCGCGACCGACTCGGTCGCCGAGAGGTGCTGGACGTGGATCCGCGCCCCCTCGAAGGCGGCCAGCGCGCAGTCGCGGGCGATCATCGTCGACTCCGAGACCGCGGGGATGCCGCCGATCCCGAGCATCGCCGAGACCTCGCCCTCGTGCATCGACCCGCCCGCCGAGAGCTCGGCGTCCTCCTCATGGAGCGCGATGGGCAAGTCGACGAGCTGCTGGTACTGGAGCGCGCGGCGCATCACCCGCGCGCTTTGGATCGGGACCCCGTCGTCGGAGAGCCCGACGGCGCCGGCGGCGGCGAGATCGGCGTGCTCGCTGAGCTCCTCGCCGGCCATTCCCTTGGTCACCGTCGCGACGAACCCGGTGGGTACGGCCGCCTGCTCGCGAGCGCGCTCGCGCAGCGCGGTGACGTCGGCGGCGGTGTCGACCGGCGGGCTCGTGTTGGCCATCGCGATGATCCCGCAGAAGCCGCCGGCGGCCGCGGCGCGCGACCCCGTCTCCAGGTCCTCCTTGTCCTCCTGGCCGGGTGTCCGCAGGTGCACGTGGGGGTCGAAGAAGGCCGGGAAGAGCGCCAGGCCCTCGGCCTCGATCACCTCGGCCTCGCCGCCCCCGGCCGCACCGGCCTCGGCGATCTCCGCGATCGTGCCGTCGCGAACGACCACGTCGCGCGTCGAGTCGATTCCCTCACGAGGGTCGACGACCCGGGCGCCTCGGATCACGAGGTCGCCCGCCGGCTCGCCATCCGTGCCGCGCCAATCGAGCTCGGAGATGGGCCTCACGCGGGCTCCCCGATCGGGGTCGGCGCGGTGAGCTCGGCGTCATCGTCGGTGGGGGCGGCGCCGCGCGTGCCGCCGCCGCCGGCGAGCATTTCGTACAGGATCGCCATCCGGACCACGAGGCCGCTTTCGACCTGAGCCGTGATCAGCGACGCCGGGCCGTCGATCACCTCGGGCGAGAGCTCGACCCCGCGATTGACCGGGCCCGGATGCATCAGCAGCTGCCTGGGTCCCAGGCGCCGCGAATCGATCTGATAGTTGATCGCGTACTCGCGGATCGAGGGGACGAAGGTGTCGGTCATCCGCTCGCGCTGCATCCGCAGCGCATAGACGACGTCGGCCTCGCCCAGGTCGTCGAGCGTGTGGGCGACGTTGACCCCGAGCGCCGCCTCGATCCCGCGCGGGAGCAGCGTCGGCGGCCCGCAGACCGTGACCTCGGCGCCGAGCTTCCGGAAGCAGAGCGCGCAGGAGCGGGCGACGCGGCTGTGCAGGACGTCGCCGACGATCCAGATCCGCTTGCCCTCGAGCGAGTCGAACCGCTGGAGCAGCGTAAACGCGTCGAGCAGCGCCTGGCTGGGGTGCTCGTGCTTGCCGTCGCCCGCGTTCACCACCGACGCATCGGTCCAGCCGGTGATCAGCTTCGCCGCGCCGGCGTGCGGATGGCGGAAGACGATCACCTCCGGCGAGTAGGCCGAGAGCGTGGCGATCGTGTCCTTCAGCGACTCGCCCTTGTCGACCGACGAGCCGCTCGACTTGACCGAGACGACGTCGGCCGAGAGGCGCTTCGCGGCGAGCTCGAACGAGGAGCTCGTCCGGGTGCTCGACTCGTAGAAGAGGCTGACCACGGTCCGCCCGCGCAGGGTCGGGACCTTCTTGATGTCGCGGCGACCGACCTCGGCGAAGCTCGTCGCGCGATCCATGATCCGGTCGACGTCGGCGCGTTCGAGGTCATCGATGGAGAGCAGGTGCTTCATCGCTCCACCCCGCTTGCGGTCGCGCTCGGCTGGCGCTCGATCGAGACCTCGTCGAGCTCGTCGGTCTCCTCGAGCCGGACGTAGACGCGCTCGTCGCGCGCCGTCGGCAGGTTCTTGCCGACGTAGTCGGGACGGATCGGAAGCTCCCGATGGCCGCGGTCGGCGAGCACGGCGAGCTGGACGCGCTGTGGCCTCCCGTAGTCGAACAGGGCATCGATCGCCGAGCGCGCCGTGCGGCCGGTGTACATGACGTCGTCGACGAGGACGATCGTGCGACCGTCGAGGTCGAAGTCGAGGTGGGAGCTGTGGACGACCGGCTGGGTGGCGGGCTCGCGGCCGTCGAGGTCGTCGCGGTAGAAGGAGATGTCGAGGTCGCCCAGCGGCACCTCGGATCCGGTCAGCTCGCCGACCAGGGCGTGCAGGCGGCGGGCCAAAACTGCGCCGCGCGTGTGAATGCCGACCAAGGCAAGGCCCGTCGGCTGCTCGGCTTCGCCTCCGCTACCGACGGGGTTCGGCGAGGGACCCGGGTTCTTCTCGACGATCTCGTGCGCGATCCGCACGAGCGTGCGGCGCAGATCGTCGCGATCGAGGACAACCCGTTCGGGCTGGTCTTGCACTTGCGCGCCCCTTCCTGGCCTCTCTGGACCGGGTTAAAGGAACCGACCGGACGAGCCTAGCATCGGGGACGGCGCCGGTCGAGCGCTCAGCGCTCGCATCTGCCGGACGTTGCGGTAATGATCTCCGCGTGCAAACCGACGTCGCCGAGGTGATCGAGATCCACCGCGCTGCGGGGCGCCGGTTCGACGCGGGGGGCGTGCGCAGCTTCGTCCGCGAGCGGGGCGAGGGGCCCAACGTCGTGCTCCTGCACGGGGTGCCGGCGAGCTCGTTCCTGTACCGCAAGGTGCTGCCGCGGCTGGCCGACCAGGGAATGCGGGGGGTCGCGTTCGACTTCCCCGGCCTGGGCCTCGCCGACCGTCCGGAGCGGTTCGACTACTCGTGGTCCGGCCTGGCCCGCTGGCTCGGGCAGGCGATCGACGCGCTCGAGCTCGACCGCGTCCACCTGGTCGTGCACGACATCGGCGGCCCGATCGGCTGCGAGTGGGCGGTGCGGAACCCGGAGCGAGTGCTCTCGCTCACCGCCCTGAACACCGACATCAGCCCGGCGACGTTCCGGCGCCCGTGGACCATGCAGCCGTTCGCGATCCCCGGGATCGGCCAGCTCTGGCTGCACGCGACGCCGAAGCCCGTGTTCGCCTACCTGTTCCGCCGCCAGGGGCTCGGCGACCGGTCGGCGATGGCCACCGCCGAGGTCTACGCCTACCGCGAGCTGCTGCTGCGCGGCGACCGTGGCCGCGCCTTCCTGAAGATCATGCGCGGATTCGAGCTCACCGAGGAGAAGGACCGGTTCTTGGCCGAGGGCCTCGCCGAGCGCTCGTACCCGGCGCGGATCATCTGGGGCAAGGACGACCCGGCGCTCGGCCTCGACAACATGAAGCGGGTCCAGCGAGTCCTGGGTGTCGACGACGCGGTGCTGTTGCCGGCCAAGCACTTCCTGCAGGAGGATCAGTTCGGCCCGCTCGCGGACACGATCGCCGACCACGTCGCGCCTCTCGGATAGCGCCTCAGCCCTGGGTTTCTGCCCGATCGAGCGCCGCGGCCGTGGCGTCGTCGAGCTCGGCCGACTCCAGCTCCACCCCCGGCGGGAGCTCGACGTGCAGCTCGCCAGACAGGTCGAGGCGCGCGACCACCGAGCGCGGGCGGCATTCCAGGACGTGCCCGCCCTGCTCGCGGTCCGCGGTGATGAAGTGCAGGTGGTACCCCTCGGCCTCGAGCCCGCGCGCGTAGTCGGGGAACCGGAAGCCGACCAGGCTGCCCTCGACGTCGCGGAACTCGAACACGTGCTGGTCGGCGACCACCTCGGCCAGGGGCCGGTAGGGCGGGTACTGGCGCGGCACCGAGCGGGCGCGAACGTACTCGAACTCGCCGTCGATCCGGATCGCGCAGCTCGCCTCGGGATCGGCGGCGACCTCGTCGAGCTCGGCGAGCAGGTCCGCGTAGTCGAGCGGGCCGTCGACCTCGCGCTCGAGCGAGGGCTCGAACCAGGCCATCGCCGCGAACGGCGTGCGCTCGCTGTCGGGGATCTCCTCGGCCATGCCGTCGACGTCGGCGCGGTAGAACCGCCCGTCGATCGCGATCATCTCGCCGTCGAGGCCGTTCAGCGTCCCGAGCCCGAGATCGCCGTGCCCCGCGAGCTCCTCCATGGTCACGTCGCCGTCGAAGCAGCCCTCGAGCAGCGCGCCGATCGTCGAGGCCTGGAAGAGGACGTGCGGCTCGTGCTCGGCGTGCAGGTCGCGGTGCCGAAGCGACTCGACGTGCAGGTGGCGGGCGAGGCCCTCGTCGATGGTCACGCCGTCGCCGGCTCGGGGCGCTCGCGGGCGCCGTTTTCGACCAGACGTGGCTTGCCGCGCTCGGGGAACGGGATCTCCACCAGGTCGAAGTCGCGCGGGGCGATCGCCTGCGGATAGGCCTCGTGGGCCTCGGCGAGCACGGCGCGAACGTCGTACCGCGAGGAGATGTGGACCAGGGCCAGCATCTCCACGCCCGCCGCGGCCGCGAGCTCCGCGGCCTGGCGACCGGTGGAGTGGCCGGTTTCGCCCGCGCGCTGGACCTCCTCGTCCGCGAAGCTCGAGTCGTGGACGAGCAGCTGCGCCTGATGCGCGGCCACCCGAGTCATCTCGCAGGGCGACGTGTCCCCGCTGATGACGACCTTACGGCCCGAGCGCGTTTCTCCCATCACCTGGGCAGGGTCGACGCCGTTCACCGTCTCGCCGCCTTGGAGGCGCTTGAAGTCCGGGCCGGGCGCGACGCCGAGCCGCTCGGCCTCGACGGGGTCGAAGCGGCCGGGCCGCGAGTCCTCGACCAACGCGTAGCCGTGGGCGCGCATCCGATGCTCGACCGCGAACGGGCGCACCTCGTAGCCGTCGTGGCGGATCCCCTCGCCGGGATCGAGCTCGATCAGGTCGACCTCGTAGGCGAGCCGGCCGAAGATCCGCCGCAGGGACTTGAAGAGCTCGAACAGGCCCGGCGGCCCGATCACCCGCAGCTCGCGCTCGCGCCCGTTGAGGTCGTAGGTCTTCAGCAGCCCGGGGATCCCGAGGTAGTGGTCGGCGTGGAAGTGGGTGATGTAGATCTCGTCGACCTGGACGAGCCCGGTCGAGCGCTGCATCTGGCGCTGCGACCCCTCGCCGCAGTCGAACAGCAGCCGGTCGCCCCCGACCCGCGCGAGCACGCACGCCGTCGACCGCCGCGCCGTGGGCACCGACCCGCCGGTGCCGAGGAAGACCACGTCCATGTCCATGCGCCGAACCGTAGACGCGAATCGATCGGGATCGCGTCCAACGGTCGGACGCCAGACCGATCGATTGCGGCGGAGCGGCCCTAGACTGCCCACCCCGGCGCCCGTAGCTCAGTGGATAGAGCGCTCGCCTCCGGAGCGAGAGGCCGCAGGTTCGAATCCTGCCGGGCGCGTCAGTCCCGCAGCCAGATCGGCGACGTCATCGCCGCCATCGCCTGGTCGATCGGGCAGGGCAGGGCGCCGACGTCCGGAAGCCCGTCGCACCGGAACGTCTCCTGGATCTGAGCCGGGGTGAAGCGCAGCTCGGCGCGCACCCAGCCCGGCTCGCTCACCCTCGGCACGGGGAGGGTTCGGCCCCGCTGGAGGAAGGCGTTCTCGATCAGGGTCTCGCCGTTGGCCCGCACGCGGAGGAGCCCGCTCGCCCCGTTCGCGGAGCGAACGCGCAGCCTCGCGCCGGCCGGCACCGTGTCGCCGACCGTGCTCTCGAACTTCCCGTCGCCGTCCGCGTCGGCCTCGAGCACCAGGCGGCCTCCCCCCTCCCCCGGCGGCAGGCGGCTGATCGTCGTCCGGCCGGCCTGGATCCCGTCGAGGATCCCCTGCCGGGAGGCGGTCTCGGCCCGCACCCAGGTGGTCGGATTGCCGGCGCCCTGGACCGCGCTGGTCGACAGCCAGTGCGAATCCGAGCCGCCCGTCGCGCCGATCCGGAAACCGCGGTCGAGCCAGCAGCGCTCCCAGTAGTCGGCAAGCCCCGGCAGCGACGCCGACGCCGAGTTCCAGACCTCGACCACGTCGGGCACGACATCGAGCCCGTACTTCCAGTCGAACTCGTCGGCGCAATCGGTCAGCGTGCCGGGCTCGCCCTGGAAGGGATGGTTCATCTGGAACACCCCGCCGTCACTGCGCAGCTCGTCCGCCATCAGGTTGACCGCCGCGGCGCTCGCGTCGCCCTTGTCGTAGACCCGCGTCGCGCCGAGCATCTGCGCGTGACCGTTCAGCGAGTTCTCGTAGGCCGGGATTCCAATCACGGTGTTGCCGTCGAAGCCCGGATCGGTCTGCGAGCGGATGTCGTTGTGGTCGGTGATCGCCAGGAAGTTGAGCCCTCGCGCCCTCGCTTCGATGAACCGCTCACCGACGGTCAGGCCCGCGGTATAGAACTCGTCCGGCCCCGTGTTGTCGTCGTCGGGCGGGCAGTAGGAGTCGTGCGAGTAGCAGGTGTGCACGTGCAGGTCGCCCGCGAGCCAGACCGGCCCGGCCGTCGCCGGCTTCGACGCGACCCACACCGGGCTGGAGTACGCCACCGGCTCGCCCTCGGCGCTCGCGCGCACGAAGTACCAGCGCTCGCCCATCGCGGCCCGTCGCCGTAGGGCGATCCGGTCGGTGCCGGTGGCGACCACCTTGCCGCCGCTCGTCACCAGCTCGAGCGTCGCATGCGGCGCATCCTCGTCACCCAGGTATCTGCCCGCGATGCGCAGCCGGTCGCCCGCGACCGGGCTCAGCCGCGACCCCATGCCCTCGCCGTCGACGCTGAACTTCAGCCCGAGGCCGGGCCGGCGGATCGCGTAGAAGCGGCGCGCCAGCATCGCCGCCTTCAGCGACGGCGCGCTGCGGTCCGGGGCGTCGATCACGGTCTTCGCCCAGCCGGGCCCGCCCCAGTCGTCGCTGCGGCGATGACCGAGGTCCTCGGCGCCGACCGCGCCCACGTGCCAGCCCCGGTCGAGCGCGCGCGGATACCAGGGGTCGAAGTCGTTGCGATCGTTGAAGACCTCGATCCCCACGACCCGCCGGTCGGCCTCGGGGACGAAGGCGAAGTCGTTCCAGTTGAAGCCGGGGTCCCGGTCGGAGAGCTTCTTCGAGCCCGGGTGGTTGAAGACCGCCACGCCGTCGCCGCCACCCCCGAGATCGGGCCGCTGCATCAGCCACAGCCAGAACGCCGCCATCCCCGCGTAGCCGGTGTCGGTCTTCGCGTTCGTGTAGTTGCGCGAGAAGAAGACGTTGATGTGGCCGAACCGGTCGCTGGTCCACTCGAACCCGCGGAGAGCGGTGAACGAGTCGTCGGTCGCTGCCGCCGCCTGTTCGGCCGTAGCGTCCCACTTACGCAGCGAGTCGGCCGGGCTGGCCGGGTCGGCGACCAGGCAATCGGGTGCGCTCGAGCCGATGCACTCCTCGCTGGCGACGATCGGCAGCCCGAGCGTGTCGGAGTGGTCGCTGCCGCCCATGAAATCGAGGCCGAACCCCTTGCCCGAGGCGTAGTAGTCGGCCGGGATCGACCCGGGCCAGCCGTCCGAGTAACCGCTGTGCTCGTGCAGCGAGCCGACGAACTCCTCAGCGCTCGCGGCCGCAGGCAGGAAACCCGCGACGCCGCACAGCAGCGCTCCGATCCGCACCCCGAGGCCCCCACGACCCATCACGGGTCAAATGTACCTCGCGGCTAGTCTCCCGGCGCCAGTGACTCGGGGTGCTCGCGGTACCAGTCGATCGTCCGCTGCAGGCCTTCCTCGAGCCCTACGGCGGGCTCCCAGCCGAGCGTCTCGCGCAGCTTCGCCGGGTCGACGTACTGGCGGTCGATCTCGCCCTCGGGGTTGCCCTCGCCCTGGATGTCGGGCTCGACCCCGGTCCCGGAGAGGTCGGCGATCATCGCCACGACGTCGCCGACGCGATACGAGCGCCCGCCGCCGGCGTTGAACGCCTCGCCGCGAACGTCGTCGCGGTCGAGCCCGCCGGCGATCGCCAGATAGGCGGCGGCCGCGTCCTCGACGTAGAGGAAGTCGCGCTCGGGCGAGCCGTCGGAACGCAGCACCGGCGCCCGCCCCTGGATCGCGGCGCTGACCGCCTCCGGGACCAACCGCGAGAAGTTGAGGTCGCCGCCGCCGTAGATGTTCGCGAAGCGGGTCACGGCGACCGGCAGGCCGTAGGAGTGCCAGTAGCTGCGCGCGATGAGGTCGGCCGCCGCCTTCGACGCCTCATAGGGCGCGGTCGGCTGGAGCGCGAAGTCCTCGCGGTAGGGCAGCTCGTCGTGAGCGCCGTAGGCCTTGTCGGATGAGGCGAAGACGACGCGCTCGACGCCGTGGTCGCAGCAGGCCTGGAGCATCGTCCAGGTTCCCCGCACGTTGGACTCGAACCCCTGCACCGGCGACGCCTGGACGGTCCCGACGATCGTCTCGGCGGCGAGATGGAAGACCGTGTCGATCGAGTGGTCGGCCAGCACCCCCGAAACCTCCTCGGCATCGGTGAGGTCCGCCTCGACCTGGATCAGGTCGTCCTCGATCCCGAGCATCCCGATCGCCGAGGGCCGCTCGCTGGTCCGCCGGCGGTCGAACGACACGACGGTGTCCCCGCGATCGAGCAGCGCCTTCGCCAGCCAGCCGCCGACGAACCCGCGTCCTCCGGTGACCAGCGAGGCACCCACTAGGCGGTCGCCTCCTCTCGGTCCCACACGGCCCACGGGGCGTCGCCCGCCTGCCAGAGGTCGTTGAGCGTCACCGCGTCCTTGTAGGTGTCCATGCAGTCCCAGAACCCGTCGTGGCGGTACGCGGCCAAGCGGCCCTCGGCGGCGACCCGTTCCAGCGGCTCCTGCTCGAGCACGCTGTCGGCTTCGACCACGTCGAGGAACTCCGGCTCGCAGACGAAGAAGCCGCCGTTGATCCAGTAGTCCATCCGCGGCTTCTCGCGGAACCCGGTGATCCGCTCGGCGTCGTCGATCAGGGCGATCCCCCACTGGCTGTAGGGCCGCACCACGGTCATCGTCGCCGTCGCGCCCGCCCGCTCGTGCAGCTGCGACTGGGCGGTCAGGTCGATGTCGGCGACGCCGTCGGCATAGGTGAGGCAGAACCGCCCGTCGCCGAGCCGGTCGGCTGCGGCGGCGACCCTGCCGCCGGTGTTGGTCTCCAGCCCGGTGTCGAGGCATTCGATCTGGATCCCCTCCGGCCACTGCGCGGCGTCGGCGGTGAACGACTCGACCTGGTCGCCGAGGTACCCGGTCAGCAGCAGGAAGCGCCGGTAGCCCTGGGCCGCGTAGATCCGGATCACGTGCCAGAGGATCGGGCGGCCGCCGATCTCGACCAGCGCCTTCGGGATCGCATGCGTCTGCTCCTGAAGACGGGTGCCGCGCCCGCCGCAAAGAATTGCGACCGGGACGTCGGCGCCCGCGCTAGACGGCACCGCCCGCGACGGCCGGGAGGATGGTTACCTCGTCGCCGTCGGAGAGCTGCGTCTCCAGGCCGTCCTGGAAGCGGATGTCCTCGCCCGAGACGTACACGTTGACGAACCGGCGCAGCGTCCCGTCCTCGGTGATCCGCTCGCGCAGATCGGTGTGCGCCTCGAACACCGCATCGAGCGCCTCGCCGACCGTCGCGCCGTCGACCTCGAGCTCGTCCTCGCCGTCGGTGGCGACGCGCAGCTGCGCGGGGATCTTGACCGTGACCGCCATCGGCCCGCAATCTACCGACCGCCGCCGCCCTTAGGCGGTGGCGGTCGCCGTTTCGAACTCCGACTCGAACGACTTCAGCGTCGGCTCGACCTCGGCGAGCTCGAAGCCGTCGCGCACCGCGTCGAGCGTCTTCAGGCCCTCGCCGGTGATCACGACCACGACCCGCTCCGAATCGGAGATCGCCCCTGCCTCGGCAAGCTTCGCCAGCACCGCCGTGGTGACGCCGCCCGCGGTCTCGGTGAACACGCCGGTGGTCTCGGCCAGCAGCCTGATCCCGGCGCGGATCTCGTCGTCGGTCACCGATTCGACTGACCCGCCGGTCCGGCGAGCGAGCTCGAGCGCGTAGACGCCGTCGGCCGGATTGCCGATCGCGAGGCTCTTGGCGATCGTCTGCGGCCGCTGCGGGCGGCAGACCTCGTGCCCGGCGCCGAACGCCTCGGCCACCGGGTTGCAGCCCTCGGCCTGAGCGCCGTTGAACGCCGGCAGCTCACCGTCGACCAGACCGAGCTCGATCCACTCGGAGAAGCCGCGGGCGATCTTCGTGAACAGCGAGCCCGAGGCGATCGGGCAGACGACCCGGTCGGGCAGCTCCCAGCCCAGTTGCTCGACCGTCTCATAGGCGATCGTCTTCGAGCCCTCCGCGTAGAACGGGCGCAGGTTGACGTTGACGAACGCCCACGGGCGCTCCTCGGCCAGCTCCGTGCAGAGCCGGTTGACGTCGTCGTAGCTCCCCTTCACGCCGACCAGCCGGGTCCCGTAGACACTGGTCGCGAGCAGCTTCTGCTCCTCGAGGTCGGCGGGGACGAACACGTAGGACTCCAGCCCCGCAGCCGCCGCGTGGGCGGCGACCGCGTTGGCGAGGTTGCCGGTCGACGCGCAGGCGATCGTCTCGAAGCCGAGCTCACGCGCCTTCGCGAGCGCGACCGCGACGACCCGGTCCTTGAACGAGTGCGTCGGGTTGGCGGCGTCGTTCTTGACCCAGACCTCACCGAGGCCGAGGCGCTCGGCGAGCCGGTCGGCGCGCAGCAGCGGGGTCAGCCCGGGCCGGACCTGATCGGTCGGCTTCTCCGACAGCGGCAGGAAGTCCGAGTAGCGCCAGATGTCCGAGGGGCCGGCCTGGATCTTGCGCTTCGCCTCAGCGGCGTCGAACCCCGAGTGGTCGTACGCGACCTCCAGCGGCCCGAAGCAGCGGTCGCAGACGTAGACGGCCTCGAGCGGGTAGTCCTGGCCGCACTCCTTACAGGTGAGCGTGGTGGGTGCCATTGATGAAACTCCTTCCGATTCCTTGGTTCCCCTAAACGAACGAAAACCTCTGCTTGTGCGAGCAGAGGTCCGGAATCGGACTTCCACTCACATCTCCCAGGCTCTTTGCCTGCTGGAATTGGCACCTTCGTCAGGTCGCAAGACCTTCGGTGGTTGCCGGGGCTTCATCGGGCCAGTCCCTCCACCCCTCTGGATGCAGTGGGTATGTGGGCGGAATATAGCAATGGTGCGGGCGTCGTCGCGTACCCTGTCGCCTGGACCATGCCCGAGCCCCCGAGCGAGACGAACAACGATGCCGAGCCTTCCAAAGCCCAGGCTGCGCCGCCAGCGCGGCGTCGATCTCGCCGCGCCGGCTGAGCCGCTAGAGCGCCAGCCGCAGGTCGAGATCGTCGAGAGCTCCGGCCTGCGCTGGGTCAATATCGAGCGCCCGACGCCGATCGAGTGCGCCTGGCTCGAGGAGCAGTTCAACTTCCACGCGCTCGACTTCGAGGACGTGCTGTCGCGCAACCAGCGCCCGAAGATCGACGAGTACCCCGAGTACCTGTTCATCGTCCTGCACTTCCCGGTCTACGACCGCAAGGTCGGGCGCCTGAACGCGGGCGAGCTCGACATCTTCGTCGGCCGTGACTTCCTGGTCACGATCCCGAACACCCCCCTGCAGCCGGTCGAGTACCTGTTCGAGCGCTGCCGCCAGAAGGAGGAGCTGCGCGAGCAGCTGTTCTCGCGCGGCTCGGGCTACCTGCTCTACCGGGTTATCGACGATGCGTTCGACTACTGCTTCCCGATGCTCCGCAAGATCGGCAACAAGCTCGACGCGCTCGAGGATGAGATCTTCGAGGGCCGCTCCGAGGACATCGTCCGCGACATCTCCAACGCGAAGCAGGAGATCATCAACTTCCGCAAGGTGATCCGCCCGCAGCGCACCGTGCTGCGCGACCTCGAGAAGCTCGAGCAGCCGTTCCTGGCGCCCGAGGGCGGCGAGCTGGAGATCTACTTCGACGACATCGGCGACGCCCACGAGCGGATCTGGGACATGCTCGAGAACTACAAGGAGGTCGCCGAGGCGCTCGAGGAGACGAACGAGTCCTACATCTCGCACCGCGTCAACGACATCCTCCGCGTGCTCACCGCGATCAGCGTCATCGTCCTGCCGCTGACCCTGCTCGCGAGCATCTGGGGCATGAATGTCGGCGTGCCCGGCGAGGGTGACCACACCGCCTTCTACGTGATCGTCGGCGCGATGCTGGTCCTGCTGCTCGGGATGGTCGCCTACTTCCGCAAGCGCGGCTGGCTGTAGCGGCGCGGCCTCAGTTGCTCGGCTCCGGGTAGCTGCCGACGGTGCACACCACGTACTGGGTGCCGGGCAGCGGCGCGGGGATGTTGGGGAGGCCGAAGTCGGTCTGGCCGTCGCCGCCGTACTGGGTGCCGTAGACGTTGAACAGGTCGTCGTATTTCTCGATGGAGTGGGTGCTGCCGTTCGCGGTCAGCGTGCCGACCGGAGCGAAGTCGTCGAAGGCGAGCAACAGGATCTGCCCGTACCAGTTGCAGACGCTGTTCGAACTCATCTCGGGCGCGCCCAGAGAGCCGTTCGCGACCTCGCTGGCCCCGACTGCGCCCTTCTTGAGCTCGCTGGAACCGACCGAGTTCGGCGCGACCTCCTTCGCGCCGACGGTGTTGCGGCCCATCGCGTACGCGGTGCCGGTGAGCGCGAGCGTGAGCGCGAGGTAGGCGATCACGTGGCGCCGGAGGTGGTTGAGGATTCGGGCGTGCATCTCGTCAGGGCCTCTGTGGGTAGATCCCGCCGTCGATGCAGACCGCGTGGGCGGTCCCGCCGATCGGGCCGCTCACGTTGGGCAGGTTGAAGTTCTTCTGTCCGTCGCCGCCGTAGGTGGTCCCGAGCAGCGAGAACAGCGCGGTGTACTGCTGCAGCGTCAGTGTGGCGCCGTTGGCGGGAAGCGTCGCTTCGCTTGACTGGCCGGGGGTGAAGCCCGTCCACCCGAGCAGCATCAACTGGCCCATGTAGCCGCAGTAGAACCCGCCGAACTCCGGCGCGCCGAGGGCGCCGTTGTCGACTTCGCTCCCGCCGACCGCGTTGTTCTTGAGCTCGCTGGAGCCGACCGAGTTCGGCGCCAGTTCCTTGGAGCCGACGCTGTTCGTCTCGAGCGCGTACGCCGTTCCGCTGAGCGCCACGACCACGGCGACCACACCGACCACGTGGGTGCGGAGCTCGCGGGCGATCCGCGCACTCAGGGACTCTTTGATCGGGCTGCTCATTCGCGCTAGTTCTCCGAGGGAAAGAACCCGGACGTGCAGAGGACGTACTGCGTCCCCGCGACGGTCGAGGTCAGCTTGGGAACCGCGAAGGTCGGCGGGGTGGCGTTCGGGTCGCCGCCGAACGCGTTGCCGTACACGCTGAAGAGGGCCTGGTTGCTGGCGATGGTCACGGTCGAGCCGTCGGCGAGAGTCGTGCTCTTGGGGACGACGTCGAAGCCGACCAGCAGGATCTCGCCGAGGTAGCCACACTCGACGTCGTCGCCGAACTCGGAGGACCCGAGCGAGCCGTTCTTGACGTTCGCGTCGTCCACCGCTCCCTTCTGCAGCTCGCTGGACCCGACCGAGTTCGGCGCCAGCTCCTGCGAACCGACGCTGTTGCGGCCCATGGCAAATGCGGTGCCACTCAGCGCGAGCATCAGCGCCAGGTACCCGACCACATGCCGCCGCAGATGCGTCATCGCCCGGGTGCTCATCCTCGAGAAGAACACGGGGTGACCCTACCCGGTGCGACGGCCGCCTGGCAAACATTCGTTGACGCCCGGAGGTCAGCCCCTGCCGGGCGTACGATGGCGTCGCGAGGCGGATCGAAAGGGAGGAGATGCGCGTCGAGGTCGATCGCGCGGACCTCGCCCACCACGAGGTCGAGATGGAGCTGGAGCGCTCCCTGGAGGAGGCCGTCCTGGTCTGGCTGGCCACAACCTGGGGCATGGGCTCAATTCGCCGCCATCCCTAGGATCTCGCCGTGTGGCCAATCAACGGATCTGGGCGCCGTGGCGCCTCGCGTACGTGAAGGACGCGGCGAAGGACTCGGAGCTCGAGTGCATCTTCTGCACCAAGCCCGCCGAGCAGGACGACGAGGCGAACCTGATCGTCCACCGCGGCGAGCGCTGCTTCGTGATCCTCAACCTGTTCCCGTACACCAACGGGCACCTGATGGTCGCCCCCTATTCGCACATCGGCTCGCTGGCCGAGATCGAGCCCGAGACGACTGCGGAGATGATGGCGCTCACCCAGCAGGCGATGCGGGCGCTGGAGGACAAGTACGCGCCCCACGGCTACAACGTCGGCTTCAATCAGGGCCGGGTCGCCGGCGCCGGGGTCGAGCACCACATCCACATGCACGTCGTCCCGCGCTGGGGCGGCGACACGAACTTCATGCCCGTGCTCGGCGACACCCGGGTGATGCCGCAATCGCTCGAGGAGAGCTTCGAGACGCTGCGTGGGACCTTTGACTGACGTCAAGCCCGAGATCTTCAAGGCCTACGACATCCGCGGCCTCTACGGCTCGGAGATGGACGGTGAGGTCAGCTATCTGGTGGGCCGGGCGTTCGCGCGGGTGCTCGGCGAACTGCGCGCGAAGCCGCCGGCCGAGTTGCGGGTGGGCCTGGGCCGCGACATGCGCCTGCAGGCGCCGGAGATGGCAGGGCGGCTGCGCGACGGGCTCGTCGCGGAGGGGGCCACGGTCGTCGACGCGGGCATGGTCGGGACCGAGATGCTCTATTTCCTCGTCGGCTCCCAGGAGCTCGACGGTGGCGCGATGGTCACCGCCTCGCACAACCCGAAGGCCTACACCGGCGTGAAGCTGGTCCGCGAGGGGGCGCTCGCCCTCTCCGGCGACGCCGGGATCGGGGACATCCGCGACCTCGTGCTCGCCGGACTGCCCGAGCCGCCCGGCGGCGGCCAGGTCGAGGCCGTCGACGTCTACGACGCCTTCCAGCGCCACGCCCTGGCCACGATCGAGGTCGCGAGCGTGAAGCCGCTGAAGGTCGTCGTCGACGGCGGCAACGGGATGGCCGGGCCGATGGTCGGGCCGTTGCTCGAACGGCTCGACCTGGACCTGGTCGAGACCTACTGGGTCCCTGACGGCGAGTTCCCCGACCACGAGCCGAACCCGCTGCTGCCGGAGAACCGGCAGTTCATCATCGATCGCGTGCTCGATGAGGGCGCGGACCTCGGGATCGCCTGGGACGGCGACGCCGACCGCTGCTTCTTCATCGACGACGGCGGCGAGTTCGTGGATGGCGACTTCCTGACCGCGCTGCTGGCCCGCCGCGTGCTCGCCAAGCAGCCCGGCGCGGCGATCCTGTATGACGTCCGGGCCAGCCGCGCCGTCCCCGACACGGTCACGGCCCTCGGCGGCACCCCTCACGTCAACCGCGTCGGCCACGCCTTCTTCAAGCAGGCGATGCGAGAGCACGGCGGCGCTTTCGGCGGCGAGGTCTCCGGCCACTACTACTTCCGCGAGTTCTGGTGCGCCGACTCGGGCACGCTGCCGGCGCTGCTGGTGCTGGAGCTGCTCGGCGTCGAGGGACGGCCGCTCTCGCAGCTCGTCGGCGAGTTCCGATCCCGGTATTTCATCTCCGGTGAGATCAACTCGGAGGTCGCCGACCAGGAGGCGAAGATGAAGGCGATCGCCGCCGCCTACTCGGACGCGGAGATCAGCTGGCTCGACGGGGTCTCCGTCGACTACCCCGACTGGCACTTCAACGTCCGGCCGTCGAACACCGAGCCGTTGCTGCGCCTCAACCTCGAGTCGCTGGTCTCGCGCGAGGACATGGAGGCCAAGCGCGACGAGGTGCTGGCGCTGATTCGCTCGTGAGTCCGGAGGAGTCTCTGACTCCAGAGGAGGCGCTCGCCGAGGCGCGCGAGGCCGGGATCGTCCGGCTGCGGATCCCGACCCCGTTCGCGGTCGGGCGGGTCAACTGCTACCTGCTCGAGGACGACCCCCTGACCCTCGTCGACACCGGGCCGAACTCGGGCAAGTCGCTCGACGAGCTGCAGCGCCAGCTCGACGAGGCCGGGCACTCGATTGAGGACCTGGGCCTCATCGTGATCACCCACCAGCACATCGACCACCTCGGTCTGGTCGAGATCGTCGCCTCGCACTCCGGTGCCGAGGTCGCGGCGATCGACGCCGTCGTCCCGTTCGTCGAGCGCTACGGCTCGGACAGCGAGCGCGACGACGAGTTCGCCGGCGCCCTGATGCGGCGATATGGGATCCCCGACGAGGTCGTGAGCGCGCTGCGCAGCGTCTCGGCGAGCTTCCGGGGCTGGGGCGCGGCGGCGAACGTCACCAGGCCGCTCGCCAACGGCGAGCTGCTCGAGCTGCGCGACCGCACGCTCGAGGTCCAGCACCGCCCCGGCCACAGCCCGTCCGACACGGTCTTCTGGGACGCCGACCGGGGCATCCTGATCTGCGCCGACCACCTGATCGCCCACATCTCCTCAAACCCGCTGCTCTCCCGGCCGCTCGATGGCTCGGACGAGCGGCCGCAGGCGCTGGTCACCTACCTGCGCTCGCTGGCCCTGACCCGCGAGCTCCCGGCGCGCATCCTGCTCCCCGGCCACGGGGAGCCGATCACCGACCACGCGGCGCTCATCGACGAGCGCTTCGAGCTGCACCGCCGCCGGGCCGAGAAGCTGCGCAAGCTGATCGCCGAGCAGTCCCGGACCGCCTACGAGCTGGCCCAGGAGATGTGGGGCAACGTCGCGGTGACCCAGGCATTCCTGACGCTGTCGGAGGTTGTGGGGCACGTCGACCTGCTGATCGAAGCCGGGCTCGTCCGCGAGGTCGAGGACGGCGGCGTCGTGCGATTCGAGGCCACGGGTGCGGACGGCGAGGTCGCGATCCCGCCTACGATCACCTCGTGAGCGCAGCGACCGCGACCCCCGAGCGCGTCGCCCCGTCGCCGAACGGCGGCGGCGAGCCGGCGCGCCCGCGCAAGAAGCGGATGCTGATCATCGTCAACCCGTACGCGACGACGGTCTCGGACCGGCTCAAGAACCTGGTCGTCTACGCGCTGCAGGGCCGCTATGAGGTGGAAGCGGTGTCCACCGAAGCGCAGAACCACGCCACCGAGATCGGCCGCGAGGCGATCGACGGCGGCTATGACCTGGTCGTCGCCTTCGGCGGCGACGGGACCCTGAACGAGGTCGCCAACGGGCTGGCCGGGACCGACGTCCCGGTCTCGATCCTTCCCGGCGGCTCGACCAACGTCGTCGCGCGCACGCTCGGGGTCCCGAACGACGTCGTCGACGCCACCGAGCACCTGCTCGGGCTGGCCGACGACTTCCGGCCCCGGCGGATCGACCTCGGGATCGCCAACGGGCGCCGGTTCGTGTTCAGCTGCGGCTCCGGGCTCGACGCCTCGGCCGCGATGCGGGTCGACCGCAAGCCGAAGCTGAAGGCGCGAGCGGGCCCCTACTTCTACACCTGGGTCGCGGTGAGCTCGTTCTACCGCGACTACTTGCGGAACCCCGTGCGGATGCGGCTCGAGACCGGCGGCGAGCAGGCCGAGGGCGTCACCGTCCTGGCCCAGAACTCCGATCCGTTCACGTATTTCGGCCGCCGCCCGGTGCGGGTCTGCGAGGGGATCGAGATCGACGACGGCACGCTCTCGATCGGGGTCCTGCGCCGCGCCGCGCAGCGGGACATGGGCCCGATCATCACCCGGGTGCTCTCGGAGGGCCTGCGCGCCTCGCGCCACCGCCAGATCGACCACTTCGACGACGTCACGTCGGCGCGCGTGACCTCGGTCTCGACCGACGCCGAGGGTGTCCCGCGAGCCTTCCCGATCCAGGTCGACGGCGACTACATCGGCGCCCACGCCGAGCTCGACCTGACGATCGACCCCGGGGCGCTCACGGTCGTTGCCTGAGCGCGACTGCCTCTTCTGCTCGATCATCGCCGGCGACACCCCGGCGGAGATCGTCTTCTCCGACGACCTCTCGCTCGCGTTCCTCGACATCAGGCCGGTGTTCCACGGACACACCCTGCTGGTCCCCCGTGACCACATCGAGACGCTCGGCGATCTGCCGGACGAGCTGATCGAGCCGTACTTCCGCAGCGCCCGCCTGCTGTCGCTCGCGGTCCGCGACGCAATGGGCGCCCAGGGGTCGTTCGTGGCGATCAACAACGTCGTCAGCCAGTCCGTCCCCCACCTGCACACCCACGTGGTGCCGCGGGTCCGCAAGGACGGGCTGCGCGGGTTCTTCTGGCCGCGGACGAAGTACGAGCGCGACGAGCACGCGGCCGAGACCGCCGCCAAGGTGCGCGACGCGGTCGCCGCCCTCACCCGCTAAAACTCTCGCGACCGATGTCGATCAGCACGGCGCTGGGGGAACAACGGACCGTCGAGGTCCCCGCAGGGACGATCGCCTACCGCGAGAGCGGCCGGGGCCGCCCGCTCGTCTTCGTCCACGGCGTCGGCGTCAACGGCGACCTGTGGCGCAAGGTGGTCCCCGGGCTGGCCGGTGAGTACCGCTGCATCGCCCCGGACCTACCGCTGGGCGCGCACTCCCACCCGCTCCGTCCCGATGCCGACCTTACGCTGCCCGGCCTCGCCCGTATCGTCGCCGACTTCCTCGAGGCGCTCGAGCTCCGAGACGCGGTGATCGTCGCCAACGACACCGGCGGCGCGGTCGCCCAGTGGCTGGTCGGCCACCATGCCGAGCGGGTCGGAGCCCTGGTCCTGACCTCCTGCGACGCCTTCGAGAAGTTCCCGCCGACGCCGCAGAAGTACCTGGAGCTGGCCGGGCGGTGGCCGAGGCTGATGGACGTCGTCGCCTGGTCGATCAAGTTCAAGTTCGTTCAGCGGCTGCCGACCGCCTACGGGTGGGTAACGAGCCGGCCGATCGAGCCGGAGATCATGCGGTCCTACACCGACCCCATACAGACCAACAAGGGGGTTCGCCGCGACCTCGCCTCGCTGCTGCGCGCGGTCGACACGCGTTACACGCACGAGGCGGCCGAGCGTCTCGATCGCTTCGACCGCCCGGCCCTCGTCCTGTGGGCCGACCACGACAAGATCTTCCCGCGCGAGCACGGCCGGCGGCTCGCCAACCAGCTGCGCGCCCGCTTCGAGCTCGTAGCCGACAGCCGCACCTTCATCCCGGAGGAACAGCCCGACGCCCTGGTCGCGCTGATCCGCGGTTTCCTGATCGACCACGTGGTCGCGCCCAAAGCCGCGGCGTAGCGCCTACGTCACTTCGTTCGAGCGCCGGTAGCCCACGTTGTGGGCGACCAGGCCGACGGCGTCGATCAGCCGGAACGCCGACTGATCGAAACGGCCCGCCGCAGCGTGGCGCACCGCATCGACGCCGGACCGCCCGAGCTCCCACGCCGACAGTGGCCACCGCGGGGCGACGCCAGGATGGCGCTCGTTCAGCCAGCGCGAGCCGGACCCGTAGCGCGCGACCATGCCCAGGAACTCCGCCAGGTTCTCGCGGTGGTGATGCTCGACCCGCGCCTCGGGGCGCTGCTCGAGCGTCCAGTCCGCCTCGTGCATCCGCCAGCAGAAGTCGACGTCGCCGGCGGAGCGGATGCCGTCCGCGAAGCCGCCGAGCTCGTCGAAGGTGGCCCGGCGGATCATCAGGTTGCCGGTCGCGGCCGCCTTCCCGCCTTTCCCGTGCATGCCCTCGGCCTGGTCCAGGAAGTTGCGATCGCGCGCGTACCGGGTGAGCAGCCCGTCCTGGCCGGGGACGCCGACGATGCCGCCTGCGACGGCACCGCAGCGGTCGGGGATCGGGGCAGCGAAGTAGCGGTCGAGCAGATCCGGAACGGGGACGCAATCCGCATCGGTGAACAGCAGCCAGCTGCCGCTCGTGACCGCAGCGCCGGCGTTGCGGGCGAAGTAGGAAGACCGCTGCTCGGGCGCCGGCACCACGGTCGCGACACTCGCGAGCTCCGCCTCTGCCACCCCCTCCGCAGTGTTGTCGGCGACGATCAGCTCGTCCACCGGGCCGAGCTTCAGCCGTGCGAGCGCCGCGGCGCAGCGGCGCACGTACTCCCGGTCGCCGTGCAGCGGCACGACGACGCTGACCGCCGGGCGGCTCATGGCCTCAAGCTAGCGCGCCCTTGACAGCGGCCGTCCGGAAGCGAGAGGGTCGGGGCCCCCGAACGGAAGTGGTCTCGAAGGACAATCGGCGATGACCAGACGTTCTCGGTGGTCGATGGCTCCGGCGACTTCGCCGGCGCCGTGGGCAAGGCGTACATCCGCCACCCCGAATCGCCCGTGAGCCCGATCGGCTTCGACGTGATCCGCTGAGCGGCCGCGTCAGTCGGTGGGCGTGACGCGATAGGCGTCGAAGACGCCCTCCAGCGCGCGCAGCCGGTTGACGAGCTGCTTGAGCTGGGTCGAATCGCCGACCTCGACCACGAAGCGGTTGCGGACCATCGGGTGCTTGGTCGAGCAGTTGGCCTCGAGGATGTTGACGCCAGCCTCCGAGAAAGTTCGTGAGAGGTCCTCGAGCAGGCGGGTGCGATCCCAGGCGTCGACCTGCAGCTCGACCCGGTAGGAGGTCCGGTTGTCGCCGGCCCAGGAGACATCGGTGAACCGTTCAGGCGACTTCATCAGTGCGCCGACGTTCTTGCAGTCCTCGCGGTGGATCGTGATCCCGCGCCCGAGCGAGACGTAGCCGACGATCTCGTCGCCGGGCACCGGCCGGCAGCACTTCGCGAGCCGTACGACGACGTCGTCGACCCCCTCGACCTTGATCCCGTAGTTGGAGGCGTCCTGGGTGCGGCGCTGGCGCTCGTCGCGCCCCTCGAGCACGCCGGCGAGCCGGGCCTCGGTCTCGTCGCCGGCGACGGCGTCGCCGGCCTTGAGGCGCTGCATCACCTTGTTGACGACGGTCTTCGTCGAGATCTTGCCCTGGCCGAGGGCGATGTAGAAGTCGTCGGCCTTGCGGAAGCCCATCTCGCGGGTCACGTCGGCGAGCAGCGGCGAGCCGGCGAGGCGCTGCGGGGGCAGGCCGTTCTTCTTCAAGGCCGTCTGCAGGTCCTCGCGTCCGCGGTGCTCGGCGTCCTCGCGCCGCTCGCGCTTCAGCGAGGCGCGGATCTTGTTGCGGGCGCGGCTGGTCCGCACGAGCGCCAGCCAGTCGCGCGACGGGCCGCGATCCTGCTTCGAGGTCAGGATCTCGACGATGTCGCCGCTCTGCAGGGAGTAGTGCAGCGGCACGATCTTGCCGTTCACCTTCGCGCCGACGCAGCGGTGGCCGATGTCGGTATGGACCGAGTAGGCGAAGTCGAGCGGGGTCGAGCCGGCGGAAAGGTTCTTGACCTCGCCGCGCGGCGTGAACACGAACACCTCGTCCTCGAACAGATCGACCTTCAGCGCCTCGAGGAACTCGCTCGGGTCCTCGTCGGGGTCGGTGTCGAGAAGGTGGCGGAGCCACGTCATCTTGTCGCGGCCCGCGTCCTCGCCGCCCTTCGCGCCCTCCTTGTAGATCACGTGGGCAGCGATCCCGAACTCGGCGACGTTGTGCATGTCCGGGGTCCGGATCTGAATCTCGAGCGGCCGTCCCTCGGGCCCGATCACGGTCGTGTGCAGCGCCTGGTAGAGGTTCAGCTTCGGCGTCGCGATGAAGTCCTTGAACCGCCCCGGCAGCGGCTTCCAGATCGAGTGGATGATCCCGATCGCGCCGTAGCAGTCCTTGACCGAGTCGACGATCACCCGCATCGCGGTCAGGTCGTAGATCTCGTTGAACTCCCTGCCCTTCTTGGTCATCTTCGAATAGATCGAGTAGAAGTGCTTCGCGCGGCCGGAGATCTGGGACTCGATCCCGACCTTGAGCAGCTCGGCGGCCAGGAACTCGCCGGCGTCGGAGACATACGACTCGCGCTCGTTGCGCTGCTGGGCGACGAGCTTCTTGATCTCCTCGTACTTGCGCGGGTGCAGGCGCTGGAACGCGAGGTCCTCGAGCTCCCACTTCATGGCGTGGATCCCGAGCCTGTGGGCCAGGGGCGCGTAGATCTCGAGCGTCTCGCGCGCCTTCTCGATCTGCTTCTGCTTCGCCAGCGCCTCGAGCGTGCGCATGTTGTGGAGGCGGTCCGCGAGTTTGATCAGGATGACCCGGACGTCCGTGGCCATCGCGACCATCATCTTGCGGTAGTTCTCGGCCTGGTGTTCGTCGCGGCTCTGGAAGGTGATCTCGGTCAGCTTCGTCACCCCGTCGACCAGAGCGGCGACCTCGTCGCCGAACATCTCCCGCACCTCGTCGATGCTGGCCGAGGTGTCCTCGACCGTGTCGTGCAGGAGCGCGGCGCTCAGGGTCTCCGTGTCGAGCCGGAGCCCGGCGCAGATCTTCGCGACCTCGACCGGGTGGGTGATGAAGTCCTCGCCGGATTTGCGGCGCTGGTCGGCGTGCCTCTCGCAGGCGAAGGCGAAGGCGCGCTCGATCGTCGGCCGGTCGATGGGCTGGTCGCCGTTGGCCGTGTGCTCGCCGATCACCGCGAACAGGTCGCCAAGCAACGCCCGATCCTCGGGCGCCAGGCCCTTCGTGATGGCGTTGACGGGGGCCGCCGGGCCGTGGGCGTCCTCGGTGCCGACCTGAATGTGGCCGCGCCGGTCGAGCGAGTCGGGATCGCCGTCGCCGGGTGCTACGTCTGTCTTCGCTCGCTCAGGTATCGCCGACCCTCCTCGTAGCGATCGCGGTAGGCGACGAACGCCTCGGATCGCTCCAGATCCGTCCCCGACGAGGATACGACGCTGAGGGCTCGATTTGGGCCCGAACCGTCCCAGCGCAGGAGGTCGAGCTCGGCCAGGACACGCGCCGCCCGGGCCGCGACCTCGGGCGAGTGCGGATGGGCGCGGCCCTCGCCGCAGAGGACGCGGCGCACGGTCGCCGGATCGAGGCCGTCCGCACCGCGCGCACCAAGCGTTCGGTAGAGGTCCGCGAGCGAGCTCCGCGACGGCCACTCGTCGGCGAGCACGCGCTGCGAGAACTCGATCTCGTCGCCGTCCGCGAAGCGGTGCAGATAACCGTCGCCGCGCTGGATCAGGCGGTCGAGATGCGCGAACGGCGCCGGATCGATGACGACCACGTGGCGGCAGCGCAGGGCGAGCCCCGGGTCGCGGCCGAGCGCGGCCCAGTCGGCGAGCACCACGCCGGACCCTGCCGCGATCACGCGGGTCTCGGCCGCCGCGACCGCGGCGTCGGCAAGCCGTGCGGAGACGATCGCCACCTCTCCACCGCCGAAGCGGGCGGGTCGCGCGGCGCCCTCGACCAGCCGCCGGCGGCGCACGGCGTCGGCGCACAGCGCCAGGACGGTCTCGCCGCTCGAGGCGAGCGCGGCGATCGCCGCGGTCGGCGAGCCCCGCCGCACGACGACCTCGCGGACGGGCGCGCCACTCTCGAGCGCGGGCGGCCACGCCGACAGCTCTCCTTCCAGCTCGCGCTCGTGGCGAGCCCAGAACTCGGTCTCGTCCAGCTCGGCCGGCGCGGTCTCGTCCTCGTCGAGCCGGTAGACCGAGCCAAGCACGACCCGCGGCTCGATCGCACCGTTCCACTCGTTGAGCTCGAGGCTGAGCGAGACATCGACCGGCTGGGCCGCGGCCGCCGCCAGGGAGCCGTTGACGCCGAACGCGACCCCCAGCGCCCGGCTCGGGCCACTGGTCAGCGTGAAGCGCGCGTGGCGGTCCCCCTCCCCCATCGGGCGCACGTCGCCGACCTTCGCCGCCGGAACCAGCCACCGCACCGCCGGGTTGCCCTTCCCGAACGGGGCGAGCCGGGCGAGCTGCTCGGCGACGTCATGGCCAAGGCTCTCGCCGCCGACCACGGCGTCGACGACCTCCGCCCCGGCCGCCGGGACGTCGGCAAGCGCCGCCTCGCAGTGCGCGGCGAACGCGGCGCGAAACGCGTCAACCTCGCCGGCCTCGATCTCGAGCCCGGCGGCGGCGCGATGCCCCCCGTAGCGGGTCAGGTGGGACTCGCACGCCCGCAGCCCGGCGAGCAGGTCGAAGCCCGGGACGCTGCGCCCCGAGCCCCGGCCGGACCCGTCGGCGCCGAGCGCGATCAGGACGACAGGCCGCCGGTGGCGCTCGACCATCCGCGAGGCGACGATCCCGACTACGCCCGGATGCCATCCGGTCCCGGCGAGCACGAGGCCCGGAGCGTCGGCGAGCTCCTCGGGAAGCTCGCGCCGGCTCGCCTCGGCGGCGTCCACCACCTCGCGCTCGATCGCCCGGCGCTCCTGGTTCGCCCGCTCCAGCTCGGTGGCGATCTCGTCGGCCCGGGCCTGGTCGGTGGTCAGCATCAGCTCGACCCCGGCGTCGGCCCGGTAGAGGCGACCGGCCGCGTTGATCCGTGGCCCGAGGCGGAAGGCGACGTCACCCTCGTCGAGGCGCTCCGGTGCCAGCGACGAGACGGCGAGCAGCGCCCGGATCCCGGGCCGTTGCGCGCGCCGCGCCACCGCCAGCCCGCGCCGGACCAGGGCGCGGTTCTCGCCGCACAGCGGGACCAAGTCGGCGACCGTCGCCAGGGCGACCAGGTCCAGCTCGCGCTCGGTCGCCTCAGCGCCGAGCAGTGCTGCCGCCAGCTTGTAGGCGACCCCCGTAGCGCAAAGCTCCGAAAAGGGATAGCCGGGGAGAGCCGGGTGCAGGATCGGGCAGGCGGGCAGCGTCTCGCCGGGCTGGTGGTGGTCGGTGACGATCACCTCGATCCCGGCGGCCCGCGCAGCCTCGACCTCCTCGACCGAGCCGACCCCGCAGTCGGTCGTGACCAGCAGCGAGGTTCCCCGGGCCGCCAGCCGCTCGATCGTCGCCAGGGTCAGGCCGTAGCCGTCCTCCTGGCGTCCGGGGATCAGCCAATCGCAGTCGCCGCCCAGCTCGCGGACGGCTCGGACGACGATCGCGGTAGAGCAGACGCCGTCGACGTCGTAGTCCCCGTGAACGGTGATCCGCCGCCCCGCCGCGACGGCCGCGCGGATCCGCTCGCAGACCTCGGCCATCGCCGCGAACAGGAATGGGTCGTGGTCGTCGGCGGCCTCGAGGAAGGCGCGCGCGTCCTCGACGGTGCGGTGCCCGCGACGGACCAGGGTCACCGCGACCGGCTCGGCCAGGCCGAGCCCGTCCATCAGCGCCCGCGCCTCGCGGTAGTCGAAGGGGTCAACGCTGAAGGACTTCGCGGCGCTTTCCGACACGCTCCCACGCTAGGAAGCGGCGAGGACGGAACCGCGGGCCGATCCCGCGAGGTACGAGAAAGTCGGCCTCAGCGCGACTATCTCGTCGTTCGATCGCAGGTCGCTTACGCGGCCGGCTCGGCGGCGAGGCGCTCGGGCTCCTGGCGGACGCCGATCCAGTAGATCAGCGCCAGGCCCAGTGCCGTGCCCGGGATCGCGAACAGGACCGTCTCGATCCCGGTCTCGCCGATCGACTCGCCGATCGCGATCTGGGCGATCGCGCCGGTGATCATGGCGCCGAACGACGCGCCGAGGAAGGCGCCGACGATCCCGGCCCACCAGCGGTCGGGCAGGAAGACGGTGAAGTGCCACAGCGCGACGCCCGTCGTGAACCAGACCAGCGCTGCCATCAGCGACTCCTCCCGTGCTTGCGGCGGCGCCGCGATTGCTTCTTGCCCGCCGTCGACGACGGCTTGGTCCGCTCCGCGCCGGCGTCGGGGCGACCGGCGACACCTTCGCCCGCCTCCTCGGCGGTCGGCTCGACCGGGGCCGCCCGCTCGACCGGTGGCTCGGCGATCGCGACGGGAGCCGCGGCGGGCTCCGGGGCGGCCTCGGCGCCGTCGCCGGTCGCTGCCGGGGCGGGGACGTGGCGCTCGGCCTCGTCGATCTTCGCGACCACGTTGTCCTCGGGGAAGGTCGGAACCCGGCCCATCGCCTCCTCGATCCGGGCGCGGCGGGAGCGGTAGGCCGGCTCTCGTTCCTTCCACTCGGTCAGCACCGGGGCGGCGATGAAGATCGACGAGTACGTACCGGACGCAACCCCGATCAGCATCGCCAGGGCGAAGTCCTGGAGCGTCTCGCCGCCGAAGAACAGGAGAACACCGATCAGGAAGACGGTCGAGAGGCCGGTGATCAGCGACCGGGTCAGGACCTCGCTCAGCGAGCGGTTGACGATCTGCGAGAACGCGGCGCGAGGCATGCGCGGCACGTTCTCGCGGATCCGGTCGAAGATGATGATCGTGTCGTACATCGAGTAACCGAGGATGGTCAGGAAGGCAGCGACGGTTCCGCTCGAGACCTCGGCCCCCAGAAGGGCATAGATGCCGGCGGTGATCAGGATGTCGTGGACCAGCGCGATCAGCACCGGGACCGCGTACTTGGCCTCGAATCTGATCGCGACGTAGGCCGAGATCACCAGCAGGCTGAAGATGATCGCGATCAGCGCCTTGCGCGCGATCTGCTCGCCGAAGGTCGGCCCGATCGTCTGCGAGTCGAAGCTCTCGTCGCCCTGCTCGAGCCCGTAGGCGTCGGCGAGCAGGGTCTTGGCCTCGTTGGTCTGGTCAACCGTGAAGTCGCCCGAGATCTGGAGGACGTTCTCACCGAAGTCGGGGTTCTCGGCCTCCTGGATCTTCGCGGTCTCCGCCTCGTCGATGCCGCCGTCTTGGAGCGTGGTGCGGACGTCGTCGACGCTCGGCGCCTCGGCGAGCGCGACCTGGATCCTGGTCCCCGACTCGAAGTCGATCCCGAGGTTCAGCTGCTTGGTCGCGAAGGCGATCGCGCCGACTGCGAGGATCACGCCCGAGAAGGAGAAGAAGTACTTCGACAGGCGGGTGAAGTCGAACCTCCATTCGTGCCCCTCGCCGCTGGCGCCGAGGAAGGCCGGCGAGCGGAGGATCTTCGAGCGCCCGAGCAGCGCGAGGACCGCCTGCGTGAACAGCACCGCCGTGAGCAGGGAGACGATCGTCCCGATCCCGAGCGTGAGCGCGAAGCCCTTGACGCCGGCGGTCGCGAGCCCGAAGAGGATGAACGCGGTCAGCAGGGTGATCACGTTCGCGTCGATGATCGTCGCGATCCCCTTGCGATAGCCCTCGGAGATCGCCGAGAGCATGGATCTCCCCGCGCGCGCTTCCTCCTTGATCCGCTCGAAGATGACGATGTTCGAGTCGGCCGCGACGCCGATCGTCAGGATCAGGCCGGCGATTCCCGGCAGCGTCACCGTGATCGGCAACGTCTTGATCATCGCGAAGTAGAAGATCGCGTAGACGATCAGCCCGAGGCCCGCGATCACGCCGAGGAAGCGGTAGTAGAAGATCAGGAAGCAGAGGACGATCGCCAGCCCGATCAGGCCGGCCTTGAGGCCCTGGTCGAGCGCCTGCTGGCCGAGCGTCGCCGAGACGGTCGACTGGCTGATCAGCGCGAGCTTGATCGGCAGCGCGCCGATCTTCAGCACCTCGGCCAGGTCCTGCGCCTCCTGGGCGGTGACCCCGGAGATCTGGGCGCCGGTGCGGCCGTCGATCCCGGCGGGGTTGTCGACGAAGTTGATGATCGGAGTCGAAATCAGCTCGCCGTCGAGGACGATCGCGAACGAGCCGGCGAACTGCTCGGCCTGGGCCGAGGGGATCCCGCCGCACGGCTGCCCGGTGGCGGCGAAGCATTCGTCGAGGCCGCGGTTGGCGATCTCCGCCGTCACCCTGGCGAAGTTCTCGCGCCCCTCGTCGGTGAAGTTGAAGTCGACGGTGGGCTGGCTGAACTGGTCGGTGCCGGGCTTCGGATCGGTGATCTGGTCGCCGGTCAGGCCCGGCTTGTCTTGGAGGACGAAGTACTGGCGCGCCCCCTCCGACTCGTCGACGTCCTCGGTCGCGGGGTCGTCGTCAGGTGCGCGGAAGAGCACGATCGTGCCCTGCGGGACGGCGACGACCCTCGTGTCCTCCTTGTCGGTCCCCGGCGGGAGGTTGGCGTAGAGGTCGGCCTCCACCTCCGAGGGTGAGCCGATCGGCTCGAGCGTGTTCTTGTCGAACAGGTAGAACGTGTTGCCGCTGGCCGTGCAGCCCTGCGCCTTGCACTCCTCGTCGGAGACCGGCTCCTCCTCGGCGGCCGCCTCGACGGCGTCGATGAGGCGGTTGTAGGGCCGGTCCTCCGGGTTGGCGATGTCCGGGTTCGGCGGGATGACGTTGGGCTCGAAGTCGTAGAGCGCGAGCTGGGCGGTGGTCCCGATCTGGTCGGTGGCGCGCTCGGCGTTGGAGACGTTGGGCAGGTCGACCTGAATCTGGTCCTGGCCGATCCGCGAGATCTCGGGCTCGGAAACGCCGAGCGAGTCGACCCGCTCGCGGATGATCTCGATCGCCCGGTCGATGTCCTCGGGCGTGATCTCGGGGACCTGCGGACTCGGGCGGCCCTGGTAGACGAGCTCGGTGCCGCCCTCGAGGTCGAGGCCGAGCACGGTCGGCTTGTCCGTGATCAGGTAGATCGACGCGGCCAGCAGACCGAGCACGAGCGCGAGAATGATCAGGCTGTTGCGGCGCTTGCCCACGTGCCCGCGCGCTTACTGAGGAGTCAGTACGAGCAACAGCCCGCCGTCGTCGTCGTAGGCGGGAAAGAGGTCGGCGACCGCCTCCGCGGGCAGGTCCCCCTCGGCGTTGACCGCGACCCGCTTGCCGAGCGAGCGCACCCCCCATTCGAGCGTCGTCTCGATCGGATCCGTCTTCCCGTCGCCGTCCGCGTCCGCCGTCTCGCCGCCATCGCCGCCGTCAATCCACTGCAGGCCGAGCACCTCGCGCACCGGACGCCCGATCACCTGCTCGTCCTTGAGCCCGGTGAGCTCGAAGCCGTTGCGTCCGACGTCGAGGAGCCGGGCCTCCTGGTCGCAGATGAAGAACGCCGCGTCCGGGGCCGGGTAGTAATCGTCGAGCAACTCGAACAGAAACGGGGCGCCGCACTTCGAGCACGACTTCGGGCGCGGGCTGAGGCTCGTCCGCTCGCCGGAGAGCTCTCGATTCCCGCAGTTCGGGCAGATGAAGAACGGCACGGGCTGAAGCCTAGCGATGGGCACCTAAACGCTCGCTACGGCTCAGAACAGCGACGCGGCCCGCTCGGGCACCGGCAGGCCGAGGTGCTCGAAGGCGCGCGGGGTCGCGACGCGACCGCGCGGGGTGCGCTTGATCAGGCCCTGCTGGAGCAGATACGGCTCGTACACGTCCTCGATCGTCTCCGGCTCCTCGTCGACCGCCGCGGCGAGCGTCGAGAGGCCGACCGGACCGCCGGAGAACTTGACGGCGATCGTCTCCAGGATCGTGCGGTCGTGGCGGTCGAGGCCACCGGCGTCGACCTCGAGCAGATCGAGCGCCCCGTTGGCGACCTCGGCGGTGATCACGCCCTCGCCGCCGACCTGGGCGTAGTCGCGGACGCGCTTGAGCAGCCGGTTGGCGACCCGCGGCGTCCCGCGCGACCGCTCCGAGATGACCCGCTCGCCCTCGGGGTCGATCTCCACGCCGAGGATGCTCGCCGAGCGGCGGACGATCTCGGCGAGATGCACGGGCTCGTAGTGCTCGAGGCGCTGTGAGACGCCGAAGCGATCGCGGAGCGGGGTGGTCAGCAGGCCGGCGCGGGTGGTCGCCCCGACGAGCGTGAACGAAGGCAGGTCGAGGGTCACCGTCCGCGCGCCGGCGCCCTGGCCGAGCACGATCGGCAGCTGGCGGTCCTCCATTGCCGGATAGAGGGTCTCCTCGATTGCGCGATTGAGACGGTGGATCTCGTCGACGAAGAAGACCGAGCCCGGCTCGAGCGCGGTCAGGAAGGCGGCAATGTCGGCCTTGCGTTCCAGCGCCGGGCCGGCCGTCTGGACGATCGGCGCGCCGAGCTCGGCGGCGATGATGTGGGCGAGCGAGGTCTTCCCCAGGCCCGGGGGCCCGGCGAGCAGGACGTGGTCGAGGGATTCGTCGCGGCCCTTGGCGGCGGCAATGAAGACCTCGAGCTGCCTGGTCACCTGCTCCTGGTTGACGAAGTCGGCGAGCCGGCGCGGGCGCAGCGAGCGGTCGAGCTCCTCGTCACCGCCCAAGCGCGCCTCCGCGATCGGGTCTGTGGCGATCGGGTCGTCGAGCCCGCCGCCCGCGGTGATGCTGGGATCTCGGGAAATGCTCACGCGGCCTCCCGGCTGGTCCCGGCGGCGCGCAGAGCGGCGCCGATCAGCTGCTCGGGCGTCTCGCCCTCCGCGCCGGCGAGCAGCTCCTCGGCCTCGGTCAGCGTGTAGCCAAGGTGCATGAGCCCGTCGCGGGCGAGCGTGCGCGGGTCGTCGTCGGGTCCCGAGGCAAGCGCGGGAACGCCCTCCTCCAGCTCGCCGGCGACCTTCTCGCGCAGCTCGACGATCACCCGCTCGGAGGTTCGCTTGCCGATCCCCGGCACGGCCTGGAAGCGCTTCGCGTCGCCGGCCGCGATCGCGCGCAGGAGCTCTCGCGGACTGCCGCCGGAGAGGATCGCGATCGCGACCTTGGGCCCGATGCCGGAAACCGACGTCAGGTGCAGGAAGAGGTCGCGCTCCTCCTCCGAGGCGAAGCCGTAGAGCTGGAGCGAG
The DNA here is from genome assembly GCA_963767285.1 of uncultured Solirubrobacterales bacterium. Taxonomy (GTDB): domain Bacteria; phylum Actinomycetota; class Thermoleophilia; order Solirubrobacterales; family 70-9; genus WHSW01. Next base: position 846,833 of record CAVYDJ010000004.1, on the reverse strand, counting down.
TCGTCGCGGGCGACCAGATGTGCGTGCAGGGTCGCGTCCTTGCCGCTCGCGGGCACCGCCTTCAGCGTCTCGGCCGACACCGTCAGCCGATAGCCGACGCCGCCGGAGTCGATCACCACGTGGTCAGGCCGGCGAACCAGGACCTCGCCGCGAACCGAGGCGATCATCCGGCGGTCACCGCGGCCCGCTCGGCGGCGTCGACCGCCTGCGCCATGCGGGCGCGCCCGGCGTGGCAGATGGCGAGGGCGAGCGCGTCGGCGGCATGGTCGGACTCCGGCGGGCGCGCGAGCCCGAGCAGCTTGCCGACCATCTCCTGGACCTGCCGCTTGGCCGCCGAACCGCTTCCGCAGACCGCCATCTTCACCGCCTGGGGCGTGTAGTCGAAGCAGGGGATCTCGCGCTGGGCGGCGGCGAGCAGCGCAACCCCGCGGGCCTGGCCGACGGCAATCGCCGACTGCACGTTCTTGCCGAAGTACAGGTCCTCGAGCGCCACGGCCACTGGCTGGTGCCAGCCGATCAGCTGCTCCAGCTCGGCGTAGATGCGGGCGAGCCGGGTCTCCAGCGGCCCGTCGGCGGGGGCCTCGATCACGCCGCCGTCGACGGCGATCATCTGGCTGCCCGCGACGCGGACGACGCCGAACCCGGTATTCGCCACGCCCGGGTCTATGCCCATGACGAGGATCATCCGTACTGATTCTGCGCCTAGGCCCGGACGCCTCCCTGCGGCACTAGGCCGCGACCTGCTCCAGCAGCGCCTCGGGGATGTCGAAGTTGGCGTGCACCGACTCGACGTCGTCGTGATCGTCGAGCGCCTCCATCAGCCGGACCAGCGCCCGGGCCTCCGTCTCCTCGGCGATCTCGACCACGGCGTTGGGCTCCATCGCGAGCTCGGATGACTGAACGTCGACCCCGGCCTCCTCGAGCGCGGCGCGAACGGCCGCCAGGTCCGTCGGCGCGGTCGTCACCTTGAGCACGTCGTCCTCGGGCACGACGTCCTCGGCGCCGGCGTCGATCGCCGGCATGAGGTCCTCCTCGGAGAAGCGCTCGCCGTCCACGAGCACGACGCCCTTCTTCTCGAACTGCCAGGCGACCGAGCCCGGCTCGCCGAGGTTGCCGCCCGACTTGTCGAAGATGTTCCGCACTTCGGCGCCCGTGCGGTTGCGGTTGTCGGTCAGCGTGTCGACCAGGACCGCGGCGCCGCCCGGGCCGTAGCCCTCATAGACGACCCGCTCGATCTGCTCGTCGGCGCCCCCGGCGCCACTTCCGCGGTCGATCGCCCGCTGGATGTTGTCCTTGGGCATCGAGTAGCTCTTCGCCTTCTCGATCGCCGCGGCGAGGGTGAAGTTCGAGTCCGGGTCCCCCCCGCCCTCACGCGCCGCGATCGCGATCGCGCGGGCGAGCTTGGTGAACAGCTGGCCGCGCTTCGCGTCGGTCGCGGCCTTCTTGTGCTTGATCGACGCCCACTTGCTGTGTCCAGACATCGGCAGCGATTCTAGGACGAGGCAGCACGTCCTTCGCCTGACCCCCCGCACGCCCGGAGGCGAAGCCGAGGACGTGGCGGGGCCTTTGTTCAAAAGACTGGCCGCGACCGGACCCCCGGTCCGGCCGCGGCACAGCGTCGGCATCCCATCGATGGCGCCGCTTTTGTCCATGCCCCCTTCTCGTGCCCTGGCACAAGATGTATGGGCAGCGACGCGCCTGAGCTAAAAACAGCTCAGGGCGCCGGAAGTTGCGCTGTTGCTACGGAAGGATCTGCGTCTGCGGGTTGACGGTCCGGCCCATGTCGAGCACGTCGCGGGTGCCGAGGCCGTCGACGGCGTACGTGCTGACGCCGAGCTGCGAGGCGTGCTCGTTCGCGTAGATCCGGCCCCGGTACCAGTAGCCGGACCAGATATCCGGGTTGGCGCCCTCTACCTGCGGCAGGTAGTAGCCGAGCTCGCGCGGCGCCGCCGGATCGGTGAAGTCCACCACGGAAAGGCCGCCCGAGTAGTACGGCGAGACGGCGACGTACCGGCTGCGGTCGCGCATCGGCAGGACCATGTAGTTGTGGGTCGTGCAGCGGAAGCGCTCGACCTCCTCGGCGCTGTCGACCGGCGGGAGCCGCGGCAGCGAGTAGCTGCCCTTGAGCACCGGGTTGGCCGGGTCGCTGATGTCGTAGAACCACATCGCGCCGACCGGGCTCAGCTGGGTCGGCGAGCAGCCGCCGCCGCCCGCCGCGCCGGCGTGCTCGTCGCCGATCACCGCGTACTTGCCGTCCCAGGTCAGCTGCGCCGAGTGGTCGAGCTCGATCGCCGCGTTCTGGACCGTGCTCAGCGTCTTCGGCTTGGCCGGGTCGGAGATGTCGAGCACCGCCCAGGCGCCGAGGCAGGCCGCGACGGCCAGGTCCTTGGCCGGCAGCACGCCGAGGTCGTGGCAGCCGACCGTCTCCGGGGTGACGGTCGCGGGCAGGACGTCGGGGACCGCGACAACCTTGGCCGCGGCCGGGTTGCGGTTCGGGACCTCGACGATCGAGATCTCGCCCTCGGGGTGATCGACCTCCATGCACTCCTGGTCCGGGGTCAGCGGATAGGACTGCACGTAGATGTAGGAGACCCTGTCCCCCGGGATCAGCGTCTGGGTGTGCGAACCGCATTCGGTCTCGACGAACCCGGTCTGGCGCGGCTGGGTCGGATCGGAGATGTCGACGATCCGCAGGCCCTCCTTGCCGACCGAGCTCTGGCTGTCCGTGGTCGCCGTGTTGTTGCAGGTCGGCGACTCCTCGTTGTTCGAGCTTCGCGAGTCGACCGAGACGAAGATCGTCTTGCCGAGCAGGGTCACGTCTCCCTGCGACCCCGGACAGTCGTAGAACGAGATCTGGTTCGGGGCGCTGTCGCCGCCGATTCGGAAGAAGCCGACGCCCTCGTAGGCACCGGCCACCATCAGCTTGCCGTCGAACGCGAGGTCGGAACCCTGGGCGAAGGTCTCGTCGTCAATCGCGATCGGGGTTCGCCCGAGCTTGTGGAAGTTCGCGGAGTGGAAGTCCGCGCCGGGATCGTCGTCCGCCGCCAGGCCGGCGCCGGCGGACAGGCCCGCCGCCCCAGGTGAGTTGGCAAGCGCGGTCGGCGACGGCGCCAACAGCCCCAGGCCGGTGCTCAGGTCCGCGCTCAGCCCGAGCCCGGAGCCCCCGCCGAGGCTCGCCACGGCGCTGCCGGCATCGTGATCGGCGGCCGCCGCGGCCGGCCAGAGAGCAAACGCGAACAGCGAAACGACCGCGACCAACCGTGCACCCATCGACACTCCCCTCGATTCCCATCCCATAAACCGCCGCCCCTGTACCCGGTGGCGGCGGTGGTCAAACCCGGTTGCTAGCTGGCCCGCGTCAGCTTGATCGTCGTCTGGCCCATGTCGATCCCCTTCTCGAACGGGAAGTCGAAGGTCTCGCTGAGCACTCCGGCACCCTGCTTGGCGAGGGTCGTGTCCGCGTCCTTGATCCTGAAGTCGAAGGCGCGGCCGACCGCCTGCCCGCTGAGGTCGATGTCGAACAGCCGCACCCCGGCATGCTCGGACTTCGCGAACACCTTCGCCTTGTTGGCGCCGACCTTGATCTCGAACTGGGTGAACTTGACGCCGGGGCCGCCCTCGGTGAAGAACGAGATCCCGCCCTTGTGGAGGATCAAGCCCTTGCCGTCGTTATCCAGCTCCCCGCCCTTGATCGGGAACTTGAAGAACCCCTGGCTGAAGCGGGCGGAGCCGGTGGGCTCGATCCCGATGCTCATGTCCGCGAATCCCTCGGCCGTGTCGGGGTCGAGCGCGAGCTTCGTCTTGCCGCTGCTCACGGGGCTGGCCACCGCTGCCGTCGACAACACGAGCGCAGCGGCGAGCGCAGCTGCGGAGAGGATGTTCAGGACACGCTTGCTCATGCGATCTCCTTCGGGTTGATCAGACGACGAACGCTCCGTCCTTCTGCAGAACCTCGCCGTCGACTTCGAGCCGTCCCCCCCGGCGCAGGTCGCAGACCATATCGGTGTGGACCGCGCTCTCGTTGACGCCGCCTGACTCGGGGTAGCTGGCGCCGACCGCCAGGTGGACGGTGCCGCCGATCTTCTCGTCGAGCAGGATCGAGCGGGTCCCGGCCTCGATCCCGAAGTTCGTCCCGATCCCGAGCTCGCCGAGCCGCCTCGCGCCCTCGTCGGTGTCGAGCATGCTGATCAGGTACTCCTCGCCACGCTCGGCGCTCGCGTCGACGACCTTGCCGGACTCGAACCGCAGCCGCACCCCCGAAACGTCACGGCCGCCGATCGTCGCCGGCAGGTGGAAGGTGACCTCGCCCTCGACGGAGTCCTCGACCGGCCCGGTGAAGAACTCACCGTCGGGCATGTTGTGCTCGCCGTCGCAGGCGATGAAATGCCGTCCTGCCACCCCGAGTTTCAGATCGGTGCCGTCGGCGACGATGCGCACCTCCTCGCGCCCCTCGATCCACTCGGCCAGCCGGTGACACTCCTCCGAAGCGCGCTTCCACGCGCCCAGCGGATCGGGGTCGTCGGCGAGGCATGCCCGGTAGTAGAAGTCCTCGAAGTCGGCGAGGCTCATCTCGGCGTCGGCCGCGTGAGCGTTGGTGGGGAACATCGTCCCCACCCAGCGGTGCTCGCCGGCCGCCGAACGGCTCATCATCGCCTCCATCAGCGCCCGGGTCGCCGCCCGGCGCGTGGTCTGGCGCTCCGGCGGGACGCGGGACAGCTCCCGGGTGTTGGTGTCGGCCCAGATCGCGATCCGGCAGTCCGCCTCCTCGGCCCCCCAGGTCGAGAGCGGGGAGACCCACTCGAGCTGGGTGTCGGACGCGTGCTTGAAGTAGGCGGCCTGCTGCCCGTCGAAGCTCAGCTGCAGGACAGGCTGTCCACCGGCGATCAGGACCTCGTTGTAGATCGCGGCGATCAACGGGTCGGCTGCGCACGGACCCTCGATGAGGACGGTGTCGCCCTCCTTCACCTCGACCGAGTAGCCGACCAGGATTTGCGCCAGGTTCTCGATCCTCGGGTCCCTCATCCAGCCTCTCCTTCTATCCGGGCCCCGACGGGCCCGTGAGCCTGTCGCTCCCGCGCCGCCGTCGCCATCGCCATCAGTAACGCATGCACCCGCGAGTCGTCGGTGAGCTCGGGATGAAAGGAGCATAGGAGCGCCTGGCCCTCGCGCACCGCGACGGCGTGCCCGTCGACCTCGGCGAGCACCTCGACCGCGGCCCCGGCCCCGGGCTCGACCCAGGGGGCGCGGATGAAGACGGCGCGCAGCGGCTCGGGCCCGATCCCGTCGAGCTCGAGATCCGCCTCGAAGCTCGCGATCTGGCGCCCGAAGGCATTGCGCCGGCAGGTGACGTCGACCAGGCCGAGGTGGTCGCGGTCGCAGACGATCATCCCCGCGCAGGTGCCGAGGATCGGGCGGCCCGCATCGAGGTGAGCCCGGATCGCCTCGGCGAGGCCGTCGCGGGCGATCGCCTTCATCATCGTCGTCGATTCCCCGCCCGGGATCACCAAGCCGTCGAGGTCGGCGAGCTGCTCCGGGGTGCGGACCTCGACCGCCGCGGCGCCGAGCCCGCGCAACATCTCCGCGTGGGCGGCGAAGTCGCCCTGGCTCGCCAGCACGCCGATCCGCAGTCGCCCCGCGTCCGGGTGCGGGGCGGGTACCTCAGGCACCGCGATGCTGGATCAGAGCGCCCTGGGCCGCGAGCTCGGCGATGTCGTCACCCGGCATCGGCTCGCCGAGCCCCGTCGAGGCCGCGGCGACCCGCTCGGGGTCGTTGAAGTGGGTGGTCGCCTCGACGATCGCGCGGGCACGGCGCTCCGGATCGGCGGACTTGAAGATCCCCGAGCCGACGAAGTTTCCCTCCGCCCCGAGCTGCATCGTCAGCGCCGCGTCGGCGGGCGTTGCGATCCCGCCGGCGCAGAACATCGGCACCGGCAGCCAACCCGTGCGGGCAACCTCCTCGACGACCTCGAAGGGGGCGCGCAGGTCCTTGGCTGCCGCCGGCAGCTCGGCCGCGTCGAGCGTTCCGAGCCGCTTGATCCCGCCGACGATCTGCCGCAGGTGGCGGACCGCCTCGACGATGTTGCCGGTCCCGGCCTCGCCCTTGGAGCGGATCATCGCGGCGCCCTCGCCGATGCGCCGCAGCGCCTCGCCGAGGTCGGTCGCGCCGCAGACGAACGGGGTCTGAAAGGCGTGCTTGTCGATGTGGTTGGCCTCGTCTGCGGGGGTCAGGACCTCGGACTCGTCGACGTAGTCGACCTCGAGCGCCTCCAGCACCTGGGCCTCGGCGAAGTGGCCGATCCGCGCCTTGGCCATGACCGGGATCGTCACCGCCTCCTGGATCTCCTTGATCATCGACGGGTCGCTCATCCGGGCCACGCCCCCGTCGCGGCGGATGTCGGCGGGCACGCGCTCGAGCGCCATCACCGCCACGGCACCGGCCTCCTCGGCCAGTCGAGCCTCGTCGGCGGTGACCACGTCCATGATCACGCCGCCCTTCAGCATCTCCGCCAGCCCGCGCTTGACGCGGAATGTCCCGGTCTCGCTCACTCGGGCAAGGATACGAGAGAGCCGACGGGGTCAGCCGGCCCGTGCGAACTGGCCGTGGAAGCCGAACGGAATCTGGTGCGGAGCCTCGGCCCGGGCCAGCTCGCGGAGGTCGTGGGCGTCGAGCACGAGCAGGAACGAGCGCCCCGCCTCCGAGTCGAGGACGACCGAGAGCAGCACGCCCTCGTCCTCGTCGGCCGCGCCCGGCGCGGCGACGAAGACCGGCTCACCCGGGAAGCAGCCCGGCTCGGACCAGGTGCTGGTCTCGCGATGCTCGAGGTCGGCCTTGACGATCCGCTCGAGCCAGCCGGACTCGCCGTTCCCGACGCCCCAGGCGTAGTGATATGGCCGCTCGTTGCAGCGGCCGTAGTTGATCCGCGGCAGCTCGAAGCCCTGCGCGACGAGCCGCTCATCGCCGACCGCGCCGCTCTGCGGGTTGATCCGGAAGCGCCGCACCTGCGGCTCGGCGATCGGCTTGCCGGCCCGCAGCCGCTCGAGGTAGAAATCCTCGATGACCTTGGCGTCCTCGAACACGCAGATGTCGACGACGACCTCGTCGCCCTCGTCGTAGGCGTTGATGTGGTGAAAGCCGAACCACGGCGCGGCTTCGAACGGGCCGACCGACTCGCCGGTCGCGCGGTCGATCAGGGTGAAGCGGGTTCCCAGCTCGGGCTTCCAGCGGTAGTTCTCGATGTACGGGCGGCCGCTGGTCGCGAGCCGCATCGGGTTGACGACGAACGGGAACTCGGCCAGCACGATCCAGCGCTCGGAGAGCCCGAACGAGTGCATGTAGGCGGGCTCGCGGACCGGCCGCCGGGCGATCACCTCGGGCGTCTCGGCGTCCGGGGCGAGCGTGAAGAAGCGGTACTCGTTGCGCGGCCCGAGCTTGGCGGCGTAGTTGAGCATCCCCTTGGTCGCGCGGTCGAGGTGCGGGTGCGCGGTGGTCAGCATCCCGGGCACCTCGTAGGCCACTCCGGCCGTCTCGAGCGTCTCGGCGTCGAACTGGACCGGGATCGGGGTCTCGGTCATCGCGATGAAGCGCTCGCCGAGCTGGACCAGGTTGACGTTCGCGTTGTCGGAGAGCGACGGCGAGAACATCGACGTCACGCGTTGAAACAGCGAGCGGCAGGGATCGGTGGCGAACTCCGAGTAGGCGATCTCCCCGGTCCGCTGTGCGGCGCGGTACGCATTGCTCTCGAGGAAGCGGCTCGCGTAGGAAACCGAGCCGCCGGCGATGCCGAACCGGTGCAGCATCGCCAGCCCGTCGAACCAGTGGTTCATCGAGCGCGAGCCAACCTCCCACTTCGCCGGGCCGGTGCGGACCAGGGAGCCGGTCAGCCACGCGGGCAACTCGCCTTGGAGCGGCAGCGATTCGACGCGGACCTCACTCTCCATCGACTCGAAACCGAGCGCGGGCGAGGTGGTGGCGGGGGCGGCGGTGGCATGCATGGCGGCTTGCTCCTCGATAGTTCTTTTCGAACGATGCTGACGGTAACGTACGATGGTGTCGCGTGTCAACCGTGCGACTGTCACAGATCTCCTACGTCGTCCTCGGGCTCGTCGATCAGCTCGGCACCGCGAGCCCGTACGACCTGAAGCGCGCCGCCGCCGCGGGCGTCGGCCACTTCTGGTCCCTCCCCCACACCCAGCTCTACTCGGAGCCGGCGCGGCTTGCGGAGGCGGGGTACCTGGAGGAGCGGCGCGAGAGCAAGGGACGCCGCCGGCGCCTCTACTCGCTGACGAAGCGGGGCCGCGAAGCCCTCGCGGAGTGGCGCTCGACGCCGACGGACGAGCTGTACGAGATCCGTGACGCCGGTCTGCTGCGGTTGTTCTTCGGCGCTGACCCGGCGGCGCTGGCGGCGGTCCAGCTCGAGGCCCACCGGGAGAACCTACGCCGCCTCGAGCAACTCGAGCCGGGCGAAGCGCCGGAGGGGGTCCGCCTCGCGCTCGAGGCCGGCATCGGCCACGCCCGCGAATACGTGCGCTTCTGGAGCCGGCTGGCTCAGTAGCCCGGCGGGTGCGTTGCGACGTAGCCGGCCGAGTCGCGCATCGATGCCTGCCAGCGGGGCGGCGCCCCTGAGGTGTCGAAGCGAAGGCCGGCGATCACCGCGTACGCGTGGCCCGGATTCGAGTAGACGGTGATCCACTGACCCGGCCCGGACTCGCCCCAGGTCATGAACCCGGTCGAATCGAGCGGCGCCGAGAGGAAGCCACCGCCGTGCAGCGCGTAGCTGACGGACCCTGAGCAGTCGTACCCCGATGCCTCGAACGAGCCGTGGCCTCCGCCGTACAGGTACGGCATGTTCGTGATCGCGTTCCCTGCGGCGATCGCGTCCTTGACGGCCTGGGGTGCGCCGGCGGGCGCGGTCGCCGTGCCGTCGGAGTTGACGCTGGCCGTCGGGCCGGTCGGCGCCGGCACATTCTCGGCCGGGACCGGCGCCGTCTCGCTGTCGGCGGCCGCGGCGGGCGTCGGAGTAGGTGTGGACAGCGCCTCGAGGAGGTCACTCTCCTCGCCGGCCAGATCCCGCAGCTGCTCGCGCCGCTCGGCCTGGGCGGCCTGCAGGTCGGCCTGGCGCGCCTGAAGGTCCGCCCGTGACGCGGCGAGCTCGGCCTGGCGATCCGCGATCGCGTCGCGGGCGACCTCCATGCGCCGGACCGATGTCTCGATCTCGGTGACGGAATCCCGCGCCGACGTGCGCAGGTCGCGGACCGTCCCCACCACCCCGCTCTGGTAGTCGCGGATGCGCTCCAGGTAGGTCGCGGTAGCGGCAAGCTCGTCGACGCTGTCGGAATTCAGGAGGATTGCCGCGGCGTCGGGCTCGCCGTTGCGGTAGATCGAGACCAGGAGCCTTCGCAGCTCACCGAGCGCACGGTGAAGCTGTGTCTTCGTCCGGGCGAGCTCCGCGCGGGCGCTGGCCAGCGCGGCCCGGGCCTCCGCGAGCTCGGCCTCCTGCTCCGCGAGCTCGGACGCAACCTTGTCCTCGCGCACCTGCAGGGCTGAAACCTGACCCAGGAGGGCGTCGACCGCGGCGTTCTGCTCGTCGAGCGCCGCCCGAATGTCGTCCTGCTTGGCGCGCACCTCGCCCAGGCGCTCGCTCTGGGCGCTCGTGCTGGGGCCGGTGAGGAGTCCGGTCGTCAACGCGGCCGCGAGCACGGTCGCGGCCACGGCAACGCGGCGTCGTGTTGGGCGGGAAGAGCTCGGCATGCAGGCGCCGAGCGGCGAACCCCCGGCAGCAGGGAACCCTATGGATACCGAGGCTCAGATGTGAGGGTTCTGTGAGATTTGCAGGATCTTTTGCATGAAAGGAAACCTGCGCCGGACCTAGACGGCCCAAATCCCACCCCGCGCGCCCCAATAGACACCGCGCACGCCCGGACGCGGGAGCAGAACAAAAAGTCCGCGGCGTAGCCGCGGACAATTGATTCAAGGCGGGAGCGGAGGACGTGGCGCGAGTTACTTCAGCTTGAAGGCTCTGATGCGGTCCTTGTACGCGCCCTTGTCGCGGGCGTAGACGCCGTGGGCCAGGGCCTGCACGATCGCCAGCAGCGAGGTGTTCGAGCGCGTGAAGGAGGGACCGTTCGAGGAGTAGTAGAGCGTCAGGTCGGAGTGCTCGCCGATGTCCGACAGCGTCGCGTCGGTGATCGCCATCGTCGATGCGCCGCGGTGCTTGGCCAGCTTCATCGCCCGGACGACGATCGGGTGCGCGCGGCCGGCGGAGAACGCGATCACCAGCGAGTCCTCGTCGACCCGCGACAGGCGGGTGATCGAGTCCTGGCGCGGGCTCGCGACCACTTCGGCGCGGATGTCGAGCAGGGCAAGCAGATGGCGCAGGTAGCTGGCGAAGAAGGCGAGCTGATCCATGCCGACGATCATCACCCGGTGCGCGGAGCCGAGCGCGGTCACGCAGGCCTCGACCTGCTCGCGGGTCAGGTTGCGGACCGTCTCCTCGACGTTCGCGTGGTCGGCGGCCAGGGAGGCCTCGAACTCGGAGTGGTCGAAGTCGAACAACGGCGCGGTCGAGGCGCCGTTCTCGGCGGGGCCACGGCTGCGGTACTCCTCGATCGCCGCCTGCTGAAGCTCGGGATAGCCCTCGAAGCCGAGCGCCTGCGAGAAGCGGACCACGGTCGAGGACGAGGTGTCGGCGCGGCGGGCGAGCTCCTCGGCGGTCTGGAACGCGGCCTCGTCGAGGTGGTCGACGATGTAGCGGGCGACGTCCTTCTGCGAGCGCGAGAACTCGTCGAAGCGTTCCGTGATGTAGGTCGACAGCGCCTTGCCGTTCGGACGGGTCGCCTGGCGGCGTCCGTTCGGGCTGGCGGGCGTCGAACGTGTGCGGGCGGCGGGGCGGGTCTTGGTCGCGGTCTTGCTCACGGCCGTTGATTCGCCTCACCCGGCGGTTTTCCTTTTCCGCCGCCCCGTATGCAACCGCGGGCCGCAATGTGGTTGGATCGCTTCGTGACCCCGGAGGAGTTGCTGCGGATGACCAACCGCAACATGGTCGGCTTCGACCTCGCGCTCGGCTCGGCGGCGCTGCTCGCCCCGGATGCCACCCTGCGCGCGCTTGGGCACGACGAGCCGTCGCCCGACGCTCGCCACCTGTTTCGGCGCTGCGGCCCGATCTGGCTGACCTTCGCCGCCGCCCACCTGGTCGCCGCCCGTCGCGACCGGCCAGAGGACTGGTGGGCGCTCGCCTGGCTGCGGGGAACCGAGCTCGCCACCGACGTCGTCTGGTCACGGTCGGCCTCGTTCAGCCGTCCCGGGGCCCGCGCCGGGATGTGGCTGGCCGGCGCCGGCAATCTGGCGATGGCGGTCGGCTTCGCCCGCCTCGCACGCGAGCACGGCTCGCGCCCGCGGCGCCTGTTCGCTCGCCGCTAGTCCACCCGCAGCGGCCGGCTGCAGACCGCGAATCCGATCTCGCGGGCGATCCGATGGCGGTCGGCCTGGGAGTCGGCGACCTCGGCCTGGCTGCGCGCGTAACCCTCCGTATCGCGATCCGCGGCGGCGTTGTGGCCGGCCCGCATCGCCTCGATGCCCTCTTCGCGGGCGGCGACGTAGTCCTCGATCTCGGCGTCGAAGTCGGGTGGTCCGTTCAGCGATTCGATCTGATCCACCTCGTCCTCGGCGATGTCGATCAGTTGTTCGGTCAGCTCGGCCGCCTGGCTCGCGGTGCGCGGCGGCGTGCGCTGCAGGTCGGTGAACGCGTCGTGGGCCTCGCGGCAGATCTCGTCGCCCTCCGCGATCAGCTCGCCACGGGTCAGCTCGGGCTGCTTGAACGGGCCGAGGTCGAAAATCAGCGCGAGCACGGCGAGCACCGCCAGCGCTCCTGCGCCGCCCAGCACCCAGCTCCACACGCCGTGCGGTCGCAGCGGCTCCATCGATTCACCCTATTGGTAGAGCAGGAAGTCGGGCTCGGGCTCCAGCGCCAGCACCGACGGAGGCCGCATCAGCGGGCTGTCGCGCTGGTAGAAGAGCGAGAAGCCGTTGAAGACGGCCGGGCTCGAGAGCGCCGCGTAACCCACCGCCTTCGCCGCCGGCGAGCCGATCCCGTCGAAGTTGAACAGCACCTGGACTCCGCGGCGTGACCTGATCTGAGCCTTGCCGCGGATCATCCCGCGCCGGAACTGGTGGACGACGAGCAGCTTCGGCGGCAGGTCGTTGCGCCGCACGATCGCCGAGAGCGCCTTCGCCACGCCGTTTACCTCCGCCGCGCTCACCTTGCCGGGTGTCTGCCCGGGAATCCCCCGGGGCCCCGTAGAAGGCGACCACGCGGTTGGCGGGCAGCGGCGCACCGGCCGGCGGCGCCGTCACCCCACCCGCCCGGGGGGACGGAGGCGGCTGATCGGCGAGGAAGCGCTCCGTGGCGCGGTCGATCTGCGCCGCACTCGGCGGTCGCGCCGCCGCGGACGCTCCGGAGGCGAGGGCCAGCACGGCAATCGCCGCCGTGATTGCCGCTGTTGAGGCTCGTGCCATCACCGCTTCAACAACCTACGGCGCCCGTCGTAGCGGTCCTGCCCCTGACTATCGTCGGGCGGGATGCAGGGGTTCGAAGGACTGCCGGACACGCGCACCAGCCTCTTCGGCCAGACCGACGAGGGCGACGAGACCTGGCTGATCCGCTCGATCGCCCAGAAGCTCTACCGGTGTCCCGGCTGTCACGGCGAGGTCCCGATCGGGACCGACCACGTGGTCGTCCAGTACGTGCGCCGAATCGGCGGCACCGAGCACCACCACTGGCACCGCCGCTGCGCCGAGGAGATCCTGCTCGGGCAGCTGTTCGGGGTTCGGCGCGTCAGCGCCGATCAGTCGCAGCGGGGCAAGCTCGAGGCGCGCGGCCGGCGCCCCTCAGGACGCCGCAGGCGGCCGCGTTAGGCCGGTTCGCGCTCCTTGAGCACGCGCCGCAGGATCTTGCCGGACGGGGACTTCGGGATCTCGTCGACGACCTCGACCAGGCGGATCCGCTTCTGCGGCGACACCTCGCCGGCGACCCAGTCCATCAGCTCGTCGGCGTCGAGCCCCTCGCCCGCTGCGACGACGAACGCCTTCGGCAGCTCGCCCGCCTCCTCGTCCGGGACCCCGATCACCGCGACGTCGGCGACCTCCGGATGGTTGATGATCAGCGCCTCGAGCTCGGCCGGGGCGACCTGGAAGCCCTTGTACTTGATCAGCTCCTTGAGCCTGTCCACGATCGTGAAGAAGCCGTCGCCGTCGACGACCCCGACGTCGCCGCTGTGCAGCCAGCCCTCGGCGTCGACGGTCGCCGCGGTCGCCTCCGGGTTGTTCAAGTAGCCCTTCATCACCTGGGGCCCGCGGATCCACAGCTCGCCGCGCTCGCCCTCGGCGACGTCCTCCCCGGTCTCCTGGTCGACGAGCCGGCACTCCGTGTTGGCGAGCGGTGGGCCGATCGAGCCCGGCTTGTTCTCGCCGTCCGGGCGGATCAGGTGGGTGACGGGACTCGTCTCGGTCAGCCCGTATCCCTGGATGACCTTGCAGCCGACCCGCCGGGCGACGGCGTCGGCGAGCTCGGCGCCGAGCGGCGCCGCCCCGCACATCGTCACCTCCACGGACGACAGGTCGTGCTCGTCGACGGCCGGATGCTTGGCGAGCGCCAGGGCGATCGGGGGCACCACGTAGGTCCGCGTGACCCCATGCTCGGCGATCAGGCTGAGGAACTGGTCGAGGTCGAAACGCGGCATCGTGACGATCGTCGACCCGGAGCGCAGGCCCTGGTTCATCACCACGACCATCCCGTAGATGTGGAAGAACGGCAGGCACCCGACCACCGTGTCGTCCTCGCCGATCGGAAAGCCGTCCTGAATCTGCGAGAGGTTCGCGACCAGGTTGTGGTGGGTCAGCATCACGCCCTTGGGCAGCCCGGTGGTCCCGCTCGAGTACGGCAGCACCGCGAGATCTTGCTGGGGATCGATCTCGACCGTGGGCGCGTCGGCCGGGTCGCCGAGCAGCTCGCTGAATGGCCTCGCGCCGTCGCCGTCGCCGAGGACGTAGACCGCGTCGCCGATCCCGGCCCGTTCAGCGCCCTCGAGCGCCACGTCCAGGAATGCCGGAACCGTGACCAGCAGCCGGGCGCCGGCGTCATCCAGCTGGTGGGCGAGCTCCTTGGCCGTGTAGAGCGGGTTGACGGTCGTACAGGCGCCGCCGGCGGAGGCGGCGCCGTGGAAGGCGACCGCGTACTCCGGGGCGTTCGGCATGTAGACCGCGAGGACCTCCCCGCGGCCGAAATCGCGCGCGGCCAGGCCGGCCGCGAGCGCCGCGATGCCCTCCGCCAGCTCTCCGTAGGTGACCACGCGGCCGCTCGGCCCGTCAATCAGCGCCGGTTTGTCGGCGCGGGCCGCCGCGTGCTCGAGCACGAACGAGGTCACGTCGCGGACCGGGATCTCCACCGCGTCCGCGGTGCCCGCGTGGATCACTGCTGCCCCTCCTCGTTCACTGCTCACTGACACCTGAACCTATCGCCATCGCCTAGCCTGACGCGTCAGGATGGGCGTCATGGGGAGACGGATCGGTGTCACGGCACTCGTGCTCGCCGCGCTCGGAGCAGCCACGGCACTGGTCCTCGGAGCGCAGTCGCCCGAGGGCGTGATCGGCCCCGACACCCGGATCCAGCCGAGCGGCCGCCTGCTCAACCCGGTCGGCAAGCTGACCACGCTCGGCAACCTGCCCGCCGGCGCGGCGCTGACCGTGGACGGCCGCTTCGCGTGGACCCTCTCGGCCGGACGCGGCAAGAACGACGTCCGGATCGTCCGCGTCCTCTCCTCCAACAAGAAGAAGGTCGGCAAGGTCGTCCAGAAGCTGCCGATGCCGGGGGTCAGCGGCGGGATCGCGATGTCGCCCGACGGCAAGGCCGCCTACGTCTCCGGGACGCCCCAGCCCTCGTCGGTCGCCAACCGCCCGCCGCCGGATGTTCCCGGCGCCGAGGGCGACGTGATCCACGTATTCAAACTGAAGCGCAACGGGAAGGCGACCCGCGACGGCGTGATCGACGTGCCCGCGCCGCCGGGGACCCAGCCGCCGCAGAACTTCCCGCCCACCAACACGACGCCGCTGTCCTGGCCGCGCGACCTCGCCGTCAGCCCGGACGGCACGACGCTGATCGCGGCGCTCAACCTTGCCCACCGCTCGGCGATCGTCGACCTCCGAAGTCGCGCGGTCACCTACGGCCCGGCCGGCAGGTATCCCTACGGGGCCGCGATCACCCGCGACGGCAAGCTCGGCCTGATCTCCAACGAGGCGGACGGGACCGTGACCGTGATCGACCTCGCCTCCGGCGGGGAGGTGAAGACGATCACGGTCGGTCCCCACCTCTCACATCCGGAGGGGATCGCGATCGACCCGAAGCGGCCGCTCGCCTACGTCGCCGTCACCCACCAGGACCTGATCGCCGTCATCGACACGAACAAGCTCGAGGTCGTGCGCACGCTCTCCGTCGAGCGGCCGCAGGGGATCGGCACCGCCCCGACCCACGTCTCGGTGACCGCGGATGGCTGCCGGCTGATCTCGTCGGACTCCGGCGAGGACGCGGTCGCGATCTTCGCGCTCTCGGCGAAGCGCAAGTGCGACCCGGGCGGCGCGAAGCAACGAGCCACGGCGTCGCGGCGCGCGCTGGCCGACCGGATCCTCGACCACGAGTCGCGTCGCGGGATCGAGCAGGCCGAGAGCGAGCAGGCGGAGGCGGCCGAGTACTTCGGCGAGGAAGCCGAGGAGGAGGCCGAAGAAGAAGTCGCGGCGAACCCGGCCCGCGCGAAGTCGAAGCGCTGGCAGCTGATCGGACGCGTGCCGGTGGCGTCGTATCCGACCGCGGCGTTCGCCACGCCGGGGAAGCCCGCGAAGCGCAAGCTCGTCTGGGTGACCGCGAAGGGCCTGGGAGTCGGGCCGAACGACCTCGAGCCCGGCGAGTCTGTGCCAGAGGACACCGGGTCGGCGACCAGCGGGTCCTCCTCTCAGTACTACTTCAAGTACCTGCCCGAGCAGGTCTTCGGGATGTCGGGCGTGCTCAAGTTCCCCTCCGACGCGAAGCTGGCGAAGCTGACGCCGAGGGCGTCCGAGCAGATCCGCCCGACCAACAGCGAGAAGGCGCCGAAGAACACGCCGATCGCCGCCGGCGGCCCGATCGAGCACGTCTTCTACATCGTGCGCGAGAACCGCACCTACGACCAGATCCTCGGCGACGACCCGCGGGGCGACGGGGATCCGAAGCTGACCCTGTTCGGCGAGGACGTCACCCCCAACGCCCACGCGCTCGCCCGCCGTTTCCCGCTGCTCGATCACGTCTACGCGAACTCAGAGGCCTCGATCGACGGCCACTTCTGGACCTCGGCCGGCGCCGTCTCCGACTACGTGGTCAAGAGCTGGCACCAGAACTACGCGGGCCGCAAGCGCCCGTACGACTTCGGCGTCTTCTCGGTCACCTGGCCGGCCGCGGGCTTCCTCTTCGACGCGGCCATCGAGCAGGGGATCTCCTGGTTCAACTACGGCGAAGCGGTCGGCGGGACCGTGCCGCTCAACGACGTCGACCGGACCCCGGAGGAGACCGCGCGGGTGGTCGAGAAGTTCGCCAACTCCGACCTCGGGCCGCTCGCGCCGGGCCCGCAGCCGGATCCGCCGGCGCTCTGCTTCTCCAACGACGCCTCCTCGGGCGGCGAGAACGTGATCACCGGACAGGAGGTCTTCGACTCGTCGCGGCCGCTGGGCGCCAACCCCCTGACGACCGAGAGCCGCTTCGAGTGCTTCAGCAAGCGCTTCGACCAGCAGCTCGCCTCGGGATCGGTGCCGGCCTTCAACTACCTGGTCCTGCCCAACGACCACACCGTCGGTACCTCGCCGGGCGGCCGGACCCCGCGCGCGATGATCGCCGAGAACGACCTCGCCCTGGGCGAGATCGTCGACAAGATCTCGCACTCGTCGATCTGGGAGAAGTCGCTGATCCTGGTGATCGAGGACGACTCGCAGGACGGTGCCGACCACGTCGACGCGCATCGCATCCCCGCCTTTGCGATCAGCCCGTACGCCAAGCGCGGGGCCGTGGTCCACACCCGCTACGACTTCCTCTCGTTCATCCGCACGCTCGAACTGGTCGTCGGGATGAAGTCGCTGAACCTCTTCGACGCCCTCGCGGTGCCGATGTACGACGCCTTCGACGCCGATCCCTCCGACAACTCCGAGCCCTACGACGCGATCACCCCGGCCGTCGACCTGCTGGAGCGAAACACGGCGAGGTCGCCGAACGCGCGCCTTTCCGAGCGCCTGCCGCTCGAGTTCACCGACCGCACCCCGCAGCGGATCCTCGATCGGATCCTCTGGCAGTACGTCCACGGTGCCGGTTCCGAGCCGCCGCCGCCAGGCCCGAACGCGGCCGGCCTCGACGAACGCGCCTGGAAGCACTCGGGTGCCACCTCCGATGAGGAGGCGCTGGAGGAGGTGATCGAGCTTCTCGGCCTCGACGAGGACGTGATCACCGAGCGGTACGGCGTCGAGGACGAGGACGAAGACGACGACGAGTAGGCCCTGAATAGGGTGTGCGCGATGATCCGCTCACCGCAACACGATCCCTGGGGCCGCGACCTCGCCGGCACCTTCCACGAGCTCGAATTCTCCAGCGAGGTGCTGAAGGGCAACCCGCTCGGCGACCCGGCCTCGCGCCCGCTCTACGTCTACACGCCGCCGGGCTGGCCCGACGACGGGCCGTACCCGGCGGTCTGGTCGATCCAGGGGATGACCGGCCAGATCGACATGTGGCGCAACCGCTCGCCCTACAGCTCGACGTTCATCGAGGACGTCGACCGGCTGATCGTCGCCGGCGACTGCCGGCCGGTCGTGATCCCGATGCCGGACTGCTGGACCGCCTACGGCGGCTCGCAGTTCATCGATTCGGCCGGCACCGGCAACTACATGA
Organism: uncultured Solirubrobacterales bacterium; assembly: GCA_963767285.1. GTDB lineage: Bacteria > Actinomycetota > Thermoleophilia > Solirubrobacterales > 70-9 > WHSW01. Next base: position 828,885 of record CAVYDJ010000004.1, on the reverse strand, counting down.
CCTACCTCTGCGACGAACTGGTGCCGTTCGTCGACGAGCGATTCAACACCATCCCCGAACGCGACTCGCGCGCCGTTCAGGGCAAGTCGTCAGGCGGCTACGGCGCCCTGGTCCTCCCGATGCTGCGCCCCGACCTCTGGGGCGGGCTCGGCGATGTCTCCGGCGACTCGGCGTTCGAGTACTGCTACCTCGAGGACTTCCCGCGCGCCTGGGCGGTGCTGCGCGACTACGACTCGATGGACGATTTCTGGGCGTGGATGCTCGAGCAGCCCGACCCGTCTCCGCCCACCTTCGCCGCGGTCAACGCCATCGCCATGGCGGCGTGCTACTCCCCCGGGCCGAACGGCGAACCCGAGATGCCGTTCGACCTCACGGACTGCTCGTTTCGCGAGGACGTCTGGGAGCGCTGGCTCGCCTGGGATCCCGTGCGGATGCTGCCGTCACACCTCGACGACCTGCGCACGATGCGCGCGATCTCGCTGGAGTGCGGCCTCCAGGACGAGTACAACCTGCAGGCCGGAACGGCGATCCTCCACGGCCAGCTGGACGCGGCCGGAATCGACCACCGCTTCGAGCTCTTCGAGGGCAAGCACGGCCACCTGACGCCGCGCTACGCGCCGCTGGTCGCCTGGCTGGCCGAGCGCCTGGCGCCCTAGCCGCCGCTCTTCTTACCGCCCTCGCGCCCGGCGGCCGCTTCTGGTCTTGCTGCCGCCGCTGCCCTTGCCGGACTTCTGCCCTCGTCGGCCACCCGTGGTGCGCCAGGACTAACTGCCTTGGGTCCGGGTAGTTCGGTGTCACAGCCAAGGACGCGAGACCCAGGAGGAGACTCGAGATGACTCTTGGTGGCGGGATATTCCTGATCGCGGTTGGGGCGATCATCCGGTACGCGATCAACTTCGAGATCGCCGGCATCGACGAGGCAATGATCGGACTGATCCTGATCATCGCCGGGATCGCCGTCACGATCCTCGGATTGCTGACCGCGCCGTTCCGGCTCTGGGCCGAGCGCCGGCGCGCCTACGGACCCCCGGCCGAGCGCGGCTACGACCGCGACTACCGCTACTGATCAGGGAGCGGCGAGGCGAGCGTCAGGGGTGACGTCGTATCGGCACCCCTTGACGCTGTCGACCTTCGCGAAGTAGCGCCCGGGCGCGAGCGCTTGGTCGATGCGCCACTTGCCGTGCTCATCCGTATAGGTGATCGCCACCTTGTCGGAGATGAAGCCGTAGTAGATGAACAACGAGATCTTGCGGTGCGGCCGGCAACGCGGCCGATCGGAGGTCACGGCGCCGCGGGCGTAGTCGCTCTCCAGGCGGACGAGCGAGATTTGCGAGTGGGCGCCGCCGTCGCGCGCAGGCGCAACGGCCGGCGCCGCCAGCGCGCACGCGGCCAAGGTGGCGAGCGCGCTCGCGACCCTCACCGGTTCACCACCCGCTCGCAGCTCGCGAACACGTCGCGGGCCGGATCGGAGGCGCCGCCGTTGCAGAGGTCGCTGCCCTCCTCGCCCCGCAGCTCGTCGGAGCCCTTGCCGCCGTCGAGCTGATCATTGCCGGCGCCGCCGTAGAGCAGGTCCTCGTTTCCGGTCCCGGCGAGGACGTCGTCCCCCTCGAAACCAAACAGGACGTCCTTGCCGTTCTCGCCGCCGTAGATCCGGTCCGCCAACGTCGAGCCGTAGATCAGATCGTCGTTGCCGCCACCGTCCATGAGCCCTGGGGCGACCGCCGGCGTCCGGGTCAGCAGCACGTCCGCGTGGGTGTGGCCGTACAGCCAATCCGCGCCGCCGGCCTCGACCCAATCGTCGTTGTAGCCGCCGACCAGGATGTCGATCCCGTCAGCGGTGTAGACGCCGTGGCGGCGCCCCCAGCCGTAGACGCGGTCGTTGCCGGCGCTGCCGAGAACCTGATCGGCGCCGGGCCCGGGGACGATCGTGTCGTTCTCCTCCTCGCCGTAGATCGTGTCGTCGCCAGGCCCGCCGAAGATCCGATCGGTGCCCCGCCCGCCGCAGAGCAGGTCGTCGCCGGGGCCGCCGCGGACGACGTCGTTGTTGCGCCCGCCGTTGAGCTTGTCGTTGCCGCGCCGGCCGGTGATCAGATCCTCGCCGCGCAGGCCGGTGACGCTGTCGCGCCCTCGGCTGCCGTGAAAGACGTTGCGCTCGTCGTCGAGGCGCTCGGCCGCGGTTAGACAGACCGGCGATTCCTGAGCGAATGCCGTCGCCGACACCGCGGCGAGGACCGCTAGCGTCGCGCCGAGGGTGGCAAAGCGGATGCGCATATCGGGAGAACCCGGCGCGCGCCTCCGCCGTTACGGCTCGATGAACTTTTCCCGATTACAGGTCCTCTACATGTGCGCATACAATTTGCCAGTGCCCCCGAATCGTGCAGAGTGGATCTCGGCCTCTCCGCTCCTGACCCGGGCGTGCGCGCTCGCCGAAACGGCGCACGGATCGGAGGTCCGCGCCACCGACGGCCGCCCGTTCCTGGACCACGTGACCGAGGTCGGCACGCTGCTCTTCGAGGCGGGCGTCGACGAGGAGGTCGTCGCGGCCGGCCTGCTTCACGACGCGGTCGAGCGCGGCACGCTGACCGAGGTCGAACTGCGCAACGAGATGGGCAACGAGATCGCCACGGTCGTCCTGACGCTCACCGAGGACGCGAAGGTCGAGGACTTCGCAGCGCGGAAAGCCGCGCTTCGCGACCAGGTCGCGGCGGCGGGTGGGCCGGCCCTGACCATCTTCGCCGCCGACAAGCTCTCCGACATCCTCGGGCTGCGCCGCGGGATCGAGCGGTTCGGCAACTCGGTCGAGGACCGGATGGGGACCAGCGTCGGCAGCATGGCCGGCCACTACCGCGAGTCGGTCGAGCTGATCGAGTCGGGGGGCTCGGACACGTTCCTGGCCCAGCTCTACGACCAGCTCTCCCTCCTCGGCGACGAATCCTCGCCCGCCGCCGGACGCCGCTCACGCGCCCGCCGCGCCGAGACGCTCGGCCGCGGCCCGCTCGCGCAGGCCTAGCGCCGTTTAGCCAGATGGAAGGCCGCGCAGAGGGGGCGAGTCGCAGGCTCACCGCCGTGATGCGGGAGGGCGAGCGGGTGACGCCGCTCGAGCTCTTCTTCGACCTCGTCTTCGTGCTCGCGCTGACCCAGTGCACGACGCTGATGATCGGCAACCAGACCTGGGAGGGCCTGGGCCAGGGCATCTTCGTGCTCGCCCTCCTATGGTGGGCGTGGACCGGCTACGCGTGGCTGACCAGCGTCGTCGATCCCGAGGAGGGTGGCGTCCGGCTCGCGCTGTTCGGGGCGATGGCCGCGCTGCTGATCGCCGCGCTCGCCGTCCCGAACGCGTGGGGGGACCTGGCGCTCGAGTTCGCGCTCGCCTACACCGCCGTCCGCGGCGGGCACATCGCGCTGTTCCTGCTCGCCAGCCGCGACGACCCGGGGCTGCGCCGCTCCGTGACCGGGCTCGCCGCGAGCACCGGCATCGCCGTGGCGCTGCTGATCGCCGGCGCCCTCGCCGGCGGCATCGGTCAGACGGCCCTCTGGATCGCGGCCATGGCGATCGACATGGGCGGTCCGTTCATCTTCGGTACCGACGGCTGGCGCCTCTCCCCCGCCCACTTCGCCGAGCGCCACGGCCTGATCGTGATCATTGCGCTCGGTGAGACGATCGTCGCCCTCGCAATCGGCGGGAGCGACATCCACCTCACCCTGGCGGTCACCACGGCGGCGATCCTCGGGATCGCGCTCGTCTTCGAGCTCTGGTGGGCCTACTTCGACATCGTCTCGATCGCCAACGCCTGGCGGCTGGTCCGGGCGCCGGAGGGCCGGGTGCGCAACGCGATGGCCCGGGACGTCTACTCCTACCTTCACTTCCTGCTCATCGCCGGGATCGAGCTCACCGCGCTTGGCATCCACGAGGTCCTCGCCCATCCCAGCGACCACCTGAAGACGGTCCCGGCCTTCGCGCTGCTCGGCGGCGTCGCGATTTACCTGCTCGGCCACGTCTTCGTCCGCCTGCGCGGCGTGCGCACCCTCAACCGCGAGCGGCTCGGGCTCGCCCTCCTCCTGGTGGCGCTCGTCCCGGTCGCGGTCGCGGTGCCTCCGCTCGCCGCGCTCGCCGCGCTCGTCGCGGCGCTGGCGGCCATGATCCTCTACGAGACCGCCCGCATCTACGGCGAGACCCGCACCCGCGTCCGCCGAGAGTTCGCGACCCAGGGGCCGAACCCGGACCACTCGCCCTGGGACGACCTGGCCCGTTGAGCGTCCGTAGGTTCTAGGTCGATGGACGACGGCCTGGCCTTCAAGAGCGCGCCGGGCCGCTGGGTGATCGTCGTCGCGGTGCTCGGCTCCGGGATGGCGTTCCTCGACGGGACCGTCGTCAACGTCGCATCTGCCCGAGATCGGCCGCGATCTCGACGCGTCGACCAGCGCCCTGCAGTGGATCGTCAACGGCTACCTGCTGGCCCTCTCGTCGCTGATCCTGCTCGGCGGCTCGCTCGGCGACCACTACGGCCGCCGGCGTGTCTTCGTGATCGGGGTCGGAGTGTTCACGGTCGCGTCGCTGCTCTGCGCGATCGCTCCCAGCGACGAGATGCTGGTGGCCGCGCGGTTCGCCCAGGGAATCGGAGGCGCGTTGCTGACGCCCGGCAGCCTGGCGATGATCGAGGCGAGCTTCCGCCGCGAGGACCGCCCGCGAGCGATCGGCGCCTGGTCGGGGCTGACCGGGGTGGCGGCGGCGGTCGGGCCGCTGCTCGGCGGCTACCTGGTCGACGCGGTCTCCTGGCGCGCGGTGTTCCTGATCAACATCCCGATCGGGCTGTTCGTGATCGCCACCTCGCATCACGTGCCGGAAACCCGCGACCCGACGGCGAGTGGGCGGCTCGACCTCCGCGGAGCGCTGCTCGGGGCGATCGCACTCGGCGGAACCACCTACGCGCTGGTTGAGGGGCCCGGGAAGGGACTGGCGCCCGTGATCGTCCTCGCCGCCGTCGGCGGGCTGGCGGCCGCGATCGGCTTCATCGTGGTCGAGCGCCGCGCCCCGAACCCGATGTTGCCGCTCACGATGTTCGCCTCGCGCCAGTTCAGCGCCGCAAACGCCTTCACGTTCGTCGTGTATGCGGCCTTCGGCGGCTTCTTCTTCCTCTTCGTCTCCTTCCTGCAGATCTCGCTCGGCTACTCGGCGATCGAGGCCGGCGCCGCCTCGCTGCCGGTGACCCTGCTGACCCTCCTGCTCTCCGCGCGGTCGGGCATGCTCGCCCAGCGGATCGGCCCGCGGATCCCGCTGACCGTCGGCACCCTGCTGGTCGCCGCCGGGCTGCTGCTGCTGACCCGCCTCGACCCGGGCGACTCCTACGTCGCCGGCGTGCTCCCGGCGGTGACCCTCTTCGGCCTGGGGATCGTCCTGGTCGCCGCGCCGGTCACCGCGACCGTGCTCGCGGCGGCCGACGCGCGCCATGTGGGGATCGCCTCCGGGGTGAACAACGCCGTCGCCCGGGTCGGCACCCTCGGCGCCGTCGCCGTCCTGCCGCTGATCGCCGGGATCACCGGGCAGAGCTTCTACGACCCCGCCGAGATGACCGACGGGTTCCACGTCGCGATGTTCGTCTGCGCGGGGCTCGCCCTCGCCGGCTCGGCGATCGCCTGGCTGACGATCAGCAACGACGTCCTGACCGCCGAGCCGCAGCGCCAGGGTCGAGAGCCGGTTCGGGTCGCGGACGAGTGGTCGTGCGGCGTCAGCGGCCCGCCGCTGCGGTCGCCGTCCTGAGGGCCCCCGTCGTCAGCGGCGGGCGGCCAGTCCCTGCAGGAAGCGGGCGAGCCGAGTCGGCTCCCCGGCGGACTCCTCCTCGGGCTCGACCTCGAGCGAGTTGAGCGTCATCGCGAGCATCTCGTAGTGGCCGACGAGCATGCAGAGCTCGATCAGCTCCTCGTCGGAGAGCAGCGGGCGCAGCTCGCCCCAGGTCTCGTCGGACAACCGCCGGTCCGAATGGAGCTCATCCGCGGCTCGCAGGAGCGACCGCTGCCGCGGCGACCAGTCAGCCGCGCCGGGGCCCTCACGCACGCGCTCGACCTCGGCGGCGCTCAGGCCCGCCTGGCGGCCCAGCCGCTCGTGATGTCCCCATTCGTACTCCGAGCCCGCGTTGTGAGCGACCCGCAGGATCAGCAGCTCGGTCTCCGCTCGCGGCAGGGTCCCGCCGGGCATCAACGCGCCCGCGAACCGCAGCCAGCGGCGAAACAGGCGCCGGTGGCGGGCCAGCGTCGTGAACACGTTCGGCGGCGCGCCGCCGGTCGCCGCCCCGATCACGCGGACGATCGCAGCGTTCACGAAACCGATGTCCTGCGCGCGCCCGGGCCCGATCCGCGGCGTCACCGGACGTGGATGCGCCGCGAAACCGGCGGGTCGCCCAGCGGCCTGCCGCCGTAGATCACCCGGCCGCGGCGGTTTTGGTAGGTGAGCCAGGGAATCGTGTCGCCCTGCGAGACGCCCGGCTTGGTGTAGTCGCAGACGCCGCCCGGGAAGGCCTGCTGCAGGCTGGTCCACTGCTGGTCGGTGAACGCAACCGGGTAGTCGTCGCGGTTCAGCGGCTTCAGCTTGCACTTCATGACGTCCTCGGTCTCGGGCCCGTCGGCGCCCTGGCGCGGCGTCCCGTAGGCGGCCACCGCCTGATCGCAGGCCTCCTCGGACAGCTCGGCCCCGGCGCCGTCGGTGCAGCGGGGCGCAACGCTGTCGGGCCGGTCCTGGATGATCTTCTTCGCCAGCGGGATCTTGCGCCGGTCGGCGTCGACCCGGGCCAGCCAGCGATCGATCGCGAACACGGCGTCGTCGGCAAACGAGGGATCGCCGACCAGCGGGACCGCCCCGCGCCAGAGGACCTGGTTGGCGGCGGTGCCGAAGTTGCGCTCGAGGCGAGCCCGCATCGCATAGGTGCGAAAGACGTCGTGGAAGGCGCCGGGATCGGGTCCGCGCAGGTCGATGATCGCGACCTGGTCGAGGTTGTTCGCGGCGTTGATCGCGCCGGTCCGGTAGAGCCGCTCCAGGGCGATCGGATCGGCCGCCGTGCGCTCGGCGGTCAGGTTGAGATCGAGGTCGGCGCCGCCGATGTTGGTGTTGAAGTCGACGAACTGGGCCGGGGAGATCAGCCCCTGACGCAGCCCCTTGATGCCGTACTGGATGCCGACGTTGTCGAAGCCGCGGCGCGCCCAGCCGTTCTCGTCGCGCCCGAACGCGTTGACCATGTAGTCCTGCAGCGTGCAGCGCACCCCGTCCGGGTTGGTCTGCTCGTTGTAAACCTGGTCCTCGGGGACGCCGGGGCACGGGCGCGATGGGTCGCCGGAGTTCGGGATCGCCGTCGTGAACGTGATCGGGTTGGCGACGTTGGGGTGGTCGAAGAACGAGCTGATTGCGACCGGGTCGTAGAGGACGCCCGGGCTCCATCGGGTCGGGTTCTCCAGGTACTGAAGCCCGAAGTGGTACTCCTCGTATTGCATCGCCGACGACCAGGCGTCCGGGAACGAGCACTGCGGCGTGATCCCCTGGTAGACGCCGGGATACGCGTTGGCGACCTGCTGCTGAGCCAGCGAGCCACCCGAGCAGCCGCTGCCGATCGTCCAGCGCACGGTGCCGTAGTGGTCGATCGCGTGCTCCTTGGTCATCACCAGCGACTCGGCCTGGGTGAGCAGGCTGCAGTTGTGGCCGGCGTGGTCGAGCGCGTTCGACATGACCATGAATCCGCCGGCGAGGACCCTCGGCGACAGCACGCTCGGGGCGTCGCCGGTGTGGTACTCGGTGTCGCAGGAGAAGCCGTGCGTGATCACCATGCGGCGGTTGAATTGCGCCTGCGGCGCGGTCGGCGTCCACGGCTGGTCGGGATCGAAGAGGACCGCGATCGCGTACTGATCGCGGTCGATGTAGCCGGTCTCGAGCCGGACGATGAACGGGGCCTTCACGCCCTCCGTCGTCGTCGTCGTCTCGATCTCGTCGTCCGCCGGGGGGCTATCCGGATCGTACGGCTGAAAGGAGCCGCCGGCGTCGTTGGAGTTCGTGCCCGGAAGCGCGGCGCCCGCCTGCGGTGCGCCCTTCGGCAGGTAGAAGTACTTGAACTCGGAGGGCTGGTTGCACTGCGCGTCGACGGCGGTGTCCTGGCAGTCCCACGGCTGGATCTGCGGGCCGGCGAAGATCGGCCCGCCGAGCGGGTGGTTGGCGATCTTCAGGCGCGCGGCGCCGGTCTGGCCGGTTCGCGCGATCACGGTGGTGCGGCCTTCACGCAGTCCTTCGATCAGACCGTCGAATCGCCGATGGCCGGTGCGCTCGAACGCGGCCGTCACGTCGCGCCCGCCGGCTGCGACCCGCAGCGCCGCCGGCTTTGCGAAGCGCGGCAAGGTGATGCGGACAAGCGCGTCGCCTCCGGAGACCAGGTCCGCCCGGTTCGAGAGCACCTGGATTCTCGGCGCATCGGCGCCCGCCGCGGCCGGCGCGGCGCCCGCGGTCACAGCCGCGACGGCGAACGCCACGCTGAGAAGAGAACCCTTCCGCCCCATCGAGGCGGAAAGACTGCCGATCCCCCGGCCGCCATGCGCCGGTTCCCCGGCCTCCGGTTAGCTCCAGGGATGTTTCCGGCCTACCTCTGGCGTCCCGGCCCAGCGCGCCTCGCGATCCTGGTGGCCGGCCTGTGGCTCTTCGGGACCGGCGAGGCGTGCATCGTCGCGGCCGACCTGGGCAACTCGCCGTGGACCGTGCTCGCGCAGGGCGTCTCCCTCAAGACGCCCCTCGGAATCGGCGCGGCGACCATCGTGATCTCGTTCCTGGTGCTGTGCGCGTGGGTCCCGCTACGGCAGCGGCCGGGGCTCGGAACCGTGCTGAACGCGATCATCATCGGCGTCGCGCTCGGCGTGATGCTGAAGGTCCTGCCTGACGACCCGTCGGGGGCCAGCGCGTGGGTCCTGATGGCCGCCGGCATCGGCGCGGTCGCGATCGGCGGTGGCGTCTACCTCGGCTGCCGGCTGGGACCCGGCCCGCGCGACGGGCTGATGACCGGCCTGCACGCCCGTACGGGCAGGACGCTGCGCCTGGTGAGGACGCTGATCGAACTGAGCGCCCTGACCGCCGGCTTCCTGCTCGGCGGGACCATCGGGATCGGAACGGTCGCCTTCGCGCTGCTCATCGGGCCGGGCGTCCACGCCGTCTTCTACGCCGCGGAACCGCGCTTCGCCGGGCTGCGCTAGCGAGGCCCCGTCGTAACCGGCAAGGCGAGGTAGCTCTCGCCGAGCCGCACGGTGTTGGTGGTCGGGCCGAACGGCTCGACCTGAAGCCGGCTCGGGTCGTCGCGGTCGACGCGCACGTGGCCCGGGAAATGGGTCGGCAGGTCAGAAGAGGTAATCCGAAGCTGCAGCCTGTGGCCGGGTGCGAGCCGGTAGGCGGTAGGCCAGATCTCGACGTCGTAGGCGTAGGAGCGGCCCGGTTCGATCGGCGTCGGGTCGGTGTGGGTGTGGTACGGGCGACCGGGCAGGCTGCGCTTGCGGTCGAGCGCGCGGTGCGAGGCGCGCAGCGCACCCTCGGCGAAGATCGATTCGCTGCCATCGGGAGCGACGTCGGCGAGCTTCGCGTACCAGTCGGTGTCGGTCGCGCTCGACGAGGCCACGAGGTGCAGCGCCATCGGGCCGGCGAGCGTCAGCGGCTCGTCCAGCGCCGCAGTCCTGAACGTCAGGCCGTTCGGGCCCTCGAGCCGCTGGTCGAGCGGAACGTAGGGGCTCGCCGCGACGGTGCCGTACTTGTCGAGGGCCATGCTCAGGCCTGCGAGCGGGTTGCTCACGTAGCTCGCCTCTCCACTCGCGGCCGGCTCGCCCTGTGGTTCGAGCGTGCCGGAACCGAGCCGGTAGCGCCTGAACTTCGTCCGCGGCGGGGGCCAGCTCCGCGCCTCGGCAAATTTGCCCGCGCCCTGGACGTAGTACTCGACGGGCGGACGGCGCGGGGCCGGCGCGTCGGCCAGGTACTTGGCCAGGAACTCGAAGAGGTGCGCCGCCGGATCCCCGGCGTCGGGTGGGGTCGTGAGGGGCGCGAAGGGAGGCCCGCACCCCTTATGCGTGCACGGGTCGATCCACAGGCGCGTCTCGACCCCTTGCCGGCGCGCCAGCCGCCGGTACATCTCCGGCGCGCCGCGCCCGAGGCCGTCGTTCCAGCCGCCGAGGATGAGCGCCGGGACCTCGATCCGGCCCGCTCGGTAGATCGGCGAGCGGTCGCGGTAAAAGGCGTCGTCGTCGGGACGGGCGAGGTAGTCGAAAGCGATCGTCCCCGGCGGTGACTGGCCGAGCTTCGCGGCGACCGTGTCGGCGAGCAACGCAGGATCCGTGTTCGGGCCGAGGGTGCCGGGCGCTCCCTGGACGGCGAGGTACTGGGCGTCGAAGAAGAGATTCGGGATCCCGCCGTGGGTATAGCCCTCCCGGTAGAGGTCGCTGATCGCGACGGCGGGCGTGATCGCGGCCAGATGCGGCGGGCGCAGCTCCGCGGTCAGGTATTGGGTGATCCCCACGTACGAGCCGCCGGCCATCCCGACCCTGCCGTTCGAGTACGGCTGGGTGCCGAGGTACTCGACCAGCTCGTAGCCGTCGCGCGCCTCGCGGGGCGAGAAGTAGTTCTCGTCGAGGTTGCCGCCGCTGCCGCCGGTGCCGCGCACGTCGGCCACGGCGCTGATCATCCCCCGCGTCGCGAACAGGGGCGGCGAGGGAGCACCACCCAGCCCGTTGCGCCCGTAGGGCGTCATGGACAGCACGACCGGGAACCGGCCCGGCGCCGGTGCGCTGCCGTCGAGCGACGGGAAGGTGACGGTGGCCGCGATCTTCACGCCGTCGTCCATCTCGACCAGCACCTCCTTGGCGACCGTGGAGTACGTGGCCTCGGGAAGCTCGGGCGGCGGCGGGCTCGCGGCAAGCGTTCCCGGCGCGGCGAGCACCGCCACGGCGAGCGCGAGCACCGCAAGCGCGGCGAGGACCCGCGCCCGGTTCACGACTCGACTCGCTCGCGGTCCGCCGGCTGCGAGTCCGGCTGTCCGGGCTGAACGGTGGTCAGCGGCGGGCGCTCTGCGCGGGCGAGCTCCAACGACTTCGCAAGCCGGCGGCCGCCGAACTGGCGCTCGGCGAGGCGCTGGACCACCATCCTGATCGGCAGCAGCGCCCCGACCCAGCGCGGCGAGACGACCCGCCGCGACCGCGCGGCGATCCCGCGCTCCAGCGCGTCGATCGCGGGCTCGACCGGCGCGACGGACTTGCGGCCGTGGCCGCCCAGCGGGCTGAGCTCGGCGGCCTTCGTCGCGAAGCCACGAGAGGTCATGTCGGTGTCGAGCTCGGCGTAATAGGCGACGCCGACCTTGGCGCCGGTCGGTGCGAGCTCGATGCGCAGCGAGTCGCCGAGCGACTCGACCGCCGCCTTCGACGCGCAGTAGGGAGCCATCAGCGGCAGGTGAACGGCCGCCGCCAGCGATGCGGTGAGCAGGAAGTAGCCGTCAGGGTGCGCGACGTGCGGGCCGGCTGCGCGGACGAGGTTGTAGGTGCCGGACAGGTTGACGGCAAAGGTCCGGTCCCAGACCTCCGGGTCGCCGTCGATCAGCGTCATCTGGCCCCCGATCCCCGCGTTGGCAACGGCGATGTCGAGACCGCCGAGCGCCTCGACCGCGGCCGCCACCGCGTCGTCGACCGCGGCGCGGTCGGTGACGTCGCACTCGAACCACGGCGCGTCGCCGCAGGCGGCGGCCGTCTCGGCCAAGTGGTCCGGCTCGATCCCGAGCAGCGCGACCCGCGCGCCGCGCTGGTGCAGCCGTCGGGCGAGCAGCGAACCGATCCCCCGGGCCGCGCCCGTGATCACGACCCGCCGGCCGGTGAGCTGGTCTGCCATGACGGGCAGCCTAGGAGGCCCTCCGCCGCCGCGCGTCAGTTCATTCGCAGGAGCAACGCCGTCCCGGCCCACGCAACCGCGCAGAGGGCCGCGGTGACGTAGAAGCCGGTCGCCAGGCTGTCGCTGACGATCAGCCCGCCGATCACCGCGAGGCCGAGCGTCGCGGCGAGCTGGCGACAGGCGGCCATCAGGCCGAACGCCTCCGACTCCTGGTCGCCCGCGACCGTGTTCATCACGGCGGCGTTGGCCGACGGCTGGACCACCCCGGACCCGATCGCGAGCGGGACGAGGCCGACGATCACCAGCGCCGTCCCCTGGCGGTCCACGCCGATCGCCACCAACAGGGCGCCGGCGGTGGTGACCGCCATGCCGAAGTTGCAGACGGCCGCCGAGCCGAGGCGGTCCGAGAGTCGCCCCGCCAGCGGCGCCGCCACCACGGTCGGCACGGCCAGGGCGAGCAGCGCGACGCCCGCGGTCGAGGCGCTCATGCCGATCACCTGCTGGAAGTAGATCGACACGTAGACCGTCGCGATCACGACCGCGAGCCGGTTGACGCTGACGGCGAGGGAGGCTCCCGTGTAGGTGCGCCGGGCGAACAGCCGCAGGTTGAAGAACGGGGCCCGGATCCTGAGCTCGCGGGCGATCGCAACGGCGAGCACCGACAGGCCCGCGCCGCCGAGCGCGATCGTCCTGATGTCGGTCCACCCCCAGCTCGGCGCCTGCATCAGCGCGATCACGACCGCCACGAGGGCCGCGACCACCATCGCGACGCCGAGCGAGTCGGTGAACCTGGCCCCGGGATTGCCGCCGCGGCCGGAGACGCGGAGGACGACGAGGCCGGACACGCCGGCGATCACCGGCAGGTTGAAGACGAAGACCGAGCGCCAGCCGAACGCGTCCACCAGCAACCCGCCCACCACCGGCCCGAGGGCGAGGAACGCGCCCGACACGCCGAGGCAGATACCGAGCGCGCGCCCGCGTTGGTCGGCCTCGTAGCTCTCGGACAGCAGCCCCGTCGCGTTCGGCATCATCACGCCGGCCCCGATTCCCTGCAGGGCCCGCCCGCCCAGCATCGCCAGCTCGCCCTGCGCCACGGCGCAGACCGCCGAGCCGCCCGCCAGGATCACGGTGCCGGCCAGGAACAGCTTCCGCCGGCCCCAGAGGTCCCCGATCCGCCCGCCGATCGCCACCGTCACGGCGAGCGCCAGCAGGTAGGCGTTGATTACCCACTGCAGGGACAGAGCCGAGAAGCCCAGCTCGTCGCCGATCGTCGGCAGGGCGACGGCCACGGCCGTCTGGTCGATGTAGATCAGCGCCAGGGCGCCGGTCATCGCGACCAGTGCCCACTGCCATTGCCAGCCGGCGCCTGGGGCGCCGCTAGGGTTCACGCCCACATGTGCCGCCTTTTCGCAATGACGGCGGGCAGGGAGCGGATCGCGGTCACGCACTGGCTGCTCGACGCCCCCGACAGCCTGGTCGCGCAGAGCCATTTCCAGCCGGACGGGACGGGACTGGGGTTCTTCGACGAAGACGGGAACCCGGTCGTCGACCGCCAGCCCCTCGCCGCGTTTCGAGACGACGAGTTCATCAAGGAAGCCCGTACCGAGCGGTCATCGACGTTTCTCGCGCACATCAGGTTCGCCTCGATGCCCTCCTTCGCGATCACCGACACCCACCCCTTCCAAGCAGGGGGCCGGCTGTTCGCCCACAACGGCGTCGTGTACGGGATGGAGGACCTCGAGCGCGAGGTCGGCGCCGACTACATGGCGCCGGTCGAGGGCAAGACCGACTCGGAGCGCATGTTCGCCCTGATCACCAAGCGGATCGACGAGCTGGGCGACGTCGGCGAGGGAATCTCCTCGGCCGTCTCCTGGATCGCCGACAACGTGCCGCTCTACTCGCTGAACCTGACGCTCGGCACGGCCGACGAGCTGTGGGCGTTCCGCTATCCCGAGACCCACGAGCTGTTCGTGCTCGAGCGCGGCCCCGGCAAGAGCGGTCCCGACGAGTTCGACGGGACGAGCACTCACGGCCTGCGCGTCACAAGCGACGACATCGACGACACGCCGGCGGTGGTCGTGGCCAGCGAGCCGATGGACGACGAGGCGGACTGGCGCGCGCTCGAACCGGGCGAGCTGCTGCACGTCACCCCGGACGTCGAGACGCATTCGCGGATCATCCTCGACCGCCCGCCGCGGCACCTGCTCGGCGTCGATGACCTCGACCCGCGCTCGGCCGAATCCCAACGACACCCGAAGGCGGTGTAGCGATGCCGACCCGCACGATCACGACCGTCGACGAAGCCGAGGCGCTCCTGGACGGCCTCGTCCTCCTGGGCACCGGCGGCGGCGGCAGCCCAAAGGAGTGGCGGGGCCTGCTGCGGGAGAAGATCGGCAACGGCGAGACGTTCACGTGGACCGACCTCGACGAGGTGGATGACTCGCGCTACGGCTGCACGGTCTTCAAGACCGGCTCGATCGCGCCCGCCGAGCCCAAGCCCGAGCTGATCGAGAAGATGGGGTTCACCGAGCCGCGCGTGCCGAACCCGATGGTCGACGCGGTGCACGGCCTCGGCGAACGGCTCGGCGTCGAGATCGACGTCGTCTTCGCGGTCGAGCTGGGCGGGATCAACACCCCCGCGCCGATGAGCGCCGCGATGGACATGGGCGCAACGCTCGCCGACGCGAGCTGCTCGGACCGCAGCATCCCCGAGCTGGATCAGATTCCGGCGATCGCGGCGGGCCGCGGGATGGCCCCCGCGTCGGTCGCCGACACGTGGGGCAACAGGATCGTGGTCGAGGCCGCTCCCTCGGTGAGCGCCGCCGAGCACCTGGTCAAGTCCCTGAGCGTGTTCACCCAGGCCGCCGACCCGGACGCGATGTGCGCGGTGGCGATGCTGGCGATGCCGATCTCCGAGCTGCGCAAGTTCGTGGTCCGCGACTCGCTGACGCTGGCGCTGGAGGTCGGCACGGCAATTCGCGAGGCCGTCGCCGCCGGCGCCAATCCAGCGGCGGCCGCGGCGGCCGCGGCGGGCGGCCGGGTGCTGTTCGAGGGCCCGGTTGTGGAGCGCGACTGGAAGGACGAGGACGGCTACATGACCGGCACCGTCCTGATGGAGGGCAGTGGCGAGTTCGAGGGCCGGACGATGAAGGTCTGGCACGAGAACGAGAACCACGTCTCCTGGCTCGACGATCAGCCCTACGTCACGAGCCCCGACCTGGTCATGACTCTCGACCGCAAGACCGGCCAGCCGTACACCAACGCGGACATCGACAAGGGCACCGAGCTCGCGATCGTCGGCAGGGCCGCCAACCCGCTGTTCGGGACGCCGGAGGCGATCGCCGCCGGCGGCCCCCGCCACTACGGCATCGAACTCGACTACCGGCCGTTCGCCGACGTCGTCTAGCCGCGCTGGAGCGGCCGGCCCTCGGAGGGCTGGACCAGGACCCAACCCTGGCCCGACAGGCCGAGCTGGAAGCTCTCGCCTGAGCCCATCCCGATCAGGCTCTTCGCCTGGACCTCGGTCTTCAGGCTCGTTGTGACCCCGCCCGACCAGGCGATCGCCGCCTGCGGGTCCGCGAACGTGGGCGCACTACCCACGTCGAGCCTCACCGGTTCGCCGTCCGAGACGAGCGCGACCAACCCGGTGCCGGTCAGGTGGATGTTGAAGAGGCCGCCCGCCAGCACGCCTGCCGTGCCTCCCTTCACCCGCGTCACGTCCCACTCGATCCCGGTCTCGAACGCGAGGATGTTCTCTCCGTTCACCGTGATCGATTCGTTGGCGAGGCGCAGCACGTGGACGAGCATCGCCTGGTTAGCGAGGAACACCTCCCCCGTGCCCTCCGCCTGCATGAGCCGCAGCGACTCGCCGGTCGCAGCCTTCTTCAGGAAGCGCCCGAGCCCGCCCCCCTGGTGCTCGAACCGGACCTCGCCCTGGTAGGCCACCATGGCCCCGTTCTTCGCCATCACCGAGGCCTCGGCCAGCTCCACCTTCAAGAGCCGCGGACCCTGAAGGGTGAATGCCTCCCCGGTCTCGATCTCCTCGAACTTGGCGAGCGATGTGTCGATGTCGGTCATCGCGTCGACCATACACATCGCGCCTAGTGCCACTGCTCCATGTGTGAGCGGTGGGTGTCCAGGAGGTGGCCCGGCTCGAAGAGCTCGTCGTAGTAGTCGGTGTCGAGGTGGTGGACCTGGAGGAAGGTCATGCTGAAGATCGTCGGCACCGTGCCCGGGAACTTGCCGAACGTGTCGTAGATGTACTGGGCCATCACCCCGACGCAGTCCTTGAACTCCTCGCTGTGGACCTGCGCGCTGGAGCGCACGCCACGGCTGTCCTTCCAGGGTCCCGGTGTCTCGGCGTTGTACGGCCCGCCGCGACCGAACTTGCGCTCCGCGAACGCCTCCACGGCCGCCCGCATGTCCGGGAAGTGAGGTGGTGACAGCCCCTCGTAGACACCCGGGATCCCGGTCGGGTTGGGAATGGTCCAGTCCTCGCGCTGCTCGAAGGCGAACCCGAGGCCCGGCGCCTCGGGGTCGTCCATGGTGCCGTACAGGGCGAAGCGGTTGATGCCGTCGAACATCCAGCCTCCCAGCCCCATCGCCTGGAGCATCAGCATGCCGTTAAGGCACGAGCACGAAAGCTCGGCCGTGCACTCGGTCAGCGCGTAGGTCTCCATGTAGGAGAGCGCCCGCGCCGGCTGCTCGATGTCGACGATGTCCGCGAAGCGCTCGAGGCCCGGGATCTTGCGGTCGTTGACGTCGTCGTAGATGCAGTGCCCGTTCTGGACCAAGAAGCAGAGCAGCGCGATCATCTGCTGCGCCACGTCGCCGACGGGGATGATCAGCGTCGACCCCGGCACGTTCGCGCACCATGTGTTGTGGGCGATGATGTACGGCTCGCGGGGCGGCGTGGGAATCCGGTCGTCGCTCAGCTTCCTGACGCGCTCGCCGTGCGCCTCCAGCGCAGCGATCAGCGGCTCCTCGCCGTCGGGGATCGCGTCGACCAGCGCCGGGGCGTCTCGCGTCGGGAACATGAACGTCCCGCGGTCGTTGGTGAAGAAGAGCTCGGTCGTGTGGTACCCCGCGGCCGAGGGCATCGCGCGCCCGCCCGCCGCGGCCGAGTAGTTCGAGACGTGCGGCGCGTAGAGGGGCGAGCCCTTGATGCTCGAATGCCAGCCGGTGTTGCCGGCCATGCCGTTCAGGACGAGCAGCTCCTCCAGCTCGGTGAGCGGCACCGGCTCGTGCTTGGAGGCGTATCCGAGCGGGTTGTCCGGTGAGGTGACGCCCATCGAAAAACGGCGCGATCGCCTCCCGTAGAGGGCCTCGATCAACCCGAACGACGTCAGGTCCGCGAGGCCGGCGGGAAGGCTGGACCGGTCGATCTCCGCGTAGCTCACGACGGAGCGCGCACGTACTCGATCGTCTCGAAGACCCGGTCCTGGACCGCGAACAGCTCGTCGGGCGTGTCCGCCACTGCGATCGCCGTGACCATCGCGTCGATGATGCCGACGCGCGAGTCCTGCTCGGCGACGTTGTGGTGCATCACGTCGATCACCCCCGGGATCTTGCTCACCTCGTCGAGGCCGCTGACGCCGGTGACGATCCCCTCCGGCGCCGGCGGGATCAGGTGCTCGACCCAGCGCTCGAAGTTGATGTTGAAGTCGGGCCGCTGACCGAGCGCGACCTTGCCCGCCTGGGTGATCGCGTCGAAGTTGGAGGCCGCGTGCCACAGGTCGGGGAACGAGCCGCCGAAGCGGCCGTTGACCTCGATGATCCGCGGGCCGTCCTTGGTCAGCTTCATCTCGATGTGCGTGCCGCCGTTCATCGCGCCGCACGCCTTGGCCGCCTGCTCGGCGACGTCCTTGACCTGCTGCTGTTTTTCGTCGTCGAGCGTCGAGGGCATGATCACCCCGGTCTCGCGAAACGGCGGCGCCAGCGGGGCCCGGTCGGTCACGTTGATGTGATGGACCTCCCCCTGGAAGATCAGCGACTCGCAGCTGCAGTAGTCGCCGTATCGGGGATCGCCGTGCCAGTCGGTGCCGATCAGCTCCTCCTCGAGGATGTAGCCCTGCTCGTGCTCCTCGGCCATCCTCGTCTGGCCCGCGAGCTCGAGGGCGTCGCGCACCTCGTCGATCAGCCCGTCGCGCGTCGTAGCCTCGAAGGTCAGGATGCTGCCGGCGCCGGCCTGCGGCTTCAGCACCGCAGGCAGCGGGACGACCTCGAGGGCCGCGTCGACGTCGTCGAGGGTGTTGATCTCGTAGAACTTCGCGCTCGGGACGTCCGCGTCATGAAGCGCATGGCGCTGCAGCACCTTGTTGCGCATTCGGTGCACGGCCTCGACCGGGTGGAACGGCAGCTCGAGCTGCTCGGCCGCCTGGGCGGTCTGCAGCAGGATCCACTCGCTGAAGGTGAGGATCCCGTCGATCGAGTTCTGCTCCGCGTAGGCGAGCGCCTCGGGCACGACCTGGTCGGGGTGCGACACCTCGATGCACTCCCCGTGCTCGCGAATGCACGCCAGCTCACCCTCGTGGTCGACCTCCATCAGGTTCGGCACGTGCAGGACCACGAGGTCCGCCAGCTCGGCGAGCCGCGGGCAGAAGCTCTGCGGCGAGATCCCGCCCAGCGCCCTGATGACCATCAGCTTCGGCACGCGGGGAACCTATCGGGACGCGCGGTCGCCGTCAGTCCGCGAGCGTGATCCAACTGAACGTGATCTCCGGTGGGTCGGCCACGTTGGCGCCCGTCTGGTTGCAGAACCTGACCCGGGCGGCGCCACCCGTGGTCGTCGCTCCCTCGACCCGCCACCCTGCGGTGTCGGTGTCGGTAACAAACGTCGTCGCTCCGCTCGCGGTGTTTCCGATCGCCGGACCGCTGGCGTTCACGAAACCGGAGCATGCTCCGTTGTTGATCGCCGTCATGAAGAGGTCGAGCGAGTCGTTGATGCGGGCACCGATCTGCAACTCGTTGAGACCGAGTGAGCCGTCGGTGACCTCGCTCGCGCCCACGGCGCCGCCGGCGATCTCCGAGCCCCCGACCCCGTCCGTCTCGATCTCCGAAGTTCCGATGTCGCTGCCGACGTCATCGGCGGTCACCGAGTCGTCGAGATCGTTTGCCAGCTCGGCCGAGTCGACGCCGTCGGTCGCGATGTCGTCCGCGTTGACCGTGTCGTCGAGATCGTCGCCCAGCTCGGGCGAACCGACCGCACCCGTGCCGATGTCGACCGCTCCGAGGGTGTCGAGAATCACGTTCGCCGACCCCACGGAATCGTTGCCGAGCTCGGAGGCCAGGACCGAATCCAAGCCGAGATCCCCGGCCGCGAGCGAGTCGTCGACGACCTCCGCCGATCCGAGGGCGTTGGGAGCGATTGCCGGGTTGGGATAGTTGCCCGTCAGGTCGCCGCCGGCCGCGCCGGTGGCCGAACCCTGAGGGCCCGTCGCGCCCTGCTGTCCCGCGGTTCCGGGGGCGCCGGGCTGACCGGTGGCGCCGGGCTGACCGGTGGCGCCGGGCTGACCGTCGGCGCCGGGCTGTCCGTCGGCGCCGGCCAGGCCCTTGGGGCCCCCCACGCTCCACGTGATCAGCTTCTCCGTGCGCCGGCACTTGCCCTTCACGAGAAGGCGAATGTCTCCCTTGTTCTTCCCCTTCTTCACGTAGCACGCCTCGATCTCGCCGGCCGCGTTGGGCACGGGCCTGGGCCCCCCGCGTGCGATCGCAAAGGATCCACCGCACACGGCGATGAAGACGGCGAACGTGGCCATGACGTTCGCGTAGGTCGCGCTCGGTCCCTTCCTGATCTCCATACCAGTTCCTCGGTCGTGGAATCCTTCCACCGAAGGCGAACTGATCATAAGCCCGTAGCCGGGCGCCGTCCAGCGCCGAGCCGCCCTGCTCAGTTCTTGAGCTTGACGTTCTTCTTGAGCTTGGTCTTGTTGCCGGCGTTGTCGGTGAGCGTGACGGCGATCTTTGCCTTCGGGTTCTTGCCCTTCTTGGCGATCGCCTTCTTGATCGTCTTCAGCGCCTTGCTCTTGAACTTGAGCTTCAGCTTCTTCTTGCCGTTGGCCGGGATGTTGGCCTTCGCCTGCTTGGACTTCACGGCCTTCTTACCGGCCGGGACGCTGACGGTCGCGGTTCCGACCGCCTTGGCGGCCTCGTTGGAGGAGACCGTCACCACCAGCTTGTCGATGTCCTGAGGGCTCTTGGCCTTGAGCTTGCCCTTGGGAGCGGTCTTGTCGGCGGGCTGGGCTGACCGCGGCGCCGTTGGCCGGCGTCGCGCTGACCGTCAGCGTCGCGACGGTCTGGCCGGAATTGCCCTCGGTGATCGCGATGTCGTCGATCGAGATCGACCCTACACCCGGCGGTGCGGACGCACAAAGCGCTCCGTTCAGGGGAGCTCCTCGACCAGTCCGATGATGACGCCGGCGGGGCCGCGGACGTAGCAGTACCGGTAGATGTCCTCGTACTGCGCCACCTCGCCTACGAGCTCGGCGCCGTGGGGCGCGCAGGCGGTCGAGGACGTCGTCGACGGCGTCGACGGCGAACGTGAGGCGAGGGATGCCCGGGACGTTCACCGGCGCCCTCGGCGCACTGGTGGTGGCCGCCGGCCTGTCGAACGTCGACAGCTCGACCCGGCCGTGGCCGTCCGGGGTCCGCAGGAAGGCGAGGTCCGCTCGCACGCCGTCCAGCCCGACGAGCTGGTCCACCCATTCACCCTCGACCGTTGTCTCGCCCTCCAGCTCCAGGCCCAGCTCGACGAAGAACGCGATCGCAGCCGCGAGATCCTCGACCACGACGCCGACGTGATCCATGCGCTTGATCGTCATGTCAACTCGTCAGCGGTGTACTCGTCGTGACGCCGGACCCGAGTCGGGTCCTGCGGGACGCCGTCCGGGGCGTCCTGCCATTCCTCCTGGCGCCCGAAGGGGGTTACATCCAGCAGCGCCCAGACGCTGGTCATGTCCTCCGCCCCACGTCCGGTCGTGTAGTAGCTGCGGTAGATCTTGTCGCCGTCGCGCAGAAAGACGTTCACGCCCCAGTACTCGGGTACGTCGAAGTCGGCCGAGAACTCGTCACGCGTCGTGTACCAGGGCACGTCCCAGCCCATGCGCGCGCGATAGTCGCGGATCGTTTCCTGGTCACCGCCCGAGACGAAGACCATCGTCGTGTCTCGTGCGTTGACGTGTGCCAGCTCCGGCATGTTGTCGGCGAACATCGAGCAGCCCGTACAGCCGGCGGGATAGCTCTCCATGTCCGGATCGAGGAAGAAGCGGTAGACGATCAGCTGCCGTCGGCCGTCGAATAGATCCAGCAGGCTCAGCTCGCCGTCGGGGCCCTCGAACCGGTAGTCCTTTTCGACCGCGACCAGGGGCAGGCGCCGCCGCTCGGCGGCCAGCGCGTCTCGCGCCCGTGTGAGCTCCTTCTCCTTGACGAGCAGAGCGTCGCGCGCGAGCTTCCACTCCTCCTCGGAAACGACGGGTGTGGGGACGCTCATTGGTCACTCCTCTCGTTCGGGGTCCACGATGATGGGCCGGGGAGGGATCGAACCTCCGCCCTACGGATTATGAGTCCGCTGCTCTACCAACTGAGCTACCGGCCCTCGGGGCAAGCCTAGGGCGGAACCGGGACGAACTTCGGGGGTCTGGTATTGATCGTCGCCTCGTCACCGATTTCGGAAAAGGAGCGCCGGATGAGCACACTGATCGCCTTCTCGGGGACCCCGGGGGACTGCATCTACGTCGAGGAGGACCTCGAGACCGTGAAGAACGGCCTCGCGCGCGGCGCGTCCGGGTTCTCCGAGCTGACGCACATCCCGGCCCAGTCCGACCCGTTCGACAAGGGCGTCGCCCTGATCAACGCCGAGCGGATCGCGTTCATCCGCGAGACCTGAGGCGCTGATGGCGGGCAGCCGGCTCAGCTTCGCCGACGACCTCCTCCTACTCGGGCGCCCCGTCCGGATCCTGTTGTCGAACGACTACTGGACCTCGTCGAGCGCCTGCTCGAGCTCGCCGACGCTGTAGGCGCCCTCGATCCGGGTCGACACCTTGCCGTCCGAGCCGATCACGAACAGCCAGGGCTCGGTGCGCAGGTTGTAGGCCAGGACCTGCTCGCGGGCGCCCTTGTTGGGGTCGTTGTCGTTCCAGATCTCCATGTGGATATAGGCAGCGTCGTCGGGGCGGTCGCGCTTGACCTGCTCGGCGACGTCGACGACCGGTCCGCAGACGCGGCTCTGGCAGAGCGCCGGGGTGGCGAAGAGGAGCACGATCGGCTTCTTGCCGAGCGCGTCGGCGAAGTCGACGTCGTGCATGCTGCTGGGCGGCACGCGGGTATCGATCTCGGTCACGTCGCCGACGTCGTCGGTGGTCGGGGTGTGGATCTCCGGCGCCTGCTCGCCGGCCGCCGGGATCTTGTCCTGGTCGGCGGTCTTGACAACCACGCTCGGGATCCGGGCCGCGGACGTGGTGCCGTCGTGATTGACCACCGCCACCAGCCGCCACTCGCCGGGCTGGTCGAGCGACAGGTCGGCGACGTATACGGCCTTGGCGGCGTCCGGATCGCCGGAGGTCGTCTGAGCCGTGAACGCGGGCTCGGTCTCGAGGCTCTCGACGGCCGCCGGGAACGGTCCCTCGGCCTTGCCGGTCGGGCCGTGGGCGGCGTAGATCGCGACGTCGGCGTCGGTGATCTGCTCGCGATCCACGGTGAAGACCGCGAATCCGAACCGGTTCTTGCCGGTCGTGAACGTGGTCCCGGCCGGGGAGACGACGAGATCGTCGCCGGCGCCCACCTCGGCGATCAGGTCCTCGAGCGTGCCCCCGTCGGTGGCGGGGAACGACGAGGCGTCCGCTGCCGTCGACGAGTCGTCGACCGCCGGCTCGTCCTTTTCGCCGCAGCCGGCGGCGAGCAGGGCGAGGGCCGCGACGAGCGGCAACGCGAAGGCGGTGCGGGATCGGGGTGTGCGCACCGGCGCCATAGTAGGGAGCCAGGCTAATGGGCGGCTAAGCCGCTTCCCCAGATAGGGTGGCGCCGCAATCTGACGAAGGGAGTACCAGTGGCGGAACGGGCGGCGTTGGTCACGGGCGGATCGAGCGGGATCGGCCTGGCGATTGCGCGGGCGCTGGGCGAGGACGGCTACGGGGTCACGGTCTCGGGCCGCCGGCCGGAGAAGCTCGAGGCCGCCGCCGAGAAGCTGCGCGCCGACGGGCTGGACGTGCACTCGCTGCCGGCGATGATGACCGACGAGGAGCAGATCGTCGCCCTGGTCGCGTCGCACAAGGAGCGCTTCGGACGGCTCGACGTGCTCGTCAACAACGCCGGCGTCGGGATCGGCGAGGCGATGGACGAGATCACGGCGAAGAAGCTCGACATCCAGCTCGATACCAACCTCCGCGGGCTGATCCTGTGCACCCGGGAGGCGCTGCCGATGCTGAAGGAGGCGGGCGCCGAGCACGGCAAGGCGCTGATCGTCAACACCGCGTCGATCGCCGGCAAGCGGGGCACGGGCTGGTTGTCCGTCTACTCGGCGACGAAGGGCGCGGTGGTCAGCTTCAGCCAGGCGACTCAGAACGAGCACGAGAAGGACGGCATCCAGGTGACCGCGTTCTGCCCGGCGTTCGTCGACACGCCGATGACCGAGTTCGTCAAGGGTCAGGTGGCGGCCGAGGACATGATCCGGCCCGAGGACCTGGCCGAGGCGGTGCGCTTCCTGCTCAAGACATCGCCAGCGTGCCTGGTGCCGGAGATCATGTTCGTCCGGCCGGGCGACTCGCTCTAGACGGACGGCTCGAGCGGCTTCGCCTCGGGCGCGGCGAGCTCGCGCTCGGTCGCGTGCAAGAGGTCGGTCTCCGGCGCGCGGCGGCGGACGCGGATCGGCGCGTCGGCCGGCTCCGGCGGGACGATCTCCGGCACCGGCTCGACGTGACCGGCGCGCTGACGGCGCTCGGCACGGAGCTGGGCGGCGATCTCGGTGATCGAAAGGTGGTCGAGCGAGGTGTCGAGGTTGAGGCTGCGCTCGAGCAGCGAGCGGAGCTTGGCGACCTCGCGGCGGGTCGCGCGGCGCGGGCGGCGGGGGTTCGTGTACTCGTCCCAGGCGCGGGCGAAGGCGGAGACGTCCGTGCGCCCGCCGTTGCGGTGCGCGGCGAGCATCGGGCAGATGCCGCCCGATTCGCTGTCGACGTAGGCGCCGACGATGATCCGGTTCGAAGCGATTCCGCGCAGCATCGCCTCCTTGGTGTGCGTGGGCAGGCGGTCGACGGCGGTCTGAAGGCGCCGCGCGGGGTCACGCGATGGGCGTCGCATCGGAACAATGGTGCGCGACGTGGCGGCGATGGTCAAATTCTGTGGGCGGGCCGGAAACGGATCTTGCAGCCGGCGGGCGCGGGAGCGCGCCTGCGGCGCGCGCGGATGAGCGGGGCGCGAGTGCTCGTCGCCGCGTTCGGCGACCCCGGGCACGCGTACCCGGCGATCGCCCTGGCGCGAGCGCTGGCCGGGCGCGGCAACGAGGTGCTGGTCGAGACCTGGGAGCACTGGCGCGAGGCGGTCGAGAGCGCGGGCCTGGCTTTCACCGCCGCGCAGGAGTACACGACCTTCCCCCCACCCCCTCCCGGCTCGGACGACGATCCGTCGGCGGCGGATGCGGCGATGGCGCTGTTGCCGCTGATGGAGGAGGAGCGGTTCGACGTGGTGGTCAGCGACATCCTCACCCAGGCGCCGGCGCTGGCGGCCGAGCGGGCCGGGCTGCGGCGGGCGACGCTGATCCCGCACGTGTATCCCGTGCACGAGCCGGGGTTGCCGTTCTTCGCCTTCGGCTCGCTGCCGGCCCGGACGCCGGTCGGGCGGGCGCTCTGGCGAGGGTGCGCTGCCGGTGCTGGTCGGCGGGCTCGAGCGGGGGCGCGACGAGTACAACGAGTCGCGCGCGCGTTGTCGGGCTGGCGCCGACCGAGCGGCTGCACGGCGGGATCTCCGAGCAGCTGGCGCTGGTTGCGACCTTCCCGCAGCTCGAGTATCCGCGGCGCTGGCCGGAGCACGTCCACGTGACCGGGCCGATGGGGTTCGAGACGCCCTTTCCGGACGTCGAGCTGCCCGCCGGCGATGACCCGCTGGTCGTGGTGGCGCCGTCGACCGCGCAGGATCCCGAGTGCCGGCTGGTGCGCGTGGCGCTGGAGGCGCTGGCCGACGAGCCGGTGCGGGTGCTGGCGACGACCAACCGCCATCGGCCCGACGAGCCGCTGCCGCCGGCGCCGGCCAACGCGGTGGTGGTTGATTGGCTGAGCTATACGCAGGCGATGGGCGCCGCCGATCTGGTGATCTGCCACGGCGGCCACGGAACCGTCGCGCGGGCGCTCGGCGCCGGGGTGCCGGTGCTCTGCTGCCCGGCGGTCGGCGACATGGCCGAGAACGGGGCACGCGTCGCGTGGTCGGGAGCCGGGCTGATGCTGCCATGGCGGCTGGCCGGCCCGGCGGCGCTGCGGCTGACGGTGCGCAAGGCACTGGGCGACCGCTCGCTGGCGTCGCGGGCCGGCGAGATCGCGGGCTGGGGGGCGGCGCACGACGGCGCGGAGCGTGGCGCCGAGCTGGTCGAGCGGCTGGCGCGATCGTAAGAGCTCCGGGGGTGGGACTCGAACCCACAACCTATCGGGTAACAACCGATCGCTCTGCCGATTGAGCTACCCCGGAATGGCGGACGAGAGGCTAGCGCGGGATGCGCTCGGTCGCTCGACCCGTGAACGTCCCTCAATAGGCCCTACAGGGGGCATGCGGGACGTTCACCGAGTTGGGCGCCCGCGGTCAGGACTGTGCCCGCGCGATGCGTTCCGTGAGCTCGGCGCGGCGGCGCTGGAGCTCGACCGGGGGTGGGCCGCCGTTGGTCTCGGCGGCGGCGATCTCGTCGTCGACCTTGGCGCGCTCGAGCTCGAGGAAGCTGAGCTCCATGGCCTCGGCGCTCGCCGGCTCCTCGTCGGCGCGCAGCTTCAGGTCGGCGATATACGAGTAGAGCTCGTCGTCGTCTCGGGCCAGCCCCTCCATCGGGTCCTCCAGGTGATCGCGCAGCCACGCGCGCGCGCGGGCGGCGGCCGGGCGGGAGAAGTGCGCGTCGGTCAGCTTGTCCAGGACCGCCTCGCCCTCGGCCGGCAACTTCACGCACATCGCCAGCAGCCCCAGCTCGCGCCGCTCGCGCGAGTTCAGGGCTCGCTGAAGGGCTGGGGTCGAGGGCGTCCCCTCCGCGGCCGGCTCGGGCGCCCGGACGGGAGGTCCCCCCTTCCCCGCCGCCGCCGTCCGCCGCGCGACCAGGCCGGGATCGGCGTCGAGCCGGTCGGCAACCTCGCGCATCAGCTCCTCGCGGGTGATCGAATCGCCCATCGCCGCGATCACCTGAACCACCTCGTCGAGCGCCCGGTCGCGCCCCGAGGGCGTCGCCAGGTCGGCGTCGTCGAGCAGCGTGTGGACGTGGAACACCGGCAGGTCCTCCGCCTTATCGATCGCCTCCCGGAACGCGTTCGCGCTCGCGCCGTCTCCCCCGGCCAGCAGGTCCGCCGGGTCCTTGCCCTCCGGCATCCGGGCGACGAGCAGGCGCAGCTTCTTGCCCCCGACCGCCTGCGCGCGCAGCATTGCCTCGCGCCCGGCCCGGTCGGCGTCGAGCGCGAGCACCGCCTCCTCGGCGTACCCGGACAGCAGCTTCACCTGCTCGGGCGTGATCGCCGTGCCCATGATCGCGACCGCGTCGCGGATCGCGGCCTGATGACAGGCGATCACGTCCGTGTATCCCTCGACCACCACGGCGCGCCCGCTCTTCACCATCTCCGCGCGGGCCCGCTCGATCCCGTACAGCGTGCGGCGCTTCGAGTACAGCGCCCCCTCCGGCGAGTTGACGTACTTCGGCTTCTGGTCGGGCAGCAGCGCCCGCGCCCCGAACCCCTGCACCCGCCCCCGCGCGTCGCGGATCGGGAACACGATCCGCGAGCGGAACCGGTCGTAGTGCCCCTTGCCCTTCTGGCTCTTCAGGATCAGCCCGGCCGCCTCGATCTCGTCGATCGCATAGCCGGCCTGCTGGCCGCGGATCAGCACCGTGTCCCAGGTTCCCGGCGCACAGCCGACGCCGAACTCCTCGAGCGCCTCGCTCGACATCCCGCGCCCGGCCAGGTACTCGCGGGCCCTCTTCGCCTGCGGCGCGTCGCGCAGGAAGGTCGCGTAGAAGCCCGCCGTCCGCTCCAGCAGCTCGGTCAGCCGCGCGCGCTTGCGGCGCATCTCCTCCGCCTTCGGATCCTCCTCCTCGCGCTCCAGCTCGACCCCGTAGCGATCGGCCAGGGCCTCGATCGCGTCGGGAAAGGCCAACCCCTCCTTCTCCTCGACGAACTTGATCACGTCGCCACCCACCCCGCAGCCGAAGCAGTGGTAGAGCTTCTCCGTCGGGTCGACCGAGAACGACGGCGAGCGCTCGTCGTGGAACGGGCACAGCCCGGTGTAGCGGGTCCCGGATCGCTTCAGGTCCGTATGGACCGAGATGACCTCGACGATGTCCGACGCCTCCTTGACGCGCTCGACCGAGCCCGGAGTGAAGAACGCCATCAGAGCTTGCTCTCCTCAGGCAGCGCCACCCGGCGAAAGGTCGCGATCGCGAATCGATCGGTCATCCCCGCTATGTAGTCGGTGACCCGCTGCAGCTCTTCCCCCTCCGGCTTCGCGCCGTCGAGGTAGTGGTCGAAGAGGCCGGCCAGCGTCCGATGCACGCGGTCGTGCTCGCTGCGGGCCTCCTTGGCCAGGTACACCTGGTCGAACATGAACTTGCGCAGCCGCAGCATCGCTCCCCCGATCTCGTCGGACTGGGCGATGTCACCGGCCTGGCGCGAGGTCTCGACGATGTCGCGCACCAGGGTGTCGATCCGCGCGGCGCCGGTCGGCCCGAGCAGGTCGATCTGCTTGGTGGGCAGATCCTCCTCGGCCAGGATCCCCGCCCGCACCGCGTCGTCGATGTCGTGGTTGATGTAGGCGACCCGGTCGACGAGCTTCACGACGCGCCCTTCCAGCGTCGCCGGCTTGGTCGGTCCGGTGTGGTTGAGGATCCCGTCGCGTACCTGCTCGGTCAGGTTGAGCCCCTTGCCGTCGCGCTCGAGCACCTCGACGACCCGCAGCGAGTGCACGTTGTGCTTGAACCCCATTGCCCCGCGCTCGCGCAGCGCCTGGTCGAGCGCCTCCTCGCCGATGTGGCCGAACGGCGGGTGGCCCAGGTCGTGGCCGAGCCCGATCGCCTCGGTCAGATCCTCGTTGAGGCCCAGCGCCCGCGCGACCGTGCGGGCGATGAAGCACGTCTCGAGCGTGTGCGTGAGCCGGGTCCGGTAGTGGTCCCCCTCCGGGGCGATGAACACCTGCGTCTTGTGCTTCAGCCGCCGGAACGCCTTCGAGTGCGCGATGCGGTCGCGGTCGCGCTGAAACGGGGTTCGCACCGGGCTGTCGGGCTCGTCGACGGCGCGCCGGGCCGGATACGACGGCGTCGCCGGGTCCCACAAATACTCCGCCTCCCAGGCGCGCACGCGCTGCTCGAGCGGCACGGCGGCCGGCGGTTGGGAGTCGGAGTCGGTCAAGGCGAATCAAGAATAGGCTCCGGGCCATGAGCGAAACAGCCCTGATCACCGGAGCCTCCTCGGGAATCGGCGAGCACTTCGCCCGCCAGCTCGCCGACCGCGGCTACGACCTCGTCCTCGTCGCCCGGCGCGCCGACCGCCTCGAGAGCCTCGCCGCCGACCTCCCGGCCGAGACCGCCGTCATCGCCTGCGACCTCGCCACCGACGCCGCCTCCGTCCCCGCCCGCGTCACCGAGCTCGGCCTGACGATCGACCTGCTCGTCAACAACGCCGGCTTCGGCACCCACTCGCGCTTCTGGGAGGTGCCGGAGGGCCGGGACGCGGAGATGGTGCGCCTGAACTGCGAGGCGGTCGTCGTCCTGACCCGCGCGTTCCTGCCCGCGATGATCGAGCGCGACCGCGGCGGCGTGATCACGGTCGCCTCGACGGCGGGCTTCCAGCCCCTGCCCTACCAGGCCACCTACGCGGCGAGCAAGGCGTTTGCGTTCAACTTCAGCGACGCCCTGCACACCGAGCTGCGCGACACCAACGTCCGGTGCCTGGCGGTCAACCCCGGTCCCGTGCGGACCGAGTGGCAGGAGGTCGCCGGGATCGAGGAGTCGCAGATCCCGCCCGGGATGATCAGCGCCGAGCAGTGCGTGAGCGAGGCGCTCGCCGCATACGAGCGCAAGGCGCGCTCGCTGGTCCCGGGCACGATGTTCCGCTGGATGATGCGCACCGCCCACGCGCCGCGCGCCGTCAAGCTCCGCATCATGGAGCGCCAGTACCGGCCCTCCTCATAAATGGGTTATTGACGCGTCAAGAGCCGCAGCGATCGACGAGGTCACGGGTCCGTTTCGAAGCCGGCTGACTCGGAACGCGGATTGAGCACGAGGTAGGTGAGCCAGATCGCGACCAGGAAGATCGGCAATCCCATCGCGGTCTTCGCGACCCCGAGGGCCAGCAGCGCTCCCGCGAGGTAGAGCGGCAGCTGAACCGCCAAGCGCAGGAGGAAGACGCCGACCCAGATCCAGCTCGCCCGCGTGTACAGCCGGAAGCGCTCCGGATCCTGGCGCCAGGTCTTGCCCTCGCCGAGGATCGGGGCGACGATGATCCCGATCAACGGCCGGCGAACGAGGATGGAGATCAGATATGCGGCGGCGTAGGCGGCGTTGAGCAGCAGGCCCGGTAGGAAGAAGTCCTCGGCCTTCCCCGTGCGGTCGGCGATGAACGCCGAGATCGCCACCCCGGCGAAGCCGGCGAGGGCGAACTGCAGCGGCTCGCGCCGCGCCAGCCGGATCACCGTCATGAGCGCGCCGACGGCGACCGCGACCCCGGCGGCGAGCTTGAGATCGCTACCGCCGGCCGTGTAGGTGATCACGAAGGCGAGCGCCGGCAGGCTCGAGTCGGCGATCCCCTGGGGACCGCCTAGGGCCTCGAGCAGATCCGCGCGCTGTCTTTCCTGGGACTCGATGCGTCGATCCTTGCGGATCGAAAGGGACTACGCCGCTGAGCGGAGCTGGACGTGGGCGTGGTGCTCGAGCGTCTCGGTGATCGCGCGCTCGGCCTGGCGCAGGGCGCGGTCGCCGGCGTCCGGCGTCTGCACCAGCGGGCGTCCCAGGGCCTCGACCATGAACCCGTGCGCCTCGCCCGAGAGCGGGAAGCCGTCGCGCTCGCAGGCGGCGCACACGACCCCGCCCGCGGCGCCCGAGAAGCCGACCAGCTCGCCGGCCTCGCCGCAGCGCGCGCACGAGGCGAGCTCCGGCGCGAAGCCGGTCGCCAGCGCGAGCTTGAGCCGGAAGGCGAGCGCGGTCGACAGGCTCGCGGCGCCGTCGGCGCACCCGTCGCCCTCCAGCGACTCGGACCCGTCGAGGATCGACAGGTAGCGGCAGAGCAGGTTGTAGGCGGCGGGGTTCGCCTCCTCGGCGTCGCAGAGACGCAGGACGGCGTCGCAGGCCCGCGCCGCTGCCCCGAGCGCCGGGCCGTCGGCGCGCAGGTTCGGATGCGCGGCGACCGTGTGCGCCGCGGTTACCGTCATCAGCTCGCCGCGCCCCTCATGGAGCACGAGATCGAGGCGGAAGAACGGCTCCAGGCGCCCGCCGAACCGCGAGCGCGGCTTGCGTACGCCCTTGGCGATCGCCCCGATCCGGCCACGCGTGGAGCTGTAGAGATGCAGGATGCGATCGGCCTCGCCGTAGCGGATGCTCCGCAGGACGATCGCCTCCGTCTTCACCTTGCCCGCCATTGAGCTCAGCTTGCCTGACGGACCGGACGGCCCTGGACACGGGAGATAGAATTTCCTCCTGCGGGGTTTCTGCTCGTTGCGGGGCAGGACCTCGGTTGAACAAAAAAAGCGCGCCCGTGGGGGGCGGGTTCGAATTCAGCCGGTGTTCGACCGAGGAGGACCAGTTGGCGCTCGCAGAACGGCACGACCGCCCAATACGCATCGACTCCGGATGTCTGAGGATCGAGCTCGGGCCGGGGGTCGAAACCTGTCTGGTCAAGCTCGCCGGCGACCTCGACCTCGCGAGCGTCCCCACTCTGGAGTCCGAGGTCGACCGGCTCCTGGCGGAGGATCTTCGGAGAATCGTCCTCGATCTGGGAGGCCTCGAGTTCATCGACTCGGCCGGGATTCAGTGCCTGCTCGTCCTCTCCAGGCGCTCCAACCAGGCGGGAGACGCGCTGCGGATGCTCGAGCCGGACGGCGAGGTCGATCGGATGCTGTTGCTGACGGGCGTCCGCGAGGTGCTCCCGCTCATCAAGTGACCAGGCGGACGGGTCAATCCGCGGCGTAGGTATCGGCCCCGAGGAAGTGCAGCGAGACGTACGGCTCGTCGCCGACGACCCAGCTGTCGTGGTCGGGCGGGACCGCGAAGACGTCGCCGGGTCCCATCACGCCCTCGTAGTCGGGGCCGGCGACCACTGCGCGCCCGGAGATCACGATCCCCAGATGCTCGACCTGGCAGCGGTCGTCCGGCGACTCGCCGACGTGCTCACTCCAGCGCCATCCGGGTTCATACGTTGCCCGGCCGAGCGTCATCCCGCCCACGTTGATGAGCTCGAAGCGCCCGTACGGGAACTCGCGCACCTCGTCGGGCTCCTCGAAGCGCCGCAGCAGGAACTCGTCGATCGCCACGCGCGCAAGCCTATGACGACGCCGCGTCGCGGATCGCCGCCGCGGTCACGGTCGCGGCCAGCGTGCCGACGGACAGGCCGACGAAGCGATCAGGGGCGACCGGCGACCCCGAGGCGATGCAGAAGGCGACGTCGCCGTCGACGTCGGAGAACACCGGGTCGATCGCACGGGCGACGCCGGCGCTGGCCATCCGCGCCACCCGTGAGCAGGCCGGCTTGTCGAGGGGCGCGTCGGTCATCACGCAGACCAGCGTCGTGTTGCGCTCCTCGAGCTTCGTCCAGTCGGGCAGCGCGGTCATCGCCGTGATCGCGGCGGCGGTCGAAGCCGGGCGCCCCTCCCCCGCCTGGATCCCGGCCAGCACGCCGCCGTCGGCGCCGATCACGTCCCCGAACGCGTTGACGACCGCGAGCACCGCGACCCGGTGCCCGAGCCCCGTCGCCGCGGCGGCGTAGCCCACCCCGGTCCGCATGGCGAATTCACGACCGGCGATCTTGCCCACCGCCGCGCCTGTCCCGGCGCCAACCCGCCCGCGTTCCGGAACTCCCTCCGCCGCCGCCTCGCAGGCCGCGTAGCCGGCGTCGGCGTCGGGCCGGGCGCGCGGATCGCCGGTCGCGAGGTCATAGATCACCGCCGCCGGGACGATCGGGACCAGGCCGCCCGGCGTGGCGTAGCCGCGGCCCTGCTCCTCGCACCAGCGCATCGCCCCGTCGGCGGCGCCGAGGCCGTAGGCGCTGCCCCCGGTCAGCATCACCGCGGTGACCTCGGCGGTCCCGGCCAGGGGGCCGATCACATCGGTCTCCCGGGTGCCCGGCCCGCCGCCGCGCACGTCGACGCCGCCGCGCGCCCCCGGCGGCGCGATCACCGCCGTGCAGCCGGTCTCCCCCTCGGCGTCGGTCCAGTGGCCGACCAGGACCCCGCCGGGCGGGGGCGGCGGGTCGCTCACCGCGCGGTCGCGCGCCGCCGCGGCCGCGCCCGCAGCCGCCGCTGGCAACCGGAGCAGAAGTACGTCGAGCGTCCGGCGACCACCACCCGCTTGACCTCGTCGCCGCAGCGCAGGCACGGCTCGCCCTCACGCGTGTGGACGAGGAACTCGTCCTGCATCGAACCCCGCTCCCCGCGCGCGTCGCGGTAGTCGTCGATCGACGAGCCGCCGCGGGCGAGCCCGGCCTCGAGCGCGTCGACGATGCCGTCGCGCAGCTCCTCGGCATGCTCGAGGCGGAGCGAATCGGCCGGCGACAGGGGGTGGAGATGGGCGCGGAACAGCGCCTCGTCGGCGTAGATGTTGCCGATCCCGGCGACCCCCGACTGGTCGAGCAGGAACGACTTCAGCGGCGTCCGCCGCCCCGCCGAGAGCTCGAGCAGCGCCTGAGGTGTCAGGTCGCCGCCCAGCGGCTCGACCCCGAGCCGCGAGGCGAAGTAGCCGTCGAGCTCTTGCCCGGAGAGCACGACGGCGTGGCCGAAGCGCCGCGGGTCGGTGAACCAGAGCTCGGAGTCGTCGTCCAGGACCAGCCGTGCCCGCAGGTGGCGGGCGTCCGGAGGCGTCTCGTAGAGGCGCGGCCCGCCGAGCCGGTCCGTCGCCATCAGATCGGCGACCTGGTCCACTCCCGGCTCGCGGATCAGCAGGTTGCCCGTCATCCGCAGGTGCATGACCAGCGCGGTGTCGTCGGCGAACCCGACCACCAGGTACTTGCCGCGGCGCCCAACCGACTCGATCTCGCGCCCGGTCAGCGCAGCCTCCACGCGGGCCGGAAGCTCCGGGCGAGTCCAGCGCTCGTCGAGCACCTCCGCCTCGGCGATCGTCCGCCCGACGACCTCGGGCTCGAGCTGGCGCCGGACCGTCTCGACCTCGGGTAGCTCGGGCATGGATGAATGATCGCTGGTATGACGCAGTTGTGCAGATCGCCGACGCCGGAGCCGAGCACCTGGAGCCGATCGCGCGGATCTACACCGAGGTCGTCCGCACCTCGCCCGCGACGTTCGACCTCGAGCCGCCCACTCGCGAGGACTGGGAGCAGGAGCTGTCCAAGAGCGATCCGGGCGCCGGGCACTTCCGCTCGCGCCTGATCGAGCTGCTCGAGGCGAGCCCCCTGCGACTCGCGGTCGGCGGCTTCACCGAGCCCAACGAGGCGAGCAGGGCGCTGCACGAGGCCAGTTCGGCGAACCCTGGGATGTCACCTGGTATCAGCGCTCGCTGCTGGGCTGACGGCGATCGCGCAGCGCGTACAGCGGACCGTCGCCGTCATCACCCCGGCGCCGCGGCGGTAATCCCACCGGCCTTCCGGGAGAAACCGGCCGTCCACGCGAACGGATCCCGGCACGAACGGCCGCTTCAAGGTCGTCAGCGCCGCCTCGATCTCATAGCGCCGCTCGCGGTCGCCGTGGATCGCGACCCTCCACCCGCCGCCGCCAACCTCCCGCGAGCGCAACAGCTCGTCCTCGTTCATCCGCTGGGCGCTGCGCCCGCGCGGGAAGGCGAGCAGGTGCATCGCGTCCTCCCGGTCGTCGAGGTGGACGATCCCCCGGCGGTGCCCGTACGGGGCGAGGGTGTCGACGTCGGCCGGCAGCATCGGGATCATCGCCCCGGCGCGGATCATGATCGGCAGCCGCGCCAGCGGCGCGGGCACGCTCACCCGCCGCCGGCCTGGGACCGGCTGCGGGCGGCGCATCGTGTACTCGCCGCTGCGCTTCGCAAACCGCAGCGCCTCCCAGAACTCGAGCCAGCGCCCGCGCGGCAGGTACAGCGAGCGCTCGGTCGCCCCGGGCTCCAGCACCGGCGCGATCAGCAGCGAGCTGCCGAGCAGGTACTGGTCGGCGAGCCCCACCGCGCGGCCGTCGCGCGGATAGGCGAGCATCAGGTCGCGGGCGATCGGCAGCCCGGTCCGCCGATACGTCGCGTCGGCGCCGCGGAGGTAGGGGTTGAGCTGAGTGTGGAGCTTTGCGTAGCGCCGCCAGATCGCGATCGACTCCGGCTCCCAGATCTGGGGGCGCTCGTAGGGCGGCAGCTCGAATCCGCTCGCCTTCGTGCGCATCACCGGCGAGGCGGCGCCGAACTGGATCCAGCGCGCCAGCAGCTCGCGGTCGAGCTGCTGGTCGGGCCCGAAGCTGTGGTAGCCGCCGATGTCCGAGCCCCAGCGCGAGACCCCCGAGGACCCGATCGTCAGCATCTGCATGACCGCCGAGGCGAGCCCGTCATAGCCCCAGACGGTGGTCGGGTCGCCGCCCCACACGTTGTCGGCGCAGGCGGCGGTTCCGGTCCAGCCGGAGCGTGAGAAGCGGACCAGCGGTCGCGGCGACGCGTCCGAGTCCTGGAACTCGCGCACCGCGCAGTGGTAATCGGTCGGGTAGCGGTTGTGCATCTGCGCGCCGGGCGTTCCATCCGCTGAAACGGCGTCGGGCGGGGTGTACTCGCCGAAGTCCTCCATCCAGCCGTCTGCGTGGTCGGCGATCGCGGTCTCGAGCAACCGCGAGTACGCGGCGCGGCCCGCCTCGCTGGTGAAGTCGAACTGCGCGAGCGGCTTGACCGTGAACCCGACCGCCCCGTCGCCGCCGACGTATGCGGGGTAGGTGTACGGGTCGCCGGTCGCCGGCGAGCTCTGCAGCCCGCCGGCCGCGGCGGCCTGCGAGTAGTACGGCTCGAAGTCGGTGCAGATCAGGGGGTTGAAGTACACGAGCCGGGCGAGGCCGTGGCGGTGGAAGTTCTTCGTCCGCTCGCTCTCCGGGGCCGGCGCGCGCGTGTTCGCTCCGCAGGGCAGGTAGTGGAGCTGCGTCTCGCCGACCGAGACGGGTGCGTCGGCGTCCTGCAGCAGCTCGATCCAGGTCCGCTCGTCATCGACCGGGACGAAGTTCGGCTGCCCGGTCTGAAACCAGGGGCCGTACGCCCACGGGGCCTGTGCCTGCGGGGTGCGGCCGGTCGCCGCCGTGAACCGGCGCAGGGCCGCGGCGGGGGTCGGGCCGGCGAAGACCCGGACCGACACGCTCGCGGACTCCGGCTCGGCGCTCCACACGCCGGGCGTCTGGCTCTCCATGTGGAAGGTGCTGCGCTCGTCGTTTTCCAGCAGCACCCCGTAGCCGGCGCTCGACAGCGTCCAGGGCACGGGGTAGTAGGTGGCGTCGTCGCGGTGGGTCTCGGCCCAGGGCAGCCCGATCAGCCCGACGATCTCGCGGGCGCGCTCCGGATACGGCCCGTCGGAGACGTAGTTGTCGACGTCCTGGCCGCGGGCGTCAACGAAGTTGGAGCGCTCGCCGAACCCGGTGAAGCGCTCGTCGGGCCGGGTCGCGAAGGCGATCGAGGACGAGTCCGCGCCGGCGCTCGAGGCAACCGCCGAGACACGGATCGAGCCCCGCCCTGCGGGCGTGATCGAGACATCCAGCGTCCCGCCGAGCGGGCCGTCGGTCGCAACCGTCGCCCGGATTCCGTCCCCGGCGCGCTCGAGCGATGTCGCCCGCAGCGCGTACGCCCAGCCCGCCGCGGAATGAAATCCGAGGTTGGCCGACTCCGGCTGGTCGACCACGTTCCTTCCGTCGCCCGTGAACTGGATCCGCCACGGATCCGCGTGCACGGTCGCGCGGAGCGGCCCGGACCGGACGACCTCGTCAGCGGCGGCGCTCGCCGGCACGCTCGCGAGCACCGTCCCGGCAACCAGGAAGCTGAGCGCCCGCCGTCCACACATCAGTAGGCGGCGATGCTAACGCCGGCTAACGCTTGCGGATCCGGAAACGCGCGGTCGCGGGCGTCGGGTCGGTATTGCCGTACGCGTCGGTGGCCGCGACCGAGAAGGCGTGGAGGCCGCGGCTCAGGCGTGGGTAGTCTGCCTCAGCCCGCAATCCCCAGACTCACTACGGAGAAGGCGCACAGATTTGTGGGAACTACGTAGTCGCCCGCGGATGGGCCTTGAAGTAGACCTCCTTGATCTTCTCCCGCGAGAGGTGCGTGTAGAGCTGGGTCGTCGCGACGTCGGCGTGGCCCAGCATCTCCTGGACCGACCGTAGGTCACAGCCGCCCGAAAGCAGGTGCGTGGCGAAGGTGTGGCGCAGTGTGTGCGGGCTCATCTTCTGTTCCAGGCCGACGTCCTTGGCGTGGCGCTGGATGATCTTGTAGAGGCCCTGGCGGGTCAGCCCGCCGCCGCGGAAGTTGACGAACAGCTTGCGCTCCACGCGCTCGCCGACAAGCGCGGCGCGCCCGGATCGCAGGTAGCGCTCGATCGCCCGGCCGGCCTCGCGGCCGAGCGGCACGATCCGCTCCTTGGAGCCCTTGCCGTGCGGGCGCACGAAGCCGCGGCGCAGGTCGATGTCGCCGATCTCCAGCCCGATCGCCTCCGACGCGCGCAGCCCACATCCGTACATGACCTCGAGCAGGGCGCGGTCACGCAGCTCGATCGGCTCGTTGCCCTTCGCGCTCTCGAGCAGCTTCGTGACCTCCGCGTGGCTGAGCACGTGCGGCAGCTTGCGCGACTTCTGCGGCGGGCTCAGGGTCGCGGTCGGGTCGTCGTCGATGAGCTCCTCGCGGCGCAGGTGGCGGTAGAACGAGCGCAGGCAGGCGGTCTTGCGGCTGATCGTCGCCGGCGAGCACCCCGGCCGGCCCCCGTTGCCGTCCTCGTCGGGCGCCTGCCCGGTCGCCAGATCGGCGAGGAAGTCCGCGACGTCGGCGCGCTCCACCGCGGTCGCCTCCCGACCGCGCCCGGCCAGGAAGGCGCCGAACTGCAGCAGGTCGGTGCGGTAGGCATCAAGCGTGTTGCGCGCCAGCCCGCGCTCGAACTCCAGGTAGGCAAGGAAGTCGAGGACGAGGGCCTCGAAGTGCGCATCGCTGCGCGTGTGGGGCTTGGGAACGGCGATCGCCATGGCGCCAGGTTCTGGCGCGCCGCCGTCGCCCCTGCCGGTGCAACGCGGCTACCGCGGAGCAGAGAGCAGCAGCAGGCCGATCAGCGACTTCGAGTCGGCGCACTCGCCGATCGCCCGGTCGAGCTCCGACAGCGGCCAGGCGATCACCTCGATCCGCTCCTCCGGGTCGGGCTCGTGGTCGGGGATCGACTCGAGCCCGGTGGCGAGGAAAAGCGTCACCTCCTCGTCGGAGAACCCCGGCGAGATGTAGAAGCGCTTCAGCTCGCTCCAGCTGCGCGCCGTCATCCCGACCTCCTCTGCGAGCTCGCGCTGCGCGCACTCGAGCCGCGTCTCACCCTCGACGTCGAGCTTGCCGGCCGGGATCTCGAGCAGCGACGGCTCCCCCACCGCCTCGCGCGGCTGTCGGACCAGGTAGATCGACTCCTCGTCGGTGGCGAGGATCCCAACGGCCCCGGGGTGGTCGACGACCTCCCGCTCGACGGTCTCGCCGTCGTCGTGGCGGAACTCGTCGATCCGCACGGCGATCTGGCGGCCCTCGTAGACGGTCTTGGAGGAGGTTCGCTCCACGCGCTCCCCTTACCCGTCCACGGCCGCGGCCAACGCCCGCCCGGCGGCGAGCGGCGCGGCGAAGAACAGCGGGTCCTCGGCGATTGAGCGCCCCATCGTGCTGTCGGGCAGGCCGCTGGCGGCATACCCGTCGAGGTCGATTCCCTCGACGGCCAGGTCGTGGCTCCCCCGCCGGCAGACGTCGATCAGCGCATCGAGAGCGGCCCCGGCCGAGCCGCCCTCGGGCGCGTCGGCGCTCAGCATCGGCCAGCCCTCGAGCTCGGCCTCGGGGACCGGCACGCGGACCGGAGCCAGCAGCAGCTCCAGGACCGAGGAGGTGTGATGACTGAGCCCGCGATGGCGGTCGCGCTCGTCGGAGCTCGACATCCGCGGGCAGAGCAGCGTCGGCAGCCCGAGCGCCAGCGCCGCATGGGCGGCGTCGAGCGCCGCCATCCCGCCGTGGCCGAGCCGGGTCGCCGATCCGAGGATCCCCGGTCCCGGGCCGACCACCACCGCCTCCCAGCCGAGCCGCCGTGCCGCGGCGTCGATCCCGCCCACAATGCTGATCGCCTCGTGCTCGCCGCCGTACGCCGGCCCGGCGGTGACGTGGCCGCAGAGCAGACCCCGGTGGCGCAGCTCGCGGACGTCGCGCGACAGGGTTCCCGGGAGCGCCGCCCCGGCGCCCTGAATGAAGCCCAGGCGCAGGCCCTGAGGCCGGGCTTCCGCCGCCGCCCAGGCCAGCGGCGCCAGGTGGCCGTGCAGGGAGATCACCGCGACGGGCGGCCTCGGGCCGAGCTCCGGGTCTCCGTGCTCCACCTCGACCGGGTCGACCGGGTGCTGGAGCGAGCTGTAGTTGAGCTTGAAGACGTGGATCCCCTTCGGGTCCTTCGCGTGCAACCCGCGGCTCAGGTTGACGTGGACGATGTCGAACCCGCCGGAACCCAGGCCCAGGTCGCGCGACTGGGTGTTGACGATCACCTCGTCGCCGGCCTCGACCTCGCCGACCAGGGTCGTGTCGGCCCACGCCCGGCGGCGCTCGCCGCCGACCTCGACCGTGAGCGGGTCGATATCGATCACGGTCCCGCGCCGCAGCTTCAGCATCAATCCGCCCCGGCGAGCTCGGCGATCGCCTCGCAGACGGCGAGCATCTCGGTCAGCCGCCCGGCGGCGACGCTCTCGGACGGCGTGTGGTTGTCGGCGGTGCCGTTGGCGAGCAGCACGCAATCGAAGCCGCGGGCGACGAGCGCGTTCGCGTCACTGCCGCCGCCCGTGGCGACCTCGCGCGGCGCGATCCCGCAGCGCTCGAGCGCCGCCCGCGCCACCGCGACCGCCGGTGAGCTCGACGGCTGGCGATAGCCGCGGAAGACCTCGGTCACGTCGACGTCGACGTCGCAGCGGTGCTCGCCGCCCGCGCACGTGCAGGCATCGACCATCGCCGCTGTCGCCGCGGCGACCCTGGCATCGTCGAGCGACCGGGCCTCGGCCTCGACCCGGCAGCTCCCGGCGACCACGTTCGACGCCACGCCGCCTCGGATCACGCCGACGTTGGCGGTCGTCTCGGCATCGAGCCGGCCGAGGTTCATCGCGGCGACCGCGGCGGCGGCGGCCTCGATCGCCGAGTGGCCGTCCTCCGGCCGGATCCCGGCGTGCGCCTCGAGGCCCTCGAACTCGGCGACGATCCGCTGGTACGTCGGCGCGGCGGTGATCACCTCGCCGATCGCGGTCGCGTGGTCGAGCGCGAAGCCGAACTGCGAGCGCAGCGAGCCGAGCTCAAGCTCCTTTGCACCCCGCAGCCCGTCCTCCTCGGCGACCGTGAACACGAGCTCGAGCCCGGATCGGGCCGGCAGCGCGACATGGCGCGCGGCCAACTCGACCAGGACGGCGACCGCCGCCTTGTTGTCGGCGCCGAGGATCGTCTCGCCGCTGCTGCGGAACACGCCGTCGGCCAGCTCGACCTCGATCGTCCCGTCCTCTGGAACCGTGTCGAGGTGGGCGAAGAACGAGACCCACCCCTCCCCCGTCCCCGGCACCCGGGCGATCAGATTGCCGGCCCCGGCGCGCGCCGGCTCGGCCGCGCCGTCCTCGCTCACCTCGATCCCGAGCGCGCGCAGCTCGGCCAGGACGTCGTCGGCGACGGCACGCTCCGAGCCCGTGGGGCTGGGAATCTCGCAGAGCCGCGCGAAGCGGTCGAACAGCTTCTGGTCGCTCACTCGTCGCCCCAACCGATCGTGTTCTCCAGCCGCAGCAGGCGCCCGTTGCGCAACTCGATACGCCACGTGATCGGCTGATCGAGGTCGAGCCCACTCTGCCGGCCGCGAGCCTGAACCGATCCACGAACGACCAGGTGATCGGTTGAACGCTCGTCGATGCTCTCGATCGCGAGCTCCCACGCCTCGAACTGCTCGTCGATCTCGGCGACCCAGCGCGTCACCCCCTCTTCCCCCCGAAACACCTGGCCGGTGAGCGCCGAGTGGATCTCGATCTCGGGGTCGATGATCTCGGGGTTGTACTCGCGCTCGCCGTCGTTCCAGCGACGCCAGATGTCACGGATCACCGCTTCGCCATCGCCCATCCGGCGACAGGCTAAGCGCTCACGGATCAGCTGTCGCGGGTGAAGCGACCGCTCGCCGAAGCCTCGGCCGGCTCGGCCTCGGTCTCCTCGGTCGCCGGACCCTCGCCGCGCGTCGCCGCGAGCTCGGCGGCCGCGCC
Organism: uncultured Solirubrobacterales bacterium; assembly: GCA_963767285.1. Classification (GTDB taxonomy): domain Bacteria; phylum Actinomycetota; class Thermoleophilia; order Solirubrobacterales; family 70-9; genus WHSW01. The sequence goes on along the minus strand of CAVYDJ010000004.1, from coordinate 788,237 downwards.
GACGAAGTCACGGAACAGCGGCTCGGGGCGGTTCGGCCGCGAGTTGAACTCGGGGTGGAACTGCGACGCGACGTAGAACGGGTGCTCGGGCAGCTCGATGATCTCGACCAGGCGCTCGTCGGGCGAGGTCCCGCCGCAGACCAGGCCCTCGTCCTCGAGCCGGCGGCGGAGCTGGTTGTTGACCTCATAGCGGTGGCGGTGGCGCTTGTAGATGACCGCCTCGCCGAAGATCTCGCGGGCCTTGGTGCCGTCGTGGAGCTTCACCGGGTCGGCGCCGAGCCGCATCGTGCCGCCCATGTCGGAGACCTCCTTCTGCTCCGGCAGTAGGTCGACGACCGGATACGGGGTCTCCGGGTCGAACTCGGTCGAGTTGGCGCCGCCCATGCCGGCGACGTGACGGGCGAACTCGGCGACCGCGATCTGCATCCCGAGGCAGATCCCCAGGTAGGGGATCCCGCGCTCGCGGGCGATTCGCGCCGCCTCGATCTTGCCCTCGATCCCGCGCTCGCCGAACCCGCCGGGGATCAGGATCCCGTCGGCCCACTGGGCGATCTCCTCCGCGTCGAAGTCCTCGGAGTCGACCAGCTTCACCTCGACCTTGGTGCCGTGTGCGAAACCGCCGTGGGTGAGCGCCTCGATCACCGACTTGTAGGCATCGGCAAGCTGCACGTACTTTCCGACGAGGGCGATCCGCGTCGTGCCCTCGCAGGCGTCGGCGCGGCGGATCAGTTCCTCCCACTCGCCGAGCTCCGGCGGCGGGGCGTCGATCCCGAAGTGGTCGAGGACCAGGTCGTCGGCGCCCTCGGCGCGCATCACCAGCGGGACCTTGTAGATGTTGTCGACGTCGACCGCGGAGAGCACCGCCTCCTCGGGCACCGACGCGAACAGCGCGATCTTCTTGCGGATGTCGCGGTCGAGCCCCCTCTCCGAGCGGCAGATCAGCGCGTGCGGCTGGATCCCGATCCGCCGCAGTTCGTTGACCGAGTGCTGGGTCGGCTTCGTCTTCATCTCGCCCGCGTGGCCGATGTAGGGGACCAGCGTCAGGTGCAGGAACATGCAGCGCTTCGAGCCGAGCTCCGAATACAGCTGGCGGATCGCCTCCAGGAACGGAAGCGACTCGATGTCGCCGACCGTGCCGCCGATCTCGGTGATCACGAAGTCGACCGCCTGGGACTCGGCGACGATCAGGATCCGCTGCTTGATCTCGTCGGTGATGTGGGGGATCACCTGGACGGTGGCGCCGAGGTAATCGCCGCGGCGCTCGCGCCGGATCACCGAGTTGTAGACGGCGCCTGCGGTCACGTTCGAGGCCCGGGACGTGTTGTGGTCGGTGAAGCGCTCGTAGTGGCCGAGGTCGAGGTCGGTCTCGGCCCCGTCCTCCGTGACGAAGACCTCGCCGTGCTGGAACGGGCTCATCGTCCCCGGGTCGACGTTGATGTAGGGATCGAACTTCTGGAGTTGAACCCGGAAGCCCCGGCTGACCAGGACGCGGCCGATCGAGGCCGCAGCGATCCCCTTGCCGAGTGAGGAGACCACCCCGCCGGTGACGAAGATGAAGCGCGTCTCGCCCGGCTTCATCGTTGCGTCCCGCCTTCCTTCACTCTGCCGAGCGAGTCTAGCCAGCGCAGTGGCGGAACCGAGTCGATCGTCTTCGAGATCGACCGAAACTCCCGAAGATCGGCCCGCGTGGCTCCGTGTATCGCGTGTCAGTGGCAGGCGTACGAACCCGTATCGGTGAAAGTCTTCCCCGCCTCCGGAACGAACTGCCAGTCGTAGCTCCCCGGGTGGAGCGTCAGCTTCAGGACACCGAACGTTCCCGAATGGCGGACCTGGCTGTTCGCCGCTGTGGAGCCGAACCCGTAATGGCTCCTCCCGCCGGTCCCGACGGTGAAATGGCGGATCCCACCCGCCGGGTCGGCCGCGCCGGTTGGGGTCTGCGGGGCGAAGCGCTCGTAGACGTGCTCGTGACCGCCGAGCACGATCTCCGCGTCGTAGTCGTAGAGGGCCTGCCAGAACGGCTGGTAGGTGCTGTTGTTCCCGTACTCGGCCCCGGAATTGAACCGCGGGTGGTGCCAGTAGGCGAGCGTGCAGGCGGTCGGATGGGCGGCCAGGTCGTTTCGCAGCCACTGGGTCTGGGCCGAGGTCGTGCCGCAGCCACCGATCGCCGAGCAGTTGGAGTTCAGGGCGATCATGTGCCAGTTCCCGATGTCGTAGCTGTAGTACCCCTTGCTGGGGTCTCCGGCTCGGGCGCCGAAGTAGCTGTAGTAGCCGGTCGCCCCGGCCGTGTAGTACTCATGGTTCCCGGGAGCGGGGTAGGTGATGTCCTTGACCCTCCCCCAGGTCGGGTTGTAGTAGGCGTTGAAGTTCGCCAGCTCGCCGTTGTTGTATTGAATGTCGCCCAGAGGAAGGACGGCGCTGAGGCCCTGGTTGACCAGCAGGTCCGACGTGAACCGGTGGCGGCAGGTGGTGGACCCCGCCGTGCTGGAGTTGCAGGCGATGTCGCCCGCCGCGGCGATGACCGGTGAGGGCGGTGGATCGGTGACGACGGCGGTCGCGGCCGACGTTGCCATGCTCGACCCCTGAGAGTTCGTCGCGGTGACCTGGAATCGAAGCGTCGAGCCGAGGTCGGCGGCCGTGACCAGGTACATCGTCGCCGTCGCGCCCGGGATGTCCACGCATCCGGCGCCCCCGGCGTCGCAGCGCAGCCACTGGTCCGCGTAGCTGATCGGCTGCGTCCCGGTCCACGTGCCCCGGTTGCCCGTGAGCGTTTGGCCGACGTGCGGCTGGCCGGAGATCGTCGGCGGCGACGTGTTGCTCGGGGGCGTCGGCACCGGCTCCCACTCCACGACGAGCTGTGGCCGCTTCGTCGCCTCCTTCTCTCGACTGGTGAACTTCAGCTCGTTCGTGTTGGTGTTCGTCACGGCGAAGCTCGCGAGCCCGTTAGCCTGGACCAGCGAGGTGACGTCCACGGACACGTAGACGTTCGATCCGTGCGGCCCGGAGGAGCCCGTCACGGTGGAGGAGGGAGCCGGGGCGTTGTTGTGCGTGATCGTCGTCTCCCCCCAGGCGTCGTTGGGGACGTCGCGGAGGTCGAAGCCGACGGTGGAATTCTTTCGCGAGTAGAGCCTGAGCGTGGCGTTCGTCACGGTCCCGGACACGCCTTGCACATCGAAGCGGAGGAACCCGCGCAGCAGAGGATCGACGTCGGCCTTGATCTCGTCCTTGGTGCCGAAGTTCTTGGTGGCTTCCTTAGCGCTGACGTAGGAATCCGCCGCGGGCGTGAACGTCGACGTCTGCGGGGCGGCCGACGCCCCGGCCGCGGAAACGCCGCTTGCCACGGTCACTCCGATTACTACGAGAAGACGAAACGTGCGGGTCATGAAAGACCTCTCCTCCGTGCTGGGTGATCCTACCCCCTGCCCAGCGAGTCGATCCAGCGCAGTGGCGGAACCGAGTCGATCGTCTTCGAGATCGACCGGAACTCCCCGAAGATCGTGAGCGCTGCGACCAGGGCGAGGGCGATCCAGCGGCCGGTGTCGCCGAGCGTGACCAGCATCGCGACCCCGGCCAGCGCGCCGATCAGGTTCGAGCCGGTGTCGCCAAGCATCGCCCGCTCGCGGAGCGTGAAGGCGGCCCCGACCAGCACCGGGCCGATGAACAGGCCCAGCAGCTCGATCGGCTGCGCGGTCCAGGCGCCCAGGCAGAGGCCGGCGAGCAGCACGACGAAGACCTTCTCGACGCGGCCGGGGCGCAGGTCGAAGAGGTTGAAGAGGTTGGTGGTCAGCAGCAACAGGGCGAGGTCGGCGACGTAGTCGATCCCCTGCTGGCCGAGCCCCGAGGTCGCATATGCGGCGAGCGCCAGAGCCCCGACCGCCTTGATCGCCCCGGTCGAGAAGCGCCCGCCGGCGACCGTCCGCGCGTGCCCGCGCCAGCCTCGCGCCGTGTCCGAGGCATGGCCGCGGCCGAGCGCGTCGTCGAGCAGCCCGAGCAGCGCGACGCCGAGCACGTAGACCATCCAGCGGCGCAGCTCGGGGTCGAGCAGGTCGAGGTCGGCGCGATCGTCGAGGATCGCCAGCGGCGCCAGTGCGATCAGCGAGCAGGCGACCAGCGCCGCGCCGCCCGGAAACGCGAGCCGGCGCCCGGCGTAGTTCTCGCGGACCAGGCCGGCCCGCCGCATGTCCGCCAGCCAGGGCGCGAGCGCGATCGCCGCGACCAGCGCCGAGACGACCAGGCCGGAGAGCATCAGGGGTTCTGGCCCTTGGTCTCGGCGCCGAAGTTGAGGCCCGAGGGGACCAGCAGGTCCGGCAGCAGGGCGTCGGCGGTGTCCTTGACGCCGAACTCGCCTTCGGCACCGCCGAGGACGTAGACGAGGGACACCTTGCCCGCGAGCTCGTCGATGTTGTCGACGCTGGCGACGCCCCGGTCGGAGAAGAACGGGATCGAGCTCGGGTCCGCGTCCGCCTCCTCGGTACCGACGACCGCCAGGCGGCGATCCGGCAGCGCCTCCTGAATCCCGGCGATGATCCCGTCCTCGACGGTGTCTGTATCGGTCCCCTCGCGCCCCTGGAGGTCGGCGGGCCGCTGGCGGACGATCACGACCCCGTCGATGTCGCCGGGCTCGCCGCTGTACCGACTGAAGAGCGCCGCTCGCAGGTCGGCGAACTTCGCTCCCCCCGTGACCAGCGAGCGGCCGGCGACCCGCGAGGCGCGCGCGAGCTCCTCGGCCCGGCTTTCGTTGCGGTTCGGGCGAGCGACGACGGCGGCCGCGGCGTCGCCGTCAGGCGGTTCGCGGACGACCGCGATCTCCTGCACCTTTGCCCCCGCGGGCTCGAGCGCGCCGCGGACCCCGTCGGTGAGTGACTCGTCCAGCGCCCCCAGCGCGACGATCGCGACCTCGCGGCCGCGCAGGCGGTTCTCGACCACCGCCGGGGCCAGCGCGGCGGAGAGGTCGTTCTCCTCGGCGAGCTGCGCCTCGAGCTCGTCGACGTCGGCACGCGCGCTGTCGAGGTCGGAGGCAAGGCTCTCCTCGAGATCGTCGGCCGTTCCGTTGACGATGTCGGATCCGAACCCGACCCCGATCAGGATGCCGACGGCAAGCGCCAGGAAGACTGCCGCGAGCGAGGCGGCGTGGTAGCGGCCGGAGTAGCCCATCAGCCTCTGATGCCCCTCCGGGTCATAGGTCCAACGCAACCTTGATCTTCAACCAGAGCAGGTCGAAGAACTCGCCGAGCGCCGGTGAGCTGACCACCACGATCACGATCAGGATCAGCGACACGGCCAGGAACGCCCACAGATGCCAGCCGCTGATGCCCGGGTTGTAGAGGCGGCTCACGCCCTTGGCGTCGATCAGCGTCTCGCCGATCCTCAGCCGCGTCAGGAAGGTCGACGACATCCCGGCCCGGTTCTTGTCGAGGAACTCGGTGAGGTTGAAGTGGGCGCCGACCGAGACGATCAGCTCGGCGCCGTTCTCGTGCGCGAGCAGCATCGCGACGTCCTGGCTGGTTCCGATCGCCGGCGCGATCACCGGCTCGAGGCCGAGCGCTTCGAGCCGCTCCTGCCCCGGGGCCCGCCCGTCGGCGTAGGCGTGAACGACGACCTCGGCGCCGCTGGTCAGCACCTCGTCGGTCGCCGAGTCCATGTCACCCAGGATCATGTCCGGTTTGAATCCCTCCTCGAGGATCGCGTCGGCGCCACCGTCGACGCCGACCAGGACCGGGCGCGTGTCCTGGATGTAGGCGCGCAGGGTGCGGAGGTCGTGGCGGTAGGTGGTGCCGCGCACGACGATCAGCGCATGCCGGCCGCGGAAGTCGGTGCGGACCTGCGGGAACTCGATCTTCCCGACCAGCAGCTCGCCCTCGTTCTCGACGTGCTCGATCGTGTTCATCGCGAAGGCGGCGAGGGCCTCGTTGATCCGCTCCCGCTGACGCTCGATCTGCTCGCTCGCGGTCTCGAGATCGATCACCGTTCCGGTCGCAAGGACGGCGCCGTTCGAGCGGACCTCCGGGCCCTGGACGACGATCTCCTGGCCGTCGCTCAGCTCCTCGAACAGGGGCGCGGCGGGGACGTCGACGAGCATGACCCCGGCCCGGGCAAGGATCAGCGGGCCAGGGTTCGGATAGCGGTCGGTCGACGACCGCGCGACGTTGACGACAGCGCCAACGCCACTCGCGACCAGGTCCTCCGCGGCGATGCGATCGAGGTCGGCATGGTCGATGACCGCGATGTCGCCGGGCCCGATCCGCTTGATCAGGTTCTTCGTCTTCCGCCCGAGCCGCGCCCGGCCGGCGATCCGCGGTACCTCGGAGGGCCGCAGCTGGATCTCGGGTCCGCGCAGCAGCTGGCGCGCCCGGCTACGCAGAGCCATGCGCCGATTATGCGGCCTTGAGCAGCTGCTTGGCGTGCCGGCCGGCCGCCGCGTCGCCGCTCTCGGCGCCCAGCATGCGGACGATCTCGGCGACCAGCTCGTCGCCGGCGACCCGCTCGACCGTCGCGCTCGTCTGATCGTCGACCGTGTGCTTTTCGATCGTGAAGTGGGTCTGTGCAAGCGAGGCGACCTGCGGCAGATGGGTGATGCAGAGGACCTGCTGGCCGGCGGCGATCTTGCGCAGGCGCTCGCCGACCGCGCGGGCGGTGTTGCCGCCGACCCCGGCATCGATCTCGTCGAAGACGAGCGTGCGGCCGGCGCCGTCGCCGGCGAGCCCGCTGAGCGCGAGCATGATCCGCGACAGCTCGCCGCCCGAGGCCGCGTCCTTGAGCGGCGAGGTGGGCATCCCGGGGTTGGTCGAGACCAGCAGCTCGACCGTTTCGGCGCCGCTCGGCCCGAACCCGTCGGGATGGGGCTCGAGCACGACCTCGAGGCGCGCCCCCTCCATCGCCAGCTCCGCGAGCTCGGCCGCGACCCGCTCGCCAAGCCGCTCGGCGGCATCCCGGCGCGCCGCGGTCAGCTTCGCCGCGAGCTTCGCCCGCCGCGCCTCGGCCTCGGCGATCCGCGCCGTCAGCTCCTCGGCGACCTCCTCGGCGTTGGTCAGCCGCTCGATCTCGGCCCGACAGCGCTCGGCGTGCGTGAGGACCGCCTCGAGCGTGCCGCCGTGCTTGCGCTTCAGCCGGTCGAGCGCCGTCAGGCGCTCCTCCACCGCGTCGAGCCGGCCCGGCTCGGCTTCGATCCGATCCAGATACGCGCGCAGGCCGCCGGCCGTGTCGCCGAGCTCGACGGCGACAGCCTGCAGGCGCTCGGCGAGCCCGTCGAGCTCGGGGTCCAACCCGGCCACCCCGGCCAGCCCGGACTCGGCCTCGGCGAGCGCCGAGCGCGCCCCACCACCGTCCTCGTCGGCGCCGCTGACCGCCGCCAGCGCTCGCGCCGCGCCGGCGCGCAGGCCCTCGGCGTTGCGGAGCACGGCGGCCTCGGCATCGAGCTCCGCCTCCTCGGCCTCGTCCGGCCCCGCCGCCTCGATCTCGGAGAGCTCGAACCGCATCAGGTCGAGGTCGCGCTCCCGCGAGCCCTCGCGCTCGCGCAGCTCGGCGAGCTCGCGGGCCAGGGCGGTCGCCTCGCCGTGCGCGGCGCGGTAGGTGTCCCGCAGCTCCAGCTGCGCGGCGCCGGCGAACCCGTCGAGGATCTCGAGCTGGGCCGAGGCGAGGGTCAGCCGCCGATGCTCGTGCTGGCCGTAGAAGGAGAGCAGCCGCGAGCCGAGGAGCCGCAGTTCCGGGGCCGAGGCCGAGCGGCCGCCGATGAAGGCGCTGGTCCGTCCCGACGCGCCGACCCGCCGCCCGAGCACGACGTCCTCGGCACCGTCCGGCAGCCGGGCCGCGACCTCGGCCAGCTCGGGGTCGTCCAGCGCCCCCGGGGGGAGCGCGAAGACGCCCTCGACCCAGGCCTCGTCGGCGCCGGGGCGGACAATCTGCGGCCGCGCCCGCCCGCCCATCAGCAGGTCGAGCGAGTGCGCGAGCACGGTCTTGCCCGCGCCGGTCTCCCCCGTGATCGCGTTCAGGCCCGCCCCGAGGCGCAGCTCGGCGCGCTCGATGAGGAGCAGGTTCTCGATCCGCAGCTCGTGCAGCACGCCGTCTCTTTTAGCGGCGGGTGCCGACGGATTCGCGGCGCTCAGGCGACCGGCGCGGCCTCGGAGCCGGGCGGCGCCGCGCCGGGCACGGCAACCAGGTCGCGACGCCGGACCAGCAGCCAGCCAGCGATCCCGCCGACGAACGCGACCGCCGCGCCGACCAGGAGGATCTCGTTCAACCCGGTGATGAACGCCCGCTCGGCGGCCGCGGCGGCCTCGGCGCGAAACGGCGCCGGGACGTTCGGCAGCGCGCTCTGGGTGGCACCCGCGGAGACCGCCTCGGAGAACCGGTCGAGCGCCTCCGGCGGTGCCTGCGGCAGGAGCTTGGTGAGCTCGGAGTCGATGCGCGCCGTGAAGATCGCGCCCAGCGCGGCGGTCCCGGTTGCGATCCCGACCTGCCGGAAGGTGCTGTTGATCCCCGACGCCATCCCGGCGCGTGCCGCGTCGACGACGCCGATCGCGACCGATGCGATCCCGGGGTTCGCCATCCCGATCCCGATCCCGGCGACGATGAAGCCCGGCAGCAGCCCGGTCCAGCTGTCGCCCGGGTCGATCCCGTGCATCAGGGTCAGCCCGAGGCCCACCAGGAGCAGGCCCGTGCCCATCGGCACCCGCGCCGGGACGCGGTGAAGCGCCCGGCCGCTGATCGGCGCGACGATGAACGAGAGCACCGTCAACGGCAGGAAGCGCACTCCGGCCTCCAGCGGCGAGTAGCCGAGCCCGTCCTGGATGTAGAGGGTGAGGTAGAGGAACATCGCGAACATCCCGGCCGAGAGGCTGAAGGCGACGATCGAGACCCCGGTGAAGGACGGGTTCCGGAACAGCGAGAGGTCGAGCATCGCGTTCTCGCGCCGCAACTCGATCACCACGAAAGCGAGCAGGAGCAGCGCCGAGGCCGCCAGCGTGGCGACGATCTGGGCGCTGCCCCAGCCCTCGGCGTTGCCGCGGATCAGGGCGAAGATGAGCGCGAAGAGGCCGAGCGAGAAGGTGAACAGCCCGGGCCAGTCGATCTGCTGGGGGTCGGTCGCCGTGACGTTGGCGAGCCGGGTCTCGGTGAGCACGATCGCCGCGATCCCGATCGGGACGTTGACGAAGAAGATCGCCTCCCAGCCAAAGCCCTCGGTCAGGAGGCCGCCGATCAGGGGGCCGATCGCAACCGCGCCGCCCACCGTCGCCCCCCAGATCCCGATCGCGTTGGCGCGCTCGCGGCCCTCGAACTCCTGGGCGATCAGCGCCAGCGCGGTCGCGAACATCGCGGCGCCGCCCGCGCCCTCGAAGCCGCGAGCGATGTTGAGCACGGTCGGATCGCCGGCCAGCCCGCAGGCGATCGAGGAGACGGTGAACAGGGCGAAGCCGAAGGTGAACACGCGCCGGCGCCCGATCCGGTCGCCGATCGAGCCGGCGACGAGCAGGAACGACGCCAGAGCGAGCACGTAGGCGTCGACCACCCATTGCAGGCTCGAGAAGCTGGCGTCGAGCTCGCGCTGGATGTCCGGCAACGCGACGTTGACGATCGTGACGTCCAGCAGCAGCATGAACGTCGCCACGCAGACGGCCAGCAGGGTCCACCACTTGCGTTGCATCGGCGGCCTACGTTAGTGAGCGAGGCGCCCGAACTTGTCCCGGATCCGCCGGTAGAAGTTCGTCCCCGGCAGCTGTGCAAGCCGCCCGATGTCACGGCGGAACCGGACCTCCATCTCGGCCCCGCTCGCGAGCTCGCCGACGTGCTCGCCGTCGAGCACGACGTCGACCGGGTCGCGGCCGGTCGCGTTGGTGACCGAGAGCACGTCGTCGGGGGCGACGACCAGCGCGCGCGCCGTCAGCGTATGCGGGGCGATGAAGCTCACCACGTACCCCTCAACGCCCCAGGCCAGGATCGGACCCTGGTTGGCGAGGTTGTAGCCGGTGGATCCGGCCGGGGTCGCCGCGACCAGGCCGTCGGAGCGCACGTGCCCGACCTCCTTGCCGCCGAGCCGGTAGGCGAGCTCGGCAACCCGGCTGTGGGGCCGGCGGATCAGCGAGACGTCGTTGAGCGCCAGCGGGGGTTGCGCCTCGACGGTGGCCTCCAGGCCCGGCATCGACATCACCTCGAAGGCTCCCTCGAACGCGGCGCGCAGGCCCTCGGCCAGCTGGTCGCGCTCGACCGCGGCCAGGAAGCCGATCGTGCCGAAGTTGAGCGCGAACACCGGCACCTCGGTGTTCGCGTAAACGCGCAGCGCCTTCAGGATCGTCCCGTCGCCGCCGAGCACGAGGCAGAGGCCGGGGTCGCCGTCGAGGCCGTCGAGCGGCTCGAGCCGCGCTCCCAGCTCGCCGTGCTTGACCCGCTCGTCGTCGGCCGCGTAGAGGCGACAGCCTGACTCGGAGGCGAGCGCAAGCGCGTCGGCGAGCGCGGCGGCGGTCTGCTCCGGCTGGGTGTGGGTCAAGACGACGGCGGAGCGGGTCACGGCTCCACCTCGGCGATCGCCGCTTCCACGTCGGCGATCGGCTCGCCGCCCGGCGCCGCGTGCAGGAAGGTCTCGCGATTGCCCTTCGGCCCCGGCAGGCCCGAGGACGCGAACCCGAGCACCGCCAGCCCGCAATCGGCGGCGGCCCGCGCGACCGTGCTCAGCGCCTCGCGACGCTCCGCCGGGTCGCGGACGACGCCGCCCTTGACCCGGCCGCGGCCAAGCTCGAACTGAGGCTTCACCATCGCCAGCATCCGGCCCTGCGGAGCCAGGCAGCCCGCGACCGCCGGCAGGACCTTGGTCAGCGAGATGAACGACACGTCGATCGTCGCCAGAGCCGGCCGGTATGGCAGCTCGGCGGCGTTGAGATCGCGGGCGTTGCGGCGCTCGATCACCAGCACCCGGGCATCGTTGCGCAGCCCCCAGTCCAACTCACCGTTGGCGACGTCGAGCGCAATCACCCTGGCGGCGCCGCGCTGGAGCAGGCAGTCGGTGAAGCCGCCCGTCGAGGCGCCGACATCGAGGCAATCGAGCCCGCTCACGTCGATCGCCAGCGAGTCGAGCGCATTGGCGAGCTTGGTCCCGCCGCGCGAGACGAAGCTCGGCCTGTCGGTGAGCAGCAGCTCGGCGTCTGCGGCGACCAGCTGGCTCGGCTTCAGCGCCAATGGGCCGTCGTGGCCGATCCGCACGCGCCCCGCGCGAACCGACTCGGCCGCGCTGGTCCGCGACGGCGCCAGTCCCCGCTCGGCGAGCAACGCGTCGATCCGCTGCCTGCTCATGGCGCGCACGGTAGCGCGCCCCAGCAGGTCAGGCGAACCGGCGCAGCAGCGCGCGGCGCTTGAGACAATCGTGCCCGGATGGGGATTCGGAGGGGTCATGCGCGCACGGCGCGCATCGTGGCAATCGTGAGCGCGCTCGCTGCGCTCGCGCTCGGTGCCGCCGTGCCCGCCGCCGGCAAGCCGCGTCCGACGACGAAGGGGTCGCCGGACTACCGCGTCGGCATCGCGCAGCGCTCGATCAGCCCCGAGGCCGACGGGACCTTCGCCGGCAAGCCCGTGTACCTGGGCGGTTACGGAATCGGCGGTGGCAGCCCGGTCCTCGCGGGGCGGGCGGCGACCGGCATCCTCGGGGAGGGGCCGAGCGTCCGCGCGTTCAGCGTGACCGACCGCAAGGGCAACGTCTTCGCGATCGCCGACATCGAGACGCAGGGCTGGTTCGCGGCCACGAAGGACGGCCCCTACGGCCTGCTCGACATGCGCGAGGCCGTGGAGGAGCGGACCGATGGCGACCTCGACGCCGAGCACGTCGTGATCCAGAGCGACCACAGCCACTCGGGTGCGGACACGATGGGCGTGTGGGGCGGCGTGCCGGGCGAGTACCGCAGCTACATGTTCAACCAGACCGTCTCCGCGATCGCCGAGGCGTACGAGACCATGCGCCCCGGCAGGCTCTACTACGGCACGGCGCCGGGGGCCGACTTGCTCTCGAACCAGTTCGGCTACGACGTCGAGAACGGCAACGACGCGCTGGACTCCGACGTCCGCGTGTTGCAGGCCCGCGACAAGCGCGGACGGGCGTTCGCCACGCTCCTGAACTTCTCCGCCCACACAACCGTCCTCGGCTCGGGCAACACGAAGATCTCGGGCGACTGGGTGCAACGGGCCAACCCCCTGCTCGAGCAGCGCTTCGGCGGCGAGGCGATGACCGTCGTCGGAACGCTCGGGCGCACGCAGCCCGGCGACCGCGGGTGCAGCGATCCGGCGGCGACGAGCGAGGACGCGCAGAACCTCTGCAAGCTGGACGCCTACGCGGACCGGGTCGTCGACCGCGCCGAGGTTGCCGCCGCCGCGGCCAAGCCCCTCGGCGGCGACCCCGTCGTGGCCGCGCGCTCGTACCTGATCGAGGACGTCACCTCCAGCCCACTCCTGCTCGGGCTTCTCTACGCGGGCGGCCCGATCGGCGTCCCGCTCAACCGCGCCATCACGCCGCCGTGGCTCGCGGGCAACGTGCTCGGCACCGTCACGGCGAGCGCGCGGATCGGCGACGTCCTGATGTCCTCCGGCCCGGGAGAGATGTATCCGCAGATCCCGCTCAAGGTCGCGGAGACCGTGCCCGCCCGCGGCTACATGACCGCGGGCCTCGCCAACGATCAGCTCGGCTATCTGATCGCCCCCTTCGAGGCGTACCCGGAGCCGATCCGCCGCTCGTTCTTCAACGAGGCCGGCGACGAGGTCTCACCGATCGACAACGACAACTACTTCTTCAACGTCTCGCACACGATGGGCGAGCGGGTGACCTGCTCGCTGCTGCGCGGCGCCGGCGAGGTGCTCGGCAAGGACCTCGCCTTCCGCGACCGCTACGAGCGCTGCGCGGCGTTCGCCAACGATCTGCTGTTCGCGCACGGCGCCGACACCGGCCGCTGAGATGCGCCGAGCCGTCGCCGTTGCGGTGCTGCTCGCCGCGATCGCCTGGGCTCCCGCCGCCCGCGCGGCCGACTATCGCGACGGCTCCGTCTACGCGCACGTCTCTCCCGCCGAGGTCGCGCTGGGCAACAACCTGGTCGAACGCCGCTGGGACCGGGCCGCGTTCCGGACCGCCGCGATCGTCGACAAGCGCGGTCGCGACCGCATCTGGAGCGCCGGCCGGCGGGACTTCTCGCTCACGGTCGCCGGGGTGCGGGTGGGAAGCCAGGCGCTCCACGTCGAGTCGGTGGAGGTCACCGAGCTCGACCGCGGCGGGCTTCGCGTGCGGATGGCGCTGAGCGCCCCGGTCGCGCTGCCCGGCTTGACGATCACGCGAGTCGCCGAGGCCTATCCGGGCGTCGCTGGGATCCGCGTCCAGACGGTGCTCGAGTCGCCGGCGCCGCTGGCGCTCGAGCGCGCCACCCTGGACGAGGCGGCCGTCGGTTCAGCGGCGCCGACGATCCACGCCTTCCGCGCCGGCGCTGATTGGCGCGAGCCCGACTGGCCGGGACCGCCGCTCACCGTTGGTGACCCGCACCCCGGAACGTGGCGAGAGAGCAGCCAGGCCGGCGCCGGCGCGCCGCTGCGCGGGCCGGGCGAGTGGCTGTCGGTGCGCGACGGCAGCCGCAGCCTGTTCATGGTCATGGAGCGAAACGATCTCCCGTCGTCGCGGCTCGCCTACGACGGCAAGGTCGCGAGCGCCGAGGTGGACTGGAGCCGCGACGTGATCAGCTTCGGGCCACTGGAGGAGTCGCTCCACCTGGAGAACCCGGCCGACGGCCCGGCCCGCGTCCGGCTCGTGCGCCCGGGCGAGCCCCTCGCCCTTGCCGCGGTCTTCACCGGCCTCGGGCAGAACGGCGGCGACGAGGCGTGGCAGTTTCACCGCTACCTCACCGACCACCGGCTCGCCCCCTACGACCACGCCGTCACCTTCAACTCGAACGGGATCGACGAGAACCGCATCTCGACCGGCGCCAAGGACGACATGGACATCGCGACGGTGCGCGAGGTGGCGGCGATCGCGCGCCGGCTCGGCGTCGAGACGTTCATCCTCGACGACGGCTGGCAGGCTCGCTCGGGCGACTGGCAGCCCGACTCACCGGAGTATCCGGAGCCGCGCTGGGACGGGATCGGAGGCTCGAAGTTCGCTCCGCGCTTCCCGGATTCGGAGTTCCGCGCCGTGCGCGAGGCGATCGCGCCGATGCGGCTCGGGCTGTGGATGAGCCCGACGTCGTTCAATCCGTCCTCGCAGACGTTCCGCAGCCACCCCGAGTGGGCCTGCGCGCCGCTCGGCGATGGCCTGGCCGCCTATAACGTCGCCGATCCCGACGGCGGCTCCAACGAGGCCGGGATCGCGGCCTGGGGTCCCGCCGCCCTGCCGCACGTCGAGGCGCGCATCCGCGACGCGATCGAGAACTGGGGCGTCGTGTACTTCAAGTTCGACTTCCTGCTCTGGCTCGATTGCGCCGGACCAAGCGGCGTGACCGACCTGTACGAGTTCCACGACGCGTTCGTCGCGATGCTCGACCGCCTGCGGGCCGACCACCCCGACGTGACCTTCGCAGATCGACGAGACCAACGACTACCGCCTCTTCCCGTTCGAGTCGATCTCGCGCGGACCGACCTGGTTCCAGAACGGCGGGCCGAGCCCCGACCGCATGCTGCACAACCTCTGGAACCTGAGCCCCTACGTGCCGGCGTTCGCGCTCGGGCAGGACGCGCTCGCCAACCGCGATTTCGCGCAGCTACCCGGTCGACACGCTGATGGCCGCGGCGCTGCTCTCGCACATCACCTTCTTCCAGGACATCCGCCGCCTGCCGGACGCGGTCATCGACCAGGTCCGGCCCTGGACCGACTTCTACAAGCGCAACCGCGACCTGCTCGACGGCGTCGTCTACCCGCTGCTCGACGACCCGCTGCAGCGCGGCTGGACCGCCCTCCAGGCGTGGGACCCGCGGAAGGGCGAGGGCGCGCTGCTGGCCTTCCGCCAGGGCTCCGGCGAAGCCTCGCAGACGATCGCGCTCCGAAACGTGCCGCCCGGCCGCACCTTCGCGCTGCTCGAAGGCGCCGACGAGACCCCGCTGGGGACGGTCACCTCGGCCGAGCTCGAGCGTGGCCTGCGCATCGAGATCCCAGAGGCCGAAGGATCCCGGGTGCTCCTGGTCACAGCGGAGTGACGGTGCGGGGAGCACCGCCGGACAAGGCCGCGCAGGTTCAACTGGCGACAGACGCCTTGAACGGCAGGGATTTCGAGTCGCTGGATGTCGATGACGAGCGGGCGGTGATCGTCTTGCGGCTGACGGGGGAGGCGAAGGCAAGCCGGCTCACCCTTGATACGTGCGTGGGTCAAGTGTGGACCTGGCGAGAGGAGCGCGTATGGCGGCTCGTCACGTACACGAATCCGGGGGACGCTTTCGAAGCGGTTGGACTCGAGCAATAGCCAAGCCACAAAGCGAAACGCCCCGCACTTGGCGGGGCGTCTCGGGTACAGGGAGGAGAGATATGTGATTTTTTCGCGTATCTGTGGGAGGTAGGTCGGCGTGAGTTAGGTGCCGCGGGGTGCGGTGAACCGCGTCGATGCGGTCAGCGCAACCATTGCGACGCCGATACCGACCAAAAAGATTCCGGCGGACTGCTCGCCCGCGATCAGCCCGACCGCGAGGCCTGCAACCGTTGCGACGATCGCGAGGACGTAGTCGAAGCCGGCATGAGCCGCAAGCGGAATCGAGCGCCCGGAGCCCTCAACCTGGAGCGCGAGGCCGAGGAGCACGGCACCGAGGCCGACGGTGATCACCGTCGCCGCCGGGCCGAAGCCGAGCAGGAACGGAGCGGCCATGATCGCCGGGGCGGCAATCATCTCGAGCGCGCCATGGATCTGGAGTGGGATCGCTTTCGTACTCATGCTGAGAGTCAGAGTACGAACATACGTGCGCTTTGAGTGTGATCCCGATCACACTGACGGCGGTGAGGTCAGTGACCGATCGCGGTGCGCGCCCCCAGGGCGGCCGTCACCCGCTCGGCGACCGCCGGGCCGGTCAGCCCGACCTCCTCGCGCAGGAGCGCCGGCTTGCCGTGCGTGACGTACCGATCGGGTAGCCCGACGCGGAGCACCCGTGCGCGCTCGGCACCGGCCTCGCCGAACGAGTCCTCGAGGTGCTCGAGCACGCCCGAGCCGAAGCCGCCGGGCAACACGTTCTCCTCGATCGTCACCACGAGCTCGTGCTCGGCCGCGAGCCGCTCGATCAGCGCCTCGTCCAGCGGCTTCGCGAAGCGCGCGTCGGCGACCGTGACGGTGAGGTCGTGCTCTTCGAGGATCGCGGCCGCGTCGAGCGCCACCCGGACGCCGTAGCCGTAGCCGAGCAGGGCCACCCTCTCCCCCTCCTTCAGCACTTCGCCGGTACCGATCGGAATCTCGCGGGCGTGGTCGGGCAGCGGCACGCCCTCGGCCGTGCCGCGCGGATAGCGGAAGGCGATCGGACCGTCGTCGTGGGCGAGCGCCGTGCGCAACATGTGGCAGAGCATCGCCTCGTCGCGTGGGGCCATGACGACGATGTTCGGCAGCGCGCGGAAGTAGGAGACGTCGAAGGCGCCGTGATGGGTCGGCCCGTCGTCGCCGACGAGGCCCGCGCGGTCCATCGCGAAGACGACGTTGAGCTTCTGCAGGCAGACGTCGTGGACGATCTGGTCATAGGCGCGCTGCAGGAAGGTCGAGTAGATCGCGCAGACCGGCTTCGCGCCCTGGATCGCCAGCCCGGACGCGAACAGCACCGCGTCCTGCTCGGCAATTCCGACGTCGTAGTACTGCTCCGGGCACTCCTTCTCCAGCGCCGTCAGGCCGGTCCCCCCCGCCATCGCCGCGGTGATCCCGATCACCCGCTTGTCGCGCTTTGCCTCGACCACGAGAGCGTCGCCGAACACCGAGGTGTAGGCGGGCGGGGGCTTATTGACCTTGGGCTCCGGTGGCCGCGTGCCCTCGGCCATCTCGCCGCGGGTCAGCGGCGGCTTCGCCGCGGGCTTCTTCGGTGCCGGCTTGCCCTCGACGATCGAGCCCGGCTTCGCCGCGTGCCACTTCTCCATTCCCTCGAGGCCGCCCTCCTCGGCGGGCTCGAACCCCTTGCCCTTGACGGTGTGGATGTGGACGACGGTCGGCCGCCCGGCGGCCAGCGCGGCCTGCAGGTTCTGGCGCAGGGCGGTCACGTCATGGCCGTCGATCGGCCCCATGTAGGCGAGATCGAGCTCCTCGAAGAACAGGCCCGGCGCGGCGTGGGCCTTGATCGCGGCCTTGATCTCCGGCCCGATGCGCCCGATCGTGTCGCCCAGGCCAAGCGGCAGCTTGGTGAGCGCGGTCTCGACGTCCTCGCGGGTCTTGTAGAGGCGGGGGTTCGCGCGCAGGCGCTGGAACGAGCGGGCGATCGCCCCGACGTTCGGCGAGATCGACATCCCGTTGTCGTTGAGGACGATCACGATCGGCGTCTGCAGGCCGCCGGCGTTGTGGAGGGCCTCGAAGGCCACCCCGCCGGTCAGCGCCCCGTCGCCGATCACCGCGACGACCTTGCCGTCCTCGCCGATCCCGTGGCGCATCGCCTCCTTAAGCCCGACCGCGTAGCCGATCGAGGTCGAGGCGTGGCCGGCGCCCATGATGTCGTGCTCGGACTCGAACACCGAGCAGAACGGCGCCAACCCCTCGTACTGGCGGATCGTCTCCAGCCGGCCGGCGCGCCCGGTCAGCACCTTGTGGGGGTAGGCCTGGTGGCCGACGTCCCAGAGGATCTTGTCGCGCGGCGAGTCGAGCAGCGCGTGCAGCACGGTGGTCAGCTCGCAGGTCCCGAGGTTGGCGCCGAAGTGCCCGCCGATCTCGCCGATCGTGTCGATGATCAGCTCGCGGACCTCCTGGGCGACCTGGGTCAGGTCGTCATCGGAGAGCCCGGAGAGGTCGTCGGGGCCGTCGATCGAGGCGAGCAGGCGGCGCTCGGCGTCAGGTTTGTCGGAGGTCGCGCTCATCGGAAAGGCGGACCCGAGATTGTGGCAGGGGCGGGGGTCCCGCCCCGCGCTCAGCTGCAGCTCTGGCTTTGGTCAATCGTCACCGTCGCGGTTGAACCGCCGGTGATCGTGTACGTGAAGGAATCGTTCTGGGAGCCGTTTTGCAGGTAGGTGAGGTCGGCGCCGCCGTTGGTGATCGTCACCGTGCCGAACGCCCCCTGGGTGACGGCGATGATCTTGATCGGCCCACCGCCGGCGGGATTGAGATCGTTCGTCAGTACGGGGATCGTCTGGGTGGTGAAGCATTGATATTGCACGTCGTCGTTAACGGCCGTCGGGCACGGCACGGTGACCGACACGGTGGCCGTCGAGCCGCCCGGCGTCAGCGAGTAGGTGAAGGAATCCGGTCCGCAGTACCCGGCTGCGGGTGTGTACGCGACGTTCGCGCCGCCGTTGGTGACGGCGACCGACCCGTGCGCGGCGCTGGTCGCCGAGCCGACGGCGAACGGAGCGCCGCCCGGGATGTCGTTGGCCAGCACGTTGATCAGGTTCGCGCCCGAGTCGTGGCCGACCGTCGCCGCATCGTTGACCGCAGTCGGCAGACAGGTCGGCGAGAGCGACAGCGGGGTCGTCAGGGCGTCGGTGTCGTTGGACTCGACGTGGTCGTTGGTGCGCGGGTCGTTGGCCGCAACGGAGATGTTTGGCGTCGAGGCGGTGCAGCCGCTGAAGGTCACGCCGATGTTGGCGTCGTTCGGCACCTCGAGGCCCATCGAGCCGAACGTGCAGCGGACGGTGGTCGCGTCGAAGGCCGCGCAGCGTGAGCCCGACGCGCCCGCGATCAAGGCGGCCCCGGCCGGCAGCGTGACGTCGACGCGCGCGTTGACCGCGGGCGTCGGCCCGTGGTTGGTGAGCTTCGCGTTGTAGATCGAGATCTCGGGCCCGCCTGCGAACCCGGTCGACGGCCCGGTCAGATCCACGTCCAGGTCCGCCTCGCATTGCTCGTGGAGCTCGAAGAAGCACGCGTCGATCCCGACCCCGCCGTCGGCGAGGTCGTCGTCGCCCTGGCCCCGCATCGAGTCGTCGCCGGACTCGCCGCTGCTGGAGTCGTTGCCGCGTCCGGACCGGACCGTGTCGTTGCCCTGGCCGGCGCGGGTGGTGTCGTCGCCCGGGCCGGCGCAGATGATGTCGTTGCCGCCCAGGGCGTTGACCGTGTCGTGCCCGGCTCCGGCGCGGATCACGTCGTCGCCCTCGGTGCCGGTGATCCACTCGCCGGCGTTCGAGCCGGCAATCGTCGGGACGAGCCCGGCGCAGTCAGGGCCCGACTCGTCGGCGCCCGCGGGCAATGCAACGATCGCCGACGTGACCGTCGCGATCACGGCGAGCATGACCAGCCTCCGTGCCGCTACCCCCGATGCCATAGCCAGAGCCTAGTCCTTTATTTTCCTATCCAGCCCGCAGGGGCGGCGTTCTCAGGTGCCACCCTCTTGGCAGCTGATGGTCAGCTGCACGGTTGCCTGCGAGCCGCCCGGCGCGAGCTTGTAGGTGAGCACATACACGGCGTTGCACTCGTCTCCCTCGGTGCTGATCCTGATCGCGCCGCCGCTCTCGATGATGGTCGCCGTCGCCGATGTCGGCCCGCCGTTACGCGTGGGCTGCGTGATCGAGTCGATCTTGATCGGTCCGCCGCCGGGCGGATTGATGTCGTTCGGGAGCACGTCGAGGCGGTAGTCGGTCCCCGGGGAGTCCGGGAGGGGCTCGAGCCCGCCCGGGGGCAGTTGCTCACCGCTGACGAACGGGTAGCCGGTAAAGGCGTCATCGACCGCGGTCGGGCACAGGACGTTGACGGTGACGGTGGCCGTCGAGCCGCCCGGCGTCAGCGAGTAGGTGAAGGAATCCGGCCCGCAATAGAAGGCCGCCGGCGTGTAGGCGACGTTAGCGCCGCCGTTGGTGACGGCGACCGATCCGTGGGCGCCGTTGGTCGCCGAGCCGACGGCAAACGTTGCGGCGCCCGGGATGTCGTTGGCGAGCACGTTGATCGTGTTCGCGCCCGAGTCGTGCGCAACGGTGGCGGCGTCGTCGACCGCGGTCGGCAGGCAGGTCGGCGAGAGCGAGAGCGCCGTCGTCAGTGCGCCGGTGTTGTTGGGCTCCACGTGGTCATTGGTGCGCGGGTCGTTGGCCACGGCGTCGAGCACGCGGGTCGCCGCGGCGCAGCCGCTGAATGTCATGCCGATGTTGGCGTCGTTCGGCACCTCGAGGCCCATCGAGCCGAACGTGCAGCGGACGGTGGTCGCGTCGAACGAGCTGCAGCGCGAATCGGACATCGCGGCGACAAAGGTGGCGCTGGCCGGGAGCGTGACGTCGACTCGGGTGTTGACCGCGGTCGTCGGCCCGTGGTTGGTGAGCTTGGCGTTGTAGACGGCGATCTCCGCTCCGCCCGTCAGCGCGTCCGCGGGTCCTGTCAGGTCGACGTCGAGGTCCGCCTCGCACTGCTCGTGGAGCTCGAAGAAGCACGCGTCGATCCCGACCCCGCCGTCGGCGAGGTCGTCGTCGCCCTGGCCGCGCATCGAGTCGTCGCCGGACTCGCCGCTGCTGGAGTCGTTGCCGCGTCCGGACCGGACCGTGTCGTTGCCCTGGCCGGCGCGGGTGGTGTCGTCGCCCGGGCCGGCGCAGATGATGTCGTTGCCGCCCAGGGCGTTGATCACGTCGTCGCCGGCGCCGGCGCTGATCACGTCGTCGCCCTCGGTGCCGGTGATCCACTCGCCGGCCGTCGAACCCTCGATCGTCGGCAGAACGCTGGCGCAGGTCGGCTCCCCGCTTCCCGCGCCGGCAGGTAACGCAATTGCGCCAAGCGCTACCAGCCCTACGAGCAGGGAGAACAGCGTCCGTGCCGACGCTCCCGATGCCATGTACAAAGCGTAAACCCTATTTTCGCTCTGTCCAGTCGGATAAACGCCTATGCGCAGGCAGCCACAGGCATAACACGCAACCTGAACGAGCACCGAGTGCTCATCGCTGACGGGTGTGGATGAAATCTGTGATCAGCTCGAGGTCGGCGGTCTCGCCCTCGGCCTCGGCGAGTGCAGCGCGGGCGTTAGCGTGCGACTGAGCGGCGCGCGCCTGGGCGTCGTCGAGGCCGAACAGGCTCACGTAGGTGAGCTTGCCGTGGCGCTCGTCGGAGCCCTGGGGCTTTCCGAGCTGCTCGTCCGAGCCGGTGACGTCGAGAATGTCGTCCACTATCTGGAACAACACCCCGAGCTCGGCGGCGTAGCGACGGTAGGGGTCCATCCGCTGCTCCTCGAGACCGGCGAGCAGGAGCGGCACGATGACGCTGGCGCCGATCAGGCGCCCGGTCTTCAGGCCGTGCATCTGGCGCAGGTCGTCCGCGTCGAGCGCCTCGCCCGCGGTCACGTCGACGTACTGGCCGCCCACCATGCCCCCGACGCCGGTTGCGCCGGCAAGCTCGCCGAGGGCGTCGAGGACCCGCCGCGGGTCGCCGGTCTGGCCGCGGCAGAACAGCCGGATCGCCTCGGCGAACAGCCCGTCGCCGGCGAGGATCGCGACATCCTCGCCGTGGACCACGTGCGAAGTCGGACGCCCGCGGCGAAGCTCGTCGTCGTCCATCGCCGGCAGGTCGTCGTGGATCAGCGAGTAGGTGTGAATCAGCTCGACCGCCGCGGCGGCCGGCAGCACGTCGACCGGATCGGTCCCGGCGGCACGAGCCGAGGCGAGACAGAGCACCGGCCGGATCCGCTTGCCGCCCGCAAGCAGCGAGTAGCGCATCGCATCCTCGAGCCCGGCGGTCGCGGCCAGGTCCGAGAAGCCGAGCTCGGCGAGGTAGTCCTCGACCAGCGCCTGAAGGTCGTCGGGGTACTCCCCCACCCTCGCCTCAGTCCCCGTCGGAGTCCGAACCGCTGAGCGCCCGGTCGATCTGGTTGCCGGCCTCGCTGACCAGCTCCGCCGCCTCGCGGGCCAGCTCGGCCGCGTCGCGGTCGCCAACCGCCGGGTCGCGCAGGCGATCGGCGAGCTCGCCGAGCCTGGCTGCCAGCTCGCGTACCTGGGCCGCGGGATCGTCGCTCATGATTTCGCCTCCTCGAGCTCCCGGGCGGCCGATCCGAGGATGCCGTTTACGAACCCCGGGGCGTCCGCTCCGCAGTATTCCTTCGCCATCGTCACCGCCTCGTCGATCGCGATCTCCGGCGGCAGGCCGGAGCGCATCTCATAGAGCGCCACCCGCATGATCGAGCGCTCCAGGGTCGCGATCCGGTCCAGATCCCAGCCTCGTGAGAGGCGCCCGATCTCGGCGTCGACCGAGTCGAGCTCGGCATCGGTGCCCTCGGCGAGCTCGCGGGTGAACGGCTTTGCGTCGCCGAGCTGCTCGTCGAGCGGGCGCCCGGTGACGTCGCGCTGGTAGAGCGCGAAAACGGCGTCGCGGCGCTGGTCGGATCGGCGCATGGCCCAGAGCCTACGGAGGCGGAAGTGAAACGGCCGGCGTACTTGACAGACGCAGGGCGTGATGAGACGGTCAACGGTGCGCCCGGTGACCTTGGGGGGTCGCATGAATACGGGGGGCGCCATACACGAGGAGGGTGAGGATGGAAAGCGCAACCGCAGCGGTTGACGAGGCCAAGCTCGAGCAGTTCATGGGCCAGGCCGTGACGGACATGGGCGCCGCGATGAACGGCGTCCTGGTGATGATCGGCGGTGAGCTCGGCCTGTGGAAGTCGATGGCCGGTGCCGGCCCGCTGAGCAGCGGCGAGATCGCCGAGCGCAGCGGCGTCGCCGAGCGCTACGTGCGCGAGTGGGCGTCGGCGCAGGCCGCCAGCGGCTATTTGGAGTACGACGCCGACGGCGACACGTTCACGCTTCCGCCCGAGCAGGCGATGGCTTTGGCGGACGAGGACAGTCCCGTCTACGTACTCGGCGGCTACCACGTGGTCAGCTCGGCCTGGAAGGACCGCGACAAGCTCGCGGAGCGGTATCGCTCCGGCGCCGGCTTCGGCTGGCACGAGCATGACCCCGAGCTGTTCTCCGGTACCGAGCAGTTCTTCCGCCCCGGCTACCGGGCGCACCTGACCGCCGAGTGGCTGCCGGCGCTGGAGGGCATGGAGGAGAAGCTCCGATCCGGCGCCAAGGTCGCCGACATCGGCTGCGGCCACGGCGTCTCGACGTCGATCATGGCCCAGGCCTACCCGGACTCCGAGATCCACGGCTTCGACTACCACGAGGCGTCGATCGAGCGGGCCCGCGAGCTGGCGGCCGCGGAGGGCGTCGACAACGCCCAGTTCGACACGGCGAGCGCGAAGGACTACCCGGGCGAGGGCTACGACCTGGTCTGCTTCTTCGACTGCCTGCATGACATGGGGGATCCGGTCGGTGCGATGAAGCACGTCCGCGAGACGCTCGACGACGACGGCACCGTGATGCTCGTCGAGCCGTTCGCCGCGGACACCCTGGCCGAGAACCTCAACCCGGTCGGCCGGGTCTACTACGCGGCGTCGACGCTGATCTGCACGCCGTCGTCGCTCGACCAGGAGGTCGGGCTCGGGCTCGGCGCCCAGGCCGGCGAGGCACGGCTGCGCGAGGTCGCCGAGCAGGCGGGCTTCACCCGCTTCCGCCGCGCGACCGAGACGCCGTTCAACCTCGTGCTGGAGGCTCGGCCCTAGACAGCGGCGTGCCACACATCCACTAGCCTGCCGCCCCGATGAGCGCTCACCGGGAACGGCTGACGGTGGCCGCCGTAATCGCGCTGACGGCCGCCGTGATCGTCGCCTGCTTCGCCCCCGGGCGGATGAACGTCGACACGCTGTATCAGCTCAACGAGATCAGCACCGGCGATTTCACGAACCAGCATGCCCCGGTGCTGGAGGCGATCTGGAAGCCGTTCTACGACCTCGGAATCGGGCCGGGAGCGGTCCTCTTCGCCCAGGTGCTCGCGTTCCTCGTCGGCGGCTACCTGGTCCTGCGGGTCGCGTTCCGGCCGATTCCGTCCGCCCTGGCGGTCGCGGCGATCTCGTTCTTCCCGCCCGTGTTCCTGATGCTGGGAACGCTCATGCGCGATACGTGGTTCACGGCCCTGCTGGTGCTGACCGCGGGGCTCGCGATCCGCGCTGTACAGGCCGAGCCCCGCCACCGGACGGCGTGGCTGGTCGGTGTCGCGTTCGCGGTGTGGTTGACCCTCGCCGCGCGCCAGAACGCGGCCCCCGCCCTCGCGCCGATCTGCATCGTGCTCGTCTATCTGCTGCTGGCCAAGGTGAGCCCGACCTGGAAGCGGGTGGCGACGGCAACGGGTGCCGCGGTGCTGGGCCTCGGACTGATGATCGGGTCGTTGGCGCTGTTCGTGAAGGCGATTGACGCCCGCGACATCAACCCGGAGCAGTACCTCTACATCTACGACGTCGGCGCCGCATCGATCCGCGAGGAGGAGAACCTCTTCCCGCCCGACGTGATGGCGCAGCGCGACTTCGAGCCCATCGAGCAGGCGTGGACGGTCGACAACGTGATCCCGCTGATCTTCGGCACCGACGCCCTCGTCGTCCCGCCGCTGGCGCCGGAGGCGTTCGATTCGCTGCGCGAGGCGTGGCTGGACCAGCTGAGCTCCGACCCGTTGGGCTATCTGGGTTCGCGCATGGAGCTGTTCGCCCACCAGCTCTCGTTCGGCGCCGAGCCCGTGCTGGTCGCCGCGGAGGAGACCGCCTTCGGCTACGCGCACTGGTTCCAGAGCGCCAACGATGTCGCCAACGACTACCTGGCCGTGTTCACCCGGGCCGACCAGGACTTCTTCATCCCGCTGCTGTTCGGGGGAGTGCTGTTCACGGTGTGGGTGTACCTGCTGGCGGCGATCGGGGCCGCGGTGGCCCTGGTGCGCCGGGGCACGCCCGCGCCGGTGCTCCTGGCGGGCGCGCTGGCGCTCTCGGCGCTGACCCTGCAGGCCGGCCTCTTCTTCGGCGCGATGGGAGTCGCCTACCGCTTCGAGTTCTCGGTCGTCGCGGTCGCGCTGCTGACCGTGCCCGTGGCGGTCGTCGCCGTGCGCCGCGGCCGCGAGGTCCCGGCGCCGTCTAGCGCCTCAGACGTTCGCGAGGCGCCCCAGAACGTTCAAGCTCCCGCATGAGCTTGGCGGGGCCCAGCACGGCTTCAAGCCAGTGGACGCGCATGACGGTCTCGCCGTGGGCTTCAAGCAGCGCTTGTCGCTCGCGGTCATCAGCGCGGGCGAGCGGATCGTCGTGCCATGCGGTGCTGTCGATCTCGAGGATCAACCGCTGCGCGGGCCAGCGAAGGTCGGGGACCAGTCGCCGCCCGCTCATCAGTAACGGCCGATTGACGTCCGGGTGGGCGAAGCCGGCTTCGAGGACTACATCCAGGACGTCGCTCTCGGCGTCGCTGCGGGTTGGCGCGGCACCCGACACAACGGCGTCGCGCAGGACCTTGCAGCCGCGCGCGCCGCGATAGCGGTCGAGCACGAGGCCGAGCTGGGGGATCGTGACCTTGCCGAGGCCGAGCGCGCGGCGAACGGCGGCGCGGACCCGGCGGGGGTCGACGGTCGCAGCGAGCTCCAACAGGGCACGTGGAGGAGAGCTGACCGGGATCCCGTCGTGCTCGCGGATGTCGATCGGGTCGATGCGGGACGCGCGGTGAATCCGGATCCTGCGATGGCTTCTCGTGCCCTTCCCGATCACCGTCACGTCGGGCATCCGTTCCAGGCGGTCGACGAACCCCCAGAGCTCGTTCGACGAGTAGTGGCTGAGGAACGCGCTCGGTCCGCACGCCTTCACGGCGGCGAGGAGGTGGCCCTCCCAGGGCGGGTTGGGGTGACCGACCGCGTACACACCCCGGAACAGTCGATGAAGGTGGCCGGCTCGTGCCCGCCCGGCGATCGCGTCGCGCGACAGCCCAAACGCTTGCAGCTCGCTCGCGGACACCACACCCCATTGCTCCGAGGCGAACTCCGCGACCCGCTGATCCACGCGAGGTACGAGAAAGTCGGCCTGGAGCCGACTTTCTCGTCGTTCGGCGGGCACGGCTTGACCCTGCCACGCCTGATTGATCGTGGGGCGCGCTGTGTGTGGAGAAAGCGCTACGCCCGGGAGACGTACTCGCCGCTGCGGGTGTCGACGCGGACGCGGTCGCCCTCGTTGACGAACAGCGGGACCTGGACGATGACGCCGGACTCGAGCGTCGCCGGCTTGGTGCCGCCGCCCGACGCGGTGTCGCCCTTCAGGCCCGGATCGGTCTGGGTGACGGCCATGTCGACGGCGCTCGCGACCTGCACGCCCGATGGCCGCTCGTCGACGAGCAGCAGCTCGACCGTGTCGTTGGGCACCACCCAGCGCATCTCGTCGGCGATCCCGTCGCGGGGCAGCTCGAGTTGCTCGTAGGACTCGGTGTCCATGAACACGGCCGCGTCGCCCGAGTCGTAGAGGTACTGCATCCGCTTCGACTCGGTGCGCACCGGGCGGAACTTCTCGCCGGCGCGGAAGGTCTTGTCGACGACGTTTCCGTCCTCGACACGCTTCAGCTTCGTGCGCACGAAGGCGCCGCCCTTGCCCGGCTTCACGTGCTGGAAGTCCATGATCCGCCAGATCGTCCCGTCGACCTCGATGTGGGTCCCGTTCTTGAACTGGTTAGTCGAAATCATCGGCCGGCCGGTGAGGGTAGCGGTAGGATCGGGACTCGGACTGCGAGGGGAGGAACCATGATCCGACTTGGCGCGAAGCTCCTGATGCCCGCACTGCTGATCGCGTTGGCGATTCCGGGAGGATCGGCCGCCGGCGACAGGACGGGTTCGCAAAAGCGCTGCTTTCCGGCGACGCCCGAGTGCGCCTCTCAGAGCTACGAACGCAAGGCGGCGCAGGCCGCGAGCCGCGCGGCCGACGATCGCTTCAACCTCGACTTCCCGCCGAACGATTGGACCGTCGTCTGCTTCGCGAAGGCCAAGCGGGCAACGAAGGAGTGCAGCGTCCACACCCGCGACGACATCCCGTACACCTGCGTCGGCGGGATGACGATGAAGAAGCGCGACGGCCGCTGGCGCGCCAAGGACATCGAGCTGAGCTGCTCGCGCTAGATGGTCGAGGGCCTGACCGACGCACAGATCGTCGAACGCCTGCAGCGGCTGGAGCGCGACGTCGCAAAGCTGGCTGCGGCGGCCGGCGTCGAGCTCGAGGACCCGGCCGCCGGCATCGACCCCGACGTGGTCGACCTGGCGCGCTCGGGCGACCGAATGGGCGCCGCAAAGCTGCTCAGCGAGCGCACCGGCACGGACTTCGCCGAGGCGCAGGGGATCGTGAATCCGCTCTGAGACGCCCCGATCAGGGTTAGGGTAGGAACGGTTAGGGCAGAGGGAGAGGAATGATTCCGGAGCTACTGGACAAGCTGCTGCGCGCGCCGTCGCCGTCGGGCTACGAGGGTCCGGCCGCGGCCGTCTGGCGCGAGGCGGCGGACTTCGCCGAGCTCTCGACCGACCGGATCGGGTCGTCCATCGCGCGCGTCGCGGGCGAGAACGAGAAGCCGCTGGTCGCGATCGTCGGTCACATCGACGAGATCGGGCTGGCGATCACGCACGTCGACGAGAAGGGCTTCTTGTGGTTCACGCCGATCGGCGGCTGGGATGCGCAGATCCTGGTCGGCCAGCGGGTGAGGGTCGACACGCGCGACGGCACCGTGCCCGGGGTGGTCGGGCGCAAGCCGGTCCACCTCCTGAAGGAGGAGCAGAAGAAGAAGCCGGTCGAGCTCGACGGCCTTCACATCGACATCGGCGCCGGCGACCAGGACGACGCACTCAAGATCATCCGCATCGGCGATCCCGTCGTGATCGACGCCGAGCCGCTCGCGTTGGCCGGCGAACGGGTCGCCTCACGGTGCATGGACAACCGGCTCGGCTGTTACGTGGCCCTGGAGGTCGCGCGTCGCTGCCACGAGCGCGGCGGCCACGCCGCCAGCGTTGCCGGAGTCGCGGCCGTGCAGGAGGAGATCGGGATCAACGGCGCTCGCACCTCGGCGTATCTGCTCGAGCCCGAGATCGCGATCGTCGTCGACGTCACCCACGCCACCGACGCTCCCGGCGTCGAGGAGAAGCAGGAAGGCTCCCATCACCTCGGCTCCGGCCCCGTCATCGGCCGGGGTGCGACGCTCGCGCCCCAGCTCTTCGAGCTGCTCGCGGAGACCGCCGAGCGCGAGGAGATCGACTATACGATCGGGGCATCCGGGCGCTGGACGGCGACCGACGCCGACGCGTACCAGGTGTCGCGGGCCGGGATCCCGACCGGGCTGGTCTCGATCCCGCTGCGCTACATGCACTCGCCGGTCGAGATGGTCGACCTGGCCGACGTCGAGGCGACGGTCGAGCTCCTGGTCGCCTTCGTGACCTCGCTCGACCCGGACGCCGACCTCTCGCGCTAACTAGTCGTCCAGCAGCGGCTCGTACAGCGTGTAGGTGGCGACCAGCTCACCCTGGTCGAGGACGTGGCCCGCGAGCGCGTCGCGCACGTCGTCGAGCTTGAACTCGCCCTCGAGCCCGAGGCTGGGAACGTCGAGCGCGTGGACGACGAAGTGGTAGTGGTGCAGCCGCTCGTCGTTGAAGGGCGGAAACGGCCCGTCGTAATGGCCGTAGGTGCCGCCCATGTCCGGGTCGCCCGCGAGGAAGTCCGTGTAGCTGTTGACGCCGGCGACCCCGTGCTCGGTCGAACCCGGATCCTTGCCGCCGATCACGATCTCGGTCGAGCCGGCGCCCTCCGGCAGCTCGGTGACGCCGGCGGGGATGTCGACCAGCAGCCAGTGCGCGAAGTCGGCGCGCTCGGCGTCCTCCGGCAGCGTCTTGCCCTCCTGGTTGACGTCGGTGGCGTCGGCGGGGACGTCGGGGTCGAAGACGATCAGCGCGAACGACTCGGTGCCCTCGGGATGGCCCGACCAGCGCAGGTGCGGGCTGCGGTTGCCGCCCTCGGCGGCGGCGGCGCCCTTGCCGTCCGGGACGCCGAAGGAGTGCTCCTCGGGGACCCGCTCGCCGTGGGTGATGCTGTCCGACTCGACCTTCAACGCCATCGTTTCTCCTCTCAGTTGACCGTACGAAGCTCTTTACCCAGCGAGCTGAGGTTCTCGCATCCGTCCTCGGTGACCACGACGAGGTCCTCGATCCGGATGCCGAACTCGCCCGGCAGGTAGACGCCAGGCTCGACCGTGACGACGTCGCCGCGCTCGAGCGCGTCCTCGGAGGTCTTTCCCAGCCGCGGTGCCTCGTGGACCTCCAGCCCGACCCCATGCCCGAGCCCGTGTCCGAAGTGGTCCTCGTGGCCGCCATCGCGGATCACAGCGCGAGCGGCCTCGTCGGCCTCTTCGCCGCCGACCCCCGGGCGGATTGCATCCAGCCCGGCCTGCTGGGCGACCCGAACCAGCTCGTAGGCGGCGCGCGCGTCCGCCCCCACCTCGCCGACCGCGAACGTCCGCGTGCAATCCGACGCGTAGCCGCCGACCCGCGCGCCCATGTCCCAGACCACGAGCTCGCCCGGTGCGATCTCGCGGTCGGTCGGCTCGGCGTGCGGGAGCGCCCCGTTCGGCCCGGCGGCGACGATCGCCTCGAAGGAGGGCTCCGCCCCGAGCTCGCGGATCCGGGCGTGAGCGGCCTGGGCAACCTCGCGCTCGGTGCGTCCCGCGAGTCCGGCCGCGAGCACGGACTCGTACGCGTCGTCGGCGATCCGCGCGGCCTCGGCGATCGCCGCCAGCTCGCCCTCGTCCTTGCGCCGGCGAAGCCGTTCGACCAGGCCGGATGCGGCCACCAGCTCCACCCCCTCCCCCAGCTCGTCCTCGAGCTTGCCCAGGTTGACGACGCTGGTCGCCGCGTCGTCGAACCCGACCCGGCCGCTCAGTTGGGAGGCCAGCTCCGGCAGCAGGCGGCCCTCGGCGGTCCGGCGGTCGAACGCGTCGCCGACCTCGGTCGCGGCGCGCTCGGTGTATCGGAAGTCGGTGATGAAGACGCGGACGTCCGGACCGACCACGGCGATGCCGCTGGTCCCGGTGAAGCCGGTCAGCCAGCGGATGTTGGCGATCGCGTCGGGGCCCGAGTCGCCCGGCCGGACCAGGTCGCCGACGATCAGCCGGTCGAGTCCCTCCTCGGCGACCAGGTCGGCGAGTCGCTGCGCCCGCTCGGCGCTCATGCGCCCAGCCTCTCCTTCAGCATCCCGAGCGCCTCGCGGTAGCCGTCCGGCCCCTTCCCGGCCACCGAGCCGAGCACGAGGCCCTCCAGCACCGAGTGGCGCCGCCACTCCTCGCGCGCCGAGACGTCGGAGAGATGGACCTCGACCGCGGGCAGGCCGGCGATCTCGAGCGCGTCGCGGATCGCCCAGCTGTAGTGGGTCCAGGCACCCGGGTTGAGGACCGCCGCGTCGGCGACCTCGGGCAGACGGTGCAGGCGCTCTACGTAGTCACCCTCGTGGTTGGTCTGAAAGAAGGCGACCTCCAGGTCGAGCTCGCGGCCAAAACGCTTCACCTGGGTCTCGAGCTCGTGCAGGGTCATCGTCCCGTAGTGCTCGGGGTCACGGCGGCCGAGCGCGTCGAGGTTGACCCCGTGCAGGACCTCGACCCGGTTGTGCGCGGTCGGGCTCATCCTCGAAGGTGCTCCACGGCGTCTCGGACCCTATCCGGGTCGACGCGCTCCCCGGTCGTCACCTCTCCGGGGACGCGGCACAGGACGAACCCGACCCCGTCGGCGGTCGCCTTCTTGTCGCGAGCGATCGCCGCGATGACCTCGTCGACGGCGACCCGCGGGTCGAGCCGGGTCGGCAGCTCGTGGCGCGCCAGCAGCGCCTCGACCTCCGCCCGCAACTCGGGGGCCTCTGACAGCTCGAGCACCGCCAGCAGCCCGAGCCCGACCGCCTCGCCGTGGCGGTAGCGCCGGTATCCCGTGGCCGCCTCGATCGCGTGCCCGACCGTATGTCCGAGGTTGAGCGAGGCCCGGGCGCCGGTGTCGCGCTCGTCGGCCGCGACCACCCGGAGCTTCGTCCGGACGCAGGCGAAGATCGCCTCGTCGAGCCCGGCCGGGTCGAGCTCGTCGATCGCCCGGACCTGCTCCCAGAGCGCTCCGCCCGCGATCAGCCCGGTCTTCAGCACCTCCACGAATCCCGCCGCCAACTCCTCGCGCGGCAGGGTGGTGAGCGCCGCCGGATCGGCGAGCACCGCTGCGGGCAGGTGGTACGCGCCGACGTAGTTCTTCGCCTCCGGCAGGTCGACCCCGGTCTTGCCGCCGTAGGCGGAGTCGACCTGGGCGACCAGTGTCGTCGGGACCTGGACCACCGGCACTCCGCGCTGGTAGAGCGCCGCGCAAAGACCCGCGAGGTCGCCGACCACGCCGCCGCCAAGGGCCGCGATGTGGTCGGAGCGCGTGGCGCCGAGCGCGGTCAGCTCGCGCAGCACGCGCTCCGCCTCGGCCAGGCTCTTGGCCTGCTCGCCCGGCTCGACCTCGATCACCCCGGCCAGCGGCTCGATCGCCCGCGCGTACAGCCCGCCGACGACCTCGTCGGTGATCGCAAACCGCAGGCCGTCCAGGGGCCAGAAGCCCGAGTCCAGCAGCCCGCGCGCAACGTACGCCGGGTACTCGCCCGAGGCGCTGGAAGCCCACGCCATCCGCGCCCCGGCCGGCAGCTCGCGCAGCGCGAGCAGCGCCTCGATCGCCCGCGAGGGGGCGTCGCGGTGGCCCGGGACGACGGCGTCGGCGAGCGACTCGTAGATCGGCTCGCGCTCCGCGTAAAGCGACTCGAAGCGCTCGCGGTCGGTGGCCAGCGGGCGCTTGCCCTGGGCCCGCTTCCACGCCGTCTCGGCGTCGGTCTCGAGCCAGACGACGGTATGGCCCGCCAACGCGTCGCGCACGGTCTCGGAGAGCACGCTGCCGCCGCCGAGCGCGATCGCGGCGCCGGCCGGAGCCCGGTCGAGCAGCCCAGCCACGAACGCGGCCTCGCGGCGGCGGAACTCGGCTTCGCCCTCGCTGGCAAAGAAGGCGTCGATCGTGCTGTCGAGCTCGCGGGCGAGCAGCTTGTCGCTGTCGAGCGCCTCGAGGCCCGCGGCCTCGGCGGCGCGCACCGCCCGCGACTTGCCCGACCCCATGAAGCCGATGAAGACGAGCGCGCCGGGGTTCTGATCCGCGCTCAGCGCCGCCAATCGATTCGCTCCCGGTACGCCTGCACGGCGGCGAGAACGTCGTCGATGTGATCGCCGCCGAACTTCTCGCGGTAGCAGCGGGCCAGCACCAGGGCGACCATCGCCTCGGCGACGACCCCGGCGGCCGGGACCACGGTCGAGTCGGTGCGCTCGCGCATGGCCTGCGCCGGCTCCTTGGTCTCCGTGTCGACCGAGCGCAGCGGCTTGGTCAGGGTCGAGATCGGCTTCAGCGCCCCGCGGACGATCAGCGCCTCGCCGTTCGACATCCCGCCCTCGACCCCACCGGCGCGGTTGGTCTGGCGGTGGTAGCCACGCTCCTCGGACCAGAAGATCTCGTCGTGGGACTCCGAACCGGGCGAGGCGGCCACCTCCCAGGCCTCCCCCACGCTGACCCCCTTCACGGCCTGGATCGACACCACCGCGTGCGCGAGCCGCCCGTCGAGGCGCTCATCCCAGGCGACGTGCGAGCCGAGCCCCGGGAGCAGGCCGAAGGCGCGGACCTCGAAGATCCCGCCGAGGCTCTCGTTTTCCTTCCGGAGCCGGTCGATCTCGGCGACCATCCGCTCGGCCGCCTCGGGGTCGAGGCAGCGGACCGGCGACTCGTCGACGCCCTCGAAGTCCTCGGGCCCGAGGTCGTCGCGCTCCGGCGCCGCGATCGAGGCGATCCGCAGCACATGGCTGTGCACGGTCACGCCGAGCGCCGCCAGGAACTCCTTCGCCAGCGCGCCGGCGGCGACCCGGGCGGCGGTCTCGCGCGCAGAGGCGCGCTCGAGCACATTGCGGACGTCGCGATGGCCGTACTTCTGGGCGCCCACCAGATCGGCGTGGCCGGGCCGGGGCAGGTGCGACTCCTCGACCTCGGCGTCGACCGGCCACGGGTTCATCCGCTCCTCCCAGTTGGCGTAGTCGCGGTTGGCGACGAGGATCGCGATCGGGCTGCCGAGGGTGCGCCCGTGACGGACGCCGGAGCGGATCTCGGCCGAATCGGTCTCGATCTTCATCCGCCCGCCGCGCCCGTGGCCGAGCTGGCGGCGGGCCATGTCGCGGTCGATCCGCTCGCGGTCGAGCTCGAGGCCGGCGGGCAGCCCCTCGACGATCGCGACGAGCCCGGGCCCGTGCGACTCGCCGGCGGTGGTGAATCGAAACGCCATGCCCTCAGGCTATTGGCGCGCGAGCAGAACGGCTTCGGCGGGGGTTACTCGGCGGCGTCGGCGGCGGTGTCGCCGTGCCCGGCCTTGTCGGGGTCGCGCGGATCGGGGACCCGGACGATCTCCGTGTCGAGCAGCTTCAGCCGGTAGATCTTGGCCTTGTTGCCTTCGCCGTACACGAAGCGCTGCTCCTCGCCGATCTTCAGGTCCAGGTACATGCATCCGTCGGACTTCTTCGGCGCGCACGAGCCCTCGCCCTCCGTCTCCGGCACCGAGGGGTTGACCGAGAACAGGGCATGGCTTTGGTTGGCGAGGCCGAGGAAGGCGACGATCGGCTTCTTCTCGGTCGGCAGGAACTCCAGATGGCGCACGCCCTCGATGGTCTTCGCGTCGCCGACCTCGCCGACGGTGACGGTGATCCGGCTGGTGTAGAAGCGCGGCTTCGGCTTCGGCGTATCCGTATCGGTGTCGGTGTCGGTCGGGTCGGTCGAGGTGCCCGGATCGGTCGTCGTGCCGCCGGTGCTCGGCGTCGAGGGCGACGTGGTGGGGGGTGTGTCGATGGAGACCGAGCCGGTCGAGGTCGAACCGGAGTCCGATGAAGTCGAGGAGCCGGACGACGTCGAAGAGCCCGTGGACGTCGACGAGCTCGCGCCGCCCGTGGAGGTCGACGCCTCAGCAGAACCGCCCTCGCTCCCACCGCCGCCTGCCGGCGCGGTGCCCCCCGCGGCTTCGAACGGGTTCTGCGCCCGCAGCGCCGCAAGCCGCTCGCGGTAGTCACGGATCCCGGGGTTGGAGACGATCACGGCCGCATCGAGCGCGCTCGTGTCGCCGAGGTCAGCCGGCGGCGCTGCTGGCACGGTCGGCTCGGGATCGCTCGACAGGAGCATCGGCACGGCGACGATCGCGACGAGCAGGCCGATCAGCGGCAGCAACAGGTGACGATCCGAGAGATCGCGGTAGAGGTCGGAGAAGAACTTGGACGCGCCCGCCTTCGGCTCGGCGCCACCATTGGAGCGCTTCAGGCTGGGGAGCTCGAGCTTCATGGCGTCACCGCCGCGGTCGGCGCCGGGGTCGTGCTGCTCGCCGCAGGCGGAGTCGCCGCCGGGGTCGCCGCACCGGGCGCCGGGGTGGCCGGAGTCGCGCCGCCGGTCGCACCCTGGTCTGCCGGGGCGACGTACGCGGTCACGTTGAGGTTGACCGACAGCTCGGGGAAACCGCGGTCCTCGTCGGGCTGCAACTCAAATCCGCTGACCGTCAGCAGGCGGCCGTCGACGGTGATTCCGGACGGGTTGGTGCGGACCATGTCATCGATCCCGGCGAGGAAGTCCGCGACCTCGAAGAACGTTCCCCGGAAGGTCAGGTCGTACGGCATCACCGGCAGCCCGGCGGGCCCGACCGTAGCGCCGAGCGGCAGGTCGGCCGCCGAAGTCTCGGTCGCTGGGGCTGCGGTCGGAGTTGCCGGAGCCTCGCCCTCGGCCGGTGCCTCGCCCGCGGGTGCCTCGCCCTCAGCGGCCTCGGGGGCCGGCGCCGCGGGCGGCGGGGCGGACGCCTCGGCGCCCTGGGAAAGCTGCAGGCCGATGAAGTCAACGCCGGCCTCGCCGGCGAGGCCATCGATCTGGTCGATCAGGCTCGAGGCGTCGTCATCAGCGGGAACCGCCTTGCCGAGGGTGATCAGCTCGCGGTAGTCAGATTCGTAGCCCTCCTTCGCGGTCGCCGCCGTGCTCACCACCGCCTCCTGCTGAGTGACCAAAGTCTGCTTCTCGGCGATTTGAGCGTCGAGCTCGCCGAGCGCGGCGCGCTTCGGCGAGATCAGGCCAAACCAAAGCGCGCCGAGGGCGATCACGCCGCCGACGATCAGGAGGATGCGCTTGTCGCTCGACTTCACTGGTCCACCCCGGGGGCCAGGTTGGCGGCCCTGCGACCCTTCTCGACCTGCTCGGCCGCCGAGTCCTTGGCCTGCTGCTGCTCGGCAACCGCGCCGGCGGTCTCCGGGTCGGTCGCCGGAGTGCCGGTCTCCGGCGCGGTCGCCACGGCGTCCGTGGCCACGCCATCAAACGCGGCAACCGCCTCGAACGACGAAACCGTTTCGGTTTGGCACCCCCCGGAGGCCCCACTCTCACCGCCACTCGCGTCCGCCGCCCCGCCCGTACCGAGCTGCGACGAGTTGATACCGACCCTGGTGACACCGTCGATGTCGTGGAGGGCGGCGGCAAAGGCGGCGACTGCCTTCTGGCCTGCGGCGCAGCCGGTGAACTGAAGTATCGGCCCGGTCGCAGATGAGGCCAGCGAGCTGCTGGACCCCCCCGAGTCGCCGCTCGCGGCGCCGGCGGTGATCTGGGTCAGCCAGACGTCGTCGGGAATGATCAGCGAGAGCTCGCGAAGCACGCGCTCCCAGTCGAAGCGGCTGTTGGCGAGGCTCGTCACGGTCGCGCTGCGAGCGTCGGCCAGCCCGGCAAACTGCGTGTAGGGCCCGAGTGAAGCGGCGGCCGCGCTGGCGGCCTGCTCGCGGGCCTCGAGCGCGGCGAGCTCCGCCTCGCGCTCCTTGACCCCGTTGCCGGTCATCACCAGCATCGTGATCGTCAGGAGCGCGATCCCGAGCACGCCGAGGAGCACGTAGGCGGTCGGGCCGGTCCGCAGCGGGGCCGCCTCGCCGCGGCGCTCCTCGAGTGGAATCAGGTTGACGGGGCGCATCGCTACTCGTCCAGGGCAAGGCCGTAGGACAGGGTCAGACGGGCGGCGGTGGCGTCGTCGAGGTTCCCTAGCGCGGCCGGACGCGCGATCTCAAATGGATAGCCGACGTCCGCCTGCATCGCCGCGGCGAGGCCGGGGATCGCGGAGCCCGGGCCGCAGACGACGACGTTGACGACCTCGTGGGAGTGCTCCTGCGAGCCGTAGTAGCTGAGTGACATGCGCAGCTCGTCGACGAGCTTGGCGACCGCGGCCTCCAGGACCTCGCGGGCCGAGCTGAGGATCTCAGGGTCACCCTCGAGGCTCTCGACCGGTTGCTCCAGGCCGACGTGCGCCAGCCACATGCGAGCGTGCTCGAGGGTCAGGTGGCTGCGCTCGGCGAGCTTCTGGGCGATGCCCTCGAGCCCGAACGGCGAGACGCGGGTGAACGTGCAGACCGAGCCCTGGCCGACGGCGAGATTGGTGACGTCGTCGAGGCTGCAGTAGAGGGTGGCCGTGGGCGGCGGGGCGCCCTCGCCGTCTCCGGCGCCCGGCTCGCCGCCGTTCGCGAACGGCGGCGGGGTCGCGCCATCGTCGCGGGGCGCGAGGGCCCGGATCATCCCAAAGGCGGAGAGGTCGATCCCATCGGGGCGGAGACCGGCGAAGCGCATCGCCTCGACCATCGTTTGGATCATCTCGCGACGCGCCGCAACGACCACAACCTCGATCTGACGGTCGCCGTTCTCTCCGGCGACGTGGCCCACGACCTCCCAGTCGAGGACCACCTGGTCGATCGGCATCGGGATGTGCTCCTGGGCCTGAAAGCGAATCGCCGCGGCCAGCTCCTGGGGGTCGGGGATCGGCGGCAGGTAGAGGGTTCGCACCGCCACCCGCTGGTTGGCGATCCCGAGCCGGACCGAGCCCGAAAGCCTGCGGTCGGAGAAGAGTTCCTTGAGGGCGTCTCCCAGCGCCTCGGGATGGGCGACCTCGCCCTCGCTGACGATGTCGGGCGCGAGCGGGGCGACTCCGTGACCGACGACCTCGACCGTGCCGTTGGCGCGCAGCTCGACGGCCGCGATGCTGCTCGCGT
Source organism: uncultured Solirubrobacterales bacterium (assembly GCA_963767285.1). Classification (GTDB taxonomy): domain Bacteria; phylum Actinomycetota; class Thermoleophilia; order Solirubrobacterales; family 70-9; genus WHSW01. The sequence goes on along the minus strand of CAVYDJ010000004.1, from coordinate 751,252 downwards.
TGATGTCGACGCCGACAAGCGTCGGCCGGTTCTTCTTCGAGTTGGAAATGCGCATGAAAGGAGGTCTCCCGGCCCCACTTCACAATCGGCACACCTGGACGAATGCTTGAGCCCGCTAGGCACGATCCGTGCCTACCGGCGGTCGCAGGCCCGCCTAAAAGAAGCTGTCCGTGTACCAGTCGACGATCGAGTCGCCGAACCAGAGGCCGATTACGCCGCCGAGAGCGAGAAACGGCCCGAACGGAACCGCCTGCTTGCGCGCCTCGGCGCCGTGGCGGGCGATGAGCGCCAGACCGACCATCGCGCCGACCAAAAAGCCGATCAGGACCGCGGGAGCGACCTCGCGGCCCAGGTAAAGGCCCATCATCGCGACCAGCTTCGCGTCGCCCATCCCCATGCCCCGTGGGTACGCGAGCACGATCAGGAACATGATCCCCCCGGCGATCGCCGCCGCCAGGGCGTGCTCGGGCAGGTCGCCGGAATCGGTCACCGCGACGATCGCGACGGCCGCGATCGAGCCGGCGAGGACGATCGCGTTCGGGATCAGCCGCAGCTCCAGATCGGTCAGCGTGATCGCGGCCAGCACGGTGCAGAAGACGAGCCCGAGGACCAACTCGCCGGCGTCGTCGTCGCCGAGCGCCAGATAGGTCCCGAGGTACAGCAGCCCGAGGCCGAGCTCGGTGAGCGGGTAGGTCTTCGAGATCGGCTCGCCGCAGGAGCGGCAGCGGCCGCGGAGCAGTAGCCACGAGATCAGCGGCACGTTGTCGCGGGCGCGGATCTCCTCACCGCACCCCGGGCAGCGCGAGCGTCCTGTGACGAAGCCCTCCTTGCGCGGCACGCGGTGGGCGACCACGGTCACGAAGCTGCCGATCACGGCACCGAGCACGAACAGGCCTGCTGCGAGGACGGCGTCGCTCATCGCACGATGATCCCAGGGGCCGCGGCGGTCGCGGGCCTAGAGGGAGAGGAGGACGACCTTGAACTTGACCTTGGCCGGCGTCTCCTCGACGTGGCCCGACTCGTCGATCGCCCGGACCTTGAACTTGTGCGGGCCCTTTTTCAGCTTCTTGTACTTGGCCGGCGACCCGCAGGCGTGCCAGCGGATCTTGTCGAACTTGCATTCGAACGCCGCGGCGCCTTCGGCGCTGAAGGTGAAAGTGGCCTTCTTCTGGAAGGTCTTCGCCGCCGGCCCGCTCTCGATCACCGTGTTCGGCGCCTCGAAATCGAGCGTGAACGAGCGGGTCGCGGTCGTGCTGCGGCCCCCCGCGCCGGTCGCCCGTACGCGGAACGTCCAGTTTCCTTCGGTGAGGGGCGCTGCGGGCGTGGCACTCGAATGGGTCGTGCACGGGCCGAAGGCCGGGCTTCCCTGGTCGAAGGAGCACTCAACCGTCGAGCCGCCGTATGCGAGGAAGCCGAACGCCGGGGTCGGGTTGGTGGTGATCCCCTCCGGGCCGGAGGTGATCGTCACCGTCGGCGCCGCGGCCTGAACGCTGAACGCCCGGCTCGCGGGCGAGGGATCAACGTTGCCGGCGGGGTCCACGGCCCTGACGTCGAACGAATGGTCGCCGTCGGCGAGGCTCGAGTAGGACTGCGGCGAGCCGCACGTCCCGAACGCCCCACCGTCGAGGCGGCACTCGAAGCCCGCGCCGGGCTCGGAGGCGAAGGCGAAGTCGGCGATCGCGGTCGTGATCAGGCCGTCGGGTCCGGAATCGATCTGCGTCTCCGGCGTCGCCGTGTCGACGGTGAACGACCGGGTGGCGGTCGTGACGTTCGTCGCCGCGTCAGTGGCCCGCACGCGGAAGGTCCAATCGCCGTCGGCGAGCGGCGCCCCGGCGGTGTGGCTCGACCCGGTGGAGCACGGAGCGAACCCGGGCCCCTCCTGGTCGATCGAGCACTGCAGCGCCGAGCCCGCCTCGGAGGTGAAGGTGAAGGTCGGGGCGGCAACGTTCGTTGGCCCGTTCGGCCCGCTCTGGATCGACAGGCTCGGGCCGCTCACGTCCATGTTCTCGACGCTGTTGGGAAACCCGAGGCCGGCGAGCTCGGAGCTCGAGACGGCGGTCACGTGGCCGACCGAGTCGGTCAGCTCGATCGAAAGCATGTAGGTCCCGGCCGGGGAGCCCTGAGGCATCGAGATGGGCACCGTCCAGCTGCCGTTGGTCGGCGTGCCGCTGTCGGGGCTGCCGCTGGAGCCGCCCGCGATCACGGTCGCGCCGGGGCCGGTCAGCTTGGCGCCGATCAGCTCGATGCCGGAGAGATCGTCGAGACCCGCGACGGTCAGCTCGACCTCCTTATCGCCGTTGGACGTGTCGACGCTCACCGGCGCCAGCGACAGGCCGTTCAGCGCCGGCGGGTTGACGTCGCCGGCGGCCTCCTGAACGACCAAGCTCGGTACGCCCAGGGCGGTCAGGTCCGCCGGGGTCAGGGTCAGCGTGTTGCCGTCGCCGTCGACCAGCTCGACGGTCAGCTCATACGTGCCCTGAGGCGAGTACTGCGGCAGGGTCACGTCCAGCCGCCAGGTGCCGTTGGTCGGCGTGCCCGTGCTGGGCTCGCCGAAGAAGGAAGTGTCGAACTGCACGCCGGTCGGGCCCTTGAGCCCGGCCCGGACGACGTGGATCCCGGAGAAGTCGTCCGTGGCCGTGATGTCGATCGTCACCGTGCGCGCGCTGGTCGAGGTGTTGACCGTGTCGGGCGCGAGGGTCAGGGTCGTCAGTGTCGGCGGGTTGGTCTCCGCCGAGGCCGGGGCGGCGAGCGCGCCGGCAAACGCCCCGCAGGCGAGCACGGCGGCGAGCCCATGGCGAGCCAGGCGTGCGTGCGTGCGTGTCGCTCCTGAGAGGCGCATCACAACTTCTTTTCGGCAGGGCGGGCGCCGCGCTTGAAGCGCATGGCCGTCAGCAACCGGATTCGGGATCCGTGGAGGTGGTCGGCTGGGAACGGCACTCGACGAACCCGGCGCGCGCATAGCTGGACCCGCTGTCGGACGGCGCCTGCACTCCCGACACGTCGCCGGAGGTGAAGTCGAAGCCGTTGGTCGCGTTGACCGACCTCGCCGCGACCGCGCCGTGCCAACGGGTCTGGTTGGTGATCTTGACGTGCGCGTCGGGCGCGTACAGCGCCGCCGAGAAGCCGGACTTGTTGTTGATGTTGATGTTCCCGCTGCCGTGGACCAGGAACTGGAGCGCCTGCGGATCCCCCGCGACTCCGGTGACCGGGTCGTAGTTCATCCCCGAGACGTTGGTGATGTCGAACTTGCCCGATCCGCATCCGGAGCCGGCGCGCTCGTTGGAGTCGACGAAGAACCGCGCGATCGCCCCGCCCTGGAGCTTGATCGACGTCACGTGGGTGAGCTTCAGGGAACAGAAGTTGAACGTCCAGACCCCGCCGGATCCGGTGCGGGGGTTCGAACCGTTGATGATCAGGGTTGCGTTGTTCGTGTCCTTGAGCTCGCGCTTGGCGGCGTCGTAGCCCCAGCCGCTCGCAGCGCCGAACACCGTCGCGTTGTCGTTGACGGTCTCCGTGCCGCTGATCAGCGAGTCGATGGGCGCCAGGGTCCAGGGGGTGGTGCGAGGCGGCGCCGAGGTCGGCGTTCCGGAGCAGTCCTCCGACATCGTCGCGGTCGGGCCCGGGTTCCAGGTCACCGTGCCGCTGGTGCCGCTGCAGTGCTTGAGGTCGAACTCGCCGTTCGATGCCACCGCGGAGACGACGTTGCCGTGGTTGTTCTGGTTGATCGAGACGTAGTCGAGTCCGACCACTCCGCTGAGCGGAAACAGCGCGGCCGTCGCCGGGTCTGCCGCGACGAGGGTCTGCGTTCGCCGCGTGACCCCGTTAGCGGTTCCGTAGGAGGTGACACACCGCTTGTGTGTCGCGCTCGCCGTGACGGTCTGGCCGCCACAGGTCGCCCCGCCGACCAGCTCGGGCGTGACGTAGTAGCCGTAGCCGGTGCCGTTGCCGAGGTCGCCGGCGAAGGCCGGGCACTCGCCCGTCGCGGCGCCACCGGTGCCCGTTGCCACGACCTGGTTGGTGATGCACATGTTGGCGGCGGGCTCGAGCTGATCGAGCCGGTAGCGGGCAACGTCGAGCCCGCTCAGGGCCGCCGCGAGCGCATCCTTGGACGAGACGTCGCGCTCTGTCGTGCTGCTCAGCGACAAGGCCGAGCCGAGCACCGCGGCGACCATCAGGGTCATGATCGCCATGATCTGAACGGCGAAGACGATCGCGATCCCGTCCTCGCGTGCAAATCGGGCATGCAAACGCACGAGCAAGGCCAAGGGGGCATCTTGCGAACCCCCGAAAGACGTGGGCGATCGCTGGCACGACATGTCCCCCATTCATCGGCGCACGCCCGCGACCAGGGTTAAAGGGCGGGGGCTGCCTGGCCGAATGGACGATCCCCCACGCCTGCGGCCCCTCAGCACCCCGATTCCGGGTCCGTGGGCGCGGCCGCCGTCGACTGACACTCGACGAAGCCGGGCGTGGTGCGCGTCCAGGGCTGATTTGTGCTCCCGCCCCCGGTGATCGACGAGACGTCGCCGGACGTGAAGTTGAGGCCGTTGGTCGCCTCGATCCTGTTGGCGGCGATCGCGCCGATCCAGGTCGTGTCGTTGGTCGCCTTGAGCGTCGCGTTGGGCCCGTAGAAGGTTGCCGAGAAGCCGGACTTGTTGTTGACGTTCGCGGTCCCGGTGCCGTAGTAGTAGAACTGCAGCTGGGTGGGATTGCCGGGCAACCCGGTGGCCGGATCGACGTTCATCGCCGAGACCGCGGTCATGTTCATCGAGGCGCTGCTCGGACAGCCCGACCCGGGTCGCTGGTTGGAGTCGATCATGAATCGGGCGGTGGCGCCGTTGAGGAGCCTGATCATTGTCACGTGGGTGAAGTTGAGCTTGCAGAGGTTGAACGTCCAGATGCCGCCGGAGCCGGTGCGCTCGTTGGGCCCGTTGAGGATCAGCGTCGCGTTGCTCGTGTCCTTGACCTCCCGCACCGTGTCGTAGTCGAAGCCGCTCGCGGCACCGAAGACCGCGGCGTTGTCGTTGACGGTCTCGGTCCCGGCGAAGAGCGAGTCGAGCGGAGTCAGCGTCCAGGGAGTGCTCGCGGGCGGCTGGGAGGTGGGCGTGCCGGCGCAGCTCTCCGACATCGTCCCACTGGGGCCAGGCATCCAGGTCGCCCCGCTGCTCGTCCCTTCGCAGTTGCTGAGGCTGAAGGCCCCGTTCGAGCCGACCGGTCCGACGATCGTGCCGTGACCGCTCTCGTTGACGGAGACCGCGCTGAGCCCGAGCATGCCGCTGAACGGGAACAGCGCGGCCGACACCGGTGACCGCTGCATCAGCGTCTGCGCCCTGCGGGTGACGCCGTTCGAGGCCCCGGTTGCGGTAACGCAACGCCTCGTGTCGGCGCTGGCGGTCAGGGTCTGCCCGGCGCAGGTGCCGCCGGTGACCGCGGGGGTCACCCGATAGCTGAACGTGGTCCCGTTGCCGAGGTCGCCCATGTAGGCCGGGCACTCGCCGGTCGCCGCCCCGCCGGAGCCGGTGGCCACCGCGGCATCGGTCAGGCACATCCCGTTCGCCGGGTTGACCTGCTCCAGGCGGTAGCGGGCGACGTCGAGCCCGCTCAGCGCCGCCGCCAGCGCATCCTTCGAGGACACGTCGCGCTCGGTCGTACTGCTGAGCGACACGCTCGAGCCGAGCACGGCGGCGACCATCAGGGTCATGACGGAGAGGACCTGGACCGCGAAGATCATCGCGATCCCCTCCTCGTTTCCGAATCCGAGTGGACGGTGGGACATCACCTCTTGGCTCGGCGGCCAAGGCCCGCCTGGTGAGCGACCGGGCTGTTGGGTGGCCGCACCGTCGAGGGGGCTGACCCCTGGGGCCTAGCCCTCAGCAGCCGGATTCCGGGTCGGTGGCCGTGGTGGCCGCCGACCGGCACTCGACGAAGCCCGGCGTCGTCCGCGCCCACGGCTGGTCGACCGTCGTGCCTTCGTGCTGATCGAGACGTCGGCGGCGGTGAAGTCGAACCCGTGGTGCGCCTTCACCTCCAGGCCGACGATCGAGCCGACGAAGGTCAGGTTGTGATGGAAGTCGATCTTCCCGCCCGGCGAATACAGCCCGCCGGAGAACATGGCCTCCTTCTCGATGTCGACCTTGCCCGTGGTGCCGTAGACCGGGACCTGGAGCTGGACCGGGGGCGCCGGGCGTCTGGGTTCCGGTGTCGAAGTTCATCGCGCTCTCCCGCTTCAGCTTGAAGTTCCCGTCGCTGGTACAGCCGGACCCCGCCCGGTCCTTGCTGTCGATCAGGAAGCGGGCGACCGCCCCGTTCTGCAGCTTGATGTTGGTCGCGTTGTCGAACTCCAGCTTGCAGAAGTTGAAGACCCAGACCCCACCCGATCCGGTCCGCGGATTCGGGCCGTTGAGGATCAGGGTCGCGGTGGTCTTGTCCTTGAGCTCGCGGTTGTCCGCCTTGTACTCGAACCCGCTCGCAGCACCGAACACGGTCACGTTGTCGTTGACGGTGGGCGTGCCGGTGAACAAGCTGGTCGCCTCGGCGGCCGTCCACGGGGTGCTGCGCGGCGCGTACGTCGTCAGGGCGTGTCCGCGCATCTCCTCGTGCACGGCGGTCGTCGCGACCGGTCCCGGCCGCCAGTGCGTGATCCCGGGCGTCACGGTTTCGCAGTGGTGGAACTTGAACTCCCCGTTCGTCGCGACCGTTCCATCGATCTCGGCGCCCCAATCAGTCGTGCTGGTGGATCTCCACCTTGTTGGGCCGAGGATGCCGGAGAAGGGGAACAGCGTCCCCGACATCTGGTCGCGCCGGATCAGCGCCTGCGTGCGGCGGGTGACGCCGTCCGAGGTCCCGTAGGCAGTGACGCATCGGCTCGTCGCCGTGCTCGAGGTGATCGTCTGGCCCGCGCAGGTGCCGCCGACGGCGAGCGCCGGGGTGACGTAATAGCGGTATGTGGTCCCGTTGCCCAGATCGCCGACGTACGGCGGGCACTCGCCGGTGGCCGCGCCGCTCGTGCCGGTCGCGACGGCACGGTGGTCAGGCACATGTTGCTGGCGGGCTTGGACCTCCTCGAGCCGGTAGCGGGCGACGTCGAGCCCGCTGAGCGACGCGGCGAGCGCGTTCTTGCCGGCGTAGTCACGCTCGGTCGCGCCGGTCAGCGACACGGCCGAGCCGAGCACCGCGGCGACCATCAGCGACAGGATCGCCAGGATCTGAACCGCGAAGACGATCGCGATCCCGTCCTCGCGGATGACCCGGCGGCGGAGGGCTGTGAGGCGGCTAGGAGTCACTCGGGTCGGACACAAGGGTTGAGACCAGGAGCGGCGTCTGGGGGCCGTCCACGTTGTTCTGGGTGACCATCACGGTGATCCGCTTGAAGTCGGTCGCCGCGGTGCAGGCGCCGGAGCACGTGTCGTTGACCCAGGTGACGAAGCGGTAGACGTTGCCGCTCGCGCCCCCCGAGCTCCACGCGGTCGGACCGGGGGCGATCGAGCCCGCGCAGCTGGTTGCGCTCGCGCAGAGGGACTCGGTGCGGCTCGAGTTGGTCAGGTCCCACTGGAAGATGGACGGCGAGCCGTTGGTGACGTAGTAGAAGGGGTTGTCAGGGTCGGTCGAGTGGGTCGGGGTCGAGCTGAGGCCGATCGCGTCGTAGCCCTGCGAGATCGATCAGCTGCAGTTCCTTCTCGGCCACCTGGGCGCGGACGGTCTGGCTCTCCTGATTGCTACCCAGGCGGCGGGTCGCGTCGAAAGCCGCGATCACGGCGAAGATCCCGACGATCAGGATCACCGAGGCGATCAGCAGCTCGACCAGGGTGAAGCCGTCCTCGCGCTGAACCTGGACGCGGCGGATCACTGCGTCCCCCGGTTCGGGAGGTAGACCCCGCCGTCGAAGGAGATGTTGTTCTGGTAGCCGACGCCCTGCTCCTCGTAGCCGCCGTCGCGCGGGACGACGATGTGAACCGAGATGAAGGTCGGTGCGGCCGCGCTCGGCGAGTAGGTGAACACCGGGCTCGTGTCGGCGGCCGTCCCGTTGATCAGGCGGGTGATCACGGGGGCGCCGGATGCCGCGCTCGGCGCGACGCTCAGGTTCGAGCTCGTCGCTTGCACGCACTTCTTGGAGGTCGTCGTCCCCGACTCGTAGGTTGAGCAGTCGTACAGAATGCGCTGGCTCACGCCGTCGATCGTGGCGTTGAAGTCAACCGCCGTCGAGGTTGCCGAGTTGATCGTCTGCGCCTGACGCAGGTCGCGGGTCATCCCGGCCAGCCCGACCTGCGCGTCCATGATCCCGTGGGCGCGGGCCTGGTCGCGCCCCGCGGCCGGCCCGGTGGTCGTGAAGATCCCGACCAAGGCGGCCATCACGCCTGTGAGCATCGCGATCGCAAGCAGCAGCTCGACCAGCGTGAAACCGGACTCGACCGCGCGGATCGGCGATCGGATCTTGATTGGGGGCTCGGGTTCGACGCATGTCTGCATGCCCCATCGACTCGCCGCCGGTCGGGCTTTAGCCCTGCCCGCGAACTGGTTCGGGTCCAGAACGACGAAGGGCGGGCCCGAAGGCCCGCCCTTGTCGAGTACTACCGCTCTGATCAGACGATCAGTCCCAGAGACCGCCCGTCGGACAACCGTCGGTACCGCCGGTTGCGCAGTTGTAGGTGATGGTCCCGTTGGCCGCCCGCGTGATCGCGAAGCGGTTGCCGGCATCGGACGCAACCGAGACCGTGTACGTGTCCACGCCCGGGTTGACCGCGACGTCGGCCGCCGTGGTGAGGTCCAGGTCGTTCGCGTTGTTGAGCGTCGGCTCGATGGTCTGGAGAGCGGCGACCGTCGCGAGGTCGTATCCGCTGGCGCCCTCGTCGGTCGCGAACGTCTCCATCGCCGTCTGCGCCGTCTTCACCGCGGACTTCGCCTCGGCGTCGCTGGCCTTGCTGCGCTGGTTGAAGAACGCCGGAATGGCGATCGCAGCCAGCAGGCCGATGATGAGCATCACGACCAGGAGCTCGACGAGGGTGAAACCCGACTCGCTCTGGGTCCTGACGCGGAGCTTGTTAATCACTTGGTGCCTCCTGTAGGTACCGGTTTTGCTGTGCGCCAGTCCCCTAACCCAAAAGTGGAGGTTCTGGCCGATTACAGGTCCCCTATCGGGGCAGAGCGGGGATTCCTTTAGCGCCGCATAGGCGTTACCTGGACATTCATTGGGGGCTGGCCCCTAACCGGTCTGAGGGTCTCCTGCGTAGCCTCCGTCCCTAGATGGCCGCTCGGCGCTTGATCTTGGTGATGTTGGTCCTGCTGGTGCTCTCGAGCGCCGTGGCGGCGCTGATCCCGATCGAGCGCAATGCGGTGGAGGAGAGCTCGACCTCGACGACGACCACGACGACGGAGGCCCCGCCGCCGACGGGCGAGCTCTTGCACCGCCGGATCACCGCCGACGCACGCAAGCCGGAACCGATCCGGATCGACAGGGGCGATCAGCTCGAGCTCACGGTCACCTCGTCGAAGCCGGGCCAAGTCGAGGTCCTGGTCCTCGGGTCGCTCGAGGCGGTCGATCGCTTCGATCCGGCGCATTACTCGCTGTTGCCGGCCGACCCGGGGAGCTACGAGGTGCGCTTCATCCCACCCGCGCCGCCCGGCGCGCGCGGCCGCGTGATCGCGCGAATCGTGGTCGGCGACAAGGCCCGATCCAGCTAGCCCATGCTGTCGTAGAGCTTGAAGATCGGCAGGTACATCGAGATCACGATGAAGCCGACGATCACGCCGATGAAGATGATCATCACCGGCTCGATCAGCGAGGTCAGCGCCTTGACCTTGGCGTCCACCTCGGCGTCGTAGAAGTCGGCGACCTTCTCGAGCATCGTCTCGAGCTGCCCGGACTCCTCGCCGACGCTGACCATCTGGGCGACCATCGGCGGGAACAAGGGATGCTCCATCAGCGGCTGGGCGATCGAGCCGCCCTTCTTGACCGAGTCGTAGACGTCGTCCATCGCCACGGCGATCACCTCGTTGCCAGACGTCTGGCCGGCGATCTGGATCGCCTGCAGCATCGGCACGCCGGAGGCGATGGTGCCGGAGAAAGTCCGCGACCAGCGCGCCAGGGCGACCTTCTGCACGACGTCGCCGATCTTCATCGGGATCTTCAGGCTGAACGCGTCCCAGGCAAAGCGGCCGCGCTCGGTTTTCTTCCAGCGCAGGAACGCATACGCAAGTCCGGCGATCGCCGGGATCAGGACGTACCAAGCGTTGATGACCATGTCCGACGCGCCGACCGTGATCCGGGTCGGCAACGGCAGCGTGGCGTCGGACCCGTTCTCGGCCGCGAGCTCCTCGAAGATGCCGGTGAAGACCGGGACGATGAAGATCACCACGGCGAGCATCACGACGATCGCCAGGGCGAAGATCACCGCCGGGTACATCATCGCCGACTTGACCTGGCGCTTGAGCGAATCGAGCTTCTCGAGCTGGGCTGCGACGCGGTCGAGCGCGTCCTCGAGCCGCCCGGAGCCCTCGCCCGCTGCGACCATCGAGCGGTACAGCGGCGTGAACACGCCCGGCTGCGACTCCATCGCGGCGGAGACCGAGCTGCCGGCCTCGACGTCGTCGCGGATGCCGCCGATCGCGGCCTTCAGCATCTCGTCCTCGGTCTGCTCCTCCAGCGTGTAAAGGGAGCGGAGCATCGGCATCCCCGCGCCGATCAGGGTCGCGAACTGCCGCGAGAAGATCGACAGGGCGCGCATGTCGACGCTCTTGAAGCGCTGGAAAATCGACTCGAGCTTGAACGCCTCGTGCTTCTCGGAGACGTCGAGGACGATGAGGCCACGCTGGCGCAGCTGCTCGGTGACCTGGGACTTGGTCCCGGCTTCGAGCTCCCCGCGGGCCGGCACGCCGGCGACGTCGACGGCGCGGAAGGCGAAGGTGCCCATCGCCGGCCCCTTACGCGGCCCTGACGGGCACGGTCGCAGGGGCAGGGCCGGCGGCGCCGGTCATCGCGTCGGTGCCGCCGAGCAGGCGCTTGAGCTCCTCGGGGACGGAGGCGCGTTGTTCGGCGAGCGAGCGGCTGATCTTGCCGGCGCGGACGAGCTGGGCGAGGTTCGAGTCCATCGTCTGCATCCCGATCGCGCCCGAGGTCTGCAGCGCCGAGTAGATCTGGTGGGTCTTGCCCTCGCGGATCAGGTTGCGGATCGCCGGCGTGGGGATCAAGAGCTCCGTGCAGACGACGCGCCCGGCGCCGTCCTGGGTCTCGAGCAGCTGCTGGGTGAGGATCCCCTGCAGGGCGATCGAGAGCTGCATCCGCACCTGCTGCTGCTGGTGAGGCGGGAAGACGTCGATGATCCGGTCCACCGTCTGGGCCGTGGACTGGGTGTGAAGCGTCGCGAAGACCAGGTGGCCCGTCTCGGCCGCGGTCAGCGCGGTCGAGATCGTCTCCAGGTCGCGCATCTCGCCGACGAGGATCACGTCGGGGTCCTCGCGCAGGGCGCCCTTCAGGGCGGTCGAGAAGTCCGTCGCGTCGGACCCGACCTCGCGCTGGTTGACGAGGCAGTTCTGATGGCGGTGCAGGAACTCGATCGGGTCCTCGATCGTGAGGATGTGGTCCTGGCGCTCGCGGTTGATCAGGTCGATCATCGAGGCCAGCGTCGTCGACTTGCCCGAGCCGGTCGGACCGGTGACGAGGACGAACCCGCGCGGCTTGCGCGTGAACTCGGCGACCGGAGCCGGCAGCCCCAGCGTCTCCAGGTTCTGGATCTCGCTCGGGATCAGCCGGAAGGCTGCGCTGACCGAGCCGCGCTGCATGAAGACGTTGACGCGGAAGCGGGCGACCCCGGGGATCGCGTAGGCGAAGTCGAGCTGGAGCTCGTTCTCGAACCGCTTGCGCTGCGAGTCGTTGAGGATCGAGTACGCGATCTCACGCGTGTCCTGGGAGCTCAGGGTCGGAAAATCGGTCTGCGGCGTCACCCTGCCGTTGAGGCGCATCGCCGGCGGAAGGCCCGCCGAGATGTGCACGTCGGAGGCGCGCAGCTCGACCTGGCGACCGAGCACGGCTGCGAAATCAACACTCACGGGAACCCAATCGTCAGGCGTGCGCGAAACCTTGAGGGTCGCGAGCTAGGACGCGACCCGGGCCAGCTCGGCGATCGAGGTGACGCCGGCGCGGACCTTGGTCAGGCCGTCCTCGCGGAGGGTGAGCATCCCCTCCTCGCGCGCCATCGCCGTGATCTCGGCCTCCGGGGCCGCGGTGACGGTGAGGTCCTTGAGCCGCTCGGTCATCTTCATCACCGAGTAGATCCCGATCCGCCCCTTGTACCCGCTGTTGCTGCAGCGTGGGCAGCCAACCGGCTCGTAGGCCTCCATGTCGGCGCCGACCCGGAATCCGGATTCCATCAGCGCCGCATGCGAGATCATCGTCCGCCGCTTGCAGTGCGTGCAGAGCTTTCGCGCCAGGCGCTGGGCGACGATGCAGTCGAGCGCCGAGGCGGTCAAAAAGCTCTCGATCCCCATCTTCGACAGCCGGGTGATCGTGCCCGGGGCGTCGTTGGTGTGCAGCGTGGAGAGCACCATGTGGCCCGTCAGGGCCGATTCGATCGCGATCCGCGCGGTCTCGGCGTCCCGGATCTCGCCGACCATGATGATGTCGGGGTCGGCGCGCAGCATCGAGCGCAGGCCGGCGGCGAAGGTCAGCCCCGCCTTGTTGTTGACGCCCATCTGGTTGATGCCCTCGATCCGGTACTCGACCGGATCCTCGATCGTGATGATCTTCTTCTCGACCGCGTTCAGCTTCGCGAGCGCCGCGTAGAGCGACGTCGACTTACCCGAGCCGGTCGGGCCGGTGACGAGGACGGCACCGTGCGAGCGGATGATCGACTCCTCGAAGGCTTCGCGCCCGGTGCCGACCATGCCGAGGTCGTCGAGCGTGCGCAACGCCGTCTCCTTGTCGAGGATGCGGATCGTCGAGCCCTCGCCGCGCTGGGTGGGCAGGGTGGTGATTCGCAGGTCGACGTTGCGGCCGTCGACGTTCACGCCGATGCGGCCGTCCTGGGGGACCCGCTTTTCGGCGATGTCGAGCTCGGCCATGATCTTGATCCGCGAGATGACGCCCGCGACCATCCGCTTCGGCACCCGCGCCGCCTCGTAGAGGACGCCGTCGACGCGGAACCGGACCCGCATGTCGTCCTCGCCGGGCTCGAAGTGGATGTCGGATGCGCCCTCGGACGCCGCCTGGCCGAGGATCGAGTAGACGAGCTTGATCACCGGCGCGTCGTCGGCGGACTCGTGCAGCTCTGTGACCTCGCCGAGCTCCGCCTCGCCCCCTTCCTCGTCGACCGCCTCGGTGACCGCGTGCTCAAGCGAGTTGACCCGCTTGATCAGTGCATCCACGTCGTCGGCGGCGGCAACCGCCATCCGGCAGCGCAGGCCGGTGATCATCTGGATGTCGTCGACCGCCAAGACGTTCGCGGGGTCCACCATCGCGACCAGCAGCGTCTCCGGGTCGTGGTAGCCGACGGGGATCGCCTGGTAGCGGCGCGCCGCGGGGACCGAGAGCAGGTTCGCCGCTCCCATGTCGACGTGGAAGGAGCCGAGGTCGACGTAGTCGAGGCCGTAGCGCTCAGCGACCGCCCGCGCGAGCTGCTGGGCGTCGATCAGCGACTCTTCGAGCAGCAGGTCCTCGGGCGGGAACCCGGCGCTCCGCGCCCGCTCGGTCACCTGGTCGATCTGCTCGCGGCTCACGTAGCCCAGGCCGACGATCACATCGGTCAGGAACATCGCCGAGCTGCCGCTGCCGCTCGGCGGTGTCAGCCCGGGGGTGCCGCCCTCCTCGGGCTCGAGCTCTCGTGCCGTCGCCTTGGAGCCCGGTGTGGGCACGGGACGCAGGTGTGTGGGTCGATCTTCCATCTGGAATTCATTCGCGAGCCGCCCGCCGCATCGTCTCGATCGGGGGTTCCAGCCCGGTCCAGATCCGAAGCGACGCAGCTCCTTGGTGAACCAGCACCTCGAGCCCATCGATCACGCGTGCCCCACGCTCCCGTGCACGGGATGCGAAGGCCGTCTCGTAGGCCCCGTAGACGAGGTCCACCACGACTTGTCGTTCACTGAGCGCATCGGCATCCACGGGGAGCGCCTTTAGGTCGTCAGGCACGGGCGGGCGCTTGCTTGCCTGCGTGAGGCCCAGCGTGGTCGCGTTCAGGATCAGGTCGAAATCACCGGCCACGGGCTTGACCGCCGTGCCGACGCCCAGCTCGCGCGCGAGCGCCTCCCCCCTGCTCGCCGTCCGGTTGTGGATCGAGACCTCGGCGCCCGCCTCGCGAAGCGCCCAGACCGCGGCCCTAGCCGAGCCCCCGGCGCCGAGCACGAGGGCGCGCCGGCCGGCGACGGACTCGCCGATCGCGGCGCTGATCCCGGCCGCGTCGGTGTTCTCGGCCGCGACGCCGTCACCCGTGAAGCTGAGCGTGTTGGCGGCGCCGATCGCGCGCGCCGCGTGGGAGGCCCGGTCGGCGACGGCGAGCGCCGCGACCTTGTGCGGAACGGTCACGTTGACGCCCGCGAAGTCGTCGTCGGGGAGCGAAGCCACCAGCGCGGTGAAGTCGTCCGGCGGTACTTCGATCGCCCGGTACGACCAGGTATCGGCAAGACCGAGCTCGGCCAGGGCCGCGGTCTGCATCGCCGGCGAGCGCGAGTGGGCGACCGGGTGGCCGAGGACCGCGAGGCGGGGCATACGGCGATGCTAGGCACGCTGGGCCGCCCGCGGCGGCCTCAGCACTCGGTCGGGGAGCCCCCTTGCTCGGCGAGCGCCTGCTGGTAGGCCTCCTCGGCCGCGAAGAACTCCTCCTCGGTCTCGACGAAGGTGTGCTCGTTGCAGGTCCCGGGCTTGATCACGAAGTAGAAGACGTCCGAGTCGGCCGGCTTCGCGGCCGCCTCGATCGACGCCAGTCCCGGGTTGGAGATCGGCGTCGGCGGGAGCCCGAGGCGGATGCGCGTGTTGTACGGGTGATCGGCCTCCAGCTCGGATTCGGTCAGCTGCTCGTCGTAGTTCTGCTCGTAGTAGCGGATCGTCGAGTCCATGCCGAGGGGATTGTTGGCGGCGAGCCGGTTGTAGACGACGGCCGCGGCGAGCTTTCGCTCCTCGGGCACCGCGATCTCCTTCTCGATGATGGAGGCGATGATCAGAACGTCGTAGGGCGTCAGGTTCTTCTTCTTCGCGGCGGAGAGGTCGACGCCCTTGATGCGCTGCTGGAAGTCGGCCAGCTGGCGGTCGACCAGGTCGTGGACGGTCGCCTTCTTGGGCAGGTCGTTCCACGTGTCGGGGAACAGGAACCCCTCCAGGTTGGGCGCGCCCTTGGCGTCGTAGGAGGCGAGGTCGAACCCGGACTGCTCCGGCGGCTTCTTGGTCGCCTTCATGTAGTCGCCCTTCAGCCCTGCGTCCTTGGCGACCGCGGCGATCTGGGCACGGTCGAGGCCCTCTGGGACCGTGATCTCCGTCGTCTTCACCGGCTTTTCCGCCTTGGCCGGCGGGTCGTCCCCCCCGCCGAGGCCGTCGACCGCCTTTTTGACCCCGAACACGAGCAGCCCGAGGACCGCGAGGAAGACGAGCGCGCCGATAATCCGCCGGATCAGGAGGTGCCGCGGTGGCTCGTCCCCGTACGTGCGCCGGGGCGCGAGCGCGGGCGGCACCTCATGCTCATCGGTGAGCGGCGGCGGAGCGGCCGGGGGCGGCGGCTCGGTCTCCGGCGTCACGGCCGGCTCGCTCTGGACCTTAGCCGCGAGCGATTCCTGCTGAGCTCGGCGGCGCGCCTCGCGCTCCGCGCGGCGACGCTCGCGCTCGGCGGCCTCCGGGTCGTCGGCGAACGGGTCCCGCCAGTCGAACTCATCGGTCATACGGCACCCCCACGGCTCGCCAGATAGGACTCCAGCAGGTGAGCGGCGGCGAGTGCGTCGGCGGGCGCGGCGGCCCCGGCCCGGGCGCTCGAGGCGGCCATCCGGGTGGTCAGCCGCTCGTCGTAGGTCTCGACCGGGATCTCGCCGAGCTCGGCGGCCAGCGCCTCGGCGAATCTGCGTGCCGCCGCGGCCTGGTCGCGCTCGGCGCCGTCGAGCGAGACGGGGAGTCCGACGACGACGAGCTCGGCGCCCTCGTCGCTCGCCACCCGCGCCGCCTCGGCCGGGTCCGGAGGGCTGATCACGCCCAGTGGCCGCACGATCGTGCCGCTCGGGTCGCACACGGCGGTCCCCGCACGCACGTCGCCGTGATCGATCGCCAACACCCGCATGCCGGTGCGCAACCCTAGAGGGCAGAGGGTTGATGTGGGTTAGGTGCGTGCGCGGGGGCGTCGCATGCCCAGCTGGGCGCCGCACACGGCCGAGACGGGTAGCAGCGCTACCCGCGAGGTCGTGGGTGGCGATCCAGCGACGGGATGCGACGTCATCCGCGTGCGCGGATAACCCGCATCAGCCCTCTTAGGCGCTCAACGAGCGGCGGATCGCCTCGACCGCCGCGCGCAGCGCGTCCTCGAGCCCGTCGGGATTGCGGCCGCCGGCCTGGGCCGCGTCATCGCGTCCCCCGCCGCCGCCGCCGATCAACCCGGCGACCTCCTTGATCACCCCGGAGGCGGACAGGCCACGCTCGACCGCCCCCCTGGTGAAGCTCGCTACCAACGCAACCTTGCCGTTCTCGCGCCCGCCCAGCACCACTGCGGCATCGCCGTCGTGCCGCTGCTTGATCCGGTCGGCGAGGTCGAGTAGCGCGCGCTGGTCGGCGCCATGCGACTCGCCGGCGATCACCCGAACGCCCCCGACGTCCTCGCCCTCGGCTCCAAGTTTCTCCGCCTCCGCCCCGGCCTCGGCGCGCCCGGACTCGGCGAGCTTCGCCTCCAGCTCGGCGAGCCGCTCGGCCACGCGCTCGGCGGCGGCGACCGGATCGCGGGGCGAGCCGAGCAGGGCGCCCGCCCGGTCGAGCTCATCGCTGCGCCGGCGGTAGTGGTCGATCGCAGCTGGCCCGGTCAGCGCCTCGATCCGGCGCACGTTCGCGGCGCTCGAGCCCTCGGAGAGGATCGCGACGATCCCGACCTCCGCGGTGTTGGCCACGTGGGTGCCGCCGCAGAGCTCGCGGGAGACCTCGTCGACCTCGACCATCCGCACCCAGTCGCCGTACTTCTCGCCGAACAGCGCCATCGCGCCCAGCGCCTCGGCCTCGGCGCGCTCCATCTCCATCGCCCGCACGGGGCGGCTCGCCTTCACCCACTCGTTGACGCGGTCCTCGATCGCACGGGCCTCCTCGGCGCCCAGCGGAGCGCCGTGTGTGAAGTCGAAACGCAGCTTGTCGGGACGCACCGCGGACCCGGCCTGGCGCACGTGGGTGCCCAGCCGTTCGCGCAGCGCCGCGTGGAGCAGGTGGGTGGCGGTGTGGTTTCGCATCGTCGCGTGGCGGAGCTCGTGGTCGACGACGGCCTTCACGCCCTGGCCGGGCTCGAGCCCGGCCCCGGAGACGCGCAGCGCCTGGTCGTCGCCGACGCGATAGACGTCCTCCACCAGGGCCTCGCGCCCCTCCCACGCGAGCAGGCCGGAGTCGGCGACCTGGCCGCCGCCCTCGGCGTAGAACGGGCTCTCCTCGAGCTTGACCAGCAGCGCGCCGTCGTCACCGAGCGATCGCGCCGCGGCGACCGCCGTCTCGGCCTCGAGCTCGCGGTAGCCGACGAAGCTCGTCGGAGGCGCGGCGGAGGCGAACTCGATCACGGCCTCGTGGCGGTCGGGCCCCGCGGAGATCGTGGTGCCGCTGCGCGCCCGTGTCCGCTGCTCCTCCATCAGCGCCTCGAAGCCCTCGTCGTCGACGGCCAGGCCCTCCTCGGCCAGCAGCTCCTTGGTCAGGTCGTAGGGGAAGCCGTAGGTGTCGTGGAGGCGGAAGGCGTCCTCGGCGTCGATCCAGGACGTGCTCGCTTCCTTGGCCTCGGCGACGAGCTGGTTCAGCAGGTCGGTCCCGCGCTCGAGCGTGCGCCCGAAGCTCTCCTCCTCGTCGCCGACCCAGCGCATGATCAGGTCGCGCTCGGCCTCGAGGTGCGGATAGGCGCCGCCCATCAACTCGATCACCCTGTCGGCGAAGCGGCCGAGGAACGGCGGCTCGAGCCCCAGGACCCGGCCCTGCTGGATCGCCCGCCGCATGATCCGCCGCAGCACGTAGCCGCGGTCCTCGTTCGACGGGACGACGCCGTCGGCGATGAGGTTGACCGCGCCGCGCGAGTGGTCGGCGATGATCCGCATCGCCCTGGTCACCTTCGGCTCGGCGTCGTAGGCCTGCCCGGAGAGCTCCTCGGCGAGCGCGATCAGGGGCGCGAAGGCGTCGGTCTCGAAGACCGAGTCGACCCCCTGCAGGATCATCGCCATCCGCTCGAGACCCATCCCGGTGTCGATGTTCCGCGCCGGCAGCTCGGTCAGCGAGCCGTCCTCGTGCAGCTCGTAGGTCATGAAGACGTGGTTCCAGTACTCGAGATAGCGATCGGTGTCGTCGCCGGGGCGCTGGTCGTCGCCGCCGTACTCGGGCCCGCGGTCGATGTACATCTCCGAGCACGGCCCGCACGGCCCGGTCGGCCCCGCCTGCCAGAAGTTCTCCGACCGCGGCAGCAGCACGATCCGCTCCTCCGGAACGCCCACCGCCTTCCAGAGCTCGATCGCCTCCTCGTCGGGGCCCAGGCCGAGCTCCTCATCGCCCTCGAACACGGTCGCCCAGATCCGCTCCGGATCGAACCCGAACCCCTCCAGCGAGAGCTCCCAGCCCCACTCGATCGACTCCCGCTTGAAGTAGTCGCCGAAGCTCCAGTTGCCGAGCATCTCGAAGAAGGTCAGGTGGCGGCGGGTCTTGCCGACCTCCTCGATGTCGGGGGTGCGAAAGCACCGCTGTACGTCGCAGATCCGCGGTGAGGGTGGCTTCTCGCCGCGAAAGTAGGGCTTGAACGGCTGCATCCCCGCGACCGTGAGCAGGGTCGAGGTGTCCTCGGGCCCGGGGACGAGCGACGCCGAGGGCACGCGCAGATGCCCGCGCTCCTCGAAGAACGACAGGTAAGTCTCGCGGATCTCGTCCGACGTCATGCCCATGCGAAACGCCAGTCTAGGTGCGCCGTCCTACGCGATCGTCGCCCGGCCGACGACCAGGTCGCCGCTGAGCAGGCAGGCGGTCTGGCCCGGGGCGACGCCGTAGGCGGGCTCGGCCAGCGAGAGCTCGAGCTCGGGGTGCTCGCCGGCCTCGACGGCCGGCAGCTCACAGGCGAGCGGGCGCGAGTGATAGCGCAGCAGCACCCGGTCGACCCGGCCGCCGGGGCGGTGCAGGGTCGCCTCGCGCACCGCCACCCGGCGCGTCGCCAGCTCCTCACTGCTCCCGGCGACCACCGTGTTGGTCGCGGCGTCGGTGGCGAGCACGTACAGGGGCTCGTGCGACCCGACCCCGAGTCCGCGGCGCTGGCCGACCGTGAACTCGTGATGGCCGCGATGGCTGCCGAGCCGCCGCCCGGAGCGGTCGACGATCTCCCCCGGGCGCTCGCCGAGCCCCCCGTGGCGGCGCAGGAAGGCGCGCTTGCCCTCCCCCGCCAGGAAGCACAGGTCCTGGCTCTCGGCCTTCGAGGCAACCGCCAGCCCCGCCTCGGCGGCGATCGCGCGCACCCGCGGCTTCTCCAGGTCCGCGAGCGGGAAGCGAAGCCGGGCGAGCGAGGCCGGGGCGAGGCCGGAGAGCATGTAGGTCTGGTCCTTGGCCGGATCGGCCGCGCCCGCCAGCAGCGGGCCCTCGCCGTCGTCGACCAGGCGCGCGTAGTGGCCGGTGGCCAGCGACTCCGCCCCGAGGCGGTCGGCGAGCGCCAGCATCGCGTCGATCCGCAGCTCGCCGTTGCACACCACGCACGGGTTCGGAGTCCGGCCGGCCCGATACCCGTCGATGAAGCTGCCGACGACCGCCTCGCGAAACCGCGGCTCGAGGTCGAGCGTCAGATGCGGGATGCCGAGCGAGTGTGCGACGTCGCGGGCGCCCAGTACGGCCAGCGGCGAGCAGCAGCTCTTGGCGGCGTCGGTGCGCCGGTCCGACCACAGCTTCAGGGTCACGGCGACCACCTCCGCCCCGCGCTCACGCTCGCGCAGCGCGGCGACCGCCGAGTCGACGCCGCCGCTGAGCGCGACCAGAACCCGCTCGCCGTCGGGCGGCGGCGCGGCGAGCGGCATGCCGGCGCCGGCCGCCTCGCCGAGCGCGCGGTGCAGCGCGTCGGCGGCGAGCTCGACCGCGTGGCGCCCGTGGGTCCCGATCCCGCCGAGCGCCTCGGCAACCGCGTCGGGGCCGATCAGAGCCGCTTCCAGCACCGTCGAGGAGTCGGCGAGGTCCGCGGCCGCGGCGGCCGCGGCGCGCGCCGAGGCGCAGCCCTCCGCCGCGATCGTGATCGCGGCGAGCGCGCCGTCCTCGATCCCGAGCGAGACCCGGATCAGGTCGCCGCACGGCGCCCCGCCGGCGGCGCCATCGAAGCCGCCGTCGAGCGGCTCCCCGAGGTGGCCGCGGTCCGCGAGGTAGGCGTCAAAGGTCTCCCGGTCCATCCGGACCGAGGGTAACGGCCGAGAGGCTCGCCTACGGGTAGTAGGGCAGGTCTTCGGGGCCGGCGTACAGGGCGTCCTCGAACGCCTGCTCGACGCTGGCCGGGCCGCGGAAGCCATACGCGACGCTCGCGCTGGGCATCGGGCCCTCGCTCAGCCGCTTCGGCTGGACCACGACCAGCGCGGGGGTGCGGTTCAGGTCGACGCCCTGAGTGATCCGGGAGTAGTCGGCGACGTCCTTGACGTCGGTGACGAAGACGGCGACGTCGGCGCGGGAACCGACCGCCAGCGCGCTCTGCGCGAGGTCGCGGTCGTCGATCCCCTGGCGGTTGACGACCAGCACGCCGACGGCCTGGCCGCCGTCGTATGCGTCGACGACCGCGGCCGGCAGCCCGGGCCCGGCCTTGAAGTCGGCCTCGCCGCCGGTGGGGACCGTGGTCGCGGGCGCCGTGGTGGCGGCGGGGTCCGCGGGCGCCCCGGTCGCCGGAGCCGCGGCCGGAGCCGTCCCGCCGATGACGGTCGTGACCGACTCGGTCGGCGCGGTCGCAGGGGGCGGCTCAGCGCCCCCGCCCATTCGCATCATCAGCATCAGTCCGACGCCGAGCGCGAGGACGCCGATGAACGCGGCCTGGTAGACGGGGTTGTTGTTGAGCTTCTCCCTCATCGGGCGCACCCGCCCGCTGAAGAACGAAGAGGCCCCAGCTTGCCGTTACCGCTCTGCCTGCGAACCTGAATGAACAGGTGGGTGGCTGCCGGCGCTACGACCAGCGCGCTACCGGACGATGCCTCCCAAGGCGATTGTGTTGGTTCACAATTTGAACGGCTGGCGTACAAGCTCGAGCCTTCCACGAGATTAGCTGACTACCTAGATCTCTAGTTCGGCTACGAACGCTTGACGCTTGAGCGCAGGCTCAATCCCAGGTCGCGCAACTGGACGTCGTCGACCGGCGTCGGAGCGCCGGTCAGGGGGTCGGCGCCCGAGGCCGCCTTCGGGAAGGCGATGACGTCGCGGATCGAGTCCGCGTGAACGAGGCGCTGGACCCAGCGGTCGAGGCCGTAGGCGATCCCGCCGTGCGGCGGGGCGCCGAAGCGCAGCGCCTCGAGCAGGAAGCCGAAGCGCTCCTCGGCCTCGGCGTTGTCGATCCCGATCGCCTCCAGGGCACGCTGCTGCAGCACCGGGTCGGAGATTCGGATCGACCCGCCGCCGAGCTCCTGGCCGTTCCAGACCACGTCGTAGGCGAGGGCCTTGGCGGCGCCGGGGTCGGCAAGGTCAAGCTCACCGGCCGGGGCGGTGAACGGGTGGTGCAGGGGATCCCAGCGCTGCTCGGCCTCGTTGAAGCCGAACATCGGCCACTCGGTGATCCAGCACAGCTCCTCGGCCTCGGGGTCGATCAGCTCGAAGCGCTCGGCCAGGTCCAGGCGCAGCTGGGCGAGCACCGCGTTGGCGACATCGGACTGGTCGGCGACGACCAGCAGCAGGTCGCCCTCCTCGGCTCCGAGGCGCTCGTTGAGCGCCGCCAGTTCCTCCGCGGTGAGGAACTTCGCGGTCGGCGAGCGCCACCCCTCGCCCTCGCGAAACGCCCACACCAGGCCCTTCGCGCCGAGCTCCTGGGCGCGCCCGATCAGGCCGTCGAGCGCCGAGCGCGGCACCTCGCGGGCCCCGGCGTTCAGCCCCTTGACGATCCCGCCGGACTCGATCACGCCGCGGAAGACCTTGAACTCGGTCCCGGCGAGCAGGTCGGTGAGCTCGACGAGCTCGAGGCCGAAGCGCAGGTCGGGGCGATCTGTGCCGAATCGTGCGATCGCGTCGTCGTAGGTGATCCGGCGCAACGGCAGCTCGACCTGCGGGCCGTCGACGGCCTCGAAGACCGCCGCAAGCAGCCGCTCGTTGAGCTCGAGCACGTCCTCGACCCCGACGAAGGACATCTCGAGGTCGAGCTGGGTGAAGTCGGGCTGGCGGTCGGCGCGCTGATCCTCGTCGCGAAAGCAGCGCACGATCTGGAAGTAGCGCTCGAACCCGGCGACCATCAGCAGCTGCTTGAACAGCTGCGGCGACTGGGGCAGGGCGTAGAACGTGCCCGGCTCGCGCCGCCACGGGACGAGGAAGTCGCGCGCGCCCTCCGGGGTGGACCGCGACAGCATCGGAGTCTCGATCTCCAGGAAGCCCTCGCCGCCGAGGAAGTCGCGGATCGCCGCCGCGACCCGGTGGCGCTTGACGATCGCCGCCGCCATGCGCTCGCGACGCAGGTCCAGGTAGCGGTAGCGCAGGCGGGCGTCCTCGCCGACCTCGCCGGAGAAGCCCTCGATCTGAAACGGCGGCGTCTGCGCGTCGGCCAGCAGCTCGGCGCCGCTGACCTGGACCTCGAACTCGCCGGTCGGCAGCTCCGCGTTGACGGTCTCGGGGTCGCGGCGGACGACGCTCCCGGTCGCGCTCAGCACGTCCTCGGCCCGCAACCGGTGCGCGAGCTCGAAAGCCTCGCCCGAGCGCTCGGGGTGGAAGACGAGCTGGATCAGCCCCGTCCGGTCGCGCAGGTCGATGAACACCAGCCCGCCGTGGTCGCGCCGCCGGTGCACCCAGCCCGCGACCCGGGCCTCGCCGTCGACCCGGTCGCCGAGCACCTGCCCGCACCAGGTGTCGCGGTACTCGTTCGGTCGCAGGGCCGGGAAGTCGGGCAGTTCCGTCACGCGCTCAGAGCCTCCACCACCCTGGCGAGATCCAGCGGCTCCTGCTCGCCGCTCGACATGTCGCGCACCTCGGCCGCGCCGTCGTCGCCGATGATCACGGCACGGCGGGCGCCGATCCGGTCGGCCTGCTTCATCTGGCCCTTGAGCGAGCGGCCGGCGAGGTCGAGCTCGGCGTGCAGCCCGGCGCCGCGCAGCTCGCGGACGAGCGCAAAGGCGCGCTCGCCCTGCGCCTCGGGCGCAGCGACGAAGACGTCCGCCGCGGGCTCCGGCGTCGGGCTGTCGAGGGCCAGGAGGATGCGCTCGATCCCGGCCGCCCAGCCGCAACCCGCGGTCGCCGGACCGCCGAGCGCCTCGACCAGGCCGTCGTAGCGGCCGCCGCCGCCGAGCGTCGCGGCCTGTGCATCGAGGCTCTCGGACTCGAACTCGAACACGGTCCGGGTGTAGTAGTCCAGCCCGCGCACCAGCGTCCCGTCGAGCTCGTAGTCGACCCCCGCGTGGTCGAGCAGGCGGCGGACCTCCGCGAAGTGCTCGGCGTCGGCGTCGTCGAGGCGGTCGACCAGCTGCGGGGCGCCGGCCATCACGCTCCGGGTGCCCTCGTCCTTGGAGTCGAAGGCGCGCAACGGGTTCTCGTCGATCCGCTCGCGGACATCGGGCGCCAGGTCGCCCTCGTGGGCGCGCAGGTAGGCGATCAGCTCGTCGCGGTGGGCGGCCCGGGACGCCGGCGAGCCCAGGCTCGACACGCGCAGCCTCAGGCCCGGGACGCCGAGCTCGCGGAGCAGGTCGCCGAGCAGCAGGATCAGCTCGACGTCGACGAGCGGCGAGTCGGTGCCGATCACCTCGGCGCCGATCTGGTTGAACTGGCGAAAGCGCCCCGCCTGCGGGCGCTCGTGGCGGAAGTACGGTCCCCAGTGCCAGAGCTTCACCGGCTGCGGGAGCTTGTGCATCCCATGCTCGACGTAGGCCCGGCAGATCGCCGCGGTGCCCTCGGGGCGCAGGGTCAGGGAGCGATCACCCTGGTCGGTGAACGTGAACATCTCCTTCTGGACGACGTCGGTGGACTCGCCGACCCCGCGGGAGAAGAGCTCGGTGTCCTCGAAGATCGGCGTCTCGATCCGGCCGTAGCCGGCGCGGGCGAAGAGGTCGACACAGGCCAGGTGGACCCGCCGGCGCGCCGCCTGCTCGCCGGGCAGGATGTCGAACGTGCCCCTGGGGGCCTGGAAGCGCGAGCTCATGCGGGCCCGAGCCTAACGAGCGAGCTCGGCGAGAAACGGGTTCGTGGCGCGCTCGGCGCCGAGCGTCGTGATCCCCATGTGCCCGGGATACACCGTCGTCTCCTCCGGAAAGCCGTCGACGAGCGATCGGATGCTCTCCAGCAGCGTCGGCCAGTCGCCACCCGGGAGGTCGACGCGGCCGACCGAGCCCTGGAACAGCACGTCGCCGGAAAAGAGCGCCCCCTCGTCGCGGACCGCGTAGGTGACGTGGCCAGGGCTGTGCCCGGGTGTGAACAGGACCTCGATCTCCATCCCGGCGAGCTCGAGCCGCTCGTCGCCGGAGACCGTCTCATCCGCGTCGTAGCTCTCGAACGGCCCGAAGCCGGGCCAGGGGACGAAGGACATGATGTCGGCCAGCACCGGGACCTCGATCTCGGGGCAGTAGACCGGCGCCCCGGTCGCCTTCGCGACCGGCGCGACCGCGCCGATGTGGTCGAAATGCGTGTGCGTGACGAGGATCGCGTCGATCCCGATCCCGAGCTCGTCGACGACGTGCAGGATCCGCTCGGCCTCGTCGCCGGGGTCGACGATCAGCCCGCGATCCGCGCCGTCGCGGCGGATCACGAAGCAGTTCTCGGCCACCTGGCCGACGGTGAGCATGCGCACGTCCATCGGCGGACTAACCCTGTTGCTTCTTGGCGGCGCGCGCGGCCTGCTGCGACCGCAACCGGCGCTGGTACATGAAGCGGTCGATGAAGTAGCCCATCGGCACGTACATCCCGAGCATCACGGCCGAAAGCGCCGCGGCACTGGCCAGCGGGCGCTGGAAGAGCAGCCAGAAGAGCAGGAAGAAGATCACGGCCCCGAACAGGCCGCGCTTGAACGCCCCGCCCCAGGTCGGCGGAATGTCGCGGCGGTCTACGACCCTCGACTTCGCGGCCGGCTGACGCTTGCGCTTCGCGCGGGCCCTGGCCTTTGCCTCCTCGCGGGTGCGCGGTCGCCCGCGGGGCCCGCTGGTGTCGATCCGGCCGGTCTGAGTGCCGCGGTGCTTGCGCCGGCGTTTCTTCCTGGTCTGAGCCACGGGGGCTGGAGGCTAACGACCGCCGCCGCCCTCTGCACCAGAGCGTTCAGGGGTCATAACCATGCCCTCGTCGCAGGCTCCGGCCGCCCGATCGCCAACGGGATGCCATCGAAACCGACTGAGGAGCTTGCTTGATGGGAACGGGGCCGGGGGGCCATTGCGGACGATCGCTCGCGCTCGCGTTCGCCACCGCAGGACTGATCGCGACCGCGTCCCCGACGACCGCGAGCGCGTCGTACGCCCACACGGTTGTCGAGGGAGAGACGCTCTCGGGGATCGCGGCGGCAAACGGGATCGCTACCGAGTCGCTCGCCGCGTACAACGGGATCTCGGCCGAGACCCTGGTGATCACCGGGACCGTCGTCGTTATCCCAAGCGCGTCGGAGGCTGGGACGGCCGCGGGCACGAGCGGTGCGGGCCACGTCGTCGCGACCGGCGAGACGCTCTCCGGGATCGCGGCCGCGAACGGGATCACCACCGAGGCGCTAGCTGCCGCCAACGGAATCTCCGTTGACGCCCTCCTGATCGCCGGCACGACCATCCAGGTTCCGGGCGCGACCGGATCGACGACCCCCGCGGCGCCCGCCGCGGCTCCGGCGACAGCACCCACCTCGTGGGTGGCGCCCGTCTACTCGCCCTACGGGACCACCTACCTGGCTTCCAACGCGGCGGCGGCGTGGAACTCGATGCGCGACGCTGCCCTGACCCAGTACGGGGTCGACCTCTACCCCGCCGGGCTGCTGTCGGCGTATCGAACCTACGAGCAGCAGGCCTACCTCTACGACCTCTACCTCTCGGGGCAGGGCGCACCGGCCAACCCGCCCGGGACGTCGTCACACGAGTCCGGGACGGCGGTCGACCTCGAGACCTACGAGCAGCGCTCGGTGATCGACCAGATCGGCGCCGCGTACGGGTGGGCGAAGGTCCACGGCCCCGACGAGTGGTGGCACGTCGACTACATCGGGGGCTGACCGAGCCGCCGCTCGAGCACGTGCAGATCCGGGTCGAACGCGGGCATCGGTAGGTCGCCCGGCAGGTCGCGCAGCGCGGCCTCCGGGACCAGGCCGACCACCTCGCCGGCGACCACCGTCGCGTCCTGCTCGGCCGCCAGCCGGCGGACCATGTCGATCACCCGCGCCAGCGGCACGGCGGCCGGATCGTGGATGTTGGTCGAGACCTGGGCCTGCCCGCCGAGGTCGATCCCGACCGCACGCACCCCGCCGATGCCACCGCCCGACTCGCGCAGCTGCGCGGCGATCGCTCGGGCGACCTCGACGTCGGCCGTATCGAGCGCGAGGTTGAAGGCGGCGAGCGGCGGCCGCGCCGTGACCAGGGTCGCCCCGGCGCTCGGATGCGGCACGGCGGGCCCGAAGTCGGGAGCCAGCTCGCCCGATCGCATCCGCTCGCCGAGCGCGGGTAGGCCGCCACGGCGAAAGTAGCCGCGCTCGCGACGTGCCGGCCCGGTGGCGAGCTCGCCGTAGAGGAAGACGGGGACCCCGAGATCCGCGATCGCCATCGCCACCTCCAGCGCCAGCTCCCGCGCCGCCGCGCGCTGGGCCTCGGCGGGCCAGACGACCGGGCAGACGTCGAGCGCTCCGACGCATGGGTGCGCGCCCTCGTGGGCGGTCATGTCGATCCGCGCGATGCAGGCCTGGGCGCCGGCGACCAGCGCGCTGAGCAGCGCTTCGGCCGCCGCGGTCAGTGTGAGCACGGTGCGGTTGTGGACCTCGTCGGTGTGGCGGTCGAGCAGCTCGGCGCGCCCGAAGGCGGAGCTGATCGCGGCGATCGCGTCAGCGTCGCGCCCCTCGGAGAAGTTGGGAACGGCGAGCGCCACCGGCGCGCCTCAGCCGACGAGCAGCTCGCCGGCGCGGACCAGCGGCTCGCCGTCGACGCTGATGTCGGGCTTCAGGACCACGCAGTCGAGGTGGACGGGGACCTGGACGGTGCCGCCGATCGCCGCCGAGGCGCCGAACGCGACGTGGCAGGTGCCGAGGATCTTCTCGTCCTCGAGCAGCTCGCCGGTCAGCTCGGCCTTCTCGTTGGTGCCGATCCCCAGCTCGGCGACGTTGGTGCCCTGCTCGCCCCCGTTCGTGCGCAGCAGATCGAGCAGGCGCTCGCCCTCCGGACCGGTCGCCGCGGCCAGGTGGCCGCCCTCGACCGTGAGCTCGACCGGCCCGCTGACCCTGCCGATCGAGGCGATCGTCCCGTCGACGACCAGCCTTCCGTGAGCGGTCCCCTCGATCGGGGCGATGAAGCCCTCGCCGCACGGCAGGTTGCCGAAGGCGCCCGGGGCGGTCAGGTCACCGGCGTCGGGGACCCCGGCGCGGTCGCCGAGCCCCAGGGTGAGGTCGGAGCCGTTGGCGTCGGTGATCCGCGCCTCCGATCCGGCGGTGAGCCGGTCGGCGATCGCGGTCCCGCGGCGGCGCAGCCCCTCCATGTCGGCCGACATCACCCTGGCGAGCATCCCCTCCGTGACGCCCGGCAGGGTCGCGATCCGTACCCCGGCGTCGGTCGCCGCCCTGCGCGCGGCGGTGTGGGAGAGCGACTGCACGGTCGGGCAGAGGACGACGTCGGCCGCCGCCATCGCGGCCGCAACCGCGCGCGGTGGCTCGGTGCCCGACTCGGCCCGCTCGGCGATCAGCGCGAGGATGCCGTCGGCGCCGCGGCGCCCGGCCTCGCCGCGCAGGCGCTCGGCCAGGCCGATCGTCGCCGGATTGGCGACCACCAGTACCTCCTCGCCCTCGCGCACTCCGAGGCAATCGCCCACAACCGCGCTCACGGCTCGCTCCAGATTCCCCACCGGTCCAACCTACCGGGCGGGGTGTGGCGAGCGATGCTCGTCTAGGACGGTCGCGCGACCAGCGCGTGAACGGTCTCGCGGTCGTGGACGACGGCGCGATCGCGACCCAGGGCCTTGGCGGCGTAGAGAGCCTCGTCGGCACGGCGCAGGAGCTGCTCCGCCGTGTCCCCGTCGTGCGGGAACGTGGCGATCCCGAAGCTGATCGTCAGCCCGGGGTAGCGGTCGGCGAGCGCCTCGCGCAGCCGCTCGCGCAGGCGGTCGGTCACGACAAGCGCGTCGGGGCCGGTCCCCGAGACGAGGATCGCGAACTCCTCGCCCCCGACCCGGGCGACCGACTCGGCCCGGCGGGCGTACCGGCTCAACACGGCGCCGACCTCGATCAGGACGTCGTCGCCGACCTGATGGCCGAAGCGGTCGTTGACCTGCTTGAAGTTGTCGAGGTCCCCGCTGACCAGGCTGACCTCCGCCCCATCGCGCCGGGCCCGGTCGAGCTCGAGCTCGAGCCGTCGCGAGAACCCGCGGCGATTCAGCAACTCGGTCAGCGGATCGGTCTCCGCCGCCGCGTTGAGCCGGGCGACGAGCGCCGCGACGCGCTCGCGCGTCATCACCACGACGGCCGCGGCGACGGCGAGGGTGCTGACGGAGAGGATCCACGCCTGCACCATGCCCGGGACGTGCGTCTTGAGCAGCAGCGCCGCGCCGTAGCCGACGGCGGCGATCAGCAGCTGGAACGCGACCCGGGGACGCTCGAGGAAGTAGGCGGCGCCGAGGATGATCCACATGTAGAAGACGGCGCCGGTCGTGGTCGTCGAGCCGGAGAAGTAGATCGAGGCGGTGGTCAGGAGGGAGCCGTAGGTGGCCACGGCGTCGATGCCGTAACGCCAGGACGCCAGCTCGTCGCGCAGCAGGAAGATCACGGCCGCGGCCAGGTACGAGCCGCCTGCGACGGCGAGGATCCCGAGGTCGTTGGCGTCGGCGGCGTGCGGGAGGGCGAGCCCGAGCAGCGCAAAGGTCGGCCCGGCGAGGAAGAGACCGATCATCAGCCGGACCACGATCGTCCGGTCGTCGTCGGGTGCGGCGGCGTCTTGCTCGCGTGTCTGCATGGGAACTTCCCCGTTCCATCAGGGAATCGGCACCGATCGCCAAAGGCTTGAAGTCGGCGCCCCGAGCCCCATTCGACGTCCGGTCCGCCACTCCCCCCGCCGCTACGATTCGCCCGCCCCGCCGGAGTAGCTCAGCTGGTTAGAGCAGCGGAATCATAATCCGCGTGTCGGGGGTTCGAGTCCCTCCTCCGGCATGAAGTACCTGCAAATCACCACTGTCTCTCCGACCGATATTCGGATTGCACAAAGCGTGTCGGGCCAGGCCGCAGACAGCCGCAAACCAGAGCCGGCTCCGACTCGGCCAAGCCGCGCTCGAGCGCGTGGCGAATCAGCTGTGGTTCGCCGACGCGGCGATTGCACTCCTGCCCGCACCCTCGGGCCCGGCCAGGCTTAACGGGCAGGTCGGCCCTCGACCGACCTCGATTCACCAAAGGATCTGGACACCGAGCAGCTCCGTTGTTTCGCGGAGAATCGTCCTCGTCGAGGACGGCGGCCTCACAGAGCCAGCGCCAACGGTTCTTCGAGCAGAGCCCGCACGCGGCCGAGGAACTCGGCGCCGTCGGCGCCGTAGAGGATCCGGTGGTCGCAGGCGAGGGTTACCGCCCATCAGCCGCGCGGTGGTGATCTCGCCCGAGCGCGCCACCGGCGTCTGCGTGATCTGACCGACCCCGAGGATGGCGGCCTGCGGCGCGTTGATGACAGGTCCAATGACGGCCATCCCGTACATGCCGAGGTTGGAGACGGTGAAGGTGCCGCCGGAGAGTTCGGGAGGGGTGATCGCGCGCCTCGCGGACCCGTGCCGCGAGCGCCCGCGATTCCGACGCGATCCGGCGCAGTCCCTTCAGATCGGCGTCGAAGATCGTCGGCACCACCAGCGCGTCCCGGCGCCGCGACCGCGATCCCGATGTTGACGCGCGAGTAGAGCTCCCACTTGCCGTCGCGATAGGCCCCGTTGGCGCGCGGGAACTCGCGCAGCGCGATCGCGCACGCCTTCACCACCATGTCGTTGAAGGACGGGATCACCGCGCCCTCGGGAGCCGACGCCTTGATTCGCGAGCGCGCGTCCCAGGCGGCGCTCATGTCGATCTCCGCCTGCAGGTAGAAGTGCGGCGCGGTGGCCTTGGACTCCGCCATCCGCCGGCTGACCGTCTGCTGCAGTTTGCTGAGCTCGACGATTTCGACGGTGCCCTTGGCGGTCTCAGGGGATGCGATTCCGGCTTGCACCGGGCTCGACGCCGACGGATCCCCCGAGAGAGGAGGAAGGGGATGGTCCGGCGACGCCGAGCCCGGGGCAAAGGCTCTCTCGATGTCGGCCTTTACGATCCGACCACCGAGCCCCGTTCCAACCACAGACTCGAGCCCGACCCCGAGCTCATTGGCCATACGCCGGGCCACGGGCGAGATCCTCGGCGGCGAAGGAGCCCCTCGGCCCCCGTGGATGATCGACCGCGCACCGTCGACTCCTCCCAGGCGTTCGTTCGCCTTGGCGACCCCTCACCGGACACTTGCTCGCCGTCCAGTGTTGGGCAGGCTCGGCCGGGGCTTCGCTTCCGTTCCCCAAGCGCGCGATCACCGCGCCGATCGGCAGCGAATCACCCTCGCGGGCGACGATCTCGATCAGACTTCCGTCGGCGTCCGCCTCGAAGACCATGTTCGCCTTGTCGCTCTCGATCTCGACCAGTTCGTCACCCGCCCCGACCTCGTCCCCCTCGGCCTTCAACCACTTCAGAATCGTGCCTTCCTCCATCGAGTCCGAGAGCCGCGGCATGAGTACCTCGTGCGCCATGGTCAGAGCAGGTCGAGTGCGGCACCGACGATGCTCTCGGTGTCGATCGCGTGGTGGCGGTAGAGGTCGGAGATGTCGCCCGATTGGCCGAACTCCGTCACGCCCAACGATGTACACCTGACCCCTGCGACCTGACCGAGGAACGCGAGCGTGTGCGGATGGGCGTCGATCACCGTCACGAGCGGAAGGCTGCGGTCCGACGGGAAGAGCCGCTCCAGAATCCACCACTCGCCGGGGTCGAGTCCCTGTTGAGCCCTGACCGCCCGGTAGATCAGATCGGGGGAGGTCAGGCAGACGACCTCGGCTCCGATCCCACCGCGCTCGAGCTCGTCCGCCGCGGCGAGCGCCTCGGGGACGATCGCGCCCGCCGCACAGATCGTGATCTGTGCGGCCGGTGCCGCCTCTCGTAGCCGATATCCGCCCGCCAACACATCGCGCCTGCGCTCCGCGCGGGCTGGGTCATCCGCAGGCACCGGCGCGACGCCTTGGTCGATTGGGCGCGTCGACAACCGGAAGTACGAAGACGAGCCGCCCTCGCGACCGAGCTGGCTGATCGCGCGAAGAAAGCACCACTCGAAGTCCTGGGCGAACGCCGGCTCCCAATACACGCATCCGGGCTGACCGAGGCCGGCGGACGGAGTCACGATCGACTGATGAGCTCCGCCTTCCGGGCCGAGACTGACGCCCGAAGGCGTGCCGACGAGAATCGACTGCCCGCCGGCGTAGATCCCGAACGCCCAAGGCTCGAAGCAGCGCATCAGGAACGGGTCGTAGATCGTCCCGATCGGCAGCAGGGGCTGGCCGTCTCGCGCGAACGTCGTCCCCAGTTCACCGAGTAGGCCGACGAGATTCATCTCGGCGATTCCGAGCTCGATGTGCTGGCCATGATCGGACTCTCGCCAGCGCACGAGCGTGTTGGTGTCGTCTACGAACCAATCGATGCGCTCGCCGATCGACCAGACCCCAACGTGATTGATCCAGCCGCCCAGGTTCGTCGAGGAGGCGACATCCGGGCTGACCGTGACCACGCGACGGGCAACGTCGGGAGCGTCGTGAACGAGATCGGTGAAGAAGCGGCCGAGCGCTTGCTGTGTCGACTGTGTCCCGACGTGCGAACGACCAAGCTCGACCGGCACCTGCGGCGGAGCCGACGGCGTCGGAGCTTGACGCCGAAGACGCTCAGCCACCTCGGCGCAGAGAGCCCCTTCCGGGGTGTCCGGATCAAACCGGGCCCACGGATCCTCCGGATCGGCACCCAGGCGCTCGGCCACAGCGCCGAGTTCCGCCTCGCTGACGAGCGCCGAGTGGTTGGCGGGATGACCTTCGATCGGCAGCCGCCAACCCTTGATCGTGTAGGCGAACAGGACCGACGGACGATCGACGGTGGCGTCACATTCACGCAGACCGTCGAGAACGGAGCCGAGGTCGTGACCGCCGAGATCGCGAATCGCGGCCAGAAGCTCCTCGTCCTCCAGTTCGGCGACGAGCTTCCGGAGCGCGTCTCGTCCTCGCCCTCGACCGGGGAGCCGTTCGCGCAACTCGTCCCCACGACAGCGCAGCAGGCGCTGGTACTCCTCGTTCGCCATCGCGTCGATGCGATTGCGAAGGGCGTCTCCACCCGGTCTGACCGAACAGCGCTCGCAGCCGCGGCCCGTACTTCACCGAAACCGTTCGCCAGCCGCCGGCCTCGAACATCGACATCAAACGGCCGACGGCGATGTCGGGAACTACGCGGTCGAGAGACTGGCGGTTGAGGTCGATGATCCAGACCACCTCGCCGAGCTTCGCGACCACCGGATCGCAGATCGCTTCCCAGACCGCGCCTTCGTCCAGCTCAGCGTCACCGAGCAACGCGATCTGGCGACCGCCGACCGGGACTTCGAAGTGCCCGGCGAGATACCGATGTCCGATTGCGCCCCAGAGGACCTGGGTCGCTCCGATCCCGACCGATCCGGTCGAGTAGTCGATCGGATCCGGGTCCTTCGTGCGCGACGGATAACTCTGCAGGCCGCCGTACTCGCGCAGTCGCTGCAGGAACGAGCCATCGAGCTCGCCCGAGCAGGTAATTGATCGCGTGGAGGACCGGCGAGGCATGCGGCTTCACCGAGACGCGGTCGGGCGCGCGCAGGTACTCGAACCACAGCGCGGTCATCAGGGTGACCACGGAGGCGCTTGACGCCTGATGGCCGCCGACCTTGACGCCGGAATGGTTCGGTCGGACCCTGTTGGCGTGATGGACGATCGCCGTTGAGAGCCAGAGGACGCGGTGTTGGATCGCCTCGAGTGCCGCGCGGTCGGACGCAGCCTCGGTCTCGCTCGTGCGCGCCACCGTCATCTGCTCAACCGGACAGTATCATCCATAAACTGATTCTTTGAACCTATCGGGGTGACCCGGCTGCGGTGCCAGCTGGTCTCCCTACGATCGATGCCTTGTCAGCGGCGAGTGACAGAGAACCTGATCGAGACGGCGCGCCACGCGCCGACTCCTTTCCCCCGATCTCCCTGCCCAGGGCGGCCGACGCGGTTACCGCGGCATTGATCGACGGCATCCGCGCGGGCGCCGCCCCGATCGGAAGCTACCTGCCCCGCGATCAAGATCTGGCAACGCATTTCGGCGTCAGCCGGGCGGTCGTTCGTGAGTCGATGGATCGCCTTCGGCGAGCGGGCATTCTCGAGATCAGGCGCGGCAACCGGGGTGGCGCAATCGTCCGGTCACTAACGATTCCGACGGACCTTCTGACGTCGCATACGGAACTTCACGAGGACCGCCTGGCCGACCTGCTCGAGGCCCGGCGCACGATCGAAACCGTGTGTGTGCAGCTCGCGGCCCGCCGGGCGACCGAGCAGGACCTCAACGAGCTCGATCAACTCGTCCAGGCGCTCGCGAACGCCCACTCCGACCCGGAAGCATTCATCGAGCTCGACGTCCGGTTCCACCTGCGGATCGCGAGTGCTTCGGGCAACTCCGAGCTCGAAGCGTTCCTGGCTGCCGTGTTCCGTGGCCTGGCAGCTGTTCGTTCGCTCTACCCGCGCAAGTACGGGAGCATGGAAGCCGCCGAGGAATACCAGCGCGACACTCTGCTTGCCCTTCGCGCCGGAGATTCCAGCCTTGCGTCGGAGAGCATCGAGCGGCATCTCAGCGGCCTCGAAGAGCACTTTCTGGGTCAGCCGATCGTGCTGCAGTAGGCCGCTTGCGCCGGCGTCTCAACCCGCCGTGAGCATCACGCCGCCGATGATCGTGATCACCACCCCGATCGCTTGCACCCGCTCGAGCGGCTCCTTCAGGATCACCAGCGCGAGTAGAACAGTGACCGCGGGAAACACGCCGCCCAAGACCGCCACGACGCTCAGCAAGCCGCTCGTGCTGGCGACGGCCCACATCGCATTGGCGAGCGTGTCGAGGAGCCCGAAGGCGATCAGGAGCGGGAGATTGAGATTCAGCGTTCCGGGCTCGCACCCTGCCCGCGAGCGCGACAACGAGCGCGACAATTCCGAGCAGCCCGACCCCCGCGCCCCTGAACAGAAGCGTCGCCCAATACGGGTCGTATTCGGACGCACGATCGATCCCGACCAGCGTCGACCCGACGGCGACGGCCGCCACCGCGGCGATCGATGAGCGCCGTACGAGTGCTCCCACGTCCGCGATGGTTTTCCACCGCACCCTCCGTCGAGACCAGGATCACGCCGGCGATCGCGACCGCGATCCCGATCAACTGGATCGTGGCCGGTTGCTCCCCTTCCCCAAGGCCGACCACGACCGGGATCAGCGCGGCGGTCCCGAAGACGGGTGCGACCCTCGCCATGTTGCCCATGGCGAGCGCCGCGACGATTCCGCAGAACGCCGCAGCGCCGACGACCCCGCTCGCGATGCCCCAGAGTACGTAGTACTCCGGAGGGGCCGGCGTGCCGCGACCGGCGACAACCACTGCGATCGCCACGAGACCACTGAGCTGAGCTATCAGCGCGACGGCCAACACGGGGCTGCGGCGCCCCTGCGTGCCGAGAATGAAATCCCCGACGCCCCACAGAACCGCGGCCGTCAGCGCATAGAGGGCGGGCATTGGAGTGTCGAGATGCCCAGCGCCGTTCGTGGTCAGGCTCTTAGGTGAAGGAGATCGGGAGCCACGAGATCCCTCGCATTACCACCTGGGGCAATCGCCGAGGCTCGCCGACCTCGAACTCGGGCGCGCGCGAGAGCAGCGTCTCGAGCACGAGTCGACTCTCGAGCCGAGCAAGCAGAGCGCCGAGACAGTGGTGGATACCCTCACCGAAGGCCAGGTGGCGCTTCGGCTCGCGCTGCACGTCGAACCGGTCCGGATCGTCCCATCGCCGCTCGTCGCGATTGGCCGATGCCCACAGGAGCAGGATGCGGCTGCCGGCAGGGATCGTCTCGCCGTGCAACTCGGAGTCCTCGAGCGAGAGACGGGCGAGGTGCTGGACGGGCGCGTCAAAGCGCAGAACCTCCTCGACCGCGGCCGGGATCCGATCGGGTTGCTCGGTGAGCATGCGCCGCTGATCGGGATGGTGTGCGAGCAGCCAGATCGCGTTCGTGACCAGGATCGCGGTCGTCTCCCAGCCCGCGATCATCAGTAGCAGCGTCATCCCCGGGACCTCCTCCCGGGTGACCCCGCCGGTCTTCTCGGCGGCGACGATCGCCGAGAGCAGATCGTCGCGCGGGGCCTTGCGACGCTCCTGCGCGGCCGCTTCGATGTATTCGTGCAGGGCGCTCCGTGCTCGGATCGCCGTCTGCGGCACCTCATCCTCCCCGGGCGTTCGCTGCTGTACGTCGTAGAGCAGCGGCAACAGCTCGGCCTGATCCGACTCGGGGTATCCGAGCAGGCCGAAGATGATCGCCAGCGGAAGGCGCGAAGCGAACTCCGCGACGAACTCGCCCGAACCCCGCTCGAGCAGAGGTTCGATCAGTGCGTCGATTTCGTCCTGGACGGTGCGCTCGAGCTCCGCTGTCGCTCGCGGCGAGAACGCCTGCTTGACCACCCCCCGCATCCGGTCGTGTTCGGGCGGGTCCGAGTCGACGAAATCGCCGACCTCCCTGAGCGCGCCGCCGCTGATGTCGGCGCCGCCGGTGTTCGAGTAGGTGCTCCACTCTCGAGCAAGAGCCTGGACGTCGGCAAACCGCGAAATCGCCCAGAGGTCGCGTTCTGCGTTGTAGTAGGCGGGGTGCTCGTCGCGCAGCCGGCGGTAGAGCGGGTACGGCTCCTCAGCCATCGCGTGAACGAACGGGTCGTAGAGGCCGATGGCGTCGGGCAGGGCGGGGCCTGAGAGCGGTGTCGCGGTCGCGGTCGTCCGACGAAATGGAATTCTCGAACATCGCTGGTGAGGAGGCCTTGGCGACACGAGCGCAACCTAGCAAAATCTGATATATCACGGCAATCAATCGCGCCACTGGGAAGGTGATGACGGTCCGCGGGCCGATCGAGCCCGGCGACATGGGCATGACGCTCGCCCACGATCATCTGCTCTGCGATTCCTGGAAGATCGTCCAGGACTACGCGTTCATCCTCGATGACGAGGCGGTGGCCACCGATGAAGCCGCCCTGTTCCGGGCGGCGGGCGGCAACACGATCTGTGATCCGACGAACGTCGGACTCGGCCGGGACGCGGAGGCCCTGGCGCGGATCAGCTCCGACAGCGGCCTGAACGTGGTCATGGGATGCGGCTGGTACCGGGAGCGGGCCTACCCTCGATACGTCTTCGAAGAGACGGCCGGGGAGTTCGCCGAGAGACTTGTCGCAGAGCTTCTAGAACGGAGTCGAGGACACGGACGTGCGCCCGGGTTCATCGGCGAAATCGGAACCGAGCGCTTCCATATCTCGCCGGCCGAGGAGCGGGTATTCCGCGCGGCTGCCCGCGCACATCTGCGAACTGGCGCCCCGGTCATGACCCACACCACCCATTAGGGGGAACTTGCCGTCGAACAGCTGAACCTGCTCGAAGAGGAGGGTGTGGATCCCGGCTCGCGTGATCATCTCCCACCTCGGCGACCGCCGTGGGATCCGATGGCTGCTGCCCGTGGCCGAGCGCGGCGCGTGGCTCGGCATCGACAACCTCGGGTTCGTGGATGGCTACGCCCCCCTCGAGCTGCGCGCGGACAATGTCGCAGCGTTGTGGGAGGAGGGGTACGGCGAGCGGGTTCTGCTCTCGAACGACATCTGCACGCTGGACCAACTCACCCTCTACGGCGGTCCGGGCTATTCGAACGTCCTCGACAACTTTCTCCCGATGCTGCGAGAGCGCGGCCTGGGGGATTCCGAGATCGAAACGATGTGCGTCGCCAACCCGGCGCGCGCGTTCACCTATCAAGAAGGTTGGTATCTAATATGTCAGGTCCATCATGACGGCCGCCGACCCGAGCGCGGTTGAGCTCACGCGGATCCCGGACGAGGAGTTCGGCGAAAGGCGGTTGCGGGTGGCTCGTGCCGCTAGGGACGCGGGCTATGACGCCCTCCTGATCGCCGGCCGCTCGAGTGGGACGCTCGACCAGATGGGCAATGTCCACTGGCTGACGCGGCATTACCTCGCACCTCCGTCGGTCCCACCGACCACGGTCTGGGTGGCCAACGGACAGGACTACGTGATCGTCGACGGAGACGGGCGCGCGGCACTGATCGCAGCCGGCGTCAACGACCCGCCCGTGATCGATGACGTCCGAACCGGATTCGACGTCGAGCAGATGCTCGTCGACGCCCTGCGAGATTTCGGCCTCGAGAGCGCCCGGGTCGGGATCGCCGGCAGCGAGGTCATGGGCGCGAGCGTCGCCTGGCGCCTGGCCCGTGAGTTCCCTGACCTGAGCTTCGACCCTTGCGATCTACTGATGG
This sequence comes from uncultured Solirubrobacterales bacterium, assembly GCA_963767285.1. Taxonomy (GTDB): domain Bacteria; phylum Actinomycetota; class Thermoleophilia; order Solirubrobacterales; family 70-9; genus WHSW01. The sequence continues at coordinate 713,224 of CAVYDJ010000004.1, read as the reverse complement.
CGAAACTGCGCTTGACCCTCTCGGACGCGGAATGCGACATGGTCAGACAGTCGACTCGGGTGGGATGCGAGATCCTCAACGCAGCTCTGTCGGAGGCGCGGGTCGGGGCCACGGACGGCGACCTCGTGGCCGCCGGCTGGCAGGTTGCGGGCAGGGTCCCACGAACCCAGCACTGGAACTTCATCGCCTCGGGCCGGCGCTCGATGGACTACTCGGCGGGCTCCCTGCCCTCATGGGACGCGACCACGCCGCTATGAGGCCGGCGACATGATCCACCCCGACTGTTATGGCTATGTCGACGGCTACATGTACGACCTCCAGCGGACGGTCGTGATCGGTGGGAGTCCGACCCCGCGCCAATCGTGGCTGATCGACGGCTCGTGGGAGATGGCTCAGACGCTGACCGGGAGCTCTATACGACGGGATCACGTGTCGCGAGATCCACGAAGTCGGCACGCGCTTCTTGTCCGAGCACGGCAGTGAGAGCCTGACAAGCCCCTGGTCGAGCTGGCTCGGGGTGTTCGGGCACGGATTCTCCTCCGGCTTCGACTGGCCTTGGCTCGGCGCCTCCGGCCCGGGTTCTACCGAGCCTCTGGTTGCGCCCTATGCGGTCACGATCGAGCTTTGGTGGGGCGAGGAGGGGGTCGGCTCGGCGCTGGTCGAGGACAACGTCCTGGTCCTTCCTGACCGGCGTGGAGAACTTGACCGCCTCGGTTCCGAAGCTGCCCGACAGCCAGCCGTCGTGAGCTCAGATCGGCCGTCGATCACGCGCGACGGCGGTCAGGCCGGATGGCCTTCGGCGCTCAGGATGGATCAGGGCGGCCGGCTGCTGTTCGACGGGTGCGATCTGGCCGAGCTCGCCGCCGAGTTCGGCACCCCGGTCTGGGCGCTCTCGCGCTCGATGATCGAATCGAACTTCGATCGTTTCGCGGCCGCGTTCCGCGAGCGCTTCTCCGATGTCGAGATCGCGTACTCGATGAAGGCCAACAACACGCTCGCAATCGTTCGTCTCCTGACTCGCCGGGGTGCGCTCATGGACTGCACCGGGGAGAGCGAGTTGAGACTCGCGATGGCCGCCGGCGTCCCACCCGAGAACGTGATCCTCAACGGAAACGGCAAGAGCGACGCTGCGCTCCAAGCCGCCGCCGAGCTCGGCATCCGACAGGTCAACCTCGACTCGCTGGCAGAGGCCCGTCGGCTCGAGCGCTTCGCCGCGACGGTCGGCCGTGAGGTCCCGTGCACCGTCCGAGTCCAGTTGACGTACCGGGCGTTGCTCGAACAGGATCCGAGCTTCGATTCGACGCTGACGATCGGCGAAGGGAAGTTCGGGGCCAACCTCGCCAGCGGAGAGGCCATGCGACTCATCCGCCACGTGGCGTCCAGCGAGCAACTCCGCTTCGTCGGGCTTCACCACCACGTGGGATTCTCCGGCTACCTGGGGGACTACAGCGCGGAGCGGGAGGTGATGCACCACCGTGAATCCACCCGCGAGCTGTGCGACTTGGCGCGAAGCATCGATCAGGAGCTCGGCATCCGCTGCGAACGCTTCGATTTGGGCGGCGGCTTCCGCGGTGGAGACACCGTCTACCTCTCATCGCCTGGCGATGGGACGGACGGCGCACTGCATGCACTTCCCGAGATCTCCTCGTACGTCGACGCAATCGGGGAGGTACTCGAGGCCGAGCTTCCCTCCGATGCGCAGCCCGTTCTGCAGTTCGAGACCGGTGGCTATCAGGTGGCGGACGCAGCCGTCTTCCTGACCAGGGTGGTCGAGGTGAAGGAAAGTCACGGTCGCCCCCCTCGCCGCTACGTCACGGTTGACGGATCGATGCAGATGTTCACCAGCAAGGGGACGATGCGGGTCGCGTCCGAAGCGCTGGTGGTCGATCGTCCGAACGCTGAGCCGGCCGACGACGCCCTGACCGACCTCGTTGGACAGACGTGCGTCTACGACGCCGTCGCGGAGGCCATTCGCCTACCCGAACTCGTCCCGGACGATCTTGTCGCGCTGCTCAAGCACGGCGCGTACTGCGATGCGACCGGGACCCAGATGAACGCCATGCCGAGGCCGGGAACCGTGCTCGCTGACGACGGTCGCGCGACATTGGTCCGCCGGCCTGAGTCCTTCGCCGACCTCTACGCGCGAGAGCTGATCCCCCTGTCGCTCTGGAACCCGGCCGGCTCGGCCTAGCCGATCTCGTCGATCGTTACGGGTCGTCCCTCGGCGATCGAGCGATCGATAGCGATCCCGGCGGCCACTGCCGCGCGAGCATCGTCGAGCGACAGGGGCCAGGCTCGGTCGCCGCGGACGCCTGCCAGGAAGTGGGCGTCCTCGACGGCGAGCGCGCCGCCCACGACACCGTGCAGCCGCGGAAACGTGGCCGTATCCGGATGGATCACCGTGTCGCGCTCGGACAGGACCGTCACCCCGCGGGAGCGACCATCGATGTTCGCCACTCCGGCCGCCCCGCCGACTTGGAAGGCGAACTCCCAGTCGAGAGGCACTCCGTCGGGAATCGCCCAGCTGTGCGCGAGCGTTCCGATCGCCCCCGCAGCGAACCGGACCGTCGCCGTCAGGGCATCGACGCCGGGCGTCGGATAAAGGTCGGCACCCTCTGCATGGACGCGCTCGATCTCGCCGGCAAGCCAGCGCATCGCGTCGAGGTCGTGGACCGCCGACTCCAGCGCCAACGTCGTCCTGGCTGCGAGCCGCACGGCGTCTTCCCGTGGACAGTTGGCCACGCCGACGATATGCGTGGGGCGCCCGACGCGACCGTCCGCAACCGCGTCGGCCACGGCGATGAAACGGGGGTCGAACCGACGCAGGTGGCCGACCACGAGGCTGCCCCGCGATCGCGTCGCGGCATCGATCATCGCGTCGGCGTCGACGAGATCGCGCGCCAGCGGCTTCTCGCAGAGGACATGAAGGTCCCGTTCGAGTGCGGCGACGACGACCTCGCGATGGGCGTCGGGGGGCGTCGCAACCACGATCGCCTCGAGCTCCTCGTCGTCGAGCAGCTCGTCGAATGACCGCATCGGCACTCCCTCTGGCGCGCGAGCGGAAGCGTCCGCGTCAGGGTCACAGCAGGCGATCAGCTCGGCCTCGGGGAGCCCGTCGAGACACGCGGCGTGGAGCGTTCCCATCCAGCCGAGCCCGACGACGCAGCAGCGAACCGGGGCCGGCACTCAGCGTGCCTCGATTGAGATCGGCTTCCATCCCTCGCGGTTGAGGAGGGCCGACCAGTCGCAGAACGAGCGGAGCTCCTGCGAGCTCCCACTCGGCTCCGCGAAAACGGAGGCCATGGCCGGCACGAAGAGGCCCGGAACGGTGGGCCGCCCGCCCGTTGCGTGGAACCAGTAGATCTCGCTGGTCTGCGCGGGATAGCCACGTCGCCATCCCGCTGGGTAGTGCGTGTAAAGGAGCTCGCCCACGGCCGGAGTGGCCGTCACGTGCTCGGGTGGGACGGGGAGTTCGGCTTCGAGGAAGACCACGGCGCCGGGCCCGGAGTGCGTCGCGTGCGAGGCCTCCCCGCGAAACGGCAGGGCCGCGGTGATCGCCTCACAGGTCTGGGGTGCCTGCGCCCAGAGGAGCCGGAAGGTCATCGTCTCATCGGCACCGAATCCGATCACGATCTCCTCGGCCCGATCAGCCATCGTCCGAAGCTATCAAATCTGATATCACAGACCCATCGAATCCGCGCTCGAATCTTCCTACGCGCTCCGATGCACGGTCTGCGATCAGGAAGTCCCGACGGGAGCGGCACAACCGCGATGCACCTGCGACGGGGGCGGGCCGATCGCCGTCGAGCCCGATCTCGACGCGGCTCGACGCACCCTGACGCCCGAGAGCCTCGCCTCCCGCCCGTCCAACCTGCTGCGGTACCGGGAGCTGCTGCCGTTCTTACGGGATGCACCGGCGATGGTGCCTCTGCTCACACCGCTGGTCCCTGCGCAGTCGCTGGCGGGCGAGTTGGGTCTGGGATCCCTCCTCGTCAAGGATGAGGGGTGCCAGCCCAGTGGCTCCCTCAAGGCACGGCCCTCCGCCGTGGCGGTAGCGCGCGCAACCACCTTCGGCTATGAGGAGATCGCGTGCGCGTCGAGTGGTAACGCGGCGATCTCCTTGGCGGCGATGGCCGCCGCACAGGGCCTGCGGGCGACCGTATTTGTGCCGGATCGCATCCCCCGGATGAAGCTTGCCCTGCTACGTGCTTACGGCCCGCGCGTCGTGCTCGTCGCTGGCGCGTACGAGTCCGCGTACGCGCTCTGTGACCGGGCCTGCGAACGATTCGGGTGGTACAACCGAAACTGCGCGCAGGATCCGTACCTCGTCGAGGGCAAGAAGACCTGTGGCCTGGAGATCGCCGAGCAGACGGCGGGCGCGCCGCCCGACTGGGTCGCCGTTCCGATCGGCGACGGCTGCTCGATCACCGGAATCTGGAAGGGGATGGCCGAGATGGCGGCCCTCGGGATATCTTCCCGGGTCCCGCGCATGCTGGGTGTCCAGGCCGCCGGAGCGGCAGCGGTCAAGGATGCCTGGGCCGAGGAGGTTCCGCTGGTTGATGTCGAAAGGCGATACCCAGCGGCTGAGACGCACGCAGACTCGATCGCGGTGACTCACCCGCACAATGGAGAACGGGCGCTGGAAGCGGTCAGGGCTTCCGGCGGGGCCGTCACCGCCGTCGGGGACAGCAAGATCAGCGACGCCGTCCTCGCGCTCAGCCGCTCAGGCGTACTGGTGGAGGCCGCCTCTGCGGCCACGCTGGCCGGGATCCGCGCTGCCTTGGCGGACGGGGTGATCGAGCCGGGCGCGCGCGTGGTTGCCGTCGGGACGGGGTCCGGACTGAAGAGCCTCGACTTCGTTGCAAGCCTGCTGGCGCCCCCGCCACCACCGATCGAGCCGACACTCCACGCCCTAGTCGCGCAACTGGACGGCTAGCCGGTCGGACCGCGCCCGCCCGCGGCCCCGGAGCGCAGGCCCCGGCCCGGCGTCTCGCCCGTCGCGCTCCCGTCTTGCCACACCGGGCGCCCGCCGACCAAGACGAGGTCGAACCCATCCGCCAGGCGTTTCGGCTCCGAGTACGTCGCGTGGTCACGCACGGATGCGGGATCGAACAAGGCCAGATCGGCGATCGCGCCGGGCCGGATGATCCCGCGGTCCACCAGGCCGAGCCGGGCGGCCGGTCTGCCACTCATCAGGGCGACGGCCTGTTCGATGGACATCGAGCGTCGCTCCTCGACGTAGAGGCGGATCACCTTCGCGAAACTCCCCCAGCCTCGCGGGTGCAGGCCCGCTCCGTGCAACAGCGCGTCGCTACCGACGGTGGCAAGTCGGCTATGGATGGTGCCGTCGACATCGTCGGAATCGGTCATCACCCCGGTCATTGTTGCGGTGAAGTTGGAACGCTCCACGAGTTGCATCAGTAGCTCAGCCGGGTGCTCCCCGCGAGCCGATGCGAGCTCCGCGAGCGAGCGGCCTCCGGCTTCGATGAACTCACCGCCGGCGCCCGGGTAGCAATCCTCCCAGCCAATGTCCACGGGCATGCCGTCCCGGTCGAGCGCCGCGATCAGTTCGGTCCGTGAGGCGGGATTGCCCAGCGCATACTTGAGCGCTGGGATCGTCCTCCGCTCGCCGTCCCTGCTCAAGTACCAGTGGGCATAGGTCGTCCCTGCCGTATACGGATAGATGTCGAAGCTGACATCCAGCCCCTGCGCTCTGACCTGCTCGGCGTGAGCACAGATCGCGGGTCCGAGGCCGAAGTTCCTGCGCCCGTAGCAGTGGTAATGCGAATAGTGCAGCGGCATGCTGGCCGCGCGACAGATCTCAACCGCCTCGGCAAGAGCTTCCATGAACCGCAGGTCGTAGTCGCGGATATGGGTTACGTAGATCCCTCCGCGACGTCCTGCGACCGCCGCCAGCTGGACCACTTCGGCTGTGTCAGCGGAGGTGGTCGGCTCGTACTCCAGCCCGGTCGATAGGCCAAAGGCTCCGTCCCTCATCGCCTGGTCCACGGCGGCCCCCATCGCCTCGAGCTCAACCTCCGTCGCCGGCCGGTCCTCGCCGCCCAGGTGATCGGAGCGAATCGTGGCGTGTGGCGCCAGCGTCGCGATATTGACCGCTGTGCTGCGATCGATCCGCCCGAGATATTCCGCGACGCTGTTCCAATCCCACGCCCCGGCCTCTCCGACCAAGCCGGCGACGAGCTCAGCGACACGCTGCTTGCTGGGCTCGCGAACCGGGGCACAGCCAAGCCCGTCCTGGGCAACGAGCTCGGTGCAGACTCCCTGGGAGATCTTCATCTCCTGCAGCGGGGCTCGCAACACGCTGAGATCGCTGTGTGCGTGCATGTCGATAAACCCCGGTGACAGAACTCGGTCGTCGCCGCCAACTATCTCGCGGGCAGGCCCGAGACCGTGCCCGACCTCGACGATCCTGTCGCCCGCAATTCCCACCTCGACGCGTCGCCATGGGGCCCCGGTCCCGTCAACGATTCGGGCGTCTCGAATCAGAAGATCGAGCATCCTGTAATCTTAGATTAATGAGGCGCCTCTCTGATCAAGGCGGAAGGCGCCGCAGCGACGAGGCAATCGAGGCGGCGGCCCTCATTCGGGAGGCGCAGGAGCCAACCCCGCTGGAACCCGCGCCCGAGCTTGATGGACAGCGTGAAATCCTCCTCAAGCGCGAGGACCTGGGCCCGAATGGGTCGTTCAAGTGGCGGGGTGCTCTCTGCGCCTGCGCCGCTCTGCGGGCCCAAGGTGAGACGGTCGTGGTCACGGCGTCAACGGGCAACCACGGCGCCGCAACAGCCTGGGCCGCTGCCCGCCTCGGGCTCGCAGCCCATGTGATCGTTCCGTTGGAGGGCAGCGAGACGAAGACGGCGATCATCGACTCCCACGGCGCCGAGCTCCATCGAGAGGGCGCCACACTCGATCAGTCGACGGAGTTCGGGCGCCAGCTCGCGGCAGAGCTCGGCGGCGCGTGGCTCGAAGACGGCGCGTCCGACGCCCAGCTGCTTGGCACAGGGACCATCGGGGCCGAGCTGATCGAGGCGGAGGCCCGGCCCTCGGTGGTCATCACCCCGCTGGCGTGTGGCGCGCTGGCCGGTGGTCTGGCCCGCGCCCTCGCGACGTGTGAGCCGCGCCCCTGGATCGTCGGTGTGCATGCGGCTGCGTTTCCGCGCCTCGGCGCCGTTCTGCGCGGGGAGCGAGATCCGGGAACCTCACATGGGGTCACGTTTGCTGATGGACTGGCCGACTCCCGGATTGTCGAGCCCGCCTTCTCGGCCTGCCGCGAGCACCTCGACCAGGTCGTGTCGGTCACCGACGACGACCTCCGGCGCGCCGTGCGCGAGATCCACGCCAAGCACGGGATTCTCGTCGAAGGTGCCGCTGCAGCGCCGCTCGCCGGCCTCAGATCGAATCCGGGGAGAGTAAGAGACGGGCGAACGGTGCTGATCATCAGCGGCCGCAACCTCGATCCTGAAGTGGCCCGCGAGATCCTTGCCTAGCTAGTCCGAATCCTCGCGAGGTCGACCGGAGCCGGCAAGGATGATGCGGAGGCGACGAAGGCTTCGCTCCCAATTCCGCCCGATCAGGTCGCCGGCCTTCTCCATGTCCTCGTGCGCGAGCGCCTCAACGATCTGCGCGTGGTCTTCGACGGATTGCGATGCATCTTCGACTCTGAAATACGCCCCCTCGAGAAGGCGGATTCGCAGCTTGAGATCGGCGATCGTCTCGTGAAGCGGACGGTTGGGGTTGAGATGTACCAGGATCCGGTGAAACTCGTCGTCGGCGGCCAAGCAGCTCGGGATGTCGTGCGAGGCCGCGGCTGTGGCCAACGCCTCGTTAGCCCGGCGGGCCTTCGTGATCGCCTCGACCGGAGCGCTTGGCGCAGTGGCGAGCGCGAAGCGCTCGAGCACCGAGAGGATCGGATAGAGGTCCTCGGCCATCTTGGGATCAGCGGAGGCCACCCGAGTCCAGCGACGTGGGGAAGTCTCAATCAGCCCGTCAAGCTGAAGCAGGCGCAGAGCCTCTCGCACGGGCATCGTGCTGACTCCGAATCGCTTCGCGAGATCGGACGGAGAGAGACGCGTCCCCGCCTCCAACTCACCCGACAAGATCATCGAACGGAGCCGATCATAGATCTGCTCGCGAAGCAACGGCGCCTCGAGCAGGCCCCCGTCCGATTGAGTCAGCGCTGGCGCCTGATCGTCCATTAAATCTAGAATCAAGTATGCCTTCCGAACCGGTTAACAGCAACCACGAGGGCCCGTACGTCCTGACGGCAACCGGTCGTGCCGACGCGTCCACGCTCGGACACATCCTCCCGCACGAGCACCTTTACGTGGACTGGCCCTCCGCGATCGGCGCCGAGCCGGTGCCCATGGTCTCCGAGGAAGTGGTCGCGGCGATCTGCGCCCGCCTCGAGCGCGCAGCGGACGTCGGGGTGGGGACCTTCGTGGACGTCGGTGCTTCGCTCGGGCCTGGGCCTGAACTGCTCGCGGCAGTTGCGGCGCGCACGCGCGTGCGCCTGGTGGCCGCGATCGGATTCGTTTCGGCGGATCTCGGGCCCCTCCCGTCGTGGGCCTACCCACCCGGTGACCCAGAAGCGATCGCCAAGCGGCTCATCGACGAGGCCCGCAACGGGATTACCGGCAGCGGGCTGCGTCCTGGCGTGCTCAAGGTCGGGAGCTCGCGGCGCGCGATCAGCGAGGTCGAGGAGGCGTTCATCCGCGGAGCGGTCCTCACGCAGCAGGAGACGGGCCTGGCGATCACCACCCATACGACTGAGACCAGCCTCGCGATGGAGCAGATCGACCTTCTGGAGGACGCCGGCGCCGATCTAGGCAGGGTTGCCATAGGCCATATCGGCTGGGGCACGGGCCCCGGCGACCGTGAGCTTCACCGCCGACTCGCGGCGCGTGGGGTCTTCCTCGGCCTCGACATGGTCGGACTCCCCGCGGCCAGCGTCGATGACTTCGCCCGGATCGCCGGCGATCTGATCGAGGACGGTCACGCGGATCGCATCCTTTTGTCACACGACAACTGCGCCTATAGTCGCGGCCTGGTCGAGGTGTACGGCGAGGAGTGGCTGACGGGGGACTTCACGGTGGTCCACGCGCAGCTCATTCCGGCGCTTTCCGAACTTGGCGTTTCCGCCGAGACCCTGGACGCGATCCTGCGCGACAACCCTCGTCGGCTGCTCGCTATCGGCGCCGCTTGACAGCCCGACATCGCCGATTAGGCGGCCGCCGGCCGCGGAACCGCCGCGAGCAGTTGCTTTGTGTAGGGATGCTCAGGCGCCTGGAATACCCGCTCGGTGGGTCCCGTCTCAACGATCTCGCCGTTGCGCATGACGCACGCCCTGGCGGCGATCTGGCGAACGATCGCGAGGTCATGCGTGACGAACAGAACGGCAACCGCCGTCTGCTCGATCAACGCCGCGAGCAACTCAAGTAGCGACGCCTGCACAGAAACGTCGAGCGCCGAAACGACCTCGTCGCACAGGAGCAGGCGAGGATCAGCCGCGAACGCGCGGGCGAGTGCCACCCGCTGCTTTTGCCCCCCCGAGAGCTCGCTTGGGAGGCGATCGATGACCTTGCCGTCGAGCCGCATGTCGCGCAGGAGCTCCCCGATTCGGTCGCGACGATCCGCGCGGCTGAACTCAGGGTGAAACAGGCGAAGGGGTCGATCGAGTGTCGCCCTGATCGTGTGCCGCGGATTGAGCGATGCGTGGGGGTCCTGGAAGACCAGCTGGATGTCCTTGCGAAGCGCTCGGCTGCGCTCGACCGCGCGCTCGGGAAGTGAAGTTCCATCGAATTCCATGTGACCGGAGTCCGGTCGGTGCAGGCCGGCAATTGTCCGCAGGAGGGTCGACTTTCCGGACCCGGACTCTCCGACGATCGCCAAGTTCTCCCCCGGGCTCAGTTCGAACGAGACCCCGTTGACGGCCGCCAGCTCGGGCTGGTCACCGCGGCCTGGGTAGCTGCAATCAAGCCCCTCAATGAGGAGCAGCTTGCCCGGATTCGTCGTCGAGATGGCTTCGCCAAGCCCCTCCGGCCGCTGCGACCCGATTGCGCCCAGCTCGTCGGACCTCAAGCAGCGCACCTGACGGCCGCGCCCACCGACCGGCAGCAGAGCGCGGTTCCTGGGCACGGCAAGCTTCCGCGGCGAACCTGCAGCGCTCCGCAAACGCACAGGCGCCGACCACGACCTCCGCGGGCGGCAAGCCGGGGATCCCGGTGACTCGAGCCGGGGTGTCGATCCTCGGTACCGCGTCCAGAAGGGCGGCGGAGTAGGGGTGCCGCGGCTCGGAATAGATGTCCCCGGCCGCGCCGGTCTCCATGATCTCCCCGCCATACATGATCACCATCTCCTGGCAGGTCGCCGTGAGCAGCATGAGGTCGTGGCTGATCTGCATTGCCGCCGTGCCCGTCCGCGCAACAAGGGCGGCGATCAGTTCGCTGATCTGCTCCTGAGTGGTGACGTCCAGACCAGTGGTTGGCTCATCGAGAATGAGGACGTTGGGCTCGCAAACCATCGCCGCCGCCAGGGCGATCCGCTGCTGCTGACCACCCGAGAACTCGTGCGGATAGCGGTCGACAGCCTGGGCCGGATCGTCAATCCCGACGGACTCGAGCACGTCCCGAACGCGCTCCTCGCGTTCGCGCTTCGACAGGTCCAGGTGCAGTTGGAGTGGCTCGGCAACCTGGGATCCAATGCGGTGGACCGGGTTCAGGCCGCCCGCGGCGTCCTGGGCAACATAGGCAAGCTTTCGCCCCCACAAGCTTCTGAGTCGCGGACGAGACAGGGCGAGGAGATCGGTCCCGTCCATCAGGCTCTGGCCCGCGAGCAGGCGGGTTCCGGGTCCCCGGAACCCCATCAAGGCGAGCGCGGCGGTGGACTTGCCGCAGCCCGACTCCCCCGCGAGGCCGAGGATCTCGCCCGAGCGAAGCCCGAGGGAGAGATCGTTGACGACCGTCGCCACGGCTCCGTCCTCACGCTCGTAGCCGACGGTGAGGCCGGAAACCTGCAGCGCGAACTCGCCCCGGTTCATCGGGCGTACTCCTCGGAGCCGCGGATGCGGGTGCTTTGGGTCACCGCGTCCGCGATAAGGCTGATCCCGACTGAGACCAGCCCGATCGCGAGCGCGGGGGCAAGCGTTGCGAGCGGATCGGTGACAAAGGTCGTCGCGTGACTCGGAAACCATCAGGCCCCAGTTGGGCGACGGCGGCTGAACGCCCAGGCCCAGGAAGTTGAGGGTGGCGACGAAGATAATCGCGTAGGTGAGGCGGACGGCGAACTCCACGAACACGGTGGGCGCGATGTTCGGCAGGATCTCGCGGGTCACGATCGCAATGGTCGGTTCGCCACGGGCCTGCGCCGCCTGAACGTACTCCGTGCGCGCCACCCCCTGCGTAGCTCCGCGCAGCGACGCGCGCGATCCGGGGTGCCGAGACGACCCCAACCGAAATGACCAGGACAGGCGGCGAGCCACCGGCGGTGGCGATGATGACCAACACGATCAAGAGCGTCGGCACCGACAACATCACGTCGACAACGACCGAGAAGACGCGATCGAACCGTCCGTTCAGGTATCCCGCGACCATTCCGCCGGCGCCCCCGAGCGCAAAGCCGAAGAGCGTCGCCAACAGCGGGATCGCCAGGACCGAGGCGCCGCCGGACAACAGCCTGGACAAGATGTCGCGGCCGAGCCGGTCGGTTCCGAGTAGATGGTCGGCGGACGGCCCCTCGTCCGGCAGCGAAACCGCTGTCTCGGTGGGGTCATAGGGCGCAACCAGGGGCCCGAAGAGGATCACGAGCACGAAGAGGATCAGGAGGCCGGCTCCGATCTTCCCCTCGATCGGGCCCAGCGCGAGCGAGACAACGCGCTCACACGTGCCCAGACGCCCCGCTCCGTGAGTGTGGCGCTCGCCTCCATCTCAGTCGGTACCCGTGCGGACCCGCGGGTTGAGCGCGGCAATGACCAGGTCGGCAAGCGAGTTCACGACCACGAACACGAGGGCGCTGATCAGCGCGATCGCCTGCACGGTCGGGATGTCGCTACCGAGAACGGCTGTCAACCAGGAGTTGACCGAGGCCCGGGAAGGCGAACACCACCTCGACCACCACCAGCCCGCCGAGAAGCTCGGCGATGTTCAGGGCGACCACGTTGACCACGGGCACGCTCGCGTTCGGGACGATGTGCTTCCAGGTCAGGCTCCGGCGTGCTGACGCCCCGCAAGACCGCGCTGCGTACCCACCCCTGACCGAGGCTGTCGCGCACCTGCACCCGAACCATCCGCGCCATATACGGCGTGACCACGACTACCAGCGTCAGGATCGGGAGTATGTAGGCCTCTATCTGGGCCCAACCGGAAGCGAAGATCGCACCGGTGGAGCTGACCGGCAAGATCTCGAGCCAGACGCCGAAGACCAGCAACATCACGAGCGCGATCACGAACTCCGGAAGGGAGTTGAGCAGCAGGAGCCCGATCGAGCTGCCGACGTCGGTCCTCGTCCCGGTTCGTCGGCCCAGCCAGGCTCCGATCAGGAACGCCAGCGGGACGGCGATCAGCATCGCGACCACAGCGATCGTCATCGATCGCCAGAGCCGCGGCAGCACATCGTCCATGACCTCACGCCGGTTGCGGGTCGATGTTCCCCATCGCCGGTGGCGAAGTCGCTGATCCAGTTGACGTAACGCTCTACTGGGGGCGGTCCAGTCCCTGCTGCTCGCGGTAGTGCTCGAGCTGCTCGGGGGTCGCCGTGCGACCCAGCGCCAAACGCGCGGGGTCATTCGGGATCACGACCGTGGCAAAGAAGGTCACGATCGATACGAAGAAGAGCGTGCCCAGCGCGATTGGAAGCCGGCGTGCGACGTAGTGCAGGATGCCTTTGACTCGACCGCTCCGGATTCGGCCGCCCCTCTCGCCCGGCGCCGGCACCCTGCCCGTTATGAGTCGATCACGTAGGTCTTGCGCATGTCCACGAGCTCGACCGGCGTCACCTCCAGCCCGCCGACCCTCTTCTTCCGCGGCCAGACGTCCTTCATGTGGAAGGGCCAGATCGATGCGGCCTCGTCGTTGTAGCGGCTGCAGGACCTCCCTCAGCAAGTCCTCGCCCCCGTCTTCGAGCGGCGTGGCCTCGAGCTCGGCGACCAACTTGTCGAGGGTCCGGATCCTGGATCCTGGCCTCGTTGAAGATGCCATCCGAGTGTGTACATGAACGGGAAGGCGGTCGAGAAGTGCTGCCGCAGCCAGTAGTTACCGACGATCTTCTCCTGCAGGATCCGCTTCGCGAACAGGTCATCGAACGGGACGTCCTTGACCTCGGTATCGAACCCGACCTCGCTCCACTGTTCGTTGAGCAGGGCCGCCCCATCGCCGAGCGCGCGCAGCGATCGGAGGAGCCCCAGATCGTCAGCTTCCCGTTCGAACCCCGACTTCTCCAGCAGCGACCGGGCCAGCTCGGGGTCGTACGGCTCGGGCTCGACGCCACCCGGCCAGAAGGGCTCGTTCGGATTGACGACGCTGTCCGGGCTGACCGAGGCGAAGCCGCGAGCGGCGATGTCGACCATCGCTTGGCGGTCGACAGCGGCCTGCGCGGCGCGTCGGATTTCGGGGTCGTTGAACGGGGCCGTTGAGCCATCGATCCCGACCGTGTACGCGGGCCCGAACGGGCTCTCCGTAAGCGTTGCGATCTCGGAATCGTTGAACTGTTCGAGCACGTCGAACGTGGTCGGATCGGCGATATCGGCGTCGCCGGTGAGGACCGCCTCGCTGCGAGTGGCCGGCTCGAGTATTACCTGGCCTTCGACCGCATCCAGGTACGGCGCCACCCGTCTTGCCAGTAGTTCTCGTTGCGCTCGACCTGGAAGCCCTCACCGCCCTGCAAACGACGTCACCTTGAACGCCCCGGTGCCGAACGAGCCCTTCGACGCATCGAAGTCCGTGGTCCCGGCGGGAACGATCTTGCCGCAGAAGAACCCGACCTTGATCAGGAAGTAGGCATCCGGCCGAGTCAGGTCGAACCTCACGGTCCCCTTGTCGACGGCCTTGACACTGTTCGGGTTCAGCGACCTGCTCGAACTGGCCGAGCCCGGCAGCCGCACCAGGTCCGGCTCGAAGATCCGCTGAAAGCTGAAGACGACATCGTCGGCGTCGAGCGGCTTGCCGTCGTGGAACTCGACGCCGTTGCGGAGCACGAACGTGTAGGTCATGTGATCGCCGGAGACGTCGTACTCCGACGCGAGCATCGGGAGTGACCTGCCAGTCGTTGTCGAGCGCTACAAGGGAGTCGAAGACCATGCCGCTGAACGTGAGTCCGAGGACCGTGATCGCGACCGCAGGATCCGGGCTGTCGCTCGACAGCGCGTCTCCGAAGACCATCGTCGCACTGCCGCCGGACTGCGGGTCCGATTCGTTCGCGTCGCCGGACTCACTGCTGCTCCCACCCCCACACGCGGCGAGGACACCGCCGAGAGCAAGAGCGCCGGCGGTTCCGGCCCCGGCCTGGAGCGCTCGACGTCGCGTGAACGGCGGTAGAGCGAGACGATCATCCTGACGGTCGTTTGGCACGGTAGTCCTTCCCCGCGGTGTGTTCGCTGGCCTGTTGAACCACTGTTGGGACAACAGTAATCTTAGATCTAGATGATGCCTATCATCCTCCCCCGCCTGTCAAGTCGCGCGCCGTGGGGCACGCCGGTGGAGATCGCCCGCGCGCGCCAGATGAGCGGGCTGAGCATCATCGGCGGCTCGGTGGTCGACGGAATGGGATCGCCGCCGAGGCGGGCCGATGTCCGTGTCGAGGGCGGCCGCATCGCTGAGATCGGCACCGGTGTCGCAACCAGTGACCGGGCGTTGGACGCGCGAGGCATGCTCGTGATCCCGGGCGTTATCGACATTCACACCCATGATGACTTCACACTCCCTTTGCGGCCCGAGGCGACAGCCCGGGTCAGGCAAGGAATCACGACCACCGTCACCGGCAACTGCGGGTTCTCGCCCTTTCCGCTCGACACCTCGTGCCCGAGCCCGCCGCCACGGAGCGTTCTTCGAGCCGCGGCTCGCTGACGCTGGCAGGACCTGGCGACCTACGCAGGGCGATCTGCGAGAGCTTGAGATTGCGATCAACGTGGCCCCGCTGGTCGGGCTCGGCGCGATTCGCTTGGCGGTCATCGGTGAGGAGGACCGGCGACCGTCGGAGCACGAGCTGATCGAGATGCGGCGGTTGATCCAGGTTGCCATGCGAGCAAGGGGCGTTTGGGGCATCGTCGGGCCTCGTCTACGCACCCCGGCTGCTACGCCGGAGCGAGGACGAGCTGACTTTCCTTGTGTCGGAGGTTGGAGCCGCCGGAGGCTTCTACGCGAGCCACATGCGCGACGAGGCCGGGTTGCTCGAGGAGTCGGTCGACCGAGACCATCGCGGTTGGGCGCAGGACCGACTGCGCCACGTCATATTTCTCACCACAAGGCGATCGGCGCGGCAAACTGGGGCACAGGTCACGCGGACCCTTGGCATGGTCGACGCTGCCAATCACAGCGGCGCGACGTCAGCCTCGACGCCTATCCATACGTGGCCGGCAGCTCGACGCTGCTGTCCTTGATCCCGCCGAGCATCAGGGCGGTGGCGTGGAGGCGATCCAGACCCGGCTTGCCACCCGACGGCAGGGCGACGACTGCTCGTCAAGGCGTCGCGGGAGGAGCGCGTCTTCGCGCTTTCCGATGTCGTGCTCGCCCTGGTCCCGTCACGTCCTCGCCTCACGGGCCTCCGTCTGGTCGAGGCCGCGGTCGACCTGCCGGAATGGCCCCAGCTGAGTTGGTCGTGGAGCTGATCGCCGACCGATGGAGTGGACGTCGTCATGGTCGCCTTCGGCATCGACGAAACGGACGTCTCCCGGGTCCTGAGCCACCCGCGCTCGATGGTCGGCAGCGATGGCTGGGTACTGGCCACGGACGCGTCGCCTTGCCCTCATCCACGTAACTTCTCGACGACCGCGCGCTTTCTAACGGCATTCGTCCGCGATCACCACGTGGTCGGGCTCGGAGAGGCGATACGGAAGCTGACGTCCCTCCCCGCCGACCGGCTCGGGATCGCTGATCGGGGCCGGCTCGCGCCCGGCGCGGTGGCCGATATTGCCGTCCTCGACTACGAGCGCCTCGCCGATCTCGCGACCTACGAGGATCCCTGGTCATTACCCAGTGGGCATCCAGCATGTCCTGATCGACGGTGACCGACGGTCCTCGAGAACGAGGAGATCACCGGAGCGCGGCCGGGGCGCCTGCTCGGCCCCCGGCGGAGGACGCTAAGCAAACGCGAGCTCGTCCTTGGAAGTCTCAGGGAACGATATAGTCGCGAGGCACGTGATCTGTGATCTTAGCATTGGCGATCCACCTTGAACACCGCTGCACCACCGCTCGAGCGAGCAAGCCTCGCGATGCAACATGCCGGCGTGGACGCGGTCATCGCCGCCTCGCCCGGTCTTGTCGCATTCCTCAGCGGTCATGTCATGCCGGCGCAGCTCGCGCACCCATCGCGTGACGGCAGGCTCGAGAAGCCAACGATCTGCATCGCCACTCCAAACGACAACGGAATGGCGACTATCGGCAACTGCCCGAGCCCGCAACGGGCATCGCGGTCAGCTACGGGGAAGGTGGCCGTGGCCTCTCCGATGGACCCGACTCGTTCAGCGCCCTGTGCGAGGCCGCCGAGGAGCTTGGGCTGACGGCCGGCCGGATCGCCGTCGAGATGTCCCATGTTCCCGCCGCCGCCGTCGATGCGCTTCGTGACGCTGCTCCAAGGGCCAGATTCGAGCCGCTCAACGATTTACTGCGCGCCGCCAAGGCGGCAAAGTCGTCTTCCGAGCTCAGCGGAATCGCCGACGCGCTCGCGCTCTGCGACGCGGGGCAGGAAGCGGTGCGCTCGGCCGCGGCCCCGCGCCGGAGCGAGCTCGATCTCTATACGGTGCCGTCAAGGCGATGAATGCGCAGTCCGACCGCCAGGTTCTCGCGCTTGGAGAGCTGCAGGTCGGTCCCCGCGGCGAGCAGATGGCCGGCTTTCCCACCGCCGCGCGCATCAAGAACGGCGAGCTTGTGATGTGCGACCTGGCCCCCCGGCACCCCGACGGCTGGTGGGGCGACTCGTGCCTGACCGTGGCCTGCGGTGAGCCCGCCCGAGGGAGTCCGCCGCGACTGGAGCAGCCTCCGAGACGGCATGGAGGCTGCTCGCGAGGTGATGAAGCCGGGGGTCAGCGCGGGAGCCATCCATGCGGCGGTCGTCCGCCACGTTCCCGATCTCCCGGGCCACGCTGGCCACGGTATCGGGCGCGACCACTACGAGGAGCCGGTCCTCCTCCCAGGTAACCCCGAGCCCTTCAGGAGCGAGACGGTCATCGTCATCGAACCGGGCAAGTCTACGGCGCCGGGCGCGGCATGCGCATCGAGCATGCCTTCGGGTCTCTGACGACGGAGGGATCCCCCTCTCGAACTTCTCGCTGGAGCTCTGAACGTCATGCGCCAGTGGACCTCGAAGACCGGGTCGCCCTAGTCACCGGAGCCGGCAGCGGCATCGGACGCGCGTCGGCGATGGCCATGGCCGCTGAGGGTGCTCGCGTGTGGTCGCCGACTCGGACGAGGCGGCAGCGAAAGCCGTCGTTGCTCAGTTGCGGGCTGCCGGCCAACGGGACTCGCCGTGGCCGCCGACATCTCCGACGAGAGCGTCATCGACGAGATCGTCGCCGCCGGCGTCGAAGCCTTCGGCAAGATCGACGCGGTCCATGCGAACGCCGCCGTCCAGTGGTTCGGAGACGTCCTCGACTGCACGGTCGAGCAATGGGAACGGACGCTCGCCGTCAACCTCACCGGCGTGTTCCTGCTCGCCCGCCGGATCCTGCCTGAGCTCGGAGCGCGGTGGCGGTGCCTTCGTGGCCACCTGCTCTGACTGCGCGATCCGCACCTGCGACGTCGCCGCCGCTTACATCGCCACCAAGGCGGGATTGATCGGCCTTGTCCGATCGATCGCCGTCGACTTCGGGCCTGACGGCGTGCGGGCGAACCTCGTCACGCCGGGCGTTACGGACACGCCCGGGCCTGCGGCGGCTGTACAACCGTCGGTCGATCGCACTCCCGAGGAGGGCATCAGTCGCGCGGCCGAGCTCAGCCCGCTCGGACGAGTCGGCCAGACCGGAGGATCTCGGCGACGTGGTCGCGTTCCTCGTCAGCGATCGGGCGCGCTACATCACCGGAGCGAACGTGATGGTCGACGGAGGGATGACCGTCACCTATGGCGCCGACTGAAGCAGAGCGAATCACTGACGCGCGACGCCGCCGCGAGGCGTTGCGTGAACGGCTGATCGCGTCCGGATCTGGATGCGGCAATCGCCACCGAACCAAGGCAACGTCACCTATCTCACTGGCTACACGACGCCGTCGTCGGCGAACCGATCGAGGCCGATCGTGCTCGTGCTGCCGAGCGACGGGCCGCCCCACGCGATCCTCAGCCAGGCGGAGGTTCAGCGAGTCGCGGAGTGGGACGCCGAAATCGTCGTGGCGGGCTACTCGCATCCCTCCGCCTCGCTGTCGCGCCGCCGCGGCCCCGACTACGTGGCCGCCGCCGTCGATGCGATCGTCGAGTGCCTCGATGAGTCGTCACGGCTGGTCGCGATCGAGCGCTCTGGACCGTCCCTGCCCGGACTCCCCCGGGGCCGTCGATGCGCTCGCTGCGCGCACTCAACGTGGAGCTCGTGGACCTGGACGAACTGATCTGGCCGCTTCGACTGCGCAAGTCTCCCGTGGAGATCGAGTGTCTTCGCAACGCGGCCGGAGCCCTGGAGCTCACATTCGCGACGTTCGCGAAGCATGCGACACCTGGGATGAGCGAGCGCGAGCTGCTCAGCGAGTTCGCGGCGGCTGCCGCGCGCTCGGACGCCGACCACGTGGGCTACGCGGTAGTCGTGGCCGGCACGGATCGCTCGATCCTCGGCGCACCAAGCGATCGGCGCTGGCAAGAGGGAGAGCTGCTGACGGTTGATGCCGGGGTGGTCAGCAACGGCTACTGGGCTGACTACTGCCGACACTATGTCGCGGGTAAACCGACCGCCCGGCAGGAGCGCTCGTACGCGCGGATCGTCGAGGCCGTACGCACCGGACGCGGGGCAACCAGTGCTGGCGTCACGGCGAGCGGTCCCGCCAGGGCGATGGCTGGGGTACTCGGCGAGCAGCCTGACGCGTTCGGTCGGCTCGGCCACGGCATCGGCCTCGACCTGACTGAACCGCCGTCCGTGCACGCCGGGGATGCCACGCACCTCGAGGCCGGGATGACGCTCTGCGTCGAGCCCTCGGCATGGTTCGACGGCGTCGGGCACCTGGTGGCCGAGGAGATGGTCGCGGTCACCGCAAACGGAGCCGAGCTGCTCTCTCCAGCGTTCCCGGACCAGCTGGAGGTGTTGGAGGCATGACCGTGATCCAGGAGCCGCAGGAAGACCTCCTGCGCGACCTCGTGGCGGCCCCATCAACGAACCCGCCCGGAGACGAGCGTGCCGTAGCGCAGGTCATCGAAGGTGCGGCCAGTCGCCTGGGGCTCCCGATGCCCGAACGACTGGCGCGCCGCCCAGAGCGACCGAACCTCCTCTTCCAGCTCGGGAAGGGGGCGCCTCGACTGCTCATCGCCGCCCACATGGACACAATGCCCCCGGGTGACGAGGCCGCCTGGGAGTCTGATCCATACGAGCTCTCGGTCGCTGGGGACCGGCTCGTCGGCCTCGGCACCGCTGACATGAAAGGAGCGATCGTGGCGATGCTCCACGCGGCAGCTCGAGTCCACCGCCAACCAGCGGCGCGGGGCTCATTAACGTTGGCGTTCACGGCTGACGAGGAGGCCGGATCCGGCGAGGGTATGGCGTGGCTCTGCGCCGAGGGAGCGATCGAGGCCGACGCGGCCGTGATGGCGGAGCCTGCCAGTACGGGGCCTCAGTCGTGGGAGGCGCTGTTTGTTGCGCAGCGGGGGTCCTGCATCGTCGAGCTCGTCGCCTCTGGACGTCCCGGCCATTCTGGACAGCGAGTCCCAGCCGAATCTCGAGCGGGCGCGGCTCTTGCCGCCGGCATGCGCGCACTAATAGAAGCGCCCCTTTTCAGGGGGGTCACCCACGAGGTCGATGGAGCAACACCGACCGTCAACGTTGGCACGATGGTGCGGGGAGGAGAGGTTCCCTTCGCTCATCCCTCCGAGCTACGCGCCACGATCGAGGTGCGCACTATCTCCGGAATGACCGAGGAGATGGTGATCTTCGACCTCGAACGCGCTTTGGACGCCGCCGGGCTGGCGGACAGGGTCCGCATCGAGCCGGTCGCCGGCACCAGCTGGATCCCAGCCGGCGAGACCGTGTCGGACCAGCCGCTACTTGAAGCAGCCGTCCGCGCCTGGCGCTCCGTCATCGGGACCGAACCGAGCCGCGCTGTGCTCCCCGCCGGAACGGACAGTTCGCTGGTCGACGCCCTGGGGATTCCGAGCTTGCCGGCCCTCGGGCCCGGGACACTCGCGGTGGCGCACCGTCCGAACGAATACCTACCCCGTGGTGATCTTCGCCTCGCGACCGATCTCCTCGAACACATGGCTCGCGCCTATTTGACCGGAGGCCCAGAATGAACGCGGACGGGCGCCGCGCCGAGCTCGCCGATGCGGTCCAGGAACAGCGCTCCGAGCTGGTCGCGGCACTCAGCGCGGCCGTACGGATTCCGAGCATCGTGCCGACGTTCCCCGGCGAGAGCTACGAAGCGCACGTCGGGCGCGAGGGCGAGGTCTCGAAGCTGGTCGCTGAGCTGCTTGCCGGGACCGGGTGTGAGATCGATCTGTTTGGCCTCGAGCCCGGACGGGAAAACTGCGTCGCAGTCCTCCGCGGGTCAGGCGGTGGCCGCTCGCTGATTCTCAACGGACACGTCGACGTCGTACCTCCCCAGCCCGCCGAGCAGTGGACGTCGGGTGACCCTTGGAGTGGGCGGGTCGCCGACGGACAGGTTTGGGGTCGCGGGGTGTGCGACATGAAAGGTGGACTGATCGCTGCGGCCTTCGCCATCCGCGCGCTGGCCAACTCCAACGTCCGCCTCAAAGGCGACCTGCTCCTCCACGCCGTCGTCGGCGAGGAGATGATGGAGCACCAGCTCGGAACGACGGCCTGCATCGAGCGCGGTTACGGCGGAGACGCCGCCGTGGTCGCCGAGCCTTCACCGCATGGTTCGCCGCTTGCGGTCTGTCCGACGACACCCGGGGTGATGTGGTTCACCGTCAAGGTGCGCGGGAAGGGTGCCCATTCGGGCATGCGAGCGGAGTCGATCCGCCCCGAGGGGGCTGGAGCGGCAGTTGGCGTCAACGCGGCCGATCTCACCCACGCCCTGCAGGCTGCCTTGTCCGAGCTCGAAGCGGACTGGATCGCGAACAAGACACATCCGCTGTTCAGGCCGGGCAGCTTCACGATCCACGCCGGAGTGGTCCAGGCCGCACCGGACGCTGGACCGATGCCGTTCGGCCTCGCCGAGCACGGCATCCTCGAGTACATCGTCTGGCATTCGCCCGACGACGATGCCGACGCCGTAAGGGCCGAGGTCGAGAATTGCGTCGAGCGCGTAGCGGACGCCGACCCGTGGCTTCGTGAGCATCGACCGGTTATTGAGTGGCGACATCACTGGCCGCCCGCCGTCCTACCGAAGGACCATGCCCTCGTCGAGGCGGTCGCCCAAGCACATCGCGCGGCGACCGATTCGGAACCCTCAATCGAAGGGTTCGCGGCCGTTGCGGATGGCACCTACTACCTGGAGGCCGGCATCCCGGCCCTCACTTATGGCCCAGGCGACGTTGCCCTGGCCCACGCGGTAGATGAGCGCGTTCCGATCGACCAGGTCGTGGCCGCGAGTCGCGTTTATGCACAGCTCGCTGCAGCATGGTGCGACTCGTGAGCTGACTGGCTCCGGTGTCCGCTCACACGGATCAGCTCGCGACCCCCTGTGGCGTAGTGGAGCTCACAGCGCTTGAAGACAACCTTGGCCGGCTAGCTCGCGACGCGGCCGACGCCGGTGTAGCCGTCCGTCCCCACATCAAGACCCACAAGTGCCCCGCGATCGCCACGCGTCAGCTCGCGCAGGGGGCCGTAGGCGTAACCGTGGCGACCCTCGACGAGGCCGCCGGAATGGCCGCCGCCGGGATCGAGGACATTCTCGTTTACTACCCCACGGTCGGAGAGGAACCTATGGCGCGGCTAATGGCGTTGGCCGAGAATGCTCGGATCTCAACCACCGTGGATAGCGCGGCTGAGGCGGACAGCCTCGCAGCCGCTGCTCGTTCGAAGGGGACCACGCTCGATGTCCTCATCGACGTCGATACCGGCCTCGATCGCACGGGGGTAAAAGTCGGCAAGGAATTGGATGAGCTCGCAAGAGACGTAGAGCGGATGCCCGGGCTCCGCTTGAACGGAATCTGTACCCACGAAGGCTTCGCGTACTCGATCCGGGAACCGGCGGAGCGGGCGAAGGTGCTCGACGAACGACTCGGCGAGTTCGCCGCTGCGGGCCGGACGTTGGGTGTCGGGACGGTTTCCTGCGGCTCTACCCCAAGCCTCAGCCGCGCATTACAGGTCGACGGCATGACGGAGGTGCGACCGGGCAATTACGCGTTTCTGGACCGGATCCAAGTCGATCTCGGGGTCGCAAAGCTCGAGCACTGCGCATTCACCGTGCTCTCGACGGTGGTCAGCGTTCGCGGGGCGAATCGCGCGACGGTAGACGCCGGCTCCAAGGCCCTGACCTCCGACCGCGGCGCCCACGGCACGAGCCATCTGCGAGGGCACGGGGTTGTCAGGGGCCGTCCCGACCTGTCGCTGCCGATGCTGTCTGAGGAGCACGGGTTCCTGCGAGCGGACGGACGGCATCCGATCGCCGTCGGCGATCGCGTTCGGATAATCCCGAATCACTCCTGTGCGTCGGTGGCCTGTTTCGGATCGTTGTTCCTCGTCACCGGCGACGAGGTCGTCGAGGAGATGGCGCTCGCCGGCCGGCGCGGCGCGAGGCCTGCTGTTCGTGAGTAGGCGAACCAACAGACGCGACGCATTCAGGCACCTCCTGAACGAGACCGTACGCGGCGCTCAAGAGGTTGCGGGACCGCTCCTCCCGGATGACGTGAAACGGAGCAAGCGCGTCAAGCCCGCGCCCCGTTCTCGTAGCCAAACCGTCGTCGCGCAGCCTGCCAATAGCAGCGTTAGTTACGAGGAGCTGTTGCGTCTTGCGTCAAGACGCGGCTTGGCAAAGCGGCTCTCGGAGGTCAGGTCGTTTGCACGGCCGTCTCTACGGGCAACACTGCCTTCGCCCGGCGAGCCACCGACCGGTCTGTCGCAGCTCGGCGGAGAGCCGGACCTGCCGTCGCGGGTCGACTGGCCCAGCTGGAACTCGGAGTCCCTGACCTTCGTTGCCCAGCTCGATCTTGCCGCCGTCGGAGGTCCGGTCCTCGGGCCGTCGTGGCTGCCTGGACCGGGCCTGATGCTGATCTTCTGCGCAGCCTCGCTTCCATCGGGCCTCCATCCTGCCCACGCCGATAGTTGCAAGGTGGTGTGGGTGCCCTCCCAGAGTCGCCCGCCGCTGCGGCGACCAAGTGACGAAGCAAGAGGGAGCGGTGGACGGCCAATCCTGTTGACGCCGGAGGTCGTATTTCCCCGCCCTTGGTTCGACGGTGTCAGCGCCCTCGGGTTGACGAACGCTGAACGCACCGCGTGGACTCGCCTTAGACAGGAGCTCGCGTCCACACAGGGACTAGAGCTGCACGACGAGGTACGCGGGTTTCTGGCCCTGAACAGGGTCTTCGGCTATGCGGATGAACGCCGCGGAGACATGCGCCTGGCCTGTGAGCTTCTCGACCGTGGCGTAAACCTCCAAGACGGCGCGGTGCGCACGCACCCCATGGCTGCGGGTGTCGGCTCCGCCGCAGACCGCTGGCACCTGCTTCTGCAGTTGTCCCGGGACCCAACCCTGAGCTCGATCGTCAAGGGTGACTGGGAGCGCCTGTACCTCTGGGTCGACGACGCGGCGCTCAAGGTTCGTGACTTTTCCGGGGTCCGCGCACTTCGACGATAGCGAGCGACCCAGGCGGCGGACGGGTCATGATGCAAGTGCTTCCCACTTCCGACATCGTCCGTGGTGGCTGCTGAACGAGAAAGGCCCGCTTGGCGGCCTGTCTTTCGAGGAAACTCGCGTTTGTAGGTCCCGCATGCGCTGATACAGATCCGCGCCGGCGGGAGACTCACGGGTGTGTTCCGCCCTCCACGACCCGGCAAAGACGAAGCCCATCAGAGTCACCTCATTCAGGTGTACCTCCCCGATGCCGGCGAGGAGTCGCGTACGCCCCGACCCGCGAGTCATAGTCGCGAAGGCGGCGCCGTGCCGTAACTGTGGACGCTTCCGCTTCGCGCGACGGGGAGCAGCGCGACGCGGCTCTGGGTCAACACCGGGTCAACATAAGGTCCAGAAATAGCCGCAAATTGCTACACCCATGAATCGGTAGAAAGACGCCGGTTAGCAGGGGTTTCGCCGAGCAGCCGCAGAGAGCCGAAGCGCGCGGCGCGGAATCATAATCCGCGTGTCGGGGGTTCGAGTCCCTCCTCCGGCATGAAGTACCTGCAAAACGTTCGGTTTCGGATCGCAGTGCGAGCCGCGGACTAGGCGTAGAACCGTCGCCAGGGCCAAGCGTGCGCGCAATCGCCAAAACGCCGAGGTCGTTGAGGCTCTTGCCCTCCGCGCGCGCGAGCGCCTCGGTGTGGCGAGCCGACTCGCGGCCGGCGATCGCCCGCGAGATCTCCTCGCGCCCAGCGAGGCTCAGACATCTCTCTGGGCGCCGGCGGGCCCGCGGCCGGATGCCTCCGACTGCTCAGAGCAACCATTAGGCACCGTGCGTGATCTGGCTGCGGAGCTTTTCCAAGCCCAGCCTCATCCGACCCTTGACCGTGCCGGGGGGCAGCTCCAGCTCGTGGGCGATCTCCTCATGGGTGAGCTCTCCGAAGAATGCAAGGGCGATCACTTCGGCCTGGGCCTCCGGGAGCTGTGTCAGCGACGCTCGCAGGGCCTCGCCCTCGCTTCGCTGGGTCACCTGGTCGAGCACCGATTCCGCGTGCGAATCGGGGGTATCGACCTCCTCGGATAGCTTGGGCCGCGCGCCCACCCGGCGGAGCCCGTCGATCGCCGCATTTCGAACGATGGTCATCGACCAAGCTTGAAAGGAACCCCCCGCGGCGTCGAAGCTGCCTCGGCGCCGCCAGACGGAGAGAAAGCCCTCTTGCACGGCTTCCTCACTGCTCGAAGTGTCACCGCAGACCGAACGAGCAACGCGATAGGCGCGAGTGGCGTGGCGCGTGTAAAGACGGTCGAACGCGTCGACATCGCCAGCATCCTGAACGCGTCGCATCAGCTCCTCATCATTGACGTTGGCTGGAACAGCGGCGCGGCGCATGGCTAGGGGACAGTCACCGGGGAGGCTTCGTCCTCGGTGCCATCCTGAAAGGCCACGCGGCCATCGATCACCTTGGCGCTGTGTCCCTCGGATATCTGCTTGTCCTCGCCGACGCTGAGGATGTCTTTGAGAACGCACACGACCACGTTGTCGTTGACGTAGGTGGCCGCGGTGGTGCGGTCGCGACCGTAGAACTGGGCGTCAAGGCTGACCGTTGCAGCCGAGATCGCATCGGTGAGGGATTCACCCCGGGGAGTCCCGCCTCCGTAGGTGCTCACGTATGCCTCCGGTCATCGACGAGTACCCAGGATCACCCCAGCACAGTTGCGGCCCTTCGGCCCTCTGTGCCTTTGTATCGAGCCCGTCTGAGAATCCTGCGCGACCTGTGCCCCGGAGAAGCGCATTTCCCCCATTCGATGTACGGCCGCGGCCGCACTTGGCGAACCGGATCCTTCTTACCCGCTGCGAAGCCCGCTAAACGGCTTCCCGCAAGTTGCCACGAGAAGTCGCGCATTCCATGGAGCCTGTCGCGAAAACCCGCGGCGCCGGCGGCAAACGAGGCAGTAAGGGGTGGGTGGGTTCGAGTCCCTCCTCCGGCATCGCAGAAAGCCCCGCTACTGCGGGGTCGCGCGAAGCGGGAGCGCGGTCCTGGCCGAGCGTGCCAGGACCCGTTCTGCGACGAACGCGGGTTAGACCACACAGGAGGTGGGTAAAGCCGCGTTCGTCCTGCGCCGCCGGGCTAGCGATCCAGCACCGATCATGCTGCCGGCAGTGCTCGCAGTGATGCTCTTCCGCTACGACGAGGACGCCCACGTGCATCACGTCCGCCCCTAGCTCGAGAGCGCGAGCCCGAGAGCCCCGCGCTCGGCCAGCTGTCCGGGGTGCCGTCGTAGTGCAATTCCACCTGCGACGCAGCGGGGTGCCGCCGTCGAAGTCCAGGCATGGCAAAGGGGCGGAGTGCGGCTGAGTTATCTGCAGATTGGGGCCTCGAGGGACTAGCGCCCGATCGAGGCGAGCGCTTCGTCCGTGTCGGAGAAGACCTCGACGAGGAACACGTGGCCGCCACGGAAATGGGCGACGTCGACGACCCCCTGGCTCGACTCGATCCCCGAGTGCAGCCCCCGCAGCCGCAGCACGTAGGAGGCCATCACCGTCTCGGGCGCGGGCTCGACCACTTCTGTGATCTCCAGGTGGGCCTCGAAGTCGGAGAACGCCTCCGCAAGCATCCGTCTACAGCTCTCGAGGCCGCGATGGCTCTCGAGCCGCGTCCGAATCTCGATGTCGGGAGTGAAGATCTCGACCGCTTGGTCGATCTCGTCGGCCTCAACCCTGGCGTAGAACTCCCGCAGCAGATCCGCGTTGCCGCGCAACGCTACGGCTTGCCCCCGGGAGTGAAGCCCATCTTCTCGATCACCTGGTCGTATTGCTCCAGCGTTCCGCCGGCGAAACGCATCTCGCACGCGTCCGGCATCTAGTCGTCCTCCTTGGCTCTGTCCGCGCTGCCGCCGATCCTATTCGCGATGCTGGGTGTACGGCAGCGGCGCCCAAGGCGTGCCGGTCAGCGTCGCCGCGATGCGCGACGCGGTGACCAGCGTCGAGACCACCGGCGGCGAGCCGTGCTACTCACCGCGGGCTCTATTCCAACTGCCCCGCCGTCGGCAGCAACGGCGGTCAGCTGCTGCTCTCGCCGGCGGGCGGGATCTCCCCGAAGAAGTTGTTCGGCAAGAAGGAGCGCTTCACGGTCAAGGCATTCACGCGCCTGTAGCGCTGCCTCGCGCCGCACTCGCAGGCACGAACGGGCAGCGCGGCGTTTAGCGGGAGTCGCGGCCGCCGCCGCTGAGCGCCCAGGCGAAGATGTTGTTGAACAGCTCGGCCTGCTCCTGCGCATCGTCCGACGCGTGGTGCGTGTGCGGCCTGGTTGGGAGGAGCGCCGGCGGCATCGCCGGCTTGGACGCCCGGTCGAAGGTCGTCATTGCCCGCGCCAGGTACAGGGTCCGGATGTCCAGGCAGTTCGAGTGGGCGAACGGCGACTCGCCGAGGAAGCGGATGAAGTACCAGTGCAGGAACGACCAGTCGAAGGAGAGCGGGTAGAGGACGAGGACCGGCCGTGCCCCGTCCGCCTGTGAGGCGACCCAGTCGGCTGCCTCCCGCATCGCGTCCTCAGGCTCGCGCCCGCTGACCGCGAGCGCCTCGCGGTCGAGGCCGTTCACGTCAAGCGCGGACTGCTCGAAGCGCTCCGAGATCGGCTTCAGCTCGACGTAGAACGTCGTCTCCCACCCCGGTTCGTACGCCTCGAACTTCGAGCCGTCGAAGCGGCTCGCGAGGCTGAACGCGAAGGAGAGCATCGAGTACTCGCCGGGGATCGGCCCGTCGGTCTCGATATCGGCGGAGATGTAGAGGTCTGGGAGGGCCTCGGTCAAGGCGCTTCGGCTTCGAGCGACTCGAGGTAGACCCGGATCTCCTCGAGACCCACCATCCGCGCCTTGAAGTACTCGTTGACCTCGTCGCTGACCGCGTGGATGGCGTCCTCGATCACGCGGGCGCGCCGCGCCGGGTCGCCGTCGTCGTCGAGCACCGCCTTGACCTCCAGGAGATGGCGGAGGATCGGCGACTCCGGGTCGCCCTCCAGCGCCGCTGTCGCACTCACGATCAGCGCGTCGGTCTGGCTGCGCAGCGTGTCGCTCGAGATGCCCGACCCGGAACCGGAGGCCTCGTCGAGGCTGCGAATCAGCGCCGCCACCTGGTACAGCGCCGTGGCCTTCTCGTCGAAGAGCTCGCGCAGGTACGCGGCCTCCTCGTAGCGGCCCGTGAGCCGGAACAGGTTGTACATGCGCTTCGCGGCCTTGCCGTAGTTCGGCTTCTCGACCGTGTACTCGTAGATCTGACGCTCGAGCTGCTCCGCGTAGTCGTCCACGGCGTCCGGGAGCACGTTGCGAGCCAGCTTCGCGAACACCGGCAGCGAGTCGGCGTCGAGATAGACCTCCTGGAAGTAGGTGTCGAGGTAGTCGTCGAGCGGGGTGATGGTGCCGTCGGGCGCCTCCCAGGTGGCGTCGAGCATGTTGCTCGCGTTCGCCAGCGTGCCCCGGAGCCGGGTCGGCGACCACCCAGTCGAGCTTGCACCAGCCGGGTTCCGCCGCGGCCTCGTCCCAGCTCAGCTCCCACGGCGAACCGCCGGGCAGGGTGCCCGTGAGCTTCCCCTCGCGCACCTCGTCGAGCGTCCACGTGATCGAGGACCCGGCGCTGACCGTCTCGTCGCCGCGGACGACGTCGGTCGGGTAGCTGCCGAGCCTCGCCTGCATGAAGCGCTGATTGGCGCCGGCGGCCGTGTCGAGGACCTTGTCTCGCATGAGCTCGGCCAGGACCGCGCACGCCTCGTCTCGCGTCGGAGCCAGGATGTTGACCCGCTCGAAGTAGTCGCAGTCGCCCGGGTAGGTCTGGATCTTCGACTGTGCCGCCGAGCCCGAAAGGGCCAGCGCCGTCTCCACCTGCCCCGGGCGATCCTCCAGCCCGACGACCTCGCCGATCGTCCGGAAACGGTCCAGCTCGGCGGGGCTGAAGTCCATCAGCGCCACTCGGTGGCCGTACACGCCGGTGGAGACCTGAACCTCGACGTCGTCGGCGTCCCCCTGCTGGGCGGCCATGTCGGTCAGCCACTGGAGCGCCTCCGCCTCGTCCATCTCCACGCCGAGCTCGGCAGCGGAGCGGAGGATGTTGTCGAGGGCCTCTTGACTGCCGGTCATTCAGCCCGACGTGTTCAGCGCCACTGCGGCACGAATCAGGGCCTGCAGTGCGTCTTCGTCGATCTCCTCGCCCTCGTGGATGTCGATGGCACGCCTGGTGTTGCCCTCGAGGCTGGAGTTGAAGAGGCCCGAAGGGTCGTCCAGCGAGGCGCCCTTGGCGAAGGTCAGCCGCCAGTCGTCCAGCGCCTCGATCCGCGCGTCGATCTGCTGGGCGGGCGTCTCCATGGGACGCTCAGATTATCTCGCCTCACGAAGGGGTCGCGGACAGGTATCCCATTGCCATCGCTCGTGCCTGACCGCATCATTCTCGCTGCACGCAACTAGGGGCCAATACAAGGAAGTGAGGCGGGGGTGCGGAGCGGCTTAGGAACGGCGCTCATCGTGGCGGTGGTCGTGGCGGCCGCCGCGCCCGGGCCCGTGGCCGCGCAGGTCGCTGTGCCGAGCACGCCCAGGAACCTGGCCGCGACGGCCGGCGACAGCGTCGTCACGCTCACCTGGAGCGCGAGCAGTCGCGAGCCGTCGGGCTACCGCGTCTGGCGCCGGACCCCGGACGGCGCCTGGAACGAGATCGCGAGCACCCCGGCGTCGACGCTGAACTACCGCGACGGCGGGGCGAGAAACGGCGTCGGTTACACGTACGCGATCAGGGGCTACAACGCCCTGGGCGTCAGCGCGTCGTCGAACCTGGTGACGGTCGCCCCCACTCCAGCGCCCGCGCCTGAACCGCGCTGCGGGGCCGCGAACTCCAGGTATCAGAGCCTGATCTCCCGCACTGCGGGCCTCGCTGGCTACTGGCGCCTGGGCGATGGCTCGGGCACGTCGCCGTGTGAGGTGACGGGGCGCAACGACGGCGAGTACCGGGGCGGCTTCACGCTCGGGTCGACCGGCGCCTTGGCCGGCGACCCGGACACGGCAGCGAGCTTCAACGGCTCCACGGGATACGTCAGCGTTCCCACCAGCCCCTCGCTGTCGGTCGGAGACACCTTCAGCGTCGAGGCGTGGGTCAGGCGATCATCCCTCAGCAACGGCGGCAACCAGGTGATCGCCTCGAAGCAGCACGGCTCGTGGGTCCTGATGTTCGACTCCAGGAACCGGCTCGTGCTGCGGCGATCGAACGCCGGCGACGTGGCGGCATCGACGTCCGTCGTCGCCGACACCACCCGGTGGCACCACGTGGTGGCGACCAAGGCCGGTGCAAGCGTCCATCTCTACATCGATGGGGTCGAGGTCACGGGGCCGGTGACCAACCGGACGATGGTCGACAGCACGAGGTCGTTCGTCATCGGCCAGAGCTCTGGCACCGCATTCTTCTCCGGGCGGATCGACGAGGTCGCCGTGTACTCGAGGGCCATCACGCCCTCCCAGGTCACGGATCGCTACCGCGCGGGTTCCGCCCCCGTGATCGCCGCCGCGGGGGACATCGCCTGCTCTCCGTCGGACGCGGCCTTCAACGCCGGCCTGGGCACCGATAACGCCTGTCGCCAGCGCTACACCTCCAGGCTGGTCGGCAACGCCAACCTCGCGGCGGTGCTTCCCCTGGGCGATGCCCAGGAGGAGACCGGCACGCTCTCGGAGTTCATGGGCTCCTACGACCCGAGCTGGGGTCGCGCGAGGTCGATCAGTCGTCCGATCCCCGGCAATCACGAGTACGACTCGCTGGGGGCAAAGGGCTATTTCGACTACTTCAACGGCCCCGGCGCCCTCACGGGCCCCGCCGGCGAGCGCGGCAAGGGGTGGTACAGCTACGACGTGGGCGGCTGGCACGTGATCGCCCTGAACTCGGAATGCGCACAGATCGGCGGCTGCGGAGCCGGGTCCCCTCAGGAGCAATGGCTGCGGGCGGATCTGGCCGCCCACCCGACCCAATGCACGCTGGCCTACTGGCACCGGCCGCTCTTCAACTCCGGCTATACCGGCACCACGCCCGAGATGACGCAGATCTGGCAGGACCTATACGACGCCGGCGCGGAGGTCGTGCTGAGCGGCCACTCCCACAGCTACGAGCGATTCGCGCCCCAGACCGCCACCGGAGCGGTCGACGCCGCTCGCGGGATCCGCCAGTTCGTCGTCGGCACGGGCGGCCAGGCACACCACGCGCTCAGGACGATCCAGCCCAACAGCGCGTCCGTGAACACGACCACATTCGGCGTCCTCAAGCTCGCCCTGTACCCCGGCGGCTACGACTGGCAGTTCGTCCCCGAAGCCGGGGGCGGCTTCACCGACGCCGGCAGCGCCGGCTGCCACTGACGCCCCTCGGCGACGGGAATCGGACGTCCGGAGCCGGACGGGCCGCAGCGGCCCGTCCGGCTCCCCGCCGTCAGCTGTCCTTGCGGCGAAGGGCCGCGACGCCGGTCAGCAGACCGGCCGCACCGAGCACGAGCGCGGCGATCACGAGCCACGTCGGCGCGCCTTCGTCCTCGTCCTCATCGCCGTCGTCGACCTCGGCGGATGACTCCGTCGCCTCCTCGTCGGCGGCCGGCTCAGCGTGCTCCTCCCCGACCGGCTCGGTGACGGCCACCGTCGGGGCGGGCTCGTCGGCGTCGGGCGGCCCGATCCAGCGCACGACCTCACCGTCGTCGTAGGTCTGAAGCGCCGGGAACGTCAGCGTATCGCCCGGCTGGGCGGACTCCGGGATCCCGACCGAAAGGCCGAAGTCGCGGAACTGGCCCGGCTGAATCGCGGCCTCCGGGTCGTCCGCGGTCCAGGTGACCGTGGCGACCTGCTCGTTGATCTCCTCGCCGTGGGACTCGATCGGCTGATCGGGCTTCTCCATCTTGATCTCGACCGTCCAGCCCGCGACCGGCTCATACGACGCGAACGCGAAGCCGTCGGGCATCTCGACCTCGACCTTCTCGGTCGCCGTGTCGTCCGTCTCGTTCGGAACCCGGACGTCGAAGCGGCTGAAGCCGCCGGCCGGGACCTCCTTCGGCTGCAGGGTCACGTGGGCCGCGGCGAGCGCCGGGATGGCGAGCGCCGCGATCAGGACCGCGACCACGATCAACTTGTTCTTCATTTCCTGTTCCTTTCGTAGAAGTTCATTGCACGCGTGCTCCGGCCCCCACCGGAGGCGCGCGGCCCGCCAGCGACACGGCGATCAGACGGCCGCCGCGCCAGGACATCGGCTCGGCCAGCGCGCCGAGGCGCCGGCCCAGGGTTCGGCTGCGCCGGCGCGGGCGCAGGGTCAGCCGAAGCCGATCCAGGGCCCGCTCGCCCGGGTAGCGGCCGGCGAGCAGGACGATCAACAGAGCCAGCAGCGGCGCGATCGCGACCAGGAACATCATTCGATCGGGACCTCGAACTCGGCCGTGTCCTGGTCGAACCTCGAACTGCGGACGGTGACCGTGATCATCCACTCGCCGCGGACGCCGAACTCGGCGCCCTGGACGACGTAGTGGCCGGGACCGGACTTACGCGCGTCGAAGTCGAGCGGCCCGATCCCCTTGTCGTGCTCCATCGCCTCGACCGCGACCTGCCGCGCTGCCGTGTACTGGCTGCCGTCGGCGGCGTCGAAGAGGTAGAGGTGGATCTGGTTGCGCCCGAGGCGCGCCGGGTCGACCGTGTACTCGAGCACCGCCGGCCCGACCGCGGTGCGGCCCGAGACTGGGGCCCCGCCCTCATCGTCGCCGGGCGCGTAGCTGACCAGCGCCGCGGCGACGCCGATCGCGGCCGCGACCAGCACGACCTCGATCCTCAGGTTGCGTCGCACCGCGACGCCGACCCGGCCCGGCGTCGCGCGCTCGCCCACGAGCCGGGCCAGGGCGGGGATCAGCCGGTGGCGGTTCGCCCATCCGAGCCCGGTCAGGACGATCAGGAGACCGACCTTGATCAGGACCGCCCGCCCGAAGGCCGTGTCGAAGAGGTCGCCGAGCCGGTCGAGCTCGAGCAGTGTCTGCAGCGTGCCGGTCGCCGCGAGGGCGATCACCGAAGCGAGCGCCAGGGGCGAGAAACGGGTCAGGGTCGCGACCAGCAGGTCCGTTCGCCGCTCGGCCGCGAGCCGGCCGGTCGCCGCCGGCAGCGCCCAGATCAGCATGACCAGGCCGCCGGCCCAGACGCTGACCGCGAGCACGTGGATCGCGTCGGCGGGCACGAGCACCCAGCTCGGGTCCTGGGTGGCGGCGTGACCGGAGAGCGCCGGCGTGATCGCGAGCACGCCAAGCGCGATCGCGCCCGGGACGAAGAGGTTGCGACCGGGACCCCTGAGGGCCGCGGCGACGATCAGGCCGAAGGCGATCCAGGCGCCGGCTCGGATCAGCATCACCCGGCCGAACCGGGTCTCGATCACCGCGGAGAGGTCGGAGGGATCGAGCGCCTGCCAGAAGGTGGTCCCGGCGGCGGTCGCTCCCTCCAGCGGAATCGCGAGTAGCGTCGCCGCCAGCCCGACCACCGTCGCGACCGTGATCAGGCGCGTGGCGCGCCCGGTGAACGCGTCGTCGACCTCGTCGCGCTCGGGCTCGGCGGACGTGGCGTCGGCGAGCGCCGGGCGCCAGACGCCGAACAGAAAGACGGCGCCGCCGAGCGCGACCGCGATCGCCAGGTACCCGAGCCAGCGATCCGCCCAGAAGGCGACCGAGGTCACGTCGCCCGACGAGCTCTCCTCGAGCAGCGCCTCAACGCTCGCCGCCTGGGTCGGGGTGCCGATCGAGAACACGAAGCCGCCGGAAATCGGATGCGAGTCCGTCGAGACGATCCGGTAGGTGGCGGTGTAGGAGCCGTCGGCGAGCCCCGGCTCGAGACCGACGGCGATCGCCGCGCTGTCGCCGTCCGGGCGGAAGACATCGCCGCTCTGCACCGGATCGCCGGCCGAGTCGTAGACCCTGACCGCGCCGAAGCTGGCCTCGATCGGCTCGTCGAAGTAGAACGCGACCTTCTCGGGCTGCTCGGGCAGGTTGGCGCCCTGGCGCGGCGAGGTGTGGTCGAGCATCGCGTGCGCCGACGCCGAGCCCGGCGCCGCGAGGGCGACCAGAGCAACCGCGATCAGGACCGGCCGCCTCACCAGGCCTCCGGGACCTCTCCGGGCTCCGGGCCGGATCCTCGGCGGCGCCGCACGACGACCACGGCGGCCGCGAGCAGGGCGAGCACCCCCAGGGCGATAAACGGGGCGAGCGGCAGCCCGCCGGACCCGCCGGCCCAGTACAGGGTGCCGGTGATCTCGGCACCGCGATCGCCGACCTCGATCGGGACCCGGTAGTCGAAGATCTTGGTGCGGGCGTCCTCGTCGGCGACCTGGCTCGGCGTCCCGGTGCTCATGTAGTGGATCCGGTGGTCATGCCAGCTGTAGCGGCCGGTGCCGTCGACCGCCTCCCATTCGGGCTTGGCGTCGGGATCGGCGCTCGCAGGGACCTCGGCCTCCCCGTAGCGGTCGTCGTTGAGGTAATAGGCGGGCGACCTGGTGTTCAGGAAGACCTGCCCATCGCCGTCGATGCGGATGTAGGGCTCGCCGGCATAGCCCTCGACGATCACCGTCTCGCCGGTCTCGTTTCGCAGCTCGAGGGCGTCGTCGTAGTTGACGACCTCGGCCTCGAGGCCCTCGACCGGCGGGGTGACCCCGTCGAGCTCCGATCTGTAGTCGGCGTTGCCCTGGTGCGCGTATCCGTCTGCCGGCGCGATCGCCGCGATGACCGCGACGAAGGCGACGGCCACTGAAGTTCGTGACATCTCGTCCTCTCGTTGGCGGGCGAACGCGCCCGCGACCGTCTCTAGCGAGCCGGCGAGAGCGGTGGCGCGCGCTCGGCGAGCGAGGCCGCAACCAGCAGGCGATTGCGAAGCAGGTCGGCGACGCGAGGGGCGCTCGGCTTGGCGACAAGCGCGCGCAGCGGACGGGGGCGGCGCCGGCGCTCCCGCACGCTCGCCAGAACGCCCTCGCCGGGATAGCGCCCGACGACGAGCGGGATCACGAGCAGGAGCAGCGGCAGGGCCGCGAGCAGCCCGCCGACATGAGCCACCGGGACGACGGCGCACAAGGCCGCGATCAAAAGCGGCGGGAAATCACCCCACGACCCCACTTTCATCGCGTGGAGTCTAGACGCGCGCCCGCGACGGGGTGGAAGTTGCCTGGGGTTCGTGGGATGCTGTCGCGCAGGGAGCGACGACACGCAGGGGACGGGGATGCAGCATGTGAAGACATTGGCGCTGATGGCCGGGCTCGCGCTCTGCCTGCCGGCGAGCGTCGCCGCGGTCGGCGACGGCGGCGAGGGCTCGGGCGGTGCGATGCCGTACTTCGACTCGCGCTCCGAGACCCGCGCGCAGGTCCGGCCGGCGACCGGGCTCGCCCGCGGCGTTCAGGTGAGCGACCGCACCGAGGGCGCGCGTACGGCGGCGCTCGACGACCTCGGGCCGGAGGCCGCGCTGACAATCGATCCCCTGACGGGCACCCCGCACCAGCTGGTCCGCACCGACGGGCCGCTGGCCGGGCCACGCCATGGCGGCGCGGTCGCGGTCGCAACCGACTACCTGCGCGCCAATCGTGCCCTGCTCGGCCTCGACGCCGCCGACCTCGCCGGCCTCGAGGTCGACCAGCGCGCCGGCACGCCGAACGGCCTCACCTTGGTCCGCTTCCGCCAGCTGGTCGACGGGATCCCGGCCTTCGACAACGACGTCCGGGTGGCGCTCGACGACGCCGGCCGGGTGTACTCGGTGGCCGGCTCCCCGCTTCACGATCCCGCGGTCGCCTCGACCGAGCCGGCGCTCTCGGGCGCCGACGCGCTCGCCGAGCTCGCGCGGAACGTCGGCGCCGCCCACACCCCGGCGGTGCGCTCGGGGCCCGCCGGCGTGCGCCGGGTGACCGAGTTCGCCGGCGGCGACTTCGCCCGCCTGGTGATCTTCGGGGCCGGCAGTCAGGCGCACCTGGCTTGGCACGTCACGCTCCGCGCCGACGACGCCCTCTACGACGCGGTGGTCGACGCGGCCGGCGGCGCGATCCTCTATCGCCAGAACCTGGTCGAGGACGCCGCCAACGCCCAGGTGTTCGAGAACCATCCCGGCGCCGCTCCCGCCGTCGGCGTCGATCTGGAGACCTTCGGCCTGACCCCGGGCGCGACGACGCTGACCGGGTCATGGGCGCGCGCCTGGTCCGACGTCGACGACGATGACGTCGCCGACCCGGCGGAGGAGATCGCGCCGAGCGCGGGCAGCGACTTCCTCTATCCGTTCACCGCGTTCACCCCGGGCCCGAACTGCCCGGCCGCGAACCCGTGCGGCTGGAACCCGGCGGTGCCCACGTCGTGGCAGACGAACCGCTCGCAGAACGGCGTCCAGGCGTTCTACCTCGTCTCACGCTTCCACGATCACCTCGCCGGTCCCGAGGTCAACTTCACCGACGAGTGGGGAAACTTCGAGGTCGGCGGCACCGGCGGCAGCGACCCGGTGCTCGTCCAGGCCGACGACGGCGCTTCGCTCGGCGCGGGCGGCGGGCCCGACGCCAACCATTCGAACAACGCCAACATGTCGACCCCGCCCGACGGCCAGTCGCCACGCATGCAGATGTACCTCTTCAAGGACAGCGGCTCGGCGGCCGCGCTGGACTTCCGCAACGTCAACGGCGGCGACGACTCCGGGGTGATCTGGCACGAATACACGCACGGACTCTCGAACCGGCTGGTCATCAACGCCGACGGCTCCGGCGCCCTCAACACGGCGCAGGCCGGGGCGATGGGCGAGGCCTGGAGCGACTGGTTCGCCTCCGACCTGCAGGTCCGCGACGGCTTGAAGCCGAACGCGATCGGCACGCCGGGAGAGATCGACGTGGGCGAATACACCGACCTCGACCCGCACACGCTGCGCTCCCAGGCGCTCGACTGCCCGGTCGGAATCGTCAACGCGGCCTGCCCCGGTGGGACGGCGACCGGGATCGGCGGCTACACGTTCGGCGATTTCGGCAAGGTCGCGGGCGTGCCCGAGGTTCACGCCGACGGCGAGATCTGGGCCGAGACGCTGTGGGATCTGCGCGAAGCGCTCGAGATCAAGACCGGGGACGCCATGGCCGCCTCCGACCTGGCCGAGATCCTGGTCAGCGACGGGATGCGGATCTCACCTCCCGAGCCGACGATGCTCGACATGCGCAACGCGATCCTCGCGGCCGACGAGATCGACTTCGGCGGCGCCTTGCACGACCTGATCTGGGATGTCTTCCGCAATCGCGGGATGGGCTACTTCGCCGCCGCCACCGACGGCGCCGACACGCGGCCGATCGAGGACTTCTCCGCGCCGCCGGACGCCGACGGCCCGGCCGGGACCGTGACCGGAATCGTCACCGACGCGAACTCCGGGCTCCCCCTGCCGGGCGTCCGGGTCGGACTCGCCGGCCACACCACCAGCCCGGCGCTGGGCGACCACCTGGTCGACGCCTCCGACGTGCAGGGGCGCTACACGATCGACGACGTGCCGGCCGGGACATATCCGAAGCTCGCCTTCTTCGGCGACGCGGGCTACAACCCGGCCGTCGCGCGCAACGTCGCCGTCAGCGGCGATCAGGCCACGACCCGGGACCAGGCGCTGGTCCGCGACTGGGCGGCCCTGAACGGCGGCGCGACGATCGAGGCGGTCAGCGACGACACGGGCGGCCCCTTCGGCTGCGGCGCGGCCCAGGCGCTCGACCAGTCGCAGGGCACCACGTGGTCGGCCTTCAACCCATCGAGCGCGGACCCCGGCAATCCGAACGCGGGGACGCCCACGCTGGTGGTCGAGCTGCCGCGGGCAATCGACGTGACCGAGTTCCTGATCGACCCTTCCGCGGGGTGCGGCGACGGTGCCTCGGCGACGACGCGCGAGTTCACGATCGAGACCTCCGCCGACGGGACGAACTTCCAGACCGCCGTCAACGGCACCGGGGCCGCCGGGTTCACCGACGCCAACATCGGACTGCTGAACTCGCGTACCCCCGCCGGCTCGAGCGGGCTCGGCGTGCGTTTCGTGCGGATCAAGCTGCTCAGCCCGCTGCGGGTCGACCCGCAGTGCGCGCCGACCAGCTGCTCGGGCACCGACTTCATCGACCTCACCGAGCTCGAGGTGCTCGGCGGTGCGCCGAACGCGCTTCCGGCCGGGACGCTGGCCACCGACAAGACCACGGCCGAGCCCGGCGAACCGGTGCACTTCGACGCCTCCTCGTTCACCGACCCGGACTCGAGGATCACCGGCTACGAATGGGACTTCGACGGCGACGGGACGGCCGACCGGACGACCGACGGCCCGGCCACCGACTTCGCGTACGCGAGCGCGGGCGTCTTCTCGGCGCGGGTCTCGGTCAAGGACTTCCGCGGCGGCGCGGGCACGGCAACCAAGGCGCTCTCCATCCGCGCGCCGCAGGAGCCGACCCCGCGGGCGCCCCTGCTCAAGGTGCCGAACCGGGGCATCGGCCGCTCGATCGTGATCGACGTCACCTGCTTCCAGCCACCGTGCCGCGTAAACGGCGATCTGAGGGTGTCCCGCGGGCTCGCGCGACGGCTCGACCTGGACTCCCGGCGGATCGGCCGGTTCGACTCGACCGCCGGCACGTCACAGGTGACGTCGACCGTCGCCAAGGTCCCGCGGCGGGTGATCCGGCGCGCCGCCGATGCGAAGCTCGAGCGTCTGCGGGTCACCGTCGCCGCGACCGCGACCGACGCGAACGGCCTGATGACGAAGGCGAAGCGGGTCGCGAAGCTCGAGGTGTAGGCGACGGCCCCTTGCGCGCCGGGCCCGCGCCGGATACGGTTTGTTCAGGAGGTGAGCGCCCACCACTGCTTTGGGCCGCCTCTTCAACCCAAACAGGTCTGCGAACGCGAACGGTCTTGGAGGCCGATTTCTCGGACGTCGACGATTCGTCGAGTCGAGTCGAGACACCAAGAATGAACACTTCCTCCAAGGTCGGTCAAGCCGCCTCTCTCCGGCTGGGAGCACGAGGCTCCGAGACGACCCCGGAGGCAAGCAGGTAGGCGAAGGACAGCCCACCTGGGGTCGGGCCCTTCCCTGCCGGGCGCGACCTGAGAGCGACCCCGTCACTTGACTCCGGCGGGGTCGCTCTGCGTCAGGGCCCGGACGGCCCGCTCAACCCCTCCCTCAGGGTCCGCGCGTTGTCGACCGCGAACGCCTCCCAGTCGTTGTTGAAGTAGGCGAGCACCTCGACCGCCGACCGCCAGGCGGCGATTCGCCGCTTCCAGGTCTGGAGCTCGGCCTTCGTGTACCGGCCGCTGGCCTTCCGCCCGCCGCGGTGCAGCCGCACGTAGGTCCAGTCGGCGGTCAGCTCGCGCTTCGCGAACGGGTACTCGGGCGAGTCGACGATCACGAGCGCGGCGCCGCGCTCGCGCAGCAGCCCGTAGACGTCGGGCGCGAACCAGCTCGGATGGCGGAATTCCACGGCGTGCCGTCCCGGGGCGCGCTCGGTGATCGCGGTCAACGCCGCGGCGAGCCGCTCGTCATCGCGCTTGAACGTCGGCGGCAGCTGCCAGAGGATCACCGACAGCTCCCGCGCCTCGGTCAACGGCCGGATCGTGTCGCAGAAGCGCTCGACGTACTTCGCCGGTTCCTTCAGGCGCTTGACGTGCGTGATGTAGCGGCTCGCCTTGACCGCGAAGCAGAAGTCGGGCGGCGTCTGCTCCACCCAGCCGGCGACCGCGCTCTCGGAGGGCAGCCGGTAGAAGGTGTTGTTGATCTCGACGGTGTCGAAGCGCTCGGCGTAGTAGCGCAGCCACTCGCGCTGCGGCAGCTTCTCGGGATAGAAGTGGCCGCGCCAGTCGCGGTAGACCCACCCCGAGCAGCCGACCCGGACCGCCTTCAGTCGAGCCGCTCCGGGAGGCCGAAGTTCTCGAAAGCCGCGGCCAGGCGGGAGGCCTCGAAGCCCTGCTCGGGCATCCGCGCCAGGACCTCGGGGTCGGGGTCGTCGGTCGACCGCGTGATGAAAGCGGTGACGTCGCAGACCTTGTCACCCCGCAGGCTGAGGACGTTGAGGGCGAACGGGATGTAGCAACCCTGGTCGTCGTCCCAGCTGTAGTAGGCGAGCGCCGGCTGGCCGTTCGCCTGCACCTGGATCGGCTTCCAGCGCCACTGGCCGTTCAGCGGGTACGCGGCGAGGAAGGTGCGCAGCTCGTCGTGGCCGCCGTCGGGACCGCCGAACCAGGTCGCCATCGGCGGCATCGAGAAGCACGCGTCCTGGGTCAGCATCGCGACCACCCGGTCGACGTCGCCGCTCTGCCAGGCGTCGACATAGCCGGCGACGACCTCGCGCACGCCGTCGTCGCCGAGCGTCCGCATCGTCTCCTGCTGGGTCTGCTCCGGCAGCCGTTCCTCGACCGTCTTGCGGGCCCGCTGCAGGGCGCTGTTGACCGAGGCGACGCTGGTGTCGAGCGTCTCCGCGCACTCCTTGGCCGAGAACCCGAGCACCTCGCGCAGGATCAGCGCCGCCCGCTGGTTGGCGGGCAGGTGCTGAAGCGCCGCGATGAAGGCCAGCTCGACGCCCTCGCGCTGCTCGTAGCGCGCCTCAGGGGCCGCGTAACCGTCCTCCAGGCCGAGCGTCTCGTCCGGGTACGGCTCGACCCAGACCGACTCGACGAGCGGCTCCCGGGGACCGTCGTGCGGGTCGGCGGCCGGGCCGTAGTCGACGGGCAGCACTCGCTTGGGGCGCTTCGAGATCGCGTTGAGGGAGGTGTTGGTGGCGATCGTGTAAAGCCACGAGCGCAGCGAGCTGCGGCCCTCGAAGCGAGCAACGCCGCGCCAGGCTCGAAGCAGCGTCTCCTGGAGCGCGTCCTCCGCGTCGTGGACCGAGCCGAGCATCCGGTAGCAGTGCGCGTGAAGCTCCCCCCGATAGGGGTCGACCAGGCGCGCGTAGGCGTCCTCGCTGCCTGCCTGCGCGCGCTCGAGCAGGTCGCGTTCCTGTGCAGCCGGGACGGTCGAGGCCATGCGCCCAGAGTAGGACACAGCGATTAGTTCTCGCGCTTACCTCGGTCTCAAGATCGATGGCAAAGGCCCGGCATCCCGTCGTGCACCTCGAGCTGCACACCCCCGACCTCGGCGGCGCCTGCGAGTTCTACACCCGACTCTGCGGCTGGAGCACGGAGCGAATCGCTACCGGAGCGGGCAGTTACCGTTCGCTCGACCCGGGCGACGGGCTCAGCGGCGGGGTGGTCGAGTGCGGGACGACCCGGCCACTCTGGCTCCCGTACGTCGCCGTCGCCGACGTGGCCGCGGCCACGGAAACCGCCCGGCGGCTCGGAGCCTCGGTCCTGCTCGAGCCCCGCGAGGGACCCGCGGGTTGGCGCAGCGTGATCGGGGCGCCGGCGGGGGGCGAGGTCGCGTTCTGGCAGGCGAAGTGAGACGAGCCTGACCTAGGCCCGGCCCACGATGCGATCCAGCTGGCGGAAGGCGCGCGAAGCGGGCGAGCTCGTAGGCCGGCAGCGCGTCTCCGGCTCGCCGCGGAACGCCACGCCGCGGAACGCCACGCCCGGAATCGCGCGGCGCCCCGTCGGCGACGATCGCGGCTGCGCTCCTCCCGGCGGTCACTCGGGCAACCTACCGGCCCGCGGGGCGGTCGCCGACCCAGTAGCGCGGCCCCGGGCCGAGGCTGGCGGCCCGGTCGCCTGGGTTGGCAAGCCGGCAGCGATCGAGCGACAGGCAGCCGCAGCCGATGCAGTCCGTGAGGCCGCGCCGCAGGCGCTCGAGCTCGGCGATCCGCTCGTCGATCCGCGCCGTCCACGTCGCCGACAACCGCGCCCAATCGCGTTTCGCCGGCGCGCGATCGGGCGGCAGCTTGGCGAGCTCGGCCCCGATCTCATCCAGGGTCAGTCCGACCCGCTGGGCGAAGACGATGAAGGCGATACGCCGGAGCACCGGGCGCCGGAACCGGCGGTGGCCAGACCCCGCGCGCTCGGACTCGATCAGGTCGCGCTCCTCGTAGAAGCGCAGCGCCGAGGCGGCGACGCCACTGCGGCGCGAGACCTCACCGATCGTCAGCAGATCCTCCACCCGGCAAGCAAAGCAGCTCTGGCCCTTGACTTCAAGCTCACTTGAACTTGTAGCCTGATTTTCAATCAGATCGATTGAGGAGGACAGCATGAGCAAGCAACCCGGTGCGGGTCGGCGAATCGTCGCCGAGGTGACCTCGTGGCCCGGCGTCGAGGCCGTCAACGGCAGCCGAGGCGAGCTCTCGCTGCGGGTCGGCCGCCGCGAGATCGGCCACCTGCACGGCGACCGCGTTTTTCACAGCGGCTTCCCGAAGGAGGTCTGGCACGAGCTCTATGACGCCGGCCGGATCGACTACCACCCCGTCTTCCCCGGCAAGCCGGGCTACGGCGCGCGGGCAATCGAGTCCGACGCCGACGTCGACGACGTGATCGCGATGCTGCGGCTCAACTACGACCGGTCCGTCTCCCGCCACGGCGTGCCGGCGCAGGTGTGAAGGCCTCCACCTAGGCGACGGGCGCCCCGTCGAGGCGCCCGCCACCCATCGGAGGACGATCACGGCCGGTGCACGGGGCCGGCCGCGATCGCGTTTGTCAACAGCCGCGCTCGGTGTCCCTCCCTGGGCCGCCGCTACAGCTGTCAGGCCCCCCTCCCCCACGCATGGTGTCGGCCCCAGCGCCCCCGCGGAGGGTGTCCGCCCCTCCCCCGGCTTTCAAGAGGTCGTTGCCGTCGCCGCCCTTGAGCAGGTCGTCGCCGCCGCCGGTGCGGACCTCGTCGTTGCCGGCCGCACCCTTGACGGTGTCGTTACCGGCTGCGCCGCAGACGATGTCGTCGCCGCCGAGGCCGAGGATCGTGTCGTTGCCACCGAGAGCGGCGAACACGTCCTTCTTGTCGGTTCCGGTCAGCGTGTCGTCGCCCTCGGTCCCGATGACGGTCGCCGTCTGGCCGCCGCAGGTCGGCGGCGGACCGGCCTCGACGACCGTGGTCGTCTCCGAGTCGCTGTTGTTGGCGGACACCGGATCGGTGTCGGTCGTCTTCACGCTCGCCGTGTTCACGAGCTGGCCGGTCCGCTTCGGCCTGAGCTTGATCGTCACCGTCGCCGAGCCGCCGTTGGCGATCGTCCCGAGCTCACAGGTCACGTTGTTCGACCCCTTGCACGAGCCCTGGCTCGGCGTCGCCGAGACGAAGTCGATCTGGCTCGGCAGGTTGTCCTCGACCTCGACCCCGTTCGCGGCGTCCGGGCCGCCGTTGGTGACCGTGATCGTGTAGGTCAGCTCGGTGTCGACGACCACCGTGTCGGCGGTGTACGCGCCCCCGTCGGACTTGTCGATCGCGAGGTCGGCGGTGGCGGCGAGGGCGCTCGCCGGCATCAGGGCAACCAGCCCCGCGCCGGCGAGCGCCGCCGCTCCGAGTCGGAGTCCGCGCCTACGCAACGGGCGGCGCCTCCTGGTAGGTGCCGTTGGCGTGGCTGGAGACACACTTGCCGAACGCGTTGCGGCCGTTGTGATTGGTTCCGTACGTCGCCGTGAACGCGGCCGGGTCGGCCGCTCGTTCGGCACGGCACTGCTGGGCGGCGTTGTGGAACGCCTCGGCCGCCTCGGCGGGCGGCGTGGTGGTGCCGCGATGGGAACGCTTGCAGTCCCGCATCGCGTGCTTTCCCCAGACCGCCTGGAACGCGGCCTTGTCGGCCTTCTTCAGCGCGTTGCACACCTTCGTAGGGTTGCTCGAGCCGTCGTTGCCGTCGTCCGGCTTCGGCTTGGCGCTCGCCGCCGGGCCGATCGCGAGCAGAACGACCGCACAGGCCGCGCACGTCAAGAGTCTCCGCTTCATCGCATCCCTCCAAATCGCTTACACCCCTAGA
The DNA here is from genome assembly GCA_963767285.1 of uncultured Solirubrobacterales bacterium. Lineage (GTDB taxonomy): Bacteria > Actinomycetota > Thermoleophilia > Solirubrobacterales > 70-9 > WHSW01. The sequence goes on along the minus strand of CAVYDJ010000004.1, from coordinate 669,280 downwards.
ACGGGCGTGACCGCGAAAAGTCAGGGACTACTTCTGCTGCCCGGGGGCGTTGGCGGAGTTGCCGGCGGTGCCGCTTTGCCCGGGCGAGGTGTCCGTCTGGCCCGGGGCCGTGCTTCTGCCGTCCCCGTTTGCCTGGCCGGTCGCGCTCGCGTTCGAGCCCGCGGCGCTGGAATGCGCCTGGCCGGTCGCACTGGCGTTCGAGCTCGCGCCCTGCGAGCCGCCGGAGCTCGAGCTGCCGTTGGACTGGCCCGGCGCCGTCCCGGTGTGGCCTGGCGCGTTGGCGGAGTTTCCGGCCGTTCCGCTCTGCCCCGGTGAGGTCCCGGTCTGGCCCGGCGCCGTCGCCTGGCCCGGAGCGGAGCCGGTTTGCCCCGGCGCCGTCGCCTGGCCGTGTCCGGGCGTGTTGCCGGAGTTGCCCTGTCCGCTGCCCTGCCCGTTGCCCCGGTGGCGGTTCCCGTTGCCGTGGCCGCCACGGGGCCCGGATCCGTCGCCGGCCGAGGTCTCGCCCCCACCCGAGCCCGACTGGGTCGGCCCGCGGCTCGCCTCCCCCGGCGTGCTCGCCGGCGCTTCGGGCTGTTGACCCGGGTGCGCCGGTGCTGAGGCGGGCGGGTCGGACTTCGGCGAGCCGCCGAGGTCGACGACCCCGGTGATCTGCGCCGCGCCGCCGGCGATCGTCGCCGCTGCGAGCACACCGACCGCAGCCTTGAGCGCGGCACCGCCACCGAGTCCGGCCCCGATGGCCCCGGCGCCCGCGGCCGCGGCACCACCACCGGCGGCTGAGCCGCCGAGCACGGCCTGCAAAGTCGCGAGCGCCGCCGGGGCCGCGAGCGGCGGCGCGAGCATCGCGAGCTCCGTCCGCCGCCGGCCGATCGCGGACTCGAAGTCGCCGCAGCGCTCGCAGCCGCGCAGGTGAGCGCGGATGCGCCGGCCGCGCAGCACCCGCCGGTCCTGAGCCGAGATCGCCTCTCTGACCAGATCGCATTCCATCGCGCGGCCCTCAGCGATCTCCTGCAGCGCGACCCGCGCCTCGTACACGGCCTGCTTGGCTGCCGCCGAACTGAACGAGAAGACGCGGCCGATCTCCTCGAAGGAAAGCCCGCTGAGCTCGCGCATCACCAGCGAGCCGCGCTGGCGCTCGGGAAGCTCGTCCAGGTCGTGCACCAGCTCGCGCAGGCGTTCTCGGGTCGCCGCCTCCTGCTCGACCATCGCTCGCGGGTCGGGCGCCTCGGGATCCAGCGACTCCGGCGCGCGCCGGGTGCGAACGATGCTGATCGACTCGTTGTGCGCGATCCGGAATAGCCACGGCTTCAGCGCGATCTCGCGCTCCTCGCCGGGGAGCGCCCGCAGCGCCTTCACCATCGTCGCCTGCAGCGCGTCCTGAGCGTCGTCGGGATCGCGCAGGATCGCCCGGCAGTAGCGGTAGAGCTCCTGGTGATGGCGCCTGTAGATCGCGGCGAAGGCGCGCTGGTCCCCGCCCGCGGCGCGGCGGGCGAGGCTGTCGTCGTTCGACAGCCGTGCCACCCCCGACCGCGGAAGCGACACCGGAAGGCGTCCGGCGCTTTCGCTCATCGGGGTGATTGTGGAGCATGAGCCACATTTCGCCTAGGTCTGAACCTCGCCACAGCAATCGCACGCCTGCGGGCAGAGCCCCTCGCGCGTGCGCGCCCGCCACGCACGGACGCTGGCGGTTGTTCGCAGGGTGAGCTGCGCGCCCTTTGCCAGCAGCAGAATCGCGACCAGCACGGCGGTCGTGATCCCGATCGGCTTCAGCGGCACCATCCAGGCGACCGCCGCAACCATCGCTGTCGCGATCGCGAACTGGCGTCCGACCTGGCGCCAGGCGCGGGCGCTGCTCTGCCCCCGCGCCGTGCGCCCGAGCTCGATCGCCGGCGCGATCAGCGCCGAGAGCACGAAGAACAAACCGCCGAGGCCAAAGCCCGGTAGCCCGGCGGACATCAGTGTCCCTTCTCGTAGACGAGCAGGGGCCGGCGGAGCACGAGCTCCTTCCAGACGGCGGCGAGGATGAAGACGCCGTTGACGATCCGCAGGACGAAGAAGCTCGGAAAGCTCGCCAGCGCGCGCAGCGTCTCGCCGCGGCCGATCGCCTGCCAGAGGACCGGAATCAGGACGACCGGCGCGTCGATCAGATACGCGCCGAGGATCCAGGGGCTGACCAGGATCGCCAGCACCGGCAGCAACAGCAGATAGGCGACCGAGGCCATGATCGCGTCCCAGAAGCCGACCGCGACGGTCGACCGCAGGTAGCCGAGCTCGAGCAGCGCGCGCCAGTGCAGGCGGACGTTCTGGACGAAGCCGTGCGACCAACGGCGCAGCTGCTTGCCCATGAACTCGAAGTTGTGCGGCTCGATCGGGTAGGAGACGGCCTCGGGCACGAAGCGCACCCGGTGGTCCGCCGCATACAGGGTCCAGGTCAGGTCCATGTCCTCGGCCATCGTCCGCGTCGACCAGCCGCCGGCGGCGCGCAGCTCGGCGGTCCGGTAGACCGAGAAGCAGCCGGAGGAGATCAGCGGCTTGCCGAACTGGTCCTGGACGCGCTTGAAGAAGCTGAACGCGAGCAGGTACTCGACGTAGCGGCCGCGCTCCCAGACCGTGCGGACGTGGCGCGGGAGGACGAAGCCGCAGGCGGCCGCGACGCGCTCGTCATCGAGCGCGACGAGCAGCTTCTCGACCGCGTCGCGCTCGAGCGTCGTGTCGGCGTCGACCGCCATCACGAGCTCGGTGGTCACCTGCTCGAGCGCAAACGACTGGGCGCCCGCCTTCGAGCCGGTGTTCTCCGGCGGGCGGATCACCGTCGCGCCTGCCGCCGCGGCGACGGCGGCCGTGTCGTCGGTCGAGCAGTCGTCGATCACGACGACCTCGTCCGGGGGACGGGTCTGCTCGAAGAGCGAATGAACGGTCTCGGCGACGCTCCCGGCCTCGTTGTAGGCGGGAACGAGCGCCGTCAGCCGCGGGCGATCATCTTTGGTGTGCACGGAGCAGGAACGCCGGCCCCGGCAGGAAGTCAGGGTCTAGTTTCGCCCGGGTCGGTAGTGGCAACCGTGACTTGGTCCCGCGAGGCGCCCCGGCCGATCACCAGGATCAGGATCGTCCCCCCGATCAGGAATACGAAGCCCGCGATCGTGAACCCGACGCCTAGCCAGATCAGCCAGTCGAGCTCGGCGCCGATCTCCGCCTCGACGGCGACGCCGCGGGCGGCCCCGGCGTTCATCGCCACGACTGTCCAGACCCCGTCCTCCGGCTCCCAGTCGACCCTCCGGTTGCCGACCCCCAGGCTCTCGGCGACCCAGAAGCTCTGCGCTCCCGGCGGCGTTGGCGGGCGCCTGCCCGGCACCTCGACGTACTCGGGACGGCCGCGGTGGAAGTCGTCCAGCTCGGAGTGGGCGACACGGGCCAGGTAGCGGTCGACGTCGTCCGACGGGCCGATCCCGAGGAAGATCGCCTTGCCGCCGACCCCCTCGGCGTTCACGCGCAGAGTCCCGAGCACGTCGTCCGGAAGGTCGTCGATGAAGTCGAGGTTGATCTCGTCGGTGGTGATCGCGTAGCCGCTCGAGCGCAGCGGCTCGGTGTCGGAGGTGTAGAAGCCGTCGTCGTCGCGCGCGAACGCGGTCAGCGCGATCAGCCCGAGGCCGCCGAGCAGCAGGGTCAGCCCGATCAGCGCGCCGATGCTGGTGAAGACCATCGCGACGATCCGGCCGCCGCTCCAGTTCGAGGTCGTTCGCTCCGCCAATGGTTCAGTCGATCCTGTCACGAAACGATGCCGCCGGCTCGACCATCGCGCCGAGCCCGTGGACGAGGTCGCTGAGCAGGTGGTCGGAGGTGACGACGCGGATCGAGGCGGGGTTCGGATCGGCCCGCACCCGCCGGACGATCTCGTCGTCGGCCGCGTTCGCCTTCGGCTTCGGGGCATGGGCGACCTCGATCACCGGAGAGCTCAGCGGCGGGTTCGGCTTGCGCTCGAAGACCACGGTGACGTCGTCGCCGCTCTGGGCCGACCAGCGCTCGAGCCGGTCGACCAGGCGCGCCATCGCCGCGTCGCGGTCCTTCCACCAGCCGTCGGGGCGCGTCCCGATCACGTTCATGCCGTCGACGAGGTAGCGCAACTCAGTACCGCTGTCCCCGGCCGCCGAAGATCACGTTCAGCCAGGATCGCTTGCCGCAGCGCGGGCAGCGGCTGAGCGAATGCGCGAGCACGGCCCCGCAGTGGCGGCACTCGGGCTTCGGCTTGACGACGGCGGGCACCACGCGATTGTCGCGCACTCCCCACCAACCATGACTACAGTCGGCCGGGTGCGCTACCGGCGGATGCCGATCGAGATCGAGTCGCCCGAGGAGCTCGGCTACGACGCGATCGCCAACAATCTGTCGGAGAGCTCGTATTCGGACATGCGGCTGGCCGACTACGGGATCGAGCCAGACCTCTCCGGCCTGCTGCTCCAGTACGGCGACCACCGGGGGTTGCCGCGGTTGCGGGAGCTGATTGCGGCCGACGGCCCGCCGCTCGCCACCGACGACGTGATCGTGACGGCCGGCGCGGCGGCCGCGCTGTTCGCCGTCTCGACCTCCCTGCTGGGCGCCGGCGACCACGCCCTGGTGCTCAGCCCCAACTACGCGACCAACCTGGAGACCCCGCTGGCGATCGAGGCGGAGCTCCAGCCGCTCGAGCTGCGGTTCGAGGACGGCTGGCGCCTCGACCCGGAACGCATCCAAGCGGGGATGCTGCCGGAGACCCGCCTGGTCAGCATCACCTATCCGCACAACCCGACCGGGGCGATGATCGATCGCGGCGAGCTCGAGGCCGTGATCGCGATCGTCGAGCGTCACCCCGGCGCCCGCCTGCTGGTCGACGAGACCTACCGCGAGCTCGCCTACGGGGAGCCGCTGCCGGTCGCGGCCTCGCTATCCGAGCGGGCGATCAGCGTCTCGTCCATGTCGAAGACCTACGGGCTGCCGGGGCTGCGAATCGGCTGGCTCGCCTGCCGCGACCGCCAGCTCTCCGAGACCCTGCTCGCCGCGAAGGAGCAGATTCTGATCTGCGGCGCGACCCTCGACGAGGAGATCGCCGCCCGGGTCCTCGCCGACCGCCCGCGGATCCTGCCTCCGATTCGGGAGAAGATCGAGCGCCACCTGGGAACGGTTCGCGACTGGATCGCGACCCAGGACGTCTTCGAGTGGATCGAGCCGCGCGCCGGCGTGGTCGGATTTCCGCGCGTCCGCCCGGAGCGCGACTTCGATGCCGACCGCTTCTACGACTCGCTGCTGCACGAGCACGGCACCTACGTCGGGCCCGGCCACTGGTTCGGCCAGGACCGGCGCGCGTTCCGGCTCGGCTTCGCCTGGCCGCAGGCCGATGAGCTCGAGCGCGGCCTGGCCGGGCTCGAGGCAGCGCTGCGACTGCGATAATCTCGCGCGATCCACGGGGGGACCGAGGAGGGAAGGGAGTTGCCAGTACTCCACCGGGGCAAGTTGCTTTCGGCGGTAGCTGTCGTCGCCGTCGGAGTTGCCCTGAGCGCCGCACCGGCGCCGGCGATCGTGCCACCGACCGATTGCGGACCGATGGAGGTCGCCGGCAAGCGCTACAAGATCAAGGCGGATCAGCTGCGCTGCCCGAAGGCCCGAAAGTTCGCGCTCGCATATCTTCAAGACGGCGACCGGCCGCCCGGCTACACCTGCGTCGAAGGTGAACCCGGCTCGAAGCTCAAGTTTCACTGCTTCAAGGGAATCAAGGAGTTCTTCGCGATCAGACGGCGAGGCTAGCCCTGCACCGGCGGCTCGCGTGTCTGACACTGGCGGGCGTCGCGCTGACGGCAGCCGTAGTGCCGGCGACGGCCGTCGCGCACGGCCTCGTCCAGCGCGCCAACCTGCCGCTCCCGGAATGGCTGTTCGCCTGGGCCGCCGCGGTCGTCCTGGTCGTCTCCTTCGTGGCGCTCGCCACGCTCTGGCCACGGCCGCGGCTCGAGCAGCCCGGCTGGCGACCGTTGCCGGGAGGGCTCGGACGGATACTCGGCTCGACCGCGCTCGAATCGGTGTGCGGCGTGATCGGGGTGGCGCTGCTGGCGGTCACGGTCGTCTCGGGTCTGGTGGGGGCTCAGAGCTCGTTCGCCAACTTCGCCCCGACGTTCGTCTTCATCACCTTCTGGGTTGGAATGGCGTTTGCGAGCGTCCTGCTCGGCGGCGTCTTCGCTGCGTTCAGCCCCTGGAGGGCGCTCGGCCGTCTGGGCGGCGCCGTGGTCGGGCGTCGCGCGGCGCGGCCGTACCCGGAGCGCCTCGGCCGCTGGCCGGCAGTCGCCGGCCTTGTCGCATTCGCCTGGATCGAGCTCGCCTCGGGTTGGAGCGAGGAGCCTCGGACGCTGGCGATCGCCGTGCTCGGCTATACGGGGCTCACGCTCGCCGCCCAGGCCGTCTACGGGGTCGACGCCTGGAGCCGGCGCGGGGAGACCTTTGCCGTCTACTTCGACCTCTTCGCGCGGATCTCCGTATTCGAGCGCCGGGGCGGCGTGGTCGGCCTGCGCCCGCCGCTTGGGGGGCTCCCTCGTCTCGATCCGGTCGCGGGGACGGTCGCCTTCGTGGCGGTCATGATCGGCAGCGTCACCTACGACGGGTTCAGCGCCGGGCCGTTGTGGAAGGACCTCACCGGCGAGGCGGCGCTCGACGCCCCGGAGCTGATCGCGACCCTCGGCTTGCTGCTCGGGGTCGTCTTGGTCGTTGCCTTCTACGCGCTCGGGATCGCCGGCGTCAGGTCCGTGGGCGGCGAGCTGAGCGCGGCGCGCCTGCGCCGCAGCTTCATCCACTCGCTGGTCCCGATCGCGTTCGTCTACGTCGTTGCGCATTACCTCACCTTCCTCGTCTTCGAGGGTCAGGCGATCGTCTATCTGGCCTCGGATCCACTCGGGGAGGGCTGGGATCTGTTCGGAACCGCCTCCGCGACCATCGACTACGGCGGCGATCAGTCAGAACGCGGCCTGGTACCTCCAGGTGGGGTTCGTGATCGCCGGGCACGCGGCCGGGCTGGTGCTCGCGCACGACCGCGCCCTGGCGCTCTACCGTGAGCCGCGCTTGGCGGCCCGTTCGCAGTACTGGATGCTGGCGGTGATGATCGGCTTCACCACTTTGGCCCTGTGGCTGCTGGCGACGGCGCAGTCATGAGACCCGCAACGTGGACACTCGCCCTGGCGCTGCTCGCCCTCGCCGGCTGTGGCTCGGACACGGGCACCGGCGAGGGACTCTCCGCTCGGCTCGTCGACTTCTCGAAGCAACCGCCGTACGTGAACTCGCTCGAGCTCGATCCTGACACCGGCGAGTTGTTGCTGACCACCAACCGAGGCTTCTTTCGAATTGACGTCTCACGTGACGCGGTTCACCGGCAACGGGGAACGATGAGCGCCGCCGGCGAGACCTCGACCGTCGGCACCTTCCTGGAGGTCAAGTCCTCAATCGACGGCGGGCTGATCGGATCGGGTCATCCCGACCAGCGCACGCTGCCTCAGTACCTGGGCCTGATCCGGTCCGCCGACGGCGGCCGAAACTGGGACTCCGTGGCTCGACTCGGGACCGCGGATCTCCACAAGATCGTCGAGAAGCACGACCGCATCTACGCCTGGGACGCGGTCATCAGCGCCCTGCTGATCTCCGGCGATGGCGGAAAGACCTTCGACGAGCATTTCACCCCTCGCGGGTTGATAATCGACTTCGAGGTGGATCCCGCAAACCCCTCACGCGTGATCGTCGCCACCGACGATCAGGTGTTTCGCTCCGAAGACGATGGTGAGGGATGGCGTCCGCTGCTTGCTGCCGAGGGCGTGCGGCTCGCGTGGCCCGAGGCCGATCGGCTCTACCGCGCCGACAAGGACGGCACCGTCTACCGCTCCGAGAGTGGCGGCGACGCCTGGGAGGCGGTCGGCAACGTCGATGGCGAGCCGTACAAGATCGAGCCCGTCTCCGCGGATCGGCTCTACATCGCGCTCAGCGACGGGACGATCGCCGAAACGACCGACGGCGGCGCAAGCTGGGAATACGTGTTCCGGCCATGAGACGCGCGGCGATCACCGTCTGCCTCCTGGCCGCAGCGGCCCTGCCGCAGGCCGCCGGGGCGCACTCGCTCGTGCGCCCGGCCGGCGCCCTGATCTCCTACCTCTCCCAGGACGCGACCTCGCTGAACACGCTCGCGGTCCGCCCCGACGGAGATCGGATCGAGTTCCATGACCCGAGCGTCGACGGCGGCCTCGACCCGGGTGGATGCACGCCGGGCTCCGTCGCAGGCGGGTTCATCGTCCAAGCCTTCTGCCCGGCCTCGGGGGTCGCGCGGGTGCGCCTGGACCTCGGCGAGCGCGAGGACAGCGCTCGGTGTCGGTCGCGATCCCGGCGACGGTCCTCGGTGGGCCCGGGCGCCGACCAGCTGACCGGAGGCCCCGTCGGCGACGAGCTCACGGGCGGCGATGGCAACGACACCCTGAGCGGCGGCGATGGCGACGATCCGTGGTCGGCGACCTCGGCGCCGACACCCTCGACGGCGGCTCCGGGGCCGATCGGCTCGCTCGTTCGCGACGGCCTCGCCGACGATGTCAGTTGCGGGGACGGCGTCGACACGGTCGAGGCGGATGCGCTCGACACCGTCGCGGCGGACTGCGAGGACGTCGCCCGCACACACCGAACCGCCCGCCGGCGGGGGGCGACGAACCGGAGACCCCCGATCCTGGAGGTCGAGCGCCGACGCTCAACGCCCGGGTGACTCGCACGCTCCGGCGCTTCGCGTCTACGCGACCTCGAGCGAGCCGGGCGCGATCAGCGCCTCGGGCTTCCTCGAGATCGCCGGGCTGGCACGTGCCGGTGACGACGCGACCGGCCTCAGGTCGAGGTCGGCGGCGCCGGGGTCGCGCTCACCTACGAGGTCAGGCGCTCGCGCTGGGAGGAGGTCACCGATGCGATCGCGCCGCGCGCGCCAGGTCGTGTTGCGGCTCGGGGTCGTGGCCACCGACCTCGCCGGGAACACGACCCGGCGCGACGCACCCCGTCGTCCGGGTCGCCGCCGCCCCGCACCACGCCGAGGGCCGGGCGACCATCAGCCCGCCGCCACCCCGAGCCCGGCGATGTCGACGGCGACGACGTGCGCGACGAAAACGACAACTGCCCGACGGTCAAGAACGGCAGCCAGATCAACACCGACAAGAGCCTGCCTCCCGACCCCGGGCCCCCACCGATGCCCGCGGGCGACGACAACGGCGACGCGTGTGACGACGACGACGACGCGGACAGCGTTCCCGACGCGGCGCCCGACAACTGCCGCATCGACCGAAATCCCGGTCAGCTCGACACCGACGGCGACGGCTACGGCGACGCTTGCCCGCCGCTCGACAGCGACGCGGACGGGGTGATCGACGATGACGACAACTGCGACTTCGCCGTCAACCCCAGCCAGGAGGACCTCGACGGGGACGACAGGGGCAACGTCTGCGACCGCGATGACGACGGGGACCGGTTCGACGACGAGTTCGACAACTGCCCCACCGTCTACGACCTCGAGCCGACCGACGTCGATGGCGACGGGCTTGGTCAACGATCAGCTCGACGGTGACGGCGACGGCATCGGTACCGCGTGCGATCCGGAGGAGTCGGTGATCCCGCCGACCGCCCGGCCCGGGCCCCGACCCGATCCCGACCGACGCCGCCCCGCGACGTCACGCTCGAGCGCCCCTCGCCGGCAATCACTGCGGCAGCTCCGTGCCGGGATGATCGTCCGCCTCAGCTGCTCGGAGGCCTGCGCGGCGACCGCGGAGTTGCGGCTCGACCGCGAAACGGCACGAGCGGCTCGACCTCGACCCGATCCTCACCGTGGCGACGGCTCGGCGCATCTCGACGGCGCCGGCGACACGTACGCCTTCTCCGCGCGTCGAGGGCGGGATTCGGCGGGCGCTGGCGCGAGGCGGAGGGCGCGAGGGCGACGCTGGTCACGGGCGTGGTCGACGACACGGGCAACGCGGTGACCCTGATGAGACCGTTCGGACTCGGACGCTGACATCGAGTTTGAGGCAGTCGTTGCAATCGCATTGACACTGTGATTGGATACCGCCCGGATCGCGCTCGGTGGGCCGAGCCGGTCCGATCACCGAGGGGAGTTGTTGGGGTGGTCTTTTTTGAAGACCAACGGGGAAAGGACCTAAGTTGCTAGCTCTGGGCCGCTCGTCTCACTGGACGATCGCTGTCGGCTGCGTGACCGCGCTCGCGGCGTTTCCAGCCATCGCCGCCGCCCATCACGCGCTCCCCGGCCCGGGGCCCCACCTGCCGCCCGTGCAGCAGAACCTGGAGCTCGTCGGCGAGCTCGAGCCGACGGCTGCTCAGGGCCCGATGGTCGACGGTCAGATCGCCGATCTCGCGGTTTTCAAGAACCACGCCTACCTGAACTCCTGGGACGAACCCTCGTGCACCAAGGGCGGCACCTACATCGTCGACATCGCCAACCCGGCGATCCCCAAGGAGATCGGCTTCCTCGAGGCCGCTGACGGCTACTACCACGGTGAGGGTGCGCACGTTGTCTCACTCGATACGCCGCAGTTCACCGGCGACCTGCTCGCGGTCAACGACGAAGCCTGCTCGAACCCCGCCACCAGGCCGCCCGCCGTTCCGGCCACCGCCGGCGGGTTCGACCTCTACGATGTCACCAACCCGGCGAGCCCGGTGCTACTGGTCGAGAACGCGGGGGATCGCTCGCCCGATGGCTCGCTGGTTCAGGATCCCGCTGAGCTCGCCAACTCGTACCACAGCGTCTTCGTCTGGCAGGACGGCCCGCAGGCCTTCCTGGTGGGAGTCGACAACACCGAGCTCGCCGATGTCGACATCTACAACATCACCGACCCCACCGATCCGGAGCTGATCGCCGACCTCGACCTGGTCGCGGAGTTCCCGGACATCGTCGGGCCGTCCGCACATGGCAACGCGATCTTCCACCACGACATGGTGGTGAAGCGGATCGGCGCGCAGATGCGGATGCTCGTCAGTTACTGGGACGCGGGCTACGTCCAGCTCGACGTCACCAACCCGGCGAACCCGACGCTGATCACCGACACCGACTTCCCCGCGCCTCGACCCGCTGACCGGGTTCTCGCCGCCGGAGGGCAACGCGCACGAGGCCGAGTACTCGCACAACAACGAGTTCTTCCTCGCCGCCGACGAGGACTTCGAGCAGTTCCGGCTGACCAGCAAGATCACCCAGGCCCCGTTCGCCGGAGTCGAGTTCCCCTCCGCGATCTCTGCGGCGGAGCCGATCGAAGCGGGGACGACGATCGCCGGCGACACCGTGTTCGTCGGCTCGGCCTGCACCGGCACGGTCGCGGCACCCCCCGCCGGGGTGACGATCGCGGTCGCCGAACGCGGCGTCTGCCCGGGCGGATTCCAGGAGAAGGCCGACGCGATCGAGGATGCCGGTTATGACGATGGCAGTGATCTTCAACAACAGCTTCGGCGCCGGCGGCGGACGCTGCGAGGGCTTGATCAACATGCTGATCGATCCGGCCACGGTCGACATCCCGGCGATCTTCGTCGGCCGCGCCAGCGGCCTGCGCATCCTCGGCACGTTCGACTCGGGCACCTACCAATGCACCGGGGCGGACGCCGAAACGCCGGCGGACACGGACCCGCCGCCGGTCGGCAGCGGCGGCCTGACGATCGAGATCGGCTCCAAGTTCGACGGCTGGGGCTACGCGCACCTCTACGACGCCACCACCAGCGAGGAGATCGATTCGTTCGCGATCCCGGAGTCGCTGAATCGAGAACTACGCCACCAAGCTTCGGCGATCTGACGATCCACGAATTCGCCACCGACCCGAGCGAGAACCTCGCCTATTCCGCCTATTACTCAGGCGGCATCCGCGTGTTCATGTTCGGCCGCGATATCGGCCTCGTGCCGACGGGCGCCTGGATCGACCCCAAGGGCAGCAACTTCTGGGGCATCGAGCAGTTCACGACGCCGCAGGGCGAGCGCCTGATCGCCGGCTCGGACCGCGACTTCGGGCTCCAGATCCTGCGCTATACCGGACCCCACCCGCAGGGCACGGCCAATCCGACGACGCCGACGCCGGGGGACGACACACAGGCGCCGGGTGGCGGATCCGCGGACACCGACGCGCCCGAGACGACGATCACGAAGCAGCCGAAGCGAAAGACCCAGGGCAGGACGGCGAGGTTCCGGTTCGACTCCGACGAGCCGAACTCGTCCTTCGAGTGCAAGGTCGACCGGCAGGGGTTCAGACCCTGCCAGAGCCCATTCAGGAAGGGAGCTCGGCCGGGCAGGCACACGTTCCGGGTGCAGGCCATCGACGCGGCCGGCAATGTCGATCAAACCCCCGCCGTGGCGACATGGAAGGTCGAGCGCTGAGCGGGCGCTGAGAGTGCGCGCGCCGGCGGCTACTCCGCGTCCTGCTCCTTCTCGTAGACCTTGATCTGGCGCTTGACCAGGTCGGTCAGGTTGCCGAGTCCGATGTTGGAGTCGACCAGGTGAAGTCCCCAGCTCGCGTCCGGGATCGGGTTCAGGGTCGGGGCGCCACCGACCGAGGCGATCTGGAGCACGTTCGCGTTATCGGCCGACGAGCACTGCCCGGTGTAGGCGTCGGACTGGATCCAGGGGGTGGTCACCGCCGGCCGCGGGATCCCTACCGGCCTCGGTCGCGCCGCCGATCGTCGTCCCCGGCGCGAACGGCGCGCTCGGGTAGACGGTCCGCAGCTGCCCGGAGCCGCCTCCGAGCCCGGCGGGGTTCGTGCACAGGACCTCGCCCACCGCCGGCAGGCCGCTCAGCGTCGAGCTCGGACGGCCGAAGGCGGAGGGATCGGGCACCGGGGCGTTGAAGGTCGAGAACGCGATCACGCACCCGATGTCCTTCGGCGATTCGCAGGCGGGGATTTCTGGAAGTCGCCGCCGACCGTCGACCCCTCGGCGACCAGGACGTTGCCGCCGAGCAGGATCGCCGAGACGAGCCGCTTGCGGACGCCCTTCTTCCGGTCGACGTGGTCGTGGATCAGCTGGCGCAGCACGAACGTCCCCTGCGAGTGGCCCATCAGGATCACGGGGCGACCGTCGTTGTACTTCTGCAGATACGTCTTCCAGGCTGCGACCACGTCGCCGAAGGCGAGTCACGCCCTCGTCCGCCGTCGCCGGCTCGGCGCCGAACAGCGTCGCGAGGGTGATCTGGCGATACATCGGCGCGAAGACCCGGCAGTGCAGGCTGTAGCGAGCCGCCTGATAGAGGGCGATCGAGCGCTCCTCCGGATCGATCGAGAGGTCCGAGTTCCGGCCCTCGTCGTCGCTGACGGTCGGATAGACGTAGAAGCAGTCGGCCTTGGGCTTGCGCTCCGGCTTCGGCGACTCGGTGCCGAGCACGTCGCCGGTCGGCGAGATCGTCGTCGTCCTGAAACCCGGGTCGCAGGGGTTGCCGGCGAGGCCCGGCTTGCACAGCCAGACCGTCTTGTCCTTGGCGGCGACGGCGGCCGGCGCGAGCACGCAACCGACACGAGTGCGAACGCGATGACGATCCCTGCCCTCGGCGCATCGTGGACAGCTTACCCCTCGCCGTCGAAGTACTCGACCCCGCTGGAGCGGCGGACGATCACGTTGTCGGCCTTGTTGCCGGTCCAGACTCCGATCTTGTCGCTGTCGGGATAGACCGTGGCGGCGGGGGTGATCGACGGTCGACCACATCATCACCCGAACCGGCTCGCCGGTGCGGTTGTAGACGCCGTGCGCGCCGGCCGGGCCGGTCTCGAACATCAGCATGTCCCACGGCTCGAGCTCGGTCTCGCCGTCCGGGTCGCGCAAGGTGGGATGACCGATCAGCACGAGCAGCCACTCCTCCTCGGCGTACTCGTAGTGGTACGGGCACAGGGCTTGACCCGGCGGGATCTCGTAGATGCTGGTCCCGAGTTGCTTGGCCCCCCAGCCCGGGCCGGGACGGACCATGCCCGACCGAAAGCCCTCGGGATCCTCGGCGTCGTACTCGAAGGTCGGGTTGGCGATGTTGAGTCGATTCACGTTCGGCCCTTTCGTCAGGTGGGCCGTCAGTCTCCCGCTTCGACGAGCCGGTCGGCCGCCGGCGTCCGCAGGTACAGGACGGAACGGCCGTGACGGTCCCCCTCGACCAGGCCGCTGCGGCGCAGGACGGCCAGGTGCTGAGAGACGCCGCCGGGACTGAGGCCCAGCGAGCCGGCCAGCTCGGTGGTCGAGCGCGGCGCCGAAAGCGCCGCGAGCAGGTCGGCGCGCGTGCGCCCGACGAGCCCCGCCAGCGCCTCGGGCCCGGAGCGGCTGCCGGGCTCCCAGAGCAGGGCGAGGCGTAGCCGTACGCAGCGGCGGTCCGCGGGAGCCTCCGTTCAACCAACCGAGAGGAGCCCACCATGCAGACCTTCAATCCCATCCTGATCGAGCCGGTCCTCACCCACCGCGACGACCTGGAGCGCGCCCGTCCCCGCGTCAGCAGGTCACAAAGAAGCGTTCGAGTTGGTCTACGAGGCCGTCGTCGTCGAGCTCAGTCGCCGGCTGCAGCAACTGGTTGAGGACGAGGCCATCGAGCAGAGCCAGCAACTGGGGCGCGTGGCGATGCGGATCGCGACAGCCCGCCGTCGGCAGGAGCTGTTCCACCAGCAGCAGGTACTCCCGGCGCACCTCGTCCAGCGCGACTTGGAACTGCGGCCGGCGCCGGGCCTCGAGGAAGAGCTCGTAGCGCGCGACGGCAAGGCCGGCGCGCTCCGGGGTGAGCCAGCCGCGCAGCACCCCGGCGACCAGCTCGGCAGCCCGGTGCGGCTCGTAGGGACCGTCGGGGACGAGCGCCTCCATCGCGCGCACCGCTGGCTGCTCGAGCTCGACGAGACGATGGAGCGCTGCCGTCAGCAGCGCCTCGCGGGTCTGGAAGTAGTTGCTGGTCGAGCCCTCCGGTAGGCCGGCGCGCCGGTCGACCGCGCGGTGGGTCAGCCCGCGGCCGCCCTCCGCCTCGAGCACCGCCAGCGCCGCGCCGGCGATCGCAGCGCGGCGATCCGTGACCGCTCTCACTTCCACCGGGCTCACTACAGCTGTAGTATGGCACCCGTGGTCACCGCACAACTGGATCTGGACCGCATCGACCTGGGGGACCTCGCCCTCTGGGACGACGGCCCGCCCCACGACCTCTTCACCCGCCTGCGCAACGAGGCGCCCGCGCACTGGAGCCCGCTCGAGGACTATCCGGAGGAGGCCGGCTTCTGGTCGCTCACCCGGGCCGAGGACCTCCGCGCCGCGAGCCTCGACTGGCAGACCTTCTCCTCCTACGTCGGCGGGATCATGGTCCTCGACGACTTCGGGATCCCGCTCGAGGGCCAGCAGCAGCAGATGATCTCGATGGACCCGCCGCGCCACGACCGGATCAAGGCGCTCTTCCAGCGCGGGTTCACGCCGAAGCGGATCGCCGAGCACGAGGAGCGGATCCGGGTGATCGTCAACGACAAGCTCGACCTCGTCTGCGAGCGCGGCGAGTGCGATCTGGTCAACGACCTCGCGGGCCCGGTGGTTTCACGGGTGATCGGAATGCTGATCGGCTCCGACCCGGCGGACGACCGTCGCCACCTCGAGGAGACGAACATGGTTCTGGGCTTCGGCGACGACGACCTGCGCCCGACCGAGGAGGCCGTGGTCGAGATGATGGCCCGCAACTGGGACGAGACGATGGAGATCGTCGCCGAGCGCCGGGCCAACCCGGGCATGGATGACCTGATCGACGTCCTCGTCCACGCCGAGGTCGACGGCGAGGGCCTGTCCGACGCGGAGATCTTCATGGGACTCGGCCTGCTCGGCGCCGCCGGCAACGACAGCACTCGCTCGGTCTTCACCAGCGGGATGCTGGCCCTGTTCGAGAACCCCGACCAGCTCCGCCTGCTGATCGACGACCCGGGGTTGATCGACGGCGCCGTCGAGGAGCTCCTGCGGATGTTCCCGGCCTTCGCTCACTTCCGCCGCACCGCCACCCGCGACGTCGAGATGCACGGCAAGACGATCCACGAGGGCGACAAGGTCCTGCTCTGGTACGTGGCGTCGAACCGCGACGAGCGCGTCTACTCAGACCCGCAGCGCCTCGACGTCACCCGCAAGCCCGACCACCAGGCGTTCGGCGCCGGCGGGCGGCACTTCTGCCTCGGCGCAGCGCTGGCACGGATGGAGATCCGGATGCTGCTCTCGGAAACGCTGCGCCGGCTACCCGACATCGAGCTCGCCGGCGAGCCCACGAAGGCCCGCTCGCTCTTCCTGAACCAGCTGAAGACGATGCCGGTGCGATTCACGCCCGAGACGCCGTAGCGCCGCGCGCGTCTACAGCCCGAGGAAGTGGCGCTTTTGGAACGGGCCGTTGACGAGGCCGGCCTTGAGGTCCTTCGACCAGCCCGGGCCCTCCTGGCCATCGTCGGGAATCGACGTGTCGAAGCGCAGCCCGGCGATCACCACGTAGGCGTGGCCCGGGTTCGTGTAGACGGTGATCCAGGTGCCGCGGCCGCGATCGCCCCATTTGCGCAGCGAGCCCGAGTCGAGCGGCGAGTCGAGGATCCCGGCGCCCTCGGGGCCCAGCACGTAGCTGACCGCGCCTGAGCAGTCGTAGCAGTTGCCCTTGCTGTGGCCGCCGCCGCTGCAGTAGCCGGCGTCGTCGATGCTGTTGGCGGCCGCGATCGCCGCCAGCACCTGCTTCGGCGCGTCGGCGGGCGGGCGGGCCTGTCCGTCGGGCATCAGCTTGGCCTTGCTGCCGGGGGCCGGGGGCGGCGGGGGCGAGCCGGGGCCGACGCCGCCGGAACCTGCCGCCATTGCCGAGGCCGGGATCGCAAGCGCGGCGGCCGCGGCGCAGGCGACGATGGCCGCGGCGGGCTTGCGTACGAGTACTGGCTTACGCACGGAATCCGTCTCCTTTTTCTGCCTGCGGGGTTAGCTGACGGGCGAGCGCTAAAGAAGCAGCGCCCCCACCTGAGCGAGGTGGGTTGGCCCCAACACTTGGTTCCCCCGCTCCCCGTCCGCGTACGGACGGAGATTCGGCACGGGTCCAAGAACGTGGGGCAGCATACACATCGACCTGGCGGCCTGAATCACCTACCGAGGAATGCCCGCTTGCAACGCATAAGCTCGGGGCGATGAGCGGCGCCGACGACCTCGAGGTCCTCGCCGAGCTCGAGGCGCGGCCGCTCGACCTGCCGCCCGGGCTGGAGATCGAATGGCTCGGCGTCTCCGGATACCGGCTCGCCTACGAGGGTCGCAGCCTGTACATCGACCCCTACTTCTCCCGGGTCCCGCTGAGCAGCCTGCTGCTGCGACGCACCGCCGTCCCCGACCCGATCCTCCTCGATCGCTACCTGCCCGCGGCCGACGACGCGGTCGGGGTGCTGGTCGGCCACACCCACTTCGACCACGCGGTCGACGCTCCCGCGATCGCCCGGCGGTTCGGCTGCGCGGCCTACGGCTCGAGCTCGCTCGCCCAGCTGATGGGCCTGCACGGGCTCGGCGAGCTCGCGGTCGAGGTGGATTCGAACCGGCCCTACGAGCTCGGGCCCTTCGTGGTCACGTTCGTCCCCAGCGCCCATTCCAAGCTCCTGCTCGGGCTCAAGGTCCCCTATGCGGGCGAGCTCACCTGCGACCACCTCGACGGGCTGTGCCCGAGCGCGTACAGGTGCGGCCAGGTCTGGGGGATTCACATCGCGGTCGCCGGGATCAGCCTCTATCACCAGGGCAGCGCCGAGCTCGACGACGACGAGCTTCGCCATCACGGGGTCGACGTCTTCCTGGCCGGGATCGCCGGGCGCAACTTCAGCCGCCGCTACTGGGAGCGGATCCTGCCTCGCCTCGACCCCGCGGTGGTCGTCCCGACCCACTACGACGACTTCTTCCGGCCGCTCGATCGCGAGATCGCGATGGTGGCCGGAGCGAAGCTGACCGAGCTCGAGGGCGAGATCGAGGCGGTCAGCGCGGACGCCCGATTGGCGGCTCTGCCGCGACTGGCTGGTCGGCCGACCGAAACTCTTTGAGCCGACGAGTGTTTGTGCGGTCAACTAAGCTGGTCTGCTGAGCAGACCTAATGCTCTCCCCTCCCCCACCTGGAAAGGACCACCAAGGATGAATCGCAACCGTTGGTGTGGCGCGGCATTTGTCGCGCTGATCGCCGTTTTCGCCACCGCACTGCCCAGTGCCGCAATGGCAAAGAAAGCTGAAACCGTCGAGGTCTGCAAGCACGGCTGCGACTTCCGCACGATCCAGGATGCCGTCGACGGGACCGGCAAGAACGCGACGATCAACGTCCATCCGGGTACCTACAAGGAGGGCGTCTTCGTCAGCGGCAAGAAGCACGACGGCCTGACGATCCAGGGCACGAAGAAGAACGCCAAGAAGGTCGTTCTCGAGGGCAAGAACAAGTTCAACAACGGGATCGAGGGCGATCGCGTCAACGATGTTCAGATCCTCAACCTGACGGTGCAGAACTACCTCGCCAACGGGGTCTTCCTCCACGGTGAGGGCTCGAAGCCGTGCGACGACTACCTGATGAAGAACCTGATCGCTTCGTTCAACCGCGCCTACGGCCTGTTTGCCTTCAACTGCATCGGCGGCCGGATCACCGAGTCGGTCGGCTTCGGCCACGGCGACTCGGCGTTCTACATCGGCGAGACGCCGGCGCAGAAGAAGCCGAAGACGACGAAGCTCGACCACCTCGACGCCCACGAGAACGTGCTCGGCTACTCGGGCACGAACTCGAAGTACGTGAAGATCACGCAGTCGAACTTCTACAACAACGGCGCCGGGATCGTCCCGAACACGCTCGACTCCGAGCGCTTCGAGCCGACCGCCGACGGAGTGATCGAGAACAACAACATCTTCTGGAACAACTTCAACTACTTCCTGCCGAACTCGCGGGTCGAGACCGTCTCGAACGGCCTGGGCGAGGTCGAGGGGATCGGGACGATCCAGTTCCCGACCGGCGTCGGGATCGTGATGCTCGGATCCGACGGCTGGACGATCCAGAACAACAACATCTTCGGCAACTTCAAGTGGGGTGCCGCGGTGCTCTCGGACCCGTTCAACGAGGGCGACAACGCGATCAGTCGCGACAACCAGTTCCTCAACAACACGATGGGCGCAAACGGCACCGACACGAACGCTGTCGACTTCTTCGTCGACGGCTCCGGTTCGGCTAACTGCTTCTCCGGCAACACCAGCTCGACGTTCGAGCACAGCACGTCGGCGCCGGACTCGAGCCTGTACCCGAGCTGCCCGGCGCCCGCGGGCACCGGTGGCAACGGCACCAGCACCGGTGATGGCGACAACTTCACCAAGCTCGCCATCTACGTGACTACGAACCCGCCGGAGAACCAGGAGTGCTCGTGGGTCAAGCACGACCACCCGCCGTTCGAGAACTACGTCCCGCTGACCGTCACCCCCGGCCCCTCGTGTTGAGGCGCCGCGGGCTGGCGGCCTGCGCGCTCACCGCGATCGCCGTCTCGGCGGTCGCGGTGCCCGCGGCGGGCGGCGCCGGCCAGGCGGCGAAGACGCCGAAGGTGACGGTCGCCGACGACTACTTCGCGCCCGACGACGTCAAGGTGCCGAAGAACGGGAAGGTGAAGTTCGTCTGGGACGACCTGAACACCGACACCCACAACGTGGTCCTCGGCGACAAGCGCCCCAAGGGCGTGAAGGCGAACGACTTCCGCTCCCCGTCCGGCGCAGTCGGGCTCACCTACGTTCCGAAGTTCAACGTCCCGGGCAGCTACGAGTTCATCTGCACGTATCACAAGAGCGTGATGCGGATGACGGTCAAGGTCCAGAAGTAGGTCTGCGGGATGGGTCCTGATCCGTTCGGTCGCCGCGAGTTGTTCGCCGGGACGGGCGGGCTCTTCCTCTGCACGCTCGCCGGGCAGAAGGTGCTCGCAGGCGAGCAGGCGAACCTCGAGCGCATGGCGCTCGATGTTCCCGTCCCCCCGAAGGTGAAGGCGGCGGCCCGGGGCGGCGCCAGCCCTTCCCCCACGCTGATCGCCAACCGCGAGGGGACGCGGCGTGAGTACTGGATCCAGGCGGAGACGGTGAAATGGAACATCGTCCCCACCGGGCGCGACGCGATGATGGACAAGAAGGTCAAGGGGCCGACGAAGTTCACGGCCTACGCCTACCGCGCCTACTCCCCCGGCTTCGGCGCCCCGCTGGGCCCGGCCACGATCCCCGGACCGCTGATCGAGGCCGAGACCGGCGACGCGATCGTCGTCAACTTCCGCAACAAGCTCGACACGCCGGTGACGATCCACCCGCACGGCGTCCTCTACTCACAGGAGATGGACGGGGCCTACAAGGGGCGCCACACGGACCCCGGCGGGTTCGTGCAGAAGAAGCAGACGTTCCAGTACGTGTGGGAGGTGCCGGAGGGCACCGAGGGCGCGTGGCTGTACCACGACCACGGCCCGATGGACCCGATGCCGCTCTTCAAGGGCCTGTTCGGGCCGATGGTCATCCGCCGGGCCGGCGCCCCGCTCCCGACCCGCGAGTTCAACGTCCTGTTCCACAACTTCAACCCTTCGGTGACCGGGTTCAGCCGGAACTTCGCGTGCATCAACGGGTACTCCTACGCCGGCAACACGCCGACCCTGGAGGCGAACGTCGGCGACTCCGTCGCGTTCAACGTCTACGCGATCGACAACGACTTCCACACCTTCCACGTCCACGGCCATCGCTGGACCGATCCGAGCGGGATCGTGGTCGACAATCAGACCCTCGGGCCGGGCGACTCCTTCACGGCCGCGTTCATCGAGGACAACCCGGGGCGCTGGTTCTACCACTGCCACGTGTTCTCCCATCTGCACGAGGGGATGAACGGTTGGTACCTCGTCAACTAGCGGTCGGGGGCCTGGCGGGGGTCGTTGCGTTCCTCTGTCTGGTACCGAGTGCCGGCGCCGCGAACCGGCGGATCTCGATCTCCAACTACCAGTGGTCGGATCGCGCGATCGAGCTCGACCTTGGAGAGCACGTGACCTGGTACTGGGTCGGGCCGGACACGATGCATTCCGTAACCGGGGACTCGCCCAATGCGGGCGGCCTGGACTCCGACGCCGGGATCGACCTTCCCAAGCACGAGGTCGGCGACAGCTTCCAGGCCGGCTTCGACGCACCCGGGACCTACGACCTGGTCTGCAAGCTGCACAGCACGGTGCGCGGGACCGTGACCGTCTCCGACACGCCGGGCGACCCCGCTGCCGAGCCCGACCCGGTTCCGAAGAGCCAGGTCGATGAAAAGGCGCCGCGGCTCCGCGAGCTGGCCCTCGCCGCGAACCCCGTTCGCGGGCGCGGCGGCCAGCTCCACTTCTCGCTCGGCGAGCGGGCGAAGGTCGACGCCGACTACTACCGCGTCGAGGACGGTGAGCGCGAGTTCGCCGGCTGGGCGAAGTGGAACGGCTACGTGGGCTGGAACGAGATCCGCTTCGGTGGTCGCGGCAACCACTTCCGGGCCGAGCCCGGTCGCTACGTCGCGGTGCTTCGGGTGACGGACCGCAGCGGCAACCTCAGCGGGCCGCGCGAGTTGAGGTTCGAGATCAGGGCGGGCTGAGCGAGCTGCCGACGTAGGTGGCGACATGGCACTGCGCGGCCTGAACCGCCTGGTCGGCAGCGAGATCCGCCCGCGCCTCCTTCAGTCGCTTTCGCCACTTGCGCTTCTGCTTTCGGTTCTTCGCACCCTTCAGCTTGCGCTCCGCGTTCGCGACCGCGGCCTCGCCGGCGGTCACGGCCGCCTCCGCCGCCGGACAGGCGTCCCTGCGCAGCAGGCTGACCGCGGTGTCCGTGCCGCCGTTGGGCGCCGTGCCGAAATGCTGGGTGCCGACGACGCCGTGGCGGCCGGTGACGATTCCGATCCCCGCCGTGGCGTAGTCGTCGTACAGCATGTTCGTGTTGTGACCGGGGCTGTTGTGCCAGAGCTCGAACACCTCGCGGGGCGTGTAGCTGGGGAAGTTCGTCCAGAGGATGTTCTCGCCCGTCGGGTGCGGATAGCCGGCGGCCGTGGCGCGGCTGTCGGGGCTGCCGTCGCACTCCACGGGCGGGCTCGAGTACGGGTCCGGGTAGTGGCAGAGGGAGTTGTTGTCGTCCATCCAGCGACTGTGGCCGCGCGCGGCCGCGCGCAGTGACGGGTCGAGCGTCAGCGCCGGCAGCCCGTTGGTGGCGCGGTGCACGTTGAGCAGGCAGAGCTGGACCAGCTCGGACGTCTCGGCGGTCGCGGCGGTGATCGAGGTGTCCTCGCCGTCGCAGTAGTCGGCGCTGGCGCTCGCGGGCGCCGCGAGCACGCCCGCGCAGACTCCCGCCAGTGCCAATGTCCGCCTCCAGTGCACTGGCTCGTACGGTACCCGACGTGAACGGCGGCGACAGACGGACGAGCGCGGTCGCGCTCGTGCTCGGGGGGGCGATCTCGGTCCAGTTGGGGGCCGCGATCGCGACCGAGCTGTTCGACGACCTGGGGCCGGTGGGCACGGTGATGTTGCGCCTCGTCTTCGCGGCGATCGTGCTGGCCGCGATCTGGCGGCCGGCGCTTGCCGGGCTACGCGGCGCCCATGCGGGTGAGGTGATCCTGTTCGGCGTCGCGCTCGCGGCGATGAACACGAGCTTCTACCTGTCGCTGGACCGGATCCCGCTCGGGATCGCGGTGACGCTCGAGTTCGTCGGGCCGCTCGGGGTCGCGTTCGCGCTGACGCGGACGCGGGCAGACCTGCTGTGGGCGGCGCTCGCCGCCGGCGGGATCCTGCTCCTGGCCCCGGACCTCGGCGACGGGCTGGACACGCTCGGCGTGGCGCTGGCCCTGTTCGCGGGCGCCTGCTGGGCCGCGTACATCCTGCTCGCGGAGAGGGTCGGCCGCGCGTTCGCCGGCGGCGACGGCCTGGCGCTCGCGATGCTGGTGTCCGCCGTCCTCATCCTGCCCGTGGGAATCGTTGCGGGCGGGTCCGCGCTCCTCGACGGAGAGGTGCTGGCGATCGGCTTCGCGGTCGCGATCCTGAGCTCGGCGATCCCGTACTCGCTCGAGCTCGAGGCGCTGCGGCGGCTGCCCCGCAGCACGTTCGGCGTCCTGATGAGCCTCGAGCCGGCGATCGCCGCGACGATCGGGTTCTTCGCCCTGGGACAGGGTCTGGTCGCTCGCGAGGTGCTCGCGATCGCCCTGGTCGTGGTCGCCAGCGCCGGCGCGTTGCGCAGCGCGCCGCCGCCCGTTGAGGGCTGAGCGGCGCGAATCGGCCCTGTTACCCTGCCCGCGCAATGCCGGGGATTCGCGCTCTTCCGATCTGCGTCTTGGCGGCCGTCGCGCTGGCGCTCGTCGCCTGCGGTGGCGACGACGAGACGAGCTCGTCGAGCGAGGCCACGACCGCGGGCGTCGCAAGCGACTGCGACGCGATCGAGGAGGTCGCCGTCGGGCCCGTAGCGCACGTCAACACCGAGCTCACCGCGGCCGACTACCCGACGAACCCGCCGGCGGGCGGCGACCACAACGACCTGGCGACCGCGGCAAGCCGGGTCTACACCGACCCGCAGCCGTTCGGGGAGACCGTCCACCTGCTCGAGCACGGCGCGGTGATCGGGTGGACCAACGGCCTCTCGACCGAGGACCAGGCCGCGGTGGAGGAGGCGTTCGACGAGGTGATCGCGGACGGCTACTACCAGGTCGCGGTGGTCGAGAACCCGGACCTCGACGTCCCGTTCGCGCTCAGCGCGTGGGGTGCGCTGCAGAAGTGCGCCGCGGTCGACACGGCCGCGATCAGGGCGTTTGTCGAGGAGTGGTACGCGTCGCCGAAGACGCCCGAGGGCGGCCTCGCCTGCCAGGGACCGGCGCGGTCGCTCCCGAACTGCTGACGTCCTACGGTAGGTCGAGGTACTCGAGCGTCCCCGAGTACGTGAGCCCGGGTTGCGGGCCGCCCTCCAGCGCGTAGACCCGTTCGCCCTTCGCGGCGCCGCCGACGCCGTGGCGCGGGGTGATGATCTCCGGCAGCTCGACCCAGTCGCCGTTACGGGGGTCGAACAGCTCGGCCTGCTCGATCGTCGTCCCGCCGTCGAGCTCCTCGCCGCCGAAGACGACGATCCGCCCGCCCAGCCGGCCGCCCACCGTCACCGCGGCGTGGCCGCTGCGCGCCGTGTGGAGGTCGGGGAGCGCACTCCACCGGTCGCGAGCGGGCTCGTATCGCTCCACGGTCGTCAGGCCACCGTGGACCGGGCCCGGCCGGCCGCCGGTCACGACCAGTCCGCCCTTGAAGATCGCCGCCCCGACGTGGTTGCGGCCGGTCGGCATCTTCGGTCCGGTCGTCCAGCGGTCCGTGCGCAGGTTGTAGATCTCCAGCCGCTGGAGGGTGTCGTCCGTCGCCGAGTAGCCGCCGGCCGCATACAGGCGGTGGCCGATTCCCGCGAGCGCGAGCGCGGCGCGAGCCGTCGGTGCGTCGACCAGCCGCTTCCAGCGGTCGCTTCGCGGGTCGTAGCGGTAAAGGCGGCGCGACTTCTCATCGCCGCCGAGGTTGCCGCCGAGCACGAACACGTGGCCGTCGTGCGCCGTCACGCCGGGGTGGTTGACGGCGATCGGCAGCGGCGCGACCTCCCGCCAGCGGTCCTCGGAGATGTCGTAGCGGACCATCCGCTCTGTCGTTCCCCCGGTCGAGATGAATCCGCCGACCACGTAGATCGCACCGCCGACGCGGGCGGCACCGACCTCGGTGCGCTGCAGCGGGCTCGGCGCCAGCGCCGCCCACGAGTCCTGGCTGCGGTGCGCGGTCCCATCGCCGGCGTCGTGGGCCGCCGCAAATACCACCGCCGCCACGGCGGCCACGCCGGCTGCGGCAGCGAGAGTCGCCCGAACAGCGAGCGAGGTCATCGCGACACCTCGTCGCGGCGCTCCCAACCCGGACATTCGGCGACCGGGATCCGCGGGTAGCGCGGGTAGGCCGGGTCGGAGCGGGAGCGCTCGCAGAGCGAGAAGGTGGAGCCCCGGGTGTTGCGGACGACGCGCTGGTGCGCGCACGAATCGCACAGTCCTGCCGGCGGTTTCGCCACCGAACCAGTATTGCGCTACCCGATACTTCACTTTGTATAGTCATGGCGATGGCCACTTTCCGCCGTTTGCTCGGGTTCTTGCGTCCCTACCGGCGGACGGTGATCTGGTCCCTGGCATTCGCCTGTGCGGCGATGGTCATGACGGTGATCATCCCGCTGCTGATCGGGGCCGCGGTCAACGCGATCCAGCGCAAGGACGCCGACCCCCTGCTCCCTCTGGCCCTGGCTCTGGTCGGGGCAGGGATCCTGCGCCTCGGGCTGACCGTCGTCCGCCGCCTGATCGCCGGCAACGTCTCGCTGGCGGTCGAGTTCGACCTGCGCGAGCGCGTCTACCAGCACCTGCAGGCGCTCGAGCTCGGCTTCTTCGACGGCCAGCAGACCGGGCAGCTGATGTCGCGGGCGACGGTCGACCTCCAGGCGATCCGCTTCTTCTTCGGCTACGGGCTGATCTTCATCACCCAGAGCGCTCTGACGCTCGTGCTCGCGGCGATCGTCATGTTCGTGCTCAACCCGCCGCTCGCGGCGCTTGCGCTGATTCCGGTCCCGTTCGTGATCTTCGCCGCCGCGCGGTTCAGCCGGCTGTCGCGGCCCGCCGTGCAGGAGGTCCAGCAGCGCATCGCGGAGCTCACCGCCGAGGCCGAGGAGAGCGTCTCCGGGATCCGGGTCGTGAAGGCGTTCGCACGTGAGGAGCACATGCTGGGGCGCTTCCGCCGTCAAGTGACCCGAGTCTTCGACCAGAACGTGTACTCGACCCGGCTGCGCGCCTTCTACTCGCCGATGCTCGGCTTCCTACCCAGCCTGGGGCTCGCCGTCGTGCTCTGGGTCGGCGGCCGCGAGGTGATCGCGGGCGACATGACTCTGGGCGAGTTCACGGCCTTCTACACGTATCTGGTGTTGCTGACGGGACCGATGCGGATGCTGGGCATGGCGCTCGGCATGGCCCAGCGCGCCATCGCCTCCGGCAACCGGCTGTTCGAGATCCTCGACCGCGAGCCACGCATCACCAGCCCGCCGGACGCGCCGGAGCTGCCGCCGGGCCCGGGCGCGGTGGAGTTCCGCGACGTCGGGCTCCGGTACGACGGGGGCCTTCCGTCTCTCTCCGCGATCGACCTGTCCGTGCCCGCCGGCCGGACCGTCGCGCTGGTCGGGCCGACCGGCTCCGGGAAGACGAGCCTGGTGGCGCTGATCGCGCGCCTCTACGACCCCAGCGACGGCGCGGTGCTGGTCGACGGCGCCGACCTGCGCTCGGTCGACGTCGGGTCGCTGCGCCGCCAGATCGCCTTCGTCGCCGACGACCCGTTCCTGTTCAGCGCGACGGTCGCCGAGAACATCTCCTACGGCCGGCCCGATGCGAGCCAGGAGCAGATCGAGCTCGCCGCACAGCGGGCGCAGGCGCACGGCTTCATCGAATCCCTGCCCGACGGGTACGAAACGATGGTCGGTGAGCGCGGGCTGACGCTGTCGGGCGGCCAGCGGCAGCGGATCGCGATCGCCCGGGCGCTGATCGCCGAGCCGCGGATCCTGATCCTCGACGACGCCACCTCGTCGGTCGACGCGACGACCGAGGAAGAGATCAAGCGCGGCCTGCGCGCGGCGATGGCCGGGCGGACGACGTTCGTGGTCGCCCACCGCCTGTCGACGATCTCACTCGCCGACGAGATCGTGGTCATGGACGCGGGCCAGATCGTCGACCGTGGCACCCACGAGGAGCTGCTCGAGCGCTGCCCGCTGTACACCGAGATCGCCGAGTTCGGCTGCGAGGACGTGGTCTTCCTGCAGCGCGACCTCGAGGAGCGCGAGGAGCTGGCGAGACTGTGAGTGAGGGCAGGAGAGATCCCGAGACCCAGGGCTCCGACCTCGCCGAGGAGACGGAGGACCAGGCCAACCAGCCGGGCCGGCTGGCCGGGACGCTGCTGCTCTTCCGCGACCTCTGGCGCCTGGTCCGCGGCGAGGACGAGCGGGCGCGCAAGGTGCGCTGGCTGCTTGGGCTGCTGCGGCCGTACCGGATCCAGGTGATCCTGATGGGCGTCGCGCTGCTGATCGCGACCGCGGCGGCGCTCGCGCCCCCGTACCTGGCCGGGCGGGCGATCGACGACGGGATCATCGCTGGCGACGAGGCGGTGCTGACCGCGATCGTCGCGATCTTCGTCGCCTCGGTGGCGCTCTATTGGGCCGCGTCGTACGCGCAGACGTACCTGGTCGGCTGGGTCGGCCAGCGGGCGCTGCAGGACCTGCGCGAGCGGATCTACGTCCACATCCAGAAGATGTCGATCGGCTTCTTCACCCGGCGCAAGCCGGGGGTGCTGATCTCGCGGATGACCAACGACGTCCAGGCGCTCGACTCGCTCGTCACCGACGGTGTGGTCACCCTGTTCTCCAGCACGCTGACGCTGGTCGGCGTCGTCGGGATCCTGCTGGCGCTCGACGTCCAGCTCGCGCTGGTGACCTTCATCACCTTCCCGATCCTGCTCGTCGCCAGTCTCGCGTTCCGGATCGCCTCGGCCGGGGCCTACCGGATGACGCGGGAGCGGATCGCCGACATCACCGCCTACCTGCAGGAGACGCTGTCGGGGATCCGTGTGGTGCGGACGTTCGGGCGCGAGGATCGCCACGTCGCCCGGATGACGGAGCTCAACGAGGCCAACCGCCAGGTCAATCTCAGGACCGTGCAGCTGAACGCGGCGTACTTCCCGGCGGTCGAGCTGCTCTCGGCAATCGGGACCGCGGCGATCATCCTCTACGGCGGCAACCAGGCGATCGACGGAGCGGTCGAAATCGGCGTGGTGGTCGCGTTCATCGGCTACCTGGCGCTGTTCTTCGACCCGATCCAGCAGATCTCGCAGCTGTACACCACGTACCAGCAGGGCATGGCGGCGCTCGACAAGATCTTCGACCTGCTCGATACCGAGCCGGACATGGTCGATGCCCCGGCGGCGACCGACGCGGGACAGCTGCGCGGCGAGATCGAGCTCGACGACGTGTGGTTCTCCTACGCGAACGGCGGCGACGCCGTGGCGAGTGACCTCGACGACCAGTCCCGCTGGGCGCTGGAGGGAGTCGACCTGCGCATCCCGGCGGGCCAGACGGTGGCGCTGGTCGGCGAGACGGGGGCCGGGAAGTCGACCCTGGCCAAGCTGGTCGCGCGCTTCTATGACCCGCAGCGCGGGCGGGTGCTCGTGGACGGACACGACCTGCGCGATCTCCGCGCCTCGAGCGTGCGCCGCCAGCTCGGGATCGTGCCCCAGGAGGGCTTCCTGTTCTCCGGCACGGTCCGCGACAACATCGCCTTCGGTCGCCCCGACGCGGACGGCGAGGAAATTCTGGCCGCGGCGCGCGCGGTCGGCGCGGTCGAGTTCATCGAGCGGCTGCCGGGCGGGTTCGAGACCGAGGTCGGGGAGCGCGGCGCCCACCTCTCGGCCGGCCAGCGCCAGCTGGTCGCCTTCGCCCGGGCGCTGCTCGCCGAGCCGCGGATCCTGATCCTCGACGAAGCGACCTCGAACGTCGACGTGCGAACCGAGCGGGTGATCGAGCACGGGCTCGAGCGGCTGCTCGCCAACCGGACCGCGATCGTGATCGCCCACCGGCTGTCGACGATCAGGCGCGCCGGGCGGATCGTCGTCCTCGAACACGGGCGGATCGCCGAGTCCGGCACCCACGAGGAGCTGATCGACGCCGGCGGGCGCTACGCCGAGCTGTACGGCAACTGGGCGGAGTCCGCGGCCGCGTAACGGTTACGGACTGGACGGCTATCGCCGCTCAGGGACTGACGCCGCCCGAGGACGAGTCGGTGCCACCCGTGTCCGTCGGCGCGGGCGCCTCCGGCGTCGCGGTGCCGCCCTCCTCGGTCTCCGGCGCGACCGGAATCGGGGTCGTGGTCGTAGGCACCGGCTCCGTCGGCGTCACGGTGCCGCCGGTGTCGGTTGTCGCGTCGCTTCCGCCGCCGCCACCACCGCCACCGGTGTCCGTCTCGCCGACCTTCGAGAGGTCGCCGCAGACCTGGAATCCGAACGCGGCGCCGGCCTTCTCGGCGGCGGCCTGGCTGTCCTCGAGCGTCGTGTTGAGCTCTGCGACCACGGAGTCGTCGCCGCGCTCCTGGGCGGTCGAGCGGTCCTGGTAGGCCTGCGACTGGGTCTGAAGCTCGGCGAGGAACTTGTCGAGCTCGTCGGTACCGTTGTCGGGCGGGGGCAGCGTCTGCAGCTGCTGAACCTCGCCGGCGACGATCTGAGCCTTGTCGCTGTCACCCTGGACCGGATCGCTCTCGTCCACGCTCTCGAGCTGGGTGTTCGCGTCGAGGCAGATCGGGTCGGCCGAGGCGATGTAGTCGGCCTGCGGGAGCACGCTGACGCCGACGGTGCCGGTGGCACCGGCCAGCGGCTCGGGCGTCGCCTCGTCGTCGTCCCCCCCGCAGCTCCGAATCAGGAGCACGAAGAGGATGAAGACGACTGCGATAACGCTCAGCGCAACTAGGCGCCTGCGCTGATAGACGTCCATGACGTGCTCAAAGTAACAAAGGGGTTGGTCGGCACCTGCCGCCTTATTACCCCTGGGCAGCGGTTTTCATCACTCAGGCAGTCGGGCGCGCGCTCATTCAGCCGTCGCCGTTGACTCGCCGCACGTTGCGGCCACCCCAATTCCCTGTCTGGGCGTGGCAATTCGGACAGAGAAACGAGATGTTCTCGAGCCGGTTGTCCTTGCCGCTTCCGTTGAGATGGTGCAGCTGCATGGCGAGCGGTTCATCCAGCCACTCCGTCAGCCCACAGCGCTCGCAGATGTTCTGCTTCAGCCCCTCGGCCAATAGACGCATTTTCAGGTGGCTGCGATTGGTGATCGGTCGATCAGCGACCAAGAGCTGCTCGATTGGCATAGCCGCCGGCCGAGCGCGTACATCGCCGCGACCGCGCGCTTGAAACCAGGACGCGAGGTTGAATCCGAAGTGTCGAGCGCACTCCCGCACCGACATGCCCGAGTCGTGTGCGCGTTGGATCTCCTCCCAGTCGTAACGACGCGAGAAGCGCTCGTCCGGCTCAGAGCCGAGATTTCGAAAGTGGTAGGCGACGGTGCTCTTCGCGAGGTCGAGCTCGCGAGCGATCGCGGCCTGGCTGAACCCGGCCTCCTTGAGGCGTTGCACCGCCTCGCGGGTCGGTTCGAGCCGCCCCGCGTGCCGACGTCGCCCCTTCGTGTTCATGCGAACACATGTTCCCACCGCGGTCGGACGGCAGGATCTGCGTCCTCGAACCTAAGACACTGGGGATCAAGGACTCGAACCTCGACTACTAGTACCAGAAACTAGCGTGCTGCCAATTACACCAATCCCCAACGATCGTGTGTCTAAAGCGTACCGAGCACGCGTCCAGGGACGTTTCTATCGCCCGATCGATTCGAGCTCTGAATCGGAGTCGGCGAGGGCGTCCTTGGCGCCCGACACGTCCGCCCCGGTCTCGATCAGCGACCGCGCGTGGACCAGGTCCTCGGAGCGCCCGACGGCGAGCGCGCCCTTGACCGCACCGCCCTGCAGGTACCAGACGCTGAACTCGTCGTTGGCCGGATCGCCGCGCCAGACGACCTCGTCCCATTCGTACGCCGGTCCGACGTATTCGAGCGACGCCCAGTCGGCCAGATCGCTGAAGAAGTACGGGATCTCGCGGTAAGGCTCGTCGGAACCGAGCATCGCCTTCGCCGCATGGCGGCCCTGCTGGAGCGCCACGTCCCAGTGCTCGACCCGCAGCCGGCGCCCGTGGACGACGCTGTCGTAGGAGCAGACGTCGCCGGCGGCGAAGATCCCGGGCGCCGAGCTCTCCAGCTTCGCGTCGCAGATGATCCCGTCGTCGACCTCGAGCCCCGCCCGCTCGGCGAGCATCGTGTCCGGCCTCACCCCCGCGCCCACGACGACCATCCCGCCGTCGACGGTGCGCCCGCTGGCGGTCACGATCGCGCTCACCCGCCCGTCGCCCTCGAACGCCTCCAGCGACTCGCCGCCGAAGATCTCCACGCCGTGATCGACGAGCTTGTCGTGGAAGTAGCGCCCGGCCTCCTCGCCGAACGTCCGCGACAACGCCACATCCTCGAGCATTACGATGCTCACCTCGACCCCGAGGGCCCGCAGCGACGCGGCCACCTCGCAGCCGATGTAGCTGCCCCCGATCATCACCACCCGCCCGGCCTCCTTGGCCTCCTCGCGGATCGCGTCCGAGTTTCCGAAGGCGCGCAGATAGTGGATCCCCTCCAGCTCGGCGCCCTCGACCCGCAGGATGTTGACGTTCGCCCCCGTCGCCAGGAGCGCCTTGCCGAACTCGACCTCGTCCCCGCCTTGAAGCTTCGCGATCCGCGCCTCGACGTCGAGCGACATGACGTTCGTACGGGTCCGCAGCTCGACGCCGTTCTCCTCGTACCACTCCAGCGGGTTCACGTAGGCGTCGGAGCGCTCAGCCTCGCCGCGCAGGTACTCCTTCGACAGCGGCGGGCGCTCGTAGGGTGGCTCGGGCTCGCGGGCGGCGAGCAGGATCGGGCCCTCGGCACCCTGCTTGCGCAGCTCCGACGCGCAATAGGCGCCGGCCAGCCCCCCGCCGACGATCAAGAAGTCAGTTGCTCGAGCCATCCGGCCCGAAGTACGCCGTCAGGTCCTCCTCCATCCGCGGGTCGAGCACCGCGAGGATCTCGTCACCCGCCTGCAGCACGGTCTCCGCGTTCGGGACGAAGCCGCCGTCGTCGCGAAGCACCGAGATCAGCAGGCTGCCCTCGGGCATCGCCAGGTCGCCGACCCTGACCCCCGCGGCGCGCGAATCCACGGGCAGCTCCATCTCGATGATCTCGAGTCGCTGCTCGGGGAGGTCGAGCAGGTGGACGAGTCCGTACTCCGGGACCTCGTGCTCGATCAGGCGCAGGATCAGGTCGGTCGCCGAGACCAGCGGCTTGATCCCGAGCAGCTCGAAGTGCTCGCGGTTGCGCGGGTTGTTGACCCGGGCGATGATCCGGTCGACCAGGTACTTCTCCTTCGCCACCTGGCAGATGAGCATGTTGTCCTCATCGTCGCCGGTCACCGCGATCACCATGTCGGCGCGCGAGATCCCGGCTCGCTCGAGCACCCAGAGCTCGGACGCGTCGCCGTACTGGACGTTGTGCTCGAGCTCCTGCTCGACGGTCAGGTAACGATCGCGGTTGGCCTCGATCAGGGTCACCTCGCTGCCCTTCTCGATCAGCTCGCGCGCCAGGTTCCACCCCACCTTGCCGGCCCCGACGATGATGATGTACTTGCGGTGCGGGCTCATCCGGTCACCTAGAGGTCGGCGTCCTCGTGGTCGACCGCCCCCGCCGGCGCCACGGTGCGCTCGGCGGTCTCGCGGATCTCCTCCTCGAGCATCTCAATCGCGACCTTCGTCGGGCAAACCGTGTTGAGCCCCTGGTCGGCGTACCACTTCGCCCGGTAGGGGTCGAGGATGCGGGCGATCACCTTCGGCACGTTGAAGCGCCGCTTGGCGATCTGGGCGATGACGATGTTCGTGTTGTCGCCGTTGGTCGCGGCGAGGAAGACGTCGGCGCGCTCGATCCCCGCGGCCGTCAGAGCCTCGATCTCAAGGGCCGTCCCGACCGTGAAGTGCCCGCCCATGTCCTCCCAGGGCTTCTCGAGCCCGATCTCCAGCCGTGCGTGCGATTCTGGGTCCTCGTCGAGGCAGGAGACCTCGTGGCCCTCCTCGAGCATGCTGCGTGCGACCGTTGACCCGACGCGGCCCGCACCGACGATGACGACGAACATGGGGCGGATCTTAGACGTGCCCCGGGGTCGCCTACTCGGCGGCCGGCAACCCGCCCTCGCGACCGATCTCCTCCTCCGCCGCGGGCGCGCGCGAACCGGCCCGCGTTCGTTGCGAACCGTCGGTGATCGGCGCGGTCACGAGCACCCGGCTCGTGGCACGACGCAGCACGTATTCGGTCACCGGCCCGATCTCGGCCGGGCGCGAGCCGCCCCGCCCCCCGAACATCGCCCCGCCGCGAATCCGGGTCGGCGGCTCGGCCCCCATCACGACCACCTCGACGTCCCGGGCGCGCGCCGCCTCGACGATCCCGGCCCCGATCGAGCGGGCGCGGACGACCGACAGGTGAACCTCCACCGTCTCGTACTCCTCCCCCACCTGCTTGGCCCGCTCGAGGGCCGCGTTTGCGGCCGCCGCTCGATCGGGCGGCGGCGGCGAGTCGAGCGGGACGGTCAGGGGCACGTCGATCACGTAGATCACCTCGAGCCTCGGCGGTGATTCCGCCCGCCTGTCCGTGGCGGCGGCGAGCCGCCCGGCGGTGCCGACGATGTCGTCGTCGAGCTTGGTCCCGAAGACGGGCACGAGGATGTCGCCGTACTCGGGGTCCGGCACGTCCTTGACCAGCGCCTCGGCCGGCACCTCGACGCGCTCCGAGAGGCTCATCCCCTCGAACCCCTTGCGATAGATCACGTAGGCGACCAGGCCGAAGAGCATCCAGCCGCCGCCCACCCAGCGCGCGGTGTCGTGGAAAGCGATCACGCTCACCCAGGCGAGCGCGGTCAGCACCGCCGCGACCACGGTCGGCAGCGGCACGCGGGCGCCGCGGAAAGCAACGTCGAACGGGATCCGGAACGGTCGCCGGCGGTCGGGCTCGGTGATCCGCAGGCGGATAATCGACACGTGGGCGATCGTGAACGCGATCGTCGCCCCGAACGCGAACAGGCCGCCGAGCAGCTCGACGTCGGTCGGCGCCAGGAGGCCGATCGCGAACACCCCGGCGGCGATGATCGCGACGTACGGCGTCTGATAGCGACGGTTGAGCTTGCCGAGCCAGCTCGGGATCTGCCGGTTGGTGGCCAGCGTGTAGACGTGGCGCGAGAGGCCGAGCATCGCCGTGTTCGCGGCCCAGATCAGCGCTGCCGGGACCACCACGACCACGGCCGCCTGCATGATGCTCGACAGCCAGGCGGGCTCGAAGTTCTCGACCACCCCCAGGACCGGGTTCTCGAGGTAGGTGCTGCCGAGCGCGGTCTGTGGCCCGTCGGGGGTCGGGACGACCGGAACCGCCATCAGCGCGACGACCGAGACCCCCACGTAGATGAGCGGGACGAGGATCGCCGCCGCGATCACCAGCTTGCGCAGGTCGACCGGTGCGGTCCGGATGTCGGGCGCCAGGTTCGCGGCCGCCTCGATCCCGGCGAAGGCGACGGTCGCGATCACCCCCGCGTAGATCGCGTCGTCGAGGGTCGGGCTCGTGAACGGGTCGAGCTGGGCGGTCAGCGCCGAGGGATCCCAGGAGGTCGCAAGGCCGACGAAGATCACCGCGAGCAGCAGGCCGACGCCGGCGATCGAGATCACGCCGAGCAGCCGCTGGCGCCCGACGCCGGTGACCGCGGTGATCGTCAGGACGACGGTCAGCGCGACGACCCCGGCTCCGGTGACGATCTCCGGAACCGTGTCGCTGAACCCCGACCAGATCGGGGTCAGGTAGTGCGGCACCGAGAGCGCCGCCAGCGCGATCACGATCACGTAATCGATCAGGATCGCCCAGCCGGCGATGAAGCTGACCAGCTCGTTGTGGAAGGCGTGGCGGGCAAAGGTCGCCGACCCACCGCGCTCCGGGACCATCGCCTCCCCCTCCACGTAGGTGAGCGTGTTGAGCAGGAAGACCAGCCCGACCCCGAGGAAGATCAGCGGGGTCAGCCCGAGCCCGCGGTCGGCGACCAGCCCGAGCGCGAAGAAGAGCGAGAAGCCGACCGCCGAATAGGCGACCGCGAACAGCAGCGGCACGCCGAGCCAGCGGCTGGTCAGCGGCGAGCGGTCGCTCTTGAAGGGGTCGATCATTCCTCCTCACGCCCCCTCAGCGAGAGATAGAGCCGGCCGAGGCCCAGGGCGATGAACACGAGGCCGAGCCAGATCCCACCCGACCCCGCCGTGCCGCCGTTGGTGAGCGTGACGACGACGATCGCGATCCCGAAGCCACAGATCACGACGGCGAACGCCCGCGTGACGCCGCGATAGACCTCGTCGGGGGGCGGCGCCGGGCTCATGAACGGTCGCCCACCACCGGCGCGTCCGCCGCCTCGACCGGATTGGCGGCGATGATCACCCGGCAGGGCCGCTTCGCGAGCACGGTCTGCAGCGTCTTCCCGTACAACGGCGCGCCGTTGCGGTAGCGCAGCGGCATCACGATCGCGGCGGCGTTGATCGCCTTCGCCTCCTCGACGATCGCCTTGCCGGCCTGTCCGAGGCGGATGTGCTCGATCGAGCTGCTGACCCGCTGGCCGCCGATCAGCTTCGCCTGCTCGAGCTTCGTCCGCGCGGCCACCTCGCCGCCGTCGAGCGTCGCGTCGAGCGGCAGGTTGGCGGGCACCGTGACGAGCGAGAGCACGTGGATCGCGCGCCGGCGCTGTGCCGCCAGCGCCTTCGCGGTCGCCACAGCCTCCTGCGAGAACGGGTCCTCGTCGGTGAACGCGACCAGGATCGAGCGGTACTCGACCTCCTCGACCCCCAGCGGCGTGAGCGTCTCGACCTTGACCGTCTCGGTCAGCGACAGCCCCTTGTAGCGCCGGTAGCCCACGTACAGCAGCGTTCCGGCGATCATCCAGCCGCCTCCGGTGGCAAGCACGACCGGGTCGAGGGCCATCGCGACCACGAAGGCGCCGAAGGTCCCGATGCCGCCGATCACCGCGGTCATCGGGATCGCGACCCCGCGGATCCGGACGTTCCCCGGCGGCCGCCATGGCCGCTCGCCCTCCCGGCTCGTCGGTCGCTCGTCGAGCGGCCGCAGCTTGCGGAGCTTGATCACCGAGACGTGGGCGACGGTGAACGAGAGGGTCGCCCCGAAGGCATAGATCGTCCCCAGGAACGTGGTCTTGCCCGGCGCCATCACCAGCGCGGCGACCACCGAGAAGACGATGATCGCGATGTAGGGCGTCTTGAACCGCGGATGGATGGCGCGCAGCACCTCGGGAAGCTGGCGGTGCTGTCCCATCGAGAACGTCAGGCGCGAGAGTCCGATCAGGGCGGCGTTGGTGGCGATCAGCAGGATCACCGCGGCGAGGATCCCGACGTAGATCCGCAGGACGTCCGTCAGCGCGGCGGAGAGGCCGATGTTCTCGACGATCCCGAGCACCGGATCGTCCGCGTAGACCGTTCCCAGGGTGGTCGTGAACTCGCCTCCGGCCGTCTCGGTGACCGGCATCGCCGACAGGGCGATCGCGGGCAGGAAGGCGTAGATCGCGACCACCGCCAGCACCACCGCGCCGGTCCCGCGCGGGATCGAGCGGTTCGGCTGCTTCGCCTCCTCCGACATGTTCGAGATCGTCTCGATCCCGGTGTAGGCGACCATCCCGACCGCGATCCCGAGCAGGAAGTCCCCCCAGCTCGGGGCGGTGCCGAAGTGAACCTGGTTGACGAGCAGATCCGGGTCGAGGACGAGCGCGCAGCCGATCACGACCAGCACCGCCTGGGTCGCCAGATCGGCGATCGCGAGCACGAAATTGAGGCGCGCCGACTCCTCGGTGCCCCTGACGTTGAGCACCGCGAGGCAGGCGAGCAGGGCGATCCCGAAGAAGACGTCGCCCGGCCCGTGGCCGAGCGGCTCCCAGAAGACCGCGAGGTAGTGAGGGACGAAGAAGGCCGAGATCGCCGCGGTGACGATGTAGGTGAGCATCTGCGCCCAGCCGGCGAGGAACGAGGCGAGCTCGTTGTAGGCATGACGGGCGAAGCTCGACGATCCGCCCGCCTCCGGGTAGAGCACGGTCGCCTCGACGTAGGTGGCGGCCGTGGCCGCGAAGATCAGGCCGGCGATGATGAAGGTCACCGGCGTCAGCCCCAGCGCGTAGAGGGCGACGAGCCCGAGCGCGTAGTAGATCGACGAGCCGACGTTGCCGTACGCGGCGGCGAACAGGGCTCCCGGGCCGTGGACGCGTCTCAGCGCCGCCTCGCGAGGATGCCGCTCTGCCATTTCTAATCGGCGAGTCTAGGCCCGTGGCGGACGTGCTCAGCGGCGATGTCCTCGGGCGATGCGCAGCCGAGCAGGGTCATCCCGAGCTCGATCTCCGAACGGAGGATCTCGAGCACCGCCGTCGCCCCCGCTTCGCCGCCGACCGCCAGTCCCCAGAGCGGCGGGCGCCCCACCAACACGGCCCGCGCTCCGAGCGCGAGCGCGATCAGGACGTCGGTGCCGCGGCGGATCCCGCCGTCGATCAGCACCTCGCAGCGACCCTCGACCGCGTCGATCACCTCCGGGAGGATCTCGATCGTCGCGGGAACGCAGTCGAGCTGGCGCCCGCCGTGGTTGGACACGACCACGCCCGCGGCACCGTGCTCGACCGCGAGCGCCGCGTCGGCACCGGTCTGCACGCCCTTGAGGACGATCGGCAGCGAGCACTCCGAGGCGAGCGCCTCGAGGTCCTTCCAGGTCAGCGTCGGGTCGACGAGCTCGAACACCTCCTTGACGCTGATCGGGCGGTCCGAGCCGACGGCGGCGGCGACCGCCGGCGCGGTGACGTCCGGCGGGACCACGAACCCGGTCCGGAAGTCGCGTTCGCGCCGTCCGGCGCGGGGCGCGTCGACAGTGAGGGCGATCGCGTCGAAGCCGGACTCGACCGCCTCGTCGATCAGGGCCCGGGTCACGCCGCGGTCGCGGAAGCAGTAGAGCTGAAACCAGCGCGGTGCCGCCGGCGCCTCGCGCGCGACCTCGGCCGGGTGCGAGGTCGCGATCGTCGACAGGCACATGATCGTCCCGGCGGCCGCCGCGGCCCGTGCCATCGCCACCTCGCCGTCAGGATCGACGAGCCGCTGAAAGGCGACCGGGGCGACCAACAACGGCATCGAGATCTCGGTCCCGAGAACCGTCGTCGCCGTGCTCACCTCCCCGACGTCGACGAGCACCCGCGGGTGCAGCGTGTGGCGCCCCCAGGCGGCGACGTTGTCGCGCAGGGTGCACTCGTCTCCCGCGCCGCCGGCGAAATACCCGTGCACGCCGGGCTCCAGCCGCTCGGCGGCGAGCTGCTCGTAGTCGGCGACGTTGATCGGCTCGGCTTCCGGCACGGTCATCGGGGCGGCGACTATATGCCGGTCGATAGCCTGAGGCCATGAGCGAGTTGATCCACACCTGCTACCGCGTCCTCGATCTCGACAAGTCGGCCGCCTTCTACGAGAAGCTCGGCTTCGAGGAGGTGCACCGGATGCCCATCGGCGACGATGCGACCAACCTCTTCATGGGCCTGCCCGACGACGGGGCCCGGCTCGAGCTGACGCTCAACCACGGCCGCACCGAGCCGTACGAGATCGGCACGGGATACGGCCACATCGCGATTACGGCCGACGACCTCGACGGGACGCTGGAGCGCCTCGCCGAGCTCGACATCGAGCCCGAGAAGCCGCCGTACACCGTTCGCGAGGGCGGCTCGCGCCTCTGCTTCGTGCGCGACCCGGACGGCTACCGGATCGAGCTGATCGAGCGCAATCCGTCCTAGCCGGCCGAGTCCTCGAGCGGCGCGCCTCCGAAGCCGATCTCGTTCCCGTCGGTGTCGCGGTAGGTCACCTTGCGGACCCCATTGCCGTATGTCTCCCGCTTCGCCGGCTCGATCCCGCGAGCCGCGATGTCCCGTACCACGGCTTCGAGGTCGTCGGCGAAAAGCGTGTGAGCCGCGTATCCCGCCCGCTCCGCGTCCTCGTTGATGAAGACGAAGCGATGTTCGCCTACCTCCCAGACGCACTCGGTCTCGTGCGCCACGAAGGCCGGCCCGGAGCCGAAGAGGCGCTCGTACCAGGGCTTCGCCGCGTTGTAGTCGCGCACGTAGATGCCGGCGAAGAGGTCCATGCTTGGACGGCTCACGGGCCGATCGTATTCCGCAGCTAGATTTGGCCGCCTGAGCGCCGCCGCCGACAGCGCCGCACGTACTCAGGCCATCCTGCGAGAGGCGGGCGCACTGCTGGAGGGCGATCACTTCGTCTACATCACCGGGGAGCACGGGGACGGGTGGATCGACAAGGACGCGATCTTCCCCAACACCGAGTGGACCGGCGAGCTCTGCTCGATGCTCGCCGCCGCTGTACGCGACCGCGAAGCCGAGATCGTCTGCGGCCCGGCGACCGGGGGGCTGATCGTCTCCCAGTGGACGGCGCACCACCTGGACGTGCCGTCGGTGTTCGCCGAGCACGGCAAGGAGCAAGGCTACGACCCGCGGTCCGCGGTGGCCGGCGACGGTCCCCTGCGGCCGCCGTTCGTGCTGAAGCGCGGTTACGACCACGCCGTGCACGGCAAGCGGGTGCTCGTCGTCGACGACGTCGTCAACACGGGCGAGTCGGTCCGCGAGACCTGCGACGCCGTCCGCGCCGCCGGCGGCGAGGTCATAACCGTGGCGGCATTGTGCACGCGGGGCAACGCCACGCCCGCCGACCTCGGCTGCGCGGACTTCGCCTTTCTCGCGGCGATCGAGATCCCCTCCTGGCCGGCGTCGGAATGCGAGCTGTGCCGCGAGGGCGTCCCGGTCAACACCCGGTACGCCCACGGCGCTGACTTCGTCGCCGCCCGGGGCACTGGCTGACGCACGCCGACCGGTAGGGTCGGCGGGGATGTCGGGACCCGGCGCTTCAAGGGGGGTTCGCGAGGCTGATGTGCGCCGGATTCTGCGCTACGTCGGAGACCTGACCCAACTCGAAGACCCCGAGGAATTCCGTGCGGGCGTCCTTCCCGGCATGCGCGAGCTCGTCCCATGTGAGATCGCCTCCTACAACGAGGTCGAGTTCGACGCCGAGCGGATGATCGCGTTCGACGATCCCCCCGGCTCGATGATCCCGGGCGCCGCCGAGGTGTTCATCCGCCTCGGCCATCAGAACCCGCTGATCCCCCGCTATCAGCGGACCCGCGACGGTCGGCCGTACAAGTGGTCGGACATGATCACCCGGCGCGAGCTGCACGCAACCGAGCTCTACCGCGAGGCCTACAGGCCGATGAAGGTCGAGTACCAGATGGCCTTCTGCCTGCCCGCGCCGCCGCAGGTGATCATCGGGCTCGCACTCAACCGTGAGCGTCGCGACTTCAGCGAACGCGACCGGCGCGTGCTCAACCTGATCCGCGGGCCGATGATCCAGGCCTATCGGACGGTCCAGCGCTACGCCGCCGTTGTCGAGCGGCTCCATGCGGCCGAGCGTGGGCTCGACCGTGCCGGGCTCGGCGTCATCGTCCTCGGGCGTCATCGCGGCTTCCTCCAGCCCGCATGGGTCAGCCCCGAAGCGGCGAAGGGGCTCGAGATCGACGCCGGCGAGGACGTCGATCTGCCCCCGGCGGTACAGCTGTGGCTCCGCGCCCGCGAGGACGCCGCCGGTATCGACACGACCCCGTTCACTCACAAGCGCAAGGACGGCTCGACGGTCGCGGTGCAGCTGATGCCTTCGCGTAACCACGGCGACCCCGACACCCTGCTGGTCGAGTCCGGCAGCGAGCTCGTCTCGATCGCGACTCTGCGCGCGGCCGGCCTCACCGCCCGCGAGGCCGAGGTGCTGCGGCTGCTGGCGCTCGGGCGGACGAATGCCGGAATCGCCGCTGAGTTGACGGTGAGCTCGCGCACGGTCGACAAGCACCTTCAGAACATCTTCGAGAAGCTCGGAGCGCGGTCGCGGACGCAGGCGATCCTGACCGCGTGGTCAATCGGGCGCGTCAGCGGCTGGGCGCCGGGCCGCTAACCGCAGGCGTCCGCGACGGCGTCCTTCGCCTTCTTCACCTTCTGCTTGGCCTTCTTGATCTTCGCCTTCGGCGCGTCCTGCCGCTTCAGCTTCTTGAGCTTCTTCTTCGCCTTGTCGAGCTTGTCCTTCGCCGCCTCGCAGGCGCCATCGTCCACCGGGTTCGAGCCGACCGGGCAGCCGCCGTTCGAGGCCGGGCCCGCCTGGGCCGGGCAGTTGTCGGATGCGTCGACCACCCCGTCTCCGTCGGTGTCGGGCGGGTTCGAAGCGAGCGGGCAGCCTCCGTTCGAGGCGGGGCCCGCCTCGTTCGGGCAGTTGTCGGATGCGTCGACCACCCCGTCTCCGTCGGTGTCGGGCGGGGGCGTGACGACCGGGCAGCCGTTGTTGGACGCCGGTCCGGCCTCATTCGGGCAGTTGTCGGACGCGTCGGGGACGCCGTCTCCGTCAGTGTCGGGCGGGGGCGGGGCGAGCGCCGTCAGCGTGACGTCGGTCGGGTTGTAGGCGACCGTGTACGTCCTCCCGCCGGTCGGCTGCACGGTCGCGAAGGTCCCGCTCACCGTCGGTGACGCCGGCGGCGCCGGTGCATCGATGACCTTGAACTGCTGGCCGGTGTCCGGCGCGAACCCTGAGGTGTTCACGGCGAGCGTGCCCGCCAGCGAGACCGTGCCACCGACGACCAGCTGGTCATGGCCGGTGCCGGGCGCGGAACCCGAGACCTCGACGGCGAGCGTTCCGCCGGGGCCCTGGGAGTAGTCGTCGGTGAGACTCAGCGCGCCGGGAGAGGTTCCGGGCGCGAGCGTGCCGCCCGTGTTCTGGACGTCGCCGCCGGTGATGCTCCCGGTTCCCCGCAACGTCCCCCCCTGCAGGGCCACTACCCCGCCGGGCGAGAGCCCGATCGAGTTGCTCGGGGCCGCGAGGGTCGTCGTCCCACCCGTCTGCGTGTAGCCGATGTCGCCCGGCGCGAGGATGCCGTTGAGCTGAACGGTTCCAGCGTTCTCGAAGGACGTGGCTTGCCCGGGCACGAGCGAGAACTGGTTGCCTGCTGTGACGGTGAAGGTGCCCCCGGGCGCGTTGGTCAGCTTCGGCGACCGCGCCTCCGTCTCGCTCTCGAGGAGCGTGTTCGGACTGGAGGCGACGATCGTCCCCTGGTTGACCAGATCGCCGGAAATATGGGTGGTGGGGACAGTTCCGGTGAACGCGAGGGTCCCCGTGTTGGTGAGCGTCTCCGTGGTGCCGGCGACGCCGTCCTCCGTTCGGATCCACGCTTCGAACGAGTCCCCGTTGGCTCGGTTGAGCGTGATCGTGCCC
Source organism: uncultured Solirubrobacterales bacterium (assembly GCA_963767285.1). GTDB lineage: Bacteria > Actinomycetota > Thermoleophilia > Solirubrobacterales > 70-9 > WHSW01. Next base: position 627,277 of record CAVYDJ010000004.1, on the reverse strand, counting down.
GCGTTGGTGAAGCTCGTGGCGGAGCGCAAGTACGCGTTCTGCACGTCGAGCGAGAAGCCCGAGGGCACGTTGCCGGTCAGGTCGCAAGGATCGAAGCCCGAGCCGCTGATGTCGATGTTGCCCGAGGCGGTCGACCCGGCGAACGAGAGGTCCGCGCCGCCGGTGAGGTTGTAGTCGACACCCCCGCCGATCTGGCTGTTGCCGGAGATGTCGAGGCGGCCGGTGTCGTGGTTGATCGTCCCGCCGCCGTTGATCACGCCACCCGCGCCGTTCGTCACCTCGGGAAGCTGGATCGCGCGCATCGCGTTCCCCGCCGAGACGGTGATCGTGCCGGTGTTGGTCAGCTTCGGCGGCGTATTCGTCCCGCCGGGTGCCTGGAAGCTCGCCTCCGGGTCGTTGACCAGCAGGGTGCCCTGATTGTCGAGATTGCCGGTAATCGAGCGGATCCCGGTGGTGGCCGGGGGGTTGTCCGCGGTGAACTCGATCGTCCCCCCCGGTGCATTCGTCAGCTTGCTGGTCGAGTTGGTGTTGACGTCGTTCGGCAGGACCTGCAGCTGCGACCCGTTGCCGTTGAGGTTGATCCTGCCGGCGTTGACGGTGGTGGTCACGGCCGGCGCCCGCAACGTCACGGCCTGCTCGACATCGAGGACGATCCCGGCGGGCACCGTGCCCTCCAACGTACTGGGGCCGCCGCCGCCGAACGCGCCGACGATGTCGACGTTTCCGGTCCCCGTCGAGCCAGGGGCACCGGCGAAGATCGAGTTGGTCATGTTGACGTCGGTGGCCGCCGCGATCGAGCCGCCGCTCGCGGCCTCGAAGCGGTCCTGGTCCATGTTCATCGAACCGGCGCCGGTGATCGCGCCGGTGTTGATGAAGTTGGAGAAGATCGATCGCAGCGCGTTTCCGGCGGAGATGTTGATCGTCCCCTGGTTCGAGTGCACAGCGTCGAGCGAAAGCCCACCCCCGGAGCGCTGGATGCCGGCCTCCGGGTCGTTGACGTTGACGGTGCCCTGGTTCGTGAACAGCTCGCCCACGATGAGAGCGAGCTGGCCGTTGGCCGGCCCCTGGGAGGTGAAGTTGATCGTTCCGGTGGCGGTGTTGGTCAATCCCTGCCCGCCGTCGCCCGAGTTGCCGTCGTTGATCGTCAGGGGCACCGGACCGGACATGTTGAGGGTGCCGGCGTTGAAGGAGTTCTCGGAGGCGAGCACCTGGACCTGGGTGACGGTGAGGCTCGCACCGGAGGAGATCGTGAAGCTGCTGACCGTGGGGGTGTTCAGGGTCACCTGATCGGTGTTGACGTTTGCCCCGCTGGGAAGGCAGGCATGATCGGTGTTGGTCGGGTAGCGCTCCGGGCTCCAGCTGTAGACGTCGTCGTTCGGGTCCCCGTTGCCTTGGGTGTTGATGTCGAACCAGCGGTTACCGGCCTGGCCGTCCCAGGTGATCGTGCAGGCCGGGCCCTGCGCCTGCGCGACCGGGGCCGACGCGACCACGAACAGAGCTCCGAATACAACCGTCAAGACAGCACGCTTCGGACGAGACGTCATCCCTGCACCTCTCCTTGGAAACCTCCGACTCCCGGGAGTAGACCACAGCCGTGGCCGAAATCAATACGTAGGAACGCGTAGCCGGCTGCGGGTTTTCCGCAGCCGGCCGACCGATTGAGCCCTGCTAGGCGCCGGGGAAGTGGACGATCGGGATGATCAGGATCGCGACGATGTTCGCCACCTTGATCATCGGGTTGATCGCCGGGCCCGCGGTGTCCTTGTAGGGGTCGCCGACCGTGTCGCCGGTCACCGACGCGGCGTGGGCTTCCGAGCCCTTGCCGCCGAACGCGCCATCCTCGATCAACTTCTTGGCGTTGTCCCAGGCGCCGCCGCCGGCGGTCATCGCAAGGGCCATGAACAGCCCGACCACGATCACCCCGATCAGCAGGCCACCGAGCGCTTTGACGCTGATGATCCCGACGATCACGGGAACGATGATCGGGATCAGCGACGGGAGGACCATCTCCCGCTGGGCCGCGGCGGTGACGATCCCGACGGTCTCCGCATAGTTCGGCTTCTCGGTCCCCTCCATGATCCCGGGGTGTTCGCGGAACTGCTTGCGGACCTGCTCGACGACCTCGCCGCCGGCGCGTCCGACGGCCTCGATCGCGAACGCCGCGAACAGGTAGACCATCATGCCGCCGATCAGCAGGCCGATCAGGACGGCCGGGTCGGAGATCGAGAAGATCAGGCCGGCCGCGCCCTCCTCCGCGCTCAATTCGATCTCGAACGCGGCGAACAGCACCAGGGCGGCCAGCGCGGCCGAGCCGATCGCGTAGCCCTTCGTGACCGCCTTCGTCGTGTTGCCGACCGCGTCGAGCGGATCGGTGACGTTGCGGACCGACTCGGGGAGCTCCGCCATCTCGGCGATCCCGCCGGCGTTGTCGGTGATCGGGCCGAAGGCGTCGAGGGCCACGATCAGACCGCAGAGCGAGAGCTGCGCGGTGACCGCGATCGCGATCCCGTAGATGCCCGCGATCTCGTTGGCGCCGAAGATCGCCAGCGCGATCAAAAGCGCGGGTGCGACCGCGGACTGGAAGCCCTGGGCGAGTCCCTGGATGATGTTGGTCGCGTGGCCGGTGATCGACGCCTGGCTGATCGTCTTGACCGGGCGGAACCTGGTCGACGTGTAGTAGTCCGTGATCACGAACAGGCCGCCGGTGACGAACAGCCCGATCAGGGAGCAGAGCCACAGGTCGGTGACCGAGGCGCCGAACAGGGCGCTGCCGGGATCCTCGATCCCGAGCGAGAGCGGGTCGCTCATCAGCCAGTCGGTGATCGGGTAGAAGGCCGCGGCGGCGATCACGGCCGAGATGATGAGGCCGCGATAGAGCGCGCCCTCGACCCGGTCGGTGGTCGTCCGCACCGCGAGCGCGCCGACGATCGAGGCGATGATCGCCACGGCGCCGAGGACCAGCGGGTACAGGGCGACCTCGCGGGCGAAGTCGGCCGAGAAGGTCAGGACGCCGAGCAGCATCACCGCGACGGTGGTCACTGCGTAGGTTTCGAACAGGTCCGCCGCCATCCCGGCGCAGTCGCCGACGTTGTCGCCGACGTTGTCGGCGATGACCGCGGGGTTGCGCGGGTCGTCCTCGGGAATCCCGGCCTCGACCTTGCCGACCAGGTCGGCGCCGACGTCGGCGGCCTTGGTGAAGATGCCGCCGCCCAGCCTGGCGAAGACGGAGATCAGCGAGCCACCGAACCCGAGGCCGATCAGCGCGTCGACGGCTTCCTTGTCGGTGTGGTCGGTGAGGACCAGGATCCCGAAGTAACCGGCGACGCCGAGCAGGGCGAGGCCGACGACCAGCAGACCGGTGACCGAGCCGCCCTTGAAGGCGACGTCAAGCGCGGGAGGCACGCCGCCGCGCGCAGCCTCGGCGACGCGGGCGTTGGCGCGGACCGAGAGGTTCATGCCGATGAAGCCCGCCGCGCCGGAGAGCACGCCGCCGATCACGAACCCGATCGCGGTGGGCACGTCCTGGATGATCGCGAGGATGACCGCGAGCGGAACCGCGACGATGGCGATGATTGTGTACTGGCGGTTGAGGTAGGCCTTGGCGCCCTCCTGGACGGCCCCGGAGATCTCCTGCATGCGCTCGTTTCCGGGCGACTTGCGGAGCAGTCGCTGGGTGACGAGCGCTCCGTAGAGCACCGCGGCGCCGGCGCAGACGAGCGCGATCAGGACGCCGTAGTCGGTCAGGAAATCGGTCACGTGGGATCCTCCGTAAGGGTCTATTCAGTCAGAAGCGGCCGGAGACTTCCGGCCGCGAGGCGCGCGGAGTGTAGCGGGGGAACCGCGATCTATGAGGCGCCGGGCGGGGTCCACAGCCCCGAGGGCGACTCGCCGCTCTTCGGTGCCGGCTCCGGCGGGCTTTCCACCGCGCCGCCGCCCTTGACTTCGCGGGCGTAGAGCATCTGGACCTGCGAGAGCGCCTCGCGGACCTGCTCGCGCGGACCCTCGTCGAGCAGGTCGAGGACGGCGCGGACCGCCTCGATCCCCACCCTCCCCTGCTCCAGGTCGCGTTCGTCGTCCTTCTGGATCCGGCGTGCCGCGAGGTTGAGGATGCTGGCGGCGCTCTCGAGCAGCAGATCCTGGACGCGGATCCGTCGCAGCTGCTCCTCCAGGCGGCGCTGCAATTCCTCCTGGTCGGGCGTCGACGGGTCCGGCCCGGTGGCCTGATCCCCCTGGCTGGGCGGCTCGCCCTGCTCCATGAGGCCGAATCTAGCCGACCGCGAGCTCCGGCACGTAGGTCCGCCGTGTTTCCGCCACCGCCTCGCGGTAGACGTCGGCCAGCGTCAGGCCGCCCTCGAGCGCCCTGCGGGCCCGCTGGGCCCCGTTCAGCGCCGGGATCTCGGGATCCAACCCGAGCACCTCGCGTGCGGGGGCGGTCCACTCGAGGATCCGCTCGAGCGCCGCGCGCGTCTCGATCAGCCGGCGCGCCGCGAAGTCGATCTGAGTGCCGTCGAGCCCGTGGCGGATCGCCTGCCAGAGGTTCTCCTCGATCTCGCGATGGCGCAGCGGCTCGCCGAGGCGGCCGTCGTCATAGTCGAGCGCCGACTGGGCGATGCAAGCGGTGATCAGCGCCGCGAGGTTGAACGCCTCGTCGCCGCGCGTTTGGGCGTCGCAGATCCGCAGCTCGACGGTCCCGAAGTGGTGGTGGGGCCGGACGCTCCACCAAAGCTGGGTTGACTCGACCACGCGCCCGGTGTCCGTCAGCAGCCCGATGAAGTCGGCGTAGCCCGCCCAGTCGCCGAATGGCTCGTGGACCCCGCAGCGCGGAAAGCTCCGGGTGAAGATCTCGCTCCGCACCGAGTGCAGGCCGGTGTCCTGACCGTCGAGGAACGGCGAGTTCGCCGACAGCGCCAGCAGCAGCGGCAGCAGCTCGCGCAGGTGGTCGCAGACGGCGATCGCCCGGTCGGCGCCGCGGATCCCGACATGGGCGTGGAGGCTCCACGTGTTGTTGCGCTGCGCGACCCAGCGGAGCTCCTCCCGCAGGCGGTTGTAGTGCACGGTGTCGATGATCCGCTGATCGAGGTAGTTCGCCCACGGGTGCGTTCCGGTGGCGGCGAGGGCGATCCCGAGCCGCTCGGCCCGGTCGAAGAGCCGACGCCGGCGCTCGCGCTGCAGCTCGACCGCCTCGGCGAAGCTCTCGGCGCGCCCCGAGCGGATCTCGATCTCAGTGTCGATCAGCTCGCCGGCGACCGACTCCGCGAGGACCTCGTCCTCGGCGCAGGAGTCGCGGAGCTCCTCGAACCGGTGGACGAGCTCGAGGCTGTCGGGATCCACGAGCGCGAACTCCTCCTCGAGGCCGATCGTGAAGTCGGTCGAGTTCTCGAAGACCTCGCGGGTGAGTTCGAGGTCGAGGCTCCGCGAGGGCTCCGGCGCGCGCGCGGCCACGGACTTCAGGCGAGGTAGAAGTAGAGCGCGTAAAGCAGGTCGACGGCCGGGCTCGAGGTGTGCACGGTGACCTCGGGCGGCACCTGGAGCAGCTGCTCGGAGTAGTTGAAGATGATCTTCACCCCGGCCTCGACGAGCTGGTCGGCGACCGTCTGGGCGGCCGTTGCGGGCACCGCCAGCACGCCGACGACGACCTCTTCGTCGCGCACCACCTGGCCGAGGTCGCTCAGCGCCCGGACCGGGACGCCCCCATGCTCCTCACCGACGAGCTTCGCGTCGGCGTCGAAGATCGCGACGATCCGGAAGCCGTGGTCGGCGAAGATGTCCGAGCTCGCGATCGCCTGGCCGAGGTTGCCGGCGCCGAACAGGGCGATGTTGTGCTGGCCCGAGGTGTGCAGGATCTTGCGGATCTCGCCGACCAGGGACTCGACCCGGTAGCCGACGCCGCGCTTGCCGAACTTGCCGAAGCCCGAGAGGTCGCGGCGGATCTGGGTCGAGTTGATGTGGGTGTACTCGGCGAGCTCCTGCGAGGAAATCGTCTCCCGCCCCATCTTGCGGGCCTGGATCAGCACCTGCAGGTAGCGCGACAGCCGCGCCGCGACCCCGAGTGAGAGCCGGTCGCCGTCGCCGATTCCCTCACCCGCGGTTCCGTTTCCGGCACCGGTTTCGCTGATCTTCGCTTCGGTCACGGCGAGACAGTATGAAGCGAAGCCGCAAACGCGTCGCCATCAAACTCGAGCTCGCTGACGATCCGGCCGCCAACCTCGACGACCGGGATCCGTTCCAGCATCGCCGCGAACAGCTCGTCGTCGGACTCGATGTCGACCTCGCGCAGGTCGACCCCGTCGAAGGCGAGAATCGCCGTCCGCGCCTCGTCGCAGAGGTGACAGTCGGGGCGGCCGTAGAGCACGACGTCAGTCATTCGCGTCCCATGCCAGGTACTCGGGATACGGGGTGGGCTCGAGATAGCGCGCGGCGGAGGCGATCATCGCCGCGTTGTCGGTGCAGAGCTCGCCCGGGACCAGCTTCAACTCCAGGCCCTCGGCCTCGCAGAGCTCGGCGACCCGCTCGCGCAACAGGGTGTTCGCGGCCACGCCGCCGCCAAGCGCGACCGCGTTCCAGGCCGCGGCCGGATCGCGATGGCGCCGGCTGCCGCCGCGCGCGGCGCGCCGCAGCTTCGCCACCAGCTGGTCGACGACCGCGGCCTGAAAGCTGGCCGCGAGGTCGGGGCGCCGCTCGCGCGTGGCCTCGGGACCAAGCCCGCGGACCGCGTACATGAGCGCCGTCTTCAGCCCGCTGAAGCTGAAGTCGAGGCGCGGATCGTTGGTCATCGCGACGGGGAACTCGAAGGCTCCGGGATCACCGCCGACCGCCTCGCGCTCGATCGCCGGACCACCCGGGTAGCCGAGTCCGAGCAAGCGCGCGGCCTTGTCGAGCGCCTCGCCGGCGGCGTCGTCGAGTGTCTGGCCGAGCACCTCATATGAGTCGTGCGCGGTCACGCCGGCGAGCAGCGTGTGACCGCCGCTGGCGACCAGGCAGAGGAACGGCGGGTCGATCGGGTCCGGATCGAGGAAGTTGGCGGCGACGTGCCCGTGCAGGTGGTCGACTCCGAGCAGCGGCTTGCCCGCCGCGGCCGCCAGGGCCTTCGCGGTGCTGACCCCGATCAGCAGCGCGCCGATCAGCCCCGGACTGCGGGTAACCGCGTACCTGTCGACGTCCTCCAGCCCGATCCCCGCGTCGGCCAATGCGAGATCCACGACCGGGTTGATCAGCTCGACATGGTGCCGCGCGGCGACCTCCGGCACGATGCCCCCGAACCGCTCATGCGCGGCGGCCTGCGAGCTGATCACGTTCGAGCTGATCGTGCGCCCCGTCGACGACGGCGGCGCACGTGTCGTCACAGGAGGTCTCAATCGCCAGAATCAATCGCGCCACGTCCTCCGCTCCCGCCTTGAATCAATTGTCCGCGGCTACGCCGCGGACTTCTTGTTCTGCTCCCGCGTCCGGGCGTGCGCGGTGTCGACTGAGGCCACTCATTCCAGCCACATGATCAGGGCGTCCTCCCCGTTGTCGTGGTAGTAGCGACGACGGTGGCCGGCTGGACGGAAGCCGAAACGCTCGTACATCTGGATCGCGGCGCGATTCGACGTCCGGACCTCGAGCGTGTAGCGGGCGCCTTCGCCCGCCTGCTCGAAGAGACCGCGAATGAGCTCGGTCGCGATCCCCTCCCGCCGCCACCGCGGGTGGATGGCGATGTTCATCAGGTGCCAGACGTCCACATAGCGCGAACAGACCAGGTAGCCGGCCAGCCCGCGTCCGTCGGGCGCCGGAGCGGCGAGGCAGATTCCGGATGGCTTCGAGAGCTCGAGCACGAACATCGCCAGCGACCAGGGTGTCTGAAACGACTGCCGTTCGATCGCCAGGACCGCCGGCAGATCGCCGTAGACGAGCCGGCGCAGCGTCGTCGACGCGTCGGCGGGGTCAGCCGGGCCCGGGGTCGCGGTCTCGTTGCTCACGCCATACCTCTGCGTCTGGTCTTCTCAAATAGGCCGGTTTGACTTCCGTGACGGACCCTGGCTCGATCGTGGCCGCGATCGCGCAGATGTGGCGGGCCGCCAGCCGGTGCGCCGGGTCCGCCTCTGGGAGAACGTCCATACCGGCGGACTCGAGCTGCTCGCGAAATCGTAGCGAGCCGTCACCCGCGGCCACTGGGGTCTCCGCAAGAGATGCAACCCGCTCGGCAAGCGCGTCCGGGGCCAGTGCCACCGGCTCCATGAGCTGCGCCCCGGAGGCGTCGAAGAGCGCCGCGAATACCTCGCCGCGGCGGGCGTCGATCAGCGCCAGCCTGGGCCGGCCGGGCGCGCGCTCGCCGATCCCGCGGGCCAGTGCCTCGAGCGAGCCGACCGAGGCGACCGGCAGCCCCCGGGCCTGACCGAGTGCGCGGGCCGTCGCGATGCCGACTCGCAGGCCGGTGAACGTGCCGGGACCGACCCCGACACCGATCCGCTCGATGCGCTGCCAGCCCCCGGCCGCGGCCACGCACGCCTCGATCTCGTCGAGCAGGACGGCGGAATGACGCGGCCGGCCGTGCTCGGGCCCGGCGCGGCGCTCGGTGGCCACCGTTCCGTCGATCGCCACCGCGACCGCCGAGTCGGCGGTCGCCGTGTCGAAGCCGAGAATGGTGGGTCCCGCCATCCCGTCAGACTAAGGATCGACCCGTCCACGACAGGAGGTAGGGAGCAGATGCCCAAGTCAAAGGCCAGGCGCGCGCTCGCGATATTCGGGGCGCTCGCGATCGCCATTCCCGCGGCGGGCTTCGCCGGCTGCGGCGAGGAGGACGCCCAGGACGCGGTCGACGACGCCCGCGAGCAGATCGACGAGGCGGCCGAGGACGCCCAGGAGCAGGCCGACCAGCTTCAGGAGGACATCGAGGAGCAGATCGACGAGGCGACCAACGACGACGCCTCGACTACGACGACCGAGGACAGCGGCGGGGACTACGCCCCCTAGGACTGCCCCTCGACCTCAGCCTCGCGCCGGTCGCCGCCCAGGTGGCGCAGCGAGACCCGGCAGGCGACCCTGACCCCCGGCCCGAGCTCGAGCCCCGGGGCTCGCTCGGGCCATTCGACGAAAGCGATCGAGTCAGGGTCGAGATAGTCGTCGAGCAGGCCCGGCTCCTCGCCGCCAAGCCCCTCGAGGCGATACAGGTCGAGGTGCGAGACAGACCCACGAGCGCCGGCGTAACGGCGCCCGATCGTGAAGGTCGGTGAGACCACCGGGCCGGCGACGCCGAGCGCCCGGCAGGCCCCACGGACCAGCGTCGTCTTGCCGCTGCCGAGCTCGCCGCTGACCAGGACGACGTCGCCGGGCTCCAGCGCGGCGGCGATCCGCGCCCCCAGCGCCTCGGTCTCCTCCGGGCCCTCGGAGATCTCGGCGGTCAAGCGAACAGGTCGAGCTGCGAGTCCGGGTCCGGCCGCGCGGCCCCGGCCGGCGCGTCCTCGGCGGCGTCGGCGTGCTCGAGCTCGGGCAGTGGCTCGGCGATCAGCCCGGGGAGCTTGGCGAAGTCCTCGCGCAGCGTCTCGACCAACGATGGCGTCCGCAGGGCGGCGGCCGGATGCAGCAGCGGGAAGACGAATACGGTCCGGCCGGCGAGCGCGTGCACCTGCGGCGTCCCGCGGACCCGCGTGATCCCGGTCTGGCTGCCGGTGATCTTCTTGGTCGCGAAGTTGCCCAGCGTGGCGATCACCCGCGGCTCGATCAGGTGAATCTGGCGCTCCAGGTACGGCCAGCAGGCCTCGATCTCCTCGGGCTGCGGATCCCGATTGCCGGGCGGCCTGCTCTTCAACACGTTGGCGATGAAGACGTCATCCCGGCTCATGCCGATCCCCTCGAGCATCTGGTTGAGCAGCTGGCCGGCGCGGCCGACGAACGGCACGCCCTGGCGATCCTCCTCGGCACCCGGCGCCTCGCCGATGAACATCAGGTCGGCGTTCGCGTTGCCGGCCCCGAACACGACCCGGCTGCGCTCCACGTGCAGCGGACAGCGAGTGCACTCGGAGACCTCGCGGTAGAGCTCGATCAGCTGCTCGCGTCGCTGGTCGGCCGGAGCGCTCATCCCGACGGTCCGTTCCGTTCCCGCGCCCGTCGCCGCTTCGCTTTGAAGTCGGCCTTCGCCTTCGCGCGGAGCTTCGTGTTGGCCTGCTCCTGGCGTCGCGTCGCGCCGGGCGGCTTCACGAGCCCGAACGGCGCCGCCTGAGACGAGAGCACGCGCTCGGCGCCCATCGCACCACACTCCCTGCAAACCGCGGATTCGGTGCCCATGTCGACCAGCGCCTCGAAGCGCTCACCGCACGCGCCGCAGCGAAACTCGTACATCGGCACCGGCGGATCGTATCGGCGCCGTCGCCGGATGACTGATCGTGCGACCCGGCGTGCGCGGGGGCGCGCGGACGACCTCGGCTCGGCGAGCGAAGCGCGTACCCGTGGGTACGCGCGAGCGAGACGGCGCGATCCGGCGACGGTAGCCGCGCGTCATCCGCGTGCGTCGTGTCGTGCGGTCAGTCATCTAATATTTTCTGCACGCCGCGACCCGCGAGGGCGTGGACGAGACACCGGCCCCGGCCGGCAACACCCCGAAATCGACTCAAAGCCGTCTGGTATCTCCAATGCGAGAACTGGAACGGGATCTCCCGTCCCCGAGCGCAACCGCGCAGCAAGCCGCCATCCCGGCGCTCGCCGTCGTGGGCGCGGGCCGGGTCGGCTCATCGCTGGCGGCCGCCGCCGGGAACGCCGGGATCGGAGTTCGCCTCGCCGGCCGCGACGACGCCATCGACGCCTGCCACGACGCCGACGCGGTCCTGCTCTGCGTCCCCGACGGCGCGATCGCCCGGGCGGCCGTGTCGATCGCCGCCGCGGGCGCGGGCCTGCGCTTCGCCGGGCACACGAGCGGCGCCTCGGGCCTCGATGCACTCGCCGCAATCGCCGATCACGGGGCCGCGACCTTCTCGCTGCATCCGCTGCAGACCGTTCCCGACCGCGCCACCGACTTCACCGGCTGTCCGGCGGCGATCTCCGGATCGAGCGCCGAGGCGCTCGAGCTGGCGCGAACGCTCGCCGAGGCGCTCGGGATGAGGCCGTTCGAGGTGCCCGAGGACCGGCGCGCTGCCTACCACGCGGCCGCCAGCATCGCCTCCAACTTCCTGGTCGCACTCGAGGAGTCGGCCGCGGAGCTGCTCGCCGCGGCGGGCGCGCCCGAGGCGCGGGAGCTGCTCGCCCCGTTGGTCCTGCGCACGGCCGCGAACTGGTCCGAGCGCGGCGCCGAAGCGCTGACCGGACCGATCGCGCGCGGCGACGAGGCGACCGTCGCCCGCCATCTCGAGGCATTGCGCGAAGTGGCACCGGAGCTCGTGCCCATGTACGAGGCGCTTGCCGCACGAACGCGCGACCTCGCCGAGGGAGGCCCGCGGTGAGGCTCGTGCGAACGAAGGCCGAACTGCGAGACGCGGTCTCCGACGCCCGCCGGGCGGGCGAGTCGGTCGGGCTCGTGCCGACGATGGGAGCCCTCCACGACGGCCACCTGGCGCTGCTCGCGGCCGCCCGCGAGCGCTGCGACCTCGTCGTCATGAGCCTGTTCGTCAACCCGGCCCAGTTCCGGCCCGGTGAGGACCTCGACGCGTACCCGCGCGACGAGCGGCGCGACGCGGACCTCGCCGAGACCGCGGGCGTCGACCTCCTCTACGCGCCAGACGTGGCGGACGTCTACCCGGACGGATTCGCGACCACCGTCGCGGTCGGCGGCGAGCTGACCGGCGTCCTCGACGGCGATCCGGTGCGCCGCGGCCCCGAGCACTTCCACGGCGTCACGACCGTCGTCGCAAAGCTCCTCAATTCCGTCGGCCCCGACCTCGCTTTCTTCGGCCAGAAGGACGCCCAGCAGGCCCTGGTCGTCGAGCGCATGGCGCGCGACCTCGACTTCCCGGTCGAGATCGTCGTCGTGCCGACCGTGAGAGAGCCGGACGGCCTGGCGATGAGCTCGCGCAACGCCTACCTGAGCGAAGAGGACCGGCGGCGGGCGGCGGCGCTGAGCCGCGCGCTCCGTGCCGCCGAGACGACCGCAGCCGACGGTGAGCGGTCGGTCGGCGCGATCCTCGCCGCGGCCCGCGCGGAGCTCGAGGAGGCAGGGATCGAGCCCGAGTACCTGGAGGCGCGCGACGCCGAGACGCTCGCCGAAATCGAGAGCTTGAACGGACGGGCGACCGTTATCGCCCTGGCCGCGCGGGTGGGCCCCGCGCGGCTGATCGACAACGTGGTGATCGAATAAATCGAGAGGAACTCATGCAGAGGCAGATGCTCAAATCCAAGATCCACCGGGCGACGGTGACCGGGTGCGACGTCGACTACGTCGGCTCGATCACGCTCGACCCGGAGCTGATGGCGCAGGCCGATCTGCTCGTCAACGAGCAGGTGCACGTCTGGGACATCGACAACGGGTCGCGCTTCGTGACCTACGCGATCGAGGGCGAACCGGGCTCCGGCGCGGTCCGCGTCAACGGCGCCGCGGCGCTGCTGGTCAACGAGGGCGACAAGGTGATCGTCGCCTCGTTCGCCGCCTACGACGAGCGCGACCTCGAGGCCTACGACCCGGTCGTCGTCCACGTCGACGAGCGGAACCGGATCGCGCGGGTCGACTCGCACCCCGAGGTGCTCCTCGATTCCACCCTGGCCTCGGAGGCCTCCCTGTGAGCCCCGCAGACGGCAAGCGGATCACCCTGCCGCGACTGGCGGAGATGAAGCTCAACGCGGAGCCGATCGTGATGGTCACCGCCTACGACTTCCCCTCGGCCGAGATCGCCGAGCAGGCCGGGGTCGACATGGTCCTGGTCGGCGACACGGCGGCGATGGTCGTGCTCGGACACGAGTCGACGACGCCGGTCAGCGTCGACGAGATGCTGGTCCTGACCAAGGCGGTTCGCCGCGGTCTGAAAACCCCGCTGCTGGTCGGTGACCTGCCCTTCGGCTCCTACGAGCTCTCCAACGAGCAGGCGGTCGGGACGGCCCTCCGTTACGTCAAGGAGGCCGGCTGCGACGTCGTCAAGCTCGAGCGTGGCGGCGCCTCGGTCGAACGCGCGCGGGCGATCGTCCGGGCCGGGATCCCCGTGATCGGCCACGTCGGCCTGACCCCGCAGACCGCGACCGCTCTCGGCGGGTTCAAGGCCCAGGGCAAGACCGCGGACCAGGCGGTGAAGATCGCCGAGGAAGCGTTGGCGTTGCAGGCGGCGGGCTGCTTCATGATCGTCTTCGAGGCGGTCCCCGCGGAGCTCAGCGAGCTGCTGGTGGCGCAGCTCACCATCCCGGTGATCGGAATCGGCGCCGGCGCCGCGACCGACGGGCAGGTGCTGGTCTGGCATGACCTGCTCGGGATCTACGGGGGCCACACGCCGAAGTTCGTCAAGCCCTACGCGGAGCTGCGATCCGAGATGCTGCGCGCGGTCGGCGAGTACGCGAGCGAGGTGCGCGAGCGGTCGTTCCCGCGCGCCGAGCACACCTACTCGATCGAGCCCGAGGAGCTCGAGGCCTTCCGCCGCTACTTCGACCGCGAGAGCCTCGCGAGCGGCCAGCCGTTCGGCGGGGACTGGGCGGCGACGGAAATCTAGAGCGCCACGTCCTCCGCTTCGCGTCCGGGCGTGCGCTTGCAGGTGAAGGACGTCCTCCGTAACCGGGCGAATACTGCGGTGTAAATGCTCGTAACTATCCGCACTTATGGGAGTGCGGACCGAGCTTCGCAAGAAAGCGAGGTGGCGTGATGGAAATGGTCAAGAGGTTCGAGCCGCTGGCTCTGTTTCTGATGATCATCGGGGCCCTCAACTGGGCCATCATTTCCCTGTTCGACACCAACGTGATGACCGAGGTGTTCGGGACCGGGACCGTCACGGACGTCATCTACGTGCTCTTCGGAGTCTCCGCCCTCGTCTGGGTACCGCGACTGATGGAGGAGCTCCATCTCGGTCACGGCGCCCATCCGCGCGGCGTCTGACCACCGAAACGTAAGTTGGCGGGACATTGCGGACCGGGCCCTCGGGCCCGGTCCGCTTTTATGTGGGTCGATGGGCGTGCACACGAGCGAGATCCGGCTGTCCACTCGCGGCGACTCGGACATCATCGACATCACCCGCGAGCTCGCGCCACCCACGGCGACTACGAGCACAACCGCCTGAACCACGACACGAACTCCCACGCCCACCAGCGCGCCTCGATCATCGGCGCGTCGGAGGTGGTTCCCGTGGTCGACGGCAGGCCCGCGCTCGGCACCTGGCAGCAGCTCGTCCTGATCGACTTCGACGACCGCCCGCGCGAGCGCACGGTCGTACTCCAGGTGATCAGCTAGTCAGCCCCGCGGCCCGCCGGGCCGCGGCGGGATCCATGAATCCCTGGATGCGCGCCACTCGCCCTTCGCGCACCGTCAAGACGACCGCCGTGTCGAGCTCCAGCTCGACTCCGCTGCCCCTGCCGCGCCGGAACTCGTGCAGCAGCACGACCACGTCGTCGCCGGCGTCGATGAACTCCGCCGGCTCGATGCGGCGCTCCTCCCACGCCTCGCCGTCCTCCTCGTCGTATTCACGGCGAACCTCGGCCAGGCCGCGGTAGACCCGGCCCTCCGCAACTCCGCCCACCGTCCCGTGCAGCTCGACATCCGGATCGGTCAGCTCCGCGGCGCGGTTCCAGTCCTGCCGCGCGGTGGCGTCGGCGTAGGCCTTCACGATGTTCACGTTCTCCTCCGACATCGGTCCTCAGTATCCCCGCCGCGTCACACCCGAGGGGTGGTGAGCCCGAGCCGGTCGCGCACGAGCGGCGCGCCCGGTGCGATCTCGGGCGCGAGTCGGATGAGCAGCTCCGCCCAGCGATGGTCTGCCGCGATCACGCCGGCGACCCGCTCGGCCCCGGCCTCCACCTCGCCGGAGGCGGCGATACCAAGCCCGGCCCAGAAGGCGAGCTCGGGGTTGTCGGGGGCGGCGGCGGCCGCCTGCGCGTAGAGGCGCGCCGCCTTGGCGTGATCGCCCTCGCCGGCGAGCGCGTCGGCTCGGTCGGCGAGCGTGTAGGCGTCGTGGATGCCGAGCAGCCGGCCGAGCTCGGCGAGCGGCTCGGGCGCGTCGTCGACGCGCAGCTCGACCGTCTTCTCCCAACCCTCGCCCTTCCCGGGCACCACGAGCAGGGCGGCCGATTGTCGACCTCGGACGTCGCCACCGGCGGCCTCGGCTGCCTCGAGGGTGATCAGCAACCGGCGCGACAGCGAACCGCCGGAAGACGCGAACGCGTCGGCCATCGCGGGCCACACGTCCGGCGAGGACATCATGTTCGCCTGCACCGCGAACCCGTCGCCCTCGATGTGGCCGGCGTGGTCGATGCAGCCATCGCCTGTGTGCACGGTCACGGCTCCGCCGTGGTCGAGCACGGCCACCTGGCGGAACCGCTCCTGCGGATCGGCGGCAAGCGCCTCACCCAGGACGTGACCGGTCGTTTCGCCCCGCTGGAGCTCATCCAGCAGCCGCGGCCCGTAGGCCGGCTCGGCAATCGACTGGGTAGCGACCACGCCCACCCCGGCCCGTCCCCACGTCACGATGGAGCCGACGGAGAACCAGTGCGACTGCACGGCGACGCCCAGCTCACCCGTGTTCCGATCGCAGGCGATGATCGAGTACGTCACGGCCCGGCGGGGACGTCCGCGAACAGCGAGTCGACGACCCACGCGTCCTCCAGGTCCGTGGCGGCGATCAGCGAGACCTCGACGGCGACCCCGTCGTACGGGCCGCCGACGGGTTTGGCGACCGCGGTGGCGCTCTCCCCGTCCTCCTGGACGTCGCTGATCTGCACCGACTCGGCGAGCGAGCCGGGGTCCTGTGCCGCCAGGCAGCCCTCGCGGTCCCCGTACGCCGTCTCGACGTATTCGGGGGTGACGAGGTCGTCGCAGATCGTCGCCGGCTTCTCCGAGCCGGTGAGCACCGCCGCGACGACGTCCTCGACCGCCCGCGGTCGGTCGGCCCCCGGATCGTCGGCCGCCTCCGGGGTCCCGGCGCTGTCGTCCGGCGCGACCGGTGCTGTCGACTCCTCGGGCACGGCCGCCTCTGGCACGGTCTGCACCGAGAGCGTCGTCGTCGGCTGGGTGGAGTCGTCGTCGCCGCAGCCCACGAGCAGGCCGGCGGCCAGCGCCGTGAGAATCGCGATCGCCGCACGGGTCATCGGCGCGAGGCTACCCGTCGCCGCTCGACTTGAACTCGATCTCGCGCAACACCTTGGCGGGCACTCCCGCGGCGATGTGCCCCGCCGGAACGTCCTTGGTGACGACCGAGTTGGCCCCGATCACGGCACGGTCGCCGACCTCGACCCCGCCCATGACCACGCAGTTGACCCCGAACCAGACGTTGTCGCCGATCTTCACCGGGCCGCGGGGCTTGAACCCCTGCCAGGTGATCGGCTTGTCCGGATCGTCGTAGCGATGCTCGCCGTCACCGACGAAGCAGCCGTTGGCGAACATCACGTGGTCGCCGATCTCGATCCGCTCGACCGCCGCGAGCATCGTGTTCTTGTTGAGGAAGGTGCCGGAGCCGATCCGGATCTCCGCCTCTGCCCCGAGGGTGATCCAGCAGCCGGGCTCGAGCAGGGTCCCGTCGCCGATCGTCAGGCGACCTGAGTCGAGCGCCTCCAGCACCTCGCCCTCGACCGGGTAGCGGATGTAGAACCCGCCTCGCGCGGCGTGCTCGTCGATCCGCTGCCGCCGCTCCGGCAGGCTGTTGCGCTCGTACCAATCCTGCTTCTGGCGCCAGACGCGCCAGGCCTCGCTGTCGTCCACGGCGCCCACCTTGGCAGACTCGGCGGCGAGGGATACCTTCACTCCACACGACCGAAAGAGCGGCCAAGGATCTCCCCCAGCGGGTTTTCCTGGTCGTCACGCCGACCAAGATCCACGCCTTCAAGTGGGAAGGGACGCAATCGCGGCGCTGGCGACCGACATGTTCGGGCTCGGGGGCGGCTACTGATAAGCATTCGGGGGTGACGAGCGATCACCCGTCGACCCGCCTGCTGATCGCCTGCCCCGACCGGCCGGGGTTGATCGCCGCGGTGAGCGCCTTCCTCGCCGGCGCCGGCCTGAACATCACCGACGCCGACCAGCACTCGAGTGAGGGCCGCTTTTTCATGCGCCTCGTCTTCGACGCGCCGCCGCCCGAGGAGCGGGAGGCGCTCCGCCGCGTGTTCGCCGAGGAGCTCGCCAAGCCGTTCGACATGGACCATCGCTTCGCCGAGGCCGGTGAGCGCAAGCGCGTCGCGATCATGGTCTCGCGCGAGGATCACTGTCTCGCCGACCTGCTGTGGCGCTGGCGCAACGGCGAGCTCGAGGCCGACGTCACGACCGTGATCTCCAACCATCCCGACCATGCCAAGACCGTCAGCATGCTCGGCGTCGACTGCCACCACGTCCCGGTCAGAGAGGACGGCAAGGCCGAGGCGGAGGCGCAGGCACTGAAGCTGCTCGCCGGCCGGGCCGACCTGCTCATCCTGGCTCGGTACATGCAGGTGCTGTCGGCCGACTTCCTCGAGCGCCTCGGCGTGCCGGCGATCAACATCCACCACAGCTTCCTGCCCGCCTTCGTCGGCGCCAACCCATACCGGCGCGCCCACGAACGCGGCGTGAAGCTGATCGGGGCGACCGCGCACTACGTCACGGCCGAGCTCGACGCCGGGCCGATCATCGACCAGGACGTGACCAGGGTCAGCCACCGCGACGAGACCCCCGACCTGGCCCGGATCGGCCGCGACATCGAGCGCCTCGTGCTGGCGCGTGCGGTCAAGGCCCACCTGGAGGATCGGGTGCTGCTCGACGGCGCTCGCACCGTGGTCTTCTAGGCACGAATTACGCAGGACGCGGGCGACGCAGGTCGAAGCTGCACCCATGGCCTCGGACGACTCGGAGCGACCGTCTGCGCTCAGCCGCGAGCTGATCGCGCTGGTCCGCGCCGTGACCGAGGCGGAGCGGCGGCGCGAGGAGCGACTCGAGGCCAAGCTCGCCGAGCTCGACGCCCAGATGCGCGAGGCCGAGCGGGTCCAGAAGCTGATCACCGGAGGCGCCAGTCACCGCGAGGCCCGCCTGCGGGCGCTCGAGGACATGGTCGAGACCATGGCCGCGGAACGAGCCCGCGCGATGGCTCCGCGTCCGCTCGACCTCCCCAACCGCGCCCGCTTCGACCCCTCCGTGGTCGACATGCGCGGCCGCGAGCCCGAGCCGCGCGACTGACGATCAGGCCGCGACGGGCTCGCGCTTGCGCTTGGCGCGGCGCGGCTTCGGGGCGGGCTCCTCCGCCTCGACGAGGTCGCGCAAGAAGTGGCCGGTGTAGGAGGTCGGCGAGCCGGCGACCTCCTCCGGGGTGCCGGTGGCGATGATCTCGCCGCCCGCGTCGCCGCCCTCGGGGCCGAGGTCGATGATCCGGTCCGCGGACTTGATCACGTCGAGGTTGTGCTCGATCACCACGACGGTGTTGCCCTGGTCGACCAGGCGGCCGAGGACCTCGAGCAGCCGCTCGACGTCGGCGAAGTGCAGGCCCGTGGTCGGCTCGTCGAGGATGTAGAGCGTGTCGCCGGTCGCGATCTTGGACAGCTCCGTCGCCAGCTTCACCCGCTGCGCCTCGCCGCCGGAGAGCTGGGTCGCGGGCTGGCCGAGGCGGATGTAGTCGAGCCCGACGTCGTGCAGGGTCCGCAGCCGCCGGGCGATCTTCGGCACCGGCTCGAAGAAGTCAACCGCCTCGCCGACCGACATCTCGAGCACGTCGGCGATCGACTTGCCCTTGTAGCGGATCTCGAGCGTCTCGCGGTTGTAGCGGCGCCCGTGGCACTGCTCGCAGGGCACGTAGACGTCGGGCAGGAAGTGCATCTCGATCTTGATCTGGCCGTCGCCGCGGCACACCTCGCAGCGCCCGCCCTTGACGTTGAAGGAGAAGCGGCCGGGCTTGTAACCCCGCGCCCGTGACTCGCGAGTGCCGGCGAACAGCTTGCGGATGTGGTCGAACAGGCCGGTGTAGGTCGCCGGGTTGGAGCGCGGCGTACGCCCGATCGGCGACTGGTCGATGTTGATGATCTTGTCGACCTGATCCATCCCGTCGATCCGATCGTGGGCGCCGGGGCGCATCCGCGCCCGGTGGAGGCGGTTGGAGACGGCCCGGTAGAGAACCTCGTTGACGAGGGTCGACTTGCCCGAGCCCGAGACGCCGGTGACCGCCGTGAAGGTTCCGACCTGGAACGCAGCGTCGACGTTCTTGAGGTTGTGCTGGCGCGCGCCGCGGACGACGATTTCGCCCCGCGGCTTGCGGCGCTCGTCCGGGACCGGAATCTCCCGCTCGCCCGACAGGAACTGCCCGGTCAGCGACCCGGGCTGGCGCTCGATCTCCTCCGGCGTGCCCTCGGCGACCACCTCTCCCCCGTGCTCGCCGGCCCCCGGCCCGAGGTCGACGACGTGGTCGGCGGCGCGGATCGTGCCCTCGTCGTGCTCGACGACGATCACCGTGTTGCCGAGCGCGCGCAACCGCTCGAGCGTCCCGATCAGCTTCTCGTTGTCGCGCTGGTGGAGCCCGATCGACGGCTCGTCGAGGATGTAGAGGACGCCGACCAGGCTCGACCCGATTTGGGTCGCAAGGCGGATCCGCTGCGCCTCGCCGCCCGAGAGGGTCGTCGCGGCCCGCTCCAGCGACAGGTAGCCGATCCCGACGGAGTCGAGGAACCGCAGCCGCTCGCCGATCTCGCGCACGACCAGCCGCGCGATCGCGCGCTCGGTCTCGGTCAGCTCCAGCGCCTCGATCCACGCCAGCGCCCGCTGCGCCGAGAACTGCGTGTACTCGTAGATGTTCAGCCCGCCGACGGTGACCGCCAGGCTCTCGGGCCGCAGCCGGGCGCCGTCGCAGGCCGGACAGGGCTGCAGCGCCATCAGCGACTCGACCCGCTCGCGCGTGTTCTCCGACTCCGTGTTCTCGTAGCGGCGCTGGAGGCTGTGCAGCATGCCGTCGAAGCGGACCGTGTACTTGCGCAGGCGGCCGAAGCGGTTGCGATAGGAGATCGTGTGCCGGTCGTCGCCGGTGCCCTCGAGCAGTAGCTCCCGCGCCGATTCGGGCAGGTCGCGCCACGGCACGCCGGTGTCGATCCCGTTCGCCTCCGCGACCGCCTCCAGCAGCCGCCGGTGATAGATCGACGCGGCCTTGGTCCACGGCTCCAGCGCGCCCTCGGAGATCGACAGGGTCGGGTCGGGAACGATCAGCTCCGGGTCGATCACCCGCTGGAAGCCGAGGCCGTGGCAGCGCTGGCAGCAGCCGTGCGGCGAGTTGAAGGAGAAGATCCGCGGCTCCAGCTCCGGCATCGAGGTGCCGCAGTTGAGGCAGGCGAACTTCTCGCTGAACAGCAGCACCTCGCCGCGCTTGCCGGCGCTCGGGCCGGAGAGGACCTTCGCGCCCGGACCCTCCGCGGCGCCCTCGTCACCCCCCTTGCGATCGAGGATCTCGACCTCCACGAGGCCCTCCGCCAGCTGCGACGCCGCCTCGATCGACTCGGCGAGGCGCTTGCGCAGCCCCTCCTTCATGACCAGCCGGTCGACCACGATCGAGATGTCGTGCTTGAACTTCTTGTCGAGCACGATCTCCTCGTCGAGCCGCCGCAGCTCGCCGTCGATCACCGCCCGGGCATAGCCCTGAGCGCGCATGTCGGAGAGCAACTTCCCGTACTCACCCTTGCGCTCCCGCACCACGGGAGCCAGGACCATGAACCGCGAGCCCTCCTCGATTGTCATCACCCGGTCGGTGATCTGCTCGATCGACTGGCCGGCGATCGGCTCGCCGCAGTTGTGGCAGTGGGGCTTGCCGATCCGGGCCCACAGCAGCCGCAGGTAGTCGTAGATCTCGGTCACCGTGCCGACCGTCGAGCGCGGGTTGCGCGACGTCGTCTTCTGGTCGATCGAGATCGCCGGCGACAGCCCCTCGATCGAGTCGACGTCCGGCTTCTCCATCTGACCGAGGAACTGACGGGCGTAGGCGGACAGCGACTCGACGTAGCGGCGCTGGCCCTCGGCGTAGATCGTGTCGAAGGCGAGGCTCGACTTACCGGATCCGGATAGCCCAGTGACGACGACGAGCGCGTCGCGGGGCAGGGTGACGTCGATGCCCTTCAGGTTGTGGGCACGCGCCCCCGAGATGACGATCTGGTCGGAAGCCAAGAGGTTCGATTGTACGAGGGCGAACGGATGTTCGTCCGCCCGTGCGGGCGGCGAGACCCTAACGAGCAGCCGCCGCCGCTCCAACCCCCGCAGCCAGCGCCATGATCGAGATCTGCGGGTTGACCCCCGGGCAGCTCGGGAGGATCGACGCGTCGGCGACCCAGACGCCGTCGGCGCCGCGCAGCCGGCCCTCGGGATCGACCGGGTGGCGCGCCGGATCGGAGCCGGCCGCCGCCGTCCCGGTCGGGTGAAAGCCGGCCAGTCGCAGGCGGCGCGGATCGATCGCCGCGGCCCTCGCCTCGAGCTCCGCCGGGTCGCTGACCGGCGGCGAACCCGCCCCCAGCTCGACCCGTTCGGCGCCGGCGGCGAGCAGCACGCGCCCGCAGGCCGCGAGCGCCAGCCGCAGGCGGCGCCGGTCGGCGCTGCCGAGCCGGTAGACCACCGTGGGACGGCGGGCGCCGAGCACCCGGCCCGAGGGTTCGTCGGCGATCATCGCTCCGAGCGCGGCCGAGTGCTCGGCGCGTTCCAGTCGCTCGAGCAGCTCTGCGCCGAAGCCGGGGATTGCCATCGCCCCCATGCCCGGCGGCGTCGCCGTGGCCTCGATCAGAACCCCCTCCCGCTCGTGCAGCTCCTCCACGCCGACGCTCTGCATCACCCCGCGCCACGCGTACACGGGCTCGCTGAACGAGCCGACCACGCCGAGCGCCGGGTGGATCGAGAGCCCGCGACCGAGCCGAGGATGGCGCCCGAGCCCACTGCGTCGCAGCAGCGGCGGCGTCTCGATCGCGCCGCCGGCGACGACGACGGCGGGGGCGCGCAGCCGCACCCGGCGCCCGCCGCCGGCGCCTGCATCCAGGCCGATCGCACGGCCGTCCTCGACCACCACCCGGAACGCGCGCAGCCCGGTCAGGATCCGCGCTCCCGCCGCAGAGGCTTCGGGCAGCGCGTTCAGGTGCACTCCGCCCTTCGCGTTGTTGGGGCAGCCAATCGCGCACTGGCAGGCGCCCCGGCAGCCGGGCGCGTTGCGGCGCAGGGGCGCGGCCGGCCAGCCGAGCTTCGCCGCGCCCGCCAGGGCGAGCTCGCCGTTTCGCCCCAGGATCTCCAGCGGCGCCGGCGCCACCGACACCGTGCGCTCGGCATCGTCGAGCAACGGCGCCAGGCGCTCGGGTGTGGCGAGCGCGAGACCGTGGCGCTCGCTCCAGTCCGTGACGACGGCATCCGGCGGGCGAAAGCAGGTTCCCGAGTTGATCACCGTCGTTCCGCCGACCGCGCGCCCCAGCGGCAGCGCGATCGGCGGCGAGCCCAGCGCCACCGTCGCCCCGGCGTCGCGGTACATGCCGGCGAAGCGATCCGCCGGGTGCGAGTCGCGGATCCGCCGCGAGTCCCAGCGGTCACCCTCCTCGACGATCAGGACCTCCAGCCCGGCCCTCGCGAGCGCCCGGGCGGCAAAGGCGCCGCCGGCGCCCGAGCCGATCACGATCACGTCGCAGCGCACGACCTCGGGGAGCTCGGCGCCGGGGGTCAGCTCGAGCTCGGGGTCCGGGCGCGAGGGCGGATGGCGCGACCCGACCTCCGCCACCTCGGCCGCGAACTGGTCGGTGCCGGCGGCCAGCAGGATGAGTGCCTTCAGCCCGTCCAAGGAGGCCGATGCTTGAGCGCCGCTCCCGGCCAGCGACGCGAGCACATCGACCCGTCGCGCAGGGTCCAGGCGGCCGAGCGTGCGGCGGTGACGGGCAAGCGAGAGCAGCTCGAGGCCGGCCAGCCCGGCCCCCAGCGCGTAGCGCTGCGACGGCGGCATCACGCTGATCAGGCGCCGCGCGGTGGCGGCGACCCGGACGGGGTCGGGCCCACCCCGCTCCGGGGGGACGAGCGCGGCGGCGAGATCCGAGAGGGCAGACACTCCCGCTGGGGCTACTACTACTTGGAGGTCAGCGCGAGGACGTCGTCGACCAGCGGCCCGGCGGCGGCGAGGTCGTAGTTCTCGGCCAGATGGGCCTCGATCTCGTCGCGCGAGGCGCCGTCGAGCGCCATGTTCATCGCCACGAGGCGGGCGGCGGCCTGGTCGTCGGACTTCGCGGTCGCGCCGTTGACGGCGACGGGCGGGGTTGCTTCGTCGGGCGGAGGGGTCGGCTCGGGGACGATGGCCGGCTCAGGCTCGGGCGTCGGTTCCGGCATCGGCTCGGGCACCGGTTCCGGGCCGGGCTCCGGCGTGCTCGGCGGCTCCGGCTCGGGCACGACGACCGGGCCGGGTTCGACCTCACCGCCGATTCCGAGCTTGCTCTGCAACTCCTCGAACGCGCTCCGCGCCGCGGTCAGCCGCTCCTGCGACTCCTTCTCGGCCCGCTCGCGGATCGTCTTCGCCTCGGCCTCGGCGTCGCGGATGATCTGCAGGGCCGTCCGCTCGGCGTCGTCGATCAGCGCTCTGACCTTCTCAGCAACGTCCTGAACGATCTGCTCTCCGTCCATGACCGCAGCGTACCGGTCGGGGGCGTGGATCAGGGAGGTACGGGATGCGGCGCAAGATCGCTTACCTCCGCGCCCGAGACCTCCTCGAGTCCGCGCCCCAGCGGCTCGATCCGGAATATCGCCGTGATCAGGAAGGCGAGCATGCAGCCCCCCGCGACGATGAACAGGAGCGCGCTGGTGCCGATGTCGTCGATCAGGATCGGGAACAGGAAGACGCCGAGCGCGGCGCCGAACTTCGCGCACGCCGCCGCGAAGCCGTGCCCGGCGGCCCGGATCTCCCCCGGAAAGACCTCGGCCGGCAGGGCATAGGTGGTCGCGTTCGGGCCCGCGTTCATGAACGTGTTGAAGAGGATGAAGCCGACGATCACCAGGCCCAGGTGCGCCTCGCCGCCGCCGTCGAGACCCTCGGCGATCCCGAGGATCGAGAGCGCGATCGCCATCATCGCGAAGCCGAACAGCTGCAACGGGATCCGCCCGAGGCGGTCGACGAGCACGATCGCGATCCCGAATCCGATCACGAGGAAGACGTCGAGGACCGCGGTTCCCTCGCTCGACGCGATGTCGTCGGCCATGAAGCTGGCATCCGGTCCTGCGAGCGCCAGCGCGGCCAGCAGGGTCGGGGTGAAGATCCCGACCCCGTAGACGGCGATGTCCATCAGGAACCACGGCACGGCCGTGAAGATCGTCCGGCGGCGGAACTCCCGCTTGAACAGGCGTGGCTGGATCAGGGCGCGCAGGCCCTGCGGCGGCGGCTCCCCCCGTCTGCGATCGGCGTCCGTGACCTGGACCGGATGGCCGACGAGCGTCTCCGCGACCCGCTCGGCCTCCTCCTCGTGACCGTTCTGGGCGAGCCAGCGCGGGCTCTCGGGTGTCTTGCGGCGCAGGAAGATGATCACCAGCGCCGGCAGGACGCCGAAGCCGAGCATGATCCGCCAGGAGTCGATGTCCGGCAGCAGGTTCAGCACGACCACCCCGACCAGCGCCCCGAGCAGGATCCCGACCGCCTGCAGGCTGAAGGCGCCGACCAGCCAACGGCCGCGGTCGCGAGCCGGCAGCACCTCGGCCAGGTAGCTCGCGGCGATCGGGTAGTCGAGCCCGATCGCGATCCCGAGCATGAACCGGAAAGCGATCAGCGACCAGACGTCCCAGGCGAAGACGCAGCAGATCGAGAAGACGACGAACAGCCACAGGTCAAGCCGGAAGATCCGGCGCCGTCCGACCTTGTCGGCGAGCGGCCCGAGGAACCCGGCGCCGAAGATCGCGCCGACGATCGCCGCCGCCGAGACCAGCCCCTTCTCCGCCGCCGAGATCCCGAAGTCCTCGGCGATCAGCGGGTTGGCGACCCCGATGATGAAGAAGTCGAACCCGTCGAGCAGGATCCCCAGCCCCGCGAGCAACCAGAAGCGCTTGTGGACCCGGCGCATCGGCGCCCGGTCGAGCGACTCCCCGAGCGGCGGCAATGACGTTGACGCGGCCTCCACGGCCGCGAGACTATGTCCTCAGCCCTTCGAGATCGCGGCGCAGCTCCTTGAGCTCGTCCCGGATCCGGGCCGCCTCCTCGAAGCGCAGCTCCTCCGAAGCCGCAAGCATCTCCTCCTCGAGCTCGACGATCACCTTCTCGAGGTCGGCCTCGCTCATCGCCTCTCCGTCGTTGGAGCGCCGCCGGCGGCGCGCCGGGGTCGCCCGCGTCTCCATCGACAGGAACTCGGCGATGTCGGAGATCCCCTTGCGCACCGTCTCGGGCGTGATCCCGTGCTCCTTGTTGTAGGCGACCTGAATCGCGCGGCGGCGGTCGGTCTCGGCGATCGCCTTGCGCATCGCGTCGGTCTCCTTGTCGGCGTACATCAGCACCCGGCCGTTGATGTTCCGCGCCGCGCGGCCGATCGTCTGGATCAGCGAGGTCTCGCCGCGCAGGAAGCCCTCCTTGTCGGCGTCGAGGATCGCGACGAGGGTGACCTCGGGCAGGTCGAGACCCTCGCGCAGCAGGTTGACCCCGACCAGGACGTCGTATTCGCCGAGCCGGAGGTCGCGGATGATCTGGATCCGCTCCAGCGTGTCGACCTCCGAGTGCAGGTAACGGACCTTGAACCCGTGCTCGAGCAGGTACCCGGTCAGGTCCTCGGACATCTTCTTGGTCAGGGTCGTGACCAGGGTCCGCTCCTTGCGGTCGACCCGGCGGCGGACCTCGTTCATCAGGTCGTCGATCTGGTTGCGTGTCTCCCGCACCTCGATCTCCGGGTCGACGATCCCGGTCGGGCGGACGATCTGCTCGACGATGCGCTTCGACATCCCGCGCTCGAACTCGCCGGGGGTCGCGGACATCATCACCAGCTGGCCGACCCGGGGCAGGAACTCGTCGAACTTCAGCGGCCGGTTGTCCATCGCCGAGGGCAGGCGGAAGCCGAAGTCGACCAGCGTCTGCTTGCGCGAGCGGTCGCCCTCGTACATGCCGCCGATCTGCGGAATCGTCTGGTGGGACTCGTCGACGAAGACGACGAAGTCCTCGGGGAAGTAGTCGATCAGCGTGTGCGGCGGCGAGCCCGGCGGACGGCCGTCGAAGATCCGCGAGTAGTTCTCGATCCCCGAGGTGAAGCCAAGCTCCTTCAGCATCTCGAGGTCGTAGCGCGTGCGCTGCTCGAGCCGGTGTGCCTCCAGCTCCTTGCCCCGCTCGCGAAACCAGGCGAGCCGCTCGTCGAGCTCGTCCTTGATCTCCACCACGGCCCGCTCCAGCGTCTCCTCCTCGGTCGCGTAGTGCGAGGCCGGCCAGACGGCGACATGCCCGACCTCGTCGTAGATCTCGCCGGTCAGCGGGTCGAAGTGGTGGATCGACTCGATCTCGTCGCCGAACAGGTTGATCCGGTAGGCGGACTCGGCGTAGGCCGGGAAGATCTCGAGCATCTCCCCCATCGCCCGGAAGGTCCCGCGGGTGAGCGCCGTCTCGTTGCGGGTGTACTGCATCCCGACCAGCTTGCGAAACAGCTCGTTGCGGTCGATCCACTCGCCGACCTTGAACAGCTGCATCTGGCGCCGGTAGAGGTCCGGCGAGCCGATCCCGAAGATGCAGGAGACCGACGCGACGATGACGACGTCGCGGCGGGCGAGCAGCGAGGCGGTCGCCGCGTGGCGAAGGCGGTCGATCTCGTCGTTGATCGACGAGTCCTTCTCGATGTAGAGGTCCTGCTGCGGGACGTAGGCCTCGGGCTGGTAGTAGTCGTAGTAGCTGACGAAGTACTCGACCACGTTGTCCGGGAAGAACTCGCGGAACTCATTGCACAGCTGGGCCCCCAGCGTCTTGTTGTGGGCGATCACCAGCGCCGGGCGCTGGACCCGCTCGATCACCCCGGCCATCGTGAACGTCTTCCCGGTCCCGGTGCCGCCGAGCAGGGTGACGAACTCCTCGCCCGCACCGAGTCCCTCGGCGATCGAGTCGATCGCCTTCGGCTGGTCCGCCGTCGGCGTATAGGCGCTGTTGAGCTTGAACTCAGGCATCCCTGATTGAACATAGCGCTCGTCATACTCGGCACCAGTGGACGGCAGGGCGCTCCTCTCATCGCTGCTCATCCTGCTCGCGCTCGGCGGGACGCTGGCGCTCGCCGGGCGAGGAGACTCGGCGGAGCCCCCCGTCGGCGCCGAGACCGACACCACGGATTCGCTCGACCCCGAGCAGCTGGCCCGGATCAGCGTCGGCTCGGTGCCGAGGGTCGCGCGCCAGGTCGAGACCGTGCGCGAGCTGCGCTTCGACGAGCTGCCGGAGCCCGAGGTGGTGAGCAGCGAGTTCCTCAACCGGCTCGGCGCCCGCGACCTCGAGCGCAGGGAGGGAGATCTCGGGATCGCGGCCGACCAGGCACTCGGCGAGATCACCGGCCTGTTCGAGCCGGACGAGGACCTCGCCGCCGCCTACGCCTCGACCGGCGACCTCGCCGCCGCGGCCTACGACCCCCGGACGAAGCGCCTCTACGTCGTCTCGAACGCGGTCGCCGCGAACCGGGCCCTGGTTGAGTTCGTGCTCGCCCACGAGCTCGATCACGCGCTCGAGGACCAGCACTTCGGGATCGGCGGGGGCGGGAAGCTGGACGACGACGCCGCGCTCGCCGGTCAGGCGCTGACCGAGGGGTCGGCGACCGACGTGATGATCGAGTTCGGGGCCCGGTACCTGAACCCGCTCGAGCTGCTGGCGGCGGCCGAGACGGTCGACGACGGCGCCGGCGACGTCCCGAAGGCGTACGTCGACCTGCTGACGTGGACCTACACGGGCGGGCGCCGCTTCATCGCCGCACTCCGCGACCTCGCGGGCGGCTGGAAGCTCGTCAACTACGCGTTCGAGACCCGGCCGCCCGCGACCACCGAGCAGGTGCTGCACCCGCCCAAGTACGTGCGCGACGAGCGGCCGGCGCCGGTCCGCATCGACGGCACCGCGCTGCGCCGGAGCGGCTGGCGGCTCGCCGACCGCAGCGTCCTCGGCGAGCTGGCGACCGATCACGTGCTGCGGGTCGGCGCCGAGCCCGACGCGGCGAGCGAAGCGGCGGCGGGCTGGAACGGCGACCGCTATGAGCTCTGGCGGCAGGACGTCGCGCCCGGCGAGTGCGAGTACCCGTGCCGGGCGGACCTGGTCCTGGTTGCGAAGTGGGCGTTCGACACCCCGGCCGACGCGACCGAGTTCAACCGGACGGTCCCGGCCTATCTCGAGGACGGCCTCGACGCCGAGCCGTTGAGGGAGGGCGTCTGGCAGGTCGAGGGCGGCACCGCCACCCTCGCAACGGGCGACCGCGACAGCACCCTGGTCTTCGCCCCGGAGCAGACGCTCTCCCGCCCCGTGGCGGCGCGCCAACCCCCGTCCAACTGAAACGATCCCCCGATGACCGGATCTCGGCTCCGCCTCGGCCTCTTCTGGCTCTTCGCCGGGACGATGCACTTCATCCGCACCCGCGAGTACGAGGCGATCGTCCCCGACTACGTGCCGATGTCAGCCCGCGACGCGGTCCGCTGGAGCGGGGTCGCCGAGATCGCCGGCGGCGCGATGGCGATCCCGGCACCCACCCGCCGCCTCGCCCGCTGGTGGCTGCTCGGGGTGCTGGTCGCCGTCTACCCGGCCAACGTCCACATGGCCCTGGAGCCGGACGCGGTGCAGGACCGCGGGGCGCCGATCAAGGGCCTCCCCCGCTGGCTCCTGTGGGCGCGGCTGCCGATCCAGGGCCTGTTCGCGCTCTGGGTCTGGCGGGCGACCGAGTAGGACGCGTCTCACGTTGAGCACCGGTTCGCCCGATCGACCAACCGACATCTCCGAGCTGGAGCTCCCCGCGTTCGACTACACCGACGCGGCGGTGGTGGGCGAGCGCTTCCACGAGTCGATGGAGCGGCTGCGCCAGGACTCCTGGATCGCGAAGGCGGGGCCGGTCGGCTATTTGGTGGTGGAACGGGAGGCCGCCACCTTCTTCCTGCGTACGCCCAAGGCGAAGTTCCCGGGACGCCTGATGCTCGAGGTGCAGGGCGTCACCGAGGGACCGCTCTACGAACGGATGAGGGGCAACCTGCTCGACCTCGACGGGGACGATCACCGGCGCCAGCGCAAGCTGGTCCAGCCGTCGTTCACGCCTCCGGCCGCTGACCGGCACCGGCCGGCGATGCGCCGCGTGCTCGAGGAGCTCTACGCGCCGGTCGAGACCGCCCGCCGCTGCGATTTCGTCGCCGCGTTCGCGAAGCCCTACCCGGCGACGATGATCGCCCAGGTCATGGGCGCGCCGCTCGCCGACGCCGACAGGCTGGGCACCTGGGCGAATCTGATCCAGGGTCAGTTCGACCCGGTGAAGGTGTCGACGATGCTTCCGGAGCTCGAGCGGGCGGCGGCGGAGTTCGTCGACTACACGCGAGCGCTGATCGCGGCCCGCCGCGATGACCCCGGAGACGATCTGATCTCCGAGCTGATCGCGGCCGAGGAGGAGGGCGACCGCCTCACCGAGGACGAGTGCATCCACCTCGTGAGCGCGATCCTGGTGGGGGGCGTGGACACGACGCAGGCGGAGCTCGCTCACGGCCTGCGCCTGTTCGCGGCCCACCCGGATCAGTGGCGACTGCTCCACGAGGACCCATCGCTTGCGGCGGCGGCGACCGAGGAGGTCCTGCGCTTCGAGCCGATCACCCCATTGACCGCTCGGATCACCCGGGAGGAGATCGTCTACCGGGACGTCGTCTTCCCCGAGGGGACGATCGTGCTCGCCGCCTCGGTCACCGCCAATCGCGACCCCGCCGGCTGGGAGGTGCCCGAACGGTTCGACATCACGGCGGATCGCGACCGCGCGAAACCCCTCACGTTCGGCGCCGGTCCGCACTTCTGTTTGGGCGCCAGTCTCGCCCGGGCCGAGCTCCAGGAGGCGTTCGCGTTCCTCGCGGCCAGGATGCCCGAGCTCGAGCTCGACGGCGACCCGGTCTACGACACGCCGCTGGGGGTCTACGGGCTGCACGCCCTGCCGATCGCCTGGTGATCGCGGCCGGCTAGGGCAGTAGGTCCTCTGCCTGGTCGAGGACGTCGTCGAGCAGGCCGCCGGCGTCACCGAGTGCACCCTGAGCGTCCCCGATGAGCGCAATCGCCTCGTCGACGGGCAGCCGCGTCGCGACCGCCCGCATGCCGTCGGCCACCAGGGAGGAGATCGCGCCGGCCGCCTCGGCGTCGTCGATCGCTCTCACGACGCCGGCCCGGACCGCCGTTTCGAGCTGCGCGTCGTCGATCCCCTGCTCGGCGGCGAACTCGGCGCGCGTCTCCTCGGTCGCCAGCCCCGCGGCGAGCTCCTCGCGGCCGACCCCGAGCTCGCAGGCCGCGCCGTCGAGCGCCGAGAGGAAGAACTGCTGCGCGGTCGCCTCGAGGTCGTCGGGCTCAGTCCAGGCGCGGGACTCGCACGGGTCGGCGACCGGGGTCGGCTCATAGCTGCCGCCGCCCGCGGCGAGGTACACGACGACGAGCAGCAGCGAGAGCCCGGCCGCGCCGCCCACGAGCAGCTTCCCGCTCACAGCTCCACCCTCCTCCGCCCGAGGGCGATCGGGATCAGCGCGAGGAGCGCGAACGCCGTCGCGATCAGGAACGACGCCGTGAAGGCGTGAGTGGCGGCGCGGTCGACCTCGTCCTCGATCTCCGTCCGCAGCGAGATCGTCGCCGCGCGCTCGGCCGGGTCGGTGGGCAGCGGCTCGAAGGCCGGCGCGACGACGGGAACCTTGTCGCCCTGGGCCGCGATCTCGTCGGCGATCCGGTTGGCGAGCGTCAGCTTCGAGCTCGGGTCGGTGTCGGCGTCGAGCAGCGCCGCGATCCCGGCCTGCTCGGCGTTGGCCCGCTCGGTCTCGAGGTCGGCGGTGAAGACCGGCGTCAGGACCAGCAGGCCGGCGACCACCCCGGCGTGGCGGGCGGCGATCGTCCAGCCGCCGTGGATCGCCTGCGGCGAGCGCCCGGCGAGCGCCGCCTCGGTGAGCGCCGAGAGGGTGAGCGCGAGCCCGGCTCCGACCAGCGCCTGCGGCGGCAGGGTGAGCGCGACCGAGGCGTCGGGCAGCAGCGCGAGGCCGGCGAGCCCGCCCGCGATCAGGATCGCGCCGGCGGCCGCGCGCGCGCTCGTGGACTCGACCCGTGACGCCAGCGGCGCCGCCGCGAGCGCGCAGATCGGGGTCACCGACACCGCGGCGGCCGCGGCGATCGGGCTCATCCGCCAGCCCTCGATCAACAGCAACACGACAAGGAAGAGCGCCGCCGCGAGCGCCGCCGAGATCAGCGCGAGGGCTGCGTTGGCGGCCAGATGCGGCCTGCCTGCGGCGCCGACCTCGGCCGCGATCCGGGCGCCCGAGCCCTCCGCCCGCGCCGGGCCCACGAACGCCAACGCGCAGGCGCCGGCAACCGGGACCTGGAGGAGGAAGATCGACTGCCACGAGATCAGCTCGGTCAGCAGCCCCCCGATCCCCGGCCCGAGCGCCGCGCCGAGCGCTCCGGAGGCGGCCCAGACACTCGCCGCGCGGCGCTCGGAGCCGACCACCGCCGGCAGCAGCTCGAGCGAGGCGCAGACCGCGGCGGCACCGCCGATCGCCTGCGTGCAGCGGGCGAGCAGCAGGGGCTCGATCGCGCCCGCGAGCCCGCACGCAAGGCTCGACAGGCCGAACACGACCATCCCGGCGAGCGCCACACGGGCCGGGCCATGGCGCCGGGCCAGCGACGCCGCCGGCACCGCCGCCAGCGCGAGCACCAGGTTGAATGCGACCAGGACCCAGGTGACGGCGGTCACCGAGACGTCGAGCTCGCGGTAGATCTCGGGGAGCGCGAGGACGACGACCGAGGAGTCCGCGAGCACGAGCCCGACCCCGACCGCCAGCGCCCTGCGCAACATGCCCTACAACCCGAGCTCGTCCGCGTAGTTGTCGCGGTACTGGTCGCGCTTCTCCAGCACCTGCTCGACGTAGGCCTGGGTTTCCGGGAACTCGATCGCATCGACCTCGAGCCCGGACCCACCCCACGCCTCGACGTTCTCGGGCCCGCCGTTGTAGGCGGCGAGCGCCGCGACCTCGTTGCCCTCGAACCGGTCGAGCAGGTGGCGCAGGTAGAACGTCCCGTAGCGGATGTTGAGGTCGGGGTCGGCGAGATCGTCGTAGACGAACGTCTCGCCCCCGCTCAGGGTCTCGATCGTGTCAGCCGTGTCAGGGGTGATCTGCATCAGGCCACGGGCCCCGGCGTGCGACGTCTGGTCGGAGAACCCGGACTCGACGTTGATGACCGCCGCGACCAGGGCCGGGTCGAGGTCGAAGCGGTCGGCCTGCTGCCGGATGATGTCCTCATGGCGGAGCGGCAGGGTTATCTCCTTGATCGCCTCGTCGACGTTGAGCTCGATGAGGATGAGCGCGGTCGCGCTCACGAGGACCGCCCCGATCAGCAGCCACCGTCCGCGGCTCACCCCCGGTCGTCCTCCGCTGCCGTGAGCTCCGCGATCAGCTCCTCGACCCGCTTCTCGAGGCGATCGAGCCCGTTGTCGTTGTCGATCACGTAGGTCGCCCGATCGGCCTTTTCTGACTGCGAGAGCTGCCGCCGCTCGCGGCCCTCGAGATCGAGCGTACCCCGCGCTCCGGCGCGCTCGGCCCGCACCGGATCCGGCGCGACCACGGCGACCGTCGCGTCGAACGCGGCGTCGAGGTCGGATTCGAACAGCAACGGCACCTCGACCACCGCCACGCGGACCGACGGGTCCAGCCCCTGCCGCCAGGCAATGATCTGCTCGCCCACCAGCGGGTGCAGGGTCGCCTCCAGCCAGGCGAGCTCCTTCGGCGCCTCGAAGACGATCGAGCCCACGCGGTCCCGGTCGACCTCTCCCTCGGGCGCGACCTCCGCGCCCCAGCGGCCGACCAGCAGCTCGCGGACCCGTTCAGTGCCGAGCAGCTCGTGCACGACCGCGTCGGTCGACAGCGTCGCGGCCCCGCGGCGTTCGAAGGCCGCCAGGGCCTCGCTCTTGCCGGCGGCGATCGCCCCGGTCAGGCCGAGGACGAGGGTGCGCTGCGATTCGGGCGCGGCAGCCACCGCGCTCGCCTCAGGAGGGTTCTTCGGACTCGGCCGGCGGCGCGTCCTCGGCGGCCGCCTCCTCGGCGGCGGCCTCCTCGACGACCTGCTCGGCGGGCGGCTCGGGATCCGCGGCCGCGACCTCGGCCGGCGGATCGGCCGCGGACTCCGTCTCGGGCTCCGGTTCCGGCGCGGCCTCGGCCTCGGCCTCAGGCGCGGGCTCGGGCTCGGCTGCGGGCTCGGCGTCCGGCGCGGCCTCGGCCTCGGCCACCGGCTCTGTTTCGGCCGCGGGGTCGGCCGGCGCCGGCTCCGAGAAGACCTCCTCGGAGAGGCCCAGGTCCGGTGTCGCGGCCTCCGCCTCGGGCTCCGCGGGTGGCGGCTGGTTACCGGGCTGCAGCTCCGGCGGGATCAGGTCGCGAAGGGGAAGGTTGTCGTTCGCCTGGGCGCGCTTGACGCTGAGCGAGATCCGGCGGCGCTCCTCGTCGATCTCGAGGATCCGCACCCAGGTCTCCTGACCGGGCTGGACCACCTCGCCCGGGGTCTCGACGTGGTGCTCGGCGAGCTCGGAGATGTGGACGAGGCCCTCGACGCCCGGGACGATCTCGACGAAGGCGCCGAAGGCGACGACCTTGGTCACCTTGCCCTCGAGGATGTCGTTGGGCTTGTACTCGTTGAGGACCGTCTGCCACGGGTCCTCCTGGGTCTGCTTGAGGCCCAGGGAGATCCGCTGGCGATCCTTGTCGATGTCGAGCACCTTGACGCGCACCGTCTCGCCGATCGACAGCACCTCCGAAGGATGGTTGACGTGGCTCCAGGAGAGCTCGGAGATGTGGATCAGGCCGTCGATGCCCTCGAGGTCGACGAAGGCGCCGAAGTCGACGATGTTGGAGATCTTGCCCTCGACGACCTGGCCGGGCTCGAGGTTGCCCAGGATCTGCTCGCGGACCTCCTTGCGCTCCTCCTCGAGGACGGCGCGGCGCGAGAGGACGACGTTGTTGCGCGAACGGTTGAGCTCGATCACCTTGCACTCGAGCGTCTGGCCCTTGAACTCGTCGAGGTTGTGGACGCGGCGGATGTCGACCAGCGAGGCGGGCAGGAAGCCGCGCACCCCGAGGTCGAGGATCAGGCCGCCCTTGACGACCTCGATCACGCTGCCCTCGACCGGCTCGCCGGTCTCGGCCGCGACCTCGATCTTGCGCCAGGCCTTCTCGAAGCGGGCCCGCTTCTTGGAGAGCACGAGCCGGCCCTCCTGGTCCTCCTTGGTGAGGACGAGGGCATCGACCTGCTCGCCGAGCGAGACCTCCTCCGACGGGTCGACGGAGCGGCGAATCGAGAGCTCGTTCGCCGGAATGACGCCCTCCGACTTGTAGCCGATGTCGACCAGGACCTCGTCCTTGTCGATTCGCACGACCTCGCCGTTGACCACGTCGCCCTCCTCGAAGGGCTTGATCGTCGCGTCGTAATTCGGGACGAGCTTGCCGTCGACCTCGATCAGCAGGTCGGCCGGGGCCCCGTTGGCGGCCGCGGGCGGCGGGCTCGCGGGCGCTTCGGCGGCAGCGTCGGTCGTTGTGTCGGTCGCGGACACGGCGGCTGATGATAGGGAAAAGCTCAGCGACTGCGGCCAAAGATCCGTACAGGGTCTCGTTGGCCCAGAAGACGTTGACGATCGTCGCCAGGATCAGGCCGATCAGGGCCATCAGCAGGACCGTGCCCATAGTCGACAGGTCGCGCTTGGTCAGCCAGCCCCAGATGGCGACCCCGCCGAACATCCCGGCCGTGTCACGACGGCCGGGGCTGGTGCCGCGTACTCCATCGGAGCGAACGGTAACTTGCGAGCGATGCCGGTGCGCGCGACCAAGCGGGGCGACGAGCGGACGCCGCTCGAGGGCGAATACGACGTCCTGATCTGCGGGGCGAGCTTCGCCGGGCTCACGGTCGCCCGGGAGCTCGCCGGCACCGGCGCCCGCACGCTGGTCGTCGACCGCTACGAGATCGGCGAGCGCCAGACGTCAGCCTGCGCGGCTCCGACCGGCTGGCTGGAGGCGATGGGCGTCGCCGGTTCGATCCGCCAGACCTTCGACACGCTAGTCATCCACACCCCCCACGCCGACGTCGACTTCCGGCTCCCCTGGACGTTCTCGACTTTTGACTATCGAGAGCTTTGTGACCTGCTCTGGCAGCAGTGCGAGGCGGATTTCGAGACGGCCACGATTACGGGCCGTCCTGCAGCTGACCCGCGCACGCCCGCAGGCGAAGCCGAGGACGTGGCGCGGCTATGTGTTCAAACGGATCGCGGCGACCTCTCTGCCCCGCTCGTCGTCGATGCCCTCGGCTGGAAGCGGGTCCTCGCCGGCAACGAGTACCAACCGCCGGACGCGCCGCTCTCGCGCGGGCTGGAGGTCCATCCGAACGGCAGCAGCGAGCGGCTCGAGATCTGGATCGACCGCGACTACGTCCCGGCCGGGTACGGCTGGAGCTTCCCGGCCCGCGACGAGGTCCGGATCGGGGTCGGCTCGTTCGACCCCCGCTTCCACGTCAAGGAGCCCACGGTGCGGCTCGCCGAGGACCTCGACTCAGAGGCCGTGCGCTACCAGGGCAACTGGATCCCGCACAAGCTCCGCCCGGCGACCGCGGACGGGATCTTCTTCGCGGGCGACTCGGCCGGCCATTGCCTGCCGCTGACCGCCGAGGGGATCCGGACCGCCTTCTACTTCGGGATCGCCTGCGGACATGAGCTGCGCGAGGTCGTCGAGGGTCGCTCGAGCCGGGAGGCGGCACTGCACCGGTACGCCGAGTTCTCATCTGCGCACGAGTGGAAGTTCAAGTGGATGTTGCGCACCCAGCGTGCCGTGCCACGGGTCCCGCCACGGCTGCTCGGCTTCGCGCTGCGGCGGATGGAGTCCGAGCGGTTCGTGCGGTGGTCGTTCGACCACTACCTGAACATCGCACCGCCGTCGTTCGCGGCACCGCCGCCGGGCTCAGCGGACGGAGAGCGAGCCGCGCATCCCGGGGTGGATCGAGCAGAAGAACTCGTAGGCCCGGCCTGAGGTCACCTGGTCGAGACCCTCGACCGGGGCGGTCTCGCCGAGGTCGATCAGCGGGGTGCGGAACACCGGCTTGCCGTCCGGCCCCTTCTCGACCGCGGTCACGTCGTGCTTGGCGACGTCGAGGTTCACGAAGCTGATCGAGCCGCCGACGCTGGTCGTCGCGACCGGGGTCGCGTAGCTGGTCGACGCGCCGCCCGGCCCGGCGATGATCGGCGCGTCTCCGCCGCCGCCACCCTCGCCGCCGCCTCCGCCGCCGCCATCATCGCCTCCGCCACCGCCGAGGCCGCCGCCGGTCTCGCCGATGTCGTCGCCGATGTCGTTGACGCCGCCGGGCATGAAGGCGACCACGTGGCCTTCGGACAGACCGCGGATCCCGACCGTCGCATAGACCGTGTGGCGGGCGACGCTGACCCCGCCCCACGACAGCGAGGCCGGGTTGTTGGTGCCGCCGAGCAGCATCGGACGCTTCGCCAGCAGCGCGCCGGTGCGCGCGTCATAGGCGTCGAGGAAGCCGGTCAGGTCGGTCGTGTAGAGGACCCCGTTGGCGACCGCCACCGACTCGCCCCAGTGGGCGCCGTCGGCGACCGGCGCCGCCCAGCGGTACGAGCCGAGCGTGGCGTCGAGCGACCAGACATACCCGGGGACGGTGATCGGCCCGTAGACCGACTTGCCGTCGTAGGCGGTCGAGCCGACGATCCCGCCGACCGGGGTCGGCGGGCCGACGATCTGGGTCCAGGCCGGCTCCATCGTCTTCGCGTCGAAGACGTGGTAGACGCCGGACTTCTGCCCCGCGCCGACCAGCTTGCGCCCGTCCGGCCCGGTGATCAGGTTCGGCGCGGCGCCGAAGTCGAGGTCGATGTCGCCGCAGGCGCCGATCCCCTGCGGGTAGTAGGGCGCGGGGTTGCCGGGGATGTCGTAGCACGGCATCTCCGAGAGCCCCGGGACGTACTCGTCGACGTTCCCCTTGTAGGAGCCGACGATCCGCCCGAACGTCTTGTGCTTGCGGTTGAGGTCGTACTTGACGACGGAGTTCGCGTGGTCGTGCTCGACCTGTGGCCGGAACGGGTTCGCGGTCCCGACGTAGGCGACCTTCGCGTGGCGGTCGATCGCCGGCGTCGACCAGATCCCGGCGCCCGCGAAGTCGTCCTCGGGCGGGACCGCCTCGGGGTCGGACGGCGGGTGGATGGTCCAGGTCTTTCGCAGCAGCTTCCCCTTGCGGGTGTCGACGAACAGCATCGAGCCCTGGAACGCGTAGCGGTCCGCCTCGTCGCCGAGCTCGGCCGCGCCGCCCGAGACGCCCAACATCAGGACGTGGTCGAGGATCATCGGGCTGCCGAACATGTCGCTGCCTGGCTGCTCGTCGAGCGACTTCGTCGCCCACTCCACCCGGCCAGTGCGCCGGTCGAGCGCGACGACGTAGGGACCGATGCAGGGATCGCCCTCACGACAGCCCTCGCCGACCGCGAGGCGCGAGACGCCGGCGTAGATCCGCTTGCCCTGCGCGGTGACGGCCCCGCTGATGCCGCCCCCGTACGGAAGCTCGCGCTTCCAGACGGTCTCGCCGGTGTCGGCGTTGAGCGCGAACACCCAGCCCTCGGTCGTGGCGACGAACAGGCACCCGCGGGAGACGACCGGGGTTCCGGTGATGTCCCCCTCGCCGCCTGCGTCGGTGGTCGAGAAGCTCCAGGCCGGGGTCAGCAACGGCACGTCGCCGGGCGAGATCACCTTCTCGTGGTTCTGAAACCGCGTCTGGCGGATGTCGTGGCCGAAGCTCGGCCAGTCCCCGCCCCCGACGTCCTCGGTCGAGCACGACGCCTTGTCCGCCGCGGGTTCGGCCGCCGCGGCGCCGCCCGGCAGCGCGAGCGCGAGCAGCACAAGGACCCCCGCGAACGCCTCGGAGCGGAGTCTCACGGGGACCACTCCGACTCCATCAGGCCCTTCATCACCTCGCGCCGGGTGCGGGCGCCGGGCGAGACCTGCGAGGACAGGGGCGCGGACTCGGTCGGCCCGCCCGCTTCCCCGCGCAGATAGGACTCGTCGCGGACCTGGTTGACGTCGTCGCAGCTGATCTGGTGGCGGCGAGCGTCGGGGTCGATCTCATACGCGCGGGCCGCGTTACGGCCAAGGATCCCGTTGCGGATCGTTCGCGCGGGGCTCGGCGCCGGCTTGGTTGGGTCCTCGACGTCGCCGTCGAGCCCGTACGGCAGCCCGTAGAGCTCCTTGCCCTCCTCGGTGAACTCGAACTTGCGCATCCCGACGATCTCGGGCTGCGGCGAGCCGTACCAGAGGCTGTCGGTCCCCCACGCGATCCGCTTCGGCCCGACGTAGGTGATCAGCTTGCCGAGCAGGTGCGCGCTCTGGTCGGGATCGTGCATCGTGTTGCGCCACACGGACCCGAGCTCGGCGTAGACGTTGGGCACGTTCCCGAACCGCTTGCCCTTCTTGCGGAACTTGGTCGCGTCGTAGGCGTTCTCCCGCAGGCTCTTGATCAACCCGTCGACCGTGTTCGAGTTCGAGTCGGCGAGCTCGTCGCCGCGGTAGGGCTTCTGGTCGTCGCCGATGTCGTAGCCGGAGTGGTAGATCAGGAAGCGGACGCCCGGGTTCTGCTTCGCGGCCGGGCCGACGTCGCGGGGTGCTGCGGCGCGCTGATCGAACCCCGGCAGCGCGAACCCCTTGTGGGTGGCGACGACCGGCGGGATCTTCTTGTGCTTGTTGCTGACGTTGACGACCTGCTCCAGGAACGCCTGGCCGGTGTCCGTGTCGAGGAACCAGCCGCTCGCGTTCGGGACGTCGCCCCAGGCGCAGTAGGTCTTCCAGCCGCGCAGGATGTTCGTGTACTGCTCGGCGCGCTCCATCATCAACTGCAGCTCCTCGTCGAGGTAGAGCGGCTTGACGTCCGGGGTCGAGATGCCGCCAGAGCCGCGATTCGGCATCACGAAGGCGTGCATGACGCAGCGGCGTGAGCGCGCCAGGTCGTTGACCATGTGGACGGTCTCCGATGCCTCCTCGAGCGGCAGCGGGTTGCGGGTGTCCGGCGAGGTCGGGACGACCGAGAGCACCGAGGCCGTGGTCGCCGAGTCGAGGAAGACCTCCTTCAGGTAATGGAAGCGCGACAGGTTCGCGATCGGGTCGACCTCGCCGCCCTCGCGCGCCTGCGGCCAGATCGCGCTGAAGAAGGCCTCGAAGGCCGGATTCGAGACCCGCCACATCCCGTCCGGGTCGACGTGATGCGACTGGACGTCGAAGATGAACTCCCCGGGCAGATTGCGGAGCGTCTCCAGCCCTTTGCGCCCGGCCCACTCGAGGTCGCAGGCGTCCGGCCGCTTCAGCCCGGCCTGCGCGTAGCCGTAGCTGCCGAAGCGCCCCATGCGGACGACGTCGATCGCCCAGAACCCGATCGCCGTTGCCGCCGCGGTGCGCACGAACTGCGCCCTGGTCATCCCGAACTTGGTCCGCGCCCGCTCGCTCTCGCGGCTCGCGATGTCCATGATCGCCCGCTGAGCGACGCTCGGCGGCGGCGGGAAGTACTCGTCGTTCGAGCACGGCATCACGTCGACGGGGACGTCCTCGGATAGATCCTTCCAGCCGAACCGCTCTGGGCTCGAGGTGGGCGACGCTCCGTGTCGCTTCCAGTTGATCGTCACTCGGTGACCTCGAACGCACCCCGCATCCCCGGGTGGATGCGGCAGAAGTAGGTGACCACGTCACCTGATTTGTATCCGTTCTCGGGGGTGACCGGCAAGCCCCACTGCAGCGTCTGCTTCGCCGGTCCGATCTCCGGCGCTCCGAACCCGAGCTCGCCGGAATCGAAGTCGACACTGGTCCCGCTGCTCGTGGTCCCGTCGGCAAGCGGGAACGAGGTCCCGGTCGGCCCGAGGCAGGGGAACGCGCAGGAGGTGGCGGTGTGGTAGATCGCCGCCCCGTCGAGGTTCGTGAAGTCGAGCGTCTGGCCGAGCTTCACCGTCGGCACGCCGCTCATCTCGATCGTGCTCAGATCCCCAGGCGCGTAGAGGAAGTTGGCGATCGCGACGTTGTCGGCCGGCGCGCCCGCGGCCGCGGTCCACTCGCCCTGGGCGCCGCCGTAGTTGTCGTTCTCGACCAGCGGGCCGTGGGTGACGAGGCCGGCCTGGTTGCACAGGGTCGGCCGCTTCGCCTTCAGGCCCCCCGACTTGCACGTCTTGGAGCGGTCGACGGGCGCCTTGAACGGGTCGACGCCGGGGGCGGTTGGCGCCCCCTCCTCGGTGTCCGGCGCCAGCAGGCTGACCGCGATCCCCATGTTCTCGTAGGTGGACTGGATCTCGGTGTCGTAGGTGACGTTGCTGCGCAGCGAGTCGCCGGGCTCGACCCGCACGCCCCAGAACGGGTTGCCGGTCACGCGCATCGAGAAGTCCCATGACGTCGGCGGGCCGCCGATCTTGGGTTTCTTGGAGCGCTTCCAATACGCGGCGCGCCCTGTGTAGATGCGTTTCGCCTTGCCGTTGCGGACGAGGTCGATCTCGTTCTGCAGCCCGCCCGGATGGAGGTGGCCGCCGATCCCGATCAGGGTGCCCCCGGTGAAGTTCTCCACCGCCCCGAACGGCTCGCCGAGCTCGGGCAGCTTCAGGTCCTCGCCAAGGCCGTTGCCCGGCGCGCCCTGGCCGACCTCGGTCTTCCCCCAGGCGTTGAAGCCGGCGCACTCCTGCTTCGGCCAGGTGCACTCGCCACCCTTGCCGTAGCCGCGCTGCGTGTTGAAGACCGGGTAGCCGGACGGGCGCACGTCGAGCCACAGCGGATACGCGGGCTTGATCCCGAGGCCCTGGGCCTTGTGCTCGGGGATGAAGTCGACGTCGTAGGTGATGTAGACCTCCATCGGCTTCTGGATCGCCGAGTGGACCATGTAGAGCAGCAGCCAGGTGTCGGTCGCCTTGACCGGCATCCCGTAGCCGGTCGGGAACGGGGCGACGGTCTTCTCCTCGCCGGCGGCGAAGAAGGGTCCGCGGCCGTAGTCGGCAAGCGAGAGCCAGGTGCCGTGGTGCAGGTGCACCTGCTCGATCGGCGGCACGGTGCCGTCGGGGAACACGAGGTTGGGCTCGAAGCGGGTGATGTAGCCGTCGCGCATCGGCTTCTCGATCTTCACCGGCTCGACGAGGACGTCGTTCTGGCCCGGCTTGACGGCGATCGGCCCGAACGAGAACCGCAGCCGCTGGCAATCGCCCGGGTAGCGCTCGTAGTCGGGCGCCTCCCAGCCCGCCATCCGGTAGGTGCGCGCCTCGTAGGGGTCGTTGCCCTCGAGCGCGCAGGGGCGCGGCAGCAGATCGACCGCAGCGCCGACCTCGGGCGGGAAGGGTTCATGGGGAGGCGAGGCGAAGGCGCTCGTCGGCACGGCGAGCACGAAAGCCAGGCACGCCAGCGACGCTACCCGCGCACAATTCCCCAACAACCCCATAACGCACTCCCTTCCTCACCCGGACAACCCCAGCGGAATCGTAATTGGCTGTCCGGCCGAATGCAACACGGAACCGTGTTACACCGGACGGTGGCCGATCAGCGGACGATCAGGAAGGTGCCGGCGAGCAGGAGCGCCACGCCGGCCATGCGCTCCACCGTGATCGGCTGCTCCTCGAGCCCGAGGATCCCGAGGCGGTCGATGATGACCGAGAGGGTCAGCTGTCCGGTGATCGTCGCCGCCGCCACCCCGCCGGCACCGATCGAGCTCACCGTGACCAGCGCGGTGAAGACGTAGGCGGCGCCCAGCACGCCGCCGAGCAGGTAGTACCAGCGGACGTCGAACGCCCCGCTCAACCCGCTCGCCTGACCCGCGATCACGACGATCGCCGCGAGGACCGCCGTGCCGATCGCGAACGAGACGAACGCGGCGGCGATGTTGCCGGTCGCCCGCCCGAGCCCAGCGTTGATCGCGGGCTGCAACGCGATCAGCCCGCCCACCGCCGCCATCAGCATCACCGCGACACCCCGGTCCA
Organism: uncultured Solirubrobacterales bacterium; assembly: GCA_963767285.1. GTDB lineage: Bacteria > Actinomycetota > Thermoleophilia > Solirubrobacterales > 70-9 > WHSW01. The sequence goes on along the minus strand of CAVYDJ010000004.1, from coordinate 585,112 downwards.
TCTGCGCGGACTGTAGTTGAGCTGGAACTGAGAATTCTTCGGTCCGTGCGTGACGTACGCGCGAACTGCGGGTTAACCCGGTAGACAGATGGATGCACAACCGCAAGCCTTTGCGGTGGAGGGAATGCCACGAATGGCGCCGACCGCAACTTTGAAGCCGCTCAAGCGGGCCGTCCTCGGTACGCAGTCGGACGCTCGCCTCGTCACGCTGACGCGGGAGGGCAGCGAGGAGGCGTTTGCTGAGATCGTCCGCCGCCACCGGCCCGGGCTGCTGCGCTTCGCCCGCTCCCTCGGCTCGGGCGAGCGCTCCGAGGACGTCGTCCAGGACGGTCTGATCCGCGCCTGGAAGGCGCTGCGAAAGTCGGACGCGGAGATCGACCTGCGTCCCTGGCTGACGACGATCGTCCGCAACCGCGCGCACACTTCCCACGCCTCGGTGCGCTACCACGAACAGCTCGACGAGACGATCGACGGCGTCCGTCAGCCGGGCGATTACGCGCTCCTGCACGAGGAGTTGCGCTCCGCCGTCAGCGCGGTCAACTCGCTCCCCGACGGCCAGCGCAAGGCCCTCATCCGCAGCGCCCTCGACGGCGAGAGCCACGAAACGATCGCTGCGGAACTCGAGACGACACCTGGCGCGGTGCGCCAGCTGATCTTCCGCGCCCGGACCGGGCTCCGCGACGGGCTCGGCGCGCTGGTGCCCCTCCCCTTCGTCCAGCGACTGGTCGAGATGGGCACCCAGGAGGCCGCGGCCGGCGGCGCGGCCAGCGGGTCGGTCGTCGCGCTCGCAGCCGGCGCCGGAGCGGGTGGATCGATCGCGCTGAAGGCGGTCGCCGTGATCGCGGTGGGCGCCGCGGTCGCCGGCGGCGGGATCGCGATCGAACGACAGCGCGACGGCGGCGGCACCGGGGGCAACGGCTCCTCGGAGTCCAAGGCGGTCCCGGTGGCCGAAACGGTGCCGGCGGCGGCGGTACCGGCCGCGGCAGTCCCCGGAACTTCGCCCGCGGCGACCACCACGCCAGCCGATTCGAGCGCCCCGGCGACCACCAACCCCGCCAGGGACCAGGGCGACGCGGGCACGCGCTCGACGACGACGTCCGAGGACTCGGAACAGGCGACCTCGCAGCAGGGGACCCAGACTCAACCTTCGACTGAGGACTCGTCCGCTTCCACCGGAGCCCCGTCCGGCGGCGACGTTCGCCAACCGCCCCCACCGGGCGAGGACGGCACCCAGACCACGACGGCTCAGCCGCCTCCCCCGCCGTCGGGCACCCAGCAACATCACGACGGCGGCGCCGGCGGTGGCCACGCGCCCGGCACCCAGACGCAGACGCAGCCCCCGCCCGGCGACACCACGCAACAGCAGGGCGACGGGTTCGGGCCCGGACCCGCCGACGGCCACGACGGCGACCGGGACGGCCGGTATGACGGCTCCGGTGACGCCGACAACTACGGCGACGGATCGGCGTACGGCGGCTCCGGATTCGACGGCGACGCCGACGGATCCGGCGACGGCGACCACCACCACTGAGCCTCCGCGTCCTGCCGACCCGCGTGATCCCGGCCTCGCTCCGGGGTTCACCTGGCAGACACCACTCAACCCCAGGAGGCGGAGATGTTCGGAACGAGACGGCACACACGGTTCACACTCGTAGCGGTGGCGGCCCTGGCCCTGAGCCTTGCGGCGATGGCGGCGATCGGCATCGCCAAGGACCGCAACGACGACGGGATTCCGGACCGCTGGGAGAAGCGGCACCACCTGTCGCTGAAGGTCGATCAGGCCCGGCGCGACCAGGACTCGGACGCGCTGCGCAACCGCGGCGAGTACGAGGCCGGGATGGACCCGCGCGACGAGGACACCGACGGCGACGGCGTCGACGACGGTGATGAGGGCGCCGGGACGATCACGGCCTGGAACCCCGACACCGGCGAGCTGACGGTCTCGCTGTTCGGTGGTGACGTCGTGACCGGCACGGTCACCGACGACACCGAGATCGAGTGCCGCAACGACGATGGCGCCGAGCCCGACGAGGAGGGCATCGAAGAGGCGCTGCGTCCGGGCGCCGGTGCCCCCGAGGATGCTCCCACCGACTCCGAGGAGTCCGAGGAGACCGGACCGCCGGCCGGCGGCGGCGGGCCGCGCGGCGGACCCGATCACGCAGGCGAGCACGACTGCGACGGCTCGCAGTGCGCGGTTGACGATCTCGCGGTCGACGGCGTGGTCAACGAGGCGAGCCTCGGGCTCACCTCCGACGGCCTCGTCTTCGAGGAGATCGAGCTCGGCTAGGGACCCATCCCTCAAGCCGATGCGCAGGAAGGGCGGCCGGCGGGGCCGCCCTTTCTGTGTCCGCTACTTGGCCGCCAGCCAGTCCTCGCCCACGCCGACGTCGACAGCGAGCGGCGGATCGAGGTCGAAGGCGCCGACCATCTCGGCGCGAGCGAGCTCCCCGGCACGATCCATTTCGGCCTCGGGCCCCTCGAAGAGCAGCTCGTCGTGGATCTGCAGGACCAGCTCGGTCTTCAGGCCGGCGTCGGTGAAGGCGCGGTGGCAGTTGACCATCGCCACCTTGATGATGTCGGCGGCCGTGCCCTGGATCACGGTGTTGACGGCGAGCCGCTCGCCGAGGCCGCGGCGCTGCGGGTTGCCCGAGCGGATCTCCGGGACGTTGCGACGCCGCCCCATCAGGGTGCGCACGAAGCCGGTCTCCGACGCCTGGGCGATCGTCTCGTCGATGAACTTGCGGACCGCGGGGAAGCGCTCGAAGTAGCGGTCGATGTAGGTCGCTGCCTCCTCGCGCTCGATGTTGAGACGGTCGGCGAGCCCGAACGCGGAGAGCCCGTACGCGATCCCGTAGTTGACCATCTTCGCCTTCGAGCGCTCGGCGGGCGTGATCGCGTCGGGATCGGCACCGATGATCCCGGCCGCGGTGGCGCTGTGGACGTCCTCGCCCGAGGCGAAGATCTCCCGCAGCACGTCCTCGCCGGCGACGTGGGCCAAGACCCGCAGCTCGACCTGGTTGTAGTCGCACGAGAGCAGCCGGTTGCCCGTCTCGGCGACGAAGCAGGCGCGGACCGGGCGCCCGACCTCTGAGCGGATCGGGATGTTCTGCAGGTTGGGGTTGGTGCTCGAGAGGCGGCCGGTCGCCGCGGTGACCTGGCTGAAGGTCGTGTGCAGGCGCCCGTCGTCGTCGACCAGCTCCGGCAGCGAGTCGAGGTAGGTGCTCTTCAGCTTCGTCAGCTCGCGCCAGCGCTCGACGCGCTCGACGATCGGGTGCTCGTCGCGAAGCTGGCCCAAGACGCGGGCGTCCGTGGAGAAGCCGGTTTTGCCGCGCCGCTTCTTGGTCAGCCCGAGCTCGTCGAAGAACACGGTCCCCAACTGCTGCGGCGAGCCGATCGTGAACTCGTGGCCGGCGTCCTCGTAGATCTGCCTCTCGAGCTCGGCGATCTGCTCCTCCATCCCGGTGCCGATCGCCGCGAGCCGCTCGGTGTCGAGCTTCAGCCCGATCCGCTCCATCTCGGCGAGCACCTCGATCAGCGGCATCTCCACCTCGTTGAGGAGCTGCTCGACGCCGAACTCGACGACCCGCTCACGCTGGCGGTCGGCGAGCTCCCAGGCGAGCCGCGCGTCGACGGCCGGATCGCCGGCGACGTCACCCTCCTCGGCGGCCAGCGAGAGCTGGCCCTCGGCGGCGTTCGCCGGAGCCGCCGCCAGGCCGGCGTCGGCGGCCAGCTCGTGGAGGTCGTAGGTGCGCCGCGCCGGGTCGATCAGGTATGCGGCGACCATCGTGTCGTGCCGGAGGTCGAGGCCCTCCGGTCTCGCGGCGGAGAGCAGGCTGCGCGGGCCGTGGCCGCCGAGCTCCTTGACGTCGTGGCCGACGATCGGGTGCGGCCGCAGGTCCTTCGCCAGCGCAGCGAGGTCGGAGGCGTCCCCGGCGATGACCTTGGTCCCGTCGCCGGCCGCCCAGCGGCCGGCCGAGATCGCCAGCGAGACCGGGCCCTCGGCGAGGTCGGCCGGCGTCCCCTCCTGCGCCTCGACCTCGATCGTCTCCTCGACCATCCTGCCGGGGACCTCCTCGTCCCACTCGTCGTCGAGCCGCTGGATCACCGCCCGCAGCTCGAACTGGTTGGCGGCGTCGCGAAGCTTCGAGCGGTCGGGCGAGCCGCGCAGCTGCTTGGTGATCACCAGCGGCACGTCGACGTCCTCGACCATCGTCGCCAGCTGCTTGGAGACCCGGGCGTCATCGGCGTGCTCGGTCAGGTTCTGCTTGCGCTTCGCCCCCGAGATCTCGTCCACCGAGCCGAGCACCGCCTCCAGGTCGCCGAACTGCTGCAGGAGCTGGGCGGCGGTCTTGTCGCCGATCCCCGGGACGCCGGGGATGTTGTCGGAGGTGTCGCCCTTCAGGCCGATGAAGTCGGTGACCAGCTCGGGCGGCACCCCGTAGCGCTCGACGACGCCGTCGCGGTCGTAGATCTTGGTGTCGGTGACCCCGCGCGACGTGGTCATCACCCGAACCCCGTCGCGGACCAATTGGTAGACGTCGCGATCGCCGGAGACGATCATCACCGGGACGCCCGCGTCGGAGGCCTGGCGGGCGAGGGTGGCGATCACGTCGTCGGCCTCGTAGCCCTCGACATCGACGTTCTGGAACCCGAACGCCTCGGCGAGCGGCGCCAGATGGGGCCATTGCTCCTTGAGCAGGTCGGGGCGGGACTTGCGCTGCGACTTGTACTCGGCGTAGACCTTCTCGCGGCCCGACCATCCCTTGTCCCAGGCGACGATCACGGCCTTCGGCGAGTGGTCGATCAGGATCTTGGCCATCATCGACGCGAACCCGTAGATCGCGTTCGTCGGCCGCCCGTCAGCGGTCGCGATGGACTCCGGCAGCGCGAAGAACGCCCGGTAGGCGAGCGAGTTCCCGTCGATCAGGAAGACCTCCTGGCCCTTGCCGTTGTCCTTCTTTGCCATCCGTTCGATCTTATGGGGCGGAATTGGCAAGCAGGGAGAGGACGTCGCGGGTGATCCCGGCCGGGTCGTCCTCGATCCGGCTGACGGTTGACTCCCTGCGGCGTCAGTGCAGCGCAGGAGTTGCTCGATCGTGACCAAACCGTGCTGCCGCCCGGCTATCTGGCCAATGAGGACATCGGGTGTGTGGACTTTGTTCCGCCCCCCTACCCAGCCCAAGAAGCGCCTGCATCACAACCGCGGCCGAGGCGTTCACACGCGCGTTCGTAGAATCCCCCGCCCATGCCGTCCGTCTCCGCCCAGTTCTCGGTCATCGTCCGCGTCGAGCTCGACGCGCGGGCCGAGCCGCTGGGCAAGCTGACGGCGGCGATCGCCGAGGCCGGCGGGGCCCTGCAGGGCGTCGACCTGGTGCCGGGAGCCGGCGCCGAGGGCAAGCGGGTGCGCGAGTTCACGATCGACGCCCGCGACCAACCCCATTGGGAGGAGATCCTCCGAAGCATCGGCTCGACGCGCGGCGCACGGGTCATCGATTACGTCGACCGCACGCTCGCCATGCATCGCGGCGGCAAGATCGAGCAGCACAACAAGTACCCCCTGAAGACCCGCGACGACCTGTCGATGGCCTACACGCCCGGCGTGGCCCGGGTCTGCATGGAGATCCACCACGACCGCAAGAAGGCGTTCGAGTTCACGATCAAGAAGAACACCGTCGCCGTCGTCTCCGACGGCTCGGCCGTGCTGGGGCTCGGCGACATCGGCCCCGAGGCGGCGATGCCCGTGATGGAGGGCAAGGCGATGCTGTTCAAGGAGTTCGCCGACATCGACGCCTTCCCGATCTGCCTCGACACGAACGACCCGGAGAAGATCATCGAGGCGGTCCGTCTGATGGCGCCGACCTTCGGCGGGATCAACCTCGAGGACATCTCGGCCCCGCGCTGCTTCGAGATCGAGGAGACGCTCAAGGACGAGCTCGACATCCCGGTCTTCCACGACGACCAGCACGGGACCGCGGTGGTGACGATGGCGGCGCTGTTCAATGCGCTGAAGATCGTCGGCAAGCCGATCGAGGATTTGAACGTCCTGATGACGGGGTTGGGTGCGGCAGGGGTCGCGGTGACGAAGATGATGCTCGCTTCCGGCGTGACGAACATCATCGGCTGCGACCGCAAGGGGGCGCTCTCGACGACCCGCGACGACTACGAGCAGATGACGGAGATCAAGCGCTGGTACTCGGAGAACTCGAACCCGGAGCACCGGCTCGGCACCCCAACGGAGGTGATCGACGGGATCGACCTGTTCGTCGGGCTCTCCGGGCCCGGGGTGATCGAGGCCAACGAGCTCGAGCGCATGAACGACGACGCGATCGTCTTCGCGATGGCCAACCCGACGCCCGAGGTCATGCCCGAGGACGCGGCGCCCTACGTGCGGATCATGGCCACCGGGCGCTCCGACTACCCGAACCAGATCAACAACGTGCTCGCCTTCCCCGGCATCTTCCGCGGCGCGCTCGACGCCGGCGCCCCGCGCATCACCGAGGAGATGAAGCTGGCGGCCGCCCAGGGGATCGCCGACGTGGTCGCCGCGGAGGACCTCTCCGAGGACTACATCATCCCCTCCGTCTTCGACCGCGACGTCGCCCCGGCGGTCGCCAAGGCGGTCGTCGAGGAGGCCCGCCGCGACGGGATCGCCCGCGTCTCGGAGGAGACCGGCACGTTCTCGACGATCGAGTAACCCCGGGCCAACCGGGTAGAGAGCGGGCCCATGCGAGTACTCGTCACCGGTGCAAGCGGACTGATCGGCTCGGCCGTCTGCGATGCGCTGCTCGCCCGCGGCGACGAGGTCATGGCGCTGAGCCGCGATCCGGCGCGGGCGCGAAAGACCAACCCCACCGTCACGTGGCACGCCTGGGACCCGGTCCACGAGCGCCCGCCCGAGGCGGCGTTCGAGGGCGTGGACGCGGTCGTCAACCTGATCGGCGAGAACATCAACCAGCGGCTCACCCCGACCGCCAAGGAGCGAATTCGCGACAGCCGCGTGCGCGCGACCAAGAACCTGGTCGACGGCCTGCTCGGTGCCTCGCGGACGCCCGGTGTCCTGGTCAGCCAATGCGCGGTCGGCTACTACGGCGACCGCGGGGAAGCGATCGTCGACGAGTCGACGCCGGCGGCGACCGACTGGACCGGCCGGATGTGCGCCGAATGGGAGGCCGAGGGCCTCGCCGCCCAGCGGGGCGACGTCAGGACCACGGTCCTGCGCTCCGCCCCGGTGCTCGATCCCGACGGCGGCCTGCTCAAGCAGCTGCTGCCGGTCTTCAAGCTCGGCTTCGGCGGCCCGCTCGTCGGCGGCGACCAGTACATGCCCTGGATCCACCGCGACGACGAGGTCGGGCTGATCCTCTGGGCGCTCGGCGAGGAGGAGGCGAGCGGGCCGATGAACGCGGTCGGCCCCACCCCGGCGACCAACCGCGAGTTCACGAAGGCGCTGGGTGCCGCGCTGCACCGGCCGGCCGTGGTTCCCGTCCCGAGGTTCGCGCTCACTGCGATGCGCGGCGAGGAGCTCACCGACCAGATCCTCGGCAGTATCCGCGCGGTCCCTCGGCGCGCCCAGGACCTCGGCTTCGTCTTCCGGTTCACCGAGATCGAGCCGGCGCTGCGCGACCTCGTCTAGCCCTGGGCCTCAAGCTCGTCGACCGGCCGCGGCCTCCCATCGCCGAGCTCATACCCGGTCATCCGGTCGAGCGTGGTGTCCCCGACCTCGTCGATGGAATAGGTCCCGAGGATCGAATCGCGGTCGGCAGTCTCGAAGAAGGCATCGACCACGGCGTCGCGATCGGTCGGGTCCGAGGCGCGCCCGATCGAATCGAGTATCACCCCCATCGCCTCGTACCCATACGCAGCGTAACGGCCCGGCGGGCGGCCGTACTCGGCGCGGAAGGCGTCGACGAAATCCTGGCCCGCCGACGGCAGCTGCGTCGGATCGAGCGCCGCCGACGTCGCGAGCGTGCCGGGCGGTTCCGAGACCCCGGGGGCCAGCTCCGCGTCGGTGACCATCAGCCGGTCGAGCCCACGGGCGTCGGCGAGCGGCTGGTTGTCCGGCAGCCCCCCGTAGTAGACGAAGTCCGCCCCGGAAGCGACGGTGGCGCGGCCCAGACCGTCCTCGAAGCCCGCGACCATCGCGTCGCCGTACGCGGTCCCGTCGGACTCGGTCGCCACCCTCGCGACGTCCATGCGGTCGACCCACCCCGCCCCGGCCAGCGCCTGGGCACGGTCGGAAGGGATCACTCGCCCGAAGGTGCGATCGCCGCTCGCCTGGACGTCCGGGACCTCCTCCGAGCCGGGAACCGGCGCGACCAGGTCGCCGGCCGCGCTCGCCGGTGAGACCTGCAGCATCCGGGCGGCGTTGGTGACCGGCAGCGAGACACGGGTCGCGCCGGACTCGAAGTCGCCGAGGAACGCGATCGCGGTTGAGTCCTGGGTCGCGGCGCGGGCGTTGGCGGCCGCCTGAACCGGGCTCCAGCGCTCCCCCTCGGTGTCGTCGAGGTAGATCCCCTCGACCGCGATCCCACCGGCCTCGCCGCCGGCGTCGGCGAGCGCGAGGCGCGCGCCGTCGGCCGCGTCGCGGCCGTCCGTGCCGCTCGGCCCGTTCATCGGCAGGCTGGCGTACACCGTCACCGTCGCGTCGCCCTCGTCACCGCCCGACCCCGAGGAGCAACCGGCCACCGCGAGTCCGGCGACGAGGACGGCGATGGCGACGGCCCGTGTATTACCCAAAGAAGACCTCGGCCTCCCGGTACAGCGCCTCGGGCACGACCTTGAGCTGGGCCGTGGCCTCGGCGAGGTCGACGAGGATGATGTCGGTCGCCCGCAGCGCCGTCATCTTTCCCCACTCGCCGGCGTGGGCGGCGTCGATCGCGTGCAGTCCGAATCGCGTTGCGAGCACGCGGTCGAACGCGGTCGGGGTCCCGCCGCGCTGGACGTGGCCGAGCACCGTCGCCCGCGCCTCGTGACCGGTGCGACGCTCGATCTCCCCCTCGAGCCATTGACCGATCCCCCCCAGCCGCACGTGGCCAAAGGCGTCTGTGGGCGCATCTTGTGCGACCGGCAGCCCGCCCTTCGGCTCAGCGCCCTCCGAGACGACGACGATCGGCGCGTACTGGTCGGCGAACCGCCGCTGGATGTAGTCGCAGACGCGGTCGAGATCGAAGGGATGCTCCGGGATCAGGATCACGTTGGCACCACCCGCCAGGCCCGAGTGCAGCGCGATCCAGCCCGCGTGGCGGCCCATGACCTCGACGATCAGCGTCCGCCGGTGGCTCTCGGCGGTCGTGTGCAGGCGGTCGATCGATCCCATCGCGATGTTGACCGCGGTATCGAAACCGAACGTGTAGTCGGTCGCACCGAGGTCGTTGTCGATCGTCTTCGGCACGCCCACCACGTGGATCCCGGCGTCGTGCAGCGCGCTCGCCGCCCCGAGGGTGTCCTCGCCGCCGATCGCGATCAGCCCGTCGACCCCCGCGCGCTCGAGGTTCTCGGAGATCCGGTCGGCTCCGCCGTCCTCCTTCAACGGGTTGGTGCGCGAGGAGCCGAGGATCGTCCCGCCCCGCGGCAGGATGCCGCGAACCTCGGGGACGCCGAGCGGGCGCGAATCGTTTTCCAGCGGGCCGCGCCAGCCGTCTCGGAAGCCGACGAACTCGTGTCCGTACACGCCCACCCCCTTGCGAACGATCGCGCGGATCACCGCGTTCAGGCCCGGGCAATCACCACCCCCGGTGAGGACGCCGAATCGCATGCGTCAGTCCGCTAGCGCCTCGCGACGAACGGCGAAGAAATCGGCGACGAGGTCATCGGGATCGTCGGCGGCCACCAGGTCGGCATAGGGCAGCTCGGCGCCGTCGAACGAGGTTGCGTTCCACAGTCCGCCCCGGGTCTGGGACTGCCACGGGCCGACGTAGACATAGGGCCGATCGTGGGCCCGGTCGCCGGGAGAGGCTCCGAAGTTGGCGCGCCGCCCGAGTTGCTCCGGACCCGCCTCGCAGGCGATGTCGAAATGCTCGGGCCACAGGTTGATGGCCGAAGGCTCGTCGGCGGGCGAGACGGTGCCCAGAAGCGCCTCGAGGGCGCGTGCGCCGAACGCGTAGAACTCGGCGAGGCCCGCCGCCGACGCCGGATCGACCTCGAGCGGCGTCGCGTCACCGGGTAGCCCGTCGGGAAACAGCTCGGCGCCCACGAGGGACGCCGCCTGCGCGACCGACTCGATCGGCGCCCGGCGCACCGTGCCGTCCTCCTCGACCACGATCTCAGCTCCCTCTACACGGACCTGCAAACGCCGGCCCTCGTACTCGAATGGCGGCGTGCCGAACCCACCGGGGGTCTGGGCGAGCGCGATCTCGTTGTGGGGCTTGCGGGCCGGCGCGACGACCTGCTCGGCGATCCGGTGCAGTGACTCGCGTGTGGCGGGAAAGGAGTCAGGGAGGGGCGCGAGGCCCATCCCTAGGCGCGGATCCAGTCGAGCAGGGGCTTCGCCCAGCGATCGAGGATCGCGTTGAAGATGATGAAGAGGAAGACCAGCGACGCGATCGTGCCCCCCAGCGAGAAGGCGTAGGCGATCATCATCGCGACCAGGCCGACGACGGTAAAGACGAGGAGCCGCACGGGGGGCAGAGTATCTAGGACATCGCCGTTCTGCAGTCGCGGATGAAGTCCGCGACCGCTTTCGCGGCCTCCTGCGGAGACCCGCCCTCGTCAACCGCGCGGACCAGGCGGGTGCCGATGATCACGCCGTCGGCGGCGGCTCCGACCTGGGCGGCCTGCTCCGGGGTCGTGATCCCGAAGCCGACCGCGACGGCAACCTGTGAGTCGGCCTTCGTGGCGGCGATCAGGTCGCCGAGCTCGGGCGGCATCTCGTCTCGTTCGCCCGTGGTGCGCGTGTCGGAGACCAGGTAGACGAAGCCGTCGGCCTCGCCGCAGATCCGCGCGCGTCGCTCGGGCGGGGTGGTCGGGGCGACGAGCGGAATCAGGGCAAGTCCTGCACCGCGCAGCGCGTCGGCGACCTCGCCGCCCTCCTCGAGCGGCAGGTCCGGGACGATGGCGCCGGCCGCACCCGCGTCGGCGAGCGCGCGGGCGAACCGCTCCGGCCCGCGCGCGAGGATCATGTTCGCGTAGGCCATCGGCACGACCGGCACGCGGCCGGCGATCCGCTCGCAGTCGGCGAGCACGGACTCGAGCGTCGCCCCGGCCTCCAGCGCCCTCGTCCCCGCCGCGTGGATCACCGGCCCGTCGGCGAGCGGGTCGGAGTACGGGACCCCGAGCTCGACGAGGTCGGCGCCGCCGTCCGCGTACGCCTCCGCGACCGCCGTCGACGTTGCCGCGTCGGGGAAGCCGCCCATCATGTACGGCATCAGCGCCGCCCGGCCCTCGGCGCGAGCGGCAGCAAACGCCGCCGCAATCTCAGCCATCGCCGAGTCGCTCGACGACCTCGGCAAGGTCCTTGTCGCCGCGGCCGGAGAGCGTGAGGACGTCATACGGCGTCCCGTCGCCTGGCCCCCGCACGCCCGCAGGCGAAGCCGAGGACGTGGCGGGGCATTTATTCGCGAGGAGCCAAGCCACAGCGTGGCTTGGCTCCAGAGCGGGGATGATTCCCTCGAGCCTCGCCAGCTCGCGGAAGGCGCGCAGGGCGTCGTCGTCGGTGACGGCCTCGTAGCGGACCCGTCCCGTGTCGCGCAGATGAGCGTGCTGAGGGCCCACCCCGGGGTAGTCGAGTCCCGCTGAAACCGAGTGCGCCTCGAGGATCTGGCCGTCGTCGTCGGCCAGCACCGACGAGAAGGCTCCGTGCAGGACGCCGTTGCGCCCCGCGGTCAACGAGGCGCCGGTCCGACCGCTCTCGAGTCCTTCCCCGGCGGCCTCGACTCCGATCAGCTCGACCTCGGCGTCGTCGAGGAACGGGACGAAGGTGCCGATCGCGTTCGAGCCGCCGCCGACGCAGGCGATAACCCGAGCGGGCAGCGCCCCCTCAGCCGCGAGCGCCTGCTCGCGCGCCTCGGCGCCGATCACCAGCTGCAGGTCGCGCACGAGCGCCGGATACGGTGCCGGGCCCACCGCCGAACCGATGATGTAGTGGGTAGTGGCGACGTTGGTCACCCAATCGCGGATCGCGGCGCTGACCGCCTCCTTGAGCGTTCGCGCGCCGGCGTCGACCGGTGCGACCTCGGCGCCGAGCAGCCGCATCCGCTCGACGTTGGGCGCCTGGCGGCGCATGTCCTCGGTGCCCATGTAGACGACGCAGTCGAGCCCCAGCAGCGCGCACGCGGTCGCCGACGCAACTCCGTGCTGGCCGGCGCCGGTCTCCGCGATCACCCGCGACTTGCCCATCCGCTTCGCCAGCAACGCCTGACCGACCGCGTTGTTGATCTTGTGGGCACCGGTGTGGGCGAGGTCTTCCCGCTTCAGATAGATGCGGCAGCCGAGGCGCTCGGAGAGGCGCTCGGCGAGGTAGAGCGGGGTCGGACGACCGACGAAGTCACGCAGCAGCGCGTCGAGCTCGGCGGTGAAGGCAGCGTCGGCGCGCGCCTCGCCCCAGGCCGCGGTGAGCTCGTCGAGGGCGGCGATCAAGACCTCCGGGACGAAGCGTCCGCCGTAGGGGCCGAAGCGCTCGTCGACTGCAGCGGACGCGCTCATTGACGGGCGACCGGGATCTGTAGGCCCGCGGCGGCGGCGAAATCGGCCATCAGGCTCGGGGTCCTTGACGCCGGGCGCCGCCTCGATCCCGCTGGCGACGTCGACGGCGACGGGACGGGCGATCTCGATCGCCTCCGCGACGTTCTCGGGCCGCAGGCCGCCTGCGAGGATCGTCGGCACCTCGGAGCGGTGGGCTCGCAGCAGCTCCCAGTCGAAACTCGCCCCGGTGCCGCCCGGGGTCCCGGGGCTGTGGGCGTCGAGCAGGTGGTAATCGGTCCGAAACGCCTCGGCCGCCTGCAGGTCGGCGCTGCTGCGCACCCGGATGGCCTTGATGACCTTGGCCCCTGTGCGGCGCGCCACCTCCTGGCAGAAGGCCGGTCCTTCGTCGCCGTGAAGCTGCACCATCGACAGCTGCTCGTCCTCGACGGCGTGCGCGATCTCCTCCAGCGACGCGTTGACGAACACGCCGCAGATCTCGACGTTGCGGCGGAGCTCGGCGCTGATCGCCACCGCGGTGCCGGGGTCGCAGCGGCGCGGGCTGCCGGCCCAGTGGTTGAGGCCGATTGCCCAGGCGCCCAGGCGGGCGGCCTCGCGGGCGTCCTCGATGCGCGTGATGCCGCAGAACTTGACCTTCATCGCGACGACAGGTTGGCAGAATGGATTTCGATGATCGCTGTCCGATGCGGAATCGCGATCGCCCTGCTGGCACTCGCGTCTTCGCCATCGTGGTCAGCTGCGCAGCCAGTCCGGGGGGATTCGCCGCCCACCGTCGACTGTCAAACCAGAAGTCAGACGATCGGGCGCGTGCCACCCGCCGGTGAAGTCGACCTCGTGGCAGGGCCCGTCATCTTCCGCGCCGCCAGAGCCCGGGGCGACGATCCGCCCTCGTTGTTCGAGCCTCGTCCCGGGGACCGATATGCCCCGGTGAAGGTGCCGTTCGTCGTCGCCGCGGGCCACCCGGCGGTGATCGGCCTCTCGGCGAGCTCGCGCCGCCGCGCCGACATCGGCGTCGGGCTCGACCGGGGGCCGTACGAGCTCTGGACGAAGGCCGTGCGCCTCGAGCCCTGCCCGCCGGACGCGACGGTCGGCGGGCGCCGGGTTGGTCCACGCACGGGCTTCCCGGCCGGCTTCCGGGTCGAAGGCCCACAGTGCCTCCGGCTCACCGTCCTTCCCGACGGCGCGCCCGAGCCGATCAACCGCCGGATCGCACTCGGGCGGGGCATGTGCCGGTCTCAGCCCGGATGACCGGGGACGGTCGAGAGCTGGAAGCGGAGGTGCAGCGGATCGGCCACGAGCTCGCCGGACGCTTCCCCTCCCCCGCCCGCCATCCGGTGCGCTCGCTCGATCAGAAGGCGATGCAGCTGACCACCCAAGACGCCCAGCTCGCCGCGGCGCTGTTCCGGCTCGTCGACGTCACCCCGGCCTGTCGTTCGGTCGACGACCTCAGCTCGCATCTGGTCGCCTACCTCGCCGAGGTCCCGGACCGGCCACCCTCGCTCGACGCCGCGGTCAAGCTCGCCGGAACCGCCGCCGGTCGCAAGGCGCTCGGCGCCGCCACCGCGGCCGGGGTCCGTCACATGGCCCACCGGTTCATCGTCGGCGAGACACCCGCCGACGCCCTGCGCACGCTGGCGGGGTTGTGGCGCGACGGAATCGCGAGCTCGGTCGACCTGCTCGGCGAGGCGACCGTGACCGTCCCCGAGGCCGACCGCTACGCGGCGCGCTGCGACGAGGCGCTGCGAACCCTCGCCGCGGCCGCGGCCGACTGGCCGGCGCGCGAGTGGCTGGAGCGCGACTCGGCCGGCGTCGTGCCGCGCGTCAACCTGTCGGTCAAGGTGACGGCGCTGACGCCGCTGATGCGCCCGCAGGCCCCCGAGGTCGGTCGCGAAGACGCGGCCGAGCGGATGCGCCCGCTGCTGCGCCGCGCTCGCGACCTCGGCGCCCATCTGCACGTCGACATGGAGTCGGTGGACTCGCTGGAGACGACCGCCGACCTCGTCCTGGGCCTGCTGGCCGAGCCGGAGTTCTCCGAGGGCCCGTCCGCGGGCCTCGTCCTGCAGGCCTACCTGCGCGACTCCCCCGCCCAACTCGAGCGGGTGCTCGACTGGGCGCGGGCGACGCCGCGCCCCGCGCCGCTCGTCGTGCGGCTGGTCAAGGGCGCCTACTGGGACCACGAGGTTGTGGAGGCACGGCAGCACGGCTGGAGCCCGCCGGTCTTCGAGGACAAGGCCGAGTGCGATCGCAACTTCGAGGCGCTCACGCGGCGGCTGCTCGACGCCCGGCCACTGGTCCGGGTCAAGGTCGGCTCGCACAACCTGCGCTCGGTCGCCCACGCGATCGCCTACAACCGGCTGCGGGGCGGAAGTGACTCAGATCTCGAGCTCCAGGTCCTGCGCGGCCTCGGAGACGAGCTCGCGGAGGCGTTGCGGTCCGACCACCTCCGCGTCCGCTCCTACTGCCCGGTCGGCGACCTGGTGTCGGGGATGGCCTACCTGGTCCGCCGGCTGCTCGAGAACACGTCCAACGATTCGTTCCTGCGCGCGCACCACGGCGGTGCACCGGTCGAGGAGTTGCTGGCGGCGCCGTGAAGTTCCACAACGAGCCGACACTGGAGCTGCGCAGGGCGGATGTGCGGGAGCGGCTCACCGCTGCGCTCGCCGAGCTCGACAGGCGGCTGCCGCTCGAGGTGCCGCTCCTGATCGGCGGCGACGCGGGCGCGAGCTCCGGGCTCGAATCAGCCGATCCGGGCGACCCGGGCCGCATCGTCGCGGTTGCGGGCAAGGCGGATGCCTGCGCCGCGGCGGAAGCCGTCGAGGCGGCCGGCGCCGGGGCCGCCGATTGGCGCCGGCGCAGCGGCGCCGAGCGCGGGGCGATCCTGAGCGCCGCGGCCGCAACCTTGCGCGAGCGGCGGGAGGAGCTGGCGGCGCTCCAGGTTCGCGAGTGCGCGAAGCCGTGGGCGGAGGCCGACGCCGACGTCTGTGAGGCGATCGACTTCCTCGAGTACTACGCGCGGGGAGCCGCGGCCCTCGATCACCCTCCCGAGCTCGCCCAGGCCCCCGGCGAGCGCAACGCGCTGCGTTACGAACCGCTCGGCGTGGCGGCGGTGATCGCACCGTGGAACTTCCCGCTCGCGATCCCGACCGGAATGACCGCAGCTGCGCTGGCCGCGGGCAACGCGGCGGTCCTGAAGCCGGCCGAGCAGTCGCCGGGCTGCGTGCTGGCGCTGGTCGAGGCGCTGCTCGCCGCCGGGGTGCCGGGCAAGGCACTCGCGCTGCTTCCGGGTGAGGGCGACGCCGGCGCGGCCCTCGTCCGCGATCCGAGGGTGAACCTGGTCGCCTTCACCGGCTCGGGCGTGGTGGGACTCGAGATCGTCCGCGCCGCCGCCGAGACGCCGAGCGGACAGGGTCACGTGAAGCGGGTGATCGCCGAGATGGGCGGCAAGAACTGTGTGATCGTCGACGCCGACGCCGACCTCGACGACGCGGTCCCGGCGATCGTCGACTCGGCGTTCGGCTACGCCGGCCAGAAGTGCTCGGCAGCCTCGCGGGTGCTCGTCCACGAGGCGGTCTCCGACACGCTGCTCGAGCGGCTCGCGGGCGCGACCGACGCCCTGATCGTCGGCCAGGCGGAGAGCTTTGCCACCGACGTGCCGCCGGTGATCGAGGGCGAGGCCCGCGATCGAGTCGCGCGCTACCGCGATCAGGCCGGGCGCGAGGGCCGCATCGTCACCGCAACGCGAAACGTTCCGGCGGAGGGCTGGTTCAGCCCTCCGGTCGTCGCCACGGACCTGCGCGCGGACTCGGCGGCCCTGCGCGAGGAGATCTTCGGCCCGCTGCTGTGCGTCGAGCCGGTCGCGAGCACGGACGAGGCGCTGGCGATTGTCGACTCGCTGCCGTTCGCGCTCACCGCGGGGCTGTTCTCACGCGACCCGAAGACGGTCGCGAGGGTCGCCGACGCGGTCCCCGCCGGCAACCTCTACGTCAACCGCTCGACGACGGGAGCGATGGTCGCCCGTCAGCCGTTCGGCGGCAACCGCCTGTCGGGGATCGGCTTCCAGGCCGGCGGCCCCGACTACCTGCGGCAGTTCACGCGCTCGCGCGTGGTCAGCGAGAACACGATGCGCCACGGGCTGGAGACCGTCAGGGAGGACTAGCCGTTTGCCTGGTCCGGCCGCTCGGCCAGCTCGACCGTGACCGTGCGCTCGTCACCGCCGTGCAGCAGCGTGAGCTCGAGTTCATCGCCGGGCTTCTTCGCGTCAACCGCAGCGATCACGTCATCCATCCCGGCGACCGGCTCGCCGTCGACGGCGGTGATCAGATCCCCGCCGGCGCCGATCCGCTGGCCGTCGACGTTGACCGTTGCGTCGCCGGCCTCGACCCCGGCCTCGTCGGCGGGGCTGTCGGCGACGACTGACTGGACCAGCGCACCGCTGTTGGCATCGAGGTTGAGGACGTCGGCGATCGGCGGGGTCAGGTCGGCACCGGTGATCCCGAGGAAGGCGTGCTCGACCGACCCGTTGTCGATCAGCTCCTGAGCGATCTCCTGGGCGGTGTCGATCGGGACCGCAAAACCGATCCCGACGTTGCCGCCGGACTGGCCGCCGGACTCGATCTGGGAGTTGATCCCGATCACCCGGCCCTCCGAGTCGATCAGCGGCCCGCCCGAGTTCCCGGGGTTGATCGGCGCATCGGTCTGGATCACGTTCGAGATCGCGAAGCCGTTCGGGGCGTCGATCTGCCGGTGGACGGCGGAGACGATGCCGGCGGTCGCGGAGCGATCGAGACCGAACGGGTTGCCGATCGCGACGACCGGGTCACCCACCTCCACGTCGGCCGAGGAGCCGAGCTCGAGCGGCTGCAGCTGATCGGAGCCCGAGTCGACCTCGAGCACCGCGGTGTCGGTGGACGGGTCGGCGCCGACCACCTTGGCGTCGAAGGTCTGACCGTCCTCCCCGCCGACCCGGACGGTCACCTCGTCGGAGCCGTCAACGACATGGGCGTTGGTGAGGATGTGACCGTCGCCGTCGATCACGAAGCCCGAGCCGGTGGCGGTGCCACCCTGCGACGGGCCGAAGGGGCTGAAGGGCGAGGGCTGCGCCTGCTGCTGGGCCTCGATGTAGACCACGCCGGGCGCGTCCTGCGTGTAGATCTCGTTCACAGACAAGCCCTCACCGTCGGGGTTCGAGGCGAGCGCCGTACCCGGCGACGGCGCCGGGACGGTGGTCGTCGTCGTGGTCGTGTCTCCGGTGTCCACGACTCCCGTTGCGATGGCGGTGAGGCCGAGGACGGCGACGACGAGACCGCCTGCGACCGCGGAGGCGAACGGGGTCTTGATCAGGTTCTTCATGGCCGGGAGCGTGCCCCGGCCTTCCTAAAGCGCCCTAACGGAAACCGAAAGAGCACCTAAGAATCCGGCCTTAACCCTCCGAGGCGCGGTCGATGTAGTGCTCGCGGGTGCGCTCCTCGTCCATCGTCAGCTCGCGCAGCGCGGTCTCCGGATCGCCGGAGCGCATCAACGCTTCGCCGATCAGGACCGCGTCGCAGCCGATCCGCTCGAGCTCGGCAAGCTGCTCCCAGCGGTCGTAGCCGGACTCCGCGACCACCGTCTTTCCGGCCGGGACGTCGGTCATCAGCTCGGACGTCGTCTCGAGGTCGACGGTCAGGTCGCCGAGGTTGCGGTTGTTGATCCCGATCACGTCGACGTCGAGCTCCAGGGCGCGCTCGAGCTCTTCCTCGTCGTGGACCTCGACCAGGCAGTCGAGATCCAGCTGGGTCGCCTCGTGATAAAGCTCCCGCAGCGCCGGTTCGTCGAGCGCGGCGACGATCAGCAGCACCGCGTCGGCGCCGTTGACCACCGCCTCGTAGAGCTGGTACGGGTCGACGATGAAGTCCTTGCGCAGGATCGGGAGCCCGCAGGCGGCCCGAGCGGCACGCAGGTCACCGAGCGAGCCGCCGAAGTTCCGCTCGTCGGTGAGCACCGAGAGCGCGGCCGCTCCGCCCCGCTCGTAGGCGGCGACCACCTCCTCGACCGTGGCCCCGGGGGCGATCTCGCCGCCGCTCGGAGAGCGGCGCTTGAACTCGGCGATCAGCGACAGGCCCGGCCGGACCAGCGCCTCGTTGAACGGGCGCGAGCCGCTCAGGGTGCCGACGGCATCGCGAAGCTCAGCGGCCGGCACCTGCCGCTTTCGCCGCTCCACATCCTCCCGCGCTGCCCCCACGAGCTCATCCAGCTTGCTCATGCGCAGATCAGGGTAGTCGAGCGGCCGCCCGTCGTGGTCAGACGGCGAGCTCCTGAGTGAGCTTGGCCAGCCGCTCTAGCGTTCCCTCGGCGGCGCCGGAGTCGATCGCGTCGGCCGCCCGCTCGACGCCCGAAGCGAGGTCATGAGCGCCACCGCCCGCGAGGATCGCGGCACCGGCGTTGAGGATGACGACGTCCCGCGCCGGTCCCGGCTCGCCGGCGAGCACCGCCCGGACGACGGCAGCGTTCTCCTCCGGGCTGGCTCCGGAGATCGACCCGAGCTCGGCCCGCTCGATCCCGAGGTCCTCCGGGGTCACGAACCACTCCTCCGTGCGGCCGTCGGCGACCTCGACCACCCGGGTCCGCCCGGTGACGCTGAGCTCGTCGACGCCGTCGTCGGAGCAGACGACCAGGGCTCGCTCGCAGCCGAGTCCGACGAGCGCTTCGGCGATCGTCTCCTGGTAGCGGCGATCCGAGACCCCGAGCAGCTGGCGCTCGGCCCCGGCGGGGTTGGTCAGCGGGCCGAGGAAGTTGAAGATCGTCCGCACCGCGAGCTCCTGGCGCACCGGGACGACGTGCTTCATCGCCCCGTGATGGCGGGGCGCGAACATGAACCCGAAGCCCACCTGCTCGATGCAGCGGGCGACGCCGGCCGGATCGAGCTGGATGTTCACCCCGAGGGCCTCGAGCAGATCCGCCGAGCCGGAGCGGCTCGTGTTCGAGCGGTTGCCGTGCTTGGCGACGGCGCACTCCGCCCCGGCGGCGACGATCGCCGCCGCGGTCGAGATGTTGAACGTCGAGGGCCCGCCCCCCGTACCCGCCGTGTCAACGAGGTCGCCGCGGCTCGTCTCGACCTCGGCGGCCAGGCGGCGCATCGTCCGCGCCAGGCCGACAAGCTCGGCGACCGTCTCCCCCTTTGCGCGCAGCGCGATCAGGAAGGCGGCGGTCTGCACCTCGCTGGCGCGCCCCTCCATCACCTCGTCGAGCACCGCCGTCGCGTGGTCGGCCGTCAGATGAATGCCGGACGCGACCTCGTCGATCGCGCGGGTGAGAACGTCGTTGGGCATGGGCTAATCCTCGCGCAGGAAGTTCGAAAGCAGCTGCTTGCCGTCCGGCGTCAGCACCGATTCGGGATGGAATTGGACGCCGACCGCGGGCAGCTCGCGGTGGCGGACCGCCATCACGACGTTGGCGCCGGTCGCGGTGCGCTCGAGCTCGGGCGGGAGGTTGGGATCGGCGATGAGCGAGTGGTAGCGCCCACCGCGCAGCGGGTTCGGCAGCCCCGCGAAGATCCCGATCCCGTCGTGGTCGATCTCGGCGTCCTTGCCGTGGATCGGCTCGCCGCGGATCGTGCGGCCACCGAACGCCTCCACCATCGACTGGTGGCCCAGGCAGACGCCGAGGGTCGAGATCCCGGCTTCGGGGAACGCGCGCGACGCCTCGATCGAGATCCCGGCGTCGGCGGGGGTGCACGGGCCCGGCGAGATCACCAGGCGATCCGGCGTGCGCTCGAGCAGCTCGGCGACCGTCGCCTTGTCGTTGCGGACCACCTCGACCTCGGCCCCGAGCTCGCCCAGGGCCTGGACGAGGTTGTAGGTGAACGAGTCGTAGTTGTCGATCACAAGCACGCGCATCGCCTACCCCCACTCCGGCTGCTGCTCGGCCAGCTCAACGGCGGCGAACATGGCCTGAGCCTTGCTGACGCTCTCGCGGTACTCGTAGTCGGGCTTCGCGTCGGCGACCGTCCCGCCGCCGGCCTGGACGTGGACGAGCCCGTCCTTGACCACCGCGGTGCGGATGTGGATCGCGGTGTCGAGGTCGCCGGTGAAGCTCAGGTAGCCGATCGCGCCGCCGTAGGAGCAGCGCTTGTGCGGCTCGAGCTCGTCGATGATCTGCATCGCCCGCACCTTCGGCGCGCCCGACAGCGTTCCCGCCGGGAGCGTCGCACGCAGGACGTCCATCGCCCCGACCCCGTCGCGCAGCGTCCCGGAGACCTGGCTGACGATGTGGAAGACGTGCGAGTAGGTCTCGACAACCATGTACTCGTCGACGTTCACGGTCCCGTACTCGCATACCCGTCCGAGGTCGTTGCGCCCGAGGTCGACCAGCATCACGTGCTCGGCGCGTTCCTTCGGGTCGTCGAGCAGCGCCTTCGCCTGAGCGCGGTCCTCGTCCTCGTTCGAACCGCGGGGGTACGTACCGGCGATCGGCCGCGTCTCGGCGCGGTCGCCGATCACCTTGACCAGGGGCTCGGGCGAGGCGCCCGCGATCTGGAAGTCCCCGAACTCGAGGAAGTACATGTACGGCGACGGGTTCACCGTGCGCAGGCCGCGGTAGATCGAGAACGCCTCGACGCGCGCCGGTGCGGAGAAGCGCTGCGAGGGGACGACCTGGAACGCGTCCCCGGCGTGGGTGTACTCGACGATCCGGGCGACGTTCGCCTCGAAGTTCTCGCGGGTCATGTTCGACGTCCACTCACCGGCCTCCACCTCGGGCCGCGCCCGCGGCGTGGGGACGGGCCCGCGCAGTGCCGCCCGCGCCTCGTCGATCACGCCCAGAGCGTGGTCGTAGGCGGTGTCGACCGCGTCCCCCTCGGCGAACGCGTAGGCGACCACGGTCACCTCGTGCCTTTGGTGGTCGAACGCCAGCATCAGCTCGCAGACCATCAGCGCCAGATCGGGCAGTCCGAGCGGGTCGGGGTTCGGCTCGCCGAGTGGCTCGACCGTCCGCACAAGGTCGTAGCCGAAGAAGCCCACCGCGCCGCCGGCAAACGGCGGCAGCCGCTCCGGCTCGGCGATCGTAAAGCGACCGAGGATCTCCGCCACGGCGCCATACGGATCCTCGACCGGGCTCTTGACCACCTCGCCATCGCGGGTCTCGGTCAGCTCACCGTCCGACCAGCGCAGCTCGACCCGCGGCCGGAAGCCCAGGAACGAGTACCGACCCAGCCGGCCCTGCTCGGCTGACTCGAGGAGGAAAGATGGCCCCGGAAACGCCTCGCGCAGCTTCAGGAACGCGGAGACCGGGGTCTCGCAGTCGTCGACGAAGCTGAACCTGACCGGAACGACGTTCGCCTCGCGGGCGAGCTCGCGCGCGCGGTCGAGGCCGGGCTCGATCTCGGCTGGGCGATCAGCCGCGGCGGCCATTCAGCACCTCCAGGGCATCGCTGAGCGACCGGCCGCGCGACAGCATCAGCACCTCGAGGTGGTAGAGCACGTCGGCGGCCTCCTCGGCGAGCCGCTCGTCGGATTCGCCGGCGGCGGCTCGGGCGACCTCGTCGGCCTCCTCGCGCACCTTGTCGCCGATCCGCTCGGGATCGTCGAGCAGCTCCACCGTGTAGGAGCCCTCGGGACGCTCGCGCGCGCGCTCGGCGAGCGTGCGCTCGAGCTCGGGCAGCGCCTCGTAGGCGACCGCTTCGAGCTCGCCCTCGAGGTCGCGGTAAAAACACGTCCGCTCGCCCGTGTGACAGGCGGGGCCGGCCGGATCGACCAGCGCCAGGAGGGCATCCTCGTCGCAGTCGTATCGCAGCGCGCGCAGCCGCATCACGTTGCCCGAGGTCTCCCCCTTGCGCCACAGCTCCTGGCGCGAGCGGCTGAAGAAGTGGACCTCGCGGGTCTCGACCGTCTTCTGGAGGGCCTCCTCGTTCATGTAGGCGAGGGTCAGCACCTCCCCCGTCGAGGCGTCCTGCATCACGCACGGCACGAGGCCGTTCTCGTCGAAGCGGACCGAGTCGCTCATCGCGCAATCGTAGGGGCAGCGCTAGTCGATGCCCAGCCGGTCGAGCAAGCCCTCGTCGCGGCGCCACTGCTCGCGGACGCGCACATTGAGGTCGAGGAAGACCTTGGCGCCGAGCTCGCGCTCGAGCTCCTTGCGGGCGGCGGTGCCGATGTCGCGGATCATCCGCCCGCCCTTGCCGATCAGGATTCCCTTCTGCGAGTCCGTCTCCGCCCAGACCTGGGCCTTCACCGCGACCAGCCCGTCCTCGCGCTCCTCGATCTCCTCGACCGCCACCTCGACCGCGTGCGGGAGCTCCTCGCGGGTGCGACGGAGGACCTGCTCGCGGATCAGCTCGGCCAGGTGGACCTCGCTGGGCTGGTCCGAGCGGTCCTCGGGCGGGTACATGAACGGCCCCTCGGGGACGAGCTCGGCCAGGCGTTCGGTCAGCGGCCCCATCCCGGTGCCCCGCTTCGCCGAGACCGGGAAAACTTCGTCGACGATCTCGAGCTCCGCCGCCGCCGCGAGCGCCGCTGTCGTCTCGGCCTTGCTGAGCCGGTCGATCTTGTTGACCGCGCAGATCACCTGCACGTTCGGGTCGGCCTTCAGCAGGTGATCGGCGATGAACCGGTCCCCCGGCCCGATCCCCTGCTCGCCGTTGACCACGAACAGGACCGCGTCCGCACCCTCGAGCTCGTGTTCGACCCGGCGCTGCATGCGCTCGGTGAGCACGTCGCGCGGCCGCTGGACGCCGGGCAGGTCGACGAGGACGAGCTGCCAGCCGGCGGCGACATCGGTGGCAACGCCGCGGCTCGCCCGGCGGGTGGTCTGCGGTCGGTCGGAGATGATCGCGACCTTGGCGCCCACGATCGCGTTCACGATCGTCGACTTGCCGACGTTCGGCCGTCCGGCGAGGCCGATGAATCCGGAGCGGGTCTCGGTCACAGCGATTCCATGATCCCCGCCTGGAGCTCCAGCATCTCACCGTCGTCCGTCTCGTGGTCGTAGCCGCACAGATGGAGCACCCCGTGAACCGCCGCCTCGGTCAGGTTGGAGGTGTGCTCGGCGCAGATCACGACGTCTCCGAGCTCGCGCGGGCCGGCCGCCGAGCCGATCCCGTCGATCGGGAACGAAAGCACGTCGGTCGGCTCATCCTTGCCCCGGTGCTCTCGGTTCAGCTCGCGAATCCGGTCCTCACCGATCAGCTCGAGCGAGAGGTGGCCGTCCGTGACGCCGACCGCGTCCAGCGTCGCCTCGGCCGCCGGGCGAAGCTCCGCCGGGACGTCGAGCTCGAGCGTCAATCGGCGTTTCGTTCCGAATACTCGCCGTAGGCGGCGACGATCCGCTGGACGAGCTGGTGGCGGACGACGTCCTCGCCGCCGAAGCGGACGAAGGCGATGTCGTCGACCGCGGAGAGGATCTCGCTGACGACGACCAGCCCGGAGCGCTGGTCGCGGGGCAGGTCGATCTGGGTGATGTCCCCGGTGACGACCATCTTCGACCCGAACCCGAGCCGGGTCAGGAACATCTTCATCTGCTCGGGGCTCGTGTTCTGGGCCTCGTCGAGGATCACGAATGAATCGTTAAGCGTCCGGCCTCTCATGAACGCGAGCGGCGCCACCTCGATCACGCCGCGGTCGAAGTAGGTAAGGACCTTCTCCGGGTCGAGCATGTCGTAGAGGGCGTCGAAGAGCGGGCGCAGGTAGGGATCGACCTTCGCCTGGATGTCGCCGGGCAGGAAGCCGAGCCGCTCGCCGGCCTCGACCGCCGGCCGGGTGAGGATGATCCGGCTGACCTTGCGGGCCTCGAGCGCCGCGACCGCACTCGCGACCGCCAGGAAGGTCTTGCCGGTGCCCGCCGGGCCGATCCCGAAGGTGACCGTGTGGCGGCGGATCGAGTCCGTGTAGCGCTTCTGGTTGACGGTCTTCGGCGCGACCTTGGTCGACCGGTGGCGCCAGATCACGTCCTCCAGGATCTCGACCGGCTTCTCTGCCGCCTCGATCGCGCCGGTCACCGTCTCGACCGTCCCGGGCGCGAGGTCGTGGCCCCGCTCGGCCAGACCGACCAGCTCGTCGACCATCGTCGCCGCCCTCTGAACGTCGGCGTCCTCGCCATCGAGCGTCAGCACGTTGCCCCGCAGGTAGACATCGCAGCCGAGCCGGTCCTCGAGCTCGCGCAGGACGGTGTCCTCAGAGCCCGCGAGCTCGGCCGCGGTCGTGTTGTCGAGGGTCAGCTGACGGCGCGCCACTAAGCGGTGAGCCTGTCTTTGACCATCGCGCTGACGCGCTTGCCGTCGGCGCGCCCGCCGACCTTCGGCATCAGCGGACCCATGACCTTGCCCATGTCGGCCGGAGACTGAGCGCCGGACTCCGCGATCGCCTCGTCGACGAGGGCGGCGAGGTCGTCGTCCGACATCTCGGCCGGCAGGTAGCGCTCGATCTCGCGTGCCTCGGCCTCCTCGGCCTCGGCGCGCTCTCCGCTCCCACCGTCGCGGTAGGCCTCGGCTGCCTCGAGTCGGCGCTTGCGCTCACGCCGCAGCACCGCGACCTCGTCGTCGCCCCCCGCCTTGGCGTCCTTCTGCAGGGCGTCGGCGACCAGGCGCAGCGCGCCGACGCGCTCGCGCTCGCCGGCCTTCATTGCCGTGCGGGTGTCGTTCTGGACCTGTTCGAGAATCGTCTCGGGCATCGCCTACAAGGGTACGACCTACAGGTCGACCCGCTCGACCTCGCCGAGCGGCAGCTGCAGGAACCGCGTGCCGAGCTCGCGGAACGCGTCCGGATCGCCGGTGCAGAGGAACCGGTAGGTGCCCTCCCCCTCGCCGGCGCTCTCGAGGCCGCGCGACTCGAGGATCCGCTGCGCGGTCGCCGCGAGGGCGTGCCCGGCGGTCACCAGCCGCACTTCACGGCCGAGGAAGCGCTGCAGCATCGGGCGCACGAGCGGATAGTGCGTGCACCCGAGGATCACCGTGTCGACGTCGGCGCGCTTGAGCGGCTCGCAGTAGGAGCGCACCGTCTCGACCACGTCCTCCGAGAACGGGAAGCCGCGCTGGATGATCGCCGCCAGATCGGGCGCGGCCACCTCGGTCACCGTGAGCTCGCGATGCTGGTTGCCGAGCGCGCGCAGGTATGCCCCCCCGTCGACGGTCGCCGGGGTCGCCAGGACGCCGACCCGGCCCGAGTCGGTGATCGCGGCGGCGATCTCCGCCTCCGGCTCGATCACCGCCACCACCTCCACCCCGCGCTCGGCGGCGATCGACCGCGCTGCCTCCAGGCCGGCCGAGGCCGCCGAGTTGCAGGCGATCACGATCAGCTTCGCCCCGCGGTCGAGCAGGTAGGCGGTGTTGCGCTCGGCGCACTCGCGCAGCTCGGAGTCCGTCTTCGCCCCATACGGGAAGCGCGCGTCGTCGCCGAGGTAGACGTAGTCCTCCTCCGGCAGCGAGACAAGGCATTCGTGGAGCACGGTGAGCCCGCCGACGCCGGAGTCGAAGAAGGCGATCGGCAGCGTGGCCTCTGGTCCGCCGGAGCTCATGCGCGGGATTGTTCCGGGTGCGAGACTGAGCCGGTGAGCGATTCCGCCCACGAGACCGGCTCGAAGCTCTCGCTGTGGTCCGAGGACTCGCTGCTCTCGATCGCTTCCAAGGGGTCGGTGCTCTCGATTGGATCGGTGGGCTCGGTGCTCTCGATCGGGTCGATCGGCTCGGTGGTGTCGGCGTTCTCGGTCGCCTCGGCGGCCTCGGCGGGCTCGGCGTTCTCCTTCCGCACGCGGTCGTCCGTGATGTCGGACTCAGCGCACGGGGCGGTGATGGGCGAGGAGCGTCCGGTCGCAAGCCTGCTCGCCGCGACGGCGCTGGTCGCCGCGGCGATCGCGATCGCGCGGCGGGCCTAGAGGAACGGCTTCGCGGCCATCACGTAGATCGTGATGATCACGATCAGGCCGGCGATCGGGCCCATCCGGGCGCTGCGGCCCGAGAGCTCGTTGAACTCGGCGCCGAGCTCGACGTCGCCGGTCGGGCCGGCGGCCTCGATGTCCCGCTTCGCCGCCCGCAGGGCGCGGGTGTCGTTGGGGATGAAGAAGCCGTGCACGAGACCGAGCAGGACGATGATCGCGAGCATTCCCCAGACGACGAAGAAGTCGCCGAAGGACCAGACGTCGGCCGTGAGGTAGATGCCCGTGATCAGGATCACGATCCCGCCGATCGTGACCATCGAGCGGCTGATCATCGTCTGCGCCTCGATCACGGCCGGGATCGCGCGCGGGTACTTGCGCTGCGCCAGGGCGATGTAGATCCCGAACGCGAACGTGGCCCCGAAGGCGAGCACCACCGCGCTGATGTGAAGCCAGACGACGACGTCGTAGAACGTGACTGCGATCGTGTTCATTGGCGCAGCCTAAACCGCACCGGGGTCGGATTCCACGGATCGGCAAAGCAGCGCGGCCCAGTCGCCCTCGGCGCGCTCATCCGCGCGCTCGAGGCCGGCGGCGGCGAACGCGGCCGTGACCCGTTCGAGCTCGCTGACGAGCAGGCCGGAGCAGACGAGTACCTCCGGCGGGCGGACGAGCCGCTCCGCGACCCCCTCGAGCAGCGGGGCGGTCAGGTTGGCGACCAGGGTCGGCGCCGCGGGCGGCTCCTGCTCGCGGAGGTTCCGCCGTTCGAGCTCGAGCGTGACCCCGTTCGCTGCCGCGTTGTCGCCCGCGGCCTCGATCGCCGCCGCCTCGCTGTCGACGCCGAGCACCGGATCCCAGCCGAGCTTCGCCGCTGCGATCGCGAGCACCCCGGAACCCGTCCCGAGATCGGCGAGCGGACCAGTCGCCTCGCCGGCGTCGGCGAGCTCGAGCAGGAGCTCGAGGCAGAGCTTCGTCGTTGCGTGGGCGCCGGTCCCGAAGGCCTGGCCGGGGTCGATGACGACATCTATCCCCGCCACCTCCTCGGCTTCGCCTGCGGGGGTGCGGGGGGTCGGGCGTGGGACGGTCTCCCACGAGGGACGAACGATGATCCGGCCGCCGGCGACGAGGACCGGCCCGTGGAAGTCGCGCCAGCGGTCGGCCCAGTCGTCGGGGATCTCCGTCGTGCTGATCTCGACCAGGCCCTCGCCGGCCGGCCGCCTCGATGTCCGGGAGCGTCGGGGACCTCGCCGGGCGGACCGTAGATCGCATACTCGACCCAGTCACCTCCCCGCTCCTCCTCCACCCCGCCCGGCGCGAGCTCGAGCAGGTCGGCGAGCACCCGCTCGGCGAGCTCCGGCCGGCAGCGGACGGCGAGTCTGATCACTCTTCGATCGAATCGTGCAGTTGCTTGGCGAGCTCGCGCTGACGCTTCGAGAGCTTGCTCGGGACGACGAGGTCGAAGAGCACGTACTGCGAGCCGCGCCGGCCGTTGCGCAGCGAGGGCAGCCCAAGTCCCTTCAACCGCTCGGATTCGCCCTGCTGGGTGCCGGCGGAAATCTTCACCTCGCGCTCGCCCTCGAGCGTCGGCACCGAGAGCTTGCCGCCGACCATGGCCAGCGTCGCCGGCACCCTGACGACCGAGACGAGGTCCTCCCCGCGGCGCTCGAAGCGCTCGTCTTCGGTGACCCGGACGATCACGTAGAGGTCGCCGGCCCGCCCGCCCGGCCCGCCCGCGTGCCCGGCCCCGGCGATCCTGATCCGCTGGCCGGATTCGATCCCGGCCGGGATCTCGACGTCCCACGTGCGCTCGCGCGCCTCGCGCCCGACCCCGTTGCAGCGCTCACACGGCTGCTCGGCGATCTTGCCGTCCCCACGGCAGGTCGGGCAGGCACCGGTCTGGACCAACTGGCCGAACGCCGTGCGGCGCACCTGCTGGACCTGACCGACGCCGTTGCAGGTCTCGCAGGTCCGGATCGGCGTCCCCGGCTCGGCCCCGTTGCCGTTGCACCGCTCGCAGGCCGAGACGGACTCGAACGCGACCTCGCGGCGCACGCCGGTGACGACCTCGGCGAGCGTGATCTCGACCTCCACCCCGATGTCGCCGCCCGAGGCCGGGCCCGCCCGGCGCCCGCCGCCGAACAGGTCGCCGAACGGCGACTCCCCGCCTCCGAACAGCGCCGAGAGGATGTCCTCGATCCCGCCCGTGGCGTGCGGCGACCAGCCACCGCTGCGCAGGCCCTCGTGGCCGAATGCGTCGTAGGTGCGCCGGCGCTCGGAATCGGCGAGCACCTCGTAGGCCTCGGCGGCTTCCTTGAACTTCTCCTCCGCCTCCGGATCGTGGCTGTTGACGTCCGGGTGCAGCTCGCGGGCGAGCCCGCGGAACGCCTTCTTGATCTCCGCCTCGCCGGCATCGCGGGCGACGCCCAGCACCTCGTAGTAGTCGCGGGGCACGGGCTACTCGTAGACCGATTCGAAGAAGCGGGACAGCTCGCCGGCGGCCTCGCGGACCGAGGCGATCGCGGTCGCGTAATCCATCCGCAGCGGGCCGACAACGCCGATCGTGCCGAGGTTGCGGTAGCCGAGCCCGTAGTTGGCGCCGACGACGCTGACCGAGCGCAGCTCCGGCGCCGGGTTCTCGCCCCCGATCCACATGAACACCGAGCGCTCGTCGAGGGTCGAGCGCAGGACCTCGAGCAGGTTCGCCCGCCGCTCCAGCGCGCGCATCAGCGAGTCGGCCCGGGGCAGATCGGGGGCGTGTTCGGCAGAGAGCAGCCGCGCGGCGCCCTCGACGTAGATGTCGCTCTCGGCCTCGCGCTCGAGCCCGGTGAAGGCGTCGCCCACCTCGGCCAGGAAGCCCCGCTCGGCCGGCCCGAGCTCAGGATCGGCGAGCCGATCGCCGGTCATCCGGGCGCCGAGCGCGAGCCCGGAAAGGCGCTCGTTGAGGAAGCTCGAAGCCCATTCCACGAGGCCCGGGTCGACCGGGCGCTCGAAGTTGAACATCCGCTTGGTGACCGCGCCGTTGGAGGCGATGACGACCACCATCACCGTTCCCGGCTGCAACTGCAGGGCCTCGACACGGTGGATCCGGGCCGCCGACGGGGGTGGCGCCGTCGCGACCGCGAGCAGGTCGGTCATCCGCGACAGGGTCGAGGCGGTCTCGCGCAGGGCCTCCTCGACCTCGCGGCGCATCTGCGACAGGTCGATCGTGCCGCTCGCCGGCCCCGGCTTCGCCTCGGCGGCGACGAGGGCGTCGGCGTAGAAGCGATACCCCGACTCGGTCGGGACCCGCCCGGCCGAGGTGTGCGGATGAGTGAGGAAGCCCTCGCGCTCGAGCGCCGAAAGCTCGGCGCGCACGGTCGACGACCCCCATTCGATCTCGGGGTCCTCGGCGATCGCGGCCGAGCCGATCGGCTTCCCGGACTCGAGGTAGCCGCCGACGACCAGGTTCAGGATCCGCTGCTGGCGTTCTGAGAGCACACCCCGATTCTAGGATCGGGGTGGCGCGGGAACGCGCCCAGGCGTTTTTAGAGCCGAATCTCGGCCTCGGCGTTGCGGATGATCTGGTTCCCGGCCTGCTCGGCGACCACGTCGACGGTCACCGAGTCGCCCTCGACCGCGGTCACCGTGCCGCTGACCGTGATCTCATGCTCGGGGATCCCCATGCCGCGGAACTGGACCCGCAGGCGCTTCAGCGCACGAGGGTCGCCGTCGGCGAGCCCCGCCACCCCACGGGCCGTGATCGCCATCGAATAGAGCCCGTGGAGAATGTTCTGCGGCAGGCCGACCGCCTTCGCGAACTCGGGGTCGATGTGGATCGGGTTGAAGTCGCCCGACGCGCCCGCGTAGCGGTGCGGCAGGTACTTGTCCGGCGTGACCCTGAGCTCGGGGATCGCCGCTCCCGGTTCCAGATTCACCTCGGTCACCTCACACCCCGCGGACGATGTCGGTCCAGGTCCCGCGCACGACCTCGGCCCCGTCCTGGTTGGTGGACACGGACTCGAAGACGTAGAAGCCCTTGCCGTCCTGCTCGTAGATCTCTCTCACCTTCGCCGTCGTCGTGATCTCGTCGCCCGAGCAGACCGGCTCGCCCCACACGAACTCCTGGCCCCCGTGGACCATCGCGGCGAGGTTGATCCCGACCTCGGGATCGACGATTCCCGGCCCCAGCGCAGGCCCCGAGTACACGACGCAGAACATCGGCGGCGCGACGACGTCGCGATAACCGGCGGCCCGGGCGGCCTCGCGGTCGTGGTGGACCGGGTTGGTCGCCCCGATCGCGTTCGCGTACTCGCGGATCTTCTCGCGCCCGACCTCGTAGGTGACGGGCGGATATCCCTTGCCGACGGCTTCCGTCTTGACCGGCATCGGCGGGCGAGTCTATTCGCGCACGGCGGCCATGGCCGATTCGCGATCGGCGTAGATGTGGAAGCGCACCGCGCGTCCGCCGCGGATCTCGAGCAGGTACACGTTCGTCATCTCGACCGGGACGCCGCTCACCGAACCGACCGCGGTCTGTCGCATCTCGGCGATCAGGTGGTTGTCATCGGGCATCGAGGCGGAGATCACCTCGCTGCGATCCTCGGCGAACGCGTCGCGCCAGCTCTCGGTCATCTCGCGGAAGCCGTCGAGCCCATGCCAGGTGCCCGGGTTGCCGAGCCCCGGTGCGACGTGACACTCGACCGCGGGATCGAAGAACTCCGTCATCGCCTCGAAGTCGCCCTTGTTGTAGGCCTCGATCCCGGCAGCGAGCAGGGCCTGGTTTTGCTCGCGCTCACTCATCCACTTGGAGGACGGCGAGGAAGGCCTCCTGGGGGACCTCGACCGAACCGACCTGCTTCATCCGCTTCTTGCCCTTCTTCTGCTTCTCGAGCAGCTTGCGCTTGCGGGTCACGTCCCCGCCGTAGAGCTTCGCGGTCACGTCCTTGCGCAGTGCCTTCACCGTCTCGCGTGCGAGCACCCGCGCGCCGACCGCGGCCTGCACGGGCACGTCGAACTGCTGGCGGGGGATGGTCTTGCGGAGCTGCGTGACCAGGTGCTTGCCGGCCTCGTAGGCGGCGTCGCTGTGGACGATCTGCGAAAGCGCGTCGACGCGGTCGCCGGCGAGCAGGACGTCGACGCGGACCAGGTCCCCTTCGCGGTTGCCGATCTGGTCGTAGTCCAGTGACGCGTAGCCGGCCGTGCGCGACTTCAGCTGATCGAAGAAATCGAGGACGATCTCGGCCAGCGGCAGGTCGTAATGCAGCTGCACGCGCTCGGGAGAGAGGTAGTGCATGTCGACATGGGTGCCGCGCTTTCGCTGGCACAGCTCCATCACCGCACCCACGTCGCTCGAGCGGGTGATGACCGAGGCGCGGATGTATGGCTCGGAGATCGACTCGATCACGCCGGGGTCCGGCATCTCGGCCGGGGAGTGAACCTCGATCACCTCGCGATTGGTGAGCGTGACCTCGTAGCTCACGTTCGGCGTCGTCGAGATCAGCTCGAGGTCGTACTCGCGCTCCAGCCGCTCGCGGACGATGTCCATGTGCAGCAGGCCGAGGAAGCCGCAGCGAAAGCCGAAGCCCAGGGCCTGCGAGGTCTCGGGCTCGTAGGAGAGCGCCGCGTCGTTGAGCGCCAGGCGCTCGAGCGCGTCGCGCAGGTCCTCGTAGCGGTCGGTCTCGATCGGATAGAGGCCCGAGAAGACCATCGGCTGGACCTCCCGGTAGCCGGGGAGCGCCTCGGCGGCCGGATTCCTCTTGGCGGTCAACGTGTCGCCGACGCGCAACTTCGAGACATCCTTGAGCCCGGAGATGACGTAGCCGACGTCGCCGGTCCCGATCCCGGCGACGGGGCGCATCTGCGGGTTGAAGAAGCCGATCTCGTCGATCTCGGCCTCGGTACCGGTCTGCATCGCGACGATCGCCTCGCCCTTGCGGAACTCGCCGTCGAACATCCGCAGGTAGGCGACCACCCCGCGGTACTGGTCGAACTCGGAGTCGAAGATGAGCGCCCGCGGCGGAGCGGCAGGGTCGCCCTCGGGCGCCGGGATCCGCTCGACCACCGCCTCGAGGACCTCGCGTACGCCCTCGCCGGTCTTCGCCGAGATCCGCAGCACGTCGGCGGGATCGCAACCGATCAGGTCGACGATCTCGCCGATCACCCGCTCCGGCTCGGCGCCGGGCAGGTCGACCTTGTTGAGCACCGGGACGATGTCGAGGCCGGCCTCCACAGCGGCGTAGGTGTTGGCGACCGTCTGGGCTTCGACTCCCTGGGCGGCGTCGACGACGAGTACGGCGCCCTCACAGGCGGCCAGGCTGCGCGAGACCTCGTAGGAGAAGTCCACGTGGCCGGGCGTGTCGATCAGGTGCAGGTGATAGGTCTCGCCGTCGTCGGCGGCGTACTCGACCCGCACCGCCTGGGCCTTGATCGTGATCCCGCGCTCGCGCTCGAGATCCATCGAGTCGAGCAGCTGCGGCAGGTGATCACGCGACTCGACCGTTCCCGTGAGCTCGAGGATGCGATCGGCCAGGGTCGACTTGCCGTGGTCGATGTGGGCGATGATCGAGAAGTTGCGGATCCGCTCCATGGGCGGCTCAGGATACGGCCGCGAGGGCGCGCGGTTAACGCGGCTCGTCGAGCGAGCGCCAGTCCTCGAGCACCGGCATCGGGTCGCGCGGCTCGCCCTCCCAGCCGCGGCCGTCGCGAACCTCGAAGTGCAGGTGGTCGCCCCAGCAGGAGCCGGTGCAGCCGACCCCGCCGACCTGCTCGCCCGCCCGCAGGTGCTCGCCCGCGCGGACGGAGGTCGGCTCGATCATGTGCATGTAGACGTACGTGAGCTTGCGCTCGGCGTCGTAGAGGTGGACGTAGTTGCCCTGGCCGCCGTCGGTACCGGCGTCGATCACGACGGTGTCGGTCGCCGCGACCAACGGTGTCCCGGCCTTGGCGAACATGTCCTGGCCCGCGTGGGTATGACCCGATCGGGCGGCCCCGAAACCGTTCTCGGCGGTGCCGTAGTCGACCTTGCCGACGATCGGCACGAAGGGACCCTCGGCGCGCTCGCGGCGGCGCTCCTCGAGCGCCGTGCGCTGCGCCCAGTCGGCGATCTTGGTCACCGCGAGGCGCAGCTGGAGCGGGTTCCCCTCGGTGACCGTCTCGGCCGCGAGCGCCGGCGCCGCGCAGACGGCGACGATCGCGACGAGCGCGAGCGTGCTGAAGACTCTCTTGTTCGAGCGCATGCGGCGCATACCCCTCACCCTCTTTCGTTCACGGCGCCGCGCTCGATTGCGCGGCGCTACTGGTGGCACCCGCGCCGGCGAAAGCCAGACGTCAGCGGGCGCGTGCTAACGGGTTCAACACCGTGGAGCAGCGTTGTTACCGGATGTGTGACCGGTGTCACACATCGTTTACTTGCAATTGAGCTTGCGCCGCCCCGTGCGTGGCCGAGCTACTCGTCGAGGAAGACGAGCTTGAAGACGCCGATCTGGATCTCGTCGCCGTCCTCGAGCAGATGGGCCGCGATGCGCCGCCGGTTGACGAACGTGCCGTTGCGCGAGTCGCGATCGTCGATGTAGAAGCCGTCGACCGTGTCGACGATCACCGCGTGCTCCCGAGACACGCTGATGTCCTCGAGGAAGACATCGCTGTCAGAAGTCCGCCCGATCGTCGTCCGGTCGAAGTCGATCGAGATCCGCTCGCCGGCCCGGTCGCCGGACTGGATCACGAGCACCGGCCCGGAATCGGGTTCAGGCGCGGGTTCGGCGTCCGGCTGGTCTCCGGGCTCGGCCTCCTCCGGGGCGCGGTCACGGCGCAGCAGTGACCAGATCCGCGCCGCCTCCGGGATCCTCAGCACCGTGATCGCGACCCCGTAGACGACCGCGCCGGCGAGCAAGCCGGCGCCGAGCGAGACGATCTGGCCGCCCAGCCCGCGGCCGAGCTCGTCGTCGAGCAGGTTCCAGATCTCGTAGCTCACGACGGCGAGCAGGGCCGAGGCGGCGAGGACGCGGATCGTCGTCCAGAGCAGGCGCCCGAGCTCGAGGCGGCCGAGGGCTCCGCGCAGGATCACGGCCTGCGCGGCCACGCTGGCCGCGGTCGCGATCGCTGTGCCGGCGACGATTCCACCGATCCCGAACGGCTCGTAGAGCGCGAACGCCGCCGCCGCCGTGATCGCCAGGTTCCCGGCTGCGATCGCGGTCGGCACCCAGGGCCGCTGGAGGCTGAAGAAGGTGCGCGTCAGGAGCAGGAACAGGCCGTTGAACGGGAGTGAGAAGGCGAACCAGAACAGCGCCTCGGAGACCAGCTCGGTTGCCCCGGGGCCGAAGTCGCCGCGCTCGTAGACGACGCGGACCATCGGCTCGGCAAGGACCAGGATCGCCGCCGTGGCCGGGATCAGCAGCAGGATGATCAGCCGCATCCCGCTCGCCATCGTCGCCCGCAGGCGATCGAGGTCGCCGCGGGCGGCGAACCGGGCGAGGGTCGGGAACAGCACGGTCGCGACCGCGACGGAGAACACGCCCTGGGGCAGCATGTAGATCCGGAACGCCTTGTCGATCGCCGCCGGCGCCTGCTCGGAGACCAGAAAGCCGGCGACGCTGTTGATGACCAGGTTGAAGTTGATCAGCCCGAGGCTGATCGTCACCGGGAGCATCAGCAGCAGCACGCGGCGCACGTCGATGTCACGGAACGCCGCGCCGATCCGGCCGGAGAAGGGTGCCTTCAGCGCCCGGCGCAGTCCATACGGGGTGTGGCGAAGGTCGTAGAGCACGATCGCCAGCTGAACCACGGTCCCGACCAGGACGCCGATCGCGTAGGCGTAGATCTCGTCGCCCTCGGGGAACGCCGGCGCGAGTCCCACGAGCACGACGATGATCGCCACGTTCCAGAAGAACGGCGCGACCGCGAAGGCTCCGAAGCGGTCGTAGCTGTTGAGGATCCCGACCACCATCCCGCTCACCCCGAGCAGGACGAGGATCGGGAACAGAATTCGCGACAGGGTGACCGTCAGGTCGGTGACCACCTCGTCGGACGCCGGCACGAAGAGCGGCATCAGCACCGGCGCGACCAGGACGAAGAGGGCCGTGAGGGCCCCGAGCACGAGCGTGACGACGAAGATCAGGTTGGTCGCCAGCGCGAACGCCTCGCGCCTCTCGCCGCGCTCGAGCTTCTCGGTGAACACCGGCACGAACGCGGCCTGGATCGCGGCGTCGGCGAAGAGGCTGCGGACCAGGTTGGGGACCTGGAAGGCGATCGTGAACGCCGACATCGCCCCGCTGACCCCGAAGTAGGAGGCCGCCGCGATCTCGCGCACGAGACCGGCGATCCGCGACATCCCGGTCGCGAACGAGAAGAACGCGGTCGAGCGCGCGAGCCGCCCGGCCCGCGGGCTCGGCGCGGTGACCTCCTCCGAAGGGGCGACCTCGGCCTCGCTGAGGTCGGCGAGGTCGCCGTGCCCGGCGTCGCGATCGTCGTCGTCCCTCATGCGTGCGCCGCTATCATCCGCCGTCGCCCGATGGCCAACATCGCCTCACAGAAGAAGCGCAACGCCCGCACCCTGCGCGAGCACGACGAGAACCGGCGGTTCACCAGCGCGGTGAAGACGCAGTTCAAGAAGCTCGAGGCGGCGGTCGAGTCCGGCGACGCGGCCACGGCCGACGCCGAGCACCGGACGCTCTGCTCGCGGATCGACACCGCGGTCAGCAAGGGCGCTTTGCACCGGAACACCGGTGCCCGCAAGAAGGCCCGCGCCGCGCGCATCCGCGCCGGCGCCGCCTCCTCCTGAGCCTCGGTCACCCGCCGGCGGCTCGCCTGACCGCGAGCGTCAGGGCGACCCGCTCCGGATAGTCCGCGCCGCCGCGCGTCCACCACTCGAGGTCGGCGATCGCGCAGGCCGACGCGCGAATCTGCTCGCGCGAGCGGCCCCGCAGGCGGCCAACCAGCAGCTTCGCCGCATAGGGATGCATCGGCAGTGCCCCCTCGACCTCCTTCGGCGACATTCCCTGCTCGAGCAGCTCGAGCGCCCGGCTCGCCTCGCGCAAACGCTTCGCGGCCTGGTAGATCAGCGGGGTCACGGCCTCGCCCTGGTCGGCGAGCCGCTCGGCGGCGGCCAGCGCGGCAGCCGGGTTGCGATCGACGATCGCGTCCGAAAGCGCCCACGCGACCTCCTCGGAGGTGTCGGCGATCATCGACTCGAGGTCCGCGGCGGTGACCTCGCCGCCGGGGCCGGCCCAGAGCGCCAGGCGGTCGAGCTCGGTCGCCAGCCGCGCTGTCCCTTCCCCGAGGCGGCCGGCCAGTAGCTCGGCCGCCTCGCGATCGAGCTCGAAGCCTCGCTTGGCGGCCTCGGCAACGAGCCAGCGGGGCAGCTCGCGCGCCTTCGGCGACGCGTAGGCGAGCACGGTCCCGCCCGCTGCCTCGACCGCATCGGCAAGCTTTTTCGGCGCCCGCAGCTTCGGCG
The DNA here is from genome assembly GCA_963767285.1 of uncultured Solirubrobacterales bacterium. Classification (GTDB taxonomy): domain Bacteria; phylum Actinomycetota; class Thermoleophilia; order Solirubrobacterales; family 70-9; genus WHSW01. The sequence continues at coordinate 548,214 of CAVYDJ010000004.1, read as the reverse complement.
GCTGCTCGCGCGCGACGAGGACGATCGTCAGGTCCGGCGGCAGGCTCGCGAGGGCGTCGGCGACACCGGTCGCCTGCTTCGCCGACCAGCGCTCGACCCCGTCGGCGAGCAGGTAACGGCGCGAGGCCGTCAGCGAGAGGGCCGGAATCGACTCGACCAGGGCCTCGGCGTCGGGGCCGGCGGTGGATCCGGCGGCGGGGGCAAACGACTCCAGCGCACCCGGGCCGCCCTCGGCCTCGGCGCGCGCCCGCAGGCGAGCCAGCGTCGCGTCGAGCTTCGCCAGGTCGGTGCCGGCGATCAGGTACGCGGGCGCAATTTCGGACTTGTCGCGCGACCCGGCCAAGGTCGGCCGAGTGTATTCGCCGCCCCGGCCGCAGCCGGGGCGGCGACAAGGTCCGCGTCTAGACGCTGCCGATCAGGATGCTGATCGCGCCAAGCGCGATCGCGGCACCCGTGAGCTGCAGCAGCAGGCGGCCACGACGGCCGGTGGCGGCGAAATAGAGCGCCACCAGTGCGGCGATCCCGGCGAGGATGCCGGACGGCCAGCCGAGAACCAGGGTGATCGTCTTCTGGGCAGACGAGCCGTCGAAGTACTCGGTGCAGTCACCGGCGGGCGGTGGGAAGCAGTCCTCCTCGATCGGCGTGTCGGCGATGTCGGCCATCGCGATCACCATCACGGCGCACGCGAACGCGAGCGCGAGGAAGAGGATCACCGAGAGGGCGCGCCAGCCGCCGCCGGCCTTACCGTCGTCCTCGACCGCCGCCGGCGCGGGCGGGGGTGGCGGAGGTGTCGCGGGCTGCGCGGGCTGCGCGGGCTGCGCCGCCGGATCCTCGGGCGGTGGTGGGTTGCCGCTTGATTCCATGTTCAGTCAGTCCTCCTGCGAGACGGTCATTGGTCAGGTACCCCGACCCCGCGCGGCACCCTACCGACTCGACCGGGCGGCAGCAGGCGACCAACGCCCATGGCCGACCGAGATGGTCAGCTCGCCCTCCAGATCGGTGCGCGCCACCGGCACGCCGGCCCGCTCGAGCGCCGCCAGGGCGGACGGCGCCGGATGGCCGTACGGGTTGCCGGCGCCAACCGAGATCACGGCGAGCTCGGGGGTCGCCTCGGCGAGCAACGCCGCCAGCCCGGTGTCGGCGCTGCCGTGGTGGGCGACCTTCAGCACGTCCACGTCGCCGGGGTGCAGGGGTGCGAGCTCGGCCTCGGCGTCGCCGGTCAGCAGGATCCGGAAGCCGCGCCAGCGGGCGAGCAGGACGAGGGCGAGCGCGTTCGGCTCCGATGCCGCCGGACGCTCCAGCGGCGGCCAGAGGACGCGCAGGCGGAGATCGCCGGAGCGCAGGCCGAACCCGGTGCCGACGCGCTCCGCTGGGACCGCCGCCGCGCGCGCCACGCCGCGGGTCGCCCGGCTCGTTCGCCCGTACAGCAGATGACCGACGTCGACGGCACCGATCACACCGGCCGCACCCCCGTCGTGATCGGCGTCGGCGTGGGTGACGAAGAGAGCGGCGAGCCGATCCACCCCATGCGCACGTAGCTGCGCGCCCGCATCGGCCGCGGCCGGGCCGGCGTCGACGAGCACCGGATCGCCGTCCCGAGGCTCGAGCAGGATCGCGTCCCCCTGTCCGACGTCGAGGACGGTGACCCGCAGGCCCGGATCGCGACTCGCCGGCGCCTGCAAACGCGACGCGACGACCGCGATCGTGGTCGCCGTGAACGCGATCGCGACAAGCAGCGCGACCCGGCGCCGCACCCGCGCCGCCCCGGCGTGCAGGCCCCGCCGGCGGGCCAGCCAGCGCATTGCCAGGCCGAGGCCGGTGGCGAGCAGCGCGTAGGTCGCGGCGAGCGCGGCGGCGCCGTCGATCGCCGCGACCTCGACCTGCGCCCAACCGGGGCGGGCGAACCACGCCGCGACCTGGGCGATGTAGGCGGCGAGCAGACCGGCGAGCCAGGTGATCGGCTCGACGGGAACCCAGGACAGCTGTCCGGCCGCCGCCGCGAGCATCCCCAGCCACATCACGGGCGCCTCGGCGACGACCGCCACGAGGTTGGCCGGTAGCGAGACCAGCGAGACGACCCCGAACTGAAGCGAGATCAGCGGTGCGGTGGCGAGCGTCGCCGAGATCGTCAGCGCGGCCGCCTCCGAGAGGGCTCGCCGCGCCGTCGGGGGAGCCGGTCCCGCGAGCAGGCGAGCCAACGGCGCGCAGAACAGCAGGATCCCGACGACGGCCGCGAAGCTCAGCTGCCAGCCGACATCGCCGGTCGCCCGCGGATTGAGGGCGAGCGTGATCGCGGCGGCGAGCAGGAGCACGTACCAGCGCGAGCGGGGCCGCCCGGCGAGCGCCGCCGCCACCCCGGCCGCGCCCATCACCCCCGCCCGCTGGATCGAGGGGCCGGCCCCGGTGACGAAGACGTAGACGGCGATCAGCGCCAGGATCGCCACCAGGCGCGCGCGGATCGAGACCCCCGCCAGAGCCATCAGCGCGGAGGCGAGGATCGCGAGCAGGACGACGTTCATGCCGCTGACCGCGAGCAGGTGCGCAAGGCCGGAGCGCTTGAACTCCTCGACCGTGGGCGGCTCGATGCGGTCGTCCTGGCCCAGCACGAAGCCGCGCAGCAGCGCGGCCGAGGCGGACGGGGTCCCGGCCGAGAGCGCCTCCTGGGCCCGCGTGCGCACCCGGTCGAGCAGCCCGGTGACTCCGCCGCGACGCTGCACGCGCGGCTCGATCGACTCGGTCATGAGGATCCGGCGGATTCCGAGCCGAGTCAGGTAATCGCCCTCGAACGGCGCCGGCTCGCGGATCGTTCCCGACGCCTCGATCGCCGCGCCGACCTCGAGCTCGCCGACCGGCTCGGGCGCCTCGATCAGCAGCCGGCCGCCCGGGGTGTCGGCGCGGACCTGGACCAGTCCGTCGGAGCGGCGCGGGACGGCGGCGACGAAGCCTTGGATCTCCGCGTGACTGCCGGGTTCGAGGGCGAGGGCGCCGGCGTCAATGGCCTGCAGGCGGGTGGCGCCAAGGCCGAGGCCGGCGGTGGCCGCTGCGGCGGCGATCAGAGCAAGCCACACGTATGCGCCGACACCGGAGGGCGCCGACCGAGGCGCCCACACGAACAGGGCAACAAGGGTGAGGACGCCTGCGGGGAGCGCTTCGGGCGCGGCTGGCACTGAAGGCGATGCGCACAGACCCGCGCTCAGGCCCCCGAGCGCCGCAAACCGCGCCGCAACCGCGATTCGAGGCGTCAGCGGCGGCCGCACCCGCTTACGGCTGGAGGCGGTCGCGCAGGGCCTCCATGGTCGCCGGGCCGATGCCGGACAGCTCGTCGAGCTCGTCGACGGACGAGAGGCCGCCATGCTCGTCGCGGAAGGCGATGATGTCGGCGGCTGTCACGGGCCCGATGCCTTCGATCGTGTCCAGTTGCTCGACCGTTGCGGTGCCGAGGCTGATCGGGCCATCCTCGGGGGTGACCCCCGTTACTGCCCCGGCCGCCGCTTTCGCCGGCACCACCACCTGCTGGCCGTCGGCCAGCTTCGCCGCGAGGTTGATCGAGTCCGTGACCGCGTCGGGGGTCGGCCCGCCGGCGCGCTCGACCGCGTCGGTGACCCGCGAGCCCGGGGGGAGCTCGTAGACGCCGGGGTCGCGGACCGCGCCGGCGACGTGGACCACGAGGGCCCCGCCGCCGCGGTCGAACTCGACCGCGGGCTGGGCCGCCGACGACTCGACGGCGCCGAACCCGGCCTCGGCCTCGTCGGCCGAGCGCAGCCAGCGGGCGCCGAGCAGGAGCAGCGCGACGGCGATCGCGCCGTAGACGACCAGCTGGCTGCGGCTGAGCTCGGGCACCCCGCGATCGTCGGCGACCACGGTTGACGAATGGGACGCGAGCCGTCGCGGAAGCGCTACGTGACCCGAAAGCCCTCGTCGCCTCGGGGCTGGTCTGAGAACACCTCGATGCGCTCGACCTCAGCCCGTTCCGGGCCATGGCGGCAGAAGTCGACCAGCACGGCCACATCCTCGTCGCCGCCCTCGAAGACCGCCTCGACCGTGCCGTCGGGGCGGTTGGACACGAATCCGGCCACGCCGAGCTGCTCGGCGCGCCGGCGCAGGGTGTCGCGAAAGAAGACGCCCTGGACGCGGCCGTGGACGATCACCCGGCGGCGAACCACACGAACCTTACGAGCGCTCGTAGTCCTCGTCGTCGTAGCCGCTCGCCTGGCTGGCGAGCCGCCGGCTGTAGAGCTCGTCGGCGGAGACGGCCGGAGATTGAACCGAGATCAGCACCAGCGTCTCGGTGCCGTCGTTGGCTACCCCGTGGTCGGTCGCGGGTGGAATGAGGACCAGATCGCCGGCGCCGAGGCTCTGCGTGTCGCCGGTCGCCGACATCGTCCCGCTGCCGCTGACGACGACGTACACCTGCTCGGCCTCCTCGTGGGACCGCAGCTCCTCGTGCACGCCCGGCGGAACCTCGAGCCAATTCACCGACACGTGGCGCGAGCCGAGCTCCCCGGCGTCCATCAGGATGTGCGGACGCAACCCGTGGACCTCGGTCACCGCTGCGTCGGAGAGCCGCCTGACCAGCACGCGATCTTTCTACCAGACGCAAGCCGCATCGGGGTTGCGAATCAGCTCACCACCAGGTTGATGAGCTTGCCGGGCACGACGATCTCCTTGACCAGCTGCTTGCCGTCGATGTGCCGCACGACGTTGTCGCATGCCTTCGCGAGCGCCAGCAGCTCCTCTTCCGAGGCGTCCGCGGCCGCCACGATCTGGTCGCGGCGCTTGCCGTTCACCTGGACGACGATCGTCACCTGATCGCTCTCCAGGAGGGAGGCGTCGGGCTGCGGCCAGGGCTGCTCCCAGACCCGCTCGCCGGTCAGCTGCTCGTAGACCTCGCTGCCGAGGTGCGGGGCGAACGGGAAGATCAGCGAGGCCGCGGTCGCGGTCGCAAAGCGCAGCGTCGACTCGCCGGCAGGGTCGCCGTACAGGCCGTCCTTCAGCCGGTAGGCGTCGTTGACCAGCTCCATCACCGCGGAGATCGCCGTGTGGAACTGGAATCCATGCTCGATGTCGTGAGACACCTTGTCGATGGCCCACGCCGTCTTTCGCAAGAGCTCGGAATCACCGCTGGGCAGCTCCTGCGGCCCCGTGCGCTCCGCAACCTCGTTACCGAGGCGCCATAGACGCACCAGGAAACGATGCACGCCCTCCACTCCGGCGGGGACCCAGTCGCCGCCCCGCTCGGGGGGCCCGAGGAAGCAGACGTAGGTCCGGGCGGTGTCCGCGCCGTAGCGGTCGACCGTTTCCACGGCGCTGACGGTGTTGCCCTTCGAGGACGACATCTTCGCCCCGTCTCGCGTGATCATCCCCTGCGTGAAGAGGCTCGCAAACGGTTCCTGGACGCCCAGGTAGCCCAGATCGGCGAGCGCCTTGGTGAAGAAGCGCGCGTACATCAGGTGCAGGATCGCGTGCTCGACGCCGCCGATGTACTGGTCGACCGGCATCCAGTGGTCGGCGATCCCGCGATCGAACGGCAGCTCGTCGTTGCGCGGATCGAGGTAGCGCAGGAAGTACCAGGACGAGTCGACGAACGTGTCCATCGTGTCCGTCTCGCGCCGCGCGGGTCCACCGCACTTGGGGCAGGTCGTGCTCACCCAGTCCTCGGCCGCGGCCAGCGGGCTCTTGCCCTTGGGCGCGTAGTCCTCGACCTCGGGCAGCTCGACCGGCAGCTGGTCGTCGGGGACGGAGACGATGCCGTCGGCGTCGCAGTAGACGACCGGGATCGGGCAGCCCCAGTAGCGTTGGCGCGAGAGCAGCCAATCGCGGAGGCGGTAGTTGACGGCCGCCTCGCCCTTCGTCTCCGCGTCCAGCCACTCGACGATCCGGCCGTAGGCCTCCCGGTTGTCCTCGCCGTCGAAGGGACCGCTGTTGACGAGCGGCCCGTCGCCGAGGTACGGCTCGGCCTGCACGTCGTCGCCGCCGGCCACCACCTCGCGGATCTCGAGCCCGAACGCGCGCGCGAACGCATGATCGCGGCCGTCGTGGGCCGGGACCGCCATCAGCGCCCCGGTCCCGTACTCCATCAGCACGTAGTCGGAGACGAACATCGGGATCTGCTCGCCGTTCACCGGGTTGGTGACCGTGCGGCCCAGGGGAACGCCGGTCTTCGCGCGCTCCTGGTCGCCGCGCTCCTCGACCGACTCGCGGATCGCGGCGTCGACGTAGGCGCGGACCTCGTCCTCGTTGCCGGTGCCGGCGGCCAGCCGCTCGAGCTCGGGGTGCTCGGGGGCGAGCACGAAGAAGGTGGCGCCGAACAGGGTGTCCGGGCGGGTTGTGAAGACGGGGAAGTCGAGCCCCAGGTCCTCGCACCGAAAGGTGACCTCGGCACCCTCGGAGCGGCCGATCCAGTTGCGCTGCATCGTGACCACGTGCTCGGGCCACGACTCGAGCGTCTGGAAGTCGGCGAGGAGCCGGTCGGCGTACTCGGTGATCTTGAAGAACCACTGCTCGAGCTGGCGCGACTCGACGAGCGATCCGCAGCGCTCGCAGTGGCCGTCGATGACCTGCTCGTTGGCGAGCACGGTCTGGTCGACCGGGCACCACTGCACCGGCGCCTCGGCGCGGTAGGCGAGCCCGCGCTCGAACAAGCGCAGGAAGATCCACTGCGTCCAGCGGTAGTAGTCGGGGTGATGGCTGGAGATCTCGCGCGACCAGTCGATCGAGACGCCCCAGGCCATGAACTGCTCCCTGTATGCGGCGATCGACGCCTCGACGGCCTGGCGCGGGGGCTGGCCGGTCTTGATCGCGTTGTTCTCCGCCGGGAGGCCGAAGGCGTCGTAGCCCATCGGGTGGAGCACCTGGTAGCCGTTGCGGCGCCGGTAGTGGGCGATCGCGTCGCCCAGCGAGTAGTTCTTCAGGTGGCCGACGTGAGGCTCGCCCGAGGGGTACGGGAGCATCTCGAGCACGTAGAACTTCTCCTTCGACCCGTCGAAGCCCGGGTCGCCGGGATTCGGGACCTCCCAGGTGCGTTCGTCGGCCCAGATCCGCTGCCAGCGGCGCTCGATCTCGTGCGGCTCATAGCGAGCGAGCTCATCGCGGGCGGCTTCCATGCGCCCGATATTACGAGCGCGGCGAGATCACACATCGCGCCATGGGCACGGCGTATGGTGGACGGACCACTACGAGGAGGTTGCGATGGGCAAGCTGATCAGACTCGACCGCAGCGGGCACACGACCCTGGCGGAGTGGACGGCTGGTGGCGATGGCGACCCCGACGCGGCCGTGGCGGCGTTTCGCGCCGAGCTCGATCGCGGCATGGTCGCGTCGGTCAGCTATGCGGACGGGACCGCCGAGGTGGTCCGCGAGCTGCCGCTCGAGGCGGACCTCGTGGTCCTGCGCCGGCCGATCGCCGGCGGCTAGCGGAGCACCATGGACCGGACGGCCGAGCCGGCGCACGCGCCCGCGGCCGGCGGACTCAGCGAGGCCGCGCGCCTGCCGTGGCGCGAGGACGCCAGCGAGCGCACCCTGCGCCGCGACGGGCGGCGCTGGACGCTGTGGACCGCGTGGATCACGTTCGTGTTCGTCGCCCCGGGCGCCCTGCTGCTGGCGATCGAGCCGCTCACCTTCCCGGTGGCGGCGATCTGCTTCGCCCACGCCTGGTTCGTGCCCTGGATTCAGGCGCGCCGCGGCGCCCGCCAGGTGGTCCCGATCGGCAGCGAGCGCAGCGCGGCAAGGCGCGCCGAGGCCGATCCGGGTGCCGAGGGCATTGCGCTCGGGCTGCTCGGCGACCTCGTCGGCCATGCCGAGCGCGATCTGCTGCGCGACACCGGCCTGGCGCTCCAGCGCGGCGAGCTCGGCGTCTGGCTGGTCGGCGAGCAGGGAGCGTTCCTGGTCCGTCCGGGCGGGCACCGCGTCGATTGCTGGTGCGTGCGGGTCGCAGAGCTGGCCGATCTGCCGGCCGGCGACCGCGTCGCGCACCTGCTCCTGGCTCTGCGCGAGGACGAGCTCGGGTTCGCGAAGGTCGCCAACCTCGGTTTCTCGGGCGCCCGCTGGCGCGTCCGGGCTCAGCTGCCCGAGCGCGCTCGTCCCGCCCTGGACGAGGCCGCCGGACGGTTCGCGGCTAGGCGGCGAGCGCCAGCTCGCGGCCGAGGTTGATCTCCGCGGCCAGAGCCGCGAGGACCTGGAGCATCCGGTCGTCGTGATCGGTCGAGACCAGCGCGCCGTCGTCGTCGAAGGCCTCGTGGGCCTTGCTTACCGGCAGCTCGAGGTCGATGACCCGGGCGCCGGTCGAGGCGAGCACCTTGCGCAGCTCGGCCTGGGCCCAGACAGCGCCGAAGCTGCCGGTCGTAGCGCCGATCACCGCGGCCGGCTTGCCCTGCAGCGGCGTCTCCGCCCGTGGGCGCGATGCCCAGTCGATCGCGTTCTTGAGCACGCCCGGGATCGAAGAGTTGTACTCGGGGGTCGCGATCAGCAGGCCGTCGGCGTCGGCGATCGCCTTGCGGAGCTCGGCGACCGGCCGGGGAGCGATCGGGCCGTCGTCGTCCTCGTCATAGGGCGGAACCGACTTCAGCCCGTCCCAGACCTCGATCTCGATCCCCGCCGGCGCCCGCTCCGCCGCGTGGCGGAGCAGGCGCGTGTTGTGGGAGTCGCGCGCGGACGCTGCCGGAGATGGCGAGGATCTTCATGGCTAGCTGCGGTTGAGCTCGAGCTCGACGACCAGGCGGACGTCGTTGCCGAGCGCCTGGCCGCCACCGGGCAGTTCCATCTGCCAGACCATCCCGAACAGGGTGCGGTCGATGGTCGCCTCGAGGGAGAGCGAGAGCTTGTCGAGCCCCTCGCCGAACGAGACGGGTCCGCGAATCCGGCCCCTGGACTGGACCGGGAGCGAGACGCCGGCCATCGAGAGCTCACCCGTGACGGTCAGGTCGTCGGCGGAGCCGCTGATCTCGGTCGACCGGAAGGTGATCTCCGGGTTGCGCTCGGCGTCGAAGAAGTCCGGCGACAGCAGGTGCGGCCGCAGGTTCTCGTCGTCGATCCTGATGCTCTCGACCGCGACGCGGCCCTCGAGCACGACGCCGTCGTCACCGGAGACGAGGGTCGCGTCGATCGGCTCGAAGCCGCCGCGGAAGACGGATAGTCCGCCGTGCTCGACCTCGTAGCCGGCATTGGAGTGCGTGTTGTCGATCTGCCAGGTGCCGGTCGGCACGAGGTCCTGGCTGGTTTCCGTGGCTGTGGTCATCTGAAGCCTCCTATGGATGACGTTGCAACTGTTGTTGATGCAACAATCATACAGGAAACCGTTGCATTGTCAACTATCTCCGGTACAATCTGTCTCCATGAGCGCTGCCACGGACATGCTGTCGACGGACGAACTCGCTGCATGGCGGGCCTTTTTGCGCGCGCACTCGACGATGCTGCGGCGGATCGCCGCCGACCTCGACGAGGCGGATCTGCCCCCGCTCAGCTGGTACGACGTGCTCGCGGCGCTGAGGGACGCCGACGACGCCAGGCTGCGCCAGGTCGAGCTCGCCGAGCGGGTGCTGCTCTCGAACAGCGGCCTGAGCCGGCTGATCGACCGCATCGAGAAGGCCGGGCTGGCCCGCCGCACCTCGTGCGACACCGACCGGCGGAGCTTCTACATCGAGCTCACCGACGAAGGTCGCGCGATGCTGGAGCGGATGTGGCCCGTGTACGCACGCGGCATCGCCGAGGACTTCATGCCGGCGCTGGGCTCAAACCCGTGCGAGATGCGCCAGACCCTGGAGTCGATCGGGGCACAGTGCGACGCGGCGAGGGCCGCCGACGCGGAGCGCTCCGGCGACTAGCCGGGCAGCGCCGCGCAGAAGTCGACGAACTTCTTCGTGTCCCGGTAGGGCGGGCCGTGGCCGAGCAGGACCAGCTTCGGCTCGAGTTCGCCGAGGCGCTTCGCCGAGCGGCGGTTCTGCGCCGGGTCCGGGGTGAAGAAGTCGTATGGAAGCCGCAGGCCGGGGATGCCGGTGAACGGGTTGGCGCTGTTGAAGACGTCGCCCGCGATCAGGACGCGGTCGGACTCGCGCCAGAAGGCGAGGTGGCCGGCGGAATGGCCGGGGACGTGAAGGACCTGGAAGCCGCCGACCTCGTCGCCCTCGACGAGCTTGCGGTCGACCGGGTGGCCGGGGCCGGTGCAGGTCTTGAAGAAGAGCTGGGCGATCGGGTGGTCGGGCTGGCGCTCGCCGATCAGGTCGGGCGTCTCGGCCGGGTCGGCGTCGGCCTCGCCGACCCAGAACGGGATCCCGAGGCGCTCGCAGACGTTGTGGCTGGCGCCCTGATGGTCGGGGTGGGCGTGGGTGAGCGCGTGCGCGGAGGGCTTGTGGTCCTTCACCTGGCGGAGGATGCGGCGGGTCGCGTAGCGCGTCGAGGCGTCGATCAGCACGTCCTCGATCACGAAGACGTTGATGCCGTTTGGAGGAAAGCCCGAGAGCTGCCAGACGCCGTCGGCGAGCTGCTTCATCCGCGCCAGCCTATTTGACGGCGGAAGCGCTCAGCCGCGACGGGTGCGCTCGCAGCCGCGAACCGTGTCGGCGGCGCCGGCCCTTGCGACGTCGTGTCGTCCCGGCCCGCAGGCGAGGAGGTCCGCGCCGGGCCCGCCGCTCAACGTGTCGCTCCCGCCGCCCCCACGGAGGCAGTCGTCGCCCCTGCGTCCCTTGAGGCGATCGTCGCCGCCGCGGCCGCGGATCAGGTCGTCCTGTGGCGTGCCGCGGAGCTTGTCGTCCTTCTTGGTGCCGGCGATCGGGCTCGCGTTGCAGGAGGCCGGTGGCGTGGTGCCGTCGCCGTCTCCCCCGCCCCCGGCTCCGCCGCCGCCCGCCGGGAGGTGGTCGGCGGCGAGCTTGTAGCCGGGCGGCAGGACCTTGGCGGCCGGTGCGCGCACGGGCCCGGTGCCCGGCGACTCGAGGACCGGGAGGCGGAGCTCCAGGTCGGACACGGTCACCGGAGCCTGGCCGTTCGAGGTGCGGCCGTAGGGGGCATCGGAGGGCAGCAGCTCGAGCTTCGGGATGTGGCCCTCGGCGAACAGCCACCCGTTCGGGTGCAGCTGGAAGACCTGCTTGGGCTCTTCGGTCGGCCGGTAGAGGCCGCGGGCGACGAGCGTCTCGTCTCCGTTCGGGTCAACGTCGAGCAGGCGGGCGGCGACCTGCGACGTGGGCGAGCCGGCTGAGATCGAGGCGATCACGGTCGGCGAGCCCATCAGCGTGTAACCGCCGGCCGGAGCCGGGTCGAGGCGGTAGGTGGCGACGCCCGGCTGGTCGGCGCCGGGGGCGGTGGCGCAGGCGCCGGGGCCGGCGATCGGGTCGAAGGATTGGCCGATCGCGGGTGAGTCCGAGCCGGGAACGATCGTCTGGGCGGTCGCGGAGGACAGGCGAACCTCGCCCGGGGCGAGCTCGCGCCAGGTCGGGGCGCGGAACGGGCCGGCCGACGAAGCGGTGTCAGGGCACGTGGTGGTGAGGGTCTGGACGCCCTGGAACGGTTCCGGGCCGGTGTGCTTGACGTAGAAGTCGAGCCACGCATGGGCCTGGGAGCGGCGGAAGGTGGCGTCGGCGGTCTTGTTCTGACCGCGCTGGTGGCCGTGGTCGCTGAAGATGAGGGAGATCGGCGTGCCCGGGTGCTCGGTGCGGGTGCGGTTGTAGAAGCGGAGCGCCTCGTCGGGCGGGAAGAGGTCGTCGGTCCAGCCGTTGGAGATCAGCATCGGGGCGGGCGCGATCGAGTCGTCGATGTAGTACGACGAGTGGTGCGTGGTGAGCTCGTCGACGACGTCCTGCGAGAGCGGGTTCTCGTCGTACGGCTCGCCGGCGTTGATCGTCGAATACCACTGGGTGAGGTCGGCGTCGGGGTCGACGCCGGGCGGCGCGTAGTTGCTCGTCGCGAGGCCGAGTCCGTAGAGGCCGGCGGTGAAGGACTGCTTCATGACGCCGATCCGGCGGTCGCCGTTCGGGCCGAGGTACGGAGCGTCGGCGACGTAGTCGAGGGTGGAGCCGTTGGGCTGCAGCGAGGCCGGGAGGTCGGTCCACGGGATGTCGGGCTGGACCGCGGCGATCTGCATCGCCTTGCCACCGGCGCTGACCCAGGGCACGAGGGTGCCGTCGGGCTGCATCTGGCGGTTGCGCAGCGCGCCGAGGGCCATCGAGATGCCGCCGCCGTAGGAGCCGCCGGTGGAGGCGATCGCCCGCGGGTCGATCAGGCCCGCGTCGGCGAGCGCTTCCCAGACCTCCTGGGCGTCGCGGACCTCGTAGCGGGTGTCCATCAGGTGGTTGTAGCCCTCCGCGCAGACCGGCTGGAGGCGCTTCGGGTCCATGCCGCCGCAGGAGTTGCCCCAGCCGCGGTCGCTCATGGAGAAGACGGCGTAGCCGTCGTCGAGCCATTGCTGTAGCGACGTGCTGTCGAGGCCGAACTTGGAGCCGCCCCAGCCGTGGAAGACGCCGACGATCGGGAAGTTGCCGTCGGGACCCGATGCCGGTGTGGGCGGGAAGGCGACGTTGACGTCGATCGGGGCGCCGTCGAAGGTGGTGAAGATGCCCGAGCAGTGGCGCTCGCCGGCGTTCGGGGCGCCGGGGTCGGCGCAGGCCATCTGGCCGCCGGCTCCGTTCGGGATGTTCGGGATCGCGGCCGTCGCGGCGGGGGCGAGGGCGAGCGCGCCGAGCAGCGCTGCCACCGCGGCGAGCGCACGCGTTGCTGTCCGTCGTCTCATCCTCGTTACCCCCGCGTTCATCCGTGCCGCCCCTTGATCAACTGAGAAGGGTAGTCACGACCGGCTCGCGATGCGCCGGTCAGGCGAAGAGGGCGCGGGCCTCGGAGGCGACGAGGCCGGGGCGCTCGTCGGCGATGAAGTGGCCGCAGCCGGGGACCACGGATACCGACATCTCGTCGGCGTGCGGCTCCCAGCCCGAGAGCATCGGCGCGCTGATCACCTGGTCGTCGGCGCCGACGACCAGGCGAGTCGGAACGGTCAGCCGGGACGACGCGTAGCGGCCGCGCGCCACTCGGAGCGATTCGCGCAGGACGAAGACGCGGTAGACCTGCACGCAGGCGCGGGCACGGGCCGGCTCGGCGAGGTTGCCGGCGAACGATGCGATCGCCGTCTGGTCGAGCGCGTCGCCGTCGGTGATCCCGCTGCGAAGAGCGCCGCGGACCATCAGGCCGCTGCGGTGCAGCGCGTAGCCGAGCCCCGGGGTGATGATCGGCACCTGGTACCAGAAGCGGGGCAGGTCGCGCCAGCCACCGCGGACCGTCTGCCACGGATGAGGAATGCCGAGGGCCAGGAAGCGGTCGAAGCGCTCGGGGGCGCGGAGGCAGAGCAGGAAACCGACCCAGCCGCCCCAGTCGTGGCCGACGAGCTTGACGCGGTCGATGCCGAGCGCGTCGAGGACGGCGAGGACGTCGGTGGCGAGCTCCTCCTTCTCGTAGCCGCGCCGTGGGGCGTCGGACCAGCCGAAGCCCCGCAGGTCGAGGGCCAGGACGCGGTGGCGCTCGGCGAGCGCCGGGATGAGGTGGCGCCACTCGTACCAGTGCTGCGGCCAGCCGTGCAGGAGCAGGACGGGGTCGCCGTTCTCGGCGCCGGCCTCGGCGACGTGGTGGACGATCCCGTTGGCGCCGATGAAGCGGTGGCGGACGCCGTCGACGTGGGGCATGGCGGACACGGCGGCGACGGTAGCGAAGCGTGGGGAGCCGCCGGCGATCCCCGCGCTCAGGAGGGCCAGATGAGGGCGCCGCGTTCGTCGAACTCGATGCCCGGGAACCAGGCGATCTCCCAGACGTTGCCCTCTGGGTCGGCGAAGTACGCCGACGCGCCGCCCCAGTCGCGGTCGACGGGCTCGGCGAGGACCTTGGCGCCGGCCTCGCGCGCGCCGGCGAGCGCGGTGTCGACCTGCTTGCGCTCGTCGACGTTGATGGCGAGCGAGAAGCCCTTGAACGGGACCGGGTCGGGGATCGGTGAGCCGCCGGCCTCGGCGGCGAGGTGGTCGAGGTTGAAGATGCAGAAGACGGCGCCGCCGAGCGGGAAGGCGGCGAAATCGTCGGACTTGGTGGTGGTGGTCCAGCCGAGGCGCTCGTAGAAGGCGCGGAGGACGGCGACGTCGCGGGCGCCGACGGTGACGACGGAAAGGCGGGACGGGACGGTCATGCGCGGCGCTCCTTAGCTTCGGTGATCGGGACGACCTCGGCCGGCTCCGGGGCGGGCAGGTCGAGCTGCTCGTGGGGCGGTGAGAGGCGAGCGTAAGGCTTGCCGTGCCGGGTGATCAGGAAGCGCTCGCCGGCCGCGGCGCGCTCCATGTACCAGCCGAAGTGGTTGCGGTACTCGTGTGCGCCGAGTGTCACGGGTGTCTCGAGAGTGGAGCTAGTGGGACTCGAACCCACGACCTTTCGGCTGCCAGCCGAACGCTCTCCCAGCTGAGCTATAGCCCCTAGGCGGTAATCGCGCGCGAAGTGTAGCGCTGCTTTTTGACCGTTCCGGGCGGGGGCGAGGCGCAGATGAAAGGTAGTCGCGCCGTCGATTTCGGCGATGGGGACATAGAAGCATTCGTCGAGTTCGGGGCAGTACGCCGCAACGGCATCGATCTCGTCGGCCGTGTATTTCGTACGGATGTAGCCGTTCGGCCCGCGCCGGTTGGTCACGAAGGTGAGGATCACGACGTCGCCCTTGCGACGCGCTGACTTGCACTGCACCCTCACGAAGCGCCCGTCAAATTCGAACACCAAGTCATAACGCTCGTGCTCGGTCATCGGCCGCAGAACCGGAATGCCGAGACGTGCCGCCTCCGCGGCGATCTTCAGTTCGGCGACGTTGCCCTTCAGGTTCGGGTCGTGAATGGACACGAACGTATGTTCGCATTCGGTCCGGACGGAAAAGTCGGTCAGCCGGCGAGTTGGGCTTCGCAGTATGCGTCGCGCTGCGCGCGATAGCCCGATGCCGGCGCCGCGGCGATCCCGCGCGCCCACTCCGCCGCGTAGGACTTGATGTCGGCCGCGACCTCGGCGCGCTCCGCATCGTCCTTCGCGTTGACCAGCCGCTCGGCGTTGCGCCAGACCTGCTCGCGCCACTGGCGCACCATCTCGAGGCCGGCGGCGTCGTCGGCGGGCACGCCGGGCGGGTTGGTCAACCCGAGGCTCGGGTCGTAGCGGTCGCGCACCTCGCTCACCACGTCCTCGTACGCAGCGGCGAGCACGTCGTTGGTCAGGTCGTGGTCAGGCTTGCGCGCCTCGCCCTTGCGGTCGCGCAGGCCGAGCTGGGCGACCACGAACGGCATGTCGTTCTGCACGTGGGCGTTGATCCCGAGCAGCATGTCCTGTGCCCCCAGCACCTCGCCGTCGTCGGCGGTCTCGAACGCGATCCGCCAGGCGGGCGGCACCTCCCTCCCCTGCTCCCACCGCCGCACGGTCCGGAAGTACGTGTTCGCGAACAGCGCGTCCTCGCGGAAGAACCACTTCGGCCAGCGCAGCATCCCCGGATCGGCGAGCATCGCGTCGCGCAGCGCCTCGGTCAGCACCAGGTACGTCGTCGCGAACACCGCCTTGTGGTCGCACCCGAGCCGCTCCTGCAGCGCCCGCATCCGCCCGATCTGCACCCGCACGCACTTCAGCTTCGCCCGCTTGCAGTGCGCGACCCGGTTCGGCTCCGTCTGCGACGGGCTCGGCAGCGCCGGCAGGAACTGCGTCCACGACACGCTCGGGGCCGGCCCCGCCCACGCAGCCGCACCCGCGACGAGCGTCGCGACGACCGCGAGCACGACGATGCCCCGTCCCCAGCCCATGCAGCGATCCTAGTCCTGGCGCCCCGGCCGGGCGCCGGTTACTCGGCTTCGGCGACCTCGGCTGCTTCGATATCCAACACGACGCGGTCGTACCGCTGGTCGCGCACCTGGAACTCGAACGGCGAGCGCTCCTCGAGCTCGCGCAGCAGCTCGACCGGCTCGGCGAGCCTCATCTCGAGCGTCGCCCGGCCGCTCGCGAACCGGCGCACGGAGATCTCCGACGTACCGTCGATCGCGCCCGCCGCGTCCTCGAACCCGACCAGCTGCGAGAAGTCGTCCAGCGGCCCGACCTCGACCTCGACCAGGCCCTCGAAGATCTCATCCGCAGCATCGCGCATCCGGCCGTTCCCGTTGGCCGGCGTGGGCGGCGTCGGCGTGGCGTCCTTCAGCCCCATCCGGTCGATCGCCCCGCGAATCGCGTCCAGCAGCCGGCCGCGATCGGCGGTCGGCGACTGCGAGACCTCCGACAGCCGGGCGGAGAGCTCCGACGCTTCGCGCAGCGCCTGCAGCCTGATCCGGGTCGCCTGGCCGCGGGCCTGAGCGCCGATCGCCTCGACCTTCTCGACCTCGCGCCGCGCGCGGGCCAGTTCGGTGCGCAGCATCCTGTGCTCCCGGTCGCGCGCCACGACCTTGTCGCTGAGCGCGTCGCAGACCAGCTCAAGCTGGGCGACGCGCTCCCGCCGCCGCTCCAGCTCGGCCGCGTGCCAGGCGAGCGACGAAGCCCCCTCGGCGAGCGCCACATCGCGCGCCGCGAGCGCCTCGTTCACGTCCTTGGTTCGATAGCCGAACAGCGACCTCTTGAACGCTTTCACCGCCCGGAACGCTAGGCGTGGCGTCGGACGGACAGAAACCTGTCAGTCGGCCGCGCCCTCGAGCGCCAGCTCGAGTCGCGATCCCTCGCCCCAGAGCCGCTCCAGCCGGTAGCGGTCGCGCATCTCCGGAACCTGCACGTGCAGCACGCAATCGAGGTAGTCGAGCAGCACCCAGCGCGCCTCGCCCTCGCCCTCGGCGCGGGCCGGGAGCCGCTCGTCGTCGCGCTTCAGGACCAGCCGCACCTCGTCGGCGATCGCCTTCGCCTGGCGCTCGTTGCGCGCCGTCGCGATCACCAGGTAATCGGTGTATGAGACCAGCTCGCGAACGTCGATCGCGACGATCCGCTCGCCCTTCTTCTCATCGACGATCGACGCGACCCGCCGTGCCAGCTCGGCCGACGCGCCCGGCGCCGCGGCACGTCGCTCCGCGACCGCTGCCTCGCGTCCGGCGTCCGCGGGGGTCACGCTCGCACCGCCTCGCGATAGAGGTCCATCGCCTCGATCAGCTCGAGCACCGGGTCGGGCGTCAGGTACCTGACGGGCCGGCCCTGCCCGACCCGGCGCCTGATCCGGGTCGAGGAGACGCCGATCTCCGGCATCCGGATCCACTCCGCGCGATCCTCGGCTCCGAGCCGCTCGAGCGCCGCCTCGGCCTCGTCGGTGGCCGTCCCCGGACGCGCCGCGATCCCGAGCCGCGCCAGCTCCAGCACCCGCTCGGGCCGCTTCCACGACTCCAGGCTTGCAGCGACGTCGGCCCCCATCAGAAACCAGATCTGCTCGCCGGGCCGCTGCTCACTCAACCGCTCCAGCGTACGAAATGTGTAGGACGGGCCCGGGTCGCGGACCTCGAGGTCCGACGCCTCGATCAGCTCGTCGCCGGCCGCCACGAGCGTCGCCATCTCCAGCCGCACGTCCGCGCCGGGCTCGGGGTCGATCGCCTTGTGCGGCGCCCTACCGGTCGGCACCATCACCACCCGCTCGAGCCCGAGCTGGAACGCCGCCTCGCGGGCGAGCACCAGATGGCCGATGTGCGGAGGGTTGAACGCTCCGCCCAGCACCCCGTAGGACCGCTCGGCGACGTCTACCCCCGGACCTGGCCGTCGCCGTGGACGATGTACTTGGTGGTCGTCAGCTCGCGCAGGCCGATCGGGCCACGGGCGTGCAGCTTCTGGGTCGAGTTGCCGATCTCGGCGCCCATCCCGAACACATAGCCGTCGGTGTAGCGGGTCGACGCGTTGACGAACACGACCGCGGCGTCGACGCCGTCGGTGAACTGCCCGGCCGCCGCCTCCGAGCCGGTGACGATCGCCTCCGTGTGACCGGTGCCGTGCGCGTTGACGTGCTCGATCGCATGCTCCAGCGAGTCGACGACCCCGACCGTCATCTTCAGGCCGTGGTACTCGGTGTCCCAGTCCTCGTCGCTGGCCTCGCCGACCGGCGCCGCACCGGCCGCCGCTCGGGCCCGGTCGTCGCCGACCAGCTCGACCTGCGCGCCGGCCAGGTCCGCCAGCACCCCGGGCAGGAAGTCATCGGCGACCGCCGCGTCGACGAGCAGCGTCTCCGCCGCGTTGCAGACGCCCGGACGATCGACCTTCGCGTTGTAGGCGATCCGCCGCGCCATCTCGAGGTCGGCATCGGCGTGCACGTAGACGTGGCAGTTGCCGCCGGCCGCGTAGAGCACCGGGACCGTCGCGACCTCCTTGAGCGCGTTCTTCAGGCCCTCGCCGCCGCGCGGGATCACCAGCTCGACCAGCCCCTCGGCCGTCGCCAGCTCCTCGAGCTCCGCGCGGTCTCCGGCCAGCAGCTCGACCGAGCCCTCGGGCAGCCCGGCGTCGACGACGGCCTCGCGCACCAGCCCGGCGAGCGCGGCGTTCGAATGCTCGGCGTAGCTCGAGCCGCGCAGGACGATCGCGTTGCCGCTCTTCAGACAGAGCGCCGCGCAGTCGACGGTCACGTTCGGGCGCGCCTCGTAGATCACCGCGACGACCCCGAGCGGCACCCGCAGCTTGCGCAGGTCGAGGCCGTCCTGGATCGTCCGCCGTTCGAGCTCCTCGCCGACCGGGTCCGGGAGCGCGATGATCTCGCGCACGCCCTCGGCCATCGCCGCGATCCGCGGCGCTGACAAGGCGAGACGGTCCCGCAGTGCTTCAGTCAGCCCTGCCGCGCGCTCGTCGGCGAGATCGGCGGCGTTCGCCTCCAGGATCTCGCCGCTGCGCTCGCCGAGCAGCTCCGCGAGCCGCTCGAGGGCGCGGTTCTTGGTCTCCGTATCCGCGCTCGCCAGCACCCGCGCCGCGCGCTGCGCGTTCTCGCAAGCTTCGATGACTCCGCGGGTCGCGATTGCCATGCCCAAAGGGTAACGGCGGGTGTGCTCAGCCCGAACGTGCGACCAGGCGCGCAGCCTTCTCGGTGAGGTAGGGCCCGTACAGGAAGCCCTTGCGCGCCCCGTAGCCGAAGCTGGTCACCGAGACCAGCTGGCCGAGGTCGTCGACCCAGCCGCCGCCGCTCGCCCCCGACTTCATGTCGCAGCCCATCCCGATCGGCGGCGGGCCGCCGGGGATCGGCCGCGGGTCGTCGCCCGCATACGGCCCGCGACAGGTCCACATCAGCTGGGCACGGGCGAAGTTGACCGGATAGCCGAAGGCGTTGTAGACCTGCTCGCGCGGCGTGTTGACGGCAAGCGGCCGGGCGCCGACGACGTCCTCGATCCGCTGCCCGTTGTGCGGTCGCAGCGCGACCGTGCCGTAGTCGAAGTCGTAGTTCTCCCGCTTGAACCACTCCCGCGTGATCCGTCCGTCGAACGCGGTCCACCGGCCGAACGGCCGCGCCCCGTCGGTGTAGGACGGGATGAAGACGACGCGGGTGGCGAGAGTGCGCGTACGAGGGTCGGAGAGGCAGTGGCCGGCGGTCATCACGACGGTGCGAGACGGGTGATCGACCACTGTCCCCGAGCACTCGTAGCCGCCGAATCCAGGCAGGAACCCGAAGATCTTCCCGTGCGCGGGCAGCGGCGCCGCGAGCGGGTCCGGAACCTGGAAGCTCTCGAACGGCGGGGGCTGGGGCGCCCGCTTCAAGACCGGACCGTGGGCGCCGCGGACGAGGGTGAGAGGCCGCGCCTTCGCCATCCGCTCCGCGGTCCAGTAGCGCGCCGCCGCGGCCCCGGAGCCGCCGGACATCGTGATCACCTTGCCGCCGGCGACCGGGGCGGCGGTGCCGGCGGCCGCGAGCGCGCAGACCGTCAGGGCGACCGCCCGGCTCCGCCGTGTCCTCACGCGAGCACGAACCGATCCCGGTGCACTGCCTCCTCGGAGGCGTTCGGCAGCAGCTCGAGCACTTCGGTGGATTTCAGTCCCTTGATCCTCACCAGCTCCGCCGAAGAGTAGTTCACGATCCCCTTGCCGACCGCTTTTCCGTCGCAGACGACGTCGACCGCATCGCCGGCGGTGAACTCGCCCTCCACTCCGACGATCCCCACCGGCAGCAGGCTCGAGCCGCTCTCGCGCAGAACCCGGGCCGCGCCGTCGTCGACCACGACACGCCCGCGGGCCGGCTTCGCGTGGCGCAGCCAGAGCTTGAACGAGGGCGTCCGCTCCGGGTGCGGCACGAACCGGGTCCCGACATCCTCGCTCCCCGCGGCCGCCAGCAGCGAGCCCGGCGCGGTCCCGTCGCAGATCGCCGCCGCGATCCCCGCGGCGCTCGCCATCCCGGCGGCCGACACCTTGCTGCGCATCCCCCCGGATCCGTAGAGCGAGGTCCGATCCCCGATCTCATAGCCGTCGAGCTCGGCGAAGTCGTCGACCACCGGCACCCGAACCGCGCCCGGGTCGCGGCCGGGGTCCGCGGTGTGCAACCCGTCGGTGTCGGTCAGCAGAACCAGCAGGCGCGCTCCCAGCAGCAGGGCGAGCTGCGCGGAGAGGAAGTCGTTGTCGCCGAAGGTGATCTCGTCGGTGGCCGTGGTGTCGTTCTCGTTGACGACCGGCACCGCGCGCCACTCGAGCAGCTTGCGCAGCGCCTGGCGGGCGTTCAAGTAATGCATCCGCACCGAGAGGTCGTATGACGTCAGCAGCACCTGCGCCGCGTGGACGCCGCGCTCGGCAAGGCGCGACTCGTAGGCGCGAAACAGGGTCCCCTGCCCGACCGCCGAGGCCGCCTGCAACTCGTCGACGGTCCGCGGGCGCTGCTCGAGCTCCATCAGCCGCCAGCCAAGCGCGATCGCCCCCGAGGTCACCATCGCCACGTCCTCGCCCGCGTGGTGGAGGTCGGCGACCTGGCCGCAGACGCTGTCGAGCACGCTCGCGCGCACCTCGCCGCTCTCGTCGGCGACGATCGAGGAACCGAGCTTCACGACCACCGTCATCGGCGGTCAGGTTAGAAGCTGGCCCGGGTCTCAGCGTGAGCCGAGGTAGACGCGCTCGCAGCGGCGCACACGGTCGCGGCTCGTCACAGCGGCGTAGTCGTTGCCCGGACCGCAGTTGATCACGTCGCGGCCGCCGCCGCCGCGCAGACAGTCGTCGCCGGCCGCGCCGCGGAGCTTGTCGTCTCCCCCGCCGCCGTTGATCCGGTCTCCCGACGCCGTGCCGCGCAGGACCTCGCCCTTGCCGGTGCCGCGGATCAGGTTGGTGCAGGCGGAGCTGGTCGGCGGCGCGGAGATCTCCTCGTCCGCCCCCGCTTCGGCGGGGTCACCGCCGGCGGCCTCGCCGGCCTCGCCGGCCGGCACGGGCTCGGAGTCCGCCGGCGCGGGGCCGCCGCTGAGCTCGCTCGACGCGGCGCCGTTGTAGTCGCCGAAGGCGTCGGTGACGTCGCCGGCCTCGACGGTCGCCGTCTGTCCGGCCGCGAGTCGCTCCGACGTGACCCAGCGGTCGCCGGACGCCGTCGCCGGGACACGGTCGATCACCTGCCCGGACCCGTTGCGGATCGTCACGAAGGCCTCGGTGGCGTCGCCGGCGTCGATCCAGGGCCGGAAGGTGCAGGTGAAGCAGAACCACTCGAGCCTCGAGGCGTCATCCGGGCGCCGCGGGGTCGCGGTACGCGGTCTGGTCGTTGCGGATGAACGGCGACGGCGAGTCGTAGGAGTCCGGGTAGTCGATCGGCCCGATCTCCGCCTGCGATCGTCGGGCCGCCGCCCTCGACGGTGCGCGTCGTGCGCGGGCCGACCTTGAAGCTGACCGTCCTGTCGTCGTCGAGGCGCAGGTCCTCGACCGTGATCCCGCTCCAGGGCTCGACCGCGAAGCTCTCAGAGGTGAGGTCGTACGGCTCCGCCGCGCCGCCGGAGCGATGCATGCCGTGGACCGCGAAGCGATAGTTGCCGGCCGGCGTCGCGCGCGAGCCAGACCCGGGGTCGAACGGCGCGACGAAGGCCTCGAAGTGCGCCGTCCACGGCCAGGCCTGGTCGCCGCTCAGGTAGCTCGCGACGTCCTCGCCCTGCGGGAACTCGAGCGTCACCGGGATCTCGCCCGACTGGTCGGCGAACGTCCTCCACTCGCCGGGGGCGACCTCGCGCTCGACGGTGACCTCCGGGTTGTCGGTGAAGTTCGAGCCGCCGTTCCAGGTGAAGAACGCCGCGCCGAAGCGCTCGACGTCGGCGGGCTGGCTGACGGCCTCGACCGGCGCCTCGTCCGGTAGCGCCGCCTCGTAGGCGTCGACCGCCGCCTGTCCGGCGGTGCCGAGCGCCGTCGCGCGCGCGTTGTTGACGCGCTGGTCCGCGGCGATCTTCGGGAACACCAGCTTCTCGATCTCCATGTCGTCGGGCAGCCGGGCCGGGCTATAACGCAGACGCCGGCCGATGTACACGAGCCGGGTGGCCATGTAATCGCTCGAATGCGGTCCCCAGCCCGTCAGCGCCTTGCGGTAGTGGTCGCCCCGCTGGTACTCGCGATACGTGGCGATGTAGCCGTTGTAGTCGTTGGCCATCGAGATCGGGATCGTCAGGTCGTAACCGAGCCCGGCGGAGATGTCCCCGTCGTCCTGGGTGTAGTTGCCCTTGATCTCGCGCGGGTCGACCGGCTCGGACTCGGCCGTCGCGACGTTCTCGATGTCGTTCCAGCCGTTGGCGGGGTTGTTGACCTGGGCCCGCATCCGCTGGTACTTCAGGTCGCTGATGGGCGGCAGGGTCTGGGATGTGTTGCCCGGGTTCGGGCAGGTCCAGGTGCCGGTGCCCGCGCCGTCGGCCTCGTAGGTGCCGTTCCCGTCCGCGGTGCACTGGGCGCCCCAGTCGTAGCCGACCCACTCGTTGTTCGCGATCTTGTCGGTCCGCGTCTCGATGTTCTCGCTCTGGTCGTACCACTGCTCGCAGGAGCAGATCGGCAGGTAGATCTCGCCGAGCCTGATCCCCTGGAGGTGGACGCTCATGTCCTCCTGCAGCCCGCTGTACCCGGGAGCCCCGTAGTTCTCCGGCACCGGGATGCCCAGCGCCTCGAAGTCGTCGGTGGTCAGGCCCGGGTCGATCGGGGGGATCGGCGAGGGCGGCGGCTCCGGCAGCCCGACCAGATCGGCGACGTTGCGCAGCCCCTCCTCCGGCGTGCTGCAGTCGGGCAGCCCGACGATCGGCAGCAGGTACTCACCCGACAGCGTCCGGTCGGCGCGGCAGTTCGAGACGCCGGGGTACGGATGGGAGAACGGGCCCGGGTACCACTTGTTCGCCATCTTGACCGAGAAGTGGTCGTCGAACGGGACGTAGCGGTCCGGGTCGGGCGGGTCGCCGGAGCCGATCCCGCTCCACGTCTCGAGCAGCGAGTCGGTCAACAGGCGCGCGGCGTACTCGGCCTGGGCGTATTCCTTGTGCGTGAACTCGAGCCGCTCGTGGATCGAGTGGAAGGTCGAACGCTCGGGCTCCGCGGTGCCGACCGCCCCCTGCGTCCAGATCGTCACGGCCCCGGTCTCCCGATCGAGCATGCGCTGGGCTGGACCGATGTAGTCGGCCGAGATCAGGTCGTTGCCTTCGAGGAACTCCGGATGGCCGCTCCAGTTGACGAGGTTGGCGACCGGCTTCGGATGCTCGGGGTCGCTGACGTCGTCGAAGCGGACGATGCTGAGATCCTGGTCGGTGTTCGAGACCGGGTAGCCGGCCGGACTGCCGTCGTCGGCGATCGCCGGACCGAACGAGTGCCGGTGGGTCTTGTCGAACTGGCCGACCGCGGCGCCGACTCGGACCGGCACCAGCTCGTCGCACGCGTCCTCGACCGCGGTGAAGATCTGCCTGGAGAGGTAGTTGTAGAAGCGGACGTCGAAGACGTCCTGGAACGCCCAGACGCCCCACGAGGTGGACGAGTACATGGGCGACGAGTGATCGTGGGTGGCCGTCATCGTCAGCGAATCGGCCGTGATCCCGCAATCGCCCTCGGTCTCCAGCAACTGCGCGGCGCGGCGGTAGAGCAGGTCCTGCGGGATGTACTGGTCGGTCTTCGCGATCGCGAAGCGGTTGCCCGCCGGCCCCTGGACGACCAGCGCCCGGACCTCGAGCCGAGACTGGATCCCGTAGGAGGTTGCGCGGCGGATCGAATGGGTGGTGGGGTCGTAGGTGCCAGCGTCCGGATCAACCCCGAAGGTGCCGTCGGAGGCGTACTGGCCCGCCGAGGCACCGACGTGCCAGCTCGCGTCGGCAACCGCCGCGCCGGCCTTGACGGCGGCGTCGGCGTTCGCCGGCGCGGCTGCCGCCGCGCAGATGCACACCACCCCAAGAACTCCCCACGATCCCCTCACTTGAGCCCAGGGTAACCCGCCTTCCTGGCTGATGCGCCAGTTCTAGCCGGGGTCCAGCTCGAACTCCTCCTCGCCGATCCTGACCTCGTCGCCGGGCTCGAATCCCGCCCGCTCGAGCGCCGCGATCACACCGATCTCGCGCAGCCGCTGCTCGAGATAGGCGAGCGCCTCAAGGTTGGACAGGTCGTGGCGGCCGACGAGCATCTCGACGCCGCGGCCGAGGACGCGAAACGCCTCGTCCTCGCGCACGACCTCGAAGCCACCGTCGCCGGCCGGCGCGTAGACCATGTGCTCGACCTCGAACTCCGGCTCCGAGGCGCCCCGAGGCATCGCCTGCGCCTCCGGTGCAACGGCCGCGAAGATCGCTTGCTGGAGCTCCTGGAGCCCTGCGGCGGTGGGCGCCGACACCGTCAGGACCGGACGCTCCAGATGCTCGCTCAGCCCGGCGGCGATCGCCTCCACGTCTGCCGCCGGCGCGAGGTCCGCCTTGGAGATCACCGCGATCTCGGGCAGCAGCTCGAGCCCGCCCCCGTGCGCGGCGAGCTCGCGGCGGATCGTCTCGTAGCGCCGAACCGGGTCTTCCCCGGCCAGGGGATCGACGGCCACGAGATGCACGAGGACGCGGCAGCGCTCGACGTGGGCGAGGAACTCGTGGCCCAGGCCCACGCCCTCCGCGGCACCCTCGATCAGCCCTGGGATGTCGGCGAGCACGAGTTGGCGCTCGCCGTCGTCGATCGTCCCGAGCACCGGCTCGAGCGTCGTGAACGGATAGTCGGCGATCTTCGGCGCCGCCCGCGTCAGCCGCGCCAGCAGCGACGACTTGCCCGCGTTCGGCAGTCCGACCAGCCCCGCGTCGGCAAGCAGCTTCAGCCGCAGCTCGATCCACCCGGACTCGCCCGCCAGCCCGCGCTCGGCGAAGCGCGGCGTCTGGCGAGTCGAGCTGGTGAAGCGCTTGTTGCCGTGTCCGCCGGCGCCCCCGGCCGCGACGATCGCGCGCTGGCCGGGCTCGACCAGGTCGTACCGCCGGCCCTCGAGGCCCTCCACCTGCGTACCCGGCGGCACCGGAACGATCGCGTCGTCGCCCCGGGCGCCGTGGCGCTGACCGCCCTCGCCGTGGCCACCGCGCCCACCGCGCTGGTGGGGCGAGAAGCGCATCGCCGCGAGGTCGCGACGCGACGGATCGCAGACGAGGACGACGTCGCCGCCGCGCCCGCCGTCGCCGCCGTCGGGCCCGCCCCGGGGTACGTGCGCCTCGCGCCGGAACGAGATCACCCCGTTGCCCCCTGCGCCGCCCTCGACGTGAATCTTCGCCCGATCGTGCAGCATCGAACGAACGGTAGACGTGTTAGGACTCTTCCCGGCAGATATCAAGGAGGAACGGTGTTGAGAGAGAGGATCGGACCGTCGGCGCTGCTCGCGCTGGTCGCGTGCTGCACCTGGGCGCTGGGCGCGTCCATGGCACAAGCCGAGGACAAGGCCAAGGGCGAGCGCGGGACGACCGTCAAGGTGATGACCTACAACGTCAGCCTCGGCTCCGGGCTCTCGGCGCGCTTCGCGACCAGCCTCGACGGGCTCTGCGACGGGGCGGGCGAGAACGTCCGCGAGGTCGACGCGAGCAATCCCCCGCTCCGGATGCGCGGCGTCGCCAAGAACATCCTCGCGGCGGAGCCTGACCTCGTCGGCCTGCAGGAGGCCGACGCCGTCTACACCCAGACTCCCCCCGACAACGGACCGATTCTGGGCGGAACCGAGGCGACGACCGTCAGGTACGACTTCGTGGATCTCATCCTGGACCGCCTCAACAAGGGCGAGAAGCGCTACAAGCTGGTGACCGTCCACGAGGAGTTCGAGTTCGAGATCAAGGCCAACGTCGACGGGATCGGATCCGGTTGCGACGGCTCCGAGACGGACGCCCGGCTGCTCACGCAGAACGCGATCCTCAAGCGGGTCGGCCACGGCGTCAAGACGTCGAACGTGAAGCAGGAGAGCTATCGCCACCAACTCTCCTTCGAGCTGCTCGGCGGCGTCCCCTATCCGGTGCCGCGCGGGTGGGAGTCGGTTGAGGCGAGCGTCCGCGGCAGCGACGAGTTCCGCCTCGTCGACACCCATCTGGAGGCGTTCGACAACAACCCCACCTCGAACACGATGTTCGACACGGCGACCGAGCCGCCGACGAAGTCAACGGTCGGCAACGGCGACGTTCGCGAGACCCAGGCCGGCGAGCTGGTCGAGGGCCCGGCCAAGGCCAAGATCCCGGTGGTCCTGCTCGGTGACCTGAACTCCAACGTGCCCGGCGTCAAGCCGGGTGACGAGGACGCCTTCGAGCGCATCCTCGCGGCCGGCTTCGCGCGCCGCAGCACACTGGACCCGCCGAGCTGCTGCGGGGAGGCGATCGAGGACTTCGATCACGTGGTGGACCACGTCATGGCGAAACCCGGGAAGCGGGTGAAGCTCGTCTCCTCGGAGGTCGTGGGGCGAGGACCGATCGACGGGGTCTTCCCGTCCGATCACGCCGCCGTGGTCAGCGAGCTCAAGATCAAGTAGGGCGAGGCACGTTCAGCCGGGGCTCGCGCCCGAGCGGAACTCCGCGAACACGTGGAGGAGCTCGGCGCGGGCCTCGGTCGTGATCGTCTCCTCGGGGATCCGCCCGAGCGCTTCGAGCGTGGTGCGCATCTGCTCGACGTAGGCCTGGCAGCCGTCGCACAGGTCGAGGTGGGCCTGGAAGCGCTCCGCCTCGGCGGCTTCGAGCCGCCCCTCGAGGTAATCGGTCACCAGCTCGACGAATTCAAAACAGCTCATCGTTTCTCCAAGCGAGGCTCCCGCGCTCATGCCGGCACCTCCGTGGCCTGCTCGGCGTCGAAGTACGACTCGAGCGCGGCGCGGACCTTGGACCTCGCGCGGTGCAGAAGCACTCGCTGGTTGGTCTCGGTGAGGCCCAGAACGTTGCGTGCCTCCTCGGACGAGTAGCCCTGCAGGTCGCGGAGCACGATCACGTCGCGCTGGCGCGGGGGCAGCTCCCTGATCGCCCCCAACAGTGCGGCGCGGACCTCGTTGTTCTCGATTTGGGCCTCGACCCCCTCCCACTCCGCCGGGGGCCGCGCCCACCAACCGGGGAGGGCACCGTCGCGGCCCTGGAAGCGGTCCGCGTCGACCGCCGGCTCGTTGCGGCCCTCCTCGGCCCGCCGCTGGAAGTACGAGAACGGCAACGTCCGCTTCTCGCGGACCCCGCGGGTGCGCGCCGTGTTGAGCAGGATCTGAAAGATCCAGGTGCGCAGCGAGGACCGGCCCTCGAATCGGTCGATCCCCTTGATCACCCCGACCCACGTGTCCTGGACGACGTCCTCGGCGACCGCCCGGCTGGGCACGTGCATCAGCGCAACCCGCAGCAGGGCCGGGCTGAGCTCGTCGACGAGGGACGCGAACGCGGCCTCGTCGCCCCGCCGGAGCGCCTCGACTAGCTCCGCGTCATCCACATGCGGAGCCTATTCCGGGGGGCGCGTGAAGGGCTTGTCGGCTCGCGGTTACTCGGCCGGGTTGACCGAGACGACCCGGCCCTTGCGGGCGGGCGAGAACTCGACCACGCCGGCGCGGGTGGCGAAGATCGTGTGGTCGCGGCCGAGGCCGGCGCCGTCGCCGGGGCGGAAGCGGGTCCCGCGCTGGCGCACGAGGATCTCGCCGCCGCTGACCGTCTGGCCGGCGAAGATCTTCACGCCGAGCATCTTCGGGTTCGAATCGCGGCCGTTGCGGCTGGAGCCGAGTCCCTTCTTATGAGCCATTACTCGCTCTCCTTCTTCTCCGCCGGCTTCTTCGCGGCGGGCTTCTTGGCAGCAGGCTTCTTCGCGGCACCGGCGGGCTTCTTGGCGGCCGCCTTGCGAGCGGGCGCCTTCGGCTTGGCGGCGGGCTTCTCGGCAGCCTCCTCCTTCGCTGACTCGTCCTTCTTCGGCGCAGCCGCCGGCTTGCGGGTCAGCATCTTGACCTCGGTCACCTCGAGCCTGGTCAGCTCGGATCGGTGGCCCTGGCGCTTGCGGAAGCCCTTCTTGGCCCGGTACTTGAAGACCCGGATCTTCTGTCCGCGCTCGTGGCCGGTGACAGTCGCCTCGACCTTGACCTTCTCGAGGTCGGCACCGCCGATGATCACGTCCTCGGTCTTGTCGCCACGGAACATCACCGCGCGCAGGTTCACCTTCGCGCCCTCGTCGGCCTTCAGGCGGTCGACGACGAGCGTCGTGCCCTTCTCGGCGCGGTATTGCTTGCCGCCGCTTTCGATGATCGCGTAGGTGTCTGTCATGGTCGTTCCTCAGCCCTCGTCGCCCGAGCCGCTGCCGCTGCCGGCCCGGCTGCGACGCCGGCCACCGCGGCGGCCACGGCGCCTCGAAGAGGGAGCGGGCGATTCTAGCTTCTCGATTTTCTGACCGTTCTCGTCGAGGAGGGCGGCTGTCGCGGCCGATCGGGCGACGCTCTCGATGGCCACCATCCGGCGCTCGCCGACGTGGTTGCCGCCGCCGCTGACGCTGACGATGTAGGAGTCCACGCGGGCGATCGCGTCGTCGGCGTTGTACATGTGCGGCTCCTCGATCGTCACCAGCACCTCCTCGCCGACCCGGAACGGCAACGCCCGTTCCTCGATCTCGGTCCGGGTGCCGCCCTCGACCACCTCGTAGGTGTCGATCGCGAGCGCCTCGCCGCCCTCGAAGTGGAAGTGCTTGGAGGTCTCCTCCTCGAGCTCGACCAGCCCGCTGCCGTCGGCGACGAGCTCGGCGGCGACGCGGGGATTGACCCGGATCAGGAACGCCTCCGGCTCCGGCTCCGCGGCGGCAAGCTGGCGGAGCTTGCGGATCACCTCGATCGCCATCGTCTCGGCGGACGGCACGACGCCCTCGCCCTCGCAGGTCGGGCACCTGACGGTGAGGATCTCGCGCACGCCGTCGGTGACGTTCTGGCGGGTCATCTCGACCAGCCCGAGCGGCGAGACCTCCATCACGTACGACTTCGTCTTGTCGGCGTCGAGCGCCTTCTTCAGCGTCTTCAGGACCTCGTCGCGGTTCTTCGCCCTCGCCATGTCGATGAAGTCGATGACGATGATCCCGCCGATGTCGCGCAGCCGCATCTGGCGCACGACCTCGTCGGCCGCCTCGACGTTGACCTTCGTGATCGTGTCCTCGAGCCGGCCCTTGCCGCGGCCCGTGAAGCTGCCGGTGTTGACGTCGATCACGGTCAGCGCCTCCGCGTAGTCGATCATCAGGTAGCCGCCCGACGGCAGGTCGGCGCGGCGGGTGAGCACCTGGTCGAAGGCCTCGGCGGCGCCCTCGCGTTCGAGCAGCGGCTCGGTGCCCTCGTAGAGCTCGACGAACTCGACCAGCTCCGGCGCGGTGCGCTGGAAGAAGCTCGTCACCCGGTGGTGCTGCTTGGGATCGTCGATCACGGCGCCGTCGAACTCCTTGGTCAGGACGTCGCGCAGGACCCGGATCGACAGGTCGGCCTCCTGGAAGACCAGGTTCGGCGCCTTGACCTCCTCGGCCCGCCGCACCATCACCTCGTGCAGCTTGTGCAGGTAGTCGAGGTCGCGCTCGAAGTCGCCCTTGCGAGCGCCCTGGGCCGCCGTCCTCACGATCACCCCGCCCTTGCCGTCGTGGAGCTTCTGCAGCAGCTTGCGCTGGCGGTCGCGCTCGGCGTCGGGCATCCGCCGCGAGGCGCCGACCCCGGCGCCGTTCGGCATGTAGACCAGGTAGCGCCCGGCGATCGAGATCTGCATCGAGAGGCGGGCGCCCTTCGACTTCAACGGGTCCTTGACCACCTGGACGAGGACCTCCTGCTTGGGCTTGATCAGCTCGTCGATCCGCCGGCCGTGGCCGTGGCCGCGTCGCGGCGCCTTCTTGCCGTCGGCGGTAACGATCTCGTCGACGTGGAGAAAGCCGTTTCGCTCCAGTCCGATATCGACGAAGGCGGCCTCCATCCCCGGGAGGACGTTGTCGACCACCCCCTTGTAGATGTTGCCGACGATCGATCGCGAGCTGCGCCTTTCGACGTACAGCTCGCCGACCTTCATGCCGGCATTGCGGTTGTTGTTGTCTCCACCGCGGTTGCCCTGGCGGGCAGAGCCCTTGCCTTCGAGCACCGCGACACGGGTCTCACCCGCGTCCACGGAGACGAGAATTCGCTTCTTCAGTTCAAATCACCTCAAAACGGAGTTGAGCCCCGCTTCGAGGTGGTGAGCTGCGCCTGGACGTAGATGCTCTGCAGCAGTCCGAGTGCCAAGAAGGTGACGATCACGGACGAGCCGCCTGAGCTCATCAGCGGCAATGGAATGCCGGTGATCGGCATGATTCCCAGGTTCATGCCGACGTTGACGAAGACCTGGAACATCAACATCGCGACGATTCCGCCCGCGATCATGCTCCCGTACAGGTTCTTCGACAAAGTCATTATGCGCAGCGCCCGCCATATCAGCAGGGCGTATAGAGAAAGTAGGAACGCGGCCCCGACGAAGCCGAACCGTTCGCCGACGACGGCGAAGATGAAGTCTGTGTGGCGTTCCGGAAGGAACCCCTGGTTCGTCTGTGTTGCGTCATCGCCGCGTCCTGTCTTGCCCCCCGAGCCTACGGCGATCAGAGCCTGATTGATCTGATAGCTGGAGTCGGCGGGGTCGTCGCTTGGATGCAGGAATGCGGTTAGGCGTTCCTGCTGATACTCAGCCAGGATAGGGGCACCGAGGGCCGGAGCGACCACCAGCACGATCGCGATGACAGCTGCCGCCCCTCCCAGCATCGCCGCGAAGTGGGTCCAGCGGACCCCGGCGACGAACAGGACGGCGAGCGTGATCACCGCGTAGACGAGCGCCGTGCCGAGGTCCGGCTGGAGGAAGACGAGCGCCGCCGGGAACAGCCCCAGGGCGAGAATCTGCAGCGTGCGCCTGCCCTCCGAGATCCGCCGCGAGCGGTCGATCACGAACGCCGACAGGGTGACGATCAGCAGGACCTTGCCGAGCTCGGAGGGCTGGAAGGTGAAGAACGGCAGCTCGATCCAGCGATGCGACCCGCGGGTCGCCTCGGCGAACAGGAACACGAGCAGGATCGAGGCAATCATCGCCGTGTAGATCCCGACCCGCAGCTCGCGGAACCGCGAGTAGTCGACCCGTGCCACAGCAAGCATCAGGGCGATCCCGACCACCGCGTAGATCGACTGGCGGACCACGTAGTAGTACGGGTTGCCGGGCACGTCCTCGCTGGTCGCGACGCCGAGCGTGTAGATGCTGAACGCGATCAGCGCGATCCCCGCGACCAGCAGCACCGGATCGAGCCGCGCGAAGCCGCTGCGCTCGATCAGCGTCTCGCGCGAGCGCTCGAACGGGGCCGGATGAGGTCGCCGGTAAGCCTCCATCACTCAGCCACCGCCCCCGCCGAGCCAACGTCCTCGATCCTGTTCGTGTTGATGCCGAGCAGCTCGTTCAGGATCTGCTGCGCGGCGGGCGCCGCGGTGTCGACGCCGAAGCCGCCGCGCTCGATCGTTACCGCGACGACGTACTTGGGATCGGGGTAGGGCGCCAGGGCGATGTACCAGGACTGGTCGATGTTGATCCCGGTCTCAGCGGTACCGGTCTTGCCGGCGATGTCGACCGGGTAGCCGCCGAACACCTTGTAGGAGGTCCCGCCCGGCTCCATCGCGGCGCCGTAGAGACCATCGAGGATCGTCCGCTGTGCCGCGGGGTCGATCTCGACGTGGTCGCGGATCGCGGGATCGATCTCCTGGATCACCCGTCCCTGGGGATCGGCGACCCGCATCCCCACGTGCGGGCGGACAAGGTCGCCGCCGTTGGCGATCGCCGCGTAGGCGACCGCCATCTGGAGCGGGTCGGCCTGGAGGTCGCCCTGGCCGACCGCGAGGTTGACGTTGTCGCCGATCGACCAGGGCCGGTCGGTGACCTCGCCCTCCGTGAGGCAGATCTCCTCTCCACAACCGGACTTCGGGTCGATGTTGCGCTCGTAGTTGCGGTTTCGCTCTTGGGGGGTCGGCACGTTGCCGGAGCCCTCGCCGCCGACGTCGAGACCGGTGGGCTCACCGAGCCCGAGAGCGCGGGCCCACTGCTGGAGAGCACCGCCATCCTCCTGGTCCTCCGTCGGGTTCATGGCGGCGCCGAGCGTGTAGAAGAAGACGTCAGAGCTGAATTTGAGCGCGTCCCGCAGGTCGATCGGCCCGTATGCCTGGTGCCCGGCGTTCGGGAAGACGATGTCGGCGATCTTGACCTCGCCGGGGTCGTTGATGATCTCGCCGAGATCGAGGTTGCCGGAGTCGAGCGCCGCCAGGGCAGTGATCGGCTTGAAGATCGAGCCGGTCGGATAGAGGCCGTTGGTCGCCCGGTTGACCAGTGGCGCACCATTCGCCGGGGAGGTGAGTGCCTTGTAGGTTGCCGGCGGAATCCGCGGCTTGGCGAACGTGGTCGGGTCATAGCTCGGGCTGGAGCCGATCCCGTAGAGCTGACCGTTGTGGACGTTCATGGCGACGAAGCCGCCGGGCAGGCCGGTCCCGGCGACCGCCGCCTCGCCGACGCGCTGGATCGTGTCGTCGATCGTCAGCACGAGGTCGTTGCCGGTCACCGGCTCGCGCTCGGAGAGGCGCCCGCCGGTCGGCTGGCCGGAAGCGTCCACCTGGACCCGGCTGACGCCATTCGAACCGCGCAGAAGGCTGTCGTAGGCGTACTCGACGCCCTCCTTGCCGACCTGGTCGCCGGGCTGCAGCGCCTCGTAGCGGGGGTCGTCCAGCTGAGCCGAGTCGACCTCTCCGGCGTAGCCGAGCAGGTGCGCGGCCAGCGTCCCCTGCGGGTAGTGGCGGACGTAGACGCGCTCGACCGAGACCCCGGGGAAGTGGCGCTGGTTCTCGCGCACGTAGTAGACGGTGTCGTAGGGGACGTCGCGGCGCAGCGTCGCCGGGCAGGCGGCGCATGCCTTCGCTTCGGTACGGATCTTGTTGCGGATCTGCGCCGGGCGCAGGCCCGAGAGCTCTCCGACCCGCTCGAACAGCCGGGCTCGGCGCTCGGCACTGCGCGGCAGATCGGTCGCCTTCACCTGCAGCTCGAGGGCGGTGCGGTTGTCGACCAGGACCTGGCCGTGGCGGTCGATGACCTTGCCGCGCGGCGCCTGGACCGTGAACTCGCGGACCTGGTTGTTCTGGGCCTCGGCCAGGTACTTGTCGCCGGAGAGGACCTCGAGGTACCAGAGACGCAGGAAGACGATCACGAACATGACCAGGCCGATGCCGCCGAGGATCGCGACCCGCAGAGCGAACTGGGCCGGCGCCGGAGAACCGCGCCACTCAGAGCCCATCTGCGGTCCCATGGCCTAGACCCCTCCGTGGATCGGGGCGCGACGGCCCCGTCGCCGCGGGGCGGCGTGCTCGAGGCGGCGGCTACGTCGGGGGCGGCGGCGGCGTAGGCGGCTCGGGGCCAGGAGCCGGCTCGAGGGCTGGTAGTCGACCAGGGCCGCACCGAGCGCCCGGCGGACGAGTGGGTAGACGGCGAACGTGAGCAGGATCGCGAGCAGCGCCTGGACGACGATCTCGCGGACGACCAGCAGGCTGACCGGGGCGTTGACGCCGAGCATCAGCTCGATCGCCGCGAAGCCGGCGGCGCCGAGCAACGTGAAGCCACCGGCGAGCAGCGCCGGGACGATCCCGTTGCGGATCTCGAAGCCCTCGCGGTAGCGCCCGGCGAGGTAGCCGATCGAGAGCAGGACCAGCGAGGACACGCCGAGCGTCTGCAGTAGCAGCGAGTCCATCAGCAGTCCGGCGAAGAAACCGCAGACCGCGCCGACGACGCCGCCGCCGAGCAGGCCCAGGCACACGACCACGACCGGAACCAAGTACGGGGTCACGCCGAGGATCGACAGGAAGGAGAAGAACGAGACCTGCACGATCACGGCGACCGCGACGATCAGCCCGAGCCGGATGGCGATGCGCGGGGTGACGATCATCCGGGCACCCCCGGGCGCTCCGGACCGCCGGTCAGCACCTGCACGTACTCGAGCTGGCGCAGGTCGGCGAACGGGGTCACGTGGACGCGCTGAAAGCGTTGCTGGGCTGCCTCCTCCGCCTCGGTGATCCGCCCGATCGGGATCCCGGGCGGATAGGCGGACGAGATCAGGCCGTTCGACCAACCGGCTGTCGCCAGGGTCTGGTTCTCCTGGATCGTCTCGTCGTTGTCGATGAAGTCGAGCAGCAGGTCCTCGGGGTCGCCGACCTCCGGCTCGACGATCCCGGTCGGGCCGGACGGCAAGACCTCGGCCGAGACCGCGTTGTCGTGGTCGGTGATCAGCTGCACCTGGGCGGTGCCCGCGGTGAGGTCGCTGATCCGGCCAACCAGGCCGTCGCCGCTGATCACCGCATCGTTGCGCTCGATCCCCGAGCTCGATCCCTTGTCGATCGTCACGTCGGCGAACCAGACCGTCGGCGAGCGCTGGACCACCCGGCCGGTGACCAGGTCGTACTCGGCAAGCCCGGGGTTCTGGTCCGCGAGGCCAAGCAGCTTGCGGAACTGCTCGTTGTCGCCCTCGGCGCCCTCAGCCGCCACCACCTCCGCGCGCAGCTTCGCGACCTCGGCGCGCAGGTCCTCGTTCTCGCCGCGGGCGTCGAACGTCTCGTCGAACCAGTTGACCAGGTCCCGGATGGGCTTCAGGGCCCGCTCGGCGACCTCGCCGACCGGGGCGAAGACCGTCGCGACACCGCGCTGGATCGTGTGCAGCGGGCCGCTGTCGGCCTCGGAGAAGTGGCTCGAGAGCAGCACCAGCGAGAGCACGATCAACCCGACCAGCACCATCCTTCGTCTGCGTACCTGTTTGCGGTACATCAGGCCGTCGCCCTGACCCGGCGCCGGCCGGTGGTCCGTTGCATCCGGTGGATGACCTCGAACTCCTCCAGCGAGCGACCCGAGCCGACCGCCACGCAGGTCAGCGGCGACTCGGTCAGCTGGCAGGGCATCTGGCACTCCTCGCGCATCCGCGCGTCCATGCCGCGCAGCAGCGCGCCCCCGCCGGCGAGCGTGATCCCACGGTCCATGATGTCGCCGGCCAGCTCGGGCGGAGTGCGGTCGAGCGTCTCCTTGACCGCCGCGACGATCTGGCTCACCGGCTCCTCGAGCGCGGTCCTGATCTCGGTCGAGGTGAGCTCGAGCGTGTTCGGCAGCCCGGTGGTCAAATCGCGACCGCGGATCTCGATCGTCTCCTCGCTCGGCAGCGGCGAGGCGGAGCCGATCTCGAGCTTCACCTCCTCGGCGGTCTGCTGGCCGATCGCGAGCTTGTGCTGCTGTTTGCAGTGGGCGACGATCGCGTCGTCCATCTCGTCGCCGCCGACGCGGATCGACTCCGAGACGACGATCCCGCCCAGCGAGATCACCGCGACCTCGCTGGTCCCACCGCCGATGTCGAGGATCATCGACCCGGTCGGATCGGCGACCGGCAACCCGGCGCCGATCGCGGCCGCCATGGGCTCCTCGATCAGGTACGCCTGGCGGGCGCCGGCCGACAGGCACGCCTCCTCGACCGCCCGCTTCTCGACCCCCGTGACCCCGGATGGGACACAGACGACGACCCGGGGATGCGCGAAGCGGTTCTGATGCACGCGCTGGATGAAGTGGCGCAGCATCTCCTCGGTGACGTCGAAGTCCGCGATCACGCCGTCCTTGAGCGGCCGGATCGCGGTGATGTTCCCGGGCGTGCGCCCCAGCATCCGCTTCGCGTCGACCCCGACCGCGTGCACCTCGCCGGTCACGGAGTCCACGGCCACCACCGAGGGCTCGGACAGCACGATCCCGCGCCCACGCACATAGACGAGCGTGTTCGCGGTACCGAGGTCTACCGCCATGTCGCGGCCACCGAAGCCGGTGAGGTTGCCGAAAATGCCCATAACAAGCCTGGCCGCGGCGGCTGCAGCGGCCGCGACCGAAGGCCGAGTGTAGACCATGATCTCCAGCCCTCAAGCGGGAATCGAGCCTCATGAAAAACCCTAAGGCTAATTGTGCGCCTTAGGGTTTTGGCCGTTTCCCCTGACCGTGCAGGACGTTTACGGCCGCAGGCCCGGAATCAGGTCCAGCAAGACGGGGACGGGAAGTCCGACGACATTCGAGAAGTCGCCGCGGATCGAGTCGATCAGGATCGAGCCGAGGCCCTGGATCGCGTAGGCCCCGGCGCGGTCGCGCCACTCGCCGGAGGCCAGATAGAGGTCGATCGTCGCCGCGTCGAGCTCGTGGAAGGTCACGTCGGTTCGGGCGACGGCGGTCCGCTCGCCGGCATCACCGCTGAGCATGACCACGCCGCTCAGCACCTCGTGAGTGCGCCCCGACAGGGCCCTCAGCCGCTCCCGGGCGCCGCCCTCGTCCTCGGCCTTGCCGAGCAGGCGGCCGTCGAGGGCGACGTCGGTGTCGACCCCGAGGACGATCGCACCCTCCCCCGCCCCTGCGAGCTCTCGCCCGGCCCGCGCCTTGCGGCGGGCGTTCTCGACCACCACCGTTTCCGGATCCCCCTCGCTGAGCTCCTCCACCGCTGGGACGACTGCCTCGAACTCGACCCCGAGGCGCTCGAGGATCTCGCGCCGGCGCGGCGACGCCGAGGCGAGGATCAGCCGCTCAGGAGCCGAACCAGATCCCGATCTCGCGCTCGGCGGACTCATCGGAGTCGGAGCCGTGGACCAGGTTGAAGGTGACCTCGAGGCCGTAATCGCCTCGCATCGAGCCCGTCTCGGCCTCGATCGGGTTGGTGATTCCGATCAGCTGGCGGGCGGCCTTGACCGCCTCGTGGCCCTCGAGCACCAGGGCGACCAGCGGCCCGCCGGTGATGAACGTGACCAGCTCGCCGAAGAACGGCTTCTCCGCGTGCTCCGCGTAGTGGGCGTTGGCGATCTCCTCGTCGGCGGTCAGCAACCGCATCTGGGTGATCTTCAGGCCCTTGCGCTCGAAGCGGGCGAGGATCTCGCCGGTCAGCCCGCGCTCGAACGCGTCGGGCTTGATCAGGATCAGCGTCCTACTCACTGCGCGAGCTGCGGGTCGGGCGGCTGCCGGAGGGCTTGCGCTGGGTTTCGCCGTCGCCGCTCGCCTTCGCCGAGGGCGAGCTCGAGCGTGACGGCGCGCCGGAGCGGCTTGACGAAGGGCTTCTCGAGCTCGTCCGGCGCGGCTTCGGCGGCGCCTCGGACGTGGCGACGTCGGCCGTCTTGCCGCGGCGCTTCGACGGCGGACGGCGCTCGACCGGGGCCGCGCGGCGCTGCGGCGTCTCGCAGTACGGGCAGATCGACCAGCGCGGGTCGATCGGCTTGCCACACGACTCACACGGATCCTTGATCCGCGCCCTGCAGTTGGGACAGCGCAGGAAGCTGCGCTCGACCGGGTGCTCGCAGTTCGGGCAGGACGCCTCCTCGAGCTGGCGTACGCGCAGCTCCGAGGCGCGGACCTCGAGCTCGCGCTCGCGCTTGTCGGCCAGGAACTCCGGCGGGCGCAGGATCGAGTAGACGATCGTGCCGACGAACGGAAACAGCGATGCCGCGGTCGCGCAGGCGATCAAGACGGGATCCTCGATGCGCCGCCGGGCGTCGAAGTACGTCCAGGCGATCAGGGCCAGCCAGAGGACGACCAGGAAGAGGATCACGAGGTTGACGGCCAGGTTGAGGCCATCGTTGGTGATGCCGAATAGCGCTAGGGTCATGGGGGAAGGCTGGGCAGTCTAGAGGGGCCTGGGGTCAGAGGAAGAGCCTGCCGAACAGGTACCCCAGCCCGAAGAAGACCAGGATCACGATCGCGACCACGGCCGCGACCAGTCC
The DNA here is from genome assembly GCA_963767285.1 of uncultured Solirubrobacterales bacterium. Classification (GTDB taxonomy): domain Bacteria; phylum Actinomycetota; class Thermoleophilia; order Solirubrobacterales; family 70-9; genus WHSW01. Next base: position 510,146 of record CAVYDJ010000004.1, on the reverse strand, counting down.
CATCATGTGCAGAAGCTCTGAACGTGCGCCTCGATCCAATGCGCAGAGAAGGTAGTCGGAAACCGCCGCGGCTGCGACCGTGGACTCCGATCTGGGCCATCACGACCATCGCTGGTATCTACGCGGCGGGGGCCCTCGCAGGTCCCGGCAAGCCGCCGATCACGGCGGACCCGATCTCCTACGGCGACGGCCGCAAGGCGGAGATGGCGAACTACTCCCGCCGCCACTACGGCGCTCGTGAGTGGCGCCTGCGCGACCCCAAGGTGATCGTGCTGCATTTCACCGCCACCGACAGCTACGACTCCGTCTGGAGCACGTTCGACTCCAACGCACCCAACCTCGGCGAGCGCCCCGGCGTCTGCGCGCACTACGTGGTCGAGCAGAACGGGACGATCGACGAGCTCGTCTCGCCGAAGGTCCGCTGCCGGCACACGATCGGGCTCAACCACGTCGCGATCGGGATCGAGATGGTCCAGGCCACCGGCCGTGGCTCACACTGGGCCGACCAGCAGATCCTCGACCGCCGCAGGCAGGTCGGCGCGGCCCTGCGCCTCGTCCGCTGGCTCCAGGCACGCTACGGCGTGCCCACCGGCGAGGTCATCGGCCACTCGATGGCCAACGACGACCCGCACTTCAAGGACCTCCAGGGCTGGACCAACGACCACACGGACTGGCTGAAACGCGACGTGAAGGAGTTCCGCCACCGCCTCAAACAGCGCGACGTACGAGTTAGTCGGCGTCAGGCCGACTAACTCGTCACTCGGCGTAACGGAGCAGGTAGTGGGAGCCCGTCACGAGCGCCACGCCGCCCTGCGCCGAGGCGACGGATCGCGCCCGCGCGACCGCCTCCGCCGGATCACCTACCTCCTCCACCCAGCCCAACCCGGCTCCGCGCGCCAATTCCGCCAATCGAGAGGCCGCAAGCGCTTGAGCTCCGGGGCGACCGGCCTCCGCCAAACGCTCCGCGGGGATCTCCGTCGCCACGACCCCCGCGAGCGACGGCCCCAGCGCGGCCATGAACCCACTCGCGTCCTTGTCGCCGAGCAACGCCAGCACCCCCACCACCGGCCTCCCCCCCGCCACGGCCGGCAGCGCCTCCGCCAGCGCCGCCGCCCCCGCCGGGTTGTGCGCCGCGTCCAGCACCACCACCGGGTCCCCGTCGACCACCTCCATCCGCCCGTGCAGCTCGAGTCCGGCGGCCACCCCCATAACCCGCCCGGCATCCAGCGACCCGAGCACCGCCTCCGCCGCCGCCAGCGCCACCGCGAAGTTCCGGCGCAGATACGGCACGTCGACCGGCAACTCGACCGCCGGGGCGAGGTCGCGCACGCTGACCACCCGCGCGCGGCGTTCCGCCGCCACCCGCCGCGCCAGGGTCTCGACCTCCGGCGCCAGCGGCCCGATCACCAGGATCGAGTGGTCACGCAGCACCGCGAGCTTCTCGGCCGCGATCTCGAGCTCGGTGTCGCCCAGATACTCGGTGTGCTCGAGCCCGACGGAGGTCAGCACGGTGACCTGCGACGGAAGCACATTGGTGGCGTCGAGGCGGCCGCCGAGCCCGGCCTCGATCACCCCGACCTCGACCCCGGCGGCGGCCAGGGCGACGAACGCGGTCGCGGTATCGGCCTCGAACTGGGTCACCGCCTCGCCCTCGTCGAGGGCACGGTCGACGACCGTGACCGCCTGCGCCACGCGCTCGGCGGCGGCCCCGAAGGCATCCGGCTCAATCTCTGCCCCGCCGACCTGGATCCGCTCCCGCCAGCGCTCATCGTGCGGTGACAGGTAGGCGCCGGCTCGACGGCCGTGCGCTTCGAGCAGCGCCGCGGCGATCTCGGTCACCGACGACTTCCCGTTCGTGCCGACGACGTGGATGGAGGCGAAGCGGTGCTGTGGCATCCCGAGCACCGAGACCAACCGCCGGATCCGCTCGAGGCCGAACCGCATCCCGAGCGGGGTCAGCGAGCCCAGCCAGCCCTCCCCCTGTTCGGCGCTCCAGGCCAGGGCTAGCCCAGCCGGTCGAGTTCGGCGCGGTAGTCAGCAAGCTTCCGGCGCTCGTCTTCAACCACCTCAGGCGGGGCCTTTGCAACGAACCCCTCGTTGCCGAGCTTGCGCTCGAGGCGGTCGATCTCGCCCTCCAGCCTGCCGCGCTCCGCCCCGATCCGCACAGCGGCCTGCTCGGCGTCGATCTCCTCCGACGCCAGGATCTGGATCCGGCCGATCGTCGCGATGGGCTCGCCGCCTTCGTCGGTCGGCGTCAGTCTGGCCAGCCGGGGCACAAACTCACTCACCCCCCCTTCCACGCGCGCTTTGAGCACCGCGGCGGCCGGGACACCCACAAGATCACGCCAAGCACGGATCTGACGAACCTCCTCCAACTCGAGTTCGACGGCGAGCGCCGCCTCGGTGTCGACCAGGGCGTCTCCCGGCTCCGGGAACGGGCTCGAGATCAGCAGGTCGTCGCGGTCGGGCAGGTAGCTCCAGATCTCCTCGGTCACGAAGGGCATCACCGGGTGCATGAGGCGGAGGACGCGATCGAGCACGAACAGCAGGTTCGCCGCCGCATCCTCGTCGCCGTCGTACAGGCGCGGCTTGACGATCTCCAGGTACCAGTCGCAGAGCTCGGACCAAAAGAAGCCGTAGAAGTCGAGGACCGCGTGCGAGAAGTCGTATTCCTCGATCCGGGCGGTGACGGACCGAACCGTCGCGTCGAGCCGGGTCAGGATCCAGCGGTCCTCAAGCCGTTCGGTGCGGGGTCCCGGCTCGGCGTCGCCCGCGTTGAGCAGGATCAGCCTCGACGCGTTCCAGAGCTTGTTCGCGAGGTCGCGGCCCTGCCGGACGCGGTCCGGCGAGTAGCGGACGTCCTGCGTCGATGAGATCGCCAGCATCCCGAACCGCAGCGCGTCGGCGCCGTGGACCTCGATCTCGTCGAGGGGGTCGATCCCGGTGCCCAGCGACTTCGACATCCGCCGCCCGTCGGGGGCCTGGACCACCGGGTGCACGTAGACATCGCGAAACGGGATGTCGCCGGCGAACTCGAGGCCCATCATCACCATGCGCGCGACCCAGAGGAAGATGATCTCGCGCGCGGTCGTGAGGAAGCTGGTCGGATAAAAGGCCCGCAAATGAGCGGTTTCGTCGGGCCAGCCGAGGGTCGCGAACGGCCAGAGGGCGGAGCTGAACCACGTGTCGAGGACGTCGGTCTCGCGGGTCAGCGAATCCGGGTCGAGCCCCTGTTCGGCCGCCGCCTCACGGGCGAGCTCCTCCGACTCGGCGACCACCTGTTCGCCCTCGGGGCCGTACCAGACCGGGATCTGATGGCCCCACCAGAGCTGGCGCGAGATGCACCACGGCCGGATCTCCCGCATCCAGTTCAGATAGACGCGCTTGTAGTTCTCCGGGACGATCCGCACCTCGTCGCTCTCCACGACCCTGATCGCCGGCGCCGCAAGATCGTCCATGCGACAGAACCACTGCAGCGAGATCAGCGGCTCGATCCGCTCGCCCGAGCGCTCGGAGAACGGGACCGAGTGGCGGTAGGGCTGCTCGTCTCGCAGGGTGCCCTCAGCGCGTAGGGCCTCGACGACCGCCGCGCGCGCCTCGGTCGCCGTCATCCCCTCGAACCTCTCGCCCGCCGCCGCGGTCATCCGCCCGTCCTCGCCGATCGCAGAGATCTCCTCGAGCTCATGAGCGCGGCCGATCTCGAAGTCGGCGGGGTCGTGGCCGGGCGTGATCTTCAGGGCCCCGGTCCCGAACTCGGGGTCCACGTGTTCGTCGGCGATGATCGGCAGCCGCCGGCCGACCAGCGGTAACACCGCATGCCCGCCGACGAAGCGCTTGTAGCGGTCGTCTTCGGGGTGGACGGCGACCGCGGTGTCGGCGAGCATCGTCTCCGGGCGCACGGTCGCGATCGTCAGCGCCTCGTCGGAACCCTCTACCGCGTAATCGACCTCATAGAGGACGTCGTCGACCTCGCGGTTGACGACCTCGAGCTCTGAGATCGCCGAGTTGGTGCCCGGGTCCCAGTTGACCATGTAGTTGTCGCGATAGATCAGGCCCTTGCGGTGAAGCTCGACGAACACCCTGTAGACGGCACGCACGTAGCCCTCGTCGAGGGTGAAGCGCTCGCGCTCGTAGTCGCAGGAGGCGCCAAGGCGCTTGTACTGCTCGATGATCTGCGAGCCGTATTCGCGTCGCCACTCCCAGACGCGCTCCACGAACGCCTCGCGGCCGAGCTCGTGGCGCGAGCTGCCCTGGGCGCGGAGCTCCTTCTCGACCACCATCTGGGTGCCGATCCCGGCATGGTCGGTGCCCAGGATCCACAGCGAGTTGCGGCCCTGCATCCGCCGCATCCGCGTCAGCGCGTCCTGGACGGTGCCGTTGAGGGCGTGGCCCATGTGCAGCGCCCCGGTCACGTTCGGCGGCGGGATCGCGATCGAAAAGTTCTCCTCCGGCGTCCCCTCGGCCGGCGGGTCGAACGCCCCGCTCGCCTCCCAGGCGGCAAAGATCCTGCCCTCGGCCTCCGCCGGATCCCAGCGGGTGGTGGCCTCGAGCTTTGCGCGCCGCGCCTCGTCCATAGAGGCGGCGAGTCTAGTTAGGCGCTTTCCTCCTGCAGGCCGTCGAGCTCCTCGGGCTCCTCGGGGACGGCCTGGGTGACCAGAGTCGGGCGCAGGCCCTGCTCGATCGTGTCCTTGGTGACCACGCACTTGGAGACGTCGCGGCGGGACGGAAGCTCGAACTGCACGTCCATCAGCGTCTCCTCGAGGATCGAGCGCAGCCCACGAGCGCCGGTCTCACGCTCGAGCGCCTTGTCGGCGATCGCGCTCAGCGAGTCCTCCTGGAACTGCAGCTCGATGTCGTCGAACTCGAAGAAGCGCTGGAACTGCTTGGTGAGGGCGTTGCGCGGCTCGGTCAGGATCGTGATCAGGTCGTCGCGGCTGAGCTGGTGGATCGCCGCCATCACCGGTAGGCGGCCGATGAACTCCGGGATCAGGCCGTACTCGATCAGGTCCTCGGGCAGGACCTGCTCGAACAACTTGCCGGTGTCCTTCTCGGCCTTCGAGGCGACCTCGGCGCCGAAGCCGACCCCGTGGCGGCCGATCCGCCGCTCGATCACGTGGTCGAGCTGGGCGAACGAGCCGCCGCAGATGAACAGGATGTTCGTCGTGTCGATCGTCAGGAACTCCTGGTGGGGGTGCTTGCGCCCGCCCTGAGGGGGAACCGACGCCGTCGTCCCCTCGAGGATCTTCAGCAGCGCCTGCTGCACCCCCTCGCCGGAGACGTCGCGAGTGATCGAGGGGTTGTCGGCCTTGCGGGCGATCTTGTCGATCTCGTCGATGTAGATGATCCCCGTCTCCGCCTTCTTGACGTCGAAGTCGGCGGCCTGGATCAGCTTCAGGAGGATGTTCTCGACGTCCTCGCCCACATAGCCGGCCTCCGTGAGCGCGGTCGCGTCGGCGATCGCGAAGGGGACGTTGAGGATCCGGGCCAGCGTCTGAGCGAGCAGCGTCTTGCCGCAACCGGTCGGGCCGAGCAGCATGATGTTCGACTTCTGCAGCTCGATCTCGTCCTCGGCGACGCTCTGCATCATCTGCACGCGCTTGTAGTGGTTGTAGACGGCGACGGAGAGGGTCCGCTTCGCGGTCTCCTGGCCGACGACGTACTCCTGCAGCACGTCATAGATCTCGACCGGCTTCGGCAGGCTCTCGAGCTCGAACGACGGCGGCGCCGTCAGCTCCTCGTCGATGATCTCGTTGCAGAGATCGATGCACTCGTCGCAGATGTAGACGCCGGGACCGGCGATCAGCTTCTTGACCTGGCGTTGGGACTTGCCGCAGAAGCTGCAGAGAAGCTGCTCGTTGGAGTCGGTCGGGCGTGCCACTGCGCTGTTCTCCCTTCGCGTTTTTCGTCCCGGGGCGCCACGGTCAGGTTACGACACCGCCGCCCTCGGCTCGACCCGGTCTTGTTACGCGCCCACGCCTGATCCCCCTGCAAGCGACGTTTGAGTTGCAGAAAACTCGGCAGCGGCCGATAAGACAGTCATGGGACTGCGATCCTGGGCGACAGCGTGCTTGGTGGGGGCGCTTCTATGCGGAGCGGCGTTCGCCTACGCGAGCCTGGCGGGCACGCCCGAGCCGTCCCACTACGCCAAGAAGCGAAGCCGGGTGACGGTCACGGGCCACGTCGACGACCTCCAACCGGGGATCCCCACCCTGCTGATCGCCCACGCCCGCAACAACACCGGTCGCCACGTGGTGATGAAGCGGCTCCACGTCAAGATCAAGGACGCCAGTCCGACCTGCCCGGGGACGATGCTGGAGACGAAGACTCTGCGCCGCCGCAACTCGCTTTCCCCCCGCACCACCCGCACGGTCCCGATCAGGATCACATTGGCCGCGGGCGCGCCGGACAGCTGCCAGACCGCAACCTTCCCGATCCGGTTCAGGGCACAGGCGCGGCAGCAGGCGATGGCGCAATACGCCGCGCCGGCGCCCTAGTTGACCCCGACCGGTGACGCCGGCCCGCGCCGGCTGTCGCCCGCCGCTAGTGGTTCTCGATCACGCGGTCGACGATGTGGTACTCGACCGCCTCTTCGGCGGACATGAAGTAGTCGCGCTCGGTGTCCTTGGTGACCTTCTCGAACGGCTGGTTCGTGTGCTTGGCGATGATCTCGTCGAGGCGCCGGCGGACGTCGATGATCTCCTTCGCGTGGATCTCGATGTCGGTCGCCTGGCCCTGAAATCCGGCCGAGACCTGGTGGATGAGGATCTTCGAGTTCGGGGTCGCCATCCGCTTGCCCTCCGCCCCGCCGGCCAGGAGCAGCGCACCCATGCTCATCGCGACGCCGACGCAGATCGTCTGCACGTCGGGCTTGATGTACTGCATCGTGTCGTAGATCGCCAGGCCCGCGTAGACCGAGCCGCCCGGCGAGTTGATGTAGATCGAGATGTCCTTGTCCGGGTCCTCGGACTCGAGGTGGATCAGCTGGGCGACGATCAGGTTCGCGATGTCCTCGGTCACCGGGGTGCCCATGAAGATGATCCGCTCGTTGAGCAGGCGCGAGTAGATGTCGAAGGCGCGTTCGCCGCGCGACGTCTGCTCGACCACCATCGGTACCAGGGGGCTCATGGCGCGTGAGTGTATAAGGCAGCGACCTTGGAACCGTTCGGCGCCGATGACCTGATCCTCGCCTACGCCCTTCTGCAGGCGGTCGTCGCCCTGCTGCTCGTCCGCTTCCTCGACCTCTACGAGCGAGAGCCGATCGCGATCTGCGCGCTGATGTTCCTGTGGGGCGCGATCGTCGCCGCGATTCTCGCGTCGCTCGGGAACACGGCCCTCGAGGGCGAGCTGCCGCGCGACGTCGACGCGGTCTTCGGGCCGGCGATCTCCGCGCCGGTGGTGGAGGAGCTGGCGAAGGGACTGGCGCTGGTGATCGCTTTCTTCACGTCGCGCTGGGCGGGACGGCGATTCGGCCTCTTCGAGTTCGACGGGATCACCGACGGCATCGTCTACGGCGCCGCCATCGGGATCGGCTTCGCGTTCACCGAGGACCTCTACTACTTCTTCCGCGAGGCGCGGAACTCGGGGGTCGGCGACGCGCTTTCGGTGTTCGTCGACCGCCGCGACTTCCTCGGACCGGCGATGCTCCGCCACGCGATCTGGACCGCGACCTTCGGCGCCGGGCTCGGCGCGGCGACCTGGTCGCGGACGTGGCTCGGCCGCATCGGCTGGCCGCTGCTCGGCCTGACCGCGGCGATGCTGATGCACGCGGTCAACAACGGCCTCCAGCCGATCCTGCTCTCGCTCGAGTACGGCTTCCAGACCACCTACGAGTACCTCGTCGTCGGCGTCCCGGTCGAGCTCGCCGACCGGATGGACGGCTCGGCCGAGACCGCGACGGAGGCGCTGAAGTGGATCTCGTGGGGATACGTGGTGCTCTTCTTCGCCGCGATCGCGCTCTGGCTGCGGTGGCAACGGCGGGTGATCCGCGAGGAGCTGGCCGGCGAGGCCGATGCCGGCCTGATCTCGGCCGAGCAGGCGGCAACGGCCGCGAGCTTCACGAGCCGCTGCCGGCGCGAGCTCGCTCAGGTGCGAAGCGGCGACCTCGAGGGCGCCCGCCAGACGAGCGCCCTTTGCCGCGAGCTCGCCGAGCTCGCGTTCACGAAGCGGCGAACAGCCGGGCTCGATGACGCGGACACCCAGGCCGAGCGCCGGCGCGAGTGCGTGCGCGGCGTTCTAGCCGGCTGAGACGAAGCTCCGCGGAAGCTGCTTCTTCTTCGGTACCGGGCAGGATCCCGGCGCGCCGCCGTTGTAGCCCTGGTCGAAGTAGTTCTGGCGCAACGCGGAGCTGCCGTGTGCGCCCGGCGCCTTGATCGGCGTCCCCTCCGGATCCCCGGCGATCTCGACCAGGCCCAGGATCTCGCCGATGTCGCCCTCCTCGAGCAGGCCACGCTCGTAGACCGTCTTCGCCCAGACACCCGCCAGGCAGTCGGCCTGGAGCTCGAGCTGCGCGGAGACGATCCCGCGCGCGGCGAAGAGGCCGAGGACGTCCTGGACCCGGTGGGCGTTCTCGTGCGCGACGATCACCGCCGTCGCCGCGTCGCCGAACTGCTGCGGCACCTTGTCGAAGAAGAGGACCGGGTAGTAGATCGCGTCGTCGAGGGTGCAGTAGAAGGGGCCGGTGCGGAGGCCCGCCTTGATCCCGCAGGCCTCCGACGTGAGCTTGCGGTCGAAGATCAGCTCCTCGGCCGGCGAGTAGCGGTAGCCGGATCCGTTGAACTGCTTCTGCCAGTAGGTGGCGACGTCGCCGTTCACCGCATGGATCCAGTCGGCGGTCGCGAGCCCGGCGGAGCCGCGGATTGCGGGAACGCTCGGAGTGTCCTGGGCGGTGCGCAGCTCCGCGAACTCGTCGAGCACCTCCTCCCCCTGCGGCGGTTCCTCCGTCGCGTCGGGATCCGGCTCGTCGACATCGGTCGGCACCGCCGTGTTGAGGGTAGGCTCGGTGCCCGCCGCCTCGCCGTTCTCATCGTCGCCGCAGCCGGCGAGGACGCCGAGGGCGAGCAGCAGGGCGACGGCGGATGCCAGGGGAGTGCGCACCTGCGGAAGTCTGCCGAATCGGCCGGACCGGCGAAGGCTCAGCGGCGAATCAGGGGCTCGAGCCGCTTGATCACGTTGAAGTAGCGAACCGGCGCCGCGCGCGCGAGCAGCGAGAGCATGCCGGCGTCGGCGCCGATCAGGATCCGGTCCTTACCGCGTTCGACGCCTCGCTGGATCGTCGCCGCGGCGCGGTCGGGCGAGGTCCGGGCGACCCGGGCGAACTCGCGCTCGAGCTCGGCCTTGTCGGTGCGCCCGAGGTCGTCCTGGTGGAAGCGCGAGTGAGTGACGATGTTGGTGGCGATGCCGCCGGGGTGGACGGCGATCGCGTCGACGCCGCAGTCGCGGAGCTCGTGGCGCAGCGACTCGGTGTAGCCGCGGACGGCGTGCTTGGAGGCGCAATAGGCGCTCTGGGTGGGCCAGCCAATCAGGCCGAAGACGCTGGAGACGTTGACGATCGCGCCCGAGTCCTGCGCGAGCAGGATCGGCAGGAAGGCGCGGGTGCCGTGGACGACGCCCCAGAAATTGACGTCGAACACCCACTCGTCGTCCTCCGGCGCGGCGGTTGCCGCCGGCTGCGAGACGGTGACCCCGGCGTTGTTGACGACGAGGCCGATCGGCGCCGGCGCCCACTCGCTCACCTCGGCGGCGAACGCCATCTGACCGCCGCGATCGCGAACGTCGAGCTTCTGCGCCATGACCTCGCCGCCGATCGTCTCGGCGGTCTCGGCGAGCCCGGCCTCGTCGGCGTCGCAGATCGCAACCGGGCAGCCGTGGCGGGCCAGCCGCCGGGCGAGGGCCTGGCCGATCCCCGAGCCGGCGCCGGTGATCACCGCGGTCCGTCCCGAGACTTGGCGTCTATTCGACATCAAGCGATGATACATTGGCTGACGTCATGAACGATCCCCCCGCCGCGGGTGCCGAGCTCGGCCAGGTGGTGATTGCCACCGGCGGGGCGCTGATCATGACAGCGATCCTGGTGTTCATCGGGACCGCCTATCGCAGCGGTCGCGGCGGCCTGCTCGAGTGGGTGGACCGGACGTCCCGCTCGATCGGCGGCCTGCCCGGTTGGGCCGGGGCGCCGGCGCTCCTCGCTCTCGTGACGCTCGTCCCGGCGCTGTTCGGGCTCGCCTGGGACGAGTCGCTGCACATCGACGACGGCCGCGACCCGGGGCCGCTCGCCAATCCCTCCCACTACCTGCTGCTCGGCGGGCTGTTCGGGATCTTCGCCGCCGGGTGGATCGCCGTGGTCGCGACGCCCCGTGGACGAAAGCCCAGCCCTTCGGCGGTCCGGATCACCGACACCTGGTACGCGCCGGTCGGCGGCCTGCTGACGCTCGGCGCGGCCGGCTTCGCCCTGCTCGGCTTCCCCCTCGACGACGTGTCCCATCGCCTCTTCGGACAGGACGTGACCCTGTGGGGCGCCACCCACCTGATGATGATGTCGGGGGCGGTGATCGCGGTGCTCGGGATCGTGATCCTGCTCTGCGAGGGCCGCGCCGCGGTCCGGATGGAGCGAGCCGAGGGCCTGGAAGCCACCCCCGCACCGGTGCCGGCGTGGCTGCGCCCGCTGGTGCCGGTCTTCGCCGTCCTCGGGTCGCACCGGTTCCGGATCATGCTCGCGGCCGGCGGGATTCTCGGCGCGCTTTCGATCTTCCAGGGCGAGTTCGACTACGGCGTGCCGCAATTCCGGTTGCTCTTCCATCCGGTGCTGATCGCCTTCGCGGCCGGTGTGGCGCTGACGATGGCGCGGCTGCTCGCCGGTCGCGGTGGCGCCCTCGTCGCGGTCGCCTTCTACCTCGTGCTGCGGGGGCCGATCACATTCCTCGTCGCCGAGCCGCTGGGCGAATCGGTCGACCACTTCCCGCTCTACATCGCCGAAGCGTTGCTGATCGAGGGACTGGGGCTGCTGGTCGCCGCGCGCGAGCGCCCGTATCGCTTCGGCGTGGCGAGCGGCATCGTCGTCGGCAGCGCCGGGGTGGTCGCCGAGTACGGCTGGTCGCAGGTCTGGATGCCGCTGGCGTGGCCGTCGCACATGCTCGGCGAGGCGATCGCCTTCGGCATCGTCGCCGGGGTGGCCGGCGGGCTCCTGGGCGCCTTTGCCGCCTCGGCGCTGACCGGCCGCTCGGAGCTCGTCTCGGGAGCGCGCGGCTGGGGACCGGCGGTCGCCGGCCTCGCCGCGATCGCGGCCGTCTTCGTCTACCTCGGCCACACCACTCCACCGGACGCGAACGTACGCGTGGCGCTCGCCGACGTTCCCGGCTCGGGCCCGCGCGAGGCCGTCGCGACCGTGCGCTTCGACCCGCCCGAGGTGGCCCGCGACCCCGACTGGCTCTACACGGTCGCCTGGCAAGGTGGCGAGCCGGTGCGCACCGAGCCACTGCGCGAGGTCGCGCCCGGCGTCTACGAGAGCGACGCGCTGCCGGTCTCGGGGACCTGGAAGTCCTCGATCCGGCTCCAGCGCGGCGACGAGATGGGCGCGATTCCGGTGTTCGCCCCAGCGGACACCGCGATCCCCGCCGCGGAGATCCCCGCCCCGGCGAGCTTCGTTCGCCCGCTCGGCGACGACCGCGAGCTGCTGCAGCGTGAACGCAAGGACGGAGTCCCCGAGTGGAGCCTCATCGCCTTCGGCCTCGGCGTGGCCGCCTGCGTGCTCGGGCTGCTGCTCGCGGCCGGGGCGGCGCTCGTCAGGGTCGCCGGTGGCGGCGGTCGCGGCTCGCGCTCAGGTGCCGGGCGTCCAGAGCTCGCCCCGGTCACCCTCCGCAGCCGCCGTGCCCTCTGATTCCTCGGCGCCTTCCTTCTCGGGCGTCCAGATCTGCTCGCGGGCCGCGGCGCGCTCCATCGGGATCGGCTTCGCCGACCCCGCGATCGCCTCGGCGGCCTTGCGCATCCTGACCTCGTCGCGGAGCAGTTGCTCGCGCCCGGTCTCGCGCAGGCGGGCGAGCAGCTTCTCGGGCGCGTTCTTTCCCTCGCCGGGACCGATCGCCTCGATCAGGTCCTCGTCAGTCGGGTCGATCCCCTCGGCATCGGCGACGGCCGCCAGCACCGCCTCGCGGCGCAGGGCGCGCTCGGCGTCCTCCTCGGCGTCGTTGATCAGGTCGTGGCGGTCCTTGCCCTGCATCTGGGCGTAGGCCTGCGGGTCGATGCCCTGCGACTGCAGCTGGCGCTCGATCCGCTCCCACATCTCGTGCGCGCGCGAGTGGACCAGGTCGTGCGGGACGTCGAGCTTGGCGTTCGCGGCAACGGCGTCGACGGCGGCCTCGCGGAACTCCGCCTCGGCTCGCTGCTCGAGGCCCTGTGACATCCGCGAGCGGATCTCCTCGCGCAGCTCCGCGACCGTCTCGAACTCGGACGCCTCGGAGGCGAACTCGTCGTCGAGCTCGGGCAGGTTCTTCTCGCGCACCTCCTTGACCGTGAGCGCGAAGCTCGCGGTCTTGCCGGCCAGGTCCTCGGGCTGGTGGTCGTCGGGGAAGGTCACCTCGACCGCGCGCTCGTCGCCGGCCGCGGCGCCGGTCAGCGCCGTGTCGAACTCCGGCAGCAGATTTTCGCCGCCCAACTCGATCACGAAGTCCCGTCCCTCAGAGCCGTCGAACGGCTCGCCGTCGACGGTGCCGGCGAAGTCGATCACGACCGCGTCGCCGGCCGCGGCGGGGCGCTCGACCGGAGCAAGGCTGGCGAACCCCTCGCGCAGCCGGTCGAGCTCGGCGTCGACCGCCTCGCCGGGGACCTCGATCTCGGCCCTGCCGACCTCGAGCCCCTTCCAATCGCCGAGCTCGGCCTTCGGGCGCACCCCGACCTCGATCGTGAACGTCAGCTCCTCGCCCTCTGCCGGGAGGTCGCCGACGTCGAGCTTCGGATCGCCGACCGAGGCGACCCCGGAGTCGATCAGCGCCCGCTCGTACCACTCGGGCAGGCCGTCGCGAAGCGCCTGCTCGACCACGGCCTCACGCCCGAGCTGCTGCATCACCAGCGCCGCGGGCACCTTGCCCTTGCGAAAGCCCGGCATCTTCATCTCGCCCGCGAGGGTCGCCGCGGCGCGGTCGACGCGCTTGGCGAGCTGCTCGGGCTCGATCGCGACGTCGATCTTGACCCGGGACTCGGGGAGCTCTGTGACCTCGGTCTTCAAGGGGCTGTGAGCTTAGTGAGCGCACTACGCTTCGGCCCGTGGACCCCGGGACAACCGCGATCGGCACCTGGAGCGGCGGGCGCTTCATGCACTTCGGCGAGCCGATCGATGACGAGCGGCTGGCTTCGCTGCTGCGCCCGGGCGACGGGATCGACACGGTGATCAGCGCCGACGCCTACGGCGCCGGCGAGGCGGACGCGATGCTCGGCCGGGCGCTCGACGGCGTCGCCCGCGACTCCTACTCCCTGATCGGCGCCGTCGGCCACGACTTCGTCGATGGCGAACGGGACGGCCCGCGCGGCTATCCGCGGTTCACCGACCCGCGCCTGCGCGGGCCCGGCGAGTACGCCTCCTATCTGCGCCGCGCGGCCGAGGCGAGCCTGGAGCGGATCGGCGCCGACGCCTTCGACCTGCTGCTGCTCCACAACCCCGACCGCACCGGCTTCACCTCCGAGGCGGTCTGGGACGGCATGGCGGCGCTGCGCGAGGCGGGCCTGACCGCCGCGATCGGGGTGGCCCCCGGTCCGGCCAACGGCTTCACGCTCGACCTGCTCGACTGCTTCGAGCGGTTCGGCGACCGGCTCGACTGGGCGATGCTGATCCTCAACCCGCTCGAGCCGTGGCCCGGTGAGCTCAGCCTCGATGCCGCCGCCGACCACGAGATCCGGGTGATCACCCGCGTCGTCGACTACGGCGGCCTGTTCTGGGACGACGTCCTGCCCGGGCACGAGTTCGCCGAGCACGACCATCGCCGCTTCCGCCCCGCCGGCTGGGTCGAAGCCGGGCGCGTGAAGCTCGACCTGATGCGCCCGCTCGCCGCCGCCGCCGAGCTGACCCCGCTGCAGCTGGCATGTCAGTGGAACCTGGCCCAGGAGTCCGTCGCCTGCACGGCCCCGACGTTGATCCAGGAGGCCGGCCCGGGCGCCCGGCCGATCGAGGACAAGCGGCGCGAGCTCGCGGCGCTGCCCGAGCAGCGGCTCGACCCGCTGGTCGTGGAGCAGATCCGCCAGATCGGCGACAACACGGGCTCGATGGCCCTGAAGGGCGCCAATCCGGGCCACGAGGGCGAGGAGCGGCCCGACCGCTGGGCGCTGAGCGCCGAGCTGGCCGAGGCCGGGCGGCGCTGGGGCGTCGATCCCGAGCGCGACCTCGTCCAGCGGTCCGTGCCGGCGTGAACCCCTTCGAGCGCTTCGCGGCCTGGATCCTGACCGGCCCGGTCGGGCGCTTCGCGGCCTTCTTCGCCGACCTCGGCGTCTACTGGTGGCGCTGGGTCCGGGGGCGCGCGGCCGGCACCGGCGAGCGCTGAGCACCGGCGCACGGGGCGCATCCGCCGAATACGCTCGTACCGGTGATCGGGCAGGCAGGAGGATCCTTACGACGCGTTTGCGCGCTCGGTGCGCTGGCAGCCGCCTGCGTTCTCGTTCTGAGCGCCGCGAGCGCGGAGGCGGCCATCCACTGCCAGGAGCCCGGCGCCGGTGAGGACTGGCGCGAGGTCGACCCGGCGGAGGTCGGGATGGACGAGCAGGGGATCCGCGACGCGATCGCGCTCGGAACCGAGAACGGCTCGCTCGCGATCCGCGTGTACCGCCACGGCTGCCGCGTCGGCGAGGACGACGATGCGGAGCTGAATCGCGGCACCCAATACGAGAGCTGGTCGCTGGCGAAGTCGGTGACGGCGCTGGTGTTCGGCCGGGCGATGTACCAGAACCTCATCGGGCCCGACGACCCCCTGGGCTCGCTGATCCCCGAGGCCGACGAGGCGCACGGCGCGATCACACTGCGCAACCTGCTGACGATGACCAGCGGCCTGCGCTGGAACGGGTTTCGCGATTACAACATCCTGATGCCCAACCGCCTCCAGGAGGCGCTGACGGTCCCGGTCGAGAAGCAGCCCGGCACCTACTGGGAGTACTCGCAGAGCGGGCCCGCGCTGGTCGCCGAGGCCGTGCAGCGCGCGGTCGGAGAGGACTTCCAGGCGTTCGCCCAGCGCGAGCTCTTCGGGCCGCTGGGGATCGCGCCGAACAGCTGGTACTGGCGGCGCGACTCGGCCGGGCACACGCAGGGCTTCTTCGGCCTCAACATGAGCGCCGACGACTTCGGCCGCCTCGGCGAGCTGATGCGCCTCGGCGGCGTCTGGCGGGGGAAGCGGCTGCTCTCGCGCCGCTTCGTCCGCGAGGCGGTTACCCCGATCGAGGAGAGCGGCTGCTACGGGTGGCTGATCTGGCTCAACGCCTCCAAGCCCTGCGTCGGCCCGCGGATCGTGGACCGGCCGGTCGACGACGAGCGCGATTTCCCCGGGCTGCCCGCCGACGTCTTCCAGTACTCGGGCCTGTTCGGCCAGTGGGTGACGGTGTTTCCGAGCCAGGGCATCGTCGTGGTGCGCACCGGCGTCGACACCGGAACGTTCGACGGCGACACCGCCTGGCAGGAGGAGATGTACCGGCGGATCCTCAACTCGATCACCGACGACGAGATCCGATTCCCGAAGCCCAAGCCCGACGCGACCAACGTCAGCGACCAGGACGTCGACCGCGGCTTCTTCGAGGCCGGCGCGAACCCGGGCGAGCTCATCGGCGGCGGCGCTCCCCCGCCGCTGCCCCCCGCCGGGCCCGCCCGGGCGCGGGCGACGCTCATCAAGTTCCGCACGCCCCGTGTCGGCCCCCACGGCACCCTCAAGGCGCGGCTGCGCTGCCCGCCGCGCTGGACGCCCGAGCTCGAGGACCGCTGCATCGGCAGCGCGCGCCTGGGTCGGGCCGCGGCGCCGATCGACTACGGCGTCGCGGCCGGCAGCGCGCGCACGATCCGCTTCCAGCTTCGCGACCAGACGCTCGAGCGACTCGAGCGCAAGGGTCGGCTCGCGCTCACGATCGCCGCCACCAACCGCGACGACCTCGGTGGTGCCAAGGCACGCCGTGACGTCATGGTCCGCGCCCGCTAGCCGGACATCGTCCCCTCGGTGAGCGACCGCCCGCGCGACTGTCGCTCGCACGCGGGAGGAACAGCGCGGTGACCGGAGTTCGCGCCGCCTGAAAAACACACGAAAAGCATGGAACGTGCATGTCGTCGCAGAAGACGCTCCCAGTTGTCACCTGAGACGGCCGGGTTAGCTCTTGGCTGGGGTTCGAGTCCCCCGCGCTCCGCCGAGCGTCGGGGGCGGTGAGTGGCAACCCGCCCGCCGACGTGTAAAGCTTCTCGAGGTCTCAGGTGGCAGTTGGGCTCGGGGTAGCTCCCCGGCCGCAATGTCAAGGCCCGCTCGCGCGGGCCTTTGCGGTTCCAGAGGCCAGAAAGCGCTCTCCTGTCGCCGTCTTGGCGATCCTGGTCGGAGCCGCGCTGGCTCCCGGGGGAGCGGGTGCCGGAAGCACTGGCTCCGCGACCTACAAAGGCAAGGTCCGCTTCGACCAACAGGCGACGGTCAGCTTCGTCATCCACGGCGACAAGGTGGCCTTTCAGGCTCACGACATTGAGTTGCAGTGCGACGCCGCGCCGGTTCGGGTCAGGCCGGCGTTCGGGATCCACCGAACGAAGCTTCGGCATGGCCGGTTTGAGTTCATCGAGAACAGCGAAGTCGCCACGACCGGCTCGCAATCGCTCTACTGGTTCAAGGGCAAGCTGCTGCCTAGGGGTGGGGCGAAGGGGTTTGTTTACGCTTTCGATCGCGGCCCTGACGCGGATGGTCGTTTCTGCAGCACCTTCGGCAAGGCACGCTGGACGGCGACTCGCGTCGAGTAGCGGTTTTCGTGGTGGATTCAATCCACCATGCTTTTCGTGTGTTTTGCGGGACGGGCTCGCTCCTCCTTCGCGACGAGGGGCACGCGACGCGCTCAGCCCGCGCGCGGTGACTGAATTCTTGGAGTGACCCCGCTAGCGCGAGCGGCACGAGCGTGCGCGCCCGCTGGCGCGAATGTCGATGACGGCCGGTGTTGCCACGTGGACGCAGCCGCGTTCCGTCGTCAGCGTGACGGCAGACCCGGCGGCGCTGACGGACAGCCGCCTCCCGGAGCGCTGGAAGCGGACGATGCGATCCGGCGGCGCGTCGAAGCGGTAGCCGAACTCCCACAGCTGGCCGTGGGTGGCGACGGTGTCGTTGATCCAGCGGGTGGCATGCTCCTCAACGGGCCGGAACAGGCCCCAGTCGATCGCGTCGCGCAGCTCGACGCGGAAGTTCGCCCAGTCGTGGATGCCGGCGTGGGGCTCGTACGTGAGGTCGACGCCTGCAGCTGACAGGGCTTCCGCGTAATGGTCGGACGCGGGCCTGATGATCGCGGCCTCGGAGGGCAGGTCGGTGACGACGTTTCCCGGGTTGGGCTCGCCGTCGCTAGTCGGCGTCCCGTCGCCAACCGCCATGAAGACGCGCGTTTGGCGGAGGTTCGCCGCAAGCTTCACGGGGTCGTGACCGAAGGAGTAGAAGCCCTGGTCGGGTCCCATGACTGCTTCCGGGTCGATGCCCGCGCCCGCGTAGAGCTCGGGGATCAGGGACTGCACCGTGCCCTCCACCGGCGGGTACGGTGCACCCGGGGCAACGTCTGAGTGCAGATGCCCGTCGACGAGGCCGGAGATGACCGCGATCGAGCCGAAGAACCCGGGCAGGCGCCCGCCAAGGTAGGCGGTGCCGAGCCCGCCCATCGAAACGCCCGCGAGCGCGTGCCAGCGCCGCCCGCGACGGATTCGATAGCGGTCGAGGATCTGGGGAATGACGTCGTCGAGGGCGTAGGTCTCCCACGACGGGTCACCGCGCCTGCCTTCATTCCACCAATCCGCGTACCAGCCGCTGCCGCCCTCCGGCATCACGATGACCCCTTTGAACCCCGCGGCCGTCTTCGCGATCTGCCCCTGTCCCGGCTCGGACCAGACGCGGTAGTTGCTGCTCAGCCCAGCGAGCAGCACGAGCAGCGGGTATCGCTTCGCCGGGTCGTAGCCGTCCGGCAACAGCACCCGCGCCCGGGGAGGACCGGGATAGCCCGGTAGCCACCGGTCCGCGATCTCGCCGTTGCGGTCCGGGATCTTGGTCTCGATCAGGTCGCTCGCGCGTGCGGCGGGCGCAACCAGGCACGTCAGCAACGCGGCGACCAGCGCGACGCGTCGCATCCTCCACCCCTCCGCTCCCATGGCTGGAGTATCGCCATTTCTAGGCATACTCGCGCCGGTTTCGGGCGGCCCGGTTAGAGCACGCTCTTAGGTGCGAGGGACGCGGAAGCGGAGCATGGTGACGGCGCCCGACTGGGTGTTGCTGAATGGCTCGAGGTCGATCCTGTGGAGGGTCGGGGTCGAAAAGCGGACCCCGTCGCCCAAGAGCACCGGCAGGACATAGACCAGGATCTCGTCGACGAGCCCTCGCTGCAGGCACTGGCTGGCCAGGTCGGCGCCGAGGATCTCCAGGTTCTTACCGCCCGCGGCCCCTAACGCCGTGGCGACGGCTTCCGCGATGTCACAGGTGAGGAAGGTGACGTTCGGGTCCGGCTCGTCGGGAGGCTCGTGGGTGAGGACAAACTGGGCTCCGCCCTCGTAGTTGCTCTCCTCGTCGGCCATCTGCTTGCCAACCTCGTAGGTGCCTCGGCCGATCAGCATCGAACCGGTGGCCGCCATGACTTCAGGGAATGCGTCCGCGGTCAGGAAATCGAAGATCCAGTCCATCGTGTGGCCGGGACCAGCGATGAAGCCGTCAAGCGACATCGCCCTGTTGACGACCACCGGGCCAGTGTCGGTGCTCATAACGCGCTGCGATCCGGCAGTGGTCCGATGAACTCGACGCCGTAGTCCTCACTGGCCTGCTTGATCTGTGACTCTTGGATCGAGTCCAGGGGCGGCAGACCACCCGGTCGCGACGCGAGGGTGATCGCGCGGTAGAAGGACTCCATGTCATCGGGGTGCCGGTGCAGCGGGACGCTTTCCCCGCGACTGGCCTGCTCGTCGACGAGGCAGAACGTTCCTCCCGTCTCCTCTCCGGTGGCGAGAAAGCACGTGGACGTGTCACCCATCCACCGCCGTTCAGCCTGTCCGGGCTGGTGGAGGTAAGCGCTGGTCTCATCACTCATGTGACCTCCCGTGGTCGACGTAGCAGTCGCCAAAACGTAGAGCGTCCGGCAGCGGGGACTCCGCGACGCTCAACGGTCCCCGGCGTAGCCGATGATCGTGCGGTCGATCAGCCATTCGACCGGGGCGCGGTCGTCCGTGTACACCTCGCCGCCGGGCAGGCGGGGGGCGAGCCGCGCGGCGTCGATCAGCGCCAGCTGTCGCAGGTTGCCGCGCATCCGCGTCCGCGCCGCCGCGGCGAGCCGGGTGGCCGAGGCTGGCGCCTCGCTGCCGAGCAGCAACGTGTTGGTCTGCTCGGCGGGGTCACGCAACACCGTCGGGAAGACCTCGGCCATCGTCCGCCCCAGGACCCGCTCGAAGTCGTCGCTGCCCTCGGCGTGGCCGACGTTGACGACCACCACGCCGCCGGGCGCGAGCCGGTCGCGGGCGAGCTCGAAGAACTCCTTCGTGACCAGGTAGAAGGGGATGTAGGGCTGGCGGTAGGCGTCCACGACGATCAGGTCGAAGGCGCCGTCGGCGCTCCGCAGCCACGGCCGCGCGTCCTCGTCGTGGACCGTCAGCCGCTCATTCGAGCCCATGTCGAAGTAGCGGTAGCCGACCTCGGTCAGGTCGGGGTCGAGCTCGACCCCGTCGATCTCGGTGCGCGGCCAGAACCGCCCGTACTGACGCGCGATCGTGCCGGCGGCGTTGCCGAGGATCGCGACCCGGCGCGGCGGCCGCTCGCGGGCCGTGAACGGCAGGACGAGGAAGCTGTCCCAGTAGTCGGCGGTCAGGTAGCCGCGGGCCGGCAGGATCGAGTGGACCGCCTGGCCCTCGTTCAGCTCCAGGATCCGATCGCCGTCGTCCTGATCGACGACCCGGATGTACTGCTGCTCGGACTCGTCCTCGTAGATCACCCGGCCGCTGTCGGTCGCCTTCACGGTCCCGACCGGCAACGCGATCGCCGCGGCCAGCGCGGCCGGCACGAGGGCGTACCGCCAGCCGAGGCCGATCGCGGCGACCAGCCCCAGCGCGAGCGCGAAGATCAGGAAGGTGCGCTGCGTGCCGGCGAACGGGATCAGGACCAGCGCCGCCATCATCGTCCCGGTCAGCGAGCCGACGGTCGAGATCGCGTACAGACGCCCGGCGGTCCGGCCCGCATGCTCGACGTCGTCGACCGCGAGCCGCAGCGCCCATGGCGCACAGGTGCCGAGCAGGATGACGGGGATCGCGATCAGGAACAGGACCGCGGCCAGCGAGCCGACGAAGGCGCCGGCCTCCACCTCGTCGAGGGCGTCGACCGAGAGGTCGAAGAACGGGCGCGCGATCAACGGCACGATCGCGAGCAGCACCGCCGCGGCGAGGACCACGAGGCAGAGGCTGCGCAGTTCCGGGCGGCGGTCCGCGAACCGTCCGCCGAGCCAGTAGCCGATCGACAGCGCGACCAGGACGACCCCGATCGTGTTCGCCCAGACGATCGTCGACGCGCCGAAGAACGGCGCCATCAGGCGCGCCGCGGCGATCTCGGCGCCGAGGCTCGCGGTTCCGACGACGAAGACGAGGACGTAGAGGAATCGCGGGTTGGTCACGTACGGCCGCCGAGGATCCGCTCGCGCAGGCGTTGGCCCTGGCCCGCGTTGACGGCGCGGGCCGCGCGGGTCGGGTCGAGGTCGAAACCGTGCGCATCGGCGAGGTCGAGCAGCTCCTGCTTCTCGTGGCTGCGGTTGGCGGCGCGGAAGAACAGCCAGGTGAACAGGCCGAGGGTGACGAACCCGGTCCAGATCATCATCACGTTGCCGGCCGCACCCTGGTCGGCGAGCGGGCTGATCCCCCACTCCGCCTCGCCGGGCGCGTAGTCCGGATACAGCACCGTGCCCGACCAGATCAGCACGTTGGCGAGCACCGCCTCGAGCATCCGCACGACGACGACGTAGATCAGCATCGCCCCGTCGCCGAACCAGGCCGGCTTCGGCAGCGGGCCGACGAGCGGCAGCCACATCGCGAGCCCGAAGGTGAAGAAGCAGGCGTGCTGGGCGAAGTGCAGCAGCGCGCTGTCCAGGACGCCGTCGTAGAGCGCCGAGAGGTGCCATACGTAGAGGTTGAGCGCCCAGATCGGGAGCGCGATCAGCGGGTTGCCGAGGACGCGCAGCCAGGCGAACGGCCGCCGCGCGAGCATGGGCTGAAGGATCGGGCCGGTTAGCCCGAGGGCGATCAGGAGCCCGGCGAGGTCGGCGACGATCAGGTGCTGGACCATGTGGGCGACGACGATCTCCTCGGCGACGCCGGCGAGCGGCGGCAGGTCGGCCGCGAGCAGGACCAGGACGCCGGCGCCGAACGAGACCTGGCGCCAGATGTCGACCGGCGCTCCCCGCTCCGCCAGCGTCCGCACCCGCTTTGCGTACGTCAGAGCGACGACGATCAGCAGCACGGGCGCACCCGCGTTGATCACTACGTCCACGCCGCGGAAGCTACCGAGCTACAGCCACTTGATCCGCTTGAAGAAACCGAACAGGGCGATCACCGCGACCGCCATCATCCCCAGCGCGACCCAGTAGCCCCAGGGCTCGTCGAGCTCCGGCATGTGGGCGAAGTTCATTCCCCAGACCGAGGCCAGGAACGTCGGCACGGCGATGATCGCCACGTAGGCGGAGATCGCGCGGACGACCTCGTTCTGACGCACGCCGAGCAGCGCCAGGTTGGCTTCGAGGATGGAGGTCAGCAGCTCGCGCTGGGCCGTCACCTGCTCGTCGACGCGGCGCGCGTGGTCGGCGACGTCTCGGAAGTAGCGGCGCAGCTGCTCGTCCATGTTCGGGAACGCACCCCGCTCGAGGGCCTCCAGCGGCGTGAGCAGCGGCGAGGTCGCGTGGTGGAACTCGATCACCTCGCGCTTGAGGAAGTAGATCCGCTGGGTCGAGTCGCTGCGGTCGCCGAAGATCTCGGTCTCGACCTCGGTGATGTCGTTGTCGATTCCGTGGACGACCGGCTGGTAGTCGTCGACGATCTTGTCGACGATCGCCCAGACCGCCGCCGCGGGGCCGTACTCGAGCAGCTCCGGATGCGCCTCGAGGTGCTTGCGGACGCCGGTCAGCTCGCTTGCCGCACCGTGCCGGACCGCGATCACGTACGTGCTCGAGACGAACAGCATGATCTCGCCGAACTCGACCTCCTCCTTCTGGTCGTCGTAGCGCGCCGGCCGCAGGACGATGAAGTAGGAGTCGTCGTAGTCCTCGAGCTTCGGTCGCTGATGAGCCTGGTAGGCGTCCTCGAGCGCCAGCTCGTGCAGGTGGAAGCGTTCGCCGACGTCGCGGAGTTCGTCGACCGTGGGCTCGAACAGCCCGAGCCAGACGAAGTCGCCGTCCCCCTTGACGCAGCTCGCCGCAACCTCGATCGGGAGCTGGCCCTCGTGCTGGCGGACGCCGTCGCGGTAATGAGCGCAGTCGACGATCACCCCGGGGTGTTCAGCCTCGGGGCGTCGCCTCCTGCGTATGGCAGGGCTACTGCGCGGGCGGGGGTGCGGGCGGTGGTGCGGGCGGGGCGGGGTCGGCCGGCGGCGGCGCTGCCGCGGCGGGTGCAGCCGCCGGGGCCGGAGCGGCCGGAGCGGAGTCGCCGAACGAGAAGGTCGGCACCTCGCGGTCGCCCGGATCCTCGATCTCGAAGAACTCGCGGGCCGTGAAGCCGCCCGAGCTGGCGACGACCGAGTTCGGGAAGATCTGGATCTTCGTGTTGTACGCCTGGACGTTCGAGTTGTAGATCCGGCGCGAGGCCTGGATCTCGTCCTCGAGCTCGGAGAGGTTGCGCGTCAGCTGCTGGAAGTTCTCGGTCGCGCGCAGCTCGGGGTACGCCTCGGCGACGACTCGCAGCCCGCCGAGCGCCTGGCTCAGGAAGCCCTCCGCCTGGCTCGCCTGCGCCGGCCCCTGGGCCTGCATCGCGGCGGCCCGTGCCTGGGTCACCTTCTCGAAGGTCTCGCGCTCGTGCGTCGCGTAGCCCTTGACGGCCTCGACCAGGTTGGGAATGAGATCGTGACGACGCTTGAGCTGGACGTCGATCCCGGACCAGGCTTCGTCGACCCTGTTTCGCGACCCGATGATCCCGTTGCGGATCAGGATGAAGATCAACCCGATCAGCAGCAGTACGCCGACGATGATGATGGCTACGACCATTTCAGCTCCAGACCTCTCCTTCGAAGTGACTCCGCGACGATTATGTCCTACTCGGCGATCCCGTCACCGGCCGGCACGACACCGAGCCGGCGCAGAGCCGATTCGACCAGATCAGCCGGCAACCCGGTCCCGCCGGCCGCATCCAGCCGGCCGAGCTCGTAGGCGAGCCCGACGGCGTCGCCCGAGGCGATCGCTTCCTCGATCGCCCGCGCGTACTCGGGCTCGTCGGGCGCGGCGCCGGAATGAGCGAGCTCGCGCAGTCGCGCCAGCCCGCTCTCCCGCGGCGGGGTCCTCGGCGCCAGGGCAACCGTCCCGGGCTCGATCCGGCGCGGCGGCTGGCCGCTCGGCGTGTAGTTCGCGGCGAGCGCCCCCTGCCTCCTGAGGCGCTCGATGTGCTGGTACACGGCGTTGCGGCTGATGCCGATGTCGGTCGCGATCTGCTTCGCCCCCTTGCCCTGCTCGAGCCGGTCGAGTACCTGGGCGTGCGCGGCGGCTACTCGGCGAGGGCACCTTCCAGGCGGAGCAAGAACTTCTTCATCTCCGGCCCACCCCCGTAGTTGCCGAGCACTCCACCGGCCCTCAGCACCCGGTGGCACGGGACGACGATCGGGATCGGGTTGTGGCCGAGCGCCGTCCCGGCGGCCCGGAAGGCACGTGGGTTGCCGGCGAGCGCGGCGACCTCGCCGTAGCTGGTCGTCGCCCCGTAGGGGACCCGGGCGGTCTCGCGCAGGATCCGGGTCGCGAACTCCGAGCGGACCAGCCGCCAGTCGAGCTCGAGCCCGAACTCGCGCCGGCGACCCTCGAAGTACTCGTCGAGCTCACGCCGGGCCGGGTCCAGGCGCCGTGGCACCTCGAGCACCCGCGGCGAGACCTCGGTCAGGTGGTCCAGGAACGATTCGCCGCCGAAGGTCGGGAGGCTGATCGAGATGATCCCGCGCTCGGTGGCCGCCACATATCCGGTCCCGAGCGGCGAGTCGAAGCTGCTGTAGGCGACGTCGACCAGGCCCTCGGCGTCGGCGCGGGCCACGAGCCGCTCCGCCGCCTCCGCTGCATCTGCCTCGACTTCGCCGCCGAGCACGTCGGTGATCCGCGTCGTCTCGACTCGGCTCATCGCCTCGCCTCCTCTCGATCGATGTTCTCGCGCAGCGCCCGCAGGCCGTCCGAGACACGTTTGCGCGCTGCTTCCTCGCTGCAATCCAGGGCGGCGGCGATCTCGCGATACGCGAGGTCGCCCGCGTAGCGCAGCGCCACCGCCGCTCGCTGCGCCTCGCCGAGCTCGGCGACCGCGGCCCAGACCTCGCCGTCGAGGTCGCCGAGGCTGCCGTTGTCGGCCGGCGCCGCCAGTTCGGGAACCTGTTCGCGCGGCTCGGGGCGGCGGGCCCGGGCCCGGTGGTGGTCGATCGCCTTGCGCCGCGCGATCGTCATCACCCAGGCACGCGGATGGGCGCCGTCCATGCCGTCGTATGCCCGCAGCGCCGCGATGAAAGTCTCCTGGAAGCAGTCCTCGGCGTCGTCGTATCCGACCATCGCCCGCAGAAACGCGAGCACCGGCCCGCGGTGGGCGTCCAGGAACTGCTGAAACGGTGTGGCGCTCACGGTTCGTACATCGAAACGACCGAGCGAGCGTATCCGTGAGCGCTCGTGTTGCATGCATAGACCGAGACCAGACCCAAATGGAGGAATGACGAATGAGCAGGAAGTGGATCGCGGGACTCGTCGCCCTCGCCGCCGTGGCCGGAACGGCCATCGGCGTCGGCTCGGCGCTCGGCACCGGCGCGGCAGCCCGCCCCCCCACCGCGACCGTGGCCGTCGACCTCGGCGGCGCGGCAGCGAACGCGCGCGCAAAGGGCGGTGTCGCCGCTACCACGAAGAAGCCAAAGGTCGTCTACCTGCAATCGAGCACGCCGACGACGATCAACCCGGCCGACCCGGCCGCGGGCGGCGTCGGCCCCTATATCGACGTCAAGCTGACCGGCTGCTCGAAGGTGATCGACGGCGGCGTCGTCCCGAGCCGCACCGACGTCTACCAGCAGGGCACCTACGTGAAGAGCCCGAGCGAGTACCACGTCCTGATCAACCTCGACCAGGAGTCGATCGCCGCGGGGAACCGCACGCCGTTCACCATCACCTCGAACCTGACCTGTCTGAAGGGGGTCAAGTAGCGGCGGCGCTCAGCCGCCGCGCATCGCGGCCTCGACCCCCTGCAGCCGCTCGCGCTCGCCGGTCGGCAGAGTGATGAAGACGGCGCCGTCGCGCGCGAAGCGCTCGCGCGGCTCCATCACGATCACCCCGGTCGGCCGGCCGTCGGCGTCGTAGGTCCAGACGTCGCCCTCCTCGGTGCGCTCGCGGCTGGCGTCACGGTCCTGGGTGATCCGGGCGTACAGCACGTCGCTCGGCGGGTCGTACGTGACGTAGGGGAAGGAGTAGCGGCCGGTGCGCATGGCCCTCAGTCTTGCGCGCCCGGGCGGCCCGGCGTGACGATGCCGGACTCGTATGTCCTTGCCGCGATACTCCCGGCCCGGCGCGCCGCCCGTCTCAATCCGTGGGCGGCCGGGGTGGTCGGGCGCGAGCGTGGACTGCGCGGCCGCTTGACCGAGTCTTCGACGATGCCCGCGAGACGGGCGCCGATTGCCGCCCAGGCGTAGGACCGATGGACCTCGCGGCGAGCGGCTTCGCCCGCGCGGCGACGCGCCGCCGGCTCGTTGACCGCGAAGAGCATCGCCTCGACCAGCGCACCGAGGTCGTCAGGCGGGATCAGCCAGCCGGTCTCGCCGTGGTCGATGATGTCGGCGGGGCCGCCCCGGTCGACCGCGATCGCCGGCAGCCCGCAGGCCATCCCCTCGACCAGGACCTGACCGAACTGCTCGTTGACCGACGCGTGGACCAGCACGTCGCTGGCGTTGATGAAGTCCGGCAGCACCGCGTGCGAGTGCCAGCCGGCCAGGAACACGTCGTCCACTCCGCAGCGCTCGATCGCGTCGAGCGGATGCTCCCCCTCCCACTCACCGGGAAACCCGCCGAGCAAGACCAGGGCCGTGCGCTCGTCGAATCGAGCCCGGGCCGCAGCGAAGGCCTCGATGAGCAGCGGCAGCCGTTTCACCTCGGTGAAGCGGCCGACGCTGAGCAGCACCTTCCCGCCGAGCGCGGCGAGATCTGGCTCCTCGTAGCGGACGCTCCCCGGCCGGCCGCCCCGAGTCCACCCCTGCGGCCGTTCGACCAGGTTGTGCCGCCAGTGCTCGGCTCGGTCGACCGCTTGCGGTCTGAAGTTGCCGTTGAAGCCATTCGGCACAACGGCGAAGCGCTCTGGGTCGATGTCGAGCAGGATGCTGGCCCGCTGAAGCCCCTTCGGGCTACTGACGATGATCCGCGTGCAGCCGGCCGCCCAGTCGCAGAGCCGCTGTGCCCAGGTTGTGGCGGCCCCCCAACCGGCCGGCGTCCCGCGGGCGATGCGCTCGAGCATGAGCAGCTCGGACCCGTGGATCTGGCCGATCACCGGGGTATCGGGCATCACCCGGGCCGCGGCTTCATTGAGCGGCGTGAGGTGGTGGAGGTAGACGAGGTCGACCGGGTCCGCGGTCGCCAGCTCGAGCTCGCGCGCCCAGGCATCGACCTGGCGTTCGTATGCCTCCGCGCCCAGCGACGCCATCACGGGATCCTCGGCGCCCGGCCGATCCTCGTAGGAGGCGTGCATCGGTGCCGTTCCGGGGCCTCCGTCGAAAGCGAGCGGATCGTCGCTGCAAAGGGCGGGCGTGAAGTCGACCGGGCGCAGGTTGGCGCGTCGGCGAAGAACTCCTGCGCGGCGCCGTGCTCGCCGATGTCCGAGCGCGAGCCGGCGACGAGGGTGACGTCGATCCCGTTGCGGCCCAGCTCCGTCGCGATCGACCGGCACGCGTGCGCGGAACCGCCACGGGGGTAGAAGTAGAAGCCCATCAGGACCCTGAGGGCTTCTTTGTCGATACACCGAGGGTAGTGCCCGACCGCTCCGTTTCTGGGGGGAGCCGCTCAGCGAGGCGCGAAGCGAAGCGCGGTCGAGATGGCGCGGCCGCCGGGAATCGGAACCCCATCCTCCTCATGCGGAGCGTTCACCAGCTCGCCGCCGACGACCAGCGAGGCGGATCCCCCACCGTCGAGATTGATCGCGTCAGCGGCGCCGAGGCTGATCATCACGTCCGCGAGCTCGGTCAGGTCCAGTCCGGCCTCGGCCTCGGTTCGCCCGTCGCAAACCGCCGCGATCAGGTCGGTCGTTCCCAGACCCAGCGACGCCCGCGGGTAACGACCGGCCGTGATGTCCGAGTCGAACTGACGCGCTCCGGCCGAAAAGCCCTCGTCATCGGCGTCCGGGTCGATCACGCGGACGCCGCCCCGGGCGAGCATCGGGCCCGCCTGCAGCAGGTCGCCGGAGGGATCGGCCGGGAGCTCGAGCCGCGAGCGCAGCGCAACCTCGCCACGATCGGCGTGCACGCATGCGCGGACCCGATCCCAGGGTGGGTCGAACGGCACGCTCGCGAGCGCGCGCCCGTCGACTCGGAGGTCGCCGAGCGGGGTCCCGTCGCCGCGGATGTAGAAGCCGCCGATCACGGCCTCGGCGACGCTCTCCTCGGCGCACCAGGTGGCCAGCGGCCTGACCGGGTCGAGCACCACCACGCGCGCCGTGTACCCGACTCGCGGCAGCCGGAGCACGTGGACGGTCGTCGCGCCACCGTCCGCCGTGGAGACGACCACCCGCCGATAGGCCGGAATACCGTGCTGCATCCCGCCCCAATCTGTCAGCCCGGGACGACGACCGCGAGATCCGGGTCCCGGTGAGAGCACGCTGCGGGTCATTGCGCGAGCACGCCGAGCGCCTGAGCGTGGCAGTCGTTGCTTGACGCGCGATGCACCGTGCCGACTTGGATCGCTGCGACCCCCGGACTGCCCTGGGCCTGGATGAAGAACGACTCGCCCCCGTCTTCCGCGGCATAGTTGGTGAACCCGCCTGGCCCGAGCTGGAAGTAGTCCGGATTGACGCCCCCGCTGTCGACGAAGAAGTTTGCCAGCGCGGCCGAGCTGTTGGTGATGCTGAGGATCCCGTTGTCGGCGAGCGATGCCGGGCAGGAGTAGCGAAGACGAACGAAACCCGCGAACGCCGCCCCCAGAAACACGATCGTGTTCGGGGCCGTAGCAATGGCCTGTCCGTCCGCCGCCCCGCCGCTGACGACCTGCATGAACGCAGACGAGTCGATTCCGTCCAGCCTGTCCGAGTCGCCGACCTTGCCCAGGCTCGACTCATTGATCTCGGGCCCACCGAGCGACGACGTGTTGGCGATGTCATCCGCATCGAGTGAACCGTCGGCGACCTCGGCGTCGGTGACCGCGTTTCCGGCGATCTGAGGGTTCGGATAGGCGCCGGTCAGATCGCCGCCGGCCGTGCCCAATGGACCGGTCGGACCCGTCGCACCGCTCGGGCCGGTGGCGCCCACCGGCCCCGTGCCGCCGGCCGGGATCGTGCCCGACGCCAGGTCCTCCGCCTGAAGCGAGCCGTTCACCACCTTCGACGAATTGACGGCGTTCGGCGCGATATCGCTCAGCCGGACGTTCTTCGGCTTGATGTCACCCGAGTTGACGGTGTTCCTGCCGCTGAGCGCCGCTGCGCTTCCGCTCAGCGCCACGAACAGCGCGACGTAACCGACGATGTTCGAACGAACGTGCTGACTCACGTCCCTGTGATCCACCGGCGCCAGTATCCCGCCGGCCGCGACCCGTTTCAAGCGGTGGGAAGATGAGTCGATGAACGGCGCTGCGCTGACCGAGGTGGAACTGCCCGAGTTCGACGAGCTCGACCCGGAGCTGCGTGGACCCGCGTTCGACGAGCGCATGTCGGAACTGGCGGCCGAGAGCTGGATCGCGCGCGCCCGGCTCGGGTACGTCGTCCTCGACCGCGAGTCTGGGGAGCACTTCCTGCGCTCAAAGCAGGCCACCTTCCCCGGCAAGGCGCTCGCCGAGTTGTTTCAGATGAAGGAGGGCGCGCTCGGCGAGGAGGTGGCGCGCAACATCCTCCACATCGACGGCGACGACCACCGGCGGCTGCGCAGCCTGGTCAACCCGGCGTTCACGCCGAAGGCCGCCGACCGCTGGCGGCCGGTGATGAGCGGGTTCATCACCGACCTGTTCGAGCCGATCGCCGCCGACGGCCGCTGCGAGGCGGTCGCCGCGCTGACCCGGCCGTACCCGGCGATGACGATCGCGACTGTGGTCGGCGCCCCGACGACCGACGCCGAGCGGCTCGCCGCCTGGTCGCGCTGGATCCAGCTCCAGTTCGACGGCCCGACGCTCGCCGACCACCGCGACGAGGTCGAGCGCGCCTGCGAGGAGCTCTACGCCTACCTCGACGTGCTCGTCGCGGAGAAGCGGGCGGCGCCGGGCGAGGACCTGCTCTCGACCCTGATC
The DNA here is from genome assembly GCA_963767285.1 of uncultured Solirubrobacterales bacterium. Lineage (GTDB taxonomy): Bacteria > Actinomycetota > Thermoleophilia > Solirubrobacterales > 70-9 > WHSW01. The sequence continues at coordinate 480,335 of CAVYDJ010000004.1, read as the reverse complement.
GCGGCGCGCGACGGCGACGACCGCCTCGACGACGACGAGCTCAGCAACCTGGTCCTCAACGTCCTCGTCGGCGGCGTCGACACCACCCAGTCGCAGCTCGCCCATGCACTGCGGCTGTTCGCCGGCTACCCCGAGCAGTGGGAGCTGCTCGCCCGCGAACCGGACCGAGCGGCGAACGCGGTCTCGGAAGTGATCCGCGTATCGCCGGTCACACCATTCACGGCGAGGATCGTGCTCGAAGAGTTCGAGCACCGCGGGATCGTCTTCCCGGCGGAGACGCTGGTCTTCATCTGCACCCACTCCGCCAACCGCGACGAGGCGGGCGGCGGCGCCGACTTCGACATCACGCGCGAGGGCGCCGGCAAGCGCGCGCTGACCTTCGGCGCCGGGATCCACTACTGCCTCGGCGCCAACCTGGCGCGCGCCGAGCTCGAGGAGGCGCTCGCCCACCTGGCGCCGCGGATGCCGGGCCTGGCGCTCGACGGCGAGCCGGCCTACGACTCCGTGCACGGCGTCTACGGGCTCGACGAGCTGCCCGTGCGCTGGGCGGCACCGCGGAACCTCCCCGATTTCAGGTAAATCGGCGCCCGCTGCGGGCCGGTTCTTCCGTCCGAACCGGGCCGTAGTCTGCACGAACATATGTTCGATGCAGACGGCGACCCCACCGAGATCCCGACGGAGCATCTCGAGCACGAGATCACAGCGCTCGCGGCTCACATCTACGCCGCGACCTGCCGCTGGCTACTGCTGATCGCGGAGTTCGACCGGCGCGAGTGCCACCTGTCCTGGGGATTCCACTCGACCACGTCGTGGCTCGCCTGGACCTGCGGGCTGACGCCACGCGCCGCTCGTGAACACGTCCGCGTGGCCCACGACCTGAAGGAACTCCCGCTCATCCGCGAGTCGTTCGCCAGTGGTGAGCTCAGTTTCTCGAAGGTTCGGGCGCTGACTCGCGTCGCCGTCCCCGAGACCGAGGCTGAGCTGCTCGAGCTCGCACACCAGGCGACGGCCGCGCAACTCGAACGGACCGTGCGTGCCTTCCGAAGCGCGATCGCGGTCGCCGCGGGGCACCCTCCGCCGGACACCTTCTTCGCCTGGTCCTGGGAGGACGACGGCACGCTCTCCGTCCGTGGCCGCCTGGCCGCCGACGAGGGGGCACTGCTGATCGAGGCGATGCACCACGGCCACCGGCTGGTCGGCGGCCGTCACGTGGGCGCCGCGGTCGAAGGCGTGCAGCCGCCACCGCAACGGAACACCGACGCGCTCGCGGCCGTCGCGGAGGCGTCGCTCTCGTCGACCGCCTCGACCACGGGCGGCGATCGCTACCAGGTAGTCGTTCATGTCGATGCGAACGGACGCCGAGAGCTTGCCGATGGTTCGACGCTCGCCGCGGAAAGCGCGCGACGGGTGCTCTGCGACGCCTCGCTCCTCGCGATCGCCGAGACCGACGGGGCCCCGCTTTCGGTCGGACGCCGCACCCGAACGATCCCAGCAGCGCTGCGACGCGCCCTGCGCGCCCGCGATGGCGGCTGCTCTTTCCCGGGATGCACCCACGAGCGCTTCGTCGACGCCCACCACATCGCCCACTGGGCCGACGGCGGCGAGACCTCGATCGACAACCTCGTTCACCTCTGCCGTCGTCACCACCGCCTCGTCCACGAAGGCGGGTTCTCGGTCAGCCACGCCGTCGACGGGGCGCTCGAGTTCCGGCGGCCCGGTGGGACCATCTTGAGAGCCAAGCCGCCCGCATTGCCGCGCTCCGGCCCGGGCGAGTTCGAGCCCCACGCCGTTCCGACACCGCGGCTCCCGAGCGGTGATCGACTGGATCTCGACCTGACCGTCGACTGCATGCTCGAGCGCCGATCGAACGCCGTGCGAGGCCGTCGCGACCCGGTTCCGGCCTGACCGCGCCTACCTTGCCAGCAACTCGAGCGCGTGCGGGATCGCCTTTTCGAGCGCCGCGCCCGCCTGCTCGATCGCCGGCGGGTTGCCGGGGAAGTTGATGATCAGGGACCGGCCGCGGGTCCCGGCGACGCCGCGCGAGGTCATCCACATCTCGGTGTGCTCGCGCGAGGCGGCGCGCATCGCCTCGGCGAACCCGGGTGCCTCGCGCTCGATCACGTCGCGGGTGGCCTCCGGGGTGAGGTCGTCGGGCGAGAACCCGGTCCCGCCGGTGGTCAGCACGAGATCGCAGACCACGTCGTCGCACCAATAGCTGAGCCGCTCCGCGATCAGGTCCCGATCGTCGGAGATCACCTCCGACCCCACGACCTCGGCGCCGAGCCGCGCGGCAAACGCCGCGAGCGCCGGTCCGCTCACGTCCTCGCCGTCGCCGGCGGCCTTCGAGGTCGAGACGGTGATCACGGCCGCGGTCACGCGTCCCTCCGCCACTGGCCGCTGCGACCACCCGTCTTCTCGACGAGCTCGATCGCCTCGATCGACACCCCGCGCTCGAGGCCCTTGACCATGTCGTAGACGGTCAGCGCGGCCACCGCGCACGCGGTCATCGCCTCCATCTCGACGCCGGTCCGCGCGGTGATCCCCGCCGTCGCCGAGAGCCGCACCAGCCCGGCCTCGGCGTCGACCGCGCCCTCGACGTCGATGAAGTCCAGCGCCAGCGGGTGAGCGAGGGGGATCAGCTCGCCGGTCCGCTTCGCGGCGCCGATCCCGGCGATGCGGGCAGTCCCGAGCACATCCCCCTTGGGCGCATCCCCGCGCGCCAGCGCTGCCGCGGTCTCGGGTGACATCCGCAACCGCGCCTCGGCGGTCGCCCGGCGCTGCGTCTCGTCCTTGGCGCCGACATCGACCATCCGGGCGCTGCCGGCGTCGTCGAGGTGGGTCAGCCGGGGGGTCTCGTCGCCGACCGGCGGCGCGGTCCCCTCGACCCACTCCCCCTCCCCGCCCTCGACCTCACGCTTCCAGATCGGCGCCTCGGCCTTGATCCGGTCGATGGCGGCCCGGGCGCCCGCGAACGCTTCCTCACGATGCGCGGCCGAGACCGCGACGACGACGCTCGGCTCGCCGAGCGGCACCGAGCCGATGCGGTGCTCGGCGCCGGCGGCTTCCAGCCCGTGCTTGGCGGTCAGCTCTTCGAGAATCGCGGCGATGCGTTCCTCGGCCATCTCGCCATAGGCCTCGTACTCGAGCTTCTCGACCTCGCGCGTGACGCCGCAAAAGACGACCACGGCCCCGGCGCCGGGCCGGCCGACCGAGTTCGCGAGGTTGATGATCGAGAGGGGCTCGTCGGTCACCCGAACGAGCGCCGGCGCTGTCGCCCCGCCGCTCACCGGCGGGATCAGCGCCAGCTCGTCGCCGGCCGCGATCACGGCGTCCTCGCTCGCGTATTCGCGGTTCACCGCCACCCGGGTCGGCATCCTCGGCAGCAGCTCGCTGAGCCCCGGCTCGCGTGCGGCGGCGGCGAGCGCGTCGGCGACCGTGGCGCCCTCCGGCAGCTCGAGCGCCAGCCGGTCACGCCCGGCCCGCTCCCGAAAGACCGCGAACAGTCGAACCTCGACCTCCATCGAGGCCATCGTAGGGCGTGCGCTACTGCGGTCCGCGCTCGAGTTGAGCAGCGCCCTCGAAGCGAGGCGACCACGGCTGGGCCGAGCTCGTCCAGGCCTCGGCCGCCGGCTCGACCCACGACGCGTCGTCCAGCGACCCGGCCTTGATGAAGATGAGGTCGGGCATCACCGCGGCGACGCTGAACACCGGCGAGCCGCACCGCGAGCAGAAGCTCCGGTCCGTCGTGCCGCCATGGTCCTCCCCGGTCGTCCCGAACGAGGCGAGGGTGTCTCCCTCGACCTCGAAAGCGGCGGCCGGCACGCCGACGATCACGGAGAACGGGTTGCCGGTCTGGCGCTGGCAGTCCGTGCAGTGACAGGCGGCCTGAACGACCGGTTCGGCGTCCGCGCTGTAGGTCACCACACCGCAGAGACAGCGCCCGGTGATCGGCTTCGGCACCTCGCCCATGCACTCACACTAACGACAGCGTGGCCCGATCGCAGACCGCCGCCAGCCGCGATACTGGCCGGCGTGTCAGGCAAGAACATCGAGAATATGGAGCGCGCGGATGCGCTTGATGCCGCCGGCCTCACCGACGGTTAGGGGAGCAGCTCGACCTCGACCCGGGCACCGGCCGGGTAGGGCTCGCCGGCCGGCGGCAGGATCGCCAGGGCGTCGGCGTCGAGCATCGAGGTGAGGACGTGTGAGCCCTGAGGGCCCGTGGGGTGGGCGAGCCAGCCCGCGTCGGTCAGCTCGAGCCGGCAGCGGACGAGCTGGGTGCGCTTCGCAAGCGCCGGGTGCTCCGTGGCCAGCGTCGCCGTCGCCTGCCGCACCGGGTCGGCAGCTCCGAGCATCCGCCGGATCGCCGGCCGCGCGAAGAGCAGGAAGGTGACCATCGCCGAGACCGGGTTGCCGGGCAGCCCGAACACCAGCGCTCCCGAGGGCGCGACGCCGAAGTAGGTCGGTGCCCCCGGTCGCAGGGCCACACGCCAGAAGACCTGTTCGACCCCGAGCTTCTCGGCCGCCGGGCGGACGTGGTCGTGCTCGCCGACCGAGACGCCGCCGCAGACGACGACGACATCGCCCTCCAGCGCGCCCGCCAGCGCCGACTCCGTCGACCCGGGATCGTCGGCGACGATCTCGGCACCGAGCAGTTCGGCTCCGGCGCGCTCGACCAGGGCCGCGACCGAGTGCGCGTTCGAGTTGCGAATTCCGCCGGCGCGCAGCGGCTCGCCGGGCTCCTGAAGCTCGTCGCCGGTCGTCAGCACCGTGACGCGGGGCCGCGCCGCGCAGGCGACCTCCGACCTGCCGACCGACGCCAGCACGCCGACCCCCGCCGGCCCGAGCTCGGTCCCCGCCCGGAGGACCGTGGCCCCGGCCTCGATGTCCTCGCCCGCCCGGCGGATGTCCTTGCCGGGCTCGACCTCGACCCGGATCTCGACCTCCTGCTCACCACCATCGGTGTCCTCGACCCGGACCACCGCGTCACCCCCCTCGGGCACCATCGCCCCGGTCGAGATCGCGATCGCCTCCTTCCCGGCGAGGCGGCGGCCCGCGGGATGCCCGGCGCGCGACTCGCCGACCACCGCGAGCCGGACCGGCTGCCCGGCGGTGTCAGCGGCGCGGACCGCGTAGCCGTCCATCGCCGAGTTGTCGAATCCGGGCACCGCGTCGGCGCTGCTCACGTCCTCGCCGAGCACCCGCCCGAGCGCCTCCCGGACCCGGACCGGCTCGGTTCCGAGCGTCGTCACCCGCTCGAGCACCAGCCGGCGCGCCTCCTCGATCTCCAGCGGTTCATCGGGCATTTTGCCCTCGGGAGCCTAATCCGGTGCGAGACTGGGTATGTGAAACGACCCGTGACCGTAGGCGCAGTGTTAGCTGGAGGGCTGAGCAGCCGCATGGGCTCGCCGAAAGCGATCGTCGAGCTGGCCAGCCGTCCGCTCGTTTCGCGCGTCGTCGGGACGGTCGGCTCGGCCGGGCTCGACCCGATCGTCGTCGCAAAGCCCGACTCGCCGCTGCCGAAGCTCGACTGCCGGGTGCTCACGGAGCCGTCCGAGCCGCGCCACCCGCTGACCGGCGTGGTCACCGCACTCGGCGCGAGCGCCGGCCGCGGCGTCGTCGCGGTCGCCTGCGACATGCCGCTGGTGCCGTCAAAGCTGTTCACGTGGCTCGCCCAGCTCGAGGAGCCGGTCGCCGTCTGCGAGATCGGCGGCCGCCTCGAGCCGCTGCTCGGCCGTTATTCGCCCGAGGTAATGGAGCGCCTGCAGGAATCGCTCGAGGCCGGCGTCGCGATGCGCGACGCGGTCGCTGCGCTCGATCCATACGTGATCCCCGAGGACCGGGTGGCTCGGTTCGGCGACCCGGAGCGGATCTTCTTCAACGTCAACACCCTCGACGACCTGGCCGAGGCCGAGCGCATGCTCGGCGACGGGGGTCGCCCGTTCTCGCTCTCGATCAGCCGCCGTTCCGGCCCGACGCCGGCTCCACGCTGACGCGCGCGGTTCTTCGCAGCACCGTGCGTATGTTTGTTCGATGACGACGGCAGCCGCGCTCGTTGCGGCGATCGCGCTCGCCATGCCGGCAACCGACGGGCCTGGCGCTCGGCAACGAGCCCGGCGTCTTCGCGAAGGTCGGCGACAGCATCACCGAGTCCGGGTCGTTCCTGCAGGACCTCGCCTGCGCCGAGCCGGCCTGGGGCCGGTGGTCCGCACTTGCTGCACCCGAGCATCGCCCTGATCATGTACGGCACCAAATGACCTCGAGAGCTTCAGCCCGGATGCCTACGAGCTCAACCTGAAGAGATGGTGGACCGCGGGATGGCCGACGACGGCGTGCACCCGAACCTCTACGGCGGCTGCGAGCCGCCGCTCGGGTGCCGGCCGCTCGACTTCACTCGCCGCGGCCTGCGCTACGGCTACAACCAGCGCAACTTAGGCGCTCTGCGCGTACTCGACCGGCTGCGCACCGTTCTCGGATAGGCCGACCGCCTCGAGCCGGACGGGGATCCCGTTCAGGTGCGCCATCCCGGCGAGCCGCTCGAGGTCGGCGGGATCTGAGGAGGCGAGCAGGTTGACGTTCGCGCCGCCTGCCGCGACCGCCGTGCTCCCGCCGCCGGTGTGACCCCAGCCGTGCGGCACCGCGATCGTGCCGCGCTTGATCTCGTCGGTGACGGTCGCCGCGATCTCGATCGAGCCGTGGGGCGATGTGATCCTCACCGGATCGCCGTCGCCGACGCCGATCGCCTGCGCGTCGTCGGGGTGCACCCGGGCGGAGTGCGTGCGCCCGCCGCGCATCAGCAGCGGCGCGTTGTGCATCCACGAGTTGTGAGAGCGCAGCTCGCGCAGGCCGATCAGTCGCAGCGGGAAGTCGGGATCGTGGCCGTTTCGGGCCGCCAGCCGCTCGGCGTCGGCGACGATCTCCGGCGGGTCGAGGCGGACCTTCCGCGGGCGGTTGCCGATCTGCTTCGAGAGCACGTCCGGCGCCAGGTGCTCGGCGAGCACGATCCCGTGGGGGTTGGCGGCGAGCTTGTCGAGGTTGAGGCCGCCGCGCCGCAGGCCGAAGAGGTCGCCCCTCGGGCCGATCCGCAGCAGCAGCGAGACGAGCCGGCGGGGCGAGAACTTGATCCCGACCTTGCCGAGCAGCCGGGCGGCGAGCACGCTCGAAGGGACGACGCCGATCCGGTCGGCGATCTCGTCGATCACCTCCCACTCCTGGCGCGCCTCGCCGCGCGGCTCGACCACCGCCTCGGTCATCTGGATGAACGGGGTCGAGAACAGCGACAGGAACGGGAGCGGGAAGTCCTCGCGCTCGTACATCGTCGCCGCCGGGAGCACGAAGTCGCAGTGGCGCGCGGTATCGGAGAGGTACAGGTCGATCGAGACGGAGAGCTCGAGCCCGCCGATCGCCGCCTCGAGCTCGTCGCCGTTCGGCACCGACAGGACCGGGTTGCCGGCGGAGAAGAACATCGCGCGGATCTGGCCCTCCCCCGGGGTCGTCATCTCCTTCGCCATCACCGACGCCGGCAGCGAGCCGAGCACCTCGGGCAGGTCGCCGACCCGGGAGCGCACCTTCGAGTACGTCGCGAGGCCGGCCATCTGCGCGACCCGGTTGAAGTCGATCGGCGGGTCGCCGAACATCGCCCCGCCCTCGCGGTCGAGGTTGCCGGTCACGACGTTGAGCGCGTCGAGCAGGAAGGCGACCAGTGTTCCGTTGCGGCCGAGGCACGAGCCGGTGCGCCCGTAGACGGCACCCCGCTCGGCGCCGGCGAGATCGCGGGCAAGCGCTCGCACGGTGCGGGCGTCAACCCCGCTGCGGGCGGCGGTCGCCTCGGGCGGGTAGTCGGCGACCAGGCGGCGCAGTCCCGCGATCCCGCTCGACTGGCCCTCGATCGCATCGCGGTCCTCGAGCCCCTCGGCGAAGATCACCTCGAGCAGCGAGAGCAGCATCCAGGCGTCGCCGTCAGGATCGATCGCGACGTGCTCGAAGGCACGAGCGGTCTCGGAGCGGCGTGGGTCGACGACCACGACGCGCCCGCCGCGCTCGGTGATCGCATGCAGCTGATCCTTGACCCGCGGCGCGCTCAGCACGCTGCCGTGCGAGACGAGCGGGTTGGCGCCAATCACGAGTAAGAAGCTCGTCCTGGCGAGGTCGGGGATCGGGATCAGGAACGGTGAGCCGTAGAGGAACCAGCTGGCCGCGAAGCGGTTGGAGACGTCCTGGGACGACGCGGTGTAGGAGTGCGGCGAGCCGACCGCGTCGAGGAAGCCCTTGACCCAGAGCGGGTGTGAGTAGGAGAACGCGCCGGGGTTGCCCATGTACCAGCCGATCGAGCTGCCGCCGTGGCGGTCGCGGATCGCCCCGAGCCGCTCGCCGATCTCGTCCAGGGCCTCGGGCCAGGTGACCCGCTCAAATGACCCGTCGGGCTTCCGGCGCATCGGGTGCAGCACGCGGTCCGGGTCGTTTTGGACCTCGGCCATCGCGATCCCCTTCGGACACGCAAAGCCGGCCGAGAGCGGGTGGTCGGGATCGGGCCGGACCTTGGTCAGCTCACCGTCGGTAACCGTCGCGACCATGCCGCAGAGCGGCTCGCAAACCCGGCAGTAAGTGACCTTTTCCTCGGTGGCCATGGCCGATCGCGATTGTCTCAGGTCGCGTCGTCGGCTGCGGAGGAACCAGCCACGCGCTTTGCCGCCGCCTGCAGTTCCTCGAGCGAGGCGCCCACCGTGCCGCCGAGCCAGCACGCGACCGGAGCGGCGATCCGCTCCGAGTCGTGCGCGGCGGTCGCCGCCAGGTCCAGCACCTGCTTGAGCTCCTGGTCGGTCGGCGGGTCGGCGCCGATCTCGGCGGCGAAGGCGTCGACCCACTCGCGGGCGTTCATCTCGAAGTGTCCTCCTCGTTTGCCTATGTAATGCTTAGGTAGATGGCGGATCTCGCCCTTGGCGAAGCGGCCCGTGCGCTGAGCGTCAGCGTCGACACCCTGCGCCGCTGGGACAAGGCCGGCAAGATCCGCACCGTCCGCGACGAGCGTAACCGCAGGCGCGTCCCCGCGGCCGAGATCGAACGGCTGAGCTCGCGGCCGGAGCGCCACCAGGCCGGCGACACGCTCTCGACCCGCAATCGGTTTCCGGGCGTCGTCACGTCGGTCGAGGTCGACGGCGTGATGGCGCTGGTCGAGATCCAGGCCGGGCCCCACCGGGTGACGGCCGCAATCACCCGCGACGCGGTCGAGGAGCTCGGGCTCGCGGAGGGCGTCGAGGCGACGGCGATGGTGAAGGCCACCTCGGTGATGGTCGAGCGCAGCCGGTGAGGGCCGGCGTCGCGCTGATGCTGGGCATCCTCTTCGCGGCCGGCTGTGGCGACGACGCCGAGGACGGCGAGGTCGTCGTCGCCGCCGCCTCCTCCCTGGAGCCCGCCTTCACCGCCTACACCGACGCGGCCGGGATCGATGCGAAGCAGTCGTTCGCCGGCTCCGACGATCTCGCCGCGCAGATCCGCCAGGGTGTGAAGCCGGACGTCTACGCCGCGGCCAACACCTCGCTGCCCGAGGATCTGTTCGAGGAGGGGCTGGTGGCGGAGCCGGTCGCCTTCGCCACCAACACGCTGGTGCTCGCGGTGCCGGAGGGCTCGGAGATCGGCTCCCTCGACGACCTGGCCGGCGGCGGGCTCGCGCTGGCGATCGGCGACGAGGGGGTCCCGGTCGGTGACTACACGCGCCAGGTGCTCGCCGGGCTCCCGGATTCCGAAGCCGAGGCGATCCTCGCCAACGTCCGCTCGCTGGAGCCCGATGTCGCGGGGATCGTCGGCAAGCTCACACAGGGCGCGGTCGACGCCGGCTTCGTCTACGTCACCGACGTCGTCGCCACCGACGGCGCGCTGACGGCGATCAGGCTGCCGGCCGAGCTGCAGCCCGAGGTGGCCTACGGCGCCGCGGTGGTCGAGGGCGCCGAGAACCCCGAGGGGGCACAGGAGTTCATCGACGGCCTACTCGACGGCGAGGGAGCGGACGCGCTGGCCGACGCGGGATTCGGGCCGCCGCCGAAGTGAGGCGGCGCGGGCTCTTCGTCGTCGTCCTGACCGCGGCGCTCACCGTCACGCTGCTGTTCCTGGTCCTTCCGGTGGTCGCGATCTTCGCGAACACGCCGCCAGGTGACCTGGTCGACAGCCTCGGGGAGCAGTCATCGCGGGACGCGCTGTGGCTCAGCCTCAAGACCACCCTCGCGGCGCTGGGCGTGATCATCGTCGTCGGCACCCCGGCCGCGTACCTGCTGGCCACCAGGGAGTTCCGCGGCAAGGCGCTGGTGACGACCGCGATCGAGCTGCCGCTGGTGCTGCCGCCGGCGGTCGCCGGGATCGCGCTGTTGGCGGCCTTGGGGCCGCACGGGATCTTCGGCTCCTGGCTGGACGACGCCGGCATCGAGCTGGTCCTGCAGACGGCCGGGGTGATCGTCGCCCTGATCTTCGTCGCCGCGCCCTTCTACCTGCGCCAGGCCCAGGAGGCGTTCGCCGCGGTCGATCCGCGGCTGATCGACGCGGCCCGCACGCTCGGGGCCGGCGAGGCGCGAGCGTTCTGGCGGGTGGCCATCCCCTGCGCCGGGCCCGGGATCGCCGCCGGCGTCGCGCTCGCCTGGGGCCGAGCCCTGGGCGAGTTCGGCGCGACGCTGATGTTTGCGGGCTCGTTCCAGGGGATCACCCAGACCGCGCCGCTGGCGATCTTCGCTCAGTTCTCGACCGACTTCCCCGCGGCCCTCGCGCTGTCGGCGGTCCTCGTCGCGGCGTCGGCGGCGATCCTGCTGACGGTGAAACTGCTGACGCGCACGCCGCTGCTCGGCGGCGCGCAGGCGTAGGTCCAGGGTCGCCGTGCTATCGGTGTGGATCGAAACGGAGCTGCGCGAGTTCGAGCTGGCCGTCGAGCTCGGCGTGGCGAAGGGACGGTGCCTGGCGCTGGTCGGGCCCTCGGGGGCCGGCAAGAGCACCGTCCTGCGGACGATCGCCGGACTGCATCAGCCCGACGCCGGCCGCGTGGTCCTCGGCGACGAGACCTGGCTCGACGTCGATGCCGGGATCGACCGGCCCCCCGAGCAGCGCAACTGCGGCTTCCTGTTCCAGGACTACGCCCTCTTTCCGCACCTGAGCGCCGAGCGCAACGTCGCCTTCGGCCTCGCCGGCCTCCCGCGCAGCGAGCGCCGGCCGCGGGCGCGGGCGGCGCTCGCGGCGCTCGGGATCGCAGAGCTCGCCGCGGCGCCCCCGGCGAAGCTCTCCGGCGGCGAGCGCCAGCGCGTCGCGCTCGCCCGGGCGCTGGCCCGCGAGCCCGGCCTGCTGCTGCTCGACGAGCCGCTCTCGGCGCTCGACTCGCGGACCGCCGCCGCGGCAGCCCGCGAGCTGGCGGCGACGCTGGCGCGCACGGAGACGCCGGCCGTGCTCGTCACCCACGACTTCGCCCAGGCCGCGCTGCTCGCCGACGAGATCGCGGTGATCGATCGCGGCCGGATCGTGCAGCGCGGCACGGCGGGCGAGCTCAGCGCCCGGCCCGTCTCGGCGTTCGTCGCCGACTTCGCCGGCGCCTCGGTCCTGCTCGGGACCGCCCGCAGCGGCCCCACCGGGGCGACGCGGATCGAGCTCGACGGCGGCGGGGCGATCGTGAGCACGGATGCAGCTGAGGGACGGGTCGGAGCAGCCGTCTACCCGTGGGAGATCACGCTCGAGCCCGCGGGCACCGCCGCCCACGGATCGGCGCTCAACCGGCTCGATGCCGAGGTCGTCTCGCTGACCGAGGTCGGGAACCGGACCCGGGTCGGACTGCTCGCCTCGCAGCCGCTGGTCGCCGAGGTGACCGCCGGCTCGGTCGCCCGCCTCGGCCTCGCGCTCGGCGTTCGGGTCGTCGCGACCTGGAAGGCGACCGCGACCCGCCTCGTCGAACGTTGAACGGCGTGATAATTCCCTCTGGCGCAGGTTCCTCATGCACTACAAACGACACGGAGGTCACGCGATGAGGATGGGAACGCGCGATTCAGTGGTCGCGGTACTGGCGTCGACGCTGATGCTGGTCGGCTTCGCCGGGGTCACGGCCCTCGCAGTGGGGTCGAGCTCGTCGAAGGTCAGCGTGCACTCGCTGCCGGTCGGCGACGGCAAGGTCACGACGACCGGCGCCCAGCGCGGCTACGTCTATCGCTGCGGCGCGGGCGGCAACGGCGGCGGCGCCTCGAGCCAGGGCCCGTGGTTCAACGGCGACGGCACCTTCGACCTGACCGGGAAGGCGACGGTGGACGGCGCCGTCAGCTGGCCGGAGGCGAGCTACAGCGCCGACCTCTCGGGCGACGTGCGGACGATCAGCTCCACCGACCTGCCCGTCAACGGGACGACCGGCAACTTCCCGATCGCATCCTCCGACGACGCGTACCAGTACGACCGCAACCCGAACTCGATCCGGGCGCAATCGCTCAGCTATGCGCTCGACGCCTCCCCGCAGAAGACCGGGAGCGCAACCTGCATCAGCGGCCAGATCGGAATCGCGCGCAACGGGGTCGTGATCTTCGACGGCCTCGACGCGGCCAACCGCGACGCGGTCGCGTGGGAGGTCCAGGACGCGTGCGGCGGGCACCCGCAGATGAGCGGCATGTACCACTACCACTCGCTGCCCAGCTGCCTGACCCAGTCGAAGTCGAGCAAGTCGAAGCTGGTCGGGTTCGCGCTCGACGGCTTCCCGATCTTCAACGGCCGCGACCACAAGGACGGCGACCGGCTCGAGAACTCGGACCTCGACGCCTGCCACGGCCACACGGGCAAGGTGAAGCTCGACGGCGAGACGGTGCGGATCTACCACTACGAGGCAACCCGCGAGTTCCCCTACACCGTCGGCTGCTTCCGTGGCACGCCGGTGGGCACCGGGCCGGTCTGAGACGCGCTAGCCGCCGATCGCGCTCATCGTCCGAGGCGGCGGCACGAAGCCCGGCTCGTTGACGTGATGCTTGAGCTCCTTGCGCCAGACGGCGTCGCGGACGACCCGCTCCAGCTCGTCGTCCGTGGCGCCCGCGCGCAGCGGCTCGCGCAGGTCGGTTTCGCGGATCGAGAACAGGCAGGTGCGAAGCTCGCCCTCGGCGGTCATGCGGATCCGGTTGCAGTCGGCGCAGAACGGCTCGGAGACCGGGTTGATGAACCCGATCTCCCCCTCGCCGTCGGCGAAGCGGTAGACGCGGGCCGTGGCGTGCGGCTCGCGCGGTAGCGCCTCGAGCGGGTACACGGCGTCGATCGCGTCGCGGACCTCCGCGCCGGTCAGCACCTGATCGGGGCTCCACGCGCGGTCGCCGTCGAGCGGCATGAACTCGATGAACCGCACCTGGTAGTCGGTCGAGCGGGCGAGCCCGGCGAAGCTGAGCGCCTCGTGCTCGGTGAAGTCGCGCATCGCAACCGCGTTGACCTTGATCGGGCGGACGCGGTCGAAGGCGGCGATCGCCTCCAGCCCGCGCAGAACCTGCGGCAGGGCGTCGCGGCGGGTGATCTCGTGGAAGCGGTCGCGGGCCAGCGAGTCGATCGAGACGTTGACGCGGTCGATGCCGGCCTCGACGAGCGCCGCGGCGTCGCGCTCGAGCAGGTAGCCATTGGTGGTCACCGAGAGGTCGCGGATGCCTTCGATGCGGCGGAGCATCGCGACGAGGCGCGGAAAGTCGCGCCGGGCGAGCGGCTCGCCCCCGGTCAGCCGCACATCGGTGATCCCGAGCCGTGCGAGCACTCGCACGAGCCGCTCGATCTCCTCGAAGGTGAGGATCTGGTCGCGGCCCAGCCACTTCATCCCCTCGGCGGGCATGCAGTAGCGACAGCGGAAGTTGCAGCGGTCGGTGACCGAGACCCGCAGGTCTGTGATCGCCCGGCCGTGCGCGTCGCGAAGCGGCTCCACCCGAGCGAGGATACGGGTCGCGTCCTCGCGAGCGAGCGGCTAGTTCTTCCGCTTGCGCTTCAGCTTGAGCTTCTTGGTCTGAGCGTTCGGCGTCCCGCCGGTCGGCGTGAAGGTCACGGTCGCCGTGAGCTTCGCCTTGCCCTTCTTCTTCAGCTTCTTCTTCGCCTTGCCCTTCGCCTTGATCGTCAGCGTCGTTTCCCCCGCGGCGGTGACCGGCTTCATCGCCGAACGACGCGCCGCGGCGGCCGGCCGCTGGGGCTTGATGTCCTTGCCGCCGAGCACCAGGTTGCCGGGCCCCGGCACCGTGACCGCCAGCGTCGCGGTGCCCTTCTTCTTGTTCAGGGTCAGCTTCCCGAACGTGAACCTGTTGTCCGGTTGGACGGGCGTACTCGGACCGGGATCGACGGGACCCGGGTCGACGGGTCCGGGGTCCACAGGTCCGGGATCGATCTGGGGCGTGGCGAGCGTGGACTCGAAGGCGCCGATGTCGCAGTTGCTGCCCGCGGGGTTCGGGCGCGGCTGGCCGCGCTGGTCGGTGGTCAGCGGCGCCCCCGTCTGATTCGTGCAGCCGGCCGGGTTGCCCGCGCCGATTGCCGGGCTGGTGTCGGCGAGCGCGCGGGTCTGGGTCGGGCCACCGTTGGCGGCGAGCGGCAGCAGGCCGAGCGCCGCCGCCGCCACGACCTGGTCGCCGGTGCCCGACAGCGAGCACGTGCCGGGTGTGCTCCCGAGGTTGTAGCCGAGGGACAGGTAGGCGCCATCGGCGCCAAGCGCGCAATCGGCGCCGGTCCCGGCTGAGTTCATCGCCACGATCGAGTTCTTCATCCGCACGTCCGGCGCCCGCGTGAAGATGCCGCCGCCGAAGCCGGCGGCAGCGCTGTTGTCCGCCACGGTTGCGTTCGCCAGGGTCACGGCGGCTGCCGGGGCCCCGGTGTTGTTGGAGAGATAGAGCCCGCCGCCGCCCCGCTCGGCGCCGGCGGCATTGGTCGAGTTGCCGGTGATCGTCGTGTTGACGTAGGCGTTGTCGTTGCCGGTCGCGTCGAAGATGCCGCCGCCCCCGGAGCGTGTCAGGCCGCCGGCCACGTTCGCCTGGTTTGCGTTGACGAGCACCCCGGTCGTCGTGAACGCCCCGGGCGTCGGGTTGCCAAAGCTGCTCACCCAGATCCCGCCGCCACCGCTGGCCACCCCGGTGCTGCTCACCGTCGCGGTGTTGCCGCTGATCGCCGTTTGCGAGAGCGTCCCCAGCCCCGACGAGACGGATACGCGCACTCCGCCGCCGCCGTGACAACAATCGCCCGCGGTCACGCTCGTCGTGTTCTGCGCAATCGTGCTGTCGCCGATGGTCGCTCGGTTGGACAGGATTCCGCCCCCGCCGGAGCAGCAGTGGGAGTCGCTCGGGGATGTGCCGGCGGCGCCGTTGACCGTCGCTGTGTTGTTCGTGATCGCGCTGTCGTCGACCGTCAGCACGTTGTTGCTGTCGAAGCTGATCGCCCCGCCGCCGTGACAGCAGGACTGGCCCGTGATCGTCGCCGAGTTGCCGGTCAGGGTGCTGTCGGCGATCGAGAGCGGGGCGTTGGCGCTCAGGTAGATCCCGCCGCCGCCGTTGCAGCAGGCGCTGCCGACGTCGACGCTCGGGCCGTTGACGATCAGGGTGTTGCCGTTCAGCTGACTGCCTCCGTTGATCGCGACGGCGCCGCCCTTGCTGAAGATCCCACCGCCGCCTTGACAACAGCCAGTCGTGCTGGCGACCGTGGCGGTGTTGTTGCTCACCGAGCTCGAGTTCAGGGTCGTGGTTCCGGAGGCATTATTGATCCCGCCGCCTCCGCCCGAAGGCGTCGCTCCCATCGAGACGTTGACGGTGTTGCCGGTGACGGCGCCATTGGTCAGCGTGAGCGATCCCGACTGGACGAGGATGCCACCGCCGCCCGGGGTGCTGGCCGTGTTGCCTCCGGTCACGGTCAGCCCGGAGATCGTCACCGACGCCGCCGGCGCGATGACATGGAAGACGCGGGTGGCGTTGTTCCCGCTCACCGAGGTCGTCCCCATGCCGGCGCCGTTGATGGTCATCGACTTGTCGACGACCAGCTCGCTGGCGAGCGTGATCGTGTCGTCGCCGATGCCCGAGGGAATCGTGACGGTCTCGCCCGGATCCGCTGCCGCGATCGCGGCGCGCAGGCTGCCTGGGCCCAAGTCGTTGTCGTTGGCGACGATCTCCTCGGCGATCGCGGGCGTGGCGTAGGCGCCACAGGCGACGACGGCGATCAGGACGGTGATGACCCGACGAGCATCCATGCCCGCGAGCATCGTATCCCCGCGTCCAATGCGCGTCCAACGCGCCTGTGTCACGGGCGCGAGGCTTGGTTCGTCACCTGGGTGAGACTCGAATCAAGGAGGCACGCAATGCCCGAGAACTCCACCCAAGGGACGACCGAGACGCTCGTCGGGATCGCCGCCGTGATTGCCGGGTTCGGCGTCATCCTGCTCGCGCTGTTCCCGCTCGCCCTGCCGATCCTCGTCCTCACCGGGGTCGCGCTGCTCCCCCTGCTGGCGCTCGCGATTCCCGTCCTCGTGCTCGTCGCCGCCTGGCTCGCGCTCAAGGGGTTCGCCCGGCTCGCGGACCGGATCACTCGCCGACGATCCCCGGATCCTGAGCGAGCTCAGGCAGCGGGAGCTGCCGCCTCGCGCGCCAGCCGCCTCGGCGTCTCGTCCGTGAACTCGGCGAAGAAACCGCCGACCGCGTCGACCAGGTGGTCCATCGACTCGGCCGCGAACAGGACCGACTGGTAGTGGGTGATGTCGTACTCGATCGTGCCCATCTGGTGGAAGTCCAGCGGCCGAATCTCCATGTCGCGGAACTCCTCGATCTCGCCGTAGGAGGAGAGGATCCCGGCGCCGTAGGCCCGCAGCTCGCGGTTCTCCCAGACGACGCCGAACTCGACCGTGAACCAGAAGACGTCGGCGACGTACTGCACGCCCTCGTCGGTCTCGGCGCGCCGCGCGGCGTCGCCCGCGAGCCGGTTGAGCTCGGCGAACTGCGGGTCGGCCAGCAGGTTGCCGTGCCCGATCACCTCGTGGATCAGGTCCGGCTCGGGCGTGTACAGCGGCGCCGAGGGGTGGCGGATGTACTGGGTCGAGTGGAACTCGCGGTCGGCGAGACAGCCGTAGAACTCCTTCACGGGGACAATCCCGGCGGCGGGGACGTACTCGAAGCGGGTCAGCGGCCGCAGGTGCTGGGTGACCTCGTCGAGCTGGGGGATCCGATCGGACGGCAGGCCGAGCGCCGCCTTCGCCTCCAGGAACTGAGTGCACGCGTACTTGGCGTGCTTGGGCGCGAGCTCGCGCTGCACGGTCCGCCAGACCTCCTGCTCGGCCTCGCTGTATTCGATCCGCGGGATCGGGTCGCCGCGACTCCAGTCGAGCGCCGCGGCGGCGATCTGGTTGCGCCGCGCCTGGTAGTCGGGGTCGGACTTGCCCGGGTGGTCGTCGGCGAGGTGGACGGTGACGGTGCCGTCGTCGGCCGAAGTGACGGGCGAATACAGCTGTGCCTCCTCGAACATCGTCCTCCTAACCGGTCGTCGACTCGGCGACCGGCGACGGCGCCTCGTCGCGCCACGAGTAGGCGTAGTCGGGCTTGTCGAGCTCGGCGGCGAGCGCGGTCAGCCGCAGGGGCTTGAACGTGTCCCACATCACCGCCAGCTCCTCCGTCCGGCGCATGCCGAGCGATTTCTCGACCAGGCCGGGCTGGGGCCCATGCGGGAGCCCCGACGGATGGACGGTGATGGAACCCTGCTCGATGCCCTTGCGGCTGCCGAACTCACCGGACACGTAGTAGATGACCTCCTCCGACTGCAGGTTCGAGTGGTGGTACGGGATCGGCACGGCCTGCGGGTCGTAGTCGAGCTCACGCGGGCAGAACGAGCAGATCACGAAGTTCGGGCCCTGGAAGGTCTGGTGGACCGGCGGCGGCAGGTGCAGGCGCCCGGTCCGCGGCTCGAAGTCGTGGACGTTGAACGTGTAGGGGTAGACGTAGCCGTCCCACCCGACGACGTCGAAGGGGTGGTAGTCGAGGACGTAGCGCTGATGCCCGCCCCGGACGCGGACGACGACCTCGAAGTCACCGCGATCGCGGTGCGTCGCGAGCGCGGCCGGCGGGTGGAAGTCGCGCTGCGAGAACGGCGCCGACTCCAGCAGCTGCCCGTAGCGGTTGCGGTAGCGGTTCGGGGTCTCGATCTCGCCCGGCGTCTGCAGGCAGAGCCAGGTCTGCGGGCCGTGATCGAGGACGAAGCGATACGTGGTCCCGCGCGGGACGACGACGTAGTCGTGCTCGCGGAACGGCAGCGAGCCGAACACGGTCTCCAGCGTCCCCGAGCCCTCGCAGACGAAGAAGACCTCGTCGCCCTCGCCGTCGCGGTAGAAGACCTCGGTCTCCTCGGTCGGGCGGCAGAGCGACACCTCGAGGTCGGAGTTCCACATCAGGCATCGGCGGCCGAAGACCGGGTCTCCCCCGGCCTCGGTCTCGGCGGTCTGCAGGTGACGGTGGACGTGCGCGTCAGGCACCCACTCGGTGTGCTCGATCGGGGTGAACTCGCCGGCGTCGGCGATCCGGCACGGCGACTCGACGTGGTAGAGGATCGACTCGTTGCCCGAGAAGCCCTCGTAGCCCATCACCTCCTCGACCAGCAGGCGGCCGCCGCCGTTGGAGCCGGCGGCGTCGCGGAACTGCGTGTGGCGCTTGGCCGGGAGCTCGCCCAGGCGGTGGTATCTCACAGGTTCCCCCGCTTCTCCTGCTCGCGCTCGATCGCCTCGAACAGGGCCTTGAAGTTGCCCTCGCCGAAGCCGCGGGCGCCGTGGCGCTCGATCACCTCCAAGAAGACGGTCGGCCGATCGCCGATCGTCTGCGTGAAGATCTGCAGCAGGTATCCCTCGTCGTCGCGGTCGGCGAGGATGCCGAGCTCCGCCAGGTCGGCGAGGTCCTCGTCGATCTCCCCGATCCGGCCCGGCAGCTCCTCGTAGTAGCTGTCCGGAGTGGTCAGGAAGCGGACCCCACGCTCGCGCAATTCCTTGACGGTCGCGACGATGTCGGTCGTCGCCAGGGCGATGTGCTGGGCGCCCGGGCCGCCGTAGTACTCGAGGTACTCCTCGATCTGCGACTTGCGCTGGCCCTCAGCGGGCTCGTTGATCGGGAACTTGACCCGACCCTTGCCGTCGGCCATCACCTTGGACATCAGGGCCGAGTACTCGGTGCCGATGTCGCGGTCGGTGAAGTGGATCATCTCGATCATCCCGAAGACCCGCTCGTAGTAGGAGACCCACTCGTCGAGGCGGCCGAGCTCGACGTTGCCGACCACGTGGTCGATGCCGGCGAACATCCCGGCGTCGCCGCCGCCCGACTCGGCGGCGGCGAAACCGGGCAGGAACGCCCCCGCGTACCCGTTGCGCTCGACGAAGGTGTGCAGCGTCTCGCCGTACGTGGCGATCGTCGCCATCCGCACCGAACCCCCCTCGTCGGCTTCCTCCCAAGGCTCACGGACGCCGCGGGCGCCGTGCTGGACCGCGTAGCGGTAGGCGTGCTCGGCGTCGGGGACCGCAAGCGCGATCACCTTCACTCCGTCGCCGTGCGCGCCGACGTGGCGGGCGATCTCGCTCGTCCCGAGCAGCGGAGCGGTCAGCAGAACGCGCACCCGGCCCTGCTCGAGCAGGTGCGAGGAGCGGTCGCGGACCCCGGTCTCCAGCCCCGCGTAGGCCGTCTCGCGAAACCCGAGGGCGTGGGTGAACCAGTACGCGGCCTGAGTGGCGTTGCCGACGTAGAGCTCGATGTGGTCGATGCCGAGCAGGGGCATCTCGTCGGTGGCCGCAGCCGGCGGCCTCGGTGCGGTCTCGATCGCCATCTCGCTCCTCTCGTCGACCCAGGATCAGGCCTACGGTTTATGATCTACTGTTTTGGGGGCGTACTCAAGAGCGATCCGTTGCGTCACCCGCCGGATCGAACCCGCCGATGGACGAAATCGACCACCGAATCATTGCGCTACTCAGGGAGAACGCTCGCCGGTCGTTCCAGGACATCGGCGGCCACGTCGCTCTCTCGGCCCCGGCCGTCAAGCGCCGAGTCGACCGGCTCGAGCGCGAGGGAATCATCCGCGGCTACTCGGCGAACGTCGATCCGGCGGCGATCGGCTGGAACACCCACGCCTTCGTCGAGCTCTTCTGCGAGGGGCGGATGGCGGGCGATGAGGTGCGGGAGGCGGTCGGTCAATACCCGGAGGTCGAGGCCGCCTACACGATCGCCGGCGCGCCGGCCGCGATCCTGCATCTGCGCGCCGCGGACACCCAGCACCTCGAGCAGGCGCTCGAGCGCGTCCGCGACACCCCCGGCGTGATCCGCACCCAGACCCAGGTCGTGCTCTCGACCCTGTTCGAGCGCCGGGTGCTGGACCCGGAGTCCGAGTAGTTCGAAACGAAAAGCGCCCCGCGACTCGCGGGGCGCTCTTCGCATTGCTGCGGTTCGCCGGCTCGTTACTTGCGCAGCGCGTCCCCCAGGTACTTGGTCTTCACGGCCTTGCGCTTCGCCTTCAGCTTCGCCGCCGGCTCCGGCCGCGGGATGAAACTGAGGTTGAACGCGTAGTGGTTGACCGCGTGCGCCACCGCGTCGGACATCTGGTCCAGACCGCGGGTGCTGATGTTGGTGATGTCGTCGCACGCGGAGTGGTAACAGGGGTCGAAGGCCTCGCCCGCGGTACCGCCATAGGCGGCCTGCTGGGCCTCCGTCTTGATCCCCTCCGCACCGGTGAACAGGCCACCGGCCGGGATGCCCACGGCGATGAACGGACCGTAGTCCGAGCGCCCGTCGAACGCCGTCTGGCCGCTGGCCAGGCCGGAGTTCTCGAAGTAGCGCTCGAAGGTGCGCTCGATCGCATCGGAACCAGCGGGACCCGGGCTGCCGAACGCCGACCCGTTGCCGTCATAGATCAGCCGCGCGAAGTTGGGCGAGCCGATCATGTCGAAGTTGAGGTAGAGGGCGATGTCGGCCCCCTCCTCCTCGGTGAGCTGGTTGACGTACTCGGTCGAGCCGACCAAGCCCGACTCCTCGGCACCCCACCACGCGAACCGGAGCTTCTGCGTGGGCTCGACGTGCTTCTTGTCGATCTGCTCGGCGAGCTCGAGGAGCGTCGCGGAGCCGGTGCCGTTGTCGTTGATTCCCGGTCCCTCCGCGACGCTGTCGAGGTGGGCGCCGGCCATGACGACGTTGTCGGGATCGCCGCCCGGCGTCTCGGCGAGCACGTTCTCCGTCTCGCGGAACTCGGAGTGGGTCGTCGTCGCCACGTGGACAACGGTCCCGGTGGCGCCGCTGGTGACCCCGTTCGAGAGGTCGTTGCCGAGCGCGAAGCTCGTGTCGACCGTCGGGATTGGCTTGTTCGGCCCGCCGAGCGTTCCGTTGATCACGTCGGTGCGACCGGGCTGGCCCTCGTTGAAGAGAACCACGGCCGCGGCGCCCGCCGCGGCAGCGTTGTCGACCTTCTGACCGAACGGGCAGGTGCCGCGCTGAATCAGCGCCACGTTGCCGCTCACGCCGGTGCCGGTGAAATCGCCGGCCTCGCACCCGCTGGTCGAGCTCGGAGCCGGGGTCGGAGGCAGCACGAGGTCGATGGCGATCAGGTCCGCGGTCACATCGCCGGTGCCGGAGAACTCGCTCGTGTTGTAGTCGACGTCCTCTTCATAGACCTCCGCGTCCGGCGAGATCTGCTCGAACGTGCTCGGCGCGTCCTGGAAGAACGCGTGGAAGCTGAACGGCTCCCGCGTCACCTCCCAGCCGGCGTCGTCGAGCGTCTCGGCGACGTAGTCGGCGGAGGCGTCAAAGCCCGGGAAGCCCGAGGCGCGATTGCCGCCGTTGGCGTCGGCGATCGCCTGCAGCTGCTCGAGCTGCTCGGTGATCCCGTCCACGGTCAGCGCCTTGCGGAGCTTCTCCGAGCCCTGGAAGCTCGATGGATCGGCGTCCTTCTTCTTCGCCACACCAGTGGCGCTGAATGCGATTAAGGCGACCAAAAGCGCGGCGATGCCGGCCAGGGCCGCAAGCCCTCTATTCACGTTTGTCCCTCCCTACGGAGTTTTGCGAGCCCCCCGACCCGCCGATTGCGGCGTCCGTTCTATCGCACTTCGACCCATCCGCGCAGCCAATTGGGCCGGTTGCAGCAAACAAACGCACCGACGCAACGAATCGCAGCTATCCGTTGAGCGGGTCAGGCGCGACCGGGAGGTCGGGCAACGCCACGCAGATGGGTGGCAGGTGCAGCCCGTGACACGTCGGCGCGGCTCCGGGCGGCTCGCTCGGCGGCGGTGCGGGCGGCGAGGGGTCGGGCGGGCTCGGCGGCGGGGTCGGCTCGGGCTCGGGTGGGCTCGGCGGTGGCGCGTCCGGGGGTGCCGGGACCGCGCCATCGGGCGAGCCGGCGGACGACGTCGGCTCGGCCGCAACGGTGCTGACGGACGCCGCGGCCAGGGTCGGCGCCGCCTCCGCCGCGGAGCCGTCCCTCGTGGCCGAGCGAGGCCGCTCGTGACGGGCGCGGTTCGCGGGCCGATCGCTCGAGGCCGTCGCGCTCTCCGAGACCTGCTGACTCGGCAGCGCCTCGACGGCGCAGACGAACGCAGCCGTGGGAAGGGGGTGCGCTGCGGTCGGCGGCGCGGCGCCCGCGGCGCCCGCGGCCGCGGCCGCGGCGACGGCGATTCCGGCGACCGCCGCGCTGCCCGCGTTGAGCGCCCCGCCGAACGCGGCTGCAGCGCGCTCCGGCAGCGCCGCCAGAACGGTCCATACGGCCAGCGGCCGCGAATCGGCGTAGTGCCCGACAAACGCCCGCACGGCGTTCGGGTCGAGGTGCGATCCGGCCTCGCCACTGAGCACGATGAGCGCCTCGCGGTGGGTCCTCGCACTGCGGTACGGCCGCGTCGAGGCGAGCGCGTCGAAGGTGTCGGCGACGGCGATGATCCGCGCCCCGAGCGGGATCTGTTCCCCCTCGAGGCCGTCGGGATAGCCGCTGCCGTCGAGCCTCTCGTGGTGGTGGCGGACGCTGCCGGTGAGGTCGGGATCGTCGAGCGTCTTCACCATCTCGGCCCCGTCGGCGGCGTGGCGCTGAATCACGTGGAACTCCTCGTCGGTGAGCCTGCCCGGCTTGCGCAGCACCTCGGCCGGCGTCTTGAGCTTGCCGACATCGTGGACCTCGGCGGCGGCGTGGACCCTGGCCACGTCTTCCGGCGGAAGGTGAAGCGCCTTCGCGATCGTCGCCGAGTAGCGGGCCACGCGGCGGGAGTGGCCGTGCGTGTAGGGGTCGGCGGCTTCGAGCGCCGCGCTCAGCGCTCGCAGCCGCTCGGCGCGCTCCGCCGGCCCCATCGTGTCGGCGCCCATGGCCGGGCCGAGCCGGCTGATCGCGCGATCAAGCCGCCACTCGCTCCACAGCCGCCGCAGCCACCCCCAGAGCATCAGCTCCCCGAACAGGAGCTCCCCCGCTCCGGCGTGGCGCTTCCACAGCGCCGCGCCGATCTGGAAGGCCGGCAGCGAGACCGCGACGGTGATGAGGATCAGAAGAACCGGCGATGTCACCGTGTCGGTCGCGACCAGGATCCACGCCAGCGCCACCGGGACGCCGGCGATCAGCCCGGTGGCCAGCAGCACATGCGGGAAATAACGAAGCAGATAACGGCTCGATCCCATCCAGTCCCAACCCCACCCGGAGTATCGCGCCTGGCGTCAGGAAATGAGCCGCTCGGCCAACCGGTCGAAAAATCCGCCCCAACCCTGCTTGGCGCGCTCGTAGCCGTCGGATGACAGCCCGCCGCCGGTCTGAGTCATCAGGATCTCGGTCCGGCCGTCGCCGAGGTCGGTGAGAACGACGGTGACCAGCTCGTCGGGATCCTCGTCCGGTTGGTCGGTGATTGTGAACGCGAGCCGCTCGGGTTCGACCACCTCGCGGTACTCGCCGTGCCAGTGGATCTCGCGGCGCTCCGGGCCGAAGTACATCGCCAGCCGCCACTCGCCGCCGGGCCTGACGTCCATCGAGACGGCGTCGAGCGGGTTGTCGGCCTCCGGGCCGCCGTACCAACCGGCGAAGCGCTCGGGCTCGGTCCACTCGCGCCAGACCTCCTCGCGCGAAGCGTCGAACACGCGCCTGATCTCGAGCCCGGGCTCAGTCATCGTCTGCCTTGCGAAGGCGGGCGTCGAGCCGGTCGAAGCTCGCGTCCCAGAAGCGACGGTATCGCCGCAGCCAGGCGTCCGCCTCCTCGAGCGGCGCGCCCTCGAGCCGCGAGGGTCGCAGCTGAGCGGCGCGGCCGCGCGTGATCAGGCCGGCGCGCTCGAGCACCTTCAGGTGCTTGGAGACGGCCTGGACGCTGATCGGGAACGGCTCGGCGAGCTCGGTCACGGTCGCCTCACCCTCCGCCAGACGCCCGAGGATCGCCCGCCGAGTCGGGTCGGCGAGGGCCGAGAAGGTTTCGCTGAGCTCATCAACCGGCATCTGTATTCAACCGCTAGGTTGAATATGGTATCCATCATCACGGACACAGCCAACGCGAAGGAGACGGGATGGGAAGGATCGTGATCACCGAGTTCGTTTCGATCGACGGGGTGATGGAGGACCCGGGCGGAAGCGAGGGCTTAAAGCACGGCGCCTGGAGCTTCGACTTCGACCGCGGCGACGACGGCAACAAGTTCAAGCTGGACGAGACGATGGCCTCCGACGCCCTGCTGCTCGGGCGGGTCACCTACGAGGGCTTCGCCGAGGCGTGGCCGCAGCGCGACGACCCGGCGGGGTTCGCGAAGAAGTTCAACTCGATGCCCAAGTACGTCGTCTCATCCACGTTGACCGATCCGGAGTGGAACAACTCGACCGTGCTCGATCCCGCCGCGGACCTCGCCGAGCAGATCGCGAAGCTGACGGACGAGCACGACGGCGACATCGTCGTCCACGGCAGCGCCCAGCTCGCGCGGTGGTTGCTGGAGAACGACCTCGTCGACGAGGTCCGGCTGATGGTCCACCCGGTGGTGCTCGGAACCGGCAAGCGGGTCTTCGGCGAGATGAGCGAGAAGAAGCCGCTGAAGCTGGCCGACTCCATGTCGGTCGGTCCCGACGGCGTCTTCGTCCTCGTCTACCAGCCGGTCGAGGCCTAGACGACGGGGTTCTCGAGGCGGCCGAGCCCGTCGGCCTCGAGCGCGACCACGTCGCCCGGCTCGATCCAGCGCGGCTCGACCCCCTCGGCCAAGCGCTCGAGCAGGCAGCCGCCCGTGAGGGTGCCCGAGCCGAGCACGTCGCCGGAGCGCAGGCGGGTGTCGCGGGCGGCGTGAGCAACGATCTCGTCCCACGAGAAATGCTGGCCCGCGGCGTCGCACTCGGCGACGATCTCGCCGTTGACCTCGACCCTGGCCGAGACCTTCAGCCGCCCGCCCTCATAGGGAAGCTCGTCCGGAGTCACGATCCAGGGCCCGAGGCTGGTGGCGAAGTCCTTGGCCTTCGCAGGCCCCAGCCCGACCGTCACCTCGCCCGCCTGCACGTCGCGCGCGGACCAGTCGTTCATCAGCGTGAAGCCGGCGATCTCGCCCTCGCGACCGATCACAGCCGCGACCTCGAGCTCGAAGTCCAGGGCGCGCGTCGCCGCAGGCCGCGGCACCGGCTCGCCCGGCCCGAAGATCGCCGCGGGGTTGGAGAAGTAGAAAGCCGGCGCCTCGTACCAGTGGGACGCGATCTCCTTGCCCCTGAGCTTGGCGCCGGCGGCTACGTGGCCCTCGTGCGCGTAGAAGTCGCGCACGCTCGGCGGCCCGGGGACCGGCGCGAGCGTCCGCAGTTCGGGCAGCGGGTGGCTCTTGCCGGTGCGCTCGTGCCCCTCCCCCGCGAGCCAGCGGAGCATGTCGCCGGCCGCGAGCACCTCAACCCGCGCATCGTCGACCTCGCCGACGAACGCCGTCCCGTCCGCGGTTGCAAAGGTCCCGACCCGCATTTACCCGGTGACGCGCTCCGCCACGGTGTAGACGTTCGCGGCGCCGCCGCGGGCGAAGCCGATCAGTGTGATGTTGCGGTCGATCGCCAGCTCGATCGCCAGCGACGACGGCGCCCCCACGGCCACCATGATCGGGACGCCGGCCAGCGCGGCCTTCTGGACGAGCTCGAACGACAGCCGCCCGCTGACGCAGAGGATGCGGTCGCCGAGCGGGAGCAGACCGTCGAGCGCAGCGCGGCCGACGACCTTGTCCAGAGCGTTGTGGCGGCCGACGTCCTCGCGCGCGATCAGGAGCTCGCCGCCGGGGTCGAACAGGCCGGTGGCGTGCAGGCCGCCCGTCCGGGTGAAGGTCGGCTGGCGCAGACGGTCGGGCAGGGCCGCGAGCAGCGATCGGGCAACGGTCGGGCCGCCCTCGACCCGGGGGGCGTGCACGGCGACCTCCTCCAACGCTCCCTTGCCGCAGACCCCGCACGAAGAGCTGGTGTAGAAGTGCCGCTCGCCGGGATCCCGCAGCAGCGGGCCGTCCACGTCGATCACGTTCGCCGCGAGGTCTTCGGTCAGGCCCACCCGCGCAGGCCCCCGGATCAGCCCCTCCCCGATCAGGAAGCCGATCGCGAGCTCCTCGTCGTTGCCGGGCGTCCGCATCGTGACCGACAGCGCCTGTCCGTCGACGCGGATCTCGAGCGGCTCCTCGACGGCCACTTCGTCGCGCTCACCGTCGCGGACGACACTCGCGACCATGCGCGTGGTCGCCGGATCCTGCATGCGTGGCCCTCAGTCGGCGCCGGCCCCGCTCAGCGCGGGAGCCATCGACGGCTCCTCGGAGAGCGGGCGGACGTCGACGGCGATCACCTTGTACTCCGGGCACGAGGTGTTGACGTCGCTCGACGAGCCGACGAGCAGGTTGGTTTTGGTCTCGGGGAAGTGAAAGGTCGCGAAGACGTGGCCGGCCTTGATCTTCTCGGTCACCTGCGCCGTGATCTCGACCCGGCCCATGCGACTGCGGAGCGACACCCGATCGCCGTCTGAGATCCACAACCGCTTGGCGTCGTCGGGGTGGATCTCCAGGTGGTCGCGGTCGGCGAGCTCGACGTTGCCCGTTCGCCGCGTCATCGTCCCGGCGTTGTAGTGCTCGAGCCTACGGCCCGTGACGAGCATCAGCGGGAAGTCGTCGTCGACCTGGTCGCCGGGCACCTGGAACGGATGAGCCGCGAACTGCGCTTTCCCACCGGGCAGGTCGAACTCCCGCTCGTAGAGCGTCTGCGCGTCGGTGCCGTGGGCGTCGATCGGCCATTGCAGGCCCTTGCGGCCGAGGCGCTCGTAGGTCACGCCGGCGAAATGCGGCGTGAGCGCCGCGATCTCGCGCATTGCGTCCTCGGGGTCGCTCCAGCCGGTCTCGTGGCCAAGCGCTCGTGACACCTCGGCGATGATCTCGAAGTCCGTCTTCGCCTCCCCGGGCGGATCGATCGCCGGCTCGACGAGTTGGAGCCGGCGCTCGGCGTTGGTGAACGTGCCCCGCTTCTCGAGGAAGGACGAGGCCGGCAGGATCACGTTGGCGAAGTTCGTGGTCTCGGTCTCGAAGATGTCCTGGCAGACCAGAAAGTCGAGGGCCTCGAGCGCCCTCACGACGTGCGCCGTGTCGGGGTCCGTCTGGGCGACGTCCTCGCCGAAGATGTACATCGCCTTCAGGTCCCCCGCGACCGCGGCGTCGAACATCTCCGGGACCTTGTAGCCGGGCTCGCGCGGGATCGAGACCCCGTAGACCTCCTCGAAGCTGCGCGCGACGTCCTCGTCCCCCACCGAGCGATAGGCCGTGTAGGTGTCCGGCAGGGCGCCCATGTCGGAGGACCCCTGGACGTTGTTCTGGCCTCGCAACGGCATCAGCGCCGAGCCGAGGCGGCCGATCTTGCCGGTCATCAGGGCCACGTTGCAGATCAGGCGCACGACCTCCGAGCCGTACTTGTGCTCGGTGACGCCGAGGCCCCACGAGAAGCACGCGTTCCCGGCCTCCGCGTAGATGTGCGCCGCCGCCTCGAGGTCGGCGGCGGGCACCCCGCTGAGCTCCTCGACGACCTCGGGCGGGTACGAGGTCAGCACCTCGCGGGCCTCGTCGAACCCCTCCGTGCGCGCCTCGATGAATGCGCGATCGCAGAAACCGTCGCGCTCGATCACGTGGGCCAGCCCGAGCATCACGGCGGCATTGGTCCCCGGACGCGGCGCGAGGTGCAGCTCGCCGTAGTCGGCGAGCTCGATCCGCCGCGGGTCGATCGTCACCAGCCGCATGCCCCGCAGGACGGCCTGTTTGATCCGCGCGCCGACCACCGGATGGCCCTCGGTCGGGTTCGCGCCGATGATGATCGTCGCGTCGGCGTGGTCGAAGTCGCTGAAGGAGCCCGTCGCCCCCGAGAGTCCGAGCGACTTGCGCATCGCGAACGAGGTGGGGGAATGACAGACGCGCGAGCAGTTGTCGATGTTGTTGGTCCCGATCGCGGCGCGCATCAGGCGCTGCATCGCGTAGCAGTCCTCGTTGGTGGCCCGCGAGGAGGCGAGGCCCGCGATGGCGTTCGGCCCGTGCTCGGCCTTGATCCTCCCCAGCTCCGACGCGATCAGCCCGAGCGCCTCGTCCCAGCTTGCCGGCCGGAGGCCGCCTTCAGGCTCGCGGATCAGCGGCGTCTTCAGGCGGTCGCGCCGCTTCGAGAACTGGTGAGCGAAACGGCCCTTGAGACAGGTGTGTCCCTCGTTGGCGGGCCCGTCGAGCGCCGGGCTGATCGAGACGACCTTGCCGTCGGCGACGTGCGCCTCGAGGCGGCAGCCGACCCCGCAGTACCCGCACGTCGTCGTCACCTCTGAGTCGTAGCTCTCCTTCATCTCACCCTCCCTCGATGAGCGCGATCAGCGTGGGCTCGGTGATCGCCTCGGTGGGACACGTGTCGGCGCAGGCGCCGCACGCGACACATGCCGAATCGCGGAACCCCTGGTCGAGCCCGGCCGCGATGTTCGCCTCGAAGCCGCGGCCGGTCGCGGTCAGCGCGAAGGTGCCCTGGACCTCGTCGCAGGCCCGGACGCAGCGCCCGCAGGAGATGCAGAGGTCGTGCCGGAACGTCAGGTACGGGTGGCGATCGTCCGCGGGGCGAGCGGGGTGAACCTCGCCGGGCCAGCGGGGCGTGCCGACCTCGAGCCGCGCGGCGACCGCCGCAAGCTCGCTTTCGGCCGGCGGGGGCGTGGGCAGCTCGGAGAGAACCAGCTCGACGACCGCCGTGGCGACACGCCGGGCCCGCGGGTCCTCGGTGTGGATCGCCATGTCGTCGGTGCAGGGGGTGGTGCATGCCGGGATCACGGCCCGCGCGTCCTCGTCCGCGCTCGCCTGCGACGAACCGACCAGGCAGACCCGGCAGGCTCCGAAGGGCTCCTGGCGCTCGTCGAAGCAGAGCGTCGGCACCCATCTGCCCGCCGCGCGGGCGGCGTCGAGCACCGTCGCGCCGGGCGCGACCGCGACCTCCACACCATCGACGGTGACCTGCAAGCTCATGCGAGGCCCAGCTCCTCGGGAAAGTGCTTGATGAGACTGCGGATGGGGGCAGGCATGCCTCCTCCGTGTGCACAGAGGCTACCGACCTCCAGGGCCTCCAACAGGTCCTCGAGCCGGGCCCGGTCGACCGCTTGCTCGGCGACGAACATCTCATGCGCGCGCGCCAGCCCGATCCGGCACGGGAAGCACTTGCCACAGCTCTCGTCGGCGCCGAAATGGAGCAGGTGGCGGGCGACGTCTCGCATGTCGGTCCGGTCGTCGAAGGCGAGGATGCCGCCGTGGCCGAGCATGCAGCCCTCGTCCGTCAGCGGTCCGAAGTCGAACGCCACCTCCATCCGGCTCGCCGGGAGGATCCCGCCGAGCGGGCCGCCGATCTGAAGCGCCTTGATCGTTCGTCCGTCACGCAGGCCTCCGGCCAGACCCTCGCACAGCTCGGCGACCGGCATCCCGAACGGGACCTCGTAGACACCGGGCCGCGTGAAGCGCTCGTTGAAGCAGACGAGCTTCGTGCCCGGGGTGGCCCCGGGGCTGAGCGCGCGGTAAGCGCTCGCGCCCGCCCGCGCGACGAAGGGCACGTTGCAGAGCGTCTCGACGTTGTTGACCACCGTCGGCATGCCGTGCAGCCCGCGCTGCGCCGGGAACGGCGGGCGGGCGGAGACCGTGCCGCGCAGCCCCTGCAGGCAGGCAAGTAGGGCCGTCTCCTCGCCGACGACGTAAGAGCCCGCGCCCTCGATCACCGTCACGTCGAAGTCGAACCCGCTTCGGAGGATGTCCGTCCCGAGCCGGCCGTCTTCGCGTGCCCGGCGCGCCGCCTCCTCGAGCAGGGGCTTCGACAGCGGGTATTCGGAGCGGGTGAGCACGAACCCGTGCTCGGCGCCGACGGCGTAGCCGGCCAACGCCATCCCCTCCAGCAGGAGCGCCGGGCTGCGCTCCATCAGGTACTTGTCGATGTAGGAGCCCGGGTCGCCCTCGTCGCCGTTGGCGACGATGAACTTCTCGTCTCCCTCAGCGGCCCGCGTGAACGCCCACTTCCGGCCGGCGGGGAATCCGGCGCCGCCCCGCCCGCGGACGTTGGCCGCCTCGACCTCATCGAGCAGCTGCTCGGGCGTCAGCTCCTCCAGCGCCCGCCGCAACCCGGACCAGTCACCCGGCTGGATCAGCACCGGCTCGTCGAGCACCGACCTCCACTCGGGCTCCGCGGCCTGCGCGCACTCGCCGGCGAGGACCCGTTCGACGACGCCGGGGCCGGCGTCGATCACGTCGCCATCGCGGACCGCGGGAGAGGAATGGCAAAAGCCCAGACAGACGGTCTCGGCGAGCGATACGGATCCGTCGTCGCTGCGCTCGCCGAGCTCGAGCCCGAGCCCCTCGCGGATCCGGTCGACGTGCGCATCGCCGGTGGCCGCGAAGCACGCGCTCCCGGTGCACACGCGGACGTGGCGGGCACCGCGCGGCTGGAGCAGGTCGTCGTAGAAGGTCGAGACGCCGTAGACGGTGGCCTCGGGCAGGCCGGAGCGCTCAGCGGCCTCGCGGCGATCGGCGTCGGTGATCTCCCCGTTGCGCTCGAGCGCCTCCTTCAGCACCTCGAGCGCGGTCGGCGCGGACTCGCCGTGATGGCGACGCACGAGCTCGACAAGGTTCTTCGACAAGGCTTCTTCAGGCTAGCGAGGCGCTTCCGGGCAATCCCGGAACCCAGCCGGTCCCCGCGAGCGGGACTTTCGCCATCGCCGCCGCCTCGATCGTCAGTGCCACCATGTCCTCGGGCTCGAGGTTGTGTACGTGCGACTTGCCGCAGGCCCGCGCCAGCGTCTGCGCCTCGAGCACCATCGCGCGCAGGTAGTTCGCCAGCCGGCGGCCTCCGAGCTCGGGGTCGAAGCGGCTCGCCAGCTCTTCGTCCTGGGTCGAGATCCCGGCTGGGTCGCGGCCCTCGTGCCAGTCGTCGTAAAAGCCGGCGGCGCTGCCGATCGCCTCGTAGCCGGCCTCGTGCTCGGGCGAGTTGTCGCCGAGCGCGATCACCGCGGCGACGCCGATCGAGACGGCGTCGGCGCCCAGCGCCAGCGCCTTCGCCACGTCGGCGCCCGAGCGGATCCCGCCGGAGACGATCAGCTGCACCTTGCGGTGCATGTCGAGGTCCTGCAGCGAACGGACGGCCTCGGGGATCGCGGCGAGGATGGGGATCCCGACGTGCTCGATGAACACGTCCTGGCTCGCGGCCGTGCCGCCCTCCATGCCATCCAGCACGATCACGTCGGCGCCGGACTTGACCGCGAGGGCGACGTCGAAGTAGGTGCGCGTGGCGCCGATCTTGAAGTAGATCGGCTTCCGCCAGTCCGTGATCTCGCGCAGCTCGCCGACCTTGATCTCGAGGTCGTCGGGCCCGGTCCAGTCCGGGTGGCGGCAGGCGCTGCGCTGGTCGATGCCCTTCGGCAGGTCG
The DNA here is from genome assembly GCA_963767285.1 of uncultured Solirubrobacterales bacterium. Lineage (GTDB taxonomy): Bacteria > Actinomycetota > Thermoleophilia > Solirubrobacterales > 70-9 > WHSW01. The sequence goes on along the minus strand of CAVYDJ010000004.1, from coordinate 448,511 downwards.
CGCATCTCGGCCACCCGGTCGGAGATCTTCTGCCCGAGCAACATCCCGCCCCCGCCGGGCTTGGCGCCCTGTCCGATCACGACCTCGATCGCGTCGGCACGCCGCAGGTCGTCGGGGTTCATCCCGTAGCGCGACGGAAGGATCTGGTAGACGAGCTTGCTGGAGTGCTGGCGCTCCTCGGGGAGCATCCCGCCGTCCCCGGTGGTCGTGCTGGTGCCCACCGCGCTCGCCCCCCTTCCGAGCGCCTCCTTCGCGGGCGCCGAGAGTGCCCCGAAGCTCATGCCGGCGATCGTGATCGGGATCTCGAGGTGGACCGGCTCGCTCGCGAACCGGGTCCCGAGAGTGACGTCGGTTGCGCAGCGCTCGCGATAGCCCTCCAGGGGATAGCGCGAGATGCTGGCGCCAAGGAACAGCAGGTCGTCGAAGTGGGGCACGCGCCGCTTCGCGCCGAAACCGCGGATGTCGTAGATCCCCTCGCGGGCCATCCGCTGGATCTCGTGGATCGTGTTGCGGTCGAACAGTGCCGACTCGCGCAGGCCGGGCCGCCAGCCCGCCATCAGTACTCCCCCGCGTGGTCGACGTCGAAGTTGTAGAGCTTGCGCGCGGAGCCGTAGCGCCGGAACTCGCCGGCCTCGTAGCCGGCCTCCGCCTGCTCGAGCAGACGCCCGAGCTCGTCCCGGTGCTCGTCGCGCATCTCCTTCTCGACGCAGTCGGCGCCGAGGCCCGCGACCTCCCCGCGCACGTATATGTGGGCCTCGTAGATCGAGTCGCCGAGCCCGTCGCCGGCGTCGCCGCACACCACGAGCACGCCCCGCTGCGCCATGAACCCGGCGACGTGGCCGACCGAACCGAAGACCACGATCTCGACGCCCTTCATCGAGATCCCGCAGCGTGCGGAGGCGCTGCCACGGATCACCACCAGCCCCCCGCGCCCGGTGGCCGCCGCGGATTGGCTCGCGTCGCCCTCCACGACGACGGTGCCCGACATCATGTTCTCCGCGATGCCGACGCCCGCGTTGCCCTCGACGCGCACGGTCGCGTGCTTGTTCATGCCGGCGCAGTAGTACCCCACATGCCCGGCGACCCCGACCTCGATCGGCGCGTCGAGCCCGACCGCAACCGAGTGCGCGCCGTTCGGGTTGGTGATCCGCCAGCGCGATGTGTCCGACGGATCGAGGTCGTGCAGGCGCTGGTTCAGCTCGCGCACCGACGTCACCGCGAGGTCGACCGACTCCTCCGCGGTGGTCGCGCTCACGCCACCCTCGCCCGCTCCCACGAGTACACGCGCCCAGGCTCCGGCTCCCAGACCTCGGCGTCCTCGGCGTCCGGGAGCACCGAGATCGCGCGGTACTCGGACGCCATCGCCACCCAGCCGTCGGTCTCGGCGAGCACCGCCGGCTTGCAGGCGATCGGGTCGCGCAGCACGGCGAAGCCGTCGGTCGTGCCGACGGCGAACGTGTAGAAGCCGTCCAGGTCCACAAGGCAAGCCCGGAGCGCCTGCTCGAGGTCGTCTCCCTCCTTGAGCCGCCAGGTCAGGTAGCCGGCAGCGACCTCCGTGTCGTTGTCCGTCTGGAACTCGATCCCGCGCCGGCGCAGGTCCATGCGGAGGCGGTTGTGGTTCGAGAGCGAGCCGTTGTGCACGAGGCAAAGGTCGAGGCCGGTGGAGAACGGGTGAGAGTGCTCGGTGGTCACGGCGCTCTCGGTCGCCATCCTGGTGTGGCCGAGTGCATGCGTGGCCGCGACGTCGGCGAGGTCGAAGCGCTCGACGAACTCGCGCGGGTCGACCGCCTCCTTGTAGATCTCGATCCGCTCGCCGATGCTCATCACGCGCAGGTCGGGTCGGCGCTCGGCGAACCAGCGCTGTGCGTCGGCCGGCTCGGCGGCGGCGACGAAGAGCGCGTGCGAGGCTCGCACCTCGGGCCCGGCCTCGCCGCCGAACTCCTCGGCCAGCTCGCCGGCCAGACTCCCCCACGCTTCCTCCGGGTCCGGCGAGTACACGGAGACCTTGCACGAGCCGGGCGGGGCCGGGTCGCGGTACAAGGCCACGCCCGCGCTGTCGGGCCCGCGATCGGCGAGCTGCGACAGCATCGCGCTCAGATGCGCGCCAAGCCGCTCCTCGACGTCGGTTGATTTGCTGAACAGTCCCGCGATTCCGCACATGAGCTCATCCCCCTGATCTCAAAACAGCTGCAGGTAGCGATCGAGTTCCCACTGCGTGACCTGCTCGTGCGCCGTCCGCCACTCGCGGCGCTTGCAGCGAATGAAGTAGTCCACGTAGTCCTCCTCACCCACGGAGCCCAGGGCCTTGCGCAGGACCTCGTCGCCCTCGAGCTCGCGGGTCGCGTCGAGCAGGTTCTCGGGCAGCGTCTCGATCCCCATCTCGCGCCGGTCGTCCTCACTGGTCTCGTACATGTTCGCGGTCGTCGGGTCGCCCGGATCGAGCCCGTGCTCGATCCCGTCGAGGCCGGCCGCCAGGATCGCCGTCGCGGCGAGGTACGGATTGCAGGAGCCGTCGACCGTCCGGTCCTCGATCCGTCCCGCGTCGGGGATCCGCAGCATCATCGTCCGGTTGTTCCAGCCGTACGTGACGTACGCCGGGGCCCAGGTCGCGCCGCTGGTCGGAGCGCCGATCACCAGCCGCTTGTAGGAGGAGACGGTCGGGGCGGTCAGCGCGATGTAGGCCTTCGCGTGCGCCTTGAGCCCGGCGATGAACTGGTAGGCGACCTCGCTGAGGCCGAGACCCCTCGGGTCGTCGGCTGCATCGCGCTCGAACAGGTTCGCCTCCCCGTCCCAGAGGCTCATGTGGAAGTGGCACCCGTTGCCGGTCAGGTGGGCGAACGGCTTCGGCATGAAGGTCGCGATCATTCCGCGCTCCTGCGCCATCGCCTCGACCATGTAGCGGTAGAACACCGCCCGGTCGCAGCTCGTGAGCGCGTCGGCGTAGTCCCAGTTCTGCTCGAACTGCCCGTTGGCGTCCTCGTGGTCGGTTGCGTAGAGATTCCAGCCGAGCGAGTTCACGTTGCGGACGACGTCGGCGACGAAGTCGAACGAGCGAGTGAGCGCGCGGATGTCGTAGCAGGGCTGCTCGAGCGTGTCGAGCGGGTCCGCGACCTCGATCCCTCCGTCCTCGGTGCGCCGGACCAGGAAGTACTCGAGCTCGCAGCCGATCTTCAACTCGAAGCCCGCGGCCGACGCGCGCTCGAGCTGGTGGCGGAGGATCGTCCGCGGGCAGTACGGCCACTCCTCGCCCTCCACCGTCGCGTCGCAGGCGAACCAGCCGATCTCGGGCTTCCACGGTAGCCGCGTGAAGCTGCCCACGTCGGGCATCGCGATCAGATCGGGGTTGTCGGGCGTCTGGCCGATGTCGCCCGCCGCGAAGCCGGCGAACCCGGCGCCGTCGGCGAGCAGCCCCTCGAGCTGCTGGGACGGGATCAGCTTCGCGCTCGGCTTCGCGTGCATGTCCACGAACTGCGCGAACAGGAACTCGATGCCCTCGTCGGCGACCGCGCGGCGAACATCGTCGGCCGTCGGGCGTAGAGAGCCGCTCATACCTGGAGGTATCCCACACATGCGGGCCCCGGGCAATGGACGCACAGGCCAGGATTCGCGAGGGTCATATGTGGCCGGTCCACACAGCTACCCCGCCTCGACCCCGACCACGAAGTCGATTTCGGGGTCGAGGATCTGCTCGATCAGCTCCGCGTCGGCGGTGATGCCCATCTCGCGGCAGCGGTTGCGGTAGTGGCGCACCTTCTGCTGCTGGTACTTGGCGACGTCGAGCCCGGGCACCGCCTTCTGGTACTCGACCAGGCCGACGACGTTGCCGCGGTAGCGGTCGAAGACCTCGTGCACGAGCGCCTCGTACTCGGGGCGCGCCTCGATCAGGATCCGGCAGGCGTGGGTCCCGAAGGTGATGTGGCGGCCCTCGTCCATGAGGATCTGCTTGAACCCCTGTCGCAGGCCGGGAAAAGCGTCCCAGAGGTTCGTCGTGTCGATCACGATCTCGTAGGACGGCATCGTCAGCACACCCTCGACGAAGGCGTTGTAGGCCGCCGAGAAGCGGACGAACGCGCGCTCGATCGCGTCGCGATCGCCCTCGATCGAGGCGGCGAGCAGATCGCTCCCATACTCGGGCAGCGCCTCGTGGAGCACGTCGCGGACCTCGAAGCGCCCGCTCGGGTCGACCGTCTTGCCCCGGACCAGGAAGTGGCGCGCGACCTCCTCGGGCTCGAGCACGCCGACGACCTCGTCGTGCCAGCGCATGAAGAACTCCGCGTGCTTGGCCTCCTCCATCAGGAAGGTCGCCAGGTAGGTGACCCAGTCGAACCGGCCGAGCGCGTGCGAGGCCGCGATCATCGGCACGAGCTGGTCGGTGACCGCCTGCTCGCCGGCCAGGAAGCGAATCGTGACGCCGAGCAGCCCGCGGCGCTGGTCGTCGTCGATCCGCTGCCAGTCGGCAACGTCCTGCGTGAAGTCCAGGTCGTCCACGTTCCAGATGCGGTTGATCGCGAACTTGTACTTGCGGTAGACCGGCCCCTCGATCATGTCGCGTGTGAAGTGGAAGCGGGCCAGGACCTCCGGATCGGGGCCGCTCGCGTCGGTGCTCACCGTTGATCCTCCTCGCTCTCGCCTCGGCGCGCGACGTCGAGGATGACCTCGTCGAGCTCGAAGCTGTCATGGGCGTCGGCCACGTGGGCGTGCACGGCCTCAAGCAGCGCCTCCTCGTCCACGGCGCAGATCTCCGCGTCACATCCGGCCTCGAGACAGCGGTAGGCGAGCGCCATCACGCCAAAGTCTTGCGTCTTTGTACCAATTTGTCTAGTGTCTTCTGTAGGGTCGTCGACCGAGACCACGGATGTCGTTTCTGCTCACCTGTCCAAACTGTGGCACGCGCGAGGTCACCGACTTCGCCTATGGCGGCGAGGTCGTCCCGCGGCCGGCCTCGAAGCCGTCCGAGCGCGAGCTCAACACGTACAACTACTTCCGCCGCAACGTCGCCGGCGTGCAGCGGGAATGGTGGTATCACCGCTCGGGGTGCCGGGCGTGGTTCCTCGCCGAGCGCGACACGACCACCAACGAGGTCCGGTGGGTGGGCCTGCCCGGACAATGAGCCGCCTCCCCCCCAGCCGCAGCGAGCGGATCGACCGCGAGCGGACGGTCTCGTTCACCTTCGACGGTGAGCGGGTCGAGGCGTTTGCGGGCGACACGATCGGCTCGGCGCTCCACGCCGCCGATCATCGGGTCCTCTCGCGGAGCTTCAAGTACCACCGCCCTCGCGGCCTGTTCTGCTGCGCCGGCCAGTGCCCGAACTGCCTCGTCGACGTCGACGGCTGGCCCGGCGTGCGCGCCTGCACCGAGCCGGTGCGCGAGGGGATGAAGGTCGAGCACATGAACGCGCGCCCGTCGCTGCGCTTTGACGTCATGCGCGCGACCGACATCTTCGGCACCCGCCTGACGCCGCCGGGCTTCTACTACAAGACCTTCATCAGGCCGCGCCGCCTGTGGCCGCTCTACGAGAAGGTGCTCCGCAACGCGGCCGGCCTCGGCCGGCTCGCCCGCCGGCAGAAGGAGCGCGAGTGGCGTACCGAGTACCGCCGTCGCCACGCCGACGTCCTCGTGATCGGCGGCGGCGTCGCCGGCATGAGCGCCGCGCTGCGCGCCGCCGAACTGGGGGCCGACGTGGTGCTCACCGACGACGGCCCGGAGCTCGGCGGGACCGCGCTCCTGGGCGATCGCCCCGAGCCGGTCGACGAGCTGGCGCAGCGGGTCCGCGCCGCCGGGGTCGAGGTGCTGACTCCGGCCGCCGCGCTCGGCTACTTCGACGGGATCGTCCCGGTCTGGACGCAGAGCACGCTGCATCAGATCCGAGCCGATCGCCACATCGCGGCCACCGGCTCGATCGAGCAACCGCTGATGTTCGAGGGCAACGACCTGCCAGGGGTGATGCTGTGCTCCGGCGCGCAGCGACTCGCCTCGCTCTACGGGGTCCGTCCGGGCAAGTCGGCTGTCGTCGCGACGACAGCCGATCGGGGCCTGGAGTCGGCCCTCGCGCTCCACGACGCCGGAGTCGAGGTCGTCGCCGTCGCCGATTCGCGCTCCAGCGGCGCCAACCGGGAGCTGGTCGCGCGGATCGAGCGGGCACGCATCCCGCTGCGGCGGGGCAGCACCGTGGTCCGCGCCGTCGGGCGCCGGCGGGTGGTTGGAGCGGTCGTCGCCGAGCTCGATCGGGACGGCCACGCGCTCGCCGACACCGAGCACGATCTCAACTGCGACCTGGTCGCCGTCTCGGGCGGCACGGTTCCCGCGACCTCGCTGCTGCTGCAGGCCGGTGGCAAAGCGCGCTGGGACGCGTCCGCGAGCGCCTACGTCCCAGAGGCCATGCCGGCCGGGATCTACGCCGCCGGATCCGTGACCGGCCACGTGTCCCGCGACCAGGCCGAGCTCTCGGGCGCGGTCGCCGGGGCGGAGGCGGCGATCTCGCTCGAGCTCGGCGACGCGGCCGACCGGTCACGACTCGAGTCCGAACGGCAGGCCCTGGCCGCCGGCGTTGAGTCCTCCATCGAGGTCGTCCCGGCCGCCGCCGGGAGCGAGCGCGGGCGCAAGGAAAAGTGCTTCGCCTGCCTCTGCGAGGACGTCACGACCAAGGACATCAGCTACTCGATCGACGAGGGTTTCGACTCGCTCGAGCTGCTCAAGCGCTACACGACGGTCACCATGGGCCCGTGCCAGGGCCGCATGTGCCAGCTGGCGGCGATCCGGCAGACGGCGGCCGACACAGGCACGGACGTCGCCGACGTAGGGATGACGACCGCGCGACCGCCCTGGTCGACGGTCCCGATGGGCGTGCTGGCCGGCCGGCCGTTCGAGCCCGCGAAGCGCTCCGCGGTCCACGGGCGCCACCAGGAGCTCGGCGGCAACATCATGTGGGCCGGCGATTGGCGCCGGCCCTACGACTACGGCGATGCGGAGGGCGAGACGATGGCGGTCCACCAGGGCGCGGGGCTGATCGACGTCTCGACGCTCGGCAAGCTGATCGTCGGCGGGCCGGACGCGGGTGCCTTCCTCAACCGCCTCTATCCCAACCGGTTCGACAACCTGAAGCCGGGCCGGATCCGCTACGGAGTGCTCGGCGACGACGCCGGGCGGATCACCGATGACGGGACGATCTGCCGCCTCGACGACGACTCGTTCTACGTGACGACGACGTCGAGCGGTGCCGACGCCGTCGAGAGCTGGTTCGCGTGGTGGCTGGCCGAGTGGGACATGGACGTCCACCTCACCGACGTCAGCCAGGGCCTGTCCGCCTTCAACCTCGCCGGCCCGCGGTCGCGGGAGATCCTGACCGGGCTCACCGACCTGGACTGCTCGAACGAGTCGTTCGCCTACCTGGACGGCAAGCGGGCGCGTATCGCGGGCGTCCCGTGTCTGCTGCTGCGGATCGGCTTCGTCGGCGAGCTCGGTTACGAGCTGCATTGCCCGGCGGCGCTCGCCGAGCACTTGTGGGACGCGACGATGGCCGCCGGCGAGCCGCACGGGCTCAGGCCGTTCGGGCTCGAGCCGCAGCGCGTGCTGCGGCTGCAGAAGCTCCACATTCTGGTCGGCCAGGACACCGACGCGGAGTCGAACCCGCTCGAGGCGGCGATGCCGTGGATCGTGAAGTTCGACAAGGAGGAGGACTTCATCGGCCGCTGGGCCCTGGAGGCCGTCAGCGAGCGCGGCAACGAGAACATGCTCGTGGGATTCACGGTCCCCGACGGCGCGGTGCCGGCAGAGGGGGCCGCGGTGCTGGATGATGGCAAGCCGGTGGGCCGGGTGACTTCGTCGCGCTTTTCGCCGCTGCTGTCACGGACGATCGGGATGGCGTGGGTACCCGCGGACATGGCCGAGGACGGCAGCGCGATCACGCTCGCCGACGACGGGCGGCGCCTCGCCGCGACCGTGCAGACGGCACCCTTCTACGACCCCGACCAGGAGCGGTTGCGCGGATGAGCCTCGAGTTCCTGGCCGCTGACGCCGCGAGCGCCTTCGACGGCGAGATCCCGCCGGCGCGGAGCCCGATCGAGTGGGTTCATCGCCGCGCCGGCGCGCGGATCGCGACCCGGGCCGGCTGGCGCACCGTGGCCGGCTACGGGACGAACGGAGCCGATGCGGAATCCGACGCGTGCCGGCGCACGGTCGGCGTCGCCGACCTCTCCTTCCTGGGCAAGCTCGAGCTCCAGGGCGACCCCGACGACGTCGCCGCGATCGTCGCCGACCTCGCGGGCGGCGCCCGGCTCGCCCCCGGGCAGGCCGCGCAGGCGGACGGGACCTGGTGGTGCCCGATCACCTCCGACCGCGTGCTGGCCGTCACCCTGCCCGAGTCCACCGCCACCGTGCGGGATTCCCTCGAGGCGGCTGCGGACCGGCGGCCCGGGTTCGTCTCCGTGCTCGAGCTGACGACGGCACTGTCCTCGAACGCGGTGGTCGGGCCGCTGGCGCGCGAGACCTTCGCCCGGGCGACGGCGCTCGACCTACGCCCGCAGCGGTTCGCCGAGGCGGCCTTCGCGCCCGTCTCGGTGGCCCGGGTGCCCGGGATGATCCTGCGCGAGCACGGCGACCGGTTCCTCCACCTGTTCGGCGCCGGCTACGCGAACTACGTGTGGACGGTGTTCGCGGACGCGGCCGAGCAACTGGGCGGTCGCGCGGTCGGCACCGAGGCGGTCGGCCGTGCGTGACCTGTTCCGCAAGCGCCGGATGTGGCGGCCGCGCGGCGAGCTGCGGGACAGCTACGACGTCGTGATCGTCGGCGGCGGCTCCCACGGCCTCGCGACCGCGTACTACCTCGCGCGCAACCACGGGATCACGGACGTGTGCGTGCTCGAGCAGAGCTACATCGGCTCCGGCGCCGCCGGTCGCAATACGACGATCCTGCGCTCCAACTACAAGACCCCGGAGGGTGCGCGCTTCTACGACGCCTCGGTCAAGCTCTACGAGGGGCTGTCGGCGGAGCTCAGCTTCAACCTGCTGTTTTCCCAGCAGGGGCATCTGACCCTCGCGCACACCGACCGGGCAATGTTCGTGATGACCGAGCGCGCGGAGGTCAACCGGCTGTGCGACATCGACTCGCGCGTGATCGGCCCGGAGGAGGTCGGGCGCCTCGCGCCGGCGATGTCGCTCGAGCCCGACGCCGTCTATCCGATCATGGGCGCGCTCTACCACCCGCCGGGCGGGATCATCCGCCACGACGCCGTGGTCTGGGGTCTCGCCCGCGCGGCCGACGCGGGCGGCGCCGAGATCCACCCATACACGGAGGTCACAGGGATCGAGCGGTCGAACGGGCGGGCGACGGGGGTGGTGCTGCGCGACGGCCGCACCATCGGCGCCGGCCACGTGATCAGCGCGACCGCGGGCTGGAGCTCAACGATCGCCGCGATGGCCGGCATCGAGCTGCCGATCACCACCCACATCCTGCAGGCCTTCGTGACCGAGCCGTTGAAGCCGCTGCTCGACGTCGTGATCGTCTCCTCCCAGATGCACGTCTACATCTCCCAGACCGACCGCGGCGAGTTCCTGGTCGGTGCCGAGATCGAGCCGTGGACGACGTACCGGCAGCAGGGCACCCTCAACTTCATCCAGGAGTCGTCGCGCCACACGCTCGAGCTGTTTCCGCAGCTGGAGCGGTCGCGGATCCTGCGCAGCTGGGCCGGCCTGTGCGACATCAGCCCCGATTTCAGCCCGATCCTCGGCGTCACCGAGGTCGACGGCCTGCTGCTCAGCGCCGGCTGGGGCACCTACGGATTCAAGGCGGCGCCGATCGTCGGCACGACGCTTGCGGAGCTGACCGCCACCGGCACGACCCCGGAGCTGATCGAGCCCTTCGCGCTCGAGCGCTTCTACCGCGACCGCCTCGTCTCCGAGCTGGGGGCGGCGGCCGTCTCACACTGATCCAAACAGGGAGGAAGGCAGAGATGAAGAACAGCCTCGAGATCGCCCAGGAGGCGACGCTCCTGCCGATCGACGAGATCGGCGCCAGGCTGGACCTCGAGCCGGACGAGATCGAGCCGTACGGCCGCTACAAGGGCAAGATCTCGCTCTCCGCCCTGGACCGCCTCGCCGACCGACCGGCCGGCAAGCTCGTCTGCGTCACCGGGATGACCCCGACCAAGTTCGGCGAGGGCAAGACGACGACCTCGGTGGGGCTCACCGAGGGCATGGGCTACATCGGCCGCAGCCCGGTCCTGTGCCTGCGGGAGCCGTCGGTCGGCCCCGTGTTCGGGATCAAGGGCGGCGCGGCCGGCGGGGGCTTGGCCCAGGTCGTTCCGATGGAGGACCTCAACCTCCACTTCACCGGCGACATCCACGCGATCGGCGCCGCGAACAACCTGCTCGCAGCGATTCTCGACGCCTCGATCCTGCACGGCAACCCACACCGCATCGACGCCCTGCGCGTCCCCTGGAAGCGCGCGGTCGACATGAACGACCGCGCACTGCGCCAGGTTGCCCTCGGGCTCGGCGGCAAGGCCAACGGGTATCCGCGCGAGAGCGGCTTCGACATCACCGCGGCGTCGGAGGTGATGGCGATCCTCGCCGTCGCCCGCGATCTGCAGGACCTGCGCCGGCGGATCGGACGGATCACCGCCGCGTACACCCTCGGCGGCGACCCGGTAACCGCGGAGGAGCTCGGCGCCGCGGGAGCGATGACCGTCCTGCTCAAGGACGCGATCAAGCCGAACCTGATCCAGACGCTGGAGGGCCAGCCGTGCCTGATGCACGCGGGCCCGTTCGCCAACATCGCCCACGGCAACTCGTCGCTGATCGCCGACCTGCTCGGCATGAAGCTCGGCGAGTACGTGATCACCGAGGCGGGCTTCGGCTCCGACATGGGGATGGAGAAGTTCATCGACATCGTCTGCCGGACCGGCGGCATCGCGCCGGATGCGATCGTCCTCGTCGCGACCGTCCGGGCGCTCAAGCATCACGGCGGGCTCGCCGCCGACTCCGAGCCTTCGAAGGCCCAGCGGCTCGCGGCGATCGAGTCCGGGATCGCCAACCTCTCCCGCCACCTCGGGATCGTTCGCGAGTTCGGCCTGCCGGCCGTCGTCGCGGTCAACCGCCGCCCCGAGGACACCGACGAGGAGGTGGAGCTCGTGACCAGGCTCGCAGCCGAAGGGGGTGCCTTTGCCGCCGCAGTCAGCGACGGGTTCGCGCAGGGCGGCAAGGGAGTCGCGGACCTGGCCGAATCCGTCGTCGCCGCCTGCGACGAGCCGAACGAGTTCCGCTTCCTCTACGACGGCGCGTCCGGAACCAAGGAGAAGATCGAGGCGATCGCCGACCGCATCTACGGCGCCGACGGCGTCCTCTACTACCTGGAGGCCGAGCACAAGATCGAGCAGTTCGCGGCCCAGGGACTGGCCGACCTGCCCGTCTGCATGGCCAAGACGCCGCTGTCGCTGTCGGCCGAGCCGGAGCTGATCGGCGCGCCGACCGGCTTCCAGCTCCCGGTCCGCGACGTGCGCGCCTACACCGGCGCCGGGTGGCTCGTGCCGCTGTGCGGCGAGATCCAGCAGATGCCCGGGCTCGGCAAGGCCGCGGCCGCGTTCGACGTCGACATCGATGCCGAGGGGCGGACGGTCGGCCTGTTCTGAGCGCGGCGGCTAGCGTTCAGCCGATGGAATGGCTCGACGCGATCGCCGCGCGCGACGAGCCGGCCGCGGCCGGCGTCGCCTGCGCGCTCACCTGCGCGACGGCGGCGGCTCTTGTAGAGCTGACCGCCGGGCTGGCGGCCGCCCGTCTCGAGACCGAAGAATCGGGATCGCCTGACCCCATGCGCCGCCTCGGTACCCGCGCCGCGGAGTTGCGCGCCCAGGCGCTGGTGCTCGCCGATGAGGACATCGCAGCCTACGGGCAGGTGCGGCAGGCCGACCCCGAGGCGCGACAGGCGGCGCTGGCGCGTGCCGCCGAGCCGCCGCTGGCCATCGCCCAGTGCGCGACCGAGGTCGCCGCGGCCGCGGCCGAGGTCGCACGCGCCGGCAGCTGGCCGTTCACGCCCGATGCCGTGGTCGCCGCGGAGCTGGCTGCCAGTGCCGCCAGCGGAGCCTCCCGCTTGGCAGCCGCCAATCTGACCAAGTGACCGCCGTTGCGCTCGGGATCGGCGCCGCCATCTGCTGGGGCCTGGCCGACTTCCTCGGCGGCCTGCGCGCCCGCACGCTCAGCCTCGCCTCGATCCTCCTCGTCAGCCAATTCGCCGGGCTCACCGCCGTCGCGGTCGTTGTTCTGGTGAGCGGCGAACCGGCCCCGTCGTTCGCTGACCTCTCCCCCGCCCTCGTCGCCGGCGCCGCCCAGCTCGTCGGCATCGCCGCCCTCTACCGAGCGCTCGCGCTCGGCACGATGAGCGTGATCTCGCCGATCTCCGCCAGCGGCGCCGCCGCCCTGCCGGTGATCGTCGGCATCGCCGGCGACGAGAGCCCCGCCGCGCTACAGCTCGCCGGCATGGCGGTCGCCTCCGCCGGCGTCTTCCTCGCCACCCGCAGCCCGGACGCGTCGGCAACCCAGGGCTCCCGCGAAGCCCTGATCCTCAGCGGCGTCGCCGCCCTCGGCTTCGGCGGCTTCTTCGTCGGCATGGACGCCGCCGTCGACTCGGCCGACCCGTTCTGGGCCCTCCTGGTCGCCCGCGCCACCGCGGCCGCCCTCCTGATCGGCGCGGTCGTCGCCCTGCGCCCGGGCCTGACCACCGACCGGGCGGTCATCCCGAGCCTCCTGCTGATCGGCCTCCTCGACGTCGGTGCCAACGCCTGCTTCACCCTTGGGACCGACACCGGCCTGCTGAGCGTCGTCGCCGTACTGGCCTCGCTCTATCCCGTGACGACTGTCGTCCTCGCCCGCGGAGTTCTGGGCGAGCGCCTGGTCACGATCCAGGGCGCGGGGGTGTGTTTGGCGCTGGCCGGCGTCGCGCTGATCGCAGCGGGTTGAGCCCTCCGGGGAAGTCAATCCGAGCCGGGCTACGTCCACGGATACGGGCCCTGGGAGGCCGGGTGTGTTTCGCCGCGCTCGAAACGCGACAGGCGGAAGGGGTCCAGGCGCGGCTCGCCGTCCAGGAACTCGTCCGCCGCCAGGCGGGCGAGGGCGAGGAGCTTGAAGCCGTGGCCCGAGTCGACGATCGCGTAGGCGTTGGGGGCCACCCAGTCGCAGATCGGGTAGTTGTCGGGGGTGTGGGAGACGATGCCGCCCGCGAGGGTCGTCCGCCAGTCGGCCGCGTGGCCGCGGAAGCGAGCGATCGCCGTGGCGAGGCCTGAGGTGAAGAAGTCGGCGAACTCCGGCTCGGCGGCGTGCTGGGGGTTGTCGGGGCCGTAGGGGTCGAGGTCGGGCTCGATCAGCGGGACGGGTAGGCCGCCGCCGGTGACAGCGGTCCCGCCGGCGCCGACGCGGAAGTAGATGCCCCACGGGCCGTCGACCAGCACTCGCCCGTCGGCGTCTGAGCGGAGGGGGCCGGACTGGTCGAGGTGGATCACCGGGGGCTCCTGGCCGGCGCGCGGGCCTGTGACCGCCGCGCGAAGCTCGAACTCCCCTTCCTGGGCCTTCAGATAAGAAATGGGCGGCCAGTCGCCGCCAAGCATTTCCAGGACGCCGGCGGCCCACGGACCCGGCGCGAGCATGAGGCGGTCGCAGCTGATCCGCCCGCGCGTGGTCTCGAGGGCGTCCACCCCATCGCCCGCCTCGATCCCGGTGACCTCCACATCCTCAGCGATCTCGGCGCCGGCGGCGCGCGCTTGGTCGGCGAGGTGGCGGATCGTGCGCGCCGGGTCGGCCCAGCCGCCGCGGCGCTCGTGGAGCAGCGCGGCGACCGGTGCCTCCCAGTCCGGCCAGGTCCACTGGAGATATTCGCGACACGCCTCCTCGCCGAGGACGAGCTCGGACCCGTATCCGCACTCGCGGTGGCGGCCGTGGATCGCGACCAGGTCATCGACCTGCGTTTCGGGCACCGCGGCGACGTAGCCGACCTGGCGGAAGCCGTGGGCCTCGGGGTCCGCCTCGAACATCTCGACCGACTGGCGGACGATGTCGGTGATCGCCGGGGCGCGGTAGTAGTTGCGCACGATCCCCCCGGCAGCTCCGGAGGCGCCGCCACCGATCCGGCCCTTGTCGAGCACCAGCACGTCGGCGCCGCGCTCGGCGAGGCGCCACGCGGCCGATAGGCCGAGCACGCCGCCACCGACGACGACGCAATCGGCGGAGTCGCTCAGCTCCACGGGTACGGGCTGTGCGAGACGGGGTGCAGGTCGCCGGTCGAGAAGCGCTCGAAGCGGAACGGGTGCAGCAGCGAGGAACGCTCGCCCGCGAGGACGCGGGCGATCTCCCGCCCGACGGCGATCATCTTGTAACCGTGATTGGAGTCGGCGGCGACGTAGACGTTGGGGCGCACGTAGTCGAAGACCGGGAAGTTGTCCGCGGTGAACGCGCCCGCCCCGCCCGAGCGCACCTGGCGGTAGGCGCCGCGGCAGCCCTCGAAGCGCTCCATGCAGTGCGAGAGGGCCGAGCACCAGAGGTCGGAGAAACCCGGCTCGACGGTCCCGCTCGGATACGGCTCGAGGCTGAGATCGGGGCCCAAAGGCAACGGCTGGGCGCCGCCTTGGACCGAGTCGCGATCGGGCTTGACGTAGATGCCCCACGGCTCGTCGGTGACCGGCCGCCCCTCGTCGTCGGACAGCGGGCGATCGGAGTCGACGTGCAGGACGGGACCCTCGGCGCCGAGCACCGTGTCCAGGCTCGACGGCGCCATCTCCACCTCGCCCTCCTGCAGGTACCAGTAGGTCCACATCGCCACCTCCCGCTCGACCGAGCCGTCCCCCGAGCGCACGTCGATCAAATCGGGCAGCCCGAGCATCTCCCACACGTGCGGGATCCATGGCCCGACCGCGACCACGACCTGCTCGACCTCGATGGGGCCCGCGCTCGTCTCCACGGCGGTCACGGCGCCCGAGCCGTCGTCGGCAAAGCCGGTCACCTCGACGCCCTCTTCGATCCGTGCCCCCGCGGCGCGCGCCTTGTCCGCCAGGCCCAGCATCGACTCGCGGTTGAAGGCGAAACCGCCGGCGTGCTCGTGCAGGCAGACGCTCAGTCCCTCGGCGCGCCAATCGGGGTACAGGCCGCGCATGTGGTCGCGCACCGCCGGCTCGCCCGTGTGGAGCTCCGACGGGTAGCCGATCGCCTGCTGGCGCTCGAACACCTTGACCAGGTCGGGCTCCTGGGACGGCGGGCCGAGCGCCACGTAGCCGGTCGGGTGGTAGTGGAGCGCGCCGGGATCGGACTCCCAGATCTCCACGCACGCCGCCATCAGCTCCTGCATCGCCGGCTGGAAGTAGTTGTTGCGGATCACCCCGCAGGCGATTCCGGACGCCCCGGCGGCAACGTGGGACTTGTCCACCACGAGGACGTCCTCGCCCGCTTCGGCGAGGTGCCACGCCGTCGAAAGTCCGTGGACGCCCGCCCCGATCACCAGGTGCCGAGCGGACTGCCGCACTCAGTGCTCCGGCGGTTCCCAGCCCTCGAGCACCGACGGCTTCCAGTCCCCGCCGACCGTCGCCGAACCCTCGACCCAGGGTCCGAGTTCGGGCTGAGCGAACTTGGCGTGAGCCTCCTTCAGCCGGATGCCGTAGGAGTTCCCGGCCTGCAGGTGGGCGATCAGCACCTTGCGCGCGATCTCATCCTCCCGGCCTTCGGGGATCGGGAAGTGGATCCGCAGGAACGAGTTCGAGTAGCGGTCGAAGACCGCCGGCGTCCCCTCCTCGACCAGCAGCTCGACGTCCTCGAGCCAGTTCAGGTCCTTGCCGGGGGTCGCCGCCTCCAGGTCGATGTCCTCGACCAGCGAGATGTCCTCCTGGTAGGGGAAGCGCTCGCCTGAGAGGTACTCGGCGTCGATCGAGACGATCTTCTCGGGCTCGGCCGTCACGATGTCTCCTCGGCCGGCTGCGGCAGGTAATCGACCGGGTTCTCCAGGTGCTGGTCCAGCAGGGTGCGGATCTCCTCCAGCGCCTTGCCCTCGGTGACACCGGGGATGTAGTCGGTGCCGGCGAGCGGCACCCTCGCCATGGCCGATGCCTCGATCGTCAGCGCGGCGAGATCCTCTGGTTCGAGGTTATGGACGCTCGTCTTGCCGCAGGCGCGGGCGAGCATCTGCACCTCGAGCGTCAGCGTGTGGAGGAAGTTGAACACGCGCTGGGCGGCCTCCTCCACGTGCAGGCGCTTGCGCAGCTCGGGGTCCTGAGTGGTGATGCCGACGGGACAGCGGCCGGTGTGGCAGTGGTAACACTGGCCGGCCGGGACGCCGACCGTCCCCTCGTAGTCGGTGACGCCGGGGATCTCCTTGTTGCAATTGAGCGCCATCAGCGCCGAGTGCCCGATCGCGATCGCGTCCGCGCCGAGGGCCAGGCACTTGGCGACGTCGCCGCCGTTGCGGATGCCCCCCGCGACCACCAGGTCGACCTCGTCGACGAGGCCGACGTCCTCGAGCGCCCGCCGTGCCTCCGGGATCGCGGCGAGCAACGGGATCCCGGTCTCCTCCGCGGCAAGGTGGGGGCCGGCGCCGGTGCCGCCCTCCGCGCCGTCGAGGTAGATGACGTCGGGGCCGCACTTGGCCGCCATGCGGACATCGTCGTAGACGCGCGCGGCGCCGAGCTTGAGCTGGATCGGAACCTCGTAGTTGGTCGCCTCCCGCGTCTCCTGGACCTTCAGCGAGAGGTCGTCGGGCCCGAGCCAGTCGGGATGGCGCGCCGGGGACCGCTGGTCGATCCCCGCCGGGAGCGAGCGCATCTCGGCGACCTGCTCGGTCACCTTCTGGCCCATCAGGTGGCCGCCCAGGCCGACCTTGCACCCTTGGCCGATGAAGAACTCGACCCCGTCGGCGAGCATCAGGTGGTGGGGGTTGAAGCCGTACCGGCTCTGAATGACCTGGTAGTACCACTTGGTCGACAGGTCGCGCTCGGGCGGGATCATCCCGCCCTCCCCGGAGCAGGTCGCGGTGCCCGCCATCGACGCGCCCTTGGCCAGCGCCATCTTCGCCTCCAGCGACAGGGCCCCGAAGCTCATCCCGGTGATGTAGATCGGGATGTCGAGCTCGAGTGGCTTCTGCGCGAAGCGCGCGCCGAGGACCGTCTTCGTGTCGCACTTCTCCCGGTAGCCCTCGATCACGAACCGGGTCAGCGTCCCCGGCAGGAAGATCAGGTCGTCCCAGTGCGGGAGCTTCTTGAACATCGAGAAGCCGCGCATCCGGTAGCGCCCGAGTTCGGACTTCACGTGGATGTCGTTGATGACCTCCGGGGTGAATATCCGGCTGCGGCCGAGGATCTCGCGATTCGCCGGGGCGTCGTCTGCCATCACAGGACCAGCTTGCGCTCGCTGGGCTCGAGGTTGTCGTAGTTGTAGAGCTTCTTGCCGCAGACGAACTTGCGCAGCTCCGGCGGCTCGCCGAGCCCGTACATGGAGAACTTGCGCTCGACGAACTCGGTATCGGCGTCCGTCCACTCACCTTCGACGCAGTCGATCCCGAGCGAGGCGACCTTGCCGCCGACGTAGATCGCGCCGTCGTACATCGAGTCGCCGAGCCCCGGGCCGACATCGCCGCAGATGATCTGGCGGCCGCGCTGCATCATGAAGGCCGTCATCGAGGCGGCGTTGCCGCCGACGAGGATCGTGCCGCCCTTCTGGTCGATCCCGGTGCGCGACCCGACGTCGCCCCTGACCACCAGGTCGCCGCCGCGCAGCGCCGCCCCCGCGAGCGAGCCGGCGTTGTGGTCGACGACGACCACGCCGGACATCATGTTCTCCGCCACCGACCAGCCGACCCGGCCGGTGATCTCGATCTCCGGCCCGTCGATCAGCCCGCAGCCGAAGTAGCCCAGGCTGCCCTCGAAGCGGATCCGGCAGCGGGCGAGGATCGCAACACCGAGCGAGTGGCGTGCACCCGGGTTCAGCACGGTGACGTCCCGGATTCCCTGCTCGTAGATCAGCCAGCGCAGCTCCGCGTTGATCTTGCGCGTGGTCAGGTCCTTCGCGTCGAGCGTCGCCCGGCCGTCCTCGACCTTCGAGGTCTTCGGGATCGAGTCGTCGAGCTCCACCAGCCCGCGCTCGTCCATTCGCGGCTGCTCGGTCACCTGCTCCACACGCGCACCTCGCCCTCGTACGGGTCGTGGGTCTCGATCTCGCGATCGAGCACCTGGCGGATCGCGATCTCTTCGGAGGCGAGCGCCACGAGATCGTCGTCCTCGTACAGCACGAGCGGCTTCGCCCCGAGCTCGTCCTTGGCCACGCCGAGCGCGTCCGCGGTCACGCAGATGTAGGTGAAGACCCCGTCGAGCTCCTCCAGGCTGCGGCGCATCGCCTCCTCGAGGTTCATGCCGTCGGCCATCTTCTGGGCGAGGTAGACGGCGATGATCTCCGAGTCGCACTCGGACTGGAAGCGATGGCCGGCGCGCTGCAGGCGCCGGCGCCAGTCGTGGAAGTTGGTCAGCTGGCCGTTGTGAACGACGGCGACGTCCGGGAACGGATACGCCCAGTACGGATGGGCGTTGGCGATGTCGACGTCGGACTCGGTGGCCATCCGCGCGTGGCCGATCGCGTGCGTGCCGAGGTATCCGGACAGGCCGTACTCGGCTGCGACGGTCTCGGCGTCGCCCAGGTCCTTGACGATCTCCAGCGAGCGGCCGAGCGAGAGCACCTCGCTGTTGCGCACGCGCTCGATGGTGTCGGCCAGCCCCTTCAGATCGCCGTCGAAGCCGAAGGTCACCGTCATCGTGCGCGGGGTGTGCTTCACGTCGCCGAGTTCGGCGCCGGCGGCGCGCATCCGGGCCTCGACCTGGTCGCGCTGGCGCTGGACCCGCTGATCGAGCTCGGGGTCGGACTCCGCGGCCTCGCTGAGCTTCACGTGGACCACGTAGGTGTCGGTGTCGCCACGGTAGAGCGCGAACCCCGTCGAGTCCGGCCCGCGGTGCTTCATCGCCTGGAGCATCCGGGTCATGTCCTCGCCGACGGCCCGCTCGCCGCCGCCGTTTCGGTAGATGATTCCGGCGATCCCGCACATCGGCTAGGGCAGCACCTCCAGGTACTCCTCGCGCTCCCAGTCGGTGACCGCGGCCAGGTAGCGCTCCCACTCGTCGCGCTTGTAGTGGCGGAAGACGTCGTAGAGGCGCCCGGGCATCGCGCCGCGCACGACGTCGTCGGCCGCGAGCGCGTCGAGCGCGGCGCCAAGGCTCTCCGGCACCCGCTCGAGCTCGACGCCCTCCTGCAGCAGGTCATACGTGTTGCCCGTCTGCGGCTCGCCGGGGTCGGACTTGCGCTTGATCCCGTCCAGGCCGGCCTCCAGGAGCGCGGCGATCGTCAGGTACGGGTTGCAGGACGAGTCGACGCCGCGGTACTCGAACCGGCCGCCGCTCGCGACGCGGACCGTGCACGTGCGGTTCTGCCAGCCCCAGTTCTTGTACACGGGCGCCCAGAACCCGAAGTCCCACATTCGGCAATAGGAGTTCACCGACGGGTTGCCGACGCACATCAGCGCCCCGAAGTGGTCGAGCAGGCCGCCGAGGAAGTGGCGGCCGGTGTCGGAGAGCTGGCAGACGCCGTCGGGGTCGTGGAAGACGTTGTTGCCGTCATCGTCGACGAGGGTGAAGTGGTGGTGATGCCCGTTTGCCGAGACGCCGGTGAACGGCTTCGGCATGAACGACGCGAGGAGGCCGTGCTTCCGTGCCACCGCGGCGCAGATCTGGCGGTAGGTGGTGATGTTGTCGGCCGTCTGCACCGGGCGGTCGTAGCGAAAGTTGAGCTCCAGCTGCCCGGGTGCGTCCTCGTGGTCGCCGTAGCTCATGTCGAGACCCATCCGCTGCCCGTACTCGACCACGTCGAGCAGCACCGGACGCAGTTCCTCGAACTGATGGATGTGGTAGCAGTAGGGCTTGGTGACGCCCTCGGCGGTGCCGTCCTCGCCGCGGCGCATCCACATCATCTCGGGCTCGATGCCGATCACGAAGCTCAGCCCCAGCTCGGCCTCGAACTCGCTCACGACGCGCTTCAGGTTCTGGCGCGGGTCGGCGTCCAGCAGCTCGCCGGTCTCGGTGTCGTAGCAGTCGCAGTAGACCCTGGCGACGCGCTCGTCCCAGGGCAGGACGGAGAACGTGTCGAGGTCCGCGATCGCGGCGAGTTCCGACTCCTCGGGCCCGAACCCGATGTAGTTGCCGTCGCGGTCGGTGAACAGGTTCGCCGTCGCGCCGTAGACCAGCTGGTATCCGCGCTCCGCTACCTGCGGGAAGAACGAGGCGACGACGCCCTTGCCCATCACCCGGCCGGTCACCGACACCTGCTGAAAGAACACATACCGGATGTCCTCGGCCGCGATTCGCTTCTTCAGCGCCTCGATCTGGGCTGGCCGACCCTCCTGGTTACGCGCTTCCTCGAGGGTCGCGGGCGGCATCTGGACCCGGGGATTGGAAAGGACGGTGTCGATCGTCCCTCCAAGCTGCTCAGCGGCCACTATCGGGGCTCCTTCTCCTGATGGACAAAATTGTACAAAGCGCCTAGATCCCCACCTTCGCGGGCACGCCGGCGAGCTCGAGCCAGTTCCCGAACAGCCTGCGGGCGGGCGGATGCAGCTCGTCGGCGCCGCGCGCGACGTCGGCGATGAACTCCGCGCCGCGGTGCTCGCCGAGGGTCGCGGACAGGGAGGCCGCGTAGGCCGGGACCGCGGCCCACTCGCGCGCCATCGCGGCCGTCACCTCGAGATGGAACTGGACGCCGTAGGCCCGCTCACCGGCGCGAAACGCCTGGTTGGCGACGTCGGCGGAGCGCGCCAGCCGGACAGCGCCGTGCGGGAGCTCGAAGGTGTCGCCGTGCCACTGCAGCGACACGAGCGGCTGGTCGAGCCCGGCGAACAGCGCGTCGGCGCGTCCCTCCTCGGTCAGCTCGACCTCCAGCAGCCCGACCTCGGGCCGCTCGCACGCCATGACCCGCGCCCCGAGCGCGGCCGCGAGGAGCTGCGCGCCGAGGCAGACCCCCAGGACCGGCCGTCTCGCGGCGACCGCGGCTGCGATCAGCTCGCGCTCCGCGGCGAGCCACGGATGATCGCGATCGTCGCCCGCCCCCATCGGGCCGCCCATCGCGAGCACCGCGTCGAACTCGCGCCAGTCAGGCAGCGGCTCGCCCTCGTCGAGCTCGACCGCGGTCGCCTCCACGCCTCGTTCCTCGATCACCTCGGTGAACACGCCCGGGTGCTCGCAGGCGATGTGCTGAAGGACGAGCAGGCGCACCGGTTAGGGGGCCTCGTCGGGGCCCCGCCGCGCGTCCTTCTGCTCGCGGAACTCGACGACCTCGCCCGACTCGGCGTCGATCCGCGCGACCGCGAGATCGTCATAGGTCCCGAGGGTCGGCCCCGGCGTCGAGAGCGAGACCACCCAGAACGGATGCCGGTCGATCCCCTGGCGCAGGAAGCGGATCTGCGTGTCCTCGGGGACGAAGCTGACCTGCTCGGTGGCGGTCGCCACGGCCTCCTCCTGGGTCACCTCCGAGTCCGACGCGCGCGAGATGACGAAGGCCAGCACCAGCACCCCCAGGATCACCGCGAACCGGGGCCACGTGGGCGCCCGGCGATCCGGTGTCTCGGACTGCGAAGCGACTCCCGCGTCGCCGAGGGACGGCACCTCGCGAGTGTAACCCGCGCCGCTCAGACGGTCGGACGGAACTCGTCGCCGAGGTCGGTGCCCAGGACGATGAACAGCACGACCGCAGCACAGATCAGGCAGATCACGAGCATCGCGACCTCGAACGACTTCACGTGCGTCTGCTTGGGCGGGAACTCGATCTGCTTTCGGTTCAGGGCCATCTCACTTCTCCGGGTCGGGGGTGATCCCGGGCTGCGGGACGTCGGGCTTGTCGTATCCGCGTCCGACTCCCAGGGTGTAGGCGATCAGGCGACGGTTCTCGTACAGGACCCACGCGATCAACGCGGCGACCATGAAGACGATCCCGATCCACGTCAGGACCATGTAGGCGCCCTCCGCGCCGATCCCCTCCTCCCCGTACGTCGAGCCGGGGCCGAAGGTCATGAAGCCGGCGCATTCCGTGTAGGGATCGCCCATCACGAAATCGGCGGAGTCCTCGACTCGGGCGTCGGTCGTTCCGGGGTCGCTGCTGACGCAATCAGGGGCGCTGTTGATGATCCCGGGCATCAGCCAGGTCCTCCTCTAGCCGTTGGTTTCGAGGCCATCGGTGTGACCAGCTCCGCCGCGGCAGTCCGCTGGACGACGTCCGCCGGCGCCCGGGTACCGTCCGGCTCGATGACCAGGTCCGGGGCGAGCGCGAACTCCGGCATGTGGATATCGGGCTCGTACTCGGCCTGATCGAGACCGTCGACCTCGACCTCGGGCGGCACGCGCAGCAGGTTGAGCTTCTTGAGCACCCACGACGCGAACCAGCCGCTCAGGAAGCCGAGCGGCAGGAAGGTCGCCATGCCCATCAGCTGGCCGCCGATCGAGCTCTCGACGTTGTTGAGGCCGGTCGGATAGCCGGCCGCGAACACGCCGACCCAGATGATCCCCATGAAGCCGGCGAACCCATGCACGGAAACCGCACCGACGACGTCGTCGACGCGCATCTTGGATTCGATCCAGCTTCCCACCCAGACCGTCATTGCCGCCGTCGCGGCCGCGATCAGATAGCCCAGGGTGGGCGCGTAGACATCGGCGCCCGCGGAAACGCCGATCACCCCCGCGAGCCCGCCCGACACCGTCCAGAACGGGTCACCGCGACTGGCGAAGTACCCCCCCGTGAAGCCGCCGGCGAAGCCGAAGGTGATGATCATCGCAATCGAGCCCAGTGTGGTCGGACTGAGGTAGATGTTGGCCCAGCCGGGGAAGGTCGTCGAGACGATCACCAGGCACGCGGCGTAGAAGGCGTAGAAGCCGGTGAAGATCAGCATCAACCCCATCAGGGTCATATGCAGGTTGTGGGGTCTGAAGGTGCGCGTTAAGCCCTCCTTCGTGTACTTGCCGATCCGCGGTCCCAGGTTGAACAGGACGCCGAGCGTGAAGGCGCCGGCGACGCCGTGGACGACAGCGGAGGCGATCGCGTCGTGGAAGCCGAAGCGCAGCGTCAGCCAGCCGCCGAAGCTCCAGCCCCAAGCGGCGTCGAGGACCCAGACCGCCGAGCCGAGCAGCACGGCGAGGAGGAGGTAAGCGGAGAGCCGCACCCGCTCGAGCAGCGCGCCGGACATGATCGAGGCCGTCGTCCAGCTGAACAGCAGGAAGGCGAGGAAGAAGACGAGGTTGATGTTGTTGGTCAGGTTCGGTCCGAAGGTGTCGGACCAGGGGATCCCACCCTGGCATGCCGCTGCCGTGAAGTCCGTGCTGTTCGGCCCGATCGGCGGGAAGCCGGGCATGTTGCAGTTGTAGATCCACCAGCCGAAGTAGTAGAAGCTCGGCGTCACCACGGCGATCGTGAGGATGTTCTTCATCGCCGTCGCGAGCGCGTTCTTGCGGCGCGCGATGCCGGTCTCGTACGTCATGAAGCCAACGTGGATCAGCCACATCAGCACGACCGTGAAGAAGTAGAACTGCTCGCCGAGGATGACGCTGTCGAGTCCCAGGCTCTCCGCCGAGGCGGCGTCCTTGATGTCCGAGACCTGAGCGAGCAGGAAGTCCACTAGCGGCGGCAACGTATCCCGGCCGGGCTGGTCGTGACAATAGGCACGCGGTCCATACTTGAACGTCTCCGGGTGTACGATCGCGACATAGGACCCGCCGGCGTTCCCCAATAGGGTGGCGCCGGGAGGACTACCAGGAGGTGTCTCATTTGAGCTTGGAGCTTGTCAAGGAGGACGACGCCCTCAGTCGCGCTCGGCTCGAGAACCAGACGCTCTACGCGGTCATAAAGACCGTCTCCTCATCGCTCGATCTCGGTCGCGTCCTGCACGGGATCGTCGACATCACTACCGACGCGACGGCCTCACACGCCTGCTTCATCTACTTCGTCGAGGGCGACCGGCTGGTGCTGCGGGCCGCGTCGCCGCGTTACGCGCGCTTCGTCGGCGAGCTCTCGCTGGGCCTCGACGAAGGGCTCTCGGGCTGGGTGGCGCGCAACAAGACGCCGGAGTTCATCCGCGAGGACGCGATGGCGGACCCGCGGATGAAGTTCCTTCCGGAGCTCGAGGAGGAGAAGTTCCAGTCGATGGTCGCGGTGCCGATCCTCGCCAAGGCAGGCGACGTGATCGGCGTCGTCGTCCTGCACACCGAGGCGCCGCGCGAGTTCGAGGACGACGTCGTCAACTTCCTCGTCCACACGGCGTCGCTGGTGGCCGGCGCGATCGAGAACGCGCAGCTGTACGAGGACACCAGGCGCCGGGTCCAGGCCCTGACCACGCTGACCCAGCTGAGCCAGGCGCTCGCCGAGGTCACCGTCCGCGAGGACCTCTACGAGTCCGTCGCCCGCGGCGCCCGGGAGCTGCTGCGAGCGGACGCGTGCCAGATCCACCGCCTCGACGTCGACTCCGACGAGCTGATCATCGTCAGCTCCGATCCCGCCAACGCGCGCGCCGCGAGCCCGCGCCAGGGTGGTGCCCGGCTGGTGCTCGATCTGATGCGCCGCGCCGGTAAGAAGGGGCTCAACGGCGGAGGCGTCGCCGATCGCGAGTCGTGGCCCGAGGGCGGCGACCAGGCCGTGCTGGCCGTCCCGCTGGTCGCGCGCAACGAGCAGCTCGGCGTGATCTGCTGCTTCGCCCGCGACCGCGAGTTCACCGACGAGGACGCGGAGCTGCTCGGCGCGGTGGCCAACCAGACGGCCGTCGGCCTGATGAAGGCCGAGCTGATCGAGCGGCTGACAGCCGAGAACATCGTCAAGGACATGTTCGACGCGCTCGCGGCGGGCTCGATCGAGGCCGGGCAGGCGAAGGCGAGCCAGGCCCGATGCGACCTGTCGGGCCACCATCTCTTCCTGCACGTCGAGCGGGCTCCGCGAGCGGACGGCGCCCCCGGCGGCTGGCCCGACCTCGCGGTGCGGTTCGAGACCCGGCTGCGACGCGCCTATCCGCGAGCCTTTTTCGACTCCCGCCATGACCGGGTGCGGGCGCTGGCGCCGCTGCCGAGCGCGAACGGCGGGGCGGCCGAGGCATTGCGCGAGACGTGCGAATCGCTCGCTCGCGAGGAGGGGCTCGTCATCGGAATCAGCGACGTCGACCGGGGCGCCGTCACCGCGCGGCGGCGAATGCGCGAGGCGGGCGACGCCGCCCGCGTCGGGCGCTCGCTGGTGGCCGATGGCGGCGCGGTCCCCTACGAGCAGCTCGGCGCCTATCGGTACCTCGTCCACATGGAGCTCGACGAGGCGCCCCGCGACCGCTACCGCTTGGCGGCGGAGAAGCTGGCGGAGTACGACCACCGCCACGGCGCCCGGCTGATCGAGACGCTGGAGCGGTTCCTCGCCGACCGCGGCAGCGTGAGCGCGAGCGCCCGGGCGCTGTATGTGCACCCGAACACCGTCCGCCAGCGCCTTGAGCGGATCCACCGGGTGTCGGATCTCGACCTGCCGAACGAGGACCTGCTCTCACTCGAGCTGGCGCTGAAGCTCGCTCGGTTGCACGACGTCCGGACCGAGGCCGAGTGAGGGGCGGCGTGCTCCTAGGTTGCGCCGGCGCGGCGGACCCGCCTGACCGCCAGCCAGATCCAGAAGATCCCAAAGCCGACGACGTTCAGCAGGAACACGAGCAGCACCCACCAGGCCTTGAACAGGAAGGCGAGCTCGGTCTCCTTCCACAGCTCATACCCCGTCAGGTAGCACATCACGAGGAGCGTCACGACCAGAATCGGGGGCGCCGCTCCGGTGAGGATGAACAGGATCATCGTCGGGCCGATGCTATCCGGAGCGCGGGCGCTTGACGATCAGGGCGAAGCTGTACGCGGCGATCGTGCTCACGATTGTGGGACCGCTGGCAGGCGCTGCCGGCCGAGCGACTCGCGCGCCGGCTCGGGCTGCTCGACGCACGAGGTGGTGAAGCGCGCCGTCTAGATCTAGGCTTGCGGCGTGGCTGAGTCCTCGCTCGTCGACGCGACCGAGACGGCGCTCCGCGAGCGGCTCGCACCCGGTCGCGCGCGCCTCGGCGACCGGCTGCCTCCCGAGAAGGAGCTGGCGGAAGCGTTCGGCGTGTCACGGGGCACCCTGCGGCTGGCGCTGGAGCGCCTCGAGAGCAACGGCGAGATCATCCGCCGCCAGGGCAGCGGCACGTTCGTCGGCCGCGTCGCCCTGGGCCCGGCGTTCAGCGAGGGCCTCGAGGTGCTCGAGTCCTACGCCTCCCTGGCCCGCCGTCAGGGAAAGAAGCTGAGCGTCCGCAACCTGCAGGTCGAGCAGGCGCGAACGCCGGGCTACGTGGCCGAGGCTCTCGGGGTGCCCCACGGCGCTCGAGCTCCGCTGATCCAGCGGACGGTGCTCGCGGATCGGACGGTGGCCGCTCACATGCGCGACATCGTCCATCCGGAGATCGACCTTCCCTCCCCGGAGGAGATCCGCACCGCGATCGAGGACGGAAAGATGGTCCTCGACGTGCTGCTCGGGCACGGAGTCCGGGTGGCATTCGCGAGAACCAGCGTGCGGCCCCGCCTGGTGGATCCGGGCAGCCGTCTCGGCGAGGCGATGGGCGCCACCCGCGTGACCGCGGCGCTCGAGCTCACGGAGCTCATGCATCTCGCCGGCGGCCAGCCGGTCCAGTATTCGATCGGGGTCTTCGCGCCGGGCTCGATCGACCTACACGTGATCCGCGGCCTGACCCCGGCCGAGGGACGCCCCTAACCGCGCCCGATCTTCTCCAGGAAGGGGACGAGCTTGTCGACGAACTCGTTGTCGGGGAACGCCGAGTTCGGATCGTTGTGCGCGTACGTCTCGGCCCGGTTGATCCGGACCATCTTCCCGGCCTTGATCCCGGACTGCTGGGCCAGGGCGTTCGCGGCATCGATCACGCGCTGGCCGCCGAGCGAGGCGCCGAAGACGAAGATCCGCATCGCCTTGCCGAGGTCATCGCCGTGGGTGGCATCGACGCCGAGGATGTCCTGAGCGGGGTTGGCGTTGCCGGCGGCGACCGCGCCGGAGTCGATCGTCAGCCGCAGCGGGTGGTACCACGCGGTGCCGTCGAGACCCGGCAGCCCGGTGCCGGAGAACATGTCGGCGTAGCGCTGCACCGGGGTCAGTTCCCCGGCGTTGTCCCACGGGCGCGGGTCGCCGCTCTCGGCGAGGTGCCCGAGGTGCGCCTGGGCGGCGGCGAGGCTCGCCGGCGAGGTCTCGGTGTCGAGCGCGTAGCCGTAGGAGCCCTCGTTGGTCGACTCCACCGGCGGCTTGAGGTTCGACGGCAGCAGCGACCACTTCTGGAGCTTGCCGATCCCGTTCGGGTCGAGCAGCATCCCGGTCGAGCCGACGATGTTGAACAGGCCGGCGAAGGGCGCCGGAATGCCGCCGAAGACGAGCCACGGCGTGCCGTTGTTGAGGTTGTCGAGGCGCGTCTGGGCCTCCTCGGGCGTGGTGGCGGTCGAGCTGCTGCCGCCGTCGACGAAGACGAGGCCCGACAGGTCCTTGGCGCCGGGCTTGCCGTTGAAGTCCCAGGTCGCATACGCGGTCGTGATCGAGCCGCCGAGCGAGTGCCCGCCGAGCACGACCTTGCCGCCGAGCTTGGTCGCCTGCTTGACCACCTTGCGGATGTCCATCACCGCGACGCGCATCCCCCAGCCGCGGGCGAACGGGACGTCGGCGTCGGCCACCGGCTGGTAGTGCGTCGTGACGCTCTCGTCGGTCAGGTAGCCGAGGTAGTAGTCGAACATCGCGTCGCCGCTGATCATGTGCGCCTTCGCCTGGTCGGCGAACGAGTGGTCCTCGAGCAGGTTCTCGCGCCGCTCGATCGTCCAGATCTGCCAGTCGTCGGTCTCGGAGACGATGAACTCCATGACCGGCTTGAAGTACGCCGAGCTGGCCGAGGTGCCCGGGTTGATGACGAGCACGTTGGGCGCCTTCCTCGGCCCCACCTTGAGGATCCCGACCTTGTCGAGGTTGGCGGGCGTCGCCGGGTCGTCGTAGCCCGCGATCCGCTCGAACTTGACCCCGGCGCCCGCGGTCGGTGCGACCACGATGAGCGCCAGGCCGGCAACGATTCCCGCCAGCGTCAGGCGGATGCTGCGTCCCTGCATGCTCACAGGGTAGGAGAAAACGCCGCGGCTCAGAAGGTTGCGGTCTCGGTGCTTCGCAGCGGTAGGGTGGTGTGTGGATGCGACGGATCGCTCTCCTCTGCGCGACTGGAATCTTGGCGTTGGCGTTGGCCGGTTCGGCGCAGGCCGAGACGCTCGTCGTGACGAAGACGACCGACCCGGTGGCGAGCCCGCCCGTCGGCTCGTGCTTCTCGGGCCTCGACTGTTCGCTTCGGGAGGCCGTGACCGACGCGAACGACAACACCGAGACCCCGGGCGCCGACACCATCCAGCTCGCCCCCGGGACCTACGTCCTGCCAAATGACGCGCTGCCGGAGATCCCGGGCGAGGTGACCATCGAGGGCACCGGCGGGGCGGGAGTGACGACGATCACCGGCGCCGACACGAACGCGGCGGTGAACCTGAAGGGCGGCGCCTTCGCCGTCGGCGGGGCGAGCGCGAAGCTCACGCTGCGCGGCGTGACGATCAGCGGCAACCGGCTGACCGGCACCGTCCCGGTCGGAGGGGGTGCGGTCGCGGCCGGCGGAGGCGCCGCGCTCGTCCTCGAGGGCGTCGTCGTCCGGGACAACCGATCGGAGGCTGTCTCGACCAGCGAGGGCGCGGGCGCGATCGCCGGCGACGGCGCGTCGCTGAGGCTCATCGACTCCGCGGTCGAGGGCAACGTGTTCGCCGGCACCACCTCGCCCGCTGCCGCCGGCGGAGTCTCGTGGGCCAACGCGTCGGGTGCGGTCGAGGTGTCGCGCAGCTCGATCTCACGCAACCGCACCGACCCGGTGACCGGGACCAACAGCAGCGCCGTCGGCGGCCTGGAGGTGAACCTCGGCCCGTCCCTGTCGATCACGGACTCCACGGTGAGCGAGAACACTGTCAGCGCCTCCGGGGCGAGCGGCTTCCGCACCGGCGGCATCGACACGAGCAGCGTGCCGAGCGTGACCATGACGAACGTGACCGTGACCGACAACGTCGCCGGGACCGGCAGCGGTTTCACCGCCCACGCGATCTCGATGTTCGCCGGGACGTCGAAGACGATTCGCAACTCGATCGTCGCCGGCGGCGGCCCGGCGAACTGCTTCATGTCGGGTGCGTTCTCGTCCGGGGGCGGCAACCTCGAGGATGGGAACGGCTGCAACTTCACGGGCCCGGGTGACCTGGTCAACACCGACCCGCGGCTCGGCGCGCTGCGCAACAACGGCGGCCTCGGATTGAGCCGCCTACCGCTGTTCCCGAGCCCGGCGTTCGGACTGGCACGGCCGGCGTTCTGCTCGGCCACCGATCAGCGCGGGACCGCGCGCCCGCAGGGCGGCGCGTGCGACAGCGGCGCGGTCGAGAGCGCAACGCCGCCCGTGAACACCACGCTCCCGTCGATCAGCGGCACCGCGGCCTCCGGGCAGACGCTTACCTGCAACCCGGGCGCCTTCACCCAGGACCCCACCCTCGCGTTCCAGTGGCTGAGCGACGGCGCGGCGATCGCCGGCGCGACCGCCTCGACCTTCACGCTCACCGACGCGCAGCTCGACACGGCAGTGCAGTGCCGGGTCACTGCGACCAACATCGCGGCCCAGACCGTGGCGACGTCAGCGGCCGTCGTCCCGCCCAGGCCGGCCGTCGTGGCGCCGGCGGACCCGCCGGTGAACACCGCCCGCCCGAGCGTCACGGGCACGTCGCGCACCGGCCAGACGCTGACCTGCGCGCCGGGGACGTTCACGGGCGCGACCTCGTTCGCGTTCGCGTGGCTGCGCAACGGCGCCGCGATCGCGGGCGCCAACGCGGCGACCTACACGCTGACGCAGGCCGACGCGGGCACAGCGATCCAGTGCAGCGTGACCGCGACGGGAGCCGGCGGCTCGGTCGTCACCGACTCCGTTCCCGGCGTGTCGGCCGAGGCGTGCATCGTCCCGAAGCTCGTCGGCAAGAAGCTCACCAAGGCCACGAAGGCGCTCGAGGGCGCGAACTGCGCCCTCGGCAAGACCAAGAAGCGCAAGTCGTCGAAGAAGCCGGGGACCGTGCTATCCACATCACCTGCGGAGGGCGACAACCTCCCCGCAGGGACGAAGGTCGCGCTTACCGTCGCGAAGAAGTAGGAAGCCGCCAAGCGAGCAACCGTGAGGGTGGACGATGGGACTCGAACCCACGACCGCCTGGACCACAACCAGGAGTGGGGTCAGCTTACCCTGATTCCGCTTGATCAAGCGGCATTAGGTCAGCTGAGGTCAGCTGCACTTTTGCTCAGTTTGGCACCTCGTTTGGCACCTTGGCCGAACGCGCGCTCGACCAGCTCCGCCTCTCCCGCGCTCGGCTGGTAGTCCGCGTAGATCAGCGTCGTCTTGAAGTCGCGGTGGCCCATCCACTCCTGCAGCGTGCGCAGCGGCGACGCCCGGCCGCCGCCATCCGGGTGCCGAAGGTGTGGCGCAGGTCGTGGAAGCGGACCTCGCCGGACGCCGGCGCGCTTCGCGCGCCGCCTTGAAGCGCTTGCAGCAGCTCGCGAGCGGTCGAGCGGGCCGCCGGTCTCGCGGGTGGCAGAAGACGAGGTCGTCGTCGGCCTGGAAGGCGACTGCGCTGGAAGTGGCGCTCGAGCTCGCCGGCCACGCGGTCGGCCAGCGGCACCGACCGCGACGACCGCCGGGACTTCGGCGTGCCGAACTCGCCGCGCGACGTAGCTGCTGGCGGACGCGGACGCCGGCCGGCCGGCCAGTCGATGTCGCGCCAGCGCAGGCCGAGCAGCTCGCCCTGGCGCAGGCCGGTCATCGCGGCGGTCAGGTAGAGCGCGTGCTCGGTCGGACCCACGCACGTCGTCGCGGCACGGCGCGCGAGCAGCGCCTCGAGCTCGGCCTCGTCGAGGAAGCGGATGTCGGGGTCGCCGGCGCTCGGCGCGCGGCTTGTCGACGAGCTTGCACCGGGTTGCCCGTCGACCAGCCCGCGCTTCTCGGCGAAGCGCGAAGATCGAATGCAGCAGGCCGAGGTAGTTGAGGATGCTCTTCGTCGCCTTGCCCTCGCGGCGCTTGGCCGCGATGAACGCCTCGACATCGCGCGGTTCCGATCCGATCCAGAGGGCGCTCGCCGAAGAACGGCGCGAGGTGCACCCGGAGGATAGGACTCGTACTCGTCCGAGGGTCGAGCGCTTGCGCCCAAGCGACTCGAGATGGTGCGAGGAGGCGCTCACCGACCTCCTGCAACCGTGGCGTGGGCGGTCGATCGCGACGGCTACCTGCCGCATCGATCTGTCGCTGCAGCTCGCGCTCGGCTTGCGATCGGGTGAGACCCCGCCGCGCGCCCGATCGCGCTTCGGGCCCAGTTGTGCGTGTCACCCGCCGATCGCCGACCCACCACTGCCCGTACCAGCTGCTCGAGGCCTCGGGCGTCGCGGCGCACCGAAAGAGAGCCCGTACCTCGTGACCGCCGCGCCATGAGCCCATCGTTCCAAAGCGGCGCCGACGTCACTAGGACGAAGGTGATCAGCGATGAGCATGGCGGCGCGGCGGTGGTGTCGGTCGCTCGCGCCAAGCGGAGCCGAGGCGCCCGCGCTGCCCCGTGGTCTCGAGCTCCGAGACCCAGGCTTCGATCGAATCGAGCCGGTACCGCCGATACCGGCCCAGGGTCACGGTCGGGATGCGGCCCTGGCGCGACTGCTCGTACACCCACGACACCGGGACGCCCAGCAGCTTCGCCACCTCGGAGGCGGTCAGGAGCGACCCGGTCACCGCAACGGCCGCCCCAACTCGAGCACCCGCACCTCGTCCTCGGCATACACCCGGCGGATCGCCTCGTTGACGACCTTCTGGGTGGGGGTGGACGGCGGCACCACGTAGTAGCACCCCACCACGTTGTCGGCCCAGCTCCAGGCCCGCAGGATCGCCTTCAGCCGCGAGCGCGACTTCGGGGTCAGCTCGACCTCATAGACGACGTAGCCGCCGTCGACCGAGACGGCGAGATCGGGACGGTGAAGGCGCGGGTGGCCATCAATGGTCTCCCCCATCTTCGCGCTGGCGATCGGGCGGCCGCGCAGCGCCTCCTCGAAGCGAAGCTCGCGCTCGGTGATCACCTGGCGCGGCCCGTAGAGGTCCTCGAGCTCGATCGCGACGTCGGCGACCGTGAGCCAGTGGTCGACCTCGCCGATCCGGATCGCCGGGCGTTTGAGCCCCAGGCCGGCGTAGGTGATCCCCTCGCGGGTGGGGCTGATCAGGGTCGGATCGCCGATCGCCGTCTGCGTTCGCTCCAACAACCCGTAACCAACGAGCCTCCTCACGAGCTCATAGGCCACCGATCTCCCGACATGAAATCGCCTGCCGATCTGCTCGACCGACACCGCACCCAGCCGACTCACCCACGCCACGATCTCCCGGTCGCGGTTCAAGCCGACCTCTCCCCTTCTCCTCTGTCCTTGAACCCATCCATTCCCATCCCCTCTAACAGCCCAACCTCCCGATAGTCCACGCTTTGCTTTCGCCCCTCGCCCGCTTGCCACCAGCTCCTCTGCCTCGCCGGATCTGACCACCCGAACTCACCCCATGGTGGGGGCGGGTGGTCGGCCGGCGAGGCCCCCTGCGGCCGATATCCATGCGGGCGAGGCCCGGAATCCGGATCCGGGGGTCCGTCCGGGTTTGGGTGCGGTCTTTAGGAACGGCCACGAGGCGCTGCGGGCCCGCGGCGTCGCCCGTGAGGCGTCTCAACCGAACGGGCTTTGAACGGATTCGCGAGCGCGCCATGCCACATCTCCTTAGACACGCGAACTCCGACAAGAGCCATGCAATCTGACCTTGCTTCGGTGGACTTCCCCTCCCGCCGGCTCGAACGATCCAGCCCCCCAGGTGTCCGCGAAACCGGGGGACTCCAAGCGCCTTGGTGAGCACGCTGAGCTTTTGGTCGGGACGGCCGGAGCTAGTGCGGCGCTGCCCCGCCGGTATCACGATCGCCAGGATCCGAAGCCGCATCTGCGTTCGCGGCGCGCCGATCGCTCTCGTAGTCGGAATAGCGTTCGGTCAGCGACGACCACTCGAACGTCGGGACTAGAAGCACGATCACCGCAGCAAGTATCACGCTCAATGGAGCGTCGACGAACTTGATCACGGCGATCAGCGCGAATATGGCCACGGCAGGGGCCGCTGCCGCCACGATCTTTCCCCTAAGGAACTGGCCAGACGTGAGCAGCGGGCGGCCGACGAGCATTCGGCGCCCGTACGCACGATCATCGACCGGGGTGCTCCAGTCTCAGAACCA
Source organism: uncultured Solirubrobacterales bacterium (assembly GCA_963767285.1). GTDB lineage: Bacteria > Actinomycetota > Thermoleophilia > Solirubrobacterales > 70-9 > WHSW01. The sequence goes on along the minus strand of CAVYDJ010000004.1, from coordinate 415,110 downwards.
GGTCATCGCGTACCTTTCTCCGCTCTGACAATGTGTTCGACTCACCGGCTGCCCGGTGACGCCTCACGACCCCTGTACTCGGTGTGCTCGCCATTTCGTATCGAACTGGGTCGAGCACTCCAACGCTGAAGGGTTGCCCTCGTCCGGTGGGTTCTCGAAAGCGAGGATGTTGCCGGTGGCGCGGTTCCTCTTCGGAGTGAGGCTGCCGTGGGCTCCGAGGTACGCCTCGGTCGTGCCTCCCGCCGCCGCGGTGTAGCGATCACCGAGGAACTGCCGACTGGATGTAAACGAAAGGTCGAGCGGCTCGTAGGAGATCCGGCGCGTGGTGTCGTCTTCGCAGCCCATGCCAAGCCCTTCGACGGTCAGCGCTCCGGCAGGACGCCCGCGCTTGGGCGAGCGAACGACTAGCTCTATCCGCGCCTTCGAATCCCCGACCACGTGACCTCGGTAGGTCGTGGTTTTCGCGGCAACTCCGGCCGTCGGTCCGACGATCACGACCGCGAAGGCAATGCCGAGGAATGCGATCGCTCTTGCTTGGCAACCGCCCGCGCTGAAACGGATCATGTCACTCACGCTCGGCACTCCAGGTCTGCTGGCCTCCGGTCGTCGTGCATTCGGGATCGTTTACCTGTCCCGGCGGATCCCACGGATTCAGATAGATCACCACGTAGCCCTCGGCGCGGCCCTCTGCCAGGAGGCGGCCATGGATCCGCATGAAGATCTCCGAGGCGATCGGGTGCCCCAGTTGGTACCTGCGGCCATCGAAAGTCTGCCCACTGCCGTGAAAGCCGAGCTTGATCGGATCGAATCCGGGAGTCCAATCGCGGGTCGTGCCGTCCTCGCAGGTCAAATTGACGTTCATGGCAGCGAAAGTCGCTGAATGCGGCTTGCCACGGCGCATGTCAACCTCAAGCCGGATCTCGCTGGCGGTCCCGGCGCTCGCCTGTCCAAGGTAGGCGGAGATTGAGCGCTTAGAGATAGCTTCGGCCGGTACGTAGAGGATTGCCACGGTTGCCAACCCGGCCAAAGCAACGCCGAGTGGCCCCCAGGGCCAGCGCATGATCCCCAGCGTCATCGGCTAGCACCCGCTCGGTGGATCAACGTTACGAAGCTCGGCGAGGCGGCAATACGCGCCATCCGCACCGCCCTTCGGCGAGTCGCCGTCCTCGGGGAAGAGCGCGTATCGCTGGTGCTCATTCTGTTCTCTGAGTCTGTGGACGATGAAGGTCGGAATCCGGTCCTTCCTAAACAGCTCGTAGGCCATTTCGATGCGCTTACGTTGATTCGTTGGGTTTTGCCCAGAGGTCGGCCCCGTAGGGAAACCGATCTCGGTGATCCAACGCTTGGTGTCCTCGAATCTGTCTGGGAGAGCCAAGTTGATCTGCTCGTACTGGCCCTTGAGTCGTCTGCGCGTCGGCGGCACCTGGTACTGATCGTTTGCATAGAGATGTACACCGATCCCGTTGACCAGATTCTCGTTAATGCAAGGCAGATCGTTCGCGCAGTTCGTGGCCCGCTGGAGGTAGTCCCGCTCGTCGGTCGTTCCGGTCGGCGACAAGCCGCCCGCGAGGACTTTGACACCGTCGCTGTTGGCTCGCACGCCCTGGCTCGCGCGGTTGACTAGCTCGGCAAAGAGCTTTGGGTCGCCGCCCGTTGGATAGTCCTCATCGAGCCAGAAGTCAGAGAGGTTCGGCTCGTTCCAGGCCTCAACCGCGATCAGTCCGTAGTCGTCGTTCTCGTTCGGGGCTGGCGGATTCGGACCCCAGCGCTTTACGAACTCACCTACGAACGTCTCCCACGCCGCCAAGTCTGTCGGCGGGGTCATCGTGAACGTATTCGCGTCGTTCGTACAGTCTCCAGGTCCGTCGACTTGCATGCCGTTGGCCCAGGTGGGCGAATCCCAAGGGATCGCAATCACGCTGATGTCGTAATCGTCGCCATCGTGGTTCTCGTTGAACCCCGCGATCGCATCAAACATCGCCTTGTAAGGGCCCCAGCTAATCGCTCCGGGAAACCGCTGAACCTCACACCAGTTGATGCCCACTCGGATCGTTGTGCCACCGCCGTCCGCAGCGATGTGACGGTCGCCAATGCGCCGCAGCCAATCGTCGTTGTATCCGAAGTTGTCGTAGTGGGGATCCGGCGGGCCTTTCGACGACAGGTCGCCGTTGTCGGCCCGGTCGTCGACCATCACAGTTACCCGCGTCGTTTGCGGATTCTGAGAAGCGCTCAGCGTGAACTCCGAGTCCATGCCGCATCCGGCCGCCGTGCACGAGTTCGGAAGCCACTGAACCTGCTCGCCGTCGATGTAGATCCCAAGGCCGCTGACGCCACTTGCGATCGGCCCTGGGTCGACCGCATTCATGTGGAGAACCGTGGTCCCGTCCGCAGCCGTGGGTTCAGTCGAGAGCGAGACCTGGGGGTCCGTCGTGTCCTCCTGAACCTGAATTGTGACCGTGCTGGCCGCAGTCCAGTCCGAGGTCAGGCCGACTTGATCAGTAGCCACGATTCTCAACACGTGCTGGCCGACGCTGAACGTCCCCGGTGGAATCGACCACGTCAGCTCGCCCGTCAGCGGCATCCTGCAACTCCCGTTGGTCGCATCGCAGGACTGCTCCTCGAACGGCCGATAGACGTGGTCGCCATCCCAAATCTCGATCTGCTTCACGCCTGAGCGCATGTGGGCCGGGACGTCGGTGTTGCCGTCGAAGGCGGCCACCTTGAGTTCATAGCTCCCGAAGGGGTTGATGGCATCCTTGTTCGTTACAAGTGATCCCGTCGGTGGGTCGACCCCCGGAGGCGAACGATCGATCCTCGCCTCCCACCAGACCATCGGCGACTCGTTCCAGATCGCGTCGAGCACCTTCAGCTGGTAGGTGTGGCGGCCTTCTGGCAGGCCGTTGATCGGAATCGTCTTGGACTGCTGACACGGCGAGCCGTGTGAGCCGTCACAAAGCAGGCCGCTGCCCACCGGCCAGGTGTCGGTCTGGGGGTCATAGACGCCGAGGCCGAGGACGCCGAGGCCGGCGTCGGTAGTTGGGACCTGCGGGGTGTGGGCCCACGCGGTAGGCAGCGACGGGATCCCCGGGTTGTTGCGATCGCCGCGCCAGACGTTGGCGCCGCGCAGCAGGTTGTAGGCGTAGTCGGGCCGAAAGGTGTTCCACATCGAATAGATCGCGAAGATCCCCGACCGAGCCGTCGGCTGCCTCGGGGTCGCCTCCCTCGCCGTCGGGATAGGGGTCAGCGCCGACGTAGTGGCTCCAGTTCTCATCGGTGACCTCCGACGTAAGCCAGGCGCCGACGTCGTTTGGCGTGACCTGGTTTGTGACCGAGTTCCAGGTCCCGCCCAAGCCCCACCCCGAACCGGACCAGATCGAGGCGAAGGTGGCAGTGCCCGCCTCCACGCCGCCCGGGGTCGAGCTCGGGAGGTGGTCGATGCCGTAGAACTCGACCGTCTCGATGTAGGACTGGCCGATCGGCGTGGCCACCCACTGCGCCCACTCTCCGTCCCAGTAATAGCCGGGCGCGACGCGGGTCTTCAGCCCGCCCGCGAAGGGGTCGAAGTAGGGCTCGAAGTGCTCGGGCGTGGAGGTGTGCGAATACCAGCCGCTCTCAAAGAGGCCCGTCTCCCACCAATAGTGGTCGATGATCGGGTCGACGTAGACCGGATAGAGGAGGTCGCGGTCGCGGTGGGGCGCGACCACCTCGAGGCGATTGCCGGTGATCTCATAGCCGACCTCGACCGCTGTGCCGGCCGCATCCCAGGCCTTTGCGGGCGGGATCGAGATCAGCGTCTCGCCGTCGGCGAGCACCTGTGCGCCGCCCTCGGGCGTTGCCTGCAGCGTCGCGCCGGCGGGAAGCGCGAGGTCGATCGCGTGTGCCTCGGGGCTTTCGGCCGAGCGCAGCTGAAAGAAGATCTCCACCCCGGTCGGCGTCGGCGTGATGAGGGTGTCGGTGTCGGTGTCGCTCGACGGATAGAAGACCGCGTCTGAGACCGCGACGCCCTCGGCTCCCTGGGTCGAGGCCGGGGTGACCGTCACGGCAGGCTGTTCGAGGCTGACGCCCTGGTCGAGCGCGACCGGGATCTCGGCGTCGACGGCGGGGTTGGCGGCCTCGAAGTGATCGCCGTCTAGGACGAGGCTGCCGTCGATCGGCGCCAGCTCTCCGCCCTCGGGGGCAACCAGCGGGACCGTCGACTCGATCAGCACGTTCTGATTGCGCTCGGCCGGCCCAGCCGTCACACCGCCTGGGCCAAAGACGCTCGCGCCGGGATCGTCGCCTTCGGCCGGGAGATCGTCGCCGACGACGGCCGCGAAGCGACCGCGGTAGGCAACCTCGGCGCCTGCCGGCGGGTCGATCTCGGGGAAGATCTCGGCGTCGAGGATCGAGGCGCCCTCGGCGCGAAAGAGATCGAGCGCCTGGGCCCCGGAGAGTTCGGCGTAGTCACCGGCCGAAGCCTCGCGCTCGGCGGCGGTGGTCGGCTCGGGTCCCGATGCGGCGGGCGTCTGAGCGGCGAGCTCTTGGTACTCGGCGGTGCCGGGAAGCGAGAGACCCGCGAGCGGGTCGTCGCTCTCGCCGCCGGTCTCAGAGAGCGCGGCGGATGTCGAACCGCCGACCAGGATGAGCGCAAACGTAATGATCAGCGCAGGGCGCCGACCGACTCCAAACCGAGACAACATCCGAACCCGCCTTTGCTTCCCTGAGCGCAGATTCGCGTGTCGACCCCCCGGCCCCCAAACTGCCCTGGCTCTGTTTTCTTTCGCCGCGAAGAACGGTTGCACGGCAGGCATCGCTTGTCTGCGGTGGATTGCCGCGGAGTATTCGCGGAGAACTACGGTCGAGCTAGTGCTTCAGGCGGTCGACATACGGGGCGCTTCTCAGGGCATTGCGGCCCGCTCCCGGGCAGGTTTGGCACCTCATTGGCACCTCGGCGGTTGGAGAAGCAGACCTACCGTTTTCCGACTTGTGCCGGTTTGCAGGAGGTTCTCGAGGGGTGGACGATGGGACTCGAACCCACGACCGCCTGGACCACAACCAGGAGCTCTACCAGCTGAGCTACGTCCACCAGGGCGGGTCAAATCTAGCGGCTGGGCGGACTACCCCCGGACCCCTGATCGAAACGACTTTCCCGGTCCCGTTATGGCCTCGGCACCCCGGGTAGCCGAAGAGTGAGCGATACAGGAGGTAAGCGTGAGCTCGATTACAGACAAGATCACCGGCAAGGCCAAGCAGGTCGTTGGTGATCTCAAGGACGACAAATCGCTGCACCGCGAAGGTCGTCGCGAAGAGGAGAAGGGCGAGCAGAAGGAACAGCTCGACCGCGCCCAGGACCGCGCCGAGGACAAGGCCCAGGACGTTGCCAACCTCGAGCGCAAGACCTGACCTCCTCCCGCATATGACGTACGTGAGTCACACCGGTTGTCGAACCAAGTGACTCGAAGAGCCCGGCTTCCCGCCGGGCTCTTCAGCGTTCAGGAGCCAGATAAGAAGCGCCCCCGGCAGGACTCGAACCTGCGGCCTGCTGCTTAGAAGGCAGCTGCTCTATCCAGCTGAGCTACAGGGGCTCGGGGTCAGATTAGACCGCGGGGTCCCCGTCTCTTCCGCCCGCGTGGCCCCGCCCGCCCCCGCCGCGGCCGTGACGTCCCTGGCCGCCGTGCGCGCGCTTGCCGCGCCCCTTGCCGGGCCGCTCGGCGTCCGCCGGCGCCGCTTCGGGAGCCGGCACTTCGGTGGGCGGTGGAGCAGCGGCAACCGAGTCGTCGCCCGGATCCTTGATCGCCTCGACGGCGTCCTTCGCCTTGTCGACGAGACTCCCCTGGCTCGAGGCGATGTCCTTCAGCTCCCCGGCGTCCTCCTTCAGGCTGTCCGTCCCGCCCCGCTTGTCGATCAGCTCCTTGGCCTTGTCGGTCAGGCTCTTCAGGTCCACTTCGTCCTCCTCGTTGATTCGCTCCAACACCGTATGCCCTTCCGGGACGGGCCGAATCGCCGACTAGACTCGACCGCTCGGGGCGTGGCGCAGCCTGGTAGCGCGCGTCGTTTGGGTCGACGAGGTCCTCGGTTCGAATCCGGGCGCCCCGATATCTGGCGACATAGGTCGTCGGTTCGAATCCGGTTTACGCTCTCGCCGATGGGGGATTTCCTGGTCAGGCGCGGCGACCTCCGCGAGTGCCGCGTCGCGGAGGGCGACGAGCCGGAGATCGAGGCCGGGCAGGCGCTGCTTCGGGTCGACAGCTTCGGGCTGACCGCCAACAACGTCACCTACGCGGTGCTCGGCGAGATGATGTCCTACTGGGACTTCTTTCCGGCGGACGAGGGCTGGGGGCGGGTGCCGATGTGGGGCTTCGCCGAGGTCGTGCGAAGCGAAACCGAAGGCGTCGATCCCGGCACGCGGGTCTACGGCTATCTGCCGCCGTCCTCGCACGTGGTCGTGCAGCCGACGCGGGTCGACGACCGGGGCTTCAACGACGGTGCGCCGCACCGGGCCTCGCTCCCGTCCACCTATCAGCGGTACCTCGCGACGGAGGGGGATCCGTTCTACACGGAGGAGACCGAGGACATGCAGATGCTCCTACGCCCGCTCTTCTTCACGTCGTTTCTGATCGACGACCAGCTCGCGGACGAGGGACTGGCGGACCGAGGCCCGATCCTGATCGCGAGCGCCTCGAGCAAGACCGCGATCGGCGCGGCGTTCGTGCTCGCCCAGCGCGACGACGTGTCGCTCTTCGGCCTGACCTCGCCTCGCAACGCCGAGTTCGTCGAGGGCCTCGGCATCTACGACGAGACCGTCTCCTACGACGCGATCGGCTCTCTTGACCGCGGTCCGGTGACGTTCGTGGACATGGCCGGGGACGGCGCGGTGCGCCACGCCGTGCATTCGCACTTCGGCGACGAGCTTGTCCACAGCATGACCGTCGGCGCCACCCATTGGGAGGAGCTCGGCGCCGGCGCGGGCGACCTGCCCGGCCCTGCCCCCGCACTCTTCTTCGCCCCCAACCGGGTCGCCAAGCGAAGCGAGGACTGGGGCCGCGCCGAACTGGAAAGCCGGGTGGCCGAGGCCTGGCACCCGTTCTGCGAATGGACCGGGGGCTGGCTCGAAGTCATCCGGGGCGACGGTCTCGAGGCGGCCGAGTCGGCCTACCTCGACGTGCTCGAGGGTCGCGTCGCGCCGCGTACCGCGCACGTGATCTCGTTCTGACCCGCATCGAAAGGTCGCGGACAACTGCTGAACCGGGCCACCGGCGCCGCTACGGCAGGAGGCGGAGCTTCGGCGCCGGCGCCTCGGGCTCGAGCACTTCGGCGAGCACGGAGAGGCGGTCGATCAGCTCCCGCAGCCGTCGCGCCTCGGCGGCCAGGTACTCCTGCGCATCGGCCGCCTGACGGCGCATCCCGTCTGCGTCGTTGTAGGCGGCGGCGTGGGCGAGGTTGAGGCGGACCGCGAGGATCGTCTGCAGGACCTCGTCCCTGAGTTCGTCGGCGACTTGTGAGATGTCCCCCATTGCGCTCAATCTAGCCCGCGCCGGGGCCGCCGCCATCCGCAGTTCTGCGCGGACTCAATCCGTGGAAACCCGCAGTCGTCCGCGAATCGGGTGCCATCGCCTGTACCGACCGACCAACGCGCGGGCCACGGCTTGGACGGCCCGCTAGGGTTGCGCGCCGCATGGCCGAGGTCCGACCGCTCAACGCGCTGCACTACAACCTCGCGGCCGTCCCATCGCTGGCCGACGTCGTCGCGCCGCCGTACGACGTGATCGACGCGCAGCGGCGGGCCGAGCTGCTCGCGCGCTCGCCGTTCAACGTCGTCGAGCTCGACCTGCCGATGGCTCCGGACGACGGCGACGCGTACGAGCACGCGGACGAGACGCTCGAGGAATGGACCTTGCAGGGCATCCTCAGCGCCGACCGCGAGCCGGCGCTCTGGGCGCTGACCCAGGAGTACGCGGCCCCGGACGGCTCACGCCAGGTCCGTCGCGGCCTGCTCTGCGCGGTGCGGGTGACGCCCTACGGGCCGGGCCTGGTCCGCCCCCACGAGCGCACCCAGCCAGGCCCCAAGGAGGACCGGCTGCGGCTCACCCGGGCGACCCGCCACAACCTCTCGCCGATCTTCTCGCTGCACGAGGGCGACGCCTGGCGCCACCTGGAGGGCTCCACCCGCTCGGATCCCTGGGGCGAGGTCACCGACGACGAGGGCACCGTCCATCGGATCTGGCGAATCGCCGAGCCCGACGTCCACCGCGCGGTCGTCGCCGAGCTCGCCGATTCCGAGCTACTGATCGCCGACGGCCACCACCGTTACGAGACAGCTCGCACCTACGCGGACGAGATCGGCGGCGAGGGGCCGCACCGCTACACGCTGATGGCGCTGGTCTCGCTCGAGGACCCGGGCCTGACCGTGTTCGGTTACCACCGGCTCCTCACCGACCTCGGCGACCGCGAAAAGCAGCAGGCGCTGCGCGACGCGATGCTCGCCGCCTTCGACGTCACCGAGGTCCCGCTCGAGGAACTGGACCCCGCCGGCGAAGAGGGAATCGGCGTGTTCGGCTACGTCGACGCTCATCACCGCCAGGGCTACCGGCTGCGGCTCAAGGACCCGGCCGTGCTCGAGGCGGCCATGCCCGACGCCTCCCCCGCCTTCCGCGAGCTCGACGCCGCGATCCTCGAGTCGCTGCTGCTGCGCGACGCGCTCGGGATGACCGCCGAGGACATCGAGGCAAAGCGCGGGATCGCCTACACGGCGTCGGCCGATATGGCGCTCGGCTCGCTGGACGAGGGCACCCACGCCGCCGTCCTGATGCGCCCCACCCCCGTCCAGCAGGTACGCGACGTCGCCGCCGCCGGCGAGACGATGCCGCCGAAGTCGACCTACTTCTTCCCCAAGCTGCTCACCGGGATCGTTTTCAACCCACTGAGCTAGGGTCGCGGGGATGACCCGCATCTACACGAAGAAGGGCGACGACGGCAGTACGTCGCTCTGGTACGGCGGCCGGGTGGCCAAGTCCGATCCGCGCACCGAGGCCTACGGCGCCCTCGACGAGGCGGCGTCGGCGCTCGGCGTCGCGCGCTCCCTCTGCGGCCCCGACGAGGCCGAGCTCGCCGCCGACATCCTCCGCCTCCAGGACGATCTCTTCATCGCCGGCGCCGAGCTGGCAACGGCGCCGGAGGCATCCGAGCGCCTCGTCGACGGCGTCAGCCGCGTGACGCCGGAGATGGCGGCCGAGCTCGAGGAGCTGATCGACCGCTACATGGACCGGGTCGACCTGCCGCCCAAGTTCGTGATCCCCGGCGGGACGGCGCTGTCGGCCCACCTCGACCTCGCGCGGGCGATCCTGCGCCGCGGCGAGCGCCGCGCCTCGGCCCTGGACGGCGGCGAGGGCGTGCTGTCGGCCGACCTGCTCGCGTTCCTCAATCGCGCCTCCGACGCGGCCTACGCGATGGCCCGGTTCGCCGACACCGATGACCCGGAGCTGTTCGCGGGTCGCGAGCGCGAGCAGCCGAAGGCATGACGGCGGACATTCGAGTCGTCGCCCGCCGTCGCGACGGCTTCACCCACGAGGTCGCGATCGACAGCGGCCACACGATCGTGATCGACGAGCCGGTCGACCGCGGCGGCGCCGATACCGGGCCCCTCCCCCACCCGCGCTGCCGCCGCCGGACTGGCGGCCTGCACGGCGATCACCTGCGAGATGTACGCGGCGATGAAGGGCTGGGAGCTCGGCGCGGTCGAGTGCGAGGTCGAGATCGATCAGGGGCCGGGCTCGGCGTTCGAGGAGATCACCGTGACGCTCAGGGTCCCGGAGACGATCACTGACGAGCAGCGCGACCGCCTACTGGTGATCGCCGGCAAGTGCCCGGTCCACCGGGCGCTGTCGGGAGAGACCGAGGTCGTGATCCACGATCGGATCGAGATCGGCTGATGGACCTCGGGCTGGCCGGCAGGGCCTGCGCCGTGACGGGCGCGAGCCGCGGGATCGGTCGCGCGACCGCAGCCCACCTGGTCGCCGAGGGCGCGTCGGTGCTGCTCGTCGCCCGCGGCGCCGACGGCCTTGCCGAGGCCGCCGAGGAATGCCGCGAGCACGCGGTCGCCGGCGCGGAACTGGCCGTGCTCGCCCTCGACGTCACCGACCCCGACGCCGGCGAGCGGATCGTGGTCGAAGCCTCTGAGCGCTTCGGCAAGCTCGACGTGCTCGTCAACAACGCGGGCACCGCACGCTGGCGCAACCTCGAGGACGTTCCCGACGCCGACTGGTACGAGGCCTGGGAGCTGAACGTGATGGCGCCGCTGCGGGCGATGCGCGCCGCGATCCCCGGGATGGCCGAGCGCGAGTGGGGACGGGTCGTCAACGTCTCCTCGACCGCCGGCAAGCGCCCGTCCGCGCACATGCCGGAGTACTCCGTCGCGAAGGCGGCCGAGCTCTCGCTGTCGCGGCTGTTCGCCGACCGCTACGCGGCCGACGGCGTCCTGGTCAACGCGATCTGCCCGGGCCCGACCAAGTCGGAGCTTTGGATGGACGAGGGCGGACTGCTCGACCAGTCGAAGGAGCACGGCGGCATCGAGACCCGGGAGGAGGCGCTGCGCACGGCGGGACGAAAGCGCCCGATCGGCCGGCTCGCCGACAGCGAGGAGATCGCGTCGGCGATCGCCTTCCTCGCCTCCGAGCGGGCCTCCTATGTCGCCGGGGCCGCCTGGTCGGTCGACGGCGGCACCGTGCAGGTGATCATCTGAGCGCGAAGGCCGACGACCTGCGGGCGGCGCTCCTGAGCCCCGAGGAGGCCGAGGCGATGGACGCGCACGGGCGCACCGAGGCGGCGGTGCTGGTGCCGATCTATGGCTGGCCCGACAAGCCCGGGCTGGTCTTCACCGAACGCCGCCAGGACCTGCGCCGCCACGCTGGCGAGATCTCGTTTCCCGGCGGGCGCCAGGACCAGGCCGATGACTCGCTGCTGCTCACCGCGCTGCGCGAGGCGGAGGAGGAGATCGGCCTACCTCCCGATCGAGTCGAGGTGGTCGGTGCCCTCCCGCCGATCGGCACCTTCGTCACCAACTACAAGGTCCATCCGTTCGTCGGCCTGATCGGAAACGAGCTCGACGGGTTCGTGGCCAATCCGGCCGAGGTCGAGACCGTGCTCGCGTTCACCGTCGACGAGCTGCGCGAGAGCTTCGCGATGCGCCGCCTGGTCCGCCGCGGCGTCCCGATCCGCACCCCGACCTACCTGGTGGGCGAGCACCTGATCTGGGGCGCTACCGCCAGGATCTTGGGTGAGCTGCTGCAGCGGATCAACGACTGACGGCGTTGTAGCCGTCGAGCAAGCGCTTCGCCACGCCCTCGATCGACTCGGTCCCGTAGGCCATCGACGGCTGCTCGCGGGTCAGGATCGCGACCGCGACCCGGCGCGGGGCCCGGCGCAGCAACATCACCTGGTTCACCCGCCAGCTCGGCGCCCCCGACCAGCCGCCCTTGAAGTGAAGCGTCCAGCCGTCCGGCGCGACCGGCGGGATTCCCCAGCGCTGCGAGGGGACGATCTTCGTCAACAGGTGCATCGCGTAGCGCCGGTGGCGCTTCGGGATGTATTCCTCGATGCGGCTGAAGAAGCGAGCCTGCGAGCCCGCGGTGATCGTCGTCAGTCCCCAGGTCGGCTGTGTGGTGAAGTGATCGAGTCCGATGTCGTCGGCGACCCGGTACAGCGCCTCCTGGCCGACCCGGTTGAAGATCGCGGTCGCGGCGGCGTTGTCGGAGCGCTGGATCATCGGCTCCAGCAGCGCCTTCTCGGAAGCGGTCAGGTCGTCGTGGCGCACGCCCTTGTCTCGCAGCAGCGTGACCATGAACAGCACCTTCACCACGCTCGCCGAGTTGTGGACCCGGTCGGGGTGCGAGGCGTGCATGTCCCCCGTCTCGTCGACGACGGCGAACGAGATCCGCCCGGCGCGGGTCTCGGCGAACTCCTTCGCCGCCGCCACCCGTTTCGCCCACTGGAAGTGGCGTTCTGGCGCATGCGCCGTCGCCTGACCGGTGACCAGGCAGGCTGCAATCGCGGCGATCGTGAATCGGCGCGTCCGGGGATTCATCCGGTTATCGTGCCGATGGGATGGGTGAGGGCGAGTCCAAGGACAAAACCGAGACCGTCGACATTAGCGATACCCCCGCTCCGTCGATCGGTCCCAATACGAAGTTCGACAAGCGTCCGGCGGAGGAGCGGCTGGCCGGGCAAGAGCAGTCGGACAAGGATGCGATGGGGCTCGACAAGCGCCGTCAGGTCATCGGGGGGCGGTACAGCGCCTCGCCGACCCGCCAGATCGTCACCTACCTGCTCGTGGTCATCGTGGTCGGCGCCGGCGCCTTCGGGCTCAAGACCCTCGCCGACGACCTCGACAAGCCGCCGGCCAAGGTCGAGGATCAGGCCCCCTGGACCGGCAGCGACCAGAAGGCCAACGAGCTCGAGTAGCCAGGCTGGGCTCAGCCAACCAGCTCGCGCGCCGCAGCCACCATCCCCGCGAGCCATTCGTCGCTGCCGTACTCGGCCGCCACGACCTCGAACGGGATTCGCCAGCGCTCGTTTGCCGAGCGCAGCGCCTCGAAGGCCGCCGTCGCCGCCGCCGGGTCGAGCTCGGCGTTGAGCTCGTAGACCAGCGCCCGGACCGGCGTGTCGACGATCTCTTCGAGCAACCGCTCGAGGCGCGGACCGTGCAGATCGGCGTCGGGCACGGTCCCGAACAGCCAGTAGATCAGCGAGACGCCCTCGATCGCGTCGAGCACGGTCACGATCCGGTCGGGGTCGGCGACCGCGGCCTCGATTCCCGCCTCCTCGATCGCCGCCGCGCCCGCCCGTGTGCGGCTGGTGCCGCGGACGACCCAGCCGGCCTCCTGCAGCGCGCCGCCGAGCCGGCGACCGCGGCAGCCGCAACCGACGATCAGCGCTCGCGCCAACGCCCCCGCTCCTCGCTAGATGCCGTACTCGTCCTCGAGCTCGTCGAGGCGCGCCTCGTTGCTGCGCCGGGCGCGCTCGCGGACCGCCTCGTCCTCGCGCGCCATGCGGTTCGCGTCGTCCTCGGTCAGCTCCGGTGCGCCACGCTTGCGCCGGTACTCGTTCTGCGCCTCGATCATCTGCTGGACGTCGTCGACCTCGAGTTGCGCCTCGAGCTCGTGCGAGCGGGTCGGCTTCCAGTCGACCAGGTCGGCGCCACTGCCTGGGTAGGCGCGAGCGAGGAGCACGAGGCAGAGGACGATCACTCCGATCACGCCCATGGTGATGAACATGAAGTCCACGCGTCCACCATAGGCGAGATGGCATGATCGCGAGCCTGTCCGAGGCGCTGATCATCGATGCCGTGCGCACGCCGGTGGGCCGCTACCGCGGCGCGCTCGCCGGCGTGCGGCCCGACGACCTCGCGGCCGGGACCATCGCGGCGGCGGTCGAGCGGACCGGTCTGGACCCGGCCCAGATCACGGATGTGTTCTGGGGCGCGGCCAACCAGGCCGGCGAGGACAACCGCGACGTCGCCCGGATGGCCGCCCTGCTCGCCGGGCTGCCGGTCGAGATTCCGGGCGTGACCGTGAACCGCCTCTGCGCCTCCGGTCTGGAGGCGGTCAACCAGGCGTCGCGGGCGCTGCGGCTGGGCGAGGCCGACCTGTACCTCGCCGGTGGCTCGGAGTCGATGAGCCGCGCGCCCTGGGTGATGGAGAAGCCCGAAACTCCGCTCGCCCGCGGCCCGCAGACCCTGCACGACACGGCCCTCGGCTGGCGGCTGATCAACCCTCGGATGGCCGAGCGCTACTCGACCGAGGCGATGGGCGAGACCGCCGAGAACGTCGCCGAGCGCTACGGCATCTCACGGGAAGACCAGGACGCGTTCGCGCTGCGCAGCCACCAGCGCGCCGTCGCCGCCCAGCGCGACGGCCTTTTCGACGAGCAGCTGATCCCGGTCGAGGCGCCCGGGGCGAAGCGCGGCGAGACGGTCACGGTCGATGCTGACGAGGGGCCGCGCGACGACACGACCCTCGAGCGGCTGGCGGCCCTGAAGCCCGCCTTCCGCGAGGGCGGCACCGTGACCGCAGGCAATGCCTCGACCCTCAACGACGGCGCCGCCTGCGTGGTCCTCGCCTCTGAGGCCAAGGCCGCCGAGCTCGGCGCCGAGCCGCTGGCGCGGGTCGTCGCCAGCGGCGTCGCCGGCGTCGACCCCGCCGTCATGGGGATCGGCCCGATCCCCGCGATCCGCCGCGCCCTCGACGCCGCCGGGCTCGAGCTCGGCGACATCGACCTGATCGAGATCAACGAGGCGTTCGCCGCCCAGGTGCTCGCGTGCGTACGCGAGCTCGGCATCGACGAGGAGCGGCTGAACGTGAACGGCGGCGCGATCGCCCTCGGCCACCCCCTGGGTTGCTCGGGCGCCCGCCTGGTGACCGCGCTGGCCTGGGAGCTGCGCCGCCGCGGCGCCCGCTACGGAGTCGCTGCGCTGTGCGTCGGCGTCGGCCAGGGGCTGGCGACAGTGATCGAGAATCCCCGTACGTGATCTGAAAAGCGTGAATACTGTGTTACGTTCGTGACCTAGCGTTGGACGGATGCTGATCGGCCGACTCGCAGGGATGCCCTGCTCGCCATCTGCTTGGTGTTCGCCTGAACCCACCATCGCGGGGAAGGCTCACCATGAAAACGGCACGGTCGCGTAGGTTCGGCGCGCGTCGCCGGTTGGCGCTCGGGATCGTCATGGCCGGCGGACTCCTGGTCCCCGGGACCGCCGCGGCCGCCACCGTTACCGCCTACCCCAGCACCGAGCGCTACCTGTTCCAGGCCGGGGCCGGTGAGGCGAACACGCTCACGGTCACCGGCGACGAGACCAGCTACACGTTCTCCGATTCGGTTCCGATCACGGAGGTTCCGCTCCCGAACACGAGCTCGAAGTGCACGCAGCCGACCTCGACCTCGCTTCAGTGCCCCAGGCTCCTGGGGACGACTCCGATGGTCGAGCTCCTCGTCTGGCTCGCCAATTCCGGCGCGGCGGACAACGCGCCGAACACGTTTCGTTACGACGGCGTCCCCCCGCCGGGTGAGCCGGGCGACCCCGGCCTTACGGTCACCACCCTCTCGACCGGCTCTAACGATGTGATCACCGGAAGCTCGGGGAACGACCTGATCCAAGGGTTCTTCGGCGTCGACACCATCTCCGGCGAAGGCGGCGACGATGCGATCTACGGCTCGGTTCAAGAGGGGGACCCCACCGGCACCTATGCGGGCGGCGACGGCAACGACAAGATCACCTCGACGGGCGGCGCGAACGAGATCATGTCGGGTGGCGATGGAGACGACTACCTGCTCTCCGGCGTCGGGGTCGACACCCTCTACGGCGAGGGTGGCAACGACACGCTTTGGACATACGGGGACTTCGAGGGAACCGATCCGGCCGGCGACAAGCTCGACGGCGGCGCCGGCAACGACCAGCTGGTCGAGGAGCCCGATACCGGGTGCGAGCACTCCGAGGGTGATCTCAACATCGGCGGCCCCGGCGAGGACAGGGTCTACGACGACTGCGGCTATGAGGACGTCTTCAAGCTCAAGGACGGCGAACCTGACAAATGGAACTGCGGCGGCCTCACCGGTGCGCTGGAGAGCGACCCGACGGATGTCCTCGTCGCACCAAAGGAGTCATGCGCCGCGGGCCCGATCGTCCAAATCAAACGCCACCGGATCCAAGGAGACAGCGCCAGCTTTTGGGTCCATAACTTCAATGACTCCGCGGTCCTCGAGTGCAAACTGGACAAGGCATCGTTCGAGGGGTGCTCGTCGGAGCCGAGGTACCGCAACCTGAAGGACGGCAGGCATGTGTTCCAGGTCCGCGCCGTCGGCGGCGAACTTGTCGGCAAGGCACAGAAGTACCGGTGGAACGTCCGGTGACAGGACTCAGGCGAGCCTAGCGCCGAGTCCACGCAGACGAAAGAGCATCTACAGCACTGAGGATCGCCGACTGCAGGCCCGCGCCGCAGGGCGTCGCCACGGTGATCGAGCGGCTCGGATAGCCTCGCCGCGATGGCCGTGCAAGAGCTCGCATCCGTCGACGGCGTGATCGCGCCGACCGCCGAGACCGTGATCCCGATCAAGGACGACGGCCTCTACCGCGGCGATGGCGTGTTCGAGGTGATCCGCCTCTACGGCGGGCGGCCGTTCGCGCTCACCGAGCACCTCGACCGGATCGAGCGCTCGGCGGCGGCGATCGAGCTCGATGCCCAGCGGGCCGCGCTGGCGCCCGAGATCGACGCGCTGATCGAGGCCCACGGCGACGCGGACGCGCAGCTGCGCCTGGTCGTCACCCGAGGCGGCCGGCGGATCGCCCTGATCGAGCCGCTGGTCGAGCACCTCGACAGCGTCGCGCTCGCGACCGTCCGCTACGCGCCGACCTTGATCCTGAACGGCGTCAAGTCGCTCTCCTACGGCGCCAACATGCAGGCGACCCGGATCGCCAAGGGCGCCGGCGCCGACGAGGCACTGCTCGTCCGCCCCGACGGGATTGTGCTGGAGGCGCCGACCTCGACGATCTTCTGGCTCGCCGGGGGCGAACTGCGGACCCCCGCGCTCAGCGCGGGCATCCTCGACTCGATCACCCGGCGCGCGGTTATCGACGGGATGGAGGTGACGGAGGGCGACTACGCGCTGGCCGACCTGCAGGGCGCGCGCGAGGTCTTCCTCGCGTCGACGGTCCGCGAGATCCAGCCGGTGACGGCCGTCGACGACACGACGTTCGAGACCGGCCGGGTCACCGAGCGGGCCCGCGAGGCGTTCGAGGCGGCGATCGCCGCCGAGCTCGGGACGACCGCATGATCGAGCTCACCGACGAGCAGCGGCTGATCTCCGAGACGGCGCGGGACTTCGTCGACAACGAGGTGATCCCGAAGGCGCGCGAGTCGGACCGGGCGCAGAAGTTCGACCTCGAGCTCGCCCGCCGGCTCGGCGAGATGGGTTACCTGGGCGCCCCGGTCTCGGAGGAATACGGCGGCCGCGGCCTCGACTTCATGGGCTACGGCCTGATCGTCGAGGAGGTCGGGCGCGGCGACTCGGCGATGCGGACCGTGGTCTCCGTGCAGACCTCGCTCGTCTGCGGCTCGATCGAGCGCTGGGGCTCGGAGGAGCAGAAGCAGCGCTGGTTGCCGAACCTGACCTCCGGCGAGGCGTTCGGCTGCTTCGGCCTGACCGAGCCCGACACCGGCTCCGACGCCGCGAACCTGCGCACACGGGCCGAGAAGATCGACGGCGGCTGGCGGATCAACGGCGGCAAGATGTGGATCTCGCTCGGCAACGTCGCCGAGGTGGCGCTGATCTTCGCCCAGACCGACCCGGCCAAGAAGCACAAGGGGCTCGCGTGCTTCGTCGTGCCGACCGAGTCGGAGGGCTTCTCCACCCAGGAGATCCACGGCAAGCTCGGCCTGCGGGCTTCCGACACGGCCGAGATCGCGCTGGACGGCGTGGAGGTCGGCGACGACGCCCTGATGGGCGAAGTCGGCGACGGGTTCAAGGTGGCGATGTCGGCGCTCGACTCCGGCCGCTACTCGGTCGCCGCGGGCTGCGTCGGGATCATCGAGGGCTGCGTCCAGGCCTCGGTCGAATACGCCAAGGAGCGCAAGCAGTTCGACGTGCCGATCGCCAGCTTCCAGCTCGTCCAGGAGATGATCGCCGACATGATCGTCCGCCGCGACGCGGCGCGGATGCTGGTCCGCCGGGCGGGGATGCTCAAGGACGCCGGCAAGCCGTCGACGGTCGAGACCTCCGTCGCGAAGCTTTACGCGACCGAGTCGGCGGTCGAGGCGGCGAACCTGGCGATCCAGGTCCACGGCGGCTCGGGATACGTCGACGACTATCCGGTCGAGCGCTACCTGCGCGACGCCCGGGTGACGACGCTCTACGAGGGCACGTCCCAGATCCAGAAGCTGATCATCGGCCGCGACGCGACCGGGATCAACGCGATGGTCCCGCCCTCCTAGCGGTGGCACCGCTCGTCGAGACCCGGATCGAGGACCACGTCGCGGTGTGCGTGCTGAACCGCCCCGAGGCGCGCAACGCGCTCTCGCCCGAGCTGATGGAGGACCTGGGCGGCCAGGTCGAGCGCTTCGACGCCGACAACGAGGTCCGCTGCATCGTGATCGCCGGCTCCGACGAGGTGTTCGCCGCCGGCGCCGACATCGGAGCGCTCGCGGAGCGCCAGTTCCACGAGGCGCTCTTTCACCCGTCGGCGATCTTCTGGCGCCGGATCGCCGAGTGCCGGACGCCGATGGTCGCCGCGGTCTCCGGCTTCGCGCTCGGCGGCGGCTGCGAGCTGGCCCTGATCTGCGATCTGATCGTCGCCTCCGAGAGCGCCGAGTTCGGTCTGCCCGAGGTGACCCTCGGGATCATCCCCGGCGGCGGCGGGACCCAGCGGATCGCCCGCGTCATCGGCAAGCAGCGGGCGATGGAGCTGGTCCTGACCGGGCGTCGCTTCGACGCGCACGAGGCCGAACGGATGGGGATCGTCAACCAGGTGACCCGCAAGCGCGAGTGGATGGATGCCGCGTTGGAGCTCGCCCACAGGATCGCCAAGCGCCCGCCGCTCGCGACCAAGCTCGCCAAGCAGGCCGTGCTCGCCGCGGAGGAGACGTCGCTCGCGGCCGGGCTCGAGCAGGAGCGGCGCCTGTATGAGCTCGCGATGGCGACCGAGGACCGGGTCGAGGGCACGCGGGCGTTCCTGGAGAAGCGAAAGCCCGAGTTCCGGGGGCGCTGATTTGGCGAACATCTACGAACCGCGCATGGACGGCGAGCTCGACCGCGAGGGGTTCCGCCATCGCGGGGCGACGCTGGGCGACCAGGCGGGCAGCGAGCGGCTCGGGATGAGCCTGTACGAGGTCGAACCGGGCCAGGCGAGCGCGCCCTTTCACTGGCACGTCGCCAACGAGGAGGTGCTGATGGTCGTCTCGGGCCGAATCGAGCTCCGATCCCCCGACGGCGTTCGCGAGCTCGATGCGGGCGAGGTCGTCGCGTTTCCGCGGGGGGAGGGCGGCGCGCACCAGCTGACCAACGTCGGCGACGACGCGGCTCGCTTCCTGATGCTCAGCGAGATGAACTACCCCGAGATCTGCGTCTACCCCGACTCGGACAAGGTCGGGATCCGCGACCGCCATCCGGCGAGCCAGGGCAAGGCGATGCGACTCAGCTTCGTGGTCGACGACGCGGTCGACTACTGGCACGGAGAGGGACCCTGACCAGCTTCCTCGACCCCGAGTTCGACCCGCCGAGCGAACGCGAGGGGTTTCGCGGGCGCCGGGCCCGGCTCGGGCGGCAGGCCGGCTGCGAGCACCTGGGGATCAGCCTGTTCGAGCTCGAGCCGGGCAGCGCCGCCTTCCCGCTTCACTACCACTTCGGCAACGAGGAGATGCTGATCGTGCTCGGCGGTAAGGCGGGGCTGCGGACGATCGAGGGCGAGCGGCCCCTGGAGGAGGGCGAGGTGGTCGCATTTCCGGTCGGCGAGGGCGGCGCCCACCAGGTGGTCAACCGTGGCGACGGCCCCGCGCGGATCCTCATTGTCAGCGAGATGCGCGCGCCCGACGTCGTCGTTCGCACCGAGTCGCAGAAGATCAGCGCCGCGGGACGCCCGCCCGGCGGCGCCGACGACGGATTCCACGACGTCTACTTCCGTCGCGACGCGGTCGAGCTCTGGGACGGCGAGCCGCCGCCGGCGCCCGACGCGTGAACGGCGCGGTCGGAGTCGCCGGCGCCGGGACGATGGGCGCCGGGATCGCTCAGCTCGCCGCGCTGGCGGGCCACGAGACGCTGCTTCACGACCCGGAGCCCGAGGCACTCGACCGCGGGCTGGAGAGGCTGCGCGCCGATCTCGACCGCGGCGCCGAGCGCGACCGCTGGACCGCGGCCGAGGCCGCGGAGGCGGCGGAGCGGGTGCGGGCAGCCCCGACCCTGGAGGACCTCGGCCCGGCAGGGCTCGTCGTCGAGGCGGCGCCCGAGGACCTCGAGCTGAAGCGGGGGCTGTTCGCGCGCCTCGAGGGTGCCTGTGCGGACGACGCGGTGCTGGCCACCAACACCTCGTCCCTGTCGGTGAGCGCGATCGCGGCCGAGGCGGCGCGGCCGGAGCGGATCTGCGGGATGCACTTCTTCAACCCGCCGGCGCTGATGAAGCTGGTCGAGGTCGTGGCAGGGCAGTCGACCGCCGAGCCGGCGCTCGCTGCGACGACCGAGCTCGCCGAGCGGATGGGCCGCACCGCGGTCCGCTGCACCGACGCGCCCGGGTTCATCGTCAACCGCTGCAACCGCCCGTTCTCGCTCGAGTCGCTGCGGATGGTCGGCGAGGGGGTCGCCGCCCACGAGCAGATCGACCGGATCGTGCGCGAGGACGGCGGCTACCGGATGGGCCCGTTCGAGCTGATGGACCTGATCGGGATCGACGTCAACTACAACGTCGCGCGCTCGTTCTTTTCGCAACGGCCCGAGCCGCGCTGGGAGCCGCACCCGATCCAGGAGCGGATGGTCGCCGAGGGCCGGCTCGGGCGGAAGGCCGGGCACGGCTTCTACGACTACGAGGACGGCAGGAAGGTCGAGCCGCCCGGGGAGGAGATCGATCCGCAGCTGCGCCAAGCGGTGCTCGACCGCCTGCTCGCCCAGATGATCAATGAGGCGAGCTTTGCCGCCGACGAGGGCGTCGCCGAGCCCAACGACATCGACGCCGCGATGCGGCTCGGGCTCAACCACCCGCGCGGACCGTTCGAATGGCTCGGCGAGCTCGGTGCCGAGCGGGTGCTCGAGATTCTCGAAACGCTCGCCGACCGGCTCGGCCCGGAACGCTATCGCCCCGCCGACCGGTTGCGCTAGCCTGACCGCAGGCGGCACGAAGCAAGTTGGGGGTAGGGAGCGGATTAGTTGAACGACAGGGATGGCGTAGTGCGGGGCCGGCGAGCGCCAACGATGTTCACGCTGGTATGCGCGCTGTTGCTGATCGCCGCCCCGGCAGCTACGGCCAAGCCCGGTCCCGACCCGGACGAGACGGCCGAGCTCAAGAAGGAGGCCGAGGAGAACACGATCGCCGCTGTGAAGAAGGGCCTGCCCAAGGACAAGACGCCGGGGCTCCAGCCCTCTCAGGAGAAGATCAAGATCAAGGTGACGAGCTGCAAGCAGATCGTCAAGAAGGGCAAGCTGAAGGGCTTCAAGTGTGCCTGGAACGCCCACGGAGAGCTCCCCGGCCGGGTCCTTTTCCGTAGCAACGGCCTCGCCAAGGTCGATGCCGACTCGGATGTCAAGATGGACGAGCCGATCGAGAACCTGATCGAGGCTCAGGCACCGCTGCTCGCCACACCGCACGAGATCAGCTTCGGCTACTTCGAGGACTTCACGACGATCCCGGACCTCTACGACGAGGCCTCGCCGGCGGCGACGGGCGCGGACATCATCCGCGAGGGCATCACCTGGAAGGTCCTGCAGCCCGTGGAGGGGAGCCCGCCGTCGGAGTGGAGGTGGGACATCTTCGACGAGTTCTACGCCCGGGCCCTGGCCACCGGGCTGCGGCCGATCCTGACGTTCCGAAACGCCCCCTGCTGGGCCGCGCCGCCGCCCTGTGCGGAGAACGCGCCGAACCCGCCCGCCCCGGCCTATTACGACGAGTTCGCCTACGCGGCCGGCCAGATCGCCGCCCGCTATCCCCAGGCCTACGCGATCGAGCTCTTCTTCGAGGCCAACAACGAGAACCTCTGGGGCCGCCCGCCCGATCCGGTGGCCTTCTCGACGGCGACCGGGTTGGCTGCCGACGCGATCCACGCCGTCTCCGGCAACCAGATGCGGGTGTACGCGGGCGGACTGGCGCCGGGCGAGGCGAGCTCCGACAAGTACTTCTACGGCACGTTCTTCGCCGACGCGCTCGACGCCGGCGGCGTCCAGCGCGCCGACGCGATCACCTTCCACGCCGTCACCGAGATTCCGTTCAAGGCCGGGGCGGACCCGACCGAGAGCTATCTGGGACGCCTGCGGATCCAGGCCGAGTGGCTGCTCGCGGCGATCGCGGAGCGCGGGCTGCCGATGTCGATCGCGTTCACGCAGCTCTCCTACAGCACCGGCGCCGCCACGTATCCGTACACCGAGGCCCAGCAGGCCGAGGCGCTGACCGAGAGCTACGACCTGCTTCGCTATATCCCCGACACCGAGTCGGTGATCGTCTCGCGCCTCTACGACGACGGCGACGGGTCGAAGGTCTCGGGATTCGGAACCCTGCGCCCCGATCGCACGGCGAAGCCGTCGTACTGCTCGCTCGCCCGGGCTCGCGGCGTCAGCTCGCCGCCGGGCTGCTGACCGCCGGGCCTTACGCCTTAGCGGCTCTCCACCCGCTCCCGGATCGGCGGGTCGGCGGCGCGGCCGCGTAGCAGCCGCAGCGGGTTGCGGCCCTCGGCGGCCAGGTACGAGCCGATCAGGATCAGCGCCAGGCCCGCCATCGTCGCAAGGGTGATCTCCTCGTCGAGCAGCACGGCGCCGTAGACGACCGCGAACCCGGGCGCCATGTAGGTGAGAGTCCAGGCCCGCGAAGGGCCAACGGTCGCGAGGAGCTCGTAGAGGATTACGAAGGCGATCCCGGTGCCGGCGACCCCGAGCAGGGCGACCGCGCCGACCGGACCGAGCCCCGGGACCGCGTCGGGAAGTCCGATCACCGCGACCGGGGCGAGCCACACCGTGGCGGCCGTGAGCACCCAAGCGGCCACCCCGATCGGCGCCTCAGTCGCAACCCGGTGCTTTGCCAGCAACCCCCCGACCGCGTAGCCGAGCCCGGCGAGCACCACCGCCAGCCCGCCCAGGAGCTGGTTGCCAGATCCCCCGAGATCGACGCCGAGCAGGACCACGACCCCCGCGACGCCGAGGGCGATCCCGACCAGACGGCTCCCCTCAGACCGCTCCTCGCGGTCGAACCAAATGGCCAGCAAGGCCGTGAACAGCGGCGTCGAGGTCACCAGGATCCCGGCCAGCGACGAGGAGATCTCCTGCTCACCGGCGTTGATCAGCAGGAAGGGACCGGCAACCTGGATCGCGCCGAGGATCGCGATCGTCCCGATGAGCCCCGCGAAGCCACGGAGCGCGTCGCGCTTGGCGGCGATCGCGACCAGGATCGCCGCGCCAAGCGCGACCCGTAGGAACGCGACCATCCCGGGCGAAAAGTCGCGGATGCCGATCTTGATCAGCATGTAGCTCGCGCCCCAGATCGCGCTGAGCGTCAGCAGGAGAATCCAGGCGCGGCGGTTCACCCAACCGAGGGTAGCCGCGCTGCGGCGCGCCGTTAGGGCCGTTCGATCTCGCCGTAGTTGATGCCGTCGTAGGAGAACGCCGGCAGGACCGGCCACTGGCGCTTCCAGTTCGGCATCTCCGAGGACGGGAAGACGTTGAGGAAGCGCGGGTCACGTGGGTGCGGGTCGGCGAGCGCCTTCTCCTTGATCATCGAGTCGTACTGATCGATCGAGTCCTCGAGCGTGTTCGAGTTCAGGATCACCTCGCGGCCGAAGTACTCCGCGTTGCGACGCACGCCGGGGATCTTCGAGTGCTCCGGGTGCCAGGAGTCGGCAGCGACGCCGTTCTCCGACGACACCCAGACGCCGTCAGGGGTGTTGATGCAGAGCGAGTGGTTGCCATCGGTGTGGCCGGGGGTCGAGATCAGCGCGCAGCCGCGCCCGAGCTCGACGTCGCCGTCGATCAGGACGACGTTGTCGGTCGGCACGTCCTTGATCCCGTCGCCGACGTACCAGGCCCACTGCATCGGGTGAATCGAGGCGAACGTGTCCCATTCGCGGCGCTGGGTGATCAGCTTCGCGTTCGGGAACAGCGGCGGGCGGGGCTCGCTCTCCCCCTCCATCGGCTCGGTCGTCCCGAGCACGAAACGCACGTCCTGGACGTGGAGGTGATCGAAGCTGATGTAGTCGACGTCCTCGGGACGCAGGCCGGCCTTTTCCACGGCCTGGTCGGGCTCGTTCCAGACCTTGGCGATCACCTTGTAGGCGAGGAAGTCCGTGACGGAGTCCGGCAGCGGCATCCGCATCATCTGCTCGTAGAAGGGCGCCTCCTGCGGGCCCGCGGTCACGGTTGGCTCATAGGCCAGGGTCCGCGTGCGGCCTCCGAAGTCCTCGAACTGGACGAGCTGGAGCCGGTTGACGATGTTGATGTAGGGGTTCGGCCCCTTCGCGGCGCCGCCGAAGGCGAACTTGAGCGGGTACGGGGCCGAGGCGATGTCGATCGTGCGAACCGCGCTGACCCGGTTCTCGGGAGTCGCGAAGCGCTCGCGGAAGGTCGCGGCGGCCTCGCGGATCGCGGCCGGGCGGTCGCCGCGTGGCCAGGTCTCGTTGGCGGTCTCGAACTCGTGCGCCGGGCGCAGGCCGAGCCCCTCGAGGTCGCTCTGCGGTGCCTCTATGACGGCCATGCGGCCCACTGTACAGTCGCCCTAGCCATGGAGGCATCCTCTGCGCGCAGGGTCGGTTTGGCGGCAGCGGTCGCGTTCGCCGCGGCGGTCGGGATCGTCGCCCTGCTTGCCGTCTCGCGAGTCGAAGCGGGGCCGGCGGCCCTGGTCCCCGACCTGATCACGCTGCCGATCCAGCAGGAGGACATCGTGATCCAGGTGGACCGCGACCGGACCCTGCTGCGGTTCACCAACGAGATCGGCAACCGCGGGAACGGCCCGCTCGAGGTCTACCCGTCGGCGGAGTCCCGCGACTGCGACGGCGACGGCGATCCCGCCAACGACCGCGACGCCTCACAGCGGGTGTTCGCCGACTCGAACGGCAGCGGCCTCTTCGAGCGCAGGTCCGACGCGCCGGCCTACGAGCGCCGGTTCGGCTGCATGCGCTTCCACCCTCCCCACAACCACTGGCACGTGCTCGACATCTCGGACTACGAGCTGCGGCGCGAGCCGGGCGGCAAGCTGTTCGCGCACACGCGCAAGGTCGGCTTCTGCCTGACCGACGCCCGGCTGGCGTTCCCGAGCCCGGTCACCCCCGAGGTCTCGACCTACCCGATCAACCCGCCCGAGTTCACCGGCTGCCAGTCGGTGACGGTGCAGGGGATCTCGGCCGGCTGGGCCGACGCCTACCTGCTCGCCCTTCCCGGCCAGGAGTTCGACGTCACCGACGTCCCTCGCGGCCACTACTGCCTGATCACCCGCGCCGACCCGAGCGGCGTCCTCGACGAGCTCGAGGAGGACAACAACGTCCGCCGCGTCCGCCTCGCGCTGCGGCCGGCGAAGCTCGTCGCCCGCCGGCTCGAGGGGAACTGCCGGACCTGAGTCCTAGCCCGTCGGGTTCGGCGCGACCTCGACCGGCTCGCCGCCGCGCATCCAGTGCGCCTCCGGCGATGGCGGGGTGTCGCGCAGGTACCACTCGGCGTCGAGGGCGCCCATGCAGCCGGTGCCGGCGGCGGTCACCGCCTGGCGGTAGGTGCGGTCGACGAGGTCGCCGACCGCGAACACGCCGTCGAGCTTCGTCCGCGTCGATTTGTCCTGGGTGAGCACGTAGCCCTCGTCGTCGGTGTCGACCTGGCCCGCGACGAGCTCGGAGCGCGGGATGTGCCCGATTGCGACAAAGGCACCGCCGACCTCCACCTCCTCGGTCTCGCCGCTCTCGGTGTTCTTGAGGCGGACGGCGCGCAGCTTGCCGTCGTCGCCGGCGATGAACTCCTCGGGCTCGTACGGCGTCTTGAAATCGATGTTCGCCTGCTCGCGCGCGCGGTCCTGCATGATCTGCGAGGCCCGGTACTCGTCGCGGCGGTGGACGCTGGTCAGGTGATCCGCGTACTTGGAGATGAAGATCGAGTCCTCCATCGCCGAGTCGCCGCCGCCGACCACGATCACGTCCTGCCCCTTGAAGAAGGCACCGTCGCAGACGCCGCAGGTCGAGACGCCCTTGCCGCCGAGCTCGAGCTCGCCCGGAATCCCGAGCCGCCTGGGCTCAGCCCCCATCGAGAGGATGATCGCCTTGGCGACGTGCTCGTCGTCGCCGACGAAAA
Source organism: uncultured Solirubrobacterales bacterium (assembly GCA_963767285.1). Lineage (GTDB taxonomy): Bacteria > Actinomycetota > Thermoleophilia > Solirubrobacterales > 70-9 > WHSW01. Next base: position 389,136 of record CAVYDJ010000004.1, on the reverse strand, counting down.
CCCGCTGGACGCCGCCGTCGGAGAGCTCGACGCGGTCGGCGTCATCGGTGATGAACCGCGTCCCGAACTTCTCGGCCTGGGCGCGGAACTGGTTCATCATCTCCGGCCCCATGATCCCGTCGGGATAGCCGGGGTAGTTCTCGACATCGGTGGTGTTCTGGAGCTGGCCGCCCCACTGGAAGCCCTCGATCACCAGCGGCTCGAGGTTCGCCCGCGCCGCGTACAGCGCCGCCGTGTAGCCGGCCGGGCCACCGCCCAGGATGATCACATTCTCAATTCTCTGGTTGTCGTCGCTCATCTCGCTCATATCAGTTGGTCTAATGAGATTCTAGCCCGTTACTTCATTTTATGAAGTGACGGCGGAGCCGGGAACCGGTTCGCCGATCTCCGTACCCGCAACGGGGCGGCTCCTAGTCTGGTCCCAGCGCTGGACGGTCTTTCGCAGCTGCAGGAAGGCGACGATCCCGGGCGGGATCGGTGCCCAGAAGGCGAGGATCCGGTACAGCAGGACCGGGGCGAAGATGTGGTCGACGCCGAAGATGGCGAAGGCGCCCAGCATCCCGGCGTCCACCGCGCCCACGCCGCCGGGCAGCGGAATCAGGTTCGCGAACATGCCGACGAAGAACGCCTGGACGATCACGGCGAGCGGGACCTCGACGCCGAACGCCTTGAACGATGCCCAGAGGATCCCGATCTGGGCCGCCCAGAACCCGATCGCGCCGAGGACCGCGAGGGAGCCGCGCTGCGGCTCGCGGATGAAGGTCATCGCCTCGCGGGTGCCGACCGAGGCGGTCGACGGCAGCGTTGCCAGGCGCCGCATCATCCGGCCCCAGAGCTTCTCCTGGCTCCCCGACGAGATGCGTCGCTCGAGGTCGCCGGGAACGAGCGCCATCAACAGGAAGATCAGGATGATCCCGCCCGCGATCGCGGCCGGCACGACCGTCAGCCCCGGCGGGGCCGGAACATCGAAGACCCCGGTCCGCATCAGGATGCCGTTGATCAGCAGCGTGAGCATGTAGACGGCGTACAGGAGGACGAGGAAGGCGACCATCCGCGCCGCGGTCTCCTTGCGCGGCAACCCGGCCTTGCGCAGCGCCCAGTAGGTGAGCACGATCCCGCCGGCGCCGCCGGCCGAGAACAGCCGGGTCGCGGCGAGGCCGGCCATCGTGACGTCGTACGAGTCCTTCCAGCGCAGCTTGACCTGCTCGCCGACGACTCCGCGGAAGAGCGCCACGTACGCCGCGAACATCACGACCGTGAAGGCGACCGCGACCAGGACCCAGCCGAACTCCGCGTCGCCGAGCTTCGCGCTCGCGTCCTGGTCCTCCAGGACCTTCGGGAGCAGGACGTAGATCGCAACCACGAGGACGAGGACGAACAGGCCCGTCTGGGCGAGGCGTTTGCGGTCCTCGAAGAACCTGGGCTCGGGCCCGGCCTCCTCGACAGGAGTGATCGGCTCGTCGCCCTGAGCCCCCTCGCTCGCATCGATCCTTCCCATGCGAACGCTGATCTTCGCAGGCCCGCTGGTCGAGTTTGCGGGAGCCGCGCTCCCTAGGCGGGGGCCGCGATCCGCTCGAGGCGGCGCAGGACCCCGTTGACCGCCTCGACCACCGGTTCGGCGAGCGGCTCGCCGCGACGGACGGCGATCACCAGCGCGGCCCCGGCGAGCAGGTCGACCACGTAGTGCTCGCCGAGGTAGACGAGCGCGAAGGCGAGCGTGCCCGCATAGCCCCAACCAAGCGCGCCGGGCATCCGGCCCGCCTCCGCAAGGTGGATCGCCGCCATCAGCGAGGTCGCAAAGTGGAGCGATGGCATCGCCGCCCACGGATTGCTGTTGAAGGCGTCGTACAGCGGGTCCCAGGCGCGCCGCCAGAGCTGCGCGCCGGCGTCGACCATGATCCGCCGCACCTGCGGCCCGTCCGCCTCGGCCACCTCGTCCGGTACCCGCTCGAGCAGCTCCGGGATGTAGCCCTGCTCGGCCGACCACCACGGGGGCGCGGTCGGGACGGCAAAGTAGATCGCGCAGCCGAGGTCGTAGGTCGCGGCGAGCTGGCGCGCGGCGCGCGGGAAGCGATCCGGATGGCGAGCCTGGACGAACAGCAGCGCCCCGTGCGGCTCCATGAACCAGGCCCAGTGGACGACCGAGAGGAGGCGGTCGAGCGCCGTGACCTCGCCCGGGCGGCTGAACGCGCGCTGCAGGCGAGCGTTCGGTAGCTGCCCGAGGCCGAGCACCCGGTCGACGGCGATCGGGTAGCGGATCCGCAGGCGAGCACGCAGGGCCTCAGGGTCGTCATAGGGCAGCTCGTGGGCCATCGTGAAGCCCCACATCTGCAGCGAGAACAACGCGATGTCGCGGCCCCGGGTGCGCGGGCGCAGGACCGCGACCGCCATTGGCCCGGCCGCCAGCGCCGCCAGGGTCACCGACGCGGGGATGCGCCGGCGGCGGCGCAGCAGGGGTACCGCGACCGAGGCGACGAGGGCGGCGCCGGCCGCGACGCGGACCGTCGTGCGCTGCGCGGGTGCTTTGCGGAGCCGGCGCAAGGCGCGCGAGTATAGGTCGCGTACCCAGGCGGCCGGCGGTGGTCCGCCGCTTGACGATTAGAATGGCGCCGCCTTGAGCCGTCGGACGATCCTGCTCGCCGCCCTCACCGCCATCCTCGCATTCGCCTGGGCGGCGGCCCCTGCCTACGCGCTCGAGCTGGCGCCGCCGGAGCCGCACTCGCCCAACGCCGACGCGATCCATTCGAGCTACGTGGTGATGATCGTGATCACGTTCGCGGCCATCCTCGTGATCAACGGTGCGCTGCTTTACGCGGTGCTGCGCTTCCGCGAGCGCCGCGGCCACGAGCCCGCCCGCTTCACCGCCGGACGGGGCGCCTTCCGCGCGCCGACGGCGGTCCTCGGCGTGCTGGCGGTAGCGATCTTCGTGTTCGGCGTCATCAAGACCAACGATGCCCGCGACCTCGAGCCGACCGGCTCGGCCGGCCTCGGCGCGGCGCCGACCGCCCAGGTCGGGATCAAGGGCGTGCCGCCCGCCTCGGTCCTCGCCGAGCAAGAGGCGGCGGCCGAGGGCGAGCAGGCACCGGGAGAGCCGCGCCCGGGCGAGCCGCTGGAGGTCGACGCGATCGCCCAGCAGTGGATGTGGCGGTTCGAGTATCCGAGCCACACCCCCAGCAACCCGCTGTTCTCCTACGGCGAGCTGGTCGTCCCGGTCGACACCGCGGTCGTTCTCAACGTCACCTCGACCGACGTCCTGCACAGCTGGTGGGTGCCGGCGCTCGGCGGGCAGGTCCAGGCCTCGCCCGGCGAGACCGCGCAGACCTGGTTCAAGGCCGACACCGAGGGCCGCTACTCGGGTAACTCGACCGTCTTCTCCGGCACGGCGTTCGCGCAGATGCGCAGCTGGGTGCGGGTCGTCTCGGTGCCCGAGTATCAGGCCTACGTCGAGCGCCTCGGGACCGAGCTCCGCGAAGCCCAGGAGTTCGTCAAGGAGGTCCAGGCCACGGTGGACGCCGAATGACCCCGCCCGTGATCACAAGCCCCCGGCCGGAGATCGTCACCCGCGGCGTTCCCGAGTCGCGCCCCGGCTGGATCGAGCGGGCGACGAGCGCCGACCACAAGTCCGTGGCCCTGATGTACATCGCCACCTCGCTGACCTTCCTGGCGCTCGCCGCAACCCAGTTCTTCCTGCTGCGTACGCAGCTGATGCTCCCCGAGAACGACCTCCTGAAGCCGGAGATCTTCGACCGGCTGATGAGCGCGTCGGTGGTCAGCTTCGTCGTCCTGGCGATCGTGCCGCTGGCGCTCGGCCTGATCGGCTACATCGTGCCGCTGCAGATTGGTGCCCGGGGCGTCGCGCTGCCGCGCCTGCACCAGTTCTCCTATTACCTGTACCTGGCCGGTGGGGTGACGATCCTCGCCAGCTTCCTCTACAGCGTCCCGGAGACCGGGACCGCCGCGCTGCCGCCGCTCTCCGACCTCGCCTTCTCGCCCTCCAACGGCGCCGACGCGTGGATCGCGGGCGTCGGGCTCGCAACCCTGGGGTTCGTCTGCTTCGCGATCAACCTGGTCGTGACGCTGAACAAGCTGCGGGCCCCCGGCCTCGCCTGGCGGCGGCTGCCGCTGTTCGCCTGGGCGTCGGCTGTGATCGGCTACCTGCTGCTCGTGATCGGGCCGTTGATGATCGCCGCGCTGACGATGCTGGAAATCGATCGTCATTTCGACGGCCTGTTCTTCGACCCGGGCCAAGGCGGCGCACCGCTGCTCTACGAGCACCTCTCATACGTCTACTTCACCGGCCTCTACCTGATCGTCGTCCTGGCCGCCGCGGGGTCGATCTCGGAGATCCTCCCGACCTTCGCCCGCAAGCCGATCTTCAGCCGCCGCGCGGTCTCGGCCTCGTTCGTCGCGATCGGCGCGCTCGGGCTGCTCGCCTGGATGCAGAACATGTACATCGCCCCGCTCAACGAGGGTTGGACGATCATGGCGATGGCGTTTGCGCTCGCCCTGATCGTCCCGATCGGAGCCCTCTTCTACACGTGGATCGCGACGATCTGGGGCGGCGTGCTCGACGTCAGCTCGGCCGCGCTCTGGTACGCGCTGGCGGCCATCGCGATGATGTCGTTCGGCCTCGCCGGCGAGCTCGGCTACTCGGTGATCCCGGTCGGCTGGGCGCTCGACTACACGACCGCGAGCCAGGGCGACACCCTGTACGTGCTCGTCGGCGGCGGGGTGCTCGGCGGCTTCGCGAGCCTGCACTACTGGTTCCCGAAGCTCAGCGGCCGGCTGATGGGCGAGGGCCTCGGCAAGTTCGCCCTGATCATGATGCTGATCGGGCTCAACCTGTACGTCGCCTGCATGTTCCTCGCCGGGCTGGAGGGCCAGCCGGTCGACGTCTACAAGTTCTACGAGGACGCCGGGGTCGACGCCTACAACCTGATCGCCTCGATCGGCGCCTTCATCCTGGTGATCGGGATCCTGGTCGAGCTCGGCAACGCGGCCCACAGCTGGAACAACGGCATCCGGGCCCGCGGCCACGATCCGTGGGGCGGCTCGACGCTCGAGTGGTTCGCGCTGTCGCCCCCGGCGCCACACAACTTCGACGCCGTCCCGGACGTGCGCAGCGGTGAGCCGCTGCACGACATCCGCCGCTCGATCGCTCTGCGCGAACAGAGCTTCACGCCGCCGCCGGGACCGGAGCCGGTCGCGAGCCCGGAGCCGGAGCCGACACCTGAGCCCGAGCCCGAGCCCGAGCCGGCGCCAGAGCCCGAGGCAACGACCGAGGCCGCGCCGCCGGACCCCGAGCAGGCGTCGGAGCCGCCCGACGACTCCGACGACGCGGGTAGCGCGCCTCTATCCTGACGGCGATGGACTCAGTCGCCGTTCGTGGCGATGCGGATGAGCTATCCCGCTTCCGCCGCCTCGTCACCCTCACCATCGTCGCCACTCTGGTCTTGATCCTGATCGGCGGCGTCGTCCGGGTTTCCGACTCGGGGCTCGGCTGCGGCGCCGAGGGCAGCGGCACCCACGGGTGGCCCCTCTGTGAGGGCGGCGTCCTGCCCGCCGACTCCGCCGAGTCGGTGATCGAGTTCTCGCACCGGCTCGCCGCGACCGTGGTCACGGTGCTGATCGCCCTGCTGGCCCTGAAGGCCTTCCGGCGCCTGCGCTCGCATCGCCTCCTGGTCCGCGGCTCGGTCGCCGCCGGCGGGCTGGTGCTTGTCCAGGCGGCGCTCGGCGGACTGACGGTCGAGACGGGGCTCGAAGACGAGCTTGTCGCCGCCCACCTCGGGCTGGCCATGCTTCTGCTCGGGCTCCTGTTCGTGCTCCGCAGGGGCGCCGAGACGACGCCGGCCCCCGCCGCCGAAACCGTGCGCGGGCTGCGGCCGCTGGGCATAGTCACCGCGGTGTTGGTGCTGGCGACGATCGTCGCCGGCGGCTACGTCGCCGGGACCGAGTACCACGGCACGCCCGACCAGCCCTTGGTCGGCGCCCACTCCGCCTGCGGCACCGGCTGGAGCTCCGACCACTTTCCCGGCTGCAACGCCCAGGGGCCGCTCTCCTTCGGCCAGTCGCGGCTGGCGGACATCCAGCTCGTCCACCGAGCGTTCATGTACCTGACGGCGATCTCGATCCTGGCGATGGCGGCCCTGGCGCTGCGCCGCCGCGCTCCCAGCCGGGCCTTCTGGATCGCGGCGCTGATCCTGGTCGCCCAGGTCGCGCTCGGGGCGATCAACGTCTGGGCGGGCAAGCACGCGGGCCTGATCATCGGCCACCTCGCGCTCGGGACGACCCTGTGGGCGACCGTCGTCTACGCGACCGCGACCCTGATGCCCGCGTCCTCGCCGGCCGCGGAGCGGGCCCTCCGGCCCGAGCACGGTGAGGCGGTGGCCGCCTGATGGAGAGCGCGACCACCAGCCTGACCCTCGGTCGCGAGCGCTCGCTGGCCGCCACGGCCCGCGACTACATCTCGCTGACCAAGCCGCGCATCATCTCGCTGCTGCTGCTGACCACCGTGGCGACGATGATCGTCGCCCTGGGCTCGTTCCCGCCGATCGACACGGTGCTCTGGACGATGCTCGGCGGCTACCTGGCGGCCGGCGGCGCCGGGGCGATCAACCACTACCTCGACCGCGAACGCGACGCGCGGATGGCGCGAACGGAGGGACGGCCGATCGCCGCGGGGCGCATCGAACCGGCCCACGGACTCGCCTTCGGGATCGCGCTCGGCGTGCTGGCGACGATCCAGCTCACCCTGACCGTGAACGCGCTCTCGGCCGAGCTCGCGCTGGCCGGGCTGCTCGGCTACGTGGTCGTCTACACAATCTGGCTCAAGCCGCTGACGCCGCAGAACATCGTCATCGGCGGCGCCGCCGGCGCGGTCCCGCCGCTGGTCGGCTGGGCGGCCGCGACGGGAAGTCTCGCGCCGGAGGCGCTGTATCCGTTCGGGATCGTCTTCCTTTGGACGCCGCCGCACTTCTGGGCGCTCTCGCTGCTGATCAAGGACGACTACGCCCGCACCGGGGTGCCGATGCTGCCGGTCGTCAAGGGCGAGCCCGCGACCCGGCGCCAGATCGTCCTCTACACCCTCGTGCTCGTCGCCTTCACCCTGATCCCGGTCGCGACCGGCTTCCTTGGCGCGATCTACGCCGTGGCCGCGGTGGTCCTCGGCGGCGCGTTCACCGTCCTCGCCGTGCGGCTGTTACGCGAGCCGAGCCGAGCCGCCGCCCTCCGCCTCTATCTCTCGTCGCTGGCCTACCTGGCACTCCTGTTCTGCGCCATGGCCGTCGACAGGGTGGTCTGATAGAACGGGTCGCCCAATGGACCGCACTCGCGCCACATCGATCCTCTCCTCCGGCCTCCTGGCCGCCTCGGCGGCGCTCGCGATCTTCGCCCTCGCCTTCGTGATCGCGATCATCTACATCGGCTGAGCGAGGAGCACGATGGCCGAAGATCGCCGCAACGGAACCGAGCCGCTCGAGCTCGTCTACGTCCCGGAGCCGTCCTGGCACCCGGCGCTTGTCGCCTTCGGGCTCGCCGCCGTGGTCGCCTCGCTGTTCACCTGGTGGCCCTACGGGGTCGTCGGCGCCCTGGTCGCCCTGTTCTCGCTGCGGGCCTGGGTTCGCGACGCGCGGGAGGACTACAACCGCCTGCCGCGCAAACAGCGGGTCGCGACCGCGGTGATCCCCGCCGTACCGCTGCAGCGGTCGGCGAAGCGCGGCTCCTAGATCTAGAGCGCGTTCTGCTCGGCTTCGGGCGAGATCGTGCTTGCCGTGGCGCCGTCGGAGGTCCAGACCCGGACGATGTCGCGCATCGAGAGCACCCCGACCAGCTCGCCCTGCTCGACGACGACCAGATGCCGGATGTGACGCCGCGACATCTCGACGGCGGCGCGCTCGAGGCTCCAGTCGGGCTCGGCGGAGATGACGGTGTCGCTCATGTGATCGCCGACCCGCTCGACGTCGGGGTCCTCGCCCTTGCCGAGGGAGTTGAGGATGTCGCGCTCGGAAACCACGCCCGGTCCAGGCTGCTCCTCGTCGAGGACGACGGCGGCGCCGACGCCCTTCTCGGTCATCCGCTGCGCGGCCTCGCGCAGTGTGTGACCGGCTCCCACGGTCAGCACGACCCTCGACATTCCCTCGCGAACTTCCATCTAGACGGTCCTCATCGACTCAAGTGCAGATTGGCTCGAACCCTAACGGATGAGCGGCCGCTTGCCCACGGGTCCCGCGCGCCGGATGGATAGGATTCGCCGCGTGCGTCGACCCCTCCCCCGCAGTCGCCGGCGGTTTGCCCCGGCTCGCCTCGGCATCGTCACCGCCGCTCTCCTGGGCGCGGTCGCGATGGCGGGCTGCGACGTCTCCGAGGACGCCGACCTCGACCGCGGCCGGGCGCTGTTCCAGCAGAAGTGCGGCACGTGCCACGCGCTGGCGCAGGCGGGAACCAGCGCCGACATCGGGCCCGACCTCGACGCCTCGTTCGCCCAGGCGCGGATGGACGGGATGGACAACGACACGATCGAGGGCGTGACGCAGACGCAGATCGAGGCGCCGCGCTACATCGAACCGGGCGCCGCGAACTACGACCGGGTCTACATGCCGGCCGAGCTTGTCACCGGCCAGGACGCAGAGGACGTCGCCGCCTACGTCGGCAGCGTGGCCGGCGTGCCCGGAGCGAAGCCCCCGGAGCTCCCGGCGCCGCAGCTGTTCGCCGAGAAGTGCGGCATCTGCCACGCGCTGGCGGCGGCCGGGACCACGTCGAGCACCGGCCCCGACCTCGACGAGGCCCTGGCGGGCAAGGACGCGGCCTACGTCGAGCAGCAGATCGTCGATCCGAACTCGGAGATCACGCAGGGCTTCTCGGAGGGGATCATGCCCCAGGACTTCGGGCAGACGCTTACGCCCACGGACCTCAAGGGCCTGGTCGACTACCTGCTTCAGAACGTCGGCAAGTAGGCGGTCAAGCCGCCGGCGCGCCCTCGGCCTCGAGGTCGACGACCACGTGCGTGACCGGGAGCGGGATCTCTGTGATCGCGCGCTCGACGACCCCGCCCTCGAGCCACTTCGAGCGCTGCGGCGGGTGGGTGGAGATGATCACCTCGTCGGCGGGGAAGGTCGCAAGCGCGTCCTCGATCGCGGCGTTCGGGTCGTGATGGTCGCCGACGAACCCCCGCGCGTTCAGGTTCGCCTGCTTCATCGCCGCCAGGGAGTCGTCGAGTCGCGCCCGGGCCTCCGCCAGCGCCCCATCCACGTCGTGGGCCAGGTGCTCGAGCCGTGAGTGCGGCAGCGCCGGGACCACGACCAGGATCTCTGTCGACCGTCCCTCGTGATGAGCGCTGATCTCGTCCAGCAGCGAGCGCCCGGCGACCGTCTCGTTGGCGACCACGAGGATCCTGTGCACGCCGTCGTCGGCGTGCGCAACGTCCGCCGTGTGGGGCAGGGTCCCGCGCGAGCCGCGCCAGATCAGCCCGATCCCGATCCCGAGCTCGAGTCCCAGCGCGACGAAGCCCCAGGCCGGACCCGCCACGAGGCCGAGCACGACAACCGGGATGGCAGCGAGGCCGACGATCACCACAAGCCGGAACGCGTCGGCCTCGGAGCGCAGCGGGTTGTGCATGCACCCAAAAGTATCGCGCCGTCAACCATCGGTCCAGCCGATCCCACCACGGCCGCATGCGGCGGTAGGGTGCCGCCCGACAGGGACCGTTCCTACCAAGAAGGAGAGCGATGAAGAAGATCCTGATCGCGTCGATCGCCGCCGGAGCGCTGACCGCAGCGGTGGTCGCGCCGGCGGGTGCCGGCCTCGTCGAGCCCGTCGGGCTCGTCTACGCGCCTCACGACTGCACGACGCCCAAGATCGAGCCGAAGCGGATCGTGCTCGCCTGCGGCGACGCCAACGCCTACGTCGGGAAGGTCAAGTGGTCCGAATGGGGCGGCGAGAAGGCCAAGGGCGAGGGCTGGTTCTACCTCAACGACTGCAAGCCGGACTGCGCCGGCGGCACGTTCCACAGCTACGGCGCCAAGGTGAAACTCAAGGAGATCGAGACCGGCAAGTGCGCCGGCCAGACCGTCGACCTCTACACCGCGGCGAAGATCAAGTTCATCGGCGAGGTGCCGCCGGGGAACCACCTGCGCAACTGGGATCTCGCCTGTAACGCGTAGCGGCTGAACGCACGCCCGCCGCGTCGAACGACGCGGCGGGCTATTTCAGCTTGAGCTTGTACGTGCGGTCCTCGGCGTTCAGAGTGCCGCCGGCCGGCGTGAAGGTGACCTGGACCGGGACCTTGAGCTTGCCCGTCTTCGGGCCCTTGGCCGCCTTCTTGAGCTTCTTGAGACCCTTCTTCGAGGGCTTGAGGACGAGCGTGTTCTTGCCGGCGACGGCCTGCTTGGTGGTCGGCTTGATCAGCGCCTTGGACTTCGCGAAAGAGAGGAAGCGCGCCGTCGTCGTGCCCTGCTGGGCGGCCGAGAGCGTGCCGGCTCCGGGCAGGTTGATCTCGAGCGTCAGCGCTCCCGTCTTGAGATTGCGCTTGCCCTTGCCGGGGAGGCCGAAGTCGTTGTCCGGCGGCGGTGGCGGTGACGGCGGATTGGCGGCCGCGTCGTCGTCGGTGATCGTCACCGTCGCGGTGGCCCTGGCGACCGTGGTCGCACTGTCGGCGCTTGCGAGCGTGACCGTGAAGGTCTCGTCGGGCTCGTCGGCCGGGTCGTCCGTGATCGGAACCTCGATCGCGGTCGACGCGGCGTTGTCGGGGATCGTCTTCGTGCCCGAGCCCTGGGTGTAGTCGTCGCCGGCGGTCGCGGTGCCATCGGCGGTCGCGTAGTCGAACCTTGCGGCGACGCTGCCCGGCGTGGCGCTGACGGTGAGCGTCGCGGTCCCGGCGGCCTCGTTGAGGGTGACGTCGTCGATCGAGACCTGGCGGGGGATGGCGACCCTCCAGAGCTCGTCGTTGAAGAGGAAGTTGTCGTGGGCGGTGAAGAAGAGCGTCCCGCCGGATTCGGTCAGGTACCTGGAGTTCGACTCCCCGAGTCCGGGGAAGATGTTCTTGACGAGGGTGGTGCCCTCGGTCGTGCCGTCGGACTTCCACGGTTCGAGGCCGTTGGTGTTCTCGACGGCGGTGAAGAACAACATCCCGTCGAAGGTCGTCAGATATCTGGGGGCTGAGCTCGGCGCCCCGGGCCGGATGTCCTTGACGAGTGTGGTGCCGGCTTCCGTGCCGTTGGACTTCCAGAGTTCGGCACCGTTGGTGCCGTCGTTTGCCTGGAAGTAGAGCGTCCCGCCCGCGTTGGTCGGGTATCTCGGGTACGAGTTGCCGGCATTGGGGTTGATGTCCTTCACCTGAACCGTGCCGCCCTCGGTGCCATCGGACGATCCCGTCCGGGTCATTCCGGTGCTCGCGGCGAGTGGCCGGAAACGGTGCGTAGTTCACCGTTATCGACCCGTCGCAGGCGACTGCTTGCCGACGACGCGGTCACCTCGCCCAAGGTCGCCAACGGTCTCGAGTGTGGCTCCAGCGGTCTCTACGCTGGTGGCTTCAGCAACCGCCGGCCGAAACTAGAGGATGTAGACGGCCGTGAAGACGATGATCCACATGACGTCGACGAAGTGCCAGTAGATGCCCGGCACCTCGACGCCGAGGTGGTCCTTCGCCTCCGGCCCGAAGTGGCCGCGCCAGGCGCGGATGTTGGCGAAGCTGAGGAGCACGAGGCCGACGAAGACGTGGGCGCCGTGCAGGCCCGTGAGGCCGTAGAAGATCGAGCCGAACGCGCCGTCGCGGGCCGAGAAGCCGATGTGGATGTACTCGTTGATCTGGATGAAGAGGAAGGTCGCGCCGAGCAGCCAGGTCAGCATCAGGCCCATCTGCATCGCCCGGCGGTTGCCCTTGCGGACCCCCTCGAGCGCCCAGTGCATCGTGAAGCTCGAGGAGACCAGGATCGCGGTGTTGACGCCGGCGATCGCGACCGGCAGCTCGACGCCCTCCGGCGGCCAGGGGCCGTCGTTGGCTACCACCCGGAGGAAGAAGTACGAGGCGAAGAACGCCCCGAACAGCATGATCTCCGAGATGATGAAGAGCAGGATCCCGAGCGTCTGGCGGTCGATCCGCGAGCTCTGATGCGCCTCGGGCGGGCCGTGGTGCTCCTCGTGACCGTGGGCTCCGGCGCCGGGGGCCGGAATCGCTGCGCTCTCCATCAGACGGCCGCTCCCTGCGCCTCGTAGTGCTCGACCGGCAGGTCCGTGATCTCCTTGACCCGGTCGATCAGGCCTTCCTCCAGCCACTTCGACTGCTGGCCGGCGAGGGTCGAGATCAGGATCTCGTCGATCCGGTAGTGGTCGATCGCGTTGGCGATCGCCGCGTAAGGCTCCGGGCTCATCGGCTGGCCGGTGGCGTCGACGTCGGCGCGGTAGAGCTCGGCGAGCGTGGTCGCAAGGCGCTCGCAGACCTCCGCGCGGCTCAGGTCACCCGAGCGCGGGCAGATGATCGTGTAGCGGTGCGGCTTGTCGGCGGCTCGCTCCTTGAGGCGGGCAATCAGGTCGGGGCTGGCGATCGTCTGGGTGCCGACCACGAGGGTGTGGATGACGTCCCAGCGCACCGCGTCGTCGTCGACCCGGACCGGGATGTGGGTGACCGGGACCTCCACCGTCGCCTTCGCCCACTCGACCAGGTCCTTGCGGGTCAGCCCGAAGCGGGTCTCATACAGCGCCGAGAGCAGCACCTCGCGCGGCTCGAACGCCCGGACCGCATCGTCGAGCGCCAGCGGCGGATCGGGATCCATCGCCGCGCCGAGCGACTCGATCTCGAACGCGTCCAGCACCTGCTGGGTGACCTCGACCCGACTGAGGGCGGCGTCGCGTACCTCGTCACGGTCGACGATCTGGCCGACGATGGGCTGGTTCTGCGGCGCCACGACGGCAACCGCATCGGCGCCGGCGTCGACGCGCTCGCGGATCGCCTCGAGCAGGCGGCGGCCGCCGGCGACCTCGTTGAGGAACGCCAGCACCGTACCGCCCTCGCTCCAGTCGACCTGGCTGCGCGGGTCGTCGATCGGGTAGGCCGCGTGTTCGGCGTCGGTCATGGGCTGCTCCCCGAGTGCTCGGTCTCGGCCTCGCTGTCGCCGTTGCCGGCCGCGGCCCCGACAGTGGCGGCCTCGTGCTCGCGGACGTCCGCCGTCTCCGGGCCCATGATCGCGTGGCGCGCCCCGGGGACGCCGAACTCGTAGGGACCGCCGACCACGCGCGGGATCTCGTCGAAGTTGAAGATGGGCGGCGGCGAGGAGACCTGCCACTCGATGGTCTTCGCCCGCCAGGGGTTGGCCGTCGCCTTCGGGCCCCACTTCCAGCTGACGAACATGTTGTACATGAAGATCACCTGGGCGATTCCGAGCAGGAACGAGGAGATCGAGATGACCAGGTTCCAGTCGCCGAACTGGGCCGCGTAGTCGGCGACCCGGCGCGGCATTCCCTCCATCCCGATCCAGTGCATCGGCACGAAGGTGCCGAGCATCCCGGCCAGGGTCAGATAGAAGTGCACCCGCCCGAGCTTCTCGTCGTACATCCGCCCGGTCATCTTCGGGAACCAGTGGTAGATCCCGGCGAAGATCGTGAACACCGAGCCGCCGAACAACACGAAGTGGATGTGGGCGACGATGAAGTACGTGTCGGAGACGTGGATGTCGATCGGCACCATGCCGAGCATCACCCCCGAGATCCCGCCGACCACGAAGGTGACGATGAACCCGAGGCTGAACAGCATCGCGGTCGATTTCAGATGTAACTTCGAGTCGAAGAGCGTCGCGAGCCAGCTGAAGATCTTGATCCCGGTCGGGACGGCGATCAGCAGGGTGGTGATCATCATCGGCACCCGCAGCCAACTGAACATGCCGCTGACGAACATGTGGTGCGCCCACACCGTGTAGGAGAGGACGACGATCCCCAGCAGCGCGAGCGCCATCAGGCGGTAGCCGAAGATCGGTTTGCGGGCGTGGGTGGAGATCACCTCCGAGACGATCCCGAACCCGGGCAGCATCATGATGTAGACGGCCGGGTGGGAGTAGAACCAGAAGATGTGCTGGTAGCTGAGGACGTCGCCGCCGAACGTCGCCTGGAAGTAGTTGGTGTCCAGCGCGCGGTCGAACAGGACCATGAACTGGACGCCGGCGATGAACGGGGTCGCGGCGACGACCAGCAGCGAGGTCGACAGGTTCGCCCAGACAAGCAGGGGCATTCGCCAGAAGGTCATCCCCGGCGCCCGCATGGTGATGATCGTGACCAGGAAGTTGAGCGCCGTCGCAATCGACGACGCGCCGGCGAACTGCACGCCTAAGTTGAAGAACGACTGGCCTAACGGCGCCCCGGTCGAGAGCGGTGCATAGCCCGTCCAACCGGCGTCGAAGGCGCCGCCGGGGACCAGGAAGCTGGCGAGGAAGAGCAGGCCCGCCATCGGCAGCATCCAGAACGAGAGCGCGTTCAGCCGCGGGAACGCCATGTCCGGCGCGCCGATCATCAGCGGGAGCACGTAGTTGGCGATCCCGGCGAAGACCGGGATCACGAAAACGAAGATCATCAGCGCCGCGTGGGTCGAGAAGAGGCCGTTGAAGAGGCCCGGATCGACGATCTGCGTGCCCGGTTGCGCGAGCTCGGCACGCATCACCATCGCAATCAGCCCGCCGGCGAGGAAGAAGAAGAAGGTGGTGACGATGTACTGGATCCCGATCACCTTGTGATCGGTGTTGAACTTGAAGTAGTCGCGCCAGGAGGTCGCCCCGTGCTGGGAGTGCTCCTCGGGCACGGTCGGCGCGCCGGCCGCCCAGCGGAACCAGTAGTCGAAGGCGCCGAGCCCGACCAGGAAGCCGAGCGGGCCGGTGATCGCGGGCACGATCAGGTGCGGGTAGCCGGTCGGCTCGGTCTGGAAGATGTCGAGGCCGGAGATCGCACGCAGCGCGACGACGAGCCCGAAGCCGAACCCGGCGCCGAGCACGAACCCGATCCCCGCCCGGATCAGCCCTGGTTTCTTGATCGCTGCCGCCATCGTGCGTGAACCCTAGTTACCCGCCCGTCGACGCCGACGCGCCGCCCTGGGCCTCCTTCTGCTCGGCGATCCACTGGTCGTACTCCTCCTGCGACTCGACCACCACGACGGCGCGCATCGTCGAGTGCCCGGTCCCGCAGAGCTCGGTGCAGATCAGGCTGAAGTTGCCCTCCTCGTTCGGCGTGACCACGAAGGTGTTGTCGACGCCCTCCTCCTCCGGGTTCTCCGCCGGTACCGCATCGCGCTTGATCCGCCACTCCGGGACCCAGAACGAGTGGAGCACGTCGAGCGCCTCGACCGAGACGTTGAGCTGGCGGTCGACCGGGACGTGCAGCTCATCGGTGGTCACCGGGGTTGCGCTCTCGCCGCTGCCGACCATCTCACCGGGGTACACGAACGTCCACTTGAACTGCTGCCCGATCACGTGCAGCGGGATCGCGTCCGAGGCCTCGCTCTCGATGTCGTCGAGCACCACCCAGCTGTACGCGGCGCCGAACAGGACGATGATCGTCGGGATCACGGTCCAGGCGATCTCGAGCTTGGTGTTGCCGTGGATCGGCTTGCCGTCACCCTCGTCGCCGGGCTTGACGCGGAACTTCCAGATCGCGTAGGTGAACATCACCATCACGATCGCGAAGACCACGCACGAGAGCACGATCATCACGTCGAAGAGCGTGTCGATCGGCCCCGCCTGTTCGGACCCGGCGTCGCCGAACCACTCGAACTGGAGCAGGAACACCGACGATACGATCGAGACGACGATCATCGCGGCGACGAGCCGTACATAGGTCACCCGGGTCACTGCGCGGCGATTCTATTGATCGGCGCGACGGCCATGTCGCCCCTGTCGTCCGCCTTGTGGCAGGCGTCACCTACGGCTCGCGCAGGCTCACCTTGAGCTTGGCGGTCGCCGCGTTCGAAGCGGCGTCGGTCGCCACGGCGTTGAGCTTCGCGATCACCTTCCGACCGTCGTCGAGCGCGTGAAGAGCCTGGCGGCGGGCCTTGCCAGGGAGCTTGACCGACAGGGCCCGGGCCTCGTTGGCGCCCAGGCTCGCGGTGGCCGGCTTCAGCTCCGTCTTCGACTTGCCGGCCTTGAGGCTGCCGCCGACCTCGACCGCGCAGGCCTCACCGCCGCACGTGACCTCGACCGCGATCGTCTTCGCGAGCTTCTGCTTCCCTTTGCCCGAGAGCGCGAGGCCGGGCGGCGTCGTGTCGGGCGCCGCGGGCGGAGCGGGCGGAGGCGGCGGCGCGACCTGCTCGACCGAGAACGCGGCGAGCGTGTCGTTGAGCGATGCGACCACATAGACCCCGAGGCCGTCGCCGGTCGCGACGACGCTCTGCGGGGAGCCGAACGTGGGGCCGCTAGGCCCGTCGAGCTCCGCGTCGAACACGGTCAACGCGCCGGTTGCCGGGTTGCGCGTGAACGTGTGCAGGGCGTCGTCCAGCAGCGCGAGCACGTAGACGCGGGTTCCGTCGGGCGAGAACGCGATATCGCGCGCCGCATTGAAGTCGGCGATCTCCCCGACGCCGTCCTTGACCTGGCTCTGCCAGGTCAGCGCCCCGGTGGTCGCGTTTCGGGAGAAGACCGCGACCGCGTCGTCGGCCGACCCGGCCACGTACACGTGCGCGCCGTCCGGCGAGACCTTGGCGTCCGTGGCATCGTCGACTCCGTCGACGCCTCCGACACCGTCGAGCTGCGCCTCGACGAAGGTGAGCGCGCCGGTGGTCGCGTTGCGGGAGAAGACCGCGACCCCGTTATCGCCGCCGCTCGCGACGTAGACATGTGCACCCCCGGGCGCGACATCGAGGTCGAGCGCCGCGTCGAGGCCGTTGACCCCGCCGACGCCGTCCTTCTCCCGCTCGACGAAGGTCAGGGCGCCCGTTGTCGCGTCGCGCGCGAAGACCGCGACCGCGTCGTCCGACGACCCCGTCGCGTAGACCGTCTTGTCGTCCGGCGAGATCGTCACCCCACGGGAGTCGGCAAGCCCGTCGACCCCGCCGACCCCGTCCTTCTCCCGCTCGATGAAGGTCAGCGCGCCGGTGGTCGCGTTGCGGCTGAACGCGACCACAGCGTTGTCGACCCCGCTGACCGCGTAGACGCTGGTGCCGTCGTGCGAGACGATCACGTCCCGAGCCCCATCGAGGCCGTCGACGCCTCCGACCCCGTCCTTCTGGGCTTCGACGAAGGTCAGCCTCTGGCTCGCCGCATCGCGCGAGAAGACGCTAACCGCGTCGCCATCCAGCGCCGCGGCGTAAACGCTCTTGCCATCGTCGGAGACCGCGACCCCCTGCGGGGAGTTGAGCCCGTCCACGCCACCGACACCGTCGGTGAGGAAGTCGACGAGGTTCGTCGAACCGGGCACGGCGACGGCCGTGGCGGCCAGCACGAGGGACAGGAGCAGGGCGAATGCGGCGGCGATTGGCTTCACGCCACGCACGGTCGCAGCCAACTGGCCGCCCCGGTATAGGTGAAACCACCTAATTCGCGGCGTTCGTGCGTGGGAGGCCGTCGAGCTCGCCCGAGCTCGCCGCGAGCACCCCGTGCGCGACCCCCTCCCAGCTCCAGAGGCGGTCGACGGTCGCGCGCAGCGAGTCGCTCGCCGCCGTGCGGTCGGCCTCGCCCAGCGCGAGCCAGCCGTCGATCCGTTCGGCGATCGACTCGACGGCGCGGTCGTCGAGCGCGAATGAGACCAGCTCCCGGGCCGACTCCGGGAGCTCACGCGCCAGCTCCCGGCTGACCTCCAGCGCCCCCGAGTGGGCCGCGGAGATGGGCAGCGCCCCCGCCGCCGCTGCCTCGGCGGCCACCATCCCGAACGCCTCGGGGAACGTGCTGGGAAATACGAGGACCTCCGAGGCGGCCATCGGCCCGGGGAGCTCGTCGTGCTCGAGCCGGCCGGCGAAGCGGATGCCGGCCGCGGCTGTGCGGGCGTCCTCCTCGTAGCCGTCGGGCAAACGATCGATGAAGGAGGAGAGCATCGCCAGGCGCTCCTCCTCCCCGCCCTCGAGCGCACGGCCGCGCTGCGCCATCTCCCGTAGCGGCCCGAGGTCCCCGGCGGCGAAGCCGTCGACGATCGCGCGCAGGGGCGGATCGGCGGCGCCGAAACCGACGATCAGCAGGCGCGCGCCGGGGTGCTCGGCGTGGACGAGCGGCCAGGCCGCGAGCAACAGGTCGACGCCCTTCGAGACGATCAGCTTGCCGACGAAGATCACGTGGGGCCCGTCCCCTTCGCCGTACCACTCGATCGCCTCGGCGGCGGTAACCGGATCGCGGTCCCAAGAGCTAACCGCCTCTACTGACGCGTTCCGGTCGCTATGCGAGAGCTTTGCGTCAATCCCCTGGCCGCGATCGCCAGCGGGCGTGAACAGCGAGGTGTCCACGCCCGGTGGACCGAGGCGGACCTTCGCGTTCGTCTCCGGGTCGTCCACCGCCAGCCGCAACCGCTCCGCGATGTGCCCGGACCCCACCAGGATGCCGTTCGCCCCCTCCACCGCCTCCTCGGCGTACGGCCTGAACCGCTCGAGGTCCGGGAGGATCGTGTAGGAGAGGTCGGAGCCGTGCACCTTGATCGCGTACGCCAGGCCGGCGCGGCGCAGGATCACCGGGGCCATGATCAGGTGGTTGGCGAGCGCGGCGTCGACCCCGCCGACCGAGTCGACCACCCCCTTCACCGCCTCGACGTTCAGCTCGATGTAGCGGTCGAGCTCCGCGTCGGTGAGCTCGCCGAAGGTCTTGACCTCGAAGCCCTCGTACGTGTCGCGGACGAAGACGGGGAGCAGGCCGCCGATCTCGGGGTTGTGGATCGTCACCGAGCCGCTCGCGCCGGAGCCCAGGTCGGGCGGGTCCCGTTCCTGGCAGACGAGGTGGACCTCGTGGCCGAGCCGGGCGAGCGCCCGAGCCAGGTCGGCGTTGTAGACGTTGGAGCCGGTCCCGCGCAGCAGCCAGCCGTGGAAGATCAGCACCCGCACCCGGGTCACCCTACGCGGCGCGACGGCGGGCGCACTGGATACTGTTCAGCGTCCAGATGCAGAACCCGCGCCAGATCTACCGCCTCCGCGCGCGCGCCTCAGGCCGCGAGGCCCTCGCGCCGGCCGAGGCGGACCGCGTCTACGTGGACCGCGAGACCGGCGAGGAGATGCAGCCGGTGA
The DNA here is from genome assembly GCA_963767285.1 of uncultured Solirubrobacterales bacterium. Lineage (GTDB taxonomy): Bacteria > Actinomycetota > Thermoleophilia > Solirubrobacterales > 70-9 > WHSW01. The sequence continues at coordinate 369,974 of CAVYDJ010000004.1, read as the reverse complement.
CCATGGTCCTGCCACTCGCGCCGTCGGACTCCGCGCTGCCGCGGACCCCGGACAACCTGCGGACCTGCCGCCGCTGCGACCAACTCGTCGGCGTCGACGTCGCCGACTGCCCGTACTGCGGCCTGCGCCAACCGCCCCTCGGCTGAGCCTGGCGGCGTCATCGGTCGCTCGTGTGCGGAGCACACGTCCCCCCCTGCTTCCTTGCCAGGCTGGGCCGGTATCTAGCGCGGGACCCAGTAGCCCCAGTAAAGGAGCCGTGCGGTCTTGTAGTCGCAGCCGTACTCGCGGGTCGAGCCGACCTTCTGCTGCGGCTTGCCGTCCTGGATGTTGTCGGTGCCCGAGCAGGCTCCGTCCGCGCGGCTCGAGCGCCACACGTTGGTCGGCCCGGTGAGGTTGACGGCGAACGACGAGGCCCAGGTCGGGATCGTCAGGGCCATGAACTCACCCTTGCGGATCTTCAGGGGGTCGGTGAGCGTGAAGGTCTGCTTTCCGCCGAGCAAAGAGTTGAGGCCGACAACGGCGCTCTGCGACTTGAGCTTGTAGTCGCGCCCCTCCTTGCGCTTCAGCACCGAGATCCGCGCGGTGGGCACCATCCCGAACTGACCCGACTGGTAGAAGTCGGCGAAGAAGTCGTACTGGGACCTGGTCGGATCGGAGAGGTCGATCGCCCAGGCGACGATCCAGGCGTTCTCGCGAGCCTTGAACGGGGCTCGGGTGCCGTCGGCGATGATCTGGTAGCCGGTGACGCTGCCGACCGCCTCGCAGGGCGTCTTCGGACAGGACGGCTCCGGCGTGCGCGCCGTCTTGCCGAATGTGCGCGCGGTCGCAGCGTTCGCCACCGCAACACCCGCAGTGAGCAGGCAAAGCGCGGTGAGCGATGCAACGAGGGCTGTTCTGCGACCGGTCATGTTCTGGGTGAAACACCCGCTTGGAGACCGGGTTTCGGTTCACCAAGCGATCCGTAGCTTAGGCCGCTTGGCGCGCGGCGGTAGATTCCCCCGCCGTGCCTGCAATCGAGGTATCAGGGCTCGAGCGCGAGTTCTCGGGGGGCATCAAGGCCGTCGACGGAGTCGACCTGCAGGTTGCCGAGGGCGAGATCTACGCATTTCTGGGGCCGAACGGCGCCGGGAAGACGACAACCGTGCGGATGCTGACCACGCTGCTGCGCCCGACCGGGGGCAGCGCCCGGGTCGCCGGCCACGACGTCGTCACGGAGGCCGCCGAGGTACGGCGCTCGATCGGCGTCGCCCTCCAGGAGGCGGCCCTCGACCCGCTGATGACCGGCCGCGAGCTGATCCAGCTGCAGGCGACGCTCCACGGGATCATCGGCCGGGAAGCCGTCGAGCGCGGCGACGCGCTGATCGACCGCGTCGGGTTGACGCAGGCCGCCGACCGCCGGGTCGGGACCTACTCGGGCGGGATGCGCCGCCGCCTCGACCTCGCCTCGGCGCTGGTCCACGAGCCGCGGGTGCTGTTCCTCGACGAGCCGACGACCGGCCTCGACCCGGTCAGCCGAAAGGCGATCTGGGAGGAGGTGTCGGCGCTCAACCGGGAGGGCGCGACGGTCTTCCTCACCACCCAGTATCTGGAGGAGGCCGACCAGCTCGCCGACCGGGTCGGGATCATCGCCGGCGGGCGGATCGTCGCCGAGGGGACCCCGACCTCGTTGAAGGCCGAGGTCGGCAAGGCGCACCTGGAAATCGGGCTCGCCGACGGCTCGGCCGTGCAGGCGCAGGGAATCTGCGGGGACTTCGGCCGCATCCTCCCGGAGAAGGAGGGCCGCTTGCTGGTCGAGCTCGAGCGCGGCGCCGCCGACGTCGCCAAGGTCGTCCGGGCGCTCGACGAGGCCGGGATCCTGGTCGAGTCCCTGGAGCTGGTCGAGCCGACCCTCGACGACGTGTTCGTCGACAAGACCGGCTCCCACCTCGAGGGAGACGACGCTCCGGCGCCCGCGCCCGTTCTCGAATGAGCCGGTTGCTCGCCAACGTCCGGGTGGTGGCCGCGCTCGGACAGCGTTCGGTCAAGCAGACCTTCCGCCGCCCGCAGCTCGCCGCGCCGATCGTGATCTTCCCGACCCTCCTGCTCGCCGTCCAGACGGGAGGCGCCGGCCGCGCCGTCGACCTGCCGGGGTTTCCCGAGGTCGACAACTTCCTCAGCTTCATGCTCGCCGGGGCGATGCTGCAGTCCTGCCTGCTGGCCGGAAATACGGGCGGCATCGCGCTCGCCGTCGACCTCGAGATGGGGTTCACCGACCGGCTCTTCGCGGCCCCGATCTCGCGCTACTCGATCGTCCTCGGCCGGCTCGCCGGAACCGCCGCGCTCGGGGCGGTCACCGCCCTGTGGTTCATCGCGATCGGGCTGATCTTCGGCGCCTCTTTCGAGCAGGGCGTCCCGGGAATGCTGCTGATGATCCTGTTCACCTCGCTTGCGGCGGTCGCGTTCGGCGGGATCAGCGCCGCGATCGCCCTCTACACCGGCACCGCATCGGTCGTCCAGGGCCTCTTCCCGCTGATCTTCGTGATCCTCTTCCTCTCCAGCGCGTTCTTCCCGACCAACCTGCTGCTCGAGCCTGCGTCGTCGGTGGCCGAGTACAACCCGCTCTCCTTCATCGTCGAGGCGATCCGCGAACCGGTGATCGGCTCGGTCACCCTCGAGGCGGTGCTGAAGGCGTTCGGCGCGATCGCCCTGGTGGGAGGGCTCTCGTTCGGGCTCAGCGCGATCGCGCTCCGGCGCCGGCTGAGGACCGGGGGCTAAGCGGTGACTCGCTGATGGGGTTCGCCGCCGACATCGCGACCGTGCGGGCGCTCATCCGCCGCGCCCGCAACGAGATCATCCGCGTCCCGGGCGCGGCGATCCCCGGCGTGCTGGCCCCGACGATCTTCTTTCTCGGCCTGACCGCGGTCTTCGGCAGCCTCACGCTGCTGCCCGGGTTCGACACCTCCAGCTATCAGAGCTTCATCCTCCCGGTCAGCCTTCTGCAGGGGGCCGGGTTCACCGGCGCCGCGACCGGGGTCAACCTCGCACGCGACATCGAGCAGGGCTGGTTCGACCGCCTGCTGGCCTCGCCGGCCCCGCGGCCCGCGCTGCTGGCGGGGATGGTCCTCTCGGCGAGCTTTCGCTCGCTGATCCCGGCCGCCGTCCTACTGGCGGTGGGATTCTCGATCGGGGTCCACTGGCCTGGCCTCGGCGGGCTGCTCTTGGCGCTCTTCTGCGTCATGGCGACCGGGACGATCGCGGCCTGCTGGGGGGTGACGCTGGCGCTTCGTTACCGGACCCAGAGCGCCGCGCCGCTGATGCAGGCGGGGATGTTCGTGCTCGTCCTGTTCACGACCGCCTACGCGCCGATCGAGCTGCTCCAGGGCTGGCTCGCCGATATCGCCCGGATCAACCCGCTGACCCACGTCGTCGACGCCGCCCGCCAGGGCTTCGTCGGCGATCCGATCACCTGGGCGGGGACCTGGCCGGCGTTCGCCGCCCTCGCCGGTTTGCTCGCCGTGCTCACCTTCTTCGCCCTGCGCGGGATGGCCCGCACGTCGTACTAGGTTTGAGCGAGCTCGCCGATCTCTGCCGGGGCGTCCTGGAGGCAAGCCACGCCGAGGGCGAGCGCAAGGGCGTTCGTTACTCGTACACCCGCCCGAGCCCAAGCCGCTACCCGTGGCAGTGGTACTGGGACTCGTGCTTCGCGGCGATCGTCTGGCGGCGCTTCGACCCGGGCCGGCCGCGGGAGGAGCTCGAGAGCCTGCTGAACGCGATGCGGCCCGACGGCTTCATCGGCCACGTGACCTTCTGGGACCAGCCACTGAGCCTGAAGCGGCTCGTCTACTACAACGTCACCTCCCGCAACGCGGAGATGACCGGAACGATCCAGCCGCCGCTGCTCGCCTGGGCCTGGCGGCTGGCGGTCGGCGACCCGGCCGCCGAGCCGCGGATCGCCACCCATCACGAGTGGCTGCGCGCCAACCGCGACCTCGACGGGGACGGCCTGCTGTGGATCGTCCAGCCCGACGAGTCGGGGCTCGACTCGTCGCCGAAGTTCGACCCGGTCTGGGGCCGCCTCAAGCACGGCGGCTACGGCTTCCCCCTCCTCGTCGCGCGCAACCGCAACCTGGGCTGGGACGCACGGCGGATCCGCGACCGCGGCTGGCCGGTCCTCTGCGAGGTGATGACCAACGTGCTCTGGTGCCTGGCGCGGGTCTCGGCCGGCGAGTCGTCGATCACCCCGGCGATCGTCGACCGGCTTTGGGACGAGCGCCGGGGGCTTTTCCTCGACGAGGTGCAGCCCGGCGGCGCGCGGCCGGCGATCTCCACCTGGGCGGCGCTCTCGCCGCTCGCCCTGCCCGACCTGCCCGAGGAGATCGGCCGGCGGCTGGTCACCGAGCACCTGCTCGATCCCGCGAAGTACTGGCTCACCTATCCCCCGTCCTCGGTCTCGGCGGCCGAGCCGACCTTCGAGCCCAACCGCGGGCCCGGCTGGAAGCTGCGCTACTGGCGCGGGCCGACCTGGGTCAACGCGGCCTGGATGCTGTGGCTGGGCATGCGGCGTCTGGGCTACGAAGCCGAGGCGGCCCACATGACGGAGCAGCTGAGCGGCCTGGTGATGCGCGAGGGCCTGCGCGAGTACTACGACCCCGGCACGGGTGAGGGCCTCGGAGCCCGCGAGTTCGCCTGGACCAGCCTGATCCTGGAGATGGCCGAACCGTCGTCCCTCGCCTGACACGCGCACGCCCGGAGGCGAAGCCGAGGACGTGGCGCGTTATTTGTATCTATAGGTAATCCTGCCGCGGTCGAGGTCGTACGGCGACAGCTCGATCTTCACCCGGTCGCCCGGGAGGATGCGGATGTAGTGGCGGCGCATCTTGCCGCTGATGTGCCCGAGGACCTCGTGGTCGTTGTCGAGCTTGACCTTGAACATCGTGTTGGGCAGGGCCTCGGTGACCTCGCCCTCCATCTCGATCTTCTCTTCCTTACCCAAAGCGGAGTGAGGGTAGCGGCTACCTGCCCTCGAAAGTGGCTTTCCCAGGCCCTTCTGCAAGGAAGGAACGCACGGCGTTCTGCAGGTCCTCGGTCGCGAACAGGCCCGCGAACTGCTCCGGGGTGATCTCATCCGCGTACTCCAGCCCGCGGTCGGAGACGGCCTTGACGATCCGCTTGGTCGCCGCGTGGGCCTTCGTCGGGCCGCTCGCCAGCTGCTCGGCGAAGCGCATTCCCTTCTCGTGCACCGTGCCGTCCGGGACGACGCGGTTGATCACTCCCCAGCGCTCGAGGACCTCCGCGTCATACAGCCCGCGCGTCATCACGAACTCGCGCGCTCGCGCGGGCCCCGCACGGTCGGCCATCCGCTGCGTGCCACCGGCCCCGGGCGTCAGCCCGACGACCGCCTCGACCAGGCCGAACTTCGACGACTCCTCGGCCCAGAACAGATCGCAGCCGAGCGCGATCTCGAGCCCCGCCGTCAGGCAGAGCCCGTGGATCAGGGCGAGGGTCGGGATCTCGAGCGCTTCCAGCCGCTGGACCCCTTCGATCAGCGGGCCCGCGAGCGCGTCGGCGTGCTCGCCCGCGCCGGCGTCGACGATCCGCTGAAAGCCGTGCACATCCACGCCGCCGCTGAAGATGTCGCCGTTGGCGCACCACACCAGGGCGCGAGCGTCCGAGCCCTCCACCTCGTCCAGGCACGCCATCAGCTCGTCGAAGGCCGTGTCGGTGAACAGGTTCAGGGGCGGGTTCGAGAGCACCACCTTCGCCACCGCCCCCTCGCGCTTCAGCGTGATCGTCGGCTCTGCCATCTCAGTCGTCTCCTCTGATTCGGCCCGCGATGCGGGCGATCTCGTCCGGGTCTCCCCCGCGCGGGATGACCGGCAGCTTCATCGGATCGTCCGCATAGCGCGGAATCACGTGCAGGTGGAAATGGAAGACCGTTTGCCAGGCGGCCGCGCCGCAGGCGTTGAGGATGTTGAAGCCGGCGGGCTCCAGCGTCTCGGCCATCTTCCGCGTCAGCCGGCGCGCCGCGATCGTCGTCCGCTCGAGGTCCTCGTCGGAGATCTCGGTCAGGTCGGCGGAGTGGGTGCGCGGGATCACCAGGGCGTGGCCGGGCGTAAATGGGTTGATGTCCATGAACGAGAGCGTGTGCTCGTCCGAGTCGACGATCTGGGCCGGCGCGTCGCCGGCGACGATCGCGCAGAAGATGCAGTCGTTCATCGCGCGCGAACCCTATGCATTCGGGGCCCCCGCGGGTTAGGATCGCCAGACGCTCTTGGAGGGTCAAGGATGAAGGCGTCGGTAGGACTCGTGCTCTCACTGGTGGCGATGGCCGCCAGCGCGCAGAACGCCGTGGCGGCAAAGCCCAGCGTGAGCGTCGGCGACGTGACCGTCGCGGAGAGCGCCGGCTCAGCGGCGGTCCCGATCTCGCTGTCCAAGAAGGCCAAGCGCACCGTCAAGGTCACACTCGCCACCGCCGACCGCACCGCGCAGGCCCAGGTCGACTACGGGCCGGTCACCAAGTCCGTGGAGATCCGGCGCGGCAAGCGCTCGGCGGTGATCGACATCCCAGTATTCGGCGACTCGATCTTCGAGACGCCCGACGAGACCCTCGCCGTCAGCGTGACGAAGCTCAAGCGCGCGAAAACCGGCGACGGGGAGGGGATCGTCACGATCGACGACGACGACACCGGCCCGCCGGACCCCGGGCCCGGCCCGCCCGCACCCACCCTCTCGGTGACCACGAACGCCGTCGACGAGGGCGGCCCGGGCACGAACCCGCGGCAGGTTGCCGTCTCGCTGAGCGGACCGAGCGCGGACACGACGGCCGTCGATTGGACGCTGGCCGCCGGGAGCGCAAGCGCGGGGACGGACTTCCAGCCGGCGGGAGGAGCGGTCACGATCCCGGCCGGACAGACGAGCGCCTCGCTGGCGATCGACGTGCTCGGCGACACCACGGACGAGGACGACGAGACCGTCTCGATCGCCCTGTCCAACCCCGTTGGCGTGCAGCTCGCCGAGGCGTCCCACCTGATCAGGATCGTCGACAACGACGCGCCGCCGATCGTCACCGTGACGACGGCCTCGGTGGCCGAGGGCACCTCCGGCAACCACGTGCGCCAGGTGTCCGCCGGACTCAGCGCCGTGAGCGGGAGGACCGTCAAGGTGGACTACTCGGCGTTGAGTGGGACCGCGGCAGTCGGTGCGGACTTCCTGGGCGTGAGCGGCCAGCTCAGCTTTGCTCCCGGCGAGACCAGCACGGCGTTCAACCTGACCACGGTCGGCGACTACGCCGATGAGCCCGACGAGACCGTGACGGTCGACCTCCTCAACTCGGTCAACGTCTCGCTGCCGGGAACCGCGCAGACGGTGACGATCCTCGACGACGATCCGGCGTGCGTCGCCGCCGATCCGATCGAGTCCCATACCCAGCTCACGGAGGTCTCAGGCGACACGGGTTCCGACCAACGTCAGGTGTTCGACTCCATCAGCCCATGTGGCGACACCGAGTGGTACCGCTTCACGGTGCGCGAGAACAACAACGCGAGCGTGTACCTCTCGGCCAAGGTGACGCTGGAGACCACGACCAACGACTCGCCGAGCCTCGGGAACATCGACCTGTGCGCACAGGTCGGGCCCACCATGTCGAACCGGCAGTGCTCGACGGCGAACGCCGGGGTCACCGAGGAGATCGATGTCTGCTCCGCAGACAGCCCAATGATGGACAACACCCTCGACGTCTACGTCCTGGTCGACGGCGTCGCCAACGCCGTCAACGACTACACGCTCACGATCACCGCCAACAGGGCGGTCACCGCGCCGGTCAAGGTGAACCTCGGCGCTTGCTGACGAGCTACGTCGCGGCGCGCAGGCGCCGGGCGTACTCGATCGCGTCGTCGGCCGTCACGACCTCCCCGGTGAAGACCGCCGCCTCGATCTCGTCGAGCAGCCGCCCGAGCTCGGGGCCGGGCTCGATCCCGACCGCGGCGGCGAGCTGGTCGCCGGGGATGGGGGGCTTTGGCGCTCCGTAGCGGTGCCAGGCGATCGCCGGCGACAGCACCTCGCGGGCGAGCTCGAGGTGCGCCTCGATCATCTCCGGCGTCGCCGTCGGCCCGGTGCCCCGGGCCGAGAGCCGGTCGGCGACCGTCAGCAGGGTGACGTCGGCCGCCACCGGCTCGGTCAGCTTCAGGTAGTCGTAGAGCCGGCGGCGCGAGAGCGGGCGCTCGTGGGTCATGAACCCGAGGTGGAGGTGATGCAGGGTGAGCGACTCGAGATGGCGCGCCAGCGCCCGGCTCGTCTTCAGCCGCGCGCACGCCTCGCGGACGACCACCGCGCCCTCGCGGTCGTGGCCGACGAAGGAGACGAAGCCGCCGCTGTGCTCCTCCCGGGTCGCCGGCTTGCCGGCGTCGTGGAAGATGGCGCCGAAGCGCAGCGCCTCGCCGCGGGTGAAGTCGTCGGCGAGCGGCTCGGCGAGCAGCGTGGCGACGGCCGGGGCGGCGTCGCCCGTGTACCGGACCAGGTCCCGCTCGACGGTCAGGAGATTTGCGAGCACCTCCAGCGTGTGTCCGTGGACGTCGAGGTGGTGGTTGGGGTTCTGCCCGACGCCGCGCAGGGCGTCGAGCTCCGGCAGCACCGCCGCCGTGGCCTGCAAGCCGTCGAGCAGCTCGAGTCCCCGCAGCGGGTCGGGCCCGGCGATCAGCAGGCGTAGCTCGGCGAGCTGGCGCTCGCCGGCCGGCTCCGCGGCGCGTGGCGCCGCCTCGCGGGCCAGCCGCACCAGGTCGCGGTCGAGCCCGAAGCGCAGGTCGGCGCCAAGCCGCGCGGCGCGAAGGATCCGCAACGGGTCGTCGGTGAAGGTTCGGTCCGAGACCGGGCTCAGCATGCGCTCGGCCAGGTCGGCGCGGCCATCGAAGGGGTCGATCGGCTCGCCCGCCGGATCGTCGAGCGCGACGGCCATCGCGTTGACGGTGAAGTCGCGTTGCCCGAGGTCGGCCTCGATGGTCTCGCCGCGCAGCGCGCTGACGTCCGCGTGCCAGGAGCGGTCCCCGGCGAGCGCCCGCCAGGTCCCGAACTCGGCCGAGAGCTCGAACGCCGGTCCGCGCGACGCGGCCGCGATCCGGCGGGCTGCCTCCGCGGGATCGCCGGCGACGGCCAGGTCGAGGTCGACGACGTGGCGCTCGCCGAGCGCGTCGCGGACCGCCCCGCCGACGATCCAGGCGTCGCCCCCGCCGGCGAGGGCCTCGCGGGTGGTCGCGACCGCGGGCGCCGAGGCCAGCTGCCCGGTCATCTTGCTCCGGCGAGCACCCGCGGCACCCGCTCGGAGATTCCGCAGGTGATCTCGTAGTTGATCGTTCCCAGGCGCCGGGCGAGATCCTCGGCGAGGAGCCGCTCGCCGCCCTGGGCGCCGATCAGGACGGCCTCCGCCCCGGTCTCGACGCCGCTGTGCGGACCGAGGTCGATCGTGATGTTGTCCATCGAGACCGTGCCGACGAGCGGGTACCGGCGGCCGCCGACAAGGACCTCCGCGTTGTTGGAGAGACCGCGGCGGACTCCGTCGCCGTATCCGATCGGCAGCACGCCGACGTCCGTCGCCCCGGTCGCCGTCCAGCTGCGCCCGTACCCGGCGCTGTCGCCCGCCTCGAAGCGCTTCACGTCCGCGACGTAGGAGCGCAGCTCGAGCGCCGGCTCGAGGCCCTGCGCCGACGGGTCCACGCCGAACGGGTCGAGGCCGTAGATCGCGACGCCGCAGCGAACCATGTCGAGGTGGGCCGCCGGCTCACGCAGCGTTGCGGCGCTGTTGGCGGCATGCAGGATGACGTCGCCGAGCTCGTCGCGCAGAGGCGTCGCGAACGCCAGGAAGCGCTCGAGCTGCTCGTCGAAGAAGTCGGAGTCGGTCTCGTCGGCGGTCGCGAAGTGGGTCCAGAGGCCGACCAGGTCGACATCGTCCGAGGCGGCAGCGGCGCGTGCCAGCGCGCCGGCCGCGTCCGGATCCCGCTCGCCGAGCCGGCCCATGCCGCTGTCGTATTTGACGTGGATCTGCGGGCGGATCCCGAGCTCCCGCCCGCGCCTTTCGACGAGCTCCAAGAAGCCGGGGCGCCAGACCGCGACGTCGGCGCCGGCGTCGAGCGCATGGTGGAGCTCGACCGGGGTGAGGGCGCCGAGGACGAGGATCCGCGCCCGCTCGGCGAGCTCGGCGCGAAGCTCGACCGCCTCGCCGGCCGCCGCGACCGCGAGCCACGTCGCGCCGCCATCGAGCGCCGCCGCCGCGCACGGAACCGCGCCATGGCCGTAACCGTTGGCCTTGACCACCGCACAGAGCGCGGCATCGCCGGACAGCTCGGAGGCCAGCCGGCGGCAGTTGCGTTCAACCGCGCCGGTGTCGATCACCGCGGCTGCCCTCACGCTTCCCGCCAGTCTCCGGTCCCGAGCCCCGCCGGGATCGCCTCGACCACGTCGCCGGCGATCACCGACTCGGCCGCTCCGATCCACCCCGCGGCGATGCAGCCGGCGCGGGTGTGGGCGTGGACCGCGGCGGCGGCCGCGGTGCGCGGGTCGAGACCGCGGGCGATCAGGGCGGCGATCATCCCGCTCAGGACATCGCCGGTACCCGCGGTCGCCAGCGCGGGACTGGAGAGGCCGTTGACGATCACGCCCGCGCCCGGCGCGGCGATGATCGAGTCGTCGCCCTTGAGGACGACGATCGCGCCGGCGCGCGAGGCCGCCCCCCGGGCGGAGTCGAGCCGGTGCGCTCCGACCCGCTCGGAATCGGTCTCCAGGAGGCGGGCGAGCTCGCCCGCGTGTGGCGTGAGCACGGTCGGCGCCTGGCGATCGGCGAGCAGGCCGAGTCGCCCGGCGAGCGCGTTGAGGCCGTCGGCATCGACGACCAGGGGGGCGGCGATCCGGCCGACGAGCTCTCCCACCAGCTCGACCGCACCCGCGCTGCGCCCGATCCCGGGTCCGACGACGACCGCGGCGCGCCGTTCGGCAACCTCGAGGATCGGCTTCAGCGCCTTTGGGACCAGGGCGCCTTCGGCGTCAGGACAGCCGACCGACATCTGCTCGGTGAGCTTGACCTCGAAGATCGGCTCCAGCTCCGCCGGCACCGCGACGGTCACGTAGCCGGTGCCGGCTCGGACGGCGGCCTCGGCGGTCAGGCACACCGAACCGGTCAACCCGCGCGAGCCACCGGCGACCAGCACGTTGCCGGAGCTGAACTTGGTCGAGTCGGCGTCGCGCGGCGAGAGTAGTCCCAGCACCGAGGGATCGATCAGGCCGCCGGGCGCTTCGACCGGGGCCCCGTCCGGGATGCCGATCGGCGCCACCCGCAGCTCGCCGGTGTGGCGCTTGCCGGGCGCGATCCAATGACCGAGCTTGGCGGCGTGGAAGCTGACCGTGACCGCGGCCTCGACCGCGGATCCCTCGACCTCACCCGTCGATGCGTCGACGCCCGAGGCGATGTCGGCGGCGACGACCGGGGCCCCGGAGGCGTTGATCGCCTCGATCGCCGCGGCCGCCGGATCGCGCGGCGCGCCCTCGAACCCGGTTCCGAAGATCGCGTCGACGACGACTCCCGAGTCCTCGATGGCCGCGGGGGCGAATTCCCGCACCGTCCCCTGAAAGCGCTCGAGATTGGCCGCCGCGTCGGTCGACAGTTGGTCGGGCGGCGAGAGCAGCAGGACCTCGACCTCGTGCCCGGACTCCGCAAGATGGCGCGCCGCGACCAGCCCGTCGCCGCCGTTGTTCCCCTTGCCGCAGACGATGCGCACCGGACCCGGCCCGGCGACCTCCTCGGCCGCCTCGGCAACCGCCCGGCCGGCCGCCTCCATCAACTCCAGCGACGGTACCCCGCGCTCTTCGATCGCCCAGGCGTCGACGGCCCGCATCGTCTCCGCGTCGTGCAGCGGCTCGAGCCAGGTCTCCATGGCGCGCAGGCTACTCGTGGGCCAGTTGCTCGACCCGGTCCGCCCGCACGACCGCCGCCGCCATTTCACGTGAGTGAGTGAGGGACACCGAGAGCTCGACGCCCTCCCGCGACGCCACCTCCGCCGCCTCCCCGTGAAGGCGCAGGCGCGGCGGCTCGTCGCCCCCACCCTCTACCTCGACCTCGTGCAGGCGCAGGCCCCCGAGGCCGAGCGCCTTCAGAGCCGCCTCCTTGGCCGCGAAACGGGCGGCGAGGTGGCGCGCCGGACGCGCCTTGCTCCGTGACTGCTCGAGCTCGCCGGGACTGAAGACGCGCTCGGCCAGCCGGGGACGGCGCTCGATCGCGCGCTCGAGCCGTTCGATCTCGATCAGGTCGATCCCGATTCCCGTCATCGCGCCAGCCACGTTACTCACCGGCCAGCAAGACCGTGAACCGACTCAGGACGAGGTCGCCGTCGACCAGGCTGCCGCCGATCAGCGAGGCGAAGGCGTCGGTGTAAGGACGGATCGCGTCGTAGTCGATGTCGCCGTCGGAGCCCTGTTCGGCGACCGAGAACAGCGAGGGGAGGTCGGCATAGAAGCCCGGCGGGACGTCATCTCCGAGCGCCTCGGCCGCCCCCCGGAAGCCGGGCGCGTCGCCCAGCGTCTCGGACGGCTCCAGCGCCTCGTCGACGGTTGCGCCACGGGTCGCGACGAGCGTATTGCCGACCACCGCCGCATCGACCCCGGCGACCCGCTCGAGCGCCCGCAGCACATCCCGCGTCGCCGCCGGATCGCTGGTGTTGGCGATCACGCCGGCCGCGATCCGGGATCGCTCGGTCCCGGCGACGAACGCCGCCGCGTCGCCGAGCCACCGGAAGACGTCGCCGAGCTTGACCCCGGTCCGCTCGAAGACCTTCTGCTCGAGGGCTCTGGCGCCCGGCAGGCCGCTGCTCGACAGCTCATCAAGGGCATGGTCGAGGGCCTGGCCCAGCTCCGGGACCGCGATCGCGAACCACGAATCGCCCGGCAGGGCCGTGAGCAAGCTGGGATCGGCGCCGAGCAGCACCCTCGAATCGAGCAGCGCGGCGAGGTCGAGACTGGCGGCATCGGGGGTTGCGGTCAGGGTGGCCGCGACCGGCTCGGAGAGCAATCCGTCGAGCAGCGGGGTCCACATCCGCGCCTGATCGTGATCGACCGCCTCGGCGGCCAGTAGCGCTCCGATCGTCGCACCGGGCTCGACGATCAATGATCCGAGGGCGTCGTCGGGAAGCGCGTCCCTCCGCTGCGTGTACTCGGGGCTCTCCGCCAGCGACTCACCCTGCGAGGAGTCGACGGCGACCTGGAAGGCGTTCTCGGTCCCCAGCACGATGGCGGCGTCGTCGACGACCCCGAGGGCGACGCCGTCCGCGGTGGCGAGGTAGTCGGCGCCCTCGTAGCTGCGCTCCTCCGGGGGCACGGCGTCCAGATCCGCGACCTGCTGCAGGAAGTCCCGCGCCTCCTCGGCGTCGTCGACTTCGACGAGGACGGCGAAGTCCGGCGTGTCCGCGCTCGGGCTCGTGGGTTCGAAGGAGCTGACGAAGGTGCCGCCGCGTTCGCCGAGCCAGGGCTCGATGTCCTCGGCATAGGTGAGGTCGAGGCCCTCGGCGGCCAACATGGCGTTGACCTGCCCGACCAGCAGCGCGCCCGCATCGTCGATCCCGCCGATCCGCTCGGCGAGCGACTCGATCGCCTTGGCCTGGTCTTCATCGGGCCTGATCACAACCTCGGCGTAGACGGGGGCGTCGGGAGGCGCGAGCGACGCCAGCCCCGCCTCGCCGCCGTCGTCGCCGCCGCAGCCGAAGATCACGCCTGCCACAAGGGCGAGCGCGCATGCCGAGGTGCCGAGCCTTCCGAGCAAGCGCGCCATCCTAGGCGAACGCGCCTACTCGACCGTGACGGTCTTGGCGAGGTTCCGCGGCTGGTCGACGTTGAGGCCCTTGACCCGTGCGATGAAGTAGGCGAGCAACTGCAATGGGAGCACGGCGAGGATCGGCTGCAGGATCCAGTCGGTGCTCGGCACGTAAACGACCTCGTCGGCCGCTTCGGCAACCCCCTCGGACCCCTCGGTCGCGATCGCGATCACATCCGCACCCCTCGCCCTGACCTCGGCGACGTTGGAGAGCACCTTCTGGAGCACCGGGCTCTCGGTGGCGATCGCTACGACCGGCGTGTCCTCGTCGAGCAGGGCGATCGGGCCGTGCTTCATCTCGCCGGCGGCATAGGCGTCGGTGGGGATGTAGGTGATCTCCTTCAGCTTCAGTGCGCCCTCGAGGCAGACGGGGAGGCCGATGTTGCGCCCCAGGTAGAGGAAGAACCCGTGGTCGGCCTGCTCGCGCGCGATCCGCTCGACCGGCTCCGCAACCGCGACCAGCGTCTCCTGGATCCGGCTCGGGAGGTGCTTGAGCTCGGCGATCAGCTCGGCGATTCGCTCGGGCTCGAGCTCCCCGCGCGCCTGCGCGAGCCAGAGGCCGATCAGGTACATCATCGCCACCTGCGAGGTGAAGGTCTTGGTCGCCGCGACGCCTACCTCGAGGCCGGCGCGGGTCAGCAGCACGGCGTCGGCGTCGCGGGTTGCCTGGCTGCCCATGACATTGGTCACCGCGATCACCGTGGCCCCCCGCTCGCGAGCCAAGCGCATTGCCGCCAGCGTGTCCGCCGTCTCTCCCGACTGGGTGATCCCGATCACGAGGTCGTCCGACGAGACGACGGGGTTGCGGTAGCGGTACTCGGACGCAATCTCCATCTCCACCGGGATCCGGGCCCACTCCTCGATCGCGTAACGGCCGACGAGCCCTGCGTGATAGCTCGTTCCACAGGCGACGATCACGATCCTCCGGACCCCGGCCACGAAGTCGTCGGCGAACTCGAGCTCGCTGAGATCGACCGAGTCGATCGACGGCAGACGGTCCGTGATCGTCTCCGCGACCGAGTCGGCCTGCTCGTAGATCTCCTTCAGCATGAAGGTCTCGTAGCCGCCCTTCTCGGCCATTTCCTCGTCCCAGGTGACCGCGATCGTGTCGCGGTCGATCGGCTTCCCGTCGGCGTCGATGATCCGCGCCCCGTCGGCATCGATCGTCACGATCTCGCCGTTCTTGAGGCCGAGCGCCGTCCGGGTCTCGGCCAGGAAGGCGGGGATCGCCGAGGCGACGAAGGTCTCGCTCTCTCCGAGCCCGACGATGAGCGGGCACTCCTGCCGCGCCGCGACCAGCTCGCCGGGGTGCTCGCGGTGCATGGCGACGAACGCGTAGTGGCCGCGCATCTCCGCAAACGTCAGCCTCACGGCCTCGGTGAGGTCGCCCGCGTAGTGCTTCTCGATCAGATGGGCGACGATCTCGGCGTCGGTCTCAGAGCTGAACTCGTGGCCCTCGGCGCTGAGGTCGCGCCGCAGCTCGGCGTGATTCTCGACGATTCCGTTGAGGACGATGTGGGCGTCGCCCGCGCAGTCGCCGTGCGGGTGGGCGTTCTCCTCGGTGACCCGTCCGTGCGTGGCCCAGCGCGTGTGGCCGAGGCCGATCGTGGCCGGCGGCGCGGCGACCGCGACGGCTCCCGAGGACACCGTCTCCTCGGCCGAGAGGCCGACCGCCTGGCGCAGGTTCGCGAGATTGCCGACCGCGCGCACGGTCGCCACCTGCCCGTCGGCGAGCAGGGTGATGCCGGCCGAGTCGTAACCGCGGTACTCGAGTTTCTCGAGTCCGGCGATCAGCAGATCCCGGCAGGGGCGCTGGCCCACATATCCAACAATTCCGCACATAGAGAGGGCGTTCAGGGTAGCGCCGGGCCGGGAGCCGGGCCAGGGGTGGGTCAGGCGAGCTCGGAGCGCACAACCTCGATCAGCCGCGCGCAGACCTGCTCGGCCTCGGCCTGCTCAGGCGCCTCGACCATCACCCGGACCAGCGGCTCGGTTCCCGACGGCCGGACCAGGACGCGCCCGCGTCCCTCGAGCGCCGCCCCCTCGCGCTCCACGGCATCCCAGACCCCCGTTGCGTCTTCGACCGCGTCCAGCTCGGCCACCTCGACGTTCTCGAGCACCTGGGGCAGGCGGGTGATGGGCGTCGCATCGGCCAGGTCTCGGCCCTCGAGCGCGGCGAGGGTCAGCAGCGCCGCCCCGATCCCGTCGCCCGAGTTCGCGAACTCGGTCCAGATCAGGTGGCCGGACTGCTCGCCGCCCAGCGACCACCCGCGGCGGCCGAGCTCGGTGGAGACGCTGCGGTCGCCGACCGGCGTCGTCGCGACCTCGATCCCCGCCTCGGCCATCGCGTTGTGGAAGCCGTAGTTGCTCATCACCGTCACCGCGACCCCGCCACCGAGGCGGCCCGTCTGGGCGAAGTGCAACGCCGCGAGAGCGATCAGCTCGTCTCCATCGCGGACCTGACCGCTCGAGTCGACCGCGACCACCCGGTCGCCGTCGCCGTCGAAGGCGAAGCCGATCTCGGCGCCGGCGGCGACGACCCGCTCGGCAAGCCCCTCTGGATGGGTTGACCCGCAGGCCTCGTTGATGTTGCTGCCGTCGGGGTCGACGTTGATCGCCTCGACCTCGGCTCCGAGCCGCTCGAAGATCAGCGGGGCCGCGCGGTAGGTTGCGCCGTTCGCGCAGTCGAGCACGACCCGCAGGCCGGAGAGATCGAGCGCGAAGCCGCGCTCGAGCTCACGGAGGTAATCGTCGAGCCCGCCCTCGAGATCGCGGACCCGGCCGATCACCGAGCTGGCCGGTGCGTCGACCGGCGGCGAGCCGCTCACCGAGCGCTCGATCCGGGCCTCGGCCTCGTCGCCGAGCTTGCGCCCGTCAGGGCCGAAGAACTTGATGCCGTTGTCGCGCCACGGGTTGTGAGAGGCGGACACCACGACGGCGAAGTCGAGCCCCAGGCGGCGGACGAGGATCGACGCCGCCGGGGTCGGGAGCACTCCGGCGACCAGCGCGTCGCCGCCCTCGCCGGCGACGCCCGACGCGAGCGCGGCCTCCAGCATCGGGCCGGACTCGCGGGTGTCGCGAACGATCAGGACCTGGGGCCGCTCCGCCTCGGACTCGAAGGTCGCCGCCCGGCCGAGGGCGACCGCGAGCTCCGCGGTCAGCAGCTGGCCTGCGACACCGCGGACGCCGTCGGTTCCGAACAGCTTGCGGGCCAAGGGTCGAAGCTAACGCTTCGAGAACTGCGGGCGCTTGCGGGCCTTCTTGAGCCCCGCCTTGCGGCGCTCCTTCTTGCGCGCGTCCCGCGTCAGAAATCCGCGCTTCTTGAGCTCGGAGCGCAGCTCGGGATCGACCTCCGTGAGCGCGCGAGCGATCCCATGTCGAACGGCGCCCGCCTGGCCGGCGATCCCGCCGCCGTGGACGCGGGCCTGGACGTCGACGCTGGACTCGTATCCGGCGGTCAGCAGCGGCTGACGCGCCATCGTGCGCAGCGCCTGGCGCGGGAAATACTCGTCGAGCGGCTTGCCGTTCACCACGCAGGTCCCGCTGCCGGGGAGCAGGATCACGCGGGCGATGGAGCTCTTGCGCTTGCCGGTCGCCTGGATCCGCGCGTCGGGTGCGAGCTCGACCTGCGGGCCGGTGCGGGCCACCGGCTCGTCGCCGGCCTCGGCCTCGGCCTCGAGCCGGGCGCGCTCCTCCTCCTCGGCCTCGAGGCGCGCTCGCTCCTCGGCCGAGAGCTCCCGCTCGGGCTCGAGCGCAATCGGCTCCAAATCGGCGCCGGGCGCCTGGTCCTTGGCCTTCGGCTTCTCCGCGGCCGGCGGCGCGGGCTTCTCAGCGGGTGCCGCGGGCTCCTCGGCAGCAGGCGGTTCCTCGGCCGGCGCCTCCTCAGCGGGCGGCTCCTCAGCGGGCGGCTCCTCGGCCGGGGCCTCCTCCTCCGCTCCCTCCTCGTGGGGCGCCTCCTCTACGGGGGCGGCGTCGGAGGGAGGATCCTGAGGAATATCCGCAGCGGAGCGAGGACGTTCCGAAGGGTCCTGCCCTCCGGCGTCGCCCTCGGAGCTCGGACGTTCCGAAGGGTCCTGCCCTCCGGCGTCGCCCTCCGCAGCGGCCTCGTCCTGATCCTGATCCGGCGTTTCCTCAATCATCAAGTCTCGATCTCCATCGGCTTCGGCTGCTGGGCGGCGTGGGGGTGGTCCGGTCCGGCGTAGACCTTGAGCTTGCGCAGCTGCTGGCGGGCGAGGCGATTGCGCGGCAGCATCCCGTGGACGGCCTTGCGGATGACCTCCTCAGGGCGGCGGTCGAGCATCTCGTTCAGGGTCCGCGAGCGAATCCCGCCCGGGTAGCCGCTGTGGCGCCAGTAGAGCTTGTCGGTGCGCTTCTTCCCGGTGACCACGATCTTCTCGGCGTTGATCACGACGACGAAGTCGCCCGTGTCGCAGTGCGGCGTGTACTCGGGCTTGCGCTTGCCGCGCAGCATGTCGGCGATCTGGGTCGCCATGCGGCCGAGGGTCTTGCCCTCGGCATCGACGATGTACCAGTCGCGCTGGCGGTCGGTCGGCTTGGCCACGTAGGTCTTCATGCGGAAAAACCGCGCTGGTGCGCGCGCGGCGAGGTGTGATGTTAGCCGGTGGGGGAACGGGTCGCCGCGCGTCGAACCTTCCTCGGATGAGACTCCTGCGCCTGGTCGTAGCCGTGATCCTCGCCGCGCTCAGCGTCGGCGTGTCCAGCGCCGTGGCCGGCGGCGGCGGGATCGGGGCGCCCGGGCCGGGTGAGAGCGACCCGCCGGACGCCCCTGGCGGCGAGGCGGGCGGCGGGGGTGGGGTCGCGCCGTCCGGTGGTCTCGGAAGCCGGGACTACGGCTTTCCGCTCGACGTCGAATACACGTGGGGCGACGGATTCGGGTCGGGGCGCAGCCACGCTGGTCAGGACATCTTCGCCGCGTGCGGCTCGCCGATCCTCGCGGCGCGCACAGGGCGCGTCCAGCGCACAGGGTTCGAACGCCGAGCCGGCAACTACATCGTGATCGACGGCAGCGGGACCAAGGTCGACACGATGTACGCGCACATGCTCCGGCGCCCGGTGCTGCGACGGCGCGCGCAGGTCGTCGCCGGCGGCGAGATCGGGCAGGTCGGAAGCTCGGGCAACGCTTCGGGCTGCCACCTCCACTTCGAGATCTGGACGGCCCCCGGCTGGTATGAAGGGGGCCATCCGATGCCGAACGTTGGTCAACTCCTCCACTCCTGGGCCGGCGGGAGCTGAGGCGAACATCAGGTCCTCGGTTGCGCTCGCGCTCGCAGCGCTGGCGCTCGCCGGGGTCGCTGCGCCGGCTGCGGCCAACCCCACGGGGGCCGGCTTCGAGCTCCGCGCGGCGCGGGTCAAGCCGGCGACCGCGTACTTCGACGGCGAACGCCCGCCGACGGCGCGGTTCTCGTTTCACGCCGGGCGGCGGCTCGACCTCGTGGTCCGCGTCGTCCGGGTCCGCAACGGCGACCCGATCCGCCGGTACGAGAGGAACGGACTGGCACCCGGCAAGGTGCACAAGGTGAGCTGGGACGGGCGCCGTGGCGATCGCGGCGTGCCGGCCGACGGCGCCTATGAGTTCCTGGTCGGCCCGCCGGGGCACCGCGGCGCTCCGGTCGGGCGGTTCGAGTTCCACGACCACGTGTTTCCGGTCCGCGGCGATCACAGCTACGGCGACGTGTTCGGGGCGCCGCGCAGCGGCGGGCGCGTCCACGAGGGTCAGGACCTGCCGGCCGGGTGCGGAACCAACCTGGTCGCGGCCCGTGGCGGGCGGGTTGCCGCAACCGGCTACAGCGACGCCCTATATGGCTACTACGTGCTGATCGACGGCCTCGCCACCGGCCACGACTACTTCTACGCCCACCTGCAGTCGCCGACCTCGCTCGCCGAGGGCGATCGGGTCCGGACCGGAGAGCGGATCGGCGAGGTCGGCAAGACGGGCAACGCCCGCAACGAGTTCTGCCAGCTGCACTTCGAGCTCTGGCCCGACGGCTACCACCACGGTGCGCCCACCGATCCCGCGCCGGCGCTGCACGCCTGGGACACGTTCTCCTAGCGGCCGAGGACCCACCGCTACTCCCACTCAATCGTCGCCGGTGGCTTGGAGGAGATGTCCAAGGCCACCCTGTTCACGCCCGGCACCTCGTTGATGATCCGGTTGGAGACCCGCTCGAGCAGGTCGTAGGGCAGGCGGGCCCAATCGGCGGTCATCGCGTCCAGGGAGGTGACGGCGCGGATGACGATCGGATAGGCGTAGGTGCGCCCGTCGCCCTGGACGCCGACCGAGCGGACGACGGGCAGGACGCAGAACGATTGCCAGAGCTCGCGGTAGAGGCTCGCCGCCTTGATCTCCTCCTGGAGGATCGCGTCGGCCTCGCGCAGGATGTCCAGCCGCTCGCGGTTCACCTCGCCGCCGACGATCCGGATCGCCAAGCCCGGCCCCGGGAAAGGCTGGCGCCAGACGACCCGCTCGGACAGCCCGAGCTCGGCGGCGACCGCGCGCACCTCGTCCTTGAACAGCATCCGCAGGGGCTCGACGAGCTCGAAGCCGAGGTCCTCGGGCAGGCCGCCGACGTTGTGGTGCGACTTGATCGTGTCCGCCTCCCGGCCGTCGCCACCGGACTCGATCACGTCCGAGTACAGGGTCCCCTGGACCAGATACCCGACTCCCTCGAGCTTCGCCGCCTCGTCCTCGAACACCCGGATGAACTCCTCGCCGATGATCTTCCGCTTGCGCTCGGGCTCGTCGATCCCGGCCAGCCGGTCGAGGAACCGCTGCTCGGCGTCGGCGAGGATCAGGTTGACCCCGAGCTCCTTCATCGCCGCTACGACCTGATCGGCCTCGTTCTTGCGCATCAGCCCGTGGTCGACGAGCACGCAGGTGAGCTGGTCGCCGACCGCCTTGTGGACGAGCGCGGCGGCTGTCGCCGAGTCGACCCCGCCCGAGAGGCCGCAGATGACGCCGGCGTCGCCGACCTGGGCGCGGATCCGCTCGACCTGCTCGTCGATCACCGAGGCCGGCGACCAGGAGGCCTCGCAGCCGGCGATCTGGCGCAGGAAGCGGTCGAGGATCTGCTGGCCGTAGGGCGTGTGGACGACCTCGGGATGGAACTGGATCCCGTAGAGGCCGCGGTCGGTGTCCTCGAGCGCGGCGACGGGCGAGCCGGGACTGGCCGCGAGCGCCGCAAAGCCGGGCGGCGCCTCGAAGACCGAGTCGCGGTGGCTCATCCACGCCTGCTGCTCCGTCGGCAGGCCGGCGAGCAGGCGGCCGCCGTCGCCGCCGACCGTGAGCGCGGTGCGACCGAACTCGCCCGACTCGGCACCCTCGACCCTGCCGCCGAGCTCGAGCACCATCGCCTGCATCCCGTAACAGATGCCGAGCACGGGGATGCCGAGCTCGAGCAGCTCACGTCGCAGCTTCGGAGCGCCGTCGGAGTAGACCGACGCCGGGCCCCCGGAAAGGACCAGCGCCGCCGGTGCGCGCTCGCGGATCCGCTCGAGCTCGAGGTCGTGCGGGAGCAGCTCGGCGTAGACGCCGCACTCGCGGATCCGCCGCGCGATCAGCTGCGAGTACTGGCCGCCGAAGTCGAGTACCAGAACCTCTTCGTGCGCCGTCGCCGGCGGGGCGACCTCGATCGCCTCGTCGACCCCGGGCTCGAAAGGCAGCGCCGGATCGCCGGGGGCGATCGTGGGCGCGGTGCGCTCACGCATCCGCGGTGGCTACTCCGTTCGAGACCCGGGCCTTGCCGTTCGAGCCCATCCCCACCGACTGCTCCTGCTGGAGCTTCTTGCCCTCGGTCTGCAGGGCCGGCGCCACCATGACCTCGGCGCGCTGGAAGTCGCGGATGTCCTCGTAGCCGCAGGTCGCCATCGAGGTCTTCAGCGCCCCGATCAGGTTGAACGTGCCGTCGTTCTCGTGCGCGGGGCCCATCAGGATCTCCTCCAGGGTCCCGTCCTGCTGCGTCTTCACCCGCGTGCCACGTGGCAGAGAGGGATGGAACGTCGCCATCCCCCAGTGGAAGCCACGCCCCGGCGCCTCCTTGGCGCGGGCCAGCGGCGAGCCGATCATCACCGCATCGGCGCCCACGGCGATCGCCTTCGACAGGTCGCCGCCGGTGCGCATGCCGCCGTCGGCGATCACGTTGCAGTACTCGCCGGTCTCGAGCATGTGCTGGGCGCGGGCCGCCGCGACGTCCGCGATCGCGGTCGCCTGCGGGACGCCGAGCCCGAGGACGCCTCGTGTGGTGCAGGCGGCGCCGGGGCCGACCCCGACCAGGACGCCGACCGCCCCGGTGCGCATCAGGTGCAGGCCGGTCGAGTAGGAGGCGCAGCCGCCCATCACGCAGGGGACCGGCACCTCGGCGGTGAACTCCTTCAGGTTCAGCGGCTCGGACTTGGTCGAGACATGCTCGGCCGAGATCACCGTGCCCTGGATCACGAGGATGTCGAGCCCGGCCTCGATCGCGCCCTCGTAGTACTCGGTCACCCGCTGCGGGGTCAGCGAGCCGGCGACAACGACGCCGCCGGCCTTGATCTCCTCGACCCGCTGGGCGATCAACTCCGGCTTCACCGGCTCCTCGTAGATCCGCTGCATCATGTGCGTCGCCTGGTCGGGCGGCGCCGCGGCGATCTCCTTCAGCTTCTCGTCGGCGTCCTCGTAGCGGGTCCAGATGCCCTCGAGGTTGAGCACCCCGAGCCCGCCCAGGCTCCCGAGCCCGATCGCGGTCTCCGGGCTGACGACGCCGTCCATCGCCGACGCCAGCAGCGGCAGCTCGAACCGGTACGGCCCCAGGGTCCAGGAGATGTCGACGTCATCGGGGTCACGGGTGCGCCGCGACGGCACGATCGCGATGTCGTCGAACCCGTAGGCCCGCCTGCCCTTCTTGCCGCGTCCGATCTCGACTTCCATCTGGCTCCAAACCTAGGGGTGTTCGCGGACGAAAAAAGCCCCTCGAAAGGGGCCCCGAAAGCCGCTCTTTGCGGCTGCGCGGCCTCTATATGCGAGGCCTTGGCGATGATAACAGCGGTCAACCGGGGGCCTCGGGCGCTCCGCCACACAACAACAACGGGGCAGTAAGGGGGCGGCGGGAGCGATCGGCGCCGCCCGCGAGGGACGAATCGGATCGAAGTACGAGTTTGTCGCGGCAGGCGCGACAAACTCGTCGTTCGCGGGTTTGCGCGGGCGGTTTCGCGGGACCGCCCACCCTTACCTGACCCGTCGCGCCCTACGCGACCCCCGCCGGCACGTCCAGCTCGCTGAGCTGGACGCGGCCGAGCAGGCGCTCGGCCTCGCGCCGGTCGAGCGTCCCGGCGCCGAAGTGCTGGGTCGACTCGGCCCCGCAGGCGACGCCGAAGGCGAGGCACTCCCGGGGGCTCGCGCCCTCGAAGCGGGCCGCGACGTACCCGGCCAAAAAGCAGTCTCCGGAGCCGACCGTGGTCACCGGTTCGAGCTGTTCGATGCGCGCCTGGTAGCGGCGGCGCTCGGCGCCCTCGCCGACGATCGCGACGCAGCCGGTCTCGGAGGTGATGATGGCCTCCGCCGCTCCCATCTCCAGCAGGCCGGCCAGTCCCATCGCGTAGTCGTCGTCGTCGTTGAACTCGTGGCCCACGGCCTCCTCGGCCTCGCCGACGTTGGGGGCGACGACGGCCGGCTCGGCCCGGAGGCCGGCGCGCATCTGCTCGCCGTCGGAGTCGAGGACGGTCGGGACGCCGAGCCCGCGCAGCTCGGTGATCAGGTGCGCGTAGTAGTCCTCCCTCGTCCCGGGCGGCACGCTGCCCGCGACCACGCAGAGCGAGGCGCCCTGTGCAAGGTAGAGCAGCTTTTCGGTGAACTGCTCGAGCTCGGCCTCCGAGACCTCGGGACCCCGGTCGTTGATCTCGGTCTGCTCGCCCGTGGTCGGGTCGATGACCGCGAGGTTGGTCCGCGTCTCGCCCTGGATCCGGGTGAAGGCGGTCAGGACCGACTCCTCCTGCAGCGCCTCGAGCAGCCGGGTGCCGGAGGCGCCGCCCGCCATCCCGGCGGCGATCACCGGCCGTCCGAGGAGGCGTAGAGCGCGCGCGACGTTGACTCCCTTGCCGCCCGCCATCGTTCTCGCCTCGACGGCGCGGTGGCGCTGGCCGAGGCGGAAGTTGGGAACCGCGACCGTGCGATCGATCGCGGCGTTGAGGGTGACGGTAAGGATCAAGGCCGCTCGCGGCTAAGGCTACCGCGCCGGTCCCAGACGGCAATCAGGCCGACCCCGAGGAGCGCCAGCACCGCGATCGCAATCCCCCAGGCGACCACGCGCGATCCCGGCACGGCGGCGTCGTAGCGCTCGACGAGCGTCGCCGCCGAGGCGGACGCCGTCGCCACCAGCGGCGTCCGGCCGACCGCGTCGCCGTCGACCAGCACGACTACCTCGCCAAGGCGCTCCCCCTTGGTGACCGGCCCGGCGATCTCGCTGGGAGCCCGTACCCGCGTCTGCACGTCCTGGCCCTTGCGGACCGTGGTCCGGACGTCCTCGGTCGGTGCCAGTCCGACGGCGACGTCGCGGTCGGCGATCCCGACCTCGGCGACCGGCCGGCCCTCGCGGACCGGCGTCCGCGGGCGGTAGAGCGAGAACCCGTACTCGAGCAGCTGCAGGCTGGCCGCGTCACGCTCCGACTCGGTCGGCGCCCCGAGCACGGCCGAGACCAGCTCGACCCCGCCCTGCTTGCCGGACGCGACCAGGACGTTGCCCGCGTCGATCGTGTAGCCGGTCTTCACCCCGTTGACCCAGGGCACGGTCTGGACCAGGACGTTGCGGTTGACCAGGGTGCGCGGGCGGGCGCCGGTCTCTGTGGTGGCGGTCGCGGTGTCGAAGATGCGCCGGAAGAGCGGATCGCGGCGCAGCTCGATCGTCAGCGCCACGAGGTCGGCGGCGCTCGAGTAGTTGCCCGGTTCGTCCAGCCCGATCGGGTTGCTGTAGCCCGTCCGGTCCAGGCCGAGCCGGTCGGCCGTCTCATTCATCTCCGCGACGAAGGCGTCCTCGGACCCCGCCGCAGCCTGTGCCAGGGCCTCCGCGGCATCGTTGCCGGAGACGAGCAGCAGGCCGTACAGGAGGTCGCGGACCCCGATCCTCTCCCCCGCCTCGAGACCGAGCAGCGACTCGGCGGGCAGCGCCGCGTAGGGCGGTGCGACCACCGTTTCGTCGAGCTCCAGGTCGTCCCGGGCGACGTAGGCCGTCATCAGCTTCGTCGTCGAGGCGATCGACCGCTCCGACTTCGCCTGGTGCGCGGCGAGGACGGTGCCGTCGTCCGCATCCACGAGCACCCAGGCGGCGGCCGGCAGGTCCCGCGGCGGATCGGCCGCGGCCGCGGCCTGGCTCGCGGGAGCGAGCACCGCGAGCGCCAGCAGAAGGGTGACGCGGCTCAGGCTCAGCCGGAGGCGAGCTTCTTGCAACCGTTCGGGACGAGGTCGACGCAGTTGTCCGGCTGCAGCCCGAACGAGTCGAGATTGGGGTTGAGCCCCTGGAGGCGCTGGACGGAGATGCAGGTCTTGGCGGCGATCGTCGTGAAGTTGTCGCCCTCCTTGACCACGTAGTAGCCGTCCTTGACCGCCTGATCGGCGTCGGGAGCGCATCCGGTCTCGTCCGTCGTCGCCACGTTCTCCTGCGTCGACTCGTCGCCGCCCTCCTCGTCGGAGAGCGAGCCGCTGATCACGAGCACGATCGCGGCCGCGACGGCGATCAGGACCACGGGCGCCAGCACGCGAGCGGTCCAGCTGGTTGGCTTGCGATCGTCGCTCCGCGGGAACATTGGGGGCGGAATCGTAGGCGGTCGGGCCCATTCGGTAGCCCCGGAGCCGGGTCAGCGGGTGGCGCTTTGCGAGACGGCCCACACCTGCTCGCGCAGCTCGGCGGCGGCGGTGGCGGGGTCCGCGGCGCCGGCGATCGAGCGCGAAGCCGGGACCAGAACCGACGCCGGATCGCCCGAGAAGGCCGGTCCGAGCGCCGCCGCGTCTCCCCCCTGCGCACCGATCCCGGGGACGAGCAGAATCGAGTCCGGCATCAGCGTGCGAAGCGCCGCGAAATGCCGCGGCTCCGTCGCGCCGACGACGGCCCCCATCCCGCTCAGCCCCGACTCCCCGGCGAGCCGGGGGGCGCGTTCGGCGACCATCGCCGCAAGCCGCTCGTGGAGCGGCCTGCCGCCGGCCGCGTTGTTGTTCTGGCCACCTACGGGGAGGTCGAGCACGTCTGCCGCGCCCGGGTTGGAGGTGCGGACGAGCGCGAACAGCCCGCCCCCGCCGCGTTCCGCGGCCGCGACCCAGGGCTCGAGCGCATCGCCGCCGAGCAGCGGGTTGACGGTCGCCGCGTCGGCGCCGAGGGTGCCGAGGATCGCCTCCGCGTAGACCGCCGCGGTGTGCGGGACGTCGCCGCGCTTGCCGTCGGCGACCACGAGCAGGCCGGCCTCGCCGGCCGCCTGCACCACCTCCTCGAGCGCTTCCCAGCCGGCTGCACCGAGACGCTCGAAGCAGGCGAGCTGGGGCTTCACCGCGACGCAGGACGCCGCGGTCGCCGCGATCAGCTCACAACACTCCCGGGCGACCACGGCGGCGTCGTCACCGGCGGGATCGAGACCGAGGCAGACCTGGCTGCGACGCTCGGCGACGAGCGCCGCAAGCCGGTCGGAAAACGTGCCGGTCAGCCGCTCTTGACCTTCGACTTCAGGCCGGCACCCGCGGAGAACTTCGGCACCTTGCCCCCGGCGATCGTGATCCGCTCGCCGGTGCGCGGGTTGACACCCTGGCGTGGCCCACGCTCGGCGACGCTGAACTTGCCGAAGCCGGTGAAGGTGATCTCACCGCCGCCCGCGAGCGTGTTGGTGATCCCGTCGAGAACGGCCTCGACGGCATCAGCCGCAGCCTTCTTGCTCTCGAAGTTGCCGGCAACCTGATCAACGAATTCAGACTTGGTCAATTTCCCTTCCTCCTGGCTAATGCGCATCGCTCAATGAACGCCGGGCAGCGTAACAGCGGCCCTCGACGGCTAGCCCGTGCGTACCGCAGGCGTCAGCCGGCGGCGGTGACCGGCGACCGGCTCGGCCGCTGGGCGAGCAGGGCCTCGACGACCTCCTCGCCCTGGCGAACGGCGTAGTTCGTGCCACGGTCGTCGGGGTAGACCTGCGTCGTGTTGGCGAGCATCAGCCCGGTGACCGGTGTCGCCAGGGGCGGCATCCGGTCGCGGTGGTTGGGGAGCACGACCGGCTGGCCGGCGGGCTCGGCAAAACGCCAGCTTCGCCTGATCCAGCCGCGCTCATAGTCGGGATTGACCCGCAGCATGCCCGGCTCGTAGAAGTCGAGGAGCTCCTCCATGTCGAGGCCGAGCAACTCGTGCCCGTGGGGCAGGTAGTTGGCGACGTAGAGGAAGTGGCGCCCGTCGTAGCGCTCGATCGGCACCAGGTTGGTCTGCTCGATCAGGCCGATGAACCCGAGCTCGGGATCGGCGACGTTGGTCCAGTAAAACGGATGGAAGCCGCGGTCGAGCTCGATCAGCAGGCAGAGCGCCGCGAAGTACTCGATCGAGCGCGCCTTCCCCAGGTACGGGTCGCCGACCTCGGCCGCGAGCGCTGGGTCGAGCAGCTGCTCGAAGATGTCGGAGGGCAGCGCCGCGATCACGGCGTCGTAGCGCTCCGGCTCGCCCCCGGCCTCGAAGTCACGCGGGTCGTGACCGCGGCGAAACGAGTCCGGGGCGCCGGCCGTGACCAGGAATCCGCCCTCGGGATCGCGGGCGACCCGCGCCGCGGGGCAATCGATCAGGACCCGGCCCCCGTGCGCCTCGATCAGGTCGCGAAGGCGGGCGAAGATCGACTCGAAGCTGCCCTTCGGATAGACGAGCAGCTCGCCCTTCGCCTCCTCGCCCGTCACCTGGCGGCGGTTGCGGAGCTTCGCCCACAGCCAGGACATCGAGATGTCGTCCGCCTGGTCGCGGAACTTGCCGTACAGAAGCGGCCCCCAGACGTGGGTCCAGGCCTGCCTGCCCATCACCCGCTCGACCCAGGAGCGGATCGTGACCGGCTCGTATGGCTCGACCGAGTGCGCCCGGCGCTGCAGCCACAGCGCCCCGAACCCCATCCGGACCCGCGCCACGAGCGACATCGGCTTGAAGCGCAGCAGGTCGAGCGGTGTCGTGAACGCGTGCAGCTCGCCGTCGCGGAAGATCGAGACCGACGATTGCCAGGTCTCGAGCTCGCAGCCGATCTCCCTGCAGAGCTCGGCCATGTCGACGTCGCTGGTGAACAGGTGGTGGTAGTAGCGCTCGAGCAGGACCCCGTCGCCGACGTCGATCGTCGCCGCTTGGCCGCCGAGGCCCGGCCAGCGCTCGTAGACATCGGTCTCGTGACCGAGCTTGGCGAGCCGGTGGGCGGCGGTGAGGCCGGCGGCGCCGGCGCCGAGGACGGCGACTCTCATGGGCGCGCCAGGTTACGCCACTAAGCTCCGCCCGCTGATGGCCCAGTCGATCGGACCCGAGGTCTACGACCGCGACTACTTCCTCTCCGAGACATGCGAGGGCTGGGACGAGTTTCAGGCGGGAGAGGTTTCGTTCAACAAGGCCAAGCAGGTCGAGCGCCTCGGCCTGCAACCGGGGCT
Organism: uncultured Solirubrobacterales bacterium; assembly: GCA_963767285.1. Taxonomy (GTDB): domain Bacteria; phylum Actinomycetota; class Thermoleophilia; order Solirubrobacterales; family 70-9; genus WHSW01. The sequence continues at coordinate 341,532 of CAVYDJ010000004.1, read as the reverse complement.
CCGGGTCCTCGACGCGGGCTGCGGTCGCGGCGAGGTCCTGCTGGCCTGCGCGAAGCGCGGAGCCCGGGTGGCCGGGGTCGACTTCTCGGCGGACGCGGTCGCGATCACCAAGGAGACGCTCGCCGAGTACCCCGATGCCGACATCCGCCAGGGCGACGTCACCGCGCTGCCGTGGCCGGACGACAGCTTCGACCGGATCCAGAACTCGGACGTGATCGAGCACCTCGACCCGCCGCAGACCGTCCCGATGCTGAGCGAGTTCCGCCGCGTCCTGCGACCGGGCGGCTACCTGCTCCTCCACACCGCCCCGAACAGGCTGTTCAAGCAGGCCGCCTGGCCGGTCGTCGGACCGACCCTGCGCGTGCTCGGCCACGGGGAGGTGGCGAACGACATGGAGCACTGGTTCGAGGTCAACAAGCTCCATCACCCCAACGAGCAGAGCCTCTTCTCCCTGCGACGTGGGCTGCGCGAGGCGGGGTTCTCCGATCCGCGCGTGTGGATCGATCCCGACGTCATGCGCTCGGGCAACTACCGCTACACGAGCTCGCTCGACAGTCCACTGATGCGGCTTGCGACCCGGGCCTCGTCGAGTCGCCCGCTGCGCCTCTTTCTCGGCAACGACGTCTTCGGCCTGGCGCGCAAGTAGTCAACTGCCGGCCGGCGCCCTGTACAGCGCGAAGGCCGGCGACTCGGCGATCAGCTCGAATCCGGCGGCCCTCGCCCAGCGCTCCTCCGGCTGGTCCGCCCCGGGGTCGTAGCCGCGGCCGACCACGAGCAGGTCCGCGTCGCGCTCGCGCAGGCTCGCAACGAACTCCGCCTCGTCGCGATACGCGCGCAGCGTGCCGTCGACGAACTCGCCGACGTAGGAGACGTCGTTCTCGAACCGCGGTCCGAACGCGGGCAGGACCGGGGAGAACGCGTTCGTCCATCGGCCCGCGACGCCGATCGTGGTGTCGGCCGGCGCGTGCTCGCGGATCCAGTCGGTCGTCGGGTCGATGCCGGCGTAGCGCTGGTCGAGGAACCGCCGCTGGAGCTCGAAGCCGCCGGCGACCAGGGCGACGAGCGCGACCGCCGCGACCGCCGCCGTTGCGGCGCGGCCGGGTTCGCGGCGCAGCCCCCACGCGATCGCCCCCGCCGCGGCGAGAACGGCGACCGCGGCCACCCAGTCGCTCGCTCCGACCGTCGCGCCGCTCAGCTCGCCGGCACCCGCGAGATCGATCCCATCCCAGATCGCGACCAGACCGAGCGCCGAGAACGCGGCCGCGCCCCAGGGCGCGACGCGCGTGACGGCGGCGACCAGGGCGAGCGCGAGCAGGATCGCCGGCACCAGGTAGCGGGCGTCGGCGTAGACCAGCGTCGGCACCCCCTCCATCCCACCGGCCGTGTACGGGGTGATCGCATAGGTCGCGGCGATCAGCAGCGCCGCGGCAAGCACCGCTGCGAGCGGGCCCCGCTGTACCCGCGCGCGCAGCGGCGAGAGCAGGGCGACGGCCGCGAAGGCGAGGCCGAGCAACAGCAGCGGGCCGACGAACGCGAACGCCTGGCGGTACTGCGGCAGGATGTAGCCGCTCCAGACGTCCCAGTCGCCGACGTAGCCGGCGATCGTCAACCCGGCCAGCTCACGGACGACGTCGACCGGCGCCGAGAAAATCGTCAGGCCGAAGACCGAGACCTCGACCGGGTAGACCGGGTTGCCGGACTGGATCCAGTTGCGGAGCATCCAGATCCCGCCGACGAGGGCGATCAGCGCGAGCAGCCCGATCCCCTGGCGGGCCACCGTCCGCCAGGGCGTGCCGTCGACGCGTGAGGCAACGCCCCAGACCACCAACACGATCGCGACCGCGGAGACCCCGTACCACTTCGTCCCGAACGCAAGACCGAGCGCGAGGCCGGCGAGCACCAAGTCGGCGGTCGCGGCGGTCCGGCGGTGGCGGAGCAGGAAGACGGCTCCGGTCGCGAATCCGAAGAACATGATCACGTCGGGAAAGCTGTTGGCGAGCGCCGGCAGAGCCACGATCGGGAGCGCCAGCAGCAGCGCTCCCGCGGTCGCCGAGGCTGCCCGCGAAGCGCCGAGCTCGATCGCCAGCGCATAGGTCGCCAGGCCCGCGAGCAGGTAGTACGCGTACGGGAGCAGGTGCGACAGGAAGTCGCTGTGCCAGGGCAGGATCGCGGCGAGCAGGATGACGTCGCCGTTGTTCGGGTAGCGCCCGGGCGAGACGTCGGCGACGAACTCGTGGACGCCCCAGATCGAGCCGTCCTGGATCCAGCTGGCGATCCCGGGGAGGTGGAAGTTGAGGATGTCGATCGACCCCGGGGCAAGGAAGAGCGCGTCGCTGCCGAGGGCGAGCATCCCCCCGACGGCCGAGAGCACGCAGAGGGCGGCGAGCACGCCGGCCGGCCGCCCCGACGCGGGGGGGTCCGCGCGCGGCTCGGCGCCGGGCTCGACGGGCCTGGTGAGCAGCGCTCCGAGCAGCCACAGGCCCGTGCAGACCAGCGCCGAGCCCCTGCCAAGCAGCCCAAGCGCGCCGGGGACGAGATGCACGGCGAGGAGCCCGAGGGTGACCAGGAGCGCCAGCGCCAGCGCGCGCGTTGCGCCCTGCAGGCCGCCGAGCCGGCGGCGGCCGATGATCACCGCTCCCGCCCCCACCCCGCCGGCCATCAACGCGAAGACGACGAACCCGCCGAGGTACTCGCCCCACTCCATCCGGGATTAGGCTATCCATGCATCCATGGTTTCCGCCTCGGCCCTCGGCCGCGACGCCCGCAAGCTCGCCGTTGGCTGGCGCTGGCGCCTCCAGTACCTGGTCGGGACCCCGGTCCCCTCCCACTTCGGCGACGATCTCGCGGCGACGATCCGCGCCGTTCGCCGTGACACGCTGACCACCGCCCCCCGGATCGCGGCCCTCTGCGAGAGCGTCGAGTACATCGTCGGCGCCGGGATCGAGGGCGCGCTGGTCGAGTGCGGCGTCTGGCGCGGGGGCAGCATGATGGCGGCGGCCCTGACCCTGCAGCGCCTCGGCCACTCCGAGCGCGAGCTGTACCTGTTCGACACCTACAGCGGGATGCCGGAGCCCGGGGCCGAGGACGTCGCCTCGCCCTACGACGGCTATTCCCCGCAGAAGCGCTGGCGCCGCCAGGCGCGGCTCGGCAAGGAATGGGCCGGAGTCCCGGTCGAGGAGGTCCGCAAGCGGCTCGAGGGGACCGGCTATCCACCCGAGCGCCTCCACCTGGTGCCGGGAATGGTCGAGGACACGATCCCGGAGCAGGCGCCCGCCGAGATCGCCCTGCTGCGGCTCGACACCGACTGGTACGCCTCGACCAAGCACGAGCTCGAGCAGCTCTATCCGCGACTGGCCGAGGGAGGGGTGCTGATCGTCGACGACTATGGGCACTACGAGGGCGCCCGACGCGCCGTCGACGAGTACTTCGCCACCCAGGAACCCGTGCTCCTGAACCGGATCGACTTCTCCGGCCGGCTGGTGATCAAGCGATGAGCCAGCACGACGGCCGGACACCCGGACTCGTCAGCGTCACCGCGCCCGCCCACAACGAGGAGGAGGTCCTCGAGCGGTTCTACGAGCGGGTCCGTGACGCGCTCGAGGGGTTCCCGTTCGAGCTGGTGATCGTCGACGACGGCTCGACCGACGGATCCGGTGAGTTGCTCGACCGCCTCGCGGCGGACGACGATCGGGTTCGCGTTGTCCGCCTGTCGAGATCGTTCGGCTACCAGGCGGCTGTCGCGGCCGGGATCGATCACGTCAACGGCGACGTCGTGATCACGATCGACGCCGACCTCCAGGATCCGCCCGAGCTGATCGGTGACCTGATCGCAGAATGGAGCCGGGGCGCCGACGTCGTCTACGCGGTCCGCCGCGAACGCCGGGGCGAGGGGCGAATGAAACTGACGACGGCGCGCTGGTTCACGCGCATCTTCACCAGCCTCGCGGATCTCGACATCCCCCGCGACGCCGGGGACTACCGGCTGCTCGACAAGCGAGCCGTCGAGGCGCTGCGGCGGTTGCCGGAGCGCAACCGGTTCATGCGCGGCCTCACCGTGTGGATCGGCTTTCAGCAGAGCTCGGTGCCGTACGACCGCGATCCGCGCGGCGCGGGCGAGACCCGGTACCGCTGGCGCACCCTCATGCGGACCTCGCTCGACGCGATCTCGTCGTTCTCCCACGTGCCGCTGCAGATCGCGACCGTCGCCGGGTTCGTGGTCTCCGCCTTCGCCTTCCTCGGGATCCCGTACGTGATCGTCAATCAGCTGCTCGGCTTCTACGTCGAGGGCGTCAGCACCCTCCTGTTCGCGGTCCTGCTCCTCGGCGGCATCCAGCTGATGTCGCTCGGGATCATCGGCGAGTACGTCAGCCGCATCTACGACGAGGTCAAGAACCGGCCGCTCTACGTGGTCAGCGAGCGGCGCAATCTCCCGCCGGACGGCACCGCGCGGGCGGATCAGCCGTTGGCCGAGGCCGAGTCGGTCACCGACCTGTAGACGTGCTCGTAGCCGGCGACGACGCGGGCCCAGTCGTAGTCGGCGGCGCGCTCACGGCACGCCTCGGCGGTCTGGGGCCGCGAGCCGAGGTCCAGCGCCTCCTCCATCGCCCGCGCCAGATCGGCCTCGTCGTCGCCGTCGAAGAGGCGGCCGACCCGCTCGTCGGTGACGATCTCCGGACCCGCCCCGGAGCGGTCGGCGACAACCGGGGTGCCGGCCGCGAGCGACTCGGTCAGGACAACCCCGAACGCTTCCTCGACCGAGGGCAGAACGCTCGCCCACGCCGAGGCGTAGATCGGCGCCAGCCGCTCGGGATCCTGCACCGGCTCCAGCCACTCGGCGCCCTCCGGAAGCTCGAACGTCGCCCGGCTGAGGATCGGATCGCGGCCGCGCAGGACCAGCAGCCGTGCCTCCGGCAGCCGCGCGCGCAGCCGGCGGAAGGCGGCGGCCAGCAGTGGCCCGCGCTTGCGGGGGTCGCCGAGGCTCGCGGCGCAGACGATCGTCGGCAGCTCGCTCCGCGGCGTCGTCGACCGGTACCGGTCCACGAGGACCCCGGGCGGCAGCACCCGCGGATCGCGGAACAGGTAGCGGCGAAACGGCTCCGCGGCCGCCTCGCTCAGCACCGTGCACTCGCCGGCCCCGCCGGCGACGGTCCGCAGCATCTCCAGCCGGTACCGGCGCGCGACCAGGTACTGGCGGGTTGGGATGCCGTGCGCCGTCGCGACGACCGGCGGGCCGCCCCGCCGCCGCAGCTTGACCGCGACCCATGCATCGACCGGGAAGAAGGCCTGGGCGACGTCGAACGGCTCGGCGCGCAGGAACCGGGCCACGTTCGGGGCGTTGACGATGTGGTGCTCGTAGACCCCGGCGCCGGGCGGCCGGGGCGGGCGGCGGGCCCGGATCACCCGCATCCCCTCCTCGACCGAGTCCGTCGAGCGGCCACGATGGCTGGTCAGCAGGGTGACGTCGTGCCCGCGCCCGGCGAGCTCGACGCCGAGGTCGTGGACGATCCGCTCGGAGCCGCGCAGGACCTCGGGCCAGTAGGTCGGGTGAAGGAGCGCGATCCTCATCAGATCACCGGCGTGCCATGGCGCACCGACCCGCGCAGCGCCGCCGCGACCTCGGCCAAGTCGATGGCCAGGCGAGCAGGCATCATCGCCGCGAACCGGGCCACCCCCTCGGGACTGCCGAGGCCGCGGCCGCGGTTGTAGTCGATGTTGTGCGCGAGGAACGGCAGCACAGCGGCGGCCACGGCTGCCCGCGGACCCCGGCGTCGCGCGAGCAAGAGGCCGATCGCCCCGGCGGCGATCGCGGCGTGGGCGCGGTTCGCGAACCAGCGCCCGTACAGAGCGCTTCGCTGCTCGGGATGGCGGGCGATCAGCCGTGGCAGCGCCTCGCGCCGGCGCGCCTCGGCCAGCGCTGCGGCGAGGGTGCGGGCGACGACCGCGTGGCGCACCTCGGCGTCCGGGCTGCAGAGGACCGACGCCCCCGCCTCCACCGCGCGCAGGCCGAGGTCGGTGTCCTCACCCCACGGCAGGTCGAACTCCTCGTCGAAGCCGCCGAGTCGCTCGAGCAGCTCACGGGGATAGGCGATGTTGCAGGACTCGAACCACCGGCTCGGTGGATCGACCTCGACCGTCCGCGCCAGGCCGGTCAGCAGGTGGGCCTCGTCCGGGTCGACCGCCGTGCGGCCCTGGATCACGCAGCCATCGCGGGCGGTGGCCAGGAGCGCCTCGAGCCAGCCCGGGGCCGGCCGGCAGTCGTCGTCGGTGAACGCGACCACCGGTGCGCCGGCCCCTCGCCAGCCGTGGTTGCGCTGGGCGGCCGGACCGGCCCGCGAGGCCGTCTCGAAGCGCACGTCGAGCCCGTCCGGCGCGGTCGCGAACGGGCCCTCGGCACCCGGCGCCCGCACCACGACGACCTCGAAGCGCGAGCCGTCGAGGGTCTGCTCGCCGAGCGCCTCGAGGGCGAATCGAAGCCGCGTCTCGCGCCGGAAGGTCGGGATCACGACCGCGATCTCGCTCACGCGGCGCAGGGTACCCTGGCGCTCATGGCGGTCGGCGAGCAGTTAGGCGAGCGGATCGCGGCCATGAGCTGGTACCACAGCCTCGAGCTCGGCGACGGGGTCGTCACCGACGGGTGGTTCGACCTCCGGCCCTACGTGGGCGAGTACGGGCTACCCGAGCGGATGGACGGGATGCGCGCGCTCGAGGTCGGGACCTGGGACGGCTTCTGGGCGTTCGAGATGGAGCGCCGCGGCGCCGAGGTCGTCGCGCTCGACCTCGACGACGAGCGCGACCTCGACTGGCCCCCGCGCCGGCGCCCCGAGGCGTTCTCCGAGACCCCGCGCGGGGAGGGCTTCCGGCTCGCCCGCGAGGCGCTCGGCTCGAAGGTCGAGCGCGTCGTGCGCAGCGTCTACGACGCCACCCCGGAGGAGCTTGGGACCTTCGACCTGGTCTTCTGCGGAACGGTGCTGATCCACCTGCGCGACCAGCTCCTGGCGCTGGAGCGGATCGCGAATCTGTGCAGCGGCACCTTCATCTCCGCCGAGGAGTACGACCGCACCACCTCGCTGCTCCCCTTCTCCGTCTCCCGCTTCCGCGCCGATCGCGACTCCGACGTCGTGTTCTGGCAGCCGAGTGTCCGGACGTGGAAGGCGATGCTCTGGACGGCGGGCTTCGACCGCGTGGCCGAGCACGGGCGGTTCACGATGCGCGCCGGCGCGTCGACCGGGAAGGAGTTCTCGGTCCGGCACGTGGTGCTGCACGGTTCGAAAGCCTGAGGCGTGCCCGCGAGACCGATTCAATCGGCCTCAGTCCCGCATAGCGGTGCTCAAACCGATTGATTCACACCGCGGCCCCAGCCCGGCCCCCTACCTGACCCGTTGTTGTTGTCCGTCCCTCGCTACGCCGTCTTGGGCTTGCGCAGATACGAACCCGCCTCGCGCAGCAGCGGGCGCTCCAGCACCCACGTCATCACCGCGGTCACGGCGACGTAGACCGCGAGCTCGAAGAGCGCGAGATCGAGGGTGCGCTCGGCGTCGACCGCGACGCGCAGCAGAAGCACGACCCCGGCCGCGGGGATCGTCGGGGCGATCGCGCGGACGATGTGGCGCAGGATGCCGAAGGCCGGGAACAGCTTCACGAGGTAGTAGAAGCGCGCCGCCAGCCCGACGACGGTCATCGCCGCAATTCCGAACGCGAACCCGTCGAGACCGTCGGAGAAGATCAGGGGAACGGAAGTGGCGCAGAAGACCGCCAGGACGAGCACCGTGACGATCGCGATCGGCTTGGTCTGGCCGTTGGCGCGATAGAAGGCGCTCCAGTTGAAGCCGATGTGGTTGATCGCCGCCGTGACCCCGAATACCTGCAGCAGGATGAGTGCCTCCGACCATCCCTCGCCGATCCCGAACTCGATCAGGTCGGCCGCGAACAGCGAGAGGCCGATCCCGAACGGCACTCCCCACATCAACGCGAGGCGATTCGACTTCACGAACACCTCGAAGAGCAGGTCCCGCCGCTCGGTGACCCGGCAGACCGCCGGGTAGATCGCCTGCGTGACGACCGCGTCCACCCGGTCGGTGTAGGCCGAGAAGGTGGCGGCAAGCCCGATCGCCCCGGCGCCCACGAGGCCGAGCGCGAGGTCGCCGACGTAGACGGAGATCTGTGCGATCCCGAGGCCGGCCGCCGCCGCGACCACCAGCGGCCACGAGAAGCTCGCGTAGTCCCGCAGGGTGGCGCCGTCGAAGCGCAGGCGCAGTGGGTACTCGCTCTTGATCACGGCGACCGCGCCGCCCGCCCACGAGCCGACGACCATGCCGACGATCAGGCTCCAGTAGCCGGCCCCCGCGATCGCGAGCGCGATTGTGACGACGAACCCGACCACAGGGTCGATCGCGGTCAGGATCCGCTGGCGCCAGAAGTCCATACGGCGGTAGAAGACCCACACCGGCGATTGCAGGGCGAGCCCCGGCAGGATCAGCGCGAGGACGAGCGTCGGCGCGATCAGCTCGGTCTCGTCGTAGATCAGCGCCAGCAGCGGCGCGATCGCGACGCAGATCAGCATCATGATCCCGGCGGAGGCGAGCTCCAGCGTGAACGCCTTCTGGAACGCGGCCTCCTGGTCGGCCTCCTCCTGCTGGATGTACTTGTCGCCGACCGTGACCTGCTTGATCACCGCGACGAGCGTGATCGCGAGCACCACGATCGCCCAGATCCCGAACTCGCTCACGGTCAAGAAGCCGGCGACGAGGACCCCCTTGAGCAGGTTGAGCGTCCCGATCGCGACCAGGAAGCCGGAGTTGATCACCACCCCGCGCGCCGCCAGCCGCCGCCGGCCGGTCTCCGGCGGCCCCGTGGTGAGCTCGGCGTCGGTGACGTCGGGCGCGTTCGTCTCCAGGCTGAGCTCGCTCACGCGGGCCCAAGGATGGCACGCCGTCGTCAGCCGGCGGCCCGGATCAGCATCCGCTCGATCGCCTCGTCGTAGGCCTCGACGGTGAGCCGCCCTGAGGTCTCGAAACCGCCGGTGCGCAGGTGCTCGCGCAGCTGGGCGTCCGCCGCCAGCTCGCGGATGGGCGCCGCCAACGCCTCTCCGCCACGGTCGGGGTCGAAGATCAGGCAGTTGGTGCGATCGCGCAGGAACTCGGCCGACCCGCCGCGCCCGCTCGCCACGACCGGCGTCCCCACCGCCATCGACTCGAGTGGGACCAGGCCCCATGGCTCCTCCCAGCGGACCGGGAACAGCACCACGTCCGCGTCGGCGTAGACCTCGCCCAACCGCTCCCGCTCGCTCACCGTGAACGTGACCCGATCGGCGACCCCACGCTCCGCCGCCAAAGCACGCAGCTCTGAGAGATGAGCGTCGTCGCCGCCGCCGACGATTGCCAGCGTCGCCTCGCCGGGAAGCAGTGCCAGCGCCTCGATCGCCAGGTCGATCCCCTTGCGCGGGTCGATCCGCCCCACGCACGCCAGCCGCCAGCGCCACTCCTGTGCCGGCGCCGGGTTGAACAGCTCGCGCTCGACCCCGCGGTGGCCGACCTCGGAGTCCGCCGGCTCGACGCCGCGGGCCCTGGCGACCTTGCGCAGAGCATCGCTCGCGAACATCACCGGCCCGACGTCCGCGAGCTCGAAGCGCGCCGGGATCCCGGCCAGCCGCTCAGCCGGCGGCGCGGCGATCGCGCGCCGGCCGCGAAACAGCCGCGTCCACCCGTCGACCTGCGGCCCGTACAGGAGCCAGTCGTCGCAGACGATCGCGGCCGCGGGGACGCCGGCGCGGCGGACGCGCCCGATCAGGCTCATCGACATCCCGCCCATCGACCACCAGGCGACCAGGTCGGGCTGGAAGTCCGCGAGATGCCGATCGAGGACCGCCGCGTTGTGGCGCTCGATCGCCAACCGCTCGCGAAGCCCCAGGCGCGGAAACTCGTGATCGCGCCAGTACCAGCGCAGCTCGCGAAAGACGCGGCCCTCGGGGCGCTCGGTTTCCGGCGAGGTGCCTCCCTCGAGCCCGTATTCGGTGGTCAGCACGCGGGTCTCGTGACCGCTCGAACCGAGCTGCAGAACCGACGACTGCCAGGCGAGCTCGTAGCCGCCCAGGCTGAGCGGCGGATACATGTTGCCGATCGTCAGGACCCTCATGGGTTCACAGGCGCGCGCGCAGACGCGCTCCGAGCCTTGGTCGCGGCAGGCGAGCGACCAGCCGCTCGCGGTGAGCCGCGACCGGCTCGGCCAGATAGGCGTCGAGCTCGTCGGACCCGGCGAAGAACCGCTCGCGATAGCCGAAGCCGTCGGTCCAGAACAGGCCCTGGACTCGCTCCACATCAGTCAGGACATCGGCCACCCCGGGCGGAAAGTAGAAGCCGGGGTTGCCGTGCAGGGCGTGCGGCTTGGCGACGAACTCGAGCTCCTCCGACCCGACGTCGACCAGCCACCGATGGTGCGACCAGCCGACGTGGTCGCCGATCACGCCCCAGCTCTGCTCCTCGAGCCGCGAAGGGACCTCGACGTACCCGGCCCGCGCGACCCGGTTGATCTCCGCGCAGACGCGGATCGGGTCGCGCAGATCCTCGAGCGTGTGCGAGCAGACCGCGAATCGCGAACTGGCCGTCGTCGAACGGCCACGGCTCGTGATCGCAGATGTCGCGGCGGACCCACGTGGCGGCGCTGAACCGCTCCTTCGCGGGGTCGGAGGGGTCGTAGAGCCCTCGCGTCTCGTACGGCATCAGGTCGATCACCCAGTCGGCCCGTTCCCACGGACTCCCCCACCCGCCGACGTCCAGGACCAGATCGTCGTCGGCGAGCGTCTCGGAGATCCGCTCCCTGTTGGCCGCCAGCATCCCGGCGGATTCTGGCGTTACTGTGAGCGCGATGAGCCGCGCCTCGACCGGGCCCGAGCCGCGGGTGTCCGTGGTGGTCGCCACTCACAATCGCGCATCACAGGTCGGCGAGCTGCTGGCCGGCCTCCGGGCGCAGAGCCTGGACCCGGAGCTGTTCGAGGTCGTGGTCGTCGACGATGGCTCGACCGACGACACCCTGGCGGTGCTCGCGGCGGCGGCCGATCAGGCGGGCCCGCGACTGCGCGTGCTCGACCGCCGGGTGAGCGAAGGGCCGGCCGCGGCTCGCGAACAGGGCTGGCGCGCGGCGCGCGGCGCGCTGATCGCGTTCACCGACGACGACTGCGTGCCCGAGCCGGGATGGCTCGAGGCCGGGATGGCAGCGGGCGACGGCGAGCTGGTGTTCGTACAGGGCCGGACCGAGCCGCCCGCCGGCGAGTTCGAGCGCCTGGGCCGATTCGACCGCCCGTTCACGCGCACGATCCGGGTCACCGAGCTCGATCCGGCGTTTCAGACCTGCAATGTCTTCTACCCCCGCGCGCTCCTGGAGCGGATCGACGGTTTCGACACCGCCGCCTTCGGCCGCGACCCAGGCGGCGAGGACTCCGATTTGGCGTGGCGGGCAATCGAGGCGGGCGCCCGGCCGGTGTTCTGCGACGCCGCCGTCGTCCGCCATGCGATCAACCGCCTCGGCCCGCTCGGCAAGCTGCGCGTCGCCACCAGGTGGACGACTCCGCTGCAGGTCTACGCGCGCCACCCCGAGTTCCGCCGCGCCCACTTCACCCACCGCATCTTCTGGAAGCACTCCCACTACGTGTTCGTCCGCGCGCTGCTCGCCGCCGCCCTGCCCCGCCGGCTGCGCTTCCTCGCGCCGTGGCTCGTCGTCCCCTACCTGCGCCATCTGCTCGCTCGCGGGCGCGTCGAGGGCGGCGGGCTGCTGCTGGCGCCGTTCTACGTCGTCCACGACCTGGTCGAGGTCGTGACCGTGATCAGGGCCGCGGTCCGATACCGGACCCCGATGCTCTGATCAGTCCGGCGAGCCGTTCGGCCTCACGATCGGTGTTGCAGTGCTCGAGCACGAAGGCGCGGCCCGCGGCACCCATCGCCGCCCGGCGCTCGGCGGGCAGCGCGAACAGCTCGACGATCGCGGCCGCGAGGTCGGACGGCGACCCGGGCGCCACCAACCGACCCCACTCGGGCGTGACCATCTCGGGCAGGCCGACCTCGTCGCTGGCGACCACCGGGACCGCCATCGCCAGGGCCTCCTTGACGACGACCGGCATCGAGTCGCGGTCGCCGTCGGCCGCGATCACGCAGGGCATCGCGAGCAGGTCGGCGCCCTCGAGCAGCTCGCGGACCGCGTCGGAGTCCGGGGCGGTGGGCAGCTCGACCACCCGATCGAGCCCGAGCTCGGAGACCTGCGCCTCGAGATGCGGCCGCAGCGGGCCGTCACCGGCGATCACCATCCGGACCCCCTGATCGCCGCGGGCGAGGATCCCCGCCGCGTCGATCAGGTCGGCGAACCCCTTCTTCTCGACGTAGCGGCCGATCGCGACCACCGTGCGGCCGCCCGGGTACGGGGTCCGGCGCCGGAAGCGCTCGCCGTCGACGCCCATGATCACCGTGTGCACCTTTGCGGCGCCATCGCCGTCGAGGATCGCCTGCAGGTCGCGGCGCGTGTACTCACAGGAGGCGGCGACGAACTCGGCCGCGGCCAGCTTCTGATGCAGACCGGTCGGCTTCGCATAGATGTCGTAGGCATGGGCGGCGATGCTGACCGGGACCCCGGCGAGGCGGCCGGCGCGTAGCGCGTGGGTCGCCGCCGGGGAGGCGAAGTGAACATGCACGTGGCGATCGCCGGCCGCGATCAGGCGGCGGGCCATCGGCGCCAGCCCGCGCAGTGGCAGACGCTCGCTCTCCGGCCATCGCCCGCGCTCGACCAGATCCCGGCCACAGCGCCACGGGTGACGGGAGGCGAGCCGCACGACCGCGGCGAGGCGGTCGGCGGGACCCTCGTCCTCGAGATAGTCGACCCGCAGGCCGCGCGCCCCGCCGATCAGCGGGCGCTGCGGACGGGCCGCGGCCTCGACCCGGACCGGCCAGCCGGCGGCGCGCAGCGCGGCGATCTCGCCGGCGACGAAGGTCTCCGGGACCGCGGGGAAGGTGTCGATCGCGATCACGATCCCGCCCGCGACCGCCGGCGCCGCCCGCGGCGCCGCGTTGCCGCGCCGATAGCCGGATGCTCGCGCGACCGCTACCGCGCCATCGACCAGCTTCATCCTCCCCCGCTCGAGCTGTCCGGTGATCGCGAACCCCGGCGCCCCGAGCGCCGCCCGGCCGACCTGGCCCGCGGAGCGCGGCGGCGGGGACGCGCCCGGGTGCCTGCGGTTCTGCCAGGCGTTTCCCGCGGCCCAGCGGGCGACCTGGGCCCGCAGGCCCCGCAGGGTCGTTTTCGGGGGATGCGTCACGCGCGCCTCCGGCCGCCGCTCGATCTCCCATCCCCTCGCGCCGAGGCGCCAGCAGAACTCGATGTCGCCGCCCGAGGCGATCCCCTCGGCAAAGCCGCCGACGTCGGACCAGGCGCTGCGGCGAACGAGCACGTTCCCGGTCGCCGCGGCCGGGCCGTGGCCGAGCCGCAGGGTGCGGTCCTGGTCGACGTTCCCGCGCGCCGCCGCCCATCGCGCCGCGAGCGTCGGCGCGGCGGCACCGGTGTCGATCGTTCCCGCGAGCGCGCCGACACGACTGCCGACCGAGCCTCGGAAGTAGGCGTCCAACAGGCCCGGGTCGGGCTGGCAATCCGCGTCGGTGAACAGGAGCCAGTCGTTGGCGGCCGCCTCGGCCCCGACGTTGCGCGCGTAGTAGGAGGACGGCTGGTCGGCCGCCGCAACCACGCGGAAGCGCTCCGGCAGCCCGTCCCAGCCACCGGCGCGATCGAAGCTGTTGTCGGCGAGCAGGACCTCGTCGCCCTCGGCGAGCCGGAGCCTCGCCAGCGCGCTCAGAGTTGTCGCCGCTGCGTCAGCGTCGCCCGCGAACGGCACGACGACGCTCACCGCCGGCCGTCGGCGGGCCGGGCCGACGCCCTCGTCCATCATCATCTGCGGAACTCTAGGCGTGACCGGAAAGGCCGACACGAGCGAGCCAGAACTGTCGATCATCGTGCCGACCCGGCGGCGGCCCGATCGGCTGCGGCTGACCCTCGCCGCGCTCGGGCCGGAGGCGGAGGCCGCGAACGCCGAGGTGATCGTGATCGACGACGCGTCCAACGATGCGACCGCTGCCGTGCTCGCGGAGCTCGCTCCCGGGTTCCCCGCTCCGCTGCGCACCACCGCTCTCGCCGTCAACTCCGGACCCGGCGTCGCCCGCAATGCGGGAATCGTCCTCGCTCAAGCGCCGGTGCTGGTCTTCTTCGGCGACGACATCACCCCATCCCCCGGCACGCTCGATCGCCACCGCGCGTTCCATGTCGAGCACCCGAGCGACGACGACGCCCTACTCGGGCGGATCGTGCCCGGCACCGACGCGGACTCGCCATTCACGCGTTGGCTGCACGACGAGGGCAAGCAGTTTGCGTTCGGCTCGCTGCGCCCCGACGCCCTGGTTCCGGCGCCGATCTTCTACGCGGCCAATTGCTCGTTGAAGCGGACCCTCTTCGACCGGGCCGGCGGCTTCGACGAGCGCTTCGAGTTCGGACACGAGGAGCACGAGCTGTCCTACCGGCTGCGCGCCGCCGCCATGCGCCTGGCCTACGACCCGAGTGCTACCGCCGAGCATCACCACCCCACCGATCTCTACGCGACGCTGGTGCGGATGCGGCGCTTTGGTCACTCGTATCGCCTGCTCACCGAGCGGGTGGCCGCGGAGGCGCCGCCGCGGCGGCCGGGCGCCAGGCACCGAGTCAAGGCCACGGCGCTGGCCGCGGCCGGGCCACTTGCCCGGGAGGCGACCTGGAAGTTCCTCTGCGAGCAGGCGCATCGCGAGGGGTATTGGGAGACCCCGACTCCGCCCCCCGGCCCTCCGGTCCGGGTCGGCGCCCGGCTCGCCCGGCGCGATCAGGAACGGGGACGCCAGCCGGCCCCGAGGTAGGCGGGGCGCATCAGCCGCAGCATCTCCGCCCCGTCGCGCTTGCGCGCGGATTGGATCCCGCGCCGCGCCTCGAGCGCCGTCGGCAGCTCCCGCGCGGCGGCCCTCCAGGCCCGCAGGAGCAGTGCCGCGTCACCGCGCAGGTAGGCGCGGACCAGCGACCCGAACCTCCGAACGACCGCCCACGGCACGAAGGCGAACAGCGCCGGCGCGGGGAAGTCCTTGGCCATCATCAGCAGGATGTTGCGGTGGCACTGGAAGAGCTCGAAGCCGGCGATCCGCGAGCTCGACTCGCCGCCCACGTGGTAGGCGACGGCGGTCGGCTCGTAGGAGCAGTCCCAGCCCGCGAGCTGGGCCCGCAGACCCCAATCCACGTCCTCGATGTAGGCGAAGAACCGCTCGTCGAACGTCCCGACCTCCTCCAGCGCCCGGCGCCGGTACAGGGCGGCGGCCGCGCACGCGGACAGGACCCGGTGCGATGCGTCGTACTGCCCGCGGTCGCGCTGGCCCTTGCCGCGGCGCACGCAGTAACCGTCCCAGCCGACCAGGTCGCCGGCACCGTCGAGGACGTTGCGCCGTGACCACTCGAGCAGCTTCGACGCGACCGATGCGGTCGACGGCTCGCGCTCCAAGACCGCCGTCGTCGCCGCCAGCCAGCCGGGCTCGAGTTCCACGTCGTTGTTGAGCAGCGCGACGTACTCGCCCTCGCCGGCGGCAATCCCGGCGTTGACCGCCCCGGCGAAGCCGCAGTTTTCGGGCAGCGCCAGCACCCGCACCGCGGGCCACTCCGCGGCCAGATACTCCACGGAGCCGTCGCTCGACCCGTTGTCGACGACGATCGTCTCGAAGGCATCGAATTGCTGGGCCTCCAGGCTCTCGAGCACCCGCCCGAGCTGCTGGCGTCCGTTCCAGCTGGGGATCACCACCGACACCGCCGGCGCCGAGACCGCATTCATCGGATTCAGCGTAGACCCGCGATCCGGCGGACGCGCCAATTCGGCTACATCCGCTCCGGGGCACTGACCCCGAGCAGGCCCAGGGTGGTGGCGATGGTCCGCTTGGTGGCGACCCCGAGCGCCAGCCGCGCCGCCTCGGCGCCCGGCTCCGTGGCGCCGACCACCCGGGCGTCGCGATAGAAGGCGTGGAAGTCGGCCGCGGTCGCCGTCGCGTAGGTGGCCAGCCGGTGCGGCGCCCGCCGCTCGGCCGCAACCTCGATCTCGGCGGGCAGCTCGAGCAACCTGCGGATCAGCGCCCGCTCACTCGGCTCGGCGGCGGCGGCCAGCGCCTCGCCTCCCGCGCCGCGCTCGGCGATCTCCTGCTCGGAACCCGCGACACCCTCCTCGGCGGCCTTGCGCAGGATGCTCGCGATCCGCGCGTGCGCATATTGGACGTAATAGACCGGGTTGTCCTGGGAGGTCGAGCGGGCGAGCTCGAGATCGATGTCGATCGTCGTCTCGTGGCTGCGCTGGAGCATGAAGAAGCGCGTCGCGTCGACCCCGATGTCCTCGATCAGCTCGTCGAGGGTGACGAAGTCGCCGCGGCGCTTGCCCATCCGCTTGCGCTCCCCACCCTCGACGATCGAGACCATCTGCATGATCGGCGCCTCGAAGCGCTCCGGGTCGACGTCGAGCGCGGCCAGCGCGGCACGCATCCGCGCCAAGTAGCCGTGGTGATCGGCGCCGAGCACGTTGATCAGGCGCTGGTGGTCGCGCTCGATCTTGTCGAGGTGGTAGGCGATGTCGGGCGCGAAGTAGGTCGGCTCGCCGTCGGCGCGGATCAGGACGCGGTCCTTGTCGTCGCCGAACTCGGTGGTCCGCAGCCACACCGCGTCCTCGCTCTCGTAGACGTGGCCGGTGGTGCGCAGTTTCTCCAGCGCGCGCTCGACCGCGCCGGATTCCCGCAGGGCGCGCTCGGACGACCAGGTGTCGTAGTGGACGCCGAAGCGCTCGAGGGTCGCCTCGATGCGAGCGCGCATCGCCTCGGTCGCGGTCACCTCGAGCGCGGCGACGTCCGCCGGGTCGACCCCGGCCTCGGCCAGCTCCGCGCCGAGCCGGCCGACGTAGTCACCCGCGTAGCCGTCGGCGGGCGGCTCATCGCCCTGCATCCGCGCCGATACCGATTCGGCGAACAACCTCACCTGGGTGCCCGCGTCGTTGACGTAGTACTCGCGCTCGACCTGGTGGCCCACCGCGGCGAGCAGGCGCGCCAGGGAGTCGCCGTAGGCGGCGCCGCGGGCGCTGGCGGCGGTCACCGGGCCCGTCGGATTGGCGCTGACGAACTCCACGAGGACGCGCTCCCCGCCCGTGGCCTCGGCGGGATCGGCGGCCAGCAGCGCCGCGGCCGACTCGCGATGCCAGCGGTCGGAGAGGAAGACGTTCAGGAAGCCGGGGCCGGCGACCTCGATCCGCTCCAGGCTCTCGCCGAGCGAACCGCTGAGCTCGTCGCGGAGGCGCTCGGCGACCTCGCGCGGGGGAGCGCCGGCGGTCGGGGCGAGCAGCATCGCGGCGTTGGTCGAGTAGTCGCCCAGCTCGGGCTTCGGGGGGCGCTCGAGGCTGAGCTTGGCGCCGAGGTCGCCCTCGAAGCCGGCGGTCGCCTCGATCAGATTGGCGCGCAGCTCGGCGAGCGGGTCGGATCTCCGGCTGACGGCCACGGCTCGATACTAGTGTCGGTCCGGCACTAAGCTCCGCCGCCGATGAGGGCACTGGTCACCGGCGGCGCCGGATTCATCGGCTCGAACATCGTCGACGCACTGCTGGCCCGCGGAGACGAGGTCGTGGTGCTCGACGACCTCTCCTCCGGCAAGCGGGAGAACCTGGCGGGCGCGATCGCTGCCGGCGCCGAGCTGATCGAGGGCAGCATCACCGAAGAGCGTGATGTGACCGGCGCCTTCGAGCGGGCCCGTCCGGAGGCCGTCTTCCACCTCGCGGCGCAGATCGACGTGCGCCGCTCGATCACCGACCCCGCCTACGACATGGCCCTCAACGTCGGCGGCACGCTGCGACTGCTCGAGCGCGCTCGCTCGGACGAGATCGGCCGGTTCGTGTTCGCGTCGACCGGCGGCGCGATCTACGGCGAGGGCGAGGGCCGCGAGCTGCCCCTGTCCGAGAGGGCGGAGTGCAGGCCGGACGCCCACTACGGCGCCTCGAAGCTCGCCGCCGAGGGCTATGTCGGCCTCTACCAGCGCCTCTACGGGCTGGGGACCACGGTCCTGCGGCTAGGCAACGTCTTCGGCCCGCGGCAGGACCCGCGGCTCGAGGCGGGGGTGGTGGCGATCTTCTGCGGCGCGTTGACCGGCGGGATCACGCCGACGGTGTTCGGCGACGGCGAGCAGACGCGCGACTACATCTACGTCGGCGACGTCGCCGACGCGTTCATCGAGGCCGCGGACGGTGCCGGTCCCGGTCCGTACAACATCGGCACGGGCACCGAGACGAGCGTCCTCGACCTGGGTCGCGCGATCGCCAAGGCAGCCGGCACCGAGTTCGAGCCCCAGTTCGCCCCGCCCCGGCTGGGCGAGGTGCAGCGCTCGGGGATCGATCCCGCCCGGGCGGCCGAGGAGTTCGGGTGGCGGGCCCGGACGTCCCTGGACGAGGGCATCGAGCGGACGCTGGCCGCGATCGCGAACGAGTAGCGCCCGGCGCCGTGGCCTCCCCGCCAGGGATCGACGTGGTCATCGTCTCCTACCGCTGCGAGGCGATGCTGCGCGACTGCCTGGACTCGCTGTTCGCGAACCCGCCCGACGGCCCGCTCACCGTGCGGGTGGTCGACAACGCGTCCGGCGACGGCACCGCCGAGATGGTGCAGCGCGAGTTTCCGAAGGTCGAGCTGACCGTCAACTCGACCAACGCCGGGTTCAGCCGCGCGAACAACCCGGCGCTCGCGCGGGGAGAGGCCCCGTACGCGCTCGTTCTCAATCCCGACACCCGGATCACCCCCGGTGCCCTGCAGCGCCTGGTCGAGCTGATGGAGGCCCATCCCGAGGTCGGGATCGCCGGTCCCCGCCTCGAGCTCGAGGACGGCACCCTCGACCACGCCGCGCGGCGGTCCTTCCCGACCCCGCTGAGCGCGCTCGGGCACTTCACGGGCCTCGGACGCCGCGAGGGCGCGTCCGGGGCGCTCGCCGACTACCGGGCCCCCGAGGTCGAGTCGGGCCCGGTGGACGCGGTCAACGGCGCCTTCATGCTGATCCGCCGCGCGGCGCTGGAGCGGGTCGGCGCCTTCGACACGCGGTACTGGATGTACATGGAGGACCTCGACCTCTGCTACCGCTTCGCGGAGGCCGGCTGGACGACCTGGTTCGAGCCCTCGGCGACGGTCGTTCACGTGAAGGCCGGCACGAGCGGCCGGCACCGCTCGCTGCGGCTCAACCGCGCCTTCCACTACGGGATGTTCCGCTTCTACCGCGACCACTACGCGGCCGATCGGAACCCGCTGCTGAACGGGCTCGTCTACTTCGGGATCGGCGCCCGGTTCGCGGTTCGCTCCGCTCGCGACTCGGTCGCCCGGCTCACTGGCCGTCCTTGAACGCGAGCGCCGCGCCGATCCGGTCCACCGTCGACGGGTGGGTCCCGAACAGCGCGCTCATCCAGCCGGGCGGGTCCGGATCCGAGAGATTGGTCCGCGCGAGCTGTGTCTGGAGGTCGATCAGCGCCTCGGGATCGTCGGTGAGCTGGAGCGCGAAGTCGTCGGCGCTCGCCTCGATGTTGCGCGAGAGCTGGTTGCCGGGGATGTTGAGCACGAACATGGTGAGGCTCACCGCGAGCAGATAGATCGGCACCGCCGCCGGCGAGGCCGGGGCGACGCCCTGGCGGCGGGCGATCGCGAGGGCGAGCTCGCGCACGAACAGGAGCCCGAACGGGGCGACGATCGCGACGTAGACGATCCCGCGCCGGATGTCGTCGTGGGCGACGTGGCCGAGCTCGTGCGCGACGACCGAGCGGAGCGCGGGCCGCTCGGCCTGGTTCAGCAGGTTGTCGTAGAGGACGACCCGCTTGCTGGATCCGATCCCGTCGACGAACGCGTTGAGCGAGGTGACCCGGCGGCTGGCGTCGATCCGGTAGACCTCGCCGACGTCGACCTCGGCCTCGCCGGCCAGCGCCAGGACATCGGCCCGCGCCGCGCTCGATTCCGGGAGCGGCTCGAACTTGTTGAAGATCGGGGCGAGGACGACCGGCGCGATCCAGACGAACACGGTCGCGAGGCCGGTCGCCAGCGCCGCGCCGGGAATCCACCAGCGCTGCGGGAATCGCCGCACCAGCGCCAGCAGCAGGGCGGTGCCGCCCGCGGTCAGCACCGCGGTGATCCCGGCCGAGCGGGCGAGGTCCCAGAGCCAGGAGTCCAGCGACTGGGTCGAGAGCCCGGCGTCGACGGCGCGCTCGTGCGCGACGAGGCCGAACGGCAGCGCGACGGCGGTTGTCAGCAACGCCACCGAGGCGCCCGCGACCGCGGCGCCACGCAGAGGCCGCGACGCGAGCCGCTGGAGCGTTCGGCGTAGCGCCGCCGGCCGGCCGAGGGCGACCGCGGTCAGCAGCGCGAACTCGGCCGCCAGGCCGGCATAGCCGAGCCAGCGGAGCGGATCGCGGTATTCGTGCGCCCGATCCAGCTCGGCGGCGCTGAAGTAGTCGCTCTCGGCGACCGGCACCGGGTCGGGCGGATCGTCGCTCGGGCTCAGCAGCCAGACGGCGGCCTCGGCGACGAGGACCATCGCCACGGCGGCGCCACCGACGCGGGCCGCGGTCGAGCGGCGCAGGCCCGGCAGCTTCATCGTCCGTACGATAGTCCGCCGGTTGCGGGGGACCCATGCGCCTCGCCCTGCTCAGCGACATCCACTCCAATCTCCCCGCCCTGGAGGCGGTCATCGCCGACCTCGAATCGGCCGACGTCGACGAGGCCTGGTGCCTGGGCGACGTGGTCGGCTACGGCGCCCAGCCGGACGAGTGCGCGGCGCTGGTCCGCGAGCGGTGCACCGTCTGCCTGGTCGGCAACCACGATCTCGCCGCCCTCGAGCAGCTCGACATCTCCACCTTCTCGCCCGCGGCGGCGGCGGCGGTCAGATGGACGCGCGAGCGGATGAGCGGCGAAACCCGCGACTACCTCGCCGCGCTCGAGCCCGCGGACGAGGGTCGCGAGGTCGGGCTCTACCACGCGTCTCCGCGTGACCCCGTGTGGGAGTACGTCCTGTGGCCCGACCAAGCCGCCGAGTGCATCCGAGCTCAGGCACGGCGCGTCAGCTTCATCGGCCACTCGCACGTGGCGCTGTTCTTCGCCCTCGCCGACGCCGGCGCCGAGGCGGACGCGAACGCCGAGGCGCGGGGGGCACAGGCCGGCGCCGGGACCAGCCTCGAGATCGGCCGCGGGCGCTGGCTGATCAACCCGGGCAGCGTCGGCCAACCCCGTGACGGCGACCCGCGCGCAGCCTGGCTCGAGCTCGACACCGAGACCTGGCAGGCCGTCTTCCACCGGGTCGCCTACGACATCGACCGGGCCGCCGATGCGATCGTCGCCACCGACCTGCCGGAGCACTTGGCACGGAGGCTCTACGTAGGGCAATGAGGCCTCCGAGGCGACCAAAGGCCTTGTCTAGACTCGCCGCGATGCGCGGGAGACTCGTCAAACCCCTGCTCGTGTGCGTATTCGCACTCACCTTCGCCGGCTGCGGGTCCGGCGACGACGGCACGATCCCGCAGGACGAGGCGGACGACCTGCTCTCGGTGCTCGAGACGATGCAGAGCCAGATCGAGGAGGGGGAGTGCGAATTCGTCGACGAGAACGCCACGGAATTCGTCGACCGCGTGAACGCCCTGCCCGGCGACGTCGACCCGGAGGTCGCGAGCGAGCTGACCAAGGCGGCGGACAACCTGCGCGTCCTCGCCGCCCAGCCCGACCAGTGCGCCGAGACCGGCGCCACGGGGATCACCGGGACGACGACGACCGAGACCCCCGACACCACCGACACCGAGGCGACGGTCACCGAGACCACGACGCCGGAGGAGGAGACGACGACCGAGGAACCGGCCGAGGAGGAGCCGGCCGAGGAGCCCTCTCCGGAGCCCCCCGCCACCGGAGGCGGGAACGAGGGCGGCAACCAGGGCGGCGACGGCGCCCCCACACCCGACGAGGACCTGGAGCCGCCGGGCGGCACCGGCGGCGTCGAACCGAACGGGAAGAGCGGATGAACACCACCATCTCCGACCGCTACGAGCTCGGCGACCGCCTCGGCTCGGGCGGGATGTCGACGGTCTACAGGGCCACCGACCGGGTGCTCGAGCGCACGGTCGCGGTGAAGATCCTTGCGGAGCACCTCTCCGACGACGAGAAGTTCGTCGCCCGCTTCCGCCGCGAGGCGCTCGCGGTGGCGAAGCTGATCCACCCCAACATCGTCCAGGTCTACGACACCGGCGTCGACGCCGACCGCCACTACATCGTCATGGAGTACGTCGAGGGCAAGTCGGTCGCCCAGCTGCTGCAGACGAAGGGCCGCCTGGGCGCCGAGTCGACCGCGGAGATCGGGATCCAGGCCTGCGCCGGGCTCGAGTACGCGCACCGCCAGGGGATCATCCACCGCGACGTCAAGCCGGGGAACCTGATGGTGATCGGCGGGCCGGCGGGCCGGCGGCGGCGCGACAGCTCGGCCCACGAGCCGCCGACCGGCGAGATGACGATCAAGCTCACCGACTTCGGGATCGCCCGCGCGACCGCCCAGTCGCGGCTGACCCAGGTCGGCTCCGTCGTCGGCACCGCCGCCTACCTGGCGCCGGAACAAGCGCGGGGAGAGGAAGCAACGCCGGCGGCGGACGTCTACGCGCTCGGCGTCGTGCTCTACCAGCTGCTCACGGGCCGGCTGCCATGGGAGGGGTCGACCCTGGCCGAGCTCGCCATCCGGCGCGAGAACGAGCAGGCGCTGCCTCCGACCTCCTACGACCCCGATGTGCCCGAGACGCTCTCGCGCGCGGTCCTGACCTCGCTCGAGGGCGAGCCCGCGGCACGCTACTCGTCGGCGCGAGAGCTCTCGCGGGCGCTCGACGCGGGCCTGCACGGCCAGCCGCCCCCGCCGCCGTCCGACGAGCTGCCGACCGACATGCTGGCGTCCGGTCCGGCCAACGCGGCGACGCGGCGCATGCAGACCCCGGAGCCGCGGACCCCGGTTTCACCCGAGCCCGTCGTGCCCCCGCGGCGCCCGGTTCAGCCGGCGCCCCGCCAGGCGGTCACCCCGGCCGGGTCGAGCAAGCGCTCCGCCGGCTCGCGCTTCCTGCGGACGCTCGGGATCCTGCTGCTGATCGCGATCCTGGCGGCGATCATCGCCGGCGCCGTCCTCCTGCTCACCGACGCCGGGCAGAACACCGACATCGGCCAGACGATCAAGGACAACCTCGACGACCAGGTTCAGGCGATCCAGGACTTCATCGAGGAGAACACGCAGTGAACAACTCGCGCCACGTCCTCCGCTCCCGCTTCAAGTAATTGTCCGCGGCTACGCCGCGGACTTCTTGTTCTGCTCCCGCGTCCGGGCGTACGCGGTGTCTACACGGCCCATGGCGCCGCGCCGCCGAGAATGGCGCCCCGGTACGCGTCGAACCGTCCCGCACCAATCGCCTCCCGAGCCCCGCTCACCAACCGCTCCAGGAACGTCAGGTTGTGCAGCGTGACCAGCCTCGCGGCGGTCGGGGCCTCCGCGCGAGCGAGGTAGTGCAGGTAGGCCCGGGTGTGGGCGGCGCAGGTCGGGCAGGGGCAGCCCTCGACCAGCGGGCCCTCGTCGGTCGCGAATCGCGCCTTTTCGAGGTCGAAGCGAAAGCGCGAATCCGGCAGTGGCGCAAGGGCCATCCCGTGACGGGCGAGGCGGGTCGGGACGGCGCAGTCGAAGACGTCGATCCCGAGCCCGATCCCGTGCAGCAGGTCATCGGGCTCACCGATCCCGAGCAGGTGCTTGGGCGCCTCGGCGGGGAGCATCGGCGCGGTCATCGCCAGCACGTCGTGCATCTCGGGCTTGTCACGGCCCAGCGTCCCACCGATCGCCAGGCCGTCGACGGCGGCGGCTGCGACCGCCTCGGCCGAGGTTCGGCGCAGGTCCTCGTGGACGCCGCCCTGGACGATCCCGAAGACCGCCTGGTCCGCGGGCCCATGCTCGGCGTGCCAGACGAGGCAGCGGTCGAGCCAGCGGTGGGTGCGCTCGGTCGACCGCGCCGTGTAGTCATAGTCGGCGTGAAACGGCGTGCACTCGTCGAAGACGAGCGCGATGTCCGAGCCGAGCGCCGCCTGAACCGCCATCGACTCCTCCGGTCCCATGAACCGCTCCGAGCCGTCGAGGTAGGAGCGGAACGCGACCCCGCGCTCGGAGATGTCGATGACGCCGCCACTCGAGCCGGCGCCGCCGCGGCGCCCCTTGATCTCGTCGGCAACGTTGCCGTGGGCGAGCGAGAACACCTGGAAGCCGCCGGAGTCGGTGATCAGCGCCCGCTCCCAGCCCATGAACCGGTGCAGGCCGCCGAGCTCGGCGATCCGCTCGGCGCCGGGACTGATGAAGAGGTGGAAGGTGTTGCCGAGGATCAGCTCGAAGCCGATCCCTGCAACGTCGGTGAGATCGAGCGTGCGGACGGCGCCGCGGGTCGCCAGCGGGATGAACGCGGGCGTCCGCACCTCGCCGTGGGCGGTCACCAGCCGCCCGGTCCGGGCGGTTCCGTCGCGCGCGTCGATCTGGAAGCTGAGCCGGGCCGGGTCCGCTCTCACGACCCGTGAGCCTGACGCACGAGTGAGCGCCCGGTCATCGCGTCCGGCTGCTCGATTCCGAGCAGGTCGAGCGCGGTCGGGGCGACATCCGCCAGGCGCCCGCCGTCGTCGAGCTCGATCCCGGGGACCGTGACCACGAACGGGACCGGATTCAGCGTATGGGCGGTATTCGGTGACCCGTCGGGCTCGAGCATCTGCTCCGCGTTGCCGTGGTCGGCGGTGACGATGCAAGCGCCACCGGAACGATGGACGGTGGCGACCACCTCGCCCAGGCAGCGGTCGACCGCCTCGATCGCCGCCACGGCCGCCGGGATGCTGCCGGTGTGGCCGACCATGTCCGGGTTGGCGAAGTTGATGATCCCGAACCGGTAGCCGCCCTCCGCCCACCGCGACGTGAACGCCTCGGCCGCCGCCACGGCGCTCATCTCGGGCTTGTGGTCGTAGGTCGGAACGTCGCGCGGCGAGTCGACCAGCGCCCGCTCCTCCCCCTCCCACTCGTCCTCGCGGCCCCCGTTGAAGAAGTAGGTGACGTGCGCGTACTTCTCGGTCTCGGCCACGTGCAGCTGGCGCTCGCCGTGCTCCGCCAGCACCGCGGCCAGCGTCGTCGCGGGCTCCGCGGGCTCGAACGCGATCGGGTAGTCCCAGTCGCCCCGGTACTCGGTCAGCGTCGTGAGCTCGATGTCGAGCGCCTCGCCGCGGTCGAACTCGTCGAAATCGCGCTCGGTGAGCGCCATCACCAGCTCGCGGGCTCGATCGGGACGGAAGTTGAAGTGGATCGCGACGTCGCCGTCCGCCATCCCGTCGTAATCGCCGATCACGGTGGGGCGGATGAACTCGTCGGTCTCGCCGCGCTCATACGCCTCGGCGATCGCCTCGGCGGCGGTCGCCGCGCGCAGGCCCTCGCCGTGGACGATCGCGTCGTAGGCGAGCTTCACCCGGTCCCAGCGCCGGTCGCGGTCCATCGCGTAGTAGCGACCGCTGACCGTGCCGATCCGGCCCGCGTGCCGCAGCCAGCGCTCCAGTTCCTCGACGTACCCCGCCGCGGAGCTCGGCAGGGTGTCTCGGCCGTCGGTGAAAGCGTGCACCACGACGTCGGGCACGCCCTCCTGCGCCGCCAGCTCGATCAGCGCCTCCAGGTGAGTGAATCCCGAGTGCACCCCGCCGTCCGATACCAGCCCCATCAGGTGCAGGCGGCCACGCGGGCTCTTGCGCGCGGCCTCGCAGGCGGCCAGCAGGGACTCGTTCTCGAACAGCGACCCGTCCGCCACCGCGTCGTCGATCCGTGCCAGGTCCTGCTTGACGACGGCGCCGGCGCCGAGGTTCATGTGCCCGACCTCCGAGTTGCCCATCTGGCCCTCGGGCAGCCCGACGTCGCGGCCGCTGGCCGACAGCGTCGTCCGCGCGTAGGTCTCCCAGAGCTCGTCGAACACCGGCGTCACAGCCTGGGCGACCGCGTTGCCGGGCCCGGGGTCCGCGAGGCCCCACCCGTCCAGGATCACCAGCGCCAGTGACGGCACCGGGACCGAGTCAGGCCCCTCGGGGAGAGTCATCGTGAGGCTGCCGAGCAGATCGCGGCGAAGTCGCCGGGGTCGAGGCTGGCGCCGCCGACCAGCCCGCCGTCGATGCCGTCGCGCGCGAACAGCTCGCTCGCGTTGCCCGGCTTGACCGAGCCGCCGTAGAGGATCCGGATCGCGTCGCCGGCGCCTGCGTCGCGGACGGAGATCAGGCTGCGGATGAAGGCGATCGCCTCCTCGGCCTGGTCGGGCGACGCGGTGCGCCCGGTGCCGATCGCCCAGATCGGCTCGTAGGCGATCACGACCTCGGCCAGGCGGTCGTCGTCGACCGAAGCGAGGTCGGCGGTCAGCTGCCGCTCGAGCACCGCCTCGGTCTCCTCGGCATCGCGTTCGGACTCCGTCTCGCCGCAACAGAGGATCGGCAGCAGGCCGGCGCCGAGCAGCGCCGGGACCTTGCGCGCGAGCGCCCCGTCGGTCTCGCAGAACAGCTGCCGGCGCTCGGAGTGGCCGACGATCGCTCCCGCGGCGCCGAGGTCGGCGAGCATCGGGATCGACACCTCGCCCGTGAAGGCACCGGATTCCTCCTCGTGGACGTTCTGCGCGCAGATCTGGATTCCGCTGCCCGCGGCGATCCCGGTCGCCGCGGCGAGCGCGGTGGACGGCGGACAGACGACCACGTCAACCGCGCCGAACTGCGAGACGCGGCCCGTGAGCGCGGCGAGGAACTCCTCGGTCTCGCCGACCGTCTTGTGCATCTTCCAGTTCGCCGCGACCAGCGGCGTTCGCTCAGGCATCGGTCAGCACCTCCACACCCGGTAGCGCCTTTCCCTCCATCAGCTCCAGCGACGCACCGCCGCCGGTCGACAGCCAGTCGACCTCGTCGGCGAGCCCGAACGACACCAGCGCGGCGGCGGAGTCGCCCCCGCCGACCACCGTGAAGCCCGGCGCCCGCGCCACCGCCTCGGCGACGCCGCGCGTGCCGGCCGCGAACGGCTCGAGCTCGAACGCGCCCATCGGGCCGTTCCAGAAGACGGTGCCGGCGGCGCCGATCACCCGCGCGTACTCGTCCACCGTGGCGGGTCCGACGTCGAGGCCCATCCAGCCGTCGGGCACGTGGATCCCGTCGAGGTGCTGAACCTCGGTGTCGGCCGCGAACTCACGGCCGAGCACGAGATCCCGCGGGAGCAGCAATTCGCAGTCGGAGGTCTCGGCGCGCTCGAGCGCCTCTTCGGCGAGCGCGATCCCCTCCTCCTCCACCAGCGAGTCGCCGGTCTCGATGCCGCGGGCGCGAAAGAACGAGAAGCACATCGCCCCGCCGATCAGGATCGAGTCGGCGCTCTCCAGGAACCGGTCGATGACCGCGATCTTGTCCGTCACCTTCGCGCCGCCCAGCACGACGCACAGCGGTCGGGCGGGGTCGTCGCGGACAGCGGTCAGCGCGCGGACCTCGCGCTCCAGCAACAGGCCGGCATGCCCGGGCAGGTGCCGGGCGACGCCCTCGGTCGTCGCGTGCGCGCGATGCGCCGCGCCGAACGCGTCGTTGACGTAGACGTCGCCGAGCCGCGCGAGCGCCGCGGCCAGCTCGGGATCGTTCTCCGTCTCGCCGGGCTCGTACCGCGAGTTCTCCAGCAGCAGGACCTCCCCGGGGCCCAGCTCCGCGGCGAGCGCCTCGACCTCGTCGCCGGCCACCCCCGGCGCAACCGCGACCTCGGTCTCGAGCAGCTCGCCCAGCCGCGCGGCAACCGGCGCCATCGACAGGTCGGGCTCGCGGTTCTTCGGCCGCCCCAGGTGCGAGACCAGGACGACCGCCGCACCCCCCTCGCGCAGATGCTCGATCGTCGGCAGCGCGGCGCGGATCCGGGTGTCGTCCGCCACCGCGCCGCCGGCGAGCGGGACGTTGAAGTCGACCCGCGTCAGGACCCTGGCCCCCTCCAACGGGGCGTCGCGCACGCTCGCCTTGTTGAACGACCCGCGGCCCGGCAACCTACGCGGCCGCGCGGGCGGGCTCGAGCACCTTGGCGGCGAGCTCGATGACCCGGTTCGAGTAGCCCCACTCGTTGTCGTACCAGGAGAAGATCTTCACGAAGCTCCCCTGCATGACGATCGTCTGCCCGGCGTCGAAGATCGACGAGTGGGTGTCCTTGACGATGTCCGTGGAGACGATCTCATCCTCGGTGTAGGCCAGGATCCCCTCGAGCGGGCCCTCGGCGGCCTCGCGGATCGCCGCGTTGATCTCCTCGACCGAGGTCTCACGCGACGATTCGAAGGTGAGGTCGACGACCGAGCCCGTCGGCACGGGAGCGCGAACCGCCATCCCGCTGAGGCGCCCGTTGAGCTCCGGTAGCACCAGGCCGACCGCCTTCGCGGCGCCGGTCGAAGCGGGGATCAGGTTGAGCGCCGCGGCCCGCGCCCTGCGCAGGTCCTTGTGGGGCATGTCCTGCAGGCGCTGGTCGGCCGTGTAGGCGTGGATCGTGGTCATCAGCCCGCGCTCGATCCCGACCGAGTCGTTGAGCACCTTGGCGACGGGTGCCAGGCAGTTGGTGGTGCAGGAGGCGTTCGAGATGATGTGGTGGTTCTCGGGGTCGTAGGCGTCGAAGTTCACCCCGAGGGCGACGGTCACGTCCGGGTCGGTCGCCGGTGCGGAGATGATCACCTTCTTCGCCCCCGCATCGAGGTGCTTGGAGGCGTCCTCGCGCTTCGTGAACAGGCCGGTCGACTCGATCACGACCTCCGCTCCGAGGTCAGCCCAGGGCAGGTCCGCCGGGTCGCGCTCGGAGAGCACCTTGATCTCCTTGCCGTCCACGACGATCGCCGAGTCCGTCGCCTCGACCTCGCCGGGGAAACGGCCCAGGATCGAGTCGTACTTGAGCAGGTGGGCGAGGGTCTCGGTGTCGGTGATGTCGTTGACGGCGAGGAAGTCGAGGTCCGAGCCGGCCTCATAGGCGGCGCGGAACAGGTTGCGGCCGATCCTCCCGAAGCCGTTGATGCCCACCTTCACGTTCGCCATCTGCGCGTTCTCCCTTGGAGTCGTGTCTCAGTTGCTCTGAACGGCGATCTCGATGCGGTGCCCGTCGGGGTCGCGGAGGTACGCCGAGTAGTAGCTCCCACCGTACTCAGGCCGTGCCGCCGGCGCGCCGTCGTCGATGCCGCCGGCGTTGACGCCACCCTCCCACGCCCCCTTGACCGCGGAGATCCCGCTGGCCGAGACGCAGATATGCCCGCCGTCGCCGGCGGTCTCTTCGACGGTGGCGAAGAACACCGGCCGCACGATCCCCCACGCGACCTGGCGCTCGTTGTCGACGTGGCGACGCCAGCCGAGGGCGCCGAGGACGGCGTCGTAGAACCGCGCGCTGCGCTCCAGTTCTGTGACATCGACGCTGACGTGATGGATCACGACCCAGATTTAAGCGACTACCCTGCGCCGATGCCGGACCGGGATCTGTCGCGAGTCTCTCCGGACGAGCTCCGCGATCGGCTCCGCGAGATCACGGAGGCCGGTCCTCCATGGTCACGGCAGACCTACCTGCGCGACGGGGTCTACACGGTCGGCGACCGTCCGCTGGCGACCGACTTCCGGCTGCGCTGGCTGCTCCAGCTCGCCTCGGACCTCTGCGAGGGCGAGCTCGGCACGCTGCGGGTCCTCGACCTCGGGTGCGAGGAGGGCCACTTCGCGGTCGAGTTCGCCCGCCACGGCGCCGAGGTGGTCGCGGTCGACGTGCGGGACGAGCACCTGCGCCGCGCCCGCTTCCTCGCCGATGCGATCGGCGTCGAGCGGTTCGAGACGCGGCGCGCCGACGTCCGCGAGCTCGACCCGGCTGTGCTCGGCGAATTCGACCTCGTTCTCTGCCTCGGCCTCCACTACCACCTCGATACGCCGGACCTGTTCGAGTTCTTCGAGCGGCTCGAGGCGCTGACCGCCCGCGCTCTGGTCCTCTACGGCAACTTCAGCCTCGCCGACCGCGAGGCGCGCGAGCACCGCGGCCGGCGCTACCACGGCGCGGCCGTGTTCGAGCACGCGGAGGCGACGACCGAGGACGAGCGCCGAACGCTTGGCCTCGCCTCGGCCGACAACCCGCACAGCTTCTGGCTCACCAAGCCCTCGCTGATCAACCTGCTCGCCGACGTCGGCTTCAGCACGGTGTGCGAGCAGCTGTTTCCGCGCGGGGAGACCTGGCACGCCGACCGCGTGACGCTGCTGGCGCTGAAGGGCTCGGAGCCCGAGGTCCACGGGATGCCCGGCGCGCGCGGCGCGCCGCGCCCCCGCTGGCCCGAGCACGAGCGGGCCGCGCGCGAGCCCGGCTACACACTTTGGTCACGGCTGAAGGCGAAGCTCGCCCGGGCCAAGCCGAGGGGCCGCCTCTAGTCCCGCCAGGGGGTCCAGCGGAAGTAGCGAATTGCCAGGACCAGGCCGAGCGCGCCCCAGGCCGCGACCACCGCGAGGTGGCCCCACTCGAACGCGGATCCCTCGGTCAGCGGGTCCCAGGCGGTGAAGAAGGCCTCGAAGAAGTGGCGGATCGGGAAGACGTCCGCCACGTGCAGGACGCCCTCCGGGATCTCGGTCTCAGGGATGAAGACGCCGGAGAGGAAGTACAACGGCAGGACCGCGATGTTGGTGACCGCGGGCGCCGCATCCTCGCTCCGGATCACCGCGGTCAGCGCGATTCCGAGGCAGCAGAAGCTTGCGGCGCCGATCGCCAGCGTGACGAGCACCGCGGGCAGGTGCTCCCAGGGAATGCTCACGTCGTAGAGCAGCCAGCCCATCGCCGGGACGATGACCAGCATCAGCAGCGAGATCACCATCGCGTTGCCGACGCGACCGGCGAAGAACACCCAGCTCGGCATCGGTGTGCCTCGCCCGCGCTTGAGGATCCCGTTCTCGCGGTCCGTGGTGACCCTGATCGCGACGCTCTGCAGGGTGGCCGAGACCACCGCCAGGGTGAGGATCGCCGGGATGTAATAGGTGCTCGTGTTGAGGTCGCCGAGCTCCTCCAGCGTGTCGTCGCCGAAGATCGTCTCGAAGATGACCAGGAAGACCAGCGGCAACAGGACCGTGAAGAAGATGGCCCCCGGATTGCGCCAGAACGTCTTCTGGTCGTAACGGAACTGGTGCACGGCGAGGGCGGCGCCGCTCATCCGTCCTCCGCCCCGCCGGTCAGTTCGAGGTAGATCTCCTCCAGGCTCGGCGCGCCCACCTGCAGGCCGGTGAGCTCCTGACCCTCGCGCATCGCCCAGGCGGTCAGCTCGCCGAGCGCCTTGACCGGCTCGGTCGTGCGCGCGACCAGGAAGCGCCCGTCGCGCAGAGCCGTCGCGCCCGCCAGCGGCACGGCCGCAGGGCTGATGCCGTTCGCGAGGAAGCGGATCTCGGTCGTCGACGCCTCGCGGCCGAGGCGATTCGGCGGTCCCTCGGCGACGATCTTGCCCCCGACGAGGATCGCGACGCGGTCCGCGAGCACCTGCGCCTCGTCCATGTAGTGGGTTGTCAGGAAGACCGTCTTGCCGAGGTCGCGCATGCCGGCGATCACATCCCACGCCTGGCGCCGCGCCGAGGGGTCGAAGCCCGTGGTCGGCTCGTCCAGGAAGAGCAGGTCGGGGTCGCCGATCAACGCGACCGCCACGTCGAGGCGGCGCAGCTGGCCGCCGGAGAGGGCGCCGGCGCGGCTGTCCGCCTTGGCGCCGAGGCCGACATGGGCGATCGTCCGCTGGACGTCGGCCGGTTCTCGGTAGTAGCCGGCGTACAGCTCGAGCGTCTCCCGGACCGTCAGCTCGGGGCGCATGCGGCACTGCTGCAGGACGATCCCAACCCGCTCGCGCCACTCGCGGGTCGGCGCCCCCGGATCGACGCCGAGCACGCTGGCGTCGCCACCGGTGCGGGCGCGATATCCCTCCAGCATCTCGACGGTCGTCGTCTTGCCGGCGCCGTTCGGGCCGAGAAAGGCGAAGACCTCGCCCTCGTTGACCTCGAGGTCGACGCCGCGCACCGCCTCGACGTCCCCGTACGCCTTGCGGAGCCCGGACGTGTGGATCACAGGCGCCGGCATGGGTGGGTGATGCTAGTCGGCGAGCCGAGCAACGCCGGTGTCGCGCGCCGCCGAGGCAAGCAGCTCGGAGCGCGCCTCGAGCGCGCGGCCGATGAAGGTCCCCGCGTTGTCGGCCTGGATGAACGCGTAATCGCGGCAGGCCGGGCCGACATCGTCGGCGCGGACGACGCGCCCCTTCCCATCGATCGCCGCCAGCACGTAGCCCCGCGATCCGAGAGCCTCGAGGAGCTCCTGGGCGCGTCCCCGTCGAAAGGCGTCGGCCCGGTCACCTCCCGCCGGCAGGATCTCGCAGAGGATCAACGGCCGATCGCGCTCGATCGTTCGAAGCAGTCCGCGCGCCGCCTCGAGCTCGCCGCCCTCGACGTCGAGCTTCACGATCGCGACCGGCTTCACACCCGCCGCCTCCAGCGCCGCGTCGCCTTCGACCATCGGGACCACGACATGGGCGCGCGCCCCGGGCTCGGCGCGAAAGGAATCGAGCACGGTCGCGCCCTCGTCGGGGTCCGCCGCGCGCAGGAGGCTCACCGGGCCGCTCCGGTCCCCGAGCGCCGCGGCGATCACGGACCCGGGCGCGTCGTTGGCCGCGAGCAGGCGCCGGACGTACTCGGCCGCCCGAACCTGCGGCTCGAACCCCAGATAGTCCCTGCCGGGCTCGAGCACGAGGAGCTTGAGCAGAGTCTCGCCCGTGTGCGCCCCGCCGTCGACGAACGCCCCCGGGTGCGTGGCCAGCCCGGCCGCCATCGCCGGAAGCAGATGCGGCTCGGTGACGTCCGAGTGGTGAAGCCCGAGCTCGCCGGCTACCGGCACGACGACGCGCCGCCCGTAGAGATCGATCCGGAACTCGAGGTCCAGCTTCGTGAATCCGCGTCTGGCGAGCTGCGCGAGCAACGCCCGCCGCCACCGGTCGGGGCCGCTCACCCGAGCTCGACGTCGCGATGGATCACCCGAGGCACGATGTCGTCGCGGGAGGCGACGTGGCGGGCGACCCGGTCGGCGACCGTGACCGAACGGTGGCGGCCGCCCGTGCAGCCGATCGCGATCGTCAGGTGGGTCTTGCCCTCGGCGACATAGGCGGGGAGCAGGAAGTCGAGCAGCGGCAGCAGGCGGCGGTAGTACTCGCTCGCCAGCTCGCCGGACTCGACGTGCTCGACGACCGCGGCGTCGCGGCCGGTGAGCGGGCGCAGGTCCTCGCGGTAGTGGGGATTCGGCAGGAAGCGGACGTCGAAGACCATGTCGGCATCTCGCGGGGCGCCGTTCTTGAAGCCGAAGGTGAGCAGCGTGAGCGCGAGCTTGGCACTCGACCCGGGCCCGAGCAGGTCGGTCGCGATCTTGCGACGCAGCATCGCCCCGGTCAGCCCGGTCGAGTCGAGGACCACGTCGGCGTGCTCGCGCAGCGCCCCGAGCACCGCGCGCTCGGCCTGGATCCCGTCGAGGATCCGCCCGTCCGGCGCCAGGGGGTGGCGGCGGCGGGTCTCCTTGAAGCGGTTGACGAGCGTCTCGTCGCTGGCGTCCAGGAAGACGAGGGTCGGCGCCAGGCCGTCGGTGCGCAGCTCCCCCAGGACGGCGAGCAGGTCGTCGAAGTACTCCCCGCCGCGCACGTCGGTGACCACGGCCGCGCGGCGAACCGAGCTCTTCCCGCCGGCGAACAGCTCGCCCAGCGACCCGATCAGCCGCGGTGGCAGGTTGTCGACGCAGAAGAACCCGGAGTCCTCGAAGGCGGCGATCGCCTCTGACTTGCCCGCCCCGGAGTACCCGGTGATCACGTAGAGCTCGACCTGGTCGCCGAACAGGCTCTGGTCCCGCCCAGCCAAGTTCAGCTCACCCGGTTGAGCTGGCGGTGGATCTCGCGGGCGAGCTTGCCCGGGATCCCGGGCACCGCCTCGAGCTCCTCGCGCGAGGCGGCAACCAGGCGCTCGGGCGAGCCGAAATGCTCGAGCAGAGCGCGCTTTCGCACCGGACCGACCCCGCGCAGCTCGTCGAGCAGCGAGCCCGTCATCGCCTTGCCGCGCCGGCCGCGGTGATGGTCGAGCGCGAATCGGTGCGCCTCGTCGCGGACCCGCTGCAACAGCTGCAGGCCGTCGGAGTCGGCCGGGATCGCGAGCGGCTCGGCGCGTCCCGGGAGGTAGACCTCCTCGAGCCGCTTCGCGAGCCCGATCACCGCGGTCCCGCGGTCGACCAGGGGACCGAGCACCTTCATCCCCGCCGACAGCTGCCCCTTGCCGCCGTCGATCACGATCAGGTCCGGCACCGCAGCGAAGCTCTCGTCGCGCTCCGGGTCGTGGGGCGAGCGGTCCGACTGCTCGAGCAGCTGCGCCACACGCCGCGACAAGACCTCCTCCATCGACGCGAAATCGTTGGGCCCGGAGGCCCCGTCCTCACCCCGCACGCCCGCAGGCGAAGCCGAGGACGTGGCGGGAGTTATTCCGCGGACCCGGAACCTCCGGTAATCGGCCTTGCGCGGCGCCCCGCCCTGGAAGACCACCATCGAGGCGACGGTGTGCTCGCCCATGATGTTCGAGATGTCGTAGCCCTCGATCCGGACCGGGAGCGCCTCGAGGGCGAGTGCGTCCTGCAGCGAGGAGAGCGCGTCGACCCGCTGGGCGCGGCGCCGCTCCTGGCGCAGCTTGTCCTGGGCGAGCGCGAGGACGGCATTGCGCTCGGCGAGCTCGCGCAGGCGGCGCTTCGAGCCCCGCTCGGCGACCCGGACCTCGACCGGACCGCCCCGCTGGGCGGTGAGCGCCTCGGCGAGCACGCCTGCCCGTCCGCGCAGCGCCGGCCCGACGACGACCAGGCGCGGGATCGCCGGAGCCGCCGAGTAGTACTGGACCAGGAACTCCTCGGTCACCTCCGACTCGTCGGCCTCGGACTCGTTCGCAAGGTAGAAGCTGTGACGCTCGGCAAGCGCTCCGTCGCGGACCTGAAAGACCTGGGCGTTGGCCTCGCGTCCCTCGACAGCGACCGCGACGAGGTCGGCGGATTCGAGCTGCTCGCCGGCGACCGAGCGTCGCTCCATCAGCGAGCGCACCGCCTCGAGCCGATCGCGGAAGACGGCGGCGCGCTCGAACTCCTCGGCGTCGGCGGTCTCCGCCATCTTGCGCTCCAGGTCGCGCTCGACGTCCCGGTAGCGGCCGGAGAGGAAGTTGACGATCGCGTCGATCCCGCGCCGGTACTCGTCGCGGTCGACGTAGCCGACGCAGGGCGCCCCGCAGCGCTTGATGTAGTAATCGAGGCACGGCACCCCGGATCGCCGGCCCGGCTCGGTGCCCTCGCAGGTCCGGAACTGGAACAGCCGCCCGAGCAGGTCCAATGTCTCACGCACCCGTTTCGCCGAGGAATAGGGCCCGAAGTAGATCCGCGCCGACCGGTGGCGCTCGCGGGTGAAGTAGACGCGCGGGAACTCCTCGTCCAGGCTGATCCCGATGTAGGGGTAGGACTTGTCGTCGCGCAGGCGGATGTTGAACCGGGGCCGGTGGCGCTTGATGAACTGCTGCTCGGCGAGCAGCGCCTCGGCCTCGGTCTCGGTGACCAGGAAGTCGATCGACGCGATCTGATCGACGAACCCGTAGCTGCCGCGCGACGTCTTTCCGGCGAAGTGGCCGGCGACGCGCTTGCGGATCGAGGTCGCCTTGCCGACGTACATCACCTTGCCGTCGCCGTCGGAGAACAGATACACGCCCGGTTGATCCGGGAGCTTTTTCCGCTGTTCGTGAATACCTCCCGCCACGTCCTCGGCTTCGCCTCCGGGCGTGCGGGTCTCCTCTGAAGCCATGTCACGAAGGGTACGGTTCACCCATGACCACCAAAACGACCCCCACACCCCCTGCACTCGAAACCCTGAGCATCGACATCGACGGCGAGATCGGCACGCTGACCCTCGACCGACCCGACTCGCTGAACGCGATGAGCCCCGAGCTCATCTACGAGCTCACCGTCGCCTCGGGGTGGCTCGCCGACCAGGCGCCGCTGCGCGCGCTGATCGTCACCGGCGCCGGCGAGCGCGCGTTCTCGTCCGGCGGCGACGTGAACTGGTTCAAGGGTGGCGTCGACGATCCGGAGATCGACCTGCCGGCGAACGTCCGCCGCGGGGCCGAGGTGCTCCACCAGGCGATCGTCGACTTCAGGCGCATCCCCTATCCGGTGATCGGCGCGGTCAACGGGGTGGCCGCCGGTGCCGGCTTCTCGCTGGCGCTGATGTGCGACATCCGGATCGCCTCGGAGTCGGCCGCGTTCGTCTGTGCGTACGGGCGGATCGGCGCCTCGCCCGATGGCGGGATGACCTACTTCCTTCCCCGCGTCGTCGGGCCGGCCAAGGCGCTCGAGCTGCTGCTCAACGACCCGCTGCTCTCGGCCGGCGACGCGCTCGAGATGGGGATCGTCTCGAAGGTCGTGCCGGCCGACGAGCTGATGGCCGAGGCGAGGGCGAAGGCGGAGAAGCTGGCCCCGAAGGCCCCGCACTACGTGCGGATGGCGAAGCTGCTGATCGGTGAGAGCCTCGACAACTCGCTCACCGAGCACCTCCAGGTGGAGCGCCACGGAATCGCCGACTCGATGGGCACCGAGGACCTGCGCGAGGGCGTAACCGCGTTCTTCGAGGGTCGCGATGCGACCTTCACCGGCCGCTAGCCGTGCATAGAGTTAGTCACCCCGATCGGAAAGGATCGACGATGCGCAAGCTTGCACTCCTGCTCTCCGCCCTGACCCTGGCCGCGGTCGGTCTGGCCGCGTGCGGCGGCGACGACGAGACGACCTCCGCCACCTCCGCGGAGGAGACGAACTCGTTTACGACCACCACCCCGGACGAGTCGTTCGCGGTGGCCGCCGACCCGAGCGGCCAGCTCGCCTACACCGAGACCGAGATCAGCGTCCCAACGGGCAGTGTCACGGTGGACTTCGAGAACCCGTCCTCGACGCCGCACGACGTCGTGGTCGAGGACGCCGACGGCAACGAGTTGATGCGGACCGAGGAGATCAGCGAGTCGGCGGTGACGGCGACTGCGGAGCTCGAACCGGGCACCTACACGTTCTTCTGCTCGGTTCCCGGCCACCGCGAGGGCGGCATGGAGGGCACGCTGACCGTCGAATGAGCCGGCGGGTTGGAGAGCGGTCGCGCCCTACTCGCGCAGGGCGCGGCCGACCGACTCGGCGACGCAGACCGGCTTCTCGCCGCCCTCGCGCTCGAGGATGAACTTGGTCGCGACCTGGACCCAGCCGTCGCCGAGCTCGTCGACCGATTGGATCTCGGCGGTCGCGCGGACCTTGGAGCCGGCGGGCACCGGAGCCGGGAAGCGGACCTTGTTCCAGCCGTAGTTGATCCCCATCTTCACGCCCTCCTGGCTGATCAGCTTCAGCCGCAGGCCGTCGATCAGCGAGAGCGTGAGATTGCCGTGCGCGACCGTGGTCCCGAACGGGCTCTCGCGCTCGGCGCGCTCGACGTCGACGTGGATCCACTGGTCGTCGCGGGAGATCTCCGCGAACTTGTTGATGTCCTCCTGGGTCACCTCGACCCAATCGGAGGGTCCAATCGGCTGGCCGATCAGCTCCTTGAGCTCATCGATTCCTGAAATCGTGACTGGTGGCATGCCGTGAGCCTATGCGCTCAGTCGACCAGCCGCACCTCGAGCAGCGGCTCCGGCGCGACGACCACGGTCGCGCCCGCGCCGTCGATCAGGCCGAGGATGCGGGCGACGTAGGCCTGGGTCTCGGGGATCGGAGGCACGCAGTTGCAGGCCGCCACCGGCGCCGGGCCGGCGTTGTAGGCGGCGAGCGCCAGCGAGGCGTCGCCGAACTGGCCGAGCAGGTCGGACATCAGGTGCGCCTGGGCGTCGATCGCGCGCTCCGGGTCGAACGGGTCATCGAGCCCGTACATCGCCGCCGTCCCCGGCATGAACTGCGCGATCCCGGCAGCACCGGCCGAGGAGACCGCGAACGGGTTGAAGTTGGATTCCGCCATCAGCTGGGCCGCGAGCAGCGCCGCGGAAACGTTCCACCGCTGCGCGGCGGCGGCGATCGCGCCACGGAAGCGGGCAGGGACGAAGGACGGGAGTGCCGTTTCGCCCGAGCTCCCGTCGCCCGCGCCCCCGACCCCCTCCCCCGCCGCCGAGCACGGAGCCGGGCCCGCGTCGTAGCCGTAGTGCCACGCCTCCCACCAGTACCGCTGCACGAATCCGAACCGGCCTGCGTTCGCGGCCAGCCAGGCGTAAGCGGCCGGCGGACCGAGATCGAGCTCGGTGGCACAGCGGTGCAGCGACGTGCCGGGCGGCGCGACCCACTGTGGATCGGGGTTCTCCGCCCAGAGCTCCGCCTGCTCGGCGTCGGAGCGGAAGCCGTCGTTGATCAGCAGGCCGATTCCGTCGGCGCGCGCCGCAGCGGCCATTCGGTCGAAGGCCGCGGAGACGTCGGGGCGCATTCCCTCGCCCTGGCGGTAGACGAGGGGTCCGGCGTAGCCGCCTCCGCTCGCAATCGCCGGCGCCTCATCGGTCACCGGGGCGGTTGCCGGCACCGCCTCCGCCACGGCGTGCGCGGCGACGGGCAGGCGGGGCAGCGCCGCCGGGGTGTCGAGCTCGGCCCCGATCTCGGCACGGGCTTGCAACGGCGCGAACGACTCGCGGTCGGGGAACTCGATCCGCACCCGGTCCCGCTCGACCCCGTTTCGATCGGCGGCCTCGGCAGCGGCAGCGACTGCTCGCTCGAGGTACTCCGCCTTGTCGAGGTGGGCGGGATCAGGCGTCCCGTCCGGCCTGAGCGCGGGGACGAAGAGACGGTCGAAGTCGTCGCGCATCGAGCGCGCAGCCGAGAGCGCGACCAGGTCGGCCGCCCGCTGGGCGCGCGCCTTGCCGGTCACGGCGCCACCGAAGGCCGCGAGCGCGAGGGTCGCACAGATCAACGCCACGAGGCCGCCGAGCACCAGCGGCAACGCCTGGCCCGCCTCGGCCGCGAGGCCCCGCCGGACCTGCGGTCCCGCGGCCCTGCTCGCGGCCAGTCCGCGCGTGAGCCGCGCGCACCGTCGCGATCCGTCCGTCCCCGGTTCGATCCCGGCGAGCGCCCGGCGGGCCGCCACCCGGCCCAAAGCACGAGTCGCGACCCGGACTCGGAGGCCGGCCTCGAGCAGCTCGATCGCGGCCAGCGCCGCGAGCGCACGCTGTCCCGGCAGGTCGGCCCGCAGGACGACCGCGTCGGCAGCGAGCTGTTCGTCGGCGAGCGCGTCGCGCAGCGCCTCACCGGGCAGGCTGACGACGGCGGCGCCGATCGGGCCGGCGACCCGGATCGCCTCGGCGAGCGCCGCCGGCCAGCCGGGCTCGGCCGCGACGCGCAGCCAGGCGAGCCGGCCGCGCGCGGCGCACTCGAAGCCCGACTCGCGCAATCGCCCCTCGAGCTCGCGCGCGCCCTCGGACGCGAGCATCGTCGGACCGCGGCCGCGACTCGCCCCGACCTCCGCCATGAGCACCGCCCGCTCGCCTCCAGCCCCGTGGCCGAGAGCCACGGCACAGCCGGCCGCCAGCGCCACGCCGCCCCCCGCGCCGGGAAGCTCGCTGACCAGGACGAGCGCCGCCATCAGTGGGTCGGCTGCCGGATCCAGGCCGACGAGCTCACCTCGAGCGCCCGGGCGACCGGCGCGAGCGGCGACGGCGGACGCAGGATGACCGTCACCCGTCCGCCGTCGCGCTCGACATCGACCCGCTCATCGGCCCAGCCCGGCAGCGCG
This sequence comes from uncultured Solirubrobacterales bacterium, assembly GCA_963767285.1. GTDB lineage: Bacteria > Actinomycetota > Thermoleophilia > Solirubrobacterales > 70-9 > WHSW01. The sequence continues at coordinate 301,649 of CAVYDJ010000004.1, read as the reverse complement.
GCTTCGACGGCGGGCTCGGGCGGCAGCTCAGAGGCAAGTGCAACCGCCCCCGCCTCGGCGGCACCGTCGGCGAGGCTCAGCGCGTAACCGGCGGCGAGCAGCTGCAGGCAGAGGACGCCGGCGATCAGGACGAAGGGGAGCGCCGCCAGCAGCTCGAGCGAGGCCTGGCCGCGCTCGCTCATCCGCCTCCCTCCGGGTTCAGCTCGGTCGCGGCGCTGACCGGGATCGCCGGGACGCCGGGGAGTAGAGCGGGCGCCCCGACCGTGACCTCGACCGGCCCCGCGTCGTCGATCTCGGCGTCGCCCTCGAGCCACCCGGGCAGCGCGCTGCGCGCCGCTTCCTCCGCGTCCCCGCCCACCTCGGCGGCGCGGGCACCGGCTCGGGCGGCGTCGCCCGCGCTCCAGAGCGCGTAGCCGGCGATGCTGAGCTGCGCCACCGCCGCGAGCAGGGCGAGCAATAAGGGGATCACCGCGACCAGTTCCGCCGCCGCTTGCCCGTCCTCGTTGCCGGGGTTGAGCATGGGCCGACCGTAGGTGCGGACGACGCGCGCGTGACCGCGCAAACGTGCCTAACCGGTGTCGCGGGTGTTAAGAGATCGCTCTCACCGGCGGTTGACGACGGCGCGCTGATCGGACGGGAGCACCGGCGCGGTGTAGATCCCGTAGGCGCCTCCCGGCTCGTACCGCCCGCCCGTCCGCGGAGCCGGGCAGTCGAACCTGACGACCGTGGCCGAGTCCGGCCCCACGACGACGTTGGCGAGCATCGCCGGCTGATCGCTGACGCCTGGGCGAAGCGGGACGTACGACTCCTCGTATCGCGCCGGGATGGCGGTCTCGAGCGCGTGGCTGAACTCCGTCAGCCGGACGACCTGCGGCGCCGACCCGGACGGGATCGTGAAGGTCGCGCGCGTCCGCTTGCCGGGCGCACAGCGAGCCACCTCGGGATCCTCGCCGAAGCCGCAGTTGCGAAGCGGCCCGATCTGGCCCCGCGTGCAGCGCGTGGTGATCAGCCCGAGGCCGTGGCGCTCGATCGTCTCCCCAACCGATTCGATGTTGTTGGCGTCCCAATCCGCGCCCGGTTCGCAGAGCGGCGCGTCGACCGAGCCGCCGTTCGCGGCGGTCAGCCCCGTTGGCGCCCAGACGACCGGGTCGGCGGGCTCCAGCGGCGCCCCCTTCGCATCGACGAACCGCCCCTCGCACAGGAAGCCCCGCGGGTTCGTCTCGAACGACCGGGTGCCGGGTCCGGCCGGCAGATCGGTGGTGTCCAGCCACTGACCGGAGAGACCGGCCTGGTAGTTGTCGATCCATCCCGCGGACACCCCCTGGTAGCCGCACTCTTCGAAAGCGTTGTGGAGCGGACTGGTCTCGCGATTGGCGGTCCGCTGCGTCGATTGCAGGCAGAAGCCCTTCTTCGCATTGGTGATCGAACCACTCCCCCTCCAGGTGAGGTCCCCGTAGTACTTGAAGTGGTAGTGCTTGTGGCACTCGCTCCACTCGTAGAGATTGTGGCGGTCGAGCTGATCGGCTTCACCGCTTAGGAAATAGTCGACCCCTCCGATCGTCAGGTCCCGGTCACCGACGTTCTCGTCCGCGGTGGCGAACTGCAGCAACCGCCGCCACCCGGTTCCGTCGACCGACTTCTCCGCCACCTCGCAGCCGCCGCTTCCCCGCCTGTGGATGTACCTGTAGCTCGTACGGCTCGGCCCGAATTCGGGCTCGTAGGCAGCCAGGTCCGGGTGGTCTGTCCCGCTTTCACCGACGCGAACCCGGTCGGCGGCCGCCGGATCCCAGGCAAGTCGGTCGTATCGGACCGGGGTCCGGACCCTGCCGACGTGGCGGCGGAGAGCGTCGACGCACGACTGGTCCGGCATCGCCGTCCGGTGGTAGCCCGCCCTCGTCAGCCGCTCCTCGACCACGGCCGTGTGGTCGTAGAACACGCCGGCGTTCTCGCTGTCGACGCTCCCGAACGGGTATTGGGCCTCGTCCATGCACGCGTACCCCGTCCGCTGGAAGAGCAGTTCCGGGTCGACCGGCAGCACGAACGGCTCGCGCCAGGTCCCGCCGAGCCGGGCCAGCCGCGGCTCGGATTCCGCCGGCGCGTCCGGGCCGGAGAGCAGGACGCTCGAGAACGCGTAGTCGATGCCGACAACGTCATGGCCGTCGATCCGGTGCCGGCGGGGACCGCCGATCAGCCGCACGTCCCACACCGGCTCGGGCGGCAGTGGCAAGGCCTTCCTGGTGCCGCCGTAGAACGCGTCGCGGAAGACCAGAACGTAGGTCGTCAAGCGCAACTGCGAGCGAGCGCGCTCGATCCAGAAGCGGTCGGGCTCTTCGAGCAGCGCGGCGGTGGCCCGCGCGCGCATCGAGGGCGGGATTTCGTCGAGGACCACCCCGACTTCGGACTCGAATGTGGTCCGAACGAGGGAGCCATCGTGTACGTCGACAGGGACCGACACGGTGTTGAGCGGCGCCGCGATGAGCGCCACGACGATCAGGGCGGCGGTCGCGGCGAGCATCGCCACCAGCCGCCCTCGTCCCTGGAATCCCGCCACGTCGTCGATCCTATGCCCGCGGCGGCGGTGGCTACAACGAGCTCAGTAGCTCGCGCGCGCGTCGCCCCAGACCTTGATCAGGGTGAACACGGCCAGGGCGATCACCGCGATCCAGACGAGCAGCCCGGCCCCGGTCTCGGTCAACTCGCTCGCCCCGGCGATCATCAGCACGATCGCGCCCAGGGAACCGACGACGGCCGTGCGCTGGCCGTCGGTGAGGCCGACGTATTCGAGCCGGTACTGGCGGTACAGCTGGAAGCCGGCGGCGCCGATCAGGGCGAAGAAGGTGAGCGAGATCAGCGCCAGGAGCCCGTCGGCCACGTGGCCGCCCCCGGGCGCCACGTCGACGATCAGCGCCAGGACGGCGATGATCGCGATGTTGCGGACCGTGCGCACGCCGTACAGGCTACGCCTGCCCGCTCCGCCTCACTTCGTCGTCATCACGATCACGCCGAAGACGATCGCCGCGGCCGTGGCGAGCAGCCCGAACACGGTCAGCGCGCCAAAGAAGGCCGCGTGAAGCCCGTGACCATCGCGCGTGGCCTCCGAGAACCTGGTTGCGCCGAGGATCGCCAGCGAGAAGACGACCGTCGTTCCGACCCCGGCCGCGAAGGCGGCGACGATCGTCTGCCAGAGCGCCGTGGTGTCGACGATCGTCGCGATCACACCGGCACCGCTTCGATCCGGCGCAGGCGCCGGGCAAACGCGACGGCCGCGAGCACGATCCCGGCCACCGAGACGAGCAGCGGACCGATGGCACCCGGGAAGAGCTGGACGAACCCGTAGGTGAGCGCCCCGATCGCCGCCGCCGCCGGCAGGGTCAGCAGCCAGGCGGTGACGATGTCGCCGGCGACGCCCCAGCGCACGGCCGATAGCCGCTTGCCCGCACCGGCGCCCATCACCCCGCCCGCGATCACCTGCGTGGTCGAGAGCGGGTACCCGAAATGCGACGAGGCCAGGATCACCGCGGCGCCCGCGCCCTGGGCGGAGAAGCCCTGGGCGGAATCCATCTTGATGATCCGCGTCCCCATCGTCCTGATGATCCGCCAGCCGCCGGTGTACGTGCCGAGGGCGATCGCCGACGCCGCCGAGACCACGACCCAGGTCGGGACCTCGAAGCCCTCGGAGGAGAGGTTGCCGTTGGCGACCAGGGCCAGCGTGATCACGCCCATCGTCTTCTGGGCGTCGTTGGTGCCGTGAGCCAGCGCCAGGAGCCCGCCGGAGACGACCTGGCCGAGGCGAAAGCCCCGCGTCACCGGCCCGGGCCGCTGCCGGCCGAGGATCCGGTAGCAGGCGACGATCCCGATCCCGCCGACGACGAACGCGAGCACCGGGGCGATCAGGGCGGGAATCAGCACCTTGCCGAGGATGCCCTCGCCGAAGATCGCGTCGGCGCCGGCGGCGACAAAGGTGGCCCCGACGACGCCGCCGATCAGCGCGTGCGAGCTCGAGGACGGCAATCCGAAGTACCAGGTGGTCAGGTTCCAAGCGATCGCGCCGATCAGCCCGGCGAAGATCACCGTGGTGGTGATCGCGCCCGCGTCGACGACATCCTTGGCAACCGTCGCCGCGACGGCCAGCGAGATGAACGCGCCGGCGAAGTTGAGGATCGCCGCGTAGGTCACCGCCACCCGCGGCGACATCGCCCGGGTGGAGATCGAGGTCGCGACCACGTTGGCCGTGTCGTGGAAGCCGTTGGTGAAGTCGAAGGCGAGCGCCGTGGCGACGACGATGCCGAGGATCAGGTCCGATTCACTCACGCGTTCTTGATGACGATGCCCTCGAGGATGTGCGCCGCGGTCTCGGTCGCGTCGACGGCCCGCTCGAGGCGCAGGAAGATGTCGCGCCAGCGGATCACGAACATCGGGTCGATCCCGTTCGCGAACAGCGAGGCGACCGCGTCCCGGTAAAGGCGATCACCCTCGTTCTCGAGGCGGTGGATCTCGATCCAGTAGCCGTCCAGGTCCTTGAATCCGCTCAGATGCTCGAGCGCCGCCGCGAGCTGCTCGCAGGATTTGACCAGCACGTCGGCCATCGCCAGCGACTGCTCCATCGGTGCCTCGATCCGGTAGAGGCCCATGAAGTCGGCGGTCTCCTCGATGTAGTCGACGATGTCGTCGAGCTGCGTGGCGAGCCCGTAGATGTCGCCCCCGTCGATCGGGGTGACGAAGGTCGTGTTGACGCGATGCACGACCTCGTGGGTGATCTTGTCGCCCTCCTGCTCGGCGAGCAGGATCTCGCGGGCGAGGCCGCTCGCGTCGGGCCAGCCTTCGAGCATCTGCTTCAGGAGCCTCGCGGCGTGGACGGTGTTCTGCCCCGCGCGGTTGAAGAGATCGAAGAAGACGCGGTCGCGAGGAACGAGGGATGGGAGTTTCACGGGCGCGAATCTACCTATCCGCAAGCGCCTCGGCGACCCGCTCGGCGGCGTGCCCGTCCCATTTTTCCGGAGGTTGCGGCCGATCCGCGGGGGCGGCGGCCAGGAGCCCCGGAATCTCGGCGATCCGCTCGGGAGCCAGCCCGAGCAGAATGTTGGTGCCCGCCCGCACGGTCACCGGGCGCTCGGTGTTGTCGCGCAGGGTGAAACAGGGAACGCCGAGGTAGGTCGTCTCCTCCTGGATCCCGCCGGAGTCGGTCAACACCGCGGCCGCGTCGGCCTCCAGCGAGAGGAAGTCCAGATAGCCGACCGGGTCCATCAGCGTGATCGCCTCCGCCCCGCGCTCGCCCATCATCTTCCGCGTGCGCGGGTGGACCGGGAAGACGACCGGCATCTCGGTGGCGACCCGCTCGAGCGCCGCGATCGCGTCGACGAGCAGCGGGCCGTCGACGAGCGCCGGGCGGTGCAGCGTGACGAGCAGGTACGAGCCCGGCTCGAGCTCCGCGGCGCGGGCGGCACCGCGCTCGCGGATCCGGCCCTCGAGCGCGACCAGGGTGTCGATCATGGTGTTGCCGACGAACCGGAACCCGGCCTCGTCGACGCCCTCCGCGCGCAGGTTGTCCCGAGCCTCCGGCGAGTGGAGGAAGAGCAGCTCGGAGAGGTGGTCGGTGACGATCCGGTTGACCTCCTCCGGCATCGTCCGGTCGAAGCTGCGCAGCCCCGACTCGACGTGGCCGACGCCGATCCCGAGCCTCGATGCGCAGAGCGCCGCGGCGAGCGTCGAGTTGACGTCGCCGGGGACGAGGACGACGTCGGGGCGCTCGTCGCGCAGCACCGGCTCGAGCCGCTCGAGCACCCGCGCCGTCTGCTCGCCGTGGCTGCCGGAGCCGACGCCGAGCATGTGGTCGGGCTCTGGGACGCCCAGCTCCTCGAAGAAGATCTCCGACATCGCCCGGTCGTAGTGCTGGCCGGTGTGGACGACCACCGACGACTCGGCCCCGAAGCGCTCGCGCGCCGCGGCGATCACCGGCGCCATCTTGACCAGGTTCGGCCGGGTCCCGAGGACGTGGACGATCTTCATCGGCCGCTACAGAACCCGTTGGAGGAACTCGATCTGGTCGGTCACCGCGCGCTCGAACGGCTCGCCGACGTAGATGTCGAAGTGGCCGCCCGGATACTCGATCAGCTCTCCGCGGGGAGCCGCGGCGGCCGCCTTGCGGGACGGCCCCGGCGGCGTGACGACGTCGTCGCTCATCACCTGGACGAGCAGCGGGGCGGTGATGCGCTTCGCCTTCGCGTAGGGGCGTTGCGCGGGCAGGGTCAGCGTGCCGCGCGGTAGGAAGCGGTTCGGCCACTCAAAGCCCGGCGGGAACAGCTTCAGGTACCCCGGCTCGGCGTCCGGGCTCGTCATCGCGGCCGTCGAGCCGGGCGGGCCGACGACCGCGATCGGGTGTTCGCGGCCGCGCCAGGAGGCGATCACATCGCGGAGTCCGCCCGCGGTCAGCCGTAGGTTGTGGGCCGGCCCGGCCGACCGCAGCACCGCGGCCCCGCTCATGAACGGCCCCTGGGCGATCACCGCGGCGAGGCGCTCACGGCCGGCGGCGAGCTCGACCACGTGCCCGCCCGAGAACGAGGTCCCCCACGCGACGATCCGGCTCGGGTCGACGCCGTCGAGACCGCGGGCGTGGGCGAGCGCCGCCCGCCAGTCGTCGCGCTGGCGGCCGATGTCGATCAGCAGCCGCGGCTCGCCGCCGGAATCGCCGTGACAGCGGTAGTCGAAGACCAGGGCCGCGTACCCGGCGGCCGCGAAGCGTTCCGCGTAGGCGTCCAGCCGCGCCTCCTTGACCCCACCGAAGCCGTGGGCGAGGACGACGCAGGCGACCTCGCGGTCCGGCGATTCGGGCCGGTAGAGCCAGCCGGCGCACTCCGCGTCCCCGGACCGGAAGCGGACGTCCTGCCGTTCCACGTCAGCCGAGCTGGTCGATCTTGCCGGCGAGCTCGAAGTCGGCCGCGGTCAGGCCGCCGGCCGAGTGGTTGGTGATCGAGACCTTGACCTCGCTCCACGAGATCTCGAGGTCGGGGTGGTGGCCCATCTTCTCCGCGGGTGCGGTCAGCCGCCGGACGAACTCGACCGAGCCGACGAAGTCGCCGTGGTCGAACTTCTTCGTGATCACGTCGCCCTCGCGGCTCCAGCCGTCGAGCTCGCCGAGGCGCTCCTCGATCTCCTCGTCGTTCAACAGTTCAGCCATGTGCTGCACACTAGAACAGTGAGAATCGCCAGCCTGGTCCCCTCGGCCACCGAGGCCCTGTTCGCGCTTGGCATCGGCGACTCGGTGGTCGCCGTCACCCACGAGTGCGATTGGCCGGAGGCGGCGCGCGCGCTGCCGAAGCTGACCTCGAGCGTCATCGAGGAAGGCCTGCCGCCGGCCGAGATCGACGCCCGCGTGCGCGAGGTCACCGCCCGCGGCGAGTCGCTCTACCGCCTCGACGAGGCGACGCTCGCGACGCTCGAGCCCGACCTGATCGTCACCCAGGCGCTGTGCGCGGTCTGCGCGGTCTCGTTCGACGACGTGCGCGCGGTCGCCGATCGCCTGCCGAGCCACCCGCGGGTGATCTCGCTCGACCCCGAGAACCTCGAGGAGGTGCTCGGCGACGTGATCCGCCTCGCCTGGGCGACCGGCAACCCGCGGCTCGGCGAACGGCTGTTGAAACACCTGCGTGGCCGTCTCACCGCCGTCAGCGCGGCCGTCGCCGGCGCCGAGCGCCCCCGGGTCGCGGCGCTCGAGTGGCTCGACCCGGTCTACATCGGCGGCCATTGGGTGCCGGAGATGATCGTTGCGGCCGGCGGCGAGGACGTGGTCGGCGAAGCGGGCGCGAAGTCGCGGGTTGTGGACTGGCACGCGGTCGCCGCGGCCCGGCCGGACGTGGTCGTAGTGATGCCGTGCGGCCTCTATGCCGACGAGGCCGCCGCGCAGGCGCGCGAGCACGGCGATCGGCTACGGGCGCTCGGCGCGGAGCGAGTGGTCGCGGTCGACGCCGCGTCTTCGTTCTCCCGCCCCGGCCCGCGACTGGTCGACGGGATCGAGTTGCTCGCTCACCTCCTTCATCCCCGGCTCGTGGACGCTCCAGCGGGGATAGCCTCCGAGCCGATCTGGGAACCCACAGCGCCGAGCAGTCGGCAGACATAAGTCGATCGCGGCGTCGAAGCAGGCCTCGGGCGAGGCGTCTATGGGACTTCGTCGACGGCGACGGGGTCGCCAACGTCGAGGGCGAATACGCGATCGAGCCGCTCGACGACGGAACGCGTGCCCGCGTCACCTACCGGCTGGGGATCGATCCCGGCGTGCCGGTTCCCGGGCTGGTCGCGCGGCGGCTGACCCAGGGCGTGATGCGCCGGTCGGTGACCGACCTGCGCGACGAGACCGAGCGCCGGTCAGCTAGCTGAGCGCCGCCGGAACGCTCGACTCGGCCGCGATCACCCCGGCGACGAAGGTGACCACGCAGAGCCCGATCAGGACCGCGTACTCGATCGTCTTCGCGTTGGCGACCCGGCGGCGCTCGAGCTGGTTGACGATCAGCGCTGCAACCGCACCGCCGACCAGACCCCCGATGTGGCCGCCGATCGAGATGTTGTTGACGCTGAACGTGAGCACCAGGTTGATGATCACGAAGAAGCCGATCTGCGAGGCGAGCTGGTCGAGGCCGCGGTCCCGCGCGATCAGGAACGCCGCCGCCATCAGGCCGAAGACCCCGCCGGAGGCCCCGACCGTGAGCTGGTTCGGGTCCATGACCATGACCAGGAACGAGCCGCTGAGCACCGAGACCGCGTAGATGCCGACGAAGCGGGCCGTCCCGATCGCCGGCTCGAGCAGGGTGCCCAGGATGTAGAGCGCGAACATGTTGAAGGCGAGGTGGATCAGGCCGGCGTGCAGGAAGGCCGCGGTCACTAGCCGATAGGGCTGCCCGAACGCGACGCCGATCGTGTCGCCCGAGGAATTGAGCCCGTACGCGAACAGACCGCCCTCCTCGGCCAGCGTGCCGCCGCCGGCGCCACCGACGCCGCCGCCACTGGCCAGATCGGCGACATACGCGATGATGCAGAGCGCCATGATCGCGTAGGTGGCCGGGGCGTCGTTGCGGCCCGGCGCGCCGACCGGGTTAACGACCTTCGTCGTCTGGCCGGCGCACTCGGGACAGCGCATCCCCACCGAGGTCGAGGTCATGCAGTCCGGGCAGATCGGCCTGTCGCAGTTGGAGCAGGAGACGTTCGTCTCCCGCGACGGATGTCGGTAGCACGTCGCCACAGCGGCGCCGGACGATAGCTACAGGGGTGCGCTGAGCAACGGGTCGGTGGTCGGCTGGCGGCTGCCGCCGCGCGGCTCGCGGGTGACGAGGACGGCCTCGCCGCCCTCGAGCGGGCCGGGAACCGCCGCCTCGGCGGTCCCGTCCATGCTCAGCACGAAGGTGTTGCGCGGCTCCATCACCCCGGCGCGCTGGACCCAGACCTCGTAGACCTCGTCGTCGGCGATTGCGGGCAGCTCGTGCACGTGCAGGGTCGCCGAGTCGCCCTCGAGCTCGAGGGTCGCCGATGCCGGGACCGCGTCGTTGAGCGGCTCGGCCTTGACCAGCTGCGGGCTCGTCTCGACGGTGTCGTTGCCGCGCAGGGCCCAGCCGACGCCGATCCCTGCGACGAGCACGATCAGGACCGCCATCCCGGTCGCCGGACGCAGCATCACCCCGCGCAACCCCGCCCACCAGGACTCGCGCGCCCGCTCGTCGCGCGCGGGCTCGGGTTCGGCCAGAGTGCTCAGGGCCGCCTCGGCGCGCACGGTCGCCATCAGGTTCTCCCGCAGGCTCGGCGGCGGCTGGCGCTGCTCGACAGTCACCGGCAGCATGTCGACCGCGGGGGTGAGCCAGCGCAACCGCGTGCGGCAGTGCTCGCAATCGCCCAGGTGCGCCTCGAGCGCGGTCAGCTCGTCTCCCGAGAGCGCGCCCAGGGCATACGTGGCGAGGTCGTCGCGAAGCGCCTCGCAATCGGGGCGGTGCGAGCTCATGGCAGCACCTCCGACGGCCCTTCGATCCCCATCCGCTCGGCGAGCGTAACTCTGATCTTCTCCAGTCCCAGTCTCATCCGGCCCTTCACGGTCCCCAGCGGCATCCCGAGCATCTCGGCGATCTCAGAATGAGTGAAGCCTCCGAAGTATGCGAGACCGATCACCTCGCTCTGCTCGTCGGGCAGCTCGTGCAGGGCGCCGCGGACCCTGCGGGCCGTCTCGCGGCGGATCGCCGTGCTGTCGGTGAGCTCCTCGGCGCTCTGGCTCTCGAGCACGGCGTCGTCGTCGAGGTCGAGCTTCGGCGCCGAGCCGGAGGAACGACGCAGGGCGTCGATCGCCCGGTTGCGGACGATCCCGAGCGTCCAGGAGCGGACGCTCCCGCGGGCGGCATCGAAGCGTGCGCCGCTGCGCCAGACCGAGATGAACGCCTCCTGGGTGACGTCCTCGGCGACCGCCGGGGTGCCGACGATCCGGTGGGCGAGCGAGTAGGCGGCACCGCCGTGGCGGTCGTAGAGAACCGCGAAGGCGTCGGCGTCGCGGCGCTCGACCAGCGTCATCAGGTCCTCGTCGGCGAGTCGTTGCAGCGCCTGCGGTGTGAGCTGATCAGCCACCTGACTTTTCTACGCACTCGGTTCCGATCTGGATCATCCATCCGTAGAAGCGGCGATAGTTTCATCGATGTCAACTGCAACACCTGCACGGCTCTACTGCACGCTGGTCGGCGCGGCCCTCGTGATCACGGGGATCATCGGCTTCTTCTACAGCTCTGGCTTCGAGACCGGGGCCGCCGAGGTCGCCAACGAGACCGACGACGTGTTCGGGATCCTCGCCGTCAACGGCTGGCACAACCTCCTCCACATCGCGCTTGGCCTCTCTTCCCTCGCCTTCGCGGGGTCGCCGACCGGAGCCCGCGCCTACTGCCTCGGGATCGGCCTGGTCTACGTGGTCCTAGCGATCTGGGGCTTCATCGACTCGGACGGCGTCCTGCTCGGGCTCATCCCGGTCAACGACGAGGACAACGTCCTGCACCTCGTCCTCGGGCTCGTCGGGCTCGGCGCCGGTGCGGCGACCCCGACCGCCGAGGCAAAGCCGAAGCCCGCGAAACCGGCGAAGCCCGCGGCCGCCTAGCGCCTACTAACGCAGCTCGCGCAGCATCCGCTCGGCGTTCGCACGGACCCCGTGCGGACGCCGACGGCGGCGGGCCTCGACGACCAGCAGCGCCGCGGCGGCGGCGCCGCCGACCGCGACCGCGGCGACCGGGCGGACCCAGTTGCGGGGGTCGCGCAGCGCCTCGAGCTCGCCCTCGGAGAGCTCGTCGGCCCAGCTCGAGAGCTCGGCCGCGGCCTGCTCGGTGATCGACGAAAGGGTCGTCTCGACCCGCATCGCAAGGCTCTCGGGCGGCTCGACCGGCTGCAGGGCGTCGCGCAGCAGCGCCTCCAGCCGCAGCTCTCCGGCGTGCTCACTCATCGTCCATCAGCTCCTCGAGCTGCTTGATCGCGCGATGGATCAGCACCTTGGTCGCGCCGTCGGAGCGACCCAGGGCGCGCGCGATCTCCCGGTTGTCCATGCCCAGGGCGAAGCGCATGATCAGGGCCTCGCGGCGATCGTCGGGCAGGTCGCCGAGACGGGCGATCACCTGCCGCAGCTCCTCGCGGCCCTCGACCACCCGCTCGGTCTCGTGCGGATGGGCGGGCGGCTCGACCGCCTCGATGTTGGCCACCGGCCGCCGGGCGCGGTCGCGGTAGTAGTTCGACGCCAGGTTGTGGGCGATCCGGATCAGCCACGGGCGCAGCGGGCGCCCCTTCGACTCCCGCTGGGCGCGCTCGAAGTGCCGATAGGCCTGTAGGAAGGCCTGCTCGGTCAGGTCCTCCGCGTCGTGGTGGTTGCCCACCTTGTAATACGCGTAGGAGTAGACGTCGCGCAGGTGCGTCCGGTAGAGGTCGGAGAAGGCGCTGTCGAGCTCGGCCTTCTGCGCCGGCGTTTGCGGGGGCGCGACCGTCTCCGCGGCGCTCGACTCCTGTTCTGAGCTCACCGGTCAAGCCTACGTCCTCGCTCATCTCAGGCCGCCTTCCTCTCGCGCTCCGCACGTCGCAGCCCGGCAACCCACTCGCCGGCGTCGATCTCGCCCTCGATCAGCGCCGCGAGCCCCTCGAGACTCGGCGCTTCGACGCCCGCGGCGGCGACCGTCTCGGCGATCAGCGGCACCGACTCGAGTCCCTCCGAAGCCTGGCCGATCCGGCCCGGGATCTTCTCGGCCGGGACCCCGGCGCCGAGCAGCTCGCCGGCCTGGCGGTTGCGGCTCTTCGGGGCGAGGACGGTCGCGGTCAGGTCGCCGACCCCGGCGAGCCCAGTGAACGTCTCGAGCTTCGCGCCGTGGAGAAGCGCGAACTCGACGCACTCGCGCCAGACGCCGGCGGCGGCGATCCCGGCCGCGTTGAGGCCGAAGCGCTCAGCGGCGGCGGCGGCGAGAGCGGCGGCGTTCTTGGAGGCTCCCGCGACCTCGACCCCGGTGACGTCGTCGGTTCGCTCGCACACGAGCCCGGCGCGGTCGAAGACCTCGCCGAGCATCGCCCGCAGGTCCGGGTCGGCGCTGCCGAGCACCAGCGCCGCCATCCCGGCGGCGGCCTCACGGGCGTGCGCCGGGCCGCCGAGGCAGGCGATCGCCCGCGCACGGACCCGCTCGGAGACGTACTCGTTCGGCAGCGCCCCCATCGGCTGCACGAAGCCCTTCGAGAGCAGCAGGACCGAGGCCCGCGAACCGATGCGGTCGGCGAGCGAGCCGACCACGTTGGGAAGCGCCGACGACGGGACCGCGAGGCAGATCAGGTCGCAGCCGGCGAGCTCGATCTCGGTCGAGCGCTTCACGGCCAGGCCCTCGGGGAGCTTGACCCCAGGCAGGTATTCCTCGTTCTCGCGCTTGCGGTTGATCTTGGCGGCCTTCTCCTCCGTGCGCGTCCCGAGCTCGACCTCCAGCCCGCCGCGGGCGAGCAGCACGGCGACCGCTGTGCCCCAGCTGCCGGCCCCGATCACCGCCGCCTTGCGCAGCGGCGGCAGCCCGCCGAGCCACTCCCACTGCAGCTCGATGTTGGGCCAGATCCGGTCGGTCACGTTCGCCGCGAGCGCCGGCGAGGGCCGCTCGGTGCGCGGGAAGGTGAGGGGTTTGCCCGCCCGCAGCTTCACCTTGCGCGGGCGGATCCGCCAGCCGCGGCGCACCTCCTCCGAGCCCTGGACGGCGATCGGCAGGACCGGCGCGCCGGTCTCCAGGGCCAGGCGGCCGACGCCCCGCTTCGGGCGGCCGAGGGAGCCGGTGCGGTGCCGAGTGCCCTCGGGAAAGATGACTACGGTGCCGCCGCGCTCGACGATCATGCGCGCGGTGTCGATCGCCGTCTCGTCGGACTGGCCGCGTCGGATCGGGAACGCCCCGAGCCGCGACAGCACCCAGCCCTGCCAGCGCTTCTCGAACAGCTCGACCTTGGCGACGAACTGCAGCCGCCTGCGCCAGGGCAGAAAGGCGCCGATCACGAACGGGTCGAGGAAGCTGCGGTGGTTGGAGGCGACGACGAGGCCCCCCTTGAAGCGGGCGTGCTCGCGGCCCGAGCGCTGCAGCCGGAAGTAGGCGAGGAAGACGGGGACGAGGACCACGCGCGCGGCGTAGTAGAGGACGCGGCTCGTGCCCTTCTCGCGCGCGAAGCGGTGATAGCGCTCGAAGCGCTCCTGGCTGATCACGTCGTCGTGGCGCGGCGGCGCGGAGCGCCGCGGGGACTCGTCCATGTGTGTGCCTACACGGGCATGGCGGTTGCGTTACGAATGTTCGCTCTCACCACGCGTCCTCGATCAGCGCGCGGATCTCGCGCTCGCCGGGCACGTCGGGCGTCATCTGCAACTCCGGGCGGGCCATGATCGCCTTGACCGCGGCGTCCAGCCGATCGCGCTCGGCACCGATCCGCGAGAGCTTCCGCGGCCCGCCGCCGAGCTGCTCGACCCGGTCGCGAAGCTCGCCCTGCTTCACGCCCAGTGCCCGCGCCAGCGCGGTCATCTGCTTCCCGGTCCGGGGGATCAGCGCCTCGAGCGTCCGCGGCAGCATCGTCGCGTTGGTCTCCGCGTGCGGGATCCGCAGCTCCCGAACCAGCGTCTGGCAGACGACGTGGTGAAGGCCGAACAGGGCCGAATCCAGCGCGGCCGCGCTGAGGATCGAGCCGAGCGCGAGCTGGGCCGGATCGCGCTTGTCTCGCTCGGCGTCGAGCGCCTTCGCGATCAGCGCCGCCCCGCGCAGCGCGGTCATCTCCGAGACCGGGTTGGAGAGCGGCGTGTAGAGCGAGTCGGCACCGTGCGCGAGGGCGTTCATCGCGCTCGCCCGCAGCCGCTCCTCCGGCAGGCCGACCATCAGCGGCGGGTCCGCGATCACGACCTGCGGCCGCACCAGGCCGTCGAGCGCCTCGTGGCCCTCGGGCAGCCGGTGGATCCGGGTCATCTCGGCGCCGGAGAGGGTGGTCGGCAGCGCCGCGACGCGCGCGCCCTTGACCGCGGCGATCGCCTTCGCGACGTCGATGACCCGCCCGCCGCCGAGCGCGACCAGGTCGCCGTCGCCGATGTCGGAGATCACCCGCGCCGCGACCTCGGTCACAGGTCCCGGCGGCACGTGGTGGAAGCAGGCGGCGTCCTCGGCGAGCTCGACCGACGCGGCGCCCATCGCCCGCTCGGTGGTCAGCAGCTCGTAACCCTCGAAGCCGTGCCCGCGCAGGATGTCCGTCGCGTCACCGACCACGCCGGCGCGGAAGTGGATCGTCCGCTCCCCGTCACGCCAAGTGAATTCCTTCTCACTCATAAGCCCGGAGTGGGACTCGAACCCACGGTCTCTCGATTACAAATCGAGTGCTCTACCAGCTGAGCTATCCGGGCACGCCTGCGGCAAATCTACGCCAGGGCCCAGAAATAGATTCGCCGCGATGCCCTGCGGCACCGCGGCGAATGAGGAGGACGCTTGACGCTGGCGGCTCTAAACCAGTACCTCGCGCCCTGAGATGTGGGCCGCGACCTTGCGCTTGACGCGCTGCAGCGCGTTGTCGACCGTCTTCGTGTCGCACTCGAGCCGCTCGCCGATCTCCTCGTAGGAGTAGCCGTCGAGGTACAGCGACAGGACCCGGCTCTCGAGCTCGGACAGCACGCTCGACAGGCACGAAACCAGCGCCTGCAGCTCCTCGCTTGCGATGGCCCGCTGGGACGGCTCCTCGGACATCGGCCCGGGCAGGATGTCCTCGAGCGTCGTCTCGGCCTCGCCGGACGCCGCCGGCGACTGGGCGAACGAGACGTACTGGTTGAGCGGCGCGTGCTTGTTGCGGCTCGCGGTCTTGACCGCGGTGATGATCTGCCGCGTGATGCAGAGCTCGGCGAAGTTGCGGAAGCTCGACTCGCGGTCGGTGCGGAAATCCCTGATCGCCTTGTAGAGGCCGACGAGGCCCTCCTGGATCAGGTCCTCGGAGTCGCCTCCGAGCAGGAAGTACGACGAGGCCTTCAGACGGACGAAGCCGCGATAACGCTTGACGATCCGCTCGTAAGCGTCGGCGCTCCCCTTCTTGGCCAGCGCTACGAGGTAGGTATCCTCAAGCTCTGGTTGAGAGTCAGATCGGCGGCCGGCGTTCGGCGCGGGCACCGCTGCTGCGATTTGTTGGGTAGATACGGCCACTGGTCCTCCATCTTTGGTTGGAACCCGTGGCGCCGCTACCTCCCAGATGGGCGCCCTCTCCTCCGGATGAAAGACCGGTCATTCCTCGACCTGTAGTTCACCCTTATGTGAACCGTAATGTATGTCGTCGGACATAGTTCTGTCAACCTCGCCGAGGTTTTCGCAAGAACGCTTGCAGTTTGCGCGCTCCGTCCTGGCGGGTTGCTAGATCCGGCCCCGCTGGCGGATCGCCTCGAAGACCACGGTGGCCGCCGCGGCGGACACGTTGAGCGACGCCACGCTCCCCCGGACCGGGATCGAGATCAGCGCGTCGCAGCGCTCGGCGACCAGCCGCCGCAGCCCCTTCCCCTCGCTCCCGAACACGAGGACAAGCTTGCCGGTCAGGTCCGTCTGCGTGTACGGGCCCTCGGCGTTGGCCTCGGCGCCGTAGATCCAGGCTCCGGCGTCCTTGGCGCTCGTCAGCCACTGCGCGAGGTTCGTCACCCGGGCGATCGGCAGATGCTCGACCGCGCCGGCCGAGGCCTTTGCCGCGGCGGGCGTCACCGATGCCGCGCGCCGCCCGCAGATCACCAGGCCCGAGACGCCGGCGGCCTCGGCGGACCGGGCGACGGCGCCGAGGTTGTGGGGGTCCTGGACCTGATCGAGCGCGATGACCAGGGCGTCGGGCGTCTCGAGCAGGCGATTCGCGTCGGCGTACGGATACGGATCGACCTCGGCGACGAAGCCCTGATGGTCGGGCGACCCGGCGAGCCTGGTGAGCTCCTGGGCGTCGGTGTCGTCCGACGTCCAGATCCGCCGCACCCGGCGGCGGCCCCGCTTGGCCTCGGCCACCGGCCGGCGCCCGTAGACGATCTCGGCGTCGCCGGCGATCAAACCCTCCGCAGCCGCGCGCCATCGGGCGTGTCGCGCACTTCCCAGCCGAGCGCCGCCAGCCGGTCGCGGATCTCGTCGGCACGGGCGAAGTCGCGGTCTGCCCGCGCCCGCTCGCGGTCGGCAAGGAGTTCTTCGGCCTCGGCGTCCGGCCCGTCCCCCTCCCCACCGGAGAGCACCGACTCGAGCCCGAGCAGGGGCAGCAGCTCGGCGAGCGCCTCGCGGGCGCCGGGCAGCGGGCGGCGGTTGCCCTCGGCGATCAGCTCGAACAGCGCAGCCCACGCCCGTGGGGTGTTGAAGTCGTCGGCGAGCGCGGCCAGGAAGGCCTCGCGCCGCTCGGCCACGAACGGGTCCTCCTCCCCGCCGCCCTCGGGAGCCTCGACGAGGAAGTTGCGGATCCGCCCCACGCGGGCGCGGGCCTCCTCGAGGGCCCCCTCGGAGAACTCGAGCGGCTGGCGGTAGTGGCCGGAGGTGAGGAAGGCGACGACCGCCTCGCCGCTGAACCGGTCGAGCGCCTCGGAGAGCTGGAAGATGTTGCCGAGCGACTTCGACATCTTCTCGGCGTCGGTGCGGACCATTCCGTTGTGCATCCAGAGCCGCGCCAGCGGAACCCCGCGGGCGGCCTCGGTCTGTGCGATCTCGTTCTCGTGGTGGGGGAAGACGAGGTCCGAGCCGCCGCTGTGGATCTCGAACGGGGTGCCGAGGACCTTTTCCGCCATCGCCGAGCACTCGATGTGCCAGCCCGGCCGCCCCTCTCCCCACGGCGACGGCCAGAAGGTGTCCTCATCCTCCTTGCGCGCCTTCCAGAGGGCGAAGTCGAGCGGGCTCTCCTTCAGCTCCGCGGCCCCCGCCTCCTCGCCCTGGTCCATTTCGTCGGGGTCGCGGTTGGAGAGCTTGCCGTACCGCTCGAAGCTGCGGACCCGGAAGTAGACGTCACCGTTGGACTGATACGCGTTTCCGCCTTCGATCAACGTCTCGATCAGCTCGACGATCTCGGGGATCGTCTCGGTCGCCAGCGGCTCGGCGTCCGGCCGGCCGATCCCGAGCCGGTCCGTGTCCTCGCGGTAGGCGGCGATCATCGCCTCCGCGTGCTCGGCGGACGCCACCCCGGCCTCGCGCGCGGCGTCGTAGATCTTGTCGTTGACGTCGGTGAGGTTGATCACCACGGTCGGCTCGTAACCCTCGTGCGCCAGGAAGCGCGCCATCAGCATCGGGATCACGTACGGGCGCGCGTTCCCGACGTGGATCCGCGAATAGACCGTCGGCCCGCAGGCGTAAATGCCCACCTTTGGCGGCTCGCGCGGCTCCAACGTGGCCGGCTCGCCGGTCAGGGTGTCCCTGATTTGAATGTCTCGCACCGGGAAAACCTATTTATGATCGACGGTGATGGCTGATCCGGGCACGCTTGGTGAGCAGGCGAAGCAGAACGGCGGCTCGCACGGCGGGGGCCGCAACGGCGCGGGCCTCGGCGGCCGCCTGGGCCCGCTCGGTGGGGCTGCGCAGGCGGGAGGCGAGGGCCTGGCCCGTGCCGCCGCCGGGTTTTTCGGCGCCGGCCAGCGGTTCGCCGGCGAGGTCGTCGGCGCGGCCGCGAAGCGCGCGCAGGCGGCGCTGACCGCCGATCTCGACGACCGCGATCCCGACTACATCCGCGAGAACCTGCCGTTCTCGTGGCTGTGGGCGACGCTCTGGTACCGGGCCGAGGTCCGCAACATGGGCAACGTCCCGGAGAACGGCCCCGTGCTGCTGGTCGGCAACCACACCGGCGGCAACATGTCGCCGGAGGTGGTGGTGCTGCCGCTCGCCTTCACGACGTACTTCGGGGTCGAGCGGCCGTTCTACCAGCTCGCTCACAACCTCGTGCTCGCCTCCCCGTTCGGGCCGATGCTGCGCAGGTACGGGGCGATGGCCGCGTCGCACAAGCACGCGGAAGCGGCGCTCGAGGCGGGCGCCGCGGTGCTCGTCTTCCCCGGCGGCGACTGGGAGGTCCACCGCCCGAGCTGGGAGGGGAACAAGATCGACCTGGCGGGGCGCAAGGGCTTCGTCAAGCTCGCGCTGAACGCCGGGGTCCCGATCGTCCCCGTGGTCACGATCGGCGGCCAGGAGACGGCGCTGTTCCTCAGCCGAGGAGCCTGGCTGGCGAAGCTGACGGGCGCCGACCGCCTGCTGCGCCTGAAGGTGCTGCCGATCTCGCTCTCGCTCCCCTGGATCCTCAACGTCGGCGACCTGATGGGCCACATCCCTCTGCCGGCGAAGATCACGATCGAGGTCGGCCAGCCGATCGACCTGATCGAGGAGTTCGGGCCCGAGCCCGACATCGACGAGGTCTACGAGCACGTCACCCGGCTGATGCAGGAGAGTCTCGACGGGCTCGCCGCGGAACGCCGCTTCCCGGTGATCGGCTGACCCGATGAGGCTGAACGAGTCAATCGTGGTGTCCGCGCGCCCGCAGCTGGTCTGGGACTTCATCACCGAGCCCTCGAACGCGCTCAACTACTTCTCCGGGATCACCCGCTGGGAGGTGGACGGCGACCAGCGGACCGGCCTCGGCGCGCGCTATCGGATGCTGATGCGGGTCGGCGCCGCGGAGATGGGAGGTCTGGTCGAGATCGTCGAGTTCTCCGAGCCGCTGGACATGGCCTGGTCGTCGGTGACCGGCGTCGATCAGCGTGGCCGCTGGCGGCTACGGAAGGCGGGCGGGCGGGGCACGCGGGTCGAGTTCCGGTTCGCCTACGGCGTCGCCGGAGCCGGGATCATGGGCTACATCTCGGAGCGCGTCTCGGCCCCGACGGTCCGCCGCCACCTGCGCCGCACGCTCCAGCAGCTCAAGCGCGAGGTCGAGCGCGAGCAACTGCGCGAGGACGCCGCCCGTCGCAGGGCGGAACGCGAAGCGGCCACGGCGTAGGAAAAACACGGTATTTGCGGGGGCGTTTGGCGCCGGGCGGCGGCGCCGGCCGGTCCGATCGCTAGTCTCGGCGCGCAGATGGGCAGGTCAGAGTCGCGGCATGAAGCCGCATCTCTCAACGAACTTCGTTCGCGGCGGGTCAAGGAGGCCTTCACGGAGCTCCCCACCCGCTACCTCGGCGCCCCCGAGGGCTTCGACGCCACCTTCCAAATCCGCCTCGGCGACGTTGGCCGGACCTGGGAGGTCCGCACCTGCGGCGATCGCTGCGAGGTCCGGCCCTCCCCGACCCGCAAGCCCGACGTCGTGATCGGCACCGATGCCTCGACCTGGCTCGCCCTGCGCGAGGGACGCGCCTCCGGCCTCGACGCCTTCTCGCGACGGCGCCTGTACGCCCGTGGCGACCTCGACCTGGCGCTCGGCTTCGAGGGCATGTTCCACCTGCCGGGCGGCCGTGCGCCGCTGCTTCGCATCGACGATGTCGAGACCTCCCACGGGCGGATCACTACCCTGATCTCGGGGTCGGGGGACGAGCACGTGCTCTGCCTGCACGGACTCGGCTCGAACAAGGCCTCGTTCTTCGAGACCGTGGCGGCCCTCTCGCCCGAATACACGGTCCACGCGCTCGACCTGCCCGGGTTCGGGCGCTCGGCGAAGCCGGCCCGAGGCGCCTACAACGCACCGTGGTTCGCGGCCGCGGTCGAGAGCTACATGGACGCAATGGAGATCGACCGCGCCCACCTGATCGGCAACTCGATGGGCGGCCGGGTGGCGATCGAGGTCGGGTTCGACGCCCCGGAGCGGGTCGCCTCGCTGAGCCTGCTCGCGCCGGCGCTCGCCTTCCGCCGGCGACAGCTCGCCCCGCTGATCAAGCTCCTGCGCCCCGAGCTGGCCGTGATCCCGCACTCGCTGCGCAAGCGGGTTGTCCGCGACCAGTTCGAGGCCCTGTTCGCACAGCCGGATCGCCTCGACCCGGAAGCCGCCGACGTCGCCGTCGACGAGTTCTGCAACCTCTACCGCTCGCGATCCGCCCGGGTCGCCTTCTTTGCCGCCGCGCGTAACATCTACCTCGACGAGCCGCACGGCGAGGACGGGTTCTACGCGCGCCTCTCCCGCCTTCAAGCGCCGGCCCTGTTCATCTGGGGCGACTCGGACCGGATCATCCCCGCACGCTTCTCCCACCACGTCGAGGCCGCCCTGCCGAGCGCCCGGCAGGTGATCCTGGAGGACTGCGGCCACGTCCCCCAGGTCGAGCTCGCCGAGCAGACGCACCGCCTGATCCGCGAGCAGATCGCGCCCGTCGCGGCCCGCGCCCACGGTCGACGCCAGCGCCTGCGCCGGCCGCTCTCGCGCCGCGCCGTCTAGACGTCGCGCGACTCGAGCGGCTTCGTCGCCGGTCCGTTGGCGACCTCGCCGGACGCCTCGAAGCGCGAACCGTGGCAGGGACAGTCCCACGTGCGCTCGGCGCCGTTCCAGCGCACGATGCAACCGAGGTGCGTGCAGCGCGCCGAGACGGCGTGCAGGACGCCCTCATCGTCGCGATGGACGGCCTTCTGGCCGATACCGTCGCCGACGATCGCGCCCTCGCCCGGCGCCAGGTCGTCGACCGACGCTCCACGGCGCGCACGGTCAGCGAAGAAGTGAACCCCGCTCTCGGCGTTGTGCTTCAGCAATTGCGCCGCGCCGGAGATCGGTGGCAGTCGCCTGGGGTCGAAGGTCTCGGCCCCCTCGTTCGGCCGCCCGGCGACGATGTCGGCGAGGATTCGCCCGGCTTCGGCGCCGAACGCCAACCCCCACTTGTGCAGGCCGGTGACGGTCAGGACGCTGTCGGAGAGGGGCTGCAACCGCCCGACGTAGGGCAGCCCGTCGTCGGGCATGAAGTCGTGCGCGGACCAGCGGTGCTCGAAGCCGGCCACCTCGAACCGCTCGCGGGCGAGCGCCTCCAGCGCCTGGAACTTCTCGAGCGCGTCACCGCGGCCGAGCTCGTGCGACTGCCCGCCGACCAGCAGCAGCTCCTCGCCGTTCCATGGCAGGGCCCGCAACGAGGTCTTCGGGCTCTCCGCCTGCAGGTACATGCCCTGTGGGACCGGCCCCTCCAACCGGGCCGTGATCGCATACGAACGCTGCACGTGCTCCCGGGCGAAGAACAGGCCGCGGTCCAGGAACGGGATCTGCGTCGCGACGATCACGCGTTCGGCCCTGATCACGGGCCCGGCCTCGGTGATCACGCCCCGGCCGGCGACCCGCGTCGCGCGGGTCCGCTCGTGGACGGCACCGCCCGTCTGCTCCACCGCCTCGGCGAGGCCGCGCAGGTACGGAACGGGGTCGAACTCCGCCTGGTCGTCGACGCGGATCGCGGCCTCGACGGGGAACGGCAGATCGGTGTCTGTCGTCACCTCGGCGGCCAGGCCGGCCGCGCGGCAGGCCTCGGCCTCGGCCTCGAGCTCGGAGACGCGGCCCGGCTCCTCGGTGTACGTGAAGTTCGGCTTGGTCCGCAGGTCGCAGTCGATGCCGAGCTCGTCGGTCAGCTCGCGCACCCGCGCCAGCCCGCGCTCGTTGGCCTCCGCGTAAACGCGGGCGACGTCGCGGCCGTGGGTGGACACGAGCGACTCGTAGTGGACGCCGTGCAGGGAGCTGAGCTTGGCGGTCGAATTGCCGGTGACGCCGGCGCCGATCCACCGGCCTTCCAGCAGGACCACGTCAGCGCCTTCGCGGCTGAGCTCGAACGCGGCGCTGGCCCCGACGATTCCGGCGCCGATCACGACCACATCCGCGGTGCGGCCGCGCTCGAGCGCCTCGCGCTCGGGCACGCGCCGGCCGTCGAGCCATGGCGAGACCGACCGTCCCGGCAGTGCGTCGATGGCGGTTGCCGCTCTCACCTAAGCCGGGTTACCCGGCCACGCGAGGGCGAACCGTCAGGCGAGCTCGCGCTTCAGGACCTTGCCGGTGGCGTTGCGCGGTAGCGAGTCGAGGAACTCGACCTCGCGCGGGACCTTGTAGCGGGCGAGGTTCTCCTTCACGTAGCCCTTGATCTCGTCCTCGTCGACCGAGTCGTGGTCGCGCAGGACGACGAAGGCCTTCAGCCGCTGGCCGAACTCCTCGTCGTCGACGCCGATCACCGCGGCCTCCTTGACCTTGTCGTGGTGGGAGAGCAGGTCCTCGACCTCGCGGGGGAAGACGTTCTCGCCCCCGGAGACGATCATCTCGTCGTCGCGGCCGTCGATGAACAGGCGGCCGTCCTCGTCGAAGTGGCCGACGTCGCCGGACGAGAGCAGACCCTCGTAGGCGTCCTTGCCGCCGCCGCCCGTGTAGCCCTCGAAGGCCATCTCGTTGCCGACGAAGACACGCCCCGTCTCGCCCTCCGGAACCTCGCCCTTGCCCTCCTGGTCGACGATCTTGACCACGGTGCCGCGCGGCGGGAGACCGGCGGTCCCGGGCGCGGCGCGCAGGTCCTCCGGGGTGGCGATCGTCGCCCATGCGACCTCCGTGGAGCCGTAGAGGTTGTAGAGGTTGTCGCCGAACTGATCCATCCATTTCTCGGCCAGCGGGCCCGGAAGCGCCGAGCCGCTCGCGGCCGTCACCCGCAGGGTCGGCAGCTCGTACTCGGCGAGGGTCTCCTCGTCGAGCTGGAGGATCCGCTGCAGCATGACCGGGACGACGGCCAGCGCCGTCGCCTCGTTCTCGGTGACCGCCTTCAGCGTCTCCTCGGGATCGAACTTGCGCCGCAGGATGTAGGTCGAGTTCAGCGACAGACCGAGCATGAAGTGGGCAAAACCCCAGGAGTGGAAGAGCGGCGCGGCGATCACCGTCCGCTCGCCGGCGCGCAGCGGGATGCGCGAGAACATCGCCGCCAGCGGGCTGAGCGTGTCCGGCTGGGCACGCTGGGCACCCTTCGGCGTGCCGGTCGTGCCGGAGGTGAGGATGATGAACCGGCTCGGCTCCTCAGGCGGGGTGAGGTCGGCGTCGGAGGCCGACTCGATCAGCTCCTCGGTCGTGCGGTCGGCTGTCTCGCCCTCGGTGCTCCAGGCGACGAACCGCTTCACCCCCTCCTTCGCTTCGCCGAGCAGGTCGGAGAACTCCTCGTCGTAGATCAGGACCGCCGGCTCCTCGCGCTCAATCACGTCGATCAGCTGCGGCCCGGAGAAGGCGGTGTTCATGTAGAGGCCGTTGGCGCCGAGCTTCGACGCCGCGATGGTGGCCTCGATAAAGCCGCGATGGTTGCGAGCCATGATCGCGATCCCGTCGCCCTCGCCCACGCCCTCGTCGGCGAGCGCCCGGGCGAGCGCGTTCGAGCGCCGGTGCATCTCGCTGAAGGTAACCTCGCCCGCCTCGTCGATCACCATCAGCTCGTCGGGATGGGCGATCGCGGAACCGGCGATCCCGGCAGCGGGTGAGGCGCCCCAGCGCGCAAGCTCGCGCGCGACGCGCGCCAGCTTGTCGGGGCGCATCGGGCGGATGATTCCCGCCTCGGCCAGTGTCCTCAGGTTGAAGGGGACGTCGGGCAGCGGCCCGAGCGAGCCGAGCTTGACCTTGCGGGCGAGCGAGAGGGGGTCGCGGAACTCCATCGGCGGAAATCTAGTCTGCGCGGGCTTGGATGAGCGCCACTGCAATGGCGGCAATACCCTCGCCGCGGCCGACGAACCCCATTCCCTCGTTCGTCGTCGCCTTGACGCTGGCCGGCGCACCGAGCGCCTCGGCCAGGTTGTGCTCCATCTCGCCGCGGTGCGATCCGAGCCGCGGCGCCTCGCAGATGACCGTCACATCGACGTTGGCAACCGGGCCGTCCAGCATCCCGACAACGGTCCGGAGCAGGTCGAGCGAGTCGGCGTCGCGCCACATCTCGTCGTCGGGCGGAAAGTGGGTGCCGAGATCGCCCAGGCCGGCGGCGCCCAGCAGGGCGTCGATCACGGCGTGCGCGACCACATCGGCGTCGGAGTGGCCCTCGAGCCCGGCGTCGTGGTCGATCTCGACTCCGCCGAGCAGCAGCGGCCCGTCGCCGCCGAAGCGGTGGCTGTCGTAGCCGATCCCGACTCTCATCCCAAAGGCTCCAGGCGTCTGTCGCGGCCCTCGAAGACGCAGATCTCCTCCACGCCCCAGCCGCGCATCGTCTCCACCGCGCGATCGTATTGGTGGCCGACGTCCTCGGGCACGTGGGCGTCGGAGGAGAGTGCGAAGACGGCCCCGGCATCGACGCACATCGCGGCGAACGCGTCGGAGGGGTAGAGCTCGTCGACCGGCTTGCGCCAGCCGGCGGTCGAGACCTCGACCGCGATCCCGCTCTCGGCGATGGCCTCGATCGCCGGCTCGTAATGGAACCTCACGTCGCGTTCGGGCTGCGGGCGCCCGTGCCCCCAGTACTTCACCAGGTCGGGGTGAGCGAGGATGTCGTAGAGGCCGCTGCGGGCGGTCTCCGCGAGCACCTCGAAGTAGCGCTTCCAGATCTTGTCGGGGTCGGTCTCGCCGCGCCAGACGTCGTAGTCGTCCCAATCCACCGCAGCGGCACCCACGAAATGGACCGAGCCGACCACGTAGTCGAACTCATGGGCGTCGAGGACGTTGGCGATCCGGTCCTCGCGTCCGGGGACGAAGTCCATCTCGATCCCGAGCCGGAGCGGGGTCGAGTGCACGAACTCGCAGTACGCGCCGAGGTCGTCGAGCGCGTTCTCGCGCCAGAACGGGTGATCCCAGATCTCGAGCGCCTCGGTAAAGCGGTGGATGTGCTCGGAGGCGCCGAGCTCGGCGATCCCGGCATCGCGCGCCGTCTCCAGGTAGCGCTCGACGTTCGCCTCGGTGAAGTGCTCATCCGCCGTCGCCTCGACGTCGTCCGGGCGCAGGTGCAGGTGGTAGTCCGTCAGCACCCGGTGAGCGTAAGACCCCGCCGGCGCGGACGCGAAGCGGAGCAGTCGGCGGGTACTTTGTGTCGGTGGTCCACATGCGGATCGTCGTGCCCGCGTACCAGTCCGAGCACGTGCTCGAGCTGCTCGAGAACCTGCCGTCCGCCTGCAACGTGATCTTCCTCGAGCGGGCGGCGCGCAAGCCGGCCGGCGACGTGATCCTGTGCGACGTCGCCCGGGAGGACGCCAGCGTGGTGGTCTCCGACCTGCGCGAGCTGGATGTCGACACCGAGGGCTCGATCGCGATCGAGCACATCGACTCGGCGATCTCGGCCGCCGCGGCCCGGGCGGAGCAGGCCGCCGCCGGGATGCCCGGTGACGCCGTCGTCTGGGAGGAGGTGGAGTCGCGGACCTCGGAGAACATCGAGCTGAACGCCGTCTTCCTCGCTTTCATGGCGCTCGCCTGCCTGATCGCGGCGGTCGGGATCTTCCTCGACTCGCCGATCCTGATCGTCGGCGCGATGATCGTCGGGCCCGAATTCGGTCCGCTGGCCGGGCTGTGCGTGGCGCTCGTCCAGCGCCGCCTGGACGTCGCCAAGCGCTCGCTGAAGGCGCTCGCGATCGGCTTCCCGGTCGGGATCACCGCCGCCTTCCTCTTCTCCCTCGCGATCCGAGCCACCGACCTCACGCCGGATGGCTTCACGGCCTCCACCCACGTGTTCACGGACTTCATCTCCCACCCCGACGTCGTTCTCGTTCATCGTCGCCTACATCGCGGGCGTCGCCGGGATGCTCTCGCTGACCGCCGCCAAATCGGGTGCGCTGATCGGCGTCCTCGTCTCGGTGACCACGATCCCGGCGGCCGCAAACATCGGCCTCGCCGCCGCCTACGGCGAGTGGTCGGAGTGGCGCGGCGCGATCCTCCAGCTCTCGGTCAACCTGTTCTCGATCGTGCTCGCCGGCGTCGGCACGCTGTTCATCCAGCGGCGGCTCTACATCCGCCGCCGCCGCGACCACCTCCACGACGAGGCGCGCGAGAAGGCCGGGCTCCCAATCGGCCGCAGCCGCCGCGTCGGCAGCGCCACCTACAAGGCCCCACCGGCGCCGGAATGAATCAGACGCTCACCGATCTCGGCCTGATGGCCCTCGCCCTCGCGGCCGGCACCGCGATCGCCGCGCTGTTCGGCACGGCGAACTTTGGGACCGCGCTGACGTTCGGGGAGCTCGCGTTCATGGGGACGCTTGTGTGGATCTTGCTGCGTCGGTAGCGCTCGGCGCGTTTTCCAGCTGGGTAGGGGTGGCGCAGGTCGAATCGATCGGTTTCAGTCCCGGTATACGGGACTCAGAGCGATTGATTCAGTAGGAGCGCCTCGGCGAGGTGCAGGTCGGCGGGACTCGTGACCTTGAGGTTCGGCGACCCGGTTTCGTGCACCAGCACCCTCCCTCCACCTGACTCCACCAGCGATGCGTCGTCCGTCGCGGCCGAGATGGTCGCCGGATCGCCATCGTGCACAGCGCGCAACACATCGGCCCGAAACACCTGCGGCGTCTGCGCCGCCCACAGGCCGTGGCGGTTCACCGTCGCGAGGATCTCCTCGCCCTCCCCCGCCTGCTTGAGCGTGTCGGCAACCGGGGCGGCCGCGATCACCCCCGCAAGCTCGCGAGCGGCGGCGAGCCGACCCACCAGCACGTCTACGAGCCCGCCCGTCACCAGCGGGCGCGCCGCGTCCTGCACGGCGACGATCTCAGCCTGCGCCGGCACCTCGGCGAGGGCGTGGCCGACCGACTCGGCTCGCGACTCGCCGCCCGTGACGACGACCGGGTGGAAGGCGCCGTCCTCGTCGGGCCGGCCCGCGATCGCGCCCGCGATCCGCTCGACCTCCTCCTCGTGCCCGGGCGGCGCCGCGATCACCACCACGGTCACGGTCTCCGCCGCCCGCATCGCCGCCAGCGACCAGGCGACCAGCGGCCGCCCGGCAAGCTCGACCAGAGCCTTCGGGCCGCCGGCTCCGAGCCTCTCTCCGGAGCCGGCGGCCGCGATCAGTGCGGCTGCGTGCTTGAACGCACGCGGATCAGGCGGGGGCGGTGGCGCCGAAGCGCTCCTCCAGCAACCCGTCGATGTACTCCTCGGCGCCGTCCTCGTCCTTGTCGAGCGCGTACATGAACTCAGAGGCGAGGATCTTCTTCGCCCGGGTGTACATCTGCTTCTCGCCCGTCGAGAGACCCTTCTCGTGCTCGCGGATCGCGAGATTGCGGACGACCTCGGCGAGCTCGTAGACGTCGCCCGTCTTGATCTTCTCGCGGTTGTACTTGAACCGGCGGTTCCAGTTCTTCGGCATGTCGGAGACCTCGCCCGTGAGCACGCCGATCACCCGCTGAACCGCGTCCTCGTCGATGACCCGGCGCAGTCCCGCCACGTGAGCGCTCTCGGCCGGGACCATCACGGTCATGTCGTTGTGAAGGATCTTGATCGTCAGGTAATCCTTCGACTCCCCCATCATGTCGCGCGACTCCCGCTTCAGGACAACGCCCGCCCCGTGGTGGGGGTAGACGACGTTGTCGCCGATCTGGAACTCGCACTCCTGCGGAGCGAGGTCCTCGAGGTCCTCGAGGACCGCCTCCTCCTCTAGTGCTGACTCTGAGATGTCCGCCTCCTCACATAGAGACGGCCGCTAGCGCGGCCGTCTGATTCACCTGTACCGGTCGACAATGTCGACCTCCTGAAGCCTGCGGATGCCCTCGCGAATCTCCTTCGCGCGGGCCTCTCCAACCCCCTCGACCGCCTCCAGATCCGCATCGGAGGCCGCCAGCAGCGACTCGAGGTCGCCGAAGCGGTGGACCACCTTCTGCGCCATCAGGCGCGGCAGGCGCGGGACGCCCGAGAGCGCGCGGTAGCCGCGTGGGGTGACCCTGAAATCGAGCGTGTTGACCTTGCGGTCGTAGCCGAGCAGCTCGGCGAGCCGGCCGAAGTCGAGCAGCTCGGTGTGCTCGAGCTCCGCGAGCTCGCCCAGGACCCGCTCGATCGTCTGCTCAGAGTCGCTGACGCTGTAGTCGCGGACCAGCGCGGCGCGCTCGCCCATCACGCCGACGACGGAGTCCTCGAGCTGCATCTCGATCAGGCGCCCCTCGGTGCCGAGTTCGATGATGTAGCGCTCCACCTCGGTCGCCATCCGGGTGACCAGCTCGGCCCGCTGCAGCACCGAGAGCACGTCGTAGAGGACGACGCCGCCGGCAAACTCGACCGCGGTCAGCCGCCCGGCCACCTGGTCGAGCCGCGCGCGGTACTTCTCCAGCGTCGCCAGTCCCTGGTTCGCCTTCGACAGCACCGTGGGGATGTCCTCGAGGATGTACTTGATCCCCTCGATGTAGAGCGAGACGACGTCGCGGCGCTGCGAGATCGCGATCACCAGCGCCTTGGTCTGCTTCGAGACGCGCTCGGCGGTGCGGTGGCGGGTCCCGGTCTCCATCGAGAGAATCGTCGGGTCCGGCATCAGCTGCACGTTCGCCCAC
Organism: uncultured Solirubrobacterales bacterium; assembly: GCA_963767285.1. Classification (GTDB taxonomy): domain Bacteria; phylum Actinomycetota; class Thermoleophilia; order Solirubrobacterales; family 70-9; genus WHSW01. The sequence continues at coordinate 272,874 of CAVYDJ010000004.1, read as the reverse complement.
AGGATCTTCTCGGCCGAAGGCGGCATCACGATCGCGCCATCCATCTTCGCCACCTGGTAGAGCAGGCCCGGCGTGTAGTCGACGTCGAGCTTCAAGCCGCCCGAGAACAGGTACGAGACGTCGTCGGCGTCCGCGACCACGATCAGACCGCCGGTCCGCGCGTGGATGATGTTGTCGATCCCCTCGCGAAGGGGGGTTCCCGGGGCGACGGTGTCGAGAGCCCTGAGGAGACGGGGGTCCTGGCGCGACTCCAGCTCGCTCAGCTCGTCTCCTGGGTGCGTCACCTGTCCATGATGGCAAAAGCCCTGCTGGCCAGTCGTCAGGGCAATTCCGTGTGGAGAGGTAGGAATGGCGCTTGTCAAGCGGCACGTTCGCTGGCCGCGGGCTTGCGCCCCAGCGCGGCGCGTATCGCGCCCCGCAGACTGGGCTGCGGCTCGACCCCCTGCGGCGACTCCGGGGCCGCCGGAGCGAGCACCGGCGACAGCCCGAACTTCACCGCCTCGGCGGTACGCCGGTCGGCGTGGCCGACCGGGCGCAGCTCACCCGTCAGCCCCACCTCGCCGAAGCAGGCGAGCGGGCGGCCCGAGTCGTCGGCAAGGGGTTCGCCCCGCTGGGCCGAGACCAGCGCCAGGGCCACCGCGAGGTCGGCCCCGGGCTCGTCGACGCGCACCCCGCCGGCGACGTTGACGAACACGTCGGCGCCGGCGAGCGAGGGCCCGCCGTGACGGGCGAGCACCGCGAGGATCATCGCCAGGCGGTTGCGGTCGATCCCGTTCGCCACCCGCCGCGGCGGCACGATCTCCGTCGGCGCGACCAGCGCCTGGACCTCGACCAGCAGCGGCCGCGTCCCCTCCATCGAGCAGAGGACGACCGACCCGGGGGCGGCGCTCGCCTCGGCGACGAAGCGGGCCGAGGGATCGACCACCTCGACCAGGCCGCCGGAGCGCATCTCGAAGACGCCGACCTCGCTGGTCGCGCCGAAGCGGTTCTTCAGCGCCCTCAGGGTCCGGAAGCTGCGCTCGCGCTCGCCCTCGAAGAACAGCACGCAGTCGACCAGGTGCTCGAGCACCCGCGGGCCGGCGACCGCCCCCTCCTTGGTCACGTGCCCGACCAGCACGACCGCGCAGTCGAGCCGCTTCGCCACCTCCATGATCGACCCGGCCGCCTCGCGGACCTGCCCGACGGACCCGGGCGCGCCGGTCATCCCCTCGGCATGCAAGGTCTGGATCGAGTCGATCACGCAGGCGTCCGGGCGCTCGGCCTCGAGCGTCGCAACCACCGCCTCGAGCGAGGTCTCGGCCAGCGCCGGGACGGCGAGCGCGGCCGCGCCGAGCCGCTCGGCACGCAGCTTGACCTGGGCGGTCGACTCCTCCCCGGAGACGTAGAGGACCTTGTGGCCCGCGGCGCCGAGATTGCCGAGCGCCATCCCGGTCAGGGTCGACTTGCCGATTCCCGGCGAGCCGCCGAGCAGGACGAGCGAGCCCGGGACGAGGCCGCCGCCGAGCACCCGGTCGAGCTCGGCGATCCCGGTCCGCAGCCGGTCGACGGCGGGGGCAGAGACATCCCGCAACGCGACCGGCCTGCCCGCCGCGCCGCTGCCGGCGCGCCTCCCGCCCTTCGCCGCGGGCTTGGAGTCCGGCCTTGGCGCCTCGACGAGCGTGTTCCACTCACCGCATCCAGCGCACCGTCCCGACCAGGTCAGGGACTCGTGACCGCAGGAGCTGCAGAAGAACGAGGTGGTGGCGCGGGCCATCGGTCGATCGTACGCACGGGTGCCGACGGCTCAACCGGCGCATGTGCCGAGACCGTGCATCAAGATGCACGCCTGTGTGGGGACGGAGGGTCATGGGCATCGGCGTGCTCGTCGCGTTCGCGGCGCCCGCTGCCGCGGGCGCATTCGATCCGCAGTCGGAGGCGGCCAACTACGCCAAGGTCGGCGAGCGGATGGAGTACGTGACCCTGACGCCGGAGTTCCAGACCCGGTTGATCCAGGCGAACGCGCAGAACCTCGCCGACGCGGCGCAGATCCCGGTCAACGACCCGGAACGCAACTTCGCGGGCAACATCTGCGCCAACGGCGGCAACGAGTGCGCCGGCGACGTCCGGTTCTACGACTGGCAGGACAACGGCTTCGGGATCGTCAAGCCGGTCCTGTTCACGGCGCGCAACGGCTCGACGATCTCCGGCCGCGTCTGGGCGACGACGCAGGGCCCGGCGCAGCGGCCCGCCGTGGTGATCACGACCGGCTCCGTCCAGGCGCCCGAGCGCCTCTACTGGGGCACGGCGGCGACGCTCGCCAAGCACGGCTACGTCGTGCTCACCTACGACGTTCAGGGCCAGGGGCGATCCGACACCTTCGGCGAGGGGGTCGACCAGTTCGACGGCGTCCCCTCCCAGAGCGGCCGCCCGTTCTACGACGGCACCGAGGACGCGCTCGACTTCCTGCTCTCGACTGCGGCAAAGCCCTACGACCCGCGCGCGAGCTGCACCACCGGCACGGACCACTCGGCGAAGCAGGACGGTCGCGTCGCCGAGGGCCTGAACGCCGCGTCCAACCCGCTCGCCGACCTGGTCGACCCGACCCGGGTCGGGATCGCCGGCCACTCGCTCGGCGCGGGCGCCGTTTCCTACATCGGGCAGATCGACGACCGGGTCGACGCGATCGCCGCCTGGGACAACCTCCGCGCCCCCGCGCCGGGGCCCGCGGTGTGCGTGTCGGGATCCGCCCCGCGACCCGCGAACCCACCGATCACCAAGCCCGCGCTCGGGATCTCCAACGACTACGGGCTGACGCCCACCCCGTTCACCGCCGACCCCGACGACCCGCAGGAAAAGAACGCGGGCTTCGCGGCGTACAAGGACGCGGGGGTCGACTCGATGGAGTTCTCGATCCGCGGCGGCACCCACTACGAGTCCTCGTTCATCCCCGGGATGACCACGGTCGCGCTCGGCACGGGGACGCTCCGCGGGACCGACATGGTCGCCTGGTACACGACCGCGTGGTTCGACAAGTACGTCAAGTGCGCCGACGGTTCGGCGTGCGAGGCCGATGCGGCCAAGCGCCTGCTCACCGACCGGTGGCGCGACGACGCCCGCGGCGGGCAGGTCGACGCAGGCGGCGACCCCAACCTCTACTCGTTCTACTTTCCGTCGCGCTTCGACCTCCGCGACGCGAGCGGCGTCGAGCGCACCTGCGATGACATGCGCGCCGGCTGCCCGGCGATGGCGCCCGACGGCCTCCCCGCCGGCTACGACCACGTCGCCGACGCCTACACGCCTCCGGCCGAAACGGGGGACGGCGGTACGGGCGGCGGTGGTGGTGGCGCCTCAACCGGCGCGGCATGCGTGCTGCCCCAGCAGGGCACCGACGCCAAGGACACGCCGGCGACCCTCGTCCCGAGCGGCTCCGGCGACGCAATCCGCGGTGCCGGCGGCGACGACAGGCTGCGCGGCCTCGACGGCGACGACTGTCTCTTCGGTCAGGACGGGAACGACCGGCTCAAGGGCGACGCGGGCACCGACAAGCTCAAGGGCGGCGCCGGCGACGACCGGCTCGCCGGTGCCGAGGGTCCCGACGTGCTTGGCGGCGGCCCCGGCGCCGACCGCCTGAACGCCGAGGGCGGCGGCCGCGACCGGCTCAAGTGCGGCCCCGGGCGCGACCGCGTCCGCGCCGACAAGCGCGACAAGCTCGGCGCCGGCTGCTAACTCCCCTAGAGGGGCTTGCAGTCGTCGAAGTCGAAGTTGCGGACGATCCGCGCCGCGTTCTGCTCGAGCACCTCGGCCCGGTGGGCGAGGCGCCGGGCCTTGTAGAAGTGGCTGCGCTTGAGCCAGATCGCCGAACGCACCCCGACTCGGGTCGCATGGAGCTCGCCGCGCAGCCAACGGGCGAGCTGCTTGCGGTAACCGTCCGGCCGATGTAGATCATCGACCTCGTGGTATGCGTCGCGCATCGCCCGCCAGGCGGCCACGAAGTGCCGCCCGGCGCGGCGGATCCTCGGGTGCTTCTTCTGCAGCAGCCGGACCCCGTGGTCGATCTTCCCCTTCGCGTCGTCGCGGGCGGGCTGGCAGATCCGGTCGGCCCGCTTGACGAACTTGACGCGGCCGCTCTTGCCGGGATCGGCCTGGCCCGCCGAGAGAGCCGGACCAGCGAGCACGGCTGCGCCGACGATGAGTACTGCGATCCCCCTGGGCATCACGATGATCCTACCCGCGGGCACCACCGGAGATTGGTCAGCGACGCTTGCTCAGGACTCGTCGGCAGCGCCGGCGTCGGCCAGCGGCTCGTCGATCACCGGCGCGTCGCCCTCGGGCGCGTCATCGTCCGTCTTCTTGGCGCCGACACCGACGGGCTGCTTCTCCTCGTCCTTCTTCTTGGCCGGCTTCTTCTTCGGCTTGATCAGCTTCAGCGACAGCGGCTTCTCGTCCTGGTCGGCGTCGGTGTCGTGATCGACGAGCACCGTGGTCCCGGGAATGATCGAGTCCGGGCCCATGCGCAGGACCTCGTCGGCGAGCGGATCCTCGATGAAGTGCTGGATCGCGCGACGCAGCGGCCGGGCGCCCATCGCCGGGTCCCAGCCCTTCTCGGCGATCAGGTCCTTGGCGGCTTGGGTGAGGTCGAGCTGCAGGTTGTGGTCGGCGACTTGGACCTGGACGCGGGCGATCAACAGGTCGATGATCTCGCGGACCTCTTCGCGCGAGAGCTTGTGGAAGACGATCACCTCGTCGATCCGGTTCAGGAACTCCGGGCGGAAGACCTTCTTCAGCTCGCCCATGATCCGTTCCTTCATGTCCTTGTAGGAGGCGCCGGTCTCGTCGTCGGAGATCGAGAAGCCGAAGGAGACGTTGCGGGCGATGTCCTTGGCGCCGATATTCGAGGTCATGATCACGATCGTGTTGCGGAAGTCGACCGTGCGGCCCTGGGCGTCGGTGAGCCGCCCGTCCTCGAGGATCTGCAGGAGGATGTTGAAGACGTCCGGGTGCGCCTTTTCGATCTCGTCGAGCAGCAGCACCGAGTAGGGCTTGCGGCGCACGGCCTCGGTCAGCTGCCCGCCCTCGTCGTAGCCGACGTAGCCGGGCGGCGAGCCGACCAGACGCGAGACCGCGTGCTTCTCCATGTACTCCGACATGTCGATGCGGATCATCGATTCCTCGTCGCCGAACAGGAACTCGGCGAGGGTGCGGGCGAGCTCGGTCTTGCCGACGCCCGAGGGGCCGAGGAAGATGAACGAGCCGGCGGGGCGCTTCGGGTCCTTGATCCCGGCACGCGAGCGGCGGATCGCCTTCGAGACCGCCTTGATCGCGACCTCCTGGCCGATCACCCGCTTGTGCAGCTCCTCCTCCATCCGGATCAGCTTCCGGGTCTCGGCCTCGGTCAGCTTGAAGACGGGGATCCCGGTCCACATCGAGACGATGTCGGCGATCTCCTCCTCGCCGACCGCGGGCCGCTCGCCGGCGTCACCCGAGTCCCACTGGTCTTCGAGCTCGCGCTTCTTGTTCGTCATCTGGCGCTCGGTGTCGCGCAGATTGGCGGCCTTCTCGAACTCCTGGGCCTCGATCGCGGCCTCCTTGGCGCGCCGAGTCTCCTCGATCTCCTCCTCGAGATCGCGGTAGACGGGCGGCTGGCTCATCGAGCGGATCCGCATCCGCGAGGCGGCCTCGTCGATCAGGTCGATCGCCTTGTCGGGAAGGAAGCGGTCGGAGATGTACCGGCTCGCCAGCTCGGCGGCGGCCTCGAGGGCGTCGTCGGTGATCTGGACCTTGTGGTGGTCCTCGTAGCGCTCGCGCAGGCCCTCGAGGATCTTCACGGTGTCGGGGATCGACGGCTCGTCGACCTTGATCTGCTGGAAGCGTCGCTCGAGCGCCGAGTCGCGCTCCAGGTACTTGCGGTACTCGTCGAGTGTCGTCGCGCCGATCGTCTGCAGCTCGCCGCGGGCCAGGGCGGGCTTCAGGATCGAGGCCGCGTCGATCGCGCCCTCGGCGGCGCCGGCGCCGACCAGGTTGTGGAGCTCGTCGATGAAGAGGACGATGTCCCCGCGCTGGGTGATCTCCTTCATCACCTTCTTCAGGCGCTCCTCGAACTCGCCGCGGTACTTCGACCCGGCCACGAGGGCCGCGAGATCGAGCGTGTAGATCTGCTTGTTCTTGAGCAGCTCGGGCACCTCGCCGCGGGTGATCCGCGAGGCGAGGCCCTCGACGATGGCGGTCTTGCCGACCCCGGGCTCGCCCAGGAGGACGGGGTTGTTCTTCTGACGGCGGGAGAGGATCTGCATGATCCGCTCGACCTCCGTCTCGCGGCCGATCACCGGGTCGAGCTTGCCCTCGGAGGCGAGCTTGGTGAGGTTGCGGCCGAACTGGTCGAGGAGCTTCGAGGACTTCTTGCCCTCGCCCGAGCCGCCGCCGGAGCCCTGGCGCCGGCCGCCGGGGCCGGAGAGCATGCGGATGACCTCGTTGCGGATCTTCTCCGAGTCGGCGTCGAAGTCGAGCAGGATGCGGGCGGCGACGCCCTCGTTCTCACGGACGAGCCCGAGCAGGATGTGCTCGGTGCCGATGTAGTTGTGGCCGAGGGAGAGCGCCTCGCGCAGCGCCAGCTCGAGCACCTTCTTGGCGCGCGGCGTGAACGGGATCTGGCCGGAGGTGACCTCCTCGCCGGAGCCGACGATCCGGACCACCTGGGCGCGGACGCGCTCGACGGTGATGTCGAGCGACTCGAGCACCCGCGCGGCGAGGCCCTCCTCCTCGCGGAGCAGGCCGAGCAGGATGTGCTCGGTGCCGATGTAGTTGTGCTTCAGGGTCCGGGCTTCCTCTTGGGCGAGGACTACGACCTGCCGGGCCCGTTCTGTGAATCGCTCGAACAACTTCTCTTCCGCCTCGTATGCCTACCTAAGTTCTAGCTGCGCCGGGGGACGCGACAGCGCCGGGAGCACTTATCCACTTCATCGGCCGCACTGTGCCGCGGGATTAGTACCTCCGGTTTGTCGACGACGGCGAGTGGCCAGTATATCGGGGCGCCTCCCCGGTCCCCGCACGTGCCGTGCCTGAAAACGGCCCCCGGCGACGCAAGTTGCGGGCGAATACATTTCCGGCGTGAGCGCGGGGGCCAAGTACGAGAATCCGGTCGCCGAGTTCGCGCGGGCGCACGGGCTCGCGTTCGCCGACCGCGTCGAGCTACCGGCGAAGGGCGGGCTGCTGTCCGAGGACGACCTCAAGCAGGAGGGCACGGCGACCGGCGAGCTGGCCGCCGGCGAGCCCGGGACGGTGTGCCGGCTCACCTACACCTACCGCTCCGACGACACCACGCACACGGTCAAGCGCACCGCCGCGGTCCTGCGGATCCCGGAGTCGATCGGGTTCGCCCCCTATCTCGGCGCCCGCGAGCGCCTCGCGCTCATCGCCGGCTCGAAGCAGGTGAGGCTCGACGGCGGCGGCAGGCTGCTCGCCGCCGACGGGGTCAACGACGCGTGGCTGGCCGAGCTCTTCTCGCCCGCGTTCACCCAGTGGCTCTCCCGCAACCCCGAGGACTTCGCCTGGGAGCTCGCCGACGGCGTCCTCAGCGTCTCGCGCGAGGGCTACCTGTCGAAGGAGTCCGATCTCGCCACCCTTGCCGCGGACGCGGTGCACATCGCGACGACAATCCGCGAGGAGTGCCTGGAGGAGGTCGACTCGGGCGGCGCACAGCGCTCGGCCGCGAAGCCAAAGCGCAAGCCGCAGGACCGTCTGGTCGAGTCGATGCTCGCCGGGACGACGTTCGCCAGCCCACCCACCGACGTCGCCTCGACCCGGTCGCAGTTCCGCGAGGGCCTCGTCCGCCATCCCTCGACCTACTTCATCGCGTTGACGATGACGCTGCTCTGGATGCTCGCCGTCAACATCATCGGCGGCGGCATCTACGGGCTGCTGCTCAACCTGCCGAACCCTGGCCGGGCAGTGATCGTCTACCAGCTCATCCTCTTCGTGGTGATCGGCTACTTCGCGCTGCGCAGCCAGATCAACGGCACCTCCAAGAAGCTCGCCGAGGAGGGCTTCTGGCAGCAGTACGCGAAGGCGCGCGGGCTGCGCTTCGAGGACCCGTCGGCGTTTGCCGCGGCCCACGCGAAGGCCGAGCTGCCCGGCAACCCGGTCCGGGTGATGACCGGGACCTTCGACGGCATCGGCGGCTCGCTGCTGGTCACCGGCGACGGCTCCACCCGCGGCGACTCGATCGCCCTCGTTGCCGGCCCGACCGGCCCGACCGCGACCGCCGAGTTCGACGTCTCGGCCCCGGGGGCATCGGCGGAGGCGCTCGACGCCTACGCCGCCGACTTGGTGTTGGACCTGAAGACCCGGCCCTAGTCCGGCAGGGCCGCGCCGTAGACGTTGAGGTCGAGTCCTCCCTGATCGAGACAGGGATCCGTGGGCGGGGGCGCGGTGTAGGCGCCGGTGATGGTGACGGTGTCCGGGGCCCATCCGCACGGCGCGAAGACGTCGAAGCCGTTCTCCTCGCTGTCCGCCCGTGTGTCGTCGCCGGCGACGACATCGCGAGAGTCGGGCCAGACGGCGAAGCTTGCGCCCTTGACGGCGGACACGTACATGTAGTCGCCGCGCCATGGCAGCCTGGCGTCGAGATAGGTCTCGAAGTTCGGCTCACTCGTGACCGTGCTGAGCCGCTGCTCCTGCCAGCTCTCGCCTCCGTCGGAGGACTGGGCGACGTAAGCGTCGACGGCCGGGCCGGAGCTGGTGCCTGCGGCGGTATTGCCGGGCGGTAGGCCGGGGGCGTAGGCGGGATCGCCGCGCGAGTCGAGGAACACGACGCTGATCACCCCGTCGGCCGAAGCGATGTCCGGCCACCACTGATGGCCACTGGGAACCGGATCGATCGCCACGGCGGGGGTCGGCCAGCGGACCCCGTCGGGCGAGTTGCGTACGAAGATCTGGCCCTGACCGTCGACCGCGCGAGCACCCCAGGCCAGGTGGACACCGCTGTCGTCAGCCGTGATCGCCGAGAAGCTGCGGAAGACCGGAAAGTCGAAGCCACCCGGACAGCTGAAGCTCCCGTCGCCGCAGTCGCTCACCGATCCGCTGTACTGAGAGGAGTCGAATGGCTCGATCGTCTGCACCAGTCGCGCCGGCGAGAATGAACGTCCACCGTTGACGGATCTCGCGAGCCAGATCTCGGGCGATCCCTGGCCCGGCCTCCGGTCGACCTTGAAGGTCACGTAGACGATGCCGTTCGGACCGACCGCGACATCCGCGAAGAACGGAAGGGGCAGCTTCGGAGTCTTGATCGTGATTGGCGTGTCGAAGCTTCGGCCGTGATCGGTGGAACGCGCCACCCGGAGAACCGCGTCGTCCTGGTAGCGACTGCACGGGGAGGGTCCGATGCGGAGACAGTGCGACCAGGCGACGTAGACGTTCCCGGCGTAGCGTCCGGCGCCCTGGTCGACGGCGAGGTTCGGCTTGTCGGAGCCGAATGAGCCATCCGCCTCCTTTCCGACCGGAAGATCGACCCTGGTCGTCCGCCGGTATCGGCGTCCGTCGCGATCGAAGATCGAGACCGCGATCCGGAAGTCTCGCGGTGAGGCGCCCGCGAAGACCGGGCAAAGCGAGCCGTAGAACAGGCGCCCTGCACGGTCGAAGGAGAGCGTCGAGTCGGCCTGTTGCTCGCAGCCCTTGGTCTCGCCCGTCGGGTAGTCCGCGTAGCCGGGGAGCAGGCTCGCCTTCCACGACGCCCCGCCGTCGAACGAGCGGTAGAGGCCGAGCCAATGCTGTGCCTGGGGCAACGGCAGTGGACTGCGTACCGCGATGCAGGCGTCCATCGCTCCGACCGCGATCACCCGTGGATCGTGGGGGTTCACCGCGACCGACGGTTCGACCTGTTGGCGGCGCCTCGTCGCGCAGGCCTCCGAGATCGAGTCCTCGGGCCCGGCCACCGCGTCGTAGCTGCCGGACGTGTCGTCGCGCGTGACGCGAACGTCGCCACTTGCCTGCGAGACGCAGCCGAAGAGTGCCGCCGCGACCGGAATCGCGCCCGCGACGACGACGAGCCCGACTCCGGCTCCGATCCTCTGAAGCAACCTCACGCGCGCGCCTTCCCGCCGAGCCACTTCGAGTGCCTTCCGCCCACCACCATATCCGCGTCGGCCTCGCGCGGTCGCGGCGCCCGATCACCTGGACCTGAAGACGCAGCCCTAGTTCCAGTTGGCCCTGAAGGTCGCGCTGCCCGTCGTCATCGGTGTGCCCCCAGCTGTGACGTGGAACACGATGTGCAGGTGGTTCTTCTGCTGGCCCCATTCGTCGACGACCGTCCCGCCCGCCTCGGGGGTGACAGGCCCCGGAACGACCGTGACGCTGTCGATGACGACCGTCCGGCCCGGGCAACCACTCAGCTGCGCCTGGACGATCGCGGTGGGATTCTGGGCGTAGGTGGGGATGTTGATGTCGACAAAGCCGGAGCTCGGGGGTGACAGGTCACAGGGAATATCGGTCAGGGTCGCGTCCTTGGGTCCCGGGCCGCTGACGAAGACGTTGTGCGTCTCGATCTGCGACGCCCCGTTGTTGTCGGTGACCGTGAGCGTCACCGGATAGACCCCCGGCTTGTCGAAGCTCACCGTCGTCGTCGGCGTCGGACCGGTGGCGCTGGGCGAACTCGGCTGCCCGCCGCCCCCGTGCAGCGGAGGGGCCGCGAAGTTCCACGAGTAACTCGCAATCGTCCCGTCGTCGGTCGATCCGGAGCCGTCGAAGGTGATCGTCTGGCCCGCCTTCGGGCCGGTCGGCGCGTTGTTGGGCGAGAAGGTGAAGGCCGCGGTCGGGCTCTGGTTGACCGTCGTCACGGTGATCGTCTCGGTCGCCGACCGCGAGTTGCCGTCGGCGTCGGTGACGGTCAGGCGCACCGTGTAGGTCCCCGTCGCGGTGTAGGTGTGCGTGGGCACCGAGCTCGAGCTGGTCGTCCCGTCGCCGAAGTCCCACTGGTACGTCTGGATGTCGCCGTCGATGTCGGTCGAGCCCGTCCCGTCGAACTGCACGGGCTGGTTGACGAGCGTCGGTTTCGGGCCGTACTCGATCTTGGGCGTTGGCGCGTGATCGAGTGCCGGGTTCGTATAGACCTCGGGCTTGGTGATCGTGTTGCCCTTGTAGGTCGTGTAGTTGAAGTCGACACCGAGAACGAGCGAGCGGGCGATCGCTCCCTCCAGGCCCGGGTTCTGCGTCATCTCGGTCGTGGACTCACCCCAGGCGGTCAGCCCGTGGATGTCGCCGTTGGTGAACTCCGATGCCCCGTCGGGGTTGTCGGCGATCGTGCTCCACTTGACCTTCACGGTCTTCTTCTTTTTCTTCTTCTCCACCTCGGCATTCGGGTCGTAGCCCTTCGATGTCTGTTCCGGACCCGAGGAGAGCTCGAGCACGCGGAGGTTCTTGTTGTCCTTCAGCGTCGCGAAGCGGCCCGAGAAGCAGCTGTCGATCTTGATCTTGAACTCGATGTGCGGATACCGCTTGAGGATGTCCTCGAGGTGCTGGGGCGTGATCACGACCCCCGGGTCGCCCTGAACGCCCGGCCGGCCGCCCGTGTGGTGGTGGCCGTGCTCGTCGACCCAGTCGGGCGGCGGGTTGCCGTGGCCGGTCACGTAGATGAAGACGTCCTTGCAGCCCCCCTCGACGTAGGCCTTGACCTTGCCCTCCAGATCCCCCACCGTGGTGGCGGTCGTGTGCTTGAGGTCGACGCTCGTCGCCCACTTGCCGAAGGCCACGAAGTTCCCCTTGGTGAGCCGTCCCTTCGTGTCGCCGATCATGACCATGCAGTCCCTGGCGAACGTCCCGGCGGGTGGAGCGCGGGGAGCCGCCGGCTGACGGGCCGCAAGCGGACGGGGCGCGTCCGGCTCCTTGAACGACTCATGGCGAACGTAGAGTTGGTACCGGTCGTCCTGATAGGCCTGCGCAGAGGCCAGGAACGACGGCGGACGCCCGTCGATCAGCGGTTCCCAGAGCATGTCGCGGCGCTCGATCCGCTTGCCCGTCTTCTTGTCGAGCAGCAGCAGCGTGCTCGGGTGCTCGAACATCGCGGCGTAGTCGAGGTCGAGCCAGTAGAGGTATGCCTTCCCGTCGAGCTTGGTGCCCGGGGCATCGGTCGCCCCGTTCCCGAGCTCGCCATCGACGCCGGTAGCCCCCACGACCGTGCCCTTCCTGAGCACCTTCGGCTCGGCGAACAGGGCCACGCCGTCGCCCTGCTTCTGAGGCTTCAGGGCCTTGATCGCGATCTCGTCGGCCTGCTTCGACGAGATCGCGCCGGCGTCCGGTGGCGGCGCGAGCAGCAGGAATGCGGCAGTGAGCGTCGTCGCCGCGAGGGCGGCCCCCTTCCGTGCAGACCGCGTGACCATCCCGGTTCAACCGTACACCGGGTGTTGGCCCGGTCAAGTCCCCCGATCGGTCAGAACCGCCTCCACCAGTAGGGCCTGAATCTGGCTCTGGCCGTAGGAGCCCGGGTAGACGGGACCCGCCGCCGCGACCAGGTCGCCCGGGCCGGGGAGCGGGTGCGGGCGCAGCTCGCGGGCGACGTCGATCACCGAGATCCCGGGTGCGGTGATCGACTCGTCGCTTGCCAGGACGAAGTGCGCGTCCCCGTCGCCGTCCGGGTCGACGCGCTCGACGTAGAGAACCGTTCCGGCCGCGGTCTCGCAGTTGGCGGCGCCGGGATCACACGCCGGCGGCGAGGCGCCGAGCGCGATCGCAGCCGCGATCGTCGCCGCCAGCGTCAACGGCTCAACGCATCGCCGGGAACAGCAGCACCTCGCGCAGGCTCTTGGCGCCGGTGAGCAGCATCACGAGGCGGTCGACGCCGAGCCCGACGCCGCCGGTCGGCGGCATCCCGTACTCGAGCGCCTCGATGAACGACTCGTCGAACGGCTGGGCCTCCTGGTCGCCGCGGCGCAGCTCCTCCGCCTGCTGCTCGAAGCGCCGCCGCTGTTCGTCGGGGTCGTTGAGCTCGGTGAAGGCGTTGCCGATCTCGATCCCGCCGACGATCGGCTCCCAGCGCTCGACCAGGCGCTCGTCGCCGCGATGGCGCTTGGCGAACGGCGACATCTCGACCGGGTAGTCCATGACGAACGTCGGCTGGATCAGGGTCGGCTCGACCTCCTTCGAGAACAGGCCGTCGACGAGCTTGCCCCAGCCCTCGCCGGGCCCGACCTCGGAATCCATCGCCTCTGCGAGCGCCTCGCGCGTCGGGTGCTCGAGGATGTCGATCCCGGTCCGCTCGCGGATCGCGTCGCGGAACGTGACGCGGTCCCACGGCGGCGCGAGGTCGATCTCGACGCCGTCGCGCTCGATCTTCGTCGTCCCGTTGACGCGCTCGGCGACCTGGGCGACGAGCGCCTCGAACCGCCGCGCGGCATCCTCGTAGTCGGCGTAGGCCTCGTACCACTCGAGCATCGTGAACTCGGGGTTGTGCTTGAACGAGATCCCCTCGTTGCGGAAGTCCTTGCCGAGCTCGTAGACGCGATCGATCCCGCCCACGATGAGGCGCTTCAGATACAGCTCGGTGGCGATCCGCAGGTAGAGGTCGCGGTCCAGCGCGTTGTGGTGAGTGGTGAACGGGCGGGCCAGCGCGCCGCCGTAGAGCGGCTGCAGGACGGGCGTCTCGACCTCGACGAAGCCCTCGGCGTCGAGCCATTCGCGGATCGCGGTGATCGTCAGGCCGCGCTTGCGAAACAGCTCGCGGGCCTCGGGGTTCGCGATCAGGTCGAGCTCGCGGTGCCGATAGCGCAGCTCGACGTCCTTGACCCCGTGGAACTTGTCGGGCGGCGGGCGCAGGCTCTTTGCCAGCAGCGTCGCGCCGGTCGCCTGCAGCGAGAGCTCGCCGCGGCGGGTCTTGAACGCGGTCCCCTCGACCCCGGCGATGTCGCCGAGGTCGAGGCCGACCAGGCGGTCGAAGGCCTCGTCACCCAGCACGTCGCGGCGGGCGTGAATCTGGAGCTTGCCGCTGCCGTCGACGAGGTCGAGGAAGGCGGCCTTGCCCTGGCCGCGGCGGGCGGCGATCCGGCCGGCCACCTTGTACGAGGCGTCGGTCTCCTCGCCGTCCTCGAGCCCCTCGTGGGCCTCGCGGACAGCCGCGATCTCGGTGCGGCCCTCATAGTCGTGAGGGAACGGCTCGACCCCGGCGTCGCGCAGGCGCTCGAGCTTCGCCCGCCGCTCGGCGAGCACGCTCGGTTCGCTCTGCTGGTCCTCGGACTCTGCCACGCGGGCGAGCCTAGACGGCGGAGGCGCTAGGCCGCCTCGATCTTGGTGATCTTGAGCTTCTTCTTCGGCCCGCGCGGGACGTCGACGCTGACGATCTCGCCGCGCTTGTGGCCCAGCAGCGCCTTGCCGATCGGCGACTCGTGCGAGAGCTTGTGCTCGGCGGGGTTCGCCTCGGTCGGCCCGACGATCGAGAACTTGCGCGAATCGCCCGACTTCTGGTCCTTGACGTGGACCACGACGCCGACCCCGACCTTCTCGAGGTCGACCTGCTTCGCGTCGACGACGTTCGCCCGCCGCAGCCGCTCCTCGAGCTGGGCGATCCGCTGCTCGAGCAGAGCCTGCTCGTTCTTCGCATCGTCGTACTCGGAGTTCTCGGCGATGTCCCCGAACTCGCGGGCCTCCTTGATCCGGGCGGCGACCTCACGACGCTTGACGGTCGAGAGATGTTCGATCTCCGACTTCAGCTTGTCCAGCCCCTCTTTGGTGATCAGCGCTTCACGGGCCACAGCGTGTCCTCTTCCCTCGTATCCCCTGCCGTAACGACAGGGCTCCCGGCATAGAAAGGCCCGAAACGCGTCCAGGCGCCGGGCAGCGGCGCGTGATTATAGCGACGCGTTCAGGCGGCCAGAAATCGCTGCATCCACGCCTGCAGGCGGGCCCTTCGCGAGCAGTTCGCGCACCTCGTCGAGGCTCTCCGTGCGCTGGAAGCGGTCCGCGTCGGCCCCCTCGTAGCCGAGCCGCTCGACGTACCAGGGGTAGAACTTGCGCAGGTTGCGCGCCGCGCGCTCCTCGCCCCAGTGCTCGGCGGCCCGGTCGAGGATCCAGCGCAGCTCCCCCTCGATCTCGTCCGCGCCGGGCTCGGCGTCGGTCCCCCCGACGAGCTGGTCGAAGATCCACGGGTTGCCGAGCGAGCCCCGGGCGATCATCACCGCGTCGGCACCCGACTCCTCGTATGCCCGTCGTGCCTGCGCAGCGGTGCGCAGCCCGCCCGAGACGATCACCGGAACGCGATTGCCGTCGCGGTCGAGCGCCTCGCCGAGCTCGCGCACCAGCGCGTAATCGGGCCGCCCGCGATGAAACTGCTTCGCGGGCCGCGGGTGCAGGGCGACCGCGGCGATGCCGGCGTCGGCGACCAGCCGCCGGGCCAGCTCGAACCCCGAGCGGTCGCCGGGCTCGATCCCGGAGCGCACCTTCACCGTCACGGGCAGCCCCGAGCCCTCCCGCGCGGCGCGGGCGACGGCGACCGCCAGGTCCTGGTCGGCGATCAGCGCTGCGCCGGCGCCGGTCTTCAGCACCTTCGGCACCGGGCAGCCCATGTTGAGGTCGATCAGCGCCGGCCCGGCCGCCGCCGCGACGGCCGCAGCCTCGCGCATCACGTCGGGATCGGCGCCGAACAGCTGGATCGAGATCGGCCCCTCGTCGGGGTGGACGCGCAGCATCTCCTCGACGGTGCGACGGTTGCGGTGGGCGATCGCGAAGCTCGAGACCATCTCGGAGACCGCCAGCCCGGCGCCGTGGCGGTGCGCCTGCAGGCGCACGAACCAGTTGCCGATCCCGGCCAGCGGCGCGAGCAGGACGCGGTTGGGGATTTCGACGTCGGCGATCCGGAACGGCGTGGTCAGCGAGGGTTGCGTCACGAATTCAGCTCCCAGATCAGCCGCAGCCCGGTCAGGGTGAGGAGGTCGTCGACCTCGTCGATCGTCTCGCAGAAGGGGACGATCACGTTGGCGAGGCCACCGGTGGCGATCACCGCCGGGTCGTCGCCGAGCTCCTCGACCATCCGCCGCGTCAGGCCGTCGATCATCCCGGCGTAGCCGAAGATCACCCCCGACTGGATCGCGGCGCGCGTCGACTTGCCGATTGCGTCCTCGGGCTCGTCGAGCTCGATCCGCCCGATCCGGGCACCGCGCTCGGTCAGCGCCGTGAGGGAGATCTCCACCCCGGGGGCGATCGCGCCGCCGAGGTACTCGCCGCCGGCGGAGACCGCGTCACAGTTGATCCCCGTGCCGAAGTCGACGACCAGGCAGGACGATCGGAAGCGGTCATAGGCCGCGACGGCGTTGACGAGCCGGTCGGCGCCCACCTCGTAGGGGTTGTCGATCAGGATGGCCATCCCGGTCTTCACTCCCGGGCCGATCGACAGACAGGCGGCGTCGAAGTAGCGCGCCGCCATCGCCTCGTACTGGCCGCCGAGCGGAGGCACGACCGAGGAGACGCAGATCGCATCGACCGCACTCCGCTCGATCCCGCTCAGCGAGAGTAGGCCCGCGACGCGCTCGGCGATCTCGTCGCCCGTCGCGCCGGAGACGGTCCGAAAGCGCCAATGCTCGACCAGGTCGTCGCCCTTGAAGGCGCCCAGGTGCGTCTGCGTGTTGCCGACGTCGATCGCAAGGAGCATCCACGGATTATCAGCAAACCCGGCCGAACCGGACGCGACGCGGAGGATTCGGGCGGCTTGCACTTAGGATGCGCTCGTGGAGGCCAAGCTCTACGTGATCCCCGGCTCCCACCCCTCGCGCACGGTGATGCGCATGCTGGAGATCAAGGGGATCCCGTACAAGCGGGTCGATCTGATGCCGGTGATCTCCCGGGGCGTCCTGCGCGCGATGGGCTTCCCCGGCGTCACGATCCCGGCGCTGAGGATCGGGGATCGCAAGATCACCGGTTCGCGAGAGATCGCCAAGGAGCTCGACCGCGTGCAGCCGGAGCCGCCCCTCTACCCCGCCGAGCCCGACGCGCGGGCTGCGGTCGAACAGGCCGAGGCCTGGGGGGAGACGACGCTGCAGAACGCCTCTCGCCGGATCCTCTGGAATGCGCTGAAGCGCGACCGGGCGCCGCTGGCGAGCTACTCCGAGGGAGCCCGTCTGGGCATTCCGATCGGCCTGGCCGTGAAGACGGCGGCCCCGATCGTCGCGATGGAGGTGCGGATCAACGAGGCCACCGACGAGAAGGTCCGTGAGGACCTCGCCGCACTCCCGGGCATGCTGCAACGCATCGACGACTGGATCGCGGAGCGCGTGCTCGGCGGCGAGCAGCCCAACGCCGCCGACCTGCAGATCACGACCAGCGTCCGCCTGCTGCTGACGCTTCAGGACCTCCGCGAGGCGATCGCCTCCCGCCCGGCGGGCGAACTGACGATGCGGCTCGTGCCCGACTACCCGGGCGACGCGCCGCCGGTGCTGCCGCCGGCGTGGCTCGAGCCGTTGCGCAGCGGCCCGACCTTCTCCACACGCTCCCCCCTACCCAGACTCTCCAACGCCTCGCTCAGCTGAGTCCCATCGGGCAATCGCAACCCGGGCTCGAGCTCCAGCAAGGGGAGCAGCACGAACCGCCTCGAGGTCACCTCCCGATGCGGCAACGTCAGCCGCTCGCTCTCGAGCTCCACTCCGTCGATCAGCAGCAGGTCCACATCCAGCGGCCTCGGCCCGTGCCTCGGGCCGCCGAACATCCTTCCCTGCTCGACCTCGATCGCCTTGCACGCGTCGAGCAACTCATCGGGCCCGAGCTCGGTCTCGATCCGGACCGCCGCGTTGAGGAAGTCCGGCTGGTCGAGGATCTCGCCGACCGGCTCGGTCTCGTAGACCGACGAGGCCGCGGTCACGTCCACCCCGTGCTCGGGCAGCAGCGCCACGGCCGCACGCAGATGGGCGAGGCGGTCGCCGACGTTCGAGCCCAGGCCCAGGTAGCCGCCCTTCAAGCGACGTCCCCGGGCTCGTCCTCCTCGTCGAGGTCGGGGACCGCGCGCTCGCGTGAGACCTCGACTGCGACCTCCTCGATCGCGAGCGGGATCGGCGGCTCGGGCTTCGCCGCGCGCACCCGCACCAGGTCAGAGCCGAACCGCTCCATCAGCCGCTCGCCGATCACGCTCGCCAGGCGCTCCAGCGTCCGGTAGCTGCGCTCGGTCGCGGCCAGGGCGACGATGTCGGCGACCTCGGCATAGTCGATCGTGTCCTCGAGCCGGTCGGTGAGCACCGCGTCGCAGTCGGGGACGTCGAAGGAGACGTCGATCACCAGCCGCTGGCCGACCTCCTGCTCGGCGTCCGAGACGCCGTGGTGCGTGTAGATCGAGAGGCCCCGGAGCTCGACCTGGACGCTGGACTCGGATCCGTTGCCGTGGGCTTCCATGCGCCGCTAACGCTAACGCTCGAGGATCACACTCGCCACGTCGAGCGCCTGGCGCGCCGCGGCGACGTCGTGGACGCGGAAGACATCCGCGCCGGCGGCGAGCGCGAGCGCGTTCGAGGCGATCGTCCCTCCGAGCCGGTCGCCGACCTCCCGGCCCGTGATCGCGCCCAGAAAGCGCTTGCGCGACGTGCCGATCACGATCGGACGCCCGAGCTCCGCGAGCTCGCCAAGGCGCCGCAGGAGCTCGAGGTTGTGCTCGAGGGTCTTCCCGAACCCGATCCCCGGGTCGACCCAGATCCGGTCCTCGCCGATTCCCGCCGCGATCGCCGCCTCGATCCGCTCGGCGAGGAATGCCCGGACGTCGTCGACGACGTCGACGTATCGCGGGTCGGCCTGCATGGTCCGCGGGCTGCCCTGCATGTGCATCAGCACCACCTCGCAGTCGCGCTCGGCGCAGAGCCCGGCCAGATCCGGGTCGCCGCGCAGGGCGGTGACGTCGTTGACGATCGCGGCGCCCCGGTCGAGCGCCGCGGCGGCAACCGCGACCTTCGACGTGTCGATCGAGACGCCGATTCCCGCGCCGTCCGCACCGGCGAGCGCCTCGACCACGGGCGCCGTCCGTTCAACCTCGACCTCGGCGGTCACGGCCTCGGCCCCCGGGCGGGTCGACTCGCCGCCGATGTCGAGCAGGTCGGCCCCGTCGGCGGCAAGCGCGCGGCCGTGCGCAATAGCCCGCTCGGGGTCGAGGAAGAGGCCGCCGTCAGAGAACGAATCGGGGGTCACGTTCACGACCCCCATCAGCCGCGGTCTCGAGCCCGTCACCGGCTGAGTATCACGGGCCTGAACGCGCGAAGGGCGGGCCGGCCGGCCCGCCCTTCCCGCGAACGATTCCCTCGACGCGCTTAGAGCGCCGCGCAGCGCCGCTGCGAGGTCCCGTAGAGCAGCTCGCCGGTGATGTGATCGAGCTTGATCACGATCTGACGCGTGCACTCGAAGCGGACACCCTGTCGCGCGCCCTGGGCGATGATCTTGCCGATCGCCTTGTGACGGCTGACCCGGTGCAGGTCGCGGACGAAATAGTCGGTGCAGCCCTGGGTCGCCTGGCACTCGTCCTTGGCGACGTCCTTGGCGACGCTGGTCGCGGTCCGCCGGTCGAGGTTGTTGGCGATCGCCGTCGCGGCGACGCCAAAGCACGAAACGGCGACGATCGCGGCGATCAAGCCGACGCGAATTCCGCCCATTCCCCCTGCTCGCTTCTCCATGTGAATCCTTTCCATACGAGGTGTTTCTGTCGGCGGAGAAATCTAGCGGCTCAGTACCGGGCCTGGCCCGTGACCCGAAGGCAATTAGCTCACGCGCGCTCAGGGATGAGCTCGAAGGGAGGCGGGCCGATGAGCTTCATGCCCGAGCGCTCGGCCGCCTCGCGCATGCGCTCGGGGTCGAACCCGCGGCCGCTCGGCGGCAGCGCCGGCGCCTCCGCGGGCTCGCCCGCGAGCCTGAAGAAGGTCTCCGACGCGGCGTCGGCCGGGGTGAACGCAACCAGCAGGCGCACCGTCTCGGAATCGACCACGAACGCGTGCGGCGTATCCGGGGGGATCATGAAGACGCCCCCCGGCTCGCCGGGATACTCGGCGCCATCGATGTGCATCCGGATCCGGCCCTCGAGAACGCGCATCGTCTCGGTCGTCTCGTGGGTGCCCATCGGCGTCGCCTTGCCCCGCGGCATGAGCACCTCGAACAGCAGCAGCGACCCCCCGGTCTGCTCGCCGGTCGCCTTGAAGGTCAGCAGCCCGCCGTCGTACCAGAGGTGCTCTCCGTCCTCCGCACCGGCAACGATTGGCTTCACGTCACTCATCCCCAAACCTCCGTCGTAGACTTGTCGTAAGATGACTGTATCATAATGAGTATGAGTGTCTCATATCTGGAAACCGGGCGCGCGAATCAGAAGGCGCGCACCCGCGACGCGCTGATCGCGGCGGCGCGGCGGCTGCTCGCCGAAGGCGTCACCCCGACCGTCCCTGAGGCCGCGGCCGCCGCATCGGTTTCGCGCGCGACCGCGTACCGCTACTTCCCGAACGAGCGGGCGCTGATCGAGGCGACCAATCCTGCGATCACCGAGGAGTCGCTGCTCGGCGAGGATCCGCCGAGGGACGTCGAGGCTCGGCTCGATCTGGTCGTTGGCTCGATCGTGCGCACGGTTCTCGAGTACGAGCCGGAACTGCGCGCGATGCTGAGGGTGTCGCTCGAACCCGATCACGGAGACCTTCCTTTTCGCAAGGGTCGGCGCATCAAGTGGGTCGCGGAGGCACTCGAACCGCTGCGGGGCGAGCTCCCCGAGCCGGAGGTCGAGCGCCTCGTGATCGCGATCGCAACCCCGATCGGCATCGAGGCGCTTGTCTGGCTCACCGACATCGCCGGCCTCTCGTCCGAGGCCGCAGCGGAGCAGATGCGTTGGACCGCGCGCATGCTGCTCCGCTCCGCGCTGGCCGAGGACGTGTGACTAGTAGCGGCGCGGTCCGGTTCCGGCCCGGACGCTCTAGCGCTGCCGACTAGGCGCGGGCGCCGGGTTCGTCGGCGCGCATCTCGGCCGAGCCGCCGGCGAAACCGGGGCGCGGGTGCGTCACGGGGCGCGGGCCCTCGCGGCCGGCCGACTTCTCGGGCTCCGGCTCGGGCTCCGATGGAGGCTCCGGCTCGGAGTCCTCGGCGGGGAAGACCTCCTCGGCCGCGGCGCCGTCGAGCAGCTTCACGAACTGCTCGGCGTCGATCGTCTCGCGCTCCAACAGCAGGTTGGAAACCCGGTCGAGGTCCTCGCGGCGCTCGGCCAGGATGTCCTTGGCCGTCTGGTGCGCCTCCTCGACGATCCGCCGGATCTCGTCGTCGATCTCGCGGGCGATCTCGTCGGAGTAGTCGGGCTCGGAGGAGAACTCGCGGCCCAGGAACGGCATCGAGCGATCGTGGCCGAAGACGCGCGGGCCGAGCCGCTCGGACATGCCGTAGCGCATCACCATCTGCTTGGCGGTCTCGGTCACCTTCTCGAGGTCGTTGGAGGCGCCGGTGGTGATCTCGCCGAAGACGATCTCCTCCGCGGCGCGCCCGCCGAGCGTCATCGCCATCGTGTCGCTCAGCTCCGCGCGGGTGGTGAGGAAGCGGTCCTCGCCCGGGAGCGAGATCGTGTAGCCGAGCGCCTGGCCGCGACCGATGATCGAGACCTTGTGGACCGGGTCGCAGTTCGGCAGCAGGTGGCCGACGATCGCGTGGCCCATCTCGTGGAACGCGGTCACCAGCCGCTCCTTCTCCGACATCACCCGGGTCTTCTTCTCGGGCCCGGCGATCACGCGCATGATCCCTTCCTCGAGCTCGATCTGGGAGATCTCGCGCTTGCCCGTGCGGGCGGTCAGCAGCGCTGACTCGTTGATCAGGTTGGCGAGGTCGGCGCCCGTGAACCCGGGCGTCTGGCCGGCGAGCGCGTCGAGGTCGATCTCCTTGGCGAGCGGCTTGCCGCGGGTGTGGACCTCCAGGATCTTCTTGCGCCCGCGGCGGTCGGGACGGTCGACGACGATCTGGCGGTCGAAGCGGCCCGGGCGCAGCAGCGCCGGGTCGAGGATGTCCGGCCGGTTGGTGGCCGCGATCAGGATGATGTTGTCCTTCATCTCGAACCCGTCCATCTCCACGAGAAGCTGGTTCAGGGTCTGCTCGCGCTCGTCGTGGCCGCCGCCCATGCCGGCGCCGCGATGGCGGCCGACGGCGTCGATCTCGTCCATGAAGATGATGCAGGGCGAGTTCTGCTTCGCCTGCTCGAACAGGTCGCGGACGCGGCTCGCGCCGACGCCGACGAACATCTCGACGAAGTCCGAGCCGGAGATGGAGAAGAACGGCACCCCGGCCTCGCCGGCCACCGCGCGCGCCAGGAGCGTCTTGCCGGTACCGGGCGGTCCGTAGAGCAGGACGCCCTTCGGGATCCGGGCCCCGAGCGCCTGGAACTTCTTCGGGTTCTCGAGGAACTCCTTGATCTCGTGCAGCTCCTGCACCGCCTCGTCGGCCCCGGCGACGTCGCGGAAGGTGATCTTCGGCGCGTCTACCGACATCCGCTTGGCGCGCGACTTGCCGAAGCTCATCACCCGCGAGCCGCCGCCCTGCATCTGGTTCATCAAAAAGAGCCAGAACCCGAGGAAGAGGACGAACGGGAGGATGTAGGTGAGCACCGAGAGGATGCCGCCGCCGCCGATGCCCTCGACCGTGGTCGTGATCTCGGGGTGGCGGGCGAGCTGGTTGACGACGGGCGCCTGCAGGTCGGGCGGGTATCCGGTCGAGTACTCGTCGCCGTTGGCCTCGACGACCTTGATCGTCTCGGACTTCTGCTCGAAGGTGACCGACTCGATCGACGTCGGCCGGGTCTCGATGTCCTGGCGGAACTGGTTGAAGGTCGGCGTCTTCTCAGTGCTCGGCGGGCTGATCAGCCGCTGCGCGAAGAACGCAAGCACGATCACGATCAGGATCGGGAACGCCGCGCTTCTGAAGAACCGTCTCATGGTCTAAATGGTGTTTCGGCCTCGGCCGGTACTCAGATCAGCGTACCAGGGGTAATTAGGCGGTTTTTCGACCTTTTCACTCCTGCAATGCAGCTACGTAACGCAGGTTGCGGTAACGCTGGCCGTGGTCGAGGCCATAGCCGATCGCAAAGCGGTTCGGGATCTCGAAGCCGACGTACCTGATCGGCAGGTCGATGCGCCGGCGTTCGGGCTTGGTGAGCAGGGCGCAAACCTCCAGCGAGCGCGGGTCGCGCGCCCTCAGGTTCTTCAGCAGATAGTGCAGCGTCAGCCCGGAATCGACGATGTCCTCGACCAGCAGCACGTCCCGCCCGGCGATCGAGGCGTCGAGGTCCTTGAGGATCCTGACCACGCCCGAGGAGTCGGTCGCCGAGCCGTAACTGGAGACCGCCATGAAGTCGACCTCGCACGGGATCTCGAGCTCGCGCATCAGGTCGGCGAGGAACAGCACCGCGCCCTTCAGCACGCCGATCATGACGAGATCGCGATCCGCGTAGTCGCGGTTGATCTCGGCGCCGAGCTCCGCCACGCGAGCCTGGAGCTCCTCGGCGCCGACGAGGACCTCGCCGATGTTCGGGTCGTCCACCCGGGGCAGGCTAGTTGCTACACGGAGCGAGCGGTGAGCACGGCCACGCGCTCCGCCCGCGGGTGCAGCTTGAAGCGCTCGGATACCGCGACCCCGGCCACCCACGCGATCTCGCCGTCGACGGTGACGATCGGCAGCGTCCCCCGCCGCGAGCGCGGCACGCCGGAGTCGGTGAACAGGTCCTGAAGCGTCTTGGTGCCGGTCATCCCGAGCGGGCGGATCCGGTCCCCGCTGCGCCAGGTGCGGACCTCGATCGTCCCGGCGAGCGCCTCGGCGTCGAGCGTCGCCAGGTCGGGACCGGCGGGCTCGACCGGGCCGGGATGAAGCTCGGCGCGTACCTCCCAGTCACCGACCCGGACCAGGCCGGGAAGCCCGAGCGTCACCGCCTCGGGGGCCGGCGCGGCCTCGGCTACGGCGGCGAGGAAGCGGATCGATCCCGATTCGCAGACGCAGATCAGGCCGGCCCCAAGCTCGATCGTCCCGCCCTCGGGCTTCATCGCAACCCGCTCGATCTCCGCGGCTCGGCCGCGGCCGAGCGGAACGTGGCGCCCGGCGGCGCGCTCGGCGAGGGCGCGCAGTGCCAGTCGTCGCAGGCCCGGCTCCCAACCGGCCAGCGCCGCGGCGGAAATCTCGACCGCCGCCGCGTCCGCGCCGGCGCCGGCGAGGGACTCGAGGACGACGCGTTCGAGCAGCGCCGCCTCCTCGGCGAGCTCCGCGCGGGTCTCGGCGATGTTCGGCTCGGCCCCGGGGTTGACGTCGCGCAGGACGGGCAGGATCTCGGCCCGGATCCGGTTGCGGGCGAAGGCCGGATCGGCGTTGGTCTCGTCGTCTGCGAACGGCAGCCCGGCCACGGTCGCAAGCTCGCGCACGCGCTCGCGCCCGACCCCGAGCAGCGGCCGGACGACGCGTCCGGAGCGCGGGGGCAAGCCGAGCAGCGCCCGTGATCCGGGCGAGGAGGCGAGGCGGTAGAGGGCGGTCTCGGCGATGTCGGTGCGGGTGTGCCCGGTCACGATCACCGCCGCCCCGGTGCGGTCGCGCAGGCGCTTGGCGGCGTCGTAGCGGACGGTCCGCGCCGCCGCCTGGAGGTTGCCTTCCGGAAGTTGCTTCGGCCGCTCGACGTGGAGATCGATGCGAAGCGCCGCGCAGAGCCGGCGGGCGGCCGCCTCCCCGTCGTCGGCGCCGGCGCGCAATCCGTAGTTGACGTGCGAGGCGTGGACCCGCTCGGCCCCAAGGACCCGGGTCAGGCCCGCTGCGGCGCAGGCCGAGTCGGCGCCGCCGGAGACCATCACCACGGCCTCGATGCCGGGCTCGATCAGACCACTCGCAATGACGGCGTCGGCGAGCTCGCCGAGCGCCTCCTCCTTGATCACAAGCTGAGACTACGCCGGGCGTGAGCGGATTCCTGCTCGCTTGAACAAATGTGATCCCGCTACGCGGGATCCTCGGCGAGGGATCAGGTTGATTCGGGATCGCGCGCGCGGACCACAAATAGCTCCACCGGCTCGGGGAAGCCCTTCAGCTCGACCCGGCCGATCGGGTCGAAGAGCAGATAGGCCGAGTCGCCGATCGCGTCGGCGACCGCGGTGGTCACCATGACCTCGCCGCCGAGCGCCCGGGCGACGACGCGGTGAGTGAGGTTGACCTCCGTCCCGAAGTAGTCGCCATCGCGATAGACGGCCCGGCCGTAGTGCAGCCCGACCCGCGGCTGCGGCCGCTCCTGGAACAGGGTCAGGAATCCAACCGCCCACTCGGTCAGCGTCACCGGATCCGGCGAGACGATCATCACCTCGTCGCCGATCGTCTTCACGATCAGCGCCTCGGACGGCAGCGTCGCCTCGACCGTCTCGACGAAGCGCTCGACCAGGTCGAGGGCCTCCTCGTCGCCCTCCTCCTCCGTGTAGCGCGTGAAGCCGGTGAGATCGACGAAGCAGTAGGCCATCGTCACCCGGCCCATCTGGCGCATGCCGGCGAAGTCGACCTCCATGTGGCCGACCACGTCCTGCTCGATGTAGAAGCGCAGGTAGCGCTGGTGGATGTACTCCATCAGCGGCGAGGTGAGCGGCAACAGCTCGCGCGTCAGGTCCTCCATCTCGTTCGCCATCTCGAGCGCGTCGACGCCCTGGCGGATCAGCGGCTCGTGCACGTAGAGGTGGAAGAGGCGGACCTCGGCCTCGGCGATCTTGCGGATCGACTGCGCGTAGACGCGGACGAGCTGCAGCAGCGCGACGAGCGGAAACCCGGCGCCGAGCACGTCGGCCATGTACTTGACCGCCTCGACGTCCGGCTCCGAGAGCGAGCCCTCGAGCGCCGTCGGGGTGCCGAGCAGTGTCATCACCCGCTCGATCAGCTCCTCCTCGAGCCCTGTCCGGGCCGCGGCCTCGGCCAGGCTGATCGGCTTCTCGCGGCTGCCGGGGAGCAGGTCCTCGACGTAGCCAAAGGCGAGCCGGCCGTCGCGGACGGCCCGGCGCAGCTCCTCGAGCGAATGGCCGCGCTCGCGCATTCGCGCCACGACGCGGGCCTGGGCCGCAGCCGTCGGCGTCCAGCGGTCGTTTTTGACCGGAATCACCTTCGCCCGCACCCAGCGCTTCAGTGTCGATGCCGAAACCCCCGAGATCCGGGCGGCGTCGCTGAGCGAAATCGTTCCCTCGGCCATCGCCGCCGATCCTACGTAGGAGGTCGGGACCCCGTGTGTGATCCCGTTGACCCCGAAGAAGACGGCGACGGGGCGGGGCCCCGTCGCCTTGCGGGCTTCACGGCCCGCTTCGCCGGCCGTCGGCGCCGGGGGCGCCTCGCGGTCCGCTTACCCGCGTCCCAGTCGCCGAGGGACTCGGGCGGCGCGGGCCACTGGTGGCCTGTTGCCGTCTTGGTGCGCTGGACACTACGCCGACCGGTTGGCGGCGTCAACCGGAACTTCCTCAGGCCGCCAGCGCCGGGTACTCGGCCTCGACGACGCGGCGATAGGGCTCGGCGATCAGCCGGGCGGCCGGCAGGTAGGAGAGCGCCGTCCGCGAGTCGCCGCGGCAGCGGATCTGTCCGCGTGCGATCCCGATCGCCAGGCTCTCGCGACCCTGGAGGTAGCGGTTGGCGACCTCGGAACTCATCCGCAAGGTCAGCTTCGGCACCCATCCGGGCTCGTCTGCGAACGACCAGGTCACGTTGCGATCGCCCTCCGCAGCGGCGACGTTGAGCGCGATGCCGAGGTCGGTGAACTCGAACCTCATCCGCAGGTGCGTCGACCCGATCAGCGGACCCAGGCGCTCGTCCGCGTCGACCTCCCCGAGCGTGCGCTCGAGCGCTGCCCGCAGCTGCTCGGCTTCCATGGAGCCAATCTAATGCTTTACAGGAACGCCGAGCCCCGCTTGACGAGGTTCTCGTAGACCTTCTCCTGGATCGTCTCGCGGACCTGATCGGTGAGCTCGAGGACGATCGCGGGGTCGTCTGCGCCCTCGGCGCCGAAGCCCGAGACGTCGATCGGATCGCAGAACTCGATCCGCCAGCGCGACGGCAGCGGGATCAGTCCGAAGGGGCCGAGCCAGGGGAAGGTCGGGGTGATCGGCACGAACGGCGCACCGGTCGCCCGCGCCAGGGTCGGGCTGTCGGCGAGCTTCGGGTAGATCTCCTCCGAGCCGACCACGGCCGCCGGGATGATCGGCGCCCCGGTCCGCAGCGCAACCTCAGCGAACCCGCCACGGCCGAAGCGCTGCAGCTGGTAGCGCTCCTTGAACGGTTTGCCGGTCCCCTTCACCCCCTCGGGGAACGCCATCACCAGTTCGTCCTGGCCGAGCAGGCGGGTGGCGTTGTGCGGGCTCGCCGGAACCCCGCCGACGCGGCGCATGAACGCGGAGAGGAACGGGAGGACGAAGGCCCAGTCAAGGACCATGAATCGCGGCCAGCGCGGCAGCGGGTGCTCCTTCATGATCGCCATCGTCAGCATCGTCGCGTCGAAGGGAAACAGCGCCCCGGCGTGATTGGCGACGACCAGCCCGCGGCCGTGCGCGGGCACGTTGCCCACCCCGGTCGCCTCGACCCGCCACCAGGAGCTGTAGAGGAAGTCGAAGAGCGGGAAGACGGCCTCGGCGAAGCCCTCGTCGAATCCCCACTCGTCCTCGTAGTAGTCACCCTGCAGTCGCCGGACGATCACGTCGATCGCGTTGCGGACCCGGCCCGGCAACGATCCGGCGGCTTCCTGGGCCGCGGCGAGCGGGTCGAGCCCGGCCTCGACCCCGCCCCGCATCGCGCGCAGGAAGTCGGCGATCGCCTCGGGCGCGATCGTCTGCGGGCGCGCCTCGGTCATCCAACCCCTCCGAGCCGCGCCAGCCGCGCGGCGATCGCACCCGGATGCAGGCCGGGCCCGATCCGGCGGCCGGCCTCCTTCCGGGCCAGGTCCTGGACCGCCTCGGCGGCGTCGTAGACCGGTTGGTAACCGATCTCCGAGACCAGTCGTGTGTTGTCGACCCCGCGCCCGAAGCGCAGCAACCTGATCCCGTCGCCGAGCAGCCCGCCGGCCCCGAGCTGGCGATTGACGCGCTCGACCACCGCCGAGAACGCCGGACCGGGAAGCGGCAACGGCGGGCGGCCCAGCAGCCGCAGCGCGCGGCTGAGCGAGATCCCGCCGTCCGGCGCGACGTTGACCGGGCCGCGGACCGGGTTGGCGACCGCCGCCTCGATGGCCGCCGTCGCGTCGGCGGCGTGCAGGAGTTGCAGGCGCGGGTCGAAGCCGAGCTGGACCGGGACGACCGGCAGGGTCAGGTACCGGACCAGCGGACTGTCGAGGCCGGGGCCGATCTCGGGCTGGAACCGCAGCATGCAGCAGGTCAGCTCGGGGTGGCGGCGGGCGAAGTTCTCGAAGTACTCCTCGAGCTCGGAGATGTCGCGCTGAAATCTGGTCCGCAGCGGCTGCGCCCGGGCGAGATCCTCGGTGTAGAACGACGGCACCGCCCCCTCGCAGCCGTAGATCGCCGCCGAGCCTCGCACGATCACCGTCCGCAGCGATTCGGTCCGCTCGCAGGCGGCGAGGAGCTGCAGGGTCCCGATCACGTTGATCTCGTGCAGGGCGCGCGCCGGCCGTCCGGGCTCCGGGTACCACAGGATCCCGCAGTGCACGACCGTGTCGACCTCGGTCGCCGGCAGCAGGCGCGAGAGCACGTTGCTGCGGATGTCCGCCTCGATGTAGTCGGTGCGGGCAAGCTCGGCCGGCGGGGGGCGGCTGTCGATCCCGGCGATGTACTCGATCGCGGGGTCGCGCTCCAACCGGCGCGCGAGCTCGACGCCCCAGCGACTGGAGATCCCGGTGATCGCCACCCGGCGACCGCTCATCTAACCCTCAACTTCAGGGTTAGTATCGGCTCGCGCGGCGCCCTCTCCCTCGACCTCGACTCCATTCTCGGCCGCCAACCGGCCCTCGAGCTCCGCCAACCGTTGCTCGAGCCCCTCCAGCCGGCGCCCGACCTCACCGGTCGCCTCCTGGCCGCGGCGGGCGAGCTCGGCCCCGGCCTCCTGACCACGGCGGGCCAGCTCGTCGCGGGCCTCCCGCCCCCGCCGGACGACGTCGTCGACGAGCTCGCCGGCTCGCTCGCGGGTGCCGGCGGCCGAACCGGCCGTCGCCCGCATTGTCCGCTCGACCGCGGCGCGAACCGAGTCGGCCACGTTCGGTTCCCGCGGCGGCGGCGGGGCATCCGGCTCACTGCTTTCTGGCTCGTTCATCGGCCCCCAAGCATAATCCGCGCACCGTGACCGCCTACCTGCGCCCAACCGCCCCGATCGCCGCCGACGTCCTCCTCCCCGCCGACCCAGGGCTGGCGATGGAGCTGGCGCAGCGGCTGACCTCCAAGCCGTTGATGGCCAACCACCATCACGGCCTCTGGGGGTACTCGGGGCGCACCGAGGCGGGCCGCGAGCTGACCGTCCAGGCGGCCGGGATCGGCGGCCCGAGCACGGCCGCGGTCGTCGCCGAGCTCGCCGCCCATGGAGCCCGACGGGTGATCCGGATCGGGACGTGCGCAGCGCTCGACGGGTCGCTCGTGACCGGCGAGGCCATCGTGGTCGCGAGCGCGCTCGGCGCGGATGGAACGACGGCGGCACTGGGCGCTGAGCTGACGCGGCCGGATCGCGACCTGACCGAGAGCCTTGCCGGCGCCGCCCGGCGCGTCGAGGCCGTCAGCTTCGACCTCGGCGAGGGGGCTGGACCGGCGCTGCGGGAGGCGTGGGCCGGCGCCGGCATCGCGGTCGTAGACCGCGAGACGGCGTCACTGCTGGCCGTGTCGGGCAACGTCGGCGTCGCGGCGGCCGCGGCGCTGGTGGTGAACGGGGCGGTGAAAGGGGAGGAGGCCGAGGAGGCGGTGATCACCGCGGCGCTACTGGACCTCGGAGTGGCCGCGGCGGACGCCCTGCGACGAGTTGTGTCCGCATAGCGGGAACAACTCGCCAATCGCCGGGCAGGGCTAAGCGTCCGCGGACGAACGCGAACGCTGCGCCCGGAGCTCGTCGGCGAGATCGTCGATGCGATCCTCGAGCGACTCGAGTCGTCCGGACAGCGACCGCAGCCGCTGCTCGAGCCGCTCGACGTCCGAGGCCGACGCCAGGTTGAGGGCGCCGATGGCCGAACGCTGCGCCGAGGCGGCCCGCTCGCCGGCGCCGAGCGCCCGCGAGAGCGCCGAGTTGAAGAGGGGATTCTCGACCAGCGCCTGGGCGAGTTCGCCCACAGCCTCCTCGCCTCGGGCCCTGATTCCGCTGCGGTCTTCGTCCTGATTCATCGGGTGCGTAAGGCTAGTGACTGCGCAGCCTTCAAGCGACGCCTGCTTGCTGCCGATGGGGACTCGAGAGGTCGCGGGCGCGTACCTGCGCATTTGTCCGCGTGATTGGGGTACGGTTGCCCCGGCCGGTTGTACTTTGCAAAAGCCGACGCCAACAGATAGTTTTCGCCGCGCTCAGGAGGAGGAGCTTCGTCGCGGTCCAGGCAGGGCACGCGCCTGCAGACGAAGCGTTCCGAAGGTATAGGGAATGACGAGGAAGCTGCTACTTGTAATCGGTCTCGCCGTACTCGGCGCGTCGATGGCTGCCGCAACCGCCGGTGCGGGCAACGGCAGCGTTGTCGGCGTCGGCGAGGGCGGCGTGCAGATCGACATCCCCGACGGCGGCAACCTCGACGACGTTCAGGTCCTGCCGCAGTGCTCTAACACTTCCGACGACGACGGCGACGGCGTCACAGACCTTGGCGATCCGGACTGCACCGGGCCCCTCGACGCGACCGAGTCCGGCTCCAGCGGCGTTCCCGAGCCGCCCGAGCCGACCCCGACGCCACCGACCGGCGGCGGCGGATCGACGGGCGGCGGCGGCGGCAGCGGCGGCGGTAGCGACGACACCAAGCCCGAGGGCGGAGTCACCGGTCCGACCGGCGACGAAGGCCGCGGCGTCGGTGAGCTCGAGGAGACCGGGACGATCAAGTCGGACGGCAACCGCGGTGGGAACCGCGGCGACGACAGCGGCGGCGCTCGCGCCCCGATGGATCCCGACGCGACGCGCAATCCCGACGGCACGCCGACCGACACCAACCCCTCACTGACCATCGCCGACTTCGGCCCCGCGCCGATCGGCGTCCCGAACTTCGTCATCGACCAGTTCACGATCCCGCCGTTCCTGCTCCCGATCTACCAGGCCTGCGGCACGCAGTACGGGATCCCGTGGCAGGTGCTCGCCTCGATCAACCGGATCGAGACGGCGTTCGGCACCAATCTCAACGTCTCGACCGCCGGCGCCCTCGGCTGGATGCAGTTCATGCCGGCGACCTGGGAGATGTACGGCGTCGACGCCAACGAGGATGGCCGCAAGGACCCGTACAACCCGGTCGACGCGATCTGCGCCGCCGCCCGCTACCTGAAGGCCGCCGGCGGGGCCAGCGATCTGCGCACCGCGATCTTCGCCTACAACCACGCCGACTGGTACGTCGACGAGGTCCTCCTCTACGCGAACCAGTACGGCAAGCTTCCGGAGACCCTGGTCAGCTCGCTGACCGGGCTCACCGAGGGCGCCCACTTCCCGGTCGCCGCGGACGCCCGCTACGCCGACGACATCTCCGAGCGCCGCGCGCTCGAGCGCTCGAAGCCCGGCAAGGGTGCGATCGGCAACGCCGCTGACGTCTTCTCGGGCTCGACCACACGTCGAGGGATCAACATCTACTCGAAGGAAGGCGCCCCGGTCGTGGCGGTCAACGACGGTGTCATCCTCGACACCGGCAAGTCGAAGAAGCTCGGCCGCTACATCGTCCTCCAGGATGCCTACGGCAACCGGTTCACCTACGCGAACCTCGGTGAGGTCGCCGAGGCCTATCCGGTGCCGAAGCGCGACAAGCTCTCGGCCAAGGACTTCAAGCTCGTGACGCCGACCGACGACAAGGCGCCCGAGCAGCCCGCGAGCGCCGGGACCCAGGTCGACCAGGACAAGGCCGAGACCAAGGCCGCCAAGACCGATGCCCCCGCTGCGGACTCCGGCCCGGTCAACACCGAGGACGCCCGCGAGCGCCTCTATGCCTTCCCCGAGCGCAACAACAACTCCGACCGCGCCTCGCTGACGGGCCAGCTCGACTCCCTGCTCGCATCGAAGATGCCCGGCTACGAGTCGTTCAAGGGCTACCTGTCCCACGTGATGCGCTTCGACCCGAAGACCATGGAGCTGCGGCCGCTCGAAAAGGGCGCCCAGGTGACCGCCGGCACCGTGCTCGGGCGGATCGGCAAGACGACCGAGCTCGCGCCGCACGTCCACTTCGCGATCCGCCCGGCGGGCCGCGGCGCGCCGAAGATCGACCCGAAGCCGATCCTCGACGGTTGGAAGCTGCTCGAGGCGACCGCGATCTACCGCGCCGCCGGCCAGGATCCGTTCAACGGCACGGCGACCGCGAGCCAGGTCCTGCTGATGTCGAAGACGCAGCTGATCGAGCGCGTCCTCGACGACCCGAGCCTCGAGATCTACTCCTGCGGCCGCGACGACATCCAGAGCGGCCAGGTCGACCGCCGCGTCCTGGCGATGCTCGAGTACCTGGTCGCCCGCGGCTTCGACCTCACGCTCACGTCGCTGAAGTGCGGCCACTCGGTCTACACCGCGTCGGGCAACATCTCGCATCACTCGAGCGGCAACGCGGTCGACATCGCCCAGATCAACGGCATCCCGGTGATCGGCCACCAGGGACCGGGCTCGATCACCGAGGCGCTGGTCAAGGATCTGATCCAGCTCCAGGGGACGATGAGGCCGTCGCAGATCATCAGCCTGATGGACTACTTCGGCGTCGACAACACCTTCGCGATGGGCGATCACGCCGACCACGTCCACGTCGGCTACACCCCGGTCGTCGGGCCCGGCTCGGGCAGCATCTCGCAGCAGTTCTCGGCGCTGCTGAAGCCCGATCAGTGGGAGCGCCTGATCGACCGCCTCGGCGAGATCGATAACCCGACCGTGCCGACGAAGCCCTCTGACGCGGCCCTGCCGGCCGAGAAGAACAAGGGCGACAAGCGCGCTTCGGGCGCCCACCTTTCCGAGTAGCGGCCGGTCGCGACGCTGCGCTTCCCCTTCGTCCAGCTCGAACTCGCCGGCACGGTGGGGCTCGAGGACGGGCGCTACCTGGGCCGCGACCCCGAGCGGGTGCTGGTGATCGAGGTCGCGGACGCCCCCCCGCAGCCCCGCCGCCGCCTGCGCCGCGCCAAGCCCGCCGACGCCGACCCCGAGGCGGACCCGCCTCCGGTCCCGGTGACGACGCTGACCGCCGTCCGCGCTGACCACGAGCTCGGCGACGAGCCGGCGGCGCAGGCGTGGCTCGCCGAGATTCGCGATGACCCGGAGGCGCTCGCTGTCGAGATCGCCGGCGCACTGGCGCTGATCAACCGCGCCGTCCACGCCCACCGCGCCGCCACCCTGGATCCCCAGATCCCCGACGTCGGCGCCGGGGCGGCCCTCACCCTCCGCGTCGGCTTCGGGACCGGTGACGAGCTCGCCGACGGCCGCTACAGCGAGGCCGTCGAGGTCCCCCACTCCGAGCGCCGCCGCCGCGCCGAGCTCCTGCGCCCACAGGAGCGCGTTGCGGAGGTGCTCGGCGGCCGTTCGGCCGTCGCCGCCTGCGAGCTGCTCCTGATCCGCGCCCGGTCCGACCTCGACGCCGGCCGCGGACGGGAGACCGCCCTGCAGCTACGGGTCGGGCTCGAGGCGCTCCTCGCCGAGCGCGCGGCGCTCGACGCCCCCGACCAGGAGGCCGACTTCGCCGCGCTCGAGGAGCGGCGCTCGATGACGGGTGCGGCGGCCAACGAGGCGCTGGCCGGCGATCTCGGCGACGACCGCGCCACCGAGATCGCCGAGACGCTGCGGCTCTGCGAGCGCGTCCTTCGCCGCAAGCGGGCGCTGGGTTAGCTAGGCGCGCACGTAGTTGTGGACGTCGTGAAAGGTCATCGAGGGTGGCGCCTCGATCCCCGCCGCCGCCGTCTGGGGGCCGATCTGCTCCTCGGCGAACGCCTCGAAGGCGTCGCGGCTCTCCCAGACGTCGACCACGCGGATTCCGTTATCGGTCTCCGTGACCCAATGAAACAGGGCGTTCGACGGCGCCTGCCCGCTGGGCTCGAGACCCATCAGCTCCATCGCCCGGTCGTACTGCTCGAGGGTCGCGCCCTCGAAGTCCATCACGATCGCGACTGCCATCCGAACACCTCCAGATCGGTTTCGCCATGCCCGCTCGGACCCTAACCGCATAGGCTGCCCGCGTGGGATGTATCGCAGTCCTCCTGGCGCTGATCTCGCCGCGCCTGGCCATCTTCTTCGTCTGGGTGTTCAGCGACGTGCTCGAACGCGCGTACGAGGAGTGGTGGCTGCCGCTGCTCGGCTTCTTCCTGCTGCCGTGGACGACCCTCGCCTACGCGGTGATGTGGTCCGCCGGACGCAACGACGTCACCGGTTTCGAGTGGTTCATCGTCGGCCTCGCCTTCCTGATCGACATCAGCTCCTGGTCGCAGAGCGGCCGGCTCAACCGGCGCTAATCTCAATTCCGGATCGACATTAGGAGGATTTGAAAGATGGCTCTGAAGATCGGCGACACCGCACCTGACTTCGAGGCGGAGACCACCGAAGGCCCGATCAGCCTCCATGACTGGCTCGGCGACTCGTGGGGAGTGCTGTTCTCGCATCCGAAGGACTTCACCCCCGTGTGCACGACCGAGCTCGGCTACATGGCGAACGCGAAGCCCGAGTTCGACCGCCGCGACGTCAAGATCATCGGCCTCTCGGTCGACTCGACCGGCGACCACGAGGGCTGGGCAAAGGACATCGAGGAGACCCAGGGGACCGCGCCCAACTACCCGATCATCGGCGACGCCGACTACAAGGTCTCGAAGCTCTACGACATGCTGCCCGCCGACGTCGAGGGCGACCCGAAGGAGCGCACACCCGCCGACAACCAGACGGTCCGCAACGTGTTCGTGATCGGCCCCGACAAGAAGATCAAGCTGATCCTGGTCTATCCCATGACCACCGGCCGCAACTTCGACGAGGTCCTGCGCGTGATCGACTCGCTGCAGCTGACCGCCAAGCACAAGGTCGCGACCCCGGTCAACTGGCAGCAGGGCGAGGACGTGATCATCGCCGGCTCCGTCTCCAACGACGAGGCGAAGGAGAAGTACCCCGACGGCTGGGAGTCGCCGAAGCCGTACATCCGGATCGTCCCGCAGCCGAAGTAGGGCTCAGCCGAGGACGAGCTCGGCCGCGGTGCGCACCGTGGCCGGGTCGCCGCCGATCAACAGCGTCGTGACGAACGAGTCGCGCCAGGCCTCGAGGTCGTGGCGGATCTTGTCGGGCGGGCCGATCAGCGACATCCCGTCGATCAGCTCGAACGGGATCGCCTCGGCGGCCTCCTGCTTCTTGCCCGCCAGGTAGAGGTCCTGGACGGTCTCGACCATGTCGCCGTAGCCCATCCGGATCGGGACGTTGGCATGGAAGTTCTTGCCCTTCGCGCCCATGCCGCCGAAGTAGAGGGCGTAGTAGTGGCGCAGCATGTCGGCCGCGGCATCGACGTCGTCGGAGACGATCATCGGCACCGTTGCAGCGATCTCGAAGTCGTCGGCGTTGCGGCGGGCGCCCTCGCGCGCGAAGCCCTCGGCGAGCGCCTCCTCGTAGGGCTCGAGGTGCTGGGGCGAAAGCAGCATCGCCACCCAGCCGTCACAGATCTCGGCGCCCAGGGCGATGTTCTTCGGCCCCTCCGCGGCGAGGTAGACCGGGATGTCGGAGCGCAGCGGGTGGATCGACGACTTCAGCGGCTTGCCGAGCCCGGTCCCACCGGGCAGCGGCAGCGGGTAGAACGGCCCGTCCGCGGTCACCGGGCCCTCGCGCGCCCAGACGTCGCGCATGATCGACACGTACTCGCGCGTCCTTGCCAGTGGTTTGGCGAACGGCATCCCGTACCAGCCCTCGACGACCTGCGGTCCGGAGACGCCGATCCCGAGGATCATCCGGCCGCCGCTGAGATGGTCGAGCGTCATCGCCGCCATCGCCGCCGCGGTCGGCTGGCGCGCCGACATCTGCATGATCCCGGTCGCGAGCTTCACCTTCTCGGTGTGCGAGCCCCACCACGCGAGCGGCGTGAGGACGTCCGAGCCGTAGGCCTCCGCCGCCCAGATCGAGTCGAGGCCGAGGCTGTCCGCCTCCCGGATCACGTCGAGCACGCCCTGGGGCGGGCCGGCGGTCCAGTAGCCGGTGTTGTAGCCGAGCTTCAGGTCACCCATCGGCGAGCGATCCTATCCTTGGCCGGTGGACAGCGGTGACGCGACCCGACGCACGCGGCTGGCCGGCGAACGCACCCAGCTCGCCTGGTGGCGCACCGGGCTCACCTCGCTCGCCGTCGGGATCGCGATCGGCCGGGTCGTCCCGGAGCTCGACGACAGCATCGAGGCGGCCCCTTACGTCGCCCTCGGGGTCGGCTTCGGGATCTACGGCGTGCTCCTGTTCGCCTACGGCAACCTGCGCGGCAAGGCGCTGGACGACGCCGTCACCCACGGCGGCTATGTCCGGATCGGGCGCTTCGCGAACCTCGCCCTGGCTCTGGGCGGGGTCGCGCTCGGCGTCGCCACCTGCCTGCTGATCCTCTTCGAATGAGCTCCTCGAGCAAGGCGCCTCAACGGCGGCGCAGCTCGATCGGCGACAGGGTCGAGCACGCGATCCAAGAGCACGCCGACGCCGAGCTGGAGATCGAGCGCGGCGAGCAGGAGTCCGAGCGCCGCGGCCCGGGCCTGCGGCGGACGGCGATCTGGCTGGCGATCACGGGGATCTCGCTCTACCTCGTGGCCCCGAGCCTGCTCGACACGCTCGGCTCGTGGCGCGACCTGCAGCGGATCAACTGGGCCTGGTTCCCCGCGATGCTGGCGCTGCAGGCCGGCGCACTAGCCTGCCTGTGGGCCCTGCAACGGATGGCGCTCCACCGCGCGCACTGGGGCGACGTGGTCGAGTCCCAACTGGCCGGCAACGCGCTCGCCAAGATCGCCCCGGGAGGCGGAGCGATCGGAGCGGCGCTCCAGTACCGGATGCTGGTCGAGGCCGGGCTCGAGCGGGGCCGAACGGTTGCGGGGATCACCGCGGTCAACCTCCTCACCTTCGCGGTCGTCCTCGCGCTCCCGATCCTCGTCCTGCCGACCTTCCTGCGCGGATCCGTGGACCGCAGCCTGGTCGAGGCGACGGTGATCGGGGTCGCGGCGTTCGCGCTCCTCTCCGCCGCCGCCGTCGCCCTG
This sequence comes from uncultured Solirubrobacterales bacterium, assembly GCA_963767285.1. GTDB lineage: Bacteria > Actinomycetota > Thermoleophilia > Solirubrobacterales > 70-9 > WHSW01. The sequence continues at coordinate 235,669 of CAVYDJ010000004.1, read as the reverse complement.
CTCGCGTTCGACCGTCCCCTGGAGCTGGCCGGGAAAGCGTTGCAATCGGCCCGCAACCGGGTCCGCCGGGGCTCGGAGCCGCTCCGCCGCCTGCCCGAGCGCCTGCGGACCGAGCGGGATCGTCTGCTCGCGACGCTCGGCCCGCAATGGAAGCAGGCGGTCGTGGCGACGATCGGGCGCTGGGCGTTCGATTACGCGACCCTGCTCGCAGCGCTTGCGGCGGTTGGCGCCCACCCGCGCCCGTCGCTGGTGCTGCTGGCGTTTTGCGCCGCGCAGGTCCTCGCCCAGATCCCCATCACACCGGGAGGGCTCGGCTTCGTCGAGGCGGGCCTGACGGCCATGCTGGTTCTGGCCGGCGTCGGAACCGGGCGTGCGGTACTGGCAACCTTGGCCTACCGCTTGTTCGCCTACTGGCTACAGCTCCCCGCCGGCGTCGTCGGCTTCGCCCTCCACAAGCGCCGGTACTCGCGGCGCCCGGCGCCGGAACCGAGATGACCCCGGATCGGATCACCTACGTCGGCCACGCGACGACGCTGATCGAGATCGGCGGCGCGCGCCTGCTCACGGACCCGATCCTGCGCCCGCGGATGTTGCGCGTCATCCACCGCCACGTCGACGAGCCCGCCGCACACATCAGCGAGGAGATCGACGGGATCCTGCTCTCCCACCTCCACCACGACCACGTCGACTTCCCGTCGCTAAAGCGGCTCGACCCCGCCACCCCGATCGTCGTCCCGGCGGGGGCCGGCCGAACCGTTCGCCGCCGCGGGTTCACGAATGTCATCGAGCTGCGCACGGGCGAGACGGCGGCGGTGGCGGGCGTCGAGGTCACCGCGACCCCGGCCCTGCACGAGGGCAGGCGGTTCAAGCTCGGTCCGAAGGTCGCGGCGGTCGGCTACGAGATCGCCTCGCCGGCACGCCGCGTCTACTTCGCGGGCGACACCGGCCTCTACGACGAGATGGCCGAGCTCGCCGGCCGGATCGACGTCGCGCTGCTGCCGATCGCCGGCTGGGGGCCGAAGCTCGGCAAGGGCCACCTCGACCCGCAGACGGCCGCCGAGGCCGCGGCGCTGATCCGCCCCCGGGTCGTCGTCCCGATCCACTGGGGGACGTTGATCCGCTTCGACCTGCGCGACGACGCCGACGAGTTCCTCGCCGGCCCGCCGCGGAAGTTCGCGGAGGCGCTGACCGAGCTCGCCCTCGCCGTCGAGCTCGCGGTCCTGCAGCCCGGCGAATCGCTCGAGCTGTCCGGCTAGCGGCGCGAGTAGGGGTCGACGTAGAAGTCGTCGACCTGCCAGTCGCCCTTCGTGTCCAGCGGTCGGAACGTGACCTGAACGGCGGCCGGCAGGATCGTCCCGACGATCGTGGAGAGCCCCAAGGTCGGGGAGATGTACGGCGTGGGCGCCCAGGAGTCGTCCGCGCGAACGTCGGTTACGACCTTCGTCTGCACGAGGCCCAGCAACTTGTAGGTGACCTCCACGCGTAGGCGCGAACGCGCATCGCCCGTGTTTCGGACCATCCCCCGCATCAGCGGCGTTTCGAGCGAAACGCAGATCGGCGGGCTCGTGGCTGAGCTCCCGTCCGGCAGGTCCAGGGAGCGCTGGTCGGTCGGCGCGCCCAGATAGTGGCTGTTGTTGCCCGGCACGACCTCGGCGCGGCCGGTGAGCGACCAGCCGCTGCCGTCCGCCTCGAAGCCACCGTCCGGAGCGATCACGTAGCTGTGCTTGTCGCCCCACCGCTCAAAGACCTTCTTACCCCCGCTGTAGGAGCAGGCACCGAACGCAGACGGAGCGAGCGCGAGCGCGACGGTCGCCGAAGCCGCGATGCCGATCAGCGCCGTGGCACGAGGGCCGATTCGGGACTTGAACAACAGCTTCACTGTTACGACCTCCATGTCGGTGAGGGGCCGGGGCCCGCTCTCGTTGTTGACTGGCGGCCGAGCCGTCTCGGATTCCCGAGACCTCTGGCTTTGCGTCCCCGCCTCGCGACGGGTTTGCCGTGATTCAGCTTCCACTCCGATTATCGACTGGACGCCGCCCGAACGCGATGGTATGTTCGTCCAACCAAAGGGGCTATCGGGGGTCGGCGGAAATGCCGATGAATGGGCGTCCGCAAGCGTCGTAGTACCGGCCGCTTCCCCGCGGACGGAATCCATGACCAGCTCGCAGACAGTGGAGATCGAGCAGCGCATCGCCGGCGGCCGCGCGCGCGAGCGTAAGCGTGCGTCGGGACGCGAGCGGTCCGTCGAGGGCCTGTTCGCCATCGGCTTCCTGCTCGTCGCCGCCGCGATGGCGGCATTTCTCCACTCCGACCGCGATCTCGACCTCGGCTCAATGGCAATCCTCGTGTCCGCGTACGTGATCGCGTGCCGGATCACGTACGAGCTGCCCGACGGCGGCATCACGGTCCCGACGGAGGTCGTGTTCATCCCGATGCTCTTCGTCCTCCCCACGCCCGCCGTCCCGCTGATCGTCAGCGTCAGCTGGGTGCTCGGGCGCCTGCCTGACTACGTGACGGGCGAGGCAAACCCATATCGGGCCTTCCACCTGTTCGGCGACTCCTGGCATGCGATCGGACCGGCGCTGGTGCTCTGCGCCACAGGCGCCCAGGTCTTCTCGTGGGGTGACTGGCCGATCTACGCGGTGGCCCTGCTCGCCCAGTTCGCCTTCGACTTCGGTGCGGCGGCCGCACGGGCCTGGCTGATCGACGGAACCGGCCCGGCCGTGCAGGCGCGCGACATGCGCCTGGTGTACGCGCTTGACGGTGCGCTCGCCCCGATCGGGCTGCTCGGCGCGTACGCGGCCGTCAGCTCCGGAACCGGGCTCGCGCTGCTCAGCCTCCCGCTCTGCGTCGTGCTCTCGACCCTGGCCGCCGAGCGACGTGCCCGAATTGACAACGCGCTCGAGCTCAGCGGCGCGTACCGTGGCACGGCGCTGCTACTCGGCGATGTCGTCGAGGCCGATGACGCGTACACGGGGAGTCACAGCCGCGGGGTCGTCGATCTCGCGCTCGCGGTAGCCGACCGGCTCGGGCTCGACGCCGTCCAGCGCCGCAACGTGGAGTTCGGTGCGCTTCTCCACGACGTCGGAAAGATCACCATCCCGAAGGAGATCATCAACAAGCCAGGCCCCCTCGACTCAACCGAATGGGCGCTCATGCACCAGCACACGATCGAGGGCGAGCGCATGCTGAGCCGGGTCGGGGGCGTGCTCGGCGACGCCGGCCGCATCGTGCGCAGCTCCCACGAGCACTACGACGGCGGCGGCTACCCGGACGGCCTCGCCGGCGAGGCGATCCCGATCGAGTCGCGGATCATCAGCTGCTGTGACGCCTACAGCGCGATGACGACCACCCGCCCGTACCGCCCCGCGATGGACGTTGCCGAGGCGCTTGCGGAGCTGAGGCGCTGCGCCGGCACTCAGTTCGATCCCGCGGTCACGGCGACTCTGGTCGAAATGATCGAGCCGGGCGGTTAGAGCGACGCGAGGACCGCCTCGAGCTCGACCGCGACGTCGCCGTCGAGCTTCAGCTGCGCCTCGCCGTCGTACGGGGTCGGGCCCTGGGTGACGATCGCCAGCCTCCCGCCGGCGCCGAGCGTCAGCTCCGGCAGCCCGGCGACGGGATAGACCTCGAGCGAGGAGCCGACGCAGAGCAGCAGGTCGGCCGACGCGCAGAGCGCCTGTGCCTCGGCCATCGCGGCCTCCGGCAGCAGCTCGCCGAACAGGACGACGTCGGGCTTCACCTTCCCCATGCAGCAGGCGCAGGTCGCGATCCCGTCCTCGTCGAACAGCTCGCCGACGTTCTCGAGCGGATAGCTCGCCGCACAGCTCGTGCAGCTCGAGGTGGCGATCGAGCCGTGCACCTCGATCACCCGCTCGGATCCCGCCTTCGAGTGCAGGCGGTCGACGTTCTGGGTCACCACCGCCTCGAGCAACCCGCGCTGCTCGAGCTCGGCGAGCACCAGGTGCGCGGGGTTGGGCAGCTTCTCGTTGAGGTCGGAGAACCGCGGCCGGTAGAAGCTCCAGAAGCGCTTCGTGTCCCCATGGAACGCGTCGATGTGGGCGACCTCCATCGGGTCGACCTTCTCCCACAGCCCCTTGCCCGGGGTCCGAAAGTCCGGAATCCCCGACGGCACCGAAACCCCGGCGCCGGTCAGCGCGACGACCGAGGATGCACCTCTAATCATCTCCGCCAACTCGGCGTGGCGCCGGGATCGGTCCCTGGCGGCATCGGCAGGCATGGATGCCGAACGCTGTGCGAGGCCGGAGGCCGAGTCGCCGCCGGGGGCCGACCCCGGCGCCACGTTCCCGACGCCCACTACTTGCCCTGCCACTTGGGCGTGCGCTTGCCGAGGAAGGCGGAGATCCCTTCCTTCGCGTCCTCGCTCTGGAACGCGGTCTTGAAGCCGAGCTTCTCCTTCTCGATCCCCTCGTCGAGATCGGGGTCGTCGGAGGCGGCCTTGACCTGCTCGACCGCGATCGGCGCCTGCCCGGCCAGCCGCTTCGCCCACGAAAGCGCGGTGTCGAACAGCTCGTGGTCGGGGACGACGCGGTTGGCGAGCCCGTAGGCCTCGGCCTCGTCGGCGAGGATCGCGTCGCCGATCAGGTTCATCTCCAGCGCCTTCTCGTCGCCGACCAGGCGCGGGAGGCGCTGCGTGCCGCCGAACCCGGGGATGATCCCGAGCTTGATCTCCGGCTGGCCGAAGACGGCCGATTCGGCGGCGATCCGGAAGTTGCACGCCATCGCCAGCTCGCAACCGCCGCCGAAGGCCAGCGAGTTGACCGCCGCGATCGTCGAGACGCGGTGGAGCCCCATCTCGCGCAGCAGCGCGTGGCCGGAGTTGATCAGCTCCTCGCCGCCCGACTCGTCCATCTGCGTGAACGCCTTGATGTCGGCGCCGGCCGAGAAGACGACCGGGATCGACGAGGCGATCACCATCGCGCCGATCTCGCCCGAGGTCGTGACCTTCTCCCAGACGGTGCCCATGTCCTTGATCACCTGCGGCGAGATCGCGTTCATCGGCGGGTTGGCGAGCCACGCGATCGCGACGTCGCCGCGAGTCTCCAGCTTCACGGTCTCGGTCTGGTCGCCCTCGTCGGCCTGCGGGTAGGCGTAGAAGCCCTGGCCGCTCTTCATCCCCAAGCGCCCCTGGGCGACGAGGCGCTTGAGGACGGTCGGCGGCGCGAAGCGCTCACCGTGCTCCTCGGCGGCCTGCTCGAGCTTCTCGAGCACCTCGTCGAGGCCCATCATGTCGGCGCCCATGAACGGCGGGAAGATGCCGCGGCGCGGGTCCATCCCCGCGCCGGCCATCATCCCGAGGTCGATATCGCGCACGGTGCAGACGCCCTCCTGCAGGACCAGGCAGGACTCGACCACGGCCTTCAGCTTCAGCAGCTCGGCGAGCGACTCGCCGTCGGGCTCGGCGTCGCCCTCGAGCTGCGGCTCGCCGTCCTTGTAGAACCCCTCGCCGCCGGTCTTGACGCCGAGCTTGCCGTCGGCGACCAGCTTCTGCATCCCTTTGTGTACGTAGAACGAGTCGCCGTAGGACTCCTGCAGGTGCTCGGCGACGTGGAGGATCGTGTCCAGGCCGAGCAGATCGCCGAGGAAGAACGGCCCCATCGGCGCCACGTTGGCGGCCGTGATGGCCTCGTCGATCTGCTTGATCGACAGCCCCTGCTCCTCCTGGGCGCGCCAGATCTCGCCGACCGCCGAGTTGAGGATCCGGTTGACGACGAAGCCCGGTACCTCACCGCAGGTGATCGGCTGCTTGCGGATCGCCTGGGCGAAGTTGTAGGCGGCCTGGACGACCTCGGGGTCGGTCTCGGTGCCCTCGATGACCTCGACCAGCGGCATCACCGAGGCGGGGTAGAAGAAGTGGAAGCCGACGACCTTCTCGGGGCGCAGGGTCGCGTCGCCCATCTCCGAGATCGACAGCGAGGACGTGTTGGAGGCGAGGATCGCGTGGCCGGGGGTGACCTCGTCGAGCTCGGCGTAGACCTTCTGCTTGATCTCCATCTTCTCCGGCGCCGCCTCGATCACGAAGTCGACTTCGCCGAAGCCCTCGTAGGAGGTCGTCCCCTCGATCAGGCCCATGACCTCCTCGAGCCGGGCGTCCGCCTGTTCCTGAGTCAGCTTCTCCTTCGACACCAGCCGGTCGAGCTGTCCCTTGGTGACCTCGCGGGCCTTCTCGAGGCCGTGGTCGACGAACTTCTGGTCGATGTCCTTGAGGACGACGGGGATGTCGGACGAGGCGATCGCCTGCGCGATCTCGCCGCCCATCGTGCCGGCGCCGACGACGGCGGCCTTGGAGACGAACATCAGGTTTCAGATCCTCCGAGCTTCGGGGTAGGTAAGAGCGCGGGGGAAGTTAGCGGTCCGAAAGCTCCTCGGCCTCAAGCCGGAAGCGGACCAGCGTCCGCTGAAGCGACTTGCGCATCTGGCCACGGACGAAGATCCGTTCGGTCAGCCACGCGAACGGGCCGGAGCTGGCGAGCGCGTAGCTGAGTTCCAGCGTCACCCTGGTCCCCTCCCCCTCGACCGCGAACCGGGTCGTCAGCTCGCCGCTCGACTCCGGGTCTGAGAAGGAGATCCGGTGCAGCGTCCTGGGCTCGTGGGCCAGAACCTGCTCCCGCACCGTGCCCCGTCCGGCCGGGGTCGAGCGCCAGACGAGCGTCCCACCGGTCTCCGGGTAGCCATCCGCCGACTCGACCGTCTCGAACCCGTCGACCCACGCCGGCCAGCCGCTGGGCTCGAAGTAGTAGCCCCAGACATCGGCCAGCGACCCCCCGACCAGCACCGATTCGCTCAGTTCCGCCATCGGGGCAGCCTAAGGGCCGAGGCCACGGAAAGGCCCCGGCCCAGTCGACACCGCGCACGCCCGCAGGCGAAGCCGAGGACGTGGCGCGAGTTATTCAGGGAATTGCGACCATCGCTTCGCAGTTCGCTCCGGTGTCGATCCCCTGATCGCCACGGCACTCGTCCTGTTCGCTGCCGCCGTCGAGGGAGTCGTCTCCCCCGCCGCCGCTCAGCGCGTCGTCGCCGGCGCCGCCGGAGACGGCGTCGGTGCCGACGTCGCCGCGCAGGATGTCGCCGCCGTCACCGCCGTCGATCAGGTCGCTGCCCTGACCGCCGTCGATGATGTTGCTGATCGCGTTGCCGAGCAGCGTGTCCTCGAACGGGCTGCCGACGATCCCCTCGATCGTCGAACTGACGTTGTCCGCCTCACACTGCTGCGGGCAGCCGCGGCCGTCGTTGGCGACATCGTCGAGCGTCACCCTGGTCGCGCTCGCGTACTCCGCGTAGCTGATCAGGTCGCTGCCCTCGCCGCCGGCGAAGTTGTCGCCCGCGGTCGAGTCGTACGCCGCGACCAGCGAGTCGTTGCCGGTCCCGCCGTCGACGTCGTCGGCGCCACCGCCATCGCGGAGGTCGTCGTTGCCGTCCTGTCCGTTGACGAGGTCGGCGCCGCCGCCACCGTTCAGGCGGTCCCCGTCGTCACCGCCATCGAGGGTGTCGGTCTCCTCACCGCCGTCGAGCGAGTCTCCGCCCGCCGCGCCGTCGAGGAGGTCCTCGCCCTCACCGCCGTCGAGCCGATCGTCGTCCTCATCGCCTGCGAGCTCGTCGTCGCCCTCGCCGCCCTCGAGATCGTCGTCGCCCTCACCGGCCGAGAGGATGTCGTCCCCATCGCCTCCGGAGAGGTCGTCGCTCGCGTCGAGGCCGGTGATCGTGTCGTCGCCGTCCTCGCCCTCGAGATAGTCGCGGTCCACGCCGCCGATGAGCAGGTCGTCGCCGGTCCCGGCGTCGACGTAGTTGCGCCCGGTGCCGGCCTCGATCCTGTCGTTGCCTGCGCCGCCGTACAGGTCGTCGGAGGCCGAGCTGCCCTTGATCCGGTCGCTGCCCTCGTCGCCGTTGATCTCGGCCGACTCGGAGCCGGCGCAGACGAGGTCGTTGCCCTTGCCGGCGCGGACCTCGTGGTAGCCCTTGCCGGTGTAGATCACGTCGTCGCCCGCGGTGCCCTTGATCGTCGTCTTCTTCTTCTTGCCGACGATCGTCGGCTCCTTGCCGAAGCACTTCGGTGCCGCTGCCTCTGCATGGACGCCGCCGAAGCTCACAAACGCGTAGATGGTTGACAGTGCCAGCCCGGCGGCAAAGCGCGCCGTCCGAGCTCGATATGTGGTTTGAATCGTCATGAGACGATCGTCGTCCCGACGTCGGGGCGCGGCCACCGACCCCAGGTGTGAGATCACCACACCTGGAGGCCGGATACGGGTTATCCACGCACGCGGAGGCGTCCCCTGCCGTCCCCCCTACGTCCATCGCATCCCCCCCGCGCACGCGCCTAACCCCCATCCGGCCTCACACCGTCGCCGCGGCTAAGTTGGGGGCGATGGAGAGTCCGGCGGCAGCCCATTCGGCCTCCCCGGCCGAGCTTCAGCGGCGCCTCGACGCCGAGCGTGCCGGACTTCCGTTCCTGCTCTGGCGCGACCAGGGGGGTCAGCGGATTCTCGTGCTCGACGCCGCCCACACCCCGATCACGGTCGGCCGCGGAACCGAGGTCGACGTCGCCCTCGACGCCGACGAGCAGGTCTCGCGCCTGCACGCCGAGATCGAGCGCATCGGCGGAGAGTGGGCCGTCTCCGACGACGGTCTTTCGCGCAACGGCTCGTTCGTCAACGGGGAGCGGGTCAGCGGCCGGCGGCGGCTCAGCGATCACGACGAGCTGCGCTTCGGGGCCACGCTCGTCGTCTTCCGCGCCCCGGCGGGCTCGCCCAGCTCGACGACCGTAGCCGCCCCGGACCGCGTCGCCGTCGAGCTTTCGGAGACGCAGCGGCGCATCCTCGCCGCGCTCTGCCGGCCATACCGGGACGGCAGCCATTACGCGACCCCGGCCACCAACCAGGGGATCGCCGAGCAGGTCCACCTGTCGATCGACGCGGTCAAGGGCCACCTGCGGGTGCTGTTCGAGAAGTTCGCGATCAGCGATCTGCCCCAGAACCAGAAGCGGGCCCGCCTGGTCGAGCTGGCGCTGCGTAACGGCGTGATCTCGGTCCGCGACCTTGCGGATGAGTGAGTCCGGATGAGCGGCGCGGGGCCGGGCGGCCCGGCGATCGGCGCCGAGTTCGCGGGGCACCGGATCGAGGCGGTGCTGGGCGAGGGCGGGATGGGCGTGGTCTTCCGTGCCCGGAACCTCGCGCTCGACCGCGAGCGGGCGCTCAAGGTGCTCGCCCCGGCGCTCTCGGCCGACGAGCGCTTTCGCGAGCGCTTCCGGCGCGAGTCGCGACTTGCGGCCGCGATCGAGCATCCGCACGTGATCCCGGTCCACGAGGCGGGCGAGCAGGACGGCCAGCTCTACCTCTCCATGCGCCTCGTCGAGGGCCGCGACCTGCGCGAGCTGGTCGCGATCGGCGGCCCGCTCGACCCCGGCGAGGCCGCGGGCATCGTCGCCGCGGTCGCCGCCGGGCTCGACGCAGCCCATGCCGCCGGGCTCATCCACCGCGACGTCAAGCCCGCCAACGTGCTCGTCGGCGGCGGCGCCGACGCCGGACGCGTCTACCTGACGGACTTCGGGATCAGCCGGACGATGCGCGGCGGCGAGACCGTCACCGGCACCGGCGAGCTCGTGGGCACCGCCGACTTCGTCGCACCCGAGCAGATTGCCGGCGAGAAAGTCGATGGCCGCGCGGACGTCTACGCCCTCGGGGCCGTCCTCCACTTCGCGCTCACCGGCCAATCGCCGTTTCCGCGCGACAACCAGCTTGCGACGCTGTTCGCGCACGCGAACGCACCACGGCCGAAGCCGTCGGAGATGCGCAAGGACGTGCCGGCGGGCGTCGATGCCGTGGTCGCCGAGGCAATGGCCATCAGTCCCGACGAGCGCTTCGCGTCGGCGGGGGCCGTCAGCCGGGCCCTCGACGCGGTTGTGGATCACGAGCGGACGGTCCCGCTGGCCCCGGCGGGGACTCCGTCGCCCCGGACGACGATCGACGCCGAGGCGATCACGCCCGTCATGCGGCGCCGTCCGCCATGGCGCCTCGTGGGGGTCGGGGCGGTCGCGGTCGCGGCGATCGTCGCCGCCTTCCTCCTGGTGGGCGGGGGCGAGGACGCGGCCGAGAACGGCCCGGTGGCTCCCGCCGCGGCGCCGATCGCGGTCGGGCGCGCACCCACCGGCGTCGCGGTCGGCCCCGAGCGCGTCTGGGTCGCCGCCCGTCGCGGCGACGAGGTCGACGCGATCGACAGGCTCACCAACTCCGTCGCGTTCGAGATCCCCCTGGAGAAGCCGGTAGCGGTCGCGGTGGGGTTCGGCTCGGTCTGGGCGGTGAGCCGCGAGGCCGACGCGCTCTACCGCCTCGACCCCCTCGAGGGCGCGGAGCCGCTCGAGATCCCGCTCGGCGACGGCTCGGACCCAAGCGACGTCGCCGTCGACGAACGCTGGGTCTGGGTCGCCGAGGCCGGGGCGCAGGCCGTGGTCCGGATCGATCCCGAGAACAACGCTCTCGCCGGCAACGTTCCTTTGGGCACGGAGCCGCGCTCGGTCGCGGCCGGTGGCGGGACGGTCTGGGTCACCAACATCCGCGCGGCCTCCGTCTCGCGCATCGATCCCGACGGCCCGCGCCGGGTGGGCAGCTCGATCCCGGTCGGCGAGCTGCCCAACGACGTCGCGGTCGGGGAGGGCGCCGTATGGGTCACCAGCAACCTCAACGGAACGCTCTACGAGCTCGATCCCGAAAGCGGCGACGTGGTCGGCGACCCGCACCCGGTGGGCGACCTCCCCCGCGGCGTCAAGGCCGGCCTCGGCTCCGTCTGGGTCGCGCTCGGCGGCGAGGACTCCGTGGTCCGGGTCGACCCGGCCAGCGGCCAGGTCGCCGGGCCGCCGATCGCCGCCGGCGGCGATCCGTCCGACCTGGCGCTCGCCGAAGACTCCGTCTGGGTGGTCAGCGAGGGCGACTCGACGGCGACCAGGATCGATCCCTAGAACTCCGAGACCCTTGACCCGCCCGATCCGGATCCCCTGGCTGGTGGCCACCGCGCTCGCGCTCGCGCTCGCCGCCACCCCCGCAAACGCCGCCCCGCGGCCCGTGGACGCGTACACGACCGGGCCCGGTTCCGAGCTGCGAAAGACCGTGCCGATCACCCGGCGGCCGGGCGCCGAGCCGCGGATCGTGCTCTCGATGGGGCCGGGCAGGCTCTCGGGCCTGCGCCGCCGAGATCGCCTCGAGCTGCTCGCCGAGGTGCAGGTGACCGTCGACTGCGACAAACACTCGGCGCGCTGCGCCGGGCGGCCCTACGACTACGACCCGAACGTCGTCGTCTCGCTCGAGCTCGCGCCGCGCCGCTCGACGCACGCGCGGTCGCGGGTGATCGCCCGCCGCAAGCAGGGCTGCCGGCAGCGGCTGCCCAACCGCCAACACCACTGCCCCGTCGTCTTCGACCGCACGACGCGGGTCGGCAAGCACTTTCCCTGCCGGCTGGACCGCTGCTACGCCAACGTCGTCGTCTCGGCCTCGAGCCGCCACGCGCGGGGTCACGAGCGGGTGATCATCGGCTCCAACAAGCCGAACGGCCGGATCGTCCAGAACAAGAGCCGCCTCAGCGCGATCCGCCTCGCGCCGGGCGAAACGGCCGAGCGGCGGCGGACCGGAGATCTGCGCCGCCGCTCGCTTCGCCTGCGACCGCAGCGCAAGGTCGTGCTCTCGCAGAAGGTGCCGATCCTGCAGCGCGGCGACGTGCTCGCGGCCACGGCGGCGCTGCGGTCCGACGTACGTCACCTCGGTTACAACGCGCTGGTCGGCGCCGAGCTGATCGTCGCCCGCGGCCCACGCGCGATCAGGCCCAGCCGGCTGGTGCGGCGCTCGGTCTGGCAGGGCGGGCAGATCAGCCCCGTCAACGGCACGAACTGCACGCCGGTCCAGTCGCCGTGCGCGACCCGCAAGGCCGGGGTCGCCAAGGTGCGTCGCGACGTCCGCGGCCGCTCCGGAGCGCCGGCGCCGCTGTTCGTCAACCTCGTCCTGCGGACGAAGCAGAAGCGGGTCGAGCGCGAGCACGGCGCCCGCCTGCGCCTACTGCGCCGCGCCGAGCTCGAGGTGCGCCGCTACTCGCCGTAGAGCTCCCGCTTGATCAGGCTCACGGAGCGGATCACGGAGTCGAGGAACGGCTCGAGCTGGCCGCGCAGGCGCTCGAGCTCGCGCCTGCCGGCCGCCGTGATCGAGTAGTAGCGACGGGTGCGGCGATCGGGGTGCTCCCAGTCGCCCTTGATCTTGCCCTCGGCCTCGAGCTGTCGCAGCAGCGGGTAGATCGTGTTCGGATTGACCGAGATCACGCCCTCGGTGATTCGCTTGATCTCCTCGATCAACCGGTTGCCGTACTGGGGCTCGCGCTCGATCAGGTGCAGGACCAGGAGCGGGAACAGGTCCCGCCGGCGGATCTCGCCGCCGAACACGTCCATCGTGCGCCCACCCCGCCGTTCGCGCGGCGCCACCCTGGCCGCCTCGGCGACCGCGTCCGCGACCGGCTTGCGAGCCCGCTCAGCCATCGCGCGAGCGTAACGGCTCGCGTGTGACCAGCCTCACTGACACTGGGTGTATCTCGCGGATAGGTTGAGTTTGTTCCGTCTGCCACGAGGAGAGACCAATGGCCAACATGACCGTCAACCAGCGCAATCAATACGAGCGCGCCACTTTCAGCGCCCCCACCGGGGTCGCCGTCCGCAACCCCCGTCGACTCGTCATCTTTTCCGGGATCGCCGGCCTCGTCCTGATCGCGCTCGGCTACGCGTCGGTCGAGGTGATCGACGGCTGGGCACAGATCGTCGTCCTCGGCTTCATCATCCTCACCGCGATCGGCGCGATGATCGCGCTCAGCCCCAACCGCCGCGCCTAATTCGTCCCTTGCGCGAAGCCCACCGGGTGGGATACGGTCGCTGCATGCCTAAACTCACAATCACGCTTTTCGGTGCCGGCCTGATCGTCGTCTCATTGCTCGCCGGCCCGTCCACTGCGACCTTCAGCGGCCAGAACGGCCGGATCTCCTTCGCCCGCGACGTCGGCAAGCACGTCGAGATCATCACGGCCAACCCCGACGGCAGCCACAAGCGGCAGCTGACCGTGAGCAAGCCGGCGGGCGCCCAGTCGTTCCTGTCCGACTGGTCGCCAGATGGTGAGCTGATCGCCTTCGACAGCAACCGCAAGGACATCGACGGCTCCAGGGAGACGGTTCAGATCTACGTGATGACCGCAAGTGGAGGCGACGCAACCCAGCTCACCCGCGGCGCGGGATTTCACGGTGCCCCGGGCTGGGCGCCGAGCGGCACGAGCATGGCGATCGATTCCGACTGGGGCAAGCGGTCGTTGAACGGGATCTGGATCATCCCCGCCTCGGACCCCGACGGCGTCACGGTCGACGAGGCTCTGCGCGTCACCGACGCTCGAGGCGACGGGGCGCAATACGACAGCGAACCCCAGTTCTCGCCGGACGGGACGACGATCGTCTTCAGCCGATTCAAGTCCCCCGAGGAATCAGCGATCTTCCGCGTCAACGCCGACGGCACCGGTCTCGAGCGGTTGACCAACTACAAGCTGAACGCGTCCGACCCGGACGTCTCACCGGACGGCCAATGGGTCACGTTCGACTCGGGAGACAGCGGGGCCCCCGGGAAGACGGGCGACATCTACCTGATGCCGATCGACGCAGGCAAGAAGAAGGCCCTCACCGACGAGGCCCCGCTGACGGAGGGCGGCCCGTTCGAGCTGGCGCAGAACCCCGCCTTCTCGCCCAACGGGCGGAGGATCGTCTACACGCAGTTCCATACCGGGTCCAGCGACCTCGTGGTCATGAAGGTGAACGGCTCGGGGAAGCACGTCATCCTCGGGGGCGGGCGCTTCCCGAACAAGGCCGACTGGGGAACGCACCCGTAGGCGCGTTCCCCGGCCGCCTCGGTGAGGGTCGGACTCATGGCTCCGGGCGGATTACGTTCAGCCGCGACGGTCCAGATCTACATGATGACCGCGGACGGAGGCGACGTCACGCAGCTCACCCGCGGCCCGGGATTTCACGGCGCACTCAGCCCGGTTCGGGATCCGCGAACCGCCCATGATGGTGTGCTTGTCCGATCGGGCGTGCGCGGTGTCGACCGGTCGGACGGAGCGTTAAACCGCTGCGGCTGCGGTCTCCGACTCCTTGGCGGCGGCGTCGGCCTGCGCCTGGCTGATCGCCTCGGGCATCGGCTCGTTGACGTTGCGGCCCATCAGGACCTCCTTGGCGATCACCAGGCGCTGGATCTGCGAGGTGCCCTCGTAGAGCTGCATGATCTTCGCGTCGCGCATCAGCTTCTCGACCGGGTACTCCTTGATGAAGCCGTAGCCACCGTAGACCTGGACGGCGTCGGTGGTGATCTCCATCGCCGAGTCGGCGGCGAAGCGCTTCGCGTGCGAGCAGGCGAGCGTGTTGCGCACCCCCCCGTCGAGTAGCGCGGCGGACTGCCAGGTGAGCAGGCGGCCGGCCTCGACCTTGGTCGCCATGTCGGCGATCATGAACGAGACCGCCTGGTGCATCGCGATCGGGACGCCGAACTGGACCCGCTCCTTGGAGTACTCGCAGGCGAACTCGAACGCCGCGCGCCCGATCCCGACAGCCATCGCGGCGACGCCAGGACGGGTGCGGTCGAGGGTCATCATCGCGAGCTTGAAGCCGTGGTTCTCCTCGCCGAGCAGGTAATCGGCGGGGATCTCTGTCTCGTTGAAGGTGACCGTGGCGGTGTTCGACGCCCGCTGGCCCATCTTGTCTTCCTTCTTGTCGATCATCACCGTGTCGTCGCGCGGGACGACGAAGGCGGAGATCCCGCGGTGGCCGGCCTCCTTGTCGGTCTTGGCGTAGACCGTGTACCAGTCGGCGTACTGGCCGTTGGTGATGAAGCACTTCGAGCCGTTGATGACGTACTTGTCACCCTGCTTGGTGGCCGTCGTCTTCATCCCGGAGACGTCGGAGCCGGCGTCCGGCTCGGTCAGACAGAACGAGGCCAGCTTCGGCTCCTCGGTGAGCATGCCCAGGAACTTGGCCTTGACGTCGTCCGAACCGCCGAGCGCGACCGGCGTCATCGCCAGGCCGTTAGCGGCCAGCGAGGTGCCGATCCCGGAGCAGCCCCAGCCGAACTCCTCCTCGATCAAACAGCCGGAGAGAAAGTCGAGACCCGGCCCGCCGTACTCCTCGGGGACGTGGGTGTTCATCAACCCGACCTCCCAGGCCTTGTCGATGATCTCCTGCGGCCAGGTGCCTTCGACGTCGTAGTCCCAGGCGACCTTGCGGATCTCCCGCTCGGCGAAGTTGTGCGCGAGCTCGCGAAGGTCCTTCTGCTCGTCGGTGAGGTTGAAATCCACGGTTTCAGGTGCTCCTTTGCGTGGTCAAGTTATCGATTGACTGATCAGTCAATCACCCGAGGATCGTAGCTGATTTAGTGTGTGGGCGTGCCACCTTTGGAGACAGCGGTTTCGAACGGAGACGTGATCCTGATCATCGTCTTGGTGGCGATCCCGGTCGCCGCGATCGCCTTCATCGCCAACGCGGGCAGCGCCTTCCGCTCGATTGGCAAGGGCGGGCTCTCGGTCGAGTTCGAGTCCGACAACCCGCGCGGGCTGATCGACTCCGGGGCGGCCGAGACGGAGGCGAGCGTCAACGAAGCCGAGCTCCGGCAGATGCTCGAGGCGAAGGCCTTTCGCCAGAGCGCCCGCGGCGAGACGCCGCTCGACGTCGATGAGGAGCTCGCCAAGGCGCTGGACGAGCAGCGGACGCCGGCGGCGCCCCCGAGCGGCGATCCGGCGCTGCGGGAGGAGGTCCGCCAGCTCGTCGTCGCCCGGAACCAGCGGCGCGCCCGCCAGGGGAAGGAGCCGCTCGACGTCGAGGCCGAGGTGGACCGCCAGCTTCGTGAGCTTGAGAACCTCGGGCAGTAGTGTTCGGCCCGTGACCGCAGACGAAGATCCCGTCGTCGAGCTGGACGAGCTCCTGGTCCGGCCCGGCACGTATTTCAACCCCCAGACCGAGGTCGTGGTGGTCGTTGACGACTCCGTCTCGATCGACCAGGAGGTCTTCAACATGGAGGCCTTCGAGGGCGCGGACTGGGTTCGAATCACCGACGAGGTCCCGGTCGACAGCGACACCCTCGACACCGCGATGGAGCGCTTCCAGAGCATTCGCCACGCGCCGGTCGGCGTGTCCGCCGAGGCGACCGAGCTGGAGCCCGGCGAGGACGACATCGTCGAGGACGAGGAGGAGCTCGAGCCTGACCCGGACATCGAGCCGGAGCCGGTTGAGGTCGAGCTGGAGGAGGAGCTCTGAGCTACTCCGTCGCCAACCGCGAAGAATGCGTCGACTTCATGGCCGAGTACCCGGGCTTCGGGGAGATGCGCCACTACTCGGAGGCCCTCGGGACCGAGCAGGTCTCGTTCTCCTGGCGGATGATGCCGTCCGACACCGGCGGGCGCGGCAGCTACGGCCATCGCCATCCCGGCCAGGAGGAGGTCTACTTCGTGATCGCCGGGACGCTGACCTTCAAGGTCGGCGACGACGTCTTCGAGGCCGGCCCGCAGACGGCCGTGAAGATGAGCGGCGACTCGTTCTACTCGGTCCACAACGACACGGACGCCGACGCCGAGCTGCTGATCTTCTCGACCAAACTCCAGGATCCGCCGACCGAGCAGCAGCAGGACTTCTGGCCGGGCGAGGACAACTAGGCGTTCCTCGCACCGAGCGCCTCGACGCCGAGGTCCCGGACCCCGCCGCCCACCTCGACTTCGTCGCCGCCCACTTCGCGAATCCGGTCGTCGCCCCATGGCACGGCGGCGGGCCGAAAAACCCCGAGCGCATGCTTCGCGCGCAGGCCGAGCAGGCCACCGAGGCCGGGTACTGCCTGTGGTGGTGGCGCGAGCGGTCCAGCGGCGACATGGTCGGCTACGCGGGCCTCAACCGCGACGAGGTGGAGGGCGAACCGATCGTGGAGGTCGGCTGCTCGACAACCTCCGCTCGCAGCGGGTGATGGAGAAGCTGGGGATGGTCTACGTGCGCGAGTTCGAGCGCGCCGGCCTCCCCCACGCCCTCTACGAGCTGCCGGCCGGATAGATTTCCCCGCCGTGCTCGATGCCGGCGACAACGCTCCCGACTTCACCCTCCCCGACCAGAACGGCGACGTCGTGACGCTCTCGGATCTGCGCGGCCAGACCGTCGTTCTCTACTTCTACCCGCGGTCAGATACCCCGGGGTGCACGACGCAGGCGTGCGGGATCCGCGACCGCCGCGCCGACTACGAGGCCGCCGGGGCCCGGGTGATCGGCGTCTCGCCCGACACTGTCGAGGCGCAGGCTAAGTTCGCCGGCAAGCACGACCTCGACTTCACCCTGCTCGCCGATGCCGGCCACGCGGTCGCGGAGGCCTACGGGACCTGGGTCGAGAAGACGAATTACGGCAAGACCTACTGGGGCGTCCAGCGGGCGACCTTCATCATCGACCCCGAGGGCAGGATCGCCCACGTGATCCCGAAGGCGTCGCCGAAGACGCACGACGACGAGGTTCTTGAGTTACTGGCTCAGGCCACGGAGACGTAGACGATGAAGGCGCAGAACAGTCCCGTCCAGATCGCGATCGGCAGCGCCTCGAAGCGCCCGCGCAGGCGCAGCGCCCAGTAGGCGACCACACCGCCGGCGAGCCCGAGCACGCCGGATACGACCGCGTAGCGGTCGAGGTCCCAGTCGGTGAAGGCGAGTCCGACCGCGATCGGGATCGTCGACTGGAACACCATCGCCCCGGTGATGTTGCCGAGCGCGAGGCTGTCCTTGCCGTCCTTGACCCAGAAGAAGCTGTTCGCCTTTTCGGGCAGCTCGGTCGCCAGCGGCGCGAGCACGAGCGAGAGGACCAGGGCGTCGATGCCGATGTTCTCGGCCACGGTGATCAGCTCCTCGACGAACAGGTGCGCGCCGCCGACGATCGCCCCAAGCCCGACGATCAGCTGGAGCACGACGGTGCCACCGGGCGGATCGTCGCCGGGGGTGCGGTCGAGATAGAGCGGGCCGATCGTCTCCGGCTCCTGGATCGCACCGCCGCCGCGCAGGGTCTGGCGCACGTAGACGGCGTAGGCCGCGACGAACACGATCGCGAACGGGATGTGAAGCTCCTCGGGAACCACGACGCCCATCGCGATCCCGGCGGCGAAGAAGACGAGGAAGAAGATGAGGTCGCGGTCGAGCGTCTCGACGTGCGCCCGCAGTTTCGTCCCCTGTTCGCGGCGCCCGCGGAAGATCAGCGCCGAGACCCCGACCAGAGCCATCGCGATCGTGGCCAGCAGGAAGGGGGCGCCGATGATTGCGCCGATCGCGACGTCCTCGGACCCCTCCGCACCGCCGATCACGGCGACGATCGGAATCAGCGTCTCGGGCATTGCCGTGCCCACGGCCGCGAGGATGCTGCCCGTCGCGCCCTCGCCGATCTCCAGCTTGTTGCCCGCCCACTCGACCGCGTTGGTGAACAGCAGCGCGCCCGCCAGGATCACGGCGAAGCTCGTCGCCAGCAGGACGTACTCCATCAGGCGTAGAAGAAGGCGATCCCGAGGATCGCGTACAGCGCCAGGAGCTGAACCCCTTCGAACCAGTTCGACTCGCCGTCGTGGGTGATCACCTGCGCCACCAGGATCGCGATCAGGATCGCGCCGAGCTCGAAGCCGTTGAAGACCAGCGGCATCGGGCCGACGCCGATGAAGAAGGAGGCGATCACCAGCACCGGAGCGACGAACAGCGCGATCTGAGCGCTCGAGCCGATCGCGATGTTGACCGCGAGGTCCATCTTGTTCTTGAACGCGACCAGGATCGCTACCCAGTGCTCGGCGGCGTTACCGACGATTGCGACAACGATCACGCCAACGAAGAACTCCGAGAGGCCGATCGAGTCCGAAGCCTCGCTGATCGAGCCGACGAGCACCTCCGACATCAACCCGACCGCGAGCCCCGCGACGAACAGATAGATCACCGCACGGCGCACGCTCCAGCCGAAGCCCTCCTCGTGCTCGTCGGCGTAAGGCGGGTTGAACAGGTCCTTGTGCGTTCGCAGCGAGAAGAACAGGCCCGCGATGTAGGTGCCGATCAGGACGATCGCGGTCGCCAGCGAGAGCTTCTCAACGGTCGAGCCGTAGTTGACGAATTCGTCGTTCGGGCCCGGCAGGCCCTGGCCCTCCACCAGCTCGAAGATCGCCGGCATGATCAGGGCCCCGGCGGCGAGGAACAGCATCGTTGCCTGGATCGTGGCGGCCTGCGGGCTGAAGGTCTGGCGCTGATGCTTGAGCCCGCCGATCAGCATCGAGGCCCCGAGTACGAGCAGGATGTTGCCGATGATCGAGCCGACGATCGAGGCCTTGACGACCTCCTGAAGGCCGGCGTTCAGCGCGATGAGGGCGATGATCAGCTCCGGCGCGTTGCCGAACGTCACATTCAGGAGACCGCCGATCCCGGGGCCGGACTTGGCGGCGAGCTCCTCGGTCGCGAGGCCCATCAGCGCCGCCGTCGGAACGATCCCGAGCGCGGCGACGAAGAAGATCAGCACCGCATCCGCGTGCGCGAGCTCGAGCACCACCGCCGCCGGGATGAACGGCACCAACAGATAAGGCCAGCCCTGCGCGCTGAGCAGGAAGCGGCGCACCCCCCCGCCGGTTGAGTCGGCCGTCATCGGTCAGAGCCTACGAAAACGGGCCCCGGCGAACTTCGCCGGGGCCCCGTGACGTTCTAGTACCGCGCCCCGCCTACAGCTGGCTGGCGCAGTCGTTGATCTCTTGCGGTGTCGACGCCTGCTGCACGCAGTCCAGGTAGTCGCTGCCGCCGCCACCGCCGCCGCCCGAGCCGCCGGTGCCGCCCGGGAGACCCGGGATCTGGTCGAGCGTGCTCGGGTCGATGCCGAGGTCGCCGAACAGCTCGGCGAGCGGCTTGGCACCCGACGGAGCCGTGATCGTCTGTTCCTCGTTGAGGCCGTCGATCTCGATCGCGAAGGCGACCGTGATCTCGCCGATCGGCACCGCGCCGCCGGGAGCGACCGCCGAGGGGTCGATCGTCAGGTTGACCTCGAGCTTGCGCAGAACGTGATCGCTCTCGCCCGAGTAGACGTCGATCGAGGCGTTGGTGACCGCGCTCGAGACGAGGCCCAGCTGCGACGGGTCGAAGCCCGACGAGGCGGCCTGCGGGACCGACGATGCGAGGTTGCCGATGTCGGTGAGGATCTGCTCGATGTTGGCGTCGCCGGAGACGTGAACCGTCTCCACACCACCGACATCCTCGGTGCCCTCGTCGGTCAGGTTCGTGAGCCAGCTCTCGAGATCGAAGTCGCACGCCGACGGATCGCCGCCGGCCTGCTCGATCGCCGACGCGCACTGCTCCTGGAACGTGCCCGTGTCGGTCTCGGCGCCGCCGGCCGCCTGGGCCTGGGCCTCGAAGGCCTGCTTGACCTGGGCGAACGCGTCCGTGCCGATCTCATACGCCTGGTCCTCGTACTCGAGGTAGGCGTTGTCGGAGGTGATCACGATGCCGCCCGAGAAGTCGATGCTCTGGCCGGCCGCGGAGCCCGATGCGGTGGCCGTCCAATCGACCTGCGGAATCGCCGCCTCGTTGTCGGGGTCGCCCTGGAACGGCCCGCTGAGGCTGGCCTCGAAGCTGCCGCCCTGCTCCCCCTCTGCGTTAACCGACGCGGTCAGCGAGAGATCCCCGCTGCTCACCTTGGTGTCGTTGTTGAAGGTCTCCTCCAGGACCGCCTGCGGGTCCTGGCCGCTGTCGTCGCTGCCGCATCCGGCAACCACGACCGGAACGGCCAGCGCGAGGAGGCAAAGAAGGATGAAGGTTCGGATCCGGATCAAGGCGGTGTTCTCCTAGTTCTCGAGTTGAAAGGCGCGCGTGAGCGTAGCGAACTACCCTGAGCGGCCCTAGTGCTCACCGCCAGCGCCCCGCGCACGATCCTCTACACCGGCAAGGGCGGCGTCGGCAAGACCAGCGTCGCCGCCGCCACCGCGCGTCGCTGCGCGGCCGCCGGTCTGCGCACGGTGGTGCTCTCGACCGACCCGGCCCACAGCCTCGCCGACTCGCTCGAGGCGGAGCTCGGCCCCGATCCGACCCCGGTCGGCGAGTGCCTGTGGGGCCAGGAGGTACAGGCGGAGCGCGAGATGGAGGCGAACTGGGGCGCGGTGCAGCGCTGGCTCGGGGCGATGCTCCACGACCGCGGAGTGATGGACATCGCCGCCGAGGAGCTCAGCGTCCCGCCCGGGATGGACGAGCTGTTCAGCCTCCTGCAGATCAAGCGCCACCACGACTCGGGTGACTTCGACGTCGTGATCGTCGACTGCGCGCCGACCGGCGAGACGCTGCGACTGCTCGGTTTCCCCGACATCGCGCATTGGTGGCTGGAGAAGGTGTTCCCGTGGGAGCGGCGGCTGGTCAACGCGGCGAAGCCGATCGCGCGCATGATGGACGTCGAGCTGCCCGGCGAGGACGTGCTCGCCGAGGTGCAGGGCCTGGTCCGCCAGATGATCGCGATGAACGAGATCCTCCGGGACCGCGAGCGGGCCTCGATCCGGCTGGTCATGAACCCCGACCGGATGGTGATCAAGGAGGCCCAGCGGACCTTTACCTACCTGAACCTGTATGGCTACCTGACCGACGCGGTGATCGTCAACCGGGTCTTTCCGGACGAGGTCGCCGATGGCTATTTCGGCGACTGGCTCGAGCGCCAACGCGACCGGCTCGACGAGGTGCGCAGCGGCTTCGCCCCGATCCCGGTGCTGACCGCCCGTTACTTCGAGGAGGAGGTGGTCGGTACCCGGATGCTCGACCGGCTCGCCGACGAGCTGTACGGCGACGACGTCGAGCCGGCGGCGGTCCTGCACACCGAGCTAGCCCACGAGATCGAATCGCACAACGGCACCGCGACGGTGCGGATCCGCGTCCCCTTCGGCACGAAGGGCGACGTCGGCCTGAAGAAGGTCGGCGCCGAGCTGATCGTGACGGTCGGGCCGCGCAAGCGAACTATCATCCTCCCCGCCGGGCTCGCTCGCCGCAGCCCGACCGGCGCCAAGCTCGCCGACGGCGCGCTCGAGGTCAGCTTCCCGACCACGAACTCCGATGGCCACGCCTGAACATCCCCACGAGTGCGTCGAGCTCTGCCCGATCTGCCGCGGCGCCGAGATCCTCCGCGCGACCCCCACCCCCGAGCTGCGGGGGCAATGGCAGTCGGTGCAGCGCGAGGCGCTGGTCACGATGCGGGCGATGATCGACCACTACCTGGTGCGCATGGACGACGCGGCCACCGACGACAGCCCGCGGGTCGAGGTCATCCCGATCGACTAGGCGGCCGTTCGTTGGCCGCGGCGCGATGCGGGGCTTTTTACGGGGCTGGGTAGGGGTGGCCCGCTCACGGACGCGGCTTTGGCCACGTCCTGTGTGGGTAAAGCCGCGCGCGTCGCGTGAACCCCCTCCCCCACCTGACCCGCCCCGCTTTCGCCGCCCGCGGACGCGGCTTATCCTCACCTCAGCATGAACTGCCCCTCGTGCGGCACCGCGAACCCTGAGAACGCCAAGTTCTGCATGTCGTGCGGCGCCGGGCTCGCGGCCAAGTGCCCGGGGTGTGGCGCCGAGAACCCGCCCGGCGCCAAGTTCTGCATCGAATGCGGGACTGCCCTTGGCGGCACCGCCACGCCCGCCGCACCGCCGGCCGGCGCCGAGGAGCAGCTGCCCGAGGAGCGGCGCAAGGCGACGATCATCTTCGCCGACCTCTCCGGATACACCGCCGTCTCCGAGCGCCTCGACCCGGAGCGGGCGAAATCGATGGTCGACCGGGCGCTGCGCCGGCTCGGCGATGAGATCGAGCGCTTCGGGGGCACGATCGACAAGTACATCGGCGACAACGTGATGGGCCTCTTCGGTGCCCCGGTAGCCCACGAGGACGACCCCGAGCGCGCGGTGCGCGCCGGGCTCGCCATGCAGGCGGCGATGGACGAGATCAACGCCAGGGTCACAGCCGACGTCGGCGCGGAGTTCAAGCTCCGGGTCGGGATCAACTCCGGCGAGGTGCTCGCGGGCCGGGTTGGGGACGGTTACACGGTGATCGGCGACCCGGTGAACGTCGCCGCCCGGCTGCAGGGCGCCGCCGAGCCGGGAACCGTGATCGTGGGCGAGGTCACCCACCGGCTGACGCGGGCGGCGATCGAGTACGTCGAGCTCGAGCCGCTCGAGCTGAAGGGCAAGGCGGAGCCGGTCCCCGCCTGGGAGGCCGTACGGGCGGTCGTTCGCGGCCGCGCCACCCGCGCGGCGAGCGCCTCGACGCCGCTCGTCGGTCGCGCGGATGAGACGGACCTGCTCGTCTCGCTCTTCGAACGGGTGACCAGTGAAGGCCGCCCGCACCTGGTCACGGTGCTCGGCCAGGCCGGGGTCGGCAAGAGCCGCCTGCTGCGCGAGTTCGCCCACATCGTCGGCGACCGCTCCCCGCCGCCGGCCGTGCGCCTCGGCGGCTGCCCCGCCTACGGCGCCGGGCTGGCGTACTGGGCGCTCGGCGAGATCGTCCGGGGCACGTTCGAGATCGTCGACACCGACGACACGGAGGCGGCCTGGCGCAAGCTCCACGGCGGGATCGAGGAGCTGACCGCCGATGCGGAGGTCGAGGAGCCGCCCGAGCGCCTCGCCGCCGCGCTCGGGCGCCCGCTCGGTATCGAACCGCCCAACGGGGCAACGCCGGACTCGGGGGAGCACGAGGACCCGCAACAGATGCGCGAGCGCCTCTTCTCCGCCGTGCGGAGCCTGGTCGAGGTGGGCAGCACCCGCCAGCCGGTCGTCTTCGCGGTCGAGGACATCCACTGGGCCGACGAGGGGATGCTGGACCTGATCGAGCACCTGGCCCGGTGGGCCCGGGGTCCGATCCTGATCGTGTGCATGGCCCGCGACGAGCTGCTCGATCGCCGGCCCGGCTGGGGCGGCGGCCGGCTCAACGCGACCACGGTGACCCTCGAGCCGTTGGCGCGCGAGCAGTCGCAGGCGCTGGTCGCCGCGCTGCTCGGCGACGCCGCCGGCGCCGAGCTCGCCGACCAGGTCGCGGCGCGATCCGGCGGCAACCCCCTGTTCGCCGAGGAGATGGTCAACCGGATCGTCGAAGAGGGAGCCGCGGACGCCGAGGCCCTGCCGGAGACGGTGCACTCGGTGCTGGCCGCCCGCCTGGACTCATTGCCGCTGGCGGAGCGCCGCGTCCTGCAGGCGGCGTCGGTCGTCGGCCAGACGTTCTGGGAGGGCTCGGTAGGCGACGCGGCCGACGGCGTGGATCTGCGGGCGGCCCTGGAATCGCTGCGCGGCAAGGACCTGGTCGTGCCGACCGCAGGCAGCCGGCTGGCGGGCGAGCGCGAATACGCCTTCAAGCACGTGCTGATCCGCGACGTCGCCTACTCGACGCTGCCGAAGGCGGTCCGCGCCCGCAAGCACGCCGAGGTGGGCGCGTTCATCTCAACCCGGGCGGCCGACCGGTCCGAGGGCGTGATCGCGATGGTCGCCGAGCACTACGCGCGCGCCGCCGCGCTGGGAGACGAAGCCGACCTCGAGCCCGACGAGCTGGAGGCGATCGACACCCGGGCGCTGACGGCGCTCGAGGCTGCCGGCGACGCGGCGGCGGGGCTGTACTCCAACAGCGAGGCCCAGGGCCATTACGAGACCGCGCTCGGCCTCAAGCGCCGGCTCGAACCCGCGGCGTCGGCGCGGATCGGCGAGAAGCTCGGCGACGTCGCGCTCCTGCTGGGGCGGGTCGACCGGGCCGTGCGCGCCTTGGAGCAGTGCATGGAGTATCACCGCGGCGAGGAGGACCTGACCCGGGTCGGCGACCTGCATCGCAAGATCGGCGCCGGGCTGTGGCAGAAGGGCGATCGCGAGGGCTCGATCGAGCACTACCAGCGCGGCATCGACCTGCTCAAGGACGGCCCGCCGTGTCTCGAGCTCGTCCGTCTGTACGAGGAGGCGGCCTCCCTCTACATGCACACCGGCGACAACATGCTCGCGATCTACGCATCCGAGAAGGCGCTGCGGCTGGCCGAGCGGCTCGGCGAGGCGGCGGCGGCAAGCCGCGCGCACGGGATCTTCGGCCGCGTCTTCGGCCGGATCGGCGACTCGGAGCGGGCGCGCGAGAACCTCGAGCGCTCGGTCGAGCTGGCGCGCGACAGCGACCCCGCCGAGGCGGTGCGGGCCCTGCTCGCGCTCGGCTATCACCTCGAGATCTCCGAGGCCGACTACGGCGGCGCCGGGGAGGCCTACGGCGAGGCGCTGGCGATTGCGCTGCGGACCGGCGACCTGCCGTCCCAGGTGGAGCTGCACGCCGCGCTCGCCCAGCTCGCCGTCTACGGGGGCGACTGGGACGCGGCCGGGCGGGCGACCGACGCGTCGCAGACGCTCGCCGAGCGCGAGGGCCTGACCGGGAAGCTGTGCTTCCCCGACTCGATGCGTGGCGTGATCCTGTGGCACGAGGGCGAGCTCGACGACTCGGTGGAGCTCCTGCAGCGGGCGGTGGAGACCGCCGAGCAGGTCGGCCGCTCGGAGGTGGCTTTCGGGGCCCTGCACGCGCTCGCCGCCGCGCTCCACGACCGCGGCGATTACGCGGACGCCGACCAGGCGCTCGCCAGGGCGCTCGACCTCTGCGAGCGGGCGGGCCTGATCGCGCAATCGGTCGAGGCGACCGCGGCGCGGGCCGTCAACCTCGCCGTCTGGGGCAAGTCCGAGAACGCCCGCGAGGTCGCCGACGAGGCCGCGGGTCTCGCCGACCGCCTGCGCTACCCGGTCGGAACGGCCGCCAGCCTCGAGGCGCGCGGCGCGGCGGCGGGCGACGCGGCGCTGCTCGCCGAGGCGCAGGCCGCCTGGGAGGCGCTCGGTCGCCCGGTCGACGCGGCACGCTGCGCGGCGCTCGCTACGAAGTCGTAGGCCCTAGGCCAAGCCCTCCGCCTCGTATTCGCGGAGGAACCCCTCGAACAGGCGCTTGTGACCCTGCTCGTCGCGGAGGATCGCGATCACCATGTCCTGGGTCACCGGGTCGATCCCGTCGGTCTCCTCGATGATCCGGCTGTAGTGCTCGATCGCGCCCGACTCGGCCTCGATCACGCCCTTGATCACATGGACGATGTCGACCTGGTCGTCGGCCGGCTGCAGGTAGGTCTGCTCGGCGGCGAAGTCGAGTGAGCCGGGGACGACGCCGTACAGCTCCTTGATCCGTTCGGCGAACTGCTGCGCGTGCCCGAGCTCCTCCTGGATGTCGGTCGTCAGCGACTCCTTGATCTCCTGGGCGCGGACGCCATCGGGGTTGACCGAGTTCGCGATGTAGCTCATCACGGTCTCGATCTCCATCCAGTAGGCCTTGGTCAGCAGCCCGATCACCTGCTCACGCTGATCCGAGTTCTCGGCGGCCATGATGTCGCCGCTGGTGGCGGTGTCGCTCATTCGTTCGCTCCTTCAGCTCGTGTGCTCGGAAGATTCCCGGCGCGAGAGCCCCGAAACAAGGGCCGCGCGCCGGCCGCATAAGATCACCCCGTGGCCACCTGGATCCTCACCGGCGACCTGAACAACTTCCGGATCAACGTCGAGCGCGGGTTCGACCCGATCGGGTTCAAGGAGCGGCGGCGAAACCAGGCGATGGAGTTCGAGCCCGGCGACGAGGTCGTCTTCTACGTCACCGGCGTGCAGGCCTTCGGCGGGATCGCCCGGGTGCGCTCGGAGATGTTCGAAGACCGGACGCCGATCTGGCCGCAGGGGAAGAAGAAGCACCCCGAGGACTACCCGTGGCGGGTCGAGGGAGATCCGGTCTTGGTGCTCGACGAGGACGCCTTCGTCCCGGCTGCGTCGCTGGTCCACGAGCTCGAGCACCTTCGCAAGTGGCCGTCCGAGCACTGGCATCTCGGTTTCCAGGGCCAGCTGCGCACCGTCTCCGACGCCGACGCGAAGCTGCTTCACGAGCGGATCGGGGCCGCCGCCGGGCGCACCTCAACGGCCACCGCTTGATCCACGAGCGCCACTTCACGCGCGAGCAGGCGAACGCGCTCCTGACCGAGGTCGAGCCGATGCTGCGCGCGCTGCGCGACGCCCGTGACCGGCTGACCGATTCCGAGGCCCACGAGCTGCTCTCCACCGCGGCTCCCGCGAACGGCGGCGGGGCGCCGGGACGGGTGGTCGGCGATGCCTTCCTCGAGGTCCGCGACCTGCTCGCTCGAGTGCAGGAGCTCGGGATCGTGATCCGCGACATCGACCGGGGGCTGATCGACTTCCCCGCGATCATCGACGATCACGAGGTCTACCTCTGCTGGCAGCTCGACGAGGCGGAGGTCGAGTTCTGGCACGACCTCGAGTCGGGCTTCGGTGGCCGACAACCCCTCGACTGAGCCCGCCCGCCGCCCGCTGACGCCGGCCGAGCGGATCGTCGCCGCGGGGGCGATCGCGGTCTGCGCGAGCCTCCTACTCCCGTGGTACGGCATCGCCTTCAGCCACGGGCTCTCAGTCACCGGCCTCGACCGCTTCGGGTTCGCCCACGCGGCCCTGGTGATCACGATCGGCGCCGCCGTGTACCTGGTCGCCCGGCAGGCGGCCGGCCGCACGCTGCCGCGCCCGCTGCGCGCGGCGGAGCTGGTTGCTGTCGCCGGAACCTGGGCGGCGCTGCTCTGCCTCTTCCTGATCGCCGACCGGCCCGACGAGCTCGGGGGCCGCGCCGAGGTCCAGCTGCGCTACGGGATCTACGGCACGCTCGGCGGCTGCCTGGCGATCCTCGTCGGCGGGCTGCGGATGCGGACCGAGCGCCCCGATCGGCTCGATCGACCCCGGGCTTGAGCGCCGGGAAAAAAAGAGCCGAAGCACCATTCCTGGCGCTCCGGCTCTGGCATCGGAGGTGCCCCCGCGGAAGGCCATAAGGCCACCGGTGGGGTCATATGGGGTTATGGGTGCAGTTGAAGAGTTGCGTCGGGGGCGTAACTCTCCGATCCCTGCATCGGTCCAAGATAGGCGCAAGACAAGACAGAGTCCAGGAACCTGGACGTTTGTTCGACCCCCCTGGACGAACACCGCTTGAACAAGCGGTTCCGCGGCTCTAGGCGAGAGCCCTTACGAGGTCGCGATCGTGTTCGAAGTGCAGCAGCTCCAGCGCACGGTCGCGGTCGAGCCAGCGCAGCTCGTCGACCTCGTCGCCGGGCACGAACTCACCCTCGAGCGGTCGCATCAACCACCAGCGGACCAGCTTGTCGCGGCCCTTGCGGTCGCGATAGCGCGCCGACGGCAGCTCGCGGCCGAGCTCGCAGCGCAGCCCGGTCTCCTCCTCCACCTCGCGCAGGGCGGCGGCCTCCCACTCCTCGCCCGGCTCGAGCTTGCCCTTCGGCAGCGACCAGTCGTCGTAACGGGGCCGGTGCACGACCGCCACCTCGGTGCCGTCCTCGCCGTCGCGGAGCACGACGCCGCCGGCGGCGGCCACGTCGGCGTCCGTCAAGGTCGTTCCTCCGAGATGGCCGCGAAGCCCTTCTCGCGGACCGCGTCGAGGACCCGCTCGCCATGGTCGTGGCCGTCGGTCTGGAGGACGAGCCGGATCCCGGTCTCGCGAACGTGCAGGTCCACGCCCTCGCGGATGTGGACGACGTCGAGGACGTTGGCGCCGGTCGCCGCAACCTCGTCGAGCAGCCGCGCGAGCTCCCCGGGTTGATCGGAGACCACGGTCGAGAACACGAGCCGCCGCCCCGCAACGGTTTCGCCGAGGCGAATGCACTCGGTCAGACGGGTCGCGTCGACGTTGCCGCCGGAGAGCACCGCGCAGACCTCGCCCTCGGTACCCGTCACTGCGCCGGCGAGGACCGCCGCGACCGACGCCGCCCCGGCGCCCTCGACGACGAGCTTCGAACGCTCGAGCAGCAGCACCATCGCCTCGGCCACCTCGTCGTCGGAGACCGAGACGACCTCGTCGAGGTGGGCGTCGAGCAGCGGGCCGGTCACCGTCCCCGGGCGCTTGACCGCGATCCCGTCGCAGATCGTTCCCACCGCGCGGCGCTCGGCGACGACGCCGATCACCCGCCCGTGCGGGCGCCGCGCCTTGAACCCGAGCGCCACGCCGGCCGCCAAGCCGCCGCCGCCGACCGGGACGACAACGGTCGCCACCTCGGGCGCCTGCCCCGCGATCTCGAGCCCGACCGTGCCCTGGCCGGCGATCACGGCGGGGTCGTCGAACGGCTCGATCAAGGTCATGCCGTCACGCTCGGCGATCTCGCGCGCGAGAACCGCCGCATCGACGTAGGCGCCCTCGACGAACCGCACCGTCGCGCCGTAGGCCCGCACGGCCTCGACCTTCGCCAGTGGCGCGGTCGACGGCATCACGACCTCGACCGATGCGCCGCGCCCGCGGCCGGCCACCGCGACCGCCTGGGCGTGGTTGCCGGCGCTCGCAGCGATCAGGCCCCCGGCCAACTCATCCGCCGTCAGCTCGGCGACCTTGTTGATCGCGCCGCGGACCTTGAACGACCCGGTGCGCTGCAGGTTCTCCGCCTTCAGCTGGACCGGGGCGCCGGCCCGCTTCGAAAGCTCGCGCGCCGGCAGGACCGGCGTCTCGCGCACCTGGCCGGCGATCGTGTCCGCCGCCCGCTCGATCTCGGCGGCACCGACCGCGCTCGAGGTCGCCTCGGTGGTCACGACCTCAGGCTAGCGCCGATTCCTTCCGGTCAGGTCGCGAGGCCGGGCGCCTCGAGGCTTCCTGGCGGCGGTCCGTGGTCGAGCGGAGCGGTGAGGATCTCGCGACGGTAGTCGCGCCACTCACGCCAGCAGATCTGCAGGGTGGCGGCGACCGGGATCGCCAGCACCGCGCCCAGGACCCCGAACAGGGTCGAGCCGAAGAGGACGGCGACGAGCACGACGAAGGCCTCGACCTGGACGGCCCGGCGCTGGATCTGCGGCTGGATCAGGTAGTTCTCGATCTGCTGATAGGCGACGGCCCAGATGACCCAGATGATCAACGAGACCGGGAAGTTGACGAACAGCATCACGACCGCGATGAAGACCGCGGCGATCGTCGCTCCGACGACCGGGATCAGGTCGAAGAAGGCGACGATGAGCGCGAGCGGCGCGGCGAACGGAGCCCCCAGGATCTTCAGCACGATGAAGGCGCTGACGCCGGCCAGCGTCGCCTGGACGAGGGCTCCGCCGACGTAGTTGCCGATCGCGTTCGCGACGTCGCCCAGCGCCCGCTGGATCCGTTGCCGGTGATCGGCCGGTTGCGCGTTGACGAAGGTCTGCGCCCACCGCGGTCCTCCGGCGACCATGAAGATGCTGAGGATCAGGATCGTCACGGTGGCGAAGATCGAGTTGACCACGCCCACCCCGATGTCCTGCAGCAGCCCGGCCGCGTCGCCGAGCCTGCTGGGCAGATCGTCGGCGGCGCTCTGGAGCTCGCTGGTGAAGTCGTACTTCTCGTTGAGGTCCTGGAGGGTCTCGTTCTCGTTCACGTAATCGGTCACGTCCTGGGCGTACTGGGGGACGTTGTCGGCGAAGTTCTCGATCTGGTCGACGAGCGACGGGATGATCAGCACGCCGAGGCCGATCGGGATCATCAGCAGCGCCATGTAGGAGAGCGCAATCGCCAGGCCCCGCTTCATGTGGCGGGAGAGGAGGTTGACCGGTCCCGACATCGCGACCGCGATGAAGGCGGCGACCACGAGCCAGGTCAGGGGCTTCTGCAGGAGGACGATCAGGTAGAGCGCGAGCGCCACGGCGACCACGGTCAGGACCGCTCGCAGCACGGAGCGGCCGAACGGGTCCCGCGGGGCCATCACCGCCATCATCCGACGCCTTTCGTCGGTGAGCGTGCATTTCCTCGCGACGCCAGGATCCGTGCTTTCGGCCGTGACCAGCTAGCTTCAGACGCCCGATGCTTCCCTCGCTGCTCGACCGCGCGTTCGACTGGACGGTGCTGCCCGGCTACAGCCGCCTCGGCTACGCCCTGCGCAGGCGCTCCTGGGCCGATGATCAGCCGGCCCGAGGGCTCGACGGGTGGTCGGTGCTGGTCACCGGCGCCGGCTCGGGCATCGGCGCCGCGACCTGCGAGCGGCTGGCACGGGGCGGCGCCACCGTCCACATGCTGGTGCGCGATCGCGAGCGCGGCGAGCGGGCGCGGGCGGAGATCGCGCGGCGGGCCGGGAACGGCGACCTGGTGCTCGAGCTCTGCGACGTCTCCAGCCTCGCGTCGGTCCGCGAGTTCGCCCACCGCTTTCTCGCCGACAACCCCGAGCTCCACGCGCTCGTCAACAACGCGGGCGTGATGCCGGCCCAGCGCACCCATACACCCGACGGCTTCGAGCTCGGCTTTGCGACCAACGTGCTCGGCCCCTTCCTGCTCACCGGGCTCCTCCTCCCCGCCCTGCGCAGCGGCGCGCCGGCCCGGGTCGTCAACGTCTCATCCGGCGGGATGTACACGCAGCGCCTCGACGCCGAGGACCTGCAGCTCGAGGAGCGCGACTACGACCCCACCGCCTTCTACGCCCACACGAAGCGCTGCGAGGTCATCCTCACCGAGCTCTGGGCCGAGCGTCTGCGCGGCAGCGGGATCAGCGTCCACTCGATGCACCCGGGCTGGACCGACACCCCCGGGGTCCAGACCTCGCTGCCGCGGTTTCGCAAGCTGATGCGCCCGCTGCTTCGCGACGCCGACCAGGGCGCGGACACGATCGTCTGGCTGGTCACCGCAGCCGAGCCGGCCGCCCAGTCGGGCCTGTTCTGGCACGACCGCGAGCCGCGCCGCACGCACCGCGTCCCCCGGACGCGCGAGACCGACGCCGAGCGCCGGCGCCTGTGGGAGGAGTGCGTCCGGCTGTCGGGCTGGACCGACGGGGCCGGAAAAGCAGTCGCGGCCATGGGGCACATGGCTACGGAGGAGGACGAATGAGCGAGCGCAGCGAGCACAAGCCGGGGACTCCGAGCTGGGTGGACAACGCGTCCGCGGATCCCGCCGCCGCCGCCGAGTTCTACTCCCGCCTGTTCGGCTGGGAGACGGAGAACGTGATGCCGGCCGACGCGCCCGGCGACTACTACATGGCCAGGATGCGCGGCAAGGCCGTGGCCGCGCTTGGCTCACAACCGATGGAGGGCGTGCCGCCGGTCTGGAACACCTACGTGACCGTCGCCGATCCGGACGCGACGGCCGGGGCGGTGAAGGGCGCGGGAGGTCAGGTGCTGATGGAGCCGTTCGACGTCATGGACGCCGGCAGGATGGCCGTCTTCGCCGACCCGGCGGGGGCGGTGTTCATGGTCTGGAAGCCGAACGGGAGCATCGGCTCCGAGCTCGTCAACGAGGACGGGGCCTTCTCGTGGAGCGAGCTGCACACCCCGGACATCGAGGGCTCGAAGGAGTTCTACGGCACGGTCTTCGGCTGGCGGGCGACGACGATGGAGTTCGGCGGCGGCGAGTACACGATCTGGAACACCGACGGCGAGAACGCCGATGGCGAGTTCGTCTCGCCACCTTCCGAGGAGGGCGGAACCGGGATCGGCGGCATGATGTCGAACGAGAACTCCCCCGAGCGGACGCCCCCGTTCTGGATGGTCTACTTCGACGTCGCCGACGTCGACGCCGCGGTCGCCAGGGCCGGGGAGCTGGGCGGCTCGGTGATCGCGCCCGCGTTCGACGTCGAGGGCGTCGGCCGGATCGCGGTGCTCGGCGACTCCCAGGGCGCCGCGTTCTCCGTGATCACCCCGGTGGACTGACGCAAAAAAAGGGCGGCGCCTCTCGGCACCGCCCCTACGAGCACTTGAAAGTCGCTCGGGCTTAGATCGTGCGCACGTTGACCGCGCGCGGGCCCTTGTCGCTCTCCTCCGACTCGAACTCGACCTTGGCACCATCGGCGAGGGCGCCGCCGCCCTCGACCTGGCTCTGGTGAACGAACAGGTCGCGGCCGGTGTCATCGGGAGTGATGAAGCCGAAGCCCTTCTCGTGGTTGAACCACTTGACTGTTCCTACTGACATTGTCCCTCCAGGGAACTCGGGTGCTCGCGGTACGAAGGAACCCCGGAAGGAGGCCTGCGAACTGCTACGCACATTGAACGGGCGGAAGCGTAACCGCTTTGGCCCGCTTTAGGCGTTTGCGGGGGCTTCGGTTCCGAGGTCGACATGCGCACGGCTGTCGGAGCGCCGGATGATGACCAGCGTCGCGACGAACCCGAGCGCCGCGATCAGCGAGCCGACCATAAACGCGTCGGCGTAGCCCTCGGTCAGGGCCGCGAGGCTCGGCGTGCCGCCGGCGGCCGCCGCCGCATCGCCGATCTGCGGGAAGGCTACGGTCGAGAGCACCGCGAGCCCCAACGCACCGCCCACCTGCTGCGACGTGTTGATCAGCCCGCTGGCCAGCCCGGCCTCGCGCTCGGCGACCCCGGAGACAGCCGCGATCGTCTGCGGGACGAACGCGAAGCCGAGCCCCACCGCTGCCAGCAGCATCGGGCCGAGCAGGTCGCTCAGGTAGGTCCCGTCGGCCGAGATCTGGCCGAACCACAACAGCCCGCCGGAGATCAGCAGCATGCCTGCCGCGAGCACCGGCTTGAAGCCGATCCGGGTGACCAGCTGCGAGGCGACGCCGGCGGCCAGGATGATCGAGACCGCCAGCGGCAGGTAGGAGACCCCGGTCTTGATCGCGCTGTAGCCGAGCACGTTCTGCATGTACAGGGAGATGAAGAAGAACATCGAGAACAGCGACGCCCCGGTCAGGACCCCGACCACGTTCGCACCCGTCAGCGTCCGCTGGCGGAAGATCGAGAACGGGACGAGCGGCGCGGCCGAGCGGCGCTCGATCGCATAGAAGCCGGCCAGCAGCGCGGCGGCCAGTGCCAGCAGGCCGACGGTCTGGGTCGAGCCCCAGCCCGCGTTCGGTGCCTCGACCAGCGCGTAGACGAGGGTCGCCAGGCCGGCGGTGACCGCGGTGGCGCCGGCGAAGTCGAAGGCGCGCGTCTCGGAGGTCGAACGGCTCTCGGCGATCAGCGACGGCGCCAGCAGCGCGGCCACGATCCCGATCGGGACATTCACCCACAGCACCCACTCCCAGCCGACGTACTCGGTCAAGACGCCGCCGAGCAGGACCCCCGCGGCGCCACCGGCGCCGGCGACCGCGCCCCAGACGCCGAGCGCCTTGTTGCGTTCGGACCCGTCACGGAAGGTCGTGGTGACGATCGACAGAGCAGCCGGGGAGAGGATCGCGGCGCCGAGGCCCTGAACCGCCCGGGCGGCGATGAGCATGCCCTCGCTCTCGGCGAAGCCGCCGACCAGCGAGGCGAGCGCGAACAGGACGAGGCCCGACATGAACACGCGCCGCCGCCCGAGCAGGTCGGCGAGCCGCCCGCCGAGCAGCAGGAAGCCGCCGAAGGTGAGGATGTAGGCGTTGACGACCCAGGAGAGGTTGTCCTGGGAAACGGAGAGCGACTCGCCAATCGTCGGCAGCGCGACGTTGACGATCGAGGCGTCGAGGACAACCACGAACTGCGCCATCGCCAGGAGCGCCAGCGCGATCCACCTTCTGCGTTCGAATTCCTGTGCCGTGGTCATCCGGGGCCCTCCTAACGTCGTTTGAGGCCGGTAATATTCGGAACCTGAGTTCCGGTTTCGGGCTACTATACGGAACCGCAGTTCCGTTTGAGTGACCCCCATCACATAGATGACGAACAAGACCCCCGAAAAAAGACAGCAGCGCGCCGATGCGCGGCGCAACCGGGAGAAGCTGCTCGCCGCCTCACGGCGGCAATTCGCGCGTTGTGGCCTCGACGCTCAGATCGACGAGATCGCCCGCGACGCCGGGGTCGGCGTCGGCACGGTCTACCGGCACTTCCCCACCAAGGAGGACCTGCTCCAGGCGCTGGCCGACGCCCGGTTCGAGGGTCTGGCCCAGGCCGGCCGCGAGGCGCTCGAGGTCGACGACGCCTGGGAGGGGTTCGTCCAGTTCATGACCTACGGCGCCCGGGTGATGGTCGAGGACCGGGCGCTCTCGGAAGCGATGGACCAGCGCCCCGAGCTGTGCGGCGCCGCGGCGGACAAGGTCGACATGCTCTCGGTGACCGGCGCGGTGGTCGCTCGCGCCCAGGCGAGCGGTCAGCTGCGCGCGGACATCGTCCCCGAGGACATCCCCAGCCTGATCATGGGGCTCGGCCGCTCGGCGCGCGCCACCGACGACCGCCCCAGCATGCCGTGGGACAAGCACCTATCCATCATCCTGTCCGGCCTCCGAGCGTAAGCCGACCCTCACCCTGACCCGCACGCCCGGAGCCGAAGGCGAGGACGTGGCGGGAGTTGTTCTCGGGCGTGCGGGGGTTGGGTGCGGGATAGGGTTGGCGGCTGAATGGCCGAGGAGCTGACACCCGAAGAGGCCGCCGCCCGCTTTCAGACCGCCGACACGCTCGGGATCCCGCTCGGCACCGGCCAGCCGCCCGCGCTGATGACGGCTCTCGGCGAGCGGGACGACTGGACCGACCTGAGGATCTACGGCGCCCTGCTCCTCGCGTGGTCGGAGGCCTTCAAGCATCCGCACGTCCACTACCTCTCCGGCTTCTTCGGCCCGGTCGAGCGCGCCCTGCGCGACCAGGGGGCGAACATCAGCTTCGCCCCGGCCGACTTCCGGCGGTTTGCGCCGCTGCTCGAGCAGCAGAGCCCGCGGGTGATGGCTACGGTCGCGGCGCCCCCCGACGACGAGGGCTGGTGCAGCCTGTCGCTGCATGCCGGGGGCACCGCCCGCGAGCTGCTGCGAGCCGGGGAGGATCCCGAGCGCCTCCTGATCGTCGAGACGTCCGCGAAGTTCCCGCGCACCAAGGGCGCGCCGCCGGAGCACCGCCACGCCATCCACGTCGATCAGGCGGACATCCTCGTCCCGTCGGATTCCGCGCCGTTCGCCCTGCCCTCGCCCGAGCCGAAGGCGACGGACGAGGCGATCGCCGAGAACGCCCGGCGATTCATCCCCGACGGCGCGACCCTGCAGACCGGCATCGGCGGGATCCCGTCGGCTTTGGTCGGGCCACCTGGCCACGGGCGATGGCGGCGACTACGGCGTGCACTCCGAGATGTTCACCGACGGCCTGATGCAGCTGCACGAGGCCGGCAAGGTGACGAACCGCAAGGGGACGTACGACGGGGTCTCGGTCGCAACGTTCGCCGGCGGCTCGGAGGCGCTCTACGAGTGGCTGGACGGCAACGACCAGGTCGCGTTCCTGCCGGTGGAGCTGGTCAACTCGCCGGAGGCGATCGCCGCCAACCGGATGATGGTCACGATCAACGCCGCCATGGCCGTCGACATCCACGGCCAGGTGGTCGCCGACACGATCCGCGGCGCCCAGTACTCAGGAATCGGAGGTCACGAGGACTTCGTCTCGGGCCCGGCGCTCTCGCTCGAGGACCGATCGCTGCTCTGCTTGCCCTCCACGGTCCAGATCGACGGCGAGGTCCGCTCGCGCATCGTGCCGTGGTTCGAGGCGGGGACGGTGGTCACGACGCCGCGTCACCAGGTCGACGTGATCGTGACCGAGCACGGAGCGGCCGAGCTCCAGGGGCTGACCGTCCGCCAGCGCGGCGAGGCGCTGGCGGAGGTCGCCCATCCGGACTTCCGCGACGAGCTGCACGAGGCCGCGTTGCGGGCCTCGCACGGTCGCTCGGCGGTTACGGGCTAGCTGCGCGAGCCGGCCTTCGCCCGCGAGCGGCCTCGGTTCGACGAGTTCGATCGCCGGCTGCGCCCGCCGTTGCTACGGCGCTCGGACGACGGGATCTCCTCGGTGACGACCGCCTTGGTCAGGACCGGGATCTGCTTGGCGAGGAAGGTCGCCATGCGCTCCTCGTCGCGGCGGATCGCGCGTGCCAGCTTCGCGGTCTCCTTGTCCTTGACCGCCTCGGCGAGCGTCTCGATCGCCGTGTAGGTGGCGATCTCCTCGTGCTCGTTGAAGTACTCGGTCTTCGCGTTCTTGAGCATCTTCTCGGCCTCGCCCGTGCCGCGCACCATGTGCAGCGGCCCCTTGGCCAGCGAGACCGCCTTCGCGGTCGCCTGGCCGGCGATCTTGTCGAGCAGCTGCGGGCCGCCCCCGCCGAGCTGCTTGATCCGGCGCTCGAGCTCGCGCGCGTGCGACTTCGTCTCCTTCAGATGCTCCTGCAGCCGCTTCTTGTACGGCTTGCGCGTGGTCATCGCGATATGGGCCTCCAGCGCCGTCTCGAGCTCCTTCTCCTTGCCGTAGGCCTCGCTCAGGTACTGGATCAGCTTGCCCTGCTTGATCGTGTCGGTCATCACTTTCTCCTTCGATAGCTCTCCCTCTTCGACCTACCCGGCGATCGGTGGTCCAACCGAGGGCTGCGAGAGACTTCGATCGTGCTCGGGGCGCTGCCCGAATCTACGGGCTCTGGCTGCTGATCGCCCTCGCCTCGGCGGTCGCCGCCGGCCTCGGCTAAGAGGTGCTCGGCGACGCCACCGGGGACACGCTCGCGTTCGTCAACGCCTTCGCCGCCGGCGCGATCCTTTGCATGCTCGCCAACACGATGTTCCCGAAGGCGTTCGCCGAGGGCGGCGACAAGGTCGGCCTCGTCACGGTGCTCGGTTTTGCGCTCGCGGCCCTGCTGACGGCCGCCTGAGCGACTAGCTCGCTGCGGGTTCGGACTCCGGCTCCGGGTCCGCGACCTCCGCCTTGGCGCCCGAGTCGCCGACCCGATCGGGGTCGAGCGCCGGCTCGGAGTGCGCGGCGCGCTCCTCGTAGGCGGCGCGGACCTTCGGGTCGGTGTCCATCAACACCTTGTCGGCCTTCAGCGCCCGGCCGATCGCCTCGCGGCCGCCACGCGGCAGCAGGTTGATCACCTTGTGGATCGCGACCGTCTCGCGCGGGACCCAGACGTCGAACTTCGGCCGCTCGAGCGCCTTCACGATCTCGTCGGCGACGTCCTCTGGCTGCAACACCTTGATCGCACGGGTCTCGGTCAGGCCGGAGCCGAGCTCGGTGTTGACCACCGCCGGCATCACGCAGGAGATCTCGATGTTCGTATCGCGGGTCTCGGCGCGAACCGCCTCCGAGACGCCGACGACGAAGTGCTTCGTGCCGCAGTACGTGGCGCCGCCGGGGAAGCCGGTCTTGCCGGCCTGGGAGGCGATGTTGACGATGTGCCCGCTGTTGCGCCGCTCCATCCGCGGCAGCGCCAGCTTCATCCCGTACATCACGCCGTGCACGTTGATGTCGACCATCCGGTGCGCGGTGGCGTCGTCCTCCTCGGCGAACTTGCCGAGCGGCATGATGCCGGCGTTGTTGATCAGCACGTCGAGCGAGCCGAGCCGCTCCTCGACCTGGTCGAGGAAGCCCTCGAACGAGTCGCGGCGGGTGACGTCGAGCTCCAGCGCCAGCGTGTCGCCGCCGAGCTCGGCGGCAGTCTGCTCGGCGAGCTCGCGGTCGAGGTCGCCGATCGCGACCTTCGCGCCCTTCAGGACCAGCGCACTGGCGGTCGCCTTGCCGATTCCCCGGGCGCCGCCCGTGATCGCAACGACCTTGCCCCTGAGCGAACGCGGTTCGCGTGCCATCTACTGCTTCCTCCTCGTCGTGTCGGCCGCCCGTTGGCGGTATGGGCAGACTAGTACCTGATGGCCACTGTCGAAACGCAGACACCCACGGCGCCGGCCTACGGACTGGCCGAAACGGATGCCCGCCCCGAGCCGGCATCGCTGAATCCCCTCGGCCGGGTGCTCGAGGACATTCGCAGCGAGCGGCGGGCCCGCGTCCCGTTCCCGCCCGGGGACACCAACTTCGACTTCGCCCGCACCCGGCAGATGGCGCATGACCCGCTGCCGATCCTGCTCTCCGCCTACGAGCGCTACGGGCCGATCTTCAGCCTCCGGCTGCTGCATTCGCGCGTCGTCTTCATGCTCGGCCCGGAGGCGAACAGCTACGTCACCGTCACCCACCCACACAACTTCCACTGGCGCGAGGGCAGCTTCGGCGACCTGATCCCACTGCTCGGCGACGGCCTGCTGACGATCGACGGCGGCTATCACGACCGGGCCCGCCGGATCATGATGCCGGCGTTTCACCGCGAGCAGATCGAGGCGGCGGTCCAGACGATGACCGCCGAGACCGCGGTGGCACTCGAGGCGCTGCACCCCGGGGAGACCGTCGACGTCTACGCGTGGATGCGGAACCTGGCGATGCGGATCGCGATGCGGGCGCTGCTCGGCCTCGACCCCGACGACGCTGGGCACGGGCGCGCTGCCGCAGAGCACTTCGAGCGGGCGCTCGCCTTCTACGGCACCGAGTACCACCTGCGCCTGCTCCGCGGCCCGCGTTCGCCGTGGCGCCGGATGATGGCCGCGCGGAGCGTCCTCGACCGGATCGTGGCCGAGGAGATCACTCGCCGCCGCGCCGCGCCCGATCCAGGCCGTCGCGACGTGCTCAGCCTGCTGATCGTCGCGCGCGACGAGGACGGCAGCGGCCTGTCCGACGAGGAGGTCCGCGACCAGCTGATGACGCTGATGTTCGCCGGCCACGACACCTCGACCTCCACCCTCTCGTTCCTGTTCTACGAGCTCGCCCGCAACCCCGAGGCGCTCGCCCGGCTGCGTGACGAGCTCGACGAGGTCCTGGGGGGCGAGGCGCCGACGCCGGCCCAGCTCGCCGGCGAGCTGCCCTACCTGGAGATGGTGGTCGACGAGGTACTGCGCCTGTACCCGCCCGCTTGGATCGGACCGCGGCGGGCGGTCCACGACTTCGCGTTCGCCGGCTCCACCGTGCCCGCGGGCGCTCACGTCAACTACGTTTCGTGGGCGAGTCACCGGCTGCCCGAGGTCTTTCCGGATCCGGAGGCGTTCATCCCCGAGCGCTTCACCCGCGAGCGCAAGACCGAGCTGCCGCGGGGCGCCTACGTCCCGTTCGGGGGCGGCTCGCGGATCTGCATCGGCAAGCGCTTCGGCCAGACCGAGGTCAAGCTCGTGGCGGCGATGGCCCTGCAGCGGGTGCGCTTCGAGCGCCTGCCGGGACGAACGATGACGATCCGCCAGATGCCGACCCTCTCGCCCGATGGCGGCCTGGCGATGCGGGTGCTGGGGCCGGCCGCCTAGACCCTAAAGCCCGCGGAACAGCGGCGCGAACGGGCGATCCTCGATCTGCAGTTCCTTCTCGCAGTCGATCGCCTCGTCCTTGAGGTCGCCACCGTCGCAGACGTCGTTGCCGGGGCCCCCGTCGAGCTTGTCGAACCCGTCGCCCCCGTCCAGGTTGTCGTCGCCGATCTGGCCGAAGAGCTCGTCGTCGTTGCCGGCGCCGAGGATCTTGTCGTTGCCCTCGTCGCCGAACAGCCTGTCCTGGCCGTTGTCGCCGCCGGTCATCGTGTCGTCGGCCAGCGAGCCGAGGATGACGTCGTCGTTGCCGCCGCCGTCCATGATCTCGGGCGCGATCAGCGGTGTCTTCGTGCTCAGCGTGTCGTTGTGCGTGAAGCCGTAGAGGAGGTCGGCGCCGCCGGCGACGATGATGTCGTCGTTGAAGCCGCCGTCGAGCAGGTCGATCCCGTCATCGATGATCTTGCCGCCCTTCTCGCCGTAACCGAAGATCTTGTCGTCGCCGGCCGAGCCGAGCACCTTGTCGTCGCCCGGGCCGGGATAGATCGTGTCGTTTTCTTCCTCGCCGTAGATGATGTCGTCGCCGTCACCGCCGAAAAGCTTGTCGGAGCTGCGCCCGCCGCAGATGATGTCGTCGCCGTCCTCGCCGTAGACCTTGTCGTTGTCGCGGCCGCCGTTGAGGAGGTCGTTGCCGCCCCGGCCCTTGAGCACGTCCTTGCCGCGCAGGCCGGTGACCTTGTCGCCCTTTTGCGTCCCGGTCCAGTGGTCGACGCCGTCGGAGAGCTTCTCGCCCTGGTTACCGCTCTCGAGGCAGATCGGCGCCTCCTGGGCGGACGCGGGGGACGGCAGCGCGAGGCACGCAGCTACCGCCGCGACCATCACAAGCCGAACCCCTCCTGCGCTTGGGGTACGCGTACGCATGAGCCTCCTTGCATTGATGTCCCAGAGCAAACGATACTGCCCGATGCGAATTCCGCAATCGGGCAATCGGCCAATTCATCGGCACGGTGGGAGACAAGTTGAGCTTTTCCGAGGTTGACGAGGGGTTTCACGCTCCCGGACCCGAGGAGCAGTGGTCCGACTCGCTCTACTTCGGCGGCGGCGACGCGGCGACGACGCTGTACACGCGGATCGGCCGCCGCCCGAACGAAGGGAAGACCGAGGGAGCGCTGGGGATCTGGATGCCTGACGGGCGCTTCGTGCTCGGCTTCGGGCGCACCGCCGACTCGGAGGCGATCAAGGCCGGGCCGGTCGCCTATGAGTGTGCGCTGCCCTTCGAGCTCTGGCGGATCCACGTCGAGGGGCGCGGGCGCGCCTACGCGCGAGCCGAGGACCTCGCCCTCGCCCCGGACGCATACGAGGAGGTCGAGCTCGGCGGCGAGCTGCGATTCGCCGCCTGGACCGACCCGGTGACGTTCGGCTCCGGGCTGACGAGCGCCGTCGCCTCCCACCACTACGAGCAGCCCGGGTCGGTCGCCGGGGTGATCGAGGTGGGTGACGACCGGATCCCGATCGCCGGGCGCGGGATGCGCGATCACTCCTGGGGCGTGCGCGACTGGCAGGGGGTCCCGTACTGGCGCTGGTTCGGGATCGTCGTGGACCCCGACAACTTCCTGATGGTCAACAACGTCGGCGCCGCCGACGGCGGCGAGACCGCCGGTGGACTGGTGATGCGCGACGGAGTCGCCTCGGAGGTCGCAAGCTGTGAGACCGAATCGGAGCTCGACCCCGAACTGGGCTGCCAGCGCCGCTTCGTCGCCCGCGCCACCGACGTGCTGGGCCGCGAGGCCGTGCTCGAGGGCGAGGCGTTCAGCGTCGCGCCGCTGCGCCAGCGCCGAGACGGCCGCCTGACTCACGTCAACGAGGGCCGCACCCGCCTGCACTGGGACGGCCACGAGGGCGTCGGGATCAGCGAGTACCTGATCCAGGCACCGGCGGGCTAGACGCCGGCGCGCTTGATGTAGCGCTTTAGCGCCGCCGGGGTCGCCGCCGCCTCGGCCGAGGCGAGACCGACGAAGGCGATCCGCCCGGTGCGGACGCCGTAGAAGAACTTCCGGCCGTTGCCGGCGTCGCGGACCCAGGTGCCGCCGAACCGGTCGAGGCGGTCGCGCACGTCGTCGAGCGGCATCCGCGCCCGGATCCCGTCCGCGCGGTGCTTGCGCAGCGTGCTCGCGATCAGAGCGACCTTCGCGTCGCCGTCGAACACCGCGACGACCCGCTTGGTTCCGACCGTCGGCTCGCCGGTCTTGGAATGTTTGCGCCCGTTCGCGCACCAGCGCCACGTTTGCCCGCGTTCGACCGGCTGCCCGGCCCGCTCCAGCACCCGGTTCGGGCCGTCGCCGAGCTCGAGCCGGCGAGCGATCCCGCCCTCCGTCAGGAACCGCTGCCGCCAGCGGTCGCAGCGGACCTCGGTGATCCCGTCCGCGCGCTCCCACATCTCCAGGTAGGCCTCGGCGCCCCGGCCCATGTCGCGGAGGATCTTGTCGCCCGCCTGCATCCGCAGGTCCTCGACCCAGTCGGGATATAGCCCGTAGTGGGACACCCCGTCGACGTTGATGTCGTACTGGCGCTCGCCGGAGACCTGCCGGCCCAGCGTCACCTTGCCGTCCCAGGACTTGAACGGGTACTCGACCGGCGGCGCGACATTCGGGTCGCGCGGCGCGCCCTGAGACCCGAAGCCGTTTGCGTCCGCGCCGTAGCCCACGCCGAAGTACTGGTTGCCGCCCTCGCGGTAGTAGCTGCGCAGGTGCTGCCACTGGTCGACGAATCCCTCGGAGCCGCCGGCGTATGGCATCGCCATCCCGCCGAGCGCGTAGATCCGCGGCAGCGCGTCGTCGGTGCTCCAGCTGTGCGAGGAGACGATG
Source organism: uncultured Solirubrobacterales bacterium (assembly GCA_963767285.1). Lineage (GTDB taxonomy): Bacteria > Actinomycetota > Thermoleophilia > Solirubrobacterales > 70-9 > WHSW01. Next base: position 192,742 of record CAVYDJ010000004.1, on the reverse strand, counting down.
CCCGAGTAGTCGAGCGACTCGATCAGGTTGAGCGACTGGTTTCGCGCCAGGACGCTCATGTGGTCAGGGTCGAAGATCATCCCCCGCCTGACGATCCCGCGAAGCGCGTACTCGCCGAGCGCGGTCAGGCCGCGGGTGTTGCAGACCGGGCCGCTGGGATAGACCGGCAGCGCGCCCCCTGGAAGCTGGGCGGCCAGGCCGTTCGTGAACAGATCGTCGTCGTTGTGGGGGTAGTTGACCCCCGTCGGCGAGTGGTCGTGGAACTCGGGGTCCGGACACGTCTGCATGTCGAAGAAGCTGCCCGTCGAGCCGAAGTTGCCGGTGTTGGTGATCGTTCCGGTCGTGCCGCCGTCGCCCGCCACCCCCGTGAGCGCGTTGTCGAACTTGTTCACGATTTCGAGCTGCGTAACCCCGAGCTCCTGCAGGTCGTCGAGCCACTGGTCGATCTGGGCCTTGTCGCAGGCCGGGACCTTGTTGATGAGCCGGCAGCCGAAAGGCTCGGAGACCTCCATCCCCTGAACGACCGCGAGCTTGCCCTTGTTGATCACCCGCCGCGCCTGGTACGGGCTGTGGACGATGCGGAAGAACCCCTTGCCGGGCCCGCCGGCCTGAGCGTCGATGTAGTCCTGCATCTGGCGGATCCGCTGTGCCTGCAGCAGGACGCTCGCCATTTCGTCGCAGTCGTTCTGCTTGTACGGGTACAGATCGCAGAGGACCCGGTTCTCGACGAACAGGTTCACGTAGACGCGCATGCCGCCGCGCCAGGCGCGCTCGAGCCAGCGCCAGTACGACTGCTCGTGGGTGAGCGAGTTGTAGGCCGGCCAGTCCTTGAAGGTCGGCCAGCCGACCGGGTCGTGGCAGCGGGCCGGGTTCCCGTAGAGGACGTTCTCGAGGACGGCGGCGCAGCCCCCGCCGGTCTCGTGATCGGCGCAATCGCGCAGCGCGTACGGGGCGCCGAACCGGTGGAAGGGCTCGCCGCAGTGGGCCTTGCCACCGAGGAACTCGTACGCCATCCCGTGCATGTGGCCCTCGACCAGGCCGCTGACCTCGCCGTAGAGCGGCGATCCGGTGCTCGGCTTGCCCTTCGCGCCCACGTCGACCTCGGGGTAGGCGGGGCAGCCCGACGCCTCGACGAACTCGAACGTCTCCGCCGCGCCGGGATCGACGGCCGCGAGGTTCGAGCCGGCGACGCCGAGCGCCTTGCCGGCGTGCTCGTTGACGATCTCAAAGCCTGCGCCGCTCTCGTTCACCGTCCAGTCGGCGTCGTCGGAGGGCTCGGCGGCCGGGGATACGGAGGACCCGTCGACGGCCATGAAGTCGGCGTCGCGCCCGTAGAAGAGGTAGCGGCCGAGGTCGGTCGCCTGCATCCGGAAGGTCTCCGGCGCGCCGGAGCCGATCGCGTAGGCCCCGCCCTGCTTGGCCACCGCGCCCTGGGGGGCCTGCAGCTCGAAGCAGCCGTGGACGATCGAGTAGCGCGTCGGCGGCTCGTCCGCCGCGGAGGCCGCCGCCGGCGTGAACGCGAGCGCGATCGCTCCGCCGATGACGGCGAGCGTCCACCTCCCGATTGCGCTGCCCCCGGCCATGCCCGCGCGAGCGTAGAGGATCCCTCCCCGCCCGGCGCCGATTCCAGGGAATATCGTCCCGGGAACGATGGCCAGCAGCAACGGAGCCACGCGCGAGCTCTCGGTCGGCGTCGTCGGCGCCGGCTTCGGCGGCGTCGGGATCGGGATCAAGCTGCGCGAGGCGGGGATCGAGGACTTCACCATCTTCGAGCGCGGCGAGTCGGTCGGCGGCGTCTGGCGGGCCAACACGTACCCGGGGGCCGCGTGCGACGTGCCGTCGCACCTGTACTCGTACTCGTTCGCGCCGGGCCACCACTGGTCGCGCCGGTACGCGCCGCAGTCCGAGATCCTCCAGTACCTCGAGTGGACGGCGCGCGACTTCGGGATCACGCCCCACCTGCGCTTCGGCACCGAGGTGACCGAGGCGACCTTCGATGCGGAGGCGGGCCGCTGGACGCTCGCCACCAAGGGTGGAGAGCGGCACGAGTTCGACGTCCTGGTCACCGCCTGCGGCCAGCTCACCCGGCCGGCGGTCCCGCCGATCGAGGGGATCGGCGAGTTCGGCGGTCCGATCTTCCACTCAGCCGAGTGGGATCACGAGGTCGGCCTCGCCGGCAAGCGCGTCGCCGTCATCGGCACCGGAGCCAGCGCGATCCAGTTCGTCCCGGAGGTCGCCAGGGAAGCCGGTTCCACCACGATCTACCAGCGCTCGGCGCCCTGGGTCCTGCCGAAGTCCGACCGCACCTACCCCGAATGGGAACGCCGCATCTTCAAGCGCTTCCCGCTGCGCGTGGCGGCCGCCCGGCTGGGAATGTTCGCCTTCTTCGAGATGGGGACGTACGGGTTCACCGGCCACGACGCGGTGCTGAAGCCCTTCCGGAAGGTCGCCGACTGGGAGCGGCACCGGCAGCTCGGCCACGACCCGGAGCTGCTCGCCAAGGCGACCCCCGACTACACGATCGGCTGCAAGCGGGTGCTGTTCACCAGCGACTGGTATCCGACGCTGCTGCGCGACGACGTCGAGCTGGTCACCGACCACGTGGAGGGGGTGACCGCGAGCTCGATCCTCGCCGGCGGAACCGACCGCGAGACCGACGTGATCATCTGGGGCACGGGGTTCCACAGCCACAACTTCGTCGCGCCGATGGACGTGCGCGGCCTCGACGGGCGCGACCTGAACGCGGTCTGGGGCGAGCGCGCAGAGGCCTTCCTCGGGACGACGGTGTCGGGCTTCCCCAACATGTTCGTCCTCTACGGCCCGAACACGAACCACGGGTCGGGGTCGGTCCCTTACACGCTCGAGTCGCAGTTCAATTACGTGATCGACGGGATCGGGCGGCTGCGCGACGGCGGCTTCCGCTGGATCGACCTGCGGCCCGAGACTCAGGAGCGCTGGCGGGCGGAGATCGCCGAGCGCAGCGCGGACACGGTCTGGACCACCGGCTGCGGCAACTGGTACCTGAACGCGAAGGGCGAGAACACGAACAACTGGCCCGGACCGTGGCTGGAGTACCGCCGCCGGACGCGGAAGATCAACCCCGGCGACTACCGCGTCGCCGTCTAGCTCAACTGGCGCACGCGGCGGCGCGATCGGGCACGGTTCCCGGGGATGCGGCTCTTCCGGTTCACGCTCTGCACGGTCGCCCTCGCGCTCGCCGGTGCGGCGCCCGCGCTCGCCGACCACGTCCCGCTGCCGGAGGACGACCCGTTCTACGCGGTCCCGAAGGCCGCCAAGCTCGCAAGCAAGCCGAACGGCAAGCTCCTCGCCTCCCGCCCGGTCGAGGTCAACGCCAACGACGTCCCGATCCCGGCGACTGCCTGGCAGGTCAAATACAAGACGATTGACGTCCACGGCAACCCGTCGGCCTACGTCGCAACGGTGATGCTGCCGGACGCCCCCTGGACGGGGCCCGGGCCGCGGCCGCTGGTCTCCTACCAAACGGCCGAGGACGGAGTGGGCTCCAGGTGCTCGCCCTCCTATGGCCTGCGCGCCGGATACGAGGCCGGAGGGACCAACTCAGCGAACGAGGCGAACCTGATGCGGCAGGCCATGGAGCGCGGCTGGGCGGTCGTGGCACCCGACTACGAGGGCCCCAGGTCTGAGTTCCTCGGCGCCAAGGGCGAGGCGCGCGGCGTGATCGACGGCGTCCGGGCCGCGCTGCGCTTCAAGCCCGCCGGATTCGACCGTCGCGCCACGCCGGTCGGCCTGTGGGGCTACTCGGGCGGGGCGCTCGCGTCGACCCTGGCGGCGCAGCTGCAGCCGCGCTACGCGCCGGAGCTCGAGTTCGCCGGGGTTGCGCTCGGCGGCACCCCGGCCGACATCGAAGCGACGATGCAGGCGTTCAGCGGCGGGCCCGCCGGCGGCGCGATCGCGGTCGGGCTCGTGGGCGCCGACCGCTCCTATCCGCAGTTCGACGTCCCCCAGTACATGAGCGAGTTTGGCCGCCGGGCGCTCGCCGAGAGCCAGAGCGATTGCATCGGCGACGCGGTCGCCAGGTACCCCGCGGCGAGCTTCGAGGACTTCGCGTCCGGCCCCGGGGTGATCGAGCTCCCGGCCGTGCAGCGCCTGTTCCGCAAGATGAGTCCCCTGTGGTTTCGCGGCGAGCCGTCGGCCCCCGTCTACGAGTACCACGCGGTCGCGGACGAGCTCGCGCCGGTCGGCCCGGCCCGCCTGCTCGTGCAGCGCTTCTGCGACGCCGGGGTCACCGTCCAGCACGTCGAGGACTACACGAGCGAGCACGTCAGCCTGGTCGCCTCCGGTGCGTTCGGCGCGATGGACTACCTGGCCGCGCGCTTCGCCGGCGAGCCGGCGCCGAGCACCTGCTGATCCGCAACTAGCTGTCCAGAACCGCGGCCGCGGCGCCGGCGGTCTCGTCCGAGAGCCAGCCCCTGGCGAGCGGGTCGCTCTCGAGCGCCTCGCGCATCAGCGCGAGGGCCGGTTCGCGCAGCTGCAGCTTCACCGTCTCGTACGTGCCCGCCGGCAGCGCCGCGAGCTCCGCGGCGACCTCGAGCGCGCGCTCGAGCGTGTCGTCGGCGAGCTCGTCGACCACGCCAAGCTCCAAGGCGGCCGCGCCGTCGACCAGATCCGCGCCCAGCACCAGCCGGCGCAGCGGGCCCTTGTCGAGCTCGGCCCGGATCACGGCGAGCGCCGCCCCGGGGTAGGGCGCGCCGACCCGTAGCTCGGTCAGCCCGTAGCTCGCCGCGCTCGCGCCCACGCGGTGGTCGGCACACAGCGCCAGGATCAGGCCGCCGGCGACCGCGTGGCCGTTGACCGCGGCGACGACCGGGAACGGCAGGCCGTACCAGTCGCAGAACAGCCGGTTGATCCCCGCCACCATCTCGCGCTGCTGGTCCGGCGAGAGCGTCGGCGCCAGCTTCAGGTCGACGCCGCCGGAGAAGAAGGCGCCGGAGCCGGTGATGACCACCGCCGCCGGGCGCAGCTCGCGCAGCCGCTCGACAGCCTCGGCGCCGGCGGCGAGCAGCTGCGGCGACATCGCGTTCGCGGGCGGGCGTTGCATGCGGAAGACGGTGATCCCGCCGGCTTCCTCGATTGCGATCAGATCCGCCATACCGCGATCCTAAGTGCCGCGAGGGCGCAATAGGGTGGGCCCATGCCAACTCTCACTCTCCACGCCCTCGGCCCCTCGCATCCCTGCATGACCGTCGCGCGGGCGATGGAGCTCAAGGGGCTCGAGTACGAGCGCGTCGACCTGACGCCCGGGCCGGCCCACAAGGAGGAGATGGCCCGGATCTACGGCGAGCGCAACACCACCGTGCCCGGCCTGCTGATCGACGACCGGCCGGTGCACGGCTCGCGCCCGATCCTCGCCGAGCTCGAGCTTCTGGCGCCCGAGCCCGCGCTGTTTCCCGAGCCGATCGCCGACGCCGTCCGCGAGGCGGAGCGCTGGGGCGACGACGAGCTCCAGGACCTCGGCCGGCGGCTGCCGTGGGGCGCGCTCTACTTCCGGCCCGAGGCGATGGGCACGTTCGTCGGCGGGGAGCCGCTGGATCCGGCCGGAACCGACTACGTGATCAAGACGATCCCGACCTGGTGGAAGTACCACAGGATCACCGCCGAGCAGCTCGCCGAGGACCTCGCCGGCCTGCCGGCGAAGCTCGACCACGTCGACGAGCTCGCGGCGGATGGAGTCATCGACGGCGAGGACGCGACCGCCGCCGACCTCCAGATCGGGGCGACCCTGCGCGTACTGCTCACGGTCGGCGACCTGCGGCCGCTGATCGAGGGCCGCGGGGGCGAGCGCGTCGCGCGCCGCTGGTTCCCGGACTACCCCGGCGACATCCCGGCGCGGGCGTACCCGTCCGCGTGGGTCCCGGCGCGCGCGTAACTCGAAGCCGCTTGTTTCTGGGTAGGGGTGGCGTTCAGCTGACGAACGCGGCCTTACCCGGACAGGAGCCGGGTCGATTCACGTTCGTCGGGCCCAAGGGCCCGAACCCCTCCCCCACCTGACCTACCCGGCCGGCAGCCTCACGCGCGTCCCGCCATCCCCCACTCCCACAACGTCGGGCCCCTCGGCCACCAGCGACCGCACGCTCCGCTTCGTCCCCAGGGCCAAGGGTGTCCACGTGAGTCCGTCCGCCGATGCGATCGCCACCCCCTCCCCCGTCGCCAGGAAGCGCGAACCGGTCCAGATCACCGCGTCGAGGTTGACCTCGACCCCGGCCGGCACGACCGTCCAGGCCTGGCCCGCATCGGTCGAGATCTGGACCTCGCCGTTGTGGCCGACGACAACGAAGGTCCCGTTGCCGTAGGCGACCGAGGTCTGGAAGCGCGCGTCGCCGGCCGGCTCGAGCTCCCACTCGCCGCCAGGCGCGAGCCGGGCGATCGTGCCGGCCCCGGCAGCGACCAGGTTGGTGCCGTCCGTCGCGAACCCACGCACGGAGTGAAAGCCCGGGAACTCGACCTGCTGCCAGTCGCGCCCGTCGTCCGACGACAGCACCCGGCCGATGTCGCCGCCGGCCAGGTACTCCTCGCCCGTCCAGAACACCGTGTGCAGGTTGAGCTCGGTGTGCGAGCGACCCTTGCTCCAGCGTTCACCGTCGGATGAGGTGAGCACGGTCCCTCCCGAGCCGACGGCGACGAACTCGCCGGGACCGCGCGCGACCCCGTACAGGTCGGCGTCGGTCGGGCGGTCCGGCCGGGTCCAGCTGCGGCCGTTCGGGGACAGCATCACCTTGCCCGAGCCGCCCACCGCGACGAAGCCCCGCGGGCCGTGGGTGACCCCGAGCAGCGCGCACGGCATCGCGGTCACCTCGATCCCCCAGGTGCGCCCGTCGACTGAGGAGATCACGGTGCTCTGATCGCCGACAGCGACGAACCGCGACCCGGTCCACGTGACGCCGCGCAGGTCGACCGTCGTCGGCGCACTGCCGAGCTGCCAGTTGCGCCCCTCGAGCGAGAACAGCACCTTGCCACCCGACCCGACCGCGACCCAGCGGTCGTTTGCGGTGGCCACGCCGCGCAGGATCTCGTCCGTAGGGCTCGGGACCGCGGCGAGGCCGTCGCCGGCGTTGCCCTCGAGGATCGCGCCGAAGTCCCCGACGGCGACCACGTTGTCACCGTCGGAGGCGAGCTGCCAGAGCAGCGGCCGCGGCGCCGCGGTCGAGTCGGTCGGGGCGGGGAAGGTTGGGACCGGCGTCCACGTAACGCCGTCCGCGCTGCGAATCACTGTTGTCTGCCCGCCGCTCAGCCACAGCTCCTGGCCGACGGTGGTCCCGCCCCAGAGGATCTCGGTCGTGCCGCTTTGCGCCTGCTGCCACGACACCCCGTCCGGCGAGGTGACGACCACCCCGTTCGACCCCGACGCGGCGACCAGCCCCGGCTGGGCCGCGATCCCCCGCAGGCCGGAGTTCGGGATCCCGGTCGCCTGAGTCCACGTGCCGTCGGTCCCGGAGAGGATCGTGCCGATGTCGCCGGCCAGCACCCATCGCTCGCCGGTCCAGACGACGCCGCGCAGGTTGTGCTCGACCGGAGTGGCGATCACCCGCCACTCGTCGAGGCTCCGCTTCGCCCGCGCCATCAAGCCGTTCGAGCCGACCGCCGCAAGCCGCGGGCCGTCGGCGGTCACGTTGGCGAGCGTCAGCCCGCCACCCGGCGCCGACTTGCAGTTCGCGGCGCCGGCCGGGGTCGGAGCCGCTGCGACAACAACAACAAGGGCAATAAGGGGGAGTCGAAGCAAAGGCGCAAGCCTATGTCGCGGGCACGCGCGCGGCTTTGCCCACCCTATGCGTGGGTAAAGCCGCGTCCGTCGGCTTTCGGCACCCCTACCCAGCCTCGTAAGCGATCCGCACCGCCACCGCTCGCCGCGTGCTCCCGCGCGGGATCTCCACCGTCAGCAGCCGCGCTTCGGCGTCGTAGTCGAACCGTCGCACGACCCGACCAGCCACCGTCACCTCGATCGGCTTCTCCACCCCCAGCACCCGGACGCTGTACGCCCGCCGCGACGGATCATCCGGATAGCCACCCTCGACCGGGCCGATGGTGAGGGCCGACGCGCGCGCGGCCTCGTCCCAGCGCAGCGGCGTCAACGCGAACGCACCCTGGCGGTAGCCGAACCCGACCCCCTCGTCCTCGTAGAGGTCGAACGCGCCGTCGCCCCCGGCATAGACGTTGAGGATCAGCGGGTCCGGGGCGCGCGGGACCCGGTCGGCGTAGTCGGCGCGCGGGACGATCGAGCCGGCGCGGGCGAAGATCGGCATCTGGTCGAGCGGCACCGAAAGGGTCTCGGCCCGCGGCCCGGAGTGAACCTCGCCGGTGAACAGGTCGACCCAGTCTCCGGGCGGGAACCAGATCCGCCTGCGGGCGGGGTCGCCGGGATTGGCGACTGGCGCGACCAGGAGCTGGTCGCCGAGCATGTACTGGCGGTCGTACTTGTAGGCGTCGCCGCTGCGCGGCCAGCCCAGATACATCGCGCGGGCCATTGGCAGGCCGCTGTCGTAGGCCTCGCGGGCGAGCGTGTAGAGATAGGGCACGAAGGAGGCGCGCAGGCGCAGGAAGAGGGCGGCGATCTCCTTGGTTCGCCCCTCGTATTCCCACGGCAGGCGCGGCGCATGGTCCGAATGCAGCCGCAGGATCGGCTGAACCATCCCCGACTGGATCCAGCGCACATACATCTCGTCGTTGAGCTCGTCACCGTGAAAGCCTCCGATGTCGTGGGAGACGTACGGGAGCCCGATCCCCGCGCCCTCGGCCGCGGTGAACCTGGTCTGGAAGTCGAGCATCTCCCAGGTGCTGGCGGTGTCGCCGGTGAAGTGGATCGCGTTGCGGTGCTCGGCCCACGCGCCGGCCGTCGCGGCGCCGTAGTCGAACAGGGACGAGCCGATCCGGCTCAAAGGCAGCCAGCGCAGGCCGCGATCCCGCTGGCGCTGGGCGTAGAGGTAGTCGATCCACGCGTCGGGGGTGACCCCGGCGGCGGTCGCCCGGCTCTCATCGCAGCAGTAGTCGAGCCACCAGTTGTCGACCCCGGCCGCCTCGAACGGGACGTGCAGCCCGAAGTAGGAGGCGACGTGATCGCGAATCGACCAGTCCCAGACGGCGCAGGTGGCGGCCGGGTCGTGCATGAACGCCCGGCAGCGGTCGCCGCCGTCGATCAACCCACCCGCCGTCTGATCGGCGGCGGCGAAACTGGGATCGTCGGTGCTGATCGACGGGTGCACGTTGAGGGTCACGTCGAGCCCCTCCTCCTGCGTCCAGTTCAGGAACCGGCTCGGGTTCTCGAAGTAGTTGGGCGTCCACTGCCACCCGTTCCAGTTGCGCGGCCACTTGAAGTCGGTGTCGACGACGAGCACGTCGAGTGGCACCCGCTCGGCGCGGAAGCGGTCGATGAGCTTGTGGTAATCCCGTTCGCTGTAGCCCTGGTAGCGGGAGAACCAGTTGCCGAACGCGCTGCGCGGCAGCAGCGGTGCCGCGCCGGTCAGGTTGCGCAGGTCCGCGAGCGCGCCGACGTAGTCGTCGCCGTACGCGAACAGGTAGCCGTCCTGATAGGCGCCGTCATGAGCCGGGCGCACGGCGTACCAGCGCCCGTTCTCGATCAGCAGCGGCGAAGTGCTGTCGTCGAGCAGGTACCAGCCCTCGGTCGAAAGCACGCCGTCGTGGAGCGGGACCGGCCCGCTCTGGCTGTCGAGGCCGCGGTACCAGCCGCCCAGGTTGCCGGCCGTGACCGGCGACGGATCGGGATCGGGATTCGGCGGCTGGACGAGAGGGGCGCTGGTCGTCGCGGGCGCCGGGGGCGCGATCGTCGCGAAGCTCGGCCGTACACGGCGCGTCGTTGTCGGCGTCCGGATCGTCAGGCGGAGGTTCTGGGCGCTGAACGGTCCCGAGCCGAGCCGGTAGCGCAGCAGCAGGTGGTCGGTGCGGATCTCGCGCACGCCCTTGTGGACGTCGGTCTCAACCTCGGACGGCCCGCCGCGGCGAATCGGCACGGTCAGGGTCGGGCGGTCCTCGAAGGCCTCGTCGTCGGCGTACTCGAGCCTGATCAGCGTCGGCGAGAGGACCTGGAAGCGGGCCGGCCCGTCGCGGATCTCGGTCGGCGCCGCGGGCGCCGCCGAAGCCGATCCCGGCCAGGCCACCGCCGCGGCAACGGCGAGCGCGATCGTCGTCCTCGGCGGCATCCTCCCCATCCCGCCGGAAGGCTAGACGCCCAGGAAGCGGCGCCGCCTCAGCGGCTGCGCAGCAGCCGCCCGACGGCGCCCATCATCTCTTCGGTGCGCTGGTCGCGGTCGGCCGCGCCGGCGTCGATCACGCAGTGACGGGCGTGGTCGGACAGCACCCCGAGCGCGACCTTGTCGAGCGCCGCCTGGACCGCGGACACCTGCGTCAGGATGTCGATGCAGTAGCGCTCCTCGGTGACCATGCGCTCCAGCCCGCCCACCTGGCCGGAGATCCGGCGCAGCCGCTTCAGCAGGTCGTCCTTGTCGTCGAGGTAGCCGGGCGGCGCCGCGGAGTCGGACATCGCGTTCCTTTCGGGCTCGGGAACGCGGATTGTAGGCGATACCCCGGAGGGGTATGGAGAGACCGGCTCAGCCGGGATCCGCCGACACCTGCGGGACCGGACCCGCCGCGCCCTCGTCCCCGCGGACCGCGTGCAGCAGCTTCCAGACCGCCTGGCGGCTGATCCGCGAGATCTGCATCTGCGAGACGCCGATCACCTCGCCGATCTCGGCCTGGGTCATCTGGCGCCCGAGGCGCATCCGCAGAACCTCGACCTCGCGTTCGTCGAGACCGGCGGTCTCGCCGGCGAGCGTCGCCTCGACCGCGTCGTAGCCGCGCTCCTCGACGCCGAGGGTGTCGACCACCGCGAGGTCAGCACCCTCCTCGTTGCGCACCGGCGCGTCAACCGAGGACGTACGGCGCGCGGTCGCAGCTTCGAGCCCCTCGAGCACTTCCTCGATCGAGGTCTCCAGGTGGTCGGCGATCTCGCCCGGCGTGGGGGCACGTCCGTCGCGCTTCGTCAGCGTCTGGGTCGCCGCTTCGATCCGCATGCAGAGCTCCTGCAGCCCGCGAGGCAGGCGCAGATTCCAGACGTTGTCGCGGAAGTGGCGCCGCAACTCGCCGAGGATGGTGGGCGTCGCGTAGGCGGCGAATGGGCGGCCGAGCTCCGGATCGAAGCCATTGATCGCCTTCACCAGTCCGAAGGCGGCGACCTGCACGAGGTCGTCGAGCGGCTCGCCGCCGCTGTGGTAGCGCAGGGCCATCGAACGGGCGAACGGCATCAGCCGCTCGACCAGTTGCCGCTGCAGCTCCGGCGTCGGTCGTTCCGCGTACTTGTTCAGCAGCTCCGCGTCGGAACGGGTTCGCGCGGAAACGGAATCCATGCTCGTTACCGAGTTCATTGCCCCTCCTTATGCGCGGTGCCGAGGATCGGCATCCATGCGCGCTACCCCGTAGTTACCACCGGACCGGGTCAGGTAAACCGGCCGGCGTCCGAAACCGGACTAGCGTCCGCAGACGGGCCAGTGGCCGGCGCCATCGCGGCGCTTCAGCATCACCGCGACGACCGCCTGGGTGCGATACGAGTAGGCGATCGGATCGCCGCCCGGGCTTTTCGGCGAGGCCTTCCACGTCGACCTCATGAACTGGAATGCGCCGCGGTAAAGCCCGCCGCCGCCGATCGCGTCCGGATCACCCCCGGACTCGCATTCCGCGGTCCGATGGGCCCAGCGCCGCTCGGCAGGTCTCACCTGCGCAGTCCAGATCTTCGAATAGCGGTCGTTGACCCGGGCGTTCGCGCCGCCGGGCTGCGAGCCGCCGGTGGTCAGGGTGCTGACCCCGCCCGAGCTCGAAGCGCCCGCCGCGGCGGCGGAGATCGCACCGATCGCGAGCATGGTGAGCGCCGCGATCAGGATCGCGCCGAGCCGAGTTTTGACGTTCGTCAGCATGAAAATTTGGTCCGGGGTCCGAGTCCGAGTCCGAGTTCCGCTCTGTTGCTTCCGGGGTTAGCTGACGGGCTCGCGCTAGAGCTAGCGCTACACGGCACAGTGGCCGCGATTCGCCCCAACTAGTGGGTCCCCCGTCCCCCGTCGCCTGCGCGGCGGGGACTCAGCAGGAAGCGGGCATATTAGCAGTTTGTTAGCGAACCGTTAGCAGTACCGTCGCCAGGCACGGCTCGCGCCTGTGGCCGGCTCGTCAACCAGGCGCCGGCGAGCACCGCGGCGGTGCCGGCCAGCGCCACCGCCCCGGCGCCCTCGCCGCGAAAGACGACGCCGAGCACGATCGCGATCACGGGGACGAAGTAGATCGCGACCGCGCCGCGGGTCGCCCCGACACGCCCGACGAGCGCGGTGAAGGTGACGTAGCCCAGCCCGGTGCAGAGCAGCCCGAGCGGCACCATCGCCGCGAGGCTCGCGGCATCGGGCTCCGAAGCGGCCAGCCCGATCACGCCGGGCACGGCCAGCAGCCCGAGCGCGACGACGAGGGCGCGCAGGATCACCACCAGGGAGCCGTAGCGCTGCTGAAGCGGCACGGCGATGTTCGTCGAGAGCGCGTAGCAGGCGACCGCGACCAGGACCAGGCCGATCCCGAGCGCCTCGTCCGACCCGTCGTCCGCCGCCGTCGAGAGGACGATCGCGATCACGCCCGCGAACCCGAGGCCGAGCCCGACGGCCTGGCGCCGGCCCGGCAGGCGTCGCAGCAGGGCCGCCGCGATAGCCGCGGCGAACAGCGGCTGGGCGCCGGTGATCATGCCCGCGACCACCGAGGAGACCCACTGCTGGGCGATCGGGAACAGGGTCAGCGGCAGGGCCAGCCACAGCGCCCCAAGCAGGGCGAGGCGGGCGCGGTCGCGCCCGGCCACACTGGCGCGCCGCGCCGCCGGGATGGCAGCCAGGGCGGCGGCCCCGAGCGCGACCCGCACGAACGAGATCGCCGTCGGCTCGAGTCCCTCGAGCCCGATCTCGATCAGTATGTAGGCGGAGCCCCAGATCGCCGCGGTGGCGGCGAGCAGCAGCCAGTCCCGGGCCTCGAACGCCTCGGCCCAGCTTCCCTCATCGGTCGTGATCAGGCGCTCGCTCACCGCTGGTATCGTCGCCGAACTTGGCGGCTCACCCGACTGCGATCGTGCTTCCGGCTGACGCCCGGATCCCGAGCGCTCGCCAGACGGGGCCGACCACGGGCGACGAGACCTTTCCCTGGCAGCAGCCGTACACGACGCGCCTGCTCGACCTTGCCGACGACGACGACCGCGCGGCCTGGTTTCACTTCTGCCACGGCCACCATTGCGAGTTCCTGTACTGGCAGGTCCTCGCTCACGCCTGCGAGCGGGTCACGGCCGGGCTCTCGGGGGACGAGCAGGCCGAGGCCGAGCGCTGGCTCGACCGCGCCGCGGCGCTGATCCGCGGCAGCGGCGCGCTCCTCTACTTCTGCGGCGCCCTGGACGCCGAGACCTACGACCGCTGCCTGCGGCCGTCGATGGAGGCCGAGCGCGACGACTTCAGTGGCGACATGTCGCGCGAGTTCCTGGCGATGATGGACGCCAAGGCCGACATGGTCGAGGCGCTGAAGGCGTCCGGCGACGCGGAGCTGAGCGACCGCTTCCACACGGCCGAACGCGTCTGGTACGCGCACCACGGCGAGGTCGTGCACTCGCTTCACCCCGGCAAGTCGCTACTGCGCGAGAAGGTCGACCGGCTCGAGCACGAAGTCGAGTCGTTCGACTACCGGGCGTACGTTCAGAACGTCGTCCGCTCCGAGCAGGCGCTGGCCGACTACGACGACTACTTCGGCGTCCAGCGCTCCGCCTCCCTGACCCTGGACGAGTACTGGACCCAGGCGCTGGAGAAGCTCGCCACCGTCCACTCCGGGTTCGCGATCGGTGCCGGTCAGCGCGACGAACTGATGCGCGGCGACGCGGCGCTGCTGGCGGTCGTCTCCGAGCTGCTCGAAGCCGACGCGGGCTGAGTCAGCCCTTGGCGAGCTTGGAGAACTCGTTCCAGGCCGGCTTGGCGGAGCCGTCGAGGTTGCGCAGGCCCGCGTAACCGCACCATTCGCAGATCAGCTCGCCGCCGGCGAGGTCGCGCCACGAGTACCAGAACAGGCCCTTGAGCTTGTACTTGCTCTTCTCGAACTTCGACAGGGTCTTGCGCAGCAGCTTCGCCTGACCGTCCATGCCCTTCACGTACGGGTTGCTCTTCGGTCCGCCGGCGGCCCAGCCGATCTCGGTGACCCAAGTGCCGACGTTGCGGTCGCCCGCCTTCTTAACCGCCTTGCGCGCCACGTTCATCTGGTCGAGCGAGGCGCCCGTGTTCGAGGCGTAGGGGTGGATCGCGATCGAGTCGAACGCGGCCTTGACCCCCTTCACGCGGTAGAACTGCTTCAGCCACGGCTCGAGCGGCAGCACCACCTTCTCCGCCGACGCCGGGCCCCACATCCCGCCGATCACGACATCGGCGCCGGGGTCGACCTCGTGGATCGCGGGGCCGACCTTCTTGATGATCTTCGCGTACGCCTTCACGTCGACCTTCGGGGCGAAGTACTTGGGCGAGTTCTGCTCGTTGAGGATCTGCCAGGCGCGCAGCGGGTGCGCCTCGGTGCATCCGCACGGCGGCTGGTCGGGCGGCGGCTCCGGGCTCGGCGGCGGGGGCGGCGGCTCGGTCGGCGGCGGGGGCGGCGGCTCGGGGGTGCCGGGGGGCAGCGGCGGGTCCGGGTCGGGTTCCTCCATGCAGAGCGGCGGCTGGAGCGGCGGGATGCAGGGGACGCCGCCGATGATCCCGCTCCGGTTCCAATCGAGCGCGGAAGCGTGAACGCGTGCCTTGGCCCCCGGCACCTTCCAGAAATCGCCGCCAGGCCCGTAGCGCTTCACGGCCGCCTTCGCGAAGTCCGCGAACGCTGCGCGAGTGCGTCCGCTGATCGGCGGGAAGACCGTGCAGTCCTTCTTGTCGCACTTCTTTCGCTTGTCGATCGCGGTCGCCCAGTTCGGGGTGCCGTAGAAAAAGAAGAACGGCTGCACGCCGTAGTTCGTGGTCTCGCGGACCATCGCGTCCACCGAGCTCCAGTTGTAGGTGCCCTGCGTGCTCTCGACGGTCGGCCAGTGCAGGATCATGCGCATGTCCTTGACCCCACCGGCCGCCATCTCCTCGACCTCGGCGCGCGACGGCACGGCCCCGTCCTGCGGCACGACCCCGTAGCTCGGCGCTGCCTGCGCGGTCGCAGCGAACGCGAGCACGATCGCGCCGGTCAGCACTCCCTGCATCCATAACCGCTTCCTTGCAAACTCCCGCACGGCGTCAATTCTAACCGCGGTCAGGAGTAGGGAGTAGCACTTCGGCTGTCGGACCGGCCGGAAATCTTTAGCCCAAATCGGCAGGTTGGACGAATATCCCTTTGCCGTAATCGGGCGCACGCGTCACCATCGCCGAAGAGCTTGGGTAGGACAGGCAACGAGAGGTGCGGGACGCGACCCGGGTAACGAGGCATCGGACCCGGGTCGTGTCACGTCTGGGCTCTAGGCGACCCAGACGACCCGGCGGTCGATCACCCGGTCGCCGATGCCGAACCTGGCACCGGCGTAGCCCGCCGGCCCCGGGTCACAAGGGGCACAATCACACTGCCGACCCAGCCGATCCAAGGAGGCACAGTTGAGCCCACTCCACCCCGAGACGATCTGCGTCGCCGCCGGCCACGATGGCGCCGCCGGCGAGCCGGTGAGCGCGGCCGTCGCCGTCTCGACCACCTATCGCCAGGGCGGAGAGTACGAGTACATCCGCGACGGATCACCCACGATCGAGGCGTTCGAGCGCGCGGTCGGAGCGCTCGAGGGCGGTCACGCGACGGCGTTCTCCTCGGGGATGGCGGCGAGCGCCGCGGTCCTCGACGCGCTCCCGGCGGGCGCCCGGGTGGTCGCGCCGTCGGTCAGCTATCCCGGCGTCCGCGGCCTGCTCGGCGCGCGCGCCGCGAGCGGGGCGCTCGAGGTCGAGCACGTCGACCAGACCGACACCGATGCCACGGTCGCGGCGATCGGCGAGGCGAGCCTCGTCTGGGTCGAGACCCCGAGCAATCCCCTGCTCGGGATCACCGACCTCGCCGCCCTGGCCGCCGCCGCCCACGAGCGCGGTGGCGCCGTCGCCGTCGATGCGACCCTGGCGACGCCGCTGCGCCAGCGCTCGCTCGAGCTCGGCGCCGACTTCGTCGTCCACTCGGCGACCAAGTACATCGCCGGCCATTCAGACTCGCTGCTCGGTGTCGTCATCACCGCCGGCGAGGATGGGCGGCGCGAGCTGATCGAGCGTCGGGCTCTGACCGGTGCGGTGCCCGGCCCCTTCGAGGCGTTCCTCGGCCTGCGCGGGATCCGCACCCTGGCGCTGCGGGTCGAGCGCAGCGAGGCGAACGCCGCCGAGCTCGCCCGCCGGCTCGCCGGGCATCCGGGGGTCTCGCGGGTGCGATACCCGGGGCTACCCGACGATCCCGGCCACGAGCTCGCCCGCCGCCAGATGAGCGGCTTCGGCGCGATGCTCGCCTTCGAGCTCGACGGCGGTGCCGACACGGCCGACGGGGTCTGCGCCGCGGTCCGGCTGATCGCCAACGCGACCAGCCTCGGCGGAGTCGAGACGCTGATCGAACGCCGGGCGCGCTACGAGGCCGAACGCGCGCACGTGCCCGCGAGCCTTCTCCGTTTGTCCGTCGGCTGCGAGCACGTCGAGGACCTCTGGACCGATCTCGAGCAGGCGCTCGCGGCGGCGGGCAACTAGCGGGCGCCCAGCAGCCCCCTCATGCAGCGCCGGGCGCGGGCGCTCGCGCCCCGCTCGTCGAGCTGGATCGCCTGGCTGGCCGCCGACGCGAGCGCGTAGAGGGCGAAGGCGACATCCGCCGGGTTGGCGTCGGCGGGGACGTCGCCGGCCTCGATCGCGGTGCGGACGTCGCCCTCGAGCTGGCGGTGCATCCGCCGGCGGGCGGCCGCGACCGCATCGCGCAGAGGTCCCGGCCGCGCGTCGAACTCGATCGTCGCGGTGGTCACGAAGCAGCCGCCGGGCAGCGCCTGACCGCGGTGATAGGCGAGCCAGCGATCGATCAGCGCCAGCAGCCGGGGCAGGCCGGGCTCGCGGCCGGCGACCGGGAGCCAGACGTCATCCGCAAACGCCTCGACCGCCCGCTCGAAGGTGGCGACCTGGAGGTCCTCCTTGCTTCCGAACATGCCGTGGAGCCCGCTCTTGCTCATCGAGAGCTCGTCGGCCAGCCGACCGATCGTCAGCCCCTCGAGCCCGTCGACCGAGGCGCGGCGCATCGCCACACCGAGGACCTCGGTCCGGGTGTCCTCGACGGCGGTGGCGGCACGGCGCGGCATCGGCTTGGATGATACCGTACGAACGATCGTTCGGTAAACAAGCGAAGGAGACGTCCAATGCGCGTGCGATGGCTGGGATGGGCTGGAGTTGAGATCGAGCAGGACGGCGCGACGCTGGTGGTGGATCCGCTCGCCGACGCGGGCGGCACCTTCGCCGGATTCGGCGCCGTGGCGGAAGACGTCGAGCTGCCGCCGGTCGCCCCCGCCGCCAAGGGAGCGGTCGGCGGCGTGGTCAGCCACCTCCACCGCGATCACACCGACGCCGGCGCGCTGGCCGGCGCGCTGGCGCCCGGCGCCGCGGTCCACCACCCCCCGCCGGCCGAGCCGGGCAACCTTGCCCTTGCTCAGGCAGAGCACGAGCTGAGCGCGGCGGAGCTGCCGCGCCGGGTCGTCGCGACCTGGGAGTCGGTTGACGTCGGGCCGTTCATCTGCACTGCGCTCCCCGCCGTCGACGGACTCGGCGATCCGCAGGTGTCGTGGCTGATCGAGGCGAACGGGAATCGCGTCCTTCATCTCGGCGACACCGCCTTTCACGGCGCGTGGTGGCAGATGGCGCGTCGCGCGGGCCCGTTCGACGTCGTCTTCGCGCCGATCAACGGGGCGATCGTCGACTTTCCCCACCAGCAGCCGCCGAGCCCGCTGCCGGCGACGATGGAGCCCGAGCAGGCCGCGCTCGCGGGGGAGCTGCTCGGCGCCGCGACCGTGGTCCCCATCCACTACGGCGGCTACGCCTTCGAGCCGCACTACCGGCCGGTCGCAGACGCCCGCGAGCGGTTCGAGCGAGCGGCCAACGGCCGTCCGTACCGCGCCGCGCCGCTCGCCCCGGGGGACGAGTACGCCGTCACCTGATCGGCGGCGGAACACCCTCCGCGGTGGCCGCCAGCGCCGGATCCCAGCCGCAGACGGCGCAGGAGTGGCGGAACGCCGAACGCGCGAACTCAACAGCCAGGGCCTGCGGATCCGGCTCCGAGCGGATCTCCTCCCACTCGAGCAGGTACTCGCCGAGCTCCGCGTTCCAGCCTCCGGGCGCGGGGCTCAGGTCCGCGTCGCCGTAGCCGTCGGGGGCCGGAGTCCGACGGCGGGTCAGCCGGTCGGCCGGAGAAGAAGTTGATCGCGAGGTCGAACGTGCCCCACCAGGCGTTGACCGGCGTCTTGCGACCGCGGAACGGCGCGCGGAATTCCGCGACTACCGGAACGCTTCGATCACGGCCTCGACGCCCTCGTGGCCCTTGAACGCCGGCGGCCACAGCAGGGTCTGTTCGTAGACCCCGTCCCAGCGCTCCGCGAACCGGTCCCGGACCTCGTCGGGCGTGCCGGCGAGCGCGATCGAGTCGATCATCTCGTCGCTCACCGCGGCGACCATGCCCTCCCCGTCGCCGCGGTCCCAGGCCTCGCGGACCAGGTCGGCCTCACGCTCGAAGCCGCTGACCTTGTGCGTGGCGCGGTAGGTCTTGACGGTCGAGTTGAAGGCGATGATCGCCGCGGCGGCCTGGCGCGCGGCGTCGCGGTCCTCGGCGACCGAGCAGGTGACGTAGCCCGCGATCGGGGGCGCCTCGCGACCGCCGCGCCCGGCGCCGCGGGCGAGCGCCGGGCGAACCACCTCGCGCACGTACTGCGGCGTGAACAGCGGGTGGCCGACGAGACCGTCGGCGACCGCCCCGGCGGCCTCGATCATCCGGGCGTTGACGCCCGCCATGTAGATCGGCGTGTCCGTCCGGTAGGGCTCGCGCGGCGGCGCGGTCGGCTGGACTCGCAACCGGTAGAAGCGGCCGTCGTGGTCGATCGGTTCCTCGTGCAGGCGCCAGAGCTTGCGCAGCAGCGGGACGAGCTCCTCCATCCTGCTCGCCGGGTGCTCGCCGTCCAGGCCGTGCCAGTCCTGCTGCATCCGCCGCGTGCCGGTCCCGAGCCCGAGGGTGAGCCGCCCCCCGGAAAGCTCGTCGAGGTCGCGCGCCTCCGCCGCCAGCACCAGCGGGGTGCGCCCGAACGCGTAGGCGATCGCGCTCCCGAGCTCGGCCGGGCCGCCCGTGCTCGTGACGAGAGAGATGCCGGGGAAGCTCACGTCGCGACGCTCAGTCCGGGTACTCGTCCTTGCGCCACGCTCGCGGATCCTCGGGCTGAGGCTTCGGAGTCCGCTCGAGCAGCATTCCGACGTGGGGCTGAACGAACGGATCGGGCGCCATCACGGTGTACGTGTGGTAGATGGTCCCGTTCTCGCGCGCGAACGCGATGTAGCCCGGGCCCTCGCGAAGGCCGTCCTTGAGGTCCGCCCCGACCTGCTCGCCCCATTCCCGAAGCCACTCGGGCGGGTTGTCGATCATCTCCCTCACCTCGGGGACCTCGTTCGCCTGCTCCTCGGTCAGCGCGAGTCCGAAGTCCCACGGGAACTCGGTCTCGTACGTCGAGACGTACGGGAACTCCCATCCCATCCGCTGCTTGTAGGCGGCGAGCCGGTCGATCGGCGCGCGCGAGAAGCAGAGGAACGTCACGTCCCGCTTGTTCAGGTGGATCAGACCGCCGGAGAACTCGTCGCCGAGGCTCGTGCACCCCGGGCATGCGCCGAGCGAGTAGTCGGGGCCGTACATGATGTTGTAGGCGAGGAGCTGCGAGCGGCCGTCGAAGAGCTCGGCCAGGGACTTCTTTCCCTCCTCGGTGTCGAACTCGTACTCCTTTTCGACCGGGACCCAGGGGAGCTCGCGCCGCTTCCCCTTGATCTCCTCGTTCAGCTCGGCGTGCCGGGCCTCGAGCTTCGCCAGCTCATCCCGGGCCGCCTGCCATTCCTCGCGCGTACCAGTCGTGTGCTCAGACATCGTCCTCTCCTTCTCGCTGGCCCCTGTTCACCAAGTTAGACCCTCGGCGTGGGGCCGGCTCATCGCGACCGGTTGTGATATTCCAGGTCCCGATGGAGTCTGCGGCTCTGCGCCAGACGCCGGCCACCCGCGACCTGAGCCAGGTCGGCCTGGTGGCCCTTCTCGTGGTCGCCGCCGCGGCCTGGGCGGTCACCGCCGCGCGCATGGACGGCATGGACGCCGGGCCAGGGACCGAACTCGGCGGCCTTGGTTGGTTTGCCGTGGTCTGGGCGACGATGATGGCGGCGATGATGTTTCCGTCGCTCGCGCCGACGGTGGCGTCGCTCCCCGGATCGCTCGCCGCGAGGTCCGCGTTCGCCGTGGGGTACATCCTCCTCTGGTCGGCCGCCGGCGTGCTCGGGTACGCGATCGTCGAGGGCGTGCGCTCGCTGGACGCCGGGTTCCTGGGCTGGGACGAGGCTGGGCCCTACGTCGCGGGCGGGGTGATCGCCGGCTCGGGCCTGTACCAGCTGACGCGGGTCAAGGAGTCCTGCCTGGACCGGTGCCGGACCCGGCCCCCGCACGCCTACCACGATCGTTTGGGCGCGCTCCGCTCGGGGATCGAGTACGGCGGGTTCTGCGTCGGCTGCTGCTGGGCGATGATGGCCGCGCTGTTCGCCCTCGGCGTGATGAGCATCGGCTGGATGGTCCTGGTGGCGGCGCTGATCGCGCTGGAGCGGCTGCTTCCCTGGAAGGCGATCGCTGTGCGCGGCGTCGCTGTGGTCCTCGTGGTGCTCGGGCTCGCGGTCGCGTTCGCGCCGGAGGAGGTGCCCGGCTTCACGATTCCCGGCGACGCGATGCCGATGATGGACTCGATGGAAAGCCATCCCCGGGACGGACGGATGTGAGCCGGGTCAGAACCCGGCGCGCCTGAGGTGGCGAGCAAGCCGTTGCGGGTCGCCCCGCAGCCCGGCATCCGCGAGCGCGACGAACCGCACGCGGCCGTCGTCGACCCCGAACACGAGACCGCGCTCGGGCGTCGCGCCGAATAGGCCCGGCGCCAGACGGGCCGCGCCGGGATAGGCGCTGCCGCAGGCGCGAGACCCGCGCCCCCCGCTCGATCCCGCGGACGCCGCGCGCCGGCGCGGCGATCGCGATCAGGCGCGCCACCGACTCGGGCGAGAAGACGACGTGGGCGCCGCCGCGGCGCGCCGTGCAGTAGCGCCAGGCGCGCTTGCGCACGCGCCGCGGGCTGCCCGCACCGGTGAGAAGGTCGCCCTTCGTCGCGCCGAGGGCAAGCGATCCGGCCCCGGCGTCGCCGAGACGAAGAGGCGCCTTCAGGCACGGAAGCGGCGGCGGGTCGAAGGCCCGGCGGCACCCTCGCCCGGCGCACTCCTTGAACGTCTCGAGCTCGCGCGCGAGCGCCCGCTTCAGCGCCGCGTGCCGCGGGCTGTCGTGGAGGCTCTCGAGCTCGTAGGGATCCGCCGCGAGGTCGTAGAGCTCGATCTCGTTCGCCGGGTTGCCGTCGACGTCGCGAAACCAGTGGACGTACTTGTAGCGGCGGGTGCGAATTCCGTCGTAGAAGACGTGCACGCCCTGGTGGTAGGCGGGGATGATCAGGGCCGGCGTGCCGCTGACGGCGCCGAAGTCGGACTCGATCTCGAGCGAGCGGTCGCGGCGATGGCGCGCCTTCTGCGCGTAGGGAACCAGCGATTCGCCGTCGATCAGCCTGCCCGGGGTGGCGCCCGCGAGCCCGAGGATCGTCGGCGCGAGGTCGATGTTGCCCACCAGCTGGCGGCGCACCGCGCCGGCGGGGAAGCCGGGGCCGCGGACGAGCAGCGGGACGCGGATCGACTCCTCGTACGGGACCACCTTCTGGTTCGGGAAGCGGTGCTCGCCGTGGAGGTAGCCGTTGTCGGAGGTGAACACCAGCAGCGTCTGGTCGAGCTCCCCGGCCGCCTCGAGCTCCTCGACGATCCGCGCCACGGCCTCGTCGACGGCGAGCAGCGCCTCGAGCCTGCGCTGTGTGCGTGGCCGCGATCTTGGTTTCGAGCTCGGGGCCGATCCGCGCGTAATGGCGCACGACGCTGGGCTTGTCGGAGATGTCTGCCTCGTCGTAGTTCGGGCGCGGCCGGAACGGCTCGCCGGCGTAGGCGCCGAGGTGCCGGGGCGCGGGCCGCGGCCCTGCCTCCGCGTCGTAGATCTCGTGGTGGATCGCGCCCGTCGACAGGTGGATGAAGAACGGCCGGTCGTCCGGCGCCCAGGTGCGGATGTCGGAGAGCGCGCGGTTGGCGAGCACATCCGTCTGGTAGTCGGAGGGGAGCACTCCGTACGGATGCCGGACGTCGTTCTCCTGGACGATGTAGTTGTACATCGAGTACGTCGTGGGGTCGCGGGTCGCGAACCAGTCGTCGTAGCCGGGCGCGATCTGCGCCTGGGTGGGCTGGGTGGCGACGCCGTACTCGTTCAGCTGCTTGCCGATGTGCGCGGTGCGGTAGCCCGCCTGCTGGAGCCAGACGCCGAGCGCGTTGGAGAAGTCGAACTTCGCGTAGCCGCCCTCGGGCAGGTCGTTGTCGAGCACGCCGTGGTTGTGCGGGTACTGGCCGCTCAGGAAGGTCGCCCGCGACGGGCAGCAGAGCGGATTCGTGGCGAACGCGTTCGTGAACGTCGTCCCGCGATCGCCGAGCAGCCGGTTCGTGAGCGGCATCGCCTCCATGTCCCAGAGCCGCTGGTCGTCGGTCATGACGACCACCACGTTCGGCTGCTCCTGGGCCGCGTCGGCAGCCGGGGCGGTCGCCGCAAGCGCGAGCGCGGTGATCGCGAGGACCGAGCCCGCGATCCCGACCGCGATCGTGGCGTCGAGTACGAGCTTTCGTCGCGAGCCCACTCAGCGCCCTCCCAGCAGGCTCTCGCAGACGACCGCGCCTTCGGCCCTCGCGCCGTACGCACCCCGCTGAACGCGCCGCGCCGCGGTCAGGCCTCGACGTCGAGCGCGTTCGGCAGGCCCTGGCGGTAGAGCTCGCGGTCGGCGGCTTTCTCGCCTTCCATCTCGGGCGGGTCGTAGAGCGTGTACATCTGGGGCGGCGCGGCGGTCGAGCCGGACGCCTCCATGAGCGCCGC
Organism: uncultured Solirubrobacterales bacterium; assembly: GCA_963767285.1. GTDB lineage: Bacteria > Actinomycetota > Thermoleophilia > Solirubrobacterales > 70-9 > WHSW01. Next base: position 169,483 of record CAVYDJ010000004.1, on the reverse strand, counting down.
GGACGCCGCCCGTCCGGTCTCGTTGGCGCCCTCCATCGTCGCGAGGTCGATGTCGTTTCGCACGTAGTCGCCGCAGAGGAACAGGTTGTGCAGCGCCGTCCTCGGCTCGGGCCGCTTGTCCCACGAGCCGACCGTGTTGACCAGCAGCGGCGTCGCGTTCGAGTTGCGGCCGCGGGTCGGATGCCACTGGATCCCCGGATCGATGAACGCCGAGTGGACCAGGTCGGGATCGAGGATCTCGGGATCGGTGTCTGACAGGTGGGAAGAGATCTGATGCCAGACCTCGCGCTTGATCTCCGCCTGCGTGCACCGCTTGGCGACCTTGCCGGTCAGCGGCCCGGGCGTGTCCCAGTCCGAGACGTCGACCGAGAGGCAGTCGACCGCTTCGCCGTCACCGTAGGCGGCGGGGAAGTCGCGCTCGCCCCAGAACTGGGCCTGCGTCAGCGAGGTCAGCGCCCACTCCGCGTCCACGTACGTGACGTGGCCCGGGGTGATGTCGATCCGCTTTCGCAGGAAGTACTGGACGCCGGACATCCAGTCGGTGTAGAGCTCGTTGATGCCCTCGAGCCTCTCGTCGGCGCGCAGCAGCTTCCGCGAGAGCAGCTTCTGGATGCGCTCGGCCGGCATCGCCGAAACGAACCAATCGGCGTCGATCCGCCGGGTCTGGCCGTCGGCGCCGGTCACCGTCGCGGCCGCGATCGCGCCATCGCCGCCGGGCTCGAGCGCCGTGACGCGCTGGCCCATGTGAAAGCTCACGCCGAGCTTCTTCAGCAGGCGCACCCAGGGCTTGATCCAAGCCTCGTTGGTCGGGCGATCGAGGACGCGGTCGATGGCGCCGTCGTTGCCCCGGCCCATGATGTTCATGATGAACGCCTCGGCCATGTTGCCGATCGTCCGCGTCGAGGCGACCGTCTCCTTCGCCGCGACGACCGACCGGGTCAGGCCGCGCGCGACGATCTTCTGATACTCGCCGGAGCGGCTGGCGGCGCCGATGAAGTCCCACCACGGCACGTATTCCCACTCGCCGTAGCGGCGCTCGTCGCAAGACGTGTAGAAGACCAGCGCCCGCTCGACGAAGTACGCGAGCTCCTGCGGCGGCACCATCCTTCCCTTCGCGAGCCCCTCGATCAGGAGCGCGCGCATCCCGTCGGGGGTGAGCACCGCGCTCGGGTCCGGAGCCATCCCGAACAGCTGCGCGTCGACGCGGCCCTCGGATCGGACCGACCGCCCGCCGCTCACGGCGATCAGGTTGTTGTAGACGCCCTCGGGGTTCTTGCCGTCGGGGATCCGCCGCATCGTGTCGGGGATGTGGTGGTAGAAGCCCGGGAAGAAGCGGAACCCGTGCTCGCCCGGCAGGTCCTTGCGGCCGTCCGCCGCGGTGTCGGGGACGCCGATCGAGCGAGCCTTGCCGCCCAGGGCGACCGGCTCGTACACGTCCACCTTGAAGCCACGCTCGGCGAGCTCGTGCGCGGCCGTGAGCCCGGCCATGCCGCCGCCGAGCACCGCCACGCGCTTGCCCGGCGAGACGCCGGCGATCGCGCGGGCGAGCAGCGGGTTGGTCGCGGCGCCGAACGCGACCGCGCCCGCGCCCGCGCTGCGCACGAAGCTCCGTCGCGTCAGTCCCCGATCACCCATACCCCGGGGCGACGATAACCAACTGGGGCCGGATCGGCGCCGGTCTGGATCGAGCGTCGGTGAGGGCGCCGATCCGCGAGGAAACCGCGGGTGGGTAGCCGGCCGCCACTCCGGGTACGGGTCGAACGACACGCGAGATCCGGCCACCGAAGGAGATCCGTCATGGAGCTACCCCCCATCGTCTCGCCACAGGAGTGGAAGGACGCGCGCGAGCAACTGCTGGTGGAGGAGAAGGAGTTCACGCACGCCCGCGATGCGCTGGCCGCCAAGCGCCGGCGTATGCCGCGAATGCTCGTCGAGAAGGACTACGAGTTCGACGGCCCGGACGGCCGGCTCAGCCTCCTCGACATGTTCGAGGGCCGCCGGCAGCTGGCCATCTACCGGTTCTTCTTCGAGCCGGACGTCAACGGCTGGCCGGACAAGGGCTGCTGGGGCTGCTCGATGATGACCGACCAGCGCGCTCATCCGGCGCACGTCAACGCGCGCGACATGACGGTCGTGCACGCCTCGCGGGCGCCCCAGGCCGAGATCCAGCGACTGCAGAAGAGGATGGGCTGGGAGCGCATCCCCTGGTACACGATCACCGACGACTGGGACGAGGACTTCGACGTCGACGAGATGCACGCGACCAACGTCTTCCTGCGGGTCGGGGATCGGATCTACCGCACGTACATGGTCGACGGGCGCGGCGACGAGGCCCTCGGCAGCACGTTCAGCTTCCTCGACATCGCGCCGCTCGGGCGCCAGGAGGAATGGCAGGACTCGCCGGAGGGCTACCCGCAGGACGGGGACTCGTGGTGGCGGCGCCATGACGAGTACCCGGCCGACCCGCCATCGGTCCCGGCCGATGACGAGACGCTGATCGCCGCCGACGATCGCGTGCGCGAGGCGGCCGGGACGAAGGCCTGACCACGCCGCGTCAGCGTCTACGAGCGCGGCCGATCGTGAGCGCTCCCGGTCCGGAGACCGCAAGCTCGGCGCCCAGCGGGTCGGACTCGAGCAGGCCGGTTGTGATGGACTCATCTGTGCTGCGAACGATCGTGCGGGCACCGTCGGGGGCGAGGCCCAGCTCGGCGGCGGCGATCTCGACCGCGACCGGGAAGCAGGAGTACAGGTCCATGTGAGCAACGTCGTCGATCGTGACGCCCCCATGCTCGAGCGCCGCTGGCTCACGGTCTACCTCGACGAAGCGACTTCGAGCTCGAACGCGGGCCGGAAGTCGTCCTCCTTCGGGTCGACGGCCGGCCCCGTGCTAGCTTGGGGACGTCAACTGAGAGGCGCGCGTGACCAGGGATCGGGCCGGCGAGCGAGGAGGGCCGGTCGATCGGCGGCGGGTTGGTGTCGCTCGCCTCGCGGTCGTCTTTGCCGGCTTCGGGCTGGGATTCGCCGGCTGGGTCGCGCCCTCGCCCGCCCAAGCGGCCTTCGTGGGCGAGAACGGCAAGATCGCCTTCACCAGCGACCGCCACCTCAACTTCGAGATCTACGTGGCGAACGCCAACGGCTCCGGGCAGACGCGCTTGACCACGAACGCGGTCGACGATCAAGAAGCGGACTGGTCGCCGGACGGCCAGCGGATCGCATTCCACAGCGACCGCGGCTCCAACTTGGACATCTACACGATCAACGCGGGCGGTTCGCAAGAGACGCGGCTGACCACCAGCGCAGCCACCGACATCGAGCCTGCCTGGTCGCCCGACGGCCAGCGGATCGCCTTCACGAGCTTTCGTGCCGGCAATTACGAGATCTACGTGATGAACGCGAACGGCTCGGGCCAGACTCGGCTGACGACCGACACGGCCTCCGACACGATGGCCGCGTGGTCGCCCGACGGCCAGCGGATCGCCTTCACAAGCCGCCGAGACGGCAACGACGAGATCTACGTGATGAACGCGAACGGCTCGGGCCAGACTCGGCTGACGACCGACACGGCCTCCGACACGACGGCCGCGTGGTCGCCCGACGGCCAGCGGATCGCCTTCACGAGCCGCCGAGACGGCAACGAGAACATCTACACAATGGCCGCCGCCGACGGCTCTGGCCAGACCCCCTTGACGGCCAACGCGGCCATTGACGAAGCCCCTTCATGGTCGCCTGATGGCGAGCGGATCGCCTTCGCGACCGACCCGCGACGGCAACTACGAGATCTACGTGATGAACGCCAACGGCTCGGCCCAGACGAACCTGACGAGTACCCCGGTGGCGGACGACTTCTCACCCGCCTGGCAGGTACTCCCCCCTCCACCGATCGTCTTCGTCCACGGCTTCGCCGGTGCCAAGATCGCCTGTGGCAGCGATCAGCTTTATCCCGACCTCCCTTCGATCGAGTTCGACCAGATGCGCCTCCAGGCTGACGGCGAGACGAACCTCGAGCAGGGGAGCTGTAACCCGCTCGCGCGCCCGACCGAGATCTTCGACTCGTTGTTCGGCAAGCAGGTCTACGGTCCTGCCGTCACCTTCCTCGACCGGATCGCCACGAACTACGTTTACGTGTGGGACTGGCGCAAGTCGCCGCATCTGGCGCTCGACGAGCTCGACGCGATGGTCGAGTTCGCGCGCTGCGGGGGAGTCCTGCCAGCCGAGGCCGTGGTTTGTCCACAGCCCGACGTCGTCTTCCCCAAGGTTGTGCTGATGGGGCACTCGATGGGCGGCCTGGTGATTCGCGACTACATCAACGACCAGTCTCGCGCCGACAAGGTCGCGCGCGCGCTCACCGTCGGTACCCCTTATTGGGGTTCACCGAAGGCGATCTTCCCGCTCGCCGCCGGGCTCGAGTCACCAGCGGCCGAGGCGCTCGACAACATCATCATCGATGCGGAGTTTCAGGAGTGGGCGCGAACCGCGCAGGGGCTCTACTACCTCTACCCGACGGCGAACTTCGGCGACTGGCTGACGGTCAATGACCGCCAGCCGCAACCACTCGACCGCGCCGGGCTCCTGGGCTACGTCTTCCACCTCGGCGGCGAACCGGCACTCCTGGCCCACGCGCTCGACGATCATGCGCAGTCGCTCGACGGGTTCAAGACGAACGGAGTCGACTACCAAGCCTTCGTCGGCTCGGGGGTGACGACCGTTGAGAGCATCCTCTTCTATCGATCCGGCGAGAAGGACTACGTGGAACTCGGCTACGGGACCGGTGACGGCACCGTGCCGGTCCGAAGCGGCGTCCAGGGGCCTCAGGACACGACCAACCCTCTCGGTGCCGATATCCCAATCCACTACTCGTGCGGGGTGGAGCATGTGCCGCTACCGGGGGACCCTTCCGTGACTTCGCGGATCGAGGACTTCCTCGTCAGCGGCGATCCCGTCCTCCCCGGGCCAACGAGCGCGAGCTGCAACTCCGACGGCTTCGAGATCAGCATCTTCCAGCTCGACCTCGCTGGCGCGAGGTCGGCCAACGCGCCGGAGCCGATGGTCGAGGCAGCCGCCGGCGCGCCGCCGATGACGCTCGAAGAGGCCGAGCTTGCCGGGCTGATCCAGCTGCTCGACCTCGGCGTCCAGAAGGTCATCGTCACCGACTCACGCAGCCCGGTCGAGCTGAGCTACTCGGCCGACAGCTTCGAGGTCACCGCGACGCCGCTGACCAACGCCGAGTTGGGCACGACGAGCTATTACGGTCCGCTCTCGGGCGCCGTGACATTCAGCGCCGGATCGACACTGGCGGTCACCGATGCCAGCGGACCGGTAACTCCGCGGGCGGACGGCGCGCCAACCCTCTCGATTGCCGACGGTTCGGTGGCTGAGGGCTCGGATGCGAGCATCGCCGTGACCCTGTCGCGCGCCGTGGCATTTCCCGTGGTCGTGGACTTCAAGACCGAGGACGGCACCGCGACCGCCGCCGGCGACTACTCCTCACGCGAGGGAACCCTGGTCTTCGACCCGGGCCAGCTGACGAGCGCGCTCAGCATCCCAACCAACGCGGACGGCTCGGTGGAGCAAAACGAGACCTTCCGAGTTGTGCTCTCGGACCCAATCCACGCAGCGACTCCGGATCAGGAGGCAGTCGCCACGATCCTGGATTCAAGCGGTGACACCGCGCCGCCCGACACGATCGTCGACAAGGGCCCGAAGAGGAAGCAAGGTAAGCCAACGGTGAAGTTCATGTTCCACGCCACCGAGGATCGCGCGAACTTTGAGTGCAGGCTGCAGGGCAAGCGGGCGAAGAGACGCCTTCGTACGTTCGGACCGTGCAGCTCGCCGAAGCAGTACAAGAAGCTGGAGCCGGGCAGGTACACCTTCAGCGTTCGCGCGGCCGACGCCGCCCGCAACATCGACCCGACCCCGGCAAAGCACAAGTTCGAGGTCACGGGTTAGCGGCCACCGCTAGGGGTCGCTCACGGCAGCTGCCTGACCATCGACTGACCCCAGGCCCGGCGCTACGAGGCCCGCGAGCGCCAGCCGCGCTTGCTCGAAGGCGGCCGGGGTCACATCGGTCGAATACATGGTGGGAAACAGCGAGCGAGCGGCCGCGACCGCCTCGGTCCGATGTCCACTGCGCGCGGCGAGCCTCCCGTACTCGTAGTCCTCGCGACCGTCACGGATCCGCTTCAGCCGGATCGACTCGATCGGGATGTCGTGGGTGCCGCCGATCCTGGCCGGGGTGCCTGGATAGAACAGCGTCCCATCGCCGTTGCCGGCGAACGAGCGCTGGCTCTGCCAGGCGCTGGTCAGATCCCAGTCGACCGCGTAGTAGAGCTCTCCGTCCGCGCCGTACTCGTAGGCGAGCAACCCCATCGCCCGGTGCTCGGACGCGGGTTGGTCGATCACGTAGGACGGCCACCCCGCCAAGTAGGGATCGCTCTCGACGGCGGCGCCGCAGCCGTGGCTCTCGCAGGAGTTGTAGAGCCAGAGCTGCCGGCCCGGCCTGGCGAGGAACGGGTCGTAGCCGGGCCGCTGGTCGCCCGAGTACTCGCTCGCCCCCGGCTTGTCGTCCATGTTGTTGACCAGCGGCACGAGGATGTCGATCAGCCGCTCGGCCTGAAAGCGCCTGGCGTTGTCGAGCGTCGCGGTGATGAGCACGTCGAGGCCGCGCCAGCGCCGACCGGCGACCTCACTGCGCTGCTTGCAACGGCGCCAGCTCCCGCGGTCGCTCCCGGGCTCGTCGCAGGCGTAGCGGAAAGCCCGATCGCCGAACCCTCCCTCCGTGGCCTCGCGCTTCCAGGCGCGGATCCCCCCGTCGACCTCGATCGAGGTCAGCGCCGCGCCATCGAGACGGACGGGCGACCACTGGCCCTCCTCGTCGCGAGGCGACCGGCCGTCGAGCAGGGGCTGGACATAGCGCCGAAACGGCTCGACCGCATCCCCGACCGGCACTTCGTAGGCCGGGTCCGAGAGCGAGATGCGGTTCTCGAGCCCGGCGCGCGCGTAGAGCGAGTTGATCTCCCAGCCCCGCCGCTCGTCGCAGCGGTCGCCGTAGTGGGCCCTGCAGATGTTGTCGAACGAACCGAAGGAGCTCGTCAGCGAGGAGGTCGAAGGCAACGTGAAGTCGTGGACGGTGAGCTCCACCGGCACCACAACCAGGAACAGGCCCGCGCCGCGGACCAGAAGCGCGCCGCGATAGAGGCCGGCGGGTTGATCGGGCGGGACCAGGACGTCGACCCAGGCGACGCGGTTCGCACCCGCCGGCACGTCGACCGGAAACGCCCCGCGCGGCTCGCCGTAGTAGGGATCCACGGCTGGGATGAGCGCGTCGGGCCACTGCCCGGTTGCGCCCTCGAGATCGGAGGACCGGCCGATGTCGAGCGTCTGCTCGCGGTAGATGGTCACGTTGGACGCGGGGATCGTCCCGCCGGACCCCGTCAGCGGCGCGAGCACGTCGACATTCAGATCCCGGATCGGGAGCTCGCCCGCCGAGACGGCGACCTGAAACGACTCGAACTCGTTACGCGCCGCCGTGAGCGTCGCGGACGTCGGCCCGCTGAGCGGGTCGGTCGGGCGCAACGTCTCGAGCGAGCTGTGAACCGTCACCGCCGGGCGGCCGGCGATCGCGGGGAGCGCGGCGACCGTCAGCCGCAGGTCGATCTCCGCGCGGACCCCGAACCTTCCTCCCGGCACGGTCAGCGTCGCACGCGGGTTGACGGTGGTCCGACCCGTGCGGCGCAGCTGCTCTCTCGCATCGCCGCGCGCGACGACCGCGAGCTCGGCGGCGCCCCTCGAGGTCAGCTGCAGGGGACCGAACGCCTTGACGTTCTTGGTCTTCGCGATCCCGAGCTCGCCCGGGGCGCTGGCCTCGACGGTGAGCGTCGCCGTCCCGCGCTTGCGGTTGAGTTCGAGACCGGTCACCGTCAACCCGGGGATCAGGTCCTCGTAGGTGACCGAGCTCGGCGAGCAGGTGGTCTCGGTGCCGTTCGCGGCGGCGGTTGCGTGGAATGTCTTCGTCGACCCCTCGGGTACGTGGACGCTGATCCCGACGCCGTTGAACTGGGCCGCCGTGCCGGTGGCCACCGGCGGCCCCGTGCAGCCGGCGTTGTCGAACAGCCGGACGGTCACCGCGGGATGGCCCAGGACGCTGCCCTGGATCCTCGGGTCCGTGTCGTCGGCCGGCGAGGCGGGCGTCGCCGCGCTCGGTGCAGGTGCCACCAGCGGCGTGTAGCTCGTCGTCGAGGAGCAGGGCGAGGTCCCGCCCGGCGTCGTGACCGTCGCCGAGAACGTCGTCGCGGAGGCGGACGAGAGCGGGATTGCGACGTCGAACGTCCCGCCGCTCGCCACCGTGTCGGTCGCCGCGCCCGTGCAGTTGCCGGCCTCGTAGACGTGCACGGTGCCGGCAAGCGCGCTGCCCGTGATCCGGGGGCTCAGGTCCGCCGAGGGCGACGCCGGGGTCGTCAGGTCGGTCGGGGCGCTCGGGAGCTCGTTGTAGGCGACGGAGGTTGCCGAGCACGGAGTCTCCGTACCGTTCGCCGCGGCCGTCGCGTAGAAGGTGGTCGCCGAGCCGTCGGCGACGGAGACTGGAATCCCGGCGCCGTTGAACGTGGCGGCGCTTCCGATCGCCTTCGGGGCCCCGGTGCAGGCCGGAGTTGTCGAACAGGCGGACGGAGACCGCGGGGTCGCTCAACGCGGTGCCGGTGATCGTGGGGTTGGCGTCGTTGGCCGGAGACGCCGGCGAGGAGCCGGTGACCGCCGGGTTGGCCAGCTCGGTGAAGCTGATCGGTGTGCACGCGGAAAACGCCGCGGTGGGGTCCGGCCCGGCGACCCTCGCCGCGTGCTGCGTCGTCGAGCCGTCCGCCACCGGGACCGTGAACTGGAAGCCCCCGCCGGCGGCGATGCCGGTGGTCTGCGCGGCGGGCGCCGTGCAGCTGCTGCCGGTGAAGAGCTGGGCGATGCCGTTCGCGATGCCGGTTCCCCCGATCGTCAGGTTCACGGCCTGACCGGGTGAGGCCGGGGTCGTCGTCAGCGTCGGCGCCGTCGGGATCTCCCGGTAGGTCTGCGAAACAGAGCACGGGGAGTCACCCCCCGGGCTGGTCAATTTGACGCTGAACTGGGTCACCGATCCGTCGGCCACGCTGATCGGGATGTCGTAGCTGCCGCCGACGACAGGGCCGTCCGTGGGCGTGCCCGTGCAGTCGCCGGTCTTGTAGACGTGCATCGTGCCGGCGGGGGAGCCGATTCCCGTGACATGCGGGTTCGTGTTGTCGGCGGGCGAGGCCGGCACGATCATGAAGTTCGGCTGCGCGGGGATGTTCTGGTACGTCACCCGGTTGCTGCCGTTCAGCGCGTTGCAATCGGACGTCCCGAGGAGGGTTGTCTGCTGAACGCGGAAGGTCGTGCTCGTGCCGTCGCCGGTGACGATCGGGTCGGTGCCGAAGGCGCCGCCTCCGTTGGCGAGCGTGCTTGCGTCCGGAGTGCCCGCACAGTCGGGGTCGTCCTTGAAGACGTGGATGGTCGCGTTGGCGGTTGCCTGACCGGTTACGGCAGGGTTGTCGACGGCTGAGGGTGAGGCCGGGAGCGTGGCGAGGCTCGTCGGCGGACCCGGCGGGTTCGCGCCGTCGGCCGCGACCCCGCACGGATTGCCGCCGTTCTGATCGGCCAGGAAGACGGTCTCCTCATTGGTTCCATTGAGGTCTGAGCGTTTGATCCGGTCCGTGCCGAGCTCGGTCCAGTAGAGCTTCGTCGGGCTGGCCTCGACGCCGCAGGGATCCGCGCCGTCGGCCAACGGCTTGAAGTCGAGGTCCGCGTCAAGGGCAAGGAGGTTCAGGTTGGCTGACCCTCGTCCGATGTTGCTCGTCGTGCCACCCGGGCCCCGGTTGGTCCAGTAGATGAGGCCGTTGGCCTCGTCGACGGCGATCCCGCAGGGGCGCTGCCCCAGCGCAGCGATCGAGGAGACCGTGGTGATGATCCCGCCGCCGGCGATGTTTGTGCTGGAGATCTTCGCGATGCCGTTGGCCCGCTCCGTCCAGTAGATCGTCGTCGAGCTCAACGCGACGCCGCAGACCTCATCCGCTCGGGGTCCGATGAAGTTGGGCACCGCGTCCGTTCCATCGATGTCCGCGCGGCCGACGCCAAAGGGCAGCCCCGTGTTGGCCCAGAAGATGCTCGTCGCGTTGACGGCCGTGCTGCAGGGGGTGTTCAGGTTCGTCACGTTGGGGACGAAGCCCGGATTGACGTCGGAACCGTCGATGTCCGCGCGCGCGATCTGCCCGGCCTGGGTCATGCCCCAGAAGAGGTGGCTCGAGTTGGCAGCCATGCCGCAGGCCGAGCTGCCGTTCGGATTCTGGATGAACGTCGGGTTGACGTAGGTGAGGTCGTCGCTCGCCCGGCCGACCTCGTTGGAGCCGCGGATGCTCCAGTAGATCGACGCGTGCGCAGTCGCCCCGCAGAACAGCAAGCTCACCGCCGCCGCGATCGCCAACAGCGACCCTCTTCTCACCGTTCCCCTTGTCTTCATGTGGTCCTTGATGGGGCCGCCCGGCCTCTCCCCGACACCCGGAGGCTACTCCCGAGTCGGCGAGGAACCGGCGCGCGAGGTGGCGCGGCCGATTAGGGTGGCGCCCGCGGTCGGAGCAAACGGATTACGTGGGATTGGGGACCAGGGATGCGGGTGCGAGTTCTTTCGTCTGCGGTCGGGATCGCTGTAGCCCTGATCGCCCTCCTTCCCGGGACCGCGACTGCGGCTCCCGACCCGCCTGATCCCGGTCGGACCGACGCCGGGACCGTCAGCTCCCACGGCACGGACTACGAGTACCTGCTCTACACGCCGGCGTCGTATCGGCCGGCCCGCCCGGCCCCCCTGGTGGTCGCGATCCACGGGTGTCAGACGACGGCCGAGCAGCACATGCGGTCCACGCTTTTCAACCAGGTCGCCGAGCGCCGGCGCTTCGTGGTCCTCTACGTCGACGTCGACGTGCTCGGCCGCACGCAGCCCGGACCGGCCAATCAGTGCTGGAAGTTCCCCTACCCGCCGGCCTACTTCCGGGGCAACAGCGACGCGGCCGCGATCGCCGACATGACCCGCGTGGCCATGGCCGAGCGCGCGATCGATCCGCAGCGCACCTACGTCGTCGGCACGTCGGCCGGGGGCCTGATGGCGGCGGTAGAAGCCGCGGCCTATTCCGACCTGTTCGCTGCGGTGGGGAATGTCGAGTCGGCCGGATACGCCGATGGGCCCTGCTTCACCACCGGCGTCGGCATCCCGGTCGAGCTCAGCGCGCAGCTTGCGTTCAACCAGATGGGACCGCGCGCCCGCGTCGTCCCGACCTTCGTGATCGGCTCCGACGCCGACCTGGCCTTCCCCGAGGCATGCGCGAACAAGGCCCTGGAACAGGGCCTGCGCACCAACAACCTCGTCCTGAGCGGCAGCCAGGTCGGACCGCTGGCGCTCACCCCCGCGACGGTCCGCGAGAAGCAGGTGCCCGGCGGCCACGGCTACACGGTCAGCCGCTATCGCGATCCCGATGGATGCCTGGTCGCCGAGCGCTGGATCATCCACGGGATGCCCCACGCGTGGCCGGGCGGAACGACCGACCCCAAATACGCGGGCTTCACCGACCCCAAGGCCCCCAGCGGCGCCAATGGCTCGTGGTCGTTCTTCCGCCGCTACACCAAGCGCGCAACGTCGATGCCGTGCGCCGAGCTTGCGAGGTCAAACCCGGCGGGTTAGCGGCACCCGCGTCTGGCTACTTCGGAAGCTTGAAGCTCGCCTTCGCCGGCGTCGGGTCCTGAGCGCCGGTCTCGTCGATCGCGACGACCCTGACCTTGTGCTTGCCGGGGCCGGGCTTGAACTTCCTCGGCGAGGTGCAGGCCTTGAACTTGCCGCGGTCGAGACGGCAGGCGAAGCTGAGCGTGCCCTGACCGCCGGAGCCCGCGAACCTCACCTTCGCCTTGCCCTTCTTCTTCTTCAGCTTCAGGCCGGTGATCTGGGTTTGCGGGGGCCCGGCGGGGCCGGCGGGGCCGGTGGGGTCGGTGGGGCCGGTCGGGTCGGTCGGGTCGGTGGGGTCGGGGTCCGCGCCCGGACCAGGTCCCGAGTCGACCGGCGGATCGAACAGGGCGAGGACCGTGCGGTCTGCGTCCATCGTGATCACGCACTCGCTGCCACCGGCCGTGATCGCCTCGCAGCCGTCCCAGCCCGTCAGGGTCGAGCCGTCGATCGGCGCGGCACTCAGGGTTACCGGTGTGCCGGTCGCGTAGGCCTCCGAGCAGTCGCCCCCGCAGAAGATCCCCGGTCCGCTGACGGTCCCGGTTCCGCCGTTGCCGCCGACCCCGACGCTGAGCGTGCGGCTCTGGTTGAAGGTCGCGATGACCGCTCGGTTGGCCGCCGAGCCCATCGCGACCACGCAAGTGCTCACGGAGATCGTGTCGCAACCGCTCCAGCCGCCGAAGATCGAGCCCGGATCAGGGGTGGCCTCGAGCACCACAGCGGTGCCGTCCGGGTAGGCCTGCGAGCAGTCGGGTCCGCAGTCGATCCCGCTGGCGGTGACGGTGCCCGAGCCCGCTCCGGCCTTGGTCACGATCAGGCTGCAGTCGGGCGCGGGCGCCCACTCGAGATCGAACGTCCCTGTCGAGCCGCCATTACCGTCGACCGCGATCCGGTACGTCGTACCCGCGACCACGTTCAGCGCGACCGAGTCCCCTCCGGCGCCGACCGATGTCAGCGCCCCGAGGCTGGTCCCGGTGTAGACCCCGATTCCGGGTGCAACGCCACGGACCTCTGACAGTTGGAGCGTCGCCGGACCGCTTTCGGTAGGCGTCCAGCTGAACCACACCGAGTTGTCGGCGGCCGCGCCGCCGTGGAAGTCGAGCTCAGCGGGCTCGCCGGTGGCGCGCACATTGGTCGCCGATGTGATCCCCGCGCAGTCCAATATCTCGGGCGCGGCGAAGTCGTCGTTCGCCGGCGGGTCGGTCGACCACTGCAGTCCAACGCTGCCGGTCGTGGCGCCGAAGCCGTCTACGGCTATGCGGTACACGGTCCCCGACGTCACGGGGAAGGTGATCTTCGACTGATTCGATCCGTTGGTCTGATCGTTTGACGCAAGCCGTGTCAGCCCAGCGATGGCGGTACCGGTATAGGCAGCAAGCACGGTGTCGAAGTTCGACTCGCGGGTGTTGAAGACCGCTGTCCCGGTTGCCGGCGCCGTCCACGAGTACCAGACCGATCTGTCCGGGACCGATCCGTGGTGCGGCTCGCCGGGCTCGCCGGTCGACCGCGCGCTGCTCGCGAAGTTCTTGCCGGTCGCGCCCGTGATTACGGTGGGAGACGCAAAGTTGTCGTTGACCGGCGAGTTCTGCGCGTACTGGAGCGAGAACGTGCCATGCGCAGCGCTGAACCCATCAACCGCGATCCGATAGACCGTTCCCGCCACCGCGTTGAACGTCACTTTCGACTGGAGAACACCGTTGAAGTCGTCGTTGGACGCGACGGAGGCCAGCGTGCCGAGGCTGCTGCCCGTGAACACGTGGAGCGTGGTGTCGAACGCCGCATCGCGAACGTTGAACGTGGTCGGGCCGTTCTCGGGCGCCGTCCACGAGTACCAGACGCTGGTGTCAGCGGAGCTGCCCCCGATGGACGGTTCGCCCGTCTGCCCGGTCGCATCCGTGTTGTTGCCGAACACCGTTCCGTCGGCACCGCTGATCCCCACGCCGGCGAAGTTGTCGTTCGAAGGACGCCCGACGAGGCCGTTGACGAAGGTTCGCAGCGCGCCCTGGTACACCTCGCCGTAGATGTGGGGCTTGTTCGGCTGGGCGCAGCCGGAGCCCCAGCTCGTGTCGCCGACGAGCCGGGCCTGTCCACCCGCAATGAACAGCGGTCCACCGTCGTCGCCCTGACAGGTGTCCATGCCGCCCGCCAGCGGCCCGGCGCCGATCATCACGGCGCCGTGGAAGCTGGTGCCGTACACCCCCGCGCCCGACATCGTGGCGTCGGACTGGATCGGCAGGTCCACCTGCCTCAGGTCGTTGGACGCGACTCCACCCTGGGTCGTGTGCCCGTGGCCGATCGCCCGCACCGTATTGCCCGCGCTGACCGGGTCGACGGGCTCCGCCATCCGTGCCCACGCCTTGGTCGAGGCGGTGTTGAGACGAAGCAACGCGACGTCGTTGTCGAAGGTCGTAGGGTTCCAACTCGGGTGGAGGTGGATCGCCGTGACCGACCGGATGTCGCCCGGCGCCTCGTTGCCGAGCTGGCTGGCGCCGATCACGAGCTTCAGGCTCGCCGCCGTCGTACCCGCGTCGACGCAGTTCGCAGCCGTGAGCACCCAGACGGACGAGACGAGCGTTCCGCCGCAGAAGGCGAAGTTGTCGCTCGCGCGCTTGATCGAGGTGAAGAAGGGATAGGCGCCGACAGGAGCCACCGTGCCACCGACGATGTTCGGGCTCGGGCCCTGGGCGGGGTCGCTCGCTTCGTCCTTATCCGAGAGCGTGGACAGCGACGGACGCGCCGCCTGGTCGACCTCGGTGCCCCGGGTCGTGTCTGGCGTCGTGCGCAGTGCGCCCGAGGCGAAATCTCCCTGCGCTGCGCGGCTCTGGTCCGTGCCACGCTCGCCACCCACGGCCAGACCGCTCGCCCCGGCGCCGATCAGGAAAAAACTCGCCGACGCGACGGCCATGCGGCGGCGGCGCGGCCGGGGAGCACGGACCTGAGACGATCGAGGCTCAGTCCCGCACGCCCGTTCGAACATCTCGCCCCTCCATGTAACAGTCACGCTTTCGCGATGACGATCTCATACGCAGGGTACCGTGGCGAACTCCGGACGGCCCGGAGGCTACGACTCACACGCGTTCCTCGGTTCGCCTTTCGTGCTTACGCACTTGTCCTTGCCCGGTCCCCCGTTGTGGACGTCGGGAGATCCCAAGCCGCCTTCGAGCCGGTCGTTGTCGTCGCCACCGTTGAGGCTGTCGATGCCGGCGTCGCCGTAGAGAGAGTCGCCCTCCCCTCCCCCTCGCAGGTCGTCTGCGCCGCCGTTGCCCCTGATCGTGTCGTCGCCGCCGCCGCCCTCGATCAGGTTGGAATCCCCGTCGCCCAACAGAATGTCGCCGCGGGCCGAGCCGCGAAGGTTCTCGATATCGCTGAATTCGTCGCGTCCCTCTCCGGTGGCCCCGTAGTCCGGCCCGACCACAAGGCTTGCTCGAATGCGGTTCGGTGATGAGAGATAGAACGCGACGTCATTGCCTGGACCGCCCTCAAGGGTGTCGTTGTCGCTGCCCAGGGGTTGCGCGGGGTCCTCGGCGCCGCCGAGGAGGTCGTTGCCCGCCCCGCCCTTCAGGATGTCGTTGCCAGGGCCCCCGCGGAGGCCGTCGTGCCCGACGCTTCCCTGCAGCAGGTCGTTCTCGCCGGCCCCCGTCAGGATGTCGCCGCTCTGGGGGACGTCTCCGACGTAGCTTCCTGCCCCGCAGCCAGAGCAGCCCATCCCCCACAGCCTGTTGGCAGCGGCGTCGCCGTCAAGGTTGTCCCTCGAGTCCGAGCCCTCCACGTCCTCCACCGTGCTATCGATCAAGCGCAGCCCTGGTTCGAACGCGATCGTGTCGTCAATCAAGTTCCCGGTGTCCCTGTCCTGGGTCACTCCGCCGCGCAGGCTGACACCTACCGCAACGGGATTGGGATATGCCAGGCGGTCGCGTCCGCCGCCGCCGTCGATGTGGTTCCTGCCGGTTCCGGGCTCCAGGCGGTCGTCGCCGGCATCGCCTTCGAGGACGTCGTTACCGCCGCCGCCCGTCAGGGTGTCGTTGCCGGCGAGCCCGCAGAGCAGCTCATGCGCCCCGGTCCCCTGGAGGAGGTCCGGGCCATCCGTCCCCAGCCGGGTACAGATCTTCGTCGGCTGTCCGGCAGCGCTGTCGTTGCCGCCCTCCGGATCCGGCGTGGCGGCACCGACCGAAGCGGTGTTGGTCACCGGTTCGCCGAACCGTTGGGCCACATCGCCGGCTTCCTCGATCCCCGTGGCCGCGATCGTGACGGACTGAGTCTGACCCGCTCGAATCCGGCCAAGGTCGGCCGACCCCGACCAGCTCGAGGAGGTGACCTTCTGCGGCAGCGTGTCGGTGAGCGTGACGCCCCGGGCATCGGAGGGACCCGCGTTGCTGACCGTGATCCCGTACTCGAACGCCACGCCGCGCTGAACGACCGCGGGACCGCTCTTGGTGATCGACAGGTCGGCACGGCAATCGATCGCGCTGGTCGCCCCGTCCGAGTTACCGGTCCCGGCCGGATCCTCCTGGTCGGAGTGGACCTCCGCGACGTTAAGGAGCTCGGCGTCGCAGTCGGCGCTGGCGGGAACGCCTGCCGTAATACGGATCGTCGCGCCGGCGTTGCGAACGATCTCGCCGAGGTTGACGGATCCGCTCCACGGGCTGTCAGGCGTACAGCCGGCGCCGACGCAGAAGCGCGGATCCGTGAGCTCGCCCGGGCCGTCGTAGGTCGGGACGCCCGGCAGGGCGTCCGAGACGGTGGCGTTCGTCGCCTTCAACGGTCCGCTGTTCGAGATCGCGAGCTCGTAGGTCACCGCCTCTCCGGCAATCACCGTCGGCGGGGCGGACTTCTCGATCGTCAGATCTGCACCGCGCGGCGGCGTCGTCACCGAGTCCGCGTTGTCGCCGAGATCGCGTTCCGGGGTCGAGGTCGAGATCTGCGCGGTATTGGTCCAACTGTCGCCGCGGTAGGCGGGCGCGAGCTGGACCATCAGAGTCAGCTTCTTCGCCGGAGCGTTCTCCGTGACCGTGCCGAGCATCCAGGTCACGGTGCGAGTGCCGGAATCGAAGCTGCCGCCATCGCTTGCGGCCACGAAGTTCAGGTTCGACGGCAGCGCATCGCTGACCGTGACCCGCCTTGCTTCCGAGATCCCGGCGTTGTCGATCTCGATCTCGTAGCTGAACGTTTCCCCGGGCAGGCGGCCGATCGCGTGCGGGTTGAGCTCGCGCTTATTGATCACCAGGTCGGGAGGCCCTTCCGTGCGGCACGGTGAGAGCTCGGACGTGTTGCCGTCGCCGTCGGTTGCCGTGACCGTGATGCTCGAGCCGAGCGAAGCGGCCTCGCCGATCGAGGCGACGAACTCATCCTGAGCATCGGGGGTGACGTTGGCGGTCCCGAGCCAGTGCTGGCCCTCGCCGTTCCCCGACGGATCGCACGTGGTGCTCGAGTAGGCGTCGAGCCGGTAGGTCCCGGCGGCCGAGTCCAAGGTGGCCTCGATCACCGTTTGACCGGCGCCCGTGTCGCTGACGGCGGCATCGACGATCGGGAAGTTCTGGAGCAGGTTCTCGCCCGCGTCGGCGTCACCGGGATCGTTCGCCGTCACACCGTCTCCGTGCAGGTCGATCCCGAGCTCGTCATTCGAGCGGAACTGGTTCGCCGTGATTCGATCGTCTTCGGAGCCGGGGAGGACCGTGACGCCGTCAGCGTCGTTGAAGGCGATCTCGTTGCCGGCCGCGCCGGTTGCTCCGCCCACGAGCGCGCCTTGGGCGCCCTGGATCGACACGCCCGAGGAGCCGTTTCCGAGGATGTCGCCGTTCGCATTGGTACCGATCCAGTTCCCCTGGACCTGGGCGGTCGCGGCAGTGCTGTCGAGCAGCACGCCCGCGCTCGAGTTGCCGGAGATCACGTTGTCCTCACCGGCACCGCCGCCCCCGATGACGGCCAATGAGCCACCGACGAACACTCCGTGGCGGGCGTTGCCGAGCGCGGCGGTCCCGGCGGCGTTGACGCCGATCAGGTTGGAGTGGACCCGGACCCCGTCACCCCCGACAGCGACTTGCAGCCCATCCGTCCCGTTGCCGGAAAGCACGTTGGCGCGGTTGGACCCAATCCCGCCGACCAGGTTGTTCGCGGCCGCCACCCTGATCCCGTTGAAGTCGTTGCCCAGCGCGACCGCGCCACTGGCGTCGGTACCGATGTAGTTGCCCTGGATCGCCCCGCCCTGCCCGGGACTCAGCACGTTGATGCCCTGCTGGGCGTTTCCGGAGATCAGGTTGCGCAGGAGGGCGTTGGCGCCTCCGATCGAGGTGGCCGGGGCGTTGACCAGCACTCCGGAGCGCAGGTTGCCGAGGTCGCTTTCCCCATCATCGTCGGTGCCGATCCGGTTGCCCTGGATCGACGTGTCGGTCGATGTTGCGCCGTCGATGCGAACCCCGTCCAGGCCGTTCGCGGAGATCAGGTTGCCGGCGCCGCTCGTCGATCCGCCGATCGACGTCTCGGGCGAGTTTGCGACGAGGATCCCCTCGCTGGCGTTGCCGAGCGCGACCTCCCCGGTCGTGTCGGTCCCGATTCGATTGCCCTCGATCCGGTTGGTCCGGGCATTCACGCCGGTGTTGACGCCGATCATCACGCCAACGCCGTCGTTGCCTGAGATCAGGTTGCGCTCCCCCGCGGCGCTGCCGCCGACGAGGTTGTCGCGTGAGCTGATCCCGATTCCGCCGACCCCGTTCCCGAGGTCCGTCACCCCGTCGGCGTCGGTCCCGATCAGGTTGCCCTGGATCCTGTTCTCGCGCGCCTCGTCGCCGATCCCGACGAAGATGCCCCGACCGGTGTTCGCCGAGATCACGTTGCCATCCCCGGCCGCGCTGCCGCCGACCACGTTGCGCGGAGAATCGAGGATTTCGATGCCCTGGCCATTCGGGACGGCCGTTTCGCCCGTCCGGTCGATGCCGATGTAGTTGCAGACGATCCTGTTCTCGCCCTCGGCGAGGTCACCGCTCCCCTGGAGGCGGATCCCGTCGAGAGCGAATCCGTTGATTGCCAATCCGCGGATGGTCGTCTGACCGGCAACGGCGACCAGGCCATGCGCGCTGCCACCCGCGACGGCGCCGCTGAGGAGGATCGGCTTGGGCCTCACACAGCCGGCGTCGATCGTCACCTCGTCGGTCAGCGAGGGCAGCGGCGAGAGTGGCGAGATCGTCCAGGGACCGGCCGCGTTCTGGATACCGAACGTGATCGTGTCATCGCCGGGCACGCTGTTCGAGCGAACGATGGCCTCGCGAAGCGTGCAGTGGGCGACCGTGCATCCACTGCCGTCGACGGCGTCGCCATCGTTGGTGACGATCCATCCCATCACGTCGGTCTGCTCGGTCGTCTGGTTGTCGCCCAGGTCGGTTTCAACCACGGCCGTCGCCGTCTCGGCGTTGTTGACGAGAACCGTGGTCCGATTCGCCGGCACGGTCACTTCGACCGTCACCTGGAGCTGATCGGAAGGCTGGATCGTGCCGAGGTTCCAGCTCACGACGCCGGAGTTGTGAATACCTCCGCCGGAGGCCTGGACAAAGGACACGCCTCCCGGCAGGGTGTCGGTGACGGTCACGTCCGTCGCCGCGGTCACCCCCTCGTTTTCGACGGTGAGCGTGTAGACGAGGTTGCCTCCCGGCGCAACCGGATCGACCGAATCGTCCTTCTCGATCGTCAGATCCGGCGGAACCGGGGCCCCGTCGACCTCGCGGATCCTGTGGGTACCCGTGTCGGCGATCAGGAAGTCGCCGTCGGCGGCGGCGGCGGCGGCGAATGGGCCATTGAGCCGGGCGGCGGTCGCCGGGCCACCGTCACCGCAGGGACCGGTGGTTGGGGAACAGGCCGTGCCGGTGCCCGCCAGCGTCGTGATCGTTCCGCCCGCGGAGACCCTGCGGACCCGATGACTGCCCTCGGCGACCAGGAACCCGCCGTCGGCGGTCGTCGCTACGCCCGTCGGACCGCTGAGATTGGCGGCTGTGGCGAGCTGGTTGTCGCCGTTGTAGCCGCCTGTGCCGGTGCCTGCGACGGTCGTGATCGTTCCGGCCGCTGCGACCTTGCGGACTCGGTGGATTCCCAGGTCGGCGATCAGAAAGCCGCCGTCGGCGGTCGCAGCGACGCCGCTCGGGCTGCTCAGCTGCGCCGCGGTGGCCGCGCCCCCGTCGCCACAGGCAGCGGTACTGGGGGCGCAGCCCCCGCCCGTACCTGCGACGGTCGAGATCGTTCCGCTCGATGAGACCTTGCGGATCCGGCTGTTGCTGAAGTCTGCGATCAAGAAGCCGCCGTCGGCGGTCGCGGCCACCCCGATCGGGTTGCTGAGCTCTGCGGACGTGGCAGCACCACCGTCTCCGCTGAACCCAGCCACGCCGGTGCCGGCCACGGTGCTGATCGTCCCGGTCGAAGAGACCTTGCGGATCCGGTTGCCGAGCTGCTCGGAGATCAGGTACCCGCCGTCCGCAGTGACTGCGACCGCAATCGGAAACCGCAGCTGGGCGGACGTGGCCGGGCCCGCGTCACCGCTGGAGCCGGCGACGCCGGTGCCGGCCACGGTGGTGATTGTCCCGGTCGAAGAGACCTTGCGGACCCGGTGGTTACTCGAGTCCGCGATCAGGAAGCCGCCGTCGGCGGTCGCGGCAACGCCTGAGGGAACGTTGAGCTGCGCCGCCGTAGCCGAACCACCATCGCCCGCGAATCCGGCGGTGCCGGTACCGGCAACCGTTGAAATGTCCCCCTCAGCGCCGAGCGCCACCGGCGCCGCGGCCGCAAGAACAGCGAGCGCTCCGAGAGCGACCGCGACCGGTCGCATCGGGCGGCGACCGCCGCCGGTGCCCGCCAAGCGCGCGTCGCGTGCCACGACCCAGACATGCACCCGACGCCAGTTCAACCGGTTCCTTCCTGGTTGCACCCCTTCGCGTCAGGCTATGCGCTGTATCCGGGCCACGCATCCGTACTTTCTACGGACGACCACGCCCTCTCAGGCGTCAATTTTCGTGGGTCGCCACCGGCCGGCCCGTTCAGGCCCGGACGAGCGCGCTCGGGTCGAGCTCGCGGTGGTTCTCGACCCCGGCGATGGCGCGGGTGATCTCGAGCTCCGCGAGGAGCGCGCGGAGCATGTGCCGGACGCCCGCCTCCCCTCCGAGCGCCAGGCCGTGCACGTACGGGCGGCCGATGAAGACGGCCTCGGCCCCCAGGGCCAGCGCACGGTAGACGTCGGACCCCGTGCGGACGCCCGAGCCGAACAGGACGGCGACCCTGCCGCCGACCGCGTCCGCGATTCGCGGCAGGACGTCGATCGTCCCGACCGGGCGAGGACGGCGGCGTCCGCGCTCGTTCGACACGACGATGCCCTCGAAGCCACGGCGGACCGCCGTCCGCGCGTCCGGCACGGTCTGGATGCCGCCGAGGACGATCGGCCCGTCCCAGGCCCCACGGATCGCCGCGAGCGCCGCCCAGCCCTTCCCGGGCTGCGGCGGCGAGAGCACGAGGTGGGTGCACCCGGCGAGCCGCGCGCGCCCGAGCAGCGCGAGGTCCGGGTCGTCCCCGTCCGGCCAGTCCAGGGCGAACCACCGTGAGCCGTTGGGCGCGGCCGCGGCGACGACCTCGACCGACGTCCTCGACTGCGACGCGTGGACGTAGGTGAGTCCCAGGGCCGCGGCTGCCCGGGCGGTCGCGGCCTCGCCGTCGGCGTGCGCCAGGACCTGGTCTGAGACCGGGCCGAGGATGACCGGGGCCGGCATCGTGACTCCGAGCACAGTCGTGCTGAGGTCGCGCTCGTCGCGGTCGAGGAACATCCGCGGGACGATCCGCCACGCTCGCAGCGCCCGCGCGTTCGCGCGCACGGCGCGGGCGCCCCCCGCCCAGGCGAGCAGATGCCGGCGCGCGGACTCGGACAGCACCTCCGCCGCGGCGGCCTCGAGGTCGGACAGGTTCGTGGTGAAGATCGGCTTGACGCCCGCGGTCATCCCGCTGAGGTAGATCTCGGACTGGTAGGCCCCGAACGGGGCGGTCGGGCCGATCGGCCCCGACCCCCTGGGGAGCTGGGGGACCGCGGGGGCGGGCGCCGAACGGCCCGCGGCGAGCGCGGTCGGCGCAAGGACCGTCGCGGCGGCGGCCGTGCCGGCCACCTGAAGGAACTCACGACGAGTGCTCTCGGACATCTCCGGGCTCCGATTCAGCGCGCCCGGGTCAGGGAGTCGGGGGAAAGGGAGCGGTGACTGCGGTGGCCGGCCTTCCGGACCTCCTCCTCGAGCTCGTCGACGAGGCTCCGCATGACGATCCGGGTACCCCGCTGCCCGTCCAGCGCGAGGCCGTACAGGTACGGCCGGCCGATGAGCACCGCGTCGGCGCCGAGCGCCAGCGCCTTGAAGGCATCGACGCCCGTGCGGATCCCGGAGTCGAAGAGCACGGGCATCTTGTCGCCGACCGCCTCGGCGATCGGTCCGAGCGCGTCGAGCGACGCGATCGCCCCGTCGACCTGACGGCCGCCGTGGTTGGAGACGACGATGCCGTCGATCTTGTGCTTGGCGGCAAGCCTGGCGTCGCGCGGGCTCTGGATCCCCTTGAGCAGGATCGGGCCGTCCCAGTTCGCGCGGATGAGCGGCAGCTGCTTCCAGCTCAGGCCGGGGTTCTGAAAGACGCCCGCGAACGCGACGCCGGCGGGGATCGGGGCGACCTCTGCCGGAACGGGCATCTGGCGCTGGAAGACCGGGTCGCTCGTGTAGTTCGCGATGCCCTTGTTCTCGAGGAAGGGCGAGTACCCGCGGTCCAGGTCGAGCGGCCGCCAGCCGAGCAGCGTCGTGTCGAGCGTGATGACCAGGTGGGTGTAGCCGGCCGCCTTGGCACGGCGCAGGAAGGACACGACCAGCTCGTCGTCCGTGGCCCAGTAGAGCTGGTACCAGCGCGAGCCGTCGCCGTTGGCCGCCGCCACGTCCTCCATCTTGTGGGCGGCCTGCGTCGAGTGAACGTACGTCAGCCCGAGCTCGGCCGCCGCGGGGGCGGTGGCGAGCTCGCCGTCCGGATGCGCGAGCGTCTGCACCCCGACCGGCGCGAAGAGGACCGGCGCGGGCATGCGCGTTCCCAGGATGGCGGTGGAGAGATCGACCTTCGCCGGCTTGTGACCCTTGGGCCGCTTGATCCTCCAACGCCGGAACGCCGCGGCGTTGGCGCGCATGGTGTCCGCGTCCCCCGCCCCGGCGAGGATGTAGGCGAGGGCCTCGGGGTCAAGGACCTTGGCGGCCTCCGCCTCGAGCTGCGAAAGGTCGTCGGGGATGGTGGATGCGGCCGCGGCCTGCGTCACGGGCCGGAGTGTGTCAGGAGCCTCGCGGCGGGGCGGCACTTACGCGAGGCGCGCCCGGGCCGGAGCCTGAACGAAGTACCGACGGACATAGCGGGGGCCCGATTCGTTTCTCGCTAGACCTTCCAGCCATCGACGTAGTAGAGCGTGGCGGTCGCAGGCTCACGATCGAACCTCCCACCGACGTCCTGGAACTCAATGAACGCCGCGTTCGAGCCGGCGCGGTTCGCGGTGTTGCTGAACATATTGAGGCAGACGGTGTTGTCCTGGCCGGCCCCGCTGCCGCCGAGAGCACGTTGCTCACCTGCAATCCGGCCGCGCTGGTCTGCGTCACGGGGTTGTTGTTTACGGTCGCGTTCATCGTCCCCGTCCCATGGCGAGCCGGGGGTGGCCCGTCCACCCTCATGGGGTATTGCGCTTCGAGCCCCGCGCGCGGGAGGCTGGACGGGTGCTTCGAAGAGCTGCGATCGCGCTCGTCTTCGCTGCAGGGCTCGCGCTTTGGAGCGCGCCGCAGGCGACCGCCCAAGACCCCCCCAACGACAACTTCGCCAACGCAACCACGTTCTCGGGGAACTCTGGGAGCGCCTACGAGGACATCTATTCGGCGACCAACGAGCCCGGGGAGCCGCAGGACCACGGCGTCCGGACAATCTGGTTTAGATGGACGCCCTCAGAGGGTGGGCGGGTTTTCGTGAATACGTGCAGCGAAAGGACCACGCCCGACACCGTGCTCGCCGCCTACACCGGCACGAGCCTCCACGCGCTCACTCGCGTAGCTCTGAACGACGAAGACGACGGGTGCTGGTTCAATGGGCCGAGCGCGGTCGAGTTCAACGCCGTTGCGAACACGACGTACTACTTCTCGGTGGGGTATTACGAACATCCTTCTCCCTGGCCCTTCGGCGATTACGTCGACGTCTACCTGCGGAACTACCCCCACCCGCCCAACGACAACTTCGCTTCAGCGCATCCCCTGAACGAAACGTTCCCCAGCGTCGAAGGCGACACTTACAGCGGCACCAAGGAGCCGGGGGAGCCGGCCGCAAATGGCAGCAACACCCAGTGGTATCGCTGGACGGCGCCCCGGACGGGGACCGTGTTGGTCGACACCTGCTCTCCGAGCGGCTTCTGGGGCGAGCTCTCGGACACCGTCCTCGCCGCCTACACCGGCTCAGCGGTCAACGCGCTGAACCAGGTCGCCCTGAACGACGACGTCGACGGCTGCGGAAACGGCAGGCAGAGCCGGATCTCCTGGCCGGCGGTCGCCGGGACGACGTACCGCATCTCCGTCGGTAGCTTCGGATCGAGACCGGGCGGCCGCTTCTTGCTGAAACTGAGGATGCCGCCGCCCCACGACAACTTCGCGAACGCGAAGACGCTCACCAGCCCCGTCGAGGACTACAACGTCGGCGCGACCCGAGAGCCCGGCGAACCCGCTGACAACGGGCAGAGCACTGTCTGGTACCGCTGGACCGCCCCGAAGACCGGTGAGGCTCGGATCGACACGGGATGCGGGGGAGGGATCGACAGCATCCTCACCGTCTACACGGGGTCTGCGCTCGGCTCCCTCACCGAGGTGGCGCAGAACGACAACGGCGATTTCTGCGGCAACGCGAGCCGCGTGCGCTATCCGGTGACGGCGGGAGATGTGTACTACCTGTCGGTCGGGACCGCGCCCAGCGGGGTGGACGGGACCTTCAGCGTGACCGCAACGGTCGGCAACGCTCCCAACGATCAGTTTGCGGACCGACTCACGTTGCAGGGACGCTCGGCCACGACTGAGGGCGACAACACCGACGCGACCAGCGAGCCAGGCCAGCCGATCGGCACCGGCCCACGCTCACTCTGGTACCGCTGGACCCCGACCGGGACCGGCACCGTGACGATGGACACGTGCACGGCCACCAGCTTCCGCACGACGCTCTCGGTCTACACCGGCAGCTCGGTCGACGCGTTGACGCTGGTCGCACGCGATTACAACAATGGCGACCCCGCGTGCGGCAGCAAGAGCAGGCTGAGCTTCAACGCCGTCGCGGGAACGACTTACCAGATCTCGGTCGCCGGTTTTCAGGACGTTGACTACGGGACCTTCAGGCTCAGCCTGAATCAGGATGTGCCGTCTCACGCTCTGACCGTCGCGGTCTCCGGCCCGGGGACGGTCGTCTCTGACCCGGCCGGGATCGACTGCGGGTCGGACTGCTCGCAGGCCTATGACCTCGGCACGTCGGTCGAGCTCATTCCCGTACCCACGGCCGGCTCGACCGTCGCGGGGTGGTCCGGGGCCTGCTCGGGCACGAGCGCTTGCACGGTGACGATGAGCCAGGCCCGCTCGGTAACCGCGACGTTCACCCTAGCCCCGCAGGTCCTGACCGTGACCAAAGCCGGATCGGGCCAGGGCACCGTCACCTCCAGCCCCGGCGGGATCAATTGCGGCAACGACTGCTCCCAAGGGTATGACGCCGGTGAGCTCGTCACCCTGACCGCGACCCCCGCCGCCGGCTCGAGCTTCGCCGGCTGGAGTGACACCTGCAGCGGCACCTCGACCTGCCAGGTGACGATGAGCGAGGCGCGTTCGGTGACCGCAACCTTCACCGCAAACGTGACCGGGCCGACGGGCGGAGACCCGCCCGGGCCGACGGGCGAAGACCCGCCGGGGCCGACGGGCGGAGACCCGCCCGGGCCGACGGGCGAAGACCCGCCGGGGCCGCCTGAGACGGTCATCGAGAAGGCCAAGATCAAGAAGAATCAGGCGACCGCGAAGTTCACCTTCGACGAAGCCAGCGAGGCAAAGTCCAAGTTCCAATGCAAGCTCAGTAATCAGTCGAAGGACCTGCGCGAGTGGAGGAAGTGCACCTCGCCGGAGTCCTTCGACGACCTGAAGGTCGGCATGCACGTCTTCTCGGTTCGTGCCATCAGCGACGGGGTCACCGACCCGACGCCGGCAACCGAGCAGTTCCGCATCCCCGCCGACAATTGAGCTGAGCCGCTTCCCTGATTTAGTAGCCGGGTGGACGACCTTCGTCGACGTCCTATTTTCGGGGGTAGGGATCACTGAACTAGGATGAGCGCGGGTACGGAGAGGTGATCGAGCGGGACGCGAGCTTCGATGGGTACCGCGTCGAGCGGATGCTCGGCCACGGCGGGATGGGCGTTGTCTACGAGGCCGTTCAGTCCTCGCTGGAGCGACGAGTCGCGCTCAAGCTCCTGCGGCCCGAGCTTGCCCGGGATCCCGCCTTCGTCGATCGGCTGCGGCGCGAGGGAAAGCTCCAGGCGTCGCTCGAGCATGCGCACGTACTCGATGTCTATGAGATCGGAGAGTCCCCCCACGGCGTCTACCTGGCGATGCGACTGGTACGCGGTCCCACGCTGGCCGAGCTCCTGCGAGAGGGCGAGCTGAATGCGCAGCGGACCTTGAGCCTCCTGGGACAGGTGGGCGACGCCCTCGATGCGGCCCACGCTGCCGGTCTCGTGCACCGCGACGTCAAGCCGCAGAACGTCCTGGTCGAGGCAGGCGATTTCGCATTTCTCGCCGACTTCGGCCTCACCCGAGCCGGGACGGATTCCGACACGGCCGCCTCCCGAGCGACGCTGGGCACGGTGGCCTATGTCGCTCCTGAGGTGATCCGCGGCGAGGAGCCCGGCCACGCCTCGGACCGCTACGCGTTCGCGGCAACCCTTTTCCACTGTCTCACCGGTGACGTCGTCTTTTCACGCGGATCCGATGCCGCGATCCTTTTCGCGCATGCGAGCGAGCCGCCGCCGAGGATCAGCGATCGTCGAGCGGAGCTGCCCAGGGCCCTCGATCAGCACTTCGAGAGAGCGCTGGCCAAGGACCCGGAGGACCGTCCCGCCAGCGCAGCGGCACTTGTTGAGAGCGTTCGCAAAGAGCTCGGGGACGACGTCGTGGGCCGGCTCGGTCCTCCGGACCTCCTGGGCGGGCGCCGGCCCATGCCGGTGACGATTCCATCGGCGCCGTCGCACGTTCAAGTTGAGCCGGAGCGTCGGCGCCCGCTGGTCCTGATGGGCGTTGTCGCCGCTGTTGCTGCGCTGCTCGGGGGCGGAGCCGTCGCGTTACTCGACGAGCCCGACGAGGCGCCGGTTGAAGCGCCTGTGCCTGCGCTACCGGACGGCGCCGAGCCTCTCGGCAGCGGTCTCGCCCTTCCCGAGAACTCGCTCGACTGTCGCGGACGGGAGCCGGGTCAGGGCGACCTGTCGTGCGCGATCCTCCAGACGGACCTACCCGGCGCCCAGCTCCTGGTGCCGGCCGATGGTCTCGTTGTGGGCTGGGCGGTGCGCGGTGCCAGCGGTGAGCTTGCTCTCGATGCGATCCGGCCGGGTGGCGATGACACGACTCGCATCGGCCGCTCGCAGTGGGAGTCCGCCGGGAATGACGCGCCACATTACTTCCGCACCAGCATCCCGGTCGAGCGTGGGGATCTGCTCGGCGTCGAGCTGGGCCCGGGCGCCACGATCGGCGTTCGTGAGACAGCCGGAGCCACGACCCAACGCTGGCTTTCGCCCGAGGGCGGCTTCTATGGGAGCCCCGACCGTGAGGCGGGCACAGGCTTCGACTACGAGTTGGCGCTGCGGGCCGACTTCGTGCCCGACGGCGTGATCCAAGCGCCGAACCAACTCAGAGGCGCAGACGCCGCCCGCGCCCCCGACGGCCGCGTGCGAGAGCGCGTCGAGGTCGAGATCACGAGGCCGCCCGCCAACGTCACAGTCGAACTCGTCGAGTTGCGAGATCGAGTGGCCCTGGACCTCCTGCGTGACGGACGCCGGGAGGCTCGGATGTTCGTGCCCGACCTCCTTCCCGGAGGGCAGCCGGTCCAGCTGGAGTCCTACACCTTCGAGGGGGAGCCGTTCAGCGAGGTCGACCTCTGGTGGGTCAATCCCAGCACCGGCCGGATGATCTTCCACTTCTTCACCGCTTCCCGGCACCAGTTCAAGTTCTTGGGATAACGCGAGGCCATGGACGCCGATGGCGTCATCAGCGGTTTTCGGATCGAGCGCCGGCTCAAGGGCGATTCGCTCGGCCGCGTCTACCAGGCGACACAGCTCTCGCTCGGGCGGACCGTCGCCCTGCGGCTGATGGAGCAGAGCCTTTTCACGGATCGCGGGTTCTCCGAACGCTTCCGCGAGCAGCAGCGGCTGAGTGCGGCGGTGCACCACCCACACATCGTTCCCACTTATGAGGCGGGCGATTGGGACGGGGGCAAGTTCGTCGCGACCCGCTTCGTGAAAGGTCGAACTCTGGCCGAGCTTCTAGAGGACGGCTCGCTCTCGCCCTCTCAGCTCGAATTCCTGCTCGAGTCGATCGCCGCGGCGCTCGACGTCGCGCACGAGGCCGGCCTCGTCCACGGTCGGCTCACCGCGTGCAACGTGTTGATCGATGCCGGGGGACGGGCCTACCTCGCGGACCTCGGCCTGGGTCGTGCGGGAAGTGCTGCCGCTGACCGTGAGGCCTTCGCAAGCCTGGCGGATCAGGCCGAGCGTGGTGTTGAGAGATCACGCGGGCCCTCGCTCGGTACCTGGGTCGTCACGGGGTTCGCGGTGCTCGCGCTGGTCCTCGTCGCCGTCCTCCTCGTGGCCGGAGGTGACCACGATGGCGGTTTCGAGACGGAGCCATCTCCTCCGGTCGCGTCGGCGGCCGTTCCGATCGGCAGCGCGCTCTCGGCCGGACCGACACCGGCGATCGGCTGCAGCGACCAGCCGGGACCCAACACCCCCGCGTGCACCCTGAGTCAGGCGACGATCGATGGGCGGCGGATCACGGTCGAGGCAGCCGGGGTGATCCGTGGCTGGGCGGTGAGGGGTGCGATCGGGGACCTCACCCTGCAGGTAATCGATCGCCGCAATGGCCGCGCCTTCGTACGGGGGTTCTCGCAGCTCGAACAGGTCCCGGACCTGGCCCCTCACGCGTTCGCGGCGAATGTCCGCGTCCGGCGGGGAGACCGGATCGGGGTGCTGCTCGGCCCGGGAGCGGTGATCGGAGCCCGGATTCCACCCCAAGACACCCTTGCTTTGCGGTGGGGGGGCGCGCTCGCGCCGATTCCGCAAGCGCACGGCAGTAGCCCGCTGGACCGCGAGCTGTTGCTGCGGGTCGACGTCGAGGTTGGTGCCCGGCCCACCCTGCCGCGCCAGCTCACCGGGGGACGAGCCGCTGCCGCGATGACGGGGCACACTCTGGCCCGCACCGTGGTCGACCTCTCCGACGGCGCCGCGGCTCGCGTCGAGCTGGTTCGCGTTGAAGGCGCTCTGGCGCTCGACTCATTCCGTGGAAAGCGCCGTCTGGCTCGCATCGCGGTGCCCGATGCAGACCCGTCAGGGCGGCTTCTCAACCTCGACGCGTTCGCGTACTGCGGTCACCCGCTGGGCTTCTGTCTGCGCTGGCTCAACGAGGGAGAGGTAATCCCCGTGGTCCATTCGTACCGGCTCGCTCGGGACGGCGAGGCGTTCCTGCTGATCGGCTGAGCTGCCGCGCACCTGGCGCCCCGGCCGGCCGTCAGGCGCAAATATGCATGCGTGACCCTCCCGCGCCACGAGTCCACCGCGTCAGAGTTGGCAGAGCAGCTCGCCGCTGAACGCCGCGGACGGCCATTCCTGATCTACCGCGATGCCGAGGGCAGACAGAATCTGCTCGCCCTGGAGGGCGAACGGATCAGCGTCGGCCGGGAGCCGGACAACGAGCTGTCGCTCACCTGGGACCCCGAGGCCTCCCGGCTGCACGCCGTGCTCGAAAAGCTCGGCGGAAGCTGGACGGTGGTCGACGACCACCTGTCGCGCAACGGCACTTTCGTCAACGGCGTGCGCGTGCGCGGCCGGCGGCGGCTGACCGACCGTGACCTGGTTCGCTTCGGGTCGACCCAGGCGACCTACCGCAACCCCGCGGAGGATGCCGACGAGACTTCTCCCGCGGGGAGCCTGGCGGCCGTCGTCCAGACGAGCCCCGCTCAGCAGCGTGTCCTGGCCGCGCTCTGCCGCCCGCTGCTCGAGTCGACGGTGGAGGCCGGGGCCGCCCCGTCAAACCGCGAGATCGCGACCGAGCTGACGGTCTCGGTCGAAGCCGTCCGCAGCCATATGAAGGTCCTCTTCAAGCTGTTCGACGTGCCGGACCTCCCGCAAAACCGCAAGCGGGCCGAACTCGCCCGCCGCGCGCTGGCCTCAGGGGTGATCCTGCCCCGGGACATCGCACGCTGAATCGGCCCTCGAGCTAGCCGCGATCGAGATCCCGGTCATCTTGCAGCCGTCCGCTTGGTTCTTGCGGATGAACCGCTCCGCGATCTTGACCAAACCGGCTTCCTCGGGCTTCGTCAGATCGCTGGACAGGTTGCTCTCGGTCGGCCCGGTGGTGCGCTGAAGAAGACGAAGTCCGCCCAAAAAGCCCTCCAGGCGGAGGGCTCGAGCGTCGTACCGACAGACATAGCGGGGGTGGGATTTGAACCCACGACCTCCGGGTTATGAGTTCGACTCAGGGGGTTGTGTCCACCTGCGATCCCGCATTCCCATGCGGTTTCTCTTGCTCCGAGTTGTCCCCAGTTTCGCTCAAATTGGTAGCCAAATTGGTAGCCACCCCGAACGCGGCCTCCGCCCACGCGGCTCCCTGCGACGGATCGGGCGAGTAGTCCGCGTAGACCTGCGTCGTCTGGTGGTCGCGGTGGCCCATCCACTCCTGGATCGCCCGTAGCGGCGCGCCCGCCGCGGCCATTCCGGTACCGAACGTGTGGCGCAGATCGTGAAAGCGGATCGGACGCAGCCCAGCCGGCGGCGAGGGCGGCTTTGAACCGCTTGCGCGCCCTCGACGCGTCATAGGGCCCACCCGTCTCGGGATGACAAAAGACGAGGTCGTCGTCTGCCTGGTAGCGCGACCGCTGGAAGTGCCGTTCGAGCTCGGCGGCGACCCGGTCGGCCATCGGCACCGCCCGTGATGACCGCCGAGTCTTTGGAGTCCCGAAGCGCCCGCGCGTGTAGTTGCGCCTCACGCGCACGACACCGGCGACCCAATCGACGTCCTGCCAGCGCAGCGCCGCCAGCTCGCCCTGGCGCAGGCCGGTCATCGTCGCGGTCAGGTAGAGCGCGTGGTCGGTCGGGCCGAGCAAGTCATCCGGAACGGCGCGCAGGAGCGCCTCGACCTCGCCGCGGTCGAGATAGCGGATGTCGGGGTTGGCGCCGGCAACTCGCGGGCGATCCACCGCAGCCACAGGGTTCGCCGCGACCCAGCCGCGCTTGAGGGCGAACGAGAAGAGGCCGTGCGCGAAGTTCAGGTGATTGCTGACGGTCTTCGTCTGCAGCCCCTCAGAAGCCTTCGCCGCCATGTACGCGGCGAGGTGCTCGGCCGTGATCCGCTCGAGCGCCTGCGCGCCGAAGTACGGCGCCAGGTGGCGGCGGAGGATCGACCTGTAATCGGCAACTGTCGTCGGCTTCCGTTCCAGCACGTGTTCGATGTGCCGCAGGTAGCGCTCGCCTGACCTCTCCCACGGTCAACCGCTCGTAGGCGGCCGGCGCAACCCGCGTCCTCCTGCATCAGTCGTCGAAGGGCCGCCTCCGCCTGCTTACGGGTGAGCCCCTCGCGCGAGCCCGGCCGGCGCGGCGGGCCGAGCTTTCGCATTACCTGCCGTTCCCCCAGCCCACCATTTGCCGTAATAGGCGCCACGGCGGAGGACGATCGAGCCGGTCCCGTAGGAACGGCGAGAGCTTGACTCAAGGGACATCAGGACCTCGTTTCCGGATGCCGGGCCCTCCTCGTCTGTGCCGCGCCCGGCCATCTACGTCGACCGGTCGAGGCTACCTCGCTCCGCGGCGCCAAGCCATGCCTCGATCGTCTCCGCGCGGAACCGCAGAGTGCGCCCGAAGCGCAGGTGCGGGATCTGCCCGCGGCGGCTGAGGGCGTAGACGTAATCGACGCGCATGCCGATGATCTCGGCCACCTCGTCAGCGGTTAGCAACCGAGTGCCGGCGCCCGGCCTTCGCGTCGTCGCGCTCACGTCGCCACCCGCCTCAGCTCAGCCACCCGCACCCGATCCTCAGCAGCCACCATCCTGACCGCCGCATGGACGACCTGCTGGGTGGGGCTGGAGGCAGGACAGAGATAGACGCACCGCTCTATGTCCCTGGCCCGTCTCCATCCCCTGACGATCTTCTCCAGCCGGCGCTTTGCCTTCGGCGTCAGCTCAACCTCATAGACGACCAGGCCCTCGTCGGTGCGGACCGCCAGGTCGGGCCAGTGAAGGCGCCAGTAGCCGTTCAGGGTCTCTCCCAGCTTCGCGGCTCCTACCGGCTTGCCGAAAAGCTGGGCGTCGAAGCGAAGCTCGCGCTCGGTCAGGAGCCGCTCGGCTCCGTGGCGGCGCTCGAGTTCGATCGCGACGTCGGCGCAGGCAAGCCAGTGGTCGACCTCGCCGATCCGGATCCTCGCCGGCCCGAGCCCGAGGCCGGCGTAGGTGATCCCGTCCCTGGTCGCGCTGATCAGCGTCGGGTCGCGGATCGCGGTCTGGGTTCGCTCCAAGAGCCCTAACTCGATCAGCCTCCTCACCAGCTCGTATGCAACCGATCGACCGACGCCAAACCGCCTGCCGATCTGCTCGACCGAGACCGCTCCCAGCCGCGCCACCCAGCAAACGATCTCTCGCTCGCGGCTCAACTCCTTCGCCCTTCTCTTTTCTGTTTGAGCCCAACCCATTACTGCCTAGTGCCTTAAACAGCTGAAAAGTCCGGAAGTCCACGCTCAATTTCTTTTCTCGCCCGCATCGCCACCAGCTTTCCTTCCTCGCCGGGTCTGACCCCCCGCGCACACGTCCATCGTGGGTGTGGGGGGTCAGACCCGGCGAGGGCCCGTGCGGCCGATGGCTCGATGCGGGCGAGGGCGCGGATTCGAGATCCGGACCCCAATCCGGACCTCGATCCGACCCCGAAGCCCGTTTTCTCTTTTCCCAGCTATCTCCCGTCTGTCAGTATCGCCCCGCTCCTCCCCCATCTTGCTGGAAGTGCTCGCCGCCGACCTATCCCCACCAGCGCCGTTCGCGTCCCGAAATCTCGTTCTAGCTTCCATTGCCTTTGATCTCCACCATGGAGTCCCACGACGCCCGGAAAAGTCCACCGGCAATCCGGTCATCTTCGCCGCAAGCGAAGCCACAGCCGACCCCGTCACCTCCGTTCGAAGAGGGGGCGGGGTCGGCTGCGGCGGAGCGTCGTTTATCGCTTGCTAGAGCCGTTTGCCTACGGACGGCGAGTCCGGGGGTAAATCCGGGGGTGACTCGGTCTGTCCGACCTTCTGTAATAGGCTGGACAAACCCGGGCTTCAGTCCGACGGCTCGTCCTGTTCGGTGGACCTCCTAGCGGATCCCCGAGCCGACGAGATAACCAATCGTGGCGGTCCCCGTCGCGACACCGTTGGGCATAGTGGGCGCGCAGGTTGCCCTCGGGGTCGTACTCGAAGCCGATCAGCGGCATTTAGGCCGGTCAGGTGACTGAGGCAGGTCCATTACCCCGGGCGCCTGGTGCGCTCTTCCTGCTCGCGGGTCGCGCCGCTCAGATCGTCGGTCACTCGTGGGTCTTCACCTCGGAAGATCGCGAGAGCCGTGGATTGATATCGCACGATACCGACCACCCACACGACGAAACCAACCAACATCAATGCACCTCCTGCTCGGGCGTCGCCGCTGTCATCCCCAATCCAGCCAGCCAGCAAAGCGATCCCGCATGCGCCGACCACAACACTCACGATCATCATGAATCCGAGTTGAACCGCGAGCGGCGTGACGCGGTAGCCGGCTCCATGGAGGTAATCGCTCGCGCCTCGGATCGTGACGAGCAACGCGATGCCAAACAGCACTGGCGACGCATGACTGCCGAAGGCGACATCGTTGAGAAGATAAGCGCCCATTCCGGCCACCCCCACCACCAGTAGGACCGCGCCAAGCCAGCGCCGTGGAGTCAAGGCAGCGCTACCGGATCGTAGGGAGGCAGCATGAGATCGTTGAAGGCCCCGTTGTAGCCGCCCCCACCCAAGCAGGCAAGTCCAGCGCCGAGTTCACCAATACCGGGCAGAAGAGCCAACTCCCAGGCCACGCCGTAGTAAGCGGCGAGGGACTCGACGCATCCTTCCCCAGCCCTCCCGAGGAATCGCCGCACATCTGGATCGCAGAAGAGCCCCGATACGAACGCGCCGGCGACCCCCGTGCAATGTTGGTCGATGCCTAAGGATGGGGACTCCCGGCAAGCCGCATTCGCAAGCATGTGGGGCAACGGGTTCGGGTTCAAAGGAAACGGAGGCCCGGCGCCGAGCGTGCACGCCACGTCACGGCCCGTGTCGATCAGGCTCTGTTGCAAGTCGGCGAAGGGGCTCAGGAGGTCGGCGGCAGCATGGGTAATCTCCGGCGGCGGCGGGGTCGGCGCCACGATCGTGCACACGGGGAGATACTCACAGGCATCCTCGCCACGGAGATCGTGGCGGTTGACAGGATCTCCGATCACGTAGCCGTAGTGGTTGCTCGTCGCGCCCTGGCCAATCCAGCCGCCCTCGGGATCCTCGCTTAGGAAGCTGCCCAGACCAGGGGCATAGGAACGCACACCCATCTGCACCAAGCCGCTAGTCCCACCAAAACCGGTCGCGGCATCGCTCCTCCGCTGATACGCCCCAAGCCAACCCATATCCAGCGCCGGCCCGGCCAGCTGGTCGCCCCAGGGGTCGTACTCCTGACGTGACCCGACCGCGCCGAGGTCATCGGTGACCGTCGACACGTCCCCGTGGGCTTCAGTAAGTGGGAACGACACGCCAGCCGAGCTCATCTGCTCGACCAGGCCCATCGGCACAACCGCTGTAGCCGCCGCCCCAGCCGGGCCCTGGATCCAGCCGCGCTCCACGCCGCTCGAGCCGGTGTCCACGATCGGCGCATCGCCGAGGTCGCCGTAGTGAGCTGTCAGGGTCGTCGTTCCGACTGTTCGCTCGCTGCGCCGCCCAAGCCCGTCGTAGCTGTATCCGACGGAGCTCGTCCCATCGTCGACCCCGGCCAGTTGGTCAACGGCATCCCAGTCGTAGCTCACCGAGTCTGTCCCATTGACGATGCCGGTCAGGCGCCCGGCGGCGTCGTAGCTGTAGGCATTGCCTGCCGAGTCGTCGACGAGTTGGTTGAGGGCGTTGAAGTTGTAGCTGGTCGCCGCCGGCCGAGATCCGGTTGCCGGCGTTGTCGTAGCCGTAGCTGACCGCTGGTGTCGCCGGGCGGGTCGAAGGCCGTCAGCCTGCCCAGATCGTCATAGACGTAGGTCGTCTGGTCATTGTTGCGATCGGTCGACGAGATCCGGTTGCCGGCGTCGTCATAGACGTAGGTGAAGTCCTGCAGGGTCGTCGCCCCGTTGACCGAGCTGGTGTGCACCATACGGTCGGCGTTGTCGTAGCTGTTGGTGGTCACGACGCCATTCGGAAGGGTGGTCTCGGTCAAGTTGCCTTCGAGGTCGTATTCGAAACCGATCACGTCGCTTTGGGGATCGGTCAGCTGCGTGATTCGGTTGACCTCGTCGTAGACGTAGGCGAGCGTGCCTCGGCCATCCGTCTGGCCGGTCAGGTTTCCGCGTGAGTCGAAGCTGCGCGAGACGGTCTGCCCGCGGTCGTCGTCGATCGAGGTCAGGTTGCCGTCGCCGTCGTAGCCGAAGACGAGCTCCTTGGCCTGGGCGTCGGTCGCGCTGATGAGGCGATTGGCGTCGTCGTAGCCGAAGCTGCGCAGGGTCGCGGTACCGTCGGAGATCGAGGTCAGACGGTCTGGCGTCGTCGTAGGCCAGGGTCAGGGCATCCTCGGCCGTGGTCCGCCCGGTCATGTTGCCGGCGGGGTCGTAGGCGAAGGTGGTCGTCTTCGACAGCGGCTGGTTGATCGCCGTCAGGCCGTCCGAGGTCGTCGTAAGCCGAATGAGGTCGTGTGGGAGTTGGGGTCGGTGATCGAGGTCAGGTTGCCGGCCGCGTCGTAGTCGTACGACCGTGGTCTGTCGTCTCAGGCTCGTTAGCCGCGACGAGTCGATCGTTCAGGTCGTAGTCGTACGTGGTCGTGTTGGCGCGCGGGTCGATCACCTCATCGCGGTTGCCGCGTGCGTCGTAGCCGAACTGCCAGGCTCCGGTCGCCGGCGCGTCGACGTCGGTCAGCTGGTTGGCGAGGTCATAGGCGTAGGTCGTCGTGTGGCCGTTCCGGTCGGTGATCGAGATCGGGTTGAGGTTGCCGTCGTAGGCGATCGTCGTCTCGTGAAGCAGCGGATCGGTGTAGGTCATCGGGCTGCTCCATGGCGTCGCGCTCGATCTGCCCAGTCGTTCAGCGCTGGGTCGGTGATCGACGGTCAGGGCGCCGTTCTCGTCGTAGCCGAAGGTCGTCGTGTGGCCCTCAGGGCGTCGTGCCTGGGTGAGCAGGTCGCCGAGCTTGTTGCGCGTGTAGGTCTCGGCGGCGAGGCCGCGGACTCGTCGACCGAGGTCAGCTGGTTGTAGGCGTCGTAGCCAAAGCGTGGTCTGGCTCGCTCTGAGCCGTTCGGTGACCGGTGGCAAGGACGCCGTCGGTGTCGTAGGCGTAGGGTGCGTCGTGTGGTTGAGGGGGTCGGTGATCGTCACCGGCTGGCCTGGCCGAGTTGTAGGTGAGGTCGTAGTCCGAGCTTGCCCGCGCGTCCGTCGATCGCGGTCAGGTCGTTGGCCGAGTCCCAGGTCGTAGTACCAGATCTCGTTGCGCTCATCGGTGAAGCTCAGGTCATGTGGTTGCGCGCCGTCGTAGGTGTAGGCGCGCTCGCCTCCCTCCGGGTCGATCGCGGAGGTCAGGTTTCCACGAGCGTCGTAGTCGAATGTCCAGTCAGCACCGCCCGGGAGGCCGAGCTCGTCGAGGTTGCCGTCGGCGTCGTAGGCGTAGGTGGTCGTTCGACCGAGGTGGTCTTCCTCGGAACTGAGCCTCCCCAGCGAGTCAAAGCTCGACACCGTCTCGCCGCCCTCGGGGTCGGTC
Organism: uncultured Solirubrobacterales bacterium; assembly: GCA_963767285.1. Taxonomy (GTDB): domain Bacteria; phylum Actinomycetota; class Thermoleophilia; order Solirubrobacterales; family 70-9; genus WHSW01. The sequence goes on along the minus strand of CAVYDJ010000004.1, from coordinate 132,471 downwards.
ACCGTCGTCTCGTCGGTCGCGTAATCGAGGTCCCAATCGTTTCCTTCGCCGTCCTCCTGCGCGGTCACCCGGCCTTGAGAGTCGTAGGTGTTGGTAAGGAGGTGACGTTGCGCGGGTCCTCGATCGTCGTCAGACGGTGCTGGCCGTCATAGCCGTAGTCGGTCACGCCTCCAAGAGCGTCCGTAACGGTGTCCAGATCGCCCGCCCCGGTGTAGGTGAAGTCGACATGGCGGCCGGCCGAGTCGTCGACCCTCGTGATGTGGTTCGAGGCGTTGTAGGTGAAGGTCAGGCTCTGTCCCGAGGGATCGGCGATCGAGGCCAGGCGCCCGGAGGAGTTGTAGCGTCAGTCGGTGACGAGCCCGTGATCGTCGGTGATCGTGTCAACGCGACCAGTGGCATCGAACAGATAGACGGTGTCGTCCAGGCTCTTCAGCCTGAATTGATTCCCGCCGAGGTCGGTCAGGTGTCGTGGACCCCGAGCGGCGGTGAAGGTGCTGCCGCTCTTGACGAAGATGTCCTGGCGGCCGTCGGCTCGGCGGACGAGGACGTCGCCGGAGGCCAGCGCCAGAGGCCCGGATCAACCCGACGTGCGACCAGCCGCGGCCGAGGCCGGCGTCGGAGTCGTCGGTTGAGTCGTAGGCGCGGACGAAAGACAGCGGTAGCGGCGACTTGTTAGTCAGCGCGAGGTCGGTGTGCTCGTAGCTGAAGGCGCCACTCGACAGCGCGACCGGATCGGCATCGGTTTTGCACTGAGTCTGCTGCTCGCTCTGACAGTCAGGTCGTCCTTCAGCGGCTGTGCCAACGGGTAGGGTTAACACCGCCGACGTTAAAGCCGCAGCCCGAGGTGCCCCGTAACCACTCGCGCAGTTCAAGTCGTTTTAGCGAAAGTTCGGGTACGCGCAGAAGCCTGTGTCGACATCGCATAGCTGCCAGCGATCCGTCGGAACTTCGACTCCTCGACCGCACCGCCGCCGCCCGCCGCCGCCCCAGGTGTCCCGTTGTAGACGACCCCGTTACCGGCCAGGTCGGCGAAGGTGGTGTTGCGGACGCGGACTGTGTCGTGCACGGGCAGGCCTGCACAGCCCCGGCACCCAGTTGTAGGACGAGCCCGTCGCCGCCGTAGCAGAGGCCTCGGCGTACTCGACGTTCGACGAGGCCGAACCGGTGAGGAAGTTAAGGCCCTTCCAGGTCCCGGCCACTGGCTGGGTGTTGCCGTCCATGTTGGTGTCGCCGCCGACGCTGTCGTCGGTGGAAGCGGTGAAGATGACGTGATCGCCGGCGGCGCCCGTCGCATTCAAGGCGCCGCTGACCTCAAAGCCGACGGCCGAGGCGATCTTGACTTCGACCCCGGGATCGATGGTCAGGTCTCACCGCTCTTGACTAGTAGACCGGGGCCGCCGTTGCTGATCACGATTGGATAGCCGCGGTCCTCCCAGGTCGCGGTCTTAAGCGAGCCGGAGATGTAGAGGGCGTTGCCGCCATTGCCCTCGGGGGCGGGGTTGTTGTCGATGTTGGCCGGCATGTACGGCAGCGTCGTGTACTGGGTGTAGGTCATGGCCTGCGACCCGTTGTCGTTGACGACGTTGCCGCTGAAGCTCTGGCCGGGCGAGTCGGTGTAGACCCTGATCCCGAAGCCCGTATTGCGCTCGACGACGTTGTCGTCGATCGTCACGCTGGTTCCCGCCTGGCCGATCAGCGAGAGGTTGATCCCGTCGTTGCCGTTGTCGGAGACGATGTTGGCGGTCAGCACCGGGTCGGTGCCCTGGGCGTTGATCCCGAGTCCCCGCCGAGTGGTGGATGTTCGAGTTGGTGATCTGCTGGGCTCCGGCGTTGTTGGTGAACCGGATCGCAGCGCCGCTGGCGATTCCGCCGTAGGCGACCTCGACGTGATCGAAGAGCACGGTCGCGGCCTGGTAGCTCGTGAACGTGATCCCGCGCCAGTCGCCGCGGGCCGGCTGGGTGGCAGAACCGTCGCCGTTGGTATCGCCGCCAACCGAGTCGTCGCGGTAGGAGGTAAAGACGATCGGGTCGGTCGCGGTTCCATCGGCCGAGATCGACCCGCCCGTCAGGCTGGTGCCGGCGGCGAACTTCAGCCTCGTTCCCGGCGCGAGGGTCAACGTCTCACCGTTCTTGACCGAGATGCCACCGGCACCTGCGAAGACCAGAATCGGATGGCCATTGTCCGACCAGGTCGCTGTAGCAGTCGTGCCCGAGACCTGCAGCGCGTCAATCCCGTTTCCCGAGGCGCTGTTGTCGGTGATGTCGCGCGGGAGGACGCCGTTCGCGTAGGTCGAGTAGATGATCGCCGAGCCGACGTTGTCGTTGACCTGGTTGTCGGCGAAGCTCACGCCGGCACCGTTCGTATAGACGTAGATGCCGTTCCCGCCGTTTGACGCGACCGTGTTTCCGTGGATGTCGACCTCGGTGTCGGAGGCCGAGGTCGAGGAAAAGGAGATGCCGCCGGAGCCGTTGTCGTGGATCGTGTTGGCGGCGATCACCGGCTCGGACCCGAGCGTGGCGTCGATGCCCCACTGGCTGTTGTGATGAACGTCCGAGTTGCTGATGCTCAGGTCGGTGCTCGAGCCGCTCACCGACAGGCCCTTGGTCGCATAGCGGATCTCGGCGTGGTCGATGGTCGAATTGCCGCTCGGTTCCGAGATCCCGCTCCACTGTCCGGCGGCGCTGTCCTGGCTCGACGTAAAGCGGATCGGCGCCAGCGCCGTGCCCTGAGCGTTCAGTGACCCGTTCGACAGCAGCAGCTGTCCGCCGAGCTGAACCGTGACACCGGGCTCTGCCGTCAGCGTCGCCCCGTTGGTGACCTTGACCGTGCCGGTGTTGGTGTAGGGCGAGTTGGCCGCGGTGAGCGTCGTGTCCGAGCTGATCGTCGACGGCAGTGCCGTCGCGCTCGCCGACTCGATCCCTGGCCCGAGAGACGCGTACCCGATACAGATGACCAGCACCGCCCATGCCCGCCGGCCCCGACAACATCCCCCGACTCGCTTCTCAGGCACGCAAAGTCCTCCCGTGGATCAACTCCCGTTCATGCTGGCCCTCCCCCTCTCTGGACCGAGCGGGATCCTGACAGGTCGACGCGCGAGGTTCATCGGTAATCCGACCTGCTCTGCCTGCGGCCAACTACGGAACCTGAACGGACCCTTCGGTAATGCGAGCTTGACTTCAGCCGCGCAGACTCATGCGGCGCCGTCTCTGAACCCGCGACACTGACCCAGCGTCTCCAGGATGAGTTCGCCGCACGAGATTGGTAGCCAATTGGTAGCCACCCACCAGACCCGGCGAGCAACTAGACGACCGAAAGGCCCGCCTGAGCGGGCCTTTCTTACATAGCGGGGGTGGGATTTGAACCCACGACCTCCGGGTTATGAGCCCGGCGAGCTACCTGACTGCTCCACCCCGCGGCGTTGAGGGTTCAAGTTAGCACCAGAGCGGGGATAAATCGGCCGCCGCGGCACGGCCTGCACTACCGCTGAGCCCGTAGGACCCTCGCGGGCACGCGGCCGGGCTCGATGTGCTTCGGGCCGTCGCCGACCGGCAGCCGGGCGATCTCGCGGCGGGTGCGATAGGAGATCGCCGAGAGGGTGTCGTCGCGGTTGTTCGGGACGAAGCAGCGCCGGCCGCCGGGGCCGGTCGTCGCCCAGCCGGGCGCGTCGCCGACCTCGATGATCGCGCGCCGGCGCATCCGGTCGGCGTCGATCAGCGCGACGTAGTCGGATGCGCGCCCGGCCGCGCAGAGCGTCTCGCCGTCGCCGGAGAGAGCGAGGCCATGGTGCGGCGCCTCGAAGTCGAAGTCGTCCTCGGTCACGCCGTCGTCGATCGGCAGATCGAGCCGGCGCGTGATCACGCCGCGCTCGAGGTCGAACTCGACCACCCCGTGGTACATCGACAGCTGGGCGTAGAGGCTGCGCTCGTCCTCGCTGAGCACGAACGGGCGGATCCCGCGCTCGAACGGGTAGGTCCGGGTCACCGCCAGCGTCGCCGGGTCGACCGCGGTCAGCAGGTAGCTGTCGGGGCCGCGCGCCTCCTCGGGGGCGACGATGTTGCCGATGCTCGCGTTGTAGAGGGTCTCGCCGTCGTGGGTGAGGTGGTTGTCGTGGGGCCATTCGCCCGTCGGAAACGCCCCGACGATCTCGCCGGTGGCGGCGTCGAGGACGTGCACGACGTTCGCGGTGAGCGCCGAGACGTAGAGCGTGGCGCCGTCGTGCGAGAGCTCCATGTGATCGGCGCGGAGCCCGTCGACGCCGGTCTTCCACAGCATCTCGCCGTCGCGGATCCGAAACGCCGCGACGTCGGCCCGGTGGCCACGCGAGACATACAGGACCCGCCCGTCCGGCGAGAGGTCCTGATCCTGGACGTAGTTCTTGCCGCCCGCCGCCTCGATCACCTGCTGGCCGGCGGCAGCGTCGGGGTCCGTGTCGGCGGTCGGTCCGTCGGGCAGGACGTCGAGCTCGCGGACCACCTCCAGGCGGCGCGTGTCGACCACGCTGATCGTGCCGTCCTCGGCGTTGGCGACGAACACGACGCCGCGCTTGCCCTTGGCGCGCTCGGCCTCGGGCGCGGCCGCAACGGGCGCCCCCGCCGCCACGAGGAACGCCGCGAGCGCGCCGACCGCCCACGCGCGCCGATGTGCATTCCGTCCCATGAACCGCACCGATCTGACGGTAGCCAACCAGCGCGACGGCAGCGCCGACTGGCCACGCGGTTCCTACGGCCGCGGCTCCCCGTCCGGGCCGAGCACCCACCAGTAGCCACCGTTGAGATCCACGTCGTGGCAGAACACGTCGTTCCGACCCTCGTGCGCGTAGGTGTACAGCGGCTTGCCGGCGTAGGTCACCTGCCGGTCGCCGTTGCGGCGCTGGGTGGTGCCGAGCAGCTGCGGGTCGAGGCCGAGCCCCGCGCGTGGGCGTCCCTTCGTCAGCACCGGCGGCCACGCCTTCGCGCAGCGCCCGTAGCAGTGCGACTTCCCGGGCCCATCGTTCTCGAACACGTAGATCGCCTGGCGGCCCGGCGCCCAGAGCATGCGCCCGTACTCCGACCCGCGAACCGCGATCTTCGTCCCGTCCTCCGACGCGCCGGCGGGCGCGGCGGGCGCGAGCGAAAGCAGCGCCACCGCGGCGATCCCGGCGCACACCGAGCCCCGGCTGATCATGCGAGGGGCTCCCCGTCCGCGCCGACCACCCACCAAAGGCCGCCGTTGAGGTCGATGTTGTGGCAGCGGACCTCGCCGGGCGCCTCGTGGGCGTAGTAGTAGAGCGGGCGTCCGCCGTAGGTCACCTGGGTCCCGCCGTCGCGCCTCTTCGTCGTCCCGAGCAGGTCGTCGTCGACTCCGTCGCCGGCCACGGGCGCGCCGGAGGTGAGGACCGGTGGCCACGCCGCGGCGCACTCGCCGTAGCAGTTGCTCTTGTCGGCCCCGTCGCGCTCGAACACGTAGATCGCCTGGTCGCTCGCGTCGTAGAGCATCGCTCCGAACTCCGAGTCGTCCAGCACGACGGTCGTCCCCTTGGCGGCACCGTCCTTCGTCCCCTCGCCCCGGCCCCCCTCGGTATCCGCCGTGGTCTCCTCCTTGACCGTCGCGGCCTCCTCTTCGGCCGCCGTCGCCGCGGTCGTCGCCTCGTCGTCTGCGTCCCCGCCGCAGCCGCCGGCGAGGACGAGCAGCCCGAGCACGAGGAGCAATGTCGAGGTCTTCCTCATGGGCGTAGTCATCCCGTTCGTAGGTGTGATCGTCCCACCCGGGCGTTACACGTGAAGTCACGTGGTACCGGCGGATCGCGGCTAGCCATATGCCACGATCGGCCCATGAGGGGACGGGTGGACTACGCGCCGCGGCTTGCCGCACACGCTGTCGCAGCCATCGCTCTGCTCTGCCTGGCAAGCCCCGCGCCGGCGGCGGGCGAGCTTCGAGCGGGGGTTGCCTCGTTCGACATCACGCCCGCGAACGGCGGGACGACCCTTGGCTACGTTCGTCCCGACATCGCCGTCGAGGGCGTCCATACGCGCCTCACCGGCCGGGCGCTCGTGCTCGACGACGGCGATACGGAGATCGCCCTCCTCGCGACGGACCTCGCGTTCGCCCTCGACAAGGATTCCGTGGTCGCCCGCGTCGCGGATCTGGGCTTCACGCACGAGACGGTCCTCTACACGGGCACCCACACGCACGGCGGCCCGGGATCGCTCGAGGACTGGCAGGTCGAGCAGCTCGCCCGCGCGATCCGCGAGGCCGCCGCGAGCAAGGTCCCCGCGCGCGCCGGCTGGGGGACGGCGGAGGTGCCGGGCGTGGGGCGCAACCGCTCGATCGAGGCCCACCTCGCCAACCACGGGCTCGAGCAGGTCTACGGGGCGGGCGACCCCGAGGACGATCCACGCGGCGCCGAGCACACGCTCGACACCACGCTCCGGGTGCTCCGCGTTGAGGGACTGGACGGGACACCGCTGGCGGCCTGGCTGAACTTCCCCGTCCACCTGACCATGTCGACGCCCGCCGTCGACGTCTGGGACGCCGATGTGGCGGGACCGGCCACCCACTACGTGGAGCGCGCTTTGGGCCGCCGGGGGTTCGTCGCGCTCTACACGAACGGTGCCTCGGGAGACCTGATGCCGGTGTTCGACGCGTTCAACGCCCCCGCGCTGATGGACCTACACGGGATCCGGATCGCCGTCCAGACGCGCCGCGCCTGGCGCGCCGCCGGACGCCGCATGGATGCCTCGCCGGCGATCGACGTGCGCTGGACGCGGGCGTGTTACTGCGGCCAGGAGGTCGCGCCGGGCAGGCGCGTCGACTCCGAGCCCGTCTTCGGCGTGCCGTTCCTGGGCGGCTCGGAGGACGGCGCCTCGATCTTCCACGAGCCGCTGCAGACCGAGGGCCGGCGACTGCCGGCCGAGCTCGCCGACCCCGTGCAGGGGCGCAAGCTCCGAGCCGCCCCGAGCCGGGCACTCGAGGTCCACGAGACCAATCCCGAGTTCCAGGCCATCCGGATCGGCGACCGGCTCCTGCTCGCCGCGCCGGGCGAGCCGAGCGTCGAGATGGGGCGCCGTTTCCAGCGCGCGGTCGAGCCGGTGCTGCCGGCCGGCGTCGTTGACCCGTTCATCGTCGGGCTCTCGAACGACTACCTGGGCTACCTGACGACGCCGGAGGAGTACGAGATGCAGCACTACGAGGGCGGCCACACCGTCTTCGGGACCTGGACCTCGCTGCTGGCGGAGAGCACCTTCGTCGAGCTCGCCCGGGCGATGCAGTCCGGCGATGCGGCGCCCGAGCCCTCCCAGCCGGCAGTGCTCGGGGGCGCCGGCGGGGCGCCGCCCGCCGTCGGCGACGGCGGCACCGAGGGCCGGCTGCTCGAAGCCCCGGCTCGACGGGTGCGGCGGATGAGCACGATCCAGCTCGCATGGGAGGGTGCCGCGGGCGGTGTCGACCGGCCCGCCGACGACCCGTTCCTCGTCCTCCAGCGGCGGGTCCGCTTCAAGCGGTCCGGCGCCGGGCGGCGGGCGGTCTGGCGGCCGCTCGACTCCGACCTCGGAATCTCGTCCTTATGGCGTGAATCGGGCGGCCGCTACGGCGCGATCTACGACGTCGGGCCAGACGTGCCGCTCGGCAAGTACCGCCTCCGGGTCAGCTCCGGCTCCTACGACCTGCGCTCCGATCCGTTCCGGATCGTCCGCTCCCGCCGGCTCGTCGTGCGGGGGGTGAAGGCCTTTTCCAAGGGCGGCCGGACCCAGCTGGTCATCCGCGCCCAGAACCCGCCCCCGGACCCGACGCAGTCATTGACCTGGCGGTCCAAGCCGCCGCTCGGCGGCCACGCGCTGATCGTGATCGAGGGGGAAAACCATGCCGCCCGCTGGAGCCGGCACCGCCACGCCTGGGTCACCACGGTCGACGGCCGCGTCGCGAAGCGGTCCCGGGTGGCGGTCACCGTCTGGGACCGCTTCGGCAACCGCTCTCGCGGCCGGACCCGGGTGCGGATCGGCACGCTCACTCCGCTCGAATGGCCGCCGAACATGGGCGTCGGCGGCGGCCGCACGCCGGGCCCGTTCGGAGAAGGGGCGTTTCCGCCTTAGGTCGCGCCGGGCGGTCCTAGTGGCCATCGAGTCGTTTCCACTCCGCCTTCGGCTGCGCCCATCCTGCGCGGCATGACTCATGCCCTTCACCGTGGTCAGCGCAGGCCGCGGACCGCGATCTGGAACGGGTTCGGAAGGACGATGTTGCCGGCCGAGATGTTGCAGACGCCCGCAGAGAGCGAGTGTGGCGGGGACGCGTTTCCCAAATGGCCGTCGAGAATGATTCCGTTGGGCTTGAGCTGAGGGGTGCTGTAGAGGAGCACGTCACTGAGCTGGGCACCGGGCGGGTTCCCGAATCCGAAGTAGTTGCACGTATTCGCGTTGACGGTCGTGCCGCCGATGTTGCCGAGCAGCGACTGCCAAACCGCGAGATCGGCCAGTCGCAGGCCGCCGTTCTGAACCTTCGCGGAGTCGACGACGTCATCGGCGAGACCCGGGGCTGGATACGTCCCGTTGAGCACACCTCCCGCAGTGGCGCCGGCGCGCTGAAACTCCGCCGAGTCGAGGTCGTCGAGCAACCCGGCGTTCGCCGCGGTGTCCGCGGAGTTCGCCGTGTTCGCACTGTTCGCCGTGTTTACGGAAGCGCCGGGGGCGAGCTGCTGGAACACGGCCGTCGCGCGCTTGTTGGCGATCTTGGTCACCGCCTTCTTCTCCCGCCTGTCGAGGGCGGAGGCGGCCACGGCGACCCCCGAGATCGCGACGAACAGCGCCACCAGCGCCACCGCCATCGCCGGCGAAGGACGCCACCGCATGATCGTGCTCACTAATTTCCCCTCCCGCTCGGTCGATTTCGCGGCAGACGCTACAAGGAGTGGCGATCGAGCATCCCTGCGCGGGGGAATCTCAGTCGCGCGGACGTCGGTGAAAGCGGGTGAACCGGCGCGCGCGATCACGCGACCGGGTACGGTGCGCGCTCGGAGGAAACCAGTTACCGGGGATTGGGGATTAGGGATGCGGAAGCGAGTTCTTTTGGCTGCGATCGTGGCGACGACGGCGTTGTGTCTCGCGCCCGCCGCCAATGCGACGACGACGCCACCAAGCCGTCCGGTCGTCAACGATGTGCTCACCAAGGGCGACCGCTCGGCCACCTACAAGGCCCCGATCGCCGGTTTCCTCACCGTCCGCACCGCCGCCAGCGACCGCAGCGATTGGGACCTCGACCTCCGCGACGCGGCGACCGGCAGCGCCCTGCCCAGCTCCCACGGGTTCGGCTCGCACGAGGTCGCCCAGACCTATGTCACCGCCGGGCAGAGGATCGTCGCCCGCGGGACGCGGCTGAGCGGCAAGGCCCGCAAGCTGCGCGTCTCGTTCCAGCTCTTCGAGGTCGCCCTGCCCATGGCCGACGGCGTTCCCCAGCTGATCACCGTCCACTACGACGACAACGAGGACCTGGCGCGGATCGAGGCCGCCGGCCTCGACCTCACTCATGACATCCATGGCGGCGAGGCCGCCGTCATCGTCACCGGCGCCGAGCAGCTCGCGGCGCTGCGGGGCCTGAACCTGCCGTTCAAGGTCGAGGTCGCCGATCTCAACGCAGCAGGCCGCGTCGGCCCGCGCCGCCGACGCCCGCGCGGCCGACGCCGCCGGAGCTCCGCGCTGCCCAGTCCGGCCGCGAGGAGTACCGCGTCCTCCAGGACTACCAGGACGAGCTCAAGGGGCTCGTCGACGAGAACCCGGGGCTGGTCAAGCCCGTCGTGCTGCCGAAGCGGACCTTCCAGGGGCGCGAGATCATGGGCGTCGAGATCGCCACCGACGTCGAGCGCACCGACGACGGGCGCCCGACCTACTTCCTGATGGGCATGCACCACGCCCGCGAGTGGCCTTCGGCCGAGTCGGCGATGGAGTTCGCCCACCTGCTCGTCAACGGGGCCGAGTCCGATCCGCGGATCCAGAGCCTGCTCGCCCGCGAGCGGGTCGTGGTCGTGCCGATCATCAACGTCGACGGCTTCGTCGAGTCCCGCGAGGGTGGCGCGCTCGGAATACCGGACCCCGCCGACACGACGGGCCAGTCGGCCCTGCAGACGGTCGAGGGCGTCGCGCTGCTGGGCGGCTCGTTCGCGTACCGGCGCAAGAACTGCGACGGCGCGATCCCGAGCGGCAGCGTCCCGTGCACGTTGCAGTACGGGGTCGACCCGAACCGCAACTACGGCAGTGGCTGGGGCGGTCCCGGCGCCGGCACCGATCCGATCACGCAGAGCTATCGCGGGACCGGGCCATTCTCCGAGCCCGAGACCCAGGCGGTCTGGGAGTTCTCGCGCGAGCGGCAGGTGACGACGATGATCACGCTGCACAACGTCGCCGCGCTCGTCCTGCGGCCCCCGGGGCTGCATGACGCCGGCAAGGCGCCCGACGAGGCGGCGCTGAAGGCGCTCGGCGACGCGATGGCCGACGCCACCGGCTACACGTCGCAATACGGCTTCGAGCTCTACGACACTTCGGGCACGACAGACGACTACACGTACGCCGCCCAGGGGGGATACGCGTACACGATCGAGATCGGCCCGGCGGGCGGCCAGTTCCACATGCCCTACCAGACCGGTGTCGTCAACCAGTGGACCGGCACGCCGGGAACTCCGAGCGAGGGCAAGGGCCTGCGCGAAGCGCTGCTGCTCGCGGCCGAGAACGCGGCCGACCCCGCGCATCACGCGGTCCTAACCGGCAAGGCCAAGCCGGGGACGGTCCTGCGGATCCGCAAGGACTTCCAGACCGAGACCAGCGCTCGCTGCGCCTACGCGCAGGGCTACCTGAACTCCTCGGGCGGCGGCACGCCGCTCGACTGCGTCGGCTCGCTCGACCGGCTCGTCTTCGACGACAAGCTCGAGAGCACGATGACCGTGCCGAGCGACGGCAAGTTCAGCTGGGACGTGCTGCCGTCGACGCGGCCGTTCGTCGGCGCGCGGGTCGAGGGCGGGGCCCTCGAGCCGGCCGGCGAGCCGCAGACGTTCGCGGCGGAGGCCGATGAGGCGCATCCACTGCCGAGCGACGTCGACCCCGAGGCGTACGCCGAGCGTGAGTTCACCCTGACCGGTGACGAGGATTCGGTCCAGGTCGACCTGACCTGGGGCGTGCCCGCCGAGGACTACGACCTCGAGCTCTTCCGCGTGCTGCCCGACGGGTCCCGCGTCGAGGCCGGGGACTCCGGCAACCCGCCCGGGTTGTTCGAGCAGGTCACGATGAACGATCCGGACGCCGGCACCTACGTCCTGCGGGTCATCTACTACGCGGCCCCGGCCAACGACTGGGAGGCCACGATCCAGCCGATGGTCGCCGCGCCCGAGCAGGTCGTCCCGACCGGCGTCACCGAGGCGTTCACCTTCACCTGCGAGACGCCGGGCGGGGAGGTCCTCGCCAGCCGCGAGGTCACCATCGCCCGGGGCGAGCAGCTGAAGATCAAGGCCGAGGAGTGCGGAAATCGGTCGACCGCCGACACGACGGGCGACGGGCCCGGAGGTGGCGATGATGGCGGCGGAGACGGAGACGGCGACGGCGGTGATGGCGGCGGCGATGCCGGCGACGGCACCGATGCCACCGCGCCCAAGCAGACGCTTTCGGGCAAGTCGAAGCAGGACGTCGACAAGCTCGCGCTCACCGTCGGCTCCGACGAAGCGGGAACCGCTGCCGGCCAAGCGTCGGTCCGGGTCCCCGGGGCCAAGACACGGGTGATGTCGAAGCCGGCGTCGATGTCGGTCGGCGCCAGCCGGAGCGCGAAGCTCCGGTTCAAGTTCTCGAAGCAGGCGCTGCGGGCGATCAAGGCGGCGATCGAGAACGGGAAGCGCGCGAAGGCCAAGATCACCGTGACGACGACGGACGGGGCGGGCAACGCCTCGGCGTCCGAGAAGCGGACCGTCAAGCTGAAGAACTGACGGGTCGTGGAGCGCCCGCCGGCGACGGAGTGAGTTCTCAGCCGTCGAGCGGACGGTGGGCGACCACAGTCCAGGGCTCGATCCGGTGAGCGACCACCAGCCCCGCGACGACGTAGGGGTCGCCGGCTACGTACTCCTCGACCCGCTCGGGGTCCGCGGCGAAGCCGAAGAAGGCTCCGTGGGGCGGGTCACCGACCGCCCCAGCGATCACGAGCTCGCCGCGGTCCGTCCATTCCTCCAGCCGGGCGAGGTGGGCGTCGCGGTGTTCGCCGCGGCGCTCCAGGATGTCCGGCACGTACTCGTAGGTGAGGGACTGCAGGGCGACTGTCATGCGCGCATTCTGACTCGCTCAGAGCGCGAGCCGGAACCTGACCTCGGGAGGGCGCTCGTCATCGGTGGCTGACTCCATGCCCGGATAGTCGGCCGGGCGCCGGCCTCCGTCCCGGGTCCAGCCCCGGCGCTCGTAGAAGGCTGCCGCACGGCGATTGTCCTCGAGCATCCAGAGGATCGCCTCCCGGAAGCCTCGCTCGCGGGCCGCCTCGATCGCGGCCTGCATGAGGGCCGGTCCCGCTCCCCGGCCGAACGCATCCGGGTGCGCGTAGAGGGCCGGGATCCCGGCGACATCGTCGGTCTCGTCGGCCTCGGTCGACGGCAGCTCCAGGGTGCAGAAGGCCTCGATCGTCCCGTCGCGCTCGGCCACGAGCGTGAGCTCGCGTTCGCCGCCCTCCGCGAGCCAGCCCCGCCAGTCGCGCTCGCGACCGTCGATGGAGAGCGCGTCGAGGACGGCGTCCGGCATCAGCCCGCGGTACGCCGCCCGCCACGAGGCGATGTGCACCGCCGCGACGGGACGCGCGTCGTCGACGGTCGCCCAACGGACGCCCGGGGCAGCCGGCCACCGCGCGAGGAATCAGCCCGCGGAGCGCTCCGGGGATTTGTCGCCCTTGCAGTAGAGCCCGCCGCGCCGCTCGGGCTTCAGCTTCGCGAACCAGGTGCCGCTGCGCTCCTCGGTGACCTTGCCCCAGATCCCGTTGATGTCGCTGAAGTCCTTGACGACCTTGATCTTCTCGTCGCCCTCGACGCGCTTGACGATCACCTTGCGGCCGGCGACGCAACCCGGGTCGTCGGCGGTGACGACGCCGGTGAACTCCCCCGCCCGCGGGCCGAGGCCGAACGACGTCTTCGAGTCGACGCGGGTGGCGGCGTAGGCGACGGCCGCCGGGATCAGGAGGACGGCGAGCGTGCAGATCACGAGCTTCAGCTTCATGGACGCGATCCTATCCCCCCGCTCAGGACGTGGGCGTGAGGTTCCACACCCAGGTCTGGTCCGGCGTCCCGAACCCGAAGTTGCCCGATCCCGAGCCGGCGATGCTCCAATCGTCGCCTACAGGCCCGCCCGGCGCGGGAGCGTGTTCGAGCGCCGGAATCCCGGCCCCCGGATTCCACCCGTAGTCGTCGCCGTTGTCGTTGGAGTCCGCGCACATCGACCTCGGGAAGTGGAAGGTGACGAAGCCAGTCATCGGGACGGTCAGCTGGTATGTGCGCGGGCTGACGGTGAAGAAGATCAGCACCGCGGTGCCGTTCAGGTCCGGCTGGGAGGCGAGGGGGATCGTGCCGCTGCCCGCGACGGTGCAGCCGCCGATGTGGCCTTGGTAGGTGTAGACGACCGACCCGCCCGTGAGCCGGTACGACGGCGGCTCGCCGGGCTGCTGAGGCGGAGATAGCGTGACCTCCAGGGTCCCCTCCCATTGCGCCTGCATGTCGTTTCCAGCGCCGAGCTCGTTCCCGTCGTAGACCGCTGTGCCGGAGATCGAACCGGCGAAACCGGGCGGCGGCGGCGGGTCGCTGCGCTGGACCCATGTGCCCGCGGCAACACCCGCGCGCGACACTGCCTTGAACGCCGCCTCGACGTCGGCCGGAGCCCCGGTCCTGGCGGCGATGTAGCCGAAGGTGGCCGGGTTGCCCTCGGCCGTGTCCGGCGTGAACGTGGCGTTGGCCGGATCGGTCATCGTCCAGGTCGCCGTCGGCGGCGATCCGCCCTGCTTGGAGTCGATCTTCGGCCGTACCTGGCCGCTGTCGCCCTGGGCGATCGTGATCGTCCGCGACGGCGGGTCGAAGCTCACCGACGCGCACTTGTTGACCTGGTTCCACCCGGTTTCCTTCTCACGCAGGCGCTTGATCGCCTTGTCGATCGCGGTGGCGAACTCCGCCTCCGCACTCTTGCGAAGCTTCTGCTTCTGCCCGGCCTCCGCGGCGCCGAGATCGGCTGGGTCGACCCCCCTCATCTGGAGCCTGAGATCCGCCTCGGTCGTGCTCGCGTCGTACTGGCCCGACGGCATATCGACGCGCGTGCTGCCGGTGTAGGCAATCTTGATCGTCACGGGCCCGTACGCCTGATTCGAGCCCCCGAGGGTCGCGTTCATCCGGTAGACGTGGGTGATATCGAAGTAGTCGAGCTTCGCGTCGTCGCCGACCTGGGCCTTGATCTTCGTCTCCGACTGCAAGCGCACGCTGATCGAGCTGAGCAGCTGCCCGCCGTCGAAGACCTTCACCGCAAGGTTGTGCTGGGAGTGGTCTTCGGCCTCGAGGACGCCGTTCGCCGTCGGGCAGTCCGGGACCTTGAACGGGTCGCCGGTATCGCAGAGGTTGAGCTCGGTCTCGATCCTGAACTTCCCGCCACCCACCTCGACGCCGATCGTGGCCTGGCCGGTCGACGTGTCGACGTGTGCGTCGAAGCCATTGCCGCTGAAGCTCTGGCTCGGCGCTCCCCTGGGCAGATCGCAGCCCGCCGCGCGCGCCGCACCACGAGCCCGGCGGGCCGGCGGCACGGTCATCGCGTCCAGGCGATCGAACCCCTCCGCGAACGCCGCCCGCGTCGCGGCGAGGGCCTTCGGGCCGGCCTTCTTGAACAGCTTCTTCAGCGAGACCGCCCGCCGCCCGTCCGAGTCACGAGCCTTGCCGAGGTCCAGGCCGAGCGCCGCATCGACCGCCAGCAGGCGCGGATCGGCGTCGCTGGGCGGCGGAAGCGTCGCGCCCCCGGGCGCCGCCGCGACCGCGATCGTCACGAGGGCCACCGCGGCCGCGATCGCGACCGTGATCCGCCGTGCACGCCTCGCGCTTCCGTTCGCGGCCATCCTGAAATCCTTCCCGTGACGGGGTCTAGGGCGAGCCTACCCCCGGGTACCGGGTTCGCCAAACAAGCGGTCGGGCGTCCGCCTACGGCGTGACGATCGCGAAGTCGCGGTCGGGCTGGCCGAGCAGGCCCAGAAGCTCGCCGAGCTTCGCGCCGTCGCCCTCGATCTCGATCCGGCCGGCCGTCAGCTCCTCGACGGGGTTGGTGGTCTCGAGCAGGATCGCGTCGAACGTGCCCCGCTCCAGGCGGATGGTGGCCTCGGCGTGGTCGGCCGCGCCCCGCTTGTGGTGAAGGACGCCGTTTGAGAGCGTCATCGTCCAGGGCTCCGAGCTGATCTCCCAGACGACGACGATCCGCTTGTCCCAGGCGCTGGGACCGTCGAGGCGGATCGCCATCGCGTCGAAGAGCTGGTCCAGCGACAGCCGGCTGATGATGTCGGCGGCCCCGGCGGTGGTGGGCGTCCCGAGCGAGCCCTCGCGCAGCTCGCGCGCCCCGGTCAGGAAGAAGTTGCGCCAGATCGCGTTCTCGGCTCCGTGTCCGAGCCGCTCCAGCGCCCGCGCCTGCAGCTCGCGCGCGGCCTCGTTGTCGGGCTCGGCGAAGACGACGTGGTTGACGACCTCCGCGACCCAGCGCAGGTCGTCCTGCTCGAGCGCCTCGGCGGCGCGCTCGAGCACCGCGTCGGCGCCGCCCATGTATTCGACGTAGCGCCGCGCCGCCTCCTCGGGCGGATGCTGCCACAGATGCGCCGGGTTGCCGTCGAACCAGCCCATGTAGCGCTGGTAGACGGCCTTGACGTTGTGCGAGACCGAGCCGTAGAAGCCGCGGCAATGCCATTCGGTCGCGAGGCTCGGGGGCAGCTCGAGTTGCTCGGCGATCTCCGGACCGGTGAAGCCGAGGTTGATCAGCCGCAGCGTCTGGTCGTGCAGGTACGCGTACATGTCGCGCTGCTTTGACAGGTAGTCGGCGATCCGCTCGGCGCCCCACCGCGGCCAGGTGTGGCAGGAGAAGACGACGTCGGCATCGGCGCCGAACAGCTCGACCGCCTCGTCGAGGTAGCGCGCCCAGATCCGCGGATCACGGACCAGCGCGCCACGCAGGGTCAGCAGGTTGTGCATGGTGTGGCCCGCGTTCTCGGCGATGAACAGCGCGCGGCGATCCGGCAGCAGGAAGTTCATCTCCGCCGGGGCCTCGGTTCCGGGTGTGAGCTGGAAGACGAAGCGGACACCGTCGATCGTCTCCTCCTGGCCGGTCTGGGTGACGTCGCGCGTCGGATCGACCACGCTCACCGTGCCGAGCGAGGTCGTGTCGCCCAGGCCGGAGGTCATCCGCCCGTCCGGGCCCGCCTCGAGCAGGGCACCGAACATGTAGCCGGCGCGCCGGCCCATCGCGATTCCGGCGTAGACGTTCTCGCTGATCGCGTGCTCGGCGAACCCGGCCGGGGCCAGCACCGGCACCCGGCCCGACTCGACGTCGTCGTCGGAGACCACGCCGCGGGCGCCGCCGAAGTGGTCGATGTGGCTGTGGCTATAGAGGAGCCCGGTGACCGGGCGGTCGCCGCGGTGGCGGCGGTAGAGCGCCAGCGCCGCCGCGGCGGTCTCGCACGAGATCAGCGGGTCGACGACGATCACGCCCTCGTCGCCCTCGATGAAAGCCATGTTGGAGATGTCGAAGCCGCGCACCTGGTAGACGCCGGGGACGACCTCATACAGACCGTGCAGGGCGAGCAGTTCGGCCTGCCGCCAGAGATCCGGGTGCACGGAGTCGGGCCGCTCCCCGGCGACCGTTGTCGCCAGCGACTCCAGATCCCAGACGACCTTGCCGGCCTCGTCGGTGATCCGCAGGGGCTCGTCGGTTCCCAGGAAGCCGCGCCGGGCGTCCTCGAAGATGCCCGCGTCGTCGCTCATGCCGCCCGCAACCTCCGGCTCCTCACCGTGCGCGAGGCGAGCAGCTCCTCCCAGTCATCGGAGTCGAGGACGTAGGGCTCGGTGGTGGCGAGGAACTCGCGGAGCGCGGCGGCAAGGCCGTCCGGGTCCTCGAGGTGAGGGAAGTGCGCCGCCCTCGGCAGCGTCACGAAGCGGCTCCCCGGGATCTCCTCGTGGGCGGCGCGCCCGTGCTCGGGCGGGATCGTGCGATCGCGTTCGCCCCAGACGATGAGGCACGGCACCGCGCCGAGCAGGTAGAGGCGGTCGACGGCGCTGACCCGCTGGCCGCGGGCGTCGATCACCCCGCGCAGGGTCTGGATGAAAGCGCGGCGCGAGCCCTCGCTCTGCAGTGGGCGGAGCGCCCGCGCGACGGCATCGAGGTAGACGCCCTTGCCCGAGCCGCGCCGCTCGAGCTCGTTGGCGAGCGCCGCGATCGCGCCGATCACCCGCGGCCGCGCCGCCAGCGCCAGCGCGGGCGAGGCGCCGGGCAGCGCCGCCAGCCGCAGCAGCGGGCTGACCCGCGGGCCGAGGCCGCCGGCGGAGACCAGGACCAGGCGCTCCACCCGCTCGGGGAACTGCCAGAAGAACTGCATCGCCACCCCGCCGCCGAGCGAGTGGCCGACGATCGTCGCTTCGCGCACCCCGAGCGCCGCCAGCAGGTCGCGAATCGCCGCCGCGTGGGCGCCGAGCGAGTAGTCGCCGCGCGGCGTCGCCGAATCCCCGTGGCCGATCAGGTCGGGGGCGATGACCATGTAGTCGCCGGCCAGCTGCTCGGCCACCTCCTGCCAGTGCCGCGAAGAGTTGATCATCCCGTGGATCAGCACCACGACCGGCTTGCCCTCGCCGGCGCCGGCCATCCGGTAGACGACCTCGTGGCCGTGCAGCTCGGCCTGCCACTCCTCGAATCGCTCGCCCGGCTCGCTCACCCGCGCCAGGTTACGCGAGGTGGCGTCAGCCGATCGGCGAGAGCACGCAGCGGTAGCGGTGCGCCGAGTCGATCTGCTCGATCGCCGTATCGCGCCCGCTCGAGTAGAGGACGAGCTGGTTGAACCTGCCGGTGCCGGCCGGAACATCCGCGACGAGCTCCGGGTCGCCGAGCGGCTGGCCCAGCGCCTGGATCGCGGTCAGCTCAGAGATGAACGGCAACCGCCCGCCGACGGCGGCGCAGGTCGCCACCGCACCGCTGTAGCCGGCCGCGGCGCGGAGGCTGGTCTCGACGCAGCCGGGCCCGACGGTGACCGCGTTGGCCTGGCAGCCGACGTCGCCGAGCTTCGCGGGGGTCACGGCGCCGTCCCGGATCTTCGCGGTCGTCACCGCGCCCTGGCGGAGCTGGAAGGTTCCGACCGTCCCGGCGCCGAGCTGTGTGGCCGCATACGTGGTCCCGGCGAGCGCGAAGACCATCGCGACGATCGCGACGACCAGGGCGGGAGACTGGCGGCTCGGGGATCCCTTCATCGGCGGCTCACTTCAGCTTCACGTTCTTCTTCGCGGTGGTTGCGTTGCCGGCCTCGTCGGTGATCGTCGCCGTCGCCTTCAGCTTCGCCTTCTTGGCCCCGTCGAGCGCCTTCTTGGCGGCCTTGGTCAGGGTCACGACCACCTTCGCGGTCCCCGGGCCGGGCGTCTCCGCCACCCCGGTGCCGAGCGTGGTCGCCTTCTTCGCGTTCAGCTTGCCGGTCAGCTTCACCTCAGCGAGGCAGGCCTCGGGACAGGTCACGTTCACGGTCACGCCCTTGGCGATCGCGTCCTCGACCGTCTGCTTCGGGGCCTTGAGCGTCCCCTGAGGCGCGAGGGTGTCGCCGCCGACGGCGACCGTGCTCTGGGCGCTGTTGTTCGCCTGGCCGTCACCGGGAGTCGTCGTCGTCGCGTCAACGCGGTTGACCGCGGTGCCGGTCTGGCCCAGCGTGGCGGTCGTCGTCACCGTCGCCGAGGCCCCCGGGGCGAGATCGCCGATGGCGCAGCTCGTCGTCGCGCCGCCCGCGCAGGTGCCGGCCGAGGTCGTCGCCGAGATCCCCGAGGCCCCGTCGGGCAGCTTGTCGGTCAGCGATACGCCGGCCGCAGGCACCGTGCCGTTGTTGGTCACCGTCGAGGTGAAGGTGACGCTGTCGCCGGTGCTCGCGCTCGCGGCCGAGGCCGAGGTGGTCACACCGATGTCGACCGGGCTCGAGACCGAGTAGGCGTCGGCACCGACCGGGACGAAGATCAGGTTCGACTGGTCGAGGTCGAAGTGAACAGGCACCCCTGTGAAGTGCTCGAAGATCAGGTTGCCACCGGTGAACGGAACCTGCGCGGAGTAGTCGATCCCGGTCGGGTTCGGGACGAATCCCGGCGGCGCGGTGAACCCGCCCTTGGCGATCACCGGCATGAGCGTCCCGTTGGAGCTGCCGTAGTTATCGCGCGCCTGGTTGGTGAGCACGCCGTCGTAGCCGAAGACGATCCTGCCGGTCTCGAGCAGTTGAATCTGCGCCCGCGCCCGGCAGGTCGTGTTGAAGGGCGCGGTCTCGCATCCGAAAAAGACCGAGTCCCAGGTGAACACCACGCGGTCGACCGCGGCGTCGCCGTCGTCGTTGAAGGTATTCATCGACACGGTGCCGCCGTCGGGGTTGGGGGGGACGGTCGCCGGATTCAAATCCGCCCACAGCGCGGCGATCCTAGGCAGGCCGGTGCGCGCGTCGTTTGCGTTCGGGGTATTGCTCGGATCGCCCGCGCCGAACGTCACCACCCCGTTGGAGGAGACGCCGAAGGTCTCGGCGCCGGTGTGGGTGACGCCGTAGAACGGGAACGAGAAAGTCCCCATCGGGACCGTCGTCGCGGCGTCGTCGCTGTTCGTGATCGCCGCGATCGGCGCGCCGACCGACGACTCCCAGATCGGAGGCGCCGCACTCGCGCTCACCGGCAACGCCAGCACCGCGATCAGGACGCCAAAAGTAATCAATCGCCCCCGCACCGCGCGCACCCTATGCGCACCGGGGGACCGATGTCAAGGATTTTCAACCCAGCTACAGTCGGCCGATGTCCGTGATCGACACTTCGCCGAGGCGCGTGCGCAACGTCCGCATCCTGTCTGCCGGCGGGACGATCTCGATGACCGAGGCGCTCGACGGCGGCGGCAGCGCGATGCCCGAGCTCGACGGGGCCGCCCTGCTCGCCGAGATTCCCGGGCTCAACGGTGAGGGGATCGAGGCCTCGACGATCAGCAACCTGCCGAGCGCCCACCTGAGCCTCGACGATCAGCTGCGGATCTGCCGGACCGCCCGCGACTTCGCCCGCAGCGGGGTCGGCGTCGTCGTCACCCACGGCACCGACACGATGGAGGAGACGGCGATGCTCTGCGACGTCCTGCACGACGCGGAGGCGCCGATCGTCTTCACCGGCGCGATCCGGCCCGCCTCGGCGCCCGGCGCCGACGGGCCCGCGAACACCCTCGACGCCGTCTCGGTCGCCGCCAGCGACGCGGCCGCCGGGATGGGCGTCCTGCTCTGCTTCGGGGGCGAGATCCACCACGCCCGCTGCGTGCGCAAGACCGACACGACCTCGCTGGTCGCCTACTCCTCACCCCAGACCGGCCCGCTCGGGCGTGTCTCGGAGGGCCACCCGACGATCTGGTCGCGGATGCCCCGCAACCCGCCGCTCGACCCTCCGAGCCTCGACCGCCATGTGGTGATCGTCCCGACGGCGTCGGGCGACGACGGCACCCTCGCCCGCGCGGCGCTGGGCACGGAGCCCGACGGCGTCGTGATCGGCACGCTCGGCGCCGGGCACCTGAACCCCGACCTGCTCGAGCTCTGGCAGGACGCCGCCGAGCGGATGCCCGTGGTCGCCTACTGCCGCTCCGAGCGAGGCGTGATCCTCAACGCGACCTACGGCTACCGCGGATCCGAGCAGGACCTGCGCGCGACCGGGATCATCCCCGCCGGCTTCCTCTCGCCCCAGGCGGCCCGGATGAAGCTGCTCGCCTGCCTCGCCTCCGGCCTCTCGATCGACGAGATCCGGTGGGCGTTCCGCCAAGACGACGGCTGATTGATCTGTGAGAGGGTGCGGCGGATGAAGATCCACCACCTGAACTGCGGCACCCTCTGTCCCTACGGCGGCCGGATCGTCTCCGGCGAAGGAGGCCTGACCGGCGCCCACATGGTGTGCCATTGCCTGCTGATCGAGGGCACCGATTCGCTGGTCCTGATCGACACCGGCTTCGGCGCCGACGACGCCGCCCACCCGTACCGACGGCTCGGGGTTCCGTTCACCGCTGCCTTCCGCCCGCAGGCGGAGGTCGGCGAGACGGCGGTGTCGAGGATCCGCGACCTCGGCCTCGATCCCGCCGACGTCCGCCAGATCGCCTGCACGCACCTGGACCTCGACCACGCGGGCGGGCTGCCCGATTTCCCCGACGCGGAGGTCCACGTCTTCGCCCCCGAGAAGGACGCCGCGGTGAATCCGAAGCTGCTCGACCGCCCGCGCTATCCGGCCAGCCATTTCGCGCACGGCCCGAACTGGGTCACGCACGAGGCCGGCGGCGACACCTGGATGGGGTTCGAGAGCATCCGCGTGCTGGAGGGCTCGGGGGCCGAGATCGCGCTGATCCCGCTGGTCGGCCACTCGCGTGGCCACACCGGAATCGCGGTCCGCGACGGCGACGGCTGGCTGCTCCATTGCGGGGACGCGTATTTTCACCGCGCCCAGATGGAGGACCCGCCGGACTGCCCGGTGGGCCTGCGCGCCTTCCAGAGCGCGATGGCCGATGACCGCGGCGCCCGGCTGAAGAACGAGCAGCGCCTCAACCGCCTGGCCCGCGAGCACGGCGACGAGGTGCGGATCTTCTGCGCCCACGACCCGGTGGAGCTCGAGCGGGCGGCGGCCATATGAGCGGTGAGCGCGCGGTCGTCGTCACGGGCGCCTCGACCGGGATCGGGCGCGCTTGCGCGCTGAGCCTCGATCGCGCCGGCTGGAGGGTCTTCGCGGGAGTGCGTAAGCCGGAGGACGGCGAATCGGTGAAGGCCGAAGCGTCGGAGCGCCTGGAGCCGGTGACGCTCGACGTCACCGACGCCGCGACGATCGCCGCCACCGCCGACCGCGTCCGCCTGGCGACCCGCGGCAGGCTCGCGGGACTGGTCAACAACGCCGGGATCACCGTCCAGGGGCCGGTCGAGGCGGTGCCGCTCGACGATTACCGCCGCCAGCTCGAGGTGAACGTGATCGGCCAGATCGCGGTGACACAGGCCCTGCTCGAGATGGTCCGCGCGGCCCGCGGCCGGGTGGTGTTCATCTCGTCGATCGGCGGCCGCGGCGGGCTCCCCTACCTCTCGCCCTATAACGCGTCGAAGGCGGCGATCGGCGCGGTCGCCGACTCGCTGCGCCAGGAGATGCGGCAGTTCGGGGTCGAGGTCTCCTACGTCGAGCCGGGCGCGATCGCGACCGGGATCTGGGACAAGGGGATCGAGGGCGGCCCCGCCCTGCGTGAAGCGATCGGCCCGCAGATGAACGACCTTTATGGCCCGAAGCTCGACCGCCTCGCCGCGTTGGCCGAGAAGGCCGGCGCCGGCGGGCTGCCGCCCGACGCGGTCGCGAAGGTGGTCGAGCATGCGCTGACCGCCTCGAAGCCGAAGGCCCGCTACGTCGTCGGCACCGAGGCCAAGGTGACCGCGGCGATCCGGACCTATCTGCCGAAGCGCCTGTTCGACCGCCTCGTCGAACGGCGGATCGAGAGCGCCTAGTCGCCGAAGTCGAGGTCGCCCTGGACGTGCGGCTCGAGCACGTCCTCGTAGCTCTGGGCCTTCTGCTGGAACTCGCTTCGGCAGCTGGCCAGCCGCGAGTTCGGCAGCACGCCCATCGCCTGCACGGTCTGGAAGTTCTCCGGCGAAGAGCCGGCCAGGAGGCAGAGCATCGAGAACGCGCGCTGGAGGTCGAACGAGTGCACGTCGGCGTAATCGCTCAGCTGGGGGACGCTCTGGCGGTCCGAGAGCGCCGCCCAGAACGAGGCGGAGTCGGTGATGAACTGGTCGCCGCCCTTGGCCGGGATCAGCAGCAGGACGGCGAGGTCGTCGGCGGCGTCCTCCTCGCGCCCGAGTACCGGCAGGTCGTAGATGTCGATCAGCGCATGGGCGAACTCGTGCTCGAAGATGAACGAGTTCACCGCGCCGACGCCCTGGCCGAGCCGGTACTGGCTCCAGTTCGGGTTGATCTGGCCGAGCGTGTTGTAGACGAGGGCCGAGAACAGGTACGGGTAGGTGATGGACTTGTCCTTGGGGTTGTAGAAGGGGCCGGGGCCGAACCCGTTCACGCCCTGGACGGCCAGGTCCTCGGGCAACTCGAAGGTCTCCGCGAGGATCTCGGCCAGGCCCTCGAGCGAGCCGCCCGCGTCCAGCAGCGCGTGGCCGAGCTTGTTCTCCCCGGGTTTCGGCGTCGCAAAGGTGACCGCGACCTCGCCGGCTCCGACCGGTCCGCCCTCGCCGGTGGCACCCGCGGTGCCGGTGGCCCCGGTGGTGTCCGTCGCCGTCGTCTCGCTGTCGCCGCCGCAGCCGGCCGCGATCACCGCGACCACGATCGCGAGCGCAACTCCGAATGGCAACCTTCCGTGGCGCATCGGCGCGAAATCCTACCGTGACGGGCAGTCGGCCCTAGGATGCGACGGGGTTGAGAGTCGCCGTCGTCGACATGGGAACGAACTCGACGCGGCTCCTGGTCGCGGACGTTGACGACGGGCGGGTTCGCGAGCTCGAGCGGTGCTCAACCGTGACGCGGCTCGGACGCGGCGTCGACACCTCGGGCCAGCTCTCGGCCGAGGCGATCGAGGACGTCTGCGCCGTCGTCGGCTCCTACATCGAGATCTACCGGGGCCTGGGGGCCGAACGGGTGCGGGCGATCGCGACCAGCGCCGTCCGCGATGCCAGCAACGGAGCGATGTTCCAGGCCGAGCTTCGCGAGCGCTTCGCCCTCGACGCCGAGATCCTCGACGGCGCCGAGGAGGCGCGGCTGACCTACATCGGCGCCTACGCCGAGCGCACGCCGGCGTCGAAGACGATGGTCGTCGACATCGGGGGCGGCTCGACGGAGCTGGTGATCGGCGACGGGGCCGACGTCGGCTACTACGCCTCCCTGCAGGCGGGAACGGTGCGCCACACCGAGCGCCACGTCACCCACGACCCGCCGCAGGCGGCCGAGCTCGAGGAGCTCGCCCGCGACGTTCAGAGCCTGATCGACGAGGCGCTCGAGGGCGAGGCGCTCGCGCAGGCGAGCTTCGGGATCGGCGTCGCCGGCACGCCGACCTCGCTGGCGGCGATCGACCAGGCGCTCGAGCCGTATGACCCCGACCTCGTCCACGGCTACCGGATGTCGCTGGAGTCGATCCAGCGGATGCTCTCGCAGCTCGCGTCGATGCCGCTCGCCGACCGGGTTCAGGTGCCCGGGCTGCACGAGGGCCGGGCGCCGACGATCGTCGCCGGGGTGATCATCCTGATCCAGGTGATGCGGGCCTTCGGCCTGACCGAGATCGAGGCCTCCGAGCACGACATCCTCTGGGGCGCGGCCCTCGAGGCCGCCGAGTAACTCGCTCAGCAGACGCCGACCGAGACGCCGCGCAGCGCGGCGAGGTCGCAGAACGCCGGCTTCGGCGTCAGGTTCTTGTTGAGGACGCCGAAGCCGCCCTCGCGGCCGGCCATCGACGGGTCCTCGACCATGCGGTGCACGATGGCCAGCTCGATCCCGCGAATCCGCGTGAAGAGCTCGAGCAGATCGGCGACCGCCGCCCCGGCGGCCGCCGGGCTGAAGGCCGTATCGCCGGCGGTCGAGACGCCGAACTCGGTCGCCCACAGCGGCCGGGAACCGTCGCCGTAGCGATCCATCACGTTCTGGACCTTGCCGAGGTGGACGCGGACGTCGAGCACCGGGTCCTCGTCGGGGCCGACCCCGGGGTAGGGATGAATCCCGATCACGTCGGCCTTCTGGGCGGCGCCGCGCTCGTACATCTCGATCAGGAAGTCGCGGAAGCCAACCGAGCCGCTGGTGTCGTTGTCGGAGTGCGGCGACAGCCCGGCGCTGACCACCGTCATCTCCGGCGCCTGCTCATGGAGCGCGTCGGCGACCGTCTTCAGCATCTCGGAGTACGCGGCCGGGTCCGGCGGCCCGCCCCAGAACAGCGGGTAGTTGGGCTCGTTGTAGACCTCGAGGCCGATCGACTCCGGGTAGCGCTTGGCGACCGCGACGGCGAACTTGGCGAACTCGCCGTAGTACTGCTGCGCGGGGCGTTTCTGGTCGCAGGCGCGGGGGTCGGGCTGGGCAAAGCAGGGGGCGTCCATCAGCACCCACAGCGGCCTGATCCCGCGGTCGAGCAGCTTCTGGTAGAGAAGGTCGGAGCCGTACCAGTCGTATGCCGCACCGGCGGTCCGCTGGACGCCGCCCCAGGGAAGGCTCATCCGCGCGACATCGGACTGCGATTCCTCGAGCAGGTCGAGCGCCGCGTTCGACTGGAAGATCCAGTTATCGTTGAAGCCGAAGATCGGCAGCGGATTCGGCACCTCGAGCAACGGCGCCATCGGCTGGCGGCTGTTCTCGCACTTGTCGACGATCCACGTCTTCTTCTTGCGCTTGTAGACGGCGCGGCCGGCGCAGGAGTAGTCGATGTCGCCGGCGGCGTAGGTGCCCTCGGCGCGCCACAGGCAGATCCAGGTGGAGTAGTTGAGCCTGCCGTTGCGCTTCTGCGGAGCGCACTTGCTGATCTTCAGGACCTCGATCCCGTTGCGCTCCTCGACGACCTTCTCGGCCTGGGCCATCAGCTTGGCGCGGTTCACGCCGTGCTCGGTGTCGCCGGGCTTGCTTGCGCCGGCGCCGGGGACGGCGACGAGCAGCGCCGCCGAAGCGGCGCAGATGAGGGCAGTGAAACGAAGCCTGCGCACATATCTCCTATCGGACGGGGCCATTGATCACTGAACCCGCATGGACGCCCCGTCATCACGCAGGGTACGCTGCGCTTCAGTGGCCACGGAGACCGTCCACTACCGCACCTGTCCCTTCTGCGAGGCGACCTGCGGCCTCGAGGTGACGATGCGCGGCGACGAGGTCGCCTCCGTGCGCGGTGACGACGACGACGTCTTCAGCCACGGCTTCCTCTGTCCGAAGTCGCAGGGGCTCAAGCAGCTGCACGAGGATCCGGACCGGCTCACAGCGCCCCTGGTCCGCCGCGGCGGCGAGCTGGTCGAGGCGAGCTGGGAGGAGGCGTTCGAGGCCGTGGCCGAAGGCCTTGGTCATGTCCTGGAGCAGGGCGGGCGCGACGCGGTCGCCGTCTACCTCGGCAACCCCTCCGCGCACAGCATCGCGGCGCTCTATGGCCCAGCCTTCCTGAAAGCCCTCGGCTCGAAGAACCTCCACTCCGCGAGCTCCGTCGACCAGCTGCCGAAGCACCTCTCGGCGGGGCTGATGTTCGGCGGCGCGCTCAGCATCCCGGTCCCCGACGTCGACCGCACCGATCACCTGCTGATCCTCGGCGCCAACCCGCTTGTCTCCAACGGCTCCCTGCTCACCGCGCCGGACATGCGCGGCCGGATCCGGGCGATCCGCGAGCGCGGCGGCAAGGTGGTCGTCATCGATCCGCGCCTCAGCCGAACCGCGCGCGAGGCCGACGAGCATCACTTCATCCGCCCCGGCACCGACGCCCACCTGCTGTTCGCGATCGCCAACGTGCTGATCGGCGAAGGTCTCGCCGACCCGGGGCCGGTCGCCGAGCACGCCAACGGGGCCGAGCTGATCGAGGAGCTCGCGGCGCCGTTCGAGCCCGAGGCGGTCGCCCCGGTTTGCGGGATCGACGCGGACGAGATCCGCCGCATGGCGCGCGAACTCGCCGGCGCGGAACGCGCCGCGGTATATGGCCGGATCGGGACGACGACGCAGCGCTTCGGCAGCCTGGCGAGCTGGCTGGTCGACGTCCTCAACTACCTGACGGGGAACCTCGACCGCGAGGGCGGGGCGATGTTCCCGCTCGCCGCCGTCGGGCAGCGCAACTCCGCCGGCAACGGTCCCGTCGGCCGGGGGATGGCGGTCCATCGCTGGGCGAGCCGCGTCAGCGGCCGGCCCGAGGTGATCGGCGAGCTTCCGGTCGTCGCGCTCGCCGAGGAGATCACGACGCCGGGCGAGGGCCAGGTCCGTGCGCTGGTGACGATCGCCGGCAACCCGCTGGTCTCGACCCCCGACGCGGCGGCGCTGGAGGCCGCGGTCGAGTCGCTCGACTTCATGGTCTGCGTCGACATCTACGTCAACGAGACCACCAGCAAAGCCGACGTCATCCTCCCCGCCCCCGAGCCGCTCGCCAAGCCGCACTACGACTTCGCGCTCTACCAGCTGGCGGTGCGCAGCATGGCCAACTACTCGCCGGCGATCGTCGACCGGCCCGACGGGGCGCCCGAGGAGTGGGAGATCCTCCTGCGACTCGCCGCGATCGCCGCCGGCCAGGGTCCCGACGCCGACCTCGAGGCCTGGGACGACCTGGTGATCCAGACGCTGATCGGCCGCGAGGTGGTGCTGCCCGGCTCGCCGATCGAGGGGCGCCCGGCGGACGAGATCGCCGCGGCGCTCGGCGAGCGCCGCGGCCCGGAGCGCGTGCTCGACTTCCTGCTCCGTGTCGGGCCGTTCGGCGAGGGCTTCGGCGCCGATCCCGAGGGGCTGACGCTCGAGAAGCTCGAGGCGAATCCGCACGGCATCGACCTCGGCCCGATGGTCCCCCGGCTCCCGGACGTGCTGCGAACCCCGTCGGGAAAGATCGAGCTGGCGCCGGAGGAGATCACGGCCGACGTCCCACGGCTCGAACAAGAGCTCGCGGCGGGCCAGCCGGCCGCGAGGTCGGCCGCAGGCCTCAACGGCCAGATGGTCCTGATCGGCCGCCGCCAGCTGCGCTCCAACAACTCCTGGATGCACAACCTGCCGGCCCTGGTCAAGGGCAAGGACACGTGCACGGCGTGGGTCCACCCCGACGACGCCGAGCGACTCGGCCTCGCCGACGGCGCCGGCGCCCGGGTCAGCTCCCCGTCCGGGGAGCTCGTCGTCCCGGTCGAGGTGACCGACGAGATCATGCCCGGCGTGATCTCGATCCCGCACGGCTGGGGCCACGACGCGCCCGGCGTCCGCCTCGGCGTCGCCGCCGAGCACGCGGGGGTCAACTCGAACCTGCTCGCCCCGGTCGACGTCGACGTCCCGTCGGGCAACGCCGTCCTGAACGGGATCCCGGTCGAGGTCGTGGCCGCGGACCGCGAACCGGCCGCGGTCGCGTAGCTAGAGCTCGAGCCCGTACTCCAGCAGCGGCTCGGCCTCGCCGCCCATCCGGTTGTAGACGGTCTGCGCCCGCATGTTGTCGGGCTGCGTGTACCAGGTCAGGGCCGGGGCGCCGTGGCGGCGGGCGACGTCCGCGGTCGCCTCGATCAGCGCATCCGCGTGACCCGCTCCGCGGGCGCTCTCGGCGACGAAGAGGTCGTCGAGGACCAGGACGCGGGCGCCCTTCAGGCTCGACCACTTCCACTGGTTGAGCGCGAACCCGACGGCCTCGCCGTCATCGCCGGTCGCGACCAGCATGAACGCGCGGTCCTCGGGCGCCGCGATCACGTCACGCGCCATCGCCTCGAGCCCGGCATCGGTGGGGGCCACCTCGTAGAAGTCTGTGTAGGCGCGAAGCAGCGGCGCCAGCGCCTCGAGGTCGTCCGCGTTCGCCTCGCGGACTGCCATCAGCCTTCGGGAGCGATCACGACGCCGCGCTCGTAGATCGCCTCGACCCGGTCGGCCGGGATCTCCTTCAGGTCGCCGGGGATGAGGGGCATCGGGTCGACCACGATGCCCTCGAAGATGTCACGCTGGAGGTCGGCGAGGACCTCGTTGACCTTGCCGTGCTTCTTGCCGTCGCTCGTATAGACGTCGGTGCCCTTCTCGAGCACCAGGTAGGAGATCGGCTGGCCCAGGTCCTCCATCGGACCGCAGATTAAACGCCACTACCCTCGATGGTCGATGACACCGGCCGACTCCGACAACGGGATCGAGGTCGAGGGCCTCGTCAAGCAGTTCAAGAAGGGGCCCCGGGCGGTCGACGGCATCGACCTGACCGTCGCCCCGGGCGAGATCTACGGCTTTCTGGGACCGAACGGCGCCGGCAAGTCGACCACGGTCCACATGCTCACGACCTTGCTGCCCCCCACGGCGGGCACGGCCAGGGTCGCCGGCTACGACATCGTCAGCCAGGGCCCCGAAGTCCGCGACCAGATCGGCGTCGCGCTTCAGGAGGCGGCGCTCGACCAGTTCCTGACCGCCCGCGAGCACATGCGCCTCCAGGCCGGGATGCACGGGATCCCGAAGGGCGAGGCGCTGCGCCGTGGCGACGAGCTGATCGCGCGAGTCGGCCTCTCCGAGGCGGCGGACCGCAAGGTCGGCGGCTACTCGGGCGGGATGCGCAGGCGGCTCGACCTCGCTCTGGCGCTGGTCCACCAGCCGCGACTCCTCTTCCTCGACGAGCCCACGACGGGCCTGGACGTGCAGAGCCGGACCGCGCTGTGGGACGAGGTCCAGCGCCTCGCCAACTCCAACGGGGTCACGGTCTTCCTCACCACCCAGTACCTAGAGGAGGCCGACGCGCTCGCGGACCGGGTCGGGATCATCGACACCGGCAAGCTGGTCGCCGAGGGCACGCCCGACGACCTCAAGGCCGAGATCGGCCGGCCGACCGTCGAGGCCAGCCCGGCCGACGAGGGCGATCGCCAGCGGATGCGCGGGGTGCTCGCCCGCTTCGGCGCCGAGGCCCCGGCCGGGCCGGGGGGCGTCGCTGTCCGCCTCGACGAGGGCACCGGCGCGCTCGCGGAGGTGGTCCGGGCGCTCGACGCCGAGCACATCGAGGTCGCCAACCTGGAGATCCACGCGCCGACGCTCGACGACGTCTTCCTCGCCAAGACCGGACGCCGGCTGGAGGGCGCCGGCGACGACGAAACGGCCGAGGAGCCGGTGCCTGCATGAGCAACGGCGACGCGATCGCGCTCCCCCTGCCCGGAAGGCTGGCGGAGCGCCGCAGCAGCACCCTGACCCAGGTCGGCTACCTGGCGCGGCGCTCGATGACCCGCACGATCCGCCAGCCGATCATGTTCGTGCCCAGCCTGGTCTTCCCGCTCTTCCTGCTCGCCGTCAACTCGAGCGGGCTGGAGGCGGCGACCTCGCTGCCCGGCTTCCCGACCGAGTCCTATCTGTCCTTCGCGCTCGGACTGACCTTCATGCAGGGGGCGCTGTTCGCGACCATGGGAGCCGGCCAGTCCATCGCCGGCGACATCCAGCACGGCTTCTTCAACCGGCTGCAGCTGACGCCGCTTCGCAGCAGCGCGCTGATCGCGGGTCAGCTCGCCGGGGCGACGCTGCAGGGGCTGTTCCAGGCGGTCACTTACCTGATCGTCGCGATCGCCTTCGGCGCGCACCTGGAGGCCGGGATCGCCGGCGTCCCGGTGCTGTTCGCCCTGTCGGCGATGGTCGGCCTCGCGTTCGGCTCGATCGGCCTTGCGATCGGGCTGAAGACCGGCAACGGCGAGGCGGTCCAGGGCGCCTTCCCGCTCCTGTTCGTCCTCCTCTTCCTCTCCTCCGGCGCCCTGCCGCGCGACCTGATCGCCATCGACTGGTTCCAGACCGTGGCGACGATCAACCCGGTCAGCTACCTGATCGAGGGCTTCCGCAGCCTCTTCATCACCGGCTGGGACGGCGAGGCGCTGGCGCTCGCGTTCGGCGTCTCGCTCGGCGTCCTGGCGGTCGGGATGTGGGCGGCGACCGCGGCCCTGAAGGGAAGGATGGAGCGCACATGAATCCCCTCACGACCCGCTGGACCCGGGCCGCCGGCGCAATTGCGTGGCGCTCGATCACCGTGATGTTCAGCAAGCCGTCACTGATCCTGCCGTCGCTGATCTTCCCGCTGTTCTTCTTCGCCGCGTTCGCCGGCGGGCTGTCGGCGGTCGCGGAGGCGCCCGACTTCGGCTATCCCAACTACACGACGTTCCAGTACATCTTCGTGCTCATGCAGTCGGCGGTCTTCGGCGGCGTGTTCACCGGCTTCTCGATCGCCGCCGACTTCGAGTTCGGTTTCGCACGGCGGATGCTCCTGGCGACGCGAAACCGCTCGGCGCTGGTCGCCGGCTATGTGCTCACCGCGCTCGTCCGGGCGTTGCTGGTCTGGGTCGTGGTCACCGTCGTCGCCGTCGCGAGCGGCGCCGACATCACCGGCGGCGGCGCCGACCTGCTCGGGATCCTGGTGATCGCGGTGATGCTCAACTTCGCCGCGACCCTGTTCGCCTCCGGCCTGGCGATGCGCTTTCGGACGCTGCAGGCGGCACCGCTGATCCAGCTCCCCGCGTTCCTGATCATCATGACCGCGCCGGTCTACGTGCCGCGCGACCTGATCGAGGGCTGGGTCGCCACGGTGGCCGACTACAACCCGATGACCGCGATGCTGGAGGCCGGCCGCAACCTGGTCATCGGCGCCCCGGCGGAGACGTTGATGGCCGTCGGGATCGCCGCCGGCCTGATCCTCGTGATGCTCAACTGGGCGCGCACGGGCCTGCGGCGGGCCGAAGCGGCGGGCTGACGAACAACAACGGGCTGGGTAGGGGTGGCCTTCGGGGCGAGCTCGACCGGGATTGACGAGTTTGTCTCGCTATGCGGAACAAACTCGTCAATGACCCCGACTTGGGGCGGCGGGGCGGCCGATCCTGTCAAACCCTCCCCCTACCTGACCGTTGTTCGTGCCTTACGCTGCGCCAATGTCCGACGACAGTCACCCTCGACGTCGGCGAGCACATCGCCCGCATTACGCTCAACCGCCCGGAGACGCTCAATTCCTGGAACGAGGAGCTCGGGCTTGCCCTGTCGGCGGCGCTCGATCGCGCCGAGCAGGACGACGGCGTCCGCGCCGTGCTGATCACCGGTGCGGGACGGGCGTTCTCGTCGGGCGCTGATCTCGGCGAGCAGCGAACCGGCGCCGAGGGCACTCCGCCGGATCTCAGCGAGCGGCTGCTCGAGCTCTACAACCCGATCATCCGCTCGGTCCGCGAACTGCCGAAGCCGGTCGTCGCGGCGGTGAACGGGCCGGCCGCGGGGATCGGCTGCGCGCTCGCGCTGTCCTGCGACCTGATCATCGCCGCCGAGTCGGCCTTCTTCCTGCTCGCGTTCGTCAACATCGGCCTCGTCCCCGACGGCGGCTCGACCGCGACCGTTCCGGCCCGCGTCGGCGCCGCCCGGGCGGCCGAGATGGCGATGCTCGGCGAGCGGGTCGGCGCCGAGCACGCGCTGGACTGGGGCCTCATCAATCGCGTCGTCCCCGACGCCGAGCTCGACCACGCGGCCACCCGGCTGGTCACCCATCTCGCCTACGGCCCGACCAAGGCCTACGCGAACATCAAGCGGCTGCTCAACCGCAGCCTCTATCCGGACCTCGCCGGCCAGCTGGACGCCGAGGCCGCGGCCCAGAAGGAACAGGGCCAGACCGCCGATTTCATCGAGGGCGTGCTCGCCTTCGCAGAGAAACGGCCGCCCAGGTTCACCGGAACCTGAGCGGCCGTGCGTGGGCGAGGAGACGCGGTCGCGCGCCGGGGGGAGGCTCCCCGGGGCTGTGGTCCTAGACCGCGTGATTAGCCCTGAACAAGCCCTCCGGGTCGTAAGCGGCCTTGACCGCCCGCAGCCTGGGCACGGTCCCCTCGGGGAACATGTCCTCGACCGCGTGATCGACCTCGGTGAAGTTGAGGTAACGCCCGGAATCATCCGGAGCGAATGCGTCGGCGAGACGTTCGAGGTCGGCCCGCATCGGGGCCACCATCGCCGGGTCCATGATCGGCGCCAGGCCGAACATCATGTACTCGCCGCGCATCGTGTCGAGCGCGCCGTGGCTCGCGTCGCTCCTCGAGAGCGCCCCGCCGAGGTGACGGACCTCGAACGAGATCGGTGAGCCGGCGCCCGGGCCGACCGCCGCGAGCGCCTCGTCGATCGCCCGCTCGGTGAACTCGCCGAGCATCGCATGCGTCGAGTCGTACGGAACCGGGTCGACGGGGTCCATGTGCAGGTACTGCAGGGCCGCGGGCGGCACGTCCGCGAACGTGTCCATCACCGGTCCCAGCTCGCGCAGCGGCGCCAGCAGCTCGCGCGCCTCGTCCTCAGAGCCGAGGTGGATCGCCTCGACGATCGCGAACGACTTCCCGCGCACGATCTCCGGGATGAGCTCGAGATCGGGAAGCTGCAGGGTGCGGCCGACCGAGGTGACCTCGTCGGGCAGCCCGGCGGCGGTCCACTCGCGGTAGGCGTTGAGAACCTCGGCGGAGCGCTCGAACTCGAAGAACAGCGATCCGGCGTGGAACTCGCGCACCGGCACGAGCTCGAACTCGATCGCGGTCACGAGGCCGAAGTTGCCACCGCCGCCGCGCAGCGCCCAGAACAGCTCTGGCTCGTGGTCGGCGTCGACTCGCCGCTGCTCGCCGTCGGCGGTGATCAGCTCGATCGCCGTGACCGCGTTGGCCTGCAGGCCGTGCTTGCGCGCCATCCAGCCGACGCCGCCGCCGAGCGAGTACCCGACGATGTTGATCTCGGGCGAGGAGCCGTGGCGGGCGGCGAGGCCGGCCTCGGACGCCTGGTCGAGCAGATCCCACCAGCGGGCGCCGGCCTCGACGCGCGCGGTCCGGTCGGCGGCGTTCAGCTCGACGCCGGTCATCCGCTCGAGCTTGATCGCCAGCGTGTCGTCGACCTCGCCAAGCGGCTCGATGTTGTGGCTCGACCCACGCGGAGCGATCCGCAGGCCGGCGTCGCGGGCGGCGACGACGATCGCGGCGGCCTCGGCGGCCGTGGAGGGCGTGGCGACCGCGGCGGGCCGCTGGTCACAGACCAGGTTGAACGAGCCGCGGGCGGCATCGTAGGCGTCGTCGGCCGGGGTGACGACGCTGTCGGCGAAGCGGTCGCGCAGGCGCTCGGCGCCCGAGATCGTGGGGTCAGCGATGGCCATTGGTCTCTCCTTGAGCAGTGGTTGCCGGGGCCGTCCCGGCCCGGTCGAGCAGGGCGTCGAGGACGCCCATGAGTCCGATCCACCCGCTGAACTCGCGCCGGACGCCGTCGGCGTCGACCGTGTGGCCGCAAACCGTGTCGCCGGCGAGCTCGAGCTCCAGGGTGATCGTGGTAGTGGTGTTCACGCCACCAGCTTCCGCCACGCACGGCCCAGGCACATCGAGGAAACCCCCTAGACCCCACCCCAATCTTTGGGAAAGGCGTCGATACCGCTTATCTATGCGGTTACGAGGGCGCCCGAGAGCTGCCTGCGAGAGCGGATCTCGAGCTTGCGGTAGGTGTTGGAGAGGTGGACCTCGACGGTCTTCGGTGTCACGTAGAGCTCCTGGGCAATCTCGCGGTTCGACAGTCCGCCCGCGGCGAGGTCGGCGACCCGCCGCTCGGAGGGCGTCAGCGAGCCAACACCGCCGAGCGCCTCGCGCCGCGGCCGCGCGCCGGTCGCGCCGAGCTCCGCGCGAACGCGCTCCTCGAGCGCCCCGGCGCCGCAGACGTTGGCCATCTCCAGCGCCTTGTAGAGCGGCTCACGGGCATCGCTGGGCTGGCGCTGCAGCCGGATCGCGGTCCCGAGCTCGCAGAGCGCCTTCGCGTGCTCGAGCCGGGTCGTCGAGCGCTCGAGCTGCTCGACCGACTCCGTCAGGTGCTCGACCGCGTTGTCGCGATCGATCGTGCCGAGGACCCGGAGCACGCGCCCGACAGTCGCCGGCGCGCCCCATTCGCGGGCCAGTTCGAGCTCCGCGTGAATCAGCGCCATCGCCTCGTCGGTGCGGTCGAGGCGGTCAAGCGCCTGCGCCTTGTACGAGCGCCAATAGGCGTCGGTGGGGTTGACCAACCACGGGATCCTGCTCGGCATCTCGTCGGCGAGCTCGAGCACCCGCTCGGGCTTGCCCTCGGCGAGCAGCAACGCCATGTCGGCCTGCAGCCAGTAGCGGGCGGAGTCGGCCATGCGGCCCGGATCGGGATAGGTGTCGAGAGCCCGGCGCGCGCCCTCCAGGTCGCCGCGCTCGAGCAGGATCGCGGCGAGGTGCGATCCGGTGTAGGTCATGCCGCTCTGGCCGTAGCCGTAGCTGGGGAAACTGTCGACCGCATCGTGCAGCGACTTCTCGGCCTCCGGCAGGTCGCCGCGGCGATACAGCGTGTAGCCCAGCCACAGGTGGATCGTCGTGATCCCGAACATCGAGC
Organism: uncultured Solirubrobacterales bacterium; assembly: GCA_963767285.1. Classification (GTDB taxonomy): domain Bacteria; phylum Actinomycetota; class Thermoleophilia; order Solirubrobacterales; family 70-9; genus WHSW01. The sequence goes on along the minus strand of CAVYDJ010000004.1, from coordinate 97,279 downwards.
CGGAGCGGTGAGCCGTGGAGAGCATCTGCTCCCAGGCGTCCATGACCTCGTCGCGGTCGGAGAGGATCAGGACGGCGATCGCGTACATCGGCAGCAGCCCGTTGTCGGCCTCGATCAGGTCGCCACCCTCGAGCGAGCCGAGGGCCAGCTCGACGCAGTCGTCGATCGGCCCATTGCTGTGCGCCCAGTACCAGCCGATTACCGCCGCCGCGGTCTTCTCCCCGAGGCCCTGCGGCGGCCGCCGGTCGCGGTACTTCGCCAGGCGCTCGATCGCCCCCGGGGCCTCAGCGCCGAAGGCGACCGTCGCGCCCTCGAACGCCTCGAGGGTCAGCCGCTCGTTCTCGAGCTCCGGCGGCATCTTCGCCGCCGCCGCGCGGGCGAGCTTGGCGGCCTCGGCCGGCGATTGCCACAGCAGTGCCCGGCCGAGCACGTTCGCTGCGAGGGCGATCTCCATCGGCTCGGATAGCCGGTCGTAGGCCTGGCGCAGGTGCTCGACCGCGGCCGGGGCGTAGGTCAGCGACTCGACCAGGCCGAGTTCGAGCATCGTCTGGGTGCGCTCGCGGTCCGGCGGCGGCTCCTCCAGCGCGCGGCGGAAGTAGGAGACGGCGCTGTCCGCGGCGCCCTTCTGCATCGCGGCGCGCGCCGCGTTGCGCAGGGTGCGGAAGGTCCACTCGTCCCCGTGCGGCGGCACCGCGAGCAGGTGGGAGGCGATCCGCTCATCGGGCGCCCCCGCGTCGGCGAGCAGGCGTGCCGCGCGGGCGTGGGCGAGCTCGCGCTCGCCGGGCGGAACCTCCTGATAGACCGCCGCGCGGATCAGCGGATGGACGAAGCCGAGCGGCTGGCTGGGGCGCAGGACCTCGGCCTGGCTGAGCTCACCGGTCGCCCGCGCCGCCACGTCGGCGTCGACCTCGGCGAGCGCGGCCAGGGTCGGGACGTCGAACCCTTCGTCGAGGATCGCGGCGGCCCGCGCCACGGCACCGGACTCCGGAGAGAGGCGCGAGAGGCGCAGCAGCACCGCCCGCGACGCGGCCCGCGGCCCGAGCTCGGTGACGACCCCGGTGTTGGCGACGGTCGGTGCGGTGCCCTCGTCGCGGAGCGCCTTCATCAGCTCGTGCAGGAGCAGCGGGTTGCCGCCGGTGGCGGTGTGGCAGGCGTCGGCGAAGGCTGGGTCCGGTGCCTGCTCGAGCCGCTCCTCGATCACCCCGCGCACCCCCGCGGCGCTCAGCCCGCCGGGCTGGATCGTGGTCGCCAGCTGATCGCGCTCGATCTCGGCGAGCAGCGCCGAGTCGGCGCCGGGCTCGTTCGGCCGGGTGGCGGCGATCACCCCGATCGGAATTCCCTCGAGGCGGCTCGACAGATAGGCGATGAAGCGCAGCGAGGGGTGGTCGACCCAATGCAGGTCGTCGACGACCAGAAGCAGCGGCCGCTCGCCGCCGAGGTTGACCGTCAGCCAGTAGAGCCCGTGCAGGGCCGCGAACGAGGCATCGCCGCCGGCGGCCTCATCGCCATTGAGCGAGCCGAACACCGTCTCGGCCGACGCCGCGGCCCCGTCGAGCAGCGCGGCGCGCTGCTTCTTCTGCGCCATCTCGGGTTCGAACAGCTGGCGGACGACGCCGAACGGGAACTCCCTCTCCAGCAGCGAGCCGCGGGCGTTGATCGCCCGGATCCCCTCCGAGCGGGCCCGGTTGCGCGCCGCCTCGAGCAGCGCGCTCTTGCCGATCCCGGCAGGGCCCTCGATCATCAGCAATCGCGGCCCGGGCCCGTCGATCCCGGTGACGAAGCCGTCGATCGCAGCCAGCTCGTGATCGCGCTCGAGGAGCCGCCCGCCGGACGCGGTTCGCTCTCCCCCTTCAACCTCCCTGTCGACGGGTTCCACGCTCATTGGGAGGTGCGGAGTCTACGCGGCGAGGGCCGAGCTGAGCTCGCGCCGCCCGGAGATCTCGAGCTTGCGGTACGTGTTGGAAAGATGGACCTCGACCGTCTTCGGGGTCACGTAGAGCTCCTGGGCGATCTCGCGGTTGGTCCGCCCGGCCGCCGCCAGGTCCGCGACCCTCCGCTCGCTCGGGGTCAGCGAGTCGACCCCGCTCAGGGCCTCGCGCCGAGGCCGCACGCCGCTCGCCCGCAGCTCGGAACGCGTGCGGTCAGCGAGCGCGGTCGCACCGCACGCGCCGGCCAGCTCGAGCGCCCGCTGCAGCGGCTCGCGGGCCTCGGTCGGCTTGCGGGTCAGCCGGATCGCCGTCCCGAGCGCGTACAGCGCCTTTGCCAGCTCGAGGCGCATCTGCGAGCCCTCGAGCACCTCAACCGCCTCGCGCAGGGCCTCGATGCCGTCAGCGCGCCGGGCCGTCCCGCCGATCCGCAGCGCCCGGCCGATCGCCCCCGGCGCCCCCCACGCACGCGCCAGCTCGAGCTCCTGATCGGCGAGCTCGGCGGCATCGTCGAGCCGGCCGAGGCGGTCGAGGACCTCGGCCTTCACCGTCCGCCACGGGTGCCCGGCGGGGTTGTCCAGGCGACCGATCGCCTCGCCGAATGCGTCGGCGGCGGCGAGCGCTTCGTCGAGCCTGCCCTCTGCCAGCAGCACCTCGACCTCGGCCCGCCGCCAAAGACAGCCGGCGAAATGGCCGCGCGCCGGATCCTTGACACGAGCGACGTCCAGCGCCTCGCGGGCCGCCGCAGGCTCGCCGCGCTCGACCAGGATCTGGGCGATGAACGCGGCCGGGACGTGGTCGATCCGCTTCCCGGCGCCCCACAGCAGGCCCTGCTCGTTCGCCGACGAGAATCGCTCCAGGGCCTCGTCGAGACGGCCCCAGAGCATCGCCGTGTACCCGCCCCACAGGTTCGCGGTCAGCGCCACGAACAGCGATCCGCCCCGGTAGACGTCGGCGAAGATCCGATCCCACATGTCGAGCGCGTCCGGCTCTTCGGCGTAGACCAGGATCAGCGTCGCCCCGCACCAGAACATCCCCTGGTCGTAGACGAACAGCTCCGGCGCGTCGAGCAGCTGACGTGCCATCGCGGCGCACTCGTCGATCGGCCCGCACATGTTCCCCCAGTCGTAGGCGGCCGCGCCGACCAGCATCGCGGACCCCACCGAGTCGATCTCGAAGCCCGAGCGGTACCGCTCGAGGGCCACGAGCCGATCGTGATCGCCCGCGCCGAAGTAGCCCGTGAACAGCTCGAGCGCCTCCAGGCCCTGGCGGAGGTCGGCGGGCTCCGGCGGCGCCTCGTCGTGGGCGCGGGCGGCCACGGCCCGCGCCTCGGGCGCCCGGCCCGTGAAGATCAGCGCCCAGGAGAGCAGCATTGCGACCTCGGCTCGGGCCCGCGGATCGGTCAGCGCGTCGTAGGCCTGCGCGAGGTGCTCAGTTGCGAGCGGGCCGACGTGCTGAACCTCGGCCTCACCGAGGTCGCGAAGCACCTGCGCGCGCTCGTCCGGATCGAGCGGCTCGTCCAGCGTCCGGCTCAGATACGGGATCGAGCTCTCGCCGGCGCCGCGCGAGGTCGCCGCCGCGGCCGCGGCGCGCAGGGTCTCGGCAACCCAGGCCCCCTCGGCGCCCGGGGCGAGCAGCAGGTGCGCGGCGACCTGCTCGGCGGGCGCCCCACCGGTCCGCAGCAGCTCCGCCGCGCGGGCGTGCTGGAGCTCGCGTTCGCCGGGCGACAGCTCCAGGTAGACCGCGTCGCGGACCAGCGGGTGGACGAAGCCGAGCGGCGGATCGGGATGCAGGATCTCCGAAGCCGCCAGGGCCCCGGTCGCATCCGCGGCCTCCTGCTCGCCGACCCTGGAGAGCTCGGCGGCCGCCCAGAGCTCGGCCCCGTCGCCCAGCACGGCGAGTGCGCGCGCGACCCGCGCCGCCTCGCCGGGCAACCGGGCGAGGCGGACCAGCACCGCACGCGAGGCGGCGCGAGGACCCAGGTCGTTGACCACCTCGACCCGGTCCGCGCTGGGCCGCACGCCCTCCGCGGCAAGGGCCCGCAGCAGCTCCTGGAGCAGGAGCGGGTTGCCGCCGGTCGCCCGGTGGCTCGCGGCCACGAACTCGGGGTCCGCCGGCTCTTCCAGTCGCGTGCCGATCAGCTCGCTGACCGCCGCGGCACCGAGCGGGCCCGGGCGCAGGTTCACGGTGAGCGGGTCGGCGGCGATCTCGGCGATCATCGCCTCGTCCGAGCCGGGCTCGTTCGGGCGCACCCCGGAGACGACGAGCACCGGCAGCTCCTCGAGCCGGTGGACCAGGTAGGCGACGAAGCGCAGCGACGCGTGGTCCGCCCAGTGCAGGTCGTCGATCGCCAGCAGCATCGGCTCCTCGCCGGCGAGGTTCAGCGTCAGCCAGTAGAGCCCGTGCAGGACCGCGAACGCCGTCGCCTCGTCCATTCCGGATCCGGGCGGCTCCCGGTCGGCGGCGCCGGCCTCGGGCTCGAACACCGGCCGGGCGGCAGCCGCGGCACCGGCGAACGCCCGCAGCCGGACCTTCGGGTCGGTCAGCGCGGGCTCGAACAGCTGGCGGACGACGCCGTAGGGAAACTCGCTCTCGATCGTCGAGCCCCTGGCGTTAAGGACCCTGATGCCGTCGGACTCGGCGAGCCGCCGCGCCTCGGCGAGCAGCGTCGTCTTGCCGATCCCGGCCGGGCCCTCGATCAGTCCCAGCCGCGCGCCGGGCCGTCTCGCCCCGGAGATGAACGCATCCAGCGTTCCTACCTCTCGCTCCCGCTCGAGCAGCACGGGATCCGATGCTATTGGGACCGGCCGGTTACTAGTCGTCGACGTGGCCCGGAGGGACCTGGCCCGTCGGCGGGCCCTTGCCCGGCTTCTCGGGCTTGGGCGCCTTCTCTTCCTTCGGCGGCTTCTCGCCGGTCGCCTTGTAGGCCTCGTCGAGGGTCTTCTGGACCTCGGCCAGCTGGCCGTCGTCGTATCGCATCCGCTCCTGGAGCAGCGGGATCGCGTCCGCCGCCCTGTCGACGCCCATGTATGCGGTGGCGAGGTTGTAGAGCGCGTAGTTGTAGGTCTGCTCGTCGGCGGAGGTGCTCAGCGCGTCGACCGCCTGCTCGAGGATCGGTACCGCCTCCTCGTAGTTGCCCTCGCCGAGCAGCGCGAAGCCCTGGTCGTTGAGCGCGAAGCCGTCGTCGGTCGCCGGCGCCGCCGCGCCGCCGGTGTCCTCGGCCGGCTCCTCCGTCGTCGAGGGCTCCTCGGTGGTCGCAGGCTCTTCCGTCGTCTCGGCCGGAGCCGACTCCGCTGCTCCACCGGAGCCGTTGCCGGACTGCTCCGGCTTGTCGCGCTGGGCAGACGTCTGACCACTCCCGCCGCCCTCGTCGCCACCGCCGGCGAGCAGCGCGACGGCGGCCGCGGCGACCGCCAGGCCGACCGCGGCGAGGGCGATGAATCGATTGCGCCGCTGCCGCGACCTGGGGCCGACGATCGTCGGCTCGAAGGGCCGCGGGCCCTGCGGCTCGGTCTCCATCGCGTAGGGCTGGGTCGCCGTGCCCGCCGGACCCGGGATGCGCCCGAGCTCGGCGAGCGCCGCCGAGGCCGACGCCGGCCGGAGCTCCGGGTCGGGGTCGCGCAACCGGTCGGCCAGCGCGGCGAGCTCGCCCTCGCTGCCGAGCGCCGCGAGCAGGACCCCGAGCGCGTAGAGGTCGGAGCGCACCGTCGCCGGCTCTCCGCGCATCACCTCGGGGGCGAGGTAGCGCTCGGTGCCGATCACGTGCCCGGTCTTCGTCATCGAGGTCGCGTCCAGGGGGCGGGCGATCCCGAAATCGGTCAGGCGCGAGTGCCCATGCCCGTCGACGAGCACGTTCTGCGGCTTGATGTCCCGATGGAGGATCCCGGCGCCGTGGATGTGGTTGAGAGCCGAGAGCAGCTCGCGCGTGAGCTGGTCGGCCGGTGGCGCCGTCCCGGCCTCGAGCGCGGCGGAGAGGTCGCCGCCCTCGATGTACTCCATCACCAGATACGGCCGCTCGCCGGCGTCGTAGTCGTAGACGGAGACCAGGTTCGGATGCTGCAGGCCGGCGGCGACGTGGGCCTCCTGGCGGAAGCGCCCGCGGTAGTCGTGCTCGGCGGTGAGGGTGTCGGAGAGCACCTTGACGGCGACCTCGCGATCGAGCCGCTCGTCGAGCGCCAGCCAGACGACGGCCATCCCGCCGTGCCCGAGCCTGCGGTCGAGCACGTACCGCCCGCCCAGGCGACGGCCCGCGGCGATCAGCGGCGGGTCGGCGAGCGCCGCAGGGGCGCGTCCCCCGTTTTCGGCGTCCAGCTCGTCTGTCGGTTGGTCGTCACCCGCCACGACCCTTACCCGTTCCCGGTTTGGCCCGGAATTAACCTTCGGCCGGCGCCTCGATCTCGCGCTTGAGGATCTTCCCGGTCGGGCCCTTGGGCAGTTCATCGACGAACCACACCTGGCGGGGGTACTTGTAGGCGGCCACCTGCTCCTTGCAGTGGTCGCGGATCTCGTCCTCGGTCGCCGACTCGCCCTCCTTCAGGGCGACGGCGGCGCCGACCTCCTCGCCGAGCTCGTCATGGGGGACCCCGACCACCGCGGCCTCGCGGACGGCCGGGTGCTCGTAGATCACCTCCTCGATCTCGCGCGGATAGACGTTGTAGCCGCCGCGGATGATCAGGTCCTTCTTGCGATCGACGATGAAGAAGTAGCCGTCCTCGTCGACGGTCGCCATGTCGCCGGTCGCAAACCAACCGTCGTCGTCGATCGATTCCTCGGTCGCGTCGGGGCGGTTCCAGTAGCCCTTCATCACGTTGTGGCCGCGGATCACGATCTCGCCGGGCTCGCCCTGGGCGACCTCGTTGCCGTCGTCGTCGACGACCTTCATCTCGACCCCCTCGATCGGGGTGCCGATCGAGCCCGGCTTGCGCTCGCGGTCGGGATGGTTGAAGGAGGCGACCGGCGAGGTCTCCGAGAGTCCGTATCCCTCCAGCACCTTGCACCCGAAGGCCTCCTCGAACGTCCTCATCACCTCGACGGGCATCGCCGACCCGCCGGAGGCGCACAGCTCCAGGCACGAGACGTCGAATGAGTCGCGCTCGGGGTGGTTGAGCATCGCCGCGTACATCGTCGGCACGCCCTCGAACACGTTCACCCGGTCGCGCTGGATGATCTCGAGCGCCTTGCCGGGGTCGAACCGCGGGATCAGGGTCAGGCAGGCGCCCGCCTTGACCGCCGCGTTGAGGCCGCAGGTCTGACCGAAGGAGTGGAACAGCGGCAGCGCACCGAGGATGACGCCGGTTTCGTCGATCCCGGTGAAGCCCGCGAACCCCTCGACGTTGCGGCTCAGGTTCGAGTGGGTCAGCTCGGCCCCCTTCGGGGTCCCGGTCGTGCCCGAGGTGTAGAGGATCACCGCGGTGTCGTCGGCGTCGCGGTCGACGGTCTCGAAGGTGTGCTCCTGCTCCCCGACCACGTCCTCGAACTCGCCCGGCTTGACCAGGATCAGCTCGGTGCCGGCCTCCTCCGCGCCAGCCTCGGCGGCCTCGGCGAAGTCGTGCCAGGCGAACAGCAGCTTCGCCTCGGGATCGGAGAGGTAGAAGCCGACCTCCCGCTTCTTCAGCAGCACGTTCATCGGCACGACCACGGCGCCCGCCTTGAGCACCCCGTAGTAGATGACCGGGAAATAGGGGACGTTCGGGAGCATGATCCCGACCCGGTCGCCGGCCTCGACGCCCTTCTCGCGCAGCAGGTTCGCGATTCCGCTCGATGCCGCGTCGAGCTGTGCGTAGGTGAGCTCGGCGTCGTCGAGCTTGATCGCGACGCGGTCGCCGTGCTCCGCCGCTGAACTGACCAGATTCTCCGCCAGGTTCATCCGCAACTCCTTCTCTCGAACCGACGCCGCGAGTCTATTCCGGCTCCGGCGTCGCGGGCGCGACCCACCGGTAGGTTCTTGCGTCCGTGACCGAGCGACCGATCACCCAGCGCTCCGCCGTCGAGCTCGCCGCGGCGATCCGATCGCGCGAGCTGACCGCGCGGGAGGTCGTCGACGCTCACATCGCCCTGATCGAGGCCGCCAACCCGCGCGTCAACGCGGTGATCGCGACCCGCTTCGACGATGCGCGGGCCGAAGCCGACGCCGCCGACGAGCTGCTCGGCAAGCGCCGCGCGCGCAAGGACCCGCCGCCGCTGCTCGGCGTGCCCTGCACGATCAAGGAATCGTTCGGCGTCGCGGGAATGCCGCAGACGTCGGGGTCGGTTGCGCGCAAGGACGTCGTCGCGGAGCACTCGGCGACCGCGGTCCAGCGGCTGGTCGACGCCGGCGCGATCGTGCTCGGGGTCACGAACACCTCAGAGCTCACGCTCTGGATCGAGTCGGAAAACCGCGTGTGGGGCCGCACCAACAGCGCCTATGACGCGAACCGCACCGCGGGTGGGTCGTCCGGCGGCGAGGGGGCATCGATCGGCTCCGGGTTCGCGCCGATCGGCCTCGGCACCGATATCGGCGGCTCGATCCGGCTGCCGGCCTTCTTCAACGGCGTCTTCGGCCACAAGCCGACCGGCTGCCTGGTCCCGCACACCGGCCACCACCCGGCCCCGACCGACCGGGGCTCCGAGCTGCTCGGCTGCGGCCCGGTGACCCGGCACGCGGCGGACCTGATGCCGTTCCTGCGGATCGTCGCCGGTCCGGACGGGGTCGACACGACCGTGCGCGAGGTCGAGCTCGGCGACCCGGACGAGGTCGCGATCGAGGGTCTGCGGGTGGCGATGTCGGAGGACGCGAGCCTGCTGCCGGTCTCGCTCGAGCTGCGCAACGCGCGGGTGCGCGCGGCTCGGGCTCTTGCCGAGGCCGGCGCCGAGGTGGTCAAGGTCTCGCTGCCCGCCGTCAAGACGGTGATCCAGCCGTTCTTGAACGCGATGCGTGAGTCGGGCGGGCTCCGTGAGCTGCTCACCGAGGGTGGCGCCGAGGTCCCCGGCTACGGGCGGCTGGTCGCCGACGCGGTCCGCGGCCGCAGCCCGTACACGACGCCGCTGCTCATGACGCTCGCCTCCGAGAATCTCGCCCAGTACCTGCCGGAGCGGTACGAGCGGCGCGCGCTCGCCGCCGAGCGGGAGGTAGCCGAGCAGGTCGGCGAGGCGATCGGCGACGGCGTCCTCCTGCACCCGCCGTTCTCGCGGGTCGCACCGCGCCACGGGCGCACGGTCGGGCGGCCGTGGATGATCGCGCCGACCGCGGTCTTCAACCTGCTCGGGCTCCCCGTGACGCAGGTACCGCTCGGCCTCAACGAAGGCGGCCTCCCGCTCGGGGTCCAGGTCGCCGCCGGGCGCGACCGCGACCACGTGGCAATCGCGGTCGCGGTGGCGCTCGAACGCAGCTTCGGCGGCTGGGTCCCTCCCGGCTGAGTTACTGGACGGTGAGCTCGCCCTCCATCCCGAGGTCCGCGTGCCCGCCGATCGAGCAGTACATGGTGTAGCTCCCTGGCTCGAGGTCAACGGTCAGCTGGTCGGTATCGCCCGGCTGCAGATCGGTGGTCGATTCCTCGAGCCCGTTGCCCTCGATCTCGAGGTTGTGGAGGGTCGCGCCGTCGTTGGAGACATCGAAGGTGACCGAGCCTGCCTTCACGGTCGGGTCCGCGGGGTCGATCTTGTACTCGGTCTCGGAGATCGCGACGGTCTCGCCGCCGCCGGAGGCCGCGGTCGTCGACTCGGCGGAGGTCTCGGCCGCGGTCGTCTCGCTCGGGGCTGCCGCGGAAGTGGTCTCGTCGTCGTCGCCGCAGGCGGCGAGGGTCAATGGGATCGTGACCACGATGAGCGCGGCCAGAAGCTTGCGGGGCACGGAGGGCCTCCTCGCTGTCGTGTGTTGAGTCATTTCCGTCACCCTTTGCTACGGGTGAACCGGCCCACGGGATTGCAATCTCCGGCGGCACGGCAAACGTACAACCCTTGATGTGGTCGCTATCCGATGAAGCGCTGGTCGCCGGCCTCGCCGCCGGCGACGCCGGTGCGGCGACCGCGTTCGTGCGCCGCTTCCAGGCCCGCGTCTTCGGGCTCGCGCTGACGATGGTCGGCGACCGCGCGGTCGCCGAGGAGATCGCGCAGGAGGCGTTCACCCGCGCCTGGCGCCACGCCGGCGCCTACGACGCGCGCCGCGGCCGGGTCGCGACCTGGCTGCTCTCGATCACCCGCAACCTGGCAATCGACCACCTGCGGGCAAAGCGGGCGGTGCCGCTCGACCCGGAGACGATCGAGGGGGCCGAGCGGGCCCTCTGGGCGACCGCGAGCTCCACCGGCCACGCGGAACCCGGCACCGCCGAGCTGCGCGACTCGCTCGCCGAGCTGCCCGCCGACCAGCGCCGCGCCCTGCTGCTGGCGGCGCTCTTCGGGTTCACCGCCCGTGAGATCGGCGAGATCGAGTCGATTCCGCTCGGCACCGCGAAGACCCGGATCCGTGCCGCAACGCGGAAGCTGACGGCGGCCGAGGAGGACCTTCGATGAGCGCCGACTGCGAGCGCCTGCACGACCTCGCGGCCGAGCTGGCGCTCGGGATCGCCGACGGCGCCGACCGCGCCTGGGCGCTCGAGCACCTCGCCGACTGCCCCGAGTGCCGGGCGCGGATCGAGCGCCTGGCGGGGCTCGCCGACGAGCTGCTGCTGGTCGCCCCGGCGATCGAGCCGCCGGCCGGGTTCGAGGGCCGCGTCACCGACTCGATCCGGCCCCCCGCCCGCAGCCGGGCGCGCCGGCTCGCGCTGCCCGTCGCTGCGGCGCTGGCGGCGGCGGCGTGCGCGGCGGCGGTCGTCTGGTTCGCCCTGGGAGACGACCGCGACCTGGCCGACTCCTACCGCGAGACGCTCGCGGTCGCCAACGGCGAGTACTTCGACGCCGCCCCGGTCGAGCTCCCCGGTGGCGAACCGGCCGGCTACGTCTACGGCTACCAGGGCCGCACCTCCTGGGTGTTCGCGGTGATCTACGACGGCGTCGCCGACGGCCGGTACGAGCTCGAGGTGGTCACCGAGCAGGGCCGCCGCATGCCGGTCCGCGCGCTCGACGTCGCGGCCGGTCACGGCAGCGGCGGCGGCGCCACGGCGGTCGACTACAGCGAGATCAGCGAGGTCCGCCTGCTCGACCACGCCGGCCGCGAGCTCGCCGACGCCGAGCTGCACGCCGAATAATTCGCGGCCCCGTGGGTATCGCTTCGGTATGTCCACTGCCCTGATCATCGTCATCGCCATCGCCGCCGTCGTCGTCATCGCCCTGCTCGCCGCCCTGCTTCGTCGCAACGCCGCCGAGCGCGAAATCGAGCAGGAACGGCTCTCCGGGGAGGCGGTCGCCCACCGCGACCAGGCCGACTCGAACGTCTCCAAGGCGCGCGAGCGCGGCCGCGAGGCCGAGCAGCATCGCCAGCAGGCCGAGGAACACGCGATCCGCGCCGAGGAGCACGCCGCCGCCGCCAGCGAGCACGCCGAGCAGGCGTCCACGCTCGAATCGCAGGTTCGCACGGCCGGCGAGGCCGCCGCGTTCCACGACTCCGAGGCGGCCGAGCGCGAAGCGAAGCTCGAGCGGCCCTAAGCGCGAACGCGCCTCAGTCGCGCGACTTGGCCTTGAACGTGAGGTCCGGACAATCGACGAACTCGGTGACCTCCGTGTCGGGTGCTGGTGCCGTCCGATAGTCCCATGCGGCCTTGAAAATCCAAATTCGGGGCAAGAGCGGGAATCGGCGCCGCGGCGCTGATCCGGGTCTAGCCTCCCGGGCGTGATCCGCCGGCGCCGCGTACTCCTCCTCCTGATTGGTTTCGTTGTTGTCCTCCCGGCAAGCGCCCACGCCTCGCCCCCCATCCAAGCCGGCGTCGGGCGCGCGGACATCACGCCCCCCACCGGCTACGCACTGGGTGGCTGGACTCGAGCCGACCGGATCGGGACCGGCGTTCAGTCCCGCCTCACCGCTTCGGTCCTCGTCCTGAAGAGCGGCCACCGCAAGGTCGCCCTCGTCTCCGCCGACCTCTTCGCGTCCCCGGGCGGGCTGATCGCCGAGGCCGCGAAGCGCGCCGGCCACGGCTTCAGTCAGAAGAACGTCCTCGTCGGCGCCACCCACACCCACAGCGGGCCCTCGAAGTTCGCCAACTTCAAGACCCTCAACACGCTCGCGCCGAGCATCGAGACGGTCACCGACCCGCTCACCTACGTCAGCTTTTTCAATCCCGAGCCGGCGGATCCGCAGCTCTACACCTTCCTCGTCGAGCGGATCGCGATCGCGATCAGACGGGCCAACCGCGACGTCGGGCCCGCCGCGGTCGGCTGGGGGACGAAGAAGCTGCTCGGGGTGACCGACAACCGCAGCCTCGAGGCCCACCTCGCCAACCACGGAGTCATCCTCGAGCCAGGCGAGGGCGAGGTCGCCGACGACCCCGACGGCTACGAGCACACGATCGACCCCGAGGTCAGCGTCCTGCGGGTCGACCGCCTCGACGCCGACGGGCGGCGGATGCCGCTCGGCGCCTTCTCGACCTTCGCCGACCACGGAACCGTGAACAACGCCGAGTACCAGGTCTACACACAGGACCACTTCGGGCCCGCGATCCGCTTCTTCGAGGCGAGGATGCGCCGCGCCGGGCGGGTTCCGAAAAGTGAGCCGGTGATCAACGTCTTCGCGAACGCCGACGAGGGCGACCAGACGGCGGCCTTCGACGGCCGCGGCCCGGTGGCCGCCGAGCGCGTCGGCCGCGCCGAGGGCAAGGCGATGTTCAGCGCCTGGCTGCAAGCGGGCCGCGGCCTGAGCGCCACCCCGAAGCTGGACCTGCGCTGGACCCGCACCTGCTTCTGCGGGCAGCAGACCTCCGACGGCCGCGTCGCGGACTCGCCGGTTGCGGGCATCCCCTTCCTGACCGGCTCGGAGGAGAACCGCGGCCCGCTGTTCGACGTCACCCACGTCTCGTTCGAGGGCATGCGCTCGGCGACCCCGGGCTACGGCGAGGCGCAGGGCCACAAGCACGGGATCCCGTTCGCGACCAGCAAGGACTCCTACCCCTCGGCGGTGCCGCTGTTCGTACTCCGGATCGCCGACCGCCTGCTGATCACCGAGCCCGGCGAGGCGTCGGTCGAGGCCGGCCGTCGCGCCCGCGCAGCGGTGATGGCCGCCGCGAAGGGCATGGGGATCAAGGGGGTCACCCTGATGGGGCTGACCAACGAGTTCATCCAGTACCTGGTCACGCCCGAGGAATACGACCGCCAGCACTACGAGGGCGGATCGACGATCTACGGGCCCGCGACCGGTGCCGCCGTCTCCGACTCGCTGGTCGAGCTGACCGAGCGGATGCGCGACGGCAAGCGGGCGCCGAAGCCATACCCCTTCGACCCGCGCAACGGCGTGGTCGCCAACGGGCGGCCGTTCGGCGACGGCTCCGCGGTCGCGTCGATCACGACGCAGCCGGTCGCCGTCCCGCCCGGCGCTCAGGCGGTGTTCAAATGGCAGGGCGGGCCTTCGGGGCTCGACAAGCGGCTCGACAAGCGCTTCATCGCGATCGAGCGGCGCACCCGCAAGGGCTGGCGCCGGGTCGCCGACGACCTCGGCCTCTCGATCGTCTGGACCGGCGACGCCGAGGGCAACTACAACGTCCACTGGCAGGTGCCCCGTGCGGCGAAGCCCGGCCGCTACCGGATCCGCGTCTACGCCAACCTCTACCGCCTGCAATCGGCCCCCTTCCGGGTCGACCCCGCCGCTCCGGCGACCGACACGGACCCGACACACCCGGCGGCGATGTTCGCGCCTGTCACCCGCCGCTGACATAACTGCCGTAAATTGGGGTGGGTGAGCGAGCCTGCCCTGGCCACGCCGCCGCGCCCCGACCGCGCGGCAGGCCTCTACGACCCCGCGTACGAGCACGACGCCTGTGGCGTCGCGTGCATCGCGCGCCTGGACGGCCAGCCGCGTCATGACGTCATCGACCTGGCGCTCGACGCGCTCGACGACCTCGAGCACCGCGGCGCCGCCGGCGCCGACCCGACCACCGGCGACGGCGCGGGCGTCCTGATCCAGCTTCCCCACGGCTTTTTGCGCAGCCGGGTCGGCGAGTTCGGGATCACCCGCGCCCAGCTGCCCGACGCGGGCAGCGTCGCGGTCGCCAGCGTCTTCCTCGCCGGCGATCCGAGCGTCTGGGAGTCCCAGCAGCGGATCGTCGAGCAGGCGGTGGTCGCGGCCGGCCAGCTGCCGCTCGGCTGGCGGCGCGTGCCGGTGGACCTCGCGGCCTGCGGCGAGACCGCCCGCAATGTCGCCCCGGAGTTCCGCCAGCTGCTGGTCGGCGCCGGGCCCGAGGTCGTCACCCAGGACGAGTTCGAGCGCCGGCTCTTCGTCGCCCGGCGGATGGCCGAGCTCGAGGCCGGGCCGGAGCTGTCGATCTCCAGCCTCAGCTCTCGGACTCTCGTCTACAAGGGGATGCTCTCCGCCCCGCAGCTGAGCCGCTTCTACGCGGACCTTCGTGACCCCGAGCTGCAGTCGGCGATGGCCGTCGTCCACTCCCGCTTCTCGACCAACACCTTCCCCAGCTGGGATCTCGCCCAGCCGCTGCGGCTGCTCGCCCACAACGGCGAGATCAACACCCTGGCCGGCAACTTCAACTGGATGCGCGCGCGCGAGGCGGCGCTGCACTCGAACCTCATGCCGGACCTGGAGCGCTGCCTGCCGCTGATCCCCGACGGCAGCTCCGACTCGGCCGCCTTCGACCGCGTGCTCGAACTGCTGATGCTCGCCGGTCGCCCGCTCCCCCAGGCGATGATGATGATGATCCCGGCCGCCCACGAGCACCGCGACGACATGCCGCCCGAGCTCGAGTGCTTCTACCGCTACAGCTCGTCGGTGATCGAGCCCTGGGACGGCCCGGCGGCGATGGTCTTCTCCGACGGGCGGGTGCTCGGCGCCTGCCTCGACCGCAACGGCCTGCGCCCCGGCCGGTGGCTGGTCACGAACGAGGGCGTCGTCGTGCTCGGGTCCGAGGCGGGCGTGCTGCCGGTCGACCCGGCGAAGGTCGTCCGCCGCGGCCGCCTGCACCCGGGCCGTTTGTTCATCGTCGATATGGAGCGCAACCTGCTGCAGGCCGACGGCGAGGCCGAGCTCGAGGTCGCCCGTCGCAAGCCCTACGGGCGGTGGTGCGAGCAGGGCGAGATCCGCCTCGACGACCTCACCGAGCGCAACACGCCGCGCACCCACGAGTCGCTACGCACCCGTCAGCTCGCCTTCGGCTACTCGCAGGAGGACCTGCGGGTGATCCTCTCCCCCGCCGCCGAGGCTGGGATCGAGCCGACCGGGTCGATGGGCAACGACCTGGCGCTCGCCGCGCTCTCCGAGCAGGAGCCGTCGCTGTTTAGCTACTTCAAGCAGCGCTTCGCGCAGGTCACCAACCCGCCGATCGACTCGGTGCGCGAGTCGATCGTGATGAGCCTCGAGTCGCGGATCGGCTCGGAGGGCAACATGCTCTCGGAGGGACCCGAGCACGCGGTCCAGCTCGTCCTCGACCACCCGGTCCTCACCAACGAGGAGCTCGAGCGGGTCGCCCGCGCCTCGCACCCGGCACTGCGCGGGACCACCCTCGATGCGACCTGGCCGCTCGGCGACGGCAGTGCCGGCCTGGAGGCGGCGCTTGACCGGATCGCCCGCGAGGCGTCGGCGGCGATCACCGGCGAGGCCAGGGTGCTGGTTATCTCCGACCGCGCCCTGTCGGCCGACCGGGTGCCGATCCCGGCGATGCTGGCGCTCGGCGCCGTCCACCAGCACCTGGTCAAGGAGGGCACCCGCCTGCAGACCAGCCTCGTGGTCGAGACCGGCGAGGCGCGCGAGATCCACCACCTTGCCGCGCTGATCGGCTACGGCGCGGCCGCGGTCAATCCATACCTGATGCTGGACTCGCTCTCCGACCTGCACGGGCGCGCCGAGCTGCCGCCCGGCGTCACCCTCGAGGCCGCTCACGAGGGCCTGATGAAGGCGATCCGCAAGGGCCTGCTGAAGGTGATGTCGAAGATGGGGATCGCGACGATCTCCTCCTACTGCGGCGCCCAGCAGTTCGAGGCGGTCGGCCTGGACCGCGACCTGATCGACCGCTACTTCGGCGGTACCCCGTCCGCGGTCAGCGGCGTCGGCCTCCACGAGCTCGCGATCGAGGCGCTGGAGCGTCACGCGCGCGCCTACCCGCAGGCGCACCGGCGGAGCCTGCCGGAGCACGTCGAGGACTCGGCGCTGCCCGCCGCCCACGCCGACCTGCTGCCCCAGGGCGGCGTCTACGCCTGGCGGCGCGACGGCGAGCGCCACGCCTGGGATCCGCAGACGATCGCCGCGCTGCAACTCGCCGTGGGCAAGAACGGAAACGGGAACGGCACCGCTCCGACCTCCGACCCGGAGCGCTACGAGGAGTTCCGCGAGCGGGTCGACGTGGAGAACGGCGCCCTCGGCTACCTGCGCGGACTGCTCGAGCTGCGCCCGGCCGGCGACCCCATCCCGATCGACGAGGTCGAGTCCGTCACCGAGATCCTCAAGCGGTTCACCACCGGCGGCATGAGCCTGGGCGCCCTGGGCCCCGAGGCGCACGAGACGCTGGCGGTGGCGATGAACCGGATCGGTGGGATGTCCAACTCCGGTGAGGGCGGCGAGGACATCCGCCGCTACACGCCCGACCCCAACGGCGACGAACGCCGCTCGCGGATCAAGCAGGTCGCCTCCGGCCGCTTCGGCGTGACCGTCCACTACCTCTCCTCCGCCGACCAGATCCAGATCAAGATCTCGCAGGGCGCAAAGCCCGGCGAGGGCGGCCAGCTCCCGGGCCACAAGGTCGACCCCTACATCGCCCAGCTGCGCTTCGCCACCCCGGGCGTCGGCCTGATCTCGCCCCCGCCCCACCACGACATCTACTCGATCGAGGACCTGAAGCAGCTGATCTACGACCTGCGCTCGGCGAACCCGAAGGCGACGGTGTCGGTCAAGCTCGCCGCCGAGGCAGGGGTCGGCACGGTTGCCGCCGGCGTCGCCAAGGCGGGCGCCGACCACGTCGTGATCGCAGGCCACGACGGCGGGACCGGAGCCTCGCCGCAGTCCTCGATCCAGCACGCCGGCGTCCCGTGGGAGATCGGCCTCGCCGAGACCCAGCAGACGCTGCTGCGAAACGACCTGCGGACGCGGATCGTCGTCCAGGTCGACGGCGGCATGCGGACCGGCCGCGACGTCCTGGTCGGGGCGATGCTGGGCGCCGACGAGTTCGGCTTCTCGACCGCGCCGTTGATCGCGACCGGCTGCATCATGATGCGCGTCTGCCACCTCAACACCTGCCCGGTCGGGGTTGCGACGCAGGACCCCGAGCTGCGCGCCCGCTTCGCCGGCCGCCCGGAGCACGTCGTCAACTACCTGTATCTGGTTGCCGAGGACGTCCGCCGGCAGATGGCCGAGCTCGGAATCGCCCGGATCTCCGACGCGATCGGCCGGGTCGAGCTGCTCGGCCAGGAGCACCCCAGCGACGCCGGCAGCGCCAAGCGCGCGCTGGTCG
Source organism: uncultured Solirubrobacterales bacterium (assembly GCA_963767285.1). GTDB lineage: Bacteria > Actinomycetota > Thermoleophilia > Solirubrobacterales > 70-9 > WHSW01. The sequence goes on along the minus strand of CAVYDJ010000004.1, from coordinate 79,845 downwards.
ACCTCTCCGACCTGCTCGTCGTTCCCGAGACCGTCGCCCCTGACGCGGTCCGCCACCGCACCCGCGGCCCCGCGCCGGATGGCCCGCACTTCGACGAGCGCGAGCTGCTCAAGGCCGTCCGCCCCGCGATCGAGACCGCCGAGCCGGTGACGGTCGAGACCTTGATCACCAATGTCGACCGGACCGCGGGCGCACGCGTCTCGCACGAGGTTGTCGCCAAGCATGGCCCGGACGGAATGCGCGACGACACGATCACGCTGGATCTCTTCGGATCGGCGGGGCAGAGCTTCGGCGCGTTCCTGGCTCCCGGAGTCACGATCGAGCTCGAGGGCGAGGCCAACGACTACGTGGGCAAGAGCCTGTCCGGCGGCGTGCTCGCCGTCTATCCCGCCGTTGAGTCGCCCTTCGTCGCCTCCGAGAACGTGATCATCGGCAACGTCGCGCTCTACGGCGCCTCGAGCGGGCGCGCGTTCTTCCGCGGCCTCGCCGGCGAGCGGTTCGCGGTCCGCAACTCGGGCGCCCTGACGGTGGTCGAGGGCGTCGGCGACCACGGCTGCGAGTACATGACCGGCGGGCGGGCCGCGATCCTCGGCCCGACCGGCCACAACTTCGCCGCCGGGATGAGCGGCGGGATCGCTTGGGTCTTCGATCCCGACGACCACCTGGCGGTGCGCGCCAACACGGAGCTCGTCGACCTCGAGCCGATGACCGGAGCGCCCGAGGAGGACCGCGAGGAGCTGCTCGCGCTGGTCACGGAGCACCTCGCGCGGACCGGCTCCGAGGTCGCATCGCACCTGCTGGCCGACTGGGAGATCTCGCTCGCCCAGTTCGTCCGCGTGATCCCGCGCGAGTACGCGAAGGCGCTCGAGCGCCGCGACGAAATCGGGGGACCGAAGACCGCCGAGTTCCGAACGCTCGCAGCATGACCCGAGATCCCAGAGCGTTCATGGAGATCCACCGGGTCTCCGATCCCGAGCGTGACCCGGCCGAGCGGGTCGGGGACTACAACGAGATCTTCGGCGTCCTGCCGAACGACGAGCTGCGCCGCCAGGGCGCCCGCTGCATGGACTGCGGCGTCCCGTTCTGCAACTCGGCCTGCCCACTCGGCAACCTGATCCCGGACTGGAACGACCTCGTCCGCCGCGACGACTGGAAGGCCGCCTGCGAGATGCTGCACGCGACCAACAACTTCCCCGAGTTCACCGGCCTGGTCTGCCCCGCCCCCTGCGAGTCGGCGTGCGTGCTGGCGATCGACGACGACCCGGTGATGATCAAGCAGATCGAGTACGCGATTGTCCACCGCGGCTTCGAGGAGGGCTGGATCGTCCCCCGGCCGCCCGCGTCGCGGACCGGCCGGAAGGTCGCGGTGATCGGCTCCGGCCCGGCCGGCCTCGCCGCCGCGCAGGAGCTCAACCAGGTCGGTCACGCGGTGACGGTCTACGAGCGCGACGAGGCACCGGGCGGGCTGATCCGCTTCGGGGTCCCCGACGCCAAGCTCGAGAAATGGATGATCGACCGCCGGGTCGAGATCCTCGAGGCCGAGGGCATCGAGTTCGTCTACGACGCCCATGTCGGGGTCGACGTCGACGCGGCGCAGCTCGAGGCGGACCACGACGCGATCGTCGTCGCGATCGGCTCGCGGGTCGAGCGCGACTTCGAGGCGCCGGGCCGCGAGCTCGACGGCGTCCGCTTCGCGATGGATTACCTCTACCAGCGCAACCGCTGGGTGGCGCGCTCCCAGGACCGGCCGGCGCGCGAGCCGGAGCCGGGGACGGAGATCATCGCGGCGGGCAACCATGTCGTCGTGATCGGCGGCGGCGACACGGGCATGGACTGCATCTCCAACGCCAACCGCGAGGGCGCCCTCTCGGCGACCCTGCTCGACGTCTACCCGGAGGTCCCCTCCGACGGGCGTTACCCGGACACGCCGTGGCCGCTGGCCCCGAAGCGCTCGTTCACGACCTACGCGCTCGACGAGGGCGGCGAGCGCCGCTTCGGCCATCAGGTGATCGGGCTGAAGGGCGAGGGCGGCCGCGTCACCGAGCTGGTCGGGCGCCGGGTGACGGGCAGCTCGTCGCGGACCCTCGAGCCGGTGCCCGGCAGCGAATTCGAGATGCCGGCCGACCTCGTGCTGATCGCGATCGGGTTCGTCCACCCCGCCCACGACGACGTCGTCGCCGGGCTCGGGCTGGAGACGGACAAGCGCGGCAACGTCGCGGGCAAGGTCTTCGAGACGTCCCGCCCCGGCGTCTACGCCGCCGGGGATGCCCGCGTCGGCCAGTCGCTGATCGTCACCGCGATCGCCGACGGCCGGCGCTGTGCGCGCGCCGTCGACCGGGCGCTGCGCGAGCGGCAGACTGCCTAGAAGACCTTCACCGACTCGCAGCCGCCGCGGACGCGCGACTCCGAGTTCGTGGTCACGTGGTCGACGCCGGGGCCGCACCTGATCTGGTTCGCGCCCTGGATGTCGATCAGCGTGTCGTCGCCATCCCCGCCGCTCACGAAGTCGTCGCCGGATCCGCCGTCCAGCTCGTCGTCACCCGGACCACCCAGTACCCCGTCGGGATCCGGCCCGCCCCGCAGGTCGTCGGCGCCGCGCTGGCCCTCGACGTGATCAGTGCCCGGCCCGCCCGTGACGGTGTCGGCCCCCGCGTTGCCGTAGAGGCACCATCCCTTCCGGATCTGCTCCGACCAGAAGCTGACGGTCGGCTTGACGGGGCCGCCGCAATCGTTGCCGCGCTTGCATTTGCAGCACGGGCTGTCGTTCCCGGCCCCGCCGTCGAGGGTGTCGGGGCCCGCCTGGCCCTCGATCACATCGACGCCCTTGTCGCCCTTCAGGACGTCCGCGCCGTCGCCGCCCCGCAAGAGGTCGTTGCCATCGGTCCCGCGGAAGGTGTCGTCGTCCTCGTCGCCCTGAACGGCGGCCCCGTCCGGGTTGAAGCCGGCCGGATAGTCCTGCTCGTCGATCGGGTCGAAGGAGGCAAAGGCGAAGCCGCCGGTGCTAATGGCGACCGCTGTGGCAAGTCCGATGAGCCCGAGCCTCACAACCTCTCCTCCGCGCGGACCCTATCCCACGCGCTGACCTCAGTCGTCGCTGGCCTTCTCCGCGGGCACGTTCTCCGTCGGCGCGGGCTTGCCGTCCGAGTGGCCGTTGCTGCTCGCAGCGGCCGCCGGCGAACCGCCGTTCGAGCTCGCGCGTGCCGGCGCCTCCTCGACGTCGCTGCCCCGATACGGCCCAGGCTTCGGCCGCGGCTTGCCGCCCGGGAAGGCCAGCCGCAGGATCGTGCGCTGTACCGAACCCCACTGCCTGCCGAACGGCCCGGTGTTGTACGGCAGCCCGTAACGCCGGCAGACGTCGCGCACCTTCGGCGCGATCTCGCCGTACCGGGTCGAGGGCATGTCCGGGAACAGGTGGTGCTCGACCTGATAGCCGAGGTTCCCCGAGGCGACGTGAAAGAACCCCCCGCCGTCGATGTTGGCCGAGCCGCTCAGCTGGCGCACATACCAGCCGCCCTTGCTCTCGTCCTCGACCTCCTCCTGGCTGAAGGTGTAGGTCTGGTCGGGGAAGTGGCCGCAGAAGATGATCGCGTTCGACCAGAAGTTGCGGACCACGTTCGCCGTCACGTCGGCCCACAGGGTCGAGCGGTAAGAGCGCTTGAACTCGGTGGTGAACGCGTCGAGGACCTCCTCGAATCCCGAGCTGCGCTTCGCCTTGCGCCGCAGCGCCGAGAACGCCCGGCTCTTTCGGCTCGCCTGCCGGCCGCGGATCGCCTCGACCGCCGCGGCCACCCCGCCCGCGGCCAGGCCGGAGAGCGCCGGGAAGGCGATGTAGTCCTTGACGATCTGATCGCGGGCCTTACCGGCGATCCCCTTCAGGTCCTCGCGCACCTCCTTCTGTGACTTCTCGCCGGCCCGGATCGCCTCGAGATCGAGGTCGTGAAAGGCGACCCCCCACTCGAACAGCGCCATCAACACCACGTTGTAGACCGGCTGCAGCAGATAGACCGGGTGCCACTTCTGGTGGGGGTCGATCCGCATGATCTCGTAGCCGAGGTCCTTGTCCTTACCGCGAATGTTCGTGTAGGTGTGATGGACGTAGTTGTGGGAGTGCTTCCAGGCCTCCTTGGTCGAGGCGGTGTCCCAGTCCCAGGTCGACGAGTGGATCTCGGGGTTGTTCATCCAGTCCCACTGGCCGTGCATGACGTTGTGACCGATCTCCATGTTCTCGAGGATCTTCGCCGCCGATAGCGAGGCGGTGCCGAGCAGCCACAGGGGCGTGAAGCGCGACCCGAGCAGCTCCAGCCGGCCCATCACGACCAGGCGCCGGTGCATCTCGATCATCGAGCGGATGTACTTGGCGTCGCGCTCGCCGAGGTCATTGAAGACCTCGTCGTGGATCGCGTCGAACTCTTTTCCCAGCTGCTCGATCTGCTCGTCGGTCAGCTTCGCCAGCGGGCTCTCGATGGTCTCGGTGCTCATGTTCTCCTCTTGGGTTGCATTCAAAGATCGATCTCCACCGGGCCCTCGGGCGCGTTGATGCAGATCCGCACCGTCTGGCCCTCCTCTCCATGGACCTCGCCACTGCGCATGTCGCGTAGTTGCCCGGAACAGAGCTTTCCAACACATGTATGGCAGATACCCATACGACAGCCGTACTCGAGCTCGAGCCCCGCCTCTTCGCCCGCGTCGAGGACTGACTTGGATCCGTCCGACTCCGCCTCGGTGTCGCTCTTCAGGAACTTGATCGTGCCGCCGTCGCCCTCGCCGAAACCGTCGCCGCCGATGACCGGCTGAAAGCGCTCCATGTGCAGCTTCTCCTCGAGGCCCTCCTCCTTCCACCGCGGCTCGTAGTCGTCGAGCATCTCCGCGGGGCCACAGAGGAACGTGTCGCGGTCGCGCCAGTCAGGGCAGAGCTCGTCGAGGCGATCGGGCGTGATCCTGCCGCTGTCGTCCTCGCGGGTGTGCTGGATGTGGAGCTTGAGCCCTTCGTTGTTCGCGTCGAGCTCTCGCATCCGGTCGCCGAAGATCACGTCGTCGGCCGTCGGCGCCGAGTGCAGGTGCACCGCGTCGGAGAGCTCGTCCTCGCGATCGAGCTTGCGCAGCATCGCCATGATCGGTGTGATCCCGCTTCCGGCCGAGATGAACAGCAGCTTCTCGGGGGGTGGATCCGGGAGGACGAACTGGCCCTCGACGTCCGACAACACGACAATCGTTCCCGGCTTCAGCTCCCGGTTGACATAGGGCGAGACCTTGCCTTCCGCGACGACCTTCGGCGTGATCGAGATGAAGCCGTCGGGACGTCCAGGATCGGAGGTGATCGAATAGGCGCGCCAGTGACGGATCCCGTCGACGTCGAAGCCGATCCGCAGGTACTGGCCCGGCTCATGACCGGGCCAGGTATGGCCGGGACGAATTAGGACCGTGGTCGCGTCACCGGCCTCGCGATTGAGCTCCTCCACCCGCCCACGGACCTCGCGGGTCGACCACAGCGGGTTGATCAGCTCGAGGTAGTCGTCGGGCAGCAGCGGCGAGGTGAACGCGCTGATGGCACGCAGCGCCCGGGCCCTCAGCGGGTGGATGTTCGGCTTCGCGCCTCGTTCTGCCATCTCGCTCCCCTTTCCCCCCACATAGCGGGCTCATTCATAACAGCTGACAACAGGGAGCATTGATCGTGGGTAGATTTATCCGTTCGGACAGGGGGCGGTCGGACGCCTGACCCTAGGCTTTCGTTCCCCGGTACACCCAAAAGTGCTGCGCGCAGGAGGAAACAGAGAGTGACGACGAGGTTCCGGCAGAAGAACGTTCACGCGGCCCAGTGGAGCTCCAACGGCGAGGCCCTTGGAACCCTGGACCTGACCGAGGAGAAGAACGACCTCTTCGGCGCCAACGTGTTCTCCCCGGCGGTCCAGAAGGAGCGGCTGTCGAAGGACACGTTCGAGAAGCTGCAGAACGTCCTCGCCCATGGCGAGGCGCTCGACCCGGACCTCGCCGACGAGGTCGCCGAGGCGATGAAGGAGTGGGCCCTGGAGCGCGGCGCCACCCACTACACGCACGTCTTCCAGCCCCTGACCGGCCTCACCGCGGAAAAGCATGATTCGTTCTTCGAGCCCGACGGCAAGGGCGGCGCGGTCGCCGACTTCTCCGGCAAGGAGCTGATCCAGGGCGAGCCCGACGCCTCGTCGTTCCCGACCGGCGGCGTCCGGGCGACCTTCGAGGCCCGCGGCTACACCGCCTGGGACCCGACCAGCCCTGCGTTCATCCTCGAGAACCCGAACGGTGCCCTCCTCTGCATCCCGACCGCGTTCGCGTCGTGGACGGGCGAGGCGCTGGACGCGAAGATCCCGCTGCTGCGCTCGATGGACGCGCTGTCGAAGTCGGCGATCCGCGCCCTGCGGCTGCTCGGCGACGAGGACGCGAAGCGCGTCTTTACGACCGTCGGCCCCGAGCAGGAGTACTTCCTGATCGACGAGGGCTACTTCTTCGAGCGCCCCGACCTGGTCACGACCGGCAGGACGCTGTTCGGCGCCAAGCCGCCGAAGGGCCACGAGCTCGACGACCACTACTTCGGGTCGATCCCCGAGCGGATCCTCGCCTGCATGATGGATACGGAGACGGAGCTGCGCAAGCTCGGCGTCCCGGTCAAGACCCGCCACAACGAGGTCGCCCCGGGCCAGTACGAGCTCGCGCCGATCTACGAGAACTCCAACGTCGGCTCGGACCACCAGCAGCTGACGATGCAGATCATGCAGAGCACCGCGCGCAAGTACGGGCTGGTCTGCCTGCTGCACGAGAAGCCGTTCGCCGGCGTCAACGGATCCGGCAAGCACAACAACTGGTCGATGGGAACCGACACCGGCCACAACCTGATGGAGCCCGGCGACACACCGGCCGAGAACATCAACTTCCTGTTCTTCTGCGCCGCGGTGATCCAGGCGGTCAACAAGCATCAGGGCCTGCTGCGGGCCTCGGTCGCGAGCATCGGCCAGGACCACCGTCTGGGTGCCAACGAGGCGCCGCCGGCGATCATCTCGATCTTCCTCGGCGCCGAGCTCGACAAGGTGTTCGAGGCGATCGCCTCGGGCAGCGACGACGGCGGGACGCCGGGCGAGATCCTCGGCCTTGGCACCCCGGTCCTGCCGCCCCTGCCGATGCACGGCGGCGACCGCAACCGGACCTCGCCGTTCGCCTTCACCGGCAACAAGTTCGAGTTCCGCGCCGTCGGCTCGAGCGCCTCGCTGGCGTTCCCGAACACGGTGCTCAACACGATCGTCGCCGAGGCCATCGACGAGCTCTCCGACAACGTCGAGGCGAAGGTCGAGGCCGGCGCCGACGTCACCGAGGCGATCGCCGAGGTCGTAAAGGAGAGCTACGCCGCCAACAAGCAGATCATCTTCGGCGGCGACAACTACGACGAGGCCTGGCACGCCGAGGCCGAGGAGCGCGGGCTGAAGAACCTGAAGACGACGCCGGACGCGCTGCCGGAGATCCTCGCCGATGCGACGACCGAGGCGTTCGGCAAGTACGAGGTCCTGTCGGAGCGCGAGCTGGAGTCGCGCTACGAGGTCTGGCTGGAGCAGTACATCACCAACGCCAACATCGAGGCCGAGACCGCGGCGGCGATCGCCAAGACGATGATCCTGCCGGCGGCGCTGCGTCAGCTCCAGCTCGGCGACGGCATCAACATCGACGGGCTCAATGCGGGCGTCCGCGCGCTGGCGACCGATCTGATCGACGCGATCGCCAAGCTCGACGACGCAAACGCCTACCCCGACGGGGTCGAGGGCATGGAGCTGGCCGAGTACGCGCGCGACAACCAGATCGCCGCGATGGCCGCTGTTCGCGAGGTCGCCGACAAGCTCGAGGGCGTCGTCGCCGACGACCTCTGGCCGCTGCCGAAGTACTCGGAGATCCTGTTCGTGCGCTGAGCTGAACGGGCGGGCACGCCCTGCGAGGGCGCGCTCCCGCCGGCCCACTCAGTCGGTCACTACGGGATCACGTAGCTGCCGCCGGGCGAGTTCGCGCTGCCGCCCAGGCGGAAGCCGTACGAGGCGACCCCGAGCTGGCAGTAGGTGGTGCCGTTGACCATGTAGCCGCTCAACGTCACCCCGCCCTGGTCGTCGCCCGCGAAGTGCATGTCGACCTGGGCGCGCATCAGCCCCTGCTGGGTTCCGCCCGGGGCGTTGAACGAGAGGTTCATCGTCTTCGGGAAGGTCCCCTTCGGGACCGCCTGCAGCGCCCTGCTGATCGCCATCCCCGCCGGCGTCGGTGCCGTGGCGCCGTTTTGGAAGCTGCCCGTCGCCGCAGTGCAGCTCTGGACCCCGTCCGCCTTGAACCCGGTGATCTTGTTGTCGGCGCCAACGTCGAAGCTGACGGTGCCCCGGGCCTGGCCGATGATCGTCCCGGTCCAGTGGCCGGTCTTGAGCTTCTTCTCGGTCGCCGGCGCCGGCGGGTTGGGGGTAATCGGCACGGTCGTCGTCGAACTGACCGGCTGGCCTACCGGATCGAGCACGCCGGTGCCCGCGGGCGGGTTGCCCGCCGAGCCCGGCAGGCCGGGGAAGCCGCCGACCGGCGTGCAAGTGATCCGCACGGTGGCGCTGACCGCGCGGGCGCGGGCGTTGAGACCGTGCGCACGGTTCTTCTTCTTCTTCTTCTTCGAGAGCCCGACCACCGGCACGTTGACCGTCGTACCCGGGATCAGCGCGTAGATCGGGCCCAGTTTGGCCAGCTTGACCTTCTTCTTCTTCTTCGGCTTGAGCGAGCCGCCGTGGACCGCGCGGCCGATCCTGCCGACCTGGCTCATCCCCAGGATGCACGGCCCGGTCGGGGTCACACCGATCATCACGCCGCCGGGGATGTTCTGCCCGATGATGGCCGTGAAGGTCGTCGGACCGGTCGGTCCCGTCGGACCGGTCGGCCCGGTCGGCCCGGTCGGCCCGGTCGCCGGCGTCACCTCTTGGTAGGAGATGCTGTTCGAGCAGACTGAGGTGCTCGAGCCGGCCGTCGCCGTCGCCGTGAACGTGGTCGTCGAGTTGTCGGCGACGTTTGCGGTCAGACCGGGTGAGGCGAGCTCGGCCGCCGTGCCCGTGGCCACCGGCGTGCCGGAGCAGCTCGCGTTGTCGTACAGCTTCACGGTCGACCCCCCGGCGGCGTTACCGAGGACCTTCGGCGCGTTGTCGTCCGATCCGGACGCCGGGCTGGTGCCGGTCAGCACCGGGGCGTCCGGCGCCGGCGGTTCGCCGACCACGGCCCGCACCCGGGTGCCCGGGTCGTCGTAGGACGCCGTGAGCGGGCGGTTCCCGTTCAGCGGCTGGCTGACGGTCGTGTTCGCGAACGTCCCGCTCCGACTACCCGTGTAGTCGATGATCGTGAACGCGTCGCCGGTCTGGGCGGTGGGCGCGTAGGCACCCGGGTTCAGGCTCAGCGTGCCGCCGAGGTTGACGTTGCCGGTCACGTTCAGCTGCTCGTTCACCGATGTGCTGGTGATCACCGACTCCAGGGTCCCGGTCGCGCCCTGCGTGTAGGTGCCGATCACGTTGATCGTGGACGCGCCCGTGCCCGGGCGGATCGCCCCGTTGTTGGTGAGCGAGTTGTTGATCGTCTGGCTCGCACCGCTGATGGTCGAGAGAACGCCGCCGGTCGCGATCGTGTCGAGCCCGTTGAGGACGTCATCGTTGTTCGTCACGTTGAGGACCTGTGCCCCGGGGGCCCGCAGCGAGATGTTCGCTGCCAGCGTGTCGATGTCGTTGCCGCCGCCGAGCGGCAGGTAGAGAAGGCCCGAGTTGAGCCACGTGCCGTTCGTGAGCGTGTTCGCGCTCAGGTTCGTGAGATTGGCCACCTGCATCCGGCCGGACTGCACGTTCACGGTGCCGCCCGCGCCGACCGTCAGCGGTCCTGTGAAGTTGAACCAGGCGTTACCGGGGTTGCACGGGCTGTTCTGCTCGATCGTGCCCTGGTTGTCGACGGCCGTGTCGACCACCATCTGGCTGGCGCCCGGGGCGTTGCACACGTGTCGCAGGAGCCCGCCGGACGAGACCTTCACCGTGCTGACGCCACCGCTGTCCAGGATCGCCGGACTGCCGCTGTTGGTCGTGTCGCCGAGCAGCGTGCCCTTGATGTCGAGCGTGCCACCGGCGCCCTGGATGTCGGTGCTGGCGGTGTTCATGATCGCCGTGGTTCCGGGGGCGATCGTCACCGTCTCGCCCCCGCCGGGATTGAACTTGCCACCGCCGAGGATCAGGTTGTCGGTCGCGGTGGCACCGGTGATCGTGCCGCCGTCGGTCATCACGGCGCCCGAGCCGGCATTGAACTTGAAGTCGCCGGGGACCCCGGACGTGTTACCCATCCGGATCTCCTGGTCGTTCAGGTCGATCAGAGCGGCGCCGTCGGTGCGCACCTCGCCGCCGGTGGCGTAGATCTCGGCGCCGCCCGGCTGCACGTTGTAGTTGGCGGTGCTGAAGCTGATGAACGACGACTCGGCTAGGACCTGCCCGCCCAGCTGGTGGGTGACGCCGCCGCCGCCCTGGACGAACACCCCGGAGGCCGAGCCGGCGGCGTTCCAGAGCCGCCCGTCGAGGTCGAGCGGTACCTCGATCGTCGAGTTGAAGGGGTCGACGCTGGTGTGGATCAGGTTTGCCGTCGACTGAACGTGGAACAGCCCGCCGCCCGCCGTGTTGCTCAGGTTGACGTTCCGCTCGAAGGTCCAGTTGCCGCCGAGCTCGATCGTCTTGTTCAGCGGGAGGTTCACGTCGCCGGTCTGCTGGACGACCTGGGTGCCGACCGGGAAGGTGAGCGCCGTGCCGTTGCCCCCGAAGGTGCCGGGGAACCCGTTGATGATCGAACCCCCTGACGGCGTGAGACTGCGACCGACGTACAACTTGTTCTGTGCCTGGGTCGTGCCGGCATCGGTGACCGCGGACTGGATCGTGCCGTTCCCGCTCAGGCTCATGCTCTGAATAAACGTGAACTCCCCGTTCATGGTCGAGTTGCCCATCGTGATCGTGTTGCCGTTCATGTCGATGACGCCGCTGGAGCCCCCGCCCGTCATGACCATGCCGTGGCTCGGTGTGTCCTCGGTGACGACCGTCATGCCGCCGGCCGGGATCTGGTACGTGTTGGTGCCGAGGAAGAGGGTCGCTCCCGTGGTCGCCTGCAGGGTCCCGCCCAGCGTGTTCGGGGTGGCCCCGTCGCCGGCCTGGTCGGTGAAGTTCATGACCCCTCCGCCGGTCGCCGATGCGCGGATCGTCCCCGCGTTGCTGATCGGGGGGTCGATCTGGGCGGTGAACCCGTTGTTGCCCTCGTTGGCGAACGTCCCTCCCGCCTTGACGTCGATCAGCCCGCCGCCGGTGCCGTTGCCCATCCCGTTGTTCTGCATGACGACGAGCGTCCCACCGTTCAGGATCTCGAGAGTGTCGTTGTTGAGGACGAGGCCGTCGGTCATCTCGGCCCTCACGTTGTTGCCGATCTTCAGCGTGCCCGGCGAGCCGCCGATGCCACCTGGTTGAAAGTCGTTGCCGGCGACGCTCTCCCCGATCGTCGCCTGAACCACCGAGTTGATCTCCCCGCTGATGATCGAGTCGTCCTCGAAGCGCACCTGGGTCGCGACCGTCTGTGGGACGTTGGCCCCGTTCACGGTCATGACTCCGCCGTTGAACGTCTGGCCGGCCTCGACCTCGAGCTGGGTGCCGAGCGGCGCCGTCGTGGTGTTGGTGACGCTGAGGACGGCGCTACCCCCGTTGCTCTGGAGGCGCAGCGTCGCGTCGCCCGCGAGCGCGAGGCTCTGGATCGTCCTCGTCGTCGTGGGCGTGCAGTTGTTGAAGCTGTAAACGACGTCGAAGCTCGACCCGATCGTGGCGTCGTCACCGGCGCCGGGAATGACGTCGTTGCTCCAGTTCAGCCCGTCGCAGAAGTTGGTCCCGTCACCGCCGCCGTCGAAGCTGACCGCCGCCCCCTGAGCGACGGTGGGGACGGCAAGCGCGCCGAGAACGACCGCAACAACGCTGACGCGCTTACCGATCGCCATTTTCCACACCCTCCGTGTCGTCCGAGATGCCGGGCCTACCGTGATCCGACCGATCCGCTTGTCCAAATCCGATGTCATCAGGGCACATCCTCTGCCCAGGGCGTCCAACTGGCGTCCAACCGGCTAGCGGCGGTCACTTCCGCTTCTTCACCGTGGGGCAGAAGGCGACGACGCGGGTCTCGCTGAGCGTTGCGCCGCTCTGGGTCGTGGCCTTCAGGCTGACGGCGTTGCCGCCGGTCTTCAGATCCTCGAGGGCGACCTTCCCGGGCACCTTCTTCAGCTTCACCTTGCCGGCGCCCTTCGCGCTGACCTCCAGCGACTTGATGGCGAGCTCCTTGGCCGTTGCCTTGTTGAGCTTGAGCTGGAGCTTGTCGCCCTGGCGCTTGGCGGAGATGACGATCGAGTCCCACAGCGCGCCGACGGTGGACTCGGCATTGCCGACACCGTCGATGGCCGTGTCGTGGAACGTGTAGGCGCCGGCCTTGGTCGCGGAGTACAGCTCCGACGTCTTGGCGGTCTGCGCGCGCCACGGCACGTAGGCCTTGCCGTTGCGCGACACGTCGACATTGCGGTAGGCGATTCCCGCGCCCACGTCGCTGCCCGAGAACTTCACCTTCAGCTTCTCGCATGTCTTCTTCGACGCCTTCGCCGACTTGATCTTGCTGGTCGGCGGCGTCGTGTCGATGCCGTTCGAGTACGTCGGCGTCAGGATCGCCGCGTTCTTGTCGAAGACGATCGATGCTCCGTTGGAGATCGTGTCCCCGGTGACGAGCCCCGGCCTGGAGGCCACCGTGAAGGTGACCCCGCCCTGGCCTTCGGGCGGCGTGATGTCCGGTGGCAGGAAGCCGTCGGCCGGATCGACGTCCAGCTCACCGGTCGCCGGGTCGAGCCCCTGGAGGTGCCAGGTCAGCACGCCCGTGGCGCGGTTGAGGTCCGCGTCGATCTGCACGATCAGGTTCGTCGCCGGGCGCAGGTCGATCTGGTCGGTCCAGCTCTGCACGCCCGCGGGCGGGGTCAGGATCCTGTCGTTGCCGAAGTAGACGGGTCCGAGCTCGAGCGTGTCGAGGTCGAGCTTGCTGCCGTCGAGCTGGTCGGTGATCGTCACCTCGTGCGCCGGGGCGCCGGCATCGGCCTTGTTCTCGAACAGCACGGCGTAGGTCATCGGGCCGCCCGGGGTGATGAAGTGCCCGGGCCCGTAGCCCTGCGGTCCGACCTTGTCGTTCGGGTCCGCGGGGTAGAAGACCTCGAGGTCGAACGGCGGCGGCGGAGGCGGCGGGGGCGGGGGCGGAGGCGGAGGCGGCGGAGGCACCGGGACCGGCGGCTGCGGGTTCGGATCGGGATCGGGCGGGATCGGCGGCGGGTCCTCGCGGCGGCAGATCTCGAACACGGCACCGTTGATCTCGGCCTCGGTCTTGCCCTTGAAGAACGGGTTGGTCGGATCCTTCTTTGCGGCCTCCTTGAGGTACTCGATGAGCTTCACGTTCCAGAAGTCGACGATCAGCGCCGCGAAGGTCTCGAACTGGCCGCTCAGCAGAGCGTCGACCGCGGCCTCGTCGAGGCCCGCGTCGACGGCCCCAATCAGCTGGCCACCCTCGGCCAGCTCGTTGAGCGTGGTGTGCTGGGTCTGATCGATGTACTTGCGGGCGAGCAGGCAGTCGGCGATGTACTTGCGCTCCGCGAGCAGCGCGTTGTTGCCGGTGCCGTCGCGCACGGATTTGAGGCTCGTCGTCGAGGCCACAGAGCCGGCCAGCGAGAGCGTCAGCTCGCCGGTCGTGGGGCCCGGCTGGGTGCTCGGCCCCGGAGGCTCGGTGGCCGGCGTCGGCAGCCAGCCGCGGTAGTCGAATCCGGACGCGGTGCGCGTCACCGTGGGGTCGCGCTTGGCCGCGCCGGGCTGGAAGGCCAGCGTGTAGGAGACCTCGCCGCCGGCGGAACCACCGGCCAGGCGCAGGACCCCACCCTCGTTGGTCGCCGACTGACTGGCGACTTCCCTGGTCGCGCGGGCCGCCGGATCGGTCGCTGAAACGCCGGTCACGTACTCGCTGACGACGCTCGCCTGCAGCTTGTAGTGAGCGTGCGCCGGCCCGATCGGGATGAACCGCATCAGCGCCTGCTTGGCGCCGCCGGCGGGGACGCGATCGAGCACGACGTTGGCTTCGTGGATGCCGCCGTCCTCCATGTTGACGACGCTCGCTCCGGTGCCGGCAATGTCGACCTCGGCGCCGCTCTCGAAGCCGTCGACGCGGACCAACGCGTTTGTCGCGTCGACGTTGCCGACGTTGGTCACGTTCAGGATCAGCGTCTTCTGGTAGTTGCCGAGGGCGCCGGCGTTGCCCAGGATCTCCGCCTTGAGCCGCGCGCCGGCGTACTGGTCGATCTCGAAGGCCCGCGTGAGCGTCTGCGAGATGCCCGTGCCCGGCCGCGAGAGAACGACGTCGTACAGGCCCGCCGTGCCGCCCGAGAGGTCGAAGCGGACCTCGAGGGCGCGCTGGCCGGCCTTGGTGATCACCGCGAGGGCGACGATGTCGGGGTGCCCGGCGCGGGTCAGCCTGACATCGATCGGGTTGCCGGTCAGCGCGGATCCGCGCAGGGTTACCGTTGCGATTCCCGGCCCGGCGTGAGACGGCGTCACCTTGTCCAGCGTGAGCGGCGGGCAGCCGTCAGGTCCGGCTGCGGGCTGCGTCGGGCAGGCGTCGCTGGCGTCCGGGACGCCGTCGTTGTCGTCGTCGGCGTCGCACAGGTCGCCCTCCGAGTCGCCGTCGGCGTTCGCCTGATCGGCGTTGGGGATCGCCGGGCAGTTGTCGAGGTTGTCGTTGATCCCGTCGCCATCGGCGTCGACGATGGGGACCGGCGGAAGCTCGCGGTCGAAGATCGCGAGCCCGAGGTTGAAGGCGACCCCTCCGTACAGGTTCTTGCTGTCAGGGCTGACCGCCGGCGCTCCGCCGATCCCGCCACCGCCGAATGCGTTACCGCAGCCGTCCGTCCCGCCTTCGTTCACACAACCCGCGATGCCGGCAGGCTGGCTGAGCTCGCCGTTGGCCGGGTTGCGTACGAAGGCCGCGATGCCGTTGCCGCCGGTGTAGACGCTCAACCCATCGGCGCTCACGGCCGAGTCGAAGGCGCCGTCCAGCGAGCGCCCGTTCTGGCACATGCCCCCGAGGCCGTCCAGGCCGTTCTCGGAGATGCAGCCGGCCGTGCCGGGCTTCTGGGTGAGCACCCCGTGCGACGCCCCACCGCTGGTGTTGCGGTCGAAGATCGCGATCGCGTCGGAGGCGTTCGCCGGCACGTAGACGTTCTTGTTGTCGGCGCTGACCACAGGGCTCTTCATGGACGCACCGGAGCCGTCCTGGTCCGTCGCCCTACCGGGCGTGCAGCCGCCGTCGTCGGTCGGGAGCTGCGCAATGCACCCTTCCGCCCCGGCCCTCTGAGTCAGGACCCCGTCGGTGGGGTTGCGATCGAAGACCAGGACCCCGTCGGTGTTCCGCCCGCTGACGTAAACGTTCATCCCGTCGGGGGCGATCGCGATGCCTTCGGGGTGACTCAGCAGCCGGCCGTTGGCGCATCCGCTCCGACCAGTGTTGTCGATGCAGCCGTCCATCCCGAGCTTCTGCGTCGAGCTCGCCCGTCCCCAGGTCGCGGTCGAAGACCACGACCGCATCGCCGAAATCAGTGCCGGCGACGTAGACGTTCAGGTTGTTGGGGCTGACGACGATGCGATCGGGCCTGCCCATCGCACGGGTGTCGACGCACGGCGCGTCGATGCCATCCGTGCTGTTGTCGTAGCACTCCCCGGGTGTCAGCTCGCCGTGAGTCGGCCCGCCGCTCGTGTCGCGCTCGAACTCCCACAGCGTCAGCGAGTCGTAGTCCGCGACGTAGACGCTCTTGCCGTCCGGGCTGATCGCAACGCCATTCGGCTTCAGCATCCGATCGATTGGCGTACACCCGCTGAGTGTGCCGGAGTCGCGGAAACACCCTGCCGCCCCAGCCTTCTGCGTGACCACGCCCGTCGCCGGGTTACGGTCGAGAATCGCGAGCGTGCCCTTGACCGGGTTCCCGTCGTAGTTGAAGGAAGTCGTGTAGACGTTCTTGCCATCCGGGCTGACGACCGAGTCCGTGTCGCCGACGCCGCGACCCACGGTGCACTGGGCGTGGCCGGGCGGATTCTCGAAGATGCAGCCGTTAGGGGTCGCTTTCTGGGTGAGCTGCCCGACGCTCGCACCCGCGGGCACCGCGCCAACCGCCACAACAACACCCACCGCGAGGGCCGTGCATCCGACGGCCCGTAGCCGAACCGACATTCCCTCAGACCTCCGTGTCATCTCCGATGTCTCCGCCTGGGCCGACCCTATCCGCCGACCCGCCGATCTCCAAATTGGTGCGCTGAGCGAAGCCGACCAGGTCCGAAACGCCGTGGACCATCTGGGTCTCCCCGCTGCCGACATGCTCGACCTGGCCGACGAACCTTCCAGCTGCCAGCCCCTCGGGGACCAGCCGGATGACGAGCGTGACGAGCATGCCGCGCCATCGTCCAGGCCAGGCGTCCAACCAGCGTCCAACTGCGGACGAACGCGGCTCTACCCACCTCCTGTGTGGCCAAAGCCGCGTTCGTCGAAGCCGAGCAGGTCACGCAGGTCCGCCTCGAGCGGGTCCGCGTCGCCGCGCAGCTGGGCGGATGTCACGCGGACGACCCGCCAGCCCGTAGCAGTAAGGGCCCGATCTCGACGGCGGTCCTCTTCAAACGCGAGCTCCCGTTCGTGAGCGTCGCGGCCGTCGAGCTCCACCACCACCCGAGCATCGCGCCACACGCAGTCCCCGATGCGCACCCTCCCACCTGCCCGGATCGGCGCGTTCGTCTCGGGCGGCGGTATCCCACGCCGGCCGCAGAACTCGGCGAAGTCATCCTCGATCGGGCTCAGTGTCGGGCCGGCGGTGAGTGCATAACCCGCGGCGATTCGCGCGAGGGTGCCACGGCCCCGGCGGCGCGGGTAGCGGGCGAGGATGTCGACGATGTCGTCGGCTCGTACGAGCTGCTTGAACTCAGCGCGTTTGACAAACGTCCGTAGCTCCCTCTCATTGCCCTCCGCCGAGAGGTCGACGAAGGTGCGGGACATTGCGGTGGCAGGCACCCCGTCGACGATCTCCACCTCGTCGTTCGGGAGGACACCACGGTGCACGAACAGCCCCTTCACGGCTCGTCGCTCGAGAGGGTGGGTGACGTGGATCAGCGGGCGCGGGCGCTCGAGGAGCCCGTGCAATGCGAGGGTCGTCCAATGGCTTGCGGCGGAGCCCGGGCCGACCGCCAGGGTCGCGGCCGTGGCCCGGGCAATAAGGGTGAGGGACTCGTGACCGACCGCGTAGGTCGCGTGTGCGCCCGAGTAGAGCCTGCGCAACCGTCCCGTCGCAAGACGATGGTCGATCGACCGGGCGCTGATGCCGAACTCCAGTAGCTGCCATCGGGCAACCACGCCGTGCTGCTCCCCTGCAAGCAACGCAATCGCCTCGTCATCCCCCATCCCGGGGGGACGAACGCGGCTTTGGCCACACAGTAGGTGGGTAAAGCCGCGTGGGTCAGCCATGGCGACGCAGCGTGGCGGCCGAGGGCGCGCGCGTGGCGCGCGCAACGTCACGAAAGTGTCACCCCTACCTGACTGGAGCGCGCCCGCAGCGGCGCCACCGCCCGCGGTCAGCCGCTCGGTCAGCCGCCCCCGGTGGCGGCCCGCAGCCGCGCCAAACGCTCCGACTCCCCCAACCCGAGCTGCTCGCGGACCGCGGAGGCGCGCTCCACCAGCGCCTGGGCGCTCCCCCGGCGGCCCTGGAAGAGCAGCAGCTCGGCGGCCCGCAGGTAGCGATCCTCGTCGAGGGGCTCGGCGACCTGCGCCTGGTCGAGCAGGCGGATCGCCTCGTCGACGTCGCCGCGCTCGACCGCGTCCTCGGCGAGCAGGTCCAGCAGCTCCAGGTAGCGGCGCTGGAGGCGCTCGCGCGGCGCGGTCGCCCAGTGCTCGTAGCGGTCGCCGGGCAACAGCTCGCCCTTGTAGCGGGCCAGCGCCGTGCGCGCCAGGCCGGGGCGCTCCTGCTCGGACGCGGCGAGCGCGGCCTCGGCGCTGCGCTCGAACCCCCGCGCGTCGACCTCGGCCGCACCGAGCACAAGGGTCTCGCCGTCACGGTGGACGAGCTCGCCGCAGCTCGCCCGCAGGCGGTTGAGCAGGTTGCGCAGGCGCTGGCGGCCGGTCGACTCGTCGACGTCCGCCCACAGGGTCTCGATCGCCTCGCCCGGCGCCAGCGGCTGCTCTGTCAGGGCCAGCAGCTTGATCAGCGTCGAGGGCCGGCCTGCCGGCGGCTCGAGCTCCCGGCCGCCGGAGTTGACCGCGAAGCCGCCGAGCAACGTGATCACGAACGACTTGGACTCCTCGCCGGCCGCCGTCGCGGCCCTCGACCCCGCCGCGACCGCGAGCGGTGCCACCGCCGCCGCAGCGTCCGGCTCGTGAAGGGCGGGAAGGTCGACCCGCCCGAGCTCGGCGGCCGCTTCGTACGCCTGAGCGGCGAGCGCGCCCCCCTCCTCACTGCCCGTTCGGGATGCCGCGAGGGCTCGCAGCAACAGCGTCCGCCACGCGTCGCGCGGCGCCATCTGGGGTGACTCGGCGAACGCGACCAGATCACGCTCGGCCTGCTCGGGATCGCCCCAGCGGGCCGCGACCGCGCCCGTCGCGATCCAGGCGATCTCCGGGTAGCCGTCGGCCTCGGCCCGCTCCCGGGTCCGCTCCGCGTACTCGGACGCCTCCTTCTTCGCGCCGGTGCGAGCGAGCGCCAGCGTCGCGTCGGCGAGGAACTCGATCCCGGTCGGATGCTCGAACCAGTCGCCCGGGTGCAGCTCGACGGTGCGGATCCGCTGGATCGTCGCCGCGGCGTCCCCCTGGAGGGAAGTCACGGTGCACCCCGTCCAGCCCGCGTAGCCCTGCAGCCGATGGTCGCCGAGCTGGCGGGCGATCGCGGCCGCCTCGCCGTTCGCCGCCTCGGCCTCCTCGAAGCGCCCGATGTAGGCGAGCGCCTCGGAGAGGAAGGTCGCGGTCGCCGCGCGCTCGGACCCGGACTCGGGCAGCAGCGCCAGCGCGGCGTTCATCTGGGTGACCGCCTGGTCGAGGTCGCCCCGGGCGAACGCGACCCGGTAGCCCAGCGAGGTGAGCGTGCGCGCCTCCCACTCGACCTCACCGACGATCCGGCACAACGCCGCCGTCTCGGCCAGCCGGCTCTCCGCGCGCAGCATCGACGACGGATCACCCCGCCACGCCTCGACGCGCGCGAGCGCGCTGAGCGCCCGGATCCTCGCCGTCGTCTCGTTGCCAGAGGCCTGGTCGACGATCGCCTGCGAGCGCGCCTCGACCTTGTCGCTCGGGTCGATGATCGCGTTGGTGGACACCAGCTCCGCCTCGATCTCCCGCCGCGCCGGCCCGTCGCCAACCAGGCCGAGGGCGCGCTCGAGCAGCTCCGTCCGCAGCTCGAGGTCGACCTCCTGCTCGGCGAGCCTCGCGACCTGGACGAGCGCGAATGGATGTGCGGCAATGGCCTCGTCGGAGAGCGTGCTCAGGATGGCGCGCAGCTCGGCGAGCGCGAGCTGCCCCAGCTCCTGCCACGGGCGTCCGGCGATCAGCTCTGCGACGCCCTCGTCGTCGGTGCGGTGGAGGAGCGCGAGCGCGGTCGCCAGCTCGCCCGCGTCGGCATACGCGGCCGCCGCGGCGCGCGCCGCAGGCGCCGACATCGGCCGGCGGGCGAGCAGCTCCTCGCGCACCGGATCGGCGAGCTCGAGCCACCCGGGCCGCCCGCTGCGCAGCGGCAGGCCGGCGTCGGCGACCAGCTCCAGCGCCCCGGATCCCGCCGCCGCGTCGGCGACCGCCGTGGAGAGAAGGGGCAGGTGGGCGACCAGCGCAAGCCGGTCGCGATCATCGTCGCCAAGGCCCTCGAGCAGCTCGTCCAGCAGGGCGCCGAGCGACACGCCGCCCGCACCGGCGGGACCAAGGGGCGCGTCGGGGTCACGAGCGATCGACGCCGCCGCCAGGGCCGACGCCGCCGGCCAGCCGAAGGCGACGCGGCGTACCTCGCCGACCTGCGCCAGCGACGGCGCCTCGCCCAGCGCCGCCGTCAGCAGCGCGCTGAGCTCCTGCTCGTCGAACGCGAGCGCCTCGGCGTCGAGGCGCACCGCGCCGACCGTCTCGCCCGCGGCCTCGAGCCTGCGGTCCAGCCGCCGTCCGACGATCAGGAGCCGGGCGCCCTCCGGCAGCTCTCGCGCGAGGTCGGCGAGCAGCGCCGCCGCCTCGCCGCTCGCGTTCTGGGCCTCCTCGACCACCAGCAACGCCGGCTCGGAGGCGAGCTCGAGCGCGGCGGCAACCTCGCCCGCGCCCGTCCCGGCGAGCGCCGCGGCGCTGTCGGAGAGCCCGGCGCGGCGCAACCCTCGTCGCAGCGCCCCGACCAGCTGCTCGGCCGAGTCAGTTTCCGTCTCGACGACCGCCTCGGCCGACGCCGTCCCGAGCTCGCGGCGCAGCTCGGCGGCGAGCACGCTCTTGCCGTAGCCGCCGCCGGCCTCGATCAGCCCCACGGGCGCGTCGAGCAGCGCCCGTACGAGCCGCGGGCGCGGGACGTGACCGGATGAGTGACCCGGGTTCACGTGTACGCGGGGGCGCACGGGACCGAGTCGGGCGCGGACGGCCGACGAAGCGCGTGCCGGTTGGCACGCGCGAGGAGGACGGGCGCGATCCGGCGACGGTATCCGTGCGTCATCCGCGTGCGCGGGAACACGGGGTCACTTATCCAGGAGCTCGGTGACCTCATCGCCGGGGGCGATCGTGCCGCCGGCGACGACGTTGGCGTTCAGGCCGGCGCGGTGAACCATCCCCCGCAAGACTCCGTCGCGGGTCAGCCCCTGCAGGTGGCTGCACGGCTCGCAGAGCTGGACGCCCTCGCATTCGACCGCTCCGACGCGGAACCGCTTGCCGACCAGGTCGTTGAGGCGGACGCCGCGGGTGAGCACGTTGCGCCGCGACTCCTCGTGGCTGAGGGGGATTCCCGTCTCGGCCGTGAACGCCTCGAGCGCCTCGGCCTCGATCAGCGTCAGGTCGTAGCCCTCGTCCCGGCGCGCTGGGTCCGCCTCCTCGGCGAAGTGACGGTCGCCTCGCGGCCCCTGGTCGGATACCACCTCGACCGAGTCGACCCGCCCGGGCAACTCCGACTTGATCGGGCTGATCGCGATCTGCTCGACGACGCCTGCCACGCGCCGACTATACGACCTGCGGGCGCTCCTCCCGGATCTTTTCTCCATCGACGAACCAGATCCGCCTGCCGTCCGGGTAACTCGCCGCCGGGCCGTCGTCGCGATGGCGAAGGCCGTGCCGGTACCACTTCTCGGTCCCGTTCACATAGACGCACGCGGGGCCGTCGTCGCGATGGCGGACCCCGTCGCGGTAGTACTTGACCGAGCCGTTGGCGTGGACGACCGCGGGTCCGCCCTCGCGGTGGAGGATGCCGTGGCGATACCACTCCTCGCGTCCGCTCGGGAGCACGCGAGCCGGGCCGCCCGCGCGATGCAGACGGCCCTCGGGGTCGCGCCACTCGATGGCGCCGTCGTCGCCGACGACGCCGGGTGCGCTCGGCTCCATGGGCGCGGCTTACCCGCGCCCGCGAACCGCTAAGCGGCCTTCTTGGCCGCCTTGCCCTCGTCCTCGAGGCGCTTGCGCGCCTTCAGGACGGCCGGGACCGAGCAGCGCACGACCTTGGCGATCTCGCCGTTGGGGCGATCCGGATCGCGGTCGATCTCGAACTCGATCAGCGCGACGGTGCGGATCTTGGCGCGCTCCTCGAGCGTCGAGCCCTCCGGCGCGGCAGCGTCGGCCTTCTCGGTCGCCCGGGCGCGGCGGCAGGACAGGCAGTAGATGTTGCCGCCCGCCTTCTCCCAGCCGGCAGGCACGCCGCGGCGCTCGTGGCCGGGCATCAAGCGGCTGATCACGCCACAGCGACCGCAGTGGTACTCGCTCGAGGCGGTGCCACGGCGACGGGCGGGCTTGACGACGCGATGAGTGCCGGTATCGGCGGCGGAAGACATGCATACTCCTTGTGAGCGTTGACAAGATCCGAGGATCCCGACAGCGCTCACTGGCGCACGACGGAACGAACTCGGGGGTCGCCTCTGCACGACCCGGGACCGGACAGGATAGCAAATTTCGGACTTCGTAACACCTGTTACGCAGTCGGGCGGAATCCGCGGCTAGATCAGATCATGTACGGGCGCGTGATCCGGTACGAGCGCTGGCCTTCGTAGCCGAGCCGCTGACGGACGACCGCGAGCGCGAGCTGGACGTCGAGCGGGCGGCAGCCACGGTCGTTCCGGGCGAACTTCGCGACCCGCCGTGCGTCCCCAAAGGTGATTCCGTTCGCGGTGGGCCTGCTGAGCCCGAGTCCACGCCCGGTCTGGCAGACGGCACCGCCGATCTGCTCGGACCTTACCCCTGCCTCGGTCAGGATCGCCGCGAGGATCTCGGTCTCGCGAGTCACCCGGCGGACCAGGGCCTCGCGGTCCTGGCCGGCGCGAGCGCGCTCGACGTCGATCGCGGTGATGCCGTTCGGCCCGATGCAGAGGTGGTCGATCGTGGTCGCGGTCGCGGGCACGGCGAGGTCGTGCAACATCAGCACGCTCGAGCCGCGCAGGTGCTTGGCGATCCGGCGCTTGATCCGATCGAGGGACTTCTCGTCGAGGATCGCGTACCGAGCCTCCGTCTGGGCACGCGGGCGCGCCTCGTAGGCACGAGTGGCGGGAAGGCCGGTAAGCGATTCGCTTTCCACGTCCCATTCATCATCGGCAGGCACGAACAATCCGTTAGCGACGCTGGCCGGATGTGCGGCGCCGCTACCTTCACCAGCGCGATGGCCGAGACCGAGGATCCGACGGGCAAGGGGCCGACGAAGGGGCGGGTGGCGCGGACCGCGCTGCTCGGCCGCGTTGCGGCCGGCGGCGCCGCCCGCTGGGCCGGCGACCGGTTCGACTCCCGAGGCACCGCCGAGGAGCGCGCGCGCCGCCGCGGCGACCGCGTCGTGGCGACGATCGACTCGCTCGTCGACCAGCTCGCCGTGATGCGCGGCGCAGCGATGAAGGCCGGGCAGGTGCTGTCGACGATCGAGTTCCCCGGCCTCGATCCCGACCAGGCGGAGTATCTGCAGCAGCGGCTCGCATCCCTGCGCGACGACGTGCCCGCGGTCGACTGGAAGCAGATCCGCGGCGTGCTCGAGGGCGAATGGGGCCGCCCGCCGGAGGAGGTGCTCGCCGAGATCGACCCCTCGCCGGCCGCGGCCGCGAGCATCGGGCAGGTCCACCGGGGCCGCACCCACGACGGCGAGGAGGTCGCGGTCAAGGTCCAGTACCCGGGGATCGGCGATGCGGTCGTCTCCGACATGCGCAACCTGCGCATGCTCTCCCCCGTCCTCAAGCGGCTGATGCCTGGACTCGAGATCAAGGACGTGCTGGCCGAGCTCGCCGAACGCGTCACCGAGGAATGCGACTACGAGCTCGAGGCCGCCAACCACCGCCGGATCGCCCGTCACTGGCGCCGCCACCCGTTCGTCCGCGTGCCGGCGGTCGACACCGAGCTCAGCCGCCGCCGCGTCCTGGTCAGCGAATGGGTCGACGGGATCGGATTCGCCGACGTGATCGAGCAGCCCGACGAGGTCCGCGACCGCTACGCCGAGACGATCTACCGCTTCTACTACGCCACCGCCGCCGAGCTCGACATCGCGCTCGGCGACCCTCATCCGGGCAACTACCTGCTCTGCGACGACGGGCGGGTCGCCTTCTTCGACTTCGGGATGATCCGCGCCCTGCCGAGCGGCTACCTGCGCCGCGAGGGCGAGGTGCTGGCCGCGATCCGCGACTCCGACGCCGACGGGCTCGTCCACGCGATGCGCGAGCTCGGCTACCTACCCGGGCTCTCGGCCGAGTGGGACGCCGAGGTGATCCTCGACGGGATGCGCCAGGCCGGCTGGTGGTTTCTCGAGCCGGGGTCACGCCGCCTCGCGCCAGAGGACCTCTGGCGCGGCGGCGAGGCGCTGCGCACCGAGGGGGGCAAGCAGGCCTACGAGCAGATGCGCCGGATGACCCTGCCCGTCGAGGCGCTCTTGCTTCGCCGGATGGAGGGTCTGCTGTTCCAGATCGCCTCCACGGTGCGCGCCGAAGCGGACTGGAGCGCGCTGATCACCGAGCTGGTCGAGGGCGGCGAGCCGGCGACGGAGCTCGGGCGGCAGCACGCTCAATGGAGAAGCGGCTGAAGCTGATCTCCTGGAACGTCGCCGGGCGCACGACGCTGCTCGGCGATCAGGTCTCGGCGGTCGTCCGCCAGGAGCCCGACCTCGTGTGCCTCCAGGAGATCCGGCCGAGCACGCGCGACGTCTGGGCGGACGGGCTCGCGGAAATCGGCCTGAGCCACGCGCTCGACTCGGGCGAGTTCCGCAACAAGCGGCGGCTGTTCAACCTGACCGTCTCGCGCTGGCCGCTGTCCGAGCTGCCGGCCATCCCGGCTCCTCATCCCGAGCGGGTGCTCTCAACCGTGGTCGAGACGCCGCACGGCCTGCTCGACCTCCACAACGCCCACATCCCGCCGGCCCAGAGCCGCGGCTTCACGAAGGTCGAGACCTGCGAGGCGATCCAGTACAGCCTGGCCCGCCCGAGCGACCGCCATCGAGTCCTCTGCGGCGACCTCAACCTCCCGCGTGAGGAGACCGTGCACGGTGAGGTCATCACCTTCGCCGACAACCACCCCGAGTTCCTCGAGCGGTGGGACGCCGCCGAGCGCGGCGTGATCGTGGGGCTCGCCGAGTGGGACCTGGCCGACCAGTTCCGCCGGCTCAACGGCTGGGACCGCCGCGATGTCAGCTGGGTCTTCCACACGCGCTCGTACCGCAAGGCCGGCCACCGCCTGGACCACGTGCTCGCCTCGGCGAGCCTCAACGCGACTTTCTGCGACTACCAACACGGCTGGCGCGAGGCCGGCCTGTCCGATCACTCCGGGCTGGAGGCCGTGTTCGAGCCGGGCTATTCCCCTGCGCTTACGCGTTCGCAGCGCTCGACGTGATCGTGGCCCCCGACGTAGATCGCACGATCGCGGCGTGCGCTTCCGCAGTCGAGATGATCGAGGGCGTTGTCGTCACGGATAGGTACCGACGGACGGTATCCCGCGTTCAGGCGATCGCTCGCCAGCGCCACCGGTCAGGCGGTCTTCACCCTGCCCGCCGTCGACGTGATCAGTGCCCGCGCCACCCCTGGCGTGGTCGCGCCCGCCGTCTCCGAGATAGAGCGCGTCGCCGCCCCCGTTCCCGCTCGCGCGTCGTTAGCGCCGGACCCGAAGATCGTGTCGCGGCCCGGGCCGCCGTGCAGGACGCCGTCGCCGGGATCGTCGCGACGACGGCTCGCCGAGGATCCAACCGCGGTCGACGCCGAAAGACCGTCGTCCCCGCCTTCCCGATCAGCAGGTCGGCGCCACCTTCACCCCTCAGCGCGTCTGCGCCGGCGCTACCGACGAGCGTGTCCGATCGGGGCGTGCCGAACACCACTCGGCGTCGACCACCCGGTCTTTCTCGCCGGCGGCACCGTCATTCGCCTTGGAGTCGAGCGTGACGCTGACCGCCCGTCCGGCGTTGAAGTAGCTGATCTGGTCCAGGCCGTCCCGCAGGTCGTAGTGGTCCGCTCCCTCGGGCGAGTCGCCCGCGTCGACGACGTCGTCTCCTTGATTGGACCGCACCGTGTCGCTGCCCGGGCCCGGGTCGAGGATGTCCGAGGTCTGGCCGGGTAGAGCTGATCGTCGCCCACCCCGCCCTCGGCCTGCACGGCGATATTGCCCCCGCCCCCATCGTCGGGCGGGATCCGCGCCCCGCGCAACTCGTCGTCACCGTCACCGAGGGCGAACCGGAAGACGATCTCGTCTGCCCCCGTCGGTGCATGCGGAGCCGTAGCAAGCTAGGCGGCCGAGAGCGGGGCATCAGGCAGGTCGCCGCGACGCCCGGCGCGCCACCGCCCGAGCAGCCGGGGCCAGCGGTGAGCGGGGCATGAAGGTCCCGCACCTCGTAGCGCAGCGAGTCGCCCTCCTCGCCCGCCGGAATGATCGAGGCGATGTTGTCCTCGCCCGGGGTCCCCTCGATAGAGGAGGGTCGCCCGCTCCTGCGGCGGAGAGGTGGAGAGCGTCTCCTCGGACACGCTCACGGTGGCCGCGCCCGCGGTCGCCGGGAGCAGGCCGACCGCGAGGACGGCGGTCACGCAGGCGCGAATCGTCGTCACGCCTGCATGAACACCCGCGCCGGGCGATCGGCGCGCGTTACCGCTTGCTGCGACTGCGACCGCGGTTGCCGTGAGCGCGGCCCGAGTGACCGTTCCGCGATCGCGGCGCGCTGTGCTCCTGACGCTCCGGGCGACCGTGGTTGTACTCCTCGGTGAGCCCGAGGTCGCGTGCAACCTTGCGCATGTCGGCGTCCTGCTCGGAGAGCACGAAGGTGACGCCGATCCCGTCGCGGCCGGCGCGGGCGGTGCGCCCGGTCCGGTGCACGTAGGCGTCGCGGTCGCCGGGGGCGTCGAAGTTGATCACGTGGGTGATGTCGTCGACGTCGATGCCGCGGGCCGCGACGTCGGTCGCGACGAGCGTGTCGACGTTCCCGGACGCGAACTGGGCGAGCGCCCGGTTGCGCTGGTTCTGGTTCTTGTTGCCGTGCATCGCGACGGCCTGCAGGCGCTTCTTGGAAAGGCGCTTGACCAGCCGGTCGGCGCCGTGCTTGGTGCGCACGAAGACGAGCGTCCGGCCGCGATCGGAGTCGCGCAGCTCGGAGACGAGCGCGTCCATCTTGGCGTCCTGTGAGAGGTGGACGAAGCGGTGCGAGATCTCGCCCTGGTCCTCTTCGACAGGCTCGTGGACGTGGCGGCGCGGCTCGTAGGTGTAGGCGCGGGCGACCTCGCCGGCCGCGGCCTCGAGCGTCGCGGAGAAGAACAGGGTCTGGCGATCGTCGGGCGTCTGGCGGACGATCCTGTCGACGGCGGGCTTGAAGCCCATGTCGAGCATCCGGTCGGCCTCGTCGATGACGAGGATCCGGAGCTCGCCGAGGCTGAACGTGCGGCGGTCGAGCAGGTCCTCGAGCCGGCCGGGGGTGGCGACCAGGATGTGGGCCTTGGCGGCCTTCTTCGCCTGCTTTTCGAGCCCGACGCCGCCGAAGACAGCGGCGACGCGCAGGCCGCGGGTGGCGGCGATGTCGACGAGCTCCTCCTCGATCTGGAGGGCGAGCTCGCGGGTCGGCGCCAGCACGAGCGCCGCGGGAAGTCGGTCATCGGGTACGACGCACTCGACCAGCGGAATGGCGAAGGCAAGCGTCTTGCCCGAGCCGGTCGGCGACTGGACGAGTACGTCGTGGCCATCGAGGACGTCCTCGATGACGAGCTTTTGAACTGCGAACGGTGCGGTGATCCCGCGCTTTGCGAGAACGTCCGCAACAGGACGCGTTACGCCGAGGTCGGCGAAAGACATATTGGGTGCACTCCTTGTGTTGTGCGGTGGGAATCCTGAGACCCGGACGCACTCACTCAGTGCACGGAAGAAACGGAACTCCTCGAGCGCCCGAATGGCACTCGACGCAGATGAAGGTAGCAGGGGCTCAGGAAAACCGCTGCACCTGGGCCGTGAGCTGCAAGTGGCGGTGCTCGCCGTCCGGCGACTCGAGCGCCAGCCTCCACTCCCCCTCGCCGCCGGCGAGCAGCAGTTGCGCGCGGCCCGGGATCCGCAGCGGCGCGCGGAATTCGCCCTCGGAGGAGTGGGCCTCTGGCAGGTGGCCGTCGAGCGTGGACAGGGCTCGCGCGTAGGTCCACATTCCGTGAGCGATCGCGCTCGGAAAGCCGAACAGCCGGGCGCTGAGGGAATGCATGTGGATCGGGTTGCGGTCGCCGGAGACCGAGGCGTAGCGGCGCCCGATGTCGCCGGGCACCTCCCAGGTGGCGGCAGGGTGAGCATCGGCGAACTCGTCCCCCTCGCGCTCGGGCCGCTCGCCGGATCCCTTCCCGGGCCGCAGGTAGTTGGAGCACTCGCGCCAGACGACCTCGCCGTCGACGCTGACCTCGGTGATCAGGTCGACCTGGCGGCCCTTGTGATGGTCGCGCAGGTTCTCCGCCCAGACCCGGACCGACGGCCGCGCGGTGACCGGCAGCGCCCGGCGCTGCTCGACCCGGTTGGCGATGTGGACCATGCCGAGCAGCGCGAAGGGAAACGACCGCTCGGTCATCAGCGCCATCTGCAGGGGGAACCCGAGCAGGTGCGGGTAGGTGGGCGGAACCGTGTCGCGCAGGCGGAAGCCGCAGACCGCGCAGTAGTCGGCGAGGCGCTCCGGGTCGATCTCCGCGCCCGTCAGCTCGACCGCGTGGTCGGGGAGCTCGTCGCCCCCGCCGGGCAGGACGGATCCCAGCGCCGCCTTCGCGTAGAGCGGCGGCAGCGAGGGCGGCGAGTCGAGCTCGCGCGTTTCCACTACGCGCCGATCAGCGCCTGGCCGCAGACGCGGACGGTGTTGCCGTTGACACCGGCCGAGGCGGGACTCGCCAGCCAGGCGATCGTCTCGGCGACGTCGACCGGCTGGCCGCCCTGAAGCAGGCTGTTGGTGCGCCGCCCGGCCTCGCGCGTCGCGATCGGCATCGCCGCCGTCATCGCGGTCTCGATGAACCCCGGCGCGACCGCGTTAGCCGTCGCCCCGCGCTCGGCAAGCTGCGGCGCGAGCGCGTCAACCATTCCGATCACGCCGGCCTTCGTCGTCGCGTAGTTGGCCTGGCCGCGGTTGCCGGCGATCCCGCTGACCGACGAGACGGTGACGATCCTGCCCCCGCCGCCGATCAGGTCGCGCTCGAGCAGCGTCTCGTTGAGGCGCAGCTGGCTGAGCAGGTTGACCGCGAGCACGGAGTCCCACTGGTCGGGCTCCATGCGCCCGAGCGTCTTGTCGCGGGTGATGCCCGCGTTGTGGACCAGGATGTCGAGCTTGCCGTGGCGCCCGGCGACATGGTCGGCCAGGCGCGCGGGAGCCTCGTCGTCGGTGATGTCGAGCTGCACCGCGCTGCCGCCGATTCGGTTGGCCACCTCGGTCAGGTCGGAACCGGCCTGCGGCACGTCGATCAGGATCACCTCGGCGCCGTCTCGGGCCAGCGTCGTCGCGATGGACTCGCCGATCCCGCGAGCCGCTCCGGTCACCGCGGCGACCCGGCCGGCGAGCGGCTGCTCCCAGTCGCCCGGTAGGACGAGGTTTTCCGTGTCGATCGCCGAGATCTCGATCACCTGGGCGTCGACGTAGGCGGATTTCGCCGACAGCAGGAACCGCAGCGTCGACTCCATCGCGCCCTCGCCGCCGTTCGCCACCCGAACCAGCTGCGCGGTCGAGCCCTTGCTGCCGATCTCCTTGGCGATCGAGCGCGTGAAGCCCTCGATCGCGCGCTGGGCGACCTGCGACTCGGCGTCCGGGGCCTCCTCGGGCACCCCGGCGAGCACGATCACCCGGCCGTTGCGGTCGAGGTTGTAGAGCAGCGGGTGGAAGAACTCGTAGAGCGAGCGCAGCCGGGCGGGCTCGTCGATCCCGCTCGCGTCGTAGATCAGCGCCGCGGGGCGCTCGTTCTCGACCACGAGCCGGTCGGTGATCACGGACGCCTCGATCGACTTCAGCACCCGCTCGGCCGCCTCGTCCAGGCGCCCGAGGTGCGCGCGGCCGAGCACGACCGGCCCGTCGACGACCGGCTTGCCGGGCTCGTGGCGCTCGAGCACCGGCGGGGTCGGCAGCCCGAGGCGGCTGGTCACGGCGCCGAGCGGCGAATTGGTCAGGGTCGTATAGCGATCGGTGGCGGGCATCAGCGCTTCTCCAGGATCGCGCAGACGCCCTGGCCGCCGGCCGCGCAGATCGAGATCAGACCGCGGCCGGAGCCGCGCTCGTTGAGCAGCTTCGCCAGGGTGGCGACGATCCGCCCGCCCGTGGCGCCGAACGGATGGCCGGCGGCGAGCGAGGAGCCGTTGACGTTGATCTTCTCCGGGTCGATCTCGCCGAGGGGCTGGTCGCGGCCGAGCTTCTCCGCGCAGAACTCGGGATCGTTCCATGCCTTCAGCGTCATCAGGACCTGAGAGGCGAAGGCCTCGTGGATCTCGTAGAGGTCGAAGTCCTGAAGGCTCAGACCGTTGCGGTCGAGCAGCCGCGGCACGGCGTAGAGCGGCGCCCCCAGCAGATCCTCGTCGCCGTGGACGAAGTCGACGGCCGCCGTCTCGGCGTCGACGATGTGGGCAAGGACGGGCAGCGCGTTCTCCTCCGCCCACTCGTCGGAGGCGAGCAGGACCGCGGCCGCGCCGTCGGACAGCGGGGTCGAGTTGGCGGCGGTCATCGTGGCGTCCGGCCCTTCGCCGAACACCGGCTTCAGCTTCTGGAGCTTCTCGATGGTGGAGTCCGGGCGCAGGTTCTGGTCGCGCTCCTGGCCGAGGTAGGGGGTCAGCAGATCGTCGAAGAACCCGCTGTCGTAAGCGGCGGCGAGCTTGCGGTGGCTGGCGACGGCCCACTCGTCCTGCGCCTCGCGGGTGATCCCCCAGCGCTTGGTCGAGACCGCCTGGTGCTCGCCCATCGAAAGGCCGGTCCGCGGCTCCTCGTTGCGCGGGATCCGCGGCGCGATCTGCCCCGGGCGCAGCCGGGTCAGCAGCGCCACGCGGTCCTTGGCGCTCTTCGCGCGGTTGAGGTCGAGGAGCAGGCGGCGCAGATCCTCGTTGACCTCGATCGGCGCGTCGGAGGTGGTGTCGAAGCCGCCCGCCACCCCGGCCTCGATCTGGCCGAGGGCGATCTTGTTGGCGACCAGGATCGTCGTCTCCAGGCCGGTGCCGCAGGCCTGCTGGACATCGTAGGCGGGCGTCGCGTGGTCGAGCGCCGAGCCGAGCACGCACTCGCGGGTCAGGTTGAAGTCGCGCGAGTGCTTGAGCACCCCGCCGGCCGCGACCTCGCCGAGCAGCCGGCCCTGGAGCCCGAAGCGGCCGACCAGCCCGTCGAGCGCGGTCGTGAACATGTCCTGGTTCGACGCGCGCGCGTACGGCCCGTTCTGGCGGGCGAACGGGATCCGGTTGCCGCCGAGTACGGCGGCTTGACGCGCGGAACCGGGGCTCACGAAGAGGTCTTACCCAGCTCGCGCAGCACGGAACGGACGTCGGGCAATTCGTCGCCGACCTCGGCGGCCGCCGTGCGGCTCGCCTCCCCTCCGGGCAGACCGATCGGCGCCGCGAGCACCTCGTCCGGGATCCCGAACGCGTCCACGAGGTCGAGGGCGTGGGCACGAAGCCCCTCGCACAGCCCGTTGACGCTCCGCGTGATCGCCTTCGCCCGGGTCGAGGAGATCCGTCCGTGCTCCTGGAACCAGGCGCGGTCGCGCTCGATCTCCGACAGGGCGTGGAGGTCGCAGAGCATCTCGAGCACCCGCTTCAGGTCGGGGTCCGGGCAGTTGTCGATCGCATCGAGGAAGGCCTCCAGGATCTGGCGCTCGGTGTAGGCGCGCGCCACCGCGAGCACGTGGTCCTGGCAGTCGTTGAAGACGTCGAACGGGTCCCCGCCGCCCTCGATCCCGCGGCGCAACCGCCGCGCCGCGCCGCTCAGCGTGTGCTCCTCGCGCCAGCGGAAGAGCCCGAGGTGATACTCGCGGTCGAGCAGGTCCTCGTCCTTCTCCCGCCCGGGGATCAGGTCGTCGGTGAGCCGCTGGATCAGCTCGCGGCCCGCAGTCTTCTCGACGACCGTCTCCCATGCCTGCGACGCGACGAAGCCGGCGGTGGCGAACGCGTTCATCTCCTCGAACTCGTCGCGGAAGCCGGTCAGCACCGATTTCGCCACCAGCTGCAGCAGGATCGTGTTGTCGCCCTCGAATGTCGTGAAGACGTCGGTGTCCGCCTTCAGCTCGCCGAGGCGGTTCTCGCTCAGGTACCCGGCGCCGCCGCAGGCCTCGCGACAGCCCTGGATCGTCTCGGTCGCGTGCCACGTCGCCAGGGCCTTCAGGCCAGCGGCCCGCGTCTCCAGCTCGCGGCGGGCCTCCTGCTCGGCCTCGCTCTGCTCGGCGGTGCCGTCGTCGGCGCCGAAGATTCGGTCCAGCTCGTCGACCACGCCCTGCTGGGCGAAGTGCAGCGCGTAGGTGCGGGCAAGCGGCGGCAGCAAGCGGCGCTGGTGGACCCGGTAGTCGAGCAGCGGCACCTCGACCTCGGAGTCGGGCGGCCCGAACTGGCGGCGCCTGTCGCCGTGGCGGATCGCGATCGCCAGCGCCGACTTGGTCGCGCTGATCGACGCCCCGCCGACCGAGATCCGTCCCTGGATCAGCGTGCCGAGCATCGTGAAGAAGCGGCGATTCTCGTTCTCGATCGGGCTGTAGTACGTGCCGTCCTCGCTCACCTGCGCATAGCGGTCGAGCAGGTTCTCGCGCGGGACCCGCACGTCATCGAAGTAGAGGCGCCCGTTGTCGACGCCGTTGAGGCCGAGCTTGTGGCCGCAGTCGGAGATCCGCACCCCGTCGCAGACCTTGCCCTTCTCGTCGCGGATCGGGACGAGCACGCAGTGGACGCCGCGCTCGGAGCCGCCCACCACCAGCTGGCAGAAGACGGCCGCGAGCCGCCCGTCGCGGGCGGCGTTGCCGATGTAGTCCTTGCGGTCCTCCTCGGTCGGCGTCGTCACCACGAACTCCTGCGTCTCGGCGTCATAGGTCGCCCGTGTCCGCACGTCCTGAACGTTCGAGCCGTGCCCGGACTCGCTCATCGCGAATGCGCCCGGCAGCTCGAAGGACGCGATCTGGCTCAGGAACCGCTCGTGGTGAGACCGGGTGCCGAGGTGATGGACGGCGCCGCCGAACAGGCCGAACTGGACGCCGCACTTGACGAGCAGGGAGAGGTCGGAGTGGCCGAGCGTCTCGAACGCGGCGATCGCGTCGCCGACCCGTCCGAGCCCGCCGAACTCCTCGGGAAACAGGAGCGCCGGTCCGCCGGTCGCCGCCAGGGTCCGCGTCCACTCGCCGACCCGCTCGCGGTACTCCTCCGTGGGCCACGGCTCCTCCGGCCTGGCGAAGTCCGGTCGCGCCAACACGGCGCGCACGTGCTCGCGCACCTCGCGGCGCTCGCCGTCGAGCAGAACCCGCAGTGCGACCGCGTCCACCGTGGTCGTCTCGGTCGTCTCGGTCGCGCTCACACCGGGGTTCTACCCGTTATGAGTCACCGCGAGCCCGAACTCGGCGAGCGCCTGGCTGGACGGCTCCGGGCGGCCGTCGTTCTGGCGCCAGGCCGCGGTCCCGACGTCGAGGTGGTTGTAGCCGGGGATGACGATCTCGCGGCTCAGTTCGAGGTCGTTGGGCGGCGTGCCCTCCGTCGGCGGCCCCTCGTCCGGAGGCGCGTTGTCCGACGAGTCGCCGGCCTGGATCAGCAGCCCGGGCCGCAGGTTCGGCCCGTCGTACTTCATCTGCTCGAACCCGCCGCTGGCCGCCGGCGCGAGGTCGGTCATGATCCGGGTCGGGAAGTAGTGCTCGGTGAAGTCGGCGGGCGTCTCGAAGAACCCCCGCGCCATCTGGTGCAGGTCGGTCGTCTCGGACTCGCGGCTCGTGTAGGGCTGGCCGGAGTCGTTGAGCTCCACGGGATGGTCCGGCGCGCCGACGGTCCGGTAGCCCTCCCACGAATACAGAGGGGTCGCCGGGTCCTCCGGCAGGGCGAGCGTGCCGCCGCCGGGGGCCGGGAAGTTCTTGTCGGCCAGCGGCCCACCGACCGCCTGGCCGAGGCCCGCGCGCAGGATCGAGATCCCGGCCGAGTTGTCGTCGAGCACGCCGGCGAGGTTGCTCTCGTTGGTCAGGTTGAAGTCGCGGATGTCGGGGGTGCCCGTCGCGAACTGCGCCGCGTCCTTGGAGAACAGCACGCGCTGGGTCAGGTCGATGTTGGTCGAGTGCGGCAGCTCGTCGATCAGGTCGGTGCCCTGCGGATCGAAGTAGGCCCCGACGCCGAATGGGTTGAGCACCTGGATCGTCTCCGGCGTCAGCGGCGGGGCGTCGATGTACGGCGCCGCGCCGCTCGCCCCGACCAGCCCGGCGACCTCGCCGCCGCCGCTCGAGCTCGAGCTCATGCCCGAGAACCCGAACGAGGTGTCGAGCCCCACGAGCCCGGCGCAGTTGCGATAGCCCGCGTCGCGCTCGGTCTCGGGATCGCCGTCGAAATCCCATGAGGCGTAGATGGACGTGAGGGGGCCGCCGAGCGAGTGCCCGCCACAGATCATCTTGCGCTCGCGGTTGCGGCGGCCCGGCATACCGGTGCGATTGACCGTGTACCAGTCCTCCATCGTCTGCTCGATGCCCACCTGGCCGAGGAACGCGGCGTCCTCACGCGATACGAAGCCGGCAAAGCGCTTGCCGCCGACCTCCCGGCCGCCCCAGTAGTAGTCCCAGGCGATCGTCGGGTCCTTCGCCCGCGCGGCCGCCCTGATCCCCCGGAAGTCCTCCAGGCAGTTCGCGCGCCGGTCGATCGCCCAGTACTCGACGTCGGCGCCCATCCCCGCGGCCGAGCGCACCGTGTTGCGGGCGACCTGGTCGAACGAGCCCGCCCCGGCGAGGAAGCCGGGGATGATCGAGAACACCGCGTCGGCGTCGCGCGGGTCCTTCGGACCGCCCGCGTGGCGGAAGCGCAGGTACTGGATCCAGTCGCACGCCGGCGGGTGCGCCCCCGCCTCGGCCGGCAGGGGCGAGTAGATCCGGACGAACGACTCGCGCACCTCGTGGCGATCGGGGGAGAGCGAGTGGACCCGTTTCTCCACCACCGTGCCCGGCTTCGGCGCCGCCCCGGCGGCGGCCGGAAGCGCGGCGAGGGCCGCGACGGCGATCAACGTCAGGCAGAGGGACTTCGGCACGGGCGCGGATTCTGATCGCTGCGCGCCCGTCGCGCGCCGGTTGGTGAGGCGCCGAAGCTAGTGCTCGACGACCTGGGCGAGCACGGCCTGAGGGTCGTCGACCCCCATCTGCTCGAGCTTGACCGCGATCACCGACTCCGGCTCGCCGGTGAGGCGCAGCTGCTCGACCACCATCCGCACGCCGGAGGGAATCTCGACCTCACGGTCGATCGGTTCATCGAAGCGCCGGTGGCGCCGGGGCGGAAACTCGATCGGTGCCTCGGCGACCGCGCGGCGCTGCTCGTCGAGCTGGTCGAGCGGCGACTCCAAAAACAGCGACGGCAGGATCGGCGGCAGCTCGATCGGCTCGGAGTCCGGCGCCGGCGACGCCTCGGCCTCGGCCGGGGGCACGGACTGCTCGGACTCCGGCGGCGCGGAGAACAGCGGGTCCCCGCCGCGGGACCAGTCGACCGCCGGCTCGGAGTACAGCGGCTCAGAAGACGGCCGCTCAAAGGACAGCGGCTCAGGACCCCGGGGGCTGGAGAACATCGGCTCCGGCTCCTCCGACCAGTCCATCGGCTCCGGCGCTCGCGCCCGGGCGCGCAGGGTCTCGGCGGCCTCGGCGGCGAGCGCCGCGAGGCGCGCGATCTCACGGTCGAGCTCCGCCGCCCGATCGAGCAGCTCACCGCTCAGGGCGCGCAGCGGCCGCAGGCCCTCCTCGGAGAGCCTCTCGACCTGGGCGGCGACCTCGGCCTCGCGCTTCGCGTCCGCCTCGGCTGCGTCGAGCACCCGCGCGGCGGCGTCGTCGACCGCGGAGCTGACCGTGGACACGGTCCGATGCAGCTCGGCGATGAGGCGTTCGCGTGCCTGGTCTGAGATGTGGTTGAAGTCGTTCACCCGGATGCCCTCCTGCATGCTCGCAAACCCGGCGCCAGAGGGCGACATATGTCGCCCTCGTGAATTCGTCCAGCCACTTACCTCTTCCTTGCCATCCGTGCTAACGGGCCGACGAAACGTGCGTAAGGGGGCGTACGAGAGGCCTTTCATGCCTGACCACAGCATCGCTCACCCGACCCCCCTTGCCCCCGCGCTCGAGACGCGCGACCGTGGCCACGCCGCTCCGGCGCCCCGGCGCGGCGAGGGCTCGTGGCTGTGCGCCGGCGCCGCCGAGCGCGAGCGGATGCTCGACATGGACCGGCGGATCAGGCCGGTCCGGATCCTGACGATCGCGATGCTCGGCGTCGCGGCCCTCGCGATGTCTCCCTGGCTGGGGATCTGGACCCTTGGCCCGCTGCTCATCGCGACCCTCGGGTTCGCGGTCGGCGAGCGCCTCGCCACCGCATCCGACCGCCCGGAGTACATCCTCTTCTGCTCCTGGGTCTTCTCCGAGCTGGTGATCGCGGCGACGATCCTCGCCTCCGGCCTCGACTCGCGGCTGCTCCCCTGGCTGGCGATCCCGGTGATCACGCTCAGCGCCCGCTTCTCCGCCCGCGGGGTGATCGCGGGCGTGGTCGTCGCGCTAGCGCTTTGCGTCGCGGTGGCGTTCGGCGGCGACGCCGCGGGGACGCTGGACTACCCCCCGCTCCTGATCGCCCCGGCCGCGGTCGTGATCGCGATCGGCATCCTCTCGACCGCGCTGATGCGCTCCGACTTCGAGCACCGCGACGAGGCGGTGCTCGACAAGCTGACCGGGATGCTCAACCGCCACGCGCTCAGCCGCCGCGCCTTCGAGCTCGAGCAGCAGTCGCAGGTCACCGGCGAGCCGGTCGGGATCGTGCTCGGCGACCTCGACCACTTCAAGGACGTCAACGACGCGCTCGGACACGCGGTCGGCGACGCGGTGCTCGCCGACGTCGCCTACACGATCCGCAAGCAGCTGCGCGCCTTCGACCTCGCCTACCGGCTCGGCGGCGAGGAGTTCCTGGTCGTGATCCCGGGCGCCGACGCGCAGCAGGCCGCCGGGCTCGCCGAACGCCTGCGACGCGCAATCGAGGCCCAGCCGTACGCCGGCCGCGAGGTGACGATGACCTTCGGGGTCAGCGCCACCACCGGCTCCGAGCCGTTCGACTACGAGGCCCACTTCGAGCGCGCCGACGCGGCGCTTTATGAGGCCAAGCGGGCGGGGCGTAACCGCGTTCTCGCCGCTTCCTTGCCCTAAACTCGATCGTACTGCCGGTTCGGGCCTCGACCTTTCTCCTCCGCCCCTACTCAGAACCCGGTCACCGCGAGGAGAAGGGATGGAGCGTGGAATGCCCGAGACGGACACGGCAGTGAGCGACACCTCGGAGCCGTCGATCACGGCGGAGATCACCCGCTCTGTCGGATCGATCTGGGAGCGTCGCTCCGGCGCCCGGGCGGCCAGCATCAGCACCGAGATCGGCGGGGACTCCATCCGCTGCACCATCGAGGGCGGCGCGGACGCAGGTCCATCCGACCCGGAGTCCGGGCTCAGTGGCACCGACTGCAACGCGTACCGGCACGAGGCCAGCGCCGCGGTCGCCAGGATCACCAAGCGCACCGTGTCCGCCTACATCGGCACGCGCGACGAGAAGACCGGCATCGCGACCCAGGCCTTCATCCTCGAACGGATCCGGACCAAGTTCTAGCGCCGCTTGGCGGCCCGCCGGCGACCTACACCGCACAGCGCCACGGAGCTCTGGAACACCCGGTTCCACGGCGGCACCCCGCAGAGCCCGTTCACGATCTTCTAGCTGCGACACTCATCGGCCGCCATGGCCGAGACCGCACTGAGAGACGACCTCCGCAACATCGCGATCGTCGCGCACGTCGACCACGGCAAGACGACGCTGGTCGACGCGATGCTCTGGCAGTCGGGCGCCTTCCGCGAGGGGTCCGACGTCGCCGAGCGGGTCATGGACTCGATGGACCTCGAGCGCGAGAAGGGGATCACGATCCTCGCCAAGAACACGGCGGTCCGCTACGGCGACGTGAAGCTCAACATCGTCGACACGCCGGGACACGCGGACTTCGGCGGCGAGGTCGAGCGCGCGCTGACGATGGTCGACGGGATTCTGCTCCTGGTCGACGCTTCGGAGGGGCCCATGCCGCAGACGCGCTTCGTCCTGCGCAAGGCGCTCGAGGCGCGACTGCCTGTGATCCTGGTCGTGAACAAGGTCGACCGGCCCGACGCCCGCATCTCCGAGGTCGTCGACGAGGTCTACGAGCTCTTCCTCGACCTCGACGCGACCGATGATCAGGTCGAGTTCCCGATCGTCTACGCCAACGCCAAAGCCGGCTGGGCGGCGCTTGCCGAGGGCGAGGAGGGCGAGAGCCTGAAGCCGCTGCTCGACCTGATGGTCGAGCGGATCCCCGCGCCGGCATACGACCCCGAGGCGCCGCTGCAGGCCCACGTCACCAACCTCGACGCCTCGCCCTACGTCGGCCGCCTGGCGCTCTGCCGGGTGCGTAACGGGACGATCCGCCAGGGCAAGCCGGTTGCCTGGTGTCGCGCCGACGGCACGATCGAGAACGCGACCGTCGCGCACCTGTATGTGACCGACGCGCTCGACCGGGTCGAGACCGACGAGGCCGGGCCGGGCGAGATCATCGCCGTCGGCGGGATCGACGAGGTGACGATCGGCGAGACGCTGGCCGACCCCGACGACCCGCGGCCGCTGCCGGTGATCACCGTCGACGAGCCCTCGCTCTCGATCGTGATCGGGATCAACAACGGTCCTCTGGCGGGCAAGGAGGGCTCGAAGCTGACCGCGCGCCAGATCCGCGATCGCCTGGACAAGGAGC
Source organism: uncultured Solirubrobacterales bacterium (assembly GCA_963767285.1). Lineage (GTDB taxonomy): Bacteria > Actinomycetota > Thermoleophilia > Solirubrobacterales > 70-9 > WHSW01. Next base: position 41,180 of record CAVYDJ010000004.1, on the reverse strand, counting down.
TGGTCGGGAACGTCTCGATCCGGGTTCAGGACACCGAGCGCCCCGACGCCTGGGAAGTGCACGGGCGCGGCGAGCTGCAGCTCGTCGTCCTGCTCGAGCTGATGCGCCGCGAGGGCTTCGAGATCGTCGCGAGCCAGCCGCAGGTGCTGACCCGCGAGGTCGACGGCAAGCTCTGCGAGCCGGTCGACCGGCTGGCGATCGACGTCCCCGAGGACTACGTCGGCGTCGTCACCCAGATGCTCGCCCTGCGCAAGGGCCGGATGGAGCAGATGATCAACCACTCGACCGGCTGGGTCCGGCTCGACTACCTGGCGCCGGCGCGCGGGCTGATCGGCTTTCGCACCGAGTTCCTGACCGAGACGCGCGGCACAGGGATCCTCCACCACGTCTTCGAGGCCTGGGAGCCATGGGCGGGCGACCTGCGCAGCCGCCCGACCGGATCGCTCGTCTCCGACCGCTCCGGCGAGACCGCGAGCTTCGCCCTGCACTCGCTCCAGGATCGCGGCTCGCTGTTCGTCGGCCCCGGCGAACCGGTCTACGAGGGGATGGTCGTCGGCGAGAACTCGCGCTCCGACGACCTCGACGTGAACGCAACCAAGCAGAAGCACCAGACCAACGTCCGCGCCGCCTCGGCCGACATCCTCGTCCGCCTGATCCCTGCGCGGGTGCTGTCGCTCGAGAACGCGCTCGAGTTCCTGCGCGCGGACGAGTGCGTCGAGATCACGCCCGACAGCCTGCGACTGCGAAAGGCCGAGCTGTCGAAGGTCGAGCGGACGAAGCTGGCGCGCCAAGCGAAGCGCTAGCTAGCGATACTGCACCGATGGACTCGCTTGACCTCGCCGAGCGCTCGTGGCCGGTGCTGCGGCACCTGATGGGCGTACATGCATTCGTCTACCGGGCCACCGGCGGGCTGATCGGGGAGCGCATCCCGGGGGTCGGGGGACGCATGCTGCTGCTCGACCACGTCGGCGCGAAGAGCGGCACCAAGCGCACCGCGCCGCTTTTGTTCATCCCGGCCGGCGACGACGTCGCGATCATCGCCTCCAAGGGCGGCCATCCGAAGAACCCGGCCTGGTACTGGAACCTGAAGGCCAATCCGCAGACGACGGTCCAGATCGGCCGCGAGCGTCGCCGGGTGCGAGCGCGCGAGGCGACCGGTCCCGAGCGCGACCAGCTGTTCGCCGACGCCAAACGCACCTATTCCGGCTACGCCGACTACGAGAAGCGCACGGAGCGGACGATCCCGGTGATCGTGCTCGAGCGAAGCACGGCCGCGAGCGCCTGACCGCGTAGTCTCGTCGGCGTGCCAGACCTCGAGGATGCCAAGAAGGTCGTCACGGACCCGGCCAACCTGTCGAGCTTCGGCGACAGCCGCCGGGGCGTGCGCCACGTGGACGAGAGGAAGGCCGTCGCGGCGCTGAGGGGGATGGGCGCCGAGGGCAAGGCCGAGGCGCGCAACCTCGCGGTCGAGGCGATCGGCGAGCTCGGCGGCGGGGTCGAGACCCGGGTCGAGCCGGCGAGCCACGGGGCAGGCAACAAGCCGCGCGTCGTCGAAACCTGGTTCATCCCGGCCGAAGCCGCGCGCTCCAAGTGAGCGCATAGCCTTCGCGGGTGCCGGCCGACGCCCCACAGTCACCGCTTCACGTCTCGCTCCCGGGCGAGGATGCGAGCCCGACGCGCAAGATCGTCAACCGGCTGCTCGTCGCGGTCGGGCTGATCGTCTTCGTCGCTGTAGTCACCTACCTCGGTCGCGACGGCTACTACGACCCCGAGGACGACACGATCAGCCTCCTCGACGCCTTCTATTACTCGACGGTGACCATCACCACGACCGGGTACGGCGACATTCGCCCGGTCACCGACGAGGCCCGCCTGCTGACGACGGTCCTCGTCACGCCAGCGCGAATTCTCTTCCTGATCCTGCTCGTGGGGACGACGTTGGAGATACTGGCGGAGCGCAGCCGCCACGCTTACCGCGTGCGGCGCTGGAGAAAGCAATTGCGAGACCACACGATCATCTGCGGATACGGGACCAAGGGCCGAAGCGCGGCGAGGACGCTGCTCGGACGCGGCTTCGACCCGAAGCGGATCGTCGCCATCGACTCGAGTCCCGGCGCCCGTGCGCGCGCCGACGACGACGGCTTCGCCGCGATCGCGGGCGACGCCTCCAGTGCGGAGACCCTCGAGGAGGCGGGGATCGGCGACGCGGTCTCGGTCGTCGTCGCGGTCGATCGCGACGACACGGCGATCCTGACCACGCTGACCGCGCGCGAGCTCAACCCGGCGGCGACCATCGTCGCCGCGGTGCGCGAGGAGGAGAACGTCCACCTCCTGCACCAAGGTGGCGCCGACGGCGTGATCACCTCCTCGGCCGCGGCCGGCCGCCTGCTCGGGCTCTCGAGCGAGACCCCGCAGGTGACCGAGGTGCTCGAGGACCTGCTCACCCTCGGTGAGGGGCTCGACATCGTCGAGCACGAGATCGAAGCCGGCGAGGCGGGCGCCACACCCGCGATGCCCGATCACGGGATGCTGCTCGCCCTCGTCCGCGACGGCGAGCTGATCCGCTTCGACGACGAGCGCGCCCGCAACCTGCTCGAGGGCGACCGGGTGATCGAGCTGCGTGGCGGCCTCGCGCACCGCTCGTGAGCGCGCCGCCAACGCTCTCGGTCCTGGACCTCGCGATCGTCGGCGAGGGCTCCAGCCACGCCCAGGCGCTTCAGAACTCCGTCGATCTCGCGCAGGCCGTCGAACGGCTGGGCTATCACCGCCACTGGGTCGCCGAGCACCACAACATCCCGGGGATCGCCAGCTCCTCGCCACCGGTGCTGGCCGCGGCGCTGGCCGCGAAGACCGAGCGGATGAGGATCGGGGCCGGCGGGGTGATGCTCCCCAACCACCCGCCGCTGGTCGTCGCCGAGCAGTTCGGGATGCTGGAGGCGCTGTATCCGGGCCGGATCGACCTCGGGATCGGCCGCGCGCCGGGCACCGACCAGATCACCGCCTCGGCGCTGCGGCGCTCGGCCGAGCCGCTCTCCGACGACGACTTCCCGCCGCAGCTGATGGAGCTGATCGGGTTCTTCAAGGGTGAGTTCTCGCCCCGCGACCCCTACCGCCACGTGAAGGCGGTCCCGGGCAGCGGCGACATGCCGGCGATCTGGCTGCTCGGCTCGTCGGGCTACTCGGCGCAGCTCGCCGGCGTGCTCGGGCTGCCGTTCTCCTTCGCCCACCACTTCATGCCGCAGAACACCGACGCCGCGGTCGAGCTCTACCGCTCGCGCTTCGAGCCCTCCGAGTACCTGGACCAGCCCTACGTGATGGTCGCCTGCGCGGCGCTGGCCGCCGAGGACGATGAGCGGGCCCGCTACCTGTCGGGCCCGGCGCGGCTGTCGATGGCGCGCCTTCGCGCCGGCCACCCGACCCGCTTCCCGACCCCCGAGGAGGCAGCGGAGCACGAGTTCAGCCAGAGCGAGGAGCAGAGCATCAAGGCGCTCTCCGGCTCCGCGGCGATCGGCGGTCCCGCTACCGTGCGCGCGAAGCTCGACGCCCTGCGTGAGCGCACCGGCGCCGACGAGCTGATGATCACCACCATGGTCCACGACCATGCCGACCGGATCCGCTCCTACGAGCTGATCGCGGAGACCTACGACCTGCAGGGAGCCGACGCGGTCGGCGCCGCAACGATGGAGGAACGATGACGACAAAGGCAGAGTTCAACGGCGAGGAGTGGGAGGCGATCTCCGAGGCGCCGGCGATCGCGGGGCTGATCGTGATCACCGCCTCGCGAGGCGGCTCGATCCGCGAGACGCTCGCGATGGCGAAGACGTACTCCGCGGCCCAGAAGGAGCACGCGAGCGGCGACCTGGTCAGCGAGATCGTCGCGGCCGCGCCCAAGGTCGACCCGAAGCAGTTCTCGAGCAAGGAGGACCTGCGCACTCGCGGGATCGGCAAGATCTCCGAGGCGGCCGAGCTCGTCGGCTCCAAGGCGACCGCCGACGAGCTGGTCGACTACCGCGAGTTCGTGCTCGAGGTCGCCAAGCACGTCGCCGAAGCGGACAAGTCGGGCTTCCTGGGGATCGGCGGCGAGCGCGTCACCGACCAGGAGGAGGCGGCGATCGCGGATATCACCGCGGCGCTCGGCTAGGAGGCCGCCCCGGCCAGGACTAGGATCTGGCCGTGGCTTTCTCTCGGACGAGCCGATTCGGGTTCGTGAACGGCTACCTGGTCGAGGACGACGGTGGGCTGACCGTGATCGACACGATGATCCCCGGCTCGGCGCAAGGGGATCCTCGCCGCGGCCGAGCAGCACGGGATGCCGATCGCCCGGATCCTCCTCACCCACGCCCACCAGGACCACATCGGCTCGCTCGACAAGCTGCACGAGGCGGTCCCAGACGCCGAGGTCATCATCGGCGCCCGCGAGGCGCGGCTGCTCGCCAAGGACATGTCGCTGGACCCCGGCGAGCCCCAGGACAAGCTGCGCGGCGGCTATCCGGGCGCGGAGGTGAAGCCGACCCGCACGCTGCAGGCCGGCGATCGGGTCGGATCGCTCGAGGCATACGCCGCCCCCGGGCACACGCCGGGGCACCTCGCCTTCCTCGACACCCGCGACGGGACCCTCTACTGCGGCGACGCCTACTCGAGCCTCGGCGGCGTCGCCACCTGCGCGAAGGCCAACTGGCGCTTCCCGCTGCCGGCGATGGCGACCTGGCACCCGCCCACCGCGCTGGCGACCGCCCGGCGCCTGTGCGCGCTGGAGCCGCAGCGCCTCGCGCCGGGCCACGGCAAGGTCGTCGAGGACCCGCACGAGGCGATGGAGCGGGCGATCTCGAAGGCTGCTTAGCGGCCGAAGGTCCAGCCCGGCTCGTCGACGACCACGGCCGACCGGGTCGCGTGGACCGTCACGGTCTGAAACTCGCCGGGCGGGCCCTCGAGCGCCGCGTACTGCTCGCGCGGCTGATCGTCGAGGCCGCGGCCGCGCGCCGCCTGGCGCAGCGCGTCGGCGGTGTGGAGCAGGTAGCGCCTCGTCTGGCCGCCCTCGCGGATCTTCACGCGCGCCGGTGAGCAGTAGACGTTGTAGTCGGCGAGCACCCCGCTGATCCCGTCGGCCCGCATCGCGTAGCGGTGGTCCTCGCCGCGCGCCAGGGCGCGGGCGGAGGTGTCGCGCTGCGGGTTGCGCAACGGGCGGCCGGTCAGCGGCAGGCCGGTGGCGTGAAAGCGCCACCCGGCCGCCGGCGGGTCGGCGACGTCGCGCTCCCAGTAGCCGGTCTCGCCGTTTCGCCTGCCCTCGACGCGCAGCACGCGGTGGACCATGTCGGGCCCGACCTTGTGGACCGAGATCGAGTCGGTGATCCGGCCGTCGACCTTGGGCTGCTCGGTCCACGGCGCGGCCGGAAGCTGGATCGGCGCGCCCTCACCGGCGCCGCGCTGGTCGTCGTACGAGTAGTTGAAGAAGACGTCGTCGTGGCCGGAGAGGTCGAAGTCGTAGGGCCGGGTGAACAGGTCACCGCGGCGGCCGATCACGAATACCCACGAGCCGCTGGCCGAGAGGTTGACCGCCTTGAAGCGCCCCCGGTGGGGCCCGCACATCTCATAGCTCTCGTCGAGCGGCAGCCACGGGTCGAAGAAGGTGAGCCGCCGCCCGCCGCGGCGTAGCCCCCAGATGTGCGACACCTTGCCCGCCCCGACCGCGGTGCGGTTGCCCGCCGGATCGGTCCAGTTACGGTCCTCGACCGGCGAGATCACCGACCACGACCACGCCCGCAGGTCAAGCGGCACCGAGAAGCCGGCGCCGGTCCAGAACGGCGGCCCCCAGCGCGCGGTCCAGTTGAACGTCGCCGGGTCCTTGAGCACGTTGTCCATCCCGAAGATCCGCCCGGTCGTGTCGAGGGCGATCAGCTCGTCGTCGTCGAGCGAGATCGAGTCGACCCGCCCGGCGAAGCAGAGCGGCACCGGCACCTCGCGCCACGGGTCGACGCCGTCGCGAACCCGCCCGTAGATCGCTCCGCCGGCGGTCGCGAACTCGTAGAGGCGGTTGAACGTCGCGGCCTCGGTCCGCATCGGCACCGCCTCGGGCAGCAACCCGGGCGCGGCCTCCGGCCAGCTCGCCGGAAACGCGCCCGGCGACGCGGACGCGTAGTCGTCGGGCACGCCCATCGTCCCCGCCTGCAGCTCGCGGCAGCTCTGCTCGACCAACGAGTCCTCCACCGGATCGCCCTGCGCCGGCGCGGCGAGCGCCGCCAGCGCGAACGCGAGCCCAACCACCCCTCGGATCCCCATGCGGGGGAGGCTAGGGACGGCCCGGGGGTTCGGCGCCGGTTCGAGGACGAACAACAACGGGCTGGGTAGGGGTGGCGTTCGAGGCGACCTCCACCGCGATTGACGAGTTTGTGTCGCTATGCGAGACAAACTCGTCAACGGCGCGAAATCGGGGCGGCGGAACGGCCGATCCCGTCAACCCCCCTCCCCTACCTGACTACCCCGGCTCCGCAATCTCGGCAACGGCCGCGGCGTGGCGGCGGACCTCACCACGGCCGAGACGCCCGGCCGGGAACTCCACCACGAACGCCTTCTCGTGCAGCTTCGCGTCCTGCCACCCCGTCGCGGCACCCGGCGGGGTCGGGAAGCAGTCGTCGGGCGGCAGGCCGGACAGGCGGGCGTAGCGCAGTGCGACCCGGCGGCCGCGGCGGGTGCACGGGATCAGCGTGCGGCCGAACGGCTGGTGGTACCAGATCGTCACGTCGGGGCGGATGCCGCGGAGGAACCGGCGCATCGCCTTCGTCTCGGGCTCCGAGAACGGCTTCGGGCCGGAGTAGTAGCCGCTCGACGGCGGGATCGGCTCCCAGTTCGTCGCGAAGTTCCGATTCAGGTCGACCGAGTGCGCGTTGCCGCGCGTCCCCGCCGCGACGCCATCGGGATTCAGGGTCTTGATGGTCCACAGATGAACGCCCTCGAGCCGGTCGGCGTAGCGATTGCGGAGCCGCCGCACGACCCGATGTCCCTCTCCCTCATTGCCATGAATCGACCCGACCACGAGGACCGTCCTACCTGACCCGGGCTCCCCCTGCGCGTGGGCATTGAGCGAGCGGTTTTCAACCGACTGGCCGAACGTGAGGATCGCCGCAGCGAGCGCGGCGAGGATCACGCCGAGACTTCCTCCGCGGTCCGCTCGGCGGCTTCGAGCTGCCGCTCGATCAGGTCGAGGCCGGCGTTCCAGAAGCCCGGATCGGAGAGGTCGACGCCGACGATCTCGCCCAGCCCCTCGGGCGAGCGCGAGCCGCCGGCCTTCAGCAGCTCGAGGTACGAGTCGACGAAGCCCTCTCCCTCCTGCTCGTAGCGGCTGTAGACCGAGAGCGCGAGCAGGTGGCCGAACGAGTACGCGTAGACGTAGCCCGGCGTGCTGATGAAGTGCGGCACGTACGACCACCAGGCGCGGTAGCCGTCGGAGAACTCGACCGTGTCGCCGAGCATCGCGACCTGGGTGTCGACCCACGCGTCGCCGAAGTCCTCGACCGAGAGCTCGCCCGACTCGCGCCGCTGGGTGTGAACTCGGTCCTCGAAGCGGTTCATCGCGATCTGGCGGAAGACCGCCCCAACCGCTCCGTCGAGTGACGAGCCGAGCAGCGACAGGCGCTCGGCCGGGTCGTCGGCGGCCTGCTCCAGAAGCCGGCCCAGGACGATCGTCTCGCCGAAGATCGATGCGGTCTCGGCGACCGTCAGCGGGGTCCCGAACTCGATAGATCCCCCGCGGCCGCGACAGCGCGGCGTGGACCCCGTGGCCGAGCTCGTGGGCCATCGTCAGCACGTCGCCCGGGCGCGAGGTGTAGTTGAGCATCACGTATGGGTGCGCGGACGGCACCGCGTAGGAGCAGAAGGCCCCGCCGCGCTTGCCGGGCGCCGGCGGCGCGTCGATGTAGTCGCCGGTGAAGAACTCCGCCGCGGTGTCGCCCATCTCCGGCGAGAAGTTGCGATAGCAGTCGAGCACCATCTCGCGCGCGTCCTCGTAGGGGATGTGGCGCTCGGCCTCGCGCAGCGGCGCGTTGCGGTCGTAGTCGGCGAGCCGCTCGAGCCCGAGCAGCTTCGCCTTCAGCCGGTACCAGCGCTGCGGCAGCTCGTTGCGCGCGGTCACGGCGTCGATCAGGGCCTGGACCGACTCGTCGGAGGCCTCGTTGTCGAGGTTGCGGTCCTGCAGCCAGTGGTCGAACGAGCGCAGCCGGTCCTTGGTCGCCTTGTCCTGAAGCAGCGTGTTGTAGATGAAGGCCCGGGTCCGCAGGCCGGGCTCGAGCGCGGCGCTGACCGCCTCGGCCGCCTCGGCGCGCGTCTCGCGATTCGGATCGAGCAGGCGGCTGAGCGTCTCCATCAGCTGCTCGGGCTCGTCGGCGCCGGGGAGGTCGACCGTGATCGCCGATGTCTGCTCGGTGAACAGGCGTGAGAAGGCGCCCGCGCCGGTGACCGAGGTCTCGGTGAGGATCCGCTCCTCCGGCTCGGAGAGCTGGTGCGGCCGGTAGCGCCGCTCCATCCGCAGGTAGTGCTCGCAGAAGGCGAGCTCGGAGGAGGCGAGCAGCTCCTCGGCGCGCTCGTCATCGAGCTCGTTCCACTCGAGGTCGAAGAACAGGAGCGTGGTCGCCAGCTTCGCCGAGCGCTCGCGCACCTGCTGCATCAGCGATCCGACCTCGGGCGAGGCGGTGTCGACCGAGAACGCAAGCGACGCATAGGTGCCCCCGCGCCCGACGAGATCGGAGATCGCCTCCAGTTCCCGCATTGCCTCGGCCATGCCCGCGGCGTCGATCTCGGCCAGCGTCCCGCGGTAACGCTCGGCGAACGCCTCGGCGCGCTTCTGCGCGTCGTCGATCATCGCCAGCGCCCGCTCGGCGCCGCCGTCCTCAACCAGCGGCTCGAGGTTCCAGCGCGCCTCGGCGAGCGCTTCGTCGGTCGGGGTGGCGGTGGCTGTGTCGCTCATGCAGCGAGCATAGGCTGCCGCTCCGCCCAGACGCGGTCGACCAGCTTGCCGGCCGGACGCGGCTCGATCACCGGACGCAGGTCCTTGCGGTAGCTCAGGATCGCGAGGCTCGGGGCGATCAGGAAGTCGGCGGCGTTCAGCTGCTCGCCGTTCAGAACCCCGTCGGCGATGTAGCCGTCGATCGTGTCGAGCGCACCGGGCAGCTGGTCGAGCATCTCCTGCTCGGTCGCGGCGTTGGCGCTGAACACGCGCTTGGCGAGGAACTTCGAGCCGCGCAGGCGCACGGGGTCGCTGCGCCACAGGAGCGGCCCGAGGCGGCCCTTGCCCCCGCGGTCGTACAGCGCGTCGGGCCCGTGGATGACCGCGGCGAGCGTCAGCCGCCGGGCGAGCATCTGGAACTCGTCGTCACCCCACGCCTCGGCCTCCTCGACCTTCGCCCGCTGGGCCGGGTCGACCGGGAAGAGCGGCGGCTCGGGGATCAGCTCGTCGAGCCGGCGGGCGATCACGGCGTTGGGCTGCAGGCGCTCGTCCCCGAGCTTCAGTGCCGGCACCGTGCCGAAGCGGTCTCCCATCGCGACACTGAACGTCGGCTTCGCGTCGCCGAGCATCCGCGTCTTGCCCTTGCCGGGGAAGCCGCGCAGCCGGACGGCCATCGAGTGCATGCCCGGCCAGAAGTCCTTGCGCCGGTAGCCGATCCCCTTGTGCTCGAGCATCAGCGCGCCGGCCTCGCACGCGTGCGAGCCGGGGATCGCGTAAAGGGTCGCCTCGAGTCGGCCGGCGCTCACCGGCCGATCCTCTCACGTCCGGCGTTCGAAGCCCGACTCGATCGGCATCGTCGCGCTGAGCAGCGGCGACGGCTCGTCGTCGGAGTCCTGATCGCAGACGAAGACGAAGTCGATGACCCGCGTGTCGATCGCGGCGTGAACGCCCTCGACCTTCCACTTGCGGTCGATCGTCCGCAGGCGCTCCACCTCGCCGCCGGGGTCGATCGTGCCGACCACGGACCCGTGGATGGCGCCGTCGGAGTCCTCGGCCGAGGCCGTGAAGACGACGAGGTCGTCGGAGAGCGGGGTCGCGTCGGAGAAGCACAGCGGCGTCCCGTCGAGCTCGCCCAGGTCATAGGCGCGCACACGCAGCAGCTCCTCGACGTCGATCGAGTGGTCGCCGACGAGGGAGTCCATCACCTGACCGAGGTCGAGCTCGGCGATCGCGTTCTGCGAGCCCTCGGCGTTGCCGCGGTGAAAGACGAGGAAGCGATCGTCGAGGACCGCGGCGCCCTCCACGTTGAGGTCCTCGATCTCCTCGCGAAGGCGCGTGTAGACGGGCTCCAGGTCGATCTGGCTCGGCTCGCCGGCCAGCGCGCCGTGGGCCTCGAGCTGCCAGAAGAACCCGCGGTCGCGGCGCTCGTTGGAGCCCGAGCCGAGCCCGAGCAGGCCGCCGTACGGCGAGCCGTCGAACGGCGGCAGCGCAGTCAGCGCCTCCAGGTCCGGCTTCTCGCGCGAGCGGCCGTCGCGGTCTTCCGGAAGCTCACCCTCGAGCGCCCGCCGCATCCGCCCCGGCTCCGGCGAGGAAAGCTCGAACACGGCCAGGTCGAGCTCGTCGTCGCCGACGACGTAGGTGTAGTTCGCGCGGCGCACGACCGCCGAGGCCGAGCAGATGAAGCCCTGCCGCTCGTCGCCGTCGGAGCGCTCGACCTCCAGCCCGCGAAGCTCGGTCAGCTCCAGCGGCGGCAGCTCCTCCGGCTTGGCGGATTCCCGATCCATGTCCACCGAGTACCCCGGTCAGGCGGCTTGGATGCGCCCGACCACCTCGTCTGCGTGCTCGCGGAAGCGGTCGGTGCCGGCGGAGGTCTTCAGCAGGTTGCCCCGGATCGGGCGGTAGACGAGCAGGTCGGCGCCGGCAACCTCGGCCTTGTACTCGTCGGGGAGCTTCACCGCCTCCAGCGCCGCCGCCGACGGCGGCTCGGGAAGGCGCACGATGACCGCGTTCGACGCGAGGGGCCGGTCGGCTGTGTAGGCGATCTCCTCGCCCGTCGAGCGCAGCTCGGCCGCGTCGCCGAAGGAGACGGTCAGGGCCTCGAGCTGCGACTTCGGGAGCGGCCCGGCGAGCACGTGGTCGGCGAACCCCGGCAGCGGCAGATGGCGGTGGTCGGCGTGAAAGCGCCAGCGGTCGCGCAGCACGAGGCCGCGTTCGCGCGCGTACTCGCGCACCCAGGCCTCGTACCCGACCCGGCTCACCGAAGCCGTCCCCCACCGGTAGCGCGAGGTGTAGACCAGCCGCGCGATCGGGAACACGGCGACGAAGACGATCAGGCCCGCGGCGAGTCCCAGGATCGGCGCCGCCAGGGCGAGCAGGCCGCCGACGATCCCCGTGATCAGGACCGCCCAGAAGAGCGAGCTGAGCAGCACGTATGGCCGGTTCGAGGCGACGTCGCGGTAGGCCGCGATCGCATCCTGCACGCTCTCGGGCGGCTTGGAGAAGGTCACCCTTGCCATCGCGCTCTCGATCGCCGCCATCTCGACCGACTCGTCGAAGAGGTCCGGGTTCAGGTCCTCCTCCCCGGCCTCCTTGCGGACCCGCGCCGTCAGCTCGGCCGCCGCCGCGCACAGGCCCTCGACCTGCTCGGCGCCGGCCAGCGGCCCCGGCATCGCGATCGTCAGGTTGCCCTCGTTGAGCTCGAACGACAGCCCTTCGGGAGCGCGATCGGTCGAGCCAGGCGATCAGCTGGGGCGAGAACAGCTCGCGGACCAGGCCGGGTTCCTGGCCGGCCAGGGTGAGCAGGTGGTAGCGGCGGTTGAAGGCGGCGCTCTCGAGCTCGGTGGCGGTCCAGCTCTCGGCCGGCAGCTGCGCCGGGTCGCCGCCGCCCATCGTCGCGCGGTCGCGGCAGACCAGCGCCGGGATGAAGGCGACCGTCTCGGGAACCTGGGTGAGCACGATCGCCGACTCGCGCCGGGTCGCGCCCTCGGCGAAGACGTGCTCGAACAGCTTGCGCGTCGAACCCCGGCGCGAGCTCCCAGGCGGTCAGCGATCCGATCGAGCCGCGGCTGCCGGTCAGCAGCGCCGGGGTCAGCGCCCGCAGCTCGCCCTCGGGCGCCACCGCGAGCCCACGGGCGCTCGCGAACGCGGTGATCGCTGCGTCTGCGTCCATGCCGGCCCAACCGTATCCGCCGCTCGCGTTCCTATCGTCCGGCGCGTGCTCGAGCCGCGCCGCCACCCCTCCTACTTCGTCGTCGCCGGCGTCGACCTGGGCCGCGAGATGACCCGGCTGCGCGCCCTGCCGGTGTTCGCCGGCGGCCCGATGGTGGCGGCGGCGCCGCGGCTGAAGGTCCGCCGCGCGAGCTCGAAGCCGAACCGGCTGGGGTTCGCGGTCCCGGGCGAGTGGCGCCTGTCGGTCACCGCCTATCCGGGGATCCGGACCGGCGACGTGCTCGAGACCCTGCTCCACGAGCTGGTCCACCTGCACGTCGGCCGCCAGCCCGGCGGCCACGCCTGGCACGGCCGGGCCTTCAAGCGCACCCTGGCGCGGGCGATGACCGAGGCCTACGGGATCAGCGGCGTGCGCACCCGCGGCGCCCTGCACGGCGCCTACGCCGAGGCGATCGAGCGCCGCCGCGAGCCCGAGCAGCTGCGCCTCGCCGGTTAGAACCGCGCGCATCGGGAACACGAAGGATGTGCTGACGATGACCCAAGAGGCCGCCGACGCGGTCGAGGCGATTCTCTCCCAGCCGGAGGTTCCCGCGGGGGCGGTCCTGCGCTTCGCCGCCGAGGAGCACCGCGGCAACGGCTCGGGGCCGTCCCGCGAGCTTCACGTCGAGCTCGTCGCACACCCCGAGCCCGCCGACGTGGTGGCCGAGGAGGTCCCGCTCTCGTTCGAGCCCGCGTCGCTGGAGTTCCTCGACGACAAGGTGCTGGACGTCGAGGTCGACGGCGACGCGGTCGAGTTCAAGCTCTACAACCTCCCGGACGCGGAGCCCGGTTAGCCACCGGGGGCGTAAGCTAATTTCATCGGCCGCGCCGGTCGATGGAAGCTTCGACCTGTCCGCCCAAGCGCTCGCCGATCCTCGAACCACCCGACTCGCGGGGGTTCGCAGCTGGGTTCGTAGCCACCCGGCGGCGGTCACCGTCGCCTGCACCCTGGTCGTCGGCCTGGCGCTCGTGGTCGGCCTCTGGGGCAAGCGCGACGACTTCGTCACCGCGCTCGGCGACGCCCCGGCCTGGGCGCTGGCAAGCGCGGTGTTGCTGCAGGTGATCTGGCTGATCGCCCGCAGCGAGGCCTGGCACGTCTGCGTCGACGCGGCCGGCGGCGAGGTCAACCGACGGCGCCTCTACCGCGCCGCCGCGGTCGGCTACCTCGGCAACCTCTTCAACTCCAGCTTCGGCCTGGGCGTGCGCATCGCCGCGCTGCGGCGCTCGGCGCCCGCCGAGAGCCCGAAGGTCTCGGTCCTGATCGCCGCCGAGATGCCGATCGTCGTGGTCGAGATCGCGCTCGCGGCGCTGTGTTCGTTCACCCTGGTCGGCCCGCTCGGGATGGCCTGGTGGGCGCCGCTGATCTTCCTTTCCGTCGCCCTGGTCGGGATCGTCGGCGTCACCCGGCTCGCCCGCGGCCGCCACGATGGCTTCTGGGCCGGGATCGCGGTGATGCGCGGGCTCGGCAGCCGCAACCGCATCATCGCCTTGGTGATGTTCGCCACCGGCGCCCAGGTGGCGCGCAACTGGCTCCTCCTGCACGGGCTCGGCGTCGACGTATCCGTCTTCGACGCGACCGCGCTGCTGATCGCGGCGGCGATCTTCGGCCTGCTCCCGGTCGGCCCGACGCTCGGGGTCGCGACCTCGGTCGTCATCCTCGGCGCCAACGGCGTCGCGGTGGCGGCCGCCGCCGGCGCCCTGCTGACCGCGACCGGAGCCGTCGGAGCGCTCATCTTCGCCGCCTGGGCGCTCGCCGACCGCCTCGCGCAGGGGCGGCGCCCGGCACCGGCCGTCGCGCTCCCGGCGCCGGTCGCAAAGCCCGCGCCGGCGACCCCGGCATAGGATCAGCAGGCGATGCCGAACACGGAAGTAGACGTCGTCAACCCGCCGGCATTTGAAGAACTGCGCAACCGTGCGGCGGACGGGCCTGTGCAGATGCTCAACCTGCTCGACTTCAAGCCCGGCGGCGGCGCCGAGCGCTACGCCGAGTACGGCGCCGCGGTCGCGCCGCTGCTCGAGAAGGCCGGCGGCCGGATCGTCTACGCCGGCTCCGGCGCCGGCAGCGGGGCGCTGATCGGGCCGACCGGTTGGGACCTGGTCGCGGTGGTCGAGTACCCGACCCGCCAGGCGTTCATCGAGATGACCAGCTCGCCGGAGTACCTGGAGATCGCGCACCTGCGCGTCGAGGCGCTCGAGCGCGCCGAGCTGCACCCGCTCGATCAGATCCCCGAAACGGGTTAACCCGTTCGACCAAATCTGGACCCTCGTTCGATGTGTGGGTCGCGGACTCCAGTGCGCGCAGGCACGGCCGATCAAGGGCATGTGAGCAGCGATTGTCTTCAGTGCCAGGCGGAGATCACCGACGGACGCGGCCACGAGGCCCCGGGCGGTCACCAGCTCTGCAGCCCTTGCTACTTCGCGCTCTGGGGACCGGCCGACGCCTACGACCTCGCCCGCGCGGTCGAGGAGCTGCCGATCCTGCCGAGGCGCGTCACCCGCTCGCCCTGGGCCGCCTGAACGGGCCCTGAACGCCTAAGCGACCGGCAAAGCCGGCCGCTCAGTCCCGCCTCGGCGGTTTCCGACCCCGCCCACTCAGGATTGGGCGGTACGTGGAAGCCGAGGGCTCGTCCTTGAGCCGTAGGCAGCACGTCCCTGTGCATCCGACGGCTCTTCCTTGAGCCGTAAGGCACCTCCCTGTGCAATGACCACGGTAGTCCCGATGGCGGGCGAATACTTCCGCCCAAACCCGCCGATCGGTTGCGGGTTTTCCGCACCCCGATGCGGGTTTCGTGCGACCGGCTTAGGGCCGCTCGCCCAGCAGGGCGAGGTTGCCGCGGATCCGCACCTCCTCGCGCAGGAACAAATCGCGGGCGCCCGGCTCGGTGTCGACCAGGTCGCGGAGCCGATCGGCGAGCTCGCGTGCCAGCCGGTGCTCGGGGTCGCCCCAGTACCAGGCGACGAGGTAGCACTCGTCGAGGATCAGCGCCAGCGTCGCCGGATCCGACTCCAGCACCCCGTCGCGCAGTGATTCGACGATCGCCGCGCAGAGCCGGATCGCGTGCTCGGAGACGTCGCGCTCACGCGCGTCGCGGAGCTGGAAGTGCAGGTTGGGGGCGGAGCCACGCAGCCGGGACTGGTTCAACAGCAGCGCGTCGTAGTCGCCGTGGATGAACTCGAACAGCTCGGGATTCTCGAGCGCGAGCGGCACGAGCAACGGCTCGACGTTGTGGGCGAACCCGTCCTCGAGCATCCCGGCGGCGAGGGCGTCGAACCGATCCGCCAGCTCGGCGATCGCCGCTCGCGAGCCCGGCATGTATCCGGCCGCCAGGTGACCGCGGATGCGAGCGAAGTACTCGACCGGATCGGCGACGTCGCGCGAGTCGAAGCCCCGCATCCGCAGCAGGCGGACCCGGTCCGGCGGCCGCTCGAACACGCCGTCGTCCGGATGCGGGCGGGCGGTGATCCCGAAGTCGATCCAGGCGAAGTGGGTCGCCTGCGGATCGAGCTCGAGCGCACGCCGCAGGAGCTCGAACTTCGACCAGACGCAGACGACGTACAGGGCGGTGTCCTTGTCGGGGTCCGCGTTCACGATCGGGTGCTCGCGCCGCGCCCGCTCGATCGCGCGCAGGTGGTTGTAGGCCGGCAGCCGCTCGAGCTCGACGGCAACGACCCGGGTCCGCGCGCCGAGCCCGGCCGCCTCGCGGCGCCGGACGAGCTCGTCCGCCAGCGGCGGGTCCGCGAACACGACCAGGTCCTGGTCGAGGCCGAGGACGAAGTCGCCCGCCTCGAAGTAATCGTCGGGCGTCCGGCGCTCGATCCCCGGCTCGCGCCCGGCGAGGTCGAAGAGCGCCGTGACCAGGGTCATCTCGGCCACGGGTGCAGACTACGATCCCGCGGTGTCAACCACGATCGGCCTCTGCATGATCGTCCGCGACGAGGCGGCGATCATCGAGCGTTGCCTGGCGTCGGTCGACGGCCTGATCGACGCCTGGACGATCTGCGACACCGGCTCGGAAGACGAGACGCCGGAGTTGATCGAGGCCGCGCTGGCCGGCCTGCCGGGAACCCTTCACCGGACCGAGTGGCGCGACTTCGGCTCCAACCGCACCGAGCTGATGGAGCTGGCGCACGGCAGCGCCGACTACCTGCTGCTGATCGACGCCGACATGACCGTCGTCCGGCGGGCGGCGCTGCCGACCCTGAGCGCCGACGCGTACCTGATCCGCCACGCGGGCTCGCTCGACTACCTGATCCCGCGCCTGGTCCGCGGCGACCGGGGCTGGCACTACGTCGGCGCCACCCACGAGTACCTGGCCGCGGACGGCGAGATCTCCGAGCGCGAGCTGCCCGAGCTGGTGATCGAGCACCACGCCGACAGCGGCACCCGGGCCGAGAAGTTCGAGCGCGACGCCCGCCTGCTGGAGGCCGAGCTCGAGCGCGAGCCGGACAACGGGCGCGCCGTCTTCTACCTCGCCCAGACGCGCCGCGACCTCGGCGAGGGCGATGTAGCGGCGAGCCTGTACGCGCGCCGCGTCGCGCTCGGCGGCTGGGACGAGGAGGTCTTCTACGCCGCGCTGCAGCACGGGATCCTGGTCGGTCACGCCGAACCGGAACGCGGCGTCGAACTGCTCGACGCCGCGTTCGAGCTGCGGCCCACTCGAGCCGAGCCGCTCCATGAGGCCTCCCGCCTGCTGCGCTACCTCGGCCGCCACCGGGAGGCGCTCGAGCGGGCAAGCCGCGGGCTGGAGGTGCCCTACCCCGGCGACCGGCTGTTCGTGCATCGCGACGTCTACGAATGGGGACTTCGGTTCGAGCTTGCGATCGCGGCGCAGCTCTCCGGCGCGGCCGAGCTCGCGCTGGAGGCAACCGAGCGACTGCTCGTCGAGGCGCGGCTCCCGGCCGATCACGCGGCGGCGGTGGCGCAGAACCGCAAGCTGCTGCTCGACGCGCTCGACCCGGCCGACCCGGCGCGGGCACGCGCCGACCCGCGACGACTCGAGGAGCTGATCCCGGGCGCCACGCTCGGCGAGATCCGGCTCGAGATCGAACCCGACTGGCCGACCTTCAACCCGTCGATCGCCCGCGACGGCGACGGCTACCGGATGATCGTGCGCAGCGCCAACTACAGAATCCGCGACGGCGGGTACGAGTTCCTCGAGGCCGACGAGGCGATCCGCACCCTGAACTACGTGGTCGAGCTCGACGCGGGCCTCGCCGTGCGCCGGGTCACGGCGCTCGCCGACGCCGGTGAGGCGGCGATCCAGGCGACGGCAGACGTCCTCGGATACGAGGACTGCCGGTTGTTCGAGCTCGGTGGGCGCTGGTGGGCGAGCGCGACGGTCCGCGACCGCCAACCGAACGGGCGCTGCCAGATCGCCCTGCTCGAGCTCGATCGCGAGCGGATCGAGCGGGTCCGAGTGCTGCGCGGTCCGGACCCCTCGCGTCATGAGAAGAACTGGATGCCGTTGGTCCGCGACGGCGAGCTGCTGTTCGTGTACTCGTGCTCACCGGCGGCGGTGCTCGCCTGCGAGCCGGCGACCGGGGCCCTTGCGCCCGCGGCCGGACGCGTCGATCCCCGGCTCTTCCCACGGCTGCGCGGCGGCTCGCAGGGAGTCGCCGTCGACGGCGGCTGGCTGTTCGTCGTCCACGAGGTCGAGCTGATCGGCGAGCGGCGGCGCTACATGCACCGGTTCGTGCGACTCGACGACGAGCTTCGTCTCGACGCGTTCTCGGCGCCGTTCACGTTCACCGGCGAGCCCGTCGAGCTCTGCGCCGGCCTGTGTCGTGGAGGCGGCGGCGAGCTGGTGCTCTCGTTCGGGGTCGGCGACCGGCTCGCGGCGCTGGCGCGGTGCCCTGAGCAGGCTGTCCTGGGGTTGTTGGACGAATAGCTTGCATCTGGGTCGATCCGAGGTAGGGTCGGCGTAACGGAATGAGCACGGAGAAGAATGGGGAGCCACGGAACGGTGACCCGAACCCGGTCACTCGACGACGTTTTGTCACCAGAGGGGTCGCTTTCGGAGGTGCGGTGCTGTGGGCGCCCGGGACGGCGCTCGCGGGCCTCGCGACCCCCGCCAAGCGGCTCGACTCGCTGCGCAAGCGGATCCGCCAGTCGGGGGTCGGCGAAAACCTCAAGCGCAGGCTGATCGTCCGGATCGCCCGCGTCCAGCAGGCGCTCGCGCTGCAGGCCAACGGCAGCGCCTGCGAGCGGGTCGACGAGCTGATCGGCCTCATCCGCCGCAACATCGGCTCGCACGGCCTCTCGCGTGCGGACGCGAACGACTGGGTCTCGGAGCTGCGCACGATCATGGGCGCCGTCGACTGCTCCGTCAACGGGCTGCAGGGCCCGACCGGCCCGGCCGGCGAGACCGGAGGCACTGGAGGGACCGGCGGCACGGGCGCGACCGGGTCGACGGGGCCGACCGGCGGCACGGGCGCGACCGGGCCCGTCGGCGGGACCGGACCGACCGGGACCACCGGCTCCACCGGACCCGGCGGCGCGACTGGCTCGACCGGCTCGACCGGGCCAACTGGCTCGACCGGTCCGGTCGGCTCGACCGGGGCGACCGGTCCGGTCGGCTCGACGGGCGCAACCGGCTCGCCCGGGCCAACCGGCGCAACCGGAGGCACCGGACCGGGGCCGACGGGCGCGACCGGCGCGACCGGCCCGACCGATCGCAGCGCGATAACCCTCCTCAACCTCGGCGCCCGCCTGCTCGGCGGCTCCTGACCTAACCGCGCTACTCGGCGTCGCGCTCGGAGCGCTCGCGCTCGGCGAGCTTCTCCTCCAGGTAGGCGGCCTTGTCGGCGCGCCGACGGTGCTGGTCGGACTCGTCGGGCAGGGCCGAGTCCTTCTCGGCCTCGAGCTCTTCCTGCTTTCGCTCCCCCTGCTTGACCTTCAGCTCGCGAGTGGAGGTGTCTTCGGGATCGGGCATGGTCGGAGCCTAGGACGTCGAAGCTATTCGGGTGGCCTCGCGCGTCTACGTCATCGAGCTCTCCCCGAACGCGGGGCGGCGCCGCGACCCGCGGATCCCATGGGTCTACGTCGGCTCCAGCGCCCGCGATCCGGAGATCCGCTTCGACCAGCATCGCCGCGGCTACAAGTCATCGGGCCTGGTCAAGCGCTTCGCGCTGCGGCTGCGCCCCGATCTGTACGACGACCTCGACCCGTTTCGGGGCTCTACCGCCGCCCGCGACGCGGAGCTTGCCCGGGCCCGCGAGCTCGCGGGGTGCGGCTTCATCGCTCACAGCGACGGGACCTCGTACGGGCGCGAGGGCGGCGCCTGGGCCGAGTGGGACGACCGGCGCCTCGAGCGGGTGGGCGAGCACGTCGATACCGCCGCCGGCCAGCTCGTCGACTCGGCCTTCGAGCCGCTCGACCCGCCCGTGTGCGCGCGCCTGTTGCACGGCGAGCGCGCGTTCTGGGTCGCCGATTTCCTCGACCAGGCCGATCCGCCGCCGGCGTACGGACTCTTCGCCCACGTCTCCCTCGCCGCGCTCGAGGCGCGGGTCGCCCGGCTGCCCGCCGCGACCACGGCGACCTAGCGGTGTTGAAGCCCCCGATGAGACGATCGATCCTCGCCACGGCCACCGTCGCCGCCCTGCTCGTCGCCGCGCCCGCGGCGGCGGCCCCGCCGCCGCCCCCGCGGATTCCCGGCATCGACGTCTCGCGCTTTCAGAAAGTCATCGACTGGGACGCCGTCGCCCTCGACGACATCCAGTTCGCCTTCGTCCAGGCGAGCCGCGGATCGGGCTCCGACTGCACCGTGGTCCCGCGGGAGTGCGGGCCCGACGGCTACTACGACGCCAACTACATGGGCGCGAAGTCGTTCGGGATCCGCGTCGGGCCGTATCACCGCGCCTTCGTCGGCGGCAACGGCCCGACCGCGGTCAAGGCGGACGCGCGCCGCGAGGCACGGGTATTCGCCGCCGCGGTTGGCGACGTCGGCGGCACCGACCTGCGCCCGGCGCTCGATATGGAGTCGCCCTTCGACGACCTCAGCCCGTTCGAGCTACGGCTGTGGGCGCGCACCTGGCTGCGCTCGGTCGAGCGCCGCCTCGACGCCCGGCCGATCATCTACACCAACGTCACGAGCTGGAACGCGCTCGGCAACCCCACCTGGTTCGCCCGCCACGACTACCCGCTCTGGGTCGCCAACTGGCACGTGCCGGTGCCGGCCGTCCCCGCGGACAACTGGGCCGGCGTCAGCTGGCGCATCTGGCAACACAGCAGCGAGGGCCGGGTGGACGGCATCGACGGCAACGTCGACCTCGACTGGCTGCGCTTCGGCTGGGACGGCGTCAGCGTCACGGACTGACGCAGGCGTCCTTGACCTCCTTCTTCGCGGCCTGGCTCCTCCTTGATCCGCCGGCCGGCCGAGTCTCTACAACCCGGCGGTCGGAGCAAGCTACGCCCGCAGCTTGTACCCGCGCGTGAACAGGCGCAGGTTGACGAAGAACAGGGCCGCGGTCGCCGCCGTCAGCGCCAGCAGCGAGAGCGCGATCGACGCCTCGCTGTAGCCGAGGAACCCGTAGCGGACGAGGTTGATCATGTAGTAGATCGGGTTGAAGTGGGTCAGCGTCTGCCACGGCTCGGGCAGCAGCGACGCGGAGTAGAAGACCCCGCCCAGGAAGATCAGCGGCGTCAGCACGAAGGTCTGCGCGATCGCGACGTCGTCGAACTGCTCGGCGCGGACGCCGACCAGCACGCCGAGCTGGGCGAAGAAGAAGCCGACCAGGAACAGCGCGACAAGCAGGATGAGGATGTGCTCGACCGGCAGGTCGACGAGCAGGGAGGCGACGACGAAGGCGATCCCCGAAACCGTCGCGCCGCGGGTGAAGCCGCCGAGACTGAACGCGGTCAGCAGCTCGAGGGGCGACGCCGGCGAGGAGAGCTGGTCCTGGATCGCGCCCTGGAACTTCTGCTGGAGGATCGATGACGCGTTGTTGGAGAACGAGT
This sequence comes from uncultured Solirubrobacterales bacterium, assembly GCA_963767285.1. Lineage (GTDB taxonomy): Bacteria > Actinomycetota > Thermoleophilia > Solirubrobacterales > 70-9 > WHSW01. Next base: position 20,082 of record CAVYDJ010000004.1, on the reverse strand, counting down.
TCATCGCCCAGGCCATCATGATCAGCCCCGGGATCACGAAGACCACGTACTTGAAGCCGTGAAGCGTGTCGATGCGCGTGCCGAGCGCGGCGCCGAAGACCGAGATGTAGAGGAAGGTCTCCAGCAGCGGCGCGCCGATCGTCTGCTTCTTGATCTTCATGAAGCGGTTGAGCTCGCGCCGCCACAGCGTGAAGAAGCGGATCTGCGTGGTGCTCATGTTCACGCCAGCTCCTCGGCAATTGCCAGGTGCGAGCGCGACAGCTCCTTGCGCCCGACCAGCTCCAGGTAGGCGTCCTCGAGACTCGACACCCCGTAGCGCGCGGACAGCTCCCCGACCGAGCCGGACGCGGCGATCTCACCCTCGTTGATGAAGGCGATCCGGTCGCAGAGCCGCTCGGCCTCCTCGAGGTAGTGGGTGGTGAGCAGGATCGTCGTCCCCTCGTCGTTGATCCGCTGCACGTATTGCCAGAGCTCCAGCCGCAGCTCGATGTCGACCCCGGCGGTCGGCTCGTCGAGGATCAGCAGGCGCGGGCGGTGCATCAGCGCGCGGGCCAGGATCAGCCGCCGCTTCATCCCGCCGGAGAGCGTCCGGGTGCGCTCCTCGCGCTTCGGGTAGAGCGAGAAAGCCTCGAGCAGCTCGGCGGCGCGCTCGCGGCGCTCCTTCTTGGGCATCCCGAAGTAGCCCGCGTGGTAGTCGAGCGTCTCCTCCAGGGTGAGGAACCAGTCGAGGTTGAGCTCCTGCGGCGCGAGCCCGACCGCCTGGCGCGCCGGGCCGTAGTCGGTGACCGCGTCGTGGCCGAAGACCTTGATCTCGCCGCCGGTCGGCTGGGCGAGCCCGGTCGTGCAGTGGATCAGCGTCGACTTGCCGGCCCCGTTCGGGCCGAGCAGGCCGAAGAACTCCCCGTCCTCGATCTCCAGGTCGACGCCCTTCAGCGCCTGCACCCCGGTCGGGTAGGTCTTCTCGAGGCCGTTGATGTCGAGCGCCTTCACGGCGAATGAATGTAGTGGGCCGCGATTCGCGCGAGAGGGATATTGCGAGGCCTGTCCTCGGACTGCCGGTCCCGGCGCTGGCCGTGCAGCATTGGGCGTGGCGGGGAAATGCTGGCACGCTGGATCACCTCAATCGCGATCGCACTCTCGGTTGCTCCGGCGGCAGCGGCGGCGCACGGGACGGCCCCGGCTCCCGCGCCGAGGCCGGAGACGAAGACGAAGACGATCACCTTCGGCACCTGCGGCCGGCCGGTGGCGAAGCTCGAGCGCAGGCTGGAGAACCTGCACTACCTGCTCGGCCGCTTCGCCGGCAGGTGTTACAACGCCGCGATGTCGCAGGCCGTGATGGCGATGCAAAAGCACGAAGGGATCGGCCGTGACGGCATCTACGGCCCGCAGTCACGCGCTGCGCTGAAGCAGGCGCGCCAGCCCCGGGCGCCCGCCGGCGGCCAGGCCACCCGCATCGACGTCGACCTCTCCGAGCAACTCGCCTACGTCGTGAACGACGGGCACGTGCGCGTCGTTCTGTCCATCGCCTCCGGCATGGCCGGCTACGCGACCCCGAAGGGCAGCTACGCGGTCTACCGCAAGGAGACCCGCAGCTGGTCTCGCCCGTACCAGGTCTGGATGCCGTGGGCCTCGTACTTCAACGGCGGCATCGCGCTGCACGAGAGCGCGGCCGTCCACGGCTACCCCGCCTCGCACGGCTGCGTGCGCGTGCCGCCGCCGTATGCCAAGTGGCTCTACGGAGTGGCGGGCATGGGCGTCCAGGTGCGCGTCCTGGCCTGAGCCGGCTCTTGGTGAGGTTGACTCGGTGCCCACCCGGGGGTAGCGTCGGCCGATCGGGCAACGGAGGCTCAGGCCCACTCTGGCGGGCGGCTCGTACCGATCCAGGAGCTCGCCGATCGTCGGCATCATCGGCGCGTCGCGGGTCGCGTTGTAGGTGAACACCGTCGGGGTCTGCCGATCGCGGTTTCGCGCGCACTCCGGGAAGAAGACGGGGTATTCGAACCGGAAGTCGTATTTGGCCTGCTGGCCGCCCCGCTTGCGCACGTAGGCGACGCGCTTGGCGGTGTTGAAATCCTCGATGAAGGTGCACCCGTCCGAGTCCTGCCTGTACGGGTCGTTTCCGAGGTGCATGAAGGTGGTGACCCGCTTGGCGAGCCGCCGCGTGGCCGGGAGGTTGACCTTCATGTCGGAGTCCTGGACGGCCTCGTAGTCGGTGCCCTTCGGGACCGCCGGGTTCTTCGTGATCCCGAACGCGTTGCCGCCGAGGAACTCGCCGTTGGCGTGCGCCGACTCGATCGCGGCCTTCCACACGTCCGGGTGCTCGCGCGCGCCGGTTGTATAGAAGTCGATCAGCCAGCCGTCGAGGTCGATCTTCGAGCGGATGTCGCTCATCGTCCGGCGAACCTGGCTGGGGCTCCTGAACTGCAGGCCGTCGAGCTCGACGTCGAACTTGGCGTCCGGGCTCACCGCGCGGACCGCGGCGACGACGGTGTTCCAGTCGCGGACCTGCCGGGGCGTTACCGCCTCGTTCTTGTCGTAACGCAGCAGCGCCGACACGAACGTCGGCCGCAGCGAGGCGAGGGCCGCGCCGATCGACTCCGGGGTCTCGTGCTTGGCGGTGAACTGGCCGTACTGCCACATCCGCACGGACACCATCCGGGCGCTGTCCGGCGGGCCGGGGCTCTGCGCCGACGCCGGAGCCGCTGTGACCAAGACGGCGATCGCGAGTAGTGCGGGTGCTAGGCGCCGGGACATCGGCGGAAAGCGTAGTCACGGTCGCGGCGCTGGAGTTAATGTGCGGCCGATGGAGGTGTCCGGATGCGTAAGACGACGGCGGTAATCGCGATCCTGGGCGTGGCGGCGGCCCTTGGCGCCTGCGGCGGCGACGACTCGACCACCGAGACGAGCGCAAGCGCCCCGGCCGGCTGCGTCGAATCGTTCACGGGCTCAGCGCCCGACACCTTCGCCCGCTTGGCGAGCCTCTCCCACGATCCCGACGGTCAGGTCACGGTCGGCCGTTACTCGGGTGAGGAGTTCGAGGCCGAGACCTACGACACGGGGACAACCCCCGACGGGGCCAACGTCACGGTCGCTCCCGGTGCCTGCGTGCTCACCGAGGTGAGCAAGGACTTCGGACCGCTCTACCTGTTCGTCGAGGCCGACGACGGATCGTGGCACCGCCTGCTCGAAAGCGACCCGAAGGTGCCGCTGGTACCGGACCCGGAGGCACAGCTGGAGGAGACCGAACAGGTCGAGATCGAGGAGATCGCCGGCGAGGAGTAGGCTCACGCGCGGGGTGGAATTGAGCAGGGCTGACAGGACGCGGCTGGGACTTGGACTCGCCGTCGCGCTGCTCGCGCTCACGCCCGCCGCGGCCTCGGCGGTGACCATCGACTTCGAGGACCGCAGCGCCGGGGAGATCGTCAACTCGCAGTACAGCTCGCAGGGGGTCGAGTTCAAGAACGCGCCGGCCGCCTACGACTACGGCCCGGGCTTCGCGCATTCCGGCACCAAGGCGATCGAGATGTGCCGGCCTCCCAACAACGCGGAAGGGTGCTCGTTCGCGACCCCGGCCCCGCGGATCCGCGTCGAGTTCACCTCCGGTCAGCTCACGGTCGGAGTGTGGGTCGCCAACCGCCACGCGACCCAGACGCGCGCGGTCCGCCTGACCGCCTTCGACGGCGGCGGCGCCGAGGTCGGCCACCAGGACGTGACCATGCCGGCGAACTCGCCGGCAACCACGCCGGCCAACCACCTGACGGTGACGGCCGGCGGTTCGGTCATCCGCGCCATCGAGGTGACGCCGACCGATGGCAACCAGATGTTCGACGTCGTCGTCGACGACGTCGAGTTCACGGCCGCCGGACCCCCGCCGCCGTGCAACGCCCTTGGGCCGCCGATCGTCGGCCTCATCAGCCCCGGCCGACGCGACCTTCGTGCACAACAACTCGTTCCTGCTGAAGGGGAGCGTCAACCCGCGCGGCGGGGAGATCACCGTCCGCCACCGTCCTCTCCGAGGGCGCGACCACCCGGACCGCCAACGCGCTTCCCGAGTCTGATCGGCACCTTCGGCGGCGGCTTCGCGGTCAACTACAACGGGCTGCTGCAGCCGGGCAACCAGAAGATCCGCGTGACCGCGACCAACTGCGCCGGCACCGGGACGAGCGGCAACCCCGCCGTCACGTTCTCCCCGCTCGCCGCCACGGCCGGCTTCCAGCAGCTCGCGCCGATCGAGGTCGTCCAGACGGTCCAGGGCCCGTTCAACCCGGTGCCGCTGGTCACGAGCCCGAACGGCACCAAGCGCACGATCGCACGCGTGTTCCTGAACGCGACCGGGGTCACCTCGCCGATCGCCAATGTCACCGGACAGCTGACCGCGACGCGCCTCGACGGCAGCCGGCCGGGCGGGCCGCTGCGAGTCGACTCGCTGAACACGATCTCCGTCGCCCCCGGCCAGACGCTGGACGCCGCGCGGCGCGCGGGCATCGACGGGTCGCTGAACTTCGAGCTGCCCGCCGAGTGGATCGGCGAGGGCCGCCTGCACCTGCAGCTCGAGCACCTGCTTATCGACGGCGATCAATCCGCGCTGACGTGCCAGTTCTGCGACAACGCCGCGATTCAGCCGTACACGGTCACCTTCCACCGCGTGCCGCCGGCGCGGATCTGGCTGGTCGGCGTGCCGTACACGACGTCGTTCACCGGCACGAGCCAGACCTTCTCGCCCCGCCAGAAGGACTTCGACTTCCTCTCCTCCTGGCTGCGCCGCGCCTACCCGACCGGCGACGTCCAGATCACGCAGTCCGCGCTGGCGACCGTGACCGACCAGCCGTCGCGCTCGGACAACCCGGACACGCCCGCCGACGAGACCGTCGACGGCTTCAACTGCGACGACGTCAACTCGCGGCTGAGCCAGTTCGCTCAGACCATCCCGGGCCAGCCCGCGCAGACGCGCTACTACGGCGTCGTCTCCGACGGCAGCGGGCTGTTCATGCGCGGCTGCGCGAACATCGGCGGGCGCTTCGGCTCCGGGCCCGCGGGCTGCTGCAGCTTCGGCTGGGACACCGACACGGTCTACACCGACTTCTACGGCGGCCACGAGATCGGCCATATGTACGACCGCAAGCACCCCGACCCCGGCTGCGAGGACTCCGACGACGACGGGAGCTTCCCGTTCTTCGGCGGCCACATCGGCGATTCGCACTCCAACAACCAGGGCTTCGACGTCGGCGACGCGTCGCTGAGCCCGATGGCGCTGCCGGCGCTCTACGACTGGCCCACCTGGACCGACGTCATGACCTACTGCGACAACGAGTGGCTGTCCTCCTACACCTACAACGGCATCCTGAAAAACCTCTGCGGCAAGGACCTGCCCAACTGCCCCGACAGCGCGGACCTCACCAGGGCGCGCTTGGCCAAGCGCGGCGGCCCGCGGCTGGCGGTCCACGGGACGATCGACCTCGCCACCGATCGCGTCAAGCTCGACCCGATGTCCACGCTGAGCGGGCTGACGCTGACCGAGCGCCCGCGGCGCAGCCGCTACGCGATCGTCCTGCGCGACGAGGCCGGCAAGGTCCTGCGGAAGTATCCGTTCGAGGCGCAGGAGGTCTCCGACCAGGATGCGGGCGTGCGCCTGGCGACGATCGATGAGGTCGTCGCGTTCCCCAAGCGGACGCAGCACATCGAGGTCGCGGCCGGCGGTGAGTTGCTCGCGTCGCGGACGGTCTCCGAGCACGGGCCGCGGATCTTCCTGCGGGGGTTCAAGCAGACCCAGCTCGACGCGCCGGTGAAGCTGAAGTGGCGGGCCAGCGACCTCGACGGCGGCAGGCTCTTCTTCACGGTCCAGTACGCCGCCGACGGCAGGCACTTCGTCACGATCGCGGCGGGCCTGCGCGGCCGGTCCTACACCGTGGACCCGGCGACGCTGCCGGGCGGCGAGCGGGCGAGGTTCCGCGTGATCGCGACCGACGGCGTGCTGACCGAACTTCGCGCGGTCGGAGCGCGTCACGGTCGCGCCCAAGCCGCCGCGGATCTCCGTGGCCACGCCCGTCGACGGCGCCCAGATCACCGAGGGCCAGAGCGTCCAGCTGATCGCCTCGGTCGCCGACGACCAGGACGCCCAGCCCGGCGACGGCGTGGTCTGGACCTCCGACCTGCAGGGCGAGCTCGGCCGCGGCGCGGCGCTGACCACGAAGCTCCAGCCCGGGACGCACCGGATCACCGCGAGCGTCGCCAACAGCCTCGGGCTGACCTCGAACGCGAGCGTGACCGTGGTGGTCGAGGCGATCGCGCCGACGGTCAACGCCCAGCTCGTTCCCTGAGGCCGCACGCGGAAGGTTGACTTCGCGCCGTGCGGTTATAGGGTTTTCGCCACCAGGCTCCGGCAGGTGGTCGGGGCGACGAACGGGAGGGCTCAGGATGTTCGTTGTCGGTCGCAGCGGTGCTTCACTACTGGTTGCGGTCGTAGCGGTGCTGGCGCTTCCGGGAATCGCCTCGGGCGCGACGGTCGCCGCGGCGGGCTCCACGGTCGTCTACACCGCGGCGGCGGGCGAGAACAACAGACCCCTGTTCTCCTACGTGCAGGGCAGCCCGGGCCAGTACACGGTTACCGGCGACACCGCGCCGCTGGTGGCCGGGGCCGGATGCATCGTGATCGTCGGCGGGATCCAGTGCGAGGACACCGGGATCACGTCGATCCAGGCAATCCTCGACAACCTCGACGACCAGGGCGGCTCGCTTGCCGGATCGGTTCCGGTTCGGGTCGTCCTCAACGCCGGCGACGGTAACGACACGTTCACGGGCGGGATCCAGAACGATCAGCTCACCGGCGGAAACGGGATCGACACGCTCAACGGCGGCGACAACGCCGACACGATCACCGGCGACGCCGGTGGCGACATCTTGAGCGGCGACGGCGGGAGCGACCAGATCCAGGGAGGGCTCGACGGCGACAACATGACCGGCGGCGACGGCGAGGACCGCCTGTTCGGCGGCTTCGGCAACGACGTCCAGTCCGGCGGCAACGGCTTCGACTTCCTCGGACAGGGCGGCGACGACCAGGGCGCCGACAGCTACTCCGGCGGGCCGGGACTGGACAACGTGTTCTTCACCAACGCGGCCGGACCGGTCACGATCACCCCCGACGACGTGACCAACGACGGCCCCCAGGGCCAAGACAACGTCGCCTCGGACATCGAGAACTACACCGGCGGCCCGTTCGCCGACACGATCAACGGCAGCGACGGCCCGAACGTGATCGAGGGCCTGACCGGGGCCGACCTGCTCAATGGCGGAGGCGGCAACGACCAGGTGTACGGGCACAGCATCATCCCCTCGGGCGATGGCAACAACACGATCAATGGTGGCGATGGCAACGACATCCTGGTCGACGGCGGCGCCAACGAGATCCTGAACGGCGGCAGCGGCGACGACCAGATCAACGCCGGCCCCGGAGCCGACGAGATGATCGGCGGCGACGGCATCGACACCGTCACGTGGAGCGACTTCACAACCTACAACCAGGCGTTCCCGGTGCTCAACCAACTCTCGGTGACGCTCGACGACGTCCCCGATGACGGCTACACGAGCGAGGGCGACAACGCTCACGCCGACAACGAGAACATCAAGGGGTTCGCGTTCTTCAACTTCCTGCGCGGCAACGCCTCGCCGAACGTCATCCAGGCCGCCGGCGAGTCGGTGATCGACCTCGCCGGGCCCGGGCCGGACACGGCGATCTGCGGGGTCGGCCACGAGACCGTCATCGCCGACCCCGACGACGACGTCGCCCCGATCGGGGGCGGGTTCTGCGACACGGTCAGCCTGACCGGGCCGCGATCGGTGTTCCTGGCGCAGTTCGCCTCCAACAAGGCGAAGAAGGGCGCCGCCCAGATCAGCGTCGCCTGCCTCGCCGGTGCGGATTCCCTCTGCGAGGGCGCGATCCGCGTGCTGAAGAAGGGCACGACGGTCGGCCGCGAGACGTTCGAGCTGGTGCCCGGCGAGAGCGGCGTCTTCAACGTCGAGCTCGCCGAGTCGGTTCGCAACTCGCTCAACAAGGGCAAGAAGGTCAGCCTGGAGATGCGGGCCACCGGGACCGACAACTCGGGGCTGTCCGAGCTCGACGTCGACAGCGCGAAGCTGAAGGGCAAGAAGAAGTAGGCCGAACGCAGGTGGGCGACGCGATCGTGATCCCGCCGGGCGGCGGCGAGGTCCTCGGCGACTCGCCCGACCGCCGGGTCGAGACGCTCTCGGACCGCGACGAGCTGCACGCGACCTGGTCGATGTTCGGTCCCGGCCGCGAGGGCGCCGGCCTGCACATCCATCACCACCACACCGATCTCTTCTACGTGCTGGAGGGTGAGCTCACCGTCCGGCTCGGGATCGAGGACGAGCAGGTCGCGGCCGGCCCCGGGACGCTCGTCCGGATCCCGCCGATGGTCGTGCACGGCTTTCGCAACGCCAGCGACGCCGAGGTCAGGTACCTGAACCTCCACGCCCCCGGCGGCGGCTTCATCGGGTTCATGCGCGGCCTGCGCGACGGCGAGCCGATCGACTTCGACCAGGACGAGCCCGACGCCGAGGGGGTGCTGCCGGCGAGCGAGGCGCAGATCGGCGGTGAGTGCGACGTCGACGCGATCGCGATCGAGGAGGTCGCCGGCGAGCCCGGGGCCGCCGCGCCGCAGCTGGCGGAAGATCGGGTGCGCTCGTTCTACGTGCTCGAGGGCGAGGTCGAGGTCGCGATTGACGGCGAGCCGGTGACCGCGGGGGCGGGCACGTGGGTCCAGGTCCCGCCCGGGCCGCCGGTCGAGCTGGCCTTCCCAAGCCCGGCGCGCGTGCTCACCTGTCGGACTTAGTCGCCGTCTCGGCACAACTCGCGCGCCATCGGTATGAGAGCGGCTATCATACTCAGCCATGGTGCGCAGGACGATCACGCTCCCCGACTCGATCGACTCCCGTGTGCGAGACGCGGCTCACGAGGACGAATCGTTCTCGGCCGCGGTCGCGCGGCTGCTCGAGGAGGGCCTGGCGAGCGCCGGCGACCGGCCGGACTGGATCGGCTCGTTCGACAGCGGCGACCCCGAGCTTGCCTTCAAGGTCGAGGAGATCCTGGCGCAACTCGCGGTCGATGCTGACATCAACGATTGAAGGTCGTCTGCGACACCGCGCCGCTGGTCGCCGCCGCTGACCGCGGCTCGCGCGTTCACCCGCTCATCGCACCACTGATCTCGCGGCTCGGAAGCAACCTGATCCTGCTCGATGTCGTTCTGGCCGAAGCCGACTACATGCTCCGCTCTCGCCGCGGTCCGTGGAGCGCACGCGCACTGCTCGCGGCGGCCACCACCGGAGCCCACACGCCGGCCTTCCTCTCCCCCGGACTGCTCAGCCGCGCGGCCGAGCTCGACGCCCACTACGCCGACCTCGATCTCGGCCTCGTCGACGCCTCGATCATGGCCTACGCCGAGCGCCACGACCTGCCCATCCTCACCTTTGACTTCCGCGACTTCCGCGCGACCGAGTCAAGCCGCGGGCCCTGGCGGCTGGTCTTGAGCGAGCGTCAGCTCGGCGCCTGAACGCGCCCTGGCGCGGCGCTAGACCTTGCGGCTCGCGGCCTGGAATAGAGTCGCCCCATGAAGGCCGCGGTGATCTACGAGAACGGCGGCCCGGACGTGCTCCAGTACGAGGACGTCCCCGACCCCGAGTGCCCCGACGGCTGCGTGGTGATCGACGTCGAGGCGGTCAGCATCGAGGGCGGCGACCTGCTGGCCCGCGCCGGCTCGCCGCCGCCGTCGGTCCCCCACGTCGTCGGCTACCTCGCCGCGGGCACGGTGGCCGAGGTCGGCGCCGGCGTCGAGAACCGCGCGGTCGGCGACCGTGTCGTGACCCTGAACATGGCTGGCTCGCACGCCTCCAAGCGCGCCGTTCCCGCGATGTCGACGTGGCCGATTCCCGAGGGTCTGGACGCGGCCGTCGCGGCGTCCGTCCCGGTCGCGGTCGGCACCGCCCAGGAGTGCCTGTTCACCGCCGGCGGGCTCGAGGCCGGGCAGACGGCACTGATCCACGCGGGCGCCGGGGGCGTCGGGATGGCCGCGATCCAGCTCGCCAAGCAGGCCGGCGCGACCGTGATCTCGACCGCGTCGACCGACGAGAAGCTCGAGCGCCTGAAGGAGTTCGGCCTCGACCACGGGATCAACTACGCGACGGAGAACTTCGCGGAGCGAACCCGCGAGCTGACCGACGGCCGCGGCGCCGACGTGATCCTCGACTCGGTCGGCGGCGAGACCCTGGCCAACAGCATCGGCGCCCTCGCCTACCGCGGCACGCTCGTCAGCGTCGGCGTCGCCGGGCGCGCCGGCTCGGAGGTCGAGGCGAAGAACCTGTGGGGACAGCAGAACACCCTGCGCGGCGTCTTCCTCGGCGGCGCGCTGCTGGCCGAGTTCCCCCGCGTCCACGCGATGATCGCCGAGCTGTTCGAGCGCGTCGCGAGCGGCGAGGTGCGCATCGTGATCGACCGGACGTTCCCGCTCGCCGAGGCCGCCGCCGCCCACGCGTACATCGAGAGCCGGCAGGCGTTCGGGCGCGTGGTGCTGACGCCCTAGTCAGCGCTCGAACAGCTCGTCAACCGAGAGCGAGAAGCCGGGGAGCTGCGGCGAGTTCAGGCTCTCGCCGGCGCGAAGCTCGAGCGCGATGTCAAAGGTCCTCGAGACCGGGGCTGAGCGGCGGTAGACGAGCACCGAGCCGGCGGCATCGTCGACGAGCCAGAGCTCCGGTAACCCACCCGCTTCGTAGACCCGCTTCTTGGCGCCGATGTCGAAGCGCCAGGTGCTCTGCGAGCGGATCTCGACGCAGAGGTCGGGGACGCGCTCGGGGTAGCCGTCGAGGTCGGCCGGGATGTGCGGTTCGGAGAACCAGAGCACGTCAGGTCCGTAGACGTTGCGCTCGTCCATGCGAACGTCGGTGGGCATCAGCGCAAGACCCCGGCCCTCGGCGGCATTGACCCACGTGTGAAGCGCGGAGGCGAGCCGCATCTGGAGCAAGGCATGGATCGCCTTCGGCTCATTCACGACGATCTCGCCGTCGACGAGCTGCTTGCGGTCGCCGACCACGGTGATCGCGTAGTACTCCTCGGCGGTCATTCGGGTCGCGGTCGCGGTCATCCTCCACCGCCACGATAAGGCACGCGGCTGCCCGAATTCGCCCCCGATTCGGCCCCTGAGTACCCTCTTCCCCGGCAGGAATCACGACAGGGAGGGACCCCTTGCACCAGACTTCGCTCACTTCGGCACGCCCGCGCGTGCGAATCACCATCGCCACCGCGCTCGCGCTCTGCGCCGCAGCGGCCTTCGCCGGCTCCGCAGGCGCCGCGACCGATCCGCCCAAGGGCCCGAAGGGCGACGCGTTCTACACCGCGCCGAAGGACCTCCCGGCGGGACCCGGCCAGCTGATCTGGCAGCGCAAGGCCAAGGGCCTGATGGCGGTCGGCGGCGCGAAGAACACGCTGGTCCTCTACACGACGGCGAACGAGCAGGCCAGGGGCGACGCGGTCTCGGGCGTGGTCAGCGTCCCGAAGGGCAAGGCGCCGAAGAAGGGCTGGCCCGTCATCTCCTTCGCCCACGGGACGACCGGGATCGCCGACAGCTGCGCCCCCAGCCGGATCGTCGCCGGCGGCCCCGAGGCGGGCGGCGTCACCTACATCGACCCGCAGGTCGCCGACTGGGTCAAGGCCGGCTACGCGGTCGTGCGCACCGACTACCTGGGCCTCGGCACGCCCGACGAGGTCCACCCGTATCTGATCGGCCAGCCCGCCGGCCGCAGCGTCGTCGACATCGTCAGGGCGGCCCGCGAGCTCAACCCGGACGTCGGCAAGAAGTACCTGATCGCGGGCCACTCGCAGGGCGGCCACGCGGCGCTGTGGGCCGCGGGCCCCGACGCGCAGTCGTTCTCGAAGGGCCTGAAGCTGCGCGGGACGGTCGCCTACGCGCCCGCATCGCACATCGCCGACCAGGCCGACCTGCTCCAGGCGCTGACCGCGCCGAGCCCGCTGAGCGCGCTCGTCGCGATGATCATCCGCGGCGCCGAGACCCAGTCGTCGCAGATCATCCCCGCCCAGATCCTCGCCGACCCGTCGCTGGCGCTGTATCCGACGGTCGACCAGGTCTGCCTCGACCAGCTCACCAAGCCGGACTCATACGGCGGCATCGCGCCCTCGGAGATTCAGCGCGACGGCTCCGACCTCACCCCCCTGCTCGACGTCCTGCGGGAGAACAACCCGGCGATCAAGACCAAGGCGCCGATCCTGATCCTCCAGGGTACGGCCGATAACACGGTCTTCCCGTACTACACGGGCCTGCTCAACGACGAGCTCGTCAACCTGGGCAACCAGGTCACCTACTCCACCTACGAGGGCGTCGACCACGGCGGGATCACCTCGGCGGCGGAGGCCGAGGCGCTGGCGTTCATGAAGAAGCAGCTGCCGCCGAAGTAGGCTGTCCCCAAATGGGGGCTCCGCGACGTTTGTGCCCGGGCGCGCGGCCCGTACTGATCGGGGTCGCGGCGTTGCTCTCGCTCGCCTTCGCCGCGCCGGCGCAGGCCGAGTTCAGGTTCCTCAACGAGTGGGGGCATCCGCAGAACGGCGAGCTGAGCCTGCCCTTCGACGTCGAGCGCGACAACGCGGGCAACATGTACGTCGTCGACATCCTCGCCCCCGGCGTCCACAAGTACGACGCGAACGGCAACCACCTGCTGAGCTGGGGCTCGTTCGGCACCGGCCCGGGCCAGTTCGACACCCCGGCGGGGATCGGCGTCAACGAGGCGACGGGCGAGGTCTACGTGGCGGACATCAGCCTGACCCTGGGGCCACAGACCGTGCAGATCGAGCGCTTCGACTCGAACGGCAACTTCCTCGGCGCGTTCGGCAGCGGCGGGACGGCCGAGGGCCAGTTCTCGTTCCTGCAGGCGATCGCCGTCGACCAGGTCTCCGGCGACGTCTTCACCGCCGAGCAGCATCGCGTCCAGCGCTTCAGCTCCACGGGCCAGTTCGAGCTGATGTGGGGCCGCGACGTCGTCCCCGGCGGCGGCACCGGAGCCGAGACCTGCGCCGCCGGATGCAAGGAGGGCGAGGGCGGGAACCTGGAGGGTGAGTTGCGCACGCCGATCGGCATCGCGGTCGGCTTCGGCTCCGTGTTCGTCGCCGAGGACGGCAACGAACGGATCTCGCGCTTCAACCAGAACACCGGCGCCTTCCAGATCATGGGCGGGCGCGACGTCCAGCCGGGCGGCGGCCAGGCCGCCGAGACCTGCGTCGCGGCATGCAAGCAGGGCCTCGTTGGAAGCGGACCGGGCGAGCTCAACGATCCTCACGGCCTCGACGTCAACAACGCCTTCGGGTTCCTCTACATCGTCGACCAGGAGAACGACCGGATCCAGCGCTGGACCCCGAACCTCGGCTTCATCAGCGAGTTCGGCACCCCGGGGTCCGGCAACGGCCAGTTCGAGCAGGCCAACGGCCTGGCCGAGAACCAGGGCACGGTGGCCGTCACCGACATCGGCACGCCGCGCGTCCAGACCTTCAACGGCGCCGGCGCCTTCCAGCAGCGCTTCGGCGACCCCGGCCCGGGCACGCTGCAGATCCCGTTCTCGATCGCCGCCGGCCCGGGCGGCGTCTACGTCAGCGACCTGCGCGACCGGGTCCTGCAGTTCGATCCCCAGGGGACGCTCGTCAACCGCTTCGGCTCGACCGGGTCATCACCGGGCCAGTTCGACGGCGCGCGCGGGCTGGCCGCGACCGCCGACGGGCACCTCTACGTCGCCGACACCGGCAACGACCGGATCCAGCGCTTCGACGCGAACGGCAATCTGCTCGGCGCCTGGGGCGCGCCCGGCGTCGCCCCGGGCCAGTTCAACAACCTCATCGACGTCGCGGTCGGCAACGGCGGCAGCGTCTACGCGCTGGACTCGGGCAACGAGAGGGTTCAGAAGTTCAGTTCGATCGGAGCCTTCGAGGGCACCTGGGGCGCGGACGGACCGGCGCCCGGGCAGTTCGCGTTCCCGGAGGGGATCGCGACCGACCGCGACGGCAACGTCTACGTCGCCGACACCGGCAACGACCGGATCCAGAAGTTCGACCCGAACGGCACCCTGCTCACCTCCTGGGGTCGGCCCGGCACCGCCGACGGCGAGCTCGACCGCCCGTCCGATGTCGCCGTCGACGGGGCGACAAACGTCTATGTCGTCGACCACGACAACAACCGGATCCAGGTCTTCGACTCGACCGGCGCCTTCCGCGGCCGCTTCGGAGCCGGCGGCGGCGACGGCACGGCCGGCTCCGGCCCCGGCGAGTTCAACCAGCCGATCTCGATCGCCGTCGACGCACCCGGCTACATCTACGTCCTCGACCAGTTCAACAACCGCGTGCAGCGATTCGTCGGCACCCCGGAGCTGACCCTCACCGCCGCGCCGAAGCAGAGCATCAAGGCGATGGTGGTGAGCGCGGCGTGCGGGACGGGGCCGTGCGGGGTCGAGATGTCGGGGCAGCTCGTGGTGCGCGAGCGGCGCAAGCGCAAGCCGCGCGCGGCTGGCGTGGTCGGCGTCGCCGAGAAGCGCAAGAAGATCACGATCGCTCTGGCGCCGGTCAGCCAGACGCTGGACGCCGGCGCCGCCGCCGACACGCAGTTGGCGCCGGCGACGCCGGGCAAGCGCTTCCGCAAGGCGAAGAAGCTGCTGAAGAAGGGCGGCAAGGGCAAGGTGGCGGTGTTCGCGACGGCCGCCAACGAGGCGGGTCAGGTCGCGGCGCCGCAGGTGAACTTCAAGCTCAAGCGGCGCTGAGGACTCGGCGAGGGGCCGCTCACTCCAGCGCGGTCTGGACCTCGAAGCCGCTGGCCAGTACGGCGACCAGCGAACGCGGCGTCAGAACGGTCACGTGCTCGGCGGGAGTTGCCGGTCGATCGTCCCGGTAGCCGGCCGGAGTCCACCGATGGAGTCTCCCGTTCCAGAGCAGAGTCGGGACACGCTCATCCCCACCGTCGCCAGCAAGCACCATCGCGCCGTCGGGCAGGTCGTCAAGCCGAGTGTCGTACGTGACCTTCGCTCGCGCTCGGTCGATTCGCTCTCGGTGCAGGATGCGGTCGATCTCGTCAGCCCGCGGTGCACCGGGACCTTCGTTTCCCCCCGGCCAGAGCGACCTCACCTCGTTGAATCGCTTTCGCTGGCACTCGGCGCACGGGCGATGTCCCGCCGCGAGCGCCGTCGGCTCATCGAGAAAGAACAGTTCCGTGTACTTCCCGGGTTGCATCAGCGCCCGTCGGCGGCCCTTGAACTCGAGCAGGCAGTAGATCCATCGGCGGCTGGTGTGCGTTCGGCGGATCCTCCGGTGCTCGTCGTGTAGAGCCCCGCCTCGATTCCCCAACCACGCGCCGCGCGCCGGGTCCGCGATCAGGTTCCCCAGCGGGTCGACACGGTTCTGAAGCGGGCTCACCGCGACAGTATCTCTGCGAAACGCCCGCGGGCTAGAAGCCGCCGGCCGCGTTGTTCTTGCTCGTGTTGGCCATGAACCACAGCCACGCGAGAAGCAGGCCGGTCGCGACCTCCATCCCGAGCTTCACGTCCCACATGCACGCGTACAGCCACGCGCCCAGTTGCGCCGTGAACAGCACCCAACACGGCGCAGCGCGGCGCCGTCAGCCGTCAGGCGAGCGGGACGCTCTGCTCGAAGCTGAACACGTCGTCGGGGTCGTAGGCGCTCTTGACCTGCTTGAGCCGCTCGAGGTTGGCGCCGTAGTAGGCCTGCTCCCAGTCGGCCTGGGTGCGGTCGATGAAGTTCTGGTAGGCGAACGGCGAGACGTGCGGGCCCATCGCCTCGGCGAAGGCGTCGAGCCAGTCCAGGTTCTCGCGCACGGTGGACTCGTCGTCGTCGGCGCTCCAGGTGACCTCGCTCGCCAGCAGCGCGAAGTCGTCGCGGTGAACGAAGGCGGTCGCGTCGGCCGCGACGCGGTTGATCGCCCCGCCCGAGGCGAAGATCGCGATCCCGCCGCCGTCGGGGTTGTGGCTGCCCGGCAGGCGCTCGATCTGGTCCAGCATCGTCGCGATCCCGTCGCCCGTCAGCGGGCGGTCGAGGTAGCTCGACTTGGTGCCCCAGAACCCGTCTGGAACCGTGTGGTAGAGGTAGCTCTTCGCCTGCCAGAAGGTGAGCTCCTCGATCGTGCTCTTGTCCGGCTTGGCGGCGCTCAGCGCCGGGTCGAGCAGCTCGAGCAGCTCGGCCTTCGCCCCGAAGTACTGGCCCAGGACGCTGAAGGTGGGCGGGCCGCTGCCACCGCTGGCCGGGTCGCCGGCGCGGCCGGCGCCGAGGCGGGCCGAGAGCTCGTCGGGGGCGTCGGCGAACAGCTCCAGCAGGATGGCGCTCACGGTCGCCGCGTCCTTCCACGGCCACGAGATCTCGTACAGGGTCACGTCGCTGATCGGGTGGGTTCGGAAGCGAAAGCGAGTGCTGATCGCGAAGTTGCCGCCGCCGGCGCCGCGCAGGCCCCAGAACAGGTCGGGGTTCTGATCGTCGCTCGCGCGCAGCGACTCGCCGTCGGCGTCGATCAGCTCGGCGCCCAGCAGCGAGTCGCAGGTCAGCCCGAGCTTTCGCGAGCTGAAGCCGATCCCGCCCCCGAGCGTCAGGCCGCCGATCGCCACGGTCGGACAGCGCCCGGCCGAGATCGCCACCCCGTGCGGCTGCATGGCGCTGTAGACGTCGGTGTTGCGCGCCCCCGGCTCGACCGTCATCGTCCCCTCGGCGTCGTCGAAGGTGATCTTCCGCATCCGCCCGAGGTCGATCACCAGTCCCTCGCCGGCGCAGTAGCCGGCGTAGTTGTGGCCGCCCGAGCGCACCGCGATCGGCAGCTCGCCGTCGCGCGCCCAGCGAACCGACGCCGCGACGTCATCGGCGTCCGCGCACACCGCGACCCCGGCGGCGCGGATGTCCTCGTAGCGGCGGTTCAGCGGTAACGCCACCCCGGCGTAGGCGCGCTGGTCCGGAAGCACGACCGATCCCTTCAGCTGCGAGGCCAGGCCGTCCCAATCGGGGTCGCCGGACCCGCCGCCGCACCCGGCCAGCCAGCCGAGCTGCGACGCCAGCCCCACGGAGAGCACCCCGCCGCCCGCGCGGTGGAGGAACTGGCGGCGGGAGAGGTCGGTCACGGGCGCATTATCGAGCGGACGGCGGACGCGCGCGGGGATCCCGGGCCGGGCGCGTTTCCCGGATACGATCGGCGGATCGTCGGGCCCGACCGCCAGCCGCGTCAGTTGACCGACCTCTCCAGGCGGGAGTTGATCCAAACCGGGCTGCTCGCCTCCGGCGCCCTGTGGCTTCCGTTCACGCCAAGGGCCCGCGCCGCGTTGTTGCACGAGCGCGCCCCACACGCGAGGGTTCGAAACCGGGCGCTGCGCGAGCTTCGGCGCCGCCTGCGCGGCCCGCTGCTGCTGCCCGGCGACCACGCCTACGCCGCGGCCAGCGAGCCCGCGAACGCGCAGTTTGATCGCGTCAAGCCGCTGGCGGTGGCGCGCTGTGCGAACGAGCGCGACATCGCCACCTGCGTCGAATGGGCTCGCGAACACGACGTCCAGCCCGTCGCCCGAGGAAGCGGGCACAGCTACGGCGGCTTTTCGACGACCAGCGGCCTGGTCGTCGATCTGAGCCGGCTCAACCGGGTCGTCGTCGACCCTCGCGACGGCACGGCGATCGTCGGCGGCGCCGCCAGCAACCGGGACGTGTTCAAGGCAACGCACGGCGGTGAGTTCGTGCTCCCGGCGGGAACCTGCCCGTCGGTGTGCGTCGGCGGGCTGGTGCTCGGTGGGGGGATCGGCTACAACACCCGCTGGGCGGGGCTGACGAGCGATCACCTGATCGGATCGACGCTGATCACGGCCGAGGCGAAGCGGCTCGAGCTCAGCCGCTCCGGCCATCGCGACCTGTTCTGGGCCTGTCGCGGTGGCGCCGGCGGCAGCTTCGGGATCAACTCGTCGTTCTCCTTCCGGCTCGCGAAGATCCCGCGCAAGAAGGTCGCGTTCTACCGCTTCAACTGGCGGGGAGCCGACGCCGCCTCCGCCGTCCTCGCGGCCTTCGACCGGATGCTCGAGCGGGCGCCGAGCGAGCTCAACGCGATCGCCTTCGCCCAGGCGGAGCCGATCGGCGCGGGGGGACCGCGCAAGGCGATCAGCGTCTACTCGCGCGGGCAGTACCTCGGACCGCTGCACGAGCTGCGCGAGCTGGTCGCTCCGCTGCTGGCGGCGGCGACGCCGACCGCGACCAAGTTCACGACGATGCCCTACTGGGACATGCAGCGCATCTTCTCCTCGGAGGAGGAGGTGCGGCACTCGTGGGGCGACATCTCGCGCTACTCCAAGGCGCCGCTCCCCGACGCGGTCTACGCAAAGCTGGTCGATCTGCTGGCCGACTGCCCGAGTCGCACCAAGGCTTCGACCGGATCGATGTGGTCACTCGGCTGGGTCGGCGGCGACGTCGTCGACCGGATCGGCCGGCGCGAGACCGCCTACGTGCACCGAGACGTGATGACGCTGCTGCGGGCCACCTCGACCTGGGCCGCCGACGCGCCCGCTTCGGTCGGACGAGACCTGCTCGCCTGGACCAAGCAGATGATCGAGATCGTCGCCCCGCACACCCCGCCCGAGAGCTACCAGAACTTCCCCAGCCACGAGATCCGCGACTGGAAGCGCCAGTACTACGGAGAGAACTACCGGCGCCTGGCGGCGGTCAAGCGCCGCTACGACCCCGACGACCTCTTCCACAACGCCCAGAGCATCCGTCCGTAGGTCAGCGCCGCGGCAAAGGGAGGCCCCCGCGGCGCCCGCCGGTCAGCGAGGACGAGGCGCCGGCGACGACAAGGCGACCTTTCCGGTCACCGGGCAGGAGGCAAACGCCTTCGCCGCGGCGCTGCTGATGTCGGCGCGCTAATCGCCGACTACTACGAGCGCACGAAGGGTGACTTCGACCAGCTGGGCTGTTCATACAAGTCGCGCGGCGCGGCGATGGGGCAGCGGCTACGCGAGGTGGCCTTGGTCGAACTGGAGCGAGATGGAGGAAACGTCGTCCAGGACCGTCCGGTCCGAAGCGGACAGGAGCGGCAACAGGCGACCGGCGGCACGAAACCACTGGAACCTCCCGCCGTAGGCCTTGTCCCAGAACGACGGGCTCGCCAGGCTGAATCTAGGGCAAGCGCCTCGATGAACCGCTCGTAGCGGGTCTCGAGTCGACTGAGGTTCGGGTCTGCCTCCTCGCGGCCAGGCTGGAGCAATTGCCGCCCCGTGGAAAGCTTGAAGACCCGCCGGAGCAGCCCCCTGTCCATCTCCCTAAGCAGCCGCGCTCCGATATGAACCACACCCCCAGGATCGATGCCGAGGAGATTGCGGTCGTATGCGCGGTGGTGGATCGCACACAGGGCAAGGCCGTTCACGACGGCTTCGACCCCACCGGTTCTCGCGCGCAGCCGATGATGTGCGCGGCCTCGACAAGATCTCGTTCCTTGAGCGAGCAGATCGCGCACCGGCTGCGGTACGCGGCGCAGGAGCGCCTCGGCGAAAGCGCACCTGGTCCAAGCGGCGAACGACCATTGCGCAGCCGCTCCCGGCGAGCAGCCTCAGACGAGACGATGCCCTAGCTCTCGACGTTCTGGAAGGGAAGACCGGTCGCGTGAAACCCACGAGCCCCCTGGCCGGGTCGTCCTCGACGACGAAGACGGGGCAATCACCGCTTACTGGGCGTCTCCCACACCCCGGAAGTAGATGAGCGGTGCCTGAAGATCCTTCTGGCGGCTCGCGAAGTGCCGGTTGTCGGGCTGATCGACGGCAGCCGGTCCGATACCGGTAGTGGACCGCGCCGCCTTCAACGTCTGCGAAGTCGTCGTAGGGCCCGTTGATCGCGGTGAAAAGGGTCAGCGCCGCTGGACCTTCTCGCTTTTGGCCCGAGGATGCCCTTCATGAACGACCCTAAGTTCAACCTGTTTGCCCTTCGAAACTAAATCTCACGGAGCACGCGAAGCGGCACGATGTCGTTGAAGACCATTTGGAGCTCCCGCGCGCGAGCGAGGGCGGCTTGCC
>CAVYDJ010000003.1:0-525475 GCA_963767285.1 uncultured Solirubrobacterales bacterium | reverse complement strand
CTCACACCTATTGCCAGGTCCTCTTCGCTACCGCCGAGTCGGATCCGCCCCTCGAATGGGACCCGGCCCCGCTATGACGCGGTGATGATCGGCAGCGGGTTGGCCCGTTGGGGCCGTATATCACGGTTGCCCGGAGCGACTCAACGGGCGTCGCTCGTTCGGAGACTCCAGCGTGTCGACGAGTTGCGCCTAGCCCTCTGACGGATTCGGCTGGTCAGGCCGTGGGGCTAAGGGGCTGTTGCCTTTCGCCGAGCAGACAACGGCGATCCGCGAGGGACTGATGTCGGTTAACTGGGACCACTTCCCGCGCCACGAGAGCTACGCGTCCGACCGTCTTCCGATCAGCATGGTTGCCGGCCGCGTCCACGTGACCACAGGTCACCCCGGCTTCGACTGGGTTCCAGGCCATGAAGCCGGACTGTTCGTTGAG
Organism: uncultured Solirubrobacterales bacterium; assembly: GCA_963767285.1. Lineage (GTDB taxonomy): Bacteria > Actinomycetota > Thermoleophilia > Solirubrobacterales > 70-9 > WHSW01. Next base: position 525,045 of record CAVYDJ010000003.1, on the reverse strand, counting down.
CCATCGGTGGCCGGCGTCGTCGAACGCGTTAAGACGCTCGCCGCCGCGCCCGAAGACGAGATCCTCGAACTGGGACTCGCGGCTCATCATTGGGCTCGTGAGCGGATGAGCCATCGGGCTGCCGCGCGGTTCATGCTGGCTGCCGTAGATCGGCAGTTGCTTGATGGTCTCCACGAGGACCCCTGGCACAGGCTTGCTCGGGAGTGGCCGCGGTGACGGCGGGAGATCGGGTCGGAGCCAGCCGCGACGTCGTCGCGCTGCTAGGCGGCCTCGGGAATCAGCTCTTTCAGATCGCTTCGCCCGTGCGCTCCAGCGACAAACCGGACGCGAAGCTTGGTACGACGTCTCAGCGCACCGAGGGATCAAGCCTGACGTGCTCAGCCTCCCGGCCTCGAAGCTGATCGGCGAGCGTTTGGTCAACGCCAGCCGCCACGTCCGACACCGATGGGACGCGCAAGGCGAATGGGTCGGTTGATTCGAATCGCGCGCGGCCCTCGTCGGGTCGTTTGCGACTTCACGGCCATGGGGGCGCTTGCTGCCGGTGTCCCACGTCCGGCCTGGTGGTTCGGCTACCGGCAGCGGCTCACGTACGCTGAGCCACTGATCCCAGAAGCTCGCGACTGACTTGGCGACGCTCGTCGATCCTGCCCGAGCCGGTCCGATCGGGGTTCATGTCCGGCGGCGCGACATCCTCGCGACCGACTCCCGTGTCGATCCAGCGTGGTTCGGCGCGGGCCTCAATCGGCTGATCGAGCATCGGTGAGACCGGTGATGAGGTCCCCGTACGGGTTTGGTCCGACGACCCTGCCTGGTGCGAGCGAGCTCAAGCTCGGTCGTCCGTTCGAGGTTGCCGCGCAGGGGTCCCCCATCCAGCACCTCGCGGACCTGGCGGCCTGCAGAGCGCTCGTTATCTCCCGCAGCACGTTCTCCTGGTGGGCGGCGGTCATCGCGTCGGGCGGTGGCGCCCCAGTCGTCTACCCGACCCCATGGCGGTAGCGGTGCCCCAGACTCCGAGCAAGCGATCATTCCTCCGTCATGGCTGGCCCAGCCACTCGAAGCAGGGAGACCGCGGACCGGTAGCGCCGTCGAGTGACTGAACCGAGGATTGCGTTCATCACGATCTCTGCCCGTATGACCGGCGTCCGCTCTACGAGCAGCTGGCCCGGCGCTTCGACACCACCTTCTACTTCTTCTCACGCGGTGAGGAAGCGCGACCTGGGCTCCTCGATCGACCATGAGCCCGGGGCTCCCGATCCGCGAGACCAAGGCGGATCGCCGAGCATCGATGATCCTCATCGGCCTCCAGAAGGAACTCAGTCTACGAGCGCTATGACGTTGTCGTCAATGCATCAACGGACGCCTGATGCTGCTGTATCCGGTACTGCCTCGCCCGCAGACGCGGAACTTCCGTCGCGCCCTGGACTGGCACCGTCACCACCCGGAGACGAATCTGACCCGAAAGAGCGGCATCCGTCCCGCTGGTGGGATTCGCATCTATGGTGGGGGCTGACGCGCATCGTCACCTACGGGAGCACGTCAACCGCTGACCCGAGGAGGTGACCGGTGTCGACCGAGCGAAGACTCAGATCGCCGGCCAAGCGATTGAGACGTCGCCGTTCGGCAGCCATCGAGCGTGTGCCGACTGACCGCGCCGGTGCCCTGTCGTCGGCCAGTCGAGGGAGCACAAGAAGGCTCGATTACCTACTCGACGCGTACTCCGCACTTGCCTCCCGGTGACAAGACCCGTTTTCGGCTCGTGGGCCGGCGGGTCGCTGGAACCGCGGGTGAGGGCCCGAGCCGCATCAGATCCGCGGATCGCGGTCCCGGGAGCGGATTGCCCACAGCGAAATCTCCAACGAGTTCCGCACGGGCTCGTTGCTTCGTCCTCCCTGCCGTGACCACCCGCCGGTTCCGCGAGACCTGGGGCCTGGTGGTCAACGAGGCGATGGCCGCCGGGGTGCCGAGCAATCGGCGACAGACGCGGTCGGCGCTGCGGCGGGGGAACTCGTGGTCGACGGCAGGAACGGCCTCATCGTGCCGGAACGCGATCCTGACGCGCTGGCACGCGCGATCACGGAGTTGGCCGGGGACGAGGAACACGCCCGAGAGCTCGGAGAGCAGGCGCGCGAAGACGTAAGTGACTTCGACTACCCGCGCATGGTGGAGGCGTTCGGTTCTGCCGTCCACCATGCACTGAACGGCACGGTCTCGCAGCCCGAGCGTGGACCCCGGAGCAGCCTGGCATCGAACGGGAGCGGGATCGGATGACGTCCGTGGATCCGTCAAGTTTCTCCGGCGCGCGGGTGGTGATAACCGGTGGCGCCGGGTTCATTGGCTCAAATCTGGGCCGACGCCTCGCCACCGGAGGGGCGGACGTCGTCCTCGTCGACAGCCTGATCCCGGAATATGGCGGCAATCTGGCGAACATCGCCGACTTCGAGGACTTGGTGCGTTTCAACGTCGCCGACGTGCGCGACGTACACAGCATGGAGTACCTGATCAAGGGAGCGGACGTCCTCTTCAACTTGGCGGGGCAGACCAGCCACCTCGACTCGATGGTCGACCCCTACCCAGATCTAGAGATCAACGCCCGAGCGCAACTGTCCATACTCGAGGCCTGCAGACGCCACAACCCTGCGGTCCGTGTTGTCTTTGCCAGTACCCGCCAGATCTACGGTCGCCCGCAGTATCTGCCGGTCGACGAGCGCCACCCGATCGCGCCAGTCGATGTCAACGGGGTCAACAAGGTGGCCGGCGAGCATTACCACCTCGTCTACCACTCCGCGCACGGGATCAACACCAGCGTCCTGCGGCTGACGAACACCTATGGCCCCGGTATGCGGATCAAGGACGCCCGTCAGACCTTCGTCGGGATCTGGATCAAGAACGTACTCACTGACGTGCCGATCACGGTTTACGGCGACGGCAGCCAGGTGCGGGACCTGGTCTACGTTGACGACGTGGTCGACGCTTTCCTGCTCGCCGCCCAAGAGGAGGCCGCGATCGGCTCGGCCCTGAACATCGGCGGCGCTGAGCGCGTCTCGCTCCGCGAGTTGGCGGATCTACTGGTGAGCTGTAATCGCGGTGGCACAGTCAAGTCGATCCCGTTTCCGGAGGATCTGAAGGCGATCGATATCGGCGACTATTACTCCGACGACTCCGCCGCCCGGGAACTCCTGGGATGGGAGCCTCGGGTCGATCTACGCCAGGGGCTGACCCAGACGCTCGAGTATTACCGCGCTCGCGGGGCCGAGTACTTCGAGTGAACATCCCGTTCGCCAGTCCGGGTTCGGAGAACGAGTTGATCCGTGAGGAGCTCGATGCCGCAATCTCGCGCACGATCTCGAGCGGGTCGTATGTGCTCGGCCGCGAGGTGGCCGGGTTCGAGCGCGAGTTCGCCGCTTACGTCGGATGCGATTTCGCGGTGGGCGTCGCCTCGGGGACCGACGCGCTCACTCTGGCGCTGCGCGCCAACGGCGTGGACCCAGGTGACGAGGTGATCACGGTCAGCCATACGGCGGGAGCCACAGTGGCGGCCATCCTGCGCGCAGGAGCTGTGCCAGTGCTCGTCGACGTAGAGGAGGCGACGCTAACTATCAACGCCAACAGCATCGAGGCCGCAATCACGCCGCGGACACGGGCGATCGTCCCGGTCCATTTGTACGGCGGTGGGGCTGCGATCTCGGTCGTGCAGACGGTGGCCGAGAAGCATGGGTTGGTGGTGATCGAAGACTGCGCCCAAGCTCATGGAACGCGCATCGATGGCCACCATGTCGGATCGGGATCGGCGACGGCCGCGTTCAGCTTCTATCCCACCAAGAACCTGGCGGCGCTTGGCGACGCCGGGGCGGTCGTCACGTCCACGCCTGAGGTGGCCGACCGGTTGGTCGCCCTCCGCCAATATGGCTGGCGCACTCCACAGGTCAGCGAGGAGCTCGGATGGAACTCGAGGCTCGACGAATTGCAGGCGGCCGTTCTCCGAGTGAAGCTGCGTCATCTGCCCCACATGATCTCCCGCCGGCGGGAGATCGCGGCGGCTTACGCGGACGGGTTAGACAATCCTCATCTACGCCTGCCGGAGGCGCGTCTCGGTGTCCAACACGCGTACCATCTGTACGTTGTTCGGATACCACAGCGCGATCGACTGATTGAGGTCCTGGGCGCACGCGGGATCGGGGCAGCGATCCACTACGCGGTCCCGGTCCACCTGCAACCTGGTTACGCGAAGGTCTGCGTGGCGGGTTCCCTGCCCGAGACCGAGGTAGCGTCGCGCTCCGTAATCTCACTGCCGCTGTTCGTCGGCATGGCTGAGGAATCGATCGCTGAGGTGGTCGACGCCGTCAACGAATTCGATCCAGCGGATCGGGGCTCGTGAGCATGATCGCGTTCTGCACGTACTTCGACTCAAGGTACCTGCCGCAGGGGCTCGCCCTCCACCGTTCGCTGATTCGCGCGAACCCCACTGCCGAGCTATGGATCCTTTGCCTCGACGATGACACCCACGCCATTCTGGAGTCGCTCGAGTTGGAGCGCGCCCAACTGGTAACGCCGGAGGAACTGATTGAGTTCGAGCCCCGCCTCGGCGAGGCAAGAACCGACCGGGACGTGCTCGAGTTCTACTACGCGTGCACCCCCCAACTGATTCGCTTCGTCGAGTCGCGCGCACCGGGGCATGGCGTCTCCTATGTCGACGCCGACGTGTTTTTCTTCGACGATCCCGCCAGCATTTACGAGGATCGTGACTCTACGGTCTTTGTCGTTGAGCATCGCTCCGGCGACGTGAGGGACGAAGAGGAGCGTGGCCGCTTCAATGTCTGCATCGTCCATTTCGGACGGACGGATACCGCGAGCGCCGCGCTGAAATGGTGGGGCGACCAGACTCTCGCCAGCACGGCGATGAACGAGGAGACCTGGGGCGACCAAAAGTACTTGGACCAGTTTCCGGAACTGTTCGAGTCGATCGGGATCCTGCGGAGTCCGGCGGTGACTCTTGCGCCCTGGAACGTCTGGCAACACCGCGTCACAGAGGCGAGCGGGGACCCCATCGTCGACGGCCAGCGGCTCATCGCGTTCCATTTCGCCCGCCTACTCGTCCTTAGTCCGCACGTCTTCTCACCGGCGCGGCGCTACTGGCTATCCCGCTCGGTCCTCAGCACGATCTACCGCCCGTATGTGCGCGAACTTCGGGTATCAATCGGGCAGGTGAGATCGGTCAGAGGCGACTACAAGCCGAGCCACATGCGCAAGAACCGCCGTGGCCTTCTCGCCGGGCTCGTCCTCGGTCGGCTTTTCTACGAGGGGCGCTTCGGGATTCGTCGCCTCGGCATCTATGTGCCGAACACCAGGAAGGAGCTACGCCTCCAGTTCAGCTCAGCTCGACGCAGGCTGGCGGGGCAATCGGAACTTTCGCATGGATAGCGAGGTGAATGCGCGAGCGGAGCCGCGCGACCGCCTGCCGCGCCGCCAACTGATTCGGCGAGCGGGGATCAATCGGTTTCGCTGGATTCACAAGTGGAATACGGTTCGCCAGTACGGCCATCCCGTCCGCGAGCACGTTCCCTACGTGCTTTTCGACCCCGAGGTTGAGAACTTCACCTACGAGATCGAGAACCGCGACGAGCTTCGCGTCTGGCTCGATGAGCTTTGCGCCGGAGGGAGCTATGTGGACGAGCTCGACAGTGACGAGCTACTCAGGGCCGAGTTGCGGCGGCGGCTGCGCTGGCGGCCGGCGAACAAGCAGGAAGCGCTGTTCGGTCGACGGGCGGGCTGGTATGCGATCGTCCGAGCCCTCAAGCCACTCCGCGTCGTCGAGACCGGAATGCACGACGGCCTCGGATCGACCGTCTTGCTCGCGGCCCTGGAGCGAAACGGGGAAGGGCACCTGACCTCGATCGATCCGAAGCCGGGCACGGGCTGGCTAGTGCCCGAACGTCTCCGCCCCCGCTGGTCGCGGGTCCGAGCTACCAGCTACGAGGCACTGCCCCAGGCCGGGAAAATCGATCTCTTTGTCCACGACAGCCTGCACACGCCGGAGTGCGAGCGCTGGGAGCTGGAGACCGCCGCCGACCACGGCGCGAAGACATTGCTCAGCGACAACGCCCACGCGGCGGACACATGCGAACAGTTCGCTAACGACCACGGCACCACGATGACCGTCTGGCGGGAAAGGCCGAAGGGCCACTTCTACCCAGGAGGCGGTATCGGGGTGGTCACACTGCCTCGAGCAGGATGAACGGCGTCCCACCAACCGCCCCCCGCCATCGAACCTCATAGATGTCTAACCAGATGCGGGCAAAAGCGTTCCAGTTGCGCGCATAACCAACAAACGTCGCCGGACGACGCCGGAGCATGGACTCGCATCGGCGAGCGACCTCGGCGGCCGCGACCCGCAGCGTAAGCAGCATTGTGGGCACTAAAAGGACGTGCCGGTGTGACGTATCGCGAAGGCGGGCGAGCGCGCAGCGCAGATCCTCGTCGGAGAACTCGCTGTCGATCCGATGCAGGAGCGCGAGGGCGTGAGAACGGGCGGATATCTCGTCCTCAAGCACGTCCAGCACCGACGTCGAAGCTGCATCCGGAAAGACCCGCGCCAGACGGCTCACGGTGGCGCCGCTGAAGTCGGAGAGGTGGAGCGCGAGGCCGGGATCAGCGCGGTGGATCTGGTACTCAAGGCAACCGGCCCCGACTCCAAAACTCACGATCTCCGTCAGCCCAAGCTCCCGAGTCAACAGCGCAATTCGCTCCCCTCGCTCGATCAGCCAGGGTTGGCCGCAGTCCGCCTGCCATCGTGCACGACTCTCGGCCATCGCGAAGCCGGGCTCCCGCTCTGCGATACGCAGCGCATCCCATGCCTCGGGCCCGGCCAGAGCACCCCCGAGCTTGGCGGCGGTTGACGGCGAGAAGAAGTAGTGCCGCCGAAGGGTGATACCGCGCAAGTCGCATAGCCTAGCCGGGATGCCCGAACCTCTCATCCACCGGATCTACGGCTTTGTGGGTCGCCGCCGTCGACGCGCGCGTATGCGCGCGTTCCTCCATTCATTCCAACCCGCCCCGGAGACCACGATTCTGGACATTGGCGGTACCTCGACTTTTTGGGAGGGCATGGACCTAAGGGTCACGCTGCTGAACAAGGAGGCGGCGGGATCCTCCAACGGGGGCGTCTCGTTCGTGCGCGGAGACGCACGGCGCATTCCGTTCCCCGACGCCGCGTTTGATATCGCCTTTTCAAACTCGATGATCGAGCATCTGCACACGCGCGAGAACCAGCGTCACGCTGCCGAGGAGGCGATGAGAGTCGGCAAGCACTTGTGGATCCAAACACCGAACCGCTGGTTTCCCATCGAGCCGCACTACTTGACACCGTTCATTCATTGGCTACCGAAGCCTGTGCGCAGACGCCTGGTTCGGAATTGCTCCGTGTGGGGCATCATCACCAGGCCCTCGCGCGGTGAAGCGCATGCGATCGTGGATGAGCTCGAGCTCCTGTCAGCGACGGATCTCCGCCAACTCTTTCCCGGATGTCAGATCGTTCGGGAGCGATTCCTGGGGATGACCAAGTCACTTATCGTCGTGCGTTAGCCTGGGCAGGCTCTTCGGCCCGAGAAAGGCATAGTCCACCTGCCTCGGTTCCTCGACGAAAGCCGAAACTTCCCGGGGTCCCTGGGTGCCGAGGTGGTGGATCGTCCTGTATCCGAAACTCGCCATCAGTCGAGCGACCTCGTCGAACGCCTGGGCCGTCAGCAACTCGACAAGGATGTCGGGCTCCCACTGGCCTATGACTGCGTTACCGCCACGGAGTGCCGCCGCTTCGGCACCTTCGATGTCAATCTTGATCAGATCGATTGGGACGCTGCCAGCGGTGAGATCAATCGTGGTGGCGGCAACCTCGACTTCCTCGCCGACGGTGTCCGGAGCTGTCGAGGCGGCGGTCGTGTCGGCCGGAATTGTCAACTTCACTCGACCGGGCGAGTCGAGCACTGCTGCTTCCACGATGCGTACCGACCCATGTAAGCCGTTGGCGGCCAGGTTCCGACGTAGTAGGGGCAGGATCTTTGGATTGGGCTCGAAGGCGATCACGTCGGTAGGGCGCCCGTCGACAGCGGCGAGAACGGAATAGACCCCAGTGAACGCGCCCACATCAAGGACTCCGCGGGCATCCCGGGAAAGCTCGGAAAAGAGGCGGACGGCCGTGCTATCCATGCCGCCCAGCCAGACCATGCTGCGCGCCAGCACGTCGGAACGGTCTGACACATAGATCATTTGGCCTCCGGCGGGAGTCTTCAGGGGATGGTGCCCGACCGGCTGCACTCGGGCCAGCACCGTCTCGGGGATCAGACGAGCCCGCGCGCCCCGCCGTACTAATCGCTGGGCGACCCGGTTTCCAAGCAGGGCATCACGAACCCCCCTCAGGACCGATCGCGAACGGGAATCTGGAGTGCCGTTCTTTTTTCCCGCGGACCCCAAGGCGCGCACGAGACTACAGCCACAGCCCACGGGGATAAGGCGGGCGAGACCGTAGACGCCGGTGGCATACGCTTCCGAGCGTTGACTGCCCGCAGCACCATCAGGCGGCTTGCGCCCACGCCGGTAAGACTCGGCAAACTGGTGCAGAGCGAGATTCGTGCCGTTCGGAGCAAGCCGGCGTCAACCGGCATGGGCTTCACGTTCAGAGGGAACGCGCATCAGAGTAGTGGTGAGTTCGAGCCGGACGAGCTCGCCTTCGTCCGAAGCGAGCTCGATCGTTGTGACGTGGTCGTCGACGTGGGCGCAAACCTCGGTCTCTACACCTGTCTGGCACGACGCGGCGGAAAGCGCGTGATCGCCATCGAGCCCTTTCCAGACAACCAGAGATATCTGTACGCGAACCTGATCGACAACGGATACACGGATGTCTCCGTGCATCCCGTAGCTCTTGACGCAGAGCCGGGCCTACTTACCCTGTACGGCAGCGGGACAGCCGCATCGCTGATCCGTGGCTGGGCCGGGGCCGGGGCCGAGACTGTCGTTCCAGCCTCCACACTTGACACAGTCCTCAGAGGCGAGGAGGTGACGGACCGTCGACTCCTGATCAAGGTCGACGTGGAAGGCGCGGAGCGCCGGGTCTTGGCCGGTGCCGAGAGCACTCTGACCATGACACCGGCCCCGACTTGGCTGGTCGAGATCAACTTCTCTGAGCACCACCCCGCTGGCGGAAACCCCGACTTCGAATCCACGTTCGAGATCTTCTGGCGGTGCGGGTACGACGCGGAATCCGTCGACACCAATCGCCCGGTCACGGAACGGGATGTTCGGGAGTGGGTCGCAACGGGAGGTCGAGCGTTCGGCGGGCACAACTACATATTTCGGCGCCCGTAGACCGACCCGGCCACGAGACTGCCCGCCTCGCCGGACGGAATACGCCGGTTCCTCCGTCATGGCCGCAAACGAAAATCAGGAAACGAACACGCAGTCGATCTGCAAGAGCTCGAACGTGCGTGGGTCGGTAAAGCCCTGCCTCACGTCGACGAGGCCCATGTCAAGCTCGGCCATTCGATCGAGTGCCTCCCTCAGGTCCATCGCCCCCTCGTAGAGGGGGACGAGGGACACCTCGAGCTGGATCCCGCTCAGATCAGAAATCCGATCCCGGGCCCCGTCCAGGACCGCCCCCTCGAGGCCCTGAACGTCCAGCTTTAGAAACGGGTCTGCCGCGGGCGGCACGATCTCGTCCCAGATCGCGTCGAGTCGCCGCACCTGCACATCCGTCTCGCCCACATAGCGCGAGTCGGGTGCCGCATCGAGATGTCTCGGCAGCATCGGGAGGATCGAGCTACTCGTCCCGTCATTGCCAGCGATATTGAGCGTTGCCGTACCGTCCTCCGCTCCCAGCGCGAGCTCACGCGCAGTCCAAAGGTGGTCCGTTTCCGCCCTCCGGGCAAGCTTCCCGTACGCAGCCGGTAGAGGTTCGAAGGAACAGATCCGACCCTGGTAGCCGGATCGGCGCAGTTCCTCGCCGTACTGACCTGTATTGGCTCCGACGTCGAGCACCAAATCAATACCGCGCGCCCGGAGCAGATGTCCCGGGCCGTCGGCCCCAGCCCTGTGAACGTCCAGGCCGAGCCTGAGCGCCGCGCGTCGCAGCCGGTGGAGAAGCACTCAGTAGCGCCGTTGCAAGGTCGGCCGGTCCCCGGCCTGGTCAGGATGAAAATGGCCGACCTGCTCGCGAACAGACGAACCAGCCTCGGTCAACAATGTCACCGAGGCAAGGCTAACGGACTGGCCACAGCCTCACTCGACGGGCTTGAGGTCGGCTGAGAATCCCGGGTTGATCGCCCCAAAGATGTATGGTGGTTCCCGGTGCACGCGCAGGGAAAACCGATTGGCCTTGGCCTGCCTACCCGCCTCGTCGTGTCTGCTCTCGTCGTGGCCGGCTCACTCATCTGCGCTCCCGTCGCCGCGGCGGACAACTTCGTCGTCAACACAGGGACCGATCCAGACAACACGGTCGGCTCATGCGCGGCAGCTGGGCCGTGCTCGTTGCGCCAGGCCGCCAACGCGTCAAACGTCGATGCCGCGACCGGGGACACGATCACGTTCAGCGGTGTCGCCACGGCCGCGGTTACCAACGGGACCGCCGCCGGAAACAACCCGATCGCCTTTAACGGCCCGGTGACGATCGACGGCGGCGGGACGGTGACGATTCAGCGGACGACTTCACAGAACATGCTGTCCTTCGTCAACCCCGGCGTGAATGCCAACCTGGTGGGCACGCTCAAGAACATCACACTGCAGGGCTCCGGGACTGCCGGCGGATCCAACGTGTACGTACAGGGGAACGGCATTCCGACGCAGCCATACGTGCTGACGATGGACCATGTGACGAGCCACGGCAATACGACCAACAGCTTTGGCGGTGGCGCGAGCCTGGCCTTCAACGGAGCCCTGAACGTCGTCGACAGCACGATCTCCGGGAACACCGCGACCGGCGCAGGCGCTCGGGGGGGAGGGATCGAGGTCGATCTCAATGGCGTGCTGAACGTGACGCGCAGCACGATCAGCAACAACAGCGCTCCGAGAGGCGGGGGTATCGACACCGCCAACGCCGACGCCGTGACGGTGACCAACAGCACGCTCTCAGGGAACAACGCGACGGGGGGCGGACCGGGCGCGGCGATCCGCGACGACTTCGCCGCAGCGGTCAACCTCTCCTACAACACGATCACCGGTAGCACGACCGGGACCGCAGCGATCGACACCAACGCGCTCGGCCCGACGTCCGTCAAGCTCAAGGGCAACATCCTGACCGGCAACACGATTCCCGACTGCCTGTCAGCGGGCGGGAGCGATCCGACTTCGCAGGGCTTCAACTTCTTCACCGGGACCGGGGCAAACGCGTGCGACCTGCCCGCCAACCCGAACGACCACTTCAGCACTCCGCTGGCCCTCGGGTCGCTGCAGAACAACGGCGGGCCGACCCAGACACACGCGCTGCCCTCAGGGAGCCCCGCGATCAACGCCGGCGGGCCCGCAGGGGGATGCACCACGATCGCCGCCGCGGCGCTCGGCGACGACCAGCGGGGCGTGTCACGGCCCCAGGGCAGCGCATGCGACTCCGGTGCATTTGAGCTCGCGGCGCCCGCGAACACCGTGGCGCCCGCGATCACGGGGACACCGACCAAGGGAGAGGTGTTGACCTGCTCTGCTGGCACCTGGTCCGGCGGGACGCCTCAGACCTACGCCTTCGAGTGGCGGCGGGACGGCGTGGCGATCGGCGCGACCGACTCGACGTACCTGCTCACCACCGCCGACGAGGGTCACGCGATCACTTGCCGCGTGACCGCGACAAACTCGGCCGGCAGCGCAACCGCGGACAGCAACGCCGTCACCGTGGTCGCCGCCGGCGATGGGGGCGGAGGCGGAGGAGACGGCGGAGGCGGAGGAGACGGAGGAGGCGGCGGAGGCGGAAGCGACTCGACCCCGCCGAACGAGACCGTGTCGGGCAAGTCGAAGCAGGACGTGGACAAGCTTGCGCTCAGCGTCAGTTCCAGCGAGGCCGGGAGCGTCCAGGGCCAGGCCTCGGTCAACGTGTCCGGGGGCAAGAAGGCCGTGACGTCGAAGTCGGTGTCCGCTTCGGTCGCTGCGAACCAGAAGGTCAAGCTGCGCTTCAAGTTCTCCAAGAAGTCGCTGAAGAAGATCAAGAAGTCGATCGCCAAGGGTCAGACCCCGAAAGCCAAGATCAGCGTCACTGCGACGGACGGGTCCGGCAACACCTCGGCGCCCGCGAAGCAGAAGGTCAAGCTCAAGAACTGACGGACCGGTCCCGCGGGGTGCCGAGGCTCCGGCTCGCCGACACGCCCTCGAACCTCAGCGTTGCACCGTAATCGTCACTGGACGCGCCGTCGCAGCGAGGTGCCTGCCGTCCGCCGCGATCTCGGCGCTCAGCGAGGTCGTCCGTCTGACCAGGATCTTGGCACGAGCGATGCAGCGGCGCCCCAGGATCAGCTGTCTCGAGACAACGTCGTCCCGAAGCACTTCCACCGGGTCACCAACACGATCCGGGCACTCCGCGACCGCTGCCTCGATCGCGACCCGCTTCCCGCGGCGCGCCCGCTTCGAGCGGGCGGAGAGCGACAGGGTCGTGGCAATGGTTCGTCCGAACGTCGCAGTAGCGCCCGTGTCAGCCGTGAGGCTGAGCGGACACAAGCCCGTCCCGGAGCAGGCCCCGGACCAACCCACGAAGCGAGAGCCTGGAGTCGGGATCGCCTGCAGCTCGATCAGCTTCGGCACATAGGCGGCCTCGGAGCAGTCACCAGGGCAGTCGATCCCGACCCCAGTGACTCGACCAGCCCCGTCGCCCGCGACGTCAACGGTCGCGGTCTTCGTGGTGCATGCGTCTCCGGCCATGTCACCGAGCCGGAATATGGTGCCGGCAGGGGATCCGAGAGACACCGCATAAATCCGGCCGCAGGCATCCTCGCCGAAGCTCGACGCATTGGGCACCGGCAGCCCCTCCGGCCGGTCGTCGGTCGCGAGCGGGAGACCGGGCACCAACGACCGGAGTTGCCCGACGCAATAGTCCGCGTATACGTACCGGCCGTAGAGGTCGGCAAGGCTCGGATCGCGGACGACATAGCCGCCGGTGATCGAGCAGTTGCCCCCTGTGTGCCCGTACTCGAACGCAGGATCCGTAAAGGGTCCCAGAGGACACCCGGTGAGCTCGTGATCGTGCATCCCCTCCCGACAGTCCCATCCGAAGTTTGCGCCCCGCCCGCCGCCCCAGGACTGCGGTGCGTAGTCGAGCTCCTCCCAGCCGCCCTGGCCAACGTCACCGATCAGCAACGCGCCAGTGAGGCGATCGAACGAGAACTTCCAGGGGTTACGGAACCCGTACGCCCAGATCTCGTCCCGGGCGCCACCCGGGGGATCATGATCGGAGTCGGCAAACGGGTTGTCGGGCGGGATCGAGTACGGCGCACCGTCCTCGGGTTTCGGATCGATGCGCAGGAGCTTCCCGAGTAACGAGGTGAGATCCTGACCTGACTCAAGCGGATCGCCCTGACCGCCACCGTCGCCGGTCGACAGATAGAGCAATCCGTCGGGCCCGAACTGAAGCTGTCCCCCGTAGTGAGTGGGATGCTGCGAATGGTCGATCGTCATCAGCGGCCGACGCGAGGACGGATCCACGGTGCCCCCGGACGCCCGAAGCTCGTCCAGATGGAGAGCACCTCCGTCCCGGCCTGTGTATACGACGTAGAACAGGTCGCTCCCAGCGAAGTCCGGGGGGAACGCCACCGACAACAGGCCCTGCTCCTGGCCAACCCGCACGACGTCGGTGAGATCAAGAAACGTGCTCGTGTCCGAATCGGTGACTAGCAGAATCCTGCCACCTTGCTCGACGACGAATAGGCGCCGGGGGTCGTCGGGATCCGAAGTGATGTATACCGGCGTCTCGTACGTGCCGATCGGGATCATGCTTGTTGCGGCTTCAGCACCCGCGGGGGCCGTAATCGCGATCGAGCAGGCCAGGCAACAGAGCCGACGCATTAACCGTCACGGTAGCGCGACGCGGCGGGGGGCCTTGCCTACCTGTCGGGCCCGATCCTCACCTTCGCGGTCGAGACCTGCTCGTTGCCGTTGGTGTCGACCACCGAGACCAGCAGCCGGCTCGCGACCGCGCCGTCGTGGTTGTTCAGCTTGCGCACCGCCTGCTTGCCGGGGCGCAGGTTGATGCGCACGGTGTCCCCGGCCCGTTGGACCACCGCCGTCTCGCGGTCGAACACGACGGTCTTCGGCCGCGGGAATGAGCCGTCGTCGCTCGGCAACCGCGCAAGCGCGTGGGTGTCGTGGATGACAGCGACCGTCGCCGGTTCGTCGACCGTGACGTCGATGTTGAAGCCGTCGCGCAGGAACGTCTTGCGGCGGACCTTCTGTTTTGCCTTCAGCGTCGCCTTCGGCAGCATCGTGTCGGGGCCGGGAGCGGGCAGGGTGTTGTCGGGACCCGGGTCGGGGCTTGACACGGGCGGCCCCGGATTGAGCGGGCCGCTCGGGCGTGCCTCGCCGGCCGGCGGCCCGAAGACGAAGTCGGCGTGAACGCCTTCCGGTGGGAGGCGGAACGGCCCGGTGACCTCGTACACCGCGCCCCCTGCCGTGCCCACGAGGGGCGGGAACGCGCGCTGGGAGGTGCAGTACATGCGCGTGCCCGAGGGGTCGAAGACAACGCCGCAGACCTCCGAGTCATTGTGGTCGGGGCCGACGAACTGCAGGAACGGCGAGATCGTGCGCTCGGAGGTGATCAGCCCGATCTCCATGTTGCCCCCGTCCTCGCAGACGTAGATGTCGCCGAACGCGGTGACCGTAACGTTGTCGACCGCGTCCAGCGAGGAGCCCCCGTCCAGGGCGCGGTCGAAGATGACCTCGATCGTCTGGCGGCGCGTGTCGTAGGCCCAGACCTTCTTGTCGCCCTTGGTCGTGAAGTAGCAGATATCGCGCGCGTACCAGATCCCCTCGCTGCCGTTGAACTTGGTCATCGCCGCTACCTGCTGTCGCGTCGGGATCCCGGTCTGAGCCACGGTCGGGTCGGGCACCTGCTGCCAGGTGACAGCGCCGCCGAGGTCGACGACAGCGACCTCGAGCAGGCCGGTGGCGAGGTCGGGGAAGGCCGTTGGAGTGAAGCGGTAAAAGCCGCCGTCCGCGCGGTCCTCGGTCAGATAGAGGCGCTGGCCGACCGGGTCCACGGTCACAGCCTCGTGCCCGAACACGCCGAGGGCCGGCCGCGGCTCGGCGGCGAGCACGCCCGCCGGGTCGCACTCCCAGACCATCCCGGCGTCGTGCTCCTCGCCCGACAGCCACGTTCCCCACTGCGTCGGCCCGCCGGCGCAGTTGGAGTTCGTATTGCCGAGGATTCGATAAGCGGCGACGATCGAACCATCGGCCGCAAAGCGGGTCGCGGAGGCGCCGCCCCCGGACGCCGCCGGCGCTTCCGAGTTGGTGGTCAGGATCCAGCCGCCGTCGGCCGTTCGGTAGGTGGCCTGGCCGTCGGGGGCGACGCTCATCTCGTAGGCGGTGCCGGCGACCGGCAAGCGGCCGCGGGAGACGACTCGCGAGGTGAATCCGGGCGGGAGCATCAGGTTGTTGGCGTCCGGGGGCCCGAGGGGGCCGTAGGGGGAGGGGCCGGCGACGGCCGGCGCCGCCAGCGCCGAGCGCAGCCACCCCGGGCCGAACGTCAGCGCCCCGGCCGCGACGGCGCCGGAGCGAAGCAGATCGCGCCTGCTCAGATGGATCGAGGGGGTACCCCGCACGTGTCCGCCCTCCGTGGCCACTTGGGAAGACACTACCCCGATGACGGCGCCCTGTCGAGGGCTGTGTGCGGCACGTGCCGTCAGGAGGAAATAGGGTTGGGCATGGAGGAGCGCCGCCATGACCGCTGACATCCGGCGCATCTGGGGCCTGTTCGCGGACGGCCGGCGCCTGTTTGCCCTCGCCGTGGTCACCGCGGCGATCGAGGCAATCCTCTTCCTGCCGATCGGCCTAGTCGTCGCCCGGGTCTTCGACGACTACATCCCCGATCGCGACGAACGAGCGATCGTGATCGCGAGCGCGGTGATGCTGATCCTTTATCTCGCCGGCGCGGGGGCCTCGCTCGTGGCCCGGCGAATCGCGGTCAACGCGTCGCGCGACGCGGTGGCGGCCCTGCGTGGCCGGGTCATCGCCCACGTCTACCGGATGCCACGGTCGTGGCACGACCGCGAGGACACGGGCGCGCTGCACTCGCAGATCGTCAACGACACCGACCGGGTCGAGTTCATGCTGGACAGGCTCGCCAACCCGGCCCTTCCCGCCGCGATCGTGATCGTCGCGCTGGCAATCGCAGCGCTGGTTATCGCCCCGCTTGCCTTCGCGGCCCTAATCGTGACCGTCCCGGTGATGGTGGTGCTGGCTCAGGTGTTCGGCCGCCGCGTCCGCCTGCTCGCGGTCCGGTGGCGGGAGTCGTTCAGCCGGTTCAGCCGCGGCGTCAACTGGGGGCTTCGCAACGTGACGCTGATGAAGTCGGAGGGAGCCGAGACCTGGGACATCGAACGACGTCGCCACGACATCGAGGACCTCGCGACCCGCGGGCGCGAGATCGGCAGGGCGCGCGCCACCCACACCGCGGTCCAGGGGTCGATCGCGGCGATGGCGGCGGTCGTCGTGCTCGCGGTCGGCGGCATCGCGGTCGCACGCGGCACCCTCAGCCTCGGAAACCTGATCGCCTTCTACGCCTTCGTCGCCCTGATCCTTCGCCAGCTCGCGGAGCTGGCGCCGGCGCTGGACGGACTCACAATCGGCGTCGCGTCGCTGGAGCGACTCGAGGAGCTGCTCGCGGACGACACCCCTGAGCCCTATCGCGGGACGCGGCGACTCGACTTCCGGGGCGAGATCGCACTAGCGGGCGTCAGCTTCGGATACGACGCGGAGCGAATGGTCGTCAGCCAGATCGATTTGCGGATCGAGCCCGGCGAGCGGGTCGCGATCGTCGGCCCGAGCGGCGCGGGAAAGAGCACCGTCGTCAGCCTGATCGCCGGCCTCTACCGCCCGTCGGCGGGACACCTGACGGCGGACGGGGTCCCCTACGACGAGCTCGATCTGGGACACCTCCGCCACTCGATCGGGATCGCACCGCAGGATCCGATCGTGTTCTCCGGCACGGTGCGCGAGAACGTCGCCTATGGCCGGGGCGCGACCAGCGAGCAGGAGGCGATCCTGGCTGCGCGATCGGCCGTGGCGGGCTTCGTGGAGATCCTGCCGGATGGCCTCGACACCGAGGTCGGTGACGAGGGCGTCCGGCTCTCGGGAGGGCAGCGCCAGCGCCTTGCGATCGCGCGTGCCCTGCTCCATGAGCCCCCGTTCCTCGTTCTCGACGAGCCTTCGACCTATCTCGACCGGAGCACGATCGAGGAGCTGATGGCCAACCTCGCCTCCCTGCCCCACAACCCGGCGATCCTGGTCGTGACCCACGACCCCGAGGTCGCCGAGTCCATGGATCGCATCGTCCGGCTGCGCGACGGAAACATCGAGCGAGCCCCCACCCCCACCTCGTAGCGAAGCCCGGGAGGGGACTCGAACCCCTGACCCCCTCCTTACCATGGAGGTGCTCTACCAACTGAGCTACCCGGGCGCGGTGCTCAGACTAGCGGCTGCGCGGCTGTGCGCTTCGCGTGTCGATCCACCCCCGCCGTAGGTCGCCGAAGCATCTGAGGCGTTGTGGAAAGCCGCTCCGACACCGAGGATCAAACCGTCGCCGAACCGCGCCGCGCACGGTTGCGACGGCTTGCATCACTGGGCTGTTTCGCGCGTTGGATGACGGCGGAGTGGACTACGTCCTGATCGGGGCGACCGCGCTGGCGGCGCACGGCCCGGTGCGCGCCACGGAGGACGTCGATGTGGTTCCGGCTCCCGACCCGGAAAATCTTCGCCGGTTGGGCAAAGTGCTCGTCACCCTTGACGCGCGACTCGCCGCCAGCCCCGGCCGCGGATTCGGTCCCGAGGAGCGCACCGCATTGTCAACGGGAGCCAACCTGACGCTCGAGACGGCGCACGGGGGCCTCGACGTCGTGCAGCGCCTGCCCGGCGTTCCGAGCTACGGCGACGTGTCGGGCGAGGCGGTCGAGATGGAATTGTTCGGCATCTCGGTCGCCGTCTGCAGCCGCCGCCACCTACGGGCGATGAAGCTCGTGCGAGCGAGCCACCGCGACCTCGCCGACGTGGAGGATCTTCGACGCGACCGAGAGCTGAACCCGACCAGCGCGCGGTCATCCATCCTCGTCGCCCCGCAGCTCAACGGCCAGCTCCGCGAAGCGATCCGCTCGCGGGTCAGCCTCGCCGATGAGGCGAGCGAGGTCACGTTCAATCTGCCCAACATCGAGATGGTCGACCCCAATCAGCATCTGCTCGATGTCGATCCAGTCCTTGGCACGGTCGAACACCACCTTGCAGATGAGCAGGTGCTCGGGCGACAGGATCGGGATCTCGCCGTCGCCAAACGGGGCGCGGCGGGTATGCCGCGCCATCTGCTCGTGGAGCTCGTCATAGGCGTAGAAGAGGTCGATCGGCGTCCGGCCCCACCAGATCCTGCACTGCCCGTCGCGGCTGAGCGCGGCTTCATCCGTTTCGGGGTCCACCCCGAGCGGTGAGAGCGCCGCCGACACGCTCGGATGGAGATCGGGCGCGACGAACACGTTGACGTCGACGTCGATCGTCGCCCGCGGCTCGGCGTAGTAGGCGAGCGCGAGCGCACCACCAAAGGCGTGAGCGATCGACCCGCCGTCAAGGGCCTCATCGATCGCGGTCACCTTCCCGGGCAGGGAGAGCTCGGTCATCGGTCACTCTCTCTCCTGAATCCCGGAAACGCGAGCTCGGGAGGCCGGCGTGCGACCGGGATCGCGTCGGCGAGGAGCAGGAGGTCGACGAGCGCCGCGCCGCGTTCGGCCGCCGAGCTTCCGAGCCAGGCGGACGCCGCCTCGGCTGCGGCGGTGGGTCTCGGCTCGTCACGGAGGTAGCCGGCGAGGAGACGGCGGAGCCCGGGCCGCGGGGCAGCGCCGCTCTCGAGCTCCCGGATCAGGGCCTGGGCGTGGGCGTCTGCGGCCTCCGGTTCAACCGGAGCGCCCGCGCGGAGGGCCGCTCTGACGACGTCATCGTGATCGAGCCCCTTCGACGCGCGGGCGCGGGCGTGCTCGATGGTCGCCTTGTTCAGGCCCTTGAAGGTGGCCAGCGTGCGGCTCCGCGGTCCGCGCTCGGTGGTTATCGACTCGCGGATCTCCCATCCGGTCGGTCGCTTTACCACGGAGGCCATAGTGGGTAGTTTACCCACGTCATGAAGGCTCACGCGGCTGACAGGAGCCGCTTGTGTCGAGAACGCAGGCTGATGACCGTCGTCTCTTCCTAGCTCACCCATGGTCCAGACGCCCCGGGGATCTGGCACGCCGGCGTGCTGACCCGCGGTGGACGCATCGGCGCGGACTACAAGATCAGCGCCCGCGCGCGTCGCTAGGCCGGCGCGAGCAGGCCGGTCCGGATCGCCGCCGCGATCTCGCCCACCGCCTCGCGCGAGCGCCCGC
Source organism: uncultured Solirubrobacterales bacterium (assembly GCA_963767285.1). Taxonomy (GTDB): domain Bacteria; phylum Actinomycetota; class Thermoleophilia; order Solirubrobacterales; family 70-9; genus WHSW01. Next base: position 505,477 of record CAVYDJ010000003.1, on the reverse strand, counting down.
CGAGGCCGACCGCGTTGATGAAGCCGTGCACCAGGTCGGGTTCGCGCTTCAGCGTCACCGCGACGCCCGCGTCGCGCAGCGCCGCCGCGTAGTCCTCGCCCTCGTCGCGCAGCGGGTCGAAGCCCGCGGTGACGACGTGCGCGGGCGGCTGGCCGGCGAGGTCGAACGCCAGGATCGGCGAGGCGCGTGGATCCGTGCGATCGGCCGGGTCGGCGAAGTAGTTGTCGCGAAACCAGTCCATCTCGGTCCGGGTGAGGAAGAAGCCCTCGGCGAAGGTGGCGTAGGACGGGCGCTTGCTCGAGTAGTCGGTGACGGGGTAGATCAGCGCCTGGAAGGCCGGGGCCGGCCCGTCGCCCGCGGTTGCCAGCTGGGCGACGACGGTCGCCAGGTTCCCGCCGGCGCTGTCGCCGGCGACCGCGACGCGCTCCGGATCGGCGCCGATCGAAGCCGTCTCGGCGACCGCCCACTCAAACGCGGCCAGCGAGTCGTCGACGGCGGCCGGGAACGGGTGCTCGGGGCCGAGGCGGTAGTCGACCGACAACACCAGCGCCGGCACCTCGGCTGCCAGGAAGCGACAGGGCTGATCGTGCGTGTCCAGGTCGCAGATCACGTGGCCACCGCCGTGGTAGTAGACGATCAGCGGCGCCGGGCCGGGCAGCCCCGCGGGCGCGTACAGCCGCGCGCCGATCGGCCCCGCCGGGCCCGGGATCTCCAGCTCGCTGACTCGCGCGACCTCGATCACCGGTCCCCGGAACGTCTCGGCATCACGGCGCCGCAGCGCCCGCACCTCGTCGACCGGAGCGGGCTCGAAGCCGCCGCTCAGCCGCTCGAGCCGGACCGCGATCTGGATCAGCGGATCGAGCTCCTGGCCCTCGATCCGGATGGGGCGCCCGGCGAGAACCCGGGCCACCGGGCGCGGCAGCGCCGACAAGGCCCGGACGGTCCCGGCCTCGAACCGCTGGCGCAAGCTCGACATGAGCGCAGGCTAACGGCGGCGCTTCTTCTTGACCTTGAACGTCCGGGTCGCGGGACTGAGGTCGGCGTTGCCGAGCGGGTCCGTCGCCCGGACGTAGAGGGTGTGGAACCCCTTGCGCGGGCGGCGGAGGGTGATCGGCGAGGTGCACGGGGCCAGCGAGGCGCGATCGAGCGCGCACTCGAAGGTCGAGCCCGGCTCCGACGCCGTGAAAGCGAATACCGCGCTCCTGGGGAACTTGACCTTTCGCGACCCCGAGTCGATCGCGGTCTCCGGCGGCGTCGTGTCGACGGTGAAGGCGCGCTCGGCCGGGTCGCCGACGTTGCCCGCGGCGTCGGTGGCGCGGACCGAGAAGGCGTGCGGGCCGTCGGGGAGGCCGCTGTATGCCTGCGGGGAGCCGCAGCCGGCGAACGCGCCGCCGTCGAGGCGGCACACGTAGCTCACGGGCTCGCCGGCGGTGAAGCCGAAGCTCGGGTTGGGATCGCGGGTCGCGCCGCTCGGGCCGGCGGTGATCGAGGTCGTGGGCGCGGTCGTGTCGGCCGTCTGCGCGAGCCGCAGGCTGACCGAGCCCGCGGCGCCGTCCCAGCCGTCGACGGCGATCCGGTAGACGGTCCCCGCGATGGCGTTGAACTTGACCGCGCTCTTGGAGGTCGGGGAGCCGCAGACGGTCGAGTTGTCGTCGCTGGCGGCGACCTGGGTCAGCGACCCGACCGCGGAGCCGGTGTAGACGCCGAGCGTGGTGTCGAAGCCGCTCGCGCAGGTGTCGATCGTCACCGAGCCCCCGGCCACGGGCGTCCAGCGGTACCAGACCGACGCGCCTCCGGAGTTGCCCGCGTGGTTCGGCTCGCCGGCCTCCTTGCTCGCCCCGAGGCTGCCCCCGGTCACCGTCCGCGATTCCCCGCTCAGCTGCTGGGCGTTGGCGAACGCGTCGTTGAGCGCGAGGTTCTGGGTCGTGGTGCTCGCCTGACCGGCGCCGTCGGTGACGGTGAGCGTGACCGGGTAGCCCGCGACCCCCGCGTAGAGGTGGGTCGGGTTCGCCGCGGTCGAGCTCGACCCGTCGCCGAAGCTCCAGCTGCGCGAGACGATCCCGGCCGTGGCGGTGCTGCGGTCGGTGAAGGTGCAGGTCAGCAGCGCGCACGAGGCGGTGAAGTCGGGCGACGGCCCGCCGAAGCGGATGAACCGGTTGAGGGTCGAGCCGATGTTCCAGTGCGTGGTCAGGTACTCGCCCGCCTCCGGCGCCGAGTCGAAGTAGCTGTCCCAGCCGCAGTCGAAGTGAAGCTCCGACGGGTTGATCGCGCAGGGCTGCGGATAGTCCTGGCGCAGGCTGCCGCCGTCGAGGTAACACATCACGTCGGAGCCCTCGTTGCAGTGGCCGCCGTCGCCGGTCGAGTCGGGGGCATCGGCCTGAACCGCGCCCATGTTGTGCCCGTTCTCGTGCATCGGCGTGCGCCCGAACCAGCAGCCGCTGTAGCTGGCCGCGTAGCCGCCCGAAATCAACCCGCCCGGGTTGTTGTTCCTGTTGGTGGCCGCGAGCGTCTCGTCCTCGTACATGGAGCCGGTGCCGCAGGCGCCGCTGGGGCCGGCGCCGTCGTAGAACATCGAGTAGTCGACCCTCTGGTTGTTGAAGCCGGCCGCCTTCGCGGCGTTGACGATCTGGGTGAAGGTCGCCGCGCCCGTGGCGGGAACGGCGAAGGCGCTGACCCGCACCGATCCGTCGCTCTCACAGCGGACCTTGTAGTCGGCCGTCGGACCGCCGCTGGCGAGCGACTCCTCATTGAGGACCGCGTTGATCCGCGCGATCACGGCCTGGATGTCCGCGCGCTTGGTCGCGAGCTGGTTGGTGCCCGTGGCCGGGTACCCGTAGAGGACCTCCTGGTAGTAGTCGGTCGCCGGGCTGGCGACGCAGGCCGGGCTGCGCTGCGGATCGCTGATGTCGATCGAGCTGCCGTGATCGGAGACCAGCTCGAGGTCGCGGCGGAAGTCGGGACCGTGGGTGTTGTAGGTGTAGCCCTCCTTGCTGCGGACCTCGAACATGCCGTTGTCGAGCGCCGTGACCTTGCCGCCGAGCGAGTTCTCGACCGCCGCCGGAACGCCCTCGGCGCCGAGCGGGTCGTGGGATTGGGCGGCCGGCGGGAGCATCACGGCAACCACGGCAACGGCCAGTGCCGCCCCCCTGCAGCGGGCCATGGTCAGCGGGCCATCCGGCGCGCGTGCGGGGCGCCCTGCGAGCCGCCCTCGGCGCGCTTGTGCTCGTACATCGCCTCGTCGGCGAGCCACATCAACTCGTCGAGGGAGTCCACCTCGTCGGCGCGGGCGACGGCGACGCCGACGCTGACGTCGAGCGCGAACGGCTTGTCGGCGCCGCTCGCGCGCTCGGCCGCGGTCGAAAGTTGCGAGCACAGCTCCTCCCGCGAGGTGCCGGCTCCAGGGCGCAGCAAGGCGAACTCGTCACCCCCGATGCGGCCGATGACGTCTCCGTCGTGCGCGATCGCATTGAGTCCGGCGGCGGCCTCGCGGATCAGCTCAGAGCCGACGTGGTGACCGAAGGTGTCGTTGACGAGCTCGAGACGGTCGAGGTCGATCACCGCCGCGGTGCACTCTTCGCCGGCCGCGCGAGCGGCGTCGAAGGCGGCCATGGCGAGCGCGAAGAACCGCCCGCGGGTGGCGAGCCCGGTCAGCTCATCGATGCCGGTTGTCGACACGCCAGCTTCCATGCTTGCTTCATATCGGATTCAACGGCTCGACGCTTGAGCCGTAAGGGCGTGGCTGGACGTTACTCGGGCGGCGACGCGACTCGCCACCCGTCAATCAGGTTGGCCCGAACTGCGGATGACCGCGGCGCCGCCAGGCCGGATGCTCCGGACGCATTGAAGGACGCGGCACGGGGCCGCCACATGGAGGTGTTGCAATGAGGGCACGGAAGCGGCTGTTCATGACCCTGGTCGTCGCGTTGAACGCGTTCTGCGCGTGGGCGGCGTCAGCCGCGATGAGCGCCGAAGTCGGTTTCAACGAGACCGTGCTCGCGAGCCGTGCCGACGGGGCCAACGGCGTCAAGGGCTCGGGCCGCGAGTCGACGATCTCCGCGGACGGCCGGTACGTCGCCTTCAGCTCCGACTCGCCCAACCTCGATCCCGACGACGGCGACTTCACGCCCGACATCTACGTCCGCGACCTGCGAACGAACGAGACCGCCCTGGTCAGCCGGGCAAGCGGCGCTTCTGGTGCGAAGTCCAATGCCGGCTCCTTCTCGCCCTCGATCTCCGGCGACGGGCGCTACGTCGCGTTCAGCTCGCGTGCGACGAACCTCGATCCCGACGACAGCGATGGCACCGACGACGTCTACCTCCGCGACCTGCAGGCGAACACGACGATCCTGATCAGCCGGGCCGATGGGGCCGGAGGAGCGAAGGGGAACCAGGAGTCGGTCTCGCCCGCGATCTCCGCCGACGGCTTCTACGTCGCCTTCGAGTCGCGCGCGTCGAATCTCGACGGGGCCGACACGGACACGCAGCCCGACGTGTACGTGCGCGACTGGTCGTCCGACCTGACGACCCTGATCAGCGTCGGCGACGGCCTCGGCGCGAAGAGCAACGGCCAGGCGACCGCGCCCTCGATCTCCGACAACGGTACGGCCGTCGCATTCGCCTCCAACGCGAGCAACCTCGCCGGCGCCGACGTCGACGGCAACTGGGACATCTTCGTGCGCCGGCCGTTCGAGCTCTCGACCACGCTCGCCAGCCGGGCGACCGGAAGCTCGGGCGTGAAGGCGAACGGCTTCTCCGCGGATCCGGACCTGTCCGGTGACGGCCGCAGCGTTGCCTTCTGGTCTCAGTCGACCAACCTCGACCCGGCCGACGGCGATTCGGCGTCGGACGTCTACGTCCGCGACCTGGGCAGCGCGACGACCGCACTCGCGAGTCGCGCCGACGGCGCCGCGGGCGCGAAGGGGGACGAGTTCTCCGACCTCGCCGAGCTCTCGGGCGACGGCACGCAGGTCGCCTTCCAGTCGTACGCGACGAATCTCGATGCGGCTGACGACGATCCCGCCCTCGATCCACTGCGCGACATCTACGTCCGCGATCTGACCGAGAACGAGACCGTTCTGGCCAGCCGAGCGGACGGTGGGCTGGGCACGAAGGGGAACGACCACTCGCAGTTCCCGTCGATCACCGCGGACGGGACGACCGTTGCCTTCACCTCGAATGCCACAAACCTGACTACGGCAGACTCCGATCCCGTCGACGACGTCTTCGTCCGCGGCGTGGGCGTCAGGCTCGCGAAGGTCGAGGCGGAAGCCGTGCTGAGCCCGGCGTCTCCGGCTGACGCCGGAGGGCCCGGCTCGGTGACTGCGGATGTCGACTTCGGGACGACGTTCTCGTCGATCCACCGGGTCTGCTTCCAGATGATCTTCGTCGGCGACCTGTTCGACCAGGGCGAGCTGATCGCGATCGGCTCCGCGGAACCGACCAGCCATGGCTGGGGGTTCGGCCAGCAGAACGTCAACGGCCCGGCGCAGCGCGAAGCCATCATGTGTCTCCAGCACCCCGGCCACGACGCGATCCAGGATCTGCTCGACGGCCACCAGAGCCTGGCGCCCTACGCCGAGACGGGGTCGGTGCGGATCGCGGCGCTGAAGGTGATCCTCGAGGACGCGGTCCCGTCCTCACCGGTCGGCTACACGATCGAGGGACCCCCGAACTCGCCGCTGCCGACGGTCGCGGCGGGCAACTCGCTCGAGCTGCCGACGACGGTGCGCGACTTCGGCGACGCGCCCGCGGCAAACGTGACGATGTCCGGCTCGACGAACGCGCCCGATAGCAACGTCACCGCGGATCCCGCAACTGGCACACCGACGTTCTCGACGGTCGCGAAGCTGCACACCTCGGCGAGCACGACGCCGGGCTTCTACTGGGTGATCGTCACCGCGCGCTCGGGATCGATCACGCGCAGCGCGAACATCCAGCTGGAGGTCACCGAGGCGACGGGCGACAACGACCCGCCGGAGTTCCCCCCGGATGGGCTGCCGGACTACATCGTGCCGGCCACCAGCCCGGACGGCGCCGAGCTCGAGTACGAGGTCACGGCGACCGACGACGTCGATCCCGATCCGACGGTGACCTGCACGCCACCCTCCGGGTCGCTGTTCCCGATCGGCACCACCACCGTGCATTGCGAGGCCACCGACGACGCCGGCAACACCGCTACCGATGACTTCGACGTCACCGTCGAGGGCCCCGAGGACAGCGATGGCGACGGCCTCTGGGACGTGATCGAGATCTGGCTCGGCTGCGATCCCCACGACGAGGACACCGACGACGACGGGATCAGCGACTACATCGAGATCGTGATCGGCACAGATCCGACCGCGGCCGACTCCGATCCCGACGACGACGATCCGGACGATGGCTCGCATCTGACACGGATCTACGGCCATGCCTGCGGCTGCGGGCCCGAGGACGACGAAGATGGCGACGGCGTCGCCACCTGGATCGAGCTCCGCTGGGGCACCAACCCCGGCAATCCCGACACCGACGGCGGCGGCGGGTTCGGGTCTGACGTCGACTACATCTGGCACCTCTGCGGATGCAAGCCCGTGGACGAAGACGGCGACGGGATCCCCACGATGGTCAAAAAGCGCTGGGGCGGCGGCGGTGCCCTGGAGATCATCCGCCGCTGCGGTTGCCGGCCCTGGAAGAAGCCGGGCGGCGGCGGCGGGATCTGGGTCGACTTCCGCTTCGTCGGCGGGCCGTACGACGAGCCCGACGACCCCGACGGGGACGGCATCGACACCGTGATCGAGATCTGGCTCGGCTGCAATCCGTTCGACGACGACACGGATGGCGATGGCCTCACCGACGACGAGGAGCTCACCCTGGGCACCGACCCGACGAAGGCCGATACCGACGGCGACGGCCTCAACGACGGGCTCGAGATCGAGCTCGGCTGCGACCCGCTCGATCCCGACAGCGACGACGATGGCCTCGAGGACGGCGAGGAGATCGACGGTGGCACCGATCCGCTCGATCCCGACAGCGACGACGATGGCGTCGACGACGGCGACGACAACTGCCGGCTGACGCCGAACCCGGACCAGTCCGACGTCGACCACGACGGGATCGGCGACGAGTGCGACCCGACCCCCGGTTCGACCGGTGGCTGCAAGGTGACCTGGGGCGGCCAGCTGACGGCCGCGAACGGCGACGTCGGCACGCTCGCCGGAAACGCGCAGGCAAAGACGCCGGCCGCGCCGAAGGGAGAGGTCACCTACGTCGAGCACGGTCCGGCGACGCCGTTCAAGTTCAAGTCCGCGTCTGTGACCTCGATCATCTGCAGCGGCAACCGGGCGACGGTCCGTGGCACCGGGACCGCCGGGTCGGCGTCCGTGACGTACCGGGTCGACCTGGTCGACAACGGCGAGCCCGGGAGGACTGACACCTCACGGATCCGGCTGTCGAACGGCTACGACTCGGGGGAGCACGTGATCAAGAACGGCAACGTCCAGCTCCACAAGGGCGTCTAGCTGCAGGCTAGTCGTGAGTGGCGACCCGGGTAATCGCTTCGGCGTTGGTCTCAACGCCGAGCGTCGCCCGGGCCGCCGCGAGCCGGCGGCTCACCGTACGGCGCGAGTAGCTCAACTGCTCGGCGACCTCGTCAAGCGTGTAGCCGGACGCCAGCAGCCCGAGCAGCACGCGCTGCTCGGGCTCGAGCGCGTCCGCGGGGCTTGGGGATGCCGAGCCCTCGCGAAGCTCCACATGGCCGAGGCGCCGTAGGTCCTCGAAGAGGCGATCGGTCACCTCGTCGGGCGCCTGCAGGCCGACCACGAGGCCGGCGCCCCGGGCCGCGGCGAGCACCGCCGCCCCGGCCTCGGCGGCGTCGCGAACCACGCCGGTGCAGATGATCCGCTTCACATCCCACGCGTCCTCTGGAAGCTCCCAGCCCGGGCGGGTCACCCATCCCGTTGCGCGCAGCTCGGCGGCGGCCGCCGCGATCACCTCCTCACCGCCTCGAATCAGCACGATCGGTCTTCCCGGGTCAGACACCGGCCTCATCCCGCGAGCCTGGCGTGCGGCCTGACGCCGGCTGCGGGTACCGAGCTTGACCATCACCGAGCGGACCTGGCTGTCGACGGTCGACCGGGCAATCCCCAGGCGGGCCGCGATCTGAGCGCTGGTCAGCCCCTCGCCGACCAGCCCGATGACCTCGCGCTCGCGCGCGGTGAGCTCGCCGGCGGGCACGACCTCGCGCGCGCGGTCGGCCGAGCGGTGCAGGCCCAGGCCACGAAGCGAACGCCGAATCCGGCCGAGCTGCGGGCCTAGGCCGATTGCGACGGCATCCTGCTCGGCCTTCAGCAACCGCTCTCGGGCCCGTTCGTCGTTTCCGGCGGCGGCCGAGGCATCGCCGGCCGCCGCCCGGCAGCGGATCGCACCGCGGAGCTCGGATCGTTGCCAGACGCACCGCCGCCGTCGTCGAAGCCACGCTCGGCCTCCTTGTAGCGCCCTGCCGCCATTGCGATCAGCGCGTCGACCTCCGATGCCACCGCCTGCGTGACGGGATAGCGGATCTCGACCTCCTCGCGCCTTGGTTCGAGGCCGGCCTCGAACCGCGCCCAGTTGAGCACCACCCAGGCCATCGCCCGATTCGGGTTGACGGGATCGGCTTCGAGCGCCTGCTCCCCGAGCTCAACCGCACGGCCAGGGTTCCCCGCCAGGCGCTCCCGCTCCGCGTCGTGGCAGAGCAGGAGCAGCCGATCCGCGGGATTCCCGGCACGCGCCAACCCCTCCGCAAGCACACGGCGTGCGTCGGTCATGCGACCGATGTCGGTCAGCGCCAGCCCGTACATCGCATACGAAGTACCCGCGGCGACGCCGATCGCCGCGGGGTCGGCGAGGATCTGCTCGTAGATCTCGATCGCGGCCGGGTAGTCGCCACGGTAAAGCATCTCGAGGTGCCCGCGGTAGTAGAGGAGCTCAGCCTCGAGGCCCAGCTGATGGAGGTCGCGCGCCCGCTCGATCAGCTCGCCGATCAGTGCGTATGAAGCGGCCGAATCCCCGAACGATTCATGGGCGGAGCCCAGGAGAGCGCCGGCTCGCAGCTCGCTGTGGTGGTCGTCCTCGGCGCGGGCCGCCGCGCGCGCGCGCTCGGCCGTCGCGAAGCATTCGCGCGAGCCCGCGACGTACTGGGCCATCGCCAGGACCAGCAACGCCTCCGCCTCGCGAAGCCCCTCCTGCTCGGCGCGCAGGCTGGCCACGGCCGCCGCTTCCAGCGCGGCTTCCGTTCCCCACTCCGCGTACAGAAGCGTGCGGGCCCGTTCGAGCAGCAGCGCTGCCTCAAGGTCGGGACGGTCTGCCGTGACCTGCGCCAGGCCCCGGTCGAAGTGCTCGACCCCGGTCGCGTGACCCTCGGTCGCAACGGTGGCGGTCCCCAGACAGAGCTCGACCTCTGCGCGCACCTCGGGCGTGTCCGAGTCGACCAGCTCGAGAACATCGATGGCCGACTGGTGCTCGCCCGCCTCGCTGAGCGCGGCCGCAGCGCGCAGGCGCAGGCGGTCGGCATCCAGCCCAACGCCGCCGCACCGCGCCGCGAGCGCGAGGTGCCTGGCGCGCTCCGCCGGTCTGGTCGCCTGCTCCGCCGCTCGCAGCGCGGCACCCCTGGCCTGTTCGAGCTCCCCGGCCTCGTAGTGGTGTCGCGCTGCCTCGCCCGGCGCCTCGACCAGGCGCGCCAGCCGGGAGTGCAGGCTCGCCAGCTGCTCGGCCGCCAGCTCGGCGAGCGCGGCCTCGCCCAGGAGCGCGTGGCGAAGCGCATACCTGCCCTCCGCCTCGACCACCAAGGCGGCGTCGAGCAACGGGCCGACGTCGGCCTCGAGCTCCGCGTTCGTCGCCGGCCGCCCCAGGAGTGCCAGGCGCGCGACCGCATCGCGCACGGGGGGTTCGAAGCGGCGCAGGCGAGCGCTGATGGTGATGCGCAGGGTCGCCGTCGGCTCGCCGCCCGCCCTGGCGAGCTCCTCCAACAGGAGGGGGTTCCCGTGCGCCCGGTCGAGCACCGCCGCGACCCGGTCGGCGGTCAGTTCCGGGTTCGCCAGTTCGACCAGCTCGCGCGCCGCGGAATCCATGAGCCGGCCGAGTGGCACCTGTTGGAATCCGGCCGCCTCAGCGGCGGTGAGCGCCCGATCGGTCCCGGGATCCCCGACCCGGATCGCGGCGAGGATGTTGAGGCTGGACAGGTGCTCGAGCGTCGCCAGCGTGTCGGAATCGGCCCAGTGCAGGTCGTCCAGGACGAGTGTGCCGTCATCGACCTCGTCGCGCACGAGCGCAGCGATCGCAGCACGATCGCCCTCGGCGGGGACGGCCCGGCCGAGCGCTCGCGAGAGCGGCAAATACGGAAGCCAGTCGAGGGTTGCCAGACCGACCCCTTCGAACGAAGCTCCGCCGGTGACCGCAACGGCCTCCCGGATCAGGCTCGTCTTACCGGCCCCCGCCTCGCCGACGACGACGACCGACCGCCCTTCGGTCAGGCGCCGGATCACCGCCGTGAGCTCGCTCTCGCGACCGATGAGCATTTCGCGGGGGATTATCGGGCCCCGCGGCGGATATGGCCGCGATTGAGGATGACGTTCGGGCTCAGCGCGCGTAAGTTCGCGGCGTGACGTGCGAAGGCGGCCAGGATGCGCCGCTGATCTCAGAGCGAGGGCTCGCCGGTCTTTGGCGGTTGGCGGATCAGCCGCAGAGGCTGACGCCCGCGGAGCGCGCCCTGCTGGCCCTGGCGCTGAGCGAGCTGACCGCCCGCCGTAAGTCCACTGCAAGTGTTCGGAGCGAAAGCCCACAGTGAGCAAAGCTGACTTGACATCTCAAGGCGGGCTATAGAGTGGACTCACGGGTGCAGTGGAGCGGACTCACGCGGGCGCTATCGGCGGTGATGATCGCCGGCGCGGCCGTGGGTTCGGGTTGCGGTGACGGTGAATACGATCCGGCGGAGGGAGGGGAGATCGAGATCTCGGTCTCCGCACAGCCCGACGCGCTCGACCCGGCACTGTCCTACACACTGATCGGCTGGGAGCCGATGGCAGCGGTGTACACACCGTTGCTCACCTACAGCCGCGATGAGGGTGCGGCGGGCGCCGAGCTGATCCCGGGCGTCGCCACCGACCTGCCGTCGATCTCGTCCGACGGCATGACCTACTCCCTGACCCTGCGCGAGGGGCTCACCTACTCGGACGGGACGCCCGTCAGAGCGAGCGACTTCGAGCACACCATCCAGCGCGTGCTCAACCTGCACTCGGGCGGATCCGGGTTCTTCCTCGGGGTCGCCGGCGCGCAGGAGTACGTGGAGGGCGGCGATCCGGAAACAGACATCGAGGGAATCACAACGGACGACCAGACCGGAGAGATCACGATCGAGCTGGTCGCCCCGGACGCCACCTTCTCGAATGCCCTCGCCACCAACTTCGCGGGTCTCGTCTCGCCGCAGACGCCGTTCGAGGACCTGACCAAGGATCCACCGGCCGGAGTCGGGCCGTACGCGATCACCGAGTCAGACCCCAACCGGCAGTTCGTGCTCGAGAGGAACAGTGACTTCGCCGCGCTCGAGATCCCGGATCTGCCAACCGGAAATCTCGATCGGATCACGGTGCGGATCGAGCCGAACCTGTCCACACAGGCGGAGGATGTGCTCAGCGGCGACCTCGACTACATGCAGGATCCACCCCCACCCGACCTGCTCGCAACGGTTCGTGAAGAGTCCGGCGACCGGTTCAGTGAGGATCCGAACGGCGCGATCTCGTACGTGTTCCTGAACGCCCAGGAGACGCCGTTCGATGACGAGCGGGTTCGCCAGGCCGCCGCCTACGCCCTCGACAAGCCGGGCCTCGTACGTCTGTACGGGGGTCTGATGGAACCGAGTTGCAACATCCTGGCGCCGGTCGTGCCCGGATACGAGATGTTCGATCCCTGTCCGTACGGCGACCCCAACGAACCGCCGGACCTCGACCGCGCCCGCCAGCTGATCTCGGAGGCCGCCGCGGAGGGCGAGCCGGTGACGGTCTGGGGACCGTCAACGGGCCCTTCGCAGAAGGCCACCGAGGCGATCGCCGACCAGCTGAGCCAGGTCGGCCTCGACGCGAGGCCGAAGCTGCTCGACTTCTCGATCTACATCCCGACGATCGGCAACGTCGAGACCCACGCCCAGGCGGGGGTGATCGACTTCGCGCAGGACTTTCCACATCCGGCGAACTACCTGCAGACGTTCTCGGGATCGCTGCTCACCGACGAGAACAACGTCAACTTCTCGCGCGTCGACGATCCCGAGCTGACCGCGACGATCGACGGGCTGAAGGCTGAACCCGACACGACCGCCGTCGCCGGCCAGTGGGCGGACGTCGACCACGAGATCGTCGAGGCCGCCTACGCGATCCCGATCGGGCATCCCGCCAAGACGACGCTGATCTCCGAGCGCCTGGACCCCGACTGCGCTCAGACGCACCCCGTCTACGGCCACGATCTGGCGAGCTTCTGCCTCGCCGAGTGAGCGGCGCCGTCTAGACGCGAGCGTGGCCCGGCTACCGCGAGACAAGCTCGCGCTCGGGTCCGGTCTCGTCTTCCTGCTCGTGGTCGTCGCGTGCGCCGCGGCGCCGCTCTGGGCCAAGCACGTAGCCCACACCACCCCCGAGCGAAATCACCTCACGGACACGGTCGTGGTCGACGGCGAACGCGTCGACGTCGTCGCTCTCGACGGGGTGCCGATCGGGCCGACGTGGCAGTCCCGGTTCTTCCTCGGCGCCGACGAGAACGGCCGCGACGTGATGGTGCGGCTGCTCTACGGCGGCCGCAACTCACTGCTGATCGGGTTCGGAGCCGCCCTGATCACGACCATCCTGGCGGTGATGCTCGGCGTCGCGGCCGGGCTCCGCCGCGGCTGGACCGACGGCGTGATCTCCCGAGCGCTCGAGATCCTCTGGGCGTTTCCCGTGATTCTGCTCGCGATCGCGCTCGGGGCAGCGCTCGCGCAGGACGGGATCAAGGTCGGCCCGTTGCCGGCGATCGAGGGCGGCAGCCTGCTGATCCCGGTGCTCGTGATCTCGATCGTCTTCGTGCCGTACCTCGCCCGTCCGATCCGCGGCGAGGTGCTGTCGCTGCGGGAGCGGGAGTTCGTCCTCGCGGCCGTCGGGGCGGGGATGGGCCCATGGCGGCTGATGCGCAGCGAGATCCTCCCCAACCTCGCCCAAACCGTGCTCACCTTCTTTCCGCTGCTCGTCGCCAACGCGATCCTGCTCGAGGCGGCGATCTCCTTCCTCGGCGCCGGCGTGCAGGCGCCCACCCCGTCGTGGGGGACGATGATCGCCGACGGCATCGAGCGCCTCGCGACGGCGCCCGCGCTGGCGATCGCGCCCGGCGCGATTCTGGTCCTCACGGTGCTCGCTCTGAACCTGTTCGTCGACGGGATCCCGGGCACGCGCCGCGCGCCCCTTTACCCGGCGGTGGTCTCGGGGGCGCGCGAGTGAGTCTGGGCAGCTACGTGATCCGCCGGCTCGCCGCGATGACCGTCGTCCTGTTCGCTGTCTCGGTGATCACGTTCCTGATCTTCAACGTGATCCCGAACGGGGATCCGGCCGCCCGGATGGCCGGCAAGAACGCGACCCCGGCGCAGATCGCCGCGATTGAGGCCGAGTGGGGATTCGACGAACCGCTGCCCGCGCAATACACGGTGACCATGCGCAAGCTGTTGACGGGCGACCTGGACAGCTACTTCACCGGGCTCGACGTCCTCGAAGAGATCGGGAAAGGCATCCCCCGAACCCTGTCGCTGGCGGTCGGGGCGGCCCTGATCTGGATGGCGGCCGGGATCGCGCTCGGGCTCTACGGCGCCAGCCGCGCCGGGCGGGGCGGCGACCGTGTCGCGACGGTGGTCGCGCTGGCGGCCGTATCGCTGCCGGCGTTCTGGATCGGTGCGCTGGCGAGCCGCTACCTCGGCTTCGAGCTCTCACAGGCGCTCGGCTTCGAGCTGTTTCCGAACGCTGGCTACGTCGCGCTGGCCGCCGATCCTCTCGAATGGGTTCATCACCTGATCCTGCCCTGGGCCGTGCTCTCGCTCGGGTTCATCGGTGTCTACTCCCGGGTCGTGCGGGCGAGCGTGCTGCAGACGATGGACGAGGACTTCGTCCGCACCGCGCGGGCTAAGGGTGTCCCCGAGCGCCAGGTGATGCTCCGTCATGTGTTGCGAGCCTCGCTGATCCCGGTGGTCACGATCTGGGGCCTCGACGTCGTCGCGGTGCTCGGGGGCGGCGCAATCCTGGTCGAGACCGTCTTCGACCTCCACGGGGTCGGTCAGTACGCGGCTAACGCGGTCGCGACGCTCGATCTGCCGCCGCTGCTGGCGATCACGATGCTGGGCGCCTTCCTCGTGGTGATCGTCAACGCGCTGATCGACATCGCCTATGCCTACCTCGACCCGCGGGTGAGGACGGACGCCAGGGCGTCCGCGTAGCCCTTCGGCCGGTCGTTCGCCGGCTCGTCGGTCCGATTGCCGATAATCCGCCCGCGTGCTCGCCGTCCTCACGGATCGATTCCCGGTCCGCTCCGAAACCTTCGTCACCAACGAGATCGACGAGCTCGTCCGGCTCGGCCATCCGCTGCTGGTCGAGGCGACCACGCGCCCGCGCGATGGCGCGCCGTCGGCGCACCCGGTCGCCTACCTCGACGAGGACCCGCTGGCCCGCAAGCCCGACGCGCTGGCCGAGCTGGCGCTGCGCCACCCGCGCGCCGTCGCCCGCGACCGCGCGATGCAGGACGCCTGGGCCGGCGAGGAGCCCGTCCGGCACCTGCGGGCCCTGGCGCTGCGCGCACGGAGGCTGCGGCGGGCCGGGGTCTCGCACATGCACGTGCACTTCGCCGCCGGCGCCGCGCTCGACACGATGCGGCTGTCGCGGATCATGGCGATCCCCTACAGCGTCACGGCCCACGCCTACGAGATCTTCGAGACACCGGCCAACCTGCCCGAGAAGCTCGAGCGGGCCGCCTTCGTGACCACCGGCTGCGAGTACAACCGCCGCTACCTGCGGACCCTGGTCGGCCCCGCCGCCGCCGAGCGGATCCACGTGATCGTGATGGGCGTGGACCCGGAGGCCTTCCGGCGCACGACGCCCTACCCGGGCGGACGGCACGTGGTCGCGGTCGGGCGGCTGGTCGAGAAGAAGGGGTTCGCGCACCTGATCGACGCCGTGGCCGCACTCGAGCCCGAGCGCCCGCTGGACCGGCTGACGATCGTCGGCGAGGGCGAGCTGCGCGACACCCTGGAAGCGCAGATCGGCCGGCTCGGCCTGGCGCACCGGATCGAGCTGGCGGGCGCCATGGCGCCGGACGGGGTCCGCGAGCAGCTCGAGCGCGCCGACCTGCTGGCGATGCCGGCGGTCGTCGCCGCCAACGGCGACCGCGACTCGATGCCGGTCGTCGTCAAGGAGGCGATGTCGATGGAGGTCCCGGTGGTCGCCAGCGACGAGGTCGGCCTGCCGGAGCTGGTACGCGACGAGTTCGGGCGTCTGGTCCCGCCCGGCGATGGCGAAGCGCTCGCACGCGCGATCGCCGAGCTCCTCGACCTGCCGGCCGACCGCCGGGTGGAGATGGGACGGGCCGCGCGCGCCCACGTGATCGAGCACGGTGACCTGCGCCGCGAGACGGCGCGCCTGGCCGAGCTGATCCGCGCGTCGGCCTGACTACTCCTCCAGCAACGGGGCCCACGGGCTCGAGCCGACGGCGGTTGCCACCTCGTCGTAGTTCGCGATCGTCGTGCGCAGGTCGTCGGTCGTGATGCGGCGAACCTCCGTCCGGGCTTGCGCGCGCGGAAGATCGAGGGTGTCGGAGAGGCGATCGAGCGTCGCCTGGTGGCGTTCCGCGTCGAGGAGGTCGTCCTCGTAACAGACGGAGGCGTGCGGGAGGCCCGCGAGCGCGGCGCGCTCGACCTCCGCCTGTTCTTCGCGGACCGCCATCGCGCCGAGCAGCATGTCGACGTCCACGGTGAGCCCCGCGGACTCCGCCGGGCCGGCGCCACGGAACGTGAACCCGACGTGCTCGGCGACGATGTTCGAGAGGGCGTGCCGAAGCACGTTCCTGCGGCGGAGATGGATCAGCTTCCACCCGCGGGCGTCCATCCGGCGAAGCCACGCGCCCGGGTCCAGCCGCTGGTCGACCGACAGCTGGTACGGCTTCACCTTGAACCCGTAGTGCCGATCCGGATGGCGCCGGCGGTGAGCGTCCACCCAGGCGTCCGGAAAGCGCACCGGCCAGCCGAGGATCTCGTCGTCGCAGTAGACGCCGTCGTGGCTGTTCATGAGATCCACGAGGAGCGTGCTGCCGGTCCGGCCCTGGGCGAAGATCACGAACGAGGTGCGCCCCGCGGCGACCGGGCGCCGGCGGGCGGGACGGAGCCGGGACGCGTAAACGGCCGCCTGTTTGGCGAGCGAGACCGGGCGCCGTGCCTCATAGACCGGCCTCATACAGAGAGCAGCTCGCGGTAGAGCTCCTCGTGGGCGGCGGCGCTGGCCTCGCTGCTGAAATCCTCCGCGCGGTCGCGGCAGGCCTGCGCCGTGAGCGGGTCCGCGCCGAGCTCGAGGCCCTCGAGCAGCGCGCGCGCGAGCTCTCGCTCGTCGCCGTCGAACAGCAGGCCGACCTCCGGGCGATCGACGATCTCGGGCAGGGCGCCCTCGCGGGCCGCCACCACCGGCGTGCCGCACGCAAGCGACTCGACGAGCACCAGCCCGAAGGCCTCGCGCTGCGAGCAGAGCGCCGAGACCGTCGCGCTCCCCAGCATCTCGGGCGCCGTGTCGGAGGCGGCCGAGAGCAGGCGCACGCCGGCGGTCGCCTCGAGCTCGCGGGCGAGCGCCTCGCCGGCGGGACGCATGAGCAGCAGCTCGGCATCGGGACGCTCGCGACGCACGCGCGCGAACGCGCGCACGAGCAGGTCGACCCGCTTGCGCCCGTCGCCGGCGTCGCTGGCACATGCGATCGTCGGGCGCTCGGCGCGCTCGCCGGGGGTGAAGTGGGCGAGATCCACGCCCGGGTAGATGACCCTCGGTTCGAGCGCCAGCCAGCGCCACACGCCGTCGCGGGCGGCACGGCTGATCGTCACCACCGCGTCCGAGCCGCCGATGGCAGCCTGGATGATGCGCATTCGGAAGCGCACGTTGGAGACGTTCTCCCGTCCGATGATCCCGGTGATGGTGAAGACGGCCGGGCGCCCGGTCGCGGCCCCCCAGCGGGTCGCGGCGAGCGCGTCGGTGGGAAAGAACGCATGGGCGACGTCGAAGCCGCCGGCGGTGAGCTCGCGGTAGGAGAACGGCACGTGGGTCAGGTAGGGCTGGATCCGGCGCAACCGCAGCGGCGTCTCCGGCGGGCGCCACCGGCGGACGACCTCCACCCCGTCCTCCACCGCCCGCGTCGTCGGCTTGCGGTGGCTGGTCAGGATCGCCGGGGAGCCGCCGCGGCGGGCCAGCTCGGTGGCGAGATCGTGCACCAGGCGCTCGTTGCCGCGGCGGACCTCGGGCCAGTAGCCGAAGTTCAGCAGCGCGGGCCGCAGCGAGGGCGTCATCAGAGCATTGGCGTCCGGTAGCGGATGCTGCCGCGGATCATCGTCGCGAGCTCGGCGAGGTCGGACGTGAGCTGGCCGGGCACCTCGAGCGCGCTGGCCAGCCGGGCCCGCCGGCCCGGGCCCCGGCGGCGCACAAGCCGGCGGAGATAGGGAATCGCCAGCGCGAGCGCCAGGGGCCGCCGCCGCGCGAGGGCGAGCCCCGCCAGGGCGAGGGTGAGCTCGGCGTGGGACTTGCGCCAGAACACTCCCGCGAAGAGCTCGGAGCGCAGCTGCGGGTGCTTGACGATCACGTAGACGAGGTGCTGCCAGCGCCAGTTCATCCGCACCACGTCCGGCAGCGAGTACTCCTCGACCGCGTGGAAGACCATCGCCTCGGGCGCGGCGACGATGTCCGCCCCGGCCTCGCGCGCGCGCACGGCCAGGTCGGTGTCCTCGCCCGCCGCCGCCGGCAGCGACTCGTCGAAGCCGCCGACGCGCTCGATCAGCGGGCGCGGATAGGCGATGTTGCAGGTGTTCGCGAAGATGTGCGGTGGATCGACCCGCACGGTCCGGTAGTGCGGTGCGGCCATCACGGCCCGTTCGAGCGGATCCGGTCGCGTCGTCCCCTGGACGATGGCCTGCGGCGCTGTGGCGGCGACGCGCAGAAGCTCACTGAGCCAGCCCGGGTCGGGCCGGCAGTCGTCGTCCGTGAAGGCGATCAGGTCGGCCCCGGCCTCCTGCCAGCCGACGTTTCGCTTGCGCGCGGGGCCGCATCCGTCGAGCCGGATCGTCCGCAGCCGCCCAGCGTCGGCGAGGGGATGGCGGTCGAGCAGATCCACGAAGCGCGGGTCGTCGTAGTCGTGGACGAGCACGACCTCGTAGCGCCCGGCGTCCAGCGTCTGCTCCTCGAGCGCGTTCAGCAGCCACCAGACGCGAAGTGGCCGCCCGTGCGACGGGACGACGACGCTTACATCCGGGCGCTCCATGGCGCGTGAGGATCGCACCTGCGCACGGTCGCGGTCGCACCGGCCCGGCCGCGAGCCAACTCTGAGACGATCATCGCCGCAACCATGAGCAGAAGCTGGATCCCAACATCGCTGCGCCGCGCCGCCGGCCGCCGCCCGGATGCACGCGAGCGGGACCGGGCCGCGGCCCTCGAGTTCGAGTTCGTCGGCGTCGACGAGGCCGACCGGCGGACCATCGAGCGCTCGCTTCAGTACACGATGACCGGGGTGATGCGCCTCCGGGCGCTCGTCGATGCGGTCCGCCACTGCGTCGCCGCCGAGCTGCCGGGCGCGTTCGCCGAGTGCGGCGTCTGGCGGGGCGGCTCGGTGCTGGCGATGATCTCAACGCTGCAGGATCTCGGGATCGACGACCGCGACATCTATCTCTACGACACCTTCGAGGGGATGACCGAGCCCACCGAGCACGACGTCTCCGACCTCGATCCGCCGGCGCTCGAGACGTGGCGCGAGGCCGAGCGCGATGACGGGCGCGCCTGGTCGGAGCTCTTCGACGCCGGGACCTTCAACGAGGACGCGGTCCGCGAGTTGCTCGGGTCAACCGGCTATCCGGCCGAGCGGCTGCACTTCGTCCGCGGGCCCGTCGAGGAGACGATCCCGGCCAACGCGCCCGAGCAGCTGGCCCTGGCGCGGCTCGACACCGACTGGTACGAGTCGACCCTGCACGAGATGCAGCACCTCTACCCGCGGCTGGTCAGCGGCGGGGTCCTGATCATCGACGACTACGGGCACTGGCAGGGCGCGCGGCAGGCCGTCGACGAGTACTTCGCCGGGCTCGAGCGCGTCCCGCTGCTGACCGCGATCGACTACACGGCCCGGCTCGCGGTCAAGCCCTAGCTGCCCGCCAGCGCTTCAGCCGGTTGCCGAGCGTTCGCCCCTCCGGCCTGAAGTCGGGCCACGGCGTCGCGCGGCGGTGCTCCAGGTAGAGCTCCCGGTCAGCGGCGTCGCACAGGTAGTGCCACGGCTTGTTCTGCCCCGGCCCCTCGAAGTGCCTGATCCCCGGCCGCTCGAGCGCCTCGTCGACGGCGCGGCGGCCGAAGACCTCGACGGCGGCCTGCCAGCCGATGCTGTTCATCCGGTTCCAGCGCGGGTGCAGCGGCAGGCGGCGCCCGCCGAGGACCAGGTTGAGCGCGTCCTGGTCGGGCCACTCGAGCTCCTTCCCACGGGACCGGGCGCAGTCGCGCAGTTGCGCGGTGCACCCGTCGCGGCGCAGGAGCTCCAGGTTCATCAACAGCACGCCGCTGTTGAAATAGGGCTGCGACGGCGGCAGCCCGAGCGCGGCCGGGCGGTGGACGTGGTTCGCCTGGAAGACGTTGCTGACCGCGGCCAGGTAGTGGTCGGTCAGATCGCTCGCCCAGAGCGGTTCGAGCGAGTCGCAGACGAGCGTGTCGACGTCGAGGTAGAGGACGGCGGGGACGGAGCCGAGCAGCTCCGGAAGCAGGATCCGGTACCACATGGCCGCGGTGAAGAGCGGATCGGTGGGCAGCCCCTCGACCGCGTCCGGCTCGATCTCCAGGAACGCGATCGAGCCCCCCAGGCCCTCCACCATCTCGGTCAGCGGACCCGTGCGATCGGACCCGATCCCGGGGTCGCAGAGGTAATGGACGCGGACGTCGAGCGCGCCCGAGTTGACGAGCGCCGAGCGCAGCATCACCGCGCTGTGCTCGATGTACGCATCACCTCGCGCCGCGCAGGCGAGGTGAAGCTCAGCCATCGAGCTCGTAGAGGTGGAAGTGGTCGTGAAGCTCGACCAGCTCGCGGACCGCCGGGTCGTCGAAGACCGGCTCGCGGGTGGTCAGCCGGTAGCCGGCCTCCGCGAGCAGCGGCGCGAAGTCGCGGCGGCTGCCGTCGGCCTCGGTGCTCAGCAGCTCGGTCGGCTCATTCGGGATCAGGAGCAGGCGCGGCACCTCGAGCCGGCGCAGCAGGTCGACCCACCACGCGATCGCCTCGTGGGTGCACTCCGGGAACGAGTGGATGTTGACGGCGAGGTCGAAGGCCCCCGTCGCCAGCTCC
Source organism: uncultured Solirubrobacterales bacterium (assembly GCA_963767285.1). Taxonomy (GTDB): domain Bacteria; phylum Actinomycetota; class Thermoleophilia; order Solirubrobacterales; family 70-9; genus WHSW01. Next base: position 484,918 of record CAVYDJ010000003.1, on the reverse strand, counting down.
GCCTCGATCCGGTGGAACGGCACGACGCGAGCCGGGGGGACCCGGCCGCGGTGGCCGAGGTAGTAGTCGCACAGGAACGTCGACTCCGCGATCGCGTCGACGCAGCAGTAGTCGGTGACGTTCGGCAGCGCGGCGGTGAGCCGGTCGGCGAGCCGCCCGTAGCCCGCGCCGATGTCGAGGATCGAGACGCCCGGGCGCTCGCTGATCCCAAGCTCGCGATCCAGGAACGAGATCTCGTTCGCGGACTCGAGCAGGTCACGGCTGTAGGTCCCGTAGCCCGGGTACTCGAACGTCCAGCAGCCGAACCCGCCGTCCTCGGTGAGCCGGTCGAGCAGGCCGAGCCGGTCGCGCTCGCGCACGTACTTCATCAACACGAAGAACTTCAGCGCGCTGATCCGCGGCAGCTCGCGGTAGTGCCAGGTGATCAGCGTCTCGCCCCGGAAGTAGCGCAGATCGAGGAATGCGTCGACGGCCTCGGCCCTCCAGCGCGACGCGGAGCTCACGGGGGCGGAGTCATCGGCGTCGTACGCGGCGCGCAGCTCGGCCAGGCGGGGATTGTCGGAGGTCAGCACCCGATCCGCGTCCGGCGGGAGCGGCGTGGTGTCGTCGTACAGGGTGGTCAGGTACCGGCGGTCCTCGTCGGTGATCTTGACCAGCGAGGACAGATCGTCGTTCGCGCCGGCGCCCGGGCGCCGCAGCCGGCGGCGCAGCGATGTGGCGAGCCCTCTCATGCCGGGTCGTGGACCGACACGCCCCCGACCGCCGGGCGCAGGCCGCGCCAGAGCCGGGTGAGGTCGTCGTCGATCGGGTCGAGGCAGAACGTGTCGAACCCCTCCTCGAGGGTCTCGTAGCCGAGCTCGGCAAACCGCGCCAGCGCCGCGGCGCGGTCCGCCGGCGGCAGATGGAAGTGCTCGTAGATCACGAGGCGCGGACGCATCGCCGCGAGGTCGATCCCGCGCAGCAGCTCCCAGTCGTAGCCCTCGGTGTCGATCAGCAGCAGGTCGACTCGCTCGACCCCGTAGCGGTCGCAGAGCGAGCCGAAGGTCAGGGAGGGGACCGTCGTCTCGACCAGCCGCTCCTCGACGTCGGGAATGTGATCGGCGTGGCCGAGGACCGCCTCGCGGGAGAACGAGCCGGTCCCGTCGTACCAGTCCGGGAGCGTTTCGCGCTCGCCCGCGTCCGCGTCGCGCAGATGGAAGAACGGCAGCTCGCCGTCGCGGTCGGCGATCGCGGCGTTGACGAGCGTCACCCCGTCCACCTCGCCGTAGTTGTCGCGCAGGCGGTCGAACACGTACGGCACGGGCTCGATCATCAGGCCGCGCCAGTCGCGGGACAGGATCAGCGGCCGCAGGTGGTCGTGCTGCAGGCCGTCGTTGGAGCCGATCTCGACGAAGGACGCCTGCGGGTACGCGGCGCCGAAGGCCTCCAGCAGCTTCGGCGCCGCGAGCCGGCGCAGCAGGCGGCGGTAGCGGGCGGCGCGCCATGCGCTCCCGAGGCTCACGAGCGCCTCTGGGCGACGACCCCGAAGACGAGCGCGTTCATGCGCCTGGCCTCGGCGCCTTCGAAGCGGTCGGCGATCGCGATCGCGGTCTGGATCACGAGCGCGAACGCGGGCCGCAGGAGTCGCGGCAGGCGGTAGTAGACCCCGTCCTGGAACAGCTGCAGGCCGCTCGCCGAGAGGCCCATGATCCCCTCGAAGCGGACGACCTCGAACCCATGTGCTTCGACGATCCGTTGCAGGCCGGCGCAGGTCCAGCGCCAGTAGTCGACGGGGTCCGGGTGGTAGGGCATGACGCCGTGGGTCGTGAGCAGCAACCGGCCGCCCGGCCGCAGCACCCGCCGGCACTCGGCGAGGTAGAGGTCGGGGTCGGCGACGTGCTCGAGCGCCTGGGTCGAGAGCACCGCGTCGCAACTCGCGTCGGCGATCGGGACGCGCCCGTCAGGCGCGAGCGTGTGGGTCGCGTCGGGGTTGCCCTCGAGGTCGGCGGCGATGTACTCGCAGCCGGCCGGGAACAGGTGCCGGTAGGGGACGTCCGCGCAGCCGTAGTCGAGGACGGTGGCGTCCGGGCCGACCCGCAGGTCCGCGCTGAGGTTCGCGATCCCCTCCGGCAGCGCCCGGATGATGTACGCGAGCCGGTGCCAGGGGCGCGCGCGACGCAGGTCGGTGGGACGCGCGGCGTGAAACCGTTGCTCTTCTGCTTCGAGGGAAGTGCTGGTCACATCGAGTTCCCGGGGCCCGGAGCGACGACGAGCGGGACCGTACCGCTTGGTCAGAGCAGTGGTCGCCGATGGGCGATCGAGCCGCGGACCAGGGCGATCAGCCCGACCAGGTCGCCGGCGACGTTGGCGGCGTTGACGCGGGCGACCGATCGGCGCCACGGCTGGCGCCGGTGCAGGTCGCGACGCAGGTATGGGACCGTGGCGAGGAGCCACACGGGGCGCCGGCGGCCGAGCGCGATGAGAACGCCGGCGAGCGCGAGGTCGAAGCGCGCGGTGCGCGGGCTGAGGAAGAGCCCCAGCGGCCGCGAATCGCGAAGCTCCGGGACCTCGCCGAGCAACATGGGGAAGAGGCGCAGCCGGCTGCGCTCGGCGATGTACGCGCGCGCGTCGCGCGGAAAGACCGCATGCCGAACCAGGGCGCCGCGCGCGAACTCGATCCGCGCCCCGGCCCGGATCGCCCGCCAGCCGAAGACGACGTCCTCGCCGAAGTGCCCGGCCTCCACAGGGAGGTCGAGGCGGGCGGGCCGGTGGAAGCCGCCGAGCCGGTCGAACATGGTGCGGCGAACGAACACGTTGGCGCTCTCGAACAGGACCGACGGCCCGCGGACGTGCAGCGTGCGGTCGAACGGGCCCGGTTGCCGAACCGGCTCGATCGGCCCGGTGACGAGGTCGGCGCCGGCCTCGAGCGCGGCGATGCCCTCCCGCAGCCAGGCCGGCGAGGGCTCGCAGTCCGCGTCGGTGAAGGCGACCAGCGCGGCGCCGGTCGCGGCGACGCCCGCGTTCCGCGCGGCGCCCGGCCCGCCCTGCTCCGCCATCTCGACCACCCTCGCCCCATGGCGCTCGGCGATGGCCGCGGTCTCGTCGGCGGAGCGATCGTCGACGACGATCAGCTCGAAGGGGCGATCGAGATCCTGGTCGGCGAGCGCGGCGAGCGTCGCGCCGATCGTGTCCGCGGCGTCGTGCGCCGGAACGACAACGGCGATCTCGGGAGCGCGACCGTTCGCAAACATCTCGGGTAGCTTGCCCGGTCGTCATGCGCGGTGAGGAGATGAAGCGGTTCTGGGACGACCGCGCCCGTGAGGACGCGCTCTTCTTCGTCGACAACGACCTGCGCTACGGGGACGCCGACGAGGCGCAGTTCTGGGCCCGGGGCAAGGAGGCCGTCGACGTGATCTGCACCGAGCTCGGCGTCGAGTTCGACCCCTCCGATCGCGTCGTCGAGATCGGCTGCGGGGTCGGCCGCCTGACGCGCGAGCTGGCCGCGCGCTCCGCCGGCGTCGACGCCGTCGACGTCTCGGCCCAAATGCTCGAGCTCGCCCGTGAGCACAACCCGGAGCTCGCCAACGTGCGCTGGCACCAGGGCGACGGCGAGACGCTGGGAGGGATCGGAGACGCGTCGGCGGACGTCTGCTTCTCGCACGTCGTCTTCCAGCACATCCCCGATCCGGAGATCACCCTCGGTTACGTCAGCGAGATGGGCCGCGTGCTCAGCCCAGGAGGCTGGGCGGCCTTCCAGGTGTCCAATGCGCCGGCGGTCCATCGCTCGCGGGGCCTGCGGGAACGTCTCGCCGGCGGCCTGCGATCGGTGCTGCGGCGCGGGCCGCGCGGGCAGGAGCACCCGGCCTGGCGCGGCTCGGCGGTCGATCTCGACCGCCTCTCGGAGGTCGCCGCCGCGGGCGGGATGACGACCGAGCGGGTCGTTGGCGCCGGCACGCAGTTCTGCCTGGTGCTGCTGCGCAAGCGCGCGGACCAAGCAGCGCCAGGACCGTGAGCGACCGCGGCGGCGGCGCCCTGGGCCCAGACGACGTCGGGGTGCCCGCCGACCGCCTGCGAATGCCGCGAGCCTTCGAGCCGCTGGCGGCGCCGCCGGTCTTCATCAGCGGCTTCGGCCGATCGGGAACCTCGCTGACGCTCGACCTGTTCGCGGGCCATCCCGAGGTCTGCGCGGTGTTCGAGACCTGGCTGCTGACGGCGGACAACGGGATCGCCGGCGTGCTCCAGCAGCCGCAATGGCACCCGGAGTACTACGAGCGGCGCCGGCGAGAGATCGGCAACGACCACGCCGCCGTCCAACTGCTCCCCTACGAGGAGGCGGCGGCGGAGCTCGGTGAGCTCGTCGCCGGCTGGTTGATGCGAGCCGTGCAGCCCGGCCAGCGGTTCCTGGTCGAGAAGTCGCCGCTCGACGGCGCTGTGCTGGCCGCGCTGTTTCCGCGCGCGAAGCTCGTGCACGTCGTCCGCGACGGCCGCGACGTCGCCACCTCGACGCTTCGCGCCGCGGACTCCTGGGCCCCGGAGATGCGCGGGGAGATCGGCCGCATCGCGTCGAAATGGAAGGCGCGGGTGGTCGGCCTGCGCGGGTGGTGCGAGCGGTTCGATCGCGGCCACGAGGTCCGCTTCGAGGCGCTGCGGCGGGACCCGGCCGCGGTGCTCGCCGAGCTGTTCGACTTCGCGGAGATCCCATACGACGACCGGCGGATCGAGGCGATCGTCGAGTCGACGGCGCCGGAGGCTTATCCGGAGGAGGCGCGCGCGAGCGGCTTTCGCGGCAGTGGGGAGGTCGGGAACTGGGAGGCCTCGCTGACCCGCCGGATGGGGCGCGAGTTCGACGACGCGGCTGGCGACCTGCTCGTCGAGCTCGGCTACGCGGCGAACCGCGACTGGTGGCGGGCCCTGCCGCGGCGCGCCTGAGGTTGCGTCGTCAGCTCTTGTGGGCGTGGTGGACGACGTGGCGGATCTTCAGCCCGTCCGACGCCTCCATCGTGAACTTGCCGTGGCGCTCGACCCGGTCGAACCCGGCGGTCCACATCATCCGCTTCCAGGTGTTGATCGCCGGGAGCCAGAAGATCACCGCCTTGTCGCGGTCGGCGAGGTAACGAGAGGCCGGGAACGGCAGCAGGCTCGCGGCCCGGTCGTACTCCTCCGCGCTGATGAACGTCCCGGTGCAGAGGTTCGCGATCCGCTCGAGCGCGAGCAGCTGGTCGCGCAGGTGCAGGAGCACCGAGCCGCAGAACACGACGTCGAAGGTCCCGAGCTCTTCCGGCTTGGCGTGGTAGATGCTCAGGTCCACCCGCTCAACCGCGGATCCGCGGATCTCCTTGGCGAGCCGGAAGCCGTCGCCGCGCATGTCGGTCGACCACTCCGCCGGGCGCCGCCGCGGCGGCCAGTCGAGGTCGCTTTCGCGATCGAGGTCGAGGGCAACCACCTCGGCGCCCCGGCTCTCCATCTCGAAGGCCCAGAACCCGTCCCAGGTGCCGACCTCGAGCGCCCGCATCCCGCTCATGTCGTCCGGAAGGCCGTAGTGGCGGACGAACGGGCGCAGATCGAACCACCCCGGGGTTACGTTGCCATCGCCGAGCTCGATCGCGTGATACCAGGAGCGCTCCTGCACCTGTTCAAGCGCGTTCACGGCCGCCACTCTTGCACAGGAGTCGCCGATTGCGAGCCGGCTCGACCGGGGCCGCCCTCCCCGGCGCTGCGTTACCCTGGCGCCGACGCGGGGGTCGGCAGGGGCGCCCGGTCGCCACCCTTATGAGCGAACCGCCGATCGATCCGGCCCAGTCCGCGCCCGCCGCGATGGACCAGGACCCGAGCGAGCTGGAGCCGGCGGCCGAGCTCCACGCCCGCCCCGGCCTGCGCCAACTTGCGGCGCGTGGCGTCATCGTCAACTCGGCGTTCCAGGTCGCCCTCGCGGGGATCGGCGTGCTGCAGCGCGTCCTCGTCGCCGCCTTCCTCACCCAGGAGGAGTTCGGGCTCTGGGGCATCCTGATCGCGACCCTGCTCACGCTCTCGTGGCTGAAGCAGCTCGGGATCGCCGACAAGTACGTGCAGCAGTCCGAGGCCGACCAGGAGCTCGCATTCCAGAAGGCTTTCACGCTGGAGCTGATGGTCTCGCTGGCGTTCTTCGTCGTCGTCATCGCGCTGCTCCCGTTCTACGCGATCGCGTACGGACATCCGGAGATCATCGCCCCCGGCATCCTGCTGGCGACCGTGGTCCCGATCAGCGCCTTCGAGACGCCGATCTGGATCCCCTACAGGCGGCTGGAGTTCGTGCGCCAGCGGACGCTGCTCGCGGTCGATCCGCTGGTCGCGTTCGCCGTCACGGTGGTGCTCGGCGTGCTTGGCGCCGGCTACTGGTGCCTGGTCATCGGGGCGGTCTCCGGCGCGGTCGTCGGCAGCATCGTCTCGGTGGTGACCTGCCCCTATCCGATCCGGCTCCGCTTCAACCGGGGAACCCTGAGCGAGTACCTGAGCTTCTCCTGGCCACTCTTCGGCCTGGGCGTCAGCAACCTGCTCTTCATCCAGGGGACGCTGCTGGTCGCCAACCGCACGGTCGGCCTGGCGGGGGTCGGCGCGATCGGGCTCGCGGGATCGATCGCAACGTTCGCCGATCGCGTCAACGGGATCGTCAGCTCCGCCATCTACCCGGCGATCTGCCGGGTCGCGGATCGGACCGCGCTCCTGCACGAGGCCTTCGTCAAGTCGAACCGGCTGATCCTGATGTGGGCGATCCCCTTCGGGGTCGGCCTCGCGCTGTTTGCCGACGACCTGATCGAGTTCGTGCTCGGCGAACGCTGGGAGGACTCGCGGGACGTGCTGATCGGACTCGGGTTGGTTGCCGGTTTCGGCCAGATCGCCTTCAACTGGTCGACGTTCATGCGTGCGGTCAACCGGACGAAGCCGATGCTGTTCGCCTCGCTGATCTCGCTCGCGAGCTTCGCCGTCGTCATGGTCCCGGCGCTCATCACCCTCGACCTGATCGGCTGGGTCGTCGGCTTCGCGGCGGTGACGGGGATCCAGATCGCCGTCCGCGGCTACTACCTGCGGCGCCTCTTCCCGGGGTTCCGGATCATGCGCCATCTGGTGCGCTCGATCGCTCCGGTCGTTCCCGCAGCGGGGCTGGTCCTCCTCATCCGCCTCGTCGGCCCCGACGACCGGACCGCGGCCCTGGCCGTCGGGGAGCTCGTGCTCTACATCGCGGCGTCGATCGTGTTCACCCTCCTCTTCGAGCGCACACTCCTGCGCGAGATGCTCGGCTACCTCCGCCGCCGCCAGGCGACGCAGCCGCCGGCCGACGTCGTCCCCGCCTAACGGGTCGGCCCGAGTTCTCGCATCGGTTGCGCCGGCGATCCCGCGATCAACCAGCCGCCCGGAAACTCACCCCTGCGGACGACGGCCGCGCCGGCGATCACCGAGTTCGGCCCGACAACGACTCCCCGGGTGATCAAGACCAGCGCGCCGACCACCGTGTTGCGGCCGATCTCGACCGGAGTGGACACGACCGGCTGATCCAGGAACCAGGTGTCGCTCCCGTCGTGGACGTGGTCGGAGTCGACGATCACGACGCAGTCCGCGTACGCCGACCGGTCGGCGAGCTCGATCCGCTCGTGGCAGTGGACGACAGAGGCCGAGCCGATCCGGACGAACTCGCCGATCACCAGTTCCCCGCCGGACTTGAGGACGCATTCGTCGCGCAGGATCGTGCCCTTGCCGAGCTTGACGGTGCCTCCGGTCAGCCAGATCCTCACGCCATCCTGGAGCACGGCGCGGTCGCCGAGCTCGAGCCGGTTCGCCGCCCCCGCCTCCAGCGCGAAGCGCACACCCGCCTCGATTCTCGCGTCCCGGCCGACCCGCAGATGGAGCGAGCCGCGGTCGCCCCGCTCGGTCGTGATCCGCACCCGGGGCGCGCCGCGGAAGTCGATCCGCCACGGGGCGTCGAGATGCAATCGAGCGCCGTGTCGCAGGAGGCGGAGGCGAAGGCGAAGCGCCCACAGCCTGAACCTCAGGCCCCTCCATCGGGTCACCAGGCGATGCACGGGCGCATGATCGCGCACGGCCGATTCGGAGGCGCCGGAGGGGTCAGACTGGCTACCCGGCCGAACTGGCGCATGAACCTATTGAGATGTGTAGGTTCGACGCGGGTAATGGGTTTTACAAGAGGGGAGGGCTCGAGATGAGCCACGGGGCGGCAACGACTTCAGCGATCAACCATCTGCAGGCGGACGGCACGCTCGTCGCACCGCTGCCGGGCCTGGAACGGGCCCCTGGACCGCCGCCGGCACCCACGGCCGACGTCCCCTATCTGCGCGACGTGTCGTTCCAGCGCGGCGAGGCGGCCGTCTCGCGGCGCTCCGCGAAGCGCGACCTGATCTTCCGTCGGGCGCTCGCCGTCGCCGACGTCGCCGGGGCGCTGTTCGCGCTCGCGCTCGCGCACATGATCACCGGCATTCAGGTGCAGCCCATCGTCCTCTGGGTCGGGATCGTGGCGATCGTCGGGGTCAGCAAGGCGATCGGCCTCTATGACCGCGATGAGCTGCTGATCGGCAAGGGGACCCTGAACGAGGTCCCCGCGCTGTTCCAGCTCGCGACCCTCTACACGCTCTTGATCACGATGATCGCGTCGGCCCAGGCGATGCCGTTCGCGTTCGAGTCGATCGCCGTGCTGTGGGGGACTCTGTTCGTCGCGACCGTGATCAGCCGCGGCCTGGCGCGCAAGTTCTCCCGCGCGATCACCGGGCCGGAGCGCTGCCTGGTGCTCGGGAGCCCCGAGCAGGCGCTCGCGATCCGGGGCAAGTTCGGCAACTTCGAGACCGCCCACGCCGACGTCGTGGCCCACCTGCCCTTCGAGCGCTTCGAGCTCGAGCGGCCGCGCGGCACCGACTTCGCCCGCTACGTGGTCGAGCGCAACATCCACCGGGTGATCGTCGCCCAGGACTCCTCCTCGGACCGGGTCCTGCAGACCGTCCGCTACTTCAAGGAGTACGGCCTGAAGGTCAGCGTCATGCCGAGCATCCTCGAGGTGGTCGGTTCCAGCGTCGAGTTCGACGAGCTCCAGGGCACGACGCTGCTCGGGGTGCGCTCGTTCGGGCTCTCGCGCTCCTCGAGGCTGATGAAGCGCGCGCTGGACCTCGCCGGATCGGCGTTCCTGCTGATCGTCGGCGCCCCGCTGTACGCGGCCCTGGCGCTGGCGATCAAGCTCGACTCCCGGGGGCCGGTGTTCTTCACCCAGACCCGGATCGGCCAGGACGGTGAGATGTTCAGGATGTTCAAGTTCCGGACGATGGTCGACGGCGCGGACCGGATGCGCGCCGAGCTCGCCGAGCACAACGAGACGGACGGCCTGTTCAAGCTGACCAACGACCCACGGGTCACCAAGGTCGGCGGGTTCCTGCGCCGGACCTCGCTCGACGAGCTGCCGCAGCTGATCAACGTGCTGTTCGGCGAGATGAGCCTGGTCGGCCCACGGCCGCTGGTCGAGGACGAGGACAAGCGCGTCGTCGGCTGGCACCGCCGGCGCCTGCACCTGACCCCGGGCATGACGGGCGCCTGGCAGATCATGGGCGAGACCCGGGTGCCGCTCAGCGACATGGTGATGATGGACTACATGTACATCGTCAACTGGTCGCTGTGGTCGGACGTCAAGATCCTCGTGCAGACGGCGGGACACGTGCTCCGGCGTCGCGGCGTCTAGCCAACCGGTTCAGTACTCCGTGATCGTGCCGTTGCGGCGGCTGCGCCGCACCGATGCGCGGAGCACCGCCGCGGCGATCGGCAGCATGACCGCCGCGAAGCCGGCGAGCTTCGCCACCGCCAGCGCCACCGAGTCCTGCATCGGGGTGTCGATCAGCAGGTGGCGGAGCAGCTCGATGGCGGGGGTGAACGGCTGGACCTCCGAGGCCCACTGGATCCAGTCGGGCAGCAGGCTGACCGGAAAGTACGTGCCGGAGACCAGCGCGAGCAGGGTGATGATGAACGCGGCGCCGGCGTTGGTCTGCTTGAAGACGAGGACCGCGGCGGCCATGAGCAACCCGAACGGCGCGAACGAGACGGCGCTAAGCAGCGCGGCCGGGATCGACAGAGGCACGGTTGCCCAGTGCAGCTCCAATCCGAACACGATCACGGCCGTGCCGATGGTCACCCCGCCGACCACCAGCCCGAGCAGCAGCGGAAAGGCGATCAGCGAGACGATCGACCGAACCGGCCCGAAAGCGGAGACGACCATCCGCTCGAAGGTTCCGGCCACCAGCTCGGAGCGCAACGTCGCGACCGGTGCCGTGAGCGTCGCCGTCAGCACCTCGAGCGTGGCGGTACCGACCACGACGAACCCGAAGTAGTCGTCGGCCGAGCCGACCTCCGGCGCGTTCACCAACCGGGACACGTAGTAGAAGAGCGTCACGCCTACGACGGCGGTGAACAGGGTCGAGAAGAACCGCATCCGGTAGCTCGACCAGAGGCGGAAGTCGCGGACGCAGATCGCGCCGGCCGCCCGGATCGACGCCCTCATTCGGACACCAGCAGGCCGTCGCGGACGAGGAGGCTCCGGTCGAGCCCGAGCGCCTCGCCGGAAGCGTCCGGGGAGCAGACGATCGCCGCCCCGCCGCGCTCGCGCAGCCCGCCGAGGGCTTCGCGGAGCAGCTCCCGCGCCGGCTGATCCAGGCTCGTCTCCGGCTCGTCGAGGAGGATCACCGACGGCTCGTGCAGGAACCCGAGCGCCAGGCGAAGCCGCTGGCGCTGACCGCTCGACAGGCGGTCGACGCGCTTGCCGCGCAGCTCGTCGAGCGCGAAATCCCCGGCCACCCGCGCGCGGGCGGCGAGGGCCGCCTCCGGGTCCAGAAGCGCAAGGCGTGCGCAGTAGGTCAGATGGTGATCGACGGTCAGTCGCGCGAAGAGGGCCCCATTGCCGGCGGAGACGAATCCGATCCGGCGCTGAAACTCGCGGCGGCTCGACTCGGGACTCGCGCCGTCCAGCTCGACCCGGCCCGAGTCCGGGGTGATGAGCCCGGCAGCCACGCGCAGGAGGGTGGTCTTGCCGCTCCCGTTGCGGCCGTGCACGCCGACGGCCTCGCCCGCGCCGAGGCGCAGGCTGACCCGATCGAGGACCGGTGCAGGCATCCCCTCCCAGTGCTTGGCGATGTCACGGAGCGAGAACACGAGGCGTTGCACGGTAACTGGCGTAAGGGAGCCTGGAGGTCTGTAGCCTGCGGACACCCTCGGGGGGACGTTATGGCTGTCGACACGGAAAGAACGGATTCGGCCCGGTCGCGGCTTCCGGCCGAGTGGGGAGACCCGCCCAACGCGCTCGACGCGCTGCGGCGATTCTGGTGGGTCGTCTTGATCACGGCCCTGATCGGCGCGGGCCTCGGGGTCGCATACGGGCTCCAGCGCGACGAGGTGTACACGGCGGAGGCAAACCTCAGCGTCGGCCGGGTCGACGTCGCGACCCAGGCGATTCCCGGCTTCGTCGCAGCCGCCCGCACGCTGGCCGACACCTACAGCCGCGCGATCGCCGCGCGCGAGGTGGTGGACCGGATCTCTCGCAGGACCGGCCTCTCCAAGGCGGAGGTCATCGATCGCGTCACGGCGACCCCGATCCCGGAGACCGCGACGATGAACGTGTTCGCGGAGGCCTCGTCGAGCGCCAGGGCCGCCGCGCTGGCCAACGTCGCCGGCCGGACCCTCGTCGAGTACGTCCAGGAGACCAACCGGTTCAACCCGCAGAGCCAAGCCCTGCTCAGCCGCTACCGGCGGTACGCCGCGGAGTTCAGCAGCGCGCAGATCGCGCGGACGGCCGCCCAGCGCAACGGCACCGTCGCCGAACAGACCGACGCGCAGGCGCTCCTGCTCGAAGCCAAGCTGAAGATGAAGGCCACGGCGGCGCTCTACGGCTCGAGTCAGTCGGGCCAGGCCTCGCCGAACACGCTGTTCCTGCTCGCTCCCGCGGGCACGGCCGAAAGCGATCAGGACTCGACGACGCAGCGGGCCGGGTTTGCGGGGGCCGTGGGCGGGCTCGTGGTGGGGCTCCTCCTGGCGTTCCTGTTCGCACGGATCTCCTGGCGGCGCCGCACCGCCAACTAGCCATGAGCCGCCGCTCGCTCGCGACGGCGCTGGTCGGGATCGGGGCGTTCGCGCTGTCCGGCCTCGCGCTGACGACGTGGGTGGACCCGCTCGTGACCGACTCCTCGCTGCCCGGAACCGCGGACAGCGCGGGCCGCGCGTTGCTGGCCGTCGCCGGAGTCGGGGGCGCAGTCGTCCTGTTGCGGGTCGATCCCGCCTGGGCGCTCTCCTTCGGCATCGGGGCCGCGGTCTTCAACGGCAACTGGGATCTCGCCGGCTCTCCGGTCCCGTTCGACCGCGTGTTGATCGGGCTCGGGGTCCTGGGGTTGCTGCTGCGCGCGCGGCGGGTCGAGGACGTACTCGGCGGGCCGCCGCGCCCGGTTCACTGGCTGCTGCTGGCGGTGGCGGCGTACGCGCTGCTGTCCGCGGTCTTCAGCGAGGCCCTCTCCGACGAGACGGCGCGCTTCGGACTGATCGACCAGCTGGGCTTCGTGCCGTTCGTGCTGTTCGCCGTCGCGCCCGCCGTCTACGGCGATCCGTATCGGCGACGCATCCTGCTCGGCACGCTGACCGGGGTTGGCGCGTACCTCGCCTACACGTCGATCCTCGGGCACCTGGGGCCGACGTCGCTCGTCTTCCCGGACTACATCGTGGACCCGAACGTCGGGATCCACGCGGATCGGGCGCGAGGCCCCTTCGTCGCCGCGGGAGGAAACGGCCTCGCGCTCTTCGAGTGCGGCGTCGCCGCGGTCCTGCTCGCGGTGACGTCGAGCGAACGCTGGATCCGCGGCGGCGGCATCGCGGTCGCGGTCGCCTGCGCGCTGAGCATCGAGCTGACGCTCACCCGGTCGGTGTGGATCGCGTCGGTAGCGGCGCTTGTGGTGGCGCTGGTGGCGACCCGTCAGACGCGCCCTTATCTCCTCCCGGTCGCGGTCGCTTCGGTGGTACTCGCGTTCGGCGCGCTCGCGGTGGTACCGGGGCTCCAGGGCGACGTGGAGGACCGTCTCGACGACAACAAGCCGGTCTGGGACCGCGAGAACGCAAACGGGGCCGCGGTTCGCATGATCGAGGAGCGCCCGTTGGTCGGCTTCGGCTGGGGAACGTTCGCCGAGAGCAACGGGGACTACCAGCGCCTGAGCGCCGATCACCGGCTCACGCGAGCGAACCTCGAGGAGCACAACGTCTTCCTTTCGCGGGCGGTCGAGCTCGGGCTGCCCACGACCGTGATCTGGGGACTGGCCCTGGCTCTGGCCGTGGCCGGAGCGTGGCTGAGCCCGCGGGGGCCACCGGATCTGCTGGCCTGGCGCATCGGGCTGCTCGCGATCGCCACCCAGTGGTTCGTGGTCGCCAACTTCGTCCCGCTCGGGTTCGCCTTTCCCAACGCGCTGCTGTGGCTGTGGGCGGGGATCGCGTTCGGATCGGCAAAGGAGGACGCGACGGCCGCGGAGCCGGCGGATGAGACGCCGCCTCCGTCCGGGCTCGACCTGGACCCGCCGGGGGCTCGCCCTAGCCTGGCGTAACGAGAAGCCGCTCGACCGCGGGGTCGCCGGTGAGCAGATCCTCGGGCCGGTGCAGGCTGTAGCCGAACCTCCGCACGCGGGTCTCCAGTTCGTCGTCGAAGCCGGCCGGAAGCACCGGCCGCGTGAGCGGACCGAGCGGGATCCGGCGCCAGCGCTTCAGGTAACGCCGGTTCAGGCCCGGCTGGGCGTGCCAGTCGCCGGCGTGGGGCGTCAGGCCCAGGAACGCGAAGGTCGCCGCCATCACCGAGTTCGGGTCGGTGACCAGATCCTCGTATCGGATCATCCTCAGGTTCGTCAGGCGGCCCGCGTCTGAGAGGAGGAGCTCGTGCGCCGCGACCCAGTGCTCGACCAGCGACCGGACGCTGTAATCGCGATGCCCGGGCCACCGCTTGTTCGCGTATGCGACCACCGTCGGGTGCCGCATGACGATGATGAACCACGTCGCCGACTCGCCGAAGACGGCCTGCAGGAAGCGCGTGCGGACCACGTTCGGCGGGGACTTCTCCACGAGCACGGTCCTCGTGAGGTCCCAGTGGGGCGACCACGACTCCCAAAGCCGGCTGCGCGTGTCATCGCGCAGGAGGTCGGAGCTCTCGGTGAGGTGGGCGGCCGGGTCGAACGCGAACCGCCCCGCCCCTCCGTGCCCCCCCGCCGGGAGGAAGACATCCTGGAGGTGCTGGCCCTCGTCCTCCGGGGCGCCGGTGTCGCGGAAGGCGCTGGCGTCCGGGTGGTCGCCCAGCCAGCGGGTCAGCGGCGTCGTCCCGCTGCGATGCAGCCCACCCACGAACGCGAACTTGTGCTGCTCGGCGGACACCTCCGTACAGCGATGCTACTTCCCGTCGAGCTCCTTCTGAGCAGGCCCGCCTTTCTTGCGGCCTCATCCGGTCAGGTGGCGCCCGCCGGCGAAGGCGAATCTATAGTGCGCGCCCGAAAGTGTGCCCGCGACAGCCGATTACCCTGCCGTGACGCCGCCCAAGGGGGCCGTCGCCGTTCTTGTGCTCGTGATGGCGTGCTGCACGCTCCCTGCCGGGCCGGGCGCGGTAGCGCCCGCCAAAGCCGCGGTCGAGGATTGCTACTTCCCGTCGAGCTTCTTCTGCCAACGACTCGCCCCCGACGCACCGCTCGATCCCGACAGCGCTGCGATGGTCGCCGAGATCCGGAACATGGCCGGTGGACTCGCTCCCCACAGCGCCAACGGCTGGCAGGTGACGAACCGCGCGGGAGTCAACTACGACGCCTACGCGCCGATGCTCTACACGGTCCCGGCCGACCAGCAGCGAGTCCCGGTCGCGCTCGACACCGGGGACCCGGGCCTGCGCGCGGCGCTCGCGGCCGGCGTCCCGATCCCAGCCGAAGCAAGGCCCGCCTCGGGTACGGACCGTCAGCTGATCGTCTATCAGCCGTCCAGCGACACGATGTGGGAGCTCTGGCGCGCGCGTAAGGACATCACCGGCGGCTGGCACGCCGCCTGGGGCGGGGTGATCGGAGACGTCTCTGCGAACCCGGGTCACTACGAGGACGCGCATGTGGGCGATTACGCCGAACGCCACACGTGGGGCGGCCCGGCCGCCGGCATCCCGAACCTGCCCGGGCTGATCACGGTCGAACAGCTGCGGTCCGGAGTGATCGGGCATGCGCTGGTCTTCTCGACCTGGGCCAACAACCCGCACCGATGGGTCTTTCCGGCGCAGCGCACCGACGGCCGGTGTCGCGGGCTGACCGGCCAGTACTGCGCCGCCGTGCCGCAGGGGGCGCGCTTCCGGCTCGACCCGGACCTCGATGTGAGCCGGATCGGCAACCCGATAGCGAGGATGATCGCCACGGCGGTCCAGGACTACGGCATGGTGCTGAACAACACGACCGGCAGCGGCGTCAGCTTCTACGCCGAGGGCTGGCGGGGGCATCCCGGGAGCGATCCCTATTACGGGCCCGGGGGTCTGTTCACGGCCGACCCCGACCGGCGTGCGACGACCGAGTTCATGCGGGAGTTCCCGTGGGAGCACCTGCAGATGCTGCAGCGGGGGACGACATGCTGGGACGAGGCTCGTCAGTGCCTGGAACCCGCGGGCTGGCGCGACTGAGACCGCGTTCCACTAGGTCCGCTACCCGGACCGTCGTCAGTAGTGCTCCGCAACCGATGTACGGCATAGCGCGGTTGTAGCGACGCGTCCCAGACGAGAGAGTGACGGGTGCACGGGGGCCGAGCTGACAGGGGGTCAGCGATTCAAGCCGCGAGCGGGCGCTCGCCATTTTCAAGGAGTGTTATGGGACCGTTTCTGCGCAATTTCGTCCTCGTGGCCGTGATGGGGGTCTGCGCCACGGCGCTGCTCGCCGCTCCCGCCGGGGCGTCCGCGGCGACCACGCAGTGCTACTTCGCATCGAGCTTCTTCTGCAAGAAGCTCGATTCCAAGGCCAAGCTCGATCCCGACAGCGCGTCGCTGGTGACCCAGCTTCGCAACCAGGCCCAGGGCGTCGACCCGCAGGGCCTGTTCGATTGCACCCGCGCCGTGCTGATCGACAACCCGCTGAAGTGGACGGTCGACGAGAACCTGTTCTGCGACAAGCTCACCTACCGCGCGGGCATCAACTACGACGACTACGCGCCCATGCTCTACACGGTCGCGGCCGGTGCGCCGCGGATTCCGGTCGTGCTCGACAACAACGATACGTCCCTGAAGGCGACGCTCGCAGCGGGCGTTCCGATCCCGGACGAGGCCCAGGCCGCGGGCGGAACCGACGGGCAGATGATCATCTACCAGCCGTCGACCGACACGATGTGGGAGTTCTGGCGCGCCAAGAAGGACATCAAGGGGACCTGGCACGCGAGCTGGGGCGGAGTGATTCCCAACGTCTCGAAGAACCCCGGCCACTACGAGGACATCGTCAAGGCCGGCGGCGGGTACGCCGAGCGCCACACCTGGGGCGGGCCGTCCTCCTCGATCCCGAACCTGCCGGGGCTGATCACCACCGACCAGCTGCGGTCGGGCGTCATCGGACACGCGCTGGTCTTCGCGACCTGGGCCAACCGGCCGAAGGAGTGGGTCTACCCGGCGCAGCGCACCGACGGTCGCTGCCAGGGCCCGGACCTCCAGTACTGCTCCGACATCCCGCAGGGAGCGCGCTTCCGGCTCGACCCGAAGTTCGACACCACCAAGCTCGCCAATCCGGTCGTGCGGATGATGGCGAAGGCGGTCCAGGACTACGGCATGGTCCTGAACAACACGACCGGCAGCGGCGTCAGCTTCTACGCCGAGGGCTGGCGCGGGCATGTCCCGGCCGTCAACCCCTACTACGGGACGGAGGGCCTCTTCAAGGCCGACCCGGCGCAGCTGTTGACGACGCAGTTCATGCGGGCGTTCCCGTGGTCGCGCCTGCAGATGCTGAAGGGCGGCACGACCTGCTCCAGCTCCGCCCAGTGCGCGAAGCCCGCGGACTGGGCCGGGCGCCACAAGTAACCCGCGCGCTGACGCGTCACTGAGAGGGTTCATTCAAGGCGGGAGCCGCGCGTGCGGCTCCCGCCTCTTCGTCGTCACGATGGGTCCTCAGGGGTAGGGTCGAGGGTGCCGATGAGCGTCATATGTATCCGCGTAGGCCGATAGCTCTGATCGCGCTCGCGGCCGCGGCGGCCGCGCTGGCCGCGGCCGGTCCGGGCGCGGCGCCGGCGCGCGCGGCCGCGGGCGATTGCTACTTCCCGTCCAGTTTCTTCTGCCGGCCCCTCGCGCCGGACGCGCCGATCGATCCCGACAGCGCGGCGCTGGTCGCGGAGCTTCGCAACATGGCCTACGGGGTCGCTCCACACACCCCGTTCGACTGCCGTCGCGCCGTGATGACCGACGAGACGCAGTGGACGGACGACGAGCGGCGGTTCTGCCAGAAGCTCACCTTCCGCGCCGGGATCAATTACGACGCGTACGCGCCGATCCTGTACACGGTCCCGGCGGACCAGTCCCGGGTTCCCGTCATCCTCGACGCCGGCGACCCGAGCCTGCGCGCGACGTTCCTGGCCGGCGTCCCCATTCCGCCGGAAGCGCAGCCCGCGGTCGGGACCGATGGCCAGCTGATCATCTATCAGCCGTCCAGCGACACGATGTGGGAGTTCTGGCGCGCGCGCAAGGACATCGCCGGCCTCTGGCATGCCGCCTACGGCGGCGCGGTCCCCAACGTCTCTCAGAGCCCGGGCCACTACGAGGACCTGGTCACCCCGGGGACCGGCGGCACGGCCGCGTTCCTGGAGCTTCATACGTGGGGTGGGCCCTCGTCCTCGATCCCCAACCTGCCGGGGATGATCACGATCGACCAGCTGCGGTCAGGGGTCATCGGGCACGCGCTCGTGTTCTCGACCTGGACCAACGGCGCGAACCAGTGGTGGTATCCGGCCCAGCGCACCGACGGGCGCTGCCGCGGCGCCGCCGGCGAGTACTGCGCCGACGTCCCGCAGGGCGCGCGCTTTCGCCTGGACCCCGATTTCGACGTCAAGCTGATCGAGCACCCGATCGTGCGCATGATCGCCGAGGCGGTCCAGGACTACGGCATGGTCCTCAACAACACCACCGGCAGCGGCCTCAGCTTCTACGCGGAGGGCTGGCGCGGGCATCCCGCGGGCGGCGACCCCTACTACGGGCCGGAGGGGCTCTTCACGAGCGATCCGAAACAGCCCTCGACGGCGCAGTTCATGCGGGAGTTCCCGTGGGAGAGCCTGCAGATGCTGCAGCGGGGCACGGCCTGCTCGGACCCGGTCCGCGAGTGCCAGCAGCCCGAGGGCTGGCCGTTTGCGGGCTCCGGGACGTCCACCGCCAACGGCCCGAACGCTCGCGTTCGCGTGCGGCTCGCCAGGCCGAAGGTCACGGGGCGCAAGCTGGTCATCCGTGGCAAGGTCCGGCCGCCGATCACGGGGACGATCACGATCTCCTGTCGCTGCGCCGGGCTCACCCGCGGCCGGAAGGCCAAGCAAGCCGCCGTGCGGAACGGCAAGTTCCGCGCCGCCTTCGAGCTGGCCAGGGACAAGCGCCAGGGGCGCTACGCCGTGGTCGCGCGCTACGCCGGCGACGGAAGCCATTCGAAGGCTCGCGCAACGCGAGGCTTCAGGATCCGCTGACGGACCGGGCGGGCGGCGTTCTCCCTGCCGGATTGGCCTTACCATCGCCGCGATGAACGCGGGCTCGCCGTCGATCCTCGACCGTCGCGTCGAGGTTCCCGACCACGTCGTCTCGCGCGCGTTCGAGAAGCAGACCGTGCTCCTGAACCTGCAGACGGGCAGCTACCACGGGCTCAACCAGGTGGCGATGAGGATGGTCGAGGCGAGCGCCGAGGCGGCGACGCCCCGCGACGCGGTCCCAGGCCTCGCCGCCGCCTACGACCAGCCCGCGGCCGTGATCGAGGGCGACCTCGAGAGGCTGCTGCAGGACCTCGCGGACCGGGGGCTGATCGTCGCTGACGCGGGCGATGGCGACTAGGGCGCTTCGCAGCCATGCGTTCGGCATCAACGTCGAGGCGACGTTCGAGGCCCCCGGGCTCCCCGAGGGGGCGGGGCGCCTGCCCCGAACGTGCGTCGAGCGCGTGCCGGAGGCAACGATCGCCGACCGCTGGGACGCCGGGGCGGCCGAGCGCCTCCAGGAGGAGACGCTGTCGCGGCGCGGCCGGCGGCCCGACCGGACGATCGACCGCGACGCCGGTGGCGGGTACCTCCTGTACGCGCGCCACTTCGGCACCGCGCTGATCTCCCCCTCCGGGGACCGGGTCCTCTGCGCGCCGCCGGCGGTGGAGGCGTGGCGCTGGCAGCGGTTCCTGGTTGGCAGGGTCCTGCCCTGGGCCGCGCTGCTGCGCGGGCGCGAGCTGTTCCATGCGAGCGCGGTGCGGGTCGGAGACCACGCCGTGGCGGTGGTCGCCGGCAGCGGCTACGGCAAGACCTCGGTCGCCGTCCGTCTGATGCTCCACGGGGCGGGGTTCATCACCGACGACGTACTGGCCCTGACCGACGGCGGCGGGCGGGTCGTGGCCCACCCCGGGCCGGCGATCGTCGCCCTCCGCCCGGCGGAGCGCGACGCCCTCGAGCCGGCGGAGCGCCGCCGGCTGGGACGCGTCCTCGGGCGCTCGGGGAAGACGTACATGGCGGTCGAGCGCGAGACCCGTCCGGTCCCGCTCGGCGGGCTCTACTTCCTGGAGCGGGCCTCGGGGAGAGCCCGGGGACGCCTCGAGCCCGGAGCCGACCCGCGACGCCTGCTGGCGAGCGCGTTCATCGCCGGGGTCGAGTCGCGCCGGCGCCTGGTCGGCCTGCTCGACCTCTGCGCGCGCCTCGAGGCCACCGTGCCGATCTGGCGGATCGAGGCGGACTACGACGCCGGCGCCGCCCCGGTCGCGGAGGCGATCTGGGAGCACGCCACGGCCGCCGGGAGCTAAGCGGAGGTGCCCCGCCCCGTGATCCCCTCCCAGGCGTCCCGGCTCACCGGCCTCGAGAAGGCGCGCCTCGTCGGGGAGATCCTCGGCCTGTACGCGCGGGCGCGGTGGCGGCTGCGCCGCGACGACCTTCCCACGGCGCTGGCGGGGCTGCGAAGGCCGGCGGGCATCGCGATCGCAGGCCCAGGCGACCCGCGCTTCGTCGGCCAGGCCCTTGGCGCCATCACGACCAGGACGCTCTCCGCGCTCCCGGCCGACGGGCGCTGCCTGGTCCGCTCGCTGGTGCTGACCGGCCTCCTCAGCCGGCGCGGGATCGAGACGAACCTGGTGCTCGCCGTGCACCCCGGCGAGCGCCTTGCCGCCCACGCGTGGGTCGAGCACGACGGCACCGCGCTGATCGAGCCCGGCCGCCCGCCCCTCGAGCGCCTCGCGGAGCTTTGAGCTCGCGCCCCTTTCTCGCCCGCATCGCCGCCGACGCGGGACGGCGCGAGGGCGCCGAGCGCCTGCGTGCCGCGCTCGAGCAAACAACCACGGCGGCGGTGACCGCCGCTCCGGGCCTCGAGCTGGCCTGGCACGCACCCCCCGATGCCGGGTCTCCGGGGTCCGACCGGGTCCTCTGCCTGATCGACGGATCGATCGAGGGGCTCGAAGCCCTCGCCGCGGAGCTCGAGGTCGAGGGCGACGAGCCGACGGTCCTCGCGCGTGGCTATGAGCGCCTGGGCGCGGCCGTCCTCGATCGCCTCCGGGGCGCTTTTGCCGTGCTCCTGTGGGACCGGCAGGCGCGGGCGGGGATAGTCGCCCGCGACCAGCTCGGCGGTCGCCCGGTCCATTACCGGGCCTGCGGAGGCGGCCACGTCGTCGGGTCGGAGATCCGCGACCTCCTCGCGGCGACGGACACACCGCCGGAGCCCGATCGGGTCGCGCTCGCCCATTGGCTGGCGCGGCGACCCGCGCCGGAAGGACGGACCCCCTTCGCGGGCGTCTCCCGCCTGCAAGCCGGGCGCCTGCTCGAGCTGGCTGATGGTCGCGCCGAGGTGCGGCGCTGGTGGGAACCGGCATATCGCGAGCCGCAGGCGATCGATCGCTCAGACGCGGCGCTTGCGGTGCGCGAAGGGATGCGCGGCGCGGTCGAGCGCGCGCTGCGGGGCGCGGACCGCCCCGGGGTCATGCTGAGCGGGGGCCTCGACTCCGCCTGCGTCGCGGGGTTCGCGCGGGGGCTGGAGCGCCCCTTCCGTGCCTACTCGCAGGTGTTCCCGTCCCATCCGCTGATCGACGAATCGGGGGCGATCGCGGCCCTGGAGGACCAGCTCGGGCTCGACGTCGACCGGCTGTCGTTCGCCGGCGGCAGCGCGCTCGCGGCGGCGGCGGAGTACATCGAGGCCTGGGCGCTGCCGCCCTCGTCGCCGAACTGGTTTGCCTGGGAGCCGCTCTACGAGGCCGCCCGACGGGACGGCATCGACGTGATGCTCGACGGGGACGGCGGCGACGAGCTCTTCGGATGCTCGCCCCCGCTCCTCGCCGATCTCCTGGCCACCGGGCGGATCGACGCGCTGCTCTCACAGGCCCGCCGGCTCCCCGGCATGGGCCCCGACCCGAGGCCGCGGCGGGTCATCCGCGCGATCGCGCACTACGGCGGGCGCGGCGCCCTGCCGCCGGCGCTGCATCGCCGCCTGCGGAGGCTGCGAAACCGCGGGCGCTCACCGGCGCCTTGGCTCTCCGAGGAGGCCCAGGCACTGCTCGATCCCGCCGCGGGACGGGACGCGTGGAAGTCGCTCGACGGGCCGCGCTGGTGGCGGTCGCTGGCGTTCTCGCTCGTCGACGGCCCCGATCGGATGGCGGTGCAGGACGAGGGCGGCCGTGCGGGCGGGCGCGGTGGGTTCGAGGTCGTCCATCCGTGGCGTGATCTCGCGCTGGTCGAGCTGATGCTGTCCCTGCCCCCGCAGCTCGGCTTCGACCCCGACCACGACCGGCCCCTCGCCCGCGCGGCCGTCCGCGGGTTGATCCCCGACGCCGTCCGGCTCTCGGACCGCAAGCCGTTCTTCAACGGGCTGCTCGACGAGGCGCTCGCCGGCCCGGACTCCGACTCCCTCGCGCGCATGCTCACCGAGCCCGGCGAAGCGGTGGCGTGGGCGCTTCGACCCGGCGGGCTCGACGCGATCACGGGACCGGCCCGGTCGCTCATCGGATGGCGCGTCGCCACCGCATGTCTTTGGGCGCGGCGGACGCTCGGCTGAGGGGAGGGGAACCGGCGCGCCCGAGCGCGACAGCGGCTATAGATACGCGGGATGCAGTACGAGACGCCCACGATCGAGGACTTCGGCAAGCTCGAGGAGCTCACGGCCGGGCAGATGGACGGTGACTACACCGACCGCGACTTCCCGGTCATGACCCCGAAGCGTGACCTGACGTTCTCGTAGTTTCGGCCGCCCGGCCTTCCGCCTAGCGGCAGATCAAATGACCTCGGTGTCCGACCCGGCGAAGCCGGAACTGGTCGCCGTTCGCCGGCTCGCGCGGACCGCCGCGGGCTCGGCCGAGGGCACCCGCGATGCGCTCCGCGCGTGCGACCCCACCGCCCTTGCGCGCGCGCTGTCCGACCAGCGGCTCCTCGCGCTGCTGGGCTCGCGCGCGATCGCGATCTGGGGTCCCGACGACGCGCCGCCGGCCTTCGTCGAGGCCGTCGAGGCCGACCTCGAGGCCAATCGCGCGCGCGGCCTGGCGCTCGAGGCGCTGAGCGCGCGGTTCGTCGAGCGTCTCGAGGCGGCCGGCATCGCCGCCATGGTCCTCAAGGGGCCGCTGCTGGCCACGCGGCTGCACGGCGACACCGGCTTCCGCCTCTCCAACGACGTCGATCTCCTGGTGCCCGGGGACGATCTCGGCGCCGCGGCCGACGCCCTCGGCGGGCTCGGGTACGCCGTCGAGCCGACGCCTCTGCGCAGCCACGGCCTGCCGGACATCCACCTGGTCCTGCGAAGCCGGGCGGCGGAACTCCCGCGGATCGACCTGCACTGGCGGGTCCACTGGTACGAGAGCCGCTTCTCCGAAGACCTCCTCGTTCGCAGCCGCGAACATCGGGGTTTCCTCGAGCCGGAGCCCCGCGACGACCTCGCGGCGCTCATGCTGTTCTACGCGCGGGACGGGTTCTACGGACTGCGCGCGGCCGTCGACATCGCCGCCTGGTTCGAGCTGCACGCCCGTGAGCAAGACCCGGCGCTGGAGCTCCACCGGTCCGAGTATCCGCGGCTGCGCCGGCCCCTTGCGGCGGCCGCCCTGGCGGCCGAACGGGTGGTCGGGACGCCGGCCGCCGAGCTGCTGCCCGAGTCCGGCCGGGTCGGCCCCACCGCGCGCCTCGCCGCGAACCTCGCGTGCTGGAACCAGGTCGGCGAGCCCGACCAGCTGCGCGCCAACATCGCGGTCGCGGACGCGCTGCTGAGCCCGCCCAGCGAGCTCGGTCGCTTCGCGCGGCGCGAGCTGTTCATCACCCAGGCGGAGATCGGGTCGATCTACGGGCTGCCCGCGTCGGCGCGCTGGCGGATCGGCGGGATGCGGGCGGCTCACGCCGCCAAGGCCGCGGTCCGGCAATTGGCCGGGCTGTGGTCGGCGGTTCGCCCGCCGCGTTCGCGATCGCTCGGCGAGTAGCCGGTCAGCCGGCGACCGCGGCCGCCACCGTTGCCGCGAACCCGTCAACGTCGGCCTCGGTCGTGTCCCAGGAGCACATCCAGCGGACCTCGTCGCGCGCCGCGTCCCAGACGTAGAACGGATGCTCGCCGGGCAGCTCGGCGAGCAGGCGGTCGATCGCCGGCCGGGGGAGGCGCGCGAAGACGGCGTTCGCCTCGACCGGGTGGGTGATCTCGATGCCGTCGACCGCCTCGACCGCGGCCGCGAGCCGGGCCGCCATGTCGTTCGCGTGCCGCGCGCTGCGCAGCCAGAGGTCGCCGGTCAGCAGGGCCTCGAACTGCGCCGAGACGAAGCGCATCTTCGAGGCGAGCTGGCCGAGCTGCTTGCGGGTGAAGGGGAAGTCGCGGGCGAGCTCGGCCCGGCAGAAGACCACGGCCTCGCCGAACACGAGGCCGTTCTTGGTCCCGCCGAAGGAGACGACGTCGACCCCCGCCTCGGTGGTCAGCTCGGCGAGCGCGACCCCGAGCGCCGCCGCCGCGTTCGCGAGCCTGGCGCCGTCGACGTGAAGGAGCATTTCGAGCCGGTGCGCTTCGTCGGCGATCGCCCGGGTCTCCTCGACGGTGTAGACGGTGCCCAGCTCGCTCGCCTGCGTGATCGAGACCAGCCTGGGCTGGACCTGGTGCTCGTCGCCGCGCCTCGACTCCCAGCGGGCGAGGTCATCGGGCCCGAGCTTGCCGTGCTCGGTGGCGACGGTCAGCAGCTTGGTGCCGGCGAGGCGCTCGGGGGCGCCGCATTCGTCGACGTTCATGTGGGCCGTCTCGGTGCAGACCACACCCTCGAACGGCGCGGTGAGGGCGTCCAGGGAGCTCACGTTGGCGCCGGTGCCGTTGAAGACCACGAAGCCCCGCGCGTCACCGCCGAATTGCTCGCGCAGCAGCGCCTCGGCGCGCTGGGTCCACGGATCGGCACCGTATGACCCGGCGTGGCCCTCGTTGGCGGCGGCGATCGCCTCGAGCACCTCGGGGTGAGCGCCGGCGTGGTTGTCGGAGGCAAAGTCGTGCATCGGCCGCAGCGCCGCACGCGGTCGCCGCGGTCAGAACCCTACGGCGCTTCAGCGCGTGTCGCAGCCGACGACGCGATCCTTGCGATCCGCCTTGAGCCTGTCCTCGCCGGCGCCGCACTGAGCGAAGTCGCGTGTGCCGTCGCGCAGCCGGAGGCGGTCGGCCCCGCCCTGGGACCTGATCCGGTCGATCCCCTTGCCGGGCGCGATGCGGTCGGCGCCGTCGCCGCCGCCGATCAGGTCGCGCTTGGAGGCACCCTTGACCCGGTCCCGGCCGGCGCCGCTGCTGATCGTGGTCTGCCAGCTCAGCGGTCCGCTGAACCCGGGCCCGCCGCGGCCCGAGATCACGTCGTTGCCGCCGCGGCTGATGACCGAAAGGGCCGGGTATCCGCCGTCCACCGTCACGTCGGCGTCGCGCCTGCGCTCCCGGCCGTTGAGGTTGATTGCGTGTGAGCCGTTGCGGTCGCCCATGAAGATCTTGTCCTTGCGACGGGAGCCCATGACGCGGAACCCGCCCGCGCGGCCGAAGTCCGCGTCGATCTCGATCTCCGACGATCCGTCTCCCTCGTCGGTGAACCCGGGAGCGAGGGGGCCGCCGCCGAGGTCGACCCTGAACTCGGTCCGGGCGGACACGGAGACCGTGTCGACGTTCGCGACGGTCGGCGCGGTGGCGCCACACCCGATCCGGGCGGCGCCCTGCGTCACGACGAGCTCCTGGCCCTCGCGCCGGATGGAGAGCACGACCTTGAGGTCCGTCGAGTTGATCGCCAGCTCGTGCTGGGCGGACGCGAACGTGCAGCTTGCGGCGCGGTGCTCCGCACGCGACCCCGCCGCCGGCACGGCGGTCACGGCGCAGATGACCGCGAACACGGTCCCCGAAATCCAGATTTTTGCGGTCCCTCGCAAGGGGAAAATGCTAAGCCGTCGACGGCCGATCGTGCGCCGGTCGACCTGGCTGTTTGGCCAGTCTCCGGCCGGCCTACTGCGGGTAGAGCGACAGCCGCTTGCCATTCATCTTCGCGGCTCCGTCCGAGCAGACGAACTCGATCGCCGCGGCGATCTCCTCGGCCGAGGTGAAGGTCTTGAACTCCTTGTCGGGACTCTCCTCGCGCATCCGCGGGGTGACGATCGCGTTGATGACGACCACGTTGGCGGTCGCGCGCGAGCCCGCGGACCGGAAGCTGTCGGCGAGCGCCAACGTCCACGACTCGGCGGCCGCCTTGGTCGCCCCGTAGGCCGCGTTGGTGCCGTCGGGCGCCTGGGCCTGAGAGGACGAGACGAGCACGAATCGCCCGTGCTCCGACTCGGCGAGAAAGTCGTGAAAGGCGCGGGTCGTGTGGATCACGGTCCGGACGAGCAGGTCGTGCAGGAACCCGTAGTCCTCCAGCGGGAAGGACGCCAGCGGCTCGCCGCCCTTCCAGCCGCCCACCAGGTGCAGAAGGCCGTCGACGCGGCCGAAGCGCTCGTCGATGGCCTTCGCCCAGCCGACCGTGCTCGGCTCGTCGAGCAGGTCGGCGACCTGGGCGTCGACCCGGTCGGCGTCGAGACCGAGTCCCGCGACGACCTCGTCGAGCCGGCCCTGGTCGCGGTCGGTGAGCGCCAGTGCGGCGCCGGCGGCAGCGAGGCGCTCGCAGACCACCGGGCCGAGCCCGCCGGCGGCCCCGGCGATGGCGATCACGCGGTCGTCGAGTGAACCCATGGCTGCAACCTATCGCCGGAAGCGCGACGGGACGAGCGAGGCCAGCAGGACGCCGCAACATCCGCCCAGGGTGCCGAACGCGATGTCGACGGCGGAGTCGCGCTTGCTCGGGATGAGGGCGGTGTCCAGCGCGCGGTCGCCGAGGTACTCGCCGAGCTCCCAGATGACCGTGAGCCCAAAGACCACCGCGGCCGCGCCGATCGCCCACAGCGGCCACTCGACGCGCCCGCGCAGGTACTCGGCCACGGCCCAGCCGACCATCACGCCGCCGAGTCCGTGCACCAGCGCGCTGGTGCGGTGCGTCGCGCTGTCGAACGGCGGGTTGATCCAGACCAGGTAGAGGAGGACGCCGAAGCCGAGGGCCGCCGGGACCAGGGCCCGGCTGGAGAAGCCGACCACGCGAGCGGCGATCAGACCGGCGATGATGATCCCGCACATCACGATCGCCGCGCCGTTGCGAGATGAGAAGAAGCTGAGCGTCAGCAGGCCGAGGGCGCCCAGCGCCAGCAGGAACGCGAACGAATCGAACGGCGAACGGCGGGCTTCCACCGATCAGAGGGTAGGTCAGCCGGGCCGCTCGGTCCGCTCCCAGTCCCGCGGCGGCCGCCCGATGATGCGGGCGACCTGGCCAAGGCGGCGAGCGACGAGCAGGGGTGCGGCCGGCAGCGCCCGCCAGACCGCGATCGGCGCGCGCGCCAGGGACAGCCCGGTGACGACGTAGGCCGCCTGGCCGATCGCGGCCCCGAGCGACAGCCGGCGGAGGCTGGCGGCCCGCAGGATCACCCCGGTCAAGAGCGCGATCGCCCACAGGGCGCTGACCACCGCCTGCGGCGGGACGAGCAGCTCGAGCGCAGCGTGGCGGCGCTGCCGCAAATGGGGGCCGTCCTCGCGCAGCAGCCGGGGAACCCAGGTCCTGGCCAGGCTCAGGTTCCCCGCATCCCAGCGGGTCTCCTGCGTGTCGGCGCCGGCACGCGACGGCGGCGCGGGGGTTCGGACCTCGGCGTCCGCGACGAAGCGGACCCGTCTGCCGGCGTCGACCATCTGCAGGTGGTACTCCTTGTCCTCGGTCAAGGAGAACGAGCTCCAGGGGACCTCCGCCAGGGTCCGCGTCGCGAACGCCATCCCCGTTCCCTGCAGGCCGACGGACAGGCCGAGAGCCTCCTTGCCGAGCGGGCGGGTGTAGTTGATCAACGTGTATGCCCCGGAGCGCAGGGCCGCAGTCGTCGACGCCTCCGGGTCGGCGATCGCAAGCCGGGCCTGGGCGCCATCCGCGCCCGCGGCGAGGCTCGCCGCGAGCCCCTCGAGCAGGTTCGCCGACGGTACGCAGTCGGCATCGACGATCACCACCGCGTCGGTCACCGCGCCTTCGTCGCGCAGGCGGTCGAGCGCCCACGCGAGGGCTTGCCCCTTGCCGGGGTGGGCTCGGTCATCGCGCTCCCAGGCCTCCGCCCCCGCCTCGCGGGCCAGCTCGGTGGTCCGATCGGAGCAGTTGTCGGCAACGACGATGAGGCGCCGCCGCTCCGCCGGGTAGTCACAGCCGAGCAGCCCGGCCACCGCGGTCCCGATCGAGCCCGCCTCGTCGTGGGCCGGAATGAGCACGGTCAGGTGGAGGTCGCCGCCCCCCGGGGACGGGCCGGCCCGCCGGGCGCGGGCGCCGGCGACGGCGAGCGCGATCAGGTACGCGCTCGACGCCAGCGCCGCCCCGGCCGCCGCGGTCCCCACCACGATCCCCGCGCGGCGCGCCGCCTCGCACGGCCACCCTCGTTCGCGCACGCGTGACATTCGCCCGCAACCGTACGACAGCGCGGAATGTAGGGTGCCCAGTCGTGACCGTGGCGCTCGTCTGCTCGACCGGCGGACATCTCGCCGAGCTGGTCCGGCTACGGCCGCGATTCGAGGGCGTCGACGACGTCGTCTGGATCACCCACGACTCAGCGCAGAGCCGATCGCTGCTCGCCGGCGAACAGACCCTCTACGTCCCCTACGTCGGGCCGCGTCAGGCATGGAGGGCCATGCTCAACGCGGCGTCGGCCAGGCGCAGGCTGAAGTCCCTCGGCGTCTCGGCCGTGATCAGCAACGGTGCGGCGATCGCTGCCTCGTACATGGTTCCGGCGCGAGCGATGCGCCTGCCGTGCGTGTACGTCGAGTGCGCAGCCCGCAGCCAGGGGCCGTCCCTGACGGCGAAGCTGCTGCGCCTCGTCCCCGGGGTCCGGTTCTACACGCAGTATCCGCAGCTCGAATCCGGGCGCTGGCGGTTCGCGGGCTCGGTGCTCGACGGCTTCGAGTCCGCCGAGCGGCCACCGCCGACCCGATCCCTGAGGGTCGTGGTCACGGTCGGTTCGCTCGGCATGTTCGGCTTCCGGCGCCTGATCGAGCGGCTGGTCGAGGTGCTGCCCGAGGACGCCGAGGTCCTCTGGCAGACCGGGGCGAGTGAGGTCTCGGACCTGCCGATCGAGGCGCGTGCATTCGTGCCCGAGGATGAGCTCCGCGCCGCTGTCGAGGCGTCCGACGCCGTGATCTCCCACGCCGGGATCGGCTCGGCGCTGATGGCGCTCGACTCCGGCAAGCTGCCCATCCTGGTACCCCGTCTCGAGCGCTTCGGCGAGCACGTCGACGACCATCAGCAGCAGATCGCAGCTGAGCTTGACCGCCGCGGGCTGGCAATCGGCTGCGCCGTCGAGGACCTGGGCACCGACGCGGTCGACCGCGCCGCGGCGACGCAGGTGGTCTCCCGGCCGGCCGATTCGATCGCGTTCCCCCTGGGGTGATCGGAGTGCGCGTCGCCTATCTGACCGGCAACTATCCCGCGGTCTCTCACACGTTCATCGCGCGCGAGATCGAGGCTCTGCGAAAACTGGGCGTCGAGGTCGTGACGTTCTCCCTCCACCGGCCCGACCCGGGGGAGCTCCTCAGCGACGACGATCGGCGCGAGGCGACGGCGACGAGGAACGTTCAGCCGCCGGACTGGCGGGAGGTGATCGCCGCGCACGCGGCCGGCCTGGTCCGCCACCCGGTGCGTTACCTGCGGACGCTCGCCACGGCCCAGCGGCTCAGCCCATCGGGACTGCGCTCGCGCCTCTGGCACCTGTTCTATTTCGCGGAGGCGATCTTGATCTGGCGCTGGCTGCGCCAGGCGGACGTGCGGCACCTCCACGTCCACTTCGCCAACGCGGCGAGCATGGTCGCGCTGCTCTATGCACGCTTTGCCGGCGCCGACGGCGCGAGCTACAGCTTCACGATGCACGGACCCACCGAGTTCGACGAGATCGAGCGCTTCCGCCTGCGCGAGAAGGTCGCCGCCGCGGGCTTCGTCGCCTGCATCAGCGACTACGCCCGCGCGCAGCTGATGCGGGTCAGCGACCCGGACGACTGGGAGCGGCTCGAGATCGTCCATTGCGGGGTCGACACCACGGAATGGGCGCCGGCCGAGGCCCCGCGCAATGGCGCGGACCTGCGGTTGCTCACCGTTGCCCGGCTCGCGCCCGACAAGGGGCTGCGGCTGCTGCTCGGAGCGATGGGCCGCCTCGCCGGCGAGGGGCTCGAGGTGACCTTGGAGATCGTCGGCGACGGCCCCGATCGCGCCGCGCTGGAAGCCCTGAGCGAGGATCTCGGGCTCGGCGACCGAGTCCGATTCGCCGGCGCGATCGGCCGCGACCGCATCCAGGAGCGCTACCGGGCGGCGGATGCTTTCTGCCTCTCCAGCTTTGCCGAGGGCGTGCCGGTCGTGCTGATGGAGGCGATGGCGCTCGAGCGACCGGTGATCGCCCCGCGGGTGATGGGCATCCCGGAACTGGTCGAAGACGGCGTCTCGGGATTGCTCGTGCCCCCCGGCAACGTCGACGCGCTCGCCGCGGCGATCAGGCGGCTCGCGCAGACCGATTCGGCCGGCCGGGCCGACCTCGGCGCGGCCGGCCGCAAGCGCGTGCTCGACCAATACGAGCTCGCGGACTCGGCGCAGCGGCTCGAGCGGCTCTTCCAGCGGACCCGCGCCTAAGCGCTGGACCGCGCGACCTGCTCGATGACGTGGCCGGCCTCGGCGTTCGAGAGCTCGGGATAGAGCGGCAGGCAGAGCTCCTCGCGCGCCCATGCCTCGGCGCGGGGGAACTCGCCCCTGCACCCTGCGGAAACCGCGGGCTGGTCCGACACGGCGACACCGTGCGGGATGCCCGCCTCGATCCCGGCCTCGGCGAGCGCGGCCCGCAGTCGCTCCCGCTCGACGGTTCGGATCGGGAAGCGGTGAAAGACGCAGGCCTCGCCGCGGGGCGGCAGCGGCCGGAGGTGGCCGGGCAGATGCTGGCGGTAGAGCGTCGCGATCAGCCCGCGGCGTTCGTTCCAACCCTCGAGGGACGCGAGCTTGACGCGAAGGAAGGCCGCCTGAAGGCCGTCGAGCCGGGCGCTGAACCCGGCGGTCAGGTGGCGTCCGTGCCGGCTGCGGCCGAGGTCGCGGAGCCTGCGCGCCGCCGCGGCGAGGTCAGCGTCGTCGGTGCAGATCGCGCCGCCGTCCCCGAGCCCGCCGAGGTTCTTCCCCGGCCCAAGGCTGAACGCGGCGGCATCGCCGCGCGGCGCGGCGCGGCCCTGCGCGGGACGGGCACCGTGCGAGTGCGAGGCGTCCTCGAGGAGCATGAGGTTGTAGCGATCGGCGAGCTCACGGAGGAACCGCAGGTCGCACAGCTGTCCGTACAGGTGCACCGGGACGATCGCCCGGGTGCGCGGCGAGACGAGGGCGCGCGCCGCGTCTGCGTCGAGCAGGCCGTCGGACTCGCGGACCTCGCAGACGATCGGCACGGCGCCGGCGTGGACGACTGCGAGCGCTGTGGCGATCGAGCCGTGGGCCGGCACGATCACCTCGTCGCCGTCGCCGATCCCCGCGGCGATCAGCGCGATCGTCAGCGCCGCGGTGCCCGAGCCGACCCCGACGCAGTGCGTCGCGCCGCAGAGGCGGGCGAAGTCGGTCTCGAACCGAGCCACCTCCTCGCCGAGCGCGACGGCGTTCGAATCGGCGACGCGCCGGAAGGCGGCCTCGAGCTGAGCCGAGATCGCGGCGTGCTGGCGGTCGGTCCCGTCGAACGGGACGAGCGTCGAGCGGCCACCCGCCCGCCGCCACGCGAAGCCGCGATCGGCGCTTCCGAGTTGTTCGATGGCTCCATCCATCACTGTCCGCAAAGTCCCTTTCGCGGCATACCTGGTTTACGGTAGACCGCATACCTTGAGGCATCGGCCCGGATCCGCAAGGGGTATTTCCGTCCAGACGGCGGAAAAGGGCTAAAGCTTCGGCTGCAACTGGGTGTAGAAGAGGCTGAGCGGGAACTCGTCGTCGCGGACGAGGTCGACGAGCTGCTTGGGCTCATCCACCTCCGGCAGGTCGCGCCGCTCGCGCGCCCAGACCGACGTCTCGGCCGGCGGGACGTACTCGGCGACCAGGTCGTGGGCCGCGATCCACTGGCCGAGCTTCGAGCGGTCGATGCCGGAGTGGTAGAGGTCCTGGACGCGATCGCGCAGGCGGCCGACGCCCTCGGGGATCCGCTGCCAGTCGATCGTCAGCCGGTTGTCGGTCCAGTGCAGGTAGCCCTCGCGGTGCAGGAAGGCGAACAGGAGCTGGCCGCCGAGGCCGTCGTAGTTGCGGACCCGCGAGCCGGTGACCGGGAAGCGGAAGAGGCGGTCGAAGAGGATCGCGTACTGCACGTGGCGCCCGAACGCAAAGCCCTCGCGCTCGAGCTCGACCGCCGCGGCGAAGGCGGTCAGGTCGCATCGCAGCTCCTCGAGCGAGTACATCCAGTAGGGGCTCCGCTGGCGGATCATGAACGGGTCGAAGGGCAGATCGCCGCGCATGTGGGTGCGGTCGTGGACGAGGTCCCAGAGCATGTACGCCGACTCGGAGAGCTGGGTCGACGAGAGCAGGCAGGCGGCGTCGGGCGGCAGGTTGAGGCGGAGGATCTCGGCCGCCGAGCCGCAGACGCGGCGGAAGCGCTCGGCCTCGCGGTCGCAGAAGATCGCGCCGAAGTGGTAGTCGGAGGGGCGCTCGGCGGTCGAGAAGGTCTCGGGGAAGAGGACCGCGCACTCGGAGTCGTAGCCGGCGGTGCGGTCGACGAAGGTGACGGGCAGGAACTTGGGGTTGTCGAAGCGCGTCGACTCGAGCTCGGCGATCCAGTCCGGCCAGGGGACGCGGATGACTAGCGCCTCGAAGCAGGTCTCGGTCGAGGCGTTCTGCTTGTACATCGGAAAGACGGCGAGGTGCTCGATCCCGTCGCGGCGGTCGCGCTCGGGGCGGAAGGCCTCGAGCGAACGGTCGAAGGCGGGCTTCGGATAGCCGGCGTCGGCCCAGGCGAGGGTGTCGGCCGCGAGCGCGTCGATGTAGTCCTGCTGGTGGGGGAAGCGGGGCTTCAGCGCCTGCGCCGACTCCGCGATCGCGACCGTCAGGTTGCGCAGCTCCTCCGGGTCGTGGGCCGAGGTGTCGACCGAGCCGTCGGCCGACTGGGTGAGGCGGAGCTCTGAGACCGCGGCCCGCAGGCGGACCCATGCCGGGTCGTCGGTGACCGGCGACTTTGCCGCGGCGCCGTCGGCGGCGAACCGGGGCTGAGCGGCCCAGTAGACGAGGTTGAGCCACAGCGCCTCGTGGTCGAGGTCGGCGATGCAGTCGTCGCCGAACAGGTCGGAGTCGGCGAGCACGACGACGCGGCCCTCGCCGTGGGAGAGGACGGCGGCGAGCGGGGCGTTCGGCTGCGAGGCCGTCGGATGGGCGCGGGCGATGACCCGGGCGCCGTTTTGAGTGCTGAGGTAGCCGGCGCGGTAGAAGCACGCGGCCGCGACGCCGGCGAGCGGGTCGGCGCCGGCCGGGACGGGCTCGCCTGGCATGTCTCCGAGCGCGGCGAGGACCCAGGAGG
This sequence comes from uncultured Solirubrobacterales bacterium, assembly GCA_963767285.1. Lineage (GTDB taxonomy): Bacteria > Actinomycetota > Thermoleophilia > Solirubrobacterales > 70-9 > WHSW01. Next base: position 451,699 of record CAVYDJ010000003.1, on the reverse strand, counting down.
GCGCGTCGCCGTGGTGGTGCTCGTAGTCCTGCAGGGTCGCGGACTCGACCCGCACGTCGAAGCGGGCGAGCAGGTCGTTGAGGTTGGAGCCGTACTTGTCCTGCTCGGTCTCGCCGAGCACGATCAGGCCGCCCCCGGCGCGCACGAAGGACTCGATGGCCTCGATCTCCGCCGGGTCGAGCAGCGGCGAGCCGCCGTCGACCGTCGCCTCCCACTTCGGGTCGGAGGGATGGGCGATGACGAGGACCGCGGCGTCGGCGAGCACGGACTCGGTGAGCGGGCCGGCCGTGTGCGCGGCGGTCTCGAACTCACGCGCGGCGAGCGCGGTCGCGGCGCGGGCGAGCGACGAGTCGGCCGGGTGGGCGGGCTGGATCGCGCCGGCGACATCGGGGCGGATCGTCCACGCCTCGGAATGGGATTCGTCGAAGAGGACGCGGACGGTGGTCGGGATGGACGTCATGGATTCATACGATATCGAGAGCAAGTTGCATCGTCAATATTGATATTTGGGTGTTGGTGCGCAAGAATCCTGCGTATGGACGCCGTTGATAAAGAGATTCTTGCGCTGCTGATTGAGGACGGGCGGCGCACCTACGACGACATCGCCGGCCGGGTGAAGCTCACCGCGCCGTCGGTGAAACGGCGGGTCGACCGGCTGCGGGAGTCCGGGGCCCTGCAGGGCTACACGGCGGTCGTCGACCACTCGGCGCTCGGGTGGGACACCGAGGCGCTCGTCGAGCTCTTCTACCGCCCCGGGACGACGCTGGACGAGGTGGCGCGGACGCTGCGCGAGCACCCCGAGGTTGCCGAGGCGTGGAGCGTCACCGGGGAGGCCGACGCGATCGCCCGGGTGCGGACCTCCGACAACGGCGACCTGGAGCGGCTGATCATCGACCTGCAGCGAAACGGGCTGGTCGAACGGACCCGGTCGCAGATCGTGCTTTCGCGACTCGTTCACCACGGCTAGGCGTCCCGAAGACGCGCTCGACGACCCGCTGCGACGCGCGTCCGTCGTCGAGCGGGCAGAACCGTGCCCGGAAGGCGTCGTAGGGCTTTGCGTACGAGGCCGTGATCGCCTCGAGGTCGCGCAGGGCATCGATCACCTGGTCGCTCGTCGCGCACAGGGGCCCCGGCGCGACGTCGCCGAGCTCGAAGTAGAAGCCGCGGACCTCGTCGCGGTACGCGGCGAGGTCGTAGACGAAGAACACGATCGGCTTGCCGGTGACCGCGAAGTCGAACATCGCCGACGAGTAGTCGGTGACCAGGACGTCGGCGGCCAGGTACAGATCGCGGATGTCGGGATAGGCGGAGACGTCGCGGGCGCGATCGCCCAGCCCGCCGAGCTGCGCGCCGATGAAATGGTGGATGCGGACGAGGAGCAGATGGCCGTCGCCGAGCTCGGCGGACAACCGGTCGACGTCGAGCTGCAACGCGAACCCGAGGGCGCCGCGCTCGTCGACCAGGTTGTCGCGCCAGGTGGGCGCGTAGAGGATCACGGTCTCGCCCTCGGCCGCACCGAGCTCCGCCCGGACCCGCGCGCGCAGCTCGTCGCGCCGCGGGGAGCTCAGCACGTCGTTGCGCGGATAGCCCGTCTCGAGAACCTCGCCCTCGAAGCGGAAGGCGCGGCGGAAGATCTCGGTGCTGAACGGGTTCTGGCTCACCAGGAAGTCCCAGCGGGCCGAGTCGCGCGCGACCGCACCGAACCCCGACGGGTTCGATTGCCACTGCTCGTTGTCGAAGCCGATCCGCTTCAGCGGCGTGCCGTGCCAGGTCTGCAGGTAGGTCTGTCCCCGTCGGACGCGCAGGTTGCCGGGCATCGGCACGTTCGAGACCACGTAGCCCGACCGGCCCAGCTCGCGCAGGAACGCCGGGCCGTAGAGCTCGACCTCTCGAGCGCCGGGCGGGACCCTCTCCATCGGACCGGCCACCCAGCAGTGGCGGCGCTCGCTCGCGGCGCCGGCGAGGTGCTCGTAGATCGCCCGCGGGCTGTCGGAGAAGCGCCCGTCGAAGCTGTTGTAGAGCACCCGGCCGGCGTCAGGGCGCTGAACGCGCTGGAGCACCCGGGCGGCCGCGCCCCTCGCGATCCGTGTCGCGCGCCCGGTCACCGGGTGACCTCGCGCAGCAGCTCGATCAGGCGGGGAGTGTTCTTGCGGGCGTCGTAGTGCGCCTCGGCGCGCGCCCGTCCTGCGGCGCCCATGTCGACCCTCGTCGCCGGGTCTCCGAGCAGCGTTTCGAGCGCGCCTCGCAGGCCCTCGACGTCGCCCGCGCCGACCAGCAGGCCGGCATCTCCGACCAGCTCGGGGATCGAGTTCACGGTTGTCGAGATCACCGGGAGCCCGGAGGCCATCGCCTCGGCCACCACGAAGGGCGCCGCGTCCACGAAGGTCGGCAGGCAGAAGATGTCGGCGCGGGCGAACAGCTCCGCGACCGTCGCGCTTCCCGGCGCGCCGCCGTGGACGGTGAGGCCGGCCAGCGGCTCGACCTCGTCGGTGGTGACGACGTCGAGCTCGACCGCGGCTCCGAGCAGCGGCCGCATCGCCTCGAGCAGCTGCGGGCCGCCCTTCTGCTCCCACCGTCCGCCGACGAACAGGACCCGGGTGGGCCCCGAGCGCGATCGGTCGGTGCTCGGGCGAAACGCCTGCAGGTCGATCCCCGGGTGCAACACGGCGACCCGCGCGTCCGGCGCCAGCCGGCGAATCCGCTCGGCGACCGTGTCGGTCCACGCGATCGACAGCGGAGCCCGTTCGAGGGCGCGCTTCTCGAGCACTCCGAGCGGCTTCAGGAAGCGCGGCGTTTCGGCCTCCGGGGGGATGTAGCGCCGCGCCTTCGCCCAGTCCACGGTCAGCGTGTCGAGCGAGAGGACGATCGGGAGCCGGTCGCGCAGCCCGCCGAGCGCCAGCGCGACCTGGTCGGTGGTCATGTGGACCACGTCGGCTGGGCGCTCGCGCAGGCGCTGCTCGATCGCGCGCCTGGCCACCCGGCCGCGAGTCAGGTGCCAGCGGACCGAGCCGAACCCCCCGCCCTCGAGCCCCGGCACGTAGCGCACATACCGCCGCTCCCACCGGGTGAAGGGACGGACCGAGAGCTCGTCGGCCTCGACCTCGCCGCCGGCCTCCTCGAGCCCTGCCCGCAACGCGTGCAGGACCCGGATCAGGCCCATCGCCGCGCCTTCCATGGCCCGGCCCTGTTCGACGAACAGCGCCCTCATCGCGACTCGCCCCCCGGCAGCGCCTGCCGGTCGACCGCGACGCGGAGCCCGAGCTCGTAGGCGAGCCATCCCCATTGCCTGGCCAGGTCGAGCCTGCGCTCGTCCTGGCGGCGAAGCGTCGCGGCGATCGTGCGAACCGTGGCGCCGCTTGCGCGCCGGGCGAGCATCAGGTGGGAGACCGGGTCGCGCTGCGGGGCGCCCTGGGCCCGCCAGGAGGTGCGGAGCGCATGATGGCTCTTGCCGTAGCGGTAGTTCTGCTCCAGGTAGTCGCGCATGCGATCCCGCGCCACCCACTCCATCAGCACCTCGCGGACGGCGGCAAGGCGCCTGCCGGGCCGGTCGAGAATCCGCCAGCAGAGGGTCGCGTCGGCGCCGCTGCGGATCTCGTCGAAGCCGCCGACCGCCTCCAGGTCCGTGCGGCGGACGGCGAGGTTGCAGGTCGGAAAGTAGGGCCGGAAGACCGGGTCGTCGAGGTACTTGCGCAGCGCGAAGAACTGATGGCGCTCGCCGACGCGCGCAGCGAGCGACGAGCCGCCGCGGATCACGACCTCCGAGCCGGCGACCGCCACGCCGGGGTCGGCGAACAGGCCGGCTGTGCGCCGCGCCCAGTCCGGGTGCGGGCGGCTGCGCACGTCGCAGAAGAGGACGACGTCGGCGTCGGCCGCCCGCCAGCCGGCGTTGCGGGCGGCGTAGGGCCCGCGCCCGCCGGTGCGCATGACGCGGACGCCGTCCGGTGCCGCGATCGCGCCGTCGTCGGTGTCGTCGACGACGATCAGCTCGTCGAGCGGGCGGTCCTGGGCGCGCAGCGCGGCCAGCGCGCCGTCGAGCAGCGCGGGCCCACCCCGACTGGCAGCACGGCGGCCACCCGGAGTTCGTCGTTCACGGGCCGCCTCGATCGAACACGGCTTCGATCACGCGCTCGGCGGCGCGACCGTCCTCGAGTCCGCAGAAACGCTCGCGGAAGGCGTCGTAGGCGGCCACGTGGCGGTGCCGGATCGCCTCGAGGTCCTCCAGCGCCTCGATCACCTCGGCGCTCGTCGCCAGCAGCGGCCCGGGCGCCTCGCGCTCGAAGTCGAAGTAGAAACCGCGCAGCTGATCGCGGTAGCGCTCGAGGTCGTAGGTGAAGAGGAGGATCGGCTTGCCGGTGACCGCGAAGTCGAACATCGCCGACGAGTAGTCGGTGATCAGGACGTCGGCGGCGAGGTAGAGGTCGCGGTTGTCGGGATAGGCCGACACGTCGAGCAACCCGGGGCGGCGATCGGCGGCGACCGTGTCCGCGACGAGCTGGTGGGCCCGCAGCAGCAGGACGTGGCCGTCGCCGAGCCGGCCGAGCAGGGCGGCGATGTCGAGCTCCAGCGAGAACGCGGCGTCGTCGCGCCAGGTCGGGGCGTACAGGATCGCCCGCGCGCGCGGCTCGATCCCGAGCGCGGCGCGCACGCGATCGCGGATCGCGTCGCGGTCGGCCGACGAGAGCAGGTCGTTGCGCGGATAGCCGGTCTCCAGGACGTCGCCCCCGAAGCGGAAGGCGCGGCGGAAGATGTCGGAGCTGAACGGGTTCGGCGAGACGAGGTGGTCCCAGGCGGCGATGTCGCGGCCCAGCGCGCGCATGTACTTGGGCGGGTTGGCGAGCGAGCGGCCGGGGATGTCGAATGCGATCCGCTTCAGCGGCGTCCCGTGCCAGGTCTGCACGTACGTCGTGGCGGCCCTCTTGCGGAAGTAGCCGGGCATCGTGTTGTTGGTGACCACGTAGCGCGCGCGGCCGAGCGCCTCGAGGTAGGCGCGGCTGTCCGGCTCCACGACGGTCGCCGACTCGGGCAGGTCCGGGGTGCCGGGCGCCACCGCCCAGACGTGCTCGAAGTCCGCCCCTTGCCGGTGCAGCGCCTCCGAGATCGCGCGCGGGCTGTCGTTGTAGGCCCCGTGCCAGCTCTCGAAGAGGATCACGCGCGGGTCGACGCGGCGCGCGGCGGCGATGCCGCGGCGCAGGAGCGGCACTCGGCCCGCCCGCATCGGGCTCAGGGCGCGAAGGCGCGCTCGGCGAGCTCGCCGAGGTCGCCCTCGTAATCGGTCAGGACCGTGTAACGCCGCGGCCGGGTCCCCGGCGCCGCGGCGATCGCCTCGACCATCTCGGCGTCGGTGATGCCGACGTCGCGCGGGTGCGTGGGGAGTCCGACCCGCTCGAACAGGGCTCGAAACGGTTCGTGCAGGTCAGAGCCGTGCGCCGCCGCGGAGACCAGGCAGCCGAGCGCGACCTGCTCGCCGTGCAGGGCCGCGCGCTCGGCGAGCATCGCGTCGAGGCTGTGGCTGATCAGGTGCTCGGCGCCGGAGCACGGCCGGCTCGTGCCCGCCGCGGCCATCGCCAGGCCGCTGAGCAGCAGGCCCTTGGCGATCCACTCCCGGCTCTCGGGCGCGTCGACGTCCTCGAGCTCGAGCGCCGGCCTGGCCGCGCTCTCGGCGATCATCGCCGAGAAGGCGTCGTAGCGGTCGTGGCCGCCCCGGTCGGCAAGGCGCCAGTCGAGCACCGCGGTCAGGTTGCTGGCGAGGTCGCCGACCCCCGCGCGGATCATCCGGCCGGGCGCCGAGTTTGCGGTTCCGATGTCGACGATGATCCCGGCCGGCATCGTCGCCGCGTAGGAGCGACGGCCGCTCTCCGGGTGCACGAGGGAGGCGACCGGCGAGCTGATCCCGTCGTGGGAAATCGCCGTCGGGACGCTGACGAACTCGATCCCGGTTCGCGAGGCCGCGAGCTTCGCGGTGTCGATCACCCGCCCGCCGCCGACTCCGACCATGAGCGAGATGTCGCTCTTGACGATCGCTCCCGCGAGCTCGCCGGCCTGATCGAGGTGACCGTCGAGGTCCGTCCGCAGGATCACGTCGACGCCCGCCGCCCTGAGGTCGTCGGCGACCGCGGCGCCGAGCGGCATCGTCGGGCCGCAACCGCTGCCGACGCAGACGCGCGTGAGGTCGAACCTGTGGCGCTCCAGCAACTGGGGCACCGCGCCGAGGCTGCCCTCGCCGATCTCCAGCAGCCGCGGCGTCGCGATCGCACGCGAATGCATCTAGGCCCCAGCTCCGATTCGCTGTGCGGCCGAGTAGTCCGCGGCGTCGTCGATCTCGACCCAGCGGCTGCTCGGGGTCGGCCAGATCCACCAGGGCGTTCCCGCGCTTGCCGTCTCGCCGACCGCGTGCTCGTACCAGGCGTCGGCCCGCTCCGGCCGATCGATGAACGTCTCGAGGCTCGCCTGCAGGTCGCGGAGGGCCTCGCCGCGCGCGAGCAGCAGGCCGACGTACTCGCCGACCGGATCGGCGACGCCGATCTTGCCGATCTCCGCCAGGGTGAGCGGCCCAGGCTCCGAGCCGTTCGCGGCGCCCACCTTCATCGACTCGTCGGTCAGCTCGCGCTCGAGGTCGACGCCGATCAGCGACTCCCGGTCGGTCGACAGCGCGTCCCTGAAGAAGCTCTCGAACCAGGCGGCGTCCGCGAACAGGTCGCTGTTGACGATCACGACCGAATTGCACCCGGGCGAGCGCTCGCGCAGCGCGAGCAGGACCGAGTACCAGTTGTTGAGCCGGGCGTACTCGGGATTGAAGAGGGTGGTAACCGGGAGTCCGAAGCCCGGCTCGAGGAAGCGCTCGATCTCGCCCTCGGCGTGGCCGGTGACGACGCGGACGGCGCCAAGCCGCCCCGGGAGGTCGCGCTCGACCGCGGCCAGAGCGGCGAGCTGGCGCGCCGCGATCGGCGCGCCGCCGACCTCGAGCAGCCACTTCGGCGTTTCGGCGCCGTGCTCGCCAAGGCGAGCGCCGCGTCCGGCGGCGAGGACAACTACATCCGAGGCGGCCATCGCCGGCCAAAGGTAACCGGGTCCGCGCCTCCGCGCGTCGCAGCGGATTCCGCTCTCCGGCACTTCGCCCACTCGGACGCTCGTAACTGCACACGATCATGTCGGCCCGGGCCGTCGGGCCGGCTGATCAACCTGCTGCCATTCTGGAACCCCGCTTCGAAGAAGGCCTGTGCGGAATCGGTCATCCGGCGCGTCTGGTCGACGATCGCTTGGCCCCGCTGACCCAGCCTCGCTCGTACTTGGTCGCCGCGCCAGCGCGGCTCGTCCGTCGCTATCATGGGCGAGGCAGGATCGAACCTGCAAGGCATAGCCAATGCGTTTACAGCGCATCCGGTCTGACCGCTGTCGGTCACTCACACGGGCAAGCGGCGGATTCAGAGCTGGACCGGCACGACCAAGTGGTTCCGGGCTCCCGGCCGATTTCGACTGCGCTCTTTGTCCTGGTCGGTGGATGTTCGGCGCCGGTGCATCCCGAGCGCGGCGGTCGAGGCCACCAACACCATCCGTCTCGGAGGACACGAAGTACTCCGAGTACGAGATCGAGCCAGCGGCGGCGATCCTTTCAATCGCTCTACGGCCCCGACCCGACTGGCTCTAGATTCGACCGCCCTGTTCGGGAGCTGAACGCCCGAGTGGCACGAGCCGGGTCGCGACTGTAAATCCGATGGCCGAAGCCTGAGTGGGTTCGATCCCACCTCCCCCATGTTCGCGCGAGATTTCACGACAGCGGGTCGCCGCGCGCCCGCCGAAGTTCAGCCGCATCCACGAATCTCGTCCGAGCACCAAATCACGTCCCGACCCTCCCGTTCGCAGGCGCAGGGCTCGCGGTCGGAGAGCGACTGCAGCTCACGGCGGATGGCCCGGGCACGCGTGATCCTCGAGCGGATCGACCCGCCGCGCGGGTTAGGCTGCGCCATGCCGCCACCGACGATCGCCGAGCAAGACAGCGTCCGCCGCCTGGTCACATCCTGTACCTCTCCGGCGCGATCACCGTCGTGCTCGGGATCGCGCTCGGGTTCCTGGTCACGCCCGTCGCCTTCGCGGCCGTCGCGCTCGGGATCGCCGACTTCGTGATCGCCGGCCTCTTCTCGTCGGGCCGGATCGGGCCGCTGGCGGCCCGGCGACGGGCGGTCGAATCGGGTGACGCCGCCGCGATCGCCGAGGCCGACCCCAGCTTCAACCCGTACGCGCGCGAGGACTGACCCCGCGCGACGTGCCTACTTGTCGTCGTCGGGGTTGACGACGTCCTTGACCTTGTCGGCCGCATCGCCGACGGTCTCCTTGACGCTGCTCGCCGCCTGATCGACCTTGCCCTCGTTCTTGAGGCTGTCGTCGTCGGTCAGATCGCCGGCGGCCTCCTTCACGCGGCCCTTCGCTTCATCGATGTTCTCACCCATGGTGTTCCTTTCGTCGGTTGCAGCCGCCTGACGGCGGCCTTCTCCCTGTGCCCGCCTTGCCGACGCCGAAACTCCGCTGCCGCCCACGTGCTCATCTACTGTGCGCGGCGGGCAGGCAAGCATGAATCGAGGCAGACGGACACGGACGGCGCTGGCGATCGCGCTCGCGACCACGGTCACGGCGATCGGCGCCACCACGGCGGCGACCTCCGGCGCCGAGCGCGCCGGCGCGGACGCCCGCCCGAACGTCATCGTCGTCCTCACCGACGACCAGACCGTCGCCGAGCTCTACGAGCTCGGCGCGATGCCGAAAACGCTGAAGCAGCTCGCCGCGCCCGGCACCACCTTCACCAACAGCATCGTCTCCAGCCCCCTCTGCTGTCCCTCGCGCGCCGGCTTCCTGACCGGCCAGTACCCCCACAACTCCGGCGTCCTCGACAACGAGCCCGGCTACGCCGCGCTGAACGACAAGGATTCGACCATCTACTCCTGGCTGCAGGCAGCCGGCTATCGCACCGGCCACGCCGGGCGCTTCTTGCTCAACTACGACCGCGAGCCCCCGCAGGGCCAGTACTACGAGACCGGCGCCGGCTACGCCGCACCGCCCGGGATCGAGGACTGGTTCGGCTACGTCGGCTCGCAGACCCAGTACCTCGGCGCCAACTTCTCCGACAACGGCGCCCCCGTCGTCGCCGGCACCGGCCAGACCGGCTACTCGACCCGCGTCATCAACCGCGCCGCGCTCGACTTCGTCCGCGACGCGCAGGCCGATCCCCGCCCCTTCTTCCTCATGGTCGCCCACCTCGCGCCCCACTCCTCCAACTTCCCGGCCTCCGGCCCCTGCGGCCAGGGCCTTCCCCAACCCGAGGACGCCGCCGCCTACGAGCCGTTCAAGAACCTCAAGCTCCCGAAGCCACCCTCCTTCGACGAGTCGGAGATCGCCGACAAGCCCGACTGGGTTGCGACGCGGCCGCCGCTCGGCCACACCCGCCGCCGCAACCTGAAGCGTGGCCTGCGCTGCGCGACCGCGACCCTGCCCACCGTCGACCGCGGGATCGGAGAGCTCGTCAAGCAGCTCGACCGCCAGGGCGCGCTCGACGACACGGCCATCGTCTTCACCTCTGACAACGGCTACTTCTTCGGCGAGCACCGGATCTTCCTCAACAAGGTCTTCCCCTACGAGGAGGCACTGCGCGTCCCGCTGCTGATCCGCATGCCGGCTGCCCAGGGCCTCGGCCCGCCGCCCGCCGTCACCACCCCGGTCAACAACGTCGACCTCACAGCGACGATCCTGGACCTCGCGGACGCCGCGCCCTGCACCGCCGCGGGCGCCTGCCGCACGCTCGACGGCCGCTCGCTGGTCCCGCTGCTGAAGGGCGACCGGCCCGACTGGATCCACGGCCGGACGCTCTTCTACCAGCTCGGCGGCGTCCGGACCTGCGGCGAGATCCCGCCCGAGCGCGGGCTCAACAACTTCTACGACGCCCTGCGCACGAAGCGCTACGTCTACGTCGAGCTCGACCGCGTCAACCGCCAGACCGGCGAGTGCGACCGCCCTGAGTACGAGCTCTACGACCTCCAGACGGACCCGTACCAGCTCGACAACCTCGCGGTCGATCCCGCGGTCGCCGCCGTGCCCCCGCTCCAAGCCGACCTCGCGACCCGCCTGCACATCCTCGCCGCGTGCGCCGGCATCACCGGCCGCGACGCTACAGACGGACGCCCGTACTGCGAGTGAACAACTCGCGCCACGTCCTCGGCTTCGCCTCCGGGCGTGCGCGGTGACTGACTAAGCGTGCTCGCGCAAGCGCTGCGCCTCGGGCAGCTGCTTGAGCTTCTTCAGCGTGTTGTTCTCGATCTGACGGATCCGCTCGCGGGTGACGCCGAAGGCGCGCCCCACCTCCTCGAGCGTCAGCGGCTCGTGGCCGCGCAGCCCGTAGCGGAGCTCGATCACCTGGCGCTCGCGCTCCGGCAGCGCGTCGAGCGCCCGCTGGATGTCCTCGCGCTGAAGATTCTCGGTCGCCGCCTCGAACGGCTCCTCGGTCTGGTCGTCGGCGACGAAGTCGCCGAGCTCCGACTCGTCCTCGTCGCCGACCGGTTTCTCGAGCGAGATCGGCATCTGGGCGACCCGCTGGATGTCGCGCACCTCGCGGACCGTGATCTGCAGCTCCGCCGCGATCTCCTGCGGCTCCGGCTCGCGCCCGAGACGCTGGACGAGCTGGCGCTCGACGTGGCCGACGCGATTCAGCTTCTCGACCATGTGGACCGGGATCCGGATCGTCCGCGCCTTGTCGGCGATCGCCCGGGTCACCGCCTGGCGGATCCACCAGGTCGCGTAGGTGGAGAACTTGTAGCCGCGCCGGTAGTCGAACTTCTCGACCGCGCGAATCAGCCCCAGCGACCCCTCCTGGATCAGGTCGAGGAAGCTCAGCCCGCGCCCGAGATATCCCTTGGCGATCGAGACCACCAGCCGCAGGTTCGCCTCGACCATGTGGCGCTTGGCCGACATGTCGCCCTTCTCGATCAGCTTCGCGAGCTCGATCTCCTGGGGCGCGGTCAGCAGCTCGACCCGGCCGATCGAGCGCAGGTACAGGCGCAGCGAGTCGAGGCTCGGCTCGACCGTCAGGTCGAGCTCGGGCTTCTTGGAGCCCGGGTGGCCGTCGCCCTTCGCCTCCTTGTAGGCGGTCAGCCCGTCCTCGGCGATCACGTCGACGCCGTGCTCGATCAGGTGCGCATGCAATCCCTGCACCTGCTCCTTGGTGATCTCGACCTCCTCGAGGGTCTGTGAGATCTCCTCGAAGGTCAGATAGCCGCGCTCCTGTCCGCCGGCGATCAGCGCCCGCAGCTCGTCGGAATCCGGCAGGGCCGCATCGCCGTCTCGATCCGGTGCCCCCCCGTTCGTCTCCGCTTCTCCCGGGGGCTGCTCTACAAGCAGAGCGTCCGCCTTCTCAGCCACTTGCGTGTCCCTTTTCCCGCCGGGCCCTCCTGCCCGGACGCGGCGGAGTATACGCCTCGTTTTTCGAGCGCCGGTCCGTAATCTCTACTGAATGGCATCGTCAATTCACCCCCTCTCCACGCCTGACGTCCAGGCCGGGCGCCCGGTAACCGAGGTCAGCCTGACCAGAGTCGGCGTCCTCGGCGTCGAGAAGGTGATCCGCGTCTGCGGCGGAGATGGCGACGGCCAGGCGCCGACCGCGACCGGCGACGATCGCGCGGGCGACTACTACTTCGCCGAGCTCGAGTGCTTCGTCGACCTCAATCCGCAGCAGGCGGGCGTCCACATGTCGCGCTTCGAGGAGGTCGTCAACGAGGCGATCGACGATGTCGTCCTGCACGAGTCGCTGCGCGCCGAGGGCCTCGCCGGCCACATCGCCGAGCGGATCCGCGAACGCCAGGACGGGCTTCGCGCCGAGGTCCGGATCGCCGCCCGTTACCCGGAGACGGTTCCCGCCCCTGCCTCCGGCATCGAGACGCAGGAGATCTACACGCTGTTCGGAACTGCGGTCGCGTCCGAGCGCGGCACCCGGACTTTGACCGGGGTCGAGGCCCAGGGGATGACCGCGTGTCCGTGCGCCCAGGGCCTGCTCGAGGCCAACGCCCGCGAGCGCCTGGTCGACGATGGCTTCACCGACGACGAGATCGCGCGCATCTTCGACGCCGTTCCCGTCGCCACCCACAACCAGCGCGGGATCGGCCAGCTGCACATCGGTCGCCCGGAGGACGCCGAGGACGAGATCGACGCCCGCGACCTGCTGCACATCGTCGAGGGATCGATGAGCTCCGAGATCTACGAGCTGATGAAGCGCTCAGACGAAGCGCACGTGGTCGAGAAGGCGCACCGCAACCCCCGCTTCGTCGAGGACGTCGTGCGAGAGATGATCCGCCGGGTCGCCGAGTCCTATCCGCACCTGCGCGAGGACGGTTTCGTCCTGGCTCGCCAGGAGAACCTGGAGACGATCCACCGCCACTCGGTCGTCGCCGAGCGCTCCGGCCGCCTCGACGAGATCCTCGCCGAGCTCGAGACCGCCGAGCACACGCGCCGCCACATGACCAAGCGCGAGTGGCTGGAGGTCGAATAACCAACGTTCCGCCCGCCTCCTCGGCTTCGCCTCCGGGGGGCGGCCGGGTCAGCCGCTAGTCACGCGCGCTCGGCGGTCGCCTTCGCGGCCTGGTGTTCTTCCAGTCGCTTGCGCAGCCCGAAGAAGTAGTCGGCGCCCGAGATCACCGTCACCGCGACGGCGAGGTAAAGCAGCACGTCGACCCAGGCCGGCGCCGGGTCGAAGGCGATCAGGCACAGGATCGCTGCGATCTGCAGCGCCGTCTTCAGCTTGCCCATCCAGCTCGCCGCGATCACCACGCCGCGCTCCGCCGCAAGGCTGCGCAGCCCGGTCACCGCGAGCTCGCGGGCGATGATCACCATCGCGACCCAGGCGGCGAGGCGGTCGAGCGAGACGAGCGAGATCAGCGCGGCGATCACCAGCAGCTTGTCGGCAAGCGGGTCCATCAGCTTTCCGAACGTCGTCACCTGCTGGTGGCGGCGGGCGATGTAGCCGTCGAGGCCGTCGGTCGCCGCCGCCAGCGCGAACACGATCGCCGCGATCACGTCGCCGTCCGGTGTCTCCTCGAGCAGTGCGACGACCAGCACCGGGACCAGGACGATCCGCAGCATGGTGAGCACGTTGGGGACATTCACCGGGAACATCGCACCGGAAGTATGGCCGCCACCGGCAGTGGCGGGCGGACCTGGCGAGGCCCGGACTAAGCGCGCTCGACGCCGATGCCCGCCTTCCGGCCGGCTCGCGCAGGCCGCGTCCTGGCCGTCCCGACATCGGGCATCAGGTAAGGCGGGTCGGCGGCGATCGGGGCGGCGGGGCGGCTCGGGATCCGGGGCCGATCGGCGCTGAGGTTCGTCTCGACCCCCCCGAGCTGGTTCGCGGCCGTCAACAGCTCGTCGACCAGTAGGTCGGTATCGCGGTCCGGATTGGTCCTCCGGTCGTCACCAAGATTGGTGATCAGATCCAGGAGCTGACCTCGGATACTCGAAACGGACGCAACGACGGCCGCGTGGGTCATGGTCTCTCGCTCTCATTCGTGGCGCCCCCCGAGAGACTCGTTCCCTTACCGGCGACCACCGTGGTGTTCATCCACGGATTCGGCTGCATTGTCGCGAACCTTGAGTGCGTTACAACTAAATCGCGAGATGATCGAAACCATTCAGGCGGTCAAATCAACTCTCAAATCAACTCCTGTGCCCGCGCGAGGACGGCGTCGAGCATGCCCCTGGTCAGCTTGCCGGTGAACGTGTTCTGCTGCGAGGGGTGAAACGAGCCGAGCAGGCGGTACGGGCCGAGCTCGGCCTCCGCGCCGTGGCCGAACTTCGGCTTCGGGCTCGGGATCTCGTGCCCCAGCGCCCGCGCCGCCCGCAGCGCCCCGTCCCACGCGAACGAGCCGAGCGCCAGCAGCACGCTCGCGGACTCGAGCAGCTCGAGCTCGGAGACCAGCCAGGGCAGGCACTCGTCGCGCTCCGCCGGCGTCGGCCGGTTGGCGGGCGGCGCGCAGCGGACGACCGCGCTGATCCAGGCGTCGCTCAGGCGCAGGCCGTCGTCCGCGCGCTCGAAGGTCGGCTGGTTGGCGAACCCGGCCCGGTGCAGCGCCCGGTACAGCCACTCGCCGGAGCGGTCGCCGGTGAACATGCGCCCGGTCCGGTTGGCGCCGTGCGCGGCCGGGGCCAACCCGACGATCACCAGCCGCGCCGCGGGATCGCCGAATCCGGGCAGCGGGCGTGCCCAGTACGTCTCGCCCCGATATCGGCGCGGCGGGTCCGCGGCCGCCGCCTCCCGCCAGGCGACCAGCCGCGGGCAACGGCGGCAGTCGGCGATGCGCTCGGCGAGCCGATCGAGCTGGTCATTACGGGACGGCGGGGCCATCGGCCCCAGTAGGGTGCCGCCAATGCTCACCGTCACGCGTCGCGGCCTCCTCGTCCTCGGCGGCACCGGAGCCGCCGGCGCCGCGCTCGCCGGCTGCTCGGAGGCGACCGAGCCGCGCGAGGAGGCCTCGGCCGACGAGCTCACCGCCGCCGAGGCCGAGGCGGAGGGCAACCTGTCGCGCGCGTACGACCTCGCGGCGCTGACGGTCCCCACGGGCGAGGAGCGCACGACCCTCCAGCGGTTCGCAGCCGCCGCGAAGAAGCGAGCCGCCGCGTTCGGCGGCCCCGCCTCGACGCCGCCCGAGGCCGACGGCGGCCCCGACTTCGACGAGGCCCTGAGCGCGTGCCGGAACCTCGCCAACGACGCGATCGCCGCCCACCTGAAGGCCGCCGGCCTGATCGACGAGGTCGAGGGCCGGGCCCTGGCGAGCTCCGCGCTCGCCGCCTGCGCCGCCGAGCTCGGGGTCGTCAACGGGTTCGCGGGCGACCCGGTTGCGCCAACCTCCTTCGTGACCGGCGGCGCCCAGAAGCCGTACGAGTCGACCGACGAGCCCGACTCCGGCGACGAGGAGACGTCGTCCTCGACGACCACCGACACGACCTCGACCTCGACCTCGACGGAGGCTGAGTGATCGACGCCGCCCACAGCCGCCGCGACGCCCTGCGCCGGGCGGCGCTCGCCGCCGGCGCGCTGGCGGCGAGCGGCGTGGTGCGTCCGGCCTCCGCGGCGGCCCAGACGACCGAGGACGAGGACCTGCGCGACTTCCTGGTCGAGGCGATCGGCCTGGAGCAGGTCACGGTGCTCGCCTACGCCACCGCCGCCGACGACGCGGGCCCCGATCTGAAGCCCGAGCTCGAGACCTTCCGCGACCAGGAGCAGGCGCACGCGAACGCCCTGCGCAGCGCGCTCGACGAGCTTGGCGTTGACCCGCCCGAGGCGCCCGACTCGCCCACCGACACCGGCGTCTTCGATGACGTCGAGGGCCTCGACGACGAGGCCGTGAAGCGACTCGGCGACGCGCTCGGCAAGCTCGCCGACGCGAACGGCCTCGATCAGCTGCTCGACGTCCTGTTCGAGCTCGAGAACGAGCAACTCACCTATTACGTCACCGAGGGTCCGCAACTCGACAGCGAGGACCTGGCGACGACCTCGGCCTCGATCGCCGGCTGTCAGGCGCAGCACCTGGTCGCGCTCGGAGTGGCGACGGGCTCGCCCGGCGACGCCGCGGCCGCGGTCGCCAAGACCGCCTCCGAGGCGGCCCAGGCCGCGACAGCCTCAGAGTGAGCGGCCAGCTCGAGCCTCGCCCCGCCTCGGCCTCGCGCTCCGAGCTGATCCGCTGGGCGGGCGTCCAGGACGCCAACACCGCCGGCTTCGTGCACGGCGGAATGGTGATGAAGACCTGCGACGAGGCCGCCGCGATCGCCGCGATCCGCCACTGCGGCGGGCGGGTGGTCACGGCCGGCATGGATCGGATGACGTTCACCGAGCCGGTCCTGGTCGGCGACCTGCTCTGCTGCTCGGCGACCGTGAACGCGGCCTGGCGAACCTCGATGGAGGTGGGTGTCCGCGTCGAGGCCGAGGACCCGCGCAGCGGCCGGCACCGCCACACCTCGACCGCCTACGTGACCATGGTCGCGCTCGACGACGGCGGTCGCCCGACTCCAGTGCCGCCGGTGATCGCCGAGACCGAGGACGAACAGCGCCGCCAGCGCGAGGCGGAGCTGCGCCGGGCGAACCGTCTCGCAGAGCGCGATCAGATCCTCAACGAGCGCGGTTAGCTCTACCCTGCGGCACTCGATGCCGCCCGCCTCAGAGCTGACCAAGCTGGCGATCGTCCCCGCCTACAACGAGGCCGACATGGTCGGGCGCGTCGTCCGCGAGATCGAGCGCGAGGCGCCCGACTTCGACGTCCTGGTCGTCAACGACGGCTCGACCGACGAGACAGCGCAGGTCGCAACCGAGGAGGGGGCGGTCGTGATCACCCATCCGTACAACCTCGGGATCGGCGGCGCGGTCCAGTCGGGCTACAAGTACGCGCTTCGCCACGGCTATGACGTCGCGGTCCAGGTCGACGGCGACGGCCAGCACAAGGCCGAGTACATCCCCCAGCTGCTGGAGGCGCTCCACACCTCGGGCGAGGAGGCCGACATGGTCTGCGGCAGCCGCTTCCGCGGCGACCCGGGCTACAAGGTCCCGATCGGCCGGCGGCTCGGCAACATGATCTTCTCGGTCGTCCTCACGACCCTGACCCGCCAGAAGATCACCGACCCCACCTCGGGCTTTCGCATGACCAACCGGCGCGGGATCGAGCTCTTCGCCCGTGACTACCCGCACGACTACCCCGAGGTCGAGGCGCTGCTGATGCTGCACGCCCACCACCTCCGCATCCACGAGGTCCACGTGCGGATGAACGCGCGCGGGTTCGGGCAGAGCTCGATCGACTACCCGCGCAGCGCCTACTACATGGTCAAGGTGATGCTGGCCCTGTTCGTCGGCCTCTTCCGCCGCCGCCCGACTCCGGTCGAGGCGACCGGCCACGACGAGCCCGGCATCGCCCCGCCCTCGGAGGACTAGATGCGCGTCCGGGCACTCGCGCTCGTCCTCGCCGCCGCGCTGGCGCTCTGCGCGAGCGCCGCCGCGGCCACCCTGCAGGTCGAGAACGAGAACGAGGCCGGCCCGGGCTCGCTCGGGGCCACGATCCTGCAGGCCGGTCCCGGCGACACGATCGAGCTCGGCCCGGGGACCTACCCCCTGACCGAGGGCGAGACGCTGGTGGCGCAGGGCAACACCCTGCAGGGCGCCGGCGAGAGCGCGACGACGATCGTCCCGACCGGCGGCGGCGACGCGGTCAGCAGCTCGAACGTGATCGACGCCACG
Source organism: uncultured Solirubrobacterales bacterium (assembly GCA_963767285.1). Lineage (GTDB taxonomy): Bacteria > Actinomycetota > Thermoleophilia > Solirubrobacterales > 70-9 > WHSW01. The sequence goes on along the minus strand of CAVYDJ010000003.1, from coordinate 434,451 downwards.
ATCGCGCCGGCGGTGAACCCGAAGGACGAGTCCGGCTCCTCGATCGAGACGAAGGCCCAGATCCTCGCCCTGATCGCGACCGTGGCGATCTTCCTGCTGATCCTCGAGCTCGTCCGGCGGCGCCGGCTGGCCGAGCGCTACGCGCTGCTCTGGATGTCGGCGGCGATCGCACTGCTGGTCCTGGCGATCTGGACCGACGGGCTCGACACCATCGCGGGCTGGATGGGGATCCAGGAGCCCGCAAACGCGATCTTCCTCCTCGCCTTCGGGGTGATCTTCATCCTCCTGCTGCACTTCTCGGTCGCCACCTCGCGGCTCGCCGAGGAGACGAAGATCCTCGCGCAGGAGAACGCCCGCCTGGACCTCGAGCTGCGCGAGGCGCGGGGCGAAGGGCAGAGCTCAGGGCGCGCGGACGAGCCAGCGCACGAGGCTCCAGTAGCCGCGGAGGATGGCCGCTAGCAGCCGCGAGCGCCCCGCGCGCCCGAGGTAGGGCGAGTCGAGGGCGGCCGTCAGCCCGGCCGCGAACTCGCCGGCGCCGATCGTCCGCGCCGCCTGGATCCGCCGCCGCTCGCCGAGCAGGCGCGGCAGCCAGATCAGCGTCCCGCCCCAGGCCCGCAGCTTCTGCGGCAGCCACCCGCCGGCGGTCGCGGCGAACACGAGCGCGATCTCGGTCGCGAACAGGGCCGGCAGGATCAGGATCAGCAAAGCCGCGGGGTACGTGCGGATCACGGTCGCCCACCGGTTGCGCTCCAGGTAGCGCCACTTCGCCTTGCCCTTGTCGAACTCGTAGTCGTGGTCGACCCGGGCGGCGGGCTCGACCCCAAGCACGCCGCCGCGCAGCCGGACGCGCAGCGAGAGGTCGACGTCCTCGTGGTAGAGGAAGTAGGGCTCCGGCATCGCGCCGAGCTCCCCGTAGAGCTCACGGCCGATCACCAGGCAGGCGCCGGAGATGAACCCGGGCTCGTCGATCGCCAGCGACTCGGTCATCGGCAGCGCGTCGATTGCGGTCCCCGCGCCCCCGGCCCAGCCGATCCCGGTGAAGTGCAGAACGCCGCCTCGCGTATTGATCTCGCGGCCGCCCTCGGCGGTGACCAGCGCCTGCCAGGCCGACCAGCCACGTCCGTCGGTAACCGGCAGCTCGATCGCGTCGCGCCACCCGGCCTGGGGCACGGCGTCGGGATTGAGCAGGCACAGCAGCTCGCCGGTCGCCGCCTCGGCGCCGCGGTTGCAGGCGGCGGCGAAGCCGAGGTTGGAGCCGGTCTCGATCACCGTCGCGGTGGGTGAGAGCTCCGCGACGGCGGAGACCGTGCCGTCCACGGAGGCGTTGTCGACGACGATCAGCTCGTCGTCCTCCCGCAGCTGCGCCACCAGCGGCGGCAGGGTCGCGGCGATCGCCTCGCGCGAGTCGTGGGTGACGATGACGACGGAGAGCGTGGGCACGGGACGGCAGCCTACGATGGGAGGTGCCGATGAAGCACATCCTGCGCCCGATCTTCGACCGCGTGATCATCAAGGAGCTCGAGCCCGACCGGGTCCGCAACTCGGGCCTGGTCGTGCCGCCGGGCAGTCACGAGCCCCCGCCCCAGCACGGGATCGTGCTCGCGATCGGGCCCGGGCTCGACTGGTGGGAGGGCGCCGGTGTCTCGATGCCGGTGAAGCCCGGCGACCACGTCGTCTTCCCGGCCTCGGCGGGCGCCTGGGTCGAGGTCGACGAGGAGAAGCTGCTCGTCTGCCGGGTCGGCGAGCTGCTCGGGGTCCTCGAGGAGATCGGCGTCTGCCCCTACTGCGGAGGCAGAGGCGTCGCGGACACCTGCCCGGTCTGCGGTGAAGCCGGCGATCGGATTTGAACCGATGACCCCTTCATTACGAGTGAAGTGCTCTACCAACTGAGCTACGCCGGCGGGGTCTCTCGATTCTAGGTTCCGGCGGGGGCCGCTGCGGCCTCAGCAGGCCGCAGCCACGGCCGCCTTGGCGTCCTTGACCTTCTTCTTCGCCTTCGTGATCTTGCTCTTCGAGGCCCCCTGCTGCTTGAGCTTCTTCAGCTTCGCCTTCGCCTTCTCGAGCTTCGCCTTGGCTGCGTCGCAGGCGGCCTGATCGATGCCCCCAGTGGCGGGACAGCCATTTGCCGTCGCCGCCGCGGTGGTCGCGCAGGCATCGGCTGTATCGGCAACGCCGTCGTTGTCGTCGTCGGCGTCGCAGGCATTGCCCTGGGCGTCGCCGTCGGCGTTCGCCTGATCGCCGTTGGCCGCCAGCGCGCAGTTGTCGGAGCCGTCGTTGACGGCGTCGTTGTCGTCGTCGGCGTCGCATGCGTCGCCCTCGGCGTCGGCGTCGTTGTTCGCCTGATCGCCGTTTGCGGCCAGTGAGCAGTTGTCCGAGCCGTCGTTGACCGTGTCGTTGTCGTCATCGGCGTCACAGGCGTCGCCCTCTGTGTCGCTGTCGGTGTTCGTCTGGCCGGTGTTGGCGACGAGCGCGCAGTTGTCGGACGTGTCGTTGACGGTGTCGTTGTCGTCGTCCGCGTCCTCTGAGTTCTTGCAGCCGTCGCCGTCCGTGTCGGCGCCGGCGTTGGCCCCGGTCGGGCAGGCGTCCGCGCCGTCGAGCACCGTGTCGTTGTCGTCGTCTGCGTCCTCCGAGTTCTTGCAGCCGTCGCCGTCGGGGTCGTCAAACGGAGGAGTCGGACCGATGACACCGGTCGGACACGCGTCCGAGCCGTCGCCGATCAGATCGTTGTCGTCGTCCGCGTCCTCTGAGTTCTTGCAGCCGTCGCTGTCGTGGTCGCTACCCGCACCGGTGATGCCGGTCGCGCAGGCGTCCGAGCCGTCGACGACGCCGTCGTTGTCGTCGTCGGCGTCCTCTGAGTTCTTGCAGCCGTCGCCGTCGTGGTCACCGCCCGCGCCGATGAGGCCGGTCGCGCAGGCGTCCGAGCCGTCGTTGACGCCGTCGTTGTCGTCGTCGGCGTCGCAGGCGTCGCCCTGGGCGTCGGCGTCGTGGTTGGCCTGACCGGGGTTGGAGTTGAGCGGGCAGTTGTCGGAGCCGTCGAGGTTGCCGTCGTTGTCGTCGTCGGTGTCGCAGGCGTCGCCCTGGGCGTCGCCGTCGGTATTGGTCTGAGCCGGATTGGCAAGCCCGACGCAGTTGTCCTGGGTCTCGTCGCCGAAGCCGTCGCCGTCACCGTCGGCCTCGAGGACCGCGGCGATGTCAAGCCTGCCGGGGAAGCCGTTGTAGGTCGCGGTGGCACCGGTCCCGATGTCATTGTTCGTAAACGTGATGTTGTGGCCCGCGGCCCCGTCTCCGCAATCGCCGGCGTTCGGATAGTAGGCACCGATGATGTCGCCGCTCTGAACCGGGATGCGAGTCGGATACGTGTTGAGCTGGTTCGCGAGCGGCGTCTTGAGGGCGTCCTGGCCGACGATCGTGAACTCGTTGGGGTTGCCCGTTGCTCGCCCAACCTTGAACCGCAGCTGGATCGGGCTCGCGCCGGCCTCATGGCTCCAGGAGACGATGACCCCCCCGCCTGCCGGCACCTGGTACGCGTTTGCGGTCGAGGTCACCTGGAGGATCGTGGTGTTCGCGAGCGGACAGCTCCCCCCATTGGGCACGAACGTCTGCCCGATCGGTGTCGCCGCCTGCGCTGGCGCCGCGATCGCGATCGCCAGAATTCCGCTCAGCAGACCAACCGTCCCGACCTTCCGCATGTGTCCTCCTTGACGCGAAAGCTCCCCGACTCAGCCCCCAGGGAAGCAACCTCCGATTGCCCAGGAGACAACCTATGCGAGCCTGAGGGGCCCGGTATCCGTAGAAACTACGGTTTGGCCGCGATCAGCCCTCGGCGAGCTTGTAGCCGACGCCGCGCACCGTGAGCACCAGCTCGGGCTCCTGCGGGTCGCGTTCGACCTTCTGGCGCAGGTTGGAGATGTGGACGTCGCAGGCGCGGACGTCGCCGGAGAACTCCGACTGCCAGAGCTCCTCCATGATCTCCAGGCGGCTGAAGACCTGGCCCGGGCGCTCGGCGAGCAGCCGCAGGACCTGGAACTCCGAGCGGGTCAGGTTGACCGGCTCGCCGCGGATCGAGACCAGGTGGCGGGCGAGGTCGATCCGCACCGTGCCGGCGTCGATCGTCTTCGCCTCGGTCACGGTGCTCGAGCGGTCGAGCTCGCGGCGGCGCAGCTGGGCGCGGACGCGGCCGAGCAGCTCGCGGACGCTAAACGGCTTGGTCACGTAGTCGTCGGCGCCGACCTCGAGCCCGACGACCTTGTCGACCTCCTGGTCCTTGGCGGTCAGCAGGATGATCGGCACGGGGCTGCGGGCGCGGACGTCGCGGCAGATGTCGAGGCCCGAGCGCCCCGGCATCATGATGTCGAGGATCAGCAGGTCGTAGCCGGGGTCCTCGCCACCCAGCTTGCCGTCGGCGTCCTCGCCGTCGACGGCTACGGTGACCTCGAAGCCCTCCTGCTTGAGCGCGTAGCCGACCGCGTCGCGCACCGAGGGCTCGTCGTCGGCGACCAGGATTCGGTCGCTCATCGCGCGCCTACGCTACTGGGGTCGTGGCCGGTTGGGCGGCGCGGAGGCGGACCCAGAACGTGCTGCCCTCGCCCTCGATCGACTCGACCCCGATCTCGCCGCCCATCACGTCGACCATCCGCTTGGCGATCGAGAGGCCGAGACCGAACCCCTCCTGCTCGAGCGATCCCGAGCCGCGGTAGAAACGCTCGAAGATCCGGTCGATCTCCTCGGAGACGATCCCGGTCCCGGTATCGACGACCTCGATCCAGACCTCGCCCTCACCCTCGAGCTCCTCGCTGCGCCCCCGCCGCGCCCGGATCGTCACCGTGCCGGGGGCCGGGGTGTTCTTGAACGCGTTCGTGAGCAGCCCGATCAGTACCTGGCGCAGCAGCACCCGGTCGCCCTGGGCGACGACGTCGGCGCCGACCTCGAGCACGACCTCGATCCCGTCGGGCGCCGCGACCGCCTCCGCCGACTCCTCGACCACCAGGCCGACGTCGAGGGCGTCGCTACCGCCCTCGCCGACCGCCTCCATCCGCGCCAGCGTGAGCAGCGACTCGGTCAGCCGGCTGATCCGCTCGGCGTCCTCGGAGAGCCGGACCAGGAAGTGCTCGCGCGCCTCCGGGTCGTCCTTGGCGCCCGCGCGCAGGACCTCGATCGCGCCCGAGATCCCGGCGATCGGATTGCGCAGCTCGTGGGCGGCGTTGGAGACGAACTCGCGCTCGGCGACCTCGCGGCGCAGCTCCTCGGTGCGGTCGCGGACCACGGCCAGGACCGCGTCCTCGGCCGGCAGCTGGCGGGCGTTCAGCGAGTAGACGCGGTCGCCGACCCGCAGCGCGTCGCTCTCGACGACGCTGCGCGTCGCGGCCCGGCGCAACCAGGGGATCAGCGGCTCGATCGCGCGGCCGTCGGCGCGGATCAGGTCGCGGGCCGAGGCGTTGAAGAAGCGCACCTCGCCGTCGGGCTGGACGACCATGACCGCGTCGGAGAGCGCCTCGAAGATCGCCGAGAGCCGGTCGCGCTCCTCGCGCAGGGCGGTGAACGTCTGGCGCAGGGCACCGCGCATCCGCTCCAGCGCCCGGCCGAGGTCGGTGATCTCGTCGCGGCCGCCGGCGCCCTCGAGCGGCTCGTCGAGCTCGCCCTCGCTGATCCGCGCCGCGCTCTCGGCGAGGCGCTTGACCCGCGATGTGATCGCGCTCGCGATCAGGAACGAGATCAGAATCGCGACCAGAACCGCGGCCCCGAGCGCGGTCAGCCGGTCGCCGCGCAGCGCCTCGATCGCGGACTGGACCTCCGGCGAGCGCACCGAGCGGCCTAGGATCGCGCCATCGATCGCGCCGTCGCGGAAGATCGGGACCGCGACCACGGTGACGCCGCCCGGCAGCTCCTCGACGTAGCGGCTGCCGATCAGCGCGCTCTGCACGCCGCCGCGGCCGCCGGCGACGGTGAGCAGTTCGATCCCGCCCGACGTCTTCGCGGTCAGCAGGCGGCCGTCGACGGCGAAGACCCAGGCCGAGTAGCCCTGCTCGGTGATCCCGGCCAGCGTCGTCCTGGCAGCCTTCTGGGGCCGGACGCCGATCTCGTCGGCGAGCCCGACCGTGCGCCCGATCGCGAGCTCGGTCAGGTCCTCGTCGGCGGCCTCGACGCCGGTGTCGGAGACCAGCAGGTAGGCGAGCCCGGCGGTGATCATCGCCACCGCGGCGAAGGCGATCGCCAGGTAGAGGCGGACGCCGAACGGCCGCCGGCGCACCGAGCGCGGAGTGGATGCGCGTGAGCGCGCCATTTCCGAATTATCACCCGGGGCCCCGACGCAGGGTTAGGATCGGCGAACACCCATCTCAGGAGGTTTCCCATGTACGCACGCGTAGTGAGGTTCACGGACGTCACCCCCGAGCGGATCGAGGAGATCAAGGCCCGGGTCGAGGAGAACGACGGACCCCCACCCGGGGTCAACGCGACGGGGATGAAGCTGCTCTACGACGCCGATACCTCCGTCGGCATCTTCGTCGGCTTCTTCGCCACCGAGCAGGACATGCGCGACGCGGATGCCGTGTTCCAGGCGATGGACGCCGGCGACACTCCCGGCACCCGCGCGTCGGTCGACCAGACCGAGGTCGTGCTCGAGCGCGACGCCTAGCGCGCGAGCAGGAACTCGAGCCGGAAGGCGAGCGCCTCCAGCGCCAGAGCCTCGGAGACGTTGACGGTCAGCCGCCGGCGGGTGTCGAGCACCAGCTCGCCGGCGCGCCGGGCCCGGCGGGCGTCGAGGCCATGGCCGAGCTCGGCGAGCTCGGCGGCGCGGTCGCTGTTGAGGGCAAGCTCCGGAGCGCCCTCGGCGACGGCGGCCAGGTCGCGCATCCAGGTCCCGAGCAGGGCGAGCCCGAGGTCGAGCGAGGCGTTGCGGGCCCGCCGCGACGCGCGCTTCGCGGCGTCCTCGGCGTCGCGGGCGCGGCGCCGCGCGGTCGGACCGGTGCGCTCCGCGGCGTCCTCCTCGGCGGCCGCGGCAGCGGACCGGACGGCGTCCGACTCGGCCTCGCCCGCGGCGTCTGCGGCGGCGGCGAGCGACTCCCACGGAGCGTCGCCGAGCTCGCCGGTGCGCACGGCTCGCGCGAGACCCTCGACCGCGGCGCGCAGCTCGCCGCCCTGCTCGCCGAGCAGGAACCGTGCCCGCGTCGTGTCGCCGCCCGACAGCCGCGCCGCGGCGCTGCGCTCAAAACCCGCCGGGAACTCCTCCAACCGCGCCTCGACCGCCTCCGGCGTCAGGCGTGCGAAGCGCACCGCGCGACACCGTGAGCGCACCGTCTCCAGCAGGGACTCGGGTTCGGCGCTGACCAGGATCAGGTGCGCGAACGGGGGCGGCTCCTCGAGCGTCTTGAGCAGCGCGTTCTGGCTCTCCTCCGCCATCGCGTCGGCGTCCTCGATCACGAACACCCGCCGCTCGCCCTCGAACGGGCGGTAGGCGATCTGGCCGATCACCCGCTCGCGCACCTCCTCGACCAGGTGCTGGGTCCCCGGCGGGCGCAGCCAGACCAGGTCCGGGTGCGGCGAGGGGTCCGCAAGCGCCCGGCGGCGCGCGCTCTCCGGGTCGTCGGCGCCGCCCGCGAGCAGTTCCGCGGCGAGCGCCCGCGCCGCCGCCGCCTTGCCGGCGCCCGGCGGCCCGGCAAGCAGGTAGGCGTGGAAGGGGTTGTCGACGGCCGCGGTCAGCGCCGCGCTGGCCGCGGGCTGGTCGGTGGTCGCTTCGGCGAGGGCCGTCATCGACGCGCCTCGACCAGCTCCAGGATGCGTGCCGCCACCGCGTCGACCTCACCCACCGCGTCGACCACCTCGATCCGCTCGGGATGCCGCGCGGCGAGCTCGTCGTAGGCGGCCGCGACCGCGCGCTGGAACTCGACCCCCTCGGACTCGAATCGGTCCGCGGCGTCACCGGAGCGCTCGACCGCGCGCTCGGGATCGACCCGCAACAGCACCGTCAGGTCCGGCACGCAGTCGCCGACCACCAGCGAGTTGAGTTGCTCGACCAGCTCGACCCCGAGCCCGCGGGCGACCCCCTGGTAGGCGACGGTCGAGTCGATGTAGCGGTCGCAGACGATGTCGGCGCCCCGCTCGCGGGCCGGGGCGATCACCTCGGCCGCGAGCTGGGCCCGGGCGGCGTTGAAGAGCAGCAGCTCGGCGCCGGGGGTCAGCTCCAGATCGGGATCCTTGAGCAGCTCGCGGATCCGCTCGCCCGCGGGGGTGCCGCCCGGCTCGCGCAGCCGGATCGTCTCGGGGCCGAGCGCCTCGGCGAGCAGCGCCGCCTGGGTCGTCTTGCCGGAGCGGTCGATGCCATCGAGGGTGATGAACACGCGGGCCCTAGGTGCTCGAGCGGGCCCGCTTGGTGCGCGCGGTCGTCGGCGCCGGCTTCTTGGGCCGCCGCCTCGCTCCGGACTTCGCCGGTGCCTTGGGCGCCTCGGCGCCGTCGGCCTCGGCGCCGTCGCCCTCCCCGGCCGCCGCCTTCGCCGCCGCGGCGGCTTCCTTCGCGGCCTCGCGCTCGGCGCGCTTCTCGCGCATCTCGACCATCGTCGGGCAGTCGTCGTTCAGGCACAGCTTCCAGGGCCGCCCGGGACCCTTCTTCTTCACCGTCAGCCGCGGTCGCTCGCCGCAGACCGAGCAGCGCTCCTCGAGCCGCCAGAGCTCGAAGAAGCGGCCGGGCAGCGGGCCGCTGACCGGGCAGGAATCCGGGTTCGGGGGTGGCGGGGGCTCGCCCTCCTTGGTCTCGGGCGGCCTGACCCAGCCCTCGCAGCCGTACATCCGCTTGCCGCCCTTCAGGTCGATGATCCGCAACCGGTTGGGCTCGCCGTTGGAGCGCTTGCGCCCGGCCTCCTCGCAGACCTTGCAGGGGCCGATGAACTTGTCCTCGTCCATCCCCTTCCAGATCAGCTTCGCGAAGTCCTCGCGCTTGTCCTCGAGCGCGGCGACCGTCGAGTGCAGCATCTCGCGGCTGATCCCGACGACCTCGTCCTTGGAGGTCTGGCCGGCGGCGATCTGGTCCATGTCGCGCTCCAGCTCGGCGGTCATCTCCGGCGTCGCCATCCGCGGCACGTACTCGTGGAACCCCTCATACATCGCGATCCCCGTCTCCGACGGCTCGGGCGGGTTCGAGTGCACGTACCCGCGGTCGTAGAGCTTCTGGATGATGTCGGCGCGCGTCGCCTTGGTGCCGAGGCCGGCCTCCTCCATCAGCTCGATCAGCTTGCCCTGGCTGATCCGCGACGGCGGCTGGGTCTCCTTGTCGACGATCCACGGCTCGCCATCGAGGTCCAGGCTCTGGCCCTCCTCGAGCTTCGGGATCTCGTCGTCGGAGGAGCGGGCGTAGGTGTAGATCGCCGCATAGCCGGGATCGACCACGACCGAGCCGCGGACGAAGTACATCTCCGAGCCCGCCTCGATGTCGGCGCGGGTCGACTCGGTGATCATCGGCGGGCTGAAGGTGGCGAGAAAGCGGCGGACGACCAACTCGTAGACGCGCTGCTTGGGGCCCTCCCCGAGCGCGTTCGGATGCAACGCAGCGGTCGGGTAGATCGGCGGGTGGTCGGTGGTCTCCTTCTTGCCACGGGTCGCCTCCAGCGGCTTGTCGAGCAGCCCCTTGGCGGCCGAGAACTCCGGTATCCGGACGAGCGATGCCACCAGCTCCTTGGTGTTCAGCGAGGGCGGATACACCGTGTTGTCGGTGCGCGGATAGGAGATGAAGCCGTCCATGTAGAGGTCCTCGGCCAGGCGCATCGCCGCGGCCGGCGTGATCCCGAGCCGGCTCGAGGCGTCGGTGGTGAACGCCGTTGTATTCAGCGGCGTCGGCGGCTTGCGCGTATTGCGCTTCGAGGTCACTCCCTTGACGATCCCGGGGCTCTTGGTCCCGGCCAGCGCCGCGTCGGCCTCTGCCTTCTCCCAGAACTTGTCGGTGGCGTGGTGGGCCTCGAACGAGCCGTCGGGATGGGCGAAGTTCGCGAACAGCTCCCAGTAGGGCTTCGGGACGTGGGCCCGGCGCTCGAGCTCGCGCTCGACGATCAGGGCCAGGGTCGGGCTCTGCACGCGCCCGACCGAGAGGAAGTTGGAGCCGAAGCGGCGGCTGGCGAGCGAGACGGCGCGGGTCAGCGTCGCGCCCCAGATCAGGTCGATGTCCTGCCGCGCGGCGCCGGCGAACGCGAGGTCGTAGTCGAGGACGTCGAGCTCGGAGAACGCCCGCTCGATCTCGTCCTTGGTCAGCGCGGAGTAGCGGGCGCGCTTGACCGGCGGGCGGGCCGCCAGAAGTTCCTGGGTGGAGCCGGCGAAGCCGGCGTCGGTTGTTCGGGCGACCTCCGCGTTCACGTCGACGGCCTCGCGCAGGGCCTCGAGCCCGATCAGCTCGCCCTCGCGGTCGAAGTCGGTGGCGATCACGACCGAGTCCGCGTCCTTGGCGAGCTTGCGGACCGCCTTGACGACGTTCTTGTCGGTCGGCTCGGGGACCAGGTCGGCGTCGATCAGGTCGTGGAGGTCGGTCTCCTGCCAGTTCCCGTAGCCCTCGGCGAAGGCGATGCCCATGACGTGACCCTTGAGCCCGACGGTCATCTGCTCGCCGTCGGCATCGGTCCAGGTGTAGAACGGCACCTTGTAGGTGGCGTCGGCCTTCGCCGCCCCGCCGGACAGGATCTCGGCGATCTTCTTCGCCGAGTTGTTCTTCTCCGTGATGATCAGCCTCATTGCGGCGCGAGAGTAGCAGGGGGTCCAAACGGCTCCAAAGGGCTCGCGGGCGCGCAATTACGCGTGCGCGCGACAGCCGGAAGGAGCTCCCAGGCCCTTCGCGACCGCGATCTCGACCCGCCTGACGTGGGCGCAGGTGCGCAGAACGAGCAGCTTGGAATCGGGCTTCGAGACCACCCTGGCGCCCGTGGCCTCCACCCCGTAGCCGTGCGGGAAGCGGGCCCGGGGGACGACGATCTCGCTCCGCGAGCCACGCCCGAACCGCCGCGAACCGTCCGCCGAACGGGTGCTGAAGGCGAGCTGGAAGCGCTCGCCGTCCCACGTGTATTCGAGCGGCGTGCCGGCGACCAGTTGCGGATAGGGGCGCACGACGGCGTCGAGCCGATCGCGGCGGATGTTGTCCGGCGTCGGCGGCTTCGAGTCCTCGATCTTGATCTGCCCGGTCGAACCCATGTAGGCCCAGTTGGTCCAGCCGACCATGAACCGGTCGGCGAGCTCGGCGACCCGCGACTGGATCGCCGGATCCTCGGTGTCGCCGAACTCGGTCATCAGCAGCGCGGCGCCGGTCTCGGCGCTGTGCGCCTCGGCGTTGCGGAAGACGAGCGTCTCGCCGACGTCACGGCACGCGTTGATCGGATCGGGCACGTGCGGCAGCCCGGGCGCGGCGCCGAGGCAGTAGTTGTGAAACGAGAAGCCGGCGTTGGGATCGTCGACCTGGCCGTGGCCGGTGGCGGCGCCGACGTCGAACTGCAGGTTCGGCTCGTAGAAGGCGAGGTGGCGCGCGTCTGCCGTTCTGATCGCGGCGATGATCCGGTTCGAGAACGCCGTCAGCTCGACCTGGTCGAAGCCGCCGGGCGGACAGCCGGCCGGGTTCGCGCAGGCGGCGTAGTCCGACCCCGGCCAGGGCTCGTTGAAGATGTCGTAGCCGAGCACTCCGGGCGCCCGCGCGAAGCGCGCCGCGACTCGCGCCCAGCCCGCCGCGAAGCGGTCCTGCAGGCCGACCCCGCCCGGACCGGGGTCGTTGGCCCAGAGGTGGTCGTAGGCGCGGTTCAGGGCCGGGTTGTCGAAATACCCCTGGGGAAATGGAGACGCCGGGTTCGGCAGCCCGTCGTCGATCAGGAACCAGTCCGGAAAGCCGCGGCCGTTGTAGGGCGGGCCGAGCTGGTCCTGGTGGAAGTCGACCAGGCTGAAGATCCCGGCGCGTGCGAGCTGGCGCTGGGTGCGGGCGAAGCTCCCCAGGTATTTGTCGTCATACGTCCCCGGCTCGGGCGAGTAGCCGCGGAAGAACATCCCCAGGCGGACGACGTTGAAGCCCTGGCGGGCGAGGAAGCGGGCGTCGGCGCGGCGGAATCCCACCTGCGCGGCGGTGCGCTCGCGGTCGGCGGCGTCGAAGGAGCCGCCGACGACCACCGCGGCGCCGTGCAGGATCACCACGCGCCCCTTCGCGTCGGTGATCCAGCGGCCCGCGTGGCCGAGCGGCTCGGCCGGGCTCGCGGCGGCCGGCGCGGCCAGCAGCGCCGCGACCAGCAGTCCCGTCAGCGCCGATCGGATCGCCATCCCCATCCCACGCACGCGGGCCAACGTAGCCGAGCTTCGCCGGGCGCACGCCGGTTCGTGGCTCTACCCTCTGGGGGGCGATGCCGGCCCAGTCATATGCAGGCAAGGAATGCGTCTGCCAGTACCAGCGCGGGACCTGCGATCAGAGCTGCGTGCGGGGGATGCTCGAGACGCCGTTCTACATCGCCTGCCTGCGCCTGTCCGGGCGCGATTGCCTGGTCGTCGGCGGCGGGGACGTCGGGCTCGAGAAGGTCGAGGGGCTGCTCGCCTGCGACGGGCGCGTGACCCTGATCTCCCCGGAGGCGGTCGGAGAGCTGCGCGGGCTCGCCGAGGAGGGCTCGATCACCTGGGAGCGGCGCGGCTTCGCCGAGGCCGACCTCGAGGGCAAGTTCCTGGCGATCGCGGCGACCGGCGACACCGACGTGAACATCGCCGTCTACGAGGCGGCCGAGCGCCGCGCGATGTTGGTCAACGTCGTCGACGTCCCGTCGCTGTGCAACTTCATCCTCCCGGCGATCGTCCGCAACGGGCCGCTGGCGATCGCGATCTCGACCGCCGGCGCGTCGCCCGCACTGGCGAAGCGGATCAAGCGCGAGATCGCCGATCAGTTCGGCGAGCCCTACGCCCGGTTGGCGGTGATCCTCAACGACGCCCGCGGCTGGGCGAAGGCGACGCTGCCCACCTACCAGGACCGCAAGGCCTTCTTCGAGGGGATCGTCAACGGCGACCCGGATCCGGTCGAGCTGGTCCGCGAGGGCCGCGAACGCGAGGTGCTCGCGCTGATCGAAGCGGCGAAGGAGAGTCACGGCGCTGCCGTCGGCTCCGGGTGAACCCGCTCTACATCTACATCGGCGCCGTCGCCGTCCTGCTGGCGCTCTCGATCACGGTCCGGATCTGGCGTCACCACCCGACCCGCAAGTGTCATCTTTGCGGCGCCCAGGTCGAGCTCGGCAAGGGCCGCTGCCAGGTCTGCAACTACCGATTCGAAAGCTGAGGGACCGATGAACAGACGACAGCTCGGCGACAGCGGGATCGAGGTCTCGGAGATCGCGCTCGGCTCCTGGCTCACCTACTCGGGCGGGATCGAGCGCGAGCAGACCGAGGCCTGCACGAAGGCCGCCTTCGAGGCCGGCATCAACTTCTTCGACACCGCCAACGTCTACGGCGTCGGGGCCGCGGAGGAGGCGTGGGGCGAGATCCTCTCGGACTACCCCCGCGACTCGTACATCCTCGCGACCAAGGTCCACTTTCCGATGTCGGAGTCCGACTCCGGCCTGTCGGCGGCGCAGATCGAAAAGCAGATCGACGCCTCGCTGACCCGGCTGCAAACCGACTACGTGGACCTCTACCAGTGCCACCGCTTCGACCCCGACGTCGCGATCGAGGAGACGATGGAGGGCCTGACGGCGGTCGTCGAGGCGGGCAAGGCGCGACACATCGGCTTCTCCGAGTGGACGCCCGAGCAGATCCGCGCCGGGCTGGAGGTCGACGGCGCGCGGAAGTTCGTCTCCTCCCAGCCGCAGTACAACATGATCTGGCGCGCCCCCGAGGAGGAGGTCTTCGGCCTCTGCGCGGACCACGGGATCTCCCAGATCGTCTGGTCGCCGCTCGCCCAGGGCGTGCTGACCGGCAAGTACCACCCCGGCGAGGCGCCGCCCGCCGACTCACGGGCCGCCAACGACGAGATGAGCTTCGCGATCGAGCGCTTGATGGACGACGCCGTGCTCGAAGCGGTCGATCGCTTGCGCCCGGTCGCCGATGAAGCCGGCCTGTCGATGGCCGAGCTGGCGCTCGCGTGGACGCTGCGCCGCGACGAGCTGGCCGCGGCGATCATCGGCGCCTCGCGTCCAGAGCAGGTGCACGCGAACGTCGCCGCCTCCGGCGTGGAGCTGAGCGCCGACACGCTGGCGGCGATCGACGAGGCGCTCGGCGACACGATCGTCAGCGGCCAGCGGCTCGCGCCGTTCGCCCGCGACGGCGTCAAGCGCCGCGGCGACTGATTACTCGACGGCGTCGCCGTCGGATGCGAAGCGGCGGCCGCCGCGGCCGAACTTCGCGGTCAGCAGCGCCATGTCGGCGCGCTCGTGGAGGGCGAGCGGATCGCCGTGGTGGCTCGCCGCTCCCCAGGAGGAGGTGATCCGACCGCCGCCCGGCGCCGCCGCGGCGATCTGCACCGCCAGCCGCTCGCCGACAGCCTCGGCGCCGTCGCGCTCGGTCTCGGGGAGGATGACCGCGAACTCGTCGCCGCCGATCCGAAACGCCGCGTCGGCGTAGCGCGAGCTGCTCAGGACCGCGGCCACCTGGACGAGGACCTCGTCGCCGGCGGGGTGGCCGAGCTCGTCGTTCACGGCCTTGAAGCCGTCGAGGTCGAGCAGCACGAGCCCGAGCGGATGCCCGTAACGGCGCGCCCGCTCGGCCTCGCGCACGAGCTCCTCGTCGTAGGCGCGGCGGTTGCGAAGCCCGGTGAGCGCGTCGCGGCGGCTGCTCTCCGCGGCGTCCGCGTAGCGCGTCGCGTGGGTCATCTGCGACGCGATCAGCCCGCTAAGCAGCTCGAGCGTCTGTTCGTCGGTCGCGTCGAAGGAGCGCGGCTGCGCGGAGTAGACCTTCAGCACCCCGACCACAACCTCGCCGTGGCGCAGCGGCACACAGAGCATCGACGCGGCGCCGACCTTGGCGCACGTGTTGCGATCCACCCGCGGATCGATCGCCGTGTCGTCGGAGCGCAGCACCTGGTCGAGCGCAACGCACATTCCCGAGAGGCTCGAGTCGCGGCGCAGCCGGACCCCGGGGTGGGACACCGCGGTTCCGGTGACCGCCTCGTAGACCATCTCCTCGCCGTCGACCAGCTCGACCACCGAGGCGTCGGCCCCGGTCAGCGAGCGGGCCTGCGCGACGACCAGGTCCATCACCGCGTCGAGCTCGAGCTCCGAGGCGATGATCTCGTTCTGGGCGGCGATGATCGCCAGCAACCGCTCTGAATCCGCCGCGCCCATGAGCTCATCCATCGCTCAGCCGGCGCCCGCCAGGCGGCGGTCGTCGCGAGCGGCGTGCAGCGCGCGCTCGGCGCCTTCGCGCAATGCGGCCGGGTGGCCCTCGTCACTGGCGGCGCCCCACGCCGAGCTGACCCGGCCGTCGGCGAAGCCGGAGGCGGAGATCTGCATCGTCAGCCGCGCCGCCGCGGCCTCGGCTCCGGCGAGGTCCGTGTGCGGCAGCAGGATCGCGAAGTCCGCCTCGCCGAGACGGAAGGCCTCGTCGGCGAATCGCGAGCCGCTCATCAGGTCGGCGACCTCGCGCAGGACCGCTTCCTTCGCGCGGCTGCCGAGCTCGGCGTCGACCTGCCCGAGCCCCTCGAGCTCCAGCAGGACCAGCGCCAGCGGATAGCGGTAGCGGCGGGCGCGCTCGGCCTCCATCGCCAGGCGCTCCTCGAAGGAGGCGCGGTTGGGAAGCTCGGTCACCGGATCGTCGTGGTCGTCACGACCCTCGCCGCCGAGGCCCGGCGCCCGCGAGAGCTGTGCAACCGTGAGGCCGCCGAGCAGCTCGAGCGCCTCCTCGTCGGCGGCGCTGAGGGTGTGCGGTGGCACGAAATAAACCTTGAGGACGCCGATCGGGGTTTCGCCGTCGTACAGCGGCACTGTGACGACCGTGCCGGAGCCACCGTCGGCCCAGGGCTCGGGGTCGACGCGCCGGTCGGTGCCGGCCGTGTCGTCGCTGCGCAGGACCCGCTTGCTCTCGAGGCAGATCCCCGAGAGACTCGAGTCGCGGCGCGTGCGGGCGCCAAGGTGCGACTCCGCGCTCCCTGCCGCCGCGGCGCACACCATCGCATCGCCTTCGATCAGCTCGACCAGCGCGGCGTCGGCGCCGGTCAGCGAGCGGGCCCGATCGACCACGAGCGCGATCGCCGCCTGGGCGTCGAGCTCGGACGCGATGATCTCGTTTTGAGCGTCGATGATCGCCAGTAGATGGCCACAGTGGTCCACGCACCTTTGATCGGCGGCTGGGCGGCGAAGGTTTAACCCTGCGAACGCAGGCAGCCGGAACGGGGACCCTCGCCTGCCTAGAAGCTGACCGGCAGGAAGAAGATCGCGGCCAGCGCGAGCACCGGGGCCGCGACGGCCGATGCGGCGAGCCACCGCCCGCCCTCGCGGCGGCGGGCGAAGCGAACCCCGAGGACCACGGTCGCGAATGCAGCGAGGACCGCGCCATAGGCGAGCGCGAGCCCCACGGCACGCCCGGCCGACGAGGTGTCGATGCAGTCGTCCTCCCCCGACGCGGCGACGCCCGCGGGATCGCCACAGAGCGCCAGATCGCTCGCCTGGATTGCGCCGACTCCGAGCAACAGCCCGAGCAGCAGGTAGACAGCCGCGAGAATGCCGCCGATCGCGAAGGCCACGGCGCCCTCAGGCGTTTGGCAGCGCGAACAACGCGATCGCCGCGAAGTGGACGGCCGCGGCCGCGATGACCAGGACGTGGAAGATCTCGTGGTAGCCGAACACGGCGGGGCTGGGGTTCGGACGCTGGGCGGCGTAGATGACCGCCCCGGTCGCATACAGAGCACCGCCGACCGCGATCAGCACGCCGGCGACGATCCCGGCCTCGACGACGATCGCCGGGAAGCCGATCGCGCCGATCATCCCGACCGCGATGTACACGATCGCCGCGACCCATTTCGGATGGTCGACCCAGACGAGCTCGACGATCGTCCCCGCCAGCGCCCCGGCCCAGACCGCGATCAGCAGCGCCGTCGACAGCGGCGGCTCCATGACCAGCAGGGCGAACGGGGTGACTGTGCCGGCGATCAGGAAGAAGATCATGGTGTGGTCGAGCCGCCGCATCCAGCGCCGGGCCGACGGCCGCTCCCAGTTGTGGACGTGGTAGAGCGCGCTGACCCCGAACAGCGCCGAGAGGCTCACCGCGTAGATCGCCACCGCAAGGCGCGCCTCGCCGCCCTTGGCGATCACGATCAGGCCGATCCCGAGCACCAGCGAGACGAAGAACGCGTACTCGTGCGAGACCCCGCGCAACCGCGGCTTCATCTTCGCCATCTGGTCGGCGGCGGCGTCGCGCGCGTCGGTCATCCGCTCGACGGCGGCGTCGCGGGCGTCGCTGACCCGCTCGACGGCGGCGTCGCGGCGGTCGCCGAACGCCTCCATCGCGGCGTCGCGCCGCTCGTTGAAGGTCTCGCGGGGGGTCACTGCGCTCATTATTCCGAGCGGCGGGCTCGGCCGCGTCGCTACACGGAACAACGATCAATAAAGGGGTGGCCTTAGGGGGCCGGCACGGGACGGACGCGGCTTTGGTCCCACTATGGGTGGGTAGAGCCGCGTTCGTGAGCGACGCCACCCCTACCGAGACTCGTAAACGCTACATATAGCGCCTCCCGCCAGAAGGAAAACGCTACGACTAGTAGAATAGTGGTCAATGGATTGCCCGCGCTGCCAGCAGCCCACCCGCGTTCTGGAGAGCCGCCGCGCCGAGGACGGCACCGCCACCCGGCGCCGGCGCGTCTGCGCCGGCTGCGGCCATCGGTTCACCACCTATGAGCGCCGCGACCGCGAGCCGATCGTCGTCCGCAAGCGCGACGGGTCGCGTCAGCGCTTCGACCGGACGAAGCTGCGCGCCGCGCTGCTGCGCTCGACCCACAAGCGCCAGGTCGGCGCGACCGAGGTCGAGGCCCTGGTCGACCGCGTCGAGCTGGCGGCGGAAACCGGCGGCGGCGAGCTGGCGGCCGAGCGGATCGTCGAGCTCTGCCTCCAGGGCCTGCGCGACCTCGACGACGGCGCGTACCTCCAGTTCCTCGGCACCCTGCCGTCTCCGAACGCGCAGTTTGCGGAGTCGGTGCCGGAGGGTTCCGTCCGGGCCGCCCGTGAGAGTGC
Organism: uncultured Solirubrobacterales bacterium; assembly: GCA_963767285.1. Taxonomy (GTDB): domain Bacteria; phylum Actinomycetota; class Thermoleophilia; order Solirubrobacterales; family 70-9; genus WHSW01. The sequence goes on along the minus strand of CAVYDJ010000003.1, from coordinate 416,314 downwards.
ATCGTTACCCGCTGAGGCGGGCTGAAGGCTTGAAGTTGGTTAGTTGAAGAGGAGACAGAGGATGGCGGAAAGCGCTGCAAACACGGTAACTCTGGGCCAGAGCGGAGTGGTCTGCGATCGTCGGCACACGACCCCGGGGGTCCACCCCTTCGACGAGGTCGAGTGGGAGATTCGCGACGCGGTGATCGGCGATCCCGCGAACCCCGCGTTCGAGCAACGCGGGGTCGAGTTCCCGGCCACCTGGTCGCAGAACTCCACCAACATCGTCGCGCAGAAGTACTTCCGCGGCCGGCTCGGCTCCGACGAGCGCGAGAGCTCGGTCAAGCAGATGATCTCCCGCGTCGCCGGGACGATCGCCGGCTGGGGCCGCGAGGGCGACTACTTCGCCTCCGACTCAGACGCTGACGCGTTCGAGATGGAGCTCACCCACATCCTCCTCCACCAGAAGGCCGCCTTCAACAGCCCGGTCTGGTTCAACGTCGGCTTCGAGGAGCACCCGCAATGCTCCGCTTGCTTCATCCTCAGCGTCGAGGACACGATGGAGTCGATCCTCGACTGGAACACCAAGGAGGGCCAGATCTTCCGCGGCGGCTCCGGCTCCGGGATCAACCTCTCCAACATCCGCGGCTCGGTCGAGCACCTCTCGAAGGGTGGCCTCGCCTCCGGCCCGGTGAGCTTCATGCGCGGCGCCGACGCCTGGGCGGGGACGATCAAGTCCGGCGGCAAGACCCGCCGCGCGGCGAAGATGGTCGTCCTCGACGTCGACCACCCGGACATCGAGGACTTCATCTGGTGCAAGGCCAATGAGGAGAAGAAGGCCAACGCCCTGCGCGACGCCGGCTTCGACATGTCGATCGACGGCGAGGGCTTCATCTCGATCCAGTACCAGAACGCGAACAACTCGGTGCGGGTCAGCGACGAGTTCATGGCCGCGGTCGAGGCCGACTCCGACTGGGAGCTGACCGCCCGCAAGGACGGCTCGGTCACGAAGACGATCAAGGCCCGCGACCTGATGGGCCAGATCGCCGAGGCGGCGTGGCAGTGCGCCGACCCGGGGGTCCAGTACGACACGATCATCAACCGGTGGCACACCAGCCCCGAGTCGGGGCGGATCAACGCCTCCAATCCGTGCTCTGAATACATGCACGTCGACGACTCGGCCTGCAACCTCGCGTCGATCAACCTGATGAAGTTCCGCCGCGACGACGGCTCGTTCGACACCGCGGAGTTCGAGCACACGGTCGACACGGTGTTCCTGGCCCAGGAGATCGTCGTCGGGCCAAGCTCGTATCCGACGGAGCGGATCGGCGACAACGCGCGCGCCTTCCGCCAGCTGGGGCTCGGCTACGCCAACCTCGGCGCCCTGCTGATGAGCGACGGGGTCCCGTACGACTCCGACGAGGGCCGCAATATCGCCGGCGCGATCACCGCCCTGATGACGGGCCGCGGCTATCGCAAGTCGGCCGAGATCGCCGCGGCGGTCGGAACGTACGACGAGTACCCGAAGAACCGCGAGGCCCACAACGGCGTCATGCGGATGCACCGCGACGCCTCCTACGAGCTCTCCGAGCACGGAGTCAAGGGCGAGCTGGTCGAGGCCGCGCGCCGCAGCTGGGACGAAGCGGTCGAGCTCGGCGACGAGCACGGCTACCGCAACGCCCAGGCGACGGTGCTGGCGCCGACCGGGACGATCTCGTTCCTGATGGACTGCGACACGACCGGGATCGAGCCCGACTTCTCGCTGGTCAAGTTCAAGGAGCTGGTCGGCGGCGGGCAGATGACGATCGTCAACCGCACCGTGCCGATGGCGCTCGAGACGCTCGGCTACTCAGAGCACGAGCGCGAGCAGATCGAGGCCTACATCAACGACAAGGGCACGATCATCGGCGCCCCGGCCCTGAAGGACGAGCACCTGCCGGTGTTCGACGTCGCCGTCGGCGAGCGGGCGATCTCCCACATGGGCCACATCAAGATGATGGCCGCGGCGCAGCCGTTCCTGTCAGGCGCGATCTCGAAGACGGTCAACCTGCCGCAGACGGCAACCGTCGACGACATCGCCGAGGCCTACATCGAGGGCCACAAGCACGGCCTGAAGGCCCTGGCGATCTACCGCGACGGCTCGAAGACCGCCCAGGCGCTGCGGACCGACGCCCAGGACGAGGCCGCGGCCGACGATGACGAGACCGGACCGCGTCAGCCGGAACGACGCAAGATGCCGAGGACGCGGGAGTCGATCACCCACAAGTTCTCGATCGCCGGGCACGAGGGCTACATCACCGCCGGCAAGTACGAGGACGGCTCGGTCGGTGAGATCTTCCTCACCGACATCGGCAAGGAGGGCTCGACCCTGCGCGGGATGATGAACGCGTTCGCGACCGCGATCTCGATCGGCCTCCAGTACGGGGTGCCGCTGGAGACGTTCGTGAAGAAGTTCAGCTACATGCGGTTCGACCCCGAGGGGATCACCGGCAACCCGGAGATCCCGTTCGCGAAGTCGATGCCCGACTACATCATGCGCTGGCTCGGCAGCCGCTTCATCGAGGATCTCGACGAGCTCGAGGACCTCGGCATCCTCACCCCGGAGGTCCGGGCCCGCAAGGAGGCGCAGCTGGCGATCTTCACCGACGACACCGCGGCGCCGGCCAACGGCGGCAACGGCCACGGGAACGGCAACGGTTCAGCGGAACCGAAGGCCGCGCCCCAGGCCGCCGCAGCGGCGCTGACCGATACCCCGCCGGTGATCCCCGCGAAGCTCTCGCCGGGCGGCGACCTCGGGCCCGCCTGCGGGCAGTGCGGCGGGATGATGCAGCGCACGGGCTCGTGCTACACGTGCTCGTCGTGCGGCAACAACACCGGCTGCGGCTGAGCGAGTAGCCACGAGAACACGACCGGGGCCTTGACGCCCCGGTCGCGCGGCGCGAGACTGACCTCATGGGAGGGGGAGCAACTCGCTCGCTCATCGGTTCGATTGTCGTGGTCGCGATCGCGACGATGCCGTCGGCTGCCTCGGGCTCGACCGTGCACACCACCATCAACCCGGTCGACGGGCGACTCAGCATCGACTACCGGACCGGTGCGGGCGAGGTCAGCGACCTCGGCATCATCCGCAACATCGCCGACGAGTCGATGCCGGATTCGAGCGCGACCTCGATCGATCTGATCGAGTTCGACCTGCTGACGATCGATGCCCAGCCCGACTGCCGTCCCGGCTTCGAGAGCGCGACGCCGACTTTCGCCGCCCGGTGCCCGGTGCCCTCGGTCGGCAGTCCGATGCCGATCATCGGCAGGGTGCCGACGATCATCGTCACGTTCGGCCGCGGGGACGATCGGCTGCGCGGATATACCGCCGACATCGGCTGGGGCGTGGATGGCGGCCTGGGCGATGACGAGCTGCGCTCGGCCGACGGCCGGGACAACCTGCTCGGCGGGCCCGGGCGGGACGCGCTGCGCGCCGGTGACGGCGCGGACGGCTCACACGGCGGCGACGGCAACGACAACATCATCGACCTGCACGGGGACAACCAGATCTCCGGCGGGCTCAGCAGCGACACGATCCAGGATGGCGACGGCAACAGCAGCATCACCGGCGACGAGGTCCGCAGCGACCGCGGCGGACGGCGTGAGGGCGACCGCATCTACGACGAGGGCGGAAACGACCGGATCTTTTCGGGGGCGGGCAACGACAGGATCCGTGCCCGCGACGGGGGAGCCGACCAGATCAACTGCGGCACCGGGGAGGACACCGCGATCATCGATCACAGCGACAGGCGTCGCACGGGGGACACCTGCGAGCACATCATCCTGCCGCGCGACTGACAGGCGGAGCCGGCTAGCGCGCCACGGCCTTGAAGGCGCGAAAGGCCGGCTTCTGCCGACCCCGCTTCGTCAGCAGACCGGAGCTCGCGCACCAGGCGCAGGCGGCGTTGGCGGAGTCCCGCCAGCTGTACCAGAGCACGCCGTGGAGGTTCAGGCTGCCGCGCTGGGAGCGATAGGCGCCGAGCGCCTGGCGGAGTCGCTCGGCCTGGTCGCTGTGGACCGACCTCGAGCGGGTTGGCGCCGGTCGATGAGCTCCAGCCGTTCTCCGTGATCCAGAGGCCGCCGTGCCGGTCGCCGGCGGCGTTCATCACACGGCGGAAGACGCCTGCCTGCGCGACGGCGCGCTCGGCCTTGGCCGCATACGGATGAACGGCCGCGGAGTCGAAGCTGCGCTCGATCCCCTTCACGCGGTAGAGCTGGGCCAGGTACTTCGAGCCGGGCGTCGCCTTCCTCGAGCCCCCCAGCTCGGCCATCCCGCCCAGGATGATCTCGGCCGAGCGGTCGCGGCCCTGGATCGCCCGCGAGGCACTGCGCAGCACCTTCGCGTAGGCGCGGGGCTTCGCCCGGGGGCGGAAGAAGGTGCGCGAGTTCTGCTCGTTACCGATCTGCCAGTCGCCGATCGGCTCCTTCGGCAGGCGGGGATGCTCGTCCCAGAACGTTCCACCGGGTCCGTAGCGGCGCGTCGCGGCGGCGAGGAAGTCGCGCCAGGCCGCCAGCGCCTTGTTGCCGCTCGGCGCGTAACTGAGACAGTGCGAGCCGCACTTCTGGCGGTCGAGGTTGCGGATCACCCACCCGGGGCTGCCCCAGACGAAGGGCAGGATCCGGATTCGCTCGCGGGCCGCGGCGGCCACCGCCCCGTCGAACGCGCTGAAGTCGTAGTCGCCGACGGGCGCGGCCGGGTCCGTCCCGGACCAGTTGAGCCACAGGCGCACGGTCCCGACGCCGGCCCTGTCCATCTTGCGGTAGTCGCTGCGCGTCAGGTGGTCCTGCGGCACGACGCCGAAGAAGCGCTTGCCGGGCGCCGCGGACGAGGGCGCGGCGAGGACGGCGGCGAGGACTGCCGCCGCGATGGCTGTGGATCGGATTCGATTCTTCATTCCTTGCCCGAACACATCTACCCGGCGTACGATGCGTAATCCCGACCCCGCCCAGGAGGAAACCCATGCCGATGCTCGAGCTCACGTATCCGAAGGGATCGCTGACCCCCGACGCCCGCGAGGAGCTGCTGGAGGCGCTGGCGACCAACATGCTCGCCGCCGAGAAGGCTCCCGACACCGAGTTCTTCCGCTCGATCACCTGGGTCTATGCGAACGAGATCGATCCCGACTCGATCGCGGTCGGCGGTCGTCCCGGCGCGGAGCCGCGCTTCCGCGTCCAGGTGACCGTTCCCGAGGGCGCGCTCTCGGACCGCCGCAAGGGCATCCTGGTCGAGTCGTTCAACGAGGCGGTCCTGAGGGCCGCCGGCCTCGACGAGAGCGAGGGCCTGCGCGTCTGGACGATCATCAACGAGGTCACCGACGGCAATTGGGGCGCCGCGGGACAGCAGATCCGCTACAAGCAGCTGGTCGAGCTCGCCTCGGGCGAGCGCGAAAAAGAAGGCGCTCCGGCCTAGTTCTTGTCCCAGCGCTTCAGGTAGGGCAGCGGGTCGATCACCGATCCGCCGCTGTAGTAGCCCGGCGCCGACCACATCTCGAAGTGGAGGTGGCAGGTGCTGGCGTTCCCGGTCTGCCCGACCGCGCCCAGCGGATCACCGGCGTTCACCGCCTGGCGCTTGTCGACCGAGGGCCGCCCGGCAAGGTGCATGTAGACGGTGTCGGGCGCCTTGCCGACGCCGTCGACGACGACGTAGTTGCCCGCCGACGGGTGGGAGTCGACCAGCTCGACCCGCCCAGCCTGGGCGGCGACCACAGGCTTGCCGCACTTGGCCATCAGGTCCACGCCATCGTGGCCGCGGCCGGCGCCAAGGCCATCGCCGTAGCTGTGGTTCCCGCGGATGGGGAAGACGCCGTCCTCTGTCGACGCAGAGCCCGTCCCGCCGCTCCCGGTGCCGATCCCGCCGCTCGTCGCCGCGATCGCCTGCGCACTGAAACCGCAGGCCGCGACCATCACCCCAACCGCAAACGTCTTCCTCATCACCCTACGAATCCCTTTCGTCGGCCTACGGGGTTAGCTGACGGGCTGGCGCTGAAAGAGCTTGCGCCCTCGCCTCAGGCGGCGAGTTAGCCCCAAACAGATGGGTCCCCCGATCTCTTGGCCCGGTTGGCTTCGAGATTCGGCTTTACCGGTTATCGGGGCGGGAGGTTACAAAATCGGGCCGACGATCGCGCCGCAAACCCAAAGTTGCGGTCCGCTCGGAAGTTCATATATGCGCCGAATTGCTTCAGCGCCAGGCGGCGCCTGCCGATGCCTGACCCGACAGGGAATCGATGAGTAGGGGGTACTGGAGATGAAGCGCAGGGTTTTGACGGCGGCGGCGGTGTGCGCGTTCTTCGCCACCGCGACGGCGGCGTTCGGGTCGGCTGCCAATCACCACCGCCTCGACGCCGACGGCGTTCGCGGCTACTGGACCGAGAAGCGGATGAGCCGCGCGATCCCGGCCGCGACCCCGGCCGCCGAGGCCCCGGCCGCGACGCGGGAAGCCCGCCGGCGCGCCCGCCAGGCCCCGTTCTACGTCTCCGAGCCGGTCCCCAGCCCGGACGCGCTGCCATATCCGGCGGTCGGCAAGGTCTTCTTCCGCCTCGGCGGCTACAGCTACGTCTGCTCGGCGGCGATCGTCGACGCGCCTAGCGCCCGCCTGGTCTGGACCGCCAGCCACTGCCTGCGCGACATGGGCCCCCGCGGCCGCTGGGCGTCGAAGTGGACCTTCGTCCCGGGCTACCAGCAAGGCGCTCGCCCGCACGGGAGCTGGCCGGCGCAGGTCCTGTGGACCTCCAACGGCTGGACGCACAAGAACGACAACATGGACTACGGCGCCGCGCAGATCAAGCGGTCGGGCGGGACCGGCGTGCAGACCGCGGTCGGCTACGGCATCCCGTTCGGAGCCAACCAGCCCGTCGATCAGGACTGGGAGGCGATCGGCTATCCGGCCGACGGCTACTTCGACGACGCGCTCTGGCACTGCCAGTCGCCGTACGCCGGGTCCGACCCGGGCTTTGGCAAGTCGGGACCGCTCCCGTTCGCGATCGGCTGCGACATGGGCGGCGGCTCGAGTGGCGGCCCGTGGATCGGCGCCTCGACCGGCGCGATCGGCGCGGTGACCGCGTACGGCTACAACGACGAGCCCGACCTGCTGTACGGCACCAACCTCGGCACGGCCGCCGCGGGGCTGTACGCGAAGATCGCGAGTCGCTGAGCGCCGGATCTCCGGCAGGATGCGGCGATGCGTCGCCGCGCGTCACTGTCGATCTCCGAGGCTCGCCGGCTGGCGATCTCGGCGCAGGGCCTCGCGCGCCCGCGACCCGACGCTGAGCCGAACGGCTGGGACCTGCGCCGGGTGATCGGCGACGTCGGCCTGCTGCAGATCGACTCGGTCAACGTGCTCGAGCGGGCGCACTACCTGCCCGCGTTCAGCCGTCTCGGGCCCTACCGCCACGAGCTGCTCGACCGGATGTCGCACCGGGCGCCGCGACGGCTGTTCGAGTTCTGGGGCCACGAGGCGTCGCTGCTTCCGGTCGAGCTCCACCCCCTGCTGCGCTGGCGGATGGACCGCGCGGAGCACGACGCCTGGGGCGGGATGCTGCGGATCAAGCGCGACCGTCCGGACCTGGTCGACGACGTGCTCGCACAGGTCCGCGAGCGGGGACCGATCGCCGCCTCGGAGCTGACCGCCGAGCGGCCGCGCCGCAGCGGGCCGTGGTGGGATTGGTCGGACTCGAAGCGCGCGCTCGAATGGCTGTTCTGGTCCGGCCAGGTGACGTGCGCGCGACGGCGGCGCTTCGAGCGCTTGTACGACCTTCCCGAGCGGGTGCTGCCGGCGAAGGTGCTGGCGGCGCCGACGCCGGAGCCCGACGAGGCGCAGCGCGAGCTGGTCCGGATCGCCTCTCGCTCACTGGGCGTGGCCGCCGAGCGCGACCTGCGCGACTACTTCCGCCTTCCGGCCGCCGAGTCGAAGCTGCGCGTCGCCGAGCTGGTCGACGCCGGCGACCTGCTTCCGGTCGAGGTCGAGGGCTGGGGCCGGACCCAGGGCTACCTGGCCGCCGGGGCCACGATCCCGCGGCGCGTCGACGCCGCGGCGCTGATCGGGCCCTTCGACTCGCTGCTCTGGGAGCGCAGCCGCGTCCAGCGCATCTTTGGCTTCCGCTTCAAGCTGGAGATCTACGTCCCGGCGCCGAAGCGCCGCCACGGCTATTACGTGCTCCCCTTCCTGCTCGGCGACCGGCTGGTGGCCCGGGTCGACCTGAAGGCGGATCGCCGCGAGGGTGTACTGCGGGCGCGGGCGGTCCACCTTGAAGATGACGCGCCGTCCCACACCCTCGAGGCGCTCAGCGCCGAGCTGCGCGCGATGGCCGACTGGCTCGGCCACGACTTCGATCAGCTGGGCTGAACACGGGGGGCGATCAGCTTCGCTGATCTGGGCGCACCGCAGCTATGGCCTTGCGCATCCCCGCCTGCCAGCGTTCGGGGTCGGCGCCGCGAAAGGCCATGTGCTTCGCGACCTCCGGGTGCGGCAGGATCAGGAAGCGCTCCTCGCGGATCGCCCCGACGGCGACCTCGGCGACCTCGTCGGGATCCATGATCCCGCCGGCCTCGAGCAGCGCGCCCCCGATCGGCTCGGCCTTGGCGCTCTCCAGCATCGCCGTCTGCACCCCCTGCGGGCACATGCAGGAGACGGCGATCCCCCGGTCTCCGTAGGTGATCGCCAGCCACTCGGCGAGCGCCACCGCCGCGTGCTTGGTGACGGAGTAGGCGGCGGCCGAGACCTGAGTCGTGATCCCGGCGGCCGACGCCGTGCTGACCAGGTAGCCCTCGCCGCGCTCGACCATCGCCGGCAGCAGCTCGCGAGCCGCCCACACGTGCGACATGAGGTTGATGTCCCAGGCCGCCTGCCATTCGTCGTCGGGGGCCTCGGGGCCCCCGTTCGGACCGGGGATGCCGGCGTTGGACCAGAAGAGGTCGATCGGGCCGTTCGCCTCGGCGGCGCCGGCGACGAGCGCCGCGATGCTCGCCGGATCGGCGACGTCGGCCGCAAGCGCGGTGCCGTCGATCTCATCGGCAACCGCCTCGGCGCCGGCCAGATCGAGGTCGGACGCGGTTACGGTGGCGCCCTCGGCGGCGAAGCGGCGCGCCAGCGCCGAGCCGATCCCGCCCGCGGCGCCCGTGATCACCGCGTGTCGGCCGTCGAGCTCCATGGCCCGGACCCTATCCCGGGAGCTAGAACGCGGGGCAGGTGAAGGCGCTGAGAGCGGTCGGCAGCGCGGGGATCGTCCCGTCGAGCTCGATCCCCGAAACGGCGGTACCGAGGGAATTGGAGAACGTGGTCAGGTCGGTGACCCGTGCGCAGACGGCGCTCAACGGCGATATAGCAGCCGCGAGACCCGTTTCCGCTCAAGCGGCGTGCAGGCGTCCAGCCGCTACCATCACTTCAGAAAGTAAAGCTGCTTCAGAAGCCAAAGGAACCCCCCCATGCAACTGCTCCTCATCCCGCTCGACGACAGCATCCTCTTCCCCGGGATGACCGCGACGATCGCCGCGGACGTCGGCGACGCCGATCAGGTCTTCCTGCTCCCCCGGCCCGACGGCGAGTACGGGACGATCGGAACGATCGCCGACGTCGTCGAGACGGTCCGCCTGCCCGGCGGCATCAACGCGGTGACCCTGACGGGTCTCAGCCGCGGTCGCGCCGGCACCGCTTCGCCGGCCGCCAACGGCGAGCTTGCGATCGAGGTCGAGCCGTTCACCGACGCCATCCCGACCGAGGGACGGATCCGCGAGCTCGAGCGCGACTACCGCGCCGTGGTCGAGGAGATCCTCGACCTGCGCGGCGACGACGGGCGCGTCGCGGCCTTCCTGCGCTCGATCTCCGAGCCCGGCCCGCTCGCCGACACCTCCGGCTACAGCCCCGATATCGGCGCCGCCGACAAGCAGCGGCTGCTGGAGACGGTGGACGTCACGGACCGGCTCGAGCTGGCGCTCGAGCTGCAGCGCGAGCGGCTCGCCGAGCTCCAGGTCCGTCGCCGGATCCGCGACGACGTCGAGTCGGGCGCCCAGGCCCAGCAGCGCGAGTACTTCCTGCGCAAGCAGATGGAGTCGATCCGCAAGGAGCTGGGCGAGGACGACGCCTCGATCGCCGACGAGTACCGGACCAAGATCGAAGAGTCGGCGATGCCCGACGCCGTCCGCGAGCAGGCCGAGCGCGAGCTCGGGCGCCTCGAGCGGATGGGCGAGTCGAGCGGCGAGTCGTCGATGATCCGCACCTACCTGGACTGGCTGCTCGGGGTCCCGTGGGGCGAGCGCTCGGACGAGACGCTTGACCCGGTGCACGCCCGCGAGGTGCTCGACGCCGACCACGCCGGCCTCGAGGACGTCAAGGACCGGATCACCGAGTACATCGCGGTCCGCGGCCTGCGCCGCGAGCGGGGCCTGTCCGACGAGGGCCGCGGCGCCGGCGCGATCCTCACCCTGATCGGCCCTCCGGGCACCGGCAAGACCTCGATCGGCGAGTCGATCGCGCGCGCCACGGGACGCGAGTTCGTCCGCATGTCGCTGGGCGGCGTCCGCGACGAGGCCGAGATCCGCGGCCACCGCCGCACCTACATCGGCGCGCTTCCGGGGCGCCTCGTCCGCGCGCTCAAGGACGCGAAGACGATGAACCCGGTGATCATGCTCGACGAGGTCGACAAGGTCGGCGCCGACTGGCGCGGCGACCCGAGCTCGGCTCTGCTCGAGGTCCTCGACCCCGCCCAGAACCACTCCTTCCGCGACCATTACCTGGACGTCGAGCTCGACCTCTCCGAGGTCCTGTTCATCGCCACGGCCAACGTCGCCGAGACGATCCCGGGCCCGCTGCTCGACCGGATGGAGGTCGTGCGCTTCGACGGCTACACGACCGACGAGAAGGTCGCGATCGCGCGCGGATACCTGTGGCCGCGCCAGGTCGAGCGCAACGGGCTGCGACCCGACGAGGTCGAGATCGACGACGCCGCCCTCGAGCGGATCGTCACCGAGTACACCCGCGAGGCCGGCGTCCGCTCGCTCGAGCGCGAGCTCGGCAAGCTGCTGCGCAAGACCGCGACCCGGATCGCCTCCTCCGAGGCGAAGCCGCCGGTCGCAATCGACGATGACGCGATCCGCGACGCCCTCGGCAAGCAGCGCTTCTTCCAGGAGGCCGCGGAGCGCACCGCCGTCCCCGGGGTCGCCACCGGTCTCTCCGTCACCGGCGCCGGCGGCGACGTGCTGTTCATCGAGACGACGTCGATGCCGGGCAAGGAGGGCTTCGTGCTCACCGGCCAGCTCGGCGACGTGATGAAGGAGTCGGCGCGAATCGCGCTCTCATATGTGCGCGGTCACGCCGAGCAGCTCGGGATCGCCGACGACGCCTTCGCCGAGCGCGAGTTCCACATCCACGTCCCCGCCGGGGCGATCCCCAAGGACGGGCCGAGTGCCGGGATCACCATGACCACGGCGCTGGTCTCGCTGCTCAGCGGCCGGCCGGTCAAGCACACGGTCGGGATGACCGGGGAGGTCACCCTGCAGGGCCGGGTGCTGCCGATCGGGGGGCTCAAGCAGAAGGTGCTCGCCGCCCACGCCGCGGGGCTCACCGACGTGGTGATCCCGGAGCGCAACCGCGCCGACCTCGAGGACGTTCCCGAGGACGTGCGCGAGGAGATGACGTTCCACCCCGCGCTATCGATCGGCGAGGTGCTCGACGTGGCCCTGGAGCCGGCCCCGGCTGCGCTCGCCGCCTAGACCCGGCCGTCTCCTTGACATAGAATCGCCGGAGTGCGGGGGACCAGGACAAAGCTGGCGGGCGGCCTCGTCGCGGCGATGTTGATCGTGCCCGCGACGGCGTCCGCCGTCCCGACCGTCAATCCCGCGTTCCCGCTGCCGGCGGGCACGGACGTCGGCTCCAACAACGAGATCACCCAGGGACCCGACGGGAACATGTGGCTCACCGTCCAGGGCGAAAACGCGATCGTGCGGATGACGCCCGACGGCACCGCGATGAAGTTCGCACCGCCCGGGATGGCGGCCCCCGCGAGCGGGATCGTCGCCGGTCCGGACGGCAACCTGTGGGCGGCCCAGGGCGGAGGCGTGATCAGGATCCCGCCGGGCAATCCGAACGCCGCCGACCAGTTCAGCTACGGCGTCGCCGGCGGACAGGGGATTACCGTGGGGCAGGATGGGAACCTCTGGTTCGCCGCGACCGGCAAGCTGATCAGGGTCCCGCCCGCGACGCCGGCGGCGCCGACGCAGCACAACGTCGCCGCGATCACCGCCCCGAAAGGCATGACCACCGGCAGCGACGGGCTGCTTTGGATCGCGGACGGCGGCGGCAACGTGATCAGCGCAACGGTGGCCAATCCGCCGGTGACGGTGTCGTATCCGACGGGTGGTGGCCCTCAGGACGTTGCCGCGGGCCCAAACGGCCAGGTGGCGTACGCCAACCCGCTCACCGATCCGATGACCGTCGGTCGAATCACGCCGGGTGGTTCTCCACAGACGACGCCGCTCGCGAACACCGACCCGTTCGGCGCCACGTTTGGCCAGGACGGGGCGTACTGGATCGCTCGGACCAGCGGCAACGACCTGCTCCGGCTCACCCCGGACGGGAACGCGACCATGCTGGGAGGGTTCGCGCCGGGGAACACGCTCGGCCCCCGCAAAATCGCGACCGGGCCTCAGAACACGCTCTGGGTGACGATCGACATCCCGGACGGAGTGGTTCGCGTATCCGGGGTCGACCCTCCCGTGACGCCGGACCCGACACCCGACCCGACACCCGACCCGACACCCGACCCCACCGATCCGACCCCGATCGCGCCCGAGACCACGCTCGACAAGGCGCCCGGGAAGAAGGTCAAGACCTCCAGGTCGAAGGTCAAGGTGAAGTTCGAATTCAGCTCGGCGACGGCCGGCGCGACCTTCGAATGCGCGCTGACGAAGAGGGGCAAGGACCCGCAACCCAAGCCGTGCACCTCGCCGGCCACGTTCAAGGTCAAGCCCGGCCGCTACACGTTCGAGGTTGCCGCCTCCGCGAGCGGGCTGAAGGACGCGACCGCCGCCAGCCGCAGCTTCAAGGTCGTCGAGAAGCGCGGCTAGCGGGGCGCACGCTCGCTAGCGCGAGAGGCGCGCCGGCGGTGTCGTTTCGGTCCCGTCTGGGGCACCGAGCTTGGCGTTGAACTGGAGCGGGCCCGTGTCGCAGTTCTCCTCCGGAAGCTCGCCTTCGGCCGCGTAGTGGTAGTTGATCTTCAGCGTGCCGCTGACGTGCTTGTGCTTGATCTTGCCGGAGATCGTGCTCACATTGCCGTAGGTCGGCTGGGTGAACGAGCCCCCGAACTTGCCGTTCGACGTCTTCACCGACAGGTTGGTGGGGAGCGTGTGGTTGGCGACCTGCGCCCCCGAGATCTCGCAGTGGGTGGGAATGGCCTTCCCGCGCAGCTCCTTGACCTTGGTGATGATGTTGAACTTGTTGATCTTCACGTCCATCGCGAACTGGCCGGTCCCGCCGACCGTGCCCGCGTAGGTGCCGGTCGACGCCTGCGCAGGCCCCGCGATCAGCAGCGCGCCGACGGCCGCGGCCGCAACGAGTCCTTTGCTCATCAAGTGAAACTCCCTGCCTTCGGTGGTGTTAGTAGCGAGCCCGGTTCCCCTACCGGAGCATCCTTGCACGGGCGAGGTTAGCGGCGGGTCGTGCGGGCAATTCGCATGCTTGCACCGGCAACTAGTTTTCGCTATACTTTTTGAAGCCAGGGGTCCAGTAACAGGGGGACACAACGAATAACGAGGGGTGAATATGCCTCGCCAGAGGGGCGCTGCCGACCAGCGCCAAGTACGCCGCAAGCGCGGCGAGCACGACAACCAGACTTCAAGTAACCGGGCGCAGCAGCGCACGGATACCCATGCCGTCGCCGAACCGACGACGGACAGCCTGCAGCTGTTCATCAACCAGGCGATGAAGTACCCCCTGCTCACGGCCGCCGAGGAGATCGAGCTCGCGAAGCGGATCGAGAAGGGCGACCTGGCGGCCAAGGAGCGGATGATCAACTCCAACCTGCGGTTGGTGATCAAGTTCGCCCGCCGCTACCAGGGCTTCGGCCTGCCGCTCGGCGACCTCGTTCAGGAGGCGATGCTCGGGCTGATCCGCGCTGCCGAGAAGTTCGACTGGCGCCGTGGCTACAAGTTCTCGACCTACGCGGTCCTGTGGATCAAGCAGTCGATCCAGCGCGGGCTGGACAACACGGGCCGCCCGGTCCGGATCCCCGCCCACATCGCCCAACGCGAGCGCACGGTCAACCGCACGACCTCGGAGCTCGCGGTGAAGCTCAACCGTGAGCCCACCGACGAGGAGGTCGCGAAGAAGGCGAAGCTCCCGCTCGACGAGGTGATGGCGGTTCGCGACCTGACCAGGGTGACGACCAGCCTCGACATGCCGGTCGGCGACGGTGACACCACCCTCGGCGAGCTGCACGCGGAGGCCACGGCCGACCTCGAGGACGAGGTGCTCGAGCGCGAGCAGGAGGATGCCGTCGACTCGGCGCTGGCGAAGCTTCCCGATGCTGAGCGCAAGGTGATCGAGGCCCGCTTCGGAACCGGTGGCCGGCCCGAGCTCTCAATCCGCGAGACGGCGCGCGCCCTGGGCGTGACCCAGAACGCCGCCCGCGAGCTCGAGGCCCGGGCGCTCGCTCGCCTGGCCACCGACGGCTCGCTGCACGGCTTCCGCGCCGCGGCTTAGAACCTAAAGGGGGGTCTGACCCCCTTAGGTTGCGGTGCCGAGCCGCGTGATCTCGAGCGCGCTGGCGCCGGTGTCGATCGGCAACTCGTCCGTAGGGGCGTTGCCGCCGAACGGAGCGGCGCTGACCGCGACCAGGTTGACGTGGAGGCTGCGGCCCGGCGCCTGGCGCACCGCCGCGACGCCGTACTTGCTCGACGTCTGTGGCCCCTCGCCGGGAACGCAATTGAAGCCGGTGAACTTCGAGAGATGGCCCTTCCAGGTGACGCTGCCGGCGGCGGCCCCGCCCGGCTCGGTCTGATCGGGGCCGTCGGCGAAGAAGAGGCGGGTCGAGATCCGCGCCGGCGCGGCGAGGCCCGCCGCATCGGTGACCAGGCGGGCGCGGACGAGCAGCTGTTCCCCCGGCTGCAGGTCGGCGATCTCGTGGGAGAGGACGACCGTCTCGCGCTTGGCGATCGGGATGCCGGCGCACAGGCAGGAGGTCTGGCTCTCCCGGGCGGGCTCGGGAGCGTCCCCGGGGCGGAACCGCACGACCCGGATCCCGGCCATGTCCTGGACCACGGTCGGCGTCTTCTCGTTCTGCCCGACCAACAGCACGTCGCCGGGCTTGGCCTCGGGGTGGCTGGCGTCGACCACCAGATTGACGTAGGCCGGACCCTCCCAATCCCGGGGAAGCCGCTTCTCGGCGTCCCCGAAGGTGACGACCGCGTGGTGGCGCTGGTGGGTGACGACCTGGGTCCACGGCGAGTTGGAGAGCTCGATTCCGTCGACCGCGTCGGGGCTCGCCGCGAGGACCAGGGTCGCGGTGACGTTGGGGGCGTAGGAGTAGGCATTGCCGATCAGGCCCGGGTGGTTCGGGTCCTCGGCGTCGGTCGTCAGCTCGAGCTCGGCGAAGGCGAGCAGCCGGTCGCCGCCCGCGAGCTCGGGCAGCGGCGCCTCGGACTTGGTCTGCGGCCCGAGCGACAGCACGACGCGGGTCGAGCCGGGCGCCGTCGCGATCGGGAGCGTTTCAACCAGCTCCGGCTTGTTCTGCGTCGTGCCGACCGCGATCGCGGTCGGCTGCGGACCGGCGGGGCCATCGTCGGCGGCGGGATCCTCGCGGTGGCCGGCGCGCTGGCCGCCCGGTCGCACGCGATCGGGCGCGCCCTGGCGATCTGGCCGGTTGCGCTCCCGCTCGCGTTCGGGCTTTTTTTCCGCGGCCTGCGGGCGACGTTCGTCCCGGGGCCGCTGGCCCTGCGCCGGGCGACCCTGGCGCTCGGGCTCGGAGCGCTGGGCCTCGGGCTCCGGTTTGCGCCCCTCGGGCTGCTGGCGGTCGCCGCCGCGGTCGTGCCGTTCCCCCCCGCCCTGCCCGCGCGCGCGATCACGCCCGGGCTCCCGGCCGCGATCCCCCCGTTCCCCTCCGCCGCGCCCGGGCCTCGGCATCAGGCCTTGTTGAAGATCATCGCGACGCTCGGATCGTCCGGATCGACCTTGAGCGTCACCGAATCGCCCACGCTGAACGGGGCGGCCGGGTAGATGTACTGGTTGAAGGTCAGCTGGCGAGCCTCGGCGCCGCCCGGATTCGCGGTCACCGTGATCACGTTCTCGGCGCCGCCCGGCGTGTCGGTGGCACCCGTCGGCTCCATCGAGTCGATCGTCGCCGGCGTGTCGACGCCCGAGTTCATCAGCTTCTTCGCCCGGTTGGCGAGGTCCATCTGGCCGCGGTCGGCGCCGACCCCGACCTTGCTCGTCTGCGCCTGGACCGACTCCGCGGCCCCCTTCAGCTTGTCCATGAATCCCATCGCGAATCTCCTTTCGAGTGAGAGGCCCGACTCTATTGCCTAGTGCGTGATCGTCTTGATCACGATCAGGGTCACCCCGATCGCGACGGCGACGGCGGTCACCGCAAGGTTCGTGCCCCCGCGCAGGCCCGCCTCGCGATTGGCCACCAGCGAGTAGAACCCGATCACGCCGAGGCCGAGCCAGGGAGCGATCTCATAGGCGGTCGGAGTCTCGATCCAGTTGAACTGGACGGCGAGGAACGGGAGGATCGGCACCAGCGCCGCGAGCGCGCCGGCGGCGCCGTCCTTGGCCTGTAGGACGATCTCGGGGCGGGTCAGATGCCGGCACTCGCGGATCACGTGGGCGATGTACTCCGCGTACTGCTCGGCGAGCGTGGCCGCGATCACCGAGCCGATCACGGCGGCAATCACCTCGTCGGCCTCGGCGCCGCCCTTGTCGAGGACGACGATCACGGCCAGGGCGATGATCGATCCGTAGACCGCCCGTGCGGCCCGCTGGGCTATCCGCTCGTTGCGCACGCGGGGATTCTCCCCCGCCTGGCGGTCAGCCGGACTCGGCGGCCTCGAGCAGTCCGCGGCCGAGGGCGTAACGGACCAGCTCGGAGCGCTTGGTGAGCTGCAGCTTCTGCTGGATGTGGGCGCGATGGGACTCGACCGTGCGGACGCTCAGGAAGAGCTCGTCGGCGATCTCGGAGTTGGTATGGCCGAGCGCGATCAACCGCAGCACGTCGAGCTCGCGATCCGAGAGTCCGTCGGGTGTCTCGCCGGGGTCCGCGGCGAGCTTCGCGCCGAGCTCCGGCTGCAGGTAGGTGCGTCCGTCGGCGGCAAGGCGCACGGCGGTGACCAGCTCCTCGTCGACGGCCTCCTTGAGGACGTAGCCGAGCACGCCGGTCAGCAGCGCCTGACGGGCGAACGCGGGCTCGGTCTCCATCGTCAGGACCACGATGCCGGTCCCCGACGAGGCATCGCGGAGCTCCGGTACGGCCCCGATGCTCGGGCCCCCGGGCATGTTGAGGTCGAGGATCAGGACGTCGGGCTTGTGGCCGCGCGTGTAGCGGACCGCCTCTCCGATGTCGCCGGCCTCCGCGACGACCTCGAAGTCCTCCTCGGCGTCGAGAAGCAAACGCAGGGCGCTGCGCACCACTGCGTGATCGTCCGCTAGCACGATGCTGATAGACCCCATGACCCCGGCAAAGCCTACCGCCGCCCACCCGATTGGGTGGCAGCAGGCACTAATCGGAAATTTCGCGTGCGCGGACGAGCAAAGTCTGCAGCGCCCGCCCGATCTGGCCCCGCTCGTCGTGCAGCGCCGTGTCCGACATCCCGACGCCGTTCGGCTCCGGCAGCGTGATCGCGTCGAGACAGACCCACTCCCCTTCCGGCAGCCGGTGCAGGTGGACCGTGAGGTCCACGTTGATGAAGATGTAACGCGCGAGGTCGAGGGTGGCGCTGACCCCGTTCCCCGAGTCGGCGGCGGCGAGCACGCGCTGCAGCGGGCTCGGCTCCTCGCCGGCGACCAGCGGCTGGCGCATCCGCATCCAGACGGTGGCCGGGCCGAGCTCGCGGAACGAGCCGGCGACGAACCGGTACTCCATCGCCGTGTGGTACCCGACGTCCCAGCCGGTGTCGAAGAACGGCTTCTCCTCGGCCTCGTCGGGGCCCGGAAGCGGCTTGGGACACGGCAGTCCGGACGGGATCTCGGTCTCGCGCTCGGCCAGCCGCCAGGCCGAGGCCCGGACCAGCGCCTCGCCGGAACGGTCGCGCAGAGTGGCGCCAAGCAACTCGACCGAGCGCCCCGGCCGCAGGACCTGCGTCTCCACGCGGAGTGGAGCGATCGGCACCGGGCGGAGGACCTCGAAGGTGACCCTGCCAAGGAACCATCCCGCCGGCGTGGCGCGCTCCAGCTCGCGCGCGATCAACGCCGCGGGCGGCCCGGCGTGCTGGGCGCCCGGATCCCACGGCCCACGGGTGAGCTCCGATGAAACGAATTCACCCCCATCGGGGACATAAAAGGCAGAGGACATCAGCGCACTAACCTAGGAGACAAGTGATGGAGAAGGTCGAAAAGACGGAGGCCGAGTGGAAGGCGGAGCTTTCGCCCGAGGAGTATCACGTGCTCCGCGAGCAGGGCACCGAGCGCGCCTTCACCGGTGATTACTGGGACAACCACGAAGACGGCGTGTACCGCTGCAAGGGCTGCGGCGCCGAGCTGTTCGACTCGGACACGAAGTTCGATTCCGGCACCGGCTGGCCGAGCTTCTTCGACCCGATGGATCACGAGACGGTCGAGAGCCGGCCGGACAACAGCCTGTTCATGAAGCGCACCGAGGTCGTCTGCAAGCGCTGCGGCGGCCACCTCGGCCACGTCTTCGACGACGGGCCGAACCCGACCGGGCTGCGCTACTGCATCAACAGCTGCTCGCTGGACTTCGACCCGAAGGACGAGAGCTAGGCCCCGATCAGCTCCGGCGCCCCGGCCGCAACCAGCGCGGCCGGCAGCCGGACTGACCCGTCCGCCCGCTGGCCGTTCTCGATCAGCGCGATCAGGGTGCGGCTGACGGCGACCGCCGTCCCGTTCAGCGTATGAAGAACCTCGGGGGGCGCCTCCGGCTCCGGCCGGAAGCGCGCGCCGAGTCTGCGGGCCTGGTAATCGGTCGTGTTCGAGCACGAGGTCAGCTCGCGGTAACGGCCCTGGCTCGGGATCCAGGCCTCGCAGTCGAACTTGCGGGCCGCCGGAGCGCCGAGGTCGCCGAGCGCGATGTCGACCACGCGGTAGGGGATCTCGAGCGCGCCGAGGATCCGCTCCTCGATCGCGAGGATGCGCTCGTGCTCGGCGGTCGAGTCCTCCGGGCGCACGAACGAGAACATCTCGACCTTGTCGAACTGATGGACGCGGAAGATCCCGCGGGTGTCCTTGCCGCCCGCCCCGGACTCGCGCCGGAAGCAGGTGGAGATCCCGGCGTAGCGGCGCGGGACGTCTGCCGCCTCGAGGATCTCGTCCGCGTGCAGCGCGGCCAGTGAGACCTCCGAGGTCCCGACCAGGAACAGCTCGTCGCGCTCGACCTCGTAGATCATCTCCCGCTCGCCGGGGAAGAACCCGGTCCCCCGCAGCGGGCCCTCGCGGACCAGGACGGGAGGCACCACGGGCTCGAAGCCCTCGGCACGCACCATGTCGACGGCGAGCCGGATCAGCGCCAGCTCCACCATCACCAGGTCGCCGAGCAGGTAGGCGAACCGCGAGCCCGAGGCCTCGGCCGCCTTCTCCATCTCGATCCAGCCGTGCTCGAGGCCGAGGTCGAGGTGGTCGCGGACCTCGAAATCGAAGCTCGGCGGCTCGCCGACCTCGCGGAGCGTGACCGCGTCGTCCTCGCCACCCTCCGGGGCGTCCGGGTGAGGGATGTTGGGCAGCGTTCCGGCGAGCGCGTCGCGGCGCTCCTCGACCTCGGTCAGCTCGGCCTGCATCGTCTTCAGCTCGGCGGAGACCGCCTTCATCCGCTCGATCACCTCGCTCGCGTCGCCGCCCTCGCGCTTCGCGGTCGCGATCTCGTCCGACGCCGCGTTCTGGGCAGCCCGGCGCCCCTCGACCTCGGGCAGCAGCTCGCGTCGTCGTGCGTCGAGCGTCAGCAGCTCGTCGAGCTGCTCCGCGGCACCGCGGCGGGCGAGCGCGGCGCGGGCCGGCTCGGGGTCCTCACGGATCGCGCGGAGGTCGAGCACCGTGCGCGCGTCCGAGGGCTAGCCGCCGGCGGCGGCCGCTTCCTCGTCCGACTGGAGCTCGCTCGCGTCGCCGGGCTGAACCGGGCGATCAATCTCGGTGCCCGAGTACTCGGCGACGAAATCGGCGACCGCCTGCGCCTCGTCGCCGACGAGGATGTTCTGCGGCATGATCGCGCCCGAGAAGCCGCCGTTGCGGATCGCGTAGATCACGTCCTCCGAGCTCTCGACCCGTTCGTCCAGGTTCGGTCCCTGATTGCGGAGCTGGCGGTTGGCCGAGCCCTGGGTGCCGGCGGCGGTCAGCGTGTGGCAGCCGCCGCAGCGCTCGGAGAACAGCACCGCCCCGTCGTAGTTGGGATCGTCGTCCGCAAGCTGGATGCCCTCGGTGCCGCAGGCCGCAAAGGCCAGCGCAGCGACGATCGCAACTGTGAGGGCGAGAAGGGGTCGCACCGCGGCGGCATCATACTTTTCGACCCAGTGCCCGCGCCGACACCCGACC
Source organism: uncultured Solirubrobacterales bacterium (assembly GCA_963767285.1). Classification (GTDB taxonomy): domain Bacteria; phylum Actinomycetota; class Thermoleophilia; order Solirubrobacterales; family 70-9; genus WHSW01. Next base: position 395,619 of record CAVYDJ010000003.1, on the reverse strand, counting down.
AGCTACGCAGCGTGATGGCGCTCGCCCCGAGCGCGGTGACCGTGGTCACGGCCGCCGGATCCGAGGGCCCGGCGGGGGCGACCGCCAACGCTGTCACCTCGCTCTCGCTCGATCCGCCGCTCATGCTGGCCTGTCTGGACTGCGGCTCGCGGACGCTCGATGTGCTCCGCGCCGGCGGTGCCTTCGGGGTCAGCGTCCTGGCCGGTGACCAGGAGGCGATCGCCCGCGGGTTCGCCTCGAAGGCGCCCCACACCGAGAAGTTCCGCGACGCGGGCTGGAGCGAGCGGTCCGGGGTTCCGATCCTCGACGGCGCCGTCGCCTGGGTCGCCTGCGCGTTGCGCGAGCTGCACCCGGGCGGCGATCACGAGGTCGCGATCGGCGAGGTGCTCGAAGCCGGCGGGGAGGGCGGCGACCCGCTGGTCTTCTTCGCGGGCGGCTACCGGCCGCTGGACTGAGGCTGGCGCTCGGCGGGGACCGGGAGCTGGTGCGCCTGACACCAGGCGATCAGCTCGCGCCTGGCGATCTCAGCCGGATTCTGTGTGCTCGTCGCACCGCGTGTCCGAGTCTGCGTCTGTGCTCGCTTGGTGGCTTGATCGCCCATCTGCATCTCGTAACACCCATCGGCACAGAAGTCGCGGTCGTTTACGAAACATCTGGCCAACTTGCACGGCGCGATCAGAACAGGGCCCCGCTCGTGCCTGCGGCACGCAGCGCGAGCCCGAAGACGACCAGCGCCGAGACCGCCATGATCCCGGTCTCGCGGCGCACGATCGCGAGCGCGAAGCGTTGCTGGCGGTCCTTCGGCAGCGAGTCGAAGTCGACCCCCTCGAGCTCGCGCTCGGCCGCGCCGACGCGGGCCGCCTCGGCGAGCAGGGTGATCAGCAGCGGCAGCACGCCGTAGACGTAGTGCAAGTCGTCGGGCGACTCGTGGCCGAGCAGAAGGAGGATCGTCCCGAGCAGCACCTGGAGGACGACGGCGGCCTGGGCGACCCGCAGCAGGTACCAGAACGGCACGCTCGGCTCGCGCCGCAGCCAGGCGATCGCGCCGACGACGCCGGCGGCGAGGTTCGTGATCAGGACGCCGACGCCGACGACCAGGTGGAGGGTCTCCATCGCCGGAGGATCAAAGCAGACGAACGAGGTCGGGATTTCGGCTTTCTGATGCGGAAGCTCACTATGTAGCAACCCATCACAAACTCGGATAGAACTCGGGGGCTCGTGCTGGAGAGTTACCTGCCCGTCCTCGTCTTTATCGCCCTCGGCGCGATCGTCGGCGGGGCCTTCGCCCTGCTGAACGTGATCATCGGCCGCAAGGGCGTCCGCGGCCGCTCGGTGAAGACCGAGCCGTACGAGTGCGGGCTGCCGAGCGAGGTCTCCCGAACCTTCCGCTTCGGGGTCAGCTTCTACATGATCGCGATGCTCTTCATCCTGTTCGACATCGAGGTCGTCTTCCTCTATCCGGTCGGGGTGATCTTCCAGGCGGCCGACTCGGTCTTCGTACTCGTCGAGCTGCTGATCTTCGTGACGCTGCTGCTCGTCGCGCTGGGCTACGTCTGGCGCCGGGGTGCGCTCGATTGGAGGTAAGGCGCGAGAAGCTGCGGGCGCTGTCCCCGCTCGCCGAGCCGGGCTCCCCCGAGCACCTGCGGGTCCGCCAGCTGCGCGCCCGCGACCTGCTTCGCGGCGACCTCCCCGATGAGGACCTCGAGGAGCACGTCTCGCAGGCGGTGCTGACGACGTCGTTCGAGAAGCTGCTCGCCTGGGGAGCCTCGAACTCGATGTTCCCGCTGACGTTCGGGCTCGCCTGCTGTGCGATCGAGATGATCGCCGCGGTCGGGTCCCCCCGCAACGACCAGGCGCGGTTCGGGGCGGAGGCGCTGCGGGCCTCGCCGCGCCAGGCCGACTTCATCATCCTGTCGGGCCGCGTCTCGATCAAGATGGCGCCGGTCATCCGCCGCCTCTACGACCAGATGCTCGAGCCGCGGTGGGCGATCTCGATGGGCGCCTGCTCCTCGTCGGGAGGGATGTTCGCCAACTACGCGGTCGTCCAGGGCGCCGACAAGTTCATGCCGGTCGACATCCACGTGCCCGGCTGTCCGCCCCGACCCGAGGCGCTCTTCTACGGCTTCGGCAAGCTGCAGCACCAGATCCAGGGGCACCCGGACATGGGCTGGCGCCGCCGCTACAACGCGATCGGCACCGAGGAATGGGCGCGCGACGACGTGATCGCCGGCCAGCCTTCCGAGGCGGCCGAGGCGGCTTACGCGCAGGCGCGTGAGGCGGTGCGCGATGCGAAGTAGCGACGAAGCTGCCGTCCCAGTCGCCTGTGTGGGCGTCGGCCCGCACCCCGCGGCAGCGGAGGCGAAGCCGAGCAGCCGCGGGAGTTGTTCTGACCGTGCCTGACGCGCCCGGCCTCGAGCTGATCGCCGGCGAGCTGCGCGACGCCCACCCCGACAGCGTCCTCGGCACCTACCACGAGCACGGACAGGCGTGCCTGATCGTCGACCCCGACCAGGTCCTCGAGGTGCTGCGCTGGCTGCGGGATACGCCGGGCCAGGAGTACAGGTTCCTCGCGAGCCTCCACGGCGTCGACTACCTGCCGGCCGAGCCGCGCTTCGGGGTCCACTACGAGCTCCTCAACCGCGACCGGGTCGAGCGGATCCGGGTGCGGGCGGCGATCCCCGATCCCGGCGCGCCCTCCGGACCGTCGACCGGGGAGACCGAGGAGGTCGACGGGATGCTGCTGCCGTCGATCGAGAGCTGCGTGCCGCTGTTCCCGACCGCCGACTTCCAGGAGCGCGAGGTCTACGACTTCTTCGGGATCTTCTTCCGCGGCCACCCGGACCTGCGCCGGATCCTGATGCCGGAGGTCTACGTCGGGTGGCCGCAGCGCCGCGACTTCCCGATCGGCGGCGAGCCGGTGATCTTCACCCACAACGAGCGCTCGGCTCCGGGCTGGTCGGAGGAGTAGTGGCGGTCGAGGAAGTAGGCAGCGCGCCGGCAAGGGGCGGGGACGTGATCGCCGCGACGACGGCAACGGTGATCGGCACCTCGCCGATCGAGACCACCGAGGCCGGGGAGACCCTCGAGCCCGAGCACGAGTTGATGACCGTGAACATGGGGCCGCACCACCCCGCCACGCACGGGGTGCTGCGCCTGCTGGTCAGCCTCCAGGGCGAGGAGGTGATCGACCTCAAGCCGATCGTCGGCTACGTCCACACCGGGATCGAGAAGAGCTGCGAGGACAAGAGCTACTGGAAGGTGATCCCGTTCATCGAGCGGATGGACTACCTGTCCTACTTCTTCAACATGGAGGCCTTCTGCGGCGCCGTCGAGCGGATGCTCGAGCTCGAGATCCCGCCCCGCGCGAAGTACCTGCGGATGATCCACCTCGAGCTCAACCGGATCCACTCGCACCTGTTCTGGCTCGGGACTACGGCGCTTGACCTGGGCGCGGTTTCGATGCTCTGGTACGCGCTGCGCGAGCGCGACACGATCATCGACCTGTTCGAGATGTCGACCGGCCAGCGGATGCACACCCGCTACTTCCAGGTCGGCGGGGTCTTCGAGGACATCCCGGTCGGGTTCGAGAAGAAGCTCCGCGCCTTCCTGGACGACATGCCGACCCGGATCAGCCAGTACGAGGCGCTGGTCGACCGCAACGAGATCTGGCTGTCGCGGACGAAAGGGGTCGGGATCGTTCCCCGCGAGCGGTTGCTCGAGCTCGGTGTGACCGGGCCGCTGCTGCGCGCCTCGGGCGAGCCGTGGGACCTCCGCAAGGCCGCCCCCTACCTCGCCTACGGCGACGTCGACTTCAAGATCCCGGTCGGCACGGTCGGCGACGGCTATGACCGCTACCGCTGCCGGATGCAGGAGATGCGCGAGTCGGTGCGGATCATCGAGCAGTGCCTCGACGGGCTGCCCGAGGGACCGTGGATCGCCGACGACCGCAAGGTCGTGCTGCCGCCGCGCGAGGAGCTCGCGATTTCGATGGAGGCGCTGATCCATCACTTCAAGCTCGTCACCGAGGGCTTCCGCGTTCCGCCGGGCGAGATCTACAACCCGATCGAGTCGCCGCGCGGCGAGCTCGGCTGTTACATCCTCGCCGACGGCTCGGCGAAGCCGGCCCGGGTCCACTTCCGGGACCCCTCGTTCGTCAACCTCCAGAGCCTGCGCGACATGTGCATCGGCGGGTACGTCGCCGACCTGATCCAGAACCTCGGGATGTTGGATCCGATCCTCGGCGGGGTGGATCGATGAGGAATATCTCGCGCCACGTGAATAACTCGCGCCACGTCCTCGGCTTCGCCTCCGGGCGTGCGCGGTGGTCGAGGACGTGACCTCTGAGCAGCCCGAGCTCTCATTGCTCGAGCCGACGGACGACCTCACCGCCGAGGAGCGCAAGCGGCTGATCGCCTCCATGCGCCCCTCCGACGCCGAGGGAGTGCCGGAGCTGCACGAGGTCGACATCCCGCCGGAGCTCCAGGAGCAGATCGAGTCGGCGATGTCGCGCTACCCGCAGCTGCGCTCGGCGTCGATCCCGGCGCTGTGGGCGGTCCAGCGCCACTACGGCTGGTGCACGCCGGACGGGATCCGCCAGGCCGCCGCGGTGATGGGAGTCACCCCCGCCTACCTGGAGTCGGTCGCCTCGTTTTACGACCTGTTCGCCACTCAGCCGGTCGGCCGCCACCGGGTCCTGGTCTGCACCAACATCTCCTGCTGGATGAACGGCGGCGACGAGCTGCTGGAGTCGTTCTGCGAGGCGGCCGGCGCCGACCACCACGAGGCCGCCCACCACGGGGCCAGCTCGGCGGACGGCGAGTTCTTCGTCAAGGGCTTCGAGTGCCTGGGCGCATGCGACCTGGCGCCGATGGTCTCGATCGACGAGCGCTACTACGGGCCGCTGGACGCGGCCGACGCGGTCGCCGCAATCGACGCCCTGCGCGCCGGCAATCCGCCGCCGGACGAGAAGGCGCTCAGCAGGCGCCCGGCGGCGGGGGGCGCGGAGCCCGATCCCGACCCGCGGATGGAGGGGACGGACGTTGCCTGAAACGCGGCTCCTCTTCCGCCATATCGACGACCCGGAGCTGGCGTCGATCGATCGCTACCGCGAGCTCGGCGGCTACAAGGCGCTGGAGCGCGCGGTCAGGGAGCTCGAGCCCGGCGACCTGATCGCCGGGTTCGAGGACTCTGGCCTGCGCGGGCGCGGCGGCGCCGGCTTCTCGATGGGCAAGAAGGGCTCCTTCCTGCCGCGCGGCGAGATGGCGAAGTACGTCTGCTGCAACGCCGACGAGTCGGAGCCCGGCGCCTTCAAGGACCGCGAGCTGATGATGAAGAACCCCCATCAGCTGATCGAAGGCGTCGCGATCGCGGCGATCGCGGTCGGCGCCCAGCACGCGTTCATCTTCATCCGCGGCGAGTACTGGGAGATCGCTGACATCCTCGACCGCGCCGTCGCCGAGGCGTACGAGGCCGACTACCTCGGGCCCAACATCCTCGGCGCCCGGACCAGGGTGGAGCTGGTCGTCCACCGCGGCGCCGGCGCCTACATCTGCGGCGAGGAGACGGCGCTGCTCGACGCGCTCGAGGGCAAGCGCGGCAACCCTCGGCTGAAGCCGCCGTTCCCGGCGATCCAGGGCCTGTACGGCGGCCCGACGCTGATCAACAACGTCGAGACGCTCTCGAACCTGCCCCACATCGTCAACAACGGCTCGAACTGGTTCAAGGGATTCGGCACCGAACAGTCGCCGGGCACGAAGGTCGTCTCGATCTCCGGCTGCGTGGAGCGGCCCGGCAACTACGAGGTCGAGCTCGGGGTCCCCTCGCGGGAGATCATCTTCGACCTCGCGGGCGGCCTGCCCGAGGGCCGGCGGGTGAAGGCCTGGTTCCCGGGCGGCTCGTCGTCGCCCGTCCTGACCGAGGCCGAGCTCGACCTGCCCTACAGCTTCGAGGCGATGGCCGAGGCCGGCTCGATGCTCGGCTCGGGGTCGATCATCGTCGCCGACGACACCGTCTCGATCCCCAAGCTTGCGCTGCGCACGGCGCGCTTCTACCACCACGAATCCTGCGGGAAGTGCACTCCCTGCCGGGAGGGCACCAACTGGACGGTGAAGATGCTGGAGCGGATCACCCGCGGCGAGGCGACGCCGATCGACCTCGAGGTCGTCGCCGGCGTGCAGGAGAACATCATCGGCAACTGCCTCTGCGTGCTCGGCGACTCGATGGCGATGCCGGTCGGCGCGATGGTGAAGAAGTTCCGCTCGGAGTTCGAGGAAGCCATGGAGCAGCCGGAGGTCCTGGCGGCATGACCGAGCGGCCCGAGATCACGCTCGTCGTCGACGGCGTCGAGGTGAACGCCCCCGAGGGCGAGATGCTCGTCGACGCCGCGAAGGGCGGCGACGTCGAGATCCCGGTCTTCTGTTACGAGCCGAAGCTCGGCGGGCCGGTCGGGGCCTGCCGGATGTGCCTGGTCGAGATCGAGGGGATCCCCAAGCTCCAGACCGCCTGCTCGACCCCGGTGCGCGACGGGATGGTCGTCTACACCCGCACCGACCGGGTGATCGAGGCCCAGAACGCGGTGGTCGAGTTCCTGCTCGTCAACCACCCGCTCGACTGCCCGGTTTGCGACAAGGGCGGCGAGTGCCCCCTGCAGGACATCGCGATGGGCTGGGGGCCGGGCCGCAGCCGGGTCACGGACCCGAAACGCCACTTCCGCAAGCCGGTGCCGCTCTCGCCGCTGGTCCGGATCGACCGCGAGCGCTGCATCCTCTGCTACCGCTGCGTGCGCTTCAGCCAGGAGGTTGCCGAGGACGAGCAGCTGCAGCTGCTCGAGCGGGGGTCGAACAGCTATGTAGGCACCTTCAACGACCGCCCCTACATCGCCCCCTTCCACGGCAACATCATCGAGCTCTGTCCCGTCGGCGCCCTCACCGCCGAGGCCTACCGGTTCCGCGCCCGGCCCTGGGACATCGAGGACGCGGGCTCGATCTGCACGCTGTGCCCGAGCCAATGCAACGTCAAGTTCACGGTCCGCGACGAGCGGGTCCAGCGCGTCCTGGCGCGTGACAACCACGAGGTCGACAACGGCTGGCTCTGCGACAAGGGCCGCTTCGGCTTCCAGATGATCTCCTCCGAGGACCGGATCATCGAGCCGCGAATCGCGGGAAACAAGGCCGGCTGGGAGCAGGCGCTCGAGGTCGCCGCGGCGAAGCTCGGCGCCGGCCGGATCGCCGCGATCGCCGGCGGCCCGGCCTCCAACGAGGAGGCGTACCTGGTGCAGCGGATCGCCGGTGGCAACGCAACGGCGATCGACGAGCTCCCGGCCGGGCCGCTGGCGGCGCTCTCCTCACCCGAGCTCGGGGCCCCGATCGCCGCGATCGACGAGGTCGAATCGGTGCTGTTGATCGGAGCCGACCCGCTGAACTCGATGCCGATCCTGGATCTGCGGCTGCGCAAGGCGGTTCGCCACCACCAGCTGCGTCTGGTGATCGCCTCGGACCGCCCGACGGCGCTTGACGGCGGCGCCGAGGAGACCGCCCGCTACGCCCCCGGCGAAGCGGCGGCGTTCCTGGCTGCACTAGCCGCGCAGCTCAGCCACGGAACAACTCCCGCCACGTCCTCGCCTTCGGCTCCGGGCGTGCGGGGCGATTATGTGGGGGACGCCGAGCGCCTCGCCGGCGAGCTGCGCCCGGGCAGGACGCTGATCATCTGGGGCGAGCGGATCGGCCGCGGACCGAACGGCGAAGGCGCCCTTAACGCGCTACGCAACTGCGCCGCCGAGCTCAAGTGCGCCGGAGCGGGCGGCGGCGTCTTCTCCGTCCCCGACGGCGCCAACGCCCGCGGAATCCGCGAGGTCGGCTGTGTCCCCGGCGCCGGTCCCGGGCTCACCGCCGCGGGCTCCGGCGACGACCTCGAAGCGATCAAGCAGGGCCTCGCCTCCGGCGAGCTCGACGGCGTCATCCTGCTGCAGGCCGATCCGATCCGCGACCTCCCCGACGGTCCGGGCTGGGCGAAGGCGCTGAACCAGGCCCGCACCGTGATCGCGATCTCGAGCTTCGAGGACGCCTCCACGAAGGCGGCGGACATCGTGTTCCCCGCCGAGGCCTACGCCGAGAAGGAGGGCACGGTCACCCACCCGGACGGCCGCCTCCAGCGCCTCCGGCCCTCCGTCCCCCGCCCCGGCGAGGTCCGCCCGATCTGGCAGGTCCTTGCCGAGCTCAGCGCCCGCCTCGGCGACGAAACCGAGATCGACTCGGCCCCCGAGGCACTCGAAGCGATCGCCAATGAGGTCCCGTTCTACGGCGGCCTGAACCCCAAGGAGATCGGCGGCACCGGAGTCCGCTGGCAGGACCGGGATGCGGCGTCGTCGTTCAAGCCGCCTGAGACCGAGACGCCGGCGACCGTCGCCGCGCCGTCCGCGAATGGGGGCCTGCGCCTCGGGACGTATCGCGACCTGTGGGCGAACGAGGTCACCGACCGCAATGTGGCGCTGAAGTTCCTCGCACCCGAGCAGCGGGTGGAGCTGGCACCTTCGGACGCGAAGAAGCTCGGCCTCGCCAACGGCGACGAGGTCAACGTGCGCTCGAACGGGACGAGCGTTCGTGCACGGGTCACCCTCCGCGAGCGCATTCGACCCGGCGCGGCCTTCCTGATCGAGGGCACCGCGCAGCACAACGCGAACGTCTTCAACGGCGCGGAAACGGTGGAGATCACTCGAATCTCGGCTGACCCCGGCACCCCCGCAGGCGGAGCCGAGGAGGTGGCCGGGCCGTGATTCCCCTCGCCGACACCAGCTTCACCGAGGCGACCTGGATCATGGTCGTGAAGTCGATCCTGATCTTCCTGGTCGTGTTCATGATCGTCCCGGTCCTGACGGTGGTCGAGCGCAAGGCGATCGGCCGCTTCCAGCACCGCTACGGGCCCAACCGGGTCGGGCCGGTCGGGCTGATGCAACCGCTCGCCGACATCATCAAGCTGGCCGGCAAGCAGTTCTTCCGCCCCGACGCGGCGATCCCGTTCCTCTACGCGCTCGGGCCGGCGCTGGTGATCTTCTCCGGGATCACGACGATCGCGATCCTGCCCTTCGGCGACGTCCACGACGGGGTCGGCTGGTATGGGATCGACGTCCCGATCGGCGTCCTCTACTTCTTCGCGTTCGGCTCGTTCGCCTTCTACGGCCTGCTGATCGCCGGCTGGTCATCGGGCTCGAAATACAGCTTCCTCGGCGCGATGCGGGGCGCCGCCCAGCTGATCTCCTACGAGGTCGCGATGGGGCTCTCGCTGTTCGGCGTGATCCTGATGTCCGGCTCGCTCTCGCTGGTCTCGATCGTCGAGGCCCAGGGCGAGGTCTGGAACATCATCCCCCAGTTCGTCGGCTTCATCGTCTTCATGCTCGCCGGGTTCGCGGAGAGCAACCGCACTCCGTTCGACCTGCCCGAGGCGGACGCGGAGCTGGTTCAGGGGTACCAGACCGAGTACGGCGGCACCCGCTTCGCCTCCTTCCTGCTCGCCGAGTACCTGGAGATCTTCGTCATCTCGGGGATCGCGGTCGCCTTCTTCCTCGGCGGCTGGATGGGCCCCGGTCCCGAGTGGCTCGACCCGATCTGGATGCTGGCCAAGATCTTCGCCCTGATCGTCGTCTTCATCTGGGTCCGCGCGACCCTGCCCCGGCTGCGCTACGACCAGCTGATGAGCCTCGGCTGGAAGGTGCTGCTGCCGCTGGCGACCCTGAACATCCTCGTCACGGCGGTGCTGGTGGTGGTGGCATGAGCGAAGAAGCCAAGTCCGAGTTCCCCTATCTGAAGGACGCCGACGAGGTCGTCTCGGTCCAGCGCGGGCCGGAGCCCGGCGGCGCGAAGGGCGCCTACCGCGCCTTCGGTGAGACCCTGCGCGGCCTGAAGACGACGCTGGCGCGCGTCTTCGAAGGCCCGATGACGATCCAGTACCCGGAGGAGAAGACGCCGGTCTACCCGCGCTTCCGCGGCCGCCACAAGCTGCACAAGTTCGAGGACACGGACCTGGAGAAGTGCGTCGGCTGCTCGCTGTGCGCCGCGGCCTGCCCGGCGGACTGCATCCGGGTCGTCGCCGCCGAGAACGACCCGGCCGATCGCGTCTCGGCCGGCGAGCGCTACGCCGCCGTCTATGAGATCAACCTCGCCCGCTGCATCTTCTGCGGCTACTGCGAGGTCGCCTGCCCGTTCGACGCGATCACGATGGGCCACGAGTACGAGATGGCCGACTACGACCGTGGCGACCTGATCTTCACCAAGGAGATGCTGCTCGCCGAGCCGCTCGAGCGCAACCCCCTGCGGCGGGAAGGGGAGTGAGTGAGCAGCTCGCCGGCTAACCGCGGCACCCCCGCAGGCGAAGCCGAGGAGGTGGCCGCGTAGTGGTTCAAGTGGCGTTCTTCGCCGGGGCGATTGGTGCGCTTGGCGGCGCGATCGCGGTGATCGCGCTTCGCAATCCCTTCTACAGCGTGCTGGCGCTGATCGTCCACCTGATCTCGCTGGCCGGGCTGTTCCTGCTCCTGCACGCGGAGTTCCTGGCGGCGGCGCAGATCGTCGTCTATGCCGGTGCGGTCATGGTCCTCTACCTGTTCGTCGCCGCCTACGTCGGCGGGATCGAGGAGCCGCTGTGGGAGCCGATCCCGGGGCAGCGCTTCCTCGCCCCATTGCTGGCTGCCGCCCTGTTTGTGGAGGTCTCGATCGCCGTCGTCGGCACCTCGCTCGTGTCGATCGAGACCGAGGGCCCGGTGATCCCGGCCGGCTTCGGCTCGCCGGGCGAGATCGGGCGGCTCCTGCTCGAGCGCTTCCTGGTCGCCTTCGAGGCCGCCTCCATGCTGCTGCTGATCGCCGCCGTCGGCGCGATCGTGCTCGCGGGCCGGAACAAACCGGCCACGTCCTCAGCTTCGCCTCCGGGCGTGCCGGGTGTCGACTCGGGCGAGGCCGGCTGATCATGGATACCTCCTGGTACCTCGTCCTCTCAGCGCTCCTCTTCGCCACCGGCGCGTGCGGGGTGCTCCTGCGGCGCAGCCCGCTGGTGATCCTGCTCTGCCTCGAGCTGATGCTGAACGCCGGCAACCTCGCCCTGGTCGCCTTCGCGCGCTCGAACGGCAACCAGGAGGGCCAGATCTTCGCGCTGATCGTGATGGTCGTCGCGGCCTGTGAGGTGGTCGTCGGGCTCGGCCTGATCGTCGCCATGTTCCGCCGCCAGATCGCCCTCGACGTCGACGAGATCCGGGAGCTGAAGGGATGAGCGCGACGACCTGGGGCTGGCTCGTGCTGGTCCTCCCGCTCGCGGGCAGCATGTTGATCGCCTTCGGCCGCGCCGCGATGCCGGGCCGCACGCCTGCCTGGATCGGGACCGGCGCGATCGCGCTCGCCTTCGCCTGCTCAATCGGCGCGCTGCTGGCGCTGCTCGACCACCCCGTCGAGGAGCGCCAGCTCACCGACTCGCTCTACAGCTACGCCTCCGCGGGCGGGCTCGACATCCAGCTCAACATCCTGGTGGACCCGCTGTCGGTCTACATGTGCCTGGTGGTCACGGGGATCTCGACCCTGATCCACCTCTACTCGCTCGCCTACATGGGCTCGGACCGCGGCTACGCGCGGTTCTTCTCCTACCTCAACTTCTTCGTCTTCTCGATGCTGCTGCTGATCCTGGCCGGCAACTTCGTGCTGCTGATCGTCGGCTGGGCCTTCGTCGGCTTCGCCTCCTACGCGCTGATCAGCTTCTGGTACCGGCGCGAGACCGCGACCAAGGCGGGCATGAAGGCGTTCGTGATCAACGTCGTCGGCGACATCGGCCTCGTGCTCGCCGCCTTCTTCGTCTTCCGCGAGCTCGGGACGTTCGACTACCTGGCGTCGTTCGACGCCGCCCGTGAGACCTTCTCCCCCAACCAGGGCGTGGTGGTCGCGATCTGCCTGCTGATCTGCGTCGGCGCGTTCGCGAAGTCCGCCCAGGTCCCGTTCCACACCTGGCTCCCGGACGCGATGGAGGGCCCGACGCCGGTCTCGGCGCTGATCCACGCCGCGACGATGGTCACCGCCGGCGTCTATCTGATCGCCCGCATGTTCCCGCTCTTCGAGCTCGCGCCGACCGCCGCGGACATCGCCGCCTTCGTCGGCCTCGCGACGCTGTTGATCGCGGCGACGATTGCGCTCGCGGTCACCGACCTGAAGCGGATCATCGCCTACTCCACGATGAGCCAGATCGGCTACATGATCATGGGCGTCGCGATCGGCGCCTACGTCGGCGGCCTGTTCATGCTGATGGCACACGCCTTCTTCAAGGCGCTGTTGTTCATGGCCGCCGGCTCGGTGATCTCGGCGATGGCCAACAACCAGAACGTCGACGACATGAGCGGCTTCCGCAAGGCGCTGCCGTTCACGTCGGCCCTGCTGCTGGTCGGCTGCCTCGCGCTGGCGGCCTTCCCGGGGACGTCCGGCTTCTTCTCCAAGGACGAGATCCTCGCCTTCGCCGCCAACCGCGGCGGCATGTACTGGATCTTCGCGATCGGCGGCTACATCGGGGCGCTGATGACCGCCTTCTACGCGTTCCGGATCGGCTTCCGGGTCACCGCCGGTAAACCGTGCAAGGAGGCCGAGGAGCTCGAGCAGGGGCACATGCACCACGCCGAGCCGACCAACCCGCACACCGGCGAGGCCGAAGACGTCGACGTCGGGTTCCCAGGTGAGGAGCACCACATCGCCGAGCGCGAATGGCCGATGCGGGTCGCGATGGGGATCCTCGGCTTCGGCGCCCTGTTCGCCGGCCTCCTGCAGGTCCCGGGCGTCGATCACGTCGTCACCACTTTCCTCGCGGGGACGTTCGAGAGCTCGACTCTCTACCACCAGGAGCCGTCGACCGCGGACTCCTGGATCGGGTTGCTCGTCGGCGGCACGATCTCGATCATCGGGATCGCGTTCGCCTACCACTGCTACGTGCGGCGGCCCGGGGTCACGGTGCGGATGGCCGAGCGGTACCGCCGCCTGCACGGCTTCCTCCTCAACAAGTGGTACTTCGACGAGGTAATCGACGCGCTGATCTACCGGCCGGCGATCGCGACCGGGCGCTTTGCCAACGCGGTCATCGAGCGGGTCGTCGTCAACGGGATCGTCGGCGCCGCAACCGGGGTCGTCAAGGGCGCCGGCTCGGTCGTCCGCGGCGCCCAGTCCGGTCTGGTGCGCGCCTACGCGCTACTCCTCGTCGGGGGCTTCGCGGCGCTCGGCGTCTACTTCCTGGCGGTGAGCAACTGATGCTCAGCGTGCTGCTGTGGACGCCGCTGATCACCGGAGTTCTGATCCTGCTCCTGCCGCGGGTGGCGGCGCGCTGGGTGGCCGTTCTCGGCGCCCTCGTGACGCTCGGGCTGGCGATCGGGCTGGTCGCCGACTTCGACCCCGATGCCGCCGGCCTGCAGCACGTGATCGACGAGTCCTGGATCCCCGACCTCGGGGTCCGCTACTTCCTCGGCGTCGACGGGATCAGCGTCTTCCTGGTTCTGCTGACGGCGGCGCTCTGGTTTGCGGTGACGCTCTGGTCGGCGCTTCGCGGCGAGCCGGGCGACGAGCGCGAGAAGCTCTACTACTTCCTCGTCGGCCTCGCCGGGACCGCCGCGCTGGGCGCGTTCCTCGCCCAGGACCTGCTGCTGTTCGTCCTCTTCTTCGACCTGATGCTGATCCCGTTCTTCTTCCTGATCGGGACCTTCGGCGGCGAGAACCGGATCGCGGCGACGACGAAGATGATCGTCTACACGCTCGTCGGCTCGCTGCTGATGCTGGTCGGCGCGATCGCGACCGCGGTCCTCGCGTCGGACTCGGTCGGCGAGCTCAGCTTCTCGATCCCGGTGCTCTCGCAGCACCTGCTGTCGAGCGGCAGCCAGGAGTGGATCTTCTGCTTCTTCGCCGCGGCCTTCCTGGTCAAGATGCCGGCCTTCCCGATCCACGGCTGGATGCCCGACGCCTACCGGGCGGCTCCCCTGCCGGTCCTGATCCTGCTCTCGGCAGTCCTGTCGAAGGTCGGCGCCTACGGCTTCTTGCGCGTCGCGCTGCCGCTCTTCCCCGAGGCGACCACCGAGTTCCAGGAGCTGATCATGCTGGTCGCGCTGGCCTCGATCCTCTACGGCTCGGTGATGGCGTTCACGCAGACCAACGTCCGCCTGATCGCGGGCTACTCGTCGATCGCGCAGCTCGGCTTCATCACGATCGGGATCTTCAGCCTGCGCGCCGACGGAGCCGACGGCGCCGTCCTGCAGATGGTCAACCACGGCCTGGTCGTCGCCGGCGTTTTCATGGTGATCGCGATCCTCTACGACCGCTTCAAGACGGAGGACCTGACGCGGATGGGCGGCCAGGCGATGCGGGCGCCCTTCCTGGCGGCGCTGTTCCTGGTCATCGCGATGGCGAACCTGGCGATCCCCGGCTCGGCCAACTTCATCGGCGAGTTCTACATCCTCAACGGCGTCTTCCAGTCGAAGATCGTCCTCGCCTTCGTCGCCTCGATCGGGATCGCGCTCGCCGCCTTCTACAGCCTGAGGATGTACCAGCGGGCGATGCACAACCGCCTCCCCGAGGGCGCCGAGTCGCGTGAGATCGGGGTCCGCGACGGGATCGTCCTTGCGCCGCTGGTGGCGATCATCGTGGCCCTGGCGTTCTATCCGGGCCTGATCCTGGAGCGGGGCGAGAAGTCGGTCGAGGCGGCGGTCGAGGCGGCCACCGGCGAATCACAGGTTCTGGCCGAGGCGGAGCGCTGATGGAGTTCAACGCTCCCGACATCAACTACGCGGGCATCTCGCCGATCATCGCGCTGACCGCCGGGACCGTGCTGGCGCTCGTCGCGGGCCTGTTCGGCAGCCGGAAGCAGCAGCGGATCGTCGTCTCGATCGTCGGCTTCGCCACCCTCGGCGTCACCGCCGGGCTGCTGATCGCCCAGTGGGGCGCCCACAAGGACCTGATCGCCGGCGCCCTGCGGCTCGACGACCTGGCGATCACGACCAGCCTGATCTGCATCGGCGCCGCTGCCTTCTGCATCCCGCTGTCGTGGCGCGAGCAGGCCTTCGACCGGCCGCTGGGGCCGAGCGGCCACGGCGAGTTCCAGGCGCTGCTGCTCTGCTCGGTGCTCGGGATGACGATGATCACCCAGGCCCAGAACCTGGTCGCGTTCTTCGTCGCCCTCGAACTGCTCTCGATCCCGCTATACGTCCTCTGCGGCGCCGCGCTGCGGCGCAAGGAGTCGCTCGAGTCGGGGCTGAAGTACCTGATCATCGGCTCTCTGGGCTCGGCGACGCTGCTCTACGGGCTCGCCTTCGTCTACGGGGCGACCGGGTCGACCGACTTCTCGGGGATCCGCGCCGCGGTCGGCACCTCGGTGGTCGACGACCCGCTGCTGCTGATCGGGATCGCGCTGGCCGCCACCGGTCTCGCGTTCAAGCTCTCGATCGCCCCCTTCCACCAGTGGACGCCCGACGTCTATCAGGGCGCGCCGACCCCGGTGACGGCGTTCATGTCGGTGGCGACCAAGGCCGCCGTGTTCTGCGTCCTGGTCCGCTTCTTCGAGGTGGCGCTCGGCGCCGCGGCCGATGACTGGCGGCCGGCGCTGGCGGCGCTGGCGGCGGTCTCGATCGTGGTCGGCAACGCCGGCGCGCTGGGTCAGAACTCGCTCAAGCGCCTGCTCGGCTACTCGAGCGTCGCCCAGGCCGGCTACATGATGGTCGCCGTGGTCGCGGCCAGCGAGGCGGGCGTGAATGCGCTGGTCTTCTATCTCGCGGCCTACGCGCTGATGAACCTGGGGGCGTTCGCGGTGATCACGATCCGCGAGCGCGAGACGGCGTTCGGCGACGACATCCGCTCGGTCCAGGGACTGGGCGCCGAACGGCCCTTCCTGGCGACCGCGCTGACCGTCTCGATGCTGGCGCTCGCCGGTCTCCCCGGGCACGGTTGGCTTCATCGGCAAGCTGTATCTGATCGAGGCCGCGGTCGCCGCCGACTACACCTGGCTCGGCGTGATGATCGCGATCGGGACGATGATCTCGCTCGCCTACTACCTGCGGGTGATCGCGGCCGTCTGGATGCGCCCGGGCGCCGAACCCGCGGCCGGTGCCCCAGCTCCGGCGATCGCGGGCGGCTCGCAGGAGGCTGACGCCGAGGTGACCGGCGCCCGCTGCAAGGTGATCCTCGGCCTGACCCTGCTGGTCACCGCGGCGACGGTCTTCTTCGGGATCATCCCCTCGCCGCTGGTCGACTGGGCGAACGCGGCGGGCGACGCGATCGGCAGCCTGCTCGGCTGAGCGACCGGCGTCGTGATAGTGATTGAGACATGAGCGAGCCAAGCGACAACGTCGAGCGCTACCGCGAGGCGCTGGAGGCGTGGAACCGGCGCGATCTGGTCTGGATCCTCGAGCAGGCCGCGCCGGAGCTGGAGTTCAACACCGCGCAGATCTTCCCCGGGATCGAGTCCGTCTATCACGGACGCGAGGGCATGGTCGAGTTCTGGACCACCTTCATCGAGGAGCCGTGGGCGCTGTTCCAGCTCGAGGTCGAGGCGCTCGAGGAGGCGAGCGATGGCCGGGTGCTCGCGCTGATCACCTTTCACGGCACCGAGCGCGAGTCCGGCGACGAGGTCACCACCGCGTACGCCCACCTCGCGACGTTCCGGGGTGACGAGGTCGTCAGGATCGACGCCTTCGCCGACTGGGACGAGGCCCGCCGGGCCGCCGGCCTGGCCTGAGGCCCGTGCTCCAGCACGTCTCGATCGAGATCGCGCCCGCCCAGGCCGAGGCCGCGGTCGGGTTCTGGAGCCTGCTCGGGTTCGACCGCGTCGACTCGCCGGAGGGGCTCGGCGGGTACGTCACGTGGCTCGAGCGCGGCGGCACGCAGATCCACCTGATCCACACCGAGGAGGCCAGCGTCCCCGTCCTCGGGCATGCCGCCGTCGTCGTCGACGACTTCCAGGATGCGCTCGACCGCGTCGCCGCGGCCGGTCACGAGATCACCGAGACGCGAGAGCTGTGGGGGGCGCGGCGGGCGTTCGCGATCTCACCGGGCGGCCACCGGGTCGAGCTGATGGCGGCTGCGCCGCCCTCGAGCTGACTCGAGAGGGGGTCAGACCCCCTTTAGGTCGACGCGTCCGCTTCGCCCTTGTTCAGGGCTTGAGCTCGGGAACGACCGGCGCGACCGTCTGCTGCGCGAGCTCGATCGGGCTTTGGATCGGCGCGGCCGGCGTCTGCTGCTGAACCGGGGTCGGCGTGGACGACTGCGGCTGTGGCTCGCCGGACGGCGGGCGGACCTGGACCGGCGGCTCAGGGGCCGGGGAGGGCGACGGCGAGGTCGGCTGCGGGCCGCCGCCACCGCCGGACTCGCCGGCCTCGGGGGCCGGGGTGCCCGCGGCCGGCGCGGACGCCGCGGCGGACGCCGCCCCGTCGCGATCGCGTCGTCGCCGATCCGAATCCGCTCGGGTCGAACTCGCGATCGGCTGGCGCGGCTCTGGGTCGCGGACGAGCGCTGGAGAGCGGTCGCCTCCGGTCCGCCGCTCGGCCCCGTCGCGGACCAGCGCCGTCGTCGTCGCGACCACCGCGATCACCGACGCCGTGACCGCGACCGCGGTCATCGGCAGCCGGTGGCGAAGCCGCACGACGGAGCTCGCGGCCGTCACATCGGCCCTGACGACCCTGGCGATCCCGACGTTTCGAAGCGGGATCGCCGGCGCCGGGCGCTCGAGCCACTCCGGCGCGCTCACCGGTCCGGCCGCGCCCGGACCCACCCGGGCGCGGATCCTGGACGCGAGCGCGAGCGCGTCGGTCGCGAACTCGCGGTAGGCGAGGTCGCGCGCGTCGGTGCTGCGCCGCGCGGAGATGGCCAGCGCGGTGACGGCGAACACGCCGGGACCGAAGATCAATGCGCAGGCAATCGCCTTGCGCGTCCCCTCGGGCTCGAGCAGGATCGGCGCGATCAGCGCCAGCCCGATCAGCGCCAGGTGCCCGCCGATCACGCCCGGCCGGCGGAACGCATAGCCGACGAAGCCCGCGACGAGGACGAGGTAGAAGCCATAAGTCGGATCGATGGTCGTGGTCGCCGTCGCGATCGCGATCGTCGCGGCGGCAGGCGCGAGCTCGTTGAGCGCCGGGGCGACCCGGCTCCACGGGACGACGAAGCAGAGGAACGAGAGGAGCAGGCCGAAGGCGGCCAGGCCGATCGCGGTCAGCGCCGGCGCCGCCTCGAGTGCCAGCGAGCTGGCCAGCGTGCACAGCGAGGCGCCCGCGCAGAGCACCCCGGCGACCGCCGCATTGCGGTCGCGAACCTCGAGTCCACGATCCCCTGGGCGATCAACGATCAACCGCTTGACACTCCCATTCACTCCCAACCCCCGGTGCCGAGATTCTGGTCCGGCCCCATATTGCCCGCTACCCGACCAAAAACACTACTCCTCGCCGACGGGGTGTGGGGAGGTACATTCGGCCAGCTTCGGCCCCGCCGGAGCAATCACTACGATCGCCCGCGTGCGGTACCCGAGCGAGGAGTTCAGTCCCGAGGAGCGCCGGCTCCTGGAGCCGCATTTCACCAACCTCGACCGGCCGGTATTCGGGCTCGTCAACCTGCCGGAGACCGTCAAGGGGGCGATGTTCGCGCGTTACTCGCGATACCCCGGGACGCTGCGGCGGATGTTCCTGGAGGAGTTCGCCGGCGACGTGCCGGCCGGCGAGCGGCCGTTCGACGGGATCGAGGGGCAGCGCGCCGCGGGCCTCTACGAGCGCGTCTTCATCGGCTTCGGCGACGACTCGATCGCCCAGGTCGGCGGCGCCCACGTCGCCTGCGAGTGGGTCTCCAACGTGCTCACCAAGGTCCTGCAGCGCGGCCGGCTCGCCGCGTACCTCGAGCAGTCGACCCGCTACATCCCCTACGACCAGCCGATCGAGGGGATCGGCGGCTACCGCTACTACTCCGACGGCGACCTCGGCCCCCGCTACGGGGAGGCGATGGACGAGTTGTTCGGGATCTACTCGCGCAGCCTCGAGACCGTCCAGGCGTGGGCCGCGGAGCGCTGGCCCCGTGACGCCGAGCAGCCGGAGGGCGCCTGGCGCGGCTCGATCCGGGCGAAGGCGCTCGACCTGCTGCGCGGCCTGTTGCCCGCCGCGACCCTCAGCCACGTCGGGATCTTCGCGTCGGGCCAGGCCTACGAGCAGCTGCTGCTGCGACTGGCGGCCTCGCCTCTGCCGGAGGCGCGCGCCTACGGCGAGCTGCTGCTGGAGGAGCTGCAGCGGGTGATCCCGAGCTTCGTCGCCCGGGTCGACCGGCCCGACCGCGGCGGCGATTGGGTCACCCACCTGCGCGAGCGCCGCGAGGCGACCGAGCGGGCCGTTGCCCGGCTCGGCCTCGACCGCCGCGAGGGCGACGGGGCCCCGTCGGTCGAGCTCGTCCATGTCGACGGCTCGGAGGAGGACCTGCTCGCCGCCTCGCTCTATGAGTCGGCCGGGACGCCGGAGGCCGAGATCCGCAGCCGCGTCGCGACCCTGGATCCGATCGAGCGCGCCGAGCTGATCGGCGAGCTGGCCGGCGAGCGGCGCAACCGCCGCCACCGGCCCGGGCGCGGCTGGGAGGCGGTCCGCTACCGGTTCGAGATCGTCTCCGACTACGGGGGCTTCCGCGACCTCCAACGCCACCGCATGCTGACCTGCCAATGGCAGCGCCTCGGCCCCGAGCTCGGGGCCGGCGTCCCCGACGAGGTGCGCGAGGCCGGGGCCGGGAGTGAATACGAGGCGGCGCTGGAGCTATCGCGGGCGGAGTTCGAACGGCTGGAGACCGCGGGTCTGGTCGAGGCGGCGCCGTACGCGCTCTGCCTCGGCTACCGGATCCGCTACGTGCTGGACCTGAACGCGCGCGAGGCGATGCACCTCTGCGAGCTGCGCTCCGGGCGCGAGGGCCACCCGACCTATCGCGCCGTCGCCCAGGCGATGCACGAGCGGATCGCGCAGGTGCACCCGGCGGTCGCCGCGGCGATGACCCACGTCGATTCCAGCACCGAGCCGCGCCTGGAGCGGATCCTCAGCGAGATCCGCACCCACCGCAAGCGCATCGCCGCCGCGCAGGCGGCGGACGCTCCCCCCGGGGTCAGCACCCTGGGCTAGGGCGGGCGGTCGCGATGACCTCCACGGCGCGGGCCGACGAGGTGATCCGGCGGCTGAAGACGGTCCCGCCCGGCTTCGTGACCACCTATGGGGACCTCTGTCCGGAGGCGCCCCGGTTCGCCGGCGCGGTGCTCGCGCACAGCGACGACCCGAGGTTGCCCTGGCAGCGGGTCGTTCGCGCCGACGGCTCGCTGGCGAAGGGCGATCGGCAGCGCAAGCTGCTCGAGGGAGAGGGAACGCCCTTCGCGGGCGCCCGGGTCGACATGAGCGTCGCGTGGTTTGCGATCGACGACGCGGCGGGCTAGTCCGCGGGCAACAGCAGCTCGAGCGTGTGCTCGTGCGAGTCGGGGTCCGGGATCGCGAGCGTGCCGAGCGCACCCTCGTAGGCACCGGTCCCGCCGACGATCGGCGCCGCGATCTCAGGGCTGTCGCCGAGCCTGATGTTCTGCGTCGTGATCGTCCCGTCGCCGAGGAGGTAAGACGTCGGCGCCGACGGTATCGAGAGCTACGGGATCTGGCGCTTGTCCTCGCAACCGGGGCCACGGTCACGGCCCGGGCCGCCGATGCAGAGGTCGTTGCCGGGGCCGCCGTTGAGGACGTCGTCGCCGTCGCTGCCGCGCAGGGTGTCGGCATCCTCGCCGCCCTTCAGCTTGTCGTCACCGTCGCCGCCGCAGGCGATGTCGTCGCCGGCGAAGCCGCGGGCCCGATCGGCCTCGCCCTTGACCTTGAAGGCGTCGGGTCCGTCGCCGCCGCTGAAGTCGTCGGGTCCGGAGCCGCCGAGGTTCGTCACCTCGAAGCCGCCGCAGCGTTGCCCCTTACCGGCGGCCTCGTGGTAGAGGTTCCGCGCCTCGGTCCCGAAGTACGGCCCGTAGAGATGGTCGAAGTCGAGCTCGTAGCCGTAGCTGGTCAGCCCGTTGACGGAGCCGTTCGCGGTCACCCAGCCGCCGCCGCTGGAGCCGCCGCTCATGTCGCAGTCGATCTGCATCGTCTCCGGGCCGTCGCCGGGCGGATTGTCGGATCCGGTCACGGGCGAGAGGCACGAGTAGAGCCGCTGGCCGTCGAACGTCGGATTGAAGAGGGTCGGTTGGGCCGGGTAGCCGAAGGCCGCAAACTGCTGGTCGCGCGCCAGCCTGAAGTCGATCGGACGGGCGCCGACCGCGTCCTGGACTCCCTGGCCCTCCGCATTGCGTGCCAGGACCGCGGCGCCGAGGTCCTGGCGGATGTTGGCCTCCTCGCCCCAGGCGGCCGTCGTCAGCAGACCGGTTGCCGGCCACTCGCCGAACGGCGCCTCGCCGTTGAGGTAACCGGGAATGAAGGTCCAGTTGGTGGCGAAGCCGCCCCCGAACTCGGGGTCGTTGACGCAGTGGCCCGCGGTCCAGGCGAGCGTGTGGCTGTTCGAGCGTACGGCCGTCGCCGAGCAGACGTAATCGCCGGGCTGGGAACCGGCCGGGATCGTGAAGAAGACCTTGCCGTGAACCCGCTCGGGGAAGCTCTGACTGGCCGCGCTGACGTCGGTCGCCACGCGCGGCTGGCCGGCCTCCCGCACGAGCTCGCCGGCCGCGTCCACCACCATGTCCGCCGGGCTCGCCATGCGCATCCGCTCCGGCGTCCAGTAGTCGCGCACGGCCGCGGGGCGCGCCGCCACCTTGCTGGAGACGACGTCCTCGCCGGCGTCGGCCTGGGCGGTCGCCGCACCGAGCGTCAGCCATACGGCGATCCCCACCGCGATCCGTCGCGAAATCACCGAGGGGACTCTAGGGAAGGGGCTTTCCCGCAAGCACCGGTTCGCTCGCCGCCGGCCGCACGCAGTAGGCGCCCTCCGAGAAGCCCTGGTCCTCGATCCCGAACGCCCAGTTGAAGCGGGCGCGGTAGTTCTCGAGCGCGATCATGTGGGTGAGCTCGACGAGCTGCGGCTCGTCGAGGTGCGAGCGCAGGCGGTCGAACAGCTCGTCGGGAACGTCGACCGGGCTGCGCGAGATCCCGGTCGCGTAGTCCAGGACCGCCTTCTCGAGGTCGCTGAACCGGTCGCTGGAGGCATAGGTCGGCAGCTCGCGCAGGTCCTCCTCGCCGACCCCGGCCTCCTCGCTGATCGAGGAGCCGAAGTCCAGGCACCACTCGCAGCCGCAGACCATCGCCGCCCGCACCTGCGCCAGGTGCTTGAGCCGCTCGTCGACCAGGGTCGAGCGCTCCGAGGCGGTCTCCAGCGCCGCATAGCCGAGCATCACCTTGGGGTGGTGGGCGTAGATCCGCAGCGGGTCCATGACCTCGCCGTAGCGACGGCGTGATTCGCGATAGCCGTAGCGGACCAGCGGATTGCGGGTGTCCTCCGGAACCCCGGCGATTCGCGCGTTGCCGTCGGTCGGCCCCGCCCCGCGCGCGCTTGGCGCCGGATGACTGCTCTGGCGGCGGAGCTCGAACAGGACCCAGAGCGGAAGCACGACGAGCGTCGCGACCCCGAGCGCGTTGGCGATCGCGTCGCCGGTCGAGTACGGGCCCAGATTGAGGAAGTGGTAGATCGCGTGCGGGAGCGAGAAGAGCAGGAACGCGGCCGCGGCGACGATCACCAGCCGGCGCTGCAGTGTCCACGCCGCGGCGAGCAGTACCGCCCCGGTGGCCAGGAAGAGCCCGCCGACGTCACGGACGAGGTGTTCGCTGTAGGAGGGCAGCGCCTCGACCCAGCCGCGCCCGAGCGGGAAGTCGCTGTAGAACGAGCTCGGGGCGAACAGCGCGTAGAGGCCGTTGAAGACCTGGATCAGGCCGACGCCGCCGAGCGCGGCGCGGATCGCGGTTCGGTGCCGGGTCGGGGTCGAGCAGGGATCAGGCATGGACTTCGTTCCTTTCGAGGTTCTCGATGATCGCGAGGCAAGAGTCGACCCAGGCGGCCGCGAAGCGGTCCGCGTCGACGCCGGCGAACCGCTCGCCGAACAGGGTCTGCTGGAGGCTGAACCCGACCAGCGACGCGCAGACGACCTCGCCGAGCGCCTCCGGGTCGGGGACCGATGCGCCGCGCTCGCCGGCGTAGCGCTTCAGGCCCCGGATCGTGAGCTCGATCCCGGGCCGGACGATCGCGGCGTGGAAGCGCTCGGCGAGCTCTGGGACACGGCCGCCGTCGCGCATCACGATCCGCACCAGCTGGCGCTCGCGGGCGAGCTCGGCGAGGCCCCAGCGGGCGGTCAGGGTCAGCTCCGCGCGCAGGTCGCCGAGTGGCTCGACCTCGAGCCGGGCATTGAACGCCTCGATCTCGCCCAGCCGCTCGGAGAGCGCCGCCTCCAGCAGCGCGTCCTTGCTCGCGAAGTGCTTGTAGAGGCCGCCCGACCTCGGCGCCAGCCCCGCGGCGGCCTCGATCTCGCCGATCGACGTGCCGGTGTAGCCGCGCTCGGCGAACAGCTCGATCGCGGCGGCGAGGATCCGGGCTCTGGTGTCGCGTGGGGCGGCCACTAGGTAATCACTCGATTACACAGAGTAACCGATCGATTACCTTCCGGCCACGCCTCGAATCAGGCGGTACTCAACACGTCTTGAACTTGTCGTCCAGCTTCGCCAGGGCGCCGCCGCTACCGCCCTGGACGACGACCGAGAGCTTGTGCGAGCCCTTGTCGAGGTCGTCCGGCTTCACCGTCACGGACCACTTCTCGGCGGAGCTGGTGTCGAGTACCTTGCCGTCGACGGCCACCTTCGTCTTCTTCGCCTTCGGGACGTCGGTCTCGATCTTGAGCTTGAACGGGCTCCTCGCGCAGTTATCGGGCACTCCGTCGACGGAGATCGGCGGCCGGACCTTCGTGGACACCGTGGCGTGGTCGTTGTCGTGGTTGGTGTCGAACGCCGGGACCAGCTCCGGCGCCACGGTCGCCTGCACGGTCAGCTTCGGCGAGTAGTCGTCGAAGATCTTCATCACCACCTCGATGTCGACCGTTTCGCCCACCGCGAGCGTGCCGGGCTTGCAGATGACGCCGTCCGCGTCGGTGGTGCAGTCGCCCTGGGACGCCGTCTGGGAGATCGTGCGAACCGACTTGCCCTCGTCGAAGTCGGCCGCCGTCGCGTTCTTGCCGCGGTTGAAGCGCAACTTCGGCTCCGTGGCGTCGGGGCCGGTGTTGGTGATCTGCATCTCGTAGGTGGCGCGGCCCTCGACCGACGCCTCCTGGGGCCCGCTCAGCGTCACCGCGAAGTCCGAGTGGTGCTCCACTCCCTTGCCGTCGGCAAGGGCGGTCGACGCCGGGATCACTCCCGCCGCGAGCACGACACCCACCAATGCAACAGCAGAACGCATCCTTGCTCCCTCGTTCGCAGGCAAGAATCTAACCGACCGTCACGCCGCGGTCCAGCTAGCGGCGTCGCTTGCGCTTTCTCTTGCGGGCTCGCTCGCGGCGAGCCGAATGGTCCTGGGGAGCGGCGGGCTCGCTGAAGACCTCGCTCGCGTCACCGTCGACCACGCCCTCCGCCGCGACCGCGGGCCGCGGCTCATCGCCCGGCCGCGGCCAGGGGATCGCCTCGCCGGCGTCCCACGCGGGCGGGCGGCCGCGCGGCACCTTGTCGAGGATCACGAACCCGAGCCATCCGAACCAGATCATCAGCGCGAGCAGCGAGAGCTGGGGCTGGATCAGGATCAGCGACGCGGCGAGGGCCATCCCCAGGGTCGCGAAGAACCGGCTCAGTAGCCCGACCCGCATCGCGTTCAGCGGCACGTACACCATCGCGACGACAAGCGCGAGCAGGGCCGGGAGGATCAGGTACGAGCCGACCTGGTTCAGCGTGCTCTCGTCGATCAGGTCGTCGAGCAGCGTGTAGATATCGCCGCCGCGGGCCGAATCGGCGACGAAGTCGGAGGCGAGCTGGACCTGGGCGATCGCCTTGATCAACGTCTGGGCCCCGAGCAGCAGCGGCCCGATGAACACGAAGCCGATCATCGCCGGGTTGACCCGCTCGCTGCGCGCCTGAGCGGCGCGGAACAGGTAGTAGAGCGGGATCGTGATCAGCGCGAGCGCGAGCGCCGAGAGGACCCCCGCAAGGACCACTTGGGCGCTGACCTCGTCGACGGCGCGAAGCTGCTCGGTCGCCAGTCCGGTCAGCGGGACGCCGGTGCCACGCAGGCTGAAGAGCGAGACGATGTAGAGCGGCGCGGCCGCGAGCGCCGCCCAGGCGGCAAGGCGCTGGCCGCGACGCTCGCGCTCGAGGATCTGCTGGCGATTCATCCGCGGGGCAGGCGCTCTCCGCGCCGCGGGGACCGCCGGCCGGCTGCGTCGAGCTCGAGCCGGTCGCCGGCGGACCGGATCGGGACGTAGTCGTCGTTGCGTCCCGCGATCCGCGATATCCGTTCTCCGGCAGCGAGCACGAGGTCGAGCGCCGGGGCGCCGAGGCCGATCACCGCCTCGAAACGGGCCCGGGTGCGCAGCTGCTGCGGGGTCGAGGGCATCGTGCTCGGGTCAGCCGCGCTCGTGGAAGAAGAAGCCGGGCAGTGCGCCCTCGATCACTTCCTGGGTCATCCGCTGGGCCACCTCGAGGTTGCCGGTCCTGACCGCGATGTCGTCGAGGGTGACGATCCCGACCAGGCGCGCGTCCTCGACCACGGGCAGGCGGCGGACGCGGTGCTGGACCATCAGCGCCGCCGCCTCCTCGAGGTCCATCTCCGGTTCCCCGGTGACGAGCGGCCGCGAGCAGTGGTCGGCGACGGGCTCGCCGGCCGGGCGCTCCTCGGCCAGCGCGCGGACGGTCAGGTCGCGATCGGTGACCATCGCCGCCGGTTCGCCCTCCGCGTCGCAGATCACAACCGAGCCGACCGAGTGGTCGCGCATCAGCTGGGCGACGGCGAGCACGTCGGTGTCGGGACCGGCCGTGACCACGCCCGCGGTCATGATCTCGCGCAGTTGCACGGGGCGAACGATATCCGGGTCCCTACGATGCGGCGTCCATGGCAGGCTCATCGAACGGCGGGACGGCGGAGCCCGGTCCCTGCCCGCTCTGCGGGCAGCAGCTCTATGGCTGGATCGCGCTGCCGCCGGCGGGCGGCGCGGGGATCGGCGTACCGATTGCGGAGGGTGACCTGCAGCGGATCATCGACCGCTGCGAGAACTGCGGCGTCGCGGTCGAGCGCGGGCGGGCGATCGACCTCGCCGACGAGTGGGAGGCCGTCTGCCGGGCGGGCGACCCGGGCATGCGCGAGATCGCGATCCCGAACCGTGCCAGCCTGCAGGCCTGGATCGGCGAGGTCGGCTGGGCGGCCATCGACGGGTACCCCGGCCGCCTGATCCACACCCCCGGAAGCCTCGAGCTACTCGCCGAACGCAACGACCACGTCGTCGAGCGGCGGCGCACGCCCGTCTCCAGCCGGGCCCAGGCCTCGATGTGGCAGACGCTGCTCAACGCGCTCACCTTCCACACGAACTTCGCCCGAGAGGTGCGGGCCGGGCGCCTGCGACCCGGCACCGCCCAGAGCCGGCTGCGGTTCGCCGTCGACCTCGTGGTCACCGTGCTCGGCGCTCCGCTCGTGCTGCTGGTCTCGGCTCCGCTCGAGCTCGGCGCGGCGATCGGCCGCCACGGTGGCGAGCTGGCGGCGACCGCACGCCGCGCCGGCTGACCCCTACTGCCCGCTCAGCACGCCGTGGCTGGAGATCCCGCCGCCGGCAAACCGGTAGTCGAGCCGCCTGCCGCCGTTGCCGTCAAGCGGGGTCACGGTCACCGTGCCGGTCCCCTTGCACTTGCCGCCCGTGCCGTCGGTGATCCGCTCGCGGAAGCGCACGTCCGGGCCCTCGGCGTCCAGGTAGGTCCAGGTGCCCGAGCAGTCGATCTCGCCGCCGTAGCGGACCGCGTTTTGCTTCGGCTCGGTCGCCGAGACGATCCTGACCGTGATCGGAAACGGCTTGATCCCCTTCTGATCCAGGGTCCCGGTCCACTGGCCGATCACGGCCTCCGGCAGGCCCTGCGGGGGCGTCGGCGGCCGGGGCTGCGGTGGAGGCGGGACCCCGGAGAGGTCGGGCTCCGATTTCTCACCGCAGCCGGCGGCGAGCAGGGCGAGGGCGAGAAGTGGGACGGCGCGTCTGAGCACGCCCGCCAGCGTAGAGAACGTGCTGTCTATGATCGAGTGCATGGAAGGCAGCGATCCCTTCGGCCTGTTCGGCAACCCCGACGAGCTACGCGCGCGTCTGGCCGACATGGCCGAGCAGATGCAGGGCGCCCAGAAGGTCGCCTGGGCCGACAACGCGATCAAGCTCGCCGTCGACATGACGGTCGCCGCGATCGCGCGCCTGGAGCTGCACGGCTCCAGCGACGAGCAGGCGATGCAGGTACGCGACGCGATCCGGGTCGTGTTCCCGGAGTCGGTCACCCTGGTGCGCGAGGCCCGCGAGGGCCTGTCCTGAGGCCCGGGAGGGCGTCTCTCGTCCTCCGGCACCGAACCGGCACGTCCGCCGCGTCCTGAGGCACACCTCAGCGCCTAGCGTCCGCGCACGATGCGTGCCCGCTCGCAATCCGGAGCCGCCACCGTCGAGCACGCCGGGCTCGTCCTGCTGGTCGCGCTCCTGCTCGGCGCGGCGATCGCCGCGATGGCCGCCGGCTCGGACCAGAGCGGCCGCGAGCTCGGTTCGACGCTGGCGCGCAAGCTGCGCTGCGCCGCGATCGGCCCCGGCCCCTGCTGGCGCGACCCGCTGACGCTCGCCTACGGCCGCCCGCTCGCCGGCGCGGTGCGCGCGCTGGCGCCCCCGCCCACCACCCGCTCCGGCCTGCTCCCGGTCGACTTCCGCTACTGCCGCTCGGCGAGCTGCGCCGCGCCCGGCCCCGATCCCGGTCACACGGCATCCAACCGCCGTGTCACCGCCTTCGTCGCGGTCGACGACCGGCGCTCGTCGGCCGGCCTCGCCGAGATCACCTACTGGCTCTACCGCCCGACGATCGGCTGGGAGAGGATCCCCCGGCGTGTGACCTCGGCCGAGATCGCGAGTCTCGCCCCGACCACCCTGCTCGACGACGCGGTCCCTGCCCTGGTCGCGCTCGAAACCCTGGACGGCCGCGACCAGTACGACTGGGCCGCCGGCGAGGAGCCGCCGTGGCGCTGGCGGGTCGAGTCGGTGTACCCCTGATCTACCACTGCGCGTCGTGGTGCTCCATGACGCCGAGGCCGCGGGCGAGCTCGGGGCCGCCGGGAAGGGTGCCGGTGAAGGTTCCGAACGGCTGGCGGTAGGAGTACTTCGCCCAGGGCTTCGACTCCTCCTTGCTGCGCTCGGCCTCGGCCGTGAAGTCCAGGCGCGCGCCGTCCACCTCGATCGCGTCGAGCCCGATGAAGGTCGCGGGGCCGACCTCGCTCGGCTTGCCGTCGACCCACACCGCGCGCTCTGAGCCCTCCGGCGGGTCGTTGATCCCGTTGACCAGGTTCCATGCGACTGCCCGCCCGTCGGTCGTCTCGCCCACCCCGGCCGACCAGTCCCAGACCGTGTGGTGGGGGTGGTATCCGCACGATTCGTCCTCCACCCCACGGGCCTCGCAGCGGATCCGGCGCTCACCGATCCGGACGTCGCACTCGACCGCGACCGGGCGCTTGCGGGTCCAGACGTAGCCGTCGTCCTCGCCCGTCGGGCAGACGGCCTGGTGCCACTCGCCCTCGCCCGCGTGCAGGAAGGCGCGGATCTGCTCCTCCTCCTCACCCTTCGGTTCGGCCTCGATCCGGACGAGCGTCCCGCCCTCGCCGGGCGCCCAGTCGATCCGGCCGGTGTGCTGGCCCTCCTCGAGCTCAGTCCACACCTCCCCGCGCGCGATTCGCGGTGCGGTCATGCGGGTGCGCTCGTGGAGCCGCCCCCGCTCGCGGTCCCAGATCGCCCAGAAGGTCTGCCCCGCCGGCCCGACCTGCACCCGCGCCGCGCACAGCATCAGCTCGTCGCTGAACGCGCCCAGGTAGCGCCACTGCTTGCGCCAGCTCCCCTTTCGCCGCAGCGGCACCTTTCCAGGCGGCTGCGGCAGGTCGGTCACTCGATCACGCAGATCTGGTCGCCGGCGTTGATCGCCACGCCCTCGGAGATGTTGAGCTCGGACACCTTGCCGGCCCGGTGCGCGGTGATCTCGTTCTCCATCTTCATCGCCTCGATCACGCAGATCAGCGCGCCCTCCTCGACCTCGGCGCCCTTCTCGACCGCGACCTTGAGGATCGTGCCCTGCAGCGGAGAGGGCAGAGCCGGGCCGCTCGCGCCGCCACCGCCGGCACTTCCGCTGCGCTCGCGCTTCGGGGGCCGGCGAGCGCCCGCGGCCGGCGCGCTGCCTCCTGCGGGAGCGGCGGCGCCGATCACCTTCACCGCGTGCAGGCGCCCATCGACCTCGACCGCGTACGTGCGCTCGGTCTTCTCCTCTTCCTCCTCGCCCTCGGCCGGCTTCGGCGGCGCCTCGGGCGCCAGCGTTTTCAGCCACTTCTTGTCCTCTGTCAGGTCGCGGCAGGTCTCGCCCTTCGCCCATTGCTCGGTCGCCAGGATCGCCTTGTGGAAGGGGATCAGCGTGGTCAGCGGCTCGATCTCGTACTCGCCCAGGGCGCGCAGCATCCGTGCGGTCGCCGCCGCCCGGTCGTTGTCCCAGACGATCAGCTTCGCGACCATCGGGTCATAGAGCGGCGTCACCTCGCCGCCGGCCTCGAGCCCGGAGTCGACACGGACGCCGGGTCCGGCCGGCTCGATGTAGCGGTCGATCTTCCCGGGGGCCGGGGCGAAGTTCTTGTGCGCGGCCTCGGCGTTGATCCGGCACTCGATCGCGTGCCCGCGCAGCTCGACGTCCTCCTGGCCAATCGAGAGCTTCTCGCCGGCGGCGATCAGCACCTGCTCGCGGACGATGTCGAAGCCGGTGACCAGCTCGGTCACGCAATGCTCGACCTGGACGCGGGTGTTCATCTCGAGGAAGAAGTACTCGTCGCCGACCTGCATCCCCTCGACCGTGCCGGCGCCGCGGTAGTCGACGGCCAGGGCGGCGTCGGTGGCGATCTTGCCGATCCGCTCGCGCATCTCCTCGTCGACGTGCGGGCCCGGCGCCTCCTCGATCAGCTTCTGGTGGCGGCGCTGAATCGAGCAGTCGCGCTCGCCGAGGTGAATCACGTTGCCGTGGGAATCGGCGAGCACCTGGACCTCGACGTGGCGCGGGTCCTCGAGATAGCGCTCCAGATAGACGCGGTCGTCAGAGAAGAACTTCTCGCCCTCGCGGGCGGCGCCCTCGAACGCCTCCTCGAGGTCGTCGGGGGTCTGGGCGACCCGGAAACCCTTGCCGCCACCGCCGCCGGCGGCCTTGCAGGCGACCGGATAGCCGATCTCCTTGGCGACCTTGGCGGCCGCCTTGACGTCCGGCGAGGGCTCGGTCGAGCCGGGGACGATCGGCACGCCGGCCTCCTTCATGATCTCGCGCGCCCGGGTCTTCGAGCCCATCGCCTCGATCGCCGCGGCGGGCGGGCCGATGAACACGAGCCCGGCCTCCTCGAGCGCGGTCGCAAAGGCCGCGTTCTCGGCCAAAAAGCCGTAGCCCGGATGCACGGCCTCGGCGCCGGCCTGCTTGGCGACCTCGATGATCTTCTCGATGTTGAGGTAGCTCTCGGCCGGGGTCGGCGGGCCGAGCAGGAAGGCCTCGTCGGCGTAACGCACGTGCGGCGTCTCGCGGTCGGCCTCGGAGTAGACGCCCACCGAGGCGATTCCCATCTCCTTCAGCGCCCGCATGACCCGGATCGCGATTTCACCCCGGTTCGCGACCAGGACCTTCTCGAACATCGCGCGGCAGATTAGATCAGCGGGCGGCGCGGCGGGGCGGGGCGGGTATGAGGTTTAGGTGACGAGGATCACGTAACCTTTACATCAATTGGTGTTACATTGGCCGATGTCAACTAGGAGCTGTGATGAACGCCACCGATAGTTCGCCCGCTGCGGGCGCCGCACTCGACCAAGTCTTTATCGCCACCACCGGCGCGCTGCTCGCCACCGCCGCCCTTCTCTGGCTCGGCTGGGCCCACCGCACCGGCCGCACGAACCTGCTGCGCCGCGTCTCCGACTTCGCCGCCCGCGACACCGGCTTCGCCCCCTGGGCGGCCCTGCCGTCGCTGGTCGCGGCCGGAGCGCTGCTGGTCGCGCTGCTCGGCATGTACTGGGACATCTCCCTGCACATCGACGACGGCCGCGACGCCGGCCCGCTCGCCAATCCGGCCCACTACCTGATCCTCTTCGGGCTGTACGGCATCTTCGCCGCCGGCTTCCTGGCGATCGTCCTCCCGGACGGCAAGCCGTCCGATCGCGCGATTCGGATCAGCGGCGACTGGTACGCGCCGCTGGGCGGCGTCGCGATGATGGCCTCGGCCGGGTTCGCGCTGATCGGCTTCCCGCTCGACGACATCTGGCACCGGATCTTCGGGCAGGACGTCACCCTTTGGGGCCCGACCCACCTGATGCTGATCGGGGGCGCCGGTCTGACGCTGATCGGCAGCGCGATCCTGATCGTCGAGGGCCGCGGCGAGGACGTCGAGGACTCGTCGGGACGCGGCCTGGGCGACCGGATCGTCGCCCGGCTGGCGGCCGGCCGGCGGTTCTTCGCCATGGGCGGCCTGCTGATCGGCCTCTCGACCTTCCAGGCCGAGTTCGACTTCGGCGTGCCGCAGTTCCAGTTGGTGCTCGAGCCGATCATGCTCGCCTTCGCCGCCGGCGTCGCCCTGGTGGCGGCGCGGATCTGGATCGGCCGCGGCGCGGCGCTCGGCGCGGCGCTCTTCTTCATCGTCGTCCGCGGCGCGATCGCGCTGATCGTCGGCGAGGGCTTCGACCAGACGATGCCCCACTTCCCGCTCTACCTGGCGGAGGCGCTCTGCGTGGAGGGCCTCGCGCTCGTCGTCTCGACCCGGCGCCTGTACACCTTCGGCGCGCTGGCAGGTGTCCTGATCGGGACCGTCGGCTTCTTCGCCGAGTACGCGTGGTCGCACGTCTGGATGCCGGTCCCCTGGCCCGAGAGCCTGATCGGCGAGGCGATCCTGCCGGCGCTGATCACCGCCGTCGCCGCGGGCCTGCTCGGCGCCTACCTCGGTGGCTCGTTCGCGGCCGCCGGCTCCCGCCGGCCGCGCTTCCCCGCGCCGGCGATCGTCCCGGCCGCGCTCGCGACGGTCGCGATCGTCGCGGTCGTCGGCCTCAACGTGGGCGACCAGACCCCGAAGGGATGGAGCGCGCAGGTGGACCTGGAGGACGTCAAGACCGGCCCTGAGCGCACCGTCAACGCGACCGTCACCCTCGACCCAGCGACGATCGGCGACGACGCCTATTGGGTCCAGGCGATCGCCTGGCAGGGCGGTGGCCTGGTCGTCAACCAGCTCGAGCGGGTCTCGCCGGGCGTTTACGAGACGACCGAGCCCGTGCCCGTGCACGGGACGTGGAAGACGCTGGTTCGCCTACAGCGCGACAACTACGTCGCCGGCGTCCCGTTCTACATGCCCGAGGACACCGAGATCCCCGCCCCGGCCGTGCCGGCGCCGGCCAGCTTCGAGCGCCCGTTCGTCGACGAGACGGAGATCCTGCAGCGCGAGCAGAAGTCGGACGTCCCCGGCTACCTCGCCGGCATCGCCTACTCGGTCGTCGCGCTGATCGTGGTCGGCCTGCTGCTGTTCCTGGGCTGGGTGCTGAACCGGATCGCCAAGCCCGAGGACGAGCGGCCCCGTCGTGATCAGCCGCGCCCGCGCCGCGCGCAGGCGCCCCCCGGGAGGTGCCGGCGTGACCGTGCTCCTCGCCCACGCGGGCCACTGGCTGTCGACCGTCGGCTTCGCGCTCGCGCCGCTGACCGTGATCGCCGGGATCTTCGCGATGGCGATTGCCGAGCGCCGCCGCGGGAACTAGCTGCGGGCGAGCCAGGCGTCGCGGATCTCGGCGACGTGGCGGTGGTCGGTGCCGCAGCAGCCGCCGACCACGTTCAGGTTCGGCAACTGGTCGCGCAGCGCCGCGTAGCGCGCGCCGAGGTCGGCCGGGTCGCCGTCATCGAGCTCCTGGGCCTCGTCGAGCTCGGCGTGGCTGCATGTCGACGCGTTGGCCCGCAGGCCCCGGATCCGCCCCACCCAGTCGCCCTCGAGGACGGCGTCGAAGTGGGTCGGGTGGGCGCAGTTGATCATGTAGTACGCCGGTCCCAAGTCCGTCGCCACGTCGACCTGGTAGATCGCCTCGCCGAGCGGCTGGCCGCTCGGTAGCCGGCCGTCGGTCTCGACCGTGAACGAGATCACCGCCGGGATCCCGGCCTCTGCAGCGGCCCGGGCGATGCCGATCGCCTCGCCGGCGTAGGTCATGGTGATCGCCGTGACCAGATCCGCCGCGGTGTCGGCGAAAGTCCCGATCTGGGTCGAGTGGTACCCGCGCGCCTGGTCCGCGGTCAGGATCTCGGCCGGGTCGTAGCCGTCGTCGTGGGGGCCGACGCAGCCGCTGATCACGATCCGGGCCGGGTCCGGAGCCGCATCGCGCACCTCCTGCATGAGCGCGATCGCCCTGCGGTTGAACGCCTCGAGCTCATCCTCCGAGTAGCCGATCTCCGCCGCCCAGCGCGGGTTCGCGCGCCAGGTCGGACTCTCGAGCACGAAGCCGAGCCCGCGCTCGGCGGCCAGCTCGACGTAGGGGTCGTAGTAGCGGCGCAGGACCCCGGTCCCGGCCTCGTCCTTGAGCAGGTCGAACGCGGCGAAGGCGGGCAGGTCGAGGCCCTCGTGGAAGATCAGCACCGTCTCGAGCCCACCGTCGGTGATGAAGAGGTCGCCGCCGAGCTGAGGCAGCTTGCTCATCAGGCGGCCTTGAGCTCGGCCGCGCCGGTGCGGATCACCTGCTCGCGGCCGGGGCCGACGCCGACCAGGGCGATCGGGACGCCGGCGCCCTCGGAGATCGCGGCCAGGTAGTCGCGCGCCTCCGGCGGCAGCTCGCCCTCCGTGCGCGCGTCGCCGATCTCCTCCTCCCAGCCGGGCATCTCCTCGTACTCGGCGACCGCCGAGTGGAGGATCGACTGGTGGTAGGGAAACTCGTCGAAGACCGCACCCTCGAGGCCGCGGTAGCGGACCGCGATGCGAATCTTCGGCAGGCCGGAGAGCACGTCGAGCTTCGTGATCGCCAGGGTCGAAAGCCGGTTCAAGCGGGTCGCGTAGCGCAGCGCGACGAGGTCGAGCCAGCCGCAGCGGCGCGGTCGTCCGGTGGTCGTGCCGACCTCATGGCCCTTCTCGGCCATGTGAGCTCCGACCTCGTCGTCGAGCTCGGAGGGGAAAGGTCCCGCTCCGACCCTGGTCGTATACGCCTTGCAGACACCCCAGACCTCGTCGATGTCGGTCGGTCCGACGCCCGCGCCCACGCAGGCCGCGCCGGCGACCGGGTTCGAGGAGGTCACGAAGGGATAGGTGCCGTGGTCGAGGTCGAGCAGCGTCGCCTGAGCTCCTTCGAAGAGCACCGTCTTCCCGGCGTCGAGCGTCTCCCAGCACAGCTTCGCGGTATCGGCGATATGGGGCTCGAGGCGATGGCCGTAGCGCAGGTACTCCTCGGTCATCGTGTGCAGGTCGAGCTTCGGATCGCGGGCGAAGGGGCGCAGCAGCTGCTGCTTGGGCTCGAGCGCCGCGGCGATCTTCTTGCGCAGGATCTTCGCGTCGAGCAGGTCCTGGACCCGGATCCCCAGGCGCGCCGACTTGTCCTCGTAGCAGGGCCCGATCCCGCGCTTGGTGGTCCCGATCTCGAGCTTGCCGAGCCGCGCCTCACCCGCCGTGTCCAACATCACGTGGTAGGGCATGATCAGGTGCGCGTTGGCGGAGATCCTCAGGCCGCCGACGCCGATTCCGCGCCGGCGCAGCCCGTCGATCTCACCGGTCAGCACCGCCGGGTCGACCACCACCCCGTTTCCGATCACGCAGGTCTTGTCGGGGTGCAGGATCCCCGACGGGATCAGGTGGAACTTGAACGTCTCCCCGTCGCGGACGATGGTGTGGCCGGCGTTGTTGCCGCCCTGGAAGCGGACGACCAGCTCAGCGTTCTCGGCGAGCAGGTCGACGACCTTGCCCTTGCCCTCGTCGCCCCACTGGGTCCCGATGATCACGATGCCCGGCATCGCTCGGGAATTATGGAGTGATCACGCCGCGTAGCGGCGATCGGTCCCGAACACAGGCACCGATTCGCACATCTCGGCCAGCCGCGAGACGGTCCGCCTGCCGATCTGATCCTCGAGCTCGGGCATCGTCATGTTGGTCGTCACGAGCATCGCCCGGTTCGTGGCGTACCGCTCGTCGACGATCGCGTAGAGCTGCTCCAGCACCCAGTCGCTGCGCTTCTCGGCCCCGAGGTCGTCGACATGCAGCAGATCGACCGAGGTCAGGCGGTCGAAGAACTGCAGGTAGGAGAGCTCGCCCGCGTCGCCGTCGTAGGTCCGCCTGATCCGCGCCAGCAGGCGCGGCAGCGAGTAGATCGCGACCGAGTGGCCGGCCTCGATCGCCTTCTTGGAGACCAGCATCGCGAGCGTCGTCTTACCGGTCCCCACATCGCCCTCCAACCACAGGCCGCGGCCTGCCGCGATCTTCGCGTCGAGGTCGTCGATGTAGGTGCGCACGGCCTCGAAGACCACCTTCTTCTCCGGATCGCGGGCCATGTCGGCGATCGGCGGCCGGTCGAAGCCGACCCCCTGGTACTTGGCGGGCAGCACGGAGCGCATACCCCGCGTCCGCGCTTGGGCGATCCGCCGCTCGCGGCACTCGCAGGGCCGCGCGGTGTCGTCGTCCTCCTCGACCCAGCCGCTGCCGTCGCAGCGCCCCAGCGGGCAGGACTGGGGCAATCTCTCAACCCGAGCGTTCATGCATCCATGGCGTCGACGAGCGGCGGCTCCTCGCCGTCGTCGTCGCTGGCGTCGTCGGCACCCTGGGCGTCGAACCCGGAGCGGGCCAGGGTGCGGAAGGAGGCGTACTTGTCGATGAAGGCGAGTTGGACGGTGTCGATCGGCCCGTTGCGGTTCTTGCGGACGATCAGCTCGGCGATCCCCTCGAGCTTCGCCCGCTCGGCCTCGTCCACGTCGTCGTCGCCGAAGTTCTTGTAGTAGTCCTCGCGATAGATGAACGCGACCAGGTCGGCGTCCTGCTCGAGGTTGCCGGACTCGCGCAGGTCGGAGAGGATCGGGCGCTTGTCGCGGCCGGTGCGCTGCTCGGGGGCACGGGACAGCTGCGACAGCGCGATCACGGGGACCTTCAGCTCGCGGGCCAGGAGCTTCAGCCCGCGGCTCATCTGGCCGACCTGCTCGACCCGGTTGGCGCGCGGGTCGTCGGTCCGCATCAGCTGGATGTAGTCGATGATGATCAGGGCCAGGCCCCCGTTGCCGTTGCCGCGCTCCTGGGCGTGCAGGCGGCGCGCCTTGGCGCGCAGGTCGAGGATCCCGAGGTCCGACGAATCGTCGATCCAAAGCGGCGCCTTCTCAAGCTCGTTGCCGACCGCGACCACCTTCGCCCACTCCCGCTCGCCGACCTGGCCCTTTCGCAGCTTGTCGGATGAGATCCGGGCCCGCTTGGCGATCAGGCGCTGGGCGAGCTCGGCGTCGGACATCTCGAGCGAGAAGAAGGCGACCGGCCGGTTCTCCTTGACCGAGACATGCTCGGCGATGTTGGCGACCAGCCCCGACTTCCCCATCCCCGGGCGGGCGGCCAGGATGATCAGGTTGCCGGGCTGAAAGCCGCCGCTCAGCTTGTCGAGGTCGGCGAAGCCCGAGGGCGTGCCGGTGACCTGGGCGCGGCCGCTCGCCAGCTCCTCGAGGCGGTCGACCTCCTTGGACACGACCTCGGTGATCACCTTGAAGTCCTCGGCCTGCTCCTCGTGGGCGACGTTGAAGAGCATCCGCTCGGCGCGCTCGGCGAGCTCCACCGGCTCGGCCTCGTGGTCGTAGACGGACCGCTGGATCTTGTGCGAGGCGTCGAGCAGGCGCCGCAGCAGCGAGTTCTGCTGGACGATCCGCGCGTAGTGCTTGGCGTTGCCGGCGACGGGGACGGTCGAGGCGAGGTTCGAGACCGCCTCGCGGCCGCCGACCTTCTCCAGCTCGCCCTGCTGGGCGAGCAGCTCGGAGACGGTCAGCGCGTCGATCGGCTCGGAGCGCTCGTAGAGGCGCTTGATCGCCGCGAAGATCACCCGGTGGCGCTCGCGGTAGAAGTCCTCCTCGCCGAGCCGGACGTCGAGGATGACGGGGTTCATCGCCATCTCCGAGACCATCAGCGCACCCAGCACCGACTCCTCGGCCTCGAGGTTCTGGGGCGGTGCTTGGGCGGTTGCGGCTTCCATGTCTCTGTCGGTTTAGAGGGCGGGTCGGACAAATTCGCCCCTTTGGGCGCCCTCTCGTCCATCGAACCACAGGCATGGCCGAGGCGTGTGAGGCGTTCCCGCAAACACGGCATAAGGTGTTCGGGCGATGGAGGCAATCGAGATCGAGACCCCACACGGCCCGGCGCGGGTTCACGCCGAGCCGGCGGCGAAGCCGGCCGGGACGCTCGTCCTCGGCCACGGGGCCGGGGGTGGGGTCGAGGCGGTCGACATCCAGAAGGCGGCGGAGGTCGCCCGCGAAGCGGGCTTCAGCGTCGCGCTCGTCGAACAGCCCTACCGGGTGGCGGGGCGTAAGGCACCCGCGCCGGCGAAGCAGCTCGACGCGGCCTGGGAGGCGGTGGTCGCGGCGCTGCGCGAGCGCGGGGCGGTCACCGCTCCGCTCGTGGTCGGCGGCCGGTCGCTCGGCGCCCGGGTCGCCTGCCGGACCTCAGCGGCGGTCGGGGCCGACGCCGTCCTGTGCCTCGCCTTCCCGGTGCATGCGCCGGGCAAGGGCGACGATCCGACCAAGAGCCGCCAGGGCGAGCTCGACGCGGTCGAGGTCCCGGTCCTCGTCGTCCAGGGGAAGAGCGACCCGTTCGGGATGCCGGCCGGCGGCCCGGACCGCGAGGTCGTCACCGTGGCCGGCAACCACGGCCTGAAGGCCGACCTGCCGGCGGTCGGCGAGACGGTGACCGCCTGGCTGGCCGGGCTCGCGACGGTTTGATCGACAGCATGGGGTACGGTCGTCCGAACCCGACAGGAGGAGCGAGATGGCCACCACAGCACAGGAAGCCGACCAGATCACGGGTGCGGTGAATCTCTACGTGGAGGGCGTCCGGGAGGGGAACGCCGACAAGCTTCGCGAGGCCTTCCATCCGGAGGCGCGAATGTGGGGGAACCTCGGGGGCCAGCGAGTCGACATTCCGATCGCCGAGATGATCGCGATGCTCGACGGCAAGCCGGCCGATGTCGAGGGCAGCTACCGAGCCGAGGTGACCGCGATCGAGCAGAACGCCGACGTCGCCTCCGCCGTTCTCGCCGAGGAGGGTTTCTGGGGCACGGTGTCGTTCGTCAACTTCTTCTCGCTGTCGCAGATCGACGGCGATTGGAGGATCGTCAACAAGACGTTCGTTCACACCGGGGGCGAGCCGCCGGCCCCGCCCGAGTAGCTACTTCTGCTCGGCGACGATCGTCTTGATCGAGGCGGTCGCGCCGCCCGGCAGCTCGACGTCGACCATGTAGGTGCCGACCTCGCGGATCGGGTCGTCGAGCTTGATCTTGCGGCGATCGACCTTCAGCCCGCGCGCCTCCTGGATCGCATCGGCGATCTCGGCGCTGGTCACGGAGCCGTAGAGCTTTCCGTCCTCGCCCGCGCGGTGCTGGATCGTGAGCACGGTCTTCGAGAGCAAGGCCGCAGTCTGCTCGGCGCGCTCCTCGGCCTCCTGGGCCGCCTTCTCGGCGGCCTCGTGGCGGCGTCGGGCCTCCTCCAGCGAGCGGTCCGTCGCCGGCTGGGCGAGCTTGCGCGGAACGAGGAAGTTGCGCAGGTAGCCGGGCGAGACGTCGACGGCGTCGCCGGCCTGGCCGAGCGACTCCACGTCCTTCAGCAGGATCGCCTGGGCCATCGGCCTAACGCTCGCCGACGTACGGCAGCAGAGCCAGCTCGCGCGCCCGGCGAATCGCCAACCCGAGCTGTTGCTGGTGGCGGCGCGAAAGCCCGGTGACGCGGCGCGAGCGGACCTTGCCGCGGTCGGAGATGAACCGCCGCAGCGTCGCCAGGTCCTTGTAGTCGATGTTCTCGACGTTGATCCGCGTGTACTTACGGGGCCGGTAGCGGTCGCTGAAGCGGCCGCCGCCCCTGCGGGGGCGAGCGTTCGGGCCGCCGCTCGGCGGGGTCGGCTGCGCACGCTGCTTGCGTGCCATCAGCCGCGCTCGCCTGGATTGTCGGAAAAGCTCTTCATCTCGCGCAAACGCGCCGCTCTACGGGCGGCGCAGATGCACGAGTCTAGCTACCTAAAACGGGATGTCGTCGTCTGAGGCACCGACGGCCGCGGGGGTCTCCGGCGAGTCGAAGTCCGAGGTGTCCGCCGGGACATCGGACTGAGCGGTGAAGCGGTTGCCGCCGTTCTCGCCGCCGCCATCGCGGCTGCCGAGGAACTGAACGGTGTTGGCGATGATCGAGA
Organism: uncultured Solirubrobacterales bacterium; assembly: GCA_963767285.1. GTDB lineage: Bacteria > Actinomycetota > Thermoleophilia > Solirubrobacterales > 70-9 > WHSW01. The sequence goes on along the minus strand of CAVYDJ010000003.1, from coordinate 356,077 downwards.
CGGCCTGGCGCTTGCCCGAGCCGTCCTTCGCCTCCCACTCGCGCCAGTCGAGCCGACCCTCGACCGCCACCGGCCGGCCCTTCGACAGGTAGGTCGAGCAGTTCTCGCCCTGCGCGCCGAAGACGGTGACGTCGAAGTAATTGGGCTTGTCGACCCAGTTGCCGCTCTGGTCCTTGCGCCGTGAGTTGACCGCCACCCGCATGTCGCAGACCGAAGTCCCGCCGCCCGTGCTGCGGAGCTCGGGGTCGCGGGTCAGATTGCCCGTGATCACCACGGTGTTGATATTCGAAGCCGCCACTGAAAATCACTACCTCTCTGGATTGCTTTGACAGTTCCAGTCTAAGACCGGGGTCGGCGACTTCTCGCCCCCTCTGACGCGAAAAAGTCCGTAAGGAGCGGGACTACTCCTCGTCGGCGGGCGCGGGTGCGGGGGGCGCCTCGGCCTCCGGGGCCTCAGGCGCAGGCTCGGCCGGCGGGGCCTCGGCGGCGGGAGGCTCGGGCTCGGCCACCGGCGCAGCCGGCTCCGGAGCGGGCTCGGTGGCCTCTGCGGCCGGAGCGGGGGCCTCGGCGGGCGGGGCGGCGGCCTCGGCGGGCGGGGCGGCGGCCTCGGCGGGCGGGGCGGCCGGGGCCTCGGCGGCCGGGGCGAGCGGAGGCGGCGCGGGCTCGGCGTCGCGGTCGTCGTCCCACTCGTCGCGGCGCCCGCGCCCGGGGCGCCCGGGGCCCCGCGGAGCGGAGCTGGCGAGCGGCGCCGGGGGCGGCGGCTCGATCACCGGCGACTCGGGGTCGACCTTGAAGATGCGAAAGCGCAGGACGCCGTCGGTGATCTTCAGGTTGTGGTCGAGGTCGTTGAGCAGCGGGCTCTCGGTCTCGAACCGGAAGAAGCGGTAGTCGGCCTCGTTGCGGTGGCCGATCTCGTAGGCGAGCTTGCGCAGCCCCCAGGCCTTCTCGGCCTTCAGGCTGCCGCTCGACTCGATCCGCCCACGGGCGTTGGTCGCGATCTCATCGCGGCGCTCGTCCGGGACCTCCGGATCGAGCATCAGCACTAGTTCGTATTCGGCACTCATGAGCGGCGGATGACTATAGCGGGGGGCATAGGGGCCCGCCGTGGGCTTGTTGGAGCCGGATGGACCGCACACGGATCCGCTGGACCAACCTCGCCCGCCTGCTCGGCGGGCTCTCGGTTGGGTGTTTCGTGCTGGTGATCCTGCCCGGCATCGTCCGCGCGCCCGAGCCGGAGCCGCTGCCGCCCGACGTGGGGTTGGCGATGGGCAGTGGCAGGGGAGTGCCGGTCGCGGCCCAAGCGGCCTCACGAGACGCGCCGCGCCGCCCGAAGCATCCCGAACGCGGCTCTACCGACACAGGAGGTGGGCAAAGCCGCGTTCGTCCCAACCGCGACAGGGACCCGGCCCCCCTAGAGCCCGAGCGCGCGGTCCCACCTCCCCCTTCACCGACCCCACCACCGCCGGCGTCGCCCGCCCCAATCGCGCCCCCGCCACCACCGCCGGCGCCCGCGTCCGATCCACCCGCGCCGCCGGACCCCCCGTCCAACGAACCCCCGCCCCCCGACCCGCCCGCGCCCGCACCCGCCCCGCCGTCCACCGCGAGCCAGTTCGGCTTCGAGCACTGAGAGGAAACGATGCGAGACGACCACGACCCCTACATCACCGGCCCGCGGCGGCTCGGGCGCGGCCGCCTGGCCGCGGTCGCGTTGCTGGCCGCCGCCGCCGCGACGCTCGCGTTCGCGCGCACCGCCGAGGCAGGCACCTACACCGTCACCCAGTGCAGCTCGGTGACGCCCTTCGTCGAGGCGACCTGGGAGCGGAGCTCCGACCACTACGAGGCGCGGGCGCTGTGCGGGACCGACGCCGGGCTGCAGGCCTTCCACGACGGGGACGACACCGGGTTGTGGCACTACGGCGCCTGGGTCTGGCGCGCGCCCACCGGGACCGTGTTCACCGGCGTGCAGGCGAACGCGAGCCTCACCTACCAGGCCGGTCACCGCGGCGAGCTGATGGTCACGCCCCCCGGCGGCGAGCCGCTCGCGTTCGGCTCCGAGCACAACGACTTCCGGGTCCACTCGATCGCCGGCGAGTTCACCCAGTTCCACGCCTGGCTGCGCTGCGTCGCCCCCGGCGCCGGCCGGCCCTGCGGGCGCGCCGCCGAGGACGGCGCTCACGCCTACGTACGCGGCGTCTACCTGCGGACCGATGACCGCGCCGCGCCGCAGCTCGCGATCAGTGGCGGCTCGCTCTTCGAAGGCGAGGTGATCCGCGGCACCCGCGGCCTCACCTTCGCCGCCGCCGACGCCGGCAGCGGCATCCGCACCGTCTACGTCGAGGGCAACGGCGCGCTGCTGGTCACCGACGTCCGCAACTGCGCCGTCGCCGCCGGCTTCGCGACCGCGCTCAGCCCTTGCCCGCTGACCACCACCGAGTCGGCCGCCGTCCCGACCACCGGCCCGGCCTTCGTCACCGGCCCGGCGAACACCGTCACGGCCTGCGTCGAGGATCTGGGGCTGGACGGCGCCCCGAACCGGACCTGCGAGGCCCGCCAGGTCTGGGTCGACAACGCGTGTCCGGGCTCGGCGGTGGCTGGCGGCACGGCGCTCAGCGCCGGGTTCGGCGACGGCAGCGCCGCCGAGACCCTCGTCGCGTCCGATCAGGCCGCGGTCGTCCGCGGCCGGGTGACCGGCGCGCCCGCCGGGGCGACCGTCTGCGCACTCACCCGCGTGCTCGCCGACGGCGAGCCGATCGTCGTCGGGGCGACGAGCACGACCGGCGCCGACGGCTCGTACGCGCTCGAGCTCCCGGCCGGGCCGAGCCGCGAGGTGTACGTCCACTACGTCTTCGGCGACGCGGTCATCGCCCGCCACGGCCTCGTCGCCCGCTCCGCGGCGCGGCCATCCCTGAGCGTCACCCCCAACCACGGGGTCCAAAGTCGCGACCGCCTGCAGTTCGCCGGGGTGCTGCCGGGGCCCCTGTGCGCCGACCGCCTGATCAAGGTTCAGGCGCGCCTCGGCAAGCACCGCTGGCAGGTCTTCCGCACCGACCGCAGCGACGGCGGCTGCGCCTTTGCGGCCCGCTACAAGCTGCGCGCGACGGCCAGCGCGAAGCGCTACCGCTTCCGGGCCCTCGTGCCGCAGGCGGCGGGCTACCCCTACGAGCGCGGCTACTCGCGCACGGTCAAGGTCAAGATCAGACGCTGACTTCCGCGTGCTTGGCGCGGATGTCGTCGAGCTGCTCGGAGATCCAGACACCGGGGTCGCGGTCGCGGACGATCTCGCGCAGGCGGGCGGCGCGCAGGCGGCGCTCCTCGGGATCCATCGTCAGGGCCCGGTAGATCGTCTCGGCCTGCTCGGCGATGTCGAACGGGTTCACGGTCAGCGTGCAATCGCCCAGCTCCTCGTGCGAGCCGGTGTTCTCCGAGAGCATGATCACGCCGTCGCGCGTGTTGACGGCCGGCGCCTCCTTGGCGACGAGGTTCATGCCGTCGAAGATCGAGTTGACCATCAGCAGGTCGAAGTGCTTGTAGCGGGCGACGGCCTCGGGGAAGTTCTCGTAGATCCGCAGGTCGATCGGCATCCAGTCGGTGGTCCCGTGGCGGTGGTTGACGACCGCAACCAGGGCCTCGATCCGCTCCAGGTACTCGGCGTACTCGGGCACGTCCTGGCGCGAGGGCTGCAGGTGGGCGATGAACGTGACCCGCTCGCGGAACTCGGGGTGCTCCTGCAGGAAGGTGTCGAACGCGGTGAAGCCGCGGAGCACGTTCTTCGAGAGGTCCGCCCGGTCGACCCGGAGGATCATGAAGTCGCGGCGGCGGCGCAGGATCTCCTGCTCGGCCTCCAGGACCTCCTGCGACTCGGCGGCGCGCTCGAGCCGCTTCGCGTCGATCCCGAGCGGATACGCGCGGACCCAGGTCTCGCGGCCGTCGTGAATGACGCAGCCGCGCTCGTAGTCGGTCTCAAGCTCCATCAGCTCGCGGCAGCAGTGCAGGAAGTTGCGGCAGTAGGCGGTGGTGTGGAAGCCGATGATGTCGTTGGCGAGCAGGCCGCGATAGATCTCCTCGCGCCAGCGCGCCGGCAGGATCCGCCAGCTGTCGGGCTGCGACCAGGGGATGTGGACGAAGTGCTGCAACAGGGCGTCGGGCCTCGCCTCGCGGACGATCGCCGGCGCCGTGTAGAGGTGGTAGTCGTGGAACATGACCAGCGGCGCCTCGTCGTCGGCGATCGTCGCCAGCACCGCGCGCGCGATGTCCTCGTTGACGACCGCGTAGCCCTCGTCCCAGGCGTCGAGCTCGTTTTGCCGGATGTCCGGCGCGTTGGAGAGGTCCCACAGGTAGTGCTGGACGAACCACAGCAGGGGGTTGGCGATCACGTTGTAGAAGCCGTCGTAGGCCTCGGGGTCGGACTCGACCATCAGCACCTCGTAGGAGACGTCGTCGAGCTCGACCTCGACCGGCGCGCCGCCGGCCTCGCGGGAGACCGCGACGTCCTCGTCGGTCATCGCCGAGGCGATCCACAGCGCCCCGCGGTGCGCGACCAGGCCCGACAGCGCGGTCACCAGCCCGCCGCCGCCGCGGCGGACCACGCGCTCGCCGTCGGGCCCGCGCTCGAACTCGGCGGGCCCGCGGTTGGAAACGATTACCAGGCGCTGATCCGTCATGCGAAGCAGCCTAGTAGGGCGTCCTTCGGCTGACCCGGCCGCCCCCGGAGGCGAAGCCGAGGAGGAGGGCGGAACGTTCTATGTTTCGAGCTGTGTGAACAGGTCGAGCCAGTCGCGCAGCAGGCGCGGCGTCAGGAAGTGCTCGCGGGCGTGTTCCTTGCCGGCGCGCCCGAGCCGCTTGGCCAGCTCGGGGTCCTCGAGAAGCTCGATCGAGCGCTGCGCGGCCGCCTCGGGCGAGTCGACCAGGAAGCCGGAGACGCCGTCCTCGATCTGCAGCGGGATCCCGCCGACGTCGCCGCCGATCATCGGCCGGCCCTTCCACTGCGCCTCGGTGACGGTCAGGCCGAAGCCCTCGCGGATCGACTTCTGAATGCAGACGTCGGCCTGCGACTGGAAGGCGTTGACCTCGATCGCGCCGACGTTGTTGAGGTTGTTGAGGATCTTGATGTCGGGGTCGCCGTCCGCGTGCTGAAAGGTCTTGTGGAAGAACTCCCAGCCCTCGGGATCGTCGGTCGCCATCGAGCCGACCAGGGCGAGCTGTGCGTCGGGCACCGACTCCCTGACGATTCTGTAGGCGTCGATCACCCCGATCGGGTCCTTCCAGGGGTCGAACCGCGAGACCTGGCAGATCAGCGGACGGTCCGTGTCGATCCCGAACTGCTCGCAGACGAAGGCGGCGTCCTCGGGCGAGAGCGCCATGTTCTTCGGCGACAGCGGGTCGATCGCCGGCGGGCAGATCCTCCGGATGCCGCCGCCTTCGAGGTCGGCGGGGATGTACTGCTCCATGTGCCAGACCGTCGCGTCGTAGTCGGTGATCAGCGGAACCAGCCGCGCGATCGTTGACGGGTTCGGGGTCGAGAGATCGATGTGGCACCGCCAGATCCAGCGTCGCGCGCGCTCACCGGCGTCGCGCTTCATCGCCGCCGGCTGCGGGTCGTGGACGATCACCACGTCCCAGTCGCCCTCGAGCGTCCGCGCGTTCATCAGGTTGTAGGCCTCGAAGACCTCCCACTGCTGGTCGGAGATCTCCTGCGGGTCGCCCTGAAGCGAGTTGTGCATCAGCTTGGTGACGTTGAAGAACTCCTCCTGGCCGGAGATGATCTGCCAGTGGGCGTCGAGCCCGACGTCGCGCATCAGCGGGACGAGGGTGTAGAGGATCTCCGAGACCCCGCCACCGAACGCTGTCGCGCTCAGGTGGAGGACCGACTTGCCCTGGAGGGGCTCCGCGAGCTCGCGGATCCGCTCGACCAGCGGCCGGCCGGCGATGTGCGTGTAGTCCGCAAGGGACTTGTGTCCGAGGGGTACCTCTTGCAGCACGACGCGGCAGGCTAGCCGGTTTGGGCTAGGGGCCGACCGAGGTCGGGCGCTCGCCGAGCTCGAGCTCGACCTGCTCGGTGTCGCCGTCGCGCACGAGGTCGAGCGTGACGGTGTCGCCCGGGGACAACCGCGAGACGATCCGCGGCAAGGCGGCGTTGTCCTCGATCGCCTCGCCGTTGACGGCGGTGATCACGTCGCCGCCGGCTTCGACCGGGCGGCCCTGGAAGCGGATCTGCTCGTTGCCGGCCTGCAGCCCGGCGTCGTCGGCGGGCGAGTTCGGGACGACCTCGGAGACCAGGGCGCCGGTGTCAGCGTCGATGTCGAGCCGCTCGGCGAGCTGCGGATACAGGTCCGTGGTGGTCACGCCCGCGTAGGCGTAGGCGACCTCGCCGTCCTCGCGCAGCTGCCCGGCCGAGCGTTCGGCAAGGTCGATCGGGACCGCGAAGCCGACGCCCTCGTTGCCGCCCGAGGAGGTCTGGATCTGCTGGTTGATCCCGACCACCTCGCCGTTGGCGTCGAGCAGGGGGCCGCCCGAGTTGCCCGGGTTGATCGAGGCGTCGGTCTGGAGGGCGCCGTCGATCCCGAAGTCGGTGAGCGAGTCGATCGAACGGTCGGTCGCCGAGACGATGCCGACCGACAGCGACTGGTTCTGGCCGAACGGGCTGCCGATCGCCGCGACGGCGTCACCGACCTGGACGTCGGCCTCCGAACCGAGCGTGAGCGGCTGCAAATCGAGGCCCTCCGGCTCGACCTTCAGCAGCGCCACGTCGGCGAACGGGTCGAAGCCGAGCACCTCGGCGCTGACCTGGTTGCGGTCGGCGAACTGGACGTAGATCTCGTCCGCCTCATGCAGCGGGCGGGTGGGGGTGCCGGTGGTCTCGGCGTCGGTCACCACGTGGGCGTTGGTGAGGATCTCACCGTCGTCGGAGATCACGAAGCCGGAGCCCTGGCCGCCGGTCGGGCTGCCGCCGCCGAAGATCCCGCCGCCACCGTCGTCGCCGTTGAAGATCGAGATCACGGTCACGACTGCGGGGGCGGCGTTCTCGTAGATCGCCCTGGCGTCGAAGGCCCCGTCCTCGGCCTCGATCACGACCCGCTGGCCATCCCCGCCATCCGTCTCGGACGCCCCCGCGGTCACGGTCGTGGTCGAGTCCGAGCCGCCGCAGCCGGCGACCAGGAGGACGGCGGCGAGCAGCACCGCCAGGGCGGTGACCGGGCTGCGCAAGCCGATCAGCTCCCCGCCGGTCCCGCGTTCGGCAGCCGGAGCTCGAACTCGGTGTGGCCGCGGCGGGCGCGCAGGCCGAGCGTGCCGCCCATCCGCAGCGCGAGCTCGCGCCCGATGGCCAGCCCGAGCCCGGAGCCCGAGACCTCGTCGCCGGTGTAGAAGCGCTCGAAGACGCGCTCGCGCGACCTGGGGTCGATCCCCGGGCCGTCGTCGGTCACCAAGAGGCTCGCCGAGCCATTGTCGCTGGCTGTCTTCATCCCTACCTTGATCGCCGTTCCCTCCGGCGTGTGTGTAAGTGCGTTGTCAATGAGGATACGCATGATCTGCGCGACCCGATCAGGGTCGGCGCGCGCGGCGACCCCGCCGCCTTCCTCGATCGAGATCTCGGCCCGGCGGCGGTCGGCGGCGGGCCCGAACTCGGCGACGACGCGGCGCGCCACGGCCGCAAGGTCGACCCGCTCCCGGCGGATCTGCAGCGCGTCGGCGTCAAGCTTGGAGAGGTCGAGCAGGTCAACGGTGAGCTTGGTGAGCCGGTCCACCTGCTCGCGCATCTGCGCCACGAACTCGGCCCTCGCCTCGGGGTCGGGGTCCTCCTCGTCGAGCAGCTCGATGAACCCCGAGAGGGAGAAGATCGGGGTCCGCAGCTCGTGCGAGGCGTTGGCGATGAACTCCTTGCGCGCGCTGTCGAGCACCGCGAGGCGCTTCTGCATCTCGTTGAAGGTCATCGCGAGCTGGCCGACCTCGTCGTTGGAGTCGACCGGGATCGGGGTCGTGAAGTCGCCGCCGGCGACCTTCTCGGCCGCCGCCTCGAGCCGCCGCAGCCGGCGGGCGTGAGCGCCCGCCACCAGGTAGCCGGCGCCGAGCGCCGCGACCAGGGCGATCGCGCCGGCGATCAGGATCTGGCGCCGGATCAACGCCACGTTGTCCTCGACGTCCGCGAGGTCGGTCGAGAAGACCGCCACCCAGTCGGGTGCGGCACCGTCGCCGAGCGGGATCGCCGTCTCGCCGAGCCGCTCGCCGCCGACTCGCTCCACCGCACTCGCGAGCGACCCGTTCAGAGCGGCCGCGGCCGCGGCCGGATAGGCGGCGGCGACCGCAGTCCGATCCCGTTCGGAGTCGGCGATCACGAATGCGGGCTGCGGCCCGGCGGGCTCCGAGCGCACGGCGAGCACCGTGACCCGGGCGGCGACGCGCTGGTCGATCCGGTTGAGGAGAACCCGCAGCCGGGCGCCCGAGATCCGGCGGTCGAGCGCGTTCTCGAGGCGGTCGCTCTGCTCGGTCGCGACCTGCTCGAGCCGCTGCAGCTTCTCGGCCGTCAGGCTCGAGCGCAGCTGCGGGACCACGTAGAGGTAGATGAACCCGACCGCCGCCGCCGTGATCACGAAGAACAGCAGCGCCAACCTGTTACGAACCGAGTTCACGGCTCGTCTCTGAACCTGTACCCGACGCCCCGCACCGTGAGCAGGTACTCCGGCCGGCGGGAGTCGCGCTCGAGCTTCTCGCGCAGGTGGCGGATGTGGACATCGATCGTCCGCGGGTCACGGTAGGCCGAGTCCCCCCACACCTGCTCGAGCAACGCCTCACGGGTCATCACCCGGCCCGGGGAGCGAGCGAGCGACGCGAGGAGCTCGAACTCGACGTAGGTGAGCCGCACCCCCTCGCCGTGAGCCGTGGCGACGCGGCGCTCGAAGTCGATCTCGATGTCCCCGGCGACGATCGGCTCGCCCGGGGGACGGCCGCGCAGCATCTCCGAGCGCCGCAGCGCCGCCTTCACGCGGCTGCGGAACTCCCGAACGGAGAACGGCTTGGTGATGTAGTCGTCGGCCCCGATCTCGAGCCCCAGCACCTTGTCGCCCTCGTCGTCCTTCGCGGTCAGGATGATGATCGGCACCTGGCTCCGGCCCCGCAGGCGCCGGCAGACCTCGAGCCCGTCGAGCTTCGGCAGCATGAGGTCCAGGACGACGAGGTCGAACCGCTGCTCGGCGAAGCGGTCGAGCGCCTCGCGGCCGTCGAGCGCCGCGACCACCTCGTAGCCGTCCTTGCGCAGCGGATACGTCAGCAGCGTCTGCACCGAGTGCTCGTCGTCGACGAGCAGGATCCGCGGTGCGCTGTCACCCGCGATGGCGGCGCCGGAGGCCATGCACGGAAGCGTAATCGCGGACCGTCACGATTCCCGGTCGGCAAGATGCAGGAGCGTCGAGATGATCGTCAACCTCCGCCTCTACCGGATCGCCTTCGTGCCTGCCGCCCTCGCGGTGGTCGTCGCGATGTTCTCGCTCGAGGGAGCGCCGGACCCGCTCGAGCCCGTCACCCCTCCGACGACGTTCGAGGGCGACCGCGCCGCTGCGGTTGCACGCCAGATCGCGACGACCGCTCCCGAGCGAGTTCCCGGCAGCGAGGGCGACGAGGCGATCGCCGACCTCGTCGTCAGCCGATTCGAGGAGGTGCCGGCCGGCGCGGTGACCGAGCAGCGCTACGAGGCCGAGGTCGACGGCGAGCCCACATCGCTGCGCAACGTCCTCCTCACGCTCCCCGGAGACGCCGGCTCGACGGTGCTGGTCGTCGCCGCCCGCGATGCGGACACCGGCCCGGGCGCTGCGTCGAGCGCGGCCGCCACCGGGATCCTGGTCGAGCTCGCGAACGCCTTCCGCGTCAGCCACGAGAAGACGTTCGTGCTCGCCTCGGTCAGCGGCTCGACGGTCGGCGGCGCCGGAGTCCGCGAGTTGATCGACGGGCTTCCGGAGCGCGAGACGATCGAGGCCGTCGTCGTGATCTCGCAACCGGGCGCGGCCGAGCGCCGGCGGCCCTTGGTGGTCACCAGCTCGACCGGCGCGGCGAGCGCCCCGTCCCAGCTCGAGCGGACGGCCGAGCGCGCGGTCGAGGTACAGGCCGAGGGAGGTTCGAACGAGGACGGCGCCTTCACGCAGCTGGCCAGGATCGCGCTTCCCTCCGGGCTCGGCGATCAGGCGGTGCTGATCGGCGAGGGCACCGGCGCGGTCGCGATCTCGTCCGCGGGCGAACGCCCGCTGGCCGCCGCCGACGACCAGCCCGACGATGTCTCAGCACGGGCGATCGACGATTTTGGGCGGGCCGCGCAGTCGACGGTCGCCGCGGTCGACGTTGCGGTCGGCGAGCCGGTCCACGGTCCCGAGACCTACGTCGAGCTCGGCGACAACCTGCTCCCTGGATGGGCGCTGGCAATGCTCGCCCTGGCGTTGTTCGCCCCGGCCGCGGTCGCGGCCGTCGACGGCTGCGCCCGAGCGGGCCGCGAGCGCCTCGGGGTCGGCGCCGCGCTCGCCTGGGGCGCGGCCCGCAGCCTCCCGTTCGTCGGGGCGCTGGCGATCCTCTATCTGCTCGCGATCGCCGGCGCGGTCCCCCGGCCCCCGTTTCCGTTCGACCCGTCGCTGTACGAACTCGGCGCCCGGGCGGCGATCAGCTTCGGGGCGATGGCGCTGATCGCCGCCGCCAGCGCCTGGCTGCTGCGGATCCGGGGGGTGACGGGGGCACGGGCCCCGGAGGCCGCCGCCTGCGGGCTCGGCGCGGTCACCGTCTCCGCGTGGGGCCTGCTCTGGCTAAGCAACCCGTACCTGGCGCTGCTCGTCGTCCCGATCGTCCACCTGTGGCTGCTGACCCTCCGCCGGCACACCGTCTCCAGGCAGGCCGCGATCCTCGGCGTGATCGCCCTTGCCAGCGTGCCGCTCGCCGCGGCCTTCGCCGCGGTTTCGCGCGCTCTCGACCTCGGAGTCGACGCCCCGTGGACGTTCGCGATCATGGTCGCCGACGGCCAGATCGGCTTCGCGACCGCCCTGGCGCTGTGCTTCCTCGGCGGCGCCGTGATCGGCACCGCGGCGCTCCTCCTCGCCCGCCGGGCGAGCCAAGCCTGAAAAATGGACGAAATGCCAGTCGTGTTCAGCGTCGTCCGCGCCGATTAACGGAGTACGGACGACATGGCCAGGGTGAACAAATTGAAGCGAGAGATCCAGAGCAACCGGTACGACGTCGACGCCCCTGCGGTCGCCGACGCGATGCTGCGCCGGATCCGCCTGCTCAAGCAGCAGCACGGACCCGGAACGATCAGCGGAGCTGGTCGTAACCGCCGGTGTCCCGAGGACCCTCGGGGCCGCTGAGCACCACGCCGTCGCCCGCGTTGACCTCGCCGATGACGGTCAGGGTCGAGCCGGCTGCGGCGACCGCGTCGGCGGCCTCGCCCGCGCGCCCGGAGGGCAGCGTCACCAGCAGCTCGTAGTCCTCGCCGGCCGCGGCGACCAGGTCGAGCGGGTCACGCCCCGCGGCGGCAGCGACCTCGGCGACCCCGGACTGCACCGGGACCCGCTCGAGGTCGATCTCCAGCCCCACCCCGGCGCCGCTCATGTGCGTGGCGTCGGCCCCGAGCCCGTCGCTGACGTCGATCATCGCCGTCGCCCCGCTGGCGGCGAGCGCCATCCCTGCGGTGAGCCGCGGCTCAGGCGTGAGCTGACGACGGCGCAGCGCCTCCGCCGTATGGTCGTCGAGCGATGCGGCAAGCCCGTGATCGGAGAGCAGCAGCAGTCCCGCCGCGGCGCCACCGAGCTCGCCGGTGATCGCGACCACGTCGCCGGGGCCGGCGCCGCGGCGGCGCACGAGCTCGTCGGGCCCGGCGGCGGTCCCGACCACCGTGACCGCGACGAGCAGCACCGGGGCTCGGGTCACGTCGCCCCCCGCGATCGCGACGCCGTGCGTTGCCGCGACCGCGGCCAGGCCGCCGGCCAGCTCCAGCAGCTCCTCCTCGGCGCGGCCCTCTGGGACGCCGAGCTGCACGTACGCCTCGCCGGGAGCGGCGCCCATCGCCGCGAGGTCGGAGAGGGCGACGGCGAGCGCCTTGTGGCCGACCTCGCCGGGCCGGAAGGGCGGCATCCGGAAGTGGACCGCCTCGACCAGCGCGTCGACGCTCGTCGCGGTCGCCCCGTCGCGAACCGTGATCGCGGCGTCGTCGCCGCTTCCCAGCACGAGCGCGTCGGAGCGGTCGGCGCCGGCGCTCGCGATCCGCTCGCGGATCGCGGCGATCAGCTCGAACTCGCCGCTCACGCTCGGCGCCTCGGGGCGTCTAGTCCGGATCGACGCCGCCGGCGCCGCCGGTCGGCGGGCCGGCTCCGCCGCCACCGGGCGTGACGTCGCCGACGTCCGGCGCATCCGGCGGCTCGGGAGTCGGGGCCGGCTCCTGACCGGCGCCCGGGGCGTAGAGGTTCGGGTCGTAGCCACCGGGCGGCGGCTCGTCGGAGTCCTCGTCCGCCTCCTCGTCGGTCGTCGTCGTGGTCGTGGTCTCGTCGCTCTCGTAGTTGGGGTCGACCGTGTGCTCGCTGGAGTAGCCGGACAGGTCGGCGGGGTTCTGCGCCTCCGGGAAGTCGTCACAGGGCTCGGTCGCCGCAACCATCATGTAGTCGTGCCAGATCGGCGCGGCGAGCTGACCGCCGTAGCCCGGCAGCGGGACTCGCTCGTTCGGATTGCCGACCCAGACGGCGGTCGAGATGTGCGGCGTGTAGCCGACGAACCAGGCGTCGGCCTGCTCCTCGGTCGTGCCGGTCTTGCCGGACGCAGGGCAGCCGATCCCCTGGCCGGCCGCCGTGCCGTACTCGAGCGTTCCCTTCATCACGTCGGCGACCGTGTAGGCGACCCCGTCGGAGATCACCCGCGTTCCCTCCGGATCCTCGGGGACGTCGACCTCGCCGTCGGGGAACTCGACCCGGGAGATCGCGGTCGGCTCGTGGTGGACGCCGCCGTTGGCGATCGTCGCGAAGCCGTTCGACTGGTCGAGCACCGTGACGTCGCTGGCGCCGAGGACGTCGGCAGGAAATCCGGACAGCGGGCTCGAGACGCCCATCCGCTTCGCCATGTCGTCCATCGTGTCGGGACCGATGTCGGTGACCAGCTGCGCGAAGACCGTGTTGACGGAGTTCGCGGTCGCCTGGCGCAGGCTGATCGAGCCGCCCGCGCCGCCGCTGACGACCCAGGGCGGGGCGCCGATCCCCTGCGGGATGCTGATCGTGCTCGGGGCGGCGTAGTAGGTGCTGTCGGGGTCGATCCCCTGGTCGACGGCCGCGGTGAGCGCGTAGGGCTTGAACGACGAGCCCGGCTGGCGGCGGCCCTGCGCGGCGAGGTTGAACTGGCTGTCCTCATAGGACTCCGACGAGGCCATCGCGATGATCTCCCCGGTGTCGACCTCGGTCGAAACGAGCGCCTCGGCGGCACCGGTGACGGGATGGGCGGCGATCGCCTCCTCGGCGACGGCCTGCAGGCGCGGATCGAGCGTCGTATAGACCTTCAGCCCACCCTCGCGAACCGTCTGGACGCCGTAGCGGTCGATCAGCTCCTGCTGGACGAAGTCGAAGAAGTACTGCTGGGTGCGCGACTCGTAGCGGTAGCCGCGCTCGAGGCCAAGCCCGTCGGCCTTCGCCACCTCGGCGGTCGCGTAGGTGACGTACCCCTGCTCCGCCAGCGCATCGAGCACCTGATTACGGCGGTTCTTCGCCCCGTCGGGGTTGAGGAAGGGGTTGTAGTCGGTCGGGGCCTGGGGCAGTCCGGCGAGCAGCGCCGCTTCGCCGAGGTTGAGCTCGGAGACGTCCTTGTTGAAGAACACCTGCGACGCCGCCTGAACGCCGACCGCGGTCTTGCCGTCGTTGGTGCCGTAGGAGGCGGTGTTCAGGTACTCCTCGAGGATCTCGTTCTTGGTGTGCTCGTCCTCGTACTCGCGCGCCATCTCGGCTTCGATGATCTTGCGCTCGATCGTGTCCTCGGGGTCCTCGAGATACAGGTTGCGGACCAGCTGCTGGGTGAGCGTCGAAGCGCCCTGCTCGACCTCGCCGGCCTCGACGTTCTCGATCGCGGCGCGGACCACCGCCCCGTAATCGACCCCCGAGTGCTCGTAGAAGTTCTCGTCCTCGATCGCGATCGTCGCGTTTTGGAGCACCCTCGGCATCTTCTGGAGATCGACCGGGTCGCGGATGATGCTCGACTGCACGTAGCCGAGGCTGGTCCCGTCGGCGGCGAAGACCTCGGAGTTGGCGCCGCTCTCGGCCGGCTTCAGCGTGTCGATGCTGGGCACGTCGGCGCGGATGTCCTGCACCCACATCGCGACGCCGCCGAGGGCGGCGATGACGACGGCGAAGATCCCGACGAACACGAACAGGATCCACTTACCCACCGAGCCACCCTGCGAGCCCCGGTGCCGTCTGCGTTGGCGAGCGGTCACGACCCCGTAAGGGTACCCAGCGCTGTTACTGGGCCGACAGTACTCCCGCCTGGCGAAGCGCCCGTTGCGCCCGCTCGCGCAGGGCCGCCTCCTCGCCCGCCGCACGCGTGCCTCCCGGCCGCCGCGGGCCGTGAATCTCCAGGCGCACGCCGTCGGGCGTCACCTCGGCGACGTCGATCTGCGACGGCTCGAGCGCTTCGAGCGCCTCGCGAGCCTGGCCGACGTCGGCGTCGGCCGGCACCCAGACGGAGACCGCGACCGGAGCGCTGAGGTTGCCGGTCGAGCGGTTGACGATCACGTTCGTGACCACGGTCTCGTTGGGCACGATCACCAGTCGCCCGTCCCCGGTGTCGATGAAGGTGTGGGAGAGGGTCAGGTCGTCGACCCGGCCGGTCTCGTCCTCGATCGTCACCGAGTCGCCGATCCGGATCGGCTGCGAGATCGCGAGCAGGATCCCGGCGAGCGGGTTGGCCAGGATCTTCTGCGCCGCGAACCCCAGGACCAGGCCGAGAACCGCGCTGGAGGCGAGGACGGCGTTGGCGAGCTTGTTGAGCTGGTCGAACTGGGTCAGCGCGATCCCGACGCCGAGGATGATGATCGTCGCGAAGACCAGTCTGCGGATCATCCGCAGGCGCGTGTTGGTCGCCCGCGAGATCGTCGAGTCGGTGACCTTGGCCGCCACCCCGGTCGCCCGGGCGATCACGAAGCGGTCGACGATGAAGGCGACCGCAAACGCGATGACCAGCGTGATCAGCGCCGAGATCCAGTCGCCGTTGGATTCCCAGAAGCTCTCTTCCATGGTGCCGATCCTGCCAGTCTCCTCCGACGAATGACGAAGGCCGTCCTTTTCGACGCGCTCGGAACCCTGGTCGAGCTCGAGCCTCCGTGGACGCGGATGGGCGAGGAGACGGCCTGGCGGACCGAGATGGCCTACTACCGCGAGCACGCGATCGAGGGGTCCGACGAGGCGGCGCTCGCCGACCTGCGCTCCCGGTGCGCCGCGCTGCTGTCGCGCGAGCTCGGGCGGGAGGTCGACGTCGAGACGATGATGGCGGCGATCCGCTTTCGCGCCTACCCCGACGCGGCCCCGGCGCTGGCGGCGCTTCGCGACCGCGGGCTGACCCTCGTCTGCGTCTCGAACTGGGACGTCTCGCTGCCCGAGGTGCTCGAGCGCTGCGGGCTCGCGGCCGATCTCGACGCCGTCGTCACCTCCGCCGCCGCGGGCGCCGCGAAGCCTGATCCCGCGATCTTCTCCGTCGCGCTGGAGCTCGCCGGATGCGAGCCGTCGGAGGCGCTCCACATCGGGGACACGCCCGATGAGGACGTTGATGGCGCGCGCGCCGCGGGCATCCCGGCGCTGTTGCTCGATCGAAACGGCGCGGGCGGCCAGCTACGCTCGCTCGCCGAGATCGAGGACCATCTCCGACCTTGACCGAGTCGCTTCCACCACCGGCCAGCCAGCCGCCGCCGCCGACCGGACCGCCGCTGAGCTCGCCCGCGGGCGAGCCGGCGCCCGCGCCGGCGCCGGCGCCGGCGGGCGACCTGATGCCGTCGGCGAGCTGGGGTCCGGGCAAGGCGTTCGGCGGGCTCGGCTTCCTGATCGTCGTCGTGATCGGCCTGGCGCTGATCGTCTCGGCGTTCGATCCCGAGATCGAGTCGCTCGGCGCCCAGGTCACGCTGCAGGCGTCGCTCGCGGCGAGCCTGATCCTGGTCGCGTTCGTGTTCGCCGGCCGCGATCTGCCGACCTCCGTCCGCCGCGATGCGCTCGGGCTGCGCCGGCCGCTGCGCAAGCCGATCTGGCTCGCGGTCGCCACCTACTTCGGCTACGTCGCCTGCGCGATCGTGATCTCGCTGCTGCTGGCGCCCGAGCAGGAGGACATCACCCGCGAGCTCGGCGGCGACTCGGGGGCGCTCGGGACGGTGATCGCGGGCCTTCTGATCGTCATCGTCGCCCCGGTCAGCGAGGAGATCTTCTTCCGCGGCTTCCTGTTCCGGGGCATGCGAAACGGGATGCGGTCCATGCTCGCCGCGCTGCTGGCGAGCGGCATCTGGGGCCTCTTCCACTACACCGGTCCGGAAACCTGGGGCGTCGTCCTCCAGATCACCGTCTTCGGCCTCTGGCTCTCGTGGCTCTACGAGCGGACGGGATCGATTTACCCGACGATCGCCGTGCATATGGTCAACAACGCGATCGCCTTCACGATCCTGATCAGCACGTGACCCGCAACTCGTCGAGCCGTCCTGCTTCAATTCCGGGCGTGAACAAGCTCCTCAAGGTCGCCGCAGGGATGTTGGCGACGATCGCCATGACCCTGTCCCCCACGATCGCCCTCGCCCAGGGCACCGCTGGCGGCGGTGGTCCGAAGCCGGCGAAGATCAAGCTGAAGATCAACGGGCTCAAGGGCGACAAGGCGAAGGTCGGGGAGCGGGTCGAGATCGTCGGCACCGTGACCCCGTTCGTCGGCCACCAGAAGGTTCAGGTCCGCCTCGGCAGCGGCGGCGACACGATCCTGAAGGCGAACCCGTACGTGCGCCAGGTCAAGGGCAAGACGTACGGTCGCATCAAGCTGCGCACGACGCCGCTGCTCGAGTCCGGCAAGTACCGCGCCCGCGCGCACAAGAAGCCGACCGCCCAGCAGAAGGGCGCGACGGCGAAGTCGAAGCCGTTCTCGCTCAAGTTCCCCGACCTCGACCCGGGCGACCGCGGTCCGGAGGTCGACCTGTTCAACGAGCTCATGCGCGACCAGGGTTACTACGACTCCGACAAGCACAACTACGGGTCCCACACCGAGCGCGCCGTGATGGCCTTCCGCAAGGTCAACGGGATGGCGCGCAACTTCCAGGCGACGCCGGAGATCTTCAAGATGCTCGCCGAGGGCAAGGGCGGCTTCACGCCCAGCCACACCTCCGGCAAGCACGTCGAGGTCGACATCTCCAAGCAGGTGATGGCGCTCGTCGACGGCGGCAAGGCGAAGTACGTCTTCCACATCGCCACCGGGGCGGCGGCAACGCCGTCGGATCAGGGCGCCTTCACCTTCTACCGCAAGGACCCCGGCTACAACTCGCTCGGGATGTACTACTCGGTCTATTACAACCGCGGCGAGGCCACCCACGGTTACGCCTCGGTCCCGCCCTATCCGGCCAGCCACGGCTGCATCCGCAACCCGATCCCCGATTCGGTCTTCATCTACAACTGGATCGACTTGGGCGACAAGATGTATGTGTACGCCTAAATAACTCCGCCGGGTTGCTCGGCTCCCGCTTGAATCAATTGCCCGCGGCTACGCCGCGGGCTTTTGTTTGAGCTCCCGCCTCCGCACCCGTCGGGTCTGTTGCAGGTCGGGCTTGTAGGTTGACGGCGTGGACGCTCGCCAGACCCTCATCGCCGAGCTGCGCGAGCACGCGCTCGTGATCGGCGAGGTGACGCTGTCGAGCGGGCAGACGGCGCAGTACTACGTCGACGCGCGGCGCGCCGTGCTTCAGCCCCGGGGCTTCCTCGCCGCCGGCGAGCTGATCGCCGGCAAGGCCGTCGAGCGCGGCGCCGCGGCGGTCGGCGGCCCCGTGATGGCGGCGATCCCGCTCGCCTGCGCGGCGATCGCCGTGCCGGAGGGCGAGGGGCTGGTCGGCTTCTTCGTCCGCAAGGAGGGCAAGTCGCACGGGCTGCAGCGGATGGTCGAGGGACCGGTCGAGGCGGGCACCAAGGTCCTGGTGGTCGAGGACACCGTCACCACCGGCGGCTCGACCATCGCCGCTGTCGAGCAGATCCGCGAGCAGGGCCTGGAGATCGTCGGCGGCGTCTGCCTGGTGGACCGGCTCGCCGGGGGCACGGAGGCCATCGCCGGCGCGATGGACGCCCCCTTCGAGGCCCTGGTCACGATCGACGAGATCTACCCCGACCGGCCCGACCGCTAGTTGGGCAGGCGGGTGCGCAGGGTGGCGATCGCCCGGTTGGCGATCCGCACGCTCTCGGCTGCGCTCGGCTTCGCGTTCGCCGCAAGGAAGACCGTGACGGTCGCGACCTCGCCGCGGCGCAGGACGATCACCGACGCCTTCTGGTCGACGCCGTCGCGTGACGTCCCGGTCCCGAACACCTCCACCCCCTCGTAGTGGTGGTCGTACGGCCGCATGCCCTTGACGTCGAGGCCCTTCTCGAAGCCGCCGAGCTGGTCGGCGGTGTTGGTCGCGTAATCCTCGATCGGCGTCGCGCGGGCCTCGGACGAGCGGTCCGGGGCGATCGAGATCGCGACCAGGCGGTCGAACGAGCGGATCAGCGTCTGCGGGCCGTCCGGGTCGGCCTTCCAGCCCCGCGGAAGCAGGAGGGCGTAGCCACCGCGCTCGTTGACGTACGGCTCCCAATCCTTCGGTCGCTCCGGGAGCGGATCGCGGGTCTCCTTCGGCGGCGGCTCCGGGGTGGTCGTCGTGGTGGACGAAAGCTCGTCGCCGGAATCGCCGCAGCCCGCGAGCGCGGCTACCAGCAGAAGTACGAGCGGACTCCGCCTCACTGGCCGCCGGCGGCGCGCCGGCGGACCGGGTTGAGGCGCCGCAGGGGATGCGCGACGCGGGAGACGTCCTCCATCCCGCCGCGAAGCTCGCCGACGTCACCGCCCATCGACTCGACCGCGGCGCGCATCTGCTTCACCTCGTCGTTGAGCTCGCGAACCTCGTCCTGGATCCCTCGGAGCGTGAGCAGCAGCTTCGGCAGCGTCGCCATGTTCTCCGCGATCGTGCGAATGTCGCCGAGGGCATTGCCGAGCAGGCGCGGCACCTGCATGAGGTCGACCGGGCCCCGACTGGCCAGCGCCTGCTCGTCGTCGGCGATCGCCGCCTCGTCGAGGATCTCGGGCTTGTCTGCCATCACGCGGGCTTCAGCGAGTAGGCGCTGATATCGCTGGGCACGCCCTTGGCGCGGAACATCAGCTTCTTGCGGGCGGCGAAGTTGCCGGGCTCGAGCTCCTCGAGCGCGTCCCCGGAGACGAGGAACTCGCCGCCGGAGGCGCCGTCCGCGACCCGGGCGGCGACGTTGACGTCGACCCCCAGGTAATCGTCGGCCAGCCGGCGCGGCGTCCCGATGTGCATCCCTGCGCGCATACGCGGACGGTACCCGGCGACCTCGACGGCATCGAGGCGACGGCTGGCCTCGAAGACCGCGGACACCGCATTGTCCGGATTGTCGAAGACGGCCATCATCCCGTCGCCGAGCCGCTTCACGACCTCACCGTGGTGGCGCCGGACCGGCGGCTCGATCGCCTCGGCGACGGCGCGCAGAAGCTCCAGCGAGAGGTCGTCGCCGGCCTCCAGCGCCCAGTCGGAGAAGCCGACCAGGTCGGTGAAGACGATCGCCACCCGCTCGTGGCCGAGCTTGCCCTCGTCCGAGACCGCGACCGCCTCCCAGACCTGAAGCGCCGACAGGCCCGCCTCCTTGAGGAAGCCGGGCCGCTCCTGGGCTGCCTCGCCGAGCCGCCTGGCGACCACGGTCCGCGGCTCGGAGCCGGTGGTCGAGAGCGGATCGCCGTAGCGGCTGTCGCCGGGGAGCAGGTCGCGGGCGATCTTCATCGCCCTGACCAGCTTCGGGCCGACCGTGCGCTCGGCCTCGGTGATCGGATCGTCCGCGTCGTCGGTCATCGCTTGGGCTGAGGTTTACACCACTTTCGGCCCGACCGTTACACCACGCGGTGTAAAGGTGCGCGCCCCGGCAGGCATAGAGTCCAGCGGGCATGACCAACGTCCGCGAGGCCTCGCTCGAAGTCTTCCGTGCCCACGGGATGACGACGATGTTCGGCAACCCCGGCTCGACCGAGCTGCCCATGCTGCGCGACTACCCCGACGACTTTCGCTACGTGCTCGGGCTCCAGGAGGCGGTCGTGGTCGGGATGGCCGACGGCTACGCCCAGGCCAGCGGCGGCCCGGCCCTCGTCAACCTGCACACGGCGCCAGGCGTCGGCAACGCGATGGGCGCGATCTTCAACGCCCAGGCGAACCACACGCCGCTTGTGATCACCGCGGGCCAGCAGACACGCGCGCTCGTCTCCCTGCAGGCGAACCTGACCAACCGCGACGCGACCCGCATGCCTCACCCGCTGGTCAAGTGGAGCTACGAGCCGAGCAGAGCCCAGGACGTGCCGCTGGCGCTCGCGCGTGCCACCCACCTCGCCACGCTGCCTCCGAAGGGACCGACCTTCGTCTCGATCCCGATGGACGACTGGGACGCCGAGGTCACCGACGCCGACGTCGCCGAGGCGGTGAAACGGAGGGTGGACGGCCGCGCGGCCCCGGCCCCCGATGTGATCGCCGCGCTCGCGCGCCGGCTCGAGGGCGCGCGGAGCCCGGTCCTCGTCGCCGGCCCCGACGTCGATGCGAGCGGCGCCTGGGACGCCGCCGTCGCGCTCGCCGAGCGCCAGAACCTGCCCGTCTACGCGAGCCCGCCGACCGGCGGCGGACGGCTCGGGTTCCCCGAGGGACATCCGAACTTCCGCGGCATCCTGCCGCCGGCGGTCGGCCCGGTCGCCGAGACCCTCCGCGGCCGTGACCTGATCCTCGTCGCCGGCTCCTCGGTCTTCCCCTACTACCCGAACATCCCGGGATCGCTGCTTCCCGAGGGCGCCGAGCTGGTCCAGATCACCTCCGATCCCGACGAGGCGGCGCGGGCTCCGATGGGCGACGCGATCGTGGCCGACGTCAGGCTGAGCCTCGAGCTGCTGGTCGCCGAGGTGGGCGAATCCGACCGCGAACTGGGCGAGTCGCTGCCCGAGCCGACCGCGGGCGACGAGCAGGACCCGATCACCGGCACCGCTGCGATGAACGCGCTGGCGGCCGCGTTTCCCGAGGACGGGATCCTCGTCCTCGAGGCCCCGTCGTCAACGGGCGCCGCGCGCAATCAGCTTCGGCTCTCGAAGCCCGGCAGCTACTACTTCGGGGCCGGCGGCGGCCTCGGGTTCGGCCTCTCGGCGGCGGTCGGCGTCCAGCTCGCCCAGCCCGATCGACCGGTCGTCTGCGTGGTCGGCGAGGGCTCGGTCCAGTACGCGGTGACCGCGTTTTGGAGCGCGGTCGCCTACGACGTGCCGGTCACCTTCCTCGTCCTGCGCAACGCGGAGTACGCGATCCTGAAGTGGTTCGCTGGCCTGGAGCAGGTCGAGGGCGCGCCCGGGCTCGACCTGCCGGCGCTCGACACCGCCTCGATCGCCAGGGCCTACGGCCTCGGCACGGTCAGCGTCAACACGGCCGACGAGCTCCGCGAGGCGCTCGCCGGCGCGATCGCGGCGAACCGGCCCGAGCTGGTCGAGGTCGGGGTGGCGCCGGGGATGTGGCTCTTCTAGCTCCGAAGGTCGAGCGTCTCGCGCCGAAGGCCTCGGCGGCAAGCCCCGATGCGGCCCCGGACTGGGTCGCCGCCGGCACCCCGGAGCCGCTGCGCACCGACCTGACGGCGCTGCTGGGCGCCGACCGGGTCCTGTCGCGCGCCTCCGACATCGTCCGCTACGCCTCCGACGCCAGTCCCTACCGCCTCTTCCCGAAGGCCGTGGTGATGGCCCATGACGCCGCCGACGTCGCCAAGGTGCTCGCCTACGCCAGGCGCGCACGGGTCCCGGTCACCTTCCGGGCCGGCGGCACCAGCCTCAACGGCCAGGGTCAGTCCGACGGCATCCTGATCGACGTCCGCCGCCACTTCCGCGGGGTCGAGGTCCTCGACGGCGGTGCGCGCGCACGCGTGAAGCCCGGGACGGTGCTCGGTCACGCGAACCGGGTCCTCGCGCCGCACGGCTACAAGCTCGGGCCCGACCCGGCGTCGACCGACATCGCCTGCGTCGGCGGGGTGATCGCCAACAACTCGGGCGGCATGCGCTGCGGGGTGACCTACGACAGCTACCGGACGGTCAGCGCGCTGACGTTCGCGCTCCCGTCGGGGACGGTGATCGACAGCGCCGCGCCGGACGCCGAAAGGCGGTTTGCCCAGGCCGAGCCCGAGCTCGCCGCCGGCCTGATGGAGATCCGCGACGAGATCCTGGCCGACCCCGAGCTGGCCGAGCGGATCCGGCGCAAGTTCGAGATCAAGAACACCACCGGCTACCGGCTCTGCGCCTTCCTGGACGCCGAGACGCCGGTGGAGATCTTCCGGCGGCTGCTGGTCGGCTCGGAGGGGACGCTTGCGTTCATCTCCGAGGCGACCTTCGAGACCGTTGCCCAGCCGGCACGGACGACGGTCTCCTGGCTGCACTTCCCCAGCATCGACGCGGCGATCGGGCCGGTCGGCGACTTCGTGGCCGCCGGCGCGCGCGCGGTCGAGCTGATGGTCGCCCCGGCCCTGCTCGTCGCCGCCTACAACATCCGCAACACGCCCGCCTACTTCAAGGACCTCGATCCCTCGACCGCCGCGCTGCTGGTCGAGTTCGGCGGTGCCGACGAGGCGGAGCTCGACGCCGGCGAGGCGAAGGCGGCGGGGCTGCTCGCCGGCCACGAGCTGATCCGCGAGCCGGACTTCCATCGCGACGCGCCGACAACGGAGGTCTACTGGCAGATCCGCGAGGGACTCCACGGCCTGGTCGGGAAGATGCGGCTGCCCGGCACGGCGCTGATCGTCGAGGACGTCTGCGTGCCCCCGGATCGGATCGCCGAGTGCGCGAAGGACCTGCAGGCCCTGCTCGGCGAGCACGGCTTCCTGCCCGGCGTCGCCGGTCACGCCTCCGCCGGGAACCTGCACTTCATGCTCACCCCTGACTTCGCCAAGCCCGAGGACACCGAGCGCTACGAAACCTTCATCGAGGGCCTGATCGCGCTGATCGTCGACAAGTACGACGGCTCGCTGAAGGCCGAGCACGGAACCGGGGTCAACATGGCGCCGTTCGTCGAACGCGAGTGGGGAGCGAAGGCGACCGAGCTGATGCGCCGGGTGAAGCGGCTCGCCGACCCCGACGGGGTGCTCGCCCCCGGGGTGATCATCAACGACGACCCCGGCTGCCACCTGCAGAACCTGAAGACGACGCCCGCGATCGAGGAGGAGGTCACGACCTGCGTCGAGTGCGGGTTCTGCGAGCCGGTCTGCCCGAGCCGCCACCTGACAACGACCCCGCGCCAGCGAATCGTGCTGCGGCGCGAGATGGCGCGCCAGCCGCCCGGCTCTCCGGTGCTCGAGGCGCTGCTCGCCGAGTACGAGTACGACGCGGTCGAGACCTGCGCGGCCGACGGCACCTGCCTGCTGGCCTGCCCGGTCGGGATCGACACCGGCAAGTTCGTCAAGTCGCTGCGCGCCGACCAGCACAGCGACCGCGCTCAGAAGGTCGCCCTGAGGCTGGCCGGCCGCTGGGACTCGGTCGAGCGGGCAGCCCGAGCCGGGCTGGCGGCCGGCGACCACGGCCGGGTCGCGCGCGGGGCGATGCGCGGGGCCAGCCGGGTCGTGCGCCGCGCGGTCAGCGACGAGCTGGTCCCGGAGTGGCCGGCCAACATGCCGCGGCCGGCGCCGGCGAAGCTGCCGCTGACCGCGCGCGGCGGCGCCACGGCCGTCTACCTCCCGGCCTGTGTGAACCGGATCTTCGGCCGGGCGCGCAACGGCGGGTCGGGCGGGCCCGGGCTCCCCGAGGCGCTGGTCGCGGTCTCAGCCCGCGCCGGCATGCCCGTGTGGATTCCGCCCGACGCCGCCGGGCACTGCTGTGCGACGCCGTGGACCTCGAAGGGCTTCGGCGAGGGCGCGCGGCGGATGGCCAACCACACGATCGACGCGCTGTGGCGCTGGAGCGACGGCGGCCAGCTGCCGATCGTCTGCGACGCCAGCTCCTGCACGCTCGGCCTCGCCGAGGAGGCCGTGCCGCTGCTCAGCGAGGTGAACGCCGAGCGCCACTCGCGGCTACGGATCCTCGACTCGATCGCCTGGGCGCGCGAGCTGCTGCCGAAGCTCGAGATCGAGCGCAAGCTCGGCTCGGTCGCCGTCCACCCGCCGTGCGCCACTCGCCATCTCGAGCTCGACGCCGACCTGCGCGCGATCGCCTCCATGCTGGCGGACGAGGTCGTCGTGCCGCTCGCCGCCACCTGCTGCGGCTTCGCCGGCGACCGCGGCATGCTCCATCCCGAGTTGCCGCAGGCCGCGACCGCCGATCAGGCCGCCGAGCTCGCCGGCCGCCGCTTCGACGCCCATTTCTGCTCGAACCGCACCTGCGAGATCGGCCTGCAGCAGGGCACCGGGCGCACCTACGAGAGCTTCGTGTTCGCGCTCGAGGAGCTGACGCGCGGTTAGAGGACCTGCACCTCGGGCTCGCCGTCGGCGACCCGGAACGACTTCAGCTTCGTCGGCTTCGCGCCCTTCTTGAGCGCGTCGACGGCCTTGAACTCACAGGTGAGGTCCTTGGTCGTCGCCGTGACCACCGCGTAGCCGCGGCGGTCGAAGTCGACGAACTTGATGTGCGGGTCGTTCGGCTCGGCGAGCGGATACAGCGAGGAGCTCGGAGCGCCCAGGTACTCCGGCAGCCCGAGCGATGTCGCCGACCCGCCGACGAACTCGACGCCCGCGGGAACGCCGTCGTCGCGGCCGGTCGTCGTCACGTTGCCGGCGAAGAACGTGTGGATGTCACCGGTCAGCGCGGCCAGGTTGTCGACGCCGGAGGCGACGAAGTGCTCGAGGATCTCCTTGCGCTCGGCGTTGTAGCCGTCCCAGGCATCGAGCAGCACCGGCGTGCCCTTCGGCAGGTCGAGGCTCATCACCATCACCTGGGAAGCCCAGAGCTTCCAGTTCGCCTTCGACTTCGGCACCGCCTTCTTGAACCACGCCTTCTGCTCCGCGCCCAGAAGGGTGCGGGCGGGATCGTCGGCCTCCGGGCAGGGCCCGCCGAGGATCGCGTCGTCGCACGCCTGCGGGTCGCGGTACTGGCGCTGGTCGGTGAAGAAGATCTCCGCCGCCCCGCCGAGCTTCGCGGAGCCGTAGATCCGGTTCGGATCCCCCGAGACCTGGATCCGTGGCATCGCCTCGAAGAAGGCCTTGTAGGCGTTCGCGCGCCGCTCCTCGAACGGGACCCGGCGGATGTCGCCGCCGTTGTCGAGGTCCTCGTCGCCGGCGTAGTTGTCCTCGACCTCGTGGTCGTCCCAGATCGAGGTGAAGGGGTGGGCGGCGTGCAGGTCCTGCAGGCTCTTGTCGCTCTGGTAGAGCCGGTACTTCTCGCGGTACTCATCGAGCGTCTGCACGTCGCCGTCGCCGTTCGGGCCGGTGGTGTCGGTGCGCGGGCCGCCCGTATAGGTGTCGGTCTCGTAGATGTAGTCGCCGAGGCAGATGACGAGGTCCAGGTCCTTCTCCTTCGCCAGCCCGGCCTGCGCGTTGAAGAAGCCGGAGTTCCAGTTCTCGCAGGAGAAGAAGCCGATCCTGATCTTGTCCTTCGAGTCGGTCGGCGGCGTCGTGCGGAAGCGCCCGACTCGGCTCTCCTTGCCCTCGGTGAAGAAGCGGTAGAAGTACTCCGTGGCCGGGTCGAGGCCGCTGACCCGCTGGTGGACCGTGTAATCGCGCGCCTTGTCGGCCTTGACCTTGGCGGTCTCGACCACGTTGCGGAAGCCCTCGTCGGTGGCGACCTCCATCGTGAGCTTCGAGCTCTTGGTGAGCTCGGAGACCCGGGTCCAGAGCGTGATCGCCTTCGGCGACGGGTAGCCCGCCCCGACCCCGTGGGCGAACTTGCCGGCCTTGGCGAGCGGCAGCCGGCGCTCACGCGCGAGCGCCGCGTAGTTGATGGGCCCGGCCAGCGCCAAGCCGGCTGCTGTACCCGCAACCAGAAGTTCCCGCCGGCGAAGTCCCTCTCGCTCACTCAAGGTGGCGGCAGCCTACCCCATCGCCTTCCACTCTCCAAATCACCGGGTCGACGGAGAGCTCAGGTCGAGTTGGGAAATCGGTGCCTCGAGGTCGAGCAGGAGCCTCTTGCGCTCCAGCCCGCCCGCGTAGCCGGTCAGGCTGCCGTCGGCGCCGATCACCCGGTGGCAGGGGACGACGACGGCGATCGGATTGCGTCCGTTCGCCGCGCCGACCGCCCGCGCCAGTCCGGGGTGGCCGATGCGCTTGGCGAGCCCGCCGTAGGACTCGGTCTCGCCGTAGGGGATCTGGCGCAGGGCCCGCCAGACGCGCAGCTCGAACTCCGAGCCCTGCGGGCCGAGGTCGAGGTCGAACTCCTGGCGCTCGCCGGAGAAGTACTGGTCGAGCTGTTCGCAGAGATCCGCGAACGGCTCCGCGTCGCGCACCCAGTCGGCGCCGATCGTGGTGGGCCGGCGGCCGTCCTGCATGTGGAGCCGCTGCAGCTGCTCGCCGTCCCCGGCCAGCAGCAGCTCGCCGATCGGCGAGTCGACGGTCCAGTAGATCGTGGTCTGGGTCTTGTCGGTGGCGATCATCGTTCCCTTTCAGTTGAGTGTGGACCAGAGGTGCTGGAGCGCGTAGGCGCGGTACGGCCGCCAGCGCTCGCCGAGACGGGTTGCCGCATCCGGGTCGGCCGGCTCGCCGAGCCGCTCCAGGGCCCGGCGGACGCCGAGGTCCGACGGCATGAAGGCATCGCGGTTGCCGAGGGCCCTCATCTCGATGTAGGCGACCGTCCAGGGCCCGATCCCCGGCAACGCGAGCAGCCGCTCGCGAGCCTCGGCGGAATCGCCCGCCGGATCGAGGACGACCTCGCCGTTTGCGAGGGCCGAGGCGAGTCCGATCAGCGCCCGGGCGCGCGAGCGCGGCATCGGCAGGTCCTCGGGGCGCAGCCCGGCGAGGGTCTCCGATGATGGGAAGAGATGCGTGACCCCGCCGACCGGCTCGGGCAGACGCTGGCCGTGCGCGGCGACCAGGCGCCCGGCGATCGTCGCCGCGGCGGCGAGCGAGACCTGTTGGCCGATCACCGCGCGGATCGCGAGCTCGTCGGGATCGACGTGGCCGGGCACGCGGCGACCCGGGTTCCCGCGCACCAGCGGGCCGATCAACGGATCGGCCGAGAGCGCCGCGCGGATCACATCAGGGTCGGCGTCGAGGTCGAGGAGCCTCCGCGCCAGTGCCTCCGCCGCGGGCCGGTCGTCGTCATCGCGCGCGAGCGCCGTCACTTCGGCCAATCCGTCGAGCGCGCGAAGCTCGATCACCCCCGGACCGCCGGGGAGCCCGAGGCTGCGCCGGTAGACGCCGCCCTCCACCTCCTCGACCCCGGGCACCGCGCGGTGTCCGAAGAAGCCGATCAGCCCCGCGGCGTCGAGCGGGGGGTTGTATGCGAGCTCGATCTGCACGGGTATGAAACGTCGCACCCGCCGTGGATGTGAGCCGGCTAGGTCGCGAGCTGCGGCGTCCGCGCCGCGAACGCCTCCGCGGCCTCGAGGTCGAAGTCGCCGTGGTCGGACCCGAGGCCCTGGGCGACCAGGGCCGCGGCGGCGTTGCCGAGCACCGCGGCCTCAGCGGGCTCGCGGCCGAGCGAGAGGCCGCGCAGGAAGCCGGCCGAGAAGGCGTCGCCGCAGCCGGTCGTGTCGACGACCTCGACCTCGAATGCCGGCACACGTTGCGAGCCCTCCGCGCCGACCAGCAGCACGCCCTCGGCGCCGCAGGTCGCGGCGACGCAGCCAACGCCGCGCTCGACCAGCGCCTTGCATCCCTGCTCGAGGTCGCCCGTGCCCGTCAGGGCCAGCACCTGGTCGTCGTTCGGCAGGAAGTGGTCGAGGTGCGCCAGCGCCGGGGCGATCCAGTCGAGCAGGTCCTCGCCGGGGGCGAGGACGTCCGCGGACGTGACGATCCCGCGCTCGCGCGCCGGGCCGAGGATCTGCGCCGCCGCCTCGCCGCCCATGAACTCCGGCCCCCCGAGGTGCAGGTGGGTGGCGTCGGCGAGCCGGTCCCAGTCAACGTCGGCCGGGCCGTAGGTCGCGTTGGCGCCGACGACGTGGAAGGCGGGCCGGCTGCCGTCGGGACGGATCGGCAGCACGCTGGCCGAGGTCTGGACGTCGTCGCGGCGCAGCAGCAGCGACGTGTCGATCCCGGCGCGCTCGAGCAGCCCGAGCAGCATCTCGCCGACGGCGTCGGTGCCGATGGCGCCGGCGCTTCGCACCTCGGCACCGAGCTTCGCCAGGGTCAGCGCGGTGCCGCCCGCCGAGCCGGCCGGCGTGATCCGGATCTGCTCGACCAGCTGGCCGCCCTGGCCCTCCGGAATCTCCTCGACCGGCCGCACGAGCACGTCGAGCACGTGCACGCCCATCGCCACCGCCCGCATTCGGTCGCTCACCCGGCTCCCTGCGCCGGCTTCGTCGACCCGTATCCGCGCTGCACGGCGGCCTCGATCACGGCGCGCTGCTCGCCGGTGTCGAGCGCGCGAGGCTTGCCGATCGCCCGCGCGTGCCAGTAGACCGAGCACGCCCACTCGAGCAGGAGCGAAGCCTCGACCGCGGCCTCGACGTCGGCGCCGGTCGTGACCGCGCCGTGGTTGGCCATCAGCGCCGCCGTCCGGCCGTCGAGCGCGTCGCCCACGGCGGTGGCGAGCTCGGGGGTGCCGAAGGTCTCGTAGGCGGCGACCTTCACCGTCCCGCCGAGCAACAGCATCGAGTAGTGGACGCAGGGCAGCTCGTCGATCACGCAGGAGAGCGCGGTCGCCATCGGGGCATGGGTGTGAACGACGGCACCGGCGCCGTGGCGCCGGTAGACGCCGAGGTGGAGGTCGAGCTCCGAGGTGGGCTCCAGCTCACCCTCGACCAATGTTCCGTTGCGGTCGACCACGGCGACCTGGGACGGGTCGAGGTCGGCGAGCGGCGCGCCGGTCGGCGTGATCGCGACCAGGTCGCCGGCCGCGGCGCTGACGTTGCCGGAGGTGCCGAGCACGAGGCCCTCGGCGGCGAGCCTGCGGGCCGCCGCGGCGACCGCCCGCCGCTCGTCCTCCAGCCGCATCGTCTCGCGCCCGAGAGGTGCCACGCGGGCCATGGTATTCACGCCAACCGCGCCGGGCTGTACGGCGCACGCGGCCTGCCCAGTTGCCACGATGCCCACTTGCCCAGCGACCGGGACAGCTCCAGCCGGATCTCGCGCCGGCGCCTGTTCGGGACCGGCGCCGCGGCCACTGCGGGCGCCGTGCTCGGCTCGGTGCCGGGTGCGGGTGCCGCCCCCGGGCGGCAGCGCCGCAAGGGCAAGCGCCGCGCCGACGTCGTCGTCGTCGGAGCCGGGTTCGCCGGGCTGACCGCGGCTCGCGAGCTTCAGCGCAAGGGGCATTCCGTCGTCTGCGTGGAGGCCCGCGACCGGGTGGGCGGCCGGGTCCTCAACGCCGAGATCGGCGGCGGCGAGATCACCGAGCGCGGCGGCACCTTCGTCGGCCCGACCCAGGACCACCTGCTGGCTCTTGCGGCGAAGCTGAAGGTCGGGCTCTTCGAGACCTACAACACCGGCGAGAACCTCTACATCGCCAACGGACAGCGACTGCGCTTCGCCGACACGTCGCCGACCGGATCGGCGCCCCCCGACCCGGCGATCCTCCCCGACCTGGCGCTGATCGTCACCGACCTCAACGAGAAGTCGACCACGGTCCCCGTGGACGCTCCGTGGGAGGCGGCCAACGCGGCCGAGTGGGACGCCCAGACGCTCGAGCAGTACATCGAGGAGAACGCGATCAGCCCACAGTTCAAGGCCCTGGTCCCGATCGCGACCAGACCGATCTTCGGCTCCGAGCCGCGCGAGCTCTCGCTGCTGTTCGTCCTCTTCTACATCGCCTCATCGGGAAACGAGGACAACCCCGGGACCTTCGAACGGAACTTCAACACCCGCAACGGGGCGCAGATGTTCCGGTTCGCCGGCGGCTCCCAGCTCATCTGCGAGTTGATGGCGCGCAAGCTGGGCCGCTCGCTGGTGCTCGACTCACCGGTGCGCAGGATCGCCCAGGACCGCCACGGGGTCACGGTCGTCTCCGACCGCGTCGAGGTCCGGGCGAAGCGGGCGATCGTCGCCGTGCCGCCGATCCTGACCGGCAAGATCGACTACGAGCCGGGCCTGCCCGACGAGCGGGTGGAGCTCATCGACCACTACCCGATGGGGACGATGACCAAGTGCGCGTGCGTCTACGACCGCCCGTTCTGGCGCGAGGACGGCCTCACCGGCCAAGTCCTCTACGACGAGGGGCCGCTGGCGGCGACGTTCGACGACTCGCCCGAGGACGGCAGCAGGGGCGTCGTCTTCGGCTTCGTCGCCGGCGACCAGGCGCGCGACTTCGCCAAGCTCTCGAAGCGGGCGCGCCGCAAGGCGATCATCGCCAACTACGTCGAGTTCTTCGGCCCCGAGGCGGCGAACCCCGAGCAGTACATCGAGACGATGTGGAAGCGCGAGACCTGGACCCGCGGATGCCCGGTCGGGATCCCGGGCCTGGGCCAGCTCTCCACCCGCGGCGCGGAGCTCGCAAGGCCGGTCGGCCGCGTCCACTGGGCCGGCACGGAGACCTCCAACTACTGGGCGGGTTACATGGACGGCGCGGTGCGCTCGGGCGAACGAGCCGCGGCCGAGGTGATCGAGCGGCTGTGATCCGCCGGGTCGTGATCCTCGCCGCGGGCGCGCTGATCGCGCTCACGGCAGCCGCCCCGACTGCGGGCGCGGCGACGCGCGAGCGCTTCGACACCGACGTCTTCGCGCTGATCCCGACCCCCGGCTTCCCGGCCCGCGCCTACGTCGCGCCCAGCCACCGCGTCTACGAGGGCACCTACACGAACCCGAGCGGCGACAGCGTGCCCTCGCGCGTGCTCGAGTACTCCCGCCACGGCGCCCTGCTGCGCTCGTGGACTATCGCCGGACAGGACCTCGCGGCCGACCACGGCGTCCAGGTGGCGACCAGCGATTCGCGGGGCCGGCTGGTCCTGCTCGACAAGGCGCCGGCGCGAGTGCTGACCCTGAACCCGCGCAACGGCAAGCAGCGCACCTGGGCGACCTTCCCCTCCGACGCGGTCGCCAACTACGCGGCATGGGGCCGCCGAGGCGAGCTCTACGTCACGGACTACGCCCACGCGACGATCTGGCGCGTGCCGCCCGGGGGCGGCGAGGCGACGGTCTGGCTGTCCGACCCGCAGCTCAACGGGCTCGAGTTCGGGACCACCGGCATCGTCCTCACTCCCGATCGCCGCCACCTCCTGGTCAGCCAGCAGAGCATCGCCGGCTGCGGATGCGGCAACCCGAGCGTGGGCAGGCTCTACGAGATCGCGATCGGCGCCGACGGCGAGGCCGGCGCGATCCGGACCGTGTGGGAGAGCCAGCCGCTGGACGCCCCTGACGGCTTCGCGGTCGATGCCGCGGGCCGCATCTACATCACTCTGCTGCTCGCCAACCAGATCGCCGTGCTCGCTCCCGGCGGGCTCGAGCTCGAGCGCTTCCCCGGCGGCCCTGACGGCGCCAACGGCTCGGCGGTGCCGTTCGACAATCCCTCGAGCGCGATGTTCCTGGGCCGGCGGCTGCTGGTCGCCAACCAGGCGTTCCTCTCCGGGGACCCGGCCCACCAGGCGATCCTCGACGTCTGGATCGGCGTCCGCGGCGCGCCGGAGTTCATCCCCCGCCGCGCCGCGGCGCGGTAGCTCCCGCCTCGGCGCCCACCGGCGAAAACTCACACGTCGCATGGGAGCGCCTGGGTGCTGAGCTTTCGCGACGGAAAGGTGGCGCGCATGGTGATCTACGAGGAGCCCGCCGAGGCGCTCGCGGCCGTCGGGCCGGACGACTAGCGCCGGGCGGTCAAGGCGTGAGAGACTGGCGCTGTGCGCCAGCTGACGAGCCTCGACGCCCAGTTCCTCGCGCTGGAGAACCCGCGGCAGAGCGGCCACGTCGGCGGGCTGGCGATCCTCGACCCGAGCACGACCCCGACCGGCAAGCTCGAGCTCACCGACGTCCAGCAGATGATCGCCGAGCGGCTGCCGCTGCTGCCGCCGATGCGGTGGCGGCTCGTCGAGGTCCCGTTCAAGCTCGACTACCCCTACTGGGTCGATGACGCGGACTTCGATCTCGACTTTCACGTCCGCGAGCTCGCGCTGCCGCCACCAGGGACGAACGAGAAACTCGCCGAGCAGGTCGCCCGGATCATCGCGCGGCCGCTCGACCGGGCCCGGCCGCTCTGGGAGCTGTATCTGATCCACGGCCTCGAGAACGGCTACGTCGCGATGCTGACCAAGATCCATCACGCCACGATCGACGGCCTCTCGGGAGCCGAGATCATGGGGGTGCTGTTCGACCTCCAGCCAGAGGGCCGCGAGGCGCCCGAGCCGCGTGGACGGGGCAACGGCAGCGCGCCGAGCGAGGTCGAGATGCTCGCGCGCGGCGTCATGGGCCTGCCCCGCTATCCGCTTCGCATGCTGCGCTCGCTGCCGCGGGCGCTCCCCAACCTCGACGCGACCCCGTTCGGCAACCTGCCCGGCGCCGACACGGTCGCCAAGGCGTCGGAGCGCCTGCGCAAGACGGTCCGCGGCCCGCGCGAGACCGGCGAGCTCGAGCGCTCGACCGCGAAGGCTCCGCGGACCTCGTTCAACGGCCGCGTCTCGCCCCACCGCCGGTTCGTCTTCGGCCAGCTCGCACTCGACGAGGTCAAGGAGGTCAAGAACGCCCACGGGGTCACCGTCAACGACGTGGTCGTCGCGATCTGCGCCGGCGCCGTGCGGCGCTGGCTGATCTCCCACACCGAGCTGCCGGCCGACCCGCTGGTCGCTCAGATCCCGGTCTCGGTCCGCAGCGAGGAGCAGGCCGGGACGTACGGCAACCGGATCATGCTGATGAGCGCGCCGCTGCTCACCAACGTCGTCGATCCCCTCGACCGGCTGCAGCAGACCCACCAGGCCCTCGCGTCGATGAAGAAGCGACACCGGGCGATGCCGGCCAACCTGCTCCAGGACGTCAACCACTTCGTCCCCCCGGCGGTCTTCGCGCGCGCGGCTCGCGCCACCTTCACGATGGCCTCCAGCCAGCGCGGCCGGCCGACCTGGAACCTGGTGATCTCGAACGTTCCCGGGCCGCAGTTCCCGCTCTACTGCGCCGGCGCCGAGCTGAAGGCGAACTACCCGGTCTCGGTCGTCACCGACGGCATGGGCCTGAACATCACGGTGATGAGCTATCGCGGCCACATGGACATCGGGATCGTCACCGATCGCGACCAGATCCCGGACGCCTGGCGGCTGATCGAGTTCCTCGACGACGCACTCGACGAGCTCAAGGCGACGACCTAGGCCCCAGCGGCACCGATCCCGTGGCGATGGGCGACCGCCGCGGCCTCAGTGCGGCCGCGGACGTCGAGCTTGGTGAGGATCCGCGAGACGTGCACCGAGGCGGTCTTCTCGGCCATGTAGAGGCGCTCGCCGATCTCGCGGTTGGTGGCTCCCGAGGCGACGAGGTTCAGCACCTGAAGCTCGCGCGGGGTGAGGCCGAACGGCACCTCGGCGGCCTCAGGCTCCTCGGTGGCGTCGACGGGCTCGGAGATGCTCAGCCGCGCGCGCGCGGCGAGGCCATCGACCTCGCCGGCCAGCCACCCGGCGCCGAGCCTGGCCGCGACCGCCCCCGCCTCGCCGAGCGCCGCGGCGGCCGCGTCGCGGTCGGCGCGACCGAGCGCCGCCTGCGCCTGGCGCCACCGCGCGATCGCCGTGTCGTAGGGGCGGTGGAGGCCCTGCCAAGCGGACGCCGCTGCGCTCCACAGCGCCGGGTCGTCCTCGCCCTCGGCGCGCACGAGCTCCGCCTCGGCGACCGCGAGCAGCGCGCTCTCGACCGGGCGCCCATCCGCGTCCTCGGCAGCGGCGCGGACTAGCTCGCAGAGGGCGCGGGCGCGGTCGAGCGCCGCGCGCTCGTCGGAGTCGTCGCCGAGGTCGCGGGCGCGAACCGCGATCTCGGCCTCGACCGCCAGGCCGGCCCCCGCGACCAAGGCGATCCGGATCGAGTCCTCGCTGCAGAACTGGATCCGGTCGAGTCCGTGATCGACGACCGCCCGCGCCCGGGCTAGGTCGCCCTGGCGGGCGGCGAGTTCCGCCTGCAGCGCGGCGAGCAGGGCGATGTACTGCGGCTCGAGCGCCCCGGCGAGCAGCTCCTCGGCCTCCTGGAGCGCCCCGGCGACCTCGTCGGCGCTGCCCTGGGCCAGGGCAAGTTGGGAGCGGCGCAGATCCGCGTGTGCCCGGGCCACGCCTTCGACGTTGGACCCCACCGCGCGAAGGTGCTCGTCGACGCGGTCCCACTCGCCGAGGTCGAAGTGGATCTCGGCAAGGTTGAGGTGGATGAAGCGCAGGGCGCGGGTCGAGCCTCCGGCCCTGGCGGAGGTGATCTCCTCGACGCGCGCGACCCCGGTCGTTGCGATCTCGCGCGCCTCCTCCGTGTAGCCAGCCAGAAAGACGGCGTCGGCGAAGTTCAGGTACGCCGTCGCGAGGTCATCCGAGAATCCGGTTCGCTCGGCGACCTCGATCGCCTCGGCGAATCGCCGGCGACCCTCCTCCTCGCGACCGAGGGCGAGCAGGGCGCAGCCGAGCCGGTTGAGGACCCCGGAGCGCTCCGAGTCGAGCCCGAGCCGCTCCGTCGCCGCCAGCGCTTCAGGCGCCGCCTCGAGGAGCTCACGGAAGCGGCCTTGGAGGAGCAGGAAGCGGACCTGCTGGGCGAGCAGGCGCGCCCGCGCCGGGGAGTCCTCCCTGCCGGCAAGGAGCTCGAGGCCACGCTTCTGCGTCGCGCGGCTGCGGTCGGCGTGTCCCAGGAACCACTGGCACATCGCGAGCGCGGTCAGCAGCGAGGCGAGGCGCTCCGTATCAGCCTCGCCGATCGCGTCGATCGCCCGCTCGTACAGCGCCGCCCCAACGGCCTCTTCGCCCGCCAGGTAGTGGATCCGGCCGGCCCTGCTGAGCAGCTCACCCTCGTCGATCCCGGTCACGGCCTCCGCGCCGCCGACCCGCGGCCAGAGCTCGATCGCCCGGTCGAGCAACGCCGCCGCTTCGCCATACGCGTGCAGGCTGCGGACCGCTCCGGCCGCGTCGAGGGCGGCCTTGAGCGCGCGGGGCTGGTCGCCGGCCGAGTAGTAGTGGTGGGCGATCCCGGTCTTCAGCCAAGCTGAGTCCCCATCGGCCGGCCGGCGCTCGAGCGCGCCGGCGAGCGCCAGGTGGAGCTCGGCGCGCTCGCCGGGCAGCAGATCGTCATACAGAACCTCGCGCAGGAGGGCGTGGCGGAACCCGAACCGGCCGGAGTCGAGCGTGACGACGATCTGCGCCTCGACCGCCTCGCGCATCGCCGCCAACAGCTCTGTGGCGTCGGCGGACTCCGCGTCGGCGACCAGCTCCTGGTCGGCGAGCCCGGCGACCGCGAGCAAGCGCAGGCTGCGCTGACTGAGGGGCGAGAGTCGCTCGACCCGCAGCAGCAGCGCCTCGCGCAGGCTCGGCGGCAGCGAGCCGCGCCCGTCGACCCCGGCAGCGACCAGCTCCTCGGTGAACAGCGGGTTGCCGTTGCTCCGCCCGTAGAGGCGCTCGACCACGTCGGCGACCGGGATCTCGCCGAGGATGTCGGCGAGCTGGTCGGCGACCTCACCCCGGTCGAAGCGCGCCAGCTCGATCCGGCGCGCACGCGGAGTGCGCTCCAGCTCGGCGATCAGCGGGCGCAGCGGATGGCGGCGGTGCAGCTCGTCGGCGCGGTAGGTGAAGACGACGAGGACCCGCTCCTCGACGAGGCTGGCGGCGAGGAAGCGCAGGAAGGAGCGGGTCGAGCGATCCGCCCAGTGGATGTCCTCGATCCACAGGACCACCGGGCCCTCGTCCCCGAGCCGCGAGATCAGTTCCAGGAACGCGTCGAAGAGCCGGCGCTGGGCCTCGCCGCGTTCCGACTCGCGCTCGATCGACGGCGCGCCGATCTCCGGGTTCAGCCGGGCGAGCTCGGCGCGCGTCCCCTCTGACAGCTCGTCCAGGACCGGCTCGCAGGTGCGGTGCAGCGGCCGCAGCGCGGCGACCAACGGCGCGTAGGGGAGCTCGTCCTCGCCGAGCTCGATGCAGGTGCCGCCGAGCACGCGGGCGCCATCGGACTCGGCGTTGTCGATCAGCTCGCGCAGCAGCCGCGTCTTGCCGACGCCCGATTCGCCGGCGACGAAGTACAGCGCCGGGAGGTCCTCGGGCACCGTGCCCGACAGCGCTCGCTGCAGCTCCGAGAGCTCGTCCTCCCGGCCTACGAAGCGGCTGCTGGTGACGCGCTGTGCCACGCACTCAGTATGGCCGCCTCAGCGTCGAAAGCGAGTAAGGGGTCGGCCACGAAAAGTAAGGGGTCGGGGGCCTGAGATCGGCCCGAAAAGCCGATGTGCAAGCGGGTTCTTAGCCGTAGTTTCGTTGTTAACGACGACCCAGAAAGGACCACACGATGACCGCACTACTGATGAACATGGCCGAGCAGCGAAGCAAGGAGCTTCGCGACTACGCATCGGCCCGCCGGCTTGCCGGGCAGCGCCGCCACTCTCTCACGGCGCGCCCGGCCCGCCGGCCCCAGGGCAACGTTTCGATCCGCCGGCTCGGCGAGGACGACTCCGGCGCGGTTGTCCGCGTCGCCGGCCGCGACTCCGCCTTCCGCCCCGAGGGCGAGCTGCTCGGCGCCGAGGTCGACGGGCGGCTGATCGCCGCCATCTCGATCAGGACCGCCGAGCTGATCGCCGACCCGTTCGTCCCCACCGACGAGGCTCGCTCGCTGCTGCTGCTGCGGGCCGCGCAGCTACGCGAGAGCCGGTCCCGGCGTCATCCGCGCAGCACCCGGCGGCTGGTCGCCCACCTTCCCCGGCGCAGCTAGCCGGGGTAGCGCGGGTCGTCGCGGATCGAGTCGAGGTCCGGGTCGTCGTTAGCCCACTCGAGCACCTGCGGGTTGCCGGCCTTCGCGATCCGCAGGTGCTCGAGCGCCTCGTCCGGATGGCCCCCGAGCGCGTTGTAACAGGCCAGTTGGTAGTGCAGCGAAGGGTGCTCGGGGTAGTCGGCCAAGCCCTCCGACGCCACCCTGATCGCCTCGTCGTATTCGCCGCGCGAGTACGGCCCCTGGGCGGCGTACCAGTACTCGAACGGCGAGACCGCTATCGAGCCCGGGACGCCGCCGATCACCAGCACCGTGGTCTCCGGCGCGGTCGCTGTCGCGGCGCGGTGGGCGGCGACCGGAACCAGGATCAGCGTTCCTGCCGGCGCCTCGACCTTCTCGCCCTCGATCGTGAACTCGGCCGCGCCCGAGACGACGAGGTACAGCTCCTCGTGCCCACCGGCGCCGGAGCTCGTCTCGTCATGGGGTTCGATCACCTCATCGCCCGCCTTCGCGGCCGTGTAGGCGTTGATCCCGAAGCCCGTGACGCCGAGGGCGCGACGGATCGGGCGCCACTGGTTGGCCTCCAGCGGGATCCGCTCGAGATCCTCGATCCGGGTGATCTGAAATCGGCGCTCGGCCAAGAATGCCCCGACCAGGATTCGAACCTGGGGCCTACTCCTTAGGAGGGAGTCGCTCTATCCAGCTGAGCTATCGGGGCTGCCCCGAGTTTATGGCTCTAGGAAGCGGTTTCCTGCTCAGGAGCGACTATCTCATGACGTCGATGGGCGCTCTTGATTGGGCACAAACCCTGCCGTAAGGACGAGGTGGAACGGGCCCGAAGCCCAGTCCCGATGCGGGATCGCGGCGAAATCGAGCGACTCCCGGCTTGGCAGTCGACCTCCGGTTACGACTGGCCGGATCCGCAGGTACGATTGGCCCATGGCGGCCAAAGGCGGCACCGAGCTGGACGAGCTTCGCGGCCAATGGCTGCAGCGCCTCGACGAGAATCTGGAGCAAGGGAGCTTCACGCCCGAGGAACTGGACGACCTCGCGCGCCGCTATCGCACGCTCGCGGAGACCGCTGAGAGCCGCGGACAGCGGCGGGCCGCACTGACGGCGGCCGATCGCTTTGAGCAGGCCTCGCGAGACCGCCTCGCCACCAACCGCTGAGCTCCGGTCCCGCTACCCGCCCGGGCCCCCAGCCGCCAGTCGGCTCATCTCGGCTGTGATCTCCTCCTGGCGGGCCAGCAGCGCCGCGAGCCGGCGCTCGGCTTCCTCGAGCTCCGCTCCGAGCAGCGCTTGTGTCTCCTCTGCCGCAACCGGGTCCAGGAGCTGCTGCTCTCCCCAGCGTTCGGCCAGCGATCGCGCCTCGCCCGTAGCGCTCGGCGCATCGGTGAAGACGATTTGCACCGACTCGTCGAGCAGTGCGCGACCGCGCTCGTCATCGCGGCCGCGATCGATGAGCAGGCGATGCTGAGTGAAGATCGCGGCGTGGGCGAGACCGATGATCTCGACCATCGACTCGATCCTGCTCAGGGGATCGTCGGGAGATTCCGGCACGTCCGGCAGTCTGCCGCCGGCGTCGGCGGCGCCTCCGGTGTCCGCAGAAGGAGTCCGATGGTTTGGGCACAAGGCTCATTTTGTGCCCAAACTCCCGATAATCGAGCGCAAATTGCGGATATCCACCACGAGCGGTTGTCGCATGCCCGGCGCACGAATCGCGCTTAACCATGCCCCTCTACCGGCCGTTGAGGAACCGTCCGGCCGCTCGCTTAGGAGGGAGTCGCTCTATCCAGCTGAGCTATCGGGGCCGGCGCCGAGTCTAGGCGTCATGCTTGGCGGTATGAGCGCGAAGTCGCGTGGGGATCGGGTTCTGGGTCGAGCCATGCGCATGCCGGGAATCCTGGATCGCAAAGGGACCCGGTGGATGCTTCAGGGGCTCTCACCGGCGCCGGTGATCGTCCTCGTCCACCGCGGCCGCAAGAGCGGCAAGGTCTACAAGACACCGGTCGAGATCCTCACCGAGGAGCCGGAGTCCGGCGACATCATCGTCTCGCCGATGTACGGCCGGGACTCCGACTGGTATCGCAACGTGGTCGCCGGCGGGCTGGAAGAGGTCCACGTCCGCAGCGAGGCGCGGCACGTCGAATGGGAGGAGCTCGACGAGGCCGGCCGCCGCGCGGCCATGGACGCCTATCGCGACGCGCACCCGCGCTACAGCCGGATGATCTTGCGGATGCTCGCCCGGGTGAACGGGTTCGACGGGGACGCGGAGCAGGCCGTGCTGCGCGAGCTGCCGATGCTGCGGCTGCGCCGGAGCTAGGCTTGCGCGCGATGGCGCGGGTCCGGACATGGCAGGTGCTGCTGATCGTCGCGCTCGCGGCCGGGGTCGCGAGCCCTGCCACCGCCGCCGAGACCGACTGGCTCGGCCTGCGGAACCTCAACATCGCCCATCAGGGCGGCGAGGACGAGGCGCCCTCGAACACGATGTACGCCTACGAGCGGGCCATGCGCCTGGGCGCCGACATGCTCGAGGTCGACATCCACACCAGCGCCGACGGCGAGCTGGTCGTCCTGCATGACGCGACCGTCGACCGGACCACGAACGGCACCGGGCGCGTCTACGACTACAACATCTCCGAGATTCAGGCCCTGGACGCCGGCTACAACCTCGTCCCGGGCGAGGGGACCGAGGCGGACCTGCCGGCCGCCTCCTACCCCTACCGCGGCGTGCGGACCGGGGAGCGCAAGCCGCCGCGCGGCTTCGAGCCCGACGACTTCCGTATTCCCACCCTCGGCGAGGTCATGGCCGCCTATCCGCGGGTGCCGATCAACATCGAGATCAAGGGCGCGGCCGACTCCGACGAGGCCTCCTTCCTGCGCAACGCGGAGGCCCTAGCCACGTTCCTCAACGAGCTCGGGCGCACCGAGGGGATCATCGTCGCCTCGTTCAACGACACCGCGCTGACCCGCTTCCACCAGCTCGCGCCGCAGATCGACCTCGCCCCGGCGATCGCCGGCACCGCCGGCTACGTGCTCGGCGGCCAGCCCCCGCCCGAGGGGACGGTTGCCTTCCAGGTGCCGATCTCGTTCAGCGGGATCACGGTCGTCGACGAGCCGTTCGTCGACCGCGCCCACGCCGACGGCTACGGCGTTCACGTCTGGACGATCAACGACGAGCCGACGATGCGCCAGTTGCTCGACTGGGACGCGGACGGGATCATGACCGCCGAGCCGATCCGCCTCGAGCGGGTGCTCTGCGCCGCCGACGCCCCGCGGCCGCCCCGCCCGCCGGGTGCCCCGGGCAAGCACTGCAGCCGCAGGGCCTCGATCGCCTGCGAGGTCGACGCCACCAAAGCAACCCGGGTCGGCGGGGCGGTGGTCGTGAACCTGCGGCGAATCGACGAATTCGCGGGGCGCTGCGCGGGCACCGTCGCCCTCGGCGGGCCGGACACGACGGCGCGGGTCCGGAAGGCGTTCAACTTCGGCGACGAGCCGCCCCCCGACGGGCCCCGCACGCGGACCGTCCGGCTCAGGCTGGGCCCGCAGCTGCGCGAGGCGCTGGAGGCGGGGGCGGCCGCGAAGGCCACGATCACCCCGTACCTCGCGTTCGCCGCGCGGGACGAGCTCAGGCTGCGCTAGCAGCGGGCCTGGCCGTCGTAGGCGGCGCCGTCGGGGTAGTAGCGCGAGCTCGGGTAGTAGTCCCCCATCGTCTCGGCTTCGTGCTCGGCCTCGGCCAGCTGGATCGACTCCGCGAATCCCGGTGACGGGAGCATGTGGCGGTAGATCAGCAGGCCGCTGCGGAACGGACCCCAGGGCAGCCACGTCACGCCGCACTTCCTGGTCGCCGTGGCGGGCCGCTCGGCGGGGGTGCTCATCACGTAGGTGGCGAAGCCGTGGCGGTCGACCACCGTCTGGTCGTCGGCGCGGCAGGCGATGAAGCGCTGCGAGGCGAACTCGTTCTCGCACAGCGAGAAATAGCGAAGCTCGGCGGGCCGCATGCGCTTTGCGCCGCGGCGGGTGT
Source organism: uncultured Solirubrobacterales bacterium (assembly GCA_963767285.1). Taxonomy (GTDB): domain Bacteria; phylum Actinomycetota; class Thermoleophilia; order Solirubrobacterales; family 70-9; genus WHSW01. Next base: position 314,947 of record CAVYDJ010000003.1, on the reverse strand, counting down.
CGGGGAAGGTCGGCGCGCGCATCCGCGTCACGAGGACCTGCCCGTACTCGCGGTTGACCGACGCCGCCAGGTACGCGTTGTGGACGTTGGAGAAGAAGCCGCCGCTGCCGCCGAGTTCCTGCGTCGTGTCGCTCGGTGAAACGGTGTAGAGGAGATTGACGAACTTCCGCCACGCGGGCGGGTCGGCGGCCGGGCGGCCCGGCAGTGGCAGCTCGGCGTCCGAGGCGGCGACCTCCTGGTTGATCCCCGGCCCGGGCGGCTTGGCGAAGTCGCTGCACGCCGACTCCGGAGCCGGGCCGCCGCCGGCAGCCTGGAGCGTGACGGTCGGAATCCCCGTACCGCCGGTCTCGTCGCGGCCGCGGTCCGGGGTGTAGACGCGGTAGATCAGCGCCCCGTTGACGTTCGGCGTCCCGCCCTGGCCGGTGCCCGTGTAGAGCGTGTTCGGAGCGCGGTCCTGCGCCGACTCGGGCCGGGGGCCGAAGTCCACGAACAGCGTGTAGGCGCGCTGCTTGGCCCCGCGCTTCGCGCCCTTGCGGAACGGGTTGCGGCTCCCGGGGTCGGGGACGACCTCGTTGTCCGCGAGCGCGTCGATCGGGCGCTGGGCCTGGTCGTAGACGTTGAACGACATGTAGCGGGCGTGGGGGAACTCGCCCTGGATGCGCAGCCGGGTCCCGGGCGCCATCTGGTAGCCGCCGACCCAGTAGATCGCGCTCTCGTCCGGATACGCGACGTTGAGCGTCGCGGCGTCGGACTTGGTCAGCGCGAGCACGCATGTCTCGTCGACCCCCTGCCCGCCGGCGCTCGACGACACGACCACCGCGCCAAGCGCGGTCACGAGCGCACCGAGCGCCATCGCTTTCACCCTGATCGACATCGAGCCCCAAACCCCTTCGGTTGCCCGCCGGAGACGCTACCGGACCGGCGTGAGCTCCCCGCCGGTCAGCACGGCCGCGGTCAGCGGCACACCGGGCCGGTAGACCAGGTGTGTGTAGGAGGGGGCGTCGAGGACGACGGCGTCGGCGCGCGCGCCGGGCGCCAGGTGGCCGATGTCGTCGCGGCGCAGGGCCCGGGCGCCGCCGCGCGTCGCCGCGGCCAGCGCCTCGTCGACAGTCATCCCGCACTCGCGGACTGCGAGCGCGATGCAAAACGGCATCGAGGTCGTGTAGCTGGAACCGGGGTTGGTGTTGGTCGCGATCGCGACCGTCACGCCGGCGTCGATCGTGCGGCGGGCGTCCGGATAGGGCTGGCGGGTCGAGAAGTCGGTCGCGGGAAGGAACGTCGCGACGGTGTTCGATGCGGCGAGCAGCTCGACGTCGCCGTCGGAGAGGTAGGTGCAGTGGTCGACCGAGGCGGCGCCCATCTCGACCGCCACCGCAACACCATCGCCGGGCCCGAGCTGGTTGCCGTGCACCCGCAGGCCCAGGCCGGCGTCGCGGCCCGAGGCGAGCACGGCCCTGGACTGCTCGGCATCGAAGGCGCCGCGCTCGCAGAAGACGTCGATCCAGCGGCTGTGCGGCGCGCAGGCCGCGAGCATCTCGCCGCAGACCAGCGCGACGTAATCGTCGGCGCGCCCCTCGTACTCCGGCGGCACGAGGTGGGCGCCCAGGAAGGTGACGTCATCGGTGAGCTCCGACGCCAGCAGGCAGAGGCGCAGCTCGGACTCCACGGTCAGTCCGTAACCGGACTTGATTTCGAGATGGGTGATCCCGGCCGCGAGCGCCTCCGCACGGCGCGCGCGGCCGAGCTCGCGCAGCGCCTCGTCGGACGCCGAACGCGTCGCCTCGGTCGTCACGGCGATGCCGCCGGCCTCGTAGGGAGCGCCGGCCATCCGCGCCGCGAACTCGTCGGAGCGCTCACCGGCGAAGAGCAGGTGCGTGTGGCTGTCGACGAAGCCGGGGATCATGCACCTCCCGGCCGCATCGATACGCCGATCGGCCTGGACTCCCGCGCGCTCGATCGAGGCCACGCGACCGTCCTCGATCACCAGCGCCGCGTCGCGCACCACCCCGAGCGGGCCCTCGCCGACCTCCGGGTCGTTGGTGACCAAGAGGCCGATGCGGTCGATCGCCAGCGCCGTCATCCGATGACCTCCGCGATCGACTCCCGCAGCTCCGTGGCCACGTCCAGCTCGACGTGCCGGCCCTCGCGCACGACCTCGCGCCCGCCGCAGACCACGCCGTCGACATCCGCCGCGGTCGCGGCGAAGACCACTCCCTCGAGCGCCGTCTCCGGCGTCGTCCCGGCCAGGCGCACGCCGTCGAGCCGGATCGTGACGAGATCCGCGTAGGCGCCGGCGGCGATCACCCCGGCCTCCGGCCAGCCGAGCGCGGCGTGCCCGCCCGCGGTCGCGGCGCGCAGCAGCTCCGCGGCCGGGAGCCGGCCGCGCTCGCCGCTCGCCAGACGCTCGTCGAGCTCCATCGCCCGCGCCTCCTCGAGCTGGTCGATCACCGCGTGTGAGTCTGACCCGAGCGCCAGCGTCGCGCCGGCCGCGGCCAGCGCACTGGCCGGGCCGATCCCGTCGGCGAGGTCACGTTCGGTGGTCGGGCACAGGCAGCAATGGCCCCCGCAGCCTCCGAGCGCCGCGACGTCGGGCCCGGTCAGATGGGTGGCGTGAACCGCGGTGAAGCCGGTGCCGAGCGCGCCGGCCTCCTCCAGCACGCCCACCGGGGTCGCGCGGTAGGCATCCAGGCACGCGACGTTCTCGGCCGGCTGCTCGGAGACGTGCGCGTGCAACGGGCGCTCGAGCTCCGCCGCCCAGGCCGCGACCCTCGCCGCCGACGCCGGGTCGACGGCACGAACGCTGTGGATCGCGGCGCCGATCCGCACCCCATCGGCGTCCGAGAGCCCGTCGACGCGATCGGCCCAGGCGTCGGCGTCGGCGTCGGCGAACCGCCGCTGGACCTCGTTCAGCGGCTCGCCGACCCCGCCCTGCAGGTAGCAGGTGTCGAGCAGCGTGACCCGGATCCCGGCCTCGCGCGCGGCGGCGATCAACGCCGCGCCGATCTCGTTCGGATCGTCGTAGGGCGCACCGCCGGGGCCGTGATGGAGGTAGTGGAACTCGCCGACCGCGGTGATCCCGGCGAGCGCCATCTCTCCGAACGTTGCCCGGGCCAGGTTCCTGTAAGAGTCCGGATCGAGACGGGCCGCGAGCGCGTACATGTCCTCGCGCCAGGTCCAGAACGTCCCGCCACCGCGCTGGGTGCTCCCGCGCAGGGCGCGGTGGAACGCATGGGAGTGGGCGTTCGCGAACCCGGGCAGCGTCAGCCCGTCCAGGCGGGTCGCGCCTGCCGGCGGACCGGCGCAGCCGGTCTCCACCGAGGCGATGCGCTCGCCGTCGAGCGCGACGAGGACGCCGGACTCGGCGGCGTCGCCGCCCAGCCAGGCCAGTTCGCACCAGTAGGCCGTCACGAGCCCACCCGCTCGACGAGTTCACGCGCGCGCCGCTCCCACCCGTCCCGGTGGAAGCGCTCGTACTCGTCCCAGCCGGCCAGCGTGCGGAGGTCGGCGCGGTCGACGAACAGGATCCCGTCGAGGTGGTCGACCTCGTGCTGGAACGTGCCCGCGGTCAGTCCGCGCTTGACCTCCTCCCGCTCGGCCCCCTCCCGGTCGAGGTATCGGACCCGCACGTTGACGTGGCGTTCGAGCTCGCCGCGCAGGTTCGGGATCGACAGGCAGCCTTCGTTGATCCGCGCGACCTCGTCGTCGAGTGGCTCGATCACCGGGTTGACGAAGACCGTCAGCGGGATCGGCGGCTTGTACGGGTAGCGCGGGTTGCCCGCCTCGACCTCGGCGATCGCGATGCGCAGCGGTTCGCCCACCTGCGGCGCCGCGAGCCCGGCGCCGTTCGCGCCGCGCTTCGTCTCGATCATGTCGTCGATCAGCGTCTGAACCTCGGGCGACGCGAGCTCTTCCGGCGATACGTCCCGCGCGCGCTCGCGCAGCACCGGATCGCCGAGCTCGCGGATCTGCAAGACCGTCATTCCGCCATCGGGACGCGGATGCCGCGCTCGCGTGCGACCTCGAGCGCGCGCTCGTAACCCGCGTCGGCGTGGCGGATCACCCCCATGCCCGGGTCCGCCGTCAGCACGCGATCGAGCTTCTCGGCGGCGAGCTCGGTGCCATCGGCGACGCAGACCATCCCGGCGTGGATCGAACGCCCGATCCCGACCCCGCCGCCGTGGTGAATCGACACCCAGGTCGCCCCGGCGGCGGTGTTGACGAGCGCGTTCAGCAGCGGCCAATCGGCGATCGCGTCCGAGCCGTCGAGCATCGACTCGGTCTCACGGTACGGCGAGGCCACGGACCCGGAGTCGAGGTGGTCGCGCCCGATCACGATCGGGGCGCTGATCTCCCCGGCGGCGACCATCTCGTTGAAGCGCAGTCCCAGCCGCCGGCGGGCGCCGTAGCCGAGCCAGCAGATCCGCGCGGGCAGTCCCTGGAAGGCGATGCGCTCGCCCGCCATACGGATCCAGCGCGCCAGCGCCTCGTCCTCGGGGAACTCCTCCAGCACGGCGCGGTCGGTCGCGGCGATGTCCGCGGGATCGCCCGACAGGGCCGCCCAGCGGAACGGCCCCTTCCCCTCCTCGAAGAGCGGCCGGATGTAGGCGGGGACGAAGCCCGGGTAGTCGAAGGCGCGCTCGAAGCCGCCGAGCTCGGCCTCGCGACGCAGGCTGTTGCCGTAGTCGAAGACCTCCGCGCCCGCGTCCTTGAAGCCGACCATCGCGAAGCAGTGGGCCGCGCACGACGCCCGCGCCCGCTTGACGTACTCGTCCGGATCGCGCTCGCGCAGCTCGGCCGCCTCCTCGAGCGACATCCCCGCCGGGATGTAGCCGACCAGCGGGTCGTGGGCCGAGGTCTGGTCGGTCACGATCTCGGCCTCGAAGCCGCGGCGCAGCAGCTCGGGGACGACCTCGGCGGCGTTCGCGCAGAGCCCGACGCTGAGCGGGCGCCGTTCGGCCTTGGCGGCCAGGCAACGCTCGACCGCGTCCTCCAGGTCGTCGGCGCGCTCGTCGAGGTACCGCGTCTCCAGCCTCCGCTCGATTCGTTCGGGGTCGACCTCGATGCAGAGCGCAACGCCGTCGTTCATGGTCACCGCGAGCGGCTGCGCGCCACCCATCCCGCCGAGCCCCGCGGTCAGCGTGATCGTCCCTGCCAGCGAGCCGCCGAACCGCCGGCGCGCGATCTCCGCGAAGCACTCGTAGGTCCCCTGGACGATCCCCTGGCTGCCGATGTAGATCCACGAGCCCGCGGTCATCTGCCCGTACATCGTCAGGCCGAGCTGCTCGAGCCGCCGGAACTCGTCCCAGTTCGCCCACTCGCCGACCAGGTTCGAGTTCGCGATCAAGACCCGCGGCGACCACTCGTGGGTACGAAAGACGCCGACCGGCTTGCCCGACTGGACGAGCAGGGTCTCGTCGTCGTCGAGCCGCCGCAGCTCGGCGACGATCGCGTCGAAGGCCTCCCATGACCTCGCTGCGCGCCCGGTGCCGCCGTAGACGACGAGGTCGTCCGGCCGCTCGGCGACGTCGGGGTCGAGGTTGTTCATCAGCATCCGCAACGGCGCCTCCTGCTGCCAGCCGCGGCAGCTGAGCTCGAGCCCTCGAGGCGAACGCACCTCCCGCGCGCCCTTCACCGAACCTCACCGCCGTTTGGATGCAGGACCGGAAACCGCGGCACGTCGAACGGGTCGCCCGCCTGCAGCTCGTCGTCGAGCCCGGGAAACGGCGGGCTGGTCGGATGCGGGCGCGGCGCGTAGCGGGCGTCGTCGCCGAGGACCCGGACCGAGAAGGCGCGCCGCAGCGTCGGCGAGCCGCCGGCCTGATGCAGCGTGAGCATGTGGAAGGCGACCGCGTCGCCGGGCTCGAGCTGCCAGCCGAGGATCTCGTGCGCCGACCGGTCCGCCTCGACGTCGGGGACCTCCTCGAGCTCGCCCTCGTCGAAGACGAGCGCCGTCTGCGTCAGGAAGGCGCGCGGCATGTACCAGGTGCCCGACGCGTGCGACCCGGCGACGAACTCGAGCGTGTTCTCGCGGCTCACCGGGTCGACCGGGACCCAGAAGGAGACGTTCTGCGCGCCGTCGACGCAGTAGTAGGGCTGATCCTGGTGCCAGGGACTGGGCTCGGCGCTGCCCGCCTCCTTGACCAGGACGTGGTCGTGGAAGAGGCGAGCCGTCTCCGAGCCCATCAGCTCGGCGGCCAACTCGCCGAACGGCGCGTCGCGGATCACCTGCTCGTACTCGTCGACCCGCTCCCAGTTGCAGAAGTCCTCGAAGAAGCTCTGGTCGGTCCCGTGCTCCTGGGCGAGCGGACCCGGGTCAGCGCGGTTGCGGTCGATGCCCTGGCGGAGCGTGTCGACCTGCAGGCCCGAGAGCAGGCCGCGGATCGGCACCGCGCCGTCGCGGCGGAAGTCGTCGGCAACGCTCATTCGAGGTCGCCCACCTCGGCCTCGACGGCGCCGACGACGGCCCCCGTGGCAAGCAGCTCATCGACGGCCGCCAGCTCGGGGGCCAGCCAGCGGTCCGGGCCGGCGCCCGGCACCACCCGGCGCAGCGCCGTGACCGCGGCGCCCGTCCCCCGGGCCGGCTCGAGCGGCGCGCGCAGCTCGAGCCCGCGCGCCGCGCAGGTCAGCTCGACGGCCAGGATCCGGCGCAGGTTGGCAACCGCGGCGCGCAGCTTGCGCGCCGCGCCCCAGCCCATCGAGACGTGGTCCTCCTGCATCGCGCTCGTCGGCAGCGAGTCGACCGATCCCGGCGCGGCCAGGCGCCGGTTCTCGGCCACCATGGCCGCCTGCGTGTACTGGGCGATCATCAGGCCGGAGTCGACGCCGGCGTCCGGGGCGAGGAAGGCGGGCAGGCCTTGCGAGCGCGAGGCGTCGAGCAGGCGGTCGGTGCGCCGCTCGGAGATCGCGCCGACGTCGGCCGCCGCGATCGCCAGGAAGTCGCAGGCGAGCGCGACCGGAGCGCCGTGGAAGTTGCCGCACGACTCCACCCGGCCGTCGGGGAGCACCATCGGGTTGTCGATCGCCGAGCGCAGCTCGGCCTCGGCGACCAGCTCGGCGTGCGCGCGGGTGTCACGCGCGCCACCGTGGACCTGGGGACTGCAGCGGATCGAGTACGCGTCCTGGACGCGAGGGTCGTCGGTGCGATGGCTGGCGACGATCGCCGAGCCCTCGAGCAGGCGGCGCAGGTTGGCGGCACTCTCGGCCTGGCCGGGCTGGGGGCGCAGGGCGATCAGGTCGGCGGCGAAGGCGCGATCGGTCCCGAGCAGCGCCTCGGTGCTCGCCGCCGCCGCGACGTCGGCGACCCGCAGCAGCTCGCGGAGGTCGGCGAGCGCGAGGACCAGCATCCCCAGGATCCCGTCGGTGCCGTTGATCAGCGCCAGCCCCTCCTTCGGTCCCAGCACCGGCGGCTCGATCCCGGCCTCGGCCAGCGCCTCGCCCGCCGGCGCCGGCACGCCGTCGGCTCCGAGCACCTCCCCCTCGCCGAGCATCGCCAGCGCGCAGTGGGCGAGCGGGGCGAGGTCGCCGCTCGCGCCCAGCGAGCCATGCTCCGGGACGACCGGATCGAGCCCCGCCTCGAGCATCGCCAACATCGTCCGTGCGAGCAGCGGCCGGGCGCCGGAGTAGCCCATCGCCAGCGAGCGGGCTCGGAGGAAGATCATCGCCCGCACCACCTCCCGCTCGACCGGCGGCCCCATCCCGGCGGCGTGGGAGCGGATCAGCGCCCGCTGCAGCTCGGTCCGCCGCTCGGCCGGGATCGCGGTCTGCGCCAACGAGCCGAATCCGGTCGAGATCCCGTAGACCGGTTCGTCGGAGTCCGCCAGCCGCTCGACCACGGCGGCCGTCGCCTCCATCGCCTCGACGGCGTCGGTGCCGAGCTCGGCCCGAGCTCCGTGCCGAGCGACGGCGATCACGTCGGCGGCGGTCGCGCCGCCGGGCCCGAGCTCGATCGTCATCCCGTCGTTCAAGGCTGTCCCGCGGCGAGCATAACCACGGCTTGCATCCGGCCGCACGGCGCGGATAGGCTGGGCTCGTCGGGACCAACGGCACGGAGGCCTAGGCATGGAGAAGCGGCGCAGGGAGGCGGGTCGGACGCTCGTCGGACGCCTCGGTTCGAGGATGTCCCAGGATGTTGAGTAGCGCTCAGTACTCGGGCCCGAAGCCCTTGCCCTTGCCGGCCACCCGCACCGTCCGGTCGTGCGACCGGCGCAGCGCCGAGCTGCCCGAGGAGGACTTCGCCGGCATCACGACGTAGTCGCCGCGGTGAACCCAGGTCGGCGCGTAGGTGACCCGGCGGACCTCGACCCGGTCGCCGGTCGCCTTGAAGTGAAGGAGGGCGATCAGTCCGTCCTGGGTGGCCGCCGGCTGGCCGGACGCTGGGCTCTGGTTGGAGACCAGGTTGCCCTCGGAGAAGACGACGAACTTGCCGTTGATGCGCTCGATCGGCTGGACGACGTGCGGGTGCTGGCCGACGACCGCGCTGATCACCTTCGCGCCGGTGAGCTTCTTCGCGACGGCGATCTGGGAGGAGTTCGGATGTTGCGCGTACTCGGTTCCCCAGTGGATCTGTGCGATCACGGCGTCGGCGCCGGCGTCGCGCGCCTCGCGGGCGTCGTGGATGATCGCCTTTGCGCCGGCCTTCGGATTGGCGGCGGCGTACTCGTTGAGCGACCACGAATGGGGGGCGTTCAGCCCGTTCGTCGCATCCGTGTAGGAGACGAAGCCGATCTTGACGCCCTTGACGTTCAGGATCGTCGGCCGCTTGCTGGCCTTCTCCGACCTGAACGAGCCGGTGTGCTCGACGTCGTTGCGGTGAAACGCCTTCACGGTCCCGTCGATCCCGGCCTGGCCCTGGTCGAGCGAGTGGTTGGAGGCGGTCGAGCACACGTCCCAGCCGCTGCGGCGGATCGACGTCGCGAGGTCCGCGGGCGTGTTGAAGAGCGGATACGTGCTGGTCGGCCCGGGGCCCATCGGGGTCTCGGCGTGGCACAGGCCGAGGTCGACGTCCTCGATCCAGGGCTTGATCTCCTTGAAGAACGGCGCGAAGTCGTACCCGCTCCCGCCGGCGTTGGCGCGCGCCCGGTCGAGCAGCGGCTGGTGCATCAGCAGATCGCCGCTCGCCGAGACGGTGAAGTGCTTCGGCTCCGCGGGCTGGCCCGCCATCGCCGCCATCGCCGCCAGCCCGGTGGCCAGCCAGGCGGTCACGACGACCGGCTCTCGCCCTCGCCCCCGTCGTCCTTTACCGCTTCGTCCTCTTCGTCCTCGTCCTCGGACTCGGCGTAGAGGCTCTCCGCGGCAAGCTCGCGCACGCTGCGGTCCCAGAGCTTGACCTCGAGGAAGAGGTCATCGCCGAAGCCGTGCACCGCGTCGACGGCGATCAGCGTGAAGCGCCCGTCGGTGACCGGCGCCTGGTCGGTCGGCTCGCCGTCGAGCTCGGCGGTCGCCGCGACGGCGCCGCGGACCAGCGGGAGGCCCCAGACGAGGGTGACATCCCCACCACGCCCTCCATCCGTGCGCCAGGAGCCGATGACGTCGTCGTTGATGTCGATCCGCCAGTCGGGGTTGTCCTCGGCTGTGACGTCGGTGAAGTCGACCTTCGACGTCAGGTCGGCGGGCGCGTCGTCGCCGGGTCCGCCCCCGGGGTCGTAGGAAACCCAGCCGTAGTACTCGGCCAGCACCGCCTCGCCGTCCTCGCCGGTCGTCGCCTCGGCGGCACGTCCGGACACAGGCACGTAGACGCGCCCGCCCCAGGCGCGGTCGGGAAACCAGCGCACCGTCTCGGGATCGAGCGGCGACCCCGCCTCGGCAGCCAACGGCTCACAAGCGCTCGCGAACTCGGTCCGCAGGCGCTCCTCCCAACGCCCGTAGGGCGAGGTCTCCTGCGAGGCGTCGGCGATGAAACGCGGGAACGGCCTTTTGGTCGGCGGCATCGGCGGGCAGCGTACCTGCCGCCGAATTCAGCCGAGCGCCGCGCGCAGGTCCGCGGCCGCCCGCTCGGGCTCATACACGTTGATGTCGACGCCGGTGCCGAGCTCGAACCCGGCCCGGATCGTCAGCCGCGGCACGAGGTCGATGTGCCAGCAGAACTCGTCCGTGCCGCGCGGGGCGGTCCGAACCCAGAGGTTGAACTGCGGCAGTGCGCCGAGCGCCCCGGTCAGCGCCCGCAGCGCCGTCGCGAGCATCGCCGCCCCGCCCTCGTCCTCCTCGAACCGGGGACCCGGCCGGCGGGGGACGATCCGCAGCTCGAACGGCGAACGCGACGCCCAGGGACAGATCAGCATGCAGTCGTCGTCGATCGCGACCAGCCGCTCCCGGCGGCGCACCTCCTCGGTGGCGACGTCCCCGAGCAGGTGCGAGCCCATCGTGCGCTCGTGGTAGGCCACGGAGCGCTCGCGCTCGCGGGCGATCGCGGCGGGAACGAACGGCAGCGCGTAAAGCTGAGCGTGTGTGTGCTCGAGCGACCCGCCGGCGTCGGGGCCCTCGTTGAGGATCAGGTGCAGGCAGGAGGCGGCGGCGTGCGCGCGCATGCGCTCCCGCCAGGCGGCGACCGCGCCCGCGAGCCGCTCCTCCGAAAGCTGCGCGATCGAGATCGCATGCTCGGGAGCGTTGACGATCACCTCGTGCGCGCCGGTGGCCGGCTGCGAGCCGAACAGGTCGATCTGGCCCCGTGTCGCCGAGCCGAGCGGGTCGATCGAGCTCGTGATCCCCGACTCGGCCGCCGGGCGCTCGGTCGCCGGAGCCTCGGCGGGCTCGTCGACGAGGACGGGATAGAGGTTGGGGACCGACCGGGCGGTCCAGCCCGGGGTGTTCGCCTCGCCGCCGCCATCGCGCTCGGCCCAGACCTCCAGGGGGGTGTTCTGCTCCCTGCCCTCGCAGAAGGGGCAGCGGTCCTCGGCCCCCGCGCGCGGTTCTACCGGCCGCGGGTCGAAGACGTCGGGGCGCGCGGCACGGCCAGGGGCGAGGATCGCCCGCAGGCCCGTGAGCTGGTCGATGCGGACCTCGGGCGAGCTCAGGATGCGGGCGGCGCGGGAGGCGGAGTCGGCTGCGCCGGCGGCGGGACGCTCGGCTGCGCGTGCGGTTCGAGCAGCGGCTTCAGCAGGTCGAGGGGCAGCGGGAAGACGATCGTCGAGCTGTTGTTGACCCCGATCTCGACCAGCGTCTGCAGGTAGCGCAGCTGCAGCGTCGCCGGGTTGAGGCTGATGATGTTGGCCGCCTGCGAGAGCTTCTCGGCCGCCTGGAACTCGCCGTCGGCGGCGATGATCTTCGCGCGCCGCTCGCGCTCGGCCTCCGCCTGGCGCGACATCGCCTTCTGCATGTCGACCGGCAGCTCGACGTCCTTGACCTCGACCGTCGAGACCTTCACCCCCCAGGGCTCGGTCTGCTCGTCGATGATCTGCTGCAGGTCGAGGTTGAGGCGCTCGCGCTCGGACAGCAGCGCGTCGAGCTCTGCCTTGCCAAGCACCGACCGCAGCGTGGTCTGCGCGATCTGCGACGTGGCGAGCAGGTAGTTCTCGACCTCGGTGATCGCCTTGTTCGGGTCGAGGACGCGGAAGTAGGCGACCGCGTTGACGCGCACGGTGACGTTGTCCTTGGTGATCACCTCCTGCGGCGGCACGTTCAGGGTCACCGTCCGCAGGTCGATCCGGACCATCTGGTCGATGAACGGGATCAGCAGGATCAGGCCCGGCCCCTTCGTGGCGATCAGCCGCCCGAGGCGGAAGATCACGCCGCGCTCGTACTCGCGCAGGATCCGGATCGCCGCGGCGAGGATGATCAGGATGAAGACCGCGACTACGGCGATGATCACGAGGGCGGCTGTCACGTACGCGCTCCTTCTGTTGTGTCGGCGACGACCTCTGCGAGCGGCCGGACCTTCAGCGTCAGCCCGTCAACCGCCTCGACCGCCACTCTAACGCCACGCTCGCGGAGCCGCTCGGCGTCCTCGGGCGGAACGTCGTCGGCAAGGGTCGCCCGCCACAACGCCCCGTCGACCCAGACCTGGCCGACCGGGCCGAGCGGGACCCGGACGTCGCCCTCGGCGCCGATCAGGTGCTCGGGCCCGGAGGCGACCGGCGACCTGCCCGCCTTGACCGCCTTCGAGACGATGAGCACCAGGCTGCCGCCGAGCACGACCGCGACCCCGATCACGACCGGGACCGACACCTCGAAGGTGCTCGAGTTGGTGTCGAACAGCAGCAGGCCCGACGCGGCGAGCGCGACCACCCCCACCGCGCCGACGATCCCGTGGGTGTCGAGGTGCGCCTCGGCGATGATCAGGGCGATCCCGATCACCAGCAGGGTGATCCCCGCCGCCGTGACCGGCAGCTGTGCAGTCCCGTAGGCGCCGAGCAGGAAGCTGACGGCTCCGACCGTGCCGGGGATGATCACCCCGGGGCTGAAGATCTCGATCGCGATCCCGACCAGGCCGAGGAGCAGCAGCAGGTAGGCGATCGTGGGGTTGACGAGCAGCTGCAGAAGCTCGTACTGAAGTGGCGTGTCGCGCTCGGAGACGGTCAGCCCCGCGGTGTCCAGCGTCTGCGCCTTCGGCCCCTCGACCCGGAACCCGTCGAGCTGGGCGAGCAGATCGTTGACGTCGGCGGCGACGATGTCGATCGCCCCGCCCTCGAGCGCCTCCTCGGCGGTGAAGTTGTCCGCCTCGGTGACCATCAGCTCCGGCAGCTCCCCGTCGCGGCCGTGTGTCTCGGCGAGCGCGCGCATCAGGGCGGCGGCGTCGTTCTCGATCTTGACCTCGAGCGTCCCGCCGATGTCCTCACCGGTCGAGGTGATCGCGCTCGCCGAGCCGATGTTGGTCTGCGGCGCCATCGCGGCGACGTCGCCGGCCTCGGTGATGAAGGCGCCCGCCGAGGCGGCACGGGCCCCGTTCGGCGAGACGTAGACGACGACGGGCATCGGCGCCTCGAGGATGTCCTGGACGATCTCCCGCATCGAGCTCTCGAGCCCGCCCGGGGTGTCGATGCGGATGATCGCCAGCGGCGCGTCGTCTTCGGCCGCCTCGTCGAGGGCCGCCCCGATCCACTTCTCGGTCGCCGGCGAGATGTCGCCGTCGAGCTCGATCGAGGGCACCGTGGTCGAGGACTGCCCCGGGGCAAGGCCGGGGATCAGCAGCACGAGCCCGGCGAGTACGGCGAACACCCAGATCGAGCCACGCAACCTCATACGGGAATTATCACCATCGGCGATCGCGGGCTTGGAGTTCGGGGATACTCGGGGCGATGTCGCGGGAGAACGTCGAGCGCGTCCGCGAGGGCTACGAGCAATTCGCGGCCACGGGTGAGTTCCCGTCGGATCAAGCTACGGACGACTTCGTGTGGGACATGTCGAACTTCCACGGCTGGCTTGAGCAGCAGGTGTACGAAGGCGCCGACGGAGCGCAAGCCTTTCTCGCCGAATGGGGCGACGCGTGGGAGGACTGGGAGGTCGAGGTGGAGGTCTTCCACGACGCGGGCGACACGGTGGTCGCTCTGGTGCGCCAGCGCGGCAGGTCGAAAGGTGCCGGGATGCCGGTCGAGATGTCCTTCGCCCAGGTCTTCACGTTCCGCGGCGACAAGCAGGCCCGAGTCGAGGTGTACTCCGACCGCGACGAGGCCCTCGCGGCCGCCGGGCTGTCGGAGTAGCGCCCGGCATCAGCCCAGGTACTTGTCGATGTCGGCGTTGAGGTCGGCCTCGGACAGGTACGGGCCCTGCTTCAGGTAGACGAGCTCGCCCTCGGCGTCGTAGAACGCCGTCCCGGGCAGGCCGCGGAGCTTGAGCTCGTCCCTGACGTCGGACTCGGGGTCGCTGATGCTCGGGTACGGGAGCGGGAGCTCGTCGAGGAAGTCGTTGGCGGCGTCGATCGAGTCGTCGGTGTCGACGCCCAGGAAGGCGACCTCGTCGCCGCGGTCGGCGGCGACCGCCTGGAAGTCGGGAAACTCCAGCCGGCACGGGCCGCACCACGACGCCCATGCGTTGACGACCACCGGGTGCCCGCTCAGCTCCTCGAGCTGGGCGTGAAACTCGTCGCCGCCACCCTCGATCAGCTCGTCGCCGTTCGCGTAGAGCGCCGCGAGGGCCGGCGGCGCGCCGGCCAGTGCCGCCTCGTAGTCGGTTGCCTTGGATTCCGGGTTTCCGGCCCCCGGGTCTCCTGCCTGATCGGTGCCTGACGCAAGGCCCCAGACCGACAGCCCGACGACGGCCACAACGGCCGTGATTCCGATCAAAAGTTTGGTATTACGCCCCATTCGCTGCCCGGTGTGGTTCAATAACGCCTGGTCCCAGTACTTGGACCGCGGGGGGACGTCGGTTCGGCCTTTATGGATCCTGGCCCGGCGCGCCCGCCTCTTTCCGAGCTTACTTCGCTCGCCGCCTCCGTCCTGGATCAAACGGCGAGCGCGGGATCAATTTCCTGCCGATGGCTAAGACCACTGACGTTGCCGCAGGCGCGGCTGGCGAGTTGAGTGAGGCCGACCTCGATCGGGTCCGGTCATTCACGCGTGAGCCGATCCTGCTCTCCGGCGAGACGATCGCCGACCTCGCGCCGGGGACCGCGCGGCGAATCGCCGTCGACGCGGCGCTCACCGAGCTCGAGGAGGAGGCCGAAGCGCCGAGCCTCGAGTGGCGCCGCAACTACTCGCTGATGCTGGGCCTCGAGCGGCTGCTCGACGAGGAGACGCCGAAGCTGCTCGACGGGGCCGAGCTCAACGACCACCAGGTCGATGCGCTCGCCGGAACCCTGGCGGCAATCGTCACCGAGCTCGAGAACACGGGGGCCGCGAGCCTTCAGAACGGGCGCAACGGCGCGAAGCCTTCGAACGGAGACGCCGCCGAGGCCCAGGGCGCCAACGGCGCCGCCGAGCTCGACGACGACGTGCTCGCCCCCGACGAGGAGGAGCCCCAGGACTGGGAGGAGCCCGAGACCGAGGACGCCGACGCCGACCCCGAGGCCGCCGAGGATCCGAACGCCAGCCGGCGGTTCTGGTTCGAGCACGCGACCGGGGCCGGCAAGACGGTCGCCGCGGTCGGCTTCATCGACGCGACGCGGACCGGCGGAGTGCTGATCCTCACCCACCGCCGCAACCTCGTCGACCAGTTCATCGGCGAGATCTCCGACCGCGGCTACAAGGAGCGCCTCTCGCCGCCGCTGCTCGACGGCGCCGACCACCCCTACGGCCCGGTGACCGTCGAGACCTACCAGTGGTTCGTGCGCAACGCCGGCCGGGTCTCCGACGCCTACGCGATCGTCATCTGCGACGAGGCCCACACGGCACTCGGCGAGAAGACGAGCGCCTGCATCCGCAAGTGGACCAGCCCCCTCTACATCGGGATGACCGCGACCGGCGCCCTGATCGCGCGCCACGTCGCCGATCTGTTCCCGACCCAGACCTCGCGCTTCGACCTCGCCCAGGCAGCCCGGCGCGGCGTGATCGCGCCGTTGCGCTGCATTCGCATCCCGCCGGGCCCGGGCGTGCGGACGATCGCCAAGGTGCCGCTGCGCCGCGGCGAGGTCGACCAGGACTTCGACCAGGAGGAGCTGGCCAAGCTCCTCGACCAGGAGCCGTTCAACGTCGCGATCGCCGATCTCTACCAGTCGCGCTTCCGCAAGGTCCCCGGGGTCGTCTACACCGCCGGCGTCCGGCACGCGAACAACGTCGCGAAGTCGTTCCGCGACGTCGGCATCAACGCGCAGGCGGTCTCGGGCGAAACGCCGAAGCGCGAGCTGGCCGAGATCCTCGCCGCGTTCGAGCGCGGCGAGGTCGACGTGCTCTGCAACGCGATGCTGCTCGCCGAGGGCTGGAACTCGCCCCGGGCGACGATCTGCATGCACCTGGCGCCGACCGCCTCGCGGCGCGTCTACCAGCAGCGCGTCGGGCGCGTCACCCGGCGCAACCCCGGCAAGGAGGCCGGCCTCGTGATCGACCTCGTCCACCCGGCGACCACGCACGACGAGACGATCGTCACCCTGCACAGCCTGCTCGACCGCGACGTCTATCGCGGCGGCGCGATCGTCGTCGGCCCGGTGCGCCGCGGCCGCGGACGGCGGGTGCGGGTAGAGCGCCGTGTGCTGCCGGTCTCGGGCGATCCAGAGCGGCGCCTCGAGGTCCTCGAGCGCGAGCTGTGGCGGATCGCGGTCGAGAACCTCAACTACTCCGAGCAGCACGCCTGGGCGGCACTCGCCGGCTCGCGCGTGACCGCCAACAACTGGCGGCGCGCGAAGGCGATGATCCAGCACGACCAGGCCAAGGAGCTGCGCCGCCGCTTCCTGCTCACCTGCCTGCAGCGCAACCGCAACCACCAGCTGAAGCTGAAGGCCCTGTCGGAGGTCGCCGCCCTGCGCGAGGCCGAGCCGTTCGACGACGCGGTCGACGTGATCCTGACCTGGCCGCGCGACGAGCGCCGCGCCGGGGCGAAGGTCCTGCTCCAGGCGCTGGCCGAGAAGCGGATCGGCCGCCGCGACCAGGCCCAGGCCTGGGTCTGGCGCCTCGCCGAGGCGACCCGCGAGCTCCACGAGGAGTACGCGGTCCAGCGCTGGCCGGAGACCAAGCGCCTGCTCGGCCTGTTCGTCAACTCATCGGGCCGGGCCCACGGGCGCAACGCCCGCCGGATCGTCCACGCCGCCCGCCAGCAGGACCGCCGCCTGGCGGTCGCCCTGCTCGCCGCCGCGGTCGCCCACACCCCCGAGGCCGAGGAGGTCCTGCGCGGGGCGCGGATGCGGATGGCGCGCAAGCCCTCGGCGGTCGCGCGCGAGCTCCTGCGCAACTTCCCGAAGGGTGGCACCAAGCGCCGGCGCCGACGGTCGAAGGGTGGCGGATCGGGCAACCCCAACGGCTCCGGCAAGGAGCGCGAGCGCCTCGAGGCGGAGGAATCAGAGCCCGCCGTGGAGGCCTCGGAGGACTCCCCCGAGCTCTGAGCGTCCCGGAAGGTGCCCCACAGGGGACGCTGAGGGACGTTCGGCTCTAGAACGCGAACCGCGGGACGACGCGCGGGATGCTGCGCTCGGTCTCGCACTGGCTGGCGCGGTCGGCGAGCGGGCCGCCGATGCAGAGGTCGTCGCCCGGGCCGCCGTTGAGGTTGTCCTTGCCGTCGCCCCCGTCCAGGGTGTCGTCGCCGTCCTCGCCGAAGAGGTCGTCGTTGTTGCCCTGGCCGTCGATGTCGTCGTTGCCGTCGCCGCCCTTGAGCGTGTCGATGCCGTTCTCGCCGCCCTTGATCTTGTCGTTTTTGTCGGAACCGATGATCACGTCGTCGTTGCCGCCGCCGTCCATCAGCTTCGGCGCCACGTCCGGGGTCTTGGTCTCCAGCTTGTCGTCGTGCGTGAAGCCGAGCAGGGTGTCGGCGCCGCCGGCAATGATGATGTCGTCGTTGAAGCCGCCGTCGAGGATGTCGATCCCGTCGTCGATGATCGATCCGGGCTTGCCGCCGTAGCCGATGATCTTGTCGTCGCCCTCGCTGCCGAGCACGCGATCGTTGTCGGGGCCGGGGGTGATCGTGTCGTTCTCCTCCTCGCCGAAGATCACGTCGCGGCCCGGCCCGCCGTCGATGACGTCGTTGCCGCGCCCGCCGCAGAGCGTGTCGTCGCCCTTGCCGCCGTCGACGTGGTCGCTCCCGCGCCCTCCGTTGATCAGGTCGTTGCCGCCCTCGGCGAAGATCCGGTCCTTGTCATCGGTCCCGATCGCGCTGTCCTTGTCGTTGCCGAGGTTGTAGGGGCCGCTCTGCGGCTTCAGGTGGTCGTTCCACTTCGTGCAGATGCCGGCCTCCTGCGCGAAGGCGGACACCGGGAGCGCGAGCACGCCCAAGACGAAGGCCCCCGCGATCGCTGCGAGCCACCACCCTTGCGACTTCCCTGCCGTCGACACACGTCAAAGCTAGCGCAGTCGTATCGTCGCCCGATGAGAATCGGGCCTTCCACAGGTCCTAAGACTGCAATCGAATTCCGAAGGAGGCTCATCGTGAGCGAGTACGTGGACGGGTTCCTGGTGCCGGTGAAGAAGGACAAGGTCGAGCAATACCGCGAGATGGCCAGCAAGGCGCGCGACCTCTGGCGCGAGCACGGCGCGATCGACTACAAGGAGTGCGTGGCGGAGGACGTGCCCGACGGCAAGGTCACCGACTTTCCGCGCAGCGTCAAGGCCGAGGCGGACGAGGTCGTGGTCTTCTCGTGGATCACCTACGAGTCGCGCGCGGAGCGCGATCGGGTCAACAAGCTGGTCATGGACGATTCGCGAATGAAGGAGTGGATGGCGTCGGGCGAAGGCGAAGGCGTCATGGACCCCCAGCGGATGATCTACGGCGGCTTCGAGGTGATCGTCGACTGAGCCCGGTCAGCCCCGCAGCCGCAGGCTGACCTCACCGGATCCGAGCGCGACGGTCTCGACGTCGGTCTCGACGAGCAGGTTTCCCCGCTCGTCGATCCCGGCGGCGATTCCCGCGCCCGGGTCGATTCCGGCGCCCTCCCAGCCGACCGGGCGGCCGGCGAGCGCGTCGCGGCGGCGGAACTCGGCCAGGGTCCGGTCCTCGGGTGCCTCGACCCAGTCGCCGAGCGCGGCCGAGAGCGCGTCGCGCGTCGCCTCGACCGTGGTGCCGGAGCCGATCGAGGCGGCCGGCCAGCGCAGGTCGGCGGGGAACTCGCTCGGCTCGATCGCGACGTTGACGCCGACCCCGATCACGGCCCAATCGGGAGGCCGCGCCTCGATCAGCACGCCGGCCACCTTCGCCTCGTCGACCCAGACGTCGTTCGGCCATTTGATCCGGGCCTCGGCCTCGGCCACGGACTCGACCGCCTCGCAGACCGCGACCGGGACGGAGAGCGGCAGCAGCGCGTGGTCGAGCTCGAGCGGGCGCAGGATCGCCGAGTAGAGCAGAGCCTTCCCCGCCGGCGCGGACCAGACCCGGCCCCGCCGGCCGCGCCCTGCGCTCTGCTCGCTTGCCGTCACCACGGTGCCGCTGGGCACCCCCTGCTCGGCCAGCTCGCGGGCGACGTCGTTCGTCGACTCGGTGAGCCGCAGGTGCAGGTGGGGTCTGCCGAACTCGGTCACATCCGCGCCAGGACGACACGGTCGCCCGGGTCGAGGTCGAGCTGGCGCGACGCGTCGCCGCGATTGACCGCCAGGGCCAGCGAGTAGGCCGAGTCGACCAGCAGGACCATGTCGCCCGGCTCGGCGTCGGCGAACGTGAGCGCGTAGACCGCCTCGGCGGAAAGGTGCGGGCCGCGGACCCGCAACCGGCTGCCGACCTCGAACCCCGCATCGTCGGCGTCGGCGGCGGTGGCGATCAGCGAGAGGTTGCCGAAGGCGTCGACGTGGCCGACCTCGGCTTCGAGCCGCAGCCCGGGCTCGACCTCGGGCCCGCCGCGGTCGATCGTCGCCAGGGTCGCGGGGTCGACCGGCTCGCCGAGCCCGGCCAGCCGATCGCCGAGCGCCAGGTGGGCGGCGACCGGGGCGAAGAGGTCGCGGCCGTGGAAGGTCGCCGAAACAGGCTCGAGGCGGACCGGGCTCGCGGAGATGTCCACGGCCTCGGCGGCGCCGCCGAACCGGTCCACCGCCAGCGAGAGCAGGCCGTTGTCGGGGCCGACGAAGACGCGCTCGTCCTCCACCGCGGCCACCGCAACCGGCCGCCGCGCCGTGCCCACGCCCGGGTCGACCACCGCGAGGTGGACGCCGGCGGGCGCATAGCCAAGCGCGTTGGCGAGCACCGCCGCCCCCTGGCCGACATCGTGGCGAACGATCCCGTGGGAGAGGTCGATCACCCGCGCGTCGGGGGCGATCCGCGCGATCACCGCCCGGCAGACGCCCGCGAACTCGTCGGCCGTGCCGTAGTCGGAGAGGAAGGTGATCGGGCGGGCCACCCCCACCGCGAGCGCGACCCTCATCCCGCGCTCCCGGCGTCGGCGAGCAGCGCCTCGACCAGCCCGCTCAGGTCGTGGCGCTCGGCCTCGGCATGGACCTCGAGCCCGAGCTCGCGGGCGGTGGCGCTGGTCACCGGCCCGATTGAGACCACGCGCGCGTCGCGCGGGAAGCGGTCGCCGACCGCGTCGAGCAGGTTGCGGACCGTCGACGAGGAGGTGAAGGTCACGTAGTCGGCCGACTGCGCGGCCTCGACAGCCTCTGGGGCGGGATCCTCGCGAACGGTCTCGTAGAAAGCGACGACGTCGACCTTCCCGCCGCGCCCGGCGAGCGCGTCCGGAAGGACGTCGCGGGCCTCGGCGGCGCGCGCGACCAGCACTGGGCGTCCGTTGACGTCGACGCCGGCGAGCGCCTCGACCAGGGCCTCGGCGACGAAGCGCTCGGGGATGACGTCGGCGATCACCCCGCGCTCGGAGAGCGCGGCGGCGGTCCCCGGCCCGATCGCGGCGACGGTCGCGTTGGCGAACGCCCGCGCGTCGCGCCCCTGCGCGGCCATCGCGTCGAAGAGCAGGCGGACCCCGTTCGGGCTCGTCAGGCAGACGAGCGCGTAGGCGTGCAGGTCGGCGACCGCGTCGCGGACGGCATCGGTGTCGATCAGCGGCTCGATCCGGATCGCAGGGAGCTCGATCACCTCGGCGCCCAGCGCGCCCAGGGTCGCGGCGAGGCCGCTCGCCTGCGCGCGGGCGCGGGTGACGACGACGCGCTTGCCGTGCAGGGGCCGGTGCTCGAGCCAGGCGACCGTCTCGCGGCGCGCCGCGACCGGCCCGAATAGCAGCACGGCCGGCGCCTTCAGGCCGGCCTCCGCAACCGCGCCGGGAAGCTCCACCAGGGTCGAGGCCACCGTCCGCTGCCCTGGGCGCGTACCCTGCTCGATCGCCGCCGCCGGCTCGCCCGGGTCGCGACCGGCCGCGGCCAGCCGCTCGGCGATCAGCGGCAGGTTCTTGACCCCCATGTACAGGACGAGCGTCCCGGGAAAGCGCGCCAGCGCCTCCCAGTCGAGCGCCGACTCGTCCTTCTCGGGATCCTCGTGGCCGGTCACGAACGCGACGGCCGAGGCGTCGTCGCGATGGGTGACGGGAATCCCGGCGTAGGCCGGCGCCGCGACGCCGGCGGTCACCCCCGGCACGACCTCGAACGCCACGCCCTCACCGGCGAGCGTCTCGGCCTCCTCGCCGCCGCGACCGAACACGAACGGATCGCCGCCCTTGAGCCGGACAACGCTGCGGCCGGCCTGTGCGCGCTCGACCATCAGTCGCTCGATCTCGTCCTGCTCGAGCGCGTTCTCCCCGGGCCGCTTGCCGACGTAGACGAGCTCGGCGTCGGGGCGGGCGCCGTCGAGCGCCGCGGCCGGGATCAGGCGGTCGTGCAGGATCACGTCGGCCGAGGCGATCAGCTCCAGCGAGCGAGCCGTCATCAGCCCGAGGTCGCCGGGTCCCGCACCGACCAGGTAGACGACGCCGGGCCGCGCGCTCATCGTCCCACCGCCAGCCCGAGGATCTCCCGGGCGCCGGCGGCGAGCATCCGCTCGGCCAGCGCCTCGCCGAGCGCCACCGGTTGCTCGGGATCGCCCGTCACCCGGTCGCGGACCCAGCGGGTCCCGTCGGCGAGGCCGGCGTAGCCGCTGACCTCCAGCTCGTCGCCCTCCGCTCGGGCACAGATCCCGACCGGGGTGTCGCAGCTCGCCTCGAGCGTCCGGATCGCCGCTCGCTCGGCGGTCAGCTCGATCAGCGCGGTCCGGTCGGTGATCCGCCCCGCGGCCGCCGCCGCCGCGTCGTCGCCCGCGCGGGCCTCGAGCGCCAGGCAACCCTGGCCGGCGGCCGGAGTCATCTGCTCGAGCCCGAACCGAAAGGAGATCTCGTCGCCTCGCCCAAGCCGGGCCAGCCCGGCCGATGCGAGGACGATGCCGTCGTAGCCGCCCGCAGCGAGCTTCGCGAGCCGCGTGTCGACGTTGCCGCGCAGCTCGAGGATCTCGAGATCCGGACGCAGCGCTCGCAGCTGCGAGGCGCGGCGCAGGCTGGACGTCCCGACGCGGGCGCCCTGGGCGAGCTCGTCGAGCGATTCCGCGCCGCCGATGAACGCATCGCTGGGGTCCTCGCGCTCGGGGACGCCCACCAGGGCCAGGCCCTCGGGCAGCTCGCCCGGGAGGTCCTTGGCCGAGTGGACGCCGAGCTCGACGTCGCCGTCGAAGATCGCTCGCTCGACGCCCCGCACGAAGCGGGACTTGTCACCGAGGTCACCGTCGTCGGTCTTGACCGCCACCACCTCGGCGCCGCCGATCGCGGCGGCCACCGTCTCGGCCTGGGCCACGGCCAGGGTGCTGCCGCGTGAGCCCAGCCGCAGCGCGCTCAACGTTCGCGGTTCTTGTTCCGGTGCTCGTCGAGGTCGGAGACCTCGGCGCCGGCCGACTCGAGCGGCTCGCTGGCGGGGTCGAGGCCGAAGAGCTCACGCACGACGGCGACCTTCGCGTACGCGGCCACATCATCGGCGTCGCGCTTCAGCCGCAGGGTCGGCTCGTGCAGCAGACGCGACGCGATCGCCCGGGCGGCCAGCCGCAGCCGTTCACGGTCGGCGTCGGTCATCCCCTCCCAGCGCTGCTCGTTCTCGGCCAGGACCCGGTCGACCACCTCGTCGGCGCGCGCGCGCAGCGCCGCGATCGTCGGCGTCACGTCCTGGGCGGTCAACCATCCGTCGAAGCGGGCAAGCTCGCCGCGCAGGATGCCCTCGACCCGGCGCGCCTCCGCCTCGCGGCCGGAGACGTTGCGCTCGACCAGTGCCTGCAGGTCGTCCATGTCGTAGAGGCTGGTCCCACCGACCTCGCGCGAGGCGGGATGGATGTCGCGCGGGACGGCGAGGTCGATCAGCAGCAGTGGGCGCCCGGCGCGGGCCTCCATGACCTCCGCCAGCCCCTCGCGCTCGATCACATGGTGGGGCGAGCTGGTCGAGGTGACGACGATGTCGGCGTCGACGAGCTCCTCCGGCAGCTCCTCGAACCGGACCGCGTGGCCGCCGAACCGCTCCGCGAGCCCGATCGCGCGGTCGTAGTGGCGATTGGCGATGAAGATCGCCTGCACGCCCTTGGCCGCGAGCGCCCGGGCGGTGAGCTCGGCGGTCTCCCCGGCGCCGACGACAAGGACCCGGCGGTCGTCGAGATCTCCGAGCGTTCGCTGCGCGAGCTCGACCGCCACCGAGGGAATCGACATCGAGCGCTCCGAGATCGCCGTCTCCGTGCGGGCCCGCTTGCCGGCCGCGAGGGCGGCGCGGAACAGCCGGTTGAGGATCGGCCCGGTGGCGCCCTCGACCAGCGCCAGCTCGTAGGCGCGCTTGACCTGGCCCTGGATCTCGGTCTCGCCGATGATCATCGAGTCGAGGCCGGCGGTGACTCGGAAGAGCTGCTCGGCCGCGCCCGCCCCGCGCAGCGAGTAGAGGTGGCCGACCAGGTCGGTCGGCTGGGTCGAGGCCTCGCGCGAGAGCAGTCCGAGCGCGACGGCCTCGGCGCCGACCGGATCGGCGGTGTAGAGGTAGAGCTCGGTCCGGTTGCAGGTCGAGATCGTCGCCGCCTCGAGGATCTCCTCGCGCTCGAGCAGCTCGCCGAGCACCCCGACCGCGCGGCCCTCGGTCAGCGCCAGCCGCTCGCGCAGCTCCAGCGGCGAGGTCTTGTGCGAGACGCCGAGCGCCAACAGCTCAGCCATCGGCCTTCCTCTCCGCGATCTCCGCCAGCTCGCCCAGCTCGCGGTCGATCCGCCCGAGCCGCACCGACATGATCGCGACGTAGATCAGCAGCAGTGCGACGAAGACGACATAGGCGCCGGCGACGTACTTGCCGGCCTCGTCGAGCGGCAGGGCCGGGGCCGCGGCGATGATCATCCCGCCTCCCGTGGCAGCGGCGCGATCCGCGAGCTCGGCGTGACGACATCGTCGCCCTCGAGCGCCCTTCGCAGGCGCCCGATCCGCGCCCGCGACGACTTCGCCGCCAGCTCGAACCGGACCAGGGTCTCCCAGAGCAGCGCGATGCCGGCGAAGCAGACCAGGAAGGTGACGGTCATCTTCGTGGTCAGGCCGCCCTCGCTCGTCGCGAAGACGCGGGGATGAACCAGCGTCTCGGCCAGCCGCACCGCGATGAAGTTGAGCGGCACGAAGGCCCCGGCGGTGATCGCGAACACCGACGCGTAGCGGGCCTGGCGCTCGCGATCCTCGATCGCATAGCGCAGCGGGTAATAGGTGCAGTACAGGAGGAAGACGATCAGGAAGCTGACCAGGGTGGGCTCGTCCCAGACCCACCACTTGCCCCACGAGGCCTTCGCCCAGATCGACCCGGTGATGAGCGCCGCGACCCCGAAGATCACCGAGATGTGGATCGAGACGTAGGAGCGCACGTCCCACTTCGGCAACCCGGTCCGCAGGTGAAGGATCGCCTGCACCGCCGCGACGATGAACCCGATCAGGGCCATGCTGGCGAGCGGTACGTGCAGGTAGAAGATCTTCTGGACGAACCCCTGGTCGGCGTCGTTCGGGGTCCAGAAGAAGACCAGCGAGAAGCCGGCGACCACGAAGGCGACGGTCAGCGCGGGGAGGATTCTGGGGGCGCGAAAGCTCAAATGGCTAGTCCTCGAGCAGGAAGTCGTAGACGGCGTAGCCCACGAGACAGAACACGACATCGTAGAGAGCGAGCACTCCCATCCACTTGCCGAAATCGTCGTAGGAAGGACCGCCTGCGGCGAGCAATCCCTCGGCCGCGCCGGCCGCGCCGATCATCACCGGGACCAGCAGCGGCAGCAACAGCAGCGGCGCGATCAGGTCGCGGGCGCGCGAGTTGACGGCGATCGAGCTGACCAGGGCGCCGAGGGCCGCGAGCCCGAGGTCGGCGAGCAGGAGCACGCCGGCCAGCGGCAACAGGCCGCCTGCGTCGTCGAGGAACAGGAACGCGAACACCGGCACGGCGATCAGCTCGAAGGCGAGCAGGTAGATGACCAGGACCGAGACCTTCGCCGCGTACAGAGCCGTGCCGTCGACCGGCGCCAACCGGACCATGTCGAAGCCGCCCTGCTCGCGCTCGGAGACGAAGACGCGGTTGACCGCCAGGATCGCGGCGAACAGGATCGTGGTGAGCAGGACGCCGGCGGCGAGGCTGCCCTCGAGCTGCTCGCGATCGAGTCCGAACCGGAAGAGCACGAACGTCGTCGCCGCGAACAGAGCCATCGCGGGCACCGACTCGAGCGTCCGCAGCTCGGTGCGGATGTCCTTGGCGAGGATCGTCCGATACGCGTTCATGCGCGACCTTCCACGATCGCTCGCGCCGCGTCGAGAGTCAGCTCAGCGCCCGGCCCGCTGCGCGCGACCGACCCGTCGGCGCGCAGCGCCAGCACCTGATCGGCCTCCGCGAGCCCGGAATCGATCTCGTGGGTGACGACCACCCGCGCCCGCCCCGGGGCCGGGCCGAGGAGCTCGTCGACGATCGCGGCGGCGCCGAGGTCCAGGTGCGCGCGCGGCTCGTCGAGCAGCAGGATCGCCGGCTCGTGCAGGAGCGCCCGGCAGATCGCCGCCCGCTGCAGCATCCCGGCCGAGAGGTTGCGGACCAGCTCGCCGGCCCGGTGGGCCATTCCGGCGGCCTCCAGCAGCGAATCGATCCGCCCGCCGGCGCCCTCGACCCCCTGCAGGCGCGCGTTGAACTCCAGGTTCTCGCGCACGCTGAGCTCCCGGTACAGCAACGGCTCGTGGCCGAGGTAGCCGATCCGCCCCCGCACCTTCCACGCATCGCGCGGCAGCCCGGCGCCGAGGACCTCGACCTCGCCGGCGCTGGGGCGCAGGAGCGTGGCGAGGATCCGCAGCAGCGTGCTCTTGCCGGCGCCGTTCGGGCCGATCACCGCCAGCGTCTGGCCCTCGCCGAGCTCCAGCGAAACGTCGCGGAGCACCGGGCGGTCGTTGTAGTCGCGACGCAGGCCGGTGAGGGAAACAGCTGCTGACATCGGCGAAATATCACCTAACACCTCTACACGGCGCGATGCGACACAATCCGGTGACATGGAAGCGTCGCTCGATACGCACGCACGGGTCGCGATCCTCGGCGCGGGCTTCTCTGGCATCGGGATGGCCGCGCGCCTGCTGAAGGACGGGATGGACGACTTCTTCGTCATCGAGCGCGCCGACGAGGTGGGCGGCACCTGGCGCGACAACACCTATCCGGGGTGCCAGTGCGACATCCCCTCGGCGCTGTACTCGTTCTCCTGGGCCCCCAACCCGGACTGGAGCCGCGTCTATCCGCTCCAGGAGGAGATCCGCGACTACCTGCGGCGGGTGGCCGAGGACTGCGGGGTCGTCCCGCACATCCGCTTCGGCCACGAGGGCCACGGCGCCGAATGGGACGAAGACGCGAAGCTCTGGCGCATGCAGACCTCGCAGGGCGAGCTGACCGCGAACGTCCTGGTCACCGCGATGGGCGGCCTCAGCGAACCGGCGCCGCCGGAGATCCCGGGCCTCGACCGGTTTCAGGGCACGATGTTCCACTCGGCCGAGTGGGACCACGACCACGACATCACGGGTGAGCGCGTGGCGCTGATCGGCACCGGCGCGTCGGCGATCCAGATCGTCCCGGAGATCCAGCCGAAGGTCGGCTCGCTCACCCTCTTCCAGCGCACCCCGTCATGGGTGATGCCCGACCTCGATCGTCCGGTGACCGAGGTCGAGCGCAAGCTGTTTCGCACCCTCCCGTTCACCCAGCGGGCGATGCGCTGGCTGATCTACGCGCTCCAGGAGACGACCGTGTTCGGCACGATCGTCGACCGCCGGCTCTCGTCGCTCTTCGAGCGGATCGCGCGCCAGCACCTGCGCCGCCAGGTCCCCGACCCGGAGCTGCGGCGGAAGCTGCGGCCGAACTACGTCCTCGGGTGCAAGCGGATCACGATGTCGAACACGTACTTCCCGGCGCTCACCCAGCCGAACGCCGAGGTCGTCACCGAGCCGATCGCCGAGGTGACCGAGAACGGCATCCGGACCGCGGACGGAGCGGAGCGGGAGCTCGACACGATCGTGCTCGCGACCGGCTTCCGCGTCTTCAACAACCCCGGCATGGCGGCGCTCAAGGGGCGCGGCGGCGTCTCGCTCCTCGACGCCTGGAACGGCAGCCCGCGCGCCTACCTCGGCACGGCGGTGGCGGGCTTCCCGAACCTCTTCTTCCTCGTCGGCCCGAACTCGGCCGGCGGCTACAACTCGATCATCTTCACCTCGGAGTCGCACATCAACTACGTCGCGGAATGCATCCGCGAGATGGACCGCGCCGACGTCGCCACCGTGGAGGTCCGGCCGGAGGTCTTCGACGCGTTCGCCCGCGAGACCGAGCGCCGCCTGGACCAGAGCGTCTGGAACCAGGGCGGCTGCGCCAGCTGGTACATCGACGCGAACGGCCGCAACGGCGTCTGGTGGCCGGGCTTTACGATCGACCTCTGGCGCCGCACCCGCCGCTTCGACCGCGGCAGCTACCTGGCCGAGCCGGCCTAGAACGGACCTCGGCAGAGCGCCCGCCCGTACATCGGGCATGGGCGGCATGTTCGCATTCGCGCTCGCCTGCCTGGCACTCGGCACGCCGGCCGGCGAGGGCACGAACCGGATCGAATGGCATGACTCGGTCGCGATCGGCACGCCGAGCGACGGCAGCCTCGAGCTCGGCGTCCGTTTGCCCGCCGAGGGCCGCGCTCACTTCACCTGGGACCCCGTTCTCAAACGGCAGCCGAACAGCGACTGGCGGCGCTGGGGCACCGACGACCTCGTGCGCACGACGCTGCGCGTGCTGCACGAGTTCCACCGCCGGCATCCGCAGGAAGCCCGCGTGGGCGTCGGCGATCTCGGGCTCCGCCGCGGCGGGTACTTCGGCCCGGAGGTCGGCGGCGGCATCGGGCACTCGACCCACCAGAACGGCCTCGACGTCGACGTCTACTACCCGCGCCTCGACGGTGCGGAGGAGCCCCCGACCGCCGTCGACCAGGTCGACGTGCGCCGGGCTCAGGAGCTCGTCGACCTGTTCGCCGCCGCGGGCGCGACGACGATCTACGTCGGCCCGAACCTACCCCTGAGCGGGCCGCAGGCGGTTGTCGTGCCGCTCGTCAATCACGACAACCACCTGCACGTGCGGATCGCTCCCTGAGCGCCGCGCCTCAGTCCCAGCGCGCCTGCGTGTCCCAGCGCGCGGTCAGCTGGTAGAGGATCACGATGTCGAGGATGATGAGCAGGAACGCCCACAGCGGCGCGGCCGGGAACCAGACGATCTGAGAGATCGCGTTCACGGACACGAAGAGGATGCCGGCGAAGCGTGCTGCCGAGTTGCCGGTGATCAGCCCGATACCGGTGAGGGCGATCAAGGAGCCGAGGATCAGGTGGACCCAGCCCCAGGTCGTGATGTCGGCGACGAGCGCGCCCTGACCGCCGACGATCACGACGTCGTCGTTGAGGATTCCGCCGAGCCCCCAGAGGGCGTCGAGCGATCCGACGATGAACATGATGCAACCGGCGAACGTCGCCCAGCCCGAGTCGCCCTTGTGGGCCGTACGTGCTTCCATGGCTTCCCCTTTCACGGGGTTGAAGGTCCGGAGGGGGCTTCGACGGCCGGGCGGCCGGACCTGCCGCTACTTGCCCTTGCGCAGCGTCTTGCGCCCGACGCGGGCCAGCGGGCCGAGACCCTCGCGCAACCCTTTCATCCGCGTCGCCCCGCGGCCGTAGAGCAGGCGCGCCGAGGAGCGCAGCGCGGTGCCCAGGTCGTCGTCGTAGGGCTGCCACCAGAAGTCGCGGGTCAGCCCGGGCTCCCAGGCGACCATCTTCACGTTCACGCACTCATAGAGGCCGAACTTCGAATGGGAGCGGCCCAGGCCCGACTCCTTCACCCCGCCCCAGGAGCACTGCATCGCGCCGTGCGAGTAGGAGTGGTCGTTGATCCAGACCATCCCCGACTCGATCCGGCGCGCGATCCGCTCGCCCTTCGCGCGGTCCTTCGTCCACACCGAGGCGCCGAGCCCGAAGTTCGAGTCGTTGGCGCGCTCGAGCGCCTCCGCCTCGTCCTTGACCACGATCACCGGGACCACGGGGCCGAAGATCTCCTCCTTCATGATCCGCATCCCGTCCTCGACGCCGGCGAGGACCGTCGGGGCGATGAACCGGCCGCTGTAGCCGTCGACCTCGCGCGGACCGCCGGTGAGCCGGTCGGCGCCGGAGGCGAGCGCGTCGTCGACCAGTCCGGTCACGAGGTCGGCCTGGTCGACCGACACCATCGGGCCGATCTCGGTCTCGTAGTCGAGCGGATCCCCGACCGTCAGCCGCTCCGTCTCCCGCCGCACCCCGTCGAGGAAGGCATCGGCCACCGACTCGACCACGTAGGTGCGCTCGATCCCCGAGCAGGTCTGGCCGGCGTTCGCGAAGCCGCCCCAGACGCAGCCGGAGACTGCGTTGGCGAGGTCGGCGTCGGCGCAGACGATCTGCGGGTCCTTGCCGCCGAGCTCGAGCACCGAGCCCTTCATCCGCTCGGCGCAGATCTGGCCGACCTTGCGCCCGACCTCGACCGAGCCGGTGAAGAAGATCTTCGCCGTCGAGGCCTCGCACAGCGCCTGGCCGATCGCGCCGCCTCCGTGCACGGTCCGGACGAGGCCGGGCGGAAAGCCGGCGTCGTCGAAGACCTGCTGGATCCGCTCGCCGAGCAGCGGGGTCAGGCTGGCCGGCTTGAGGACGACCCCGTTGCCGGCGATCAGCGCCAGGGCGACCTCGCCGAACGGGATCGACCACGGGTAGTTCCACGGCGCGATCACGCCGACGACGCCGAGCGGCTCGTAGGAGAAGAAGCTGCGCTTCGTCTTCAGGAACGCCTGCGGGTAGCGGATCTTCTCGTCGGCGAGGATCTTCGGCCCGTTGGCCGAGCACCAGTGCAGGGCGTCGATCGTCGGAACCAGCTCCATCACGTAGCTCTCGACGATCGGCTTGCCCTGCTCACGGGTCAGCAGGTCGGCGACCTCCTCCATGTCCTCGACCAGGACGTCGGCGGCGCGGCGCATGTAGCGCGCGCGGTCGGCGAGCGTCAGCTGCGCCCAGAAGGGCTGCACCTCGGCGACCTCGTCGACCACACTCTGGACCTGCTCGGGCGTGATCGTCTCGACGGTGCCGACGAGCTCGCCCGTCGCCGGGTTGAAGGATTCGAGGCGCCCCATGCGGGCCCGATTCTATGGTTGACGCGCCGCGTCGGCGGAAGTACGGTCGGTTCGTGTCCGGCCGCGTCGCTGCATATCTGCGGCAGAACGTCTAGCCCCGGAACACACGGATTTAGGCCGGTGAAGGCGGGTATTCGATCAGTGCGGCCGTCGCCGATTCTCGTCGCAAGCGGGCCGAGCCGCTTGTCGACACCGGCGGCGGCCGCATGTTGCAATTGTGACGCGTCCCCGCGGAGCGCGAAGTAGTTACGCGCCGCGGCGCCGGCGCAGGTCCTCGAGCCGCTCGGCGAGCTCCGCCTCGAACCCGCGGTCGGTCGGCTCGTAGAAGCGTTCGCCCTGGACCTCGTCCGGCAGGAGCGGCTGGCCCGAGACGCCGCCGGGCTCGTCGTGGGCGTACTTGTAGCCCTCCCCTCGCCCGAGCTTCTTCGCCCCGGCGTAGTGCGAGTCGCGCAGGTAGTCGGGCGGCAGCTTCGCGCCGTGCTCGCGGATGTTGCTGGAGGCGGCGGAGAGGCCTCGCATCGAGGCGTTCGACTTCGGGGCCATCGCCAGGTACACGGCCGCCTGGGCGAGGTTGAGGGCGCACTCGGGCATCCCGACCCGGTCGACGGCCGCGCCGGCCGCGGTGGCGACGACGAGGGCCTGGGGATCGGCGTTGCCGATGTCCTCGGAGGCGAGGATCACCATCCGCCGGGCGATGAACCGCGGGTCCTCGCCGCCCTCGAGCATCGCGGCCAGGTAGTAGAGCGCGGCGTCGGGGTCGGAGCCGCGCATCGACTTGATCAACGCCGAGGCGTAGTCGTAGTGCTGATCGCCGCCCTTGTCGAAGCTGACCGCCTTGCGCTGGAGCGCGTCCTCGGCCGCCGCGAGGTCGATCGCGCCGCCCGCGGCGCGCGCCACCTCGACCGCTCGTTCCAGCGCCGAAAGCGCGGTCCGCGCGTCGCCGCCAGAGCGCACCGCGAGCAGCTCCAGCGCCTCGTCGTCGACCGCGGGCGGATCCGCGATCCCGCGCTCGGGATCGGCGAGCGCCCGGACGAGCAGGTCGCGCACCTGAGGCGGCTCCAGTACCCGTAGCTCGTAGATCTGGCTGCGCGAGAGCAGCGCCGAGTTGACCTCGAAGTAGGGATTCTCCGTCGTCGCTCCGATCAGGGTCACGAGCCCCTCCTCGACCGCCGGCAGCAGCGCGTCCTGCTGAGCCTTGTTGAAGCGGTGGATCTCGTCGAGGAAGAAGATCGTCGGCTGGCCGGTCGCGCGGCGGCGCTCGGCGGCGCGGCCGATCACGGCCCGCACCTCGGCGCGGCCCGCGTTGACGGCCGACTCCTCCTCGAAAGCGCCGCGGGCGGCTCCGGCGACGATCCGCGCCAGCGTGGTCTTGCCGGTCCCGGGCGGGCCGTAGAGGACCATCGAGTGCGGCTCGCCGGTCTCGATCGCGGTCCGCAGGGCCGAACCCTCGGCCAGCAGATGGTCCTGGCCGATGAGCTCCTCGAGCCGGCGCGGGCGCATCCGCACGGCGAGCGGTGCCTCGGCTGCGGGCACCGTAGTTCGCCCGGCATCGGCCGAGTCCGGTCCGCTGTCGAAGAGGCGGTCGCTCATCGCCGCTCAGTATGGAGGCAGGCCCAGGGGTAACCTGGGCTCATGGTCGAACCCGCGACCGTCGCCGAAAGCGCGCTCGGGGCTCGGGCGGTCGAGCTGCTGTCCGAGCTCATCCGCCACGACACCGTCAACCCGCCCGGCAACGAGGACCGCATCCAGGAGCCGCTCGCGCAGAAGCTGCGCGGCGCCGGCTACGAGGTCACGCTGCTGGCCGCCGAGCCCGGCCGGCCGAACCTGATCGCCGACCTCGCGGGCGAGTCGCCGGGGCAGACCCTCTGCCTGCTCGGCCACGTCGACACCGTCCCCGCCAACCCCGACGAGTGGAGCTTCAGCCCCTGGTCGGGCGAGGTCGTCGACGGCGAGGTCCGCGGCCGCGGCGCCCAGGACATGAAGGGCCAGGTCGCGGCCGAGGTCGCGGCGGCGCTCGAGCTGGCCGAGTCCGGGTGGCGCCCCGCGAGCGGTGCCCTGAAGCTGGTGATCACCGCCGACGAGGAGATGGGAGCCGAGGCCGGGGCCCAGTGGCTGTGTGCGGAGCACCCCGAGGCGGTCCGCAGCGACCTGGTCGTCAACGAGGGCGGTGGCCTTGCGTTCGAGCTTGATGGGCGCCGCTTCTACCCGCTCTGCGTCGGCGAGAAGGGCGTCAACCGCTTCCTGCTGCGGGCCCGCGGCGTGGCCGGACACGCCTCGGTCCCGGCGCTCGGCGACAACGCTCTGCTGAAGCTGGCGCCCGCGGTCGCGCGCCTGCGCGACCAGCCGCCGATGGAGCCGACGCCCGAGGGGGTCGCGTTCGTCGGCGCGCTGCTCGGCGAGGACTTGCAGGCCGCCGACGGAGACGCGCTCGAGGATGCGGTCGAGCGCCTGCGCGCGCGATCGGCGCCGATCGCCGACTGGGTCGCCGAACCGATGCTGCGGGTGACGATGGTCCCGACGACGGCGCGCGCGTCGGAGAAGGAGAACGTCGTCCCCTCGCGCGCCGAGGTGCTGGTCGACTGCCGGGTGCCGCCGGGCGGCGGCGCGGCAGAGGCCGAGCGGCACGTGCGCGAGTTGCTGGGCCCCGAGTTCGACGGGCTCGAGGTCGAGTTCACCGAGGAGGTGACCGGAAACAGCTCGCCCGCCGAATCGCCGCTCGCCGACGCGATCGCGGCGACGATGGCCGAGCTCGACCCGGACGCGACCCTGGTCCCGATCGTGATGGCCGGCTTCTCCGACAGCCACTGGTTCCGCAAGGCGTTCGGCTCGGCGACGGTCTACGGCTTCTGCCCGCAGCGGACGATGGGCCTGCTCGAGGCCGAGCCGCTGATCCACGGCGCCGACGAGCGCGCCGCGGTCGCCGATCTCGAGTTGGCCGCCACCTTCTATGCCGACCTCTGCCGGCGGGTGCTTGGATGAGCAGCAACGGCTCGCAGGGGTCCGAGCCCATCCGCCTCGGCGGAATGGCGCTCCGCAACGGCCTCCTGATCCACGGACCAACCTCCTGGGCGGCCGCCGCTCGCGCCGCGGACGGCTCGATCGAAGTCGCATCGGGCCCGAAGCCGACCCTGGGCCGGGGACGTCTGGGCTCGACCCCCCTGCTGCGCGGGCCACTGCGCCTCGCCGAGGCGATGGCCGTGGTGCCGCTGGCGCGTGCGCGACTCGGCTCGGCGCGGCTGCCGTTCGAGGACCGCACCGTCGCCGGGGTCGTCGCGGCCAGCGTGATCGGGTCGAGCCTCCTGCGGCGGCGCGGGCCGGCGACCGTCGGCCGCGAACTCGCCGTCGCACTGCTCGGCGCCCTGCCGGCGCTCGCGGCGCTCCGCGATCCGAGCCTGGCCTCCTACCACGCGGTCGAGCACAAGGCGATCGGCGGCTACGAACAAGGGCGGGATCCGGTCGAGGTTCCAAAGGAGCACCGGCGCTGCGGGTCGAACCTGGTCGGGCCGATGCTCGCCTTCTCGATCGCCGGCCAGGTGCTGACCGAGAAGCTGGTCGACCGCCCGGGCCCGATCGCCCGCACAGTTGCCGCCGTGGCGGGGCTCGGCGGCGCGGTCGAGCTGTTCGTATTCGCCGAGCGCCACCCCGATTCCGCGCTTGGGCGAGCCGTGCACGGCCCCGGGTTCGAGATCCAGCGTCGCTTCTCGACCCGCGAGCCGACGTCAGAGCAGCTCGAGGTAGGCGTGGCGGCGCTGCAAGAAGTCCTACGGGTCGAGGGTGTTAGTGCCGATACCGTCTGAGCAAGCTTGTGTTCTTGATCGCTGACTTCCTCGGCCTGGGGCTTACCTGGGACCTCTACACGCTCAGCACCATCCTGATGATGGCGTTCATGGGCGTGATCGCGTATTTCATCTGGCGCACGTTCAAGCTCATGCCCCAGACGAAGCCGCAGGAGATCTCGGCGAAGTCGAAGACCGCCGTCACCTGGGACGACGTCGCCGGGGTGGACGAGACAAAGGACGAGCTGCGCGAGGTCGTCGAGTTCCTCTCCGACCCGAAGCGCTTCAAGGCGCTCGGCGCCAAGGTGCCGAAGGGGATCCTCCTTCATGGACCGCCCGGGACCGGCAAGACCCTGCTCGCGAAGGCCGTCGCGCACGAGTCGGGCGCCAACTTCTTCAGCCAGTCCGCCTCGTCGTTCGTGGAGATGTTTGCCGGCCTCGGCGCGGCCAGGATCAGGCGCCTGTTCCGCGAGGCGCGTGAGAACGCCCCTGCGATCGTCTTCATCGACGAGCTCGACGCGGTCGGCACCGAACGCGGCAATGACATGTCGGGCGAGCGGGACCAGACCCTGAACCAGCTCCTCGTCGAGATGGACGGGTTCAACACCGGCGACGACGTGATCGTGATGGCCGCCTCGAACATGCTCGAGAAGCTCGACAAGGCGCTGCTGCGCCCGGGCCGCTTCGACCGCCAGGTATTCGTGCCGCCCCCCGACAGAAACGGTCGCGGCCAGATCCTCAAGGTCCACACCGCCGGTAAGCCGCTCGGGCCGGACGTCGACCTCGATCGCGTGGCGCGCCACGCCGCGGGGCTGACCGGAGCCGACCTCGCCAACCTCGCCAACGAGGCGGCGATCGTCGCCGGCCGCAACGAGCGCAACACCATTGCCCAGTCGGACTTCGAGGACGCCTTCGAGCGGGTCGTCGCCGGCCTGCAGTCGCGCAAGGTGATCACGGCGCACGAGAAGCGCGTCGTCGCCTGGCACGAGGCCGGCCACGCGCTGGTCTCCGAGCTGCTGCCGAGCGTCGACAAGGTGCAGAAGGTCTCGATCGTGCCGCGCGGCAAGGCCCTCGGCTACACGCTCAACCTCCCGCAGGAGGACCGCTACCTGAAGTCGCGCCAAGAGCTGATCGACTACATGAAGGTCCTGCTCGCCGGCCGGGTCTCCGAGCAGATCGCCTTCGGCCGTGTGACGACCGGCGCCTCCGACGACCTCAGCCGGGTGACCGCGATCGCGCGCTCGATGGTCCACGAGTACGGGATGGGGACCTCGATCCGCGCCCACCAGGTCCCGGGCGATGACTTCACGATCTCCGAGTCGCTGCGCCAGACCCGCGACGAGGAGGTTCAGGAGATCGCGGAGGAGGCCTACCGCGGCGCCACCGAACTGCTGACCGACCACCGCGACCTGCTCGACCAGATCGCCGAGCGCCTGCTGGCGCAGGAGGTGATCGAGCGTGAGGAGATCCAGGCGATCATGGCCACCGAGCGCCGTGAGCTCGGGGTCGAAGAGGAGATCTTCGGGATCTCGGCCGGCACCCCGGCCGAGGCGCTGGTCAGCAAGCCGCCCGAAGACCCGAATCACTCCGCGTAGACTCCCGGCCCGATGTTCGGGCTGATCGATCACGTGGGCGTCGCCGTCGATGACCTCGACGCCGCCCTGGAGCTCTACGAGGGCACCTTCCGGATGCCCGTCGCCCACCGCGAGACGGTCGGCGAGCAGGGGGTCGAGGCCGTTCTGCTCGACGTCGGCGCCACCCACGTCGAACTGCTGAGCCCGCTCGGGCCCGAGACCCCGGTCGGCAAGTTCCTCGACCGCAAGGGACCGGGGCTGCACCACGTCGCCTACCGGGTCGACGACATCGAGGCGGTCCTCGCTCAGCTGCGCGACGACGGCGTCGAGATGATCGACTCTGAGCCGCGGACCGGGATTCGCAACAGCCGGGTCGCCTTCCTGCATCCGAGGGCGACCGGCGGCGTGCTGACGGAGATCGTCGAACCTGCGAGCGGGGAGGCACACTGATGACGGAACAACAGACCAAGGCCGAGATCGGCTTCGGAATCGGGCAGGTGCTGTCGGTGAAGCTCTCCGCGGACGAGCTCGCCAGCCTGCGCAAGGCGGTCGAGGCCGGCAAGGGCTGGTTCGACATGCGCACCCAGGAGGGCACCGTGTCGCTGAACCTGGCGACGGTCGTCTTCATCCGCGTCGACGACGCGGCGCACTCGATCGGCTTCGCGGGCTAGCGCGGACGGCCTTGCGCAAGGTCCTGCTCGCAGCCGCCGCTGCCGTCCTCGCCGCCGCCCTGTGGTGGCGCAAGAACCCTTCCGCGTGCCCATACGGCCAGCGCTTCTGGGTCGAGGCCCCGCACCCGTTGATCACCCGTGATCGCCTGCGGGAGACGCTCCTGCCGCGGCCCGGTGAGCGGATTCTCGAGATCGGTCCCGGGACCGGCTACTACTCGCTTGACCTCGCTCGCTGGCTGGAGCCGGAGGGGACCCTGGAGCTGTTCGACCTCCAGCAGGAGTTCCTGGACCACACGATGGAGCGAGTCGAGGCCGCCGGCCTAAGCAATGTGACCGCCACGCGGGGAGATGCCACCGCGCTTCCCCAGCCCGACGACTCGATCGACGCTGTGGTCCTGACCTGCGTGCTCGGCGAGATCCCCGATCAGGACGCGGCGCTGAGCGAGATCGCGCGCGTGCTGCGTCCTGGCGGGCGCCTGATCGTCGGCGAGCTGTTCGGCGACCCGCACTTCACGACGCCCGGCGCCCTCGAGCGGCGCGGCGAGGCGGCGGGACTGCGGCTCGAGGAGCGCAACGGCCCCGCGATCGGCTACTTCGCCCGCCTCGCCGTCTAGGCGAGGGCCGGCCGGGTAGGAGGTCGGGTCCATGCCGCGCCTGCGCCGTGTCGATTGCTCCTCCGCCGGGATCCGGAGGGTCCGTCGCGGCCGCGGGTTCAGCTACGAGGAGGCCGACGGGCAGACGATCGCCGACCGCGAGGTAATCGCGCGGATCAAGGAGCTGGCGATCCCCCCGGCCTGGGAGGACGTCTGGATCTGCCCCCATCCCAACGGCCACATCCAGGCGACCGGCGTCGACGCCGCGGGCCGCAAGCAGTACCTCTACCACCCGCAGTGGCGCGAGGACCGCGACCGCGAGAAGTTCGACGAGATGGAGCAATTCGCGAAGGCGCTGCCGGCGATGCGCGAGCTCACCGCCACCCACCTTGTCAAGCGCGGACTGGTGCGCGAGCGGGTGCTCGGCTGCGCCGTGCGCCTGCTCGACCTCGGGTTCTTTCGGGTGGGCAGCGAGCGCTACACCGAGGAGAACGAGACCTTCGGCCTCTCGACCCTGCGCCGTCGCCACCTGCAGGTGAAGGCAGGTGTCGCCCGCTTCGACTACACGGCCAAGGGCGCCCAGCGCCACGTCCAGGAGATCGCCGACCCTGTGCTCGTGCCGACGCTGAAGTCGCTCAAGGACCGCAAGGGGGGCGGCCACGAGCTACTCGCGTACCGCGAGGGCCGCAGCGGATGGGCGGATGTGAAGGCCGCCGAGATCAACGACTACTTGAAGGAGGTCACCGCCGGCGATTTCAGCGCCAAGGACTTCCGGACCTGGAACGCGACCGTGCTGGCCGCCGTGGAGCTGGCCCGAGATGGATCCGACGCGAAGACGAAGGCCGCCCGCAAGCGGGCCGCCACCGCCGCGACGGAGCGGGTGGCCGAGTACCTGCACAACACGCCCGCTGTGTGCCGCAAGGCCTACATCGATCCGCGCGTCTTCGACCGCCATGACAGCGGGCAGACGATTCGGACCTCGCTGCGGCGGATGGTCGCCGACAGCGAGCCGGACGAGTTCGTCGAGCGCGAGCGGATCGAGCGCGCGGTGCTGCGGCTGCTCCGCGGCTAGCCGGACCCGAGCGCCGGCCAGAGGCGCTCCTCGCTCGCCAAGACCGCCTCCGCGCGCTCGCCGATCCGCGACCACTGGGCGGGGTCCGGCGCCTCGGACTCGCTCGCGTTCAGCAGCGCCTCTGCGAGCGCGGTCCAGCCCGCCGCGGCCTCGGCGGCGAGCCCGGCCTCCTCGCGGCCGGCCTCGGCGAGGAAGCGCGAATACATGAGCCGGAAGTTCCCGCCGCCGGTTCCGCGGCGTTCGATCACCTGGTAACAGAACCGCGCCGACCACTGCCAGTCGTCGAGCTCCTGCGGCCAGTCTCCGATCTCGGCGGCAAACCGGCGGAGCGCCGGCAGGCCCTCGAGTTCGCCCATCGCGGGCTCCAGCATCTGCCGGGCGTTGCGCTCGATCGCACGCGGCGCCGCGGCGCGGGGATCGGCGAGGGCGCTTGGATCCGGCACGGTCAGCATCTGCCCCGCGAGCGGGAAGACCGGATGGGTGCCGTGACGCGCGCGGGCGAGGTTCTCGAGCCTGGTTCGCTGCAGCTCGTCGAAGGCGGTGTCGGAGAGGTAGGCGACCTCGTCGTCGTAGCCGGCGAGGATCACCGCGTGGCCGGGGAAGTGCGCCGACTTGCCGTAGTGGTCGAGGTAGTAGAGGTCGGTGAGCAACAGCGCCGGGCGTCCGGTGTCGACCGCCGCCCGCGCCGCCTCCCACGACTGCTCGGGGCCCTCGAAGGTCTCGAAGTGAAGGGGCGAGCCCGTGAGCTCCAGAAACTGCTCCTCCAGCCTGCCCACCCGCCCGTTGGTGAACCGCGACGGCGACTGGCCGTCGAGGTTGAGGTAGTAGAAGCAGACGCCGGCACCGAGCCCGAGCGCCATCTCCTCTGAGATCTCGATCCCGTCGAAGGCGAGCAGGTTGCGCAGCGCGGTCGAGCCGCAGTGATTGCCGGGAACGTGGGTGTAGCCCTCGATCATCGTCGCGCTCACGGCGTCCCACTCCTCAGCGAGAGGTAGGCGGTGCGAGCCTTGAAGCTGACCTCCATCTCCTCGGTGAGCTCCTCGAGGAACTCCTCGCGATAGGTCGAGTCGGTGACCATCGCAACCGCGAAGTAGAACCCGGAGAACGCGGCGAGCCCGCCGGCCACCCGCAGGAGCTCCTCCGTGAGCTCGAAGTGATCGCCGCCGACCGAGACCGTCAGCAGGACGTTGAGCTGGTCGGTTCCGAGCCACGACTCGCGCGCCGCCTCGTCGATCGCGAGCATCCCGAAGAGGACGAAGAAGGCGCCGATGAACAGGCTGACGAACAGCACCTGAAGCGCCTGGCTGACGAAGAGAACGAGGCCGACGTTGAACCGCTGGGGACGCGAGAGCACCGGGCCGTTCGGACACGCCTCACGCTCGATCCGGCGGGCCTCGACGGGGACGCGAACGGCGAGGAACGCGCCGCCGAGCAGGACGAAGAGCCCGATCGTGCAGGCATAGGCGAAGTCGCTGAGCGTGGCGAAGATCTGCCACATCTCCTGGCTCGCGAAGGAGAGCAGGGCGAAGATGGCCAGCAGCGGCACCGCCTTCGCCAGCAGGCCGAGCGATGAGCGCAGCTGCCCGGCCAGCCGGCTGAACACCCAGCGCACGATCGCCAGCAGCCCGAAGACGAAGATCGCGTAGATCAGCGCGAGGATCAGCAGGTTGACCGCGACCGTGGTGGCGGCACTGCCGAGCTGGCCGCCGAAGATCAGCGGCAGCAGCGCCGGCAGGATCACGAACGCCGCGAGCTCGGTCTTGCCGAGCCGGTTGGGGATCGCCCGCGCCGGCCGGCCCTGGGCAACGTTGATGACCGCGATCGCGGCGAGCATCACCGCCACCCCGCCAAGCACCGCAAGCACGTTCTGCCACCAGCTCCAGTCGAGCTGGCCGGCGCCCAGAAGCTCGGCAAGGAAGATGAGGCCGAGCAGCGGAGCGGCGCGATTGAAGACGTCCGTCGAGGCCGAGAAGCCCTCGACGAAGAGCGGTAACCCGGCGCGCCGGAACTGCCGCTCGTAGGCGGCGATCTGATCGCCCTCGCTCACCGGGTCGGAATTCTGCCCGTTTCCAGGCCGCCACCCCCGGGTACCCGTGTCCGTGCACTCCGGTAGCCAGGGAGGGAGACCCTCATGACCATCGCGATCATCATCGTCGTCTGCATCGTCTTGGCAGTCCTCGCGTTCCTCTTGCCGCGCGCATCGTGGTGGCCCCAGAAGGGCGTCGACAAGACGCTGGGCGCGGGCCAGAGCGCGGCCTCGAACCTCCCCGGTAAGGCGGGCGAGCTGGCCCAGAAGCCGTTCTCGAGCTCGCGCAAGGCGGCCAACCGCAGCGCCCAGAAGGGCCGCGAGGGCCGCGCGAAGCTGCCAACGTAGCTCCAGTGATCGCACTGCTCGCCAACCCGGAGTCCGGGTCGGGCGAGGCGGGGGAGGTCGAGCGCGTGCTCGGCGAGCTGAAACTTGAGTCCTCGCGCTTCGACCTCGACCAGGTCGATGACGTCGTCGCGGTGCGGCCGCAACGGATCGTCGTCGCCGGCGGCGACGGCTCCGTCGGCTGCGCGGCGGACGCCGCGACCCGCGCCGGCGTGCCGCTTGGCGTCGTGCCGACCGGGACCGCGAACGACTTCGCGCGGGCCCTCGAGCTG
Organism: uncultured Solirubrobacterales bacterium; assembly: GCA_963767285.1. Taxonomy (GTDB): domain Bacteria; phylum Actinomycetota; class Thermoleophilia; order Solirubrobacterales; family 70-9; genus WHSW01. The sequence goes on along the minus strand of CAVYDJ010000003.1, from coordinate 274,551 downwards.
CCCGATGACATCACCGAAGCGACCGAGCTGGCCGCCACCGGCACCCGCACGGCGCGCGTCGACCTCGGCCGGATCGCCGGGCGTCCGTTCGTCAACGCCGCCAGCGCCGGCCTGTCCCCGCTCGCCGCCCGGGAGGCGCACGGCCTGAAGCGGGTCGTCGGCCCGCTCGCCTACTCGCTCGGCGCTCTGAAGGCCGGACTCCGCGCGTCGCCGGTCGCCGCGCGGGTCCTCGTCGACGGCGAGGAGGCGTTCGACGGTGAGGCGTGGCAGGTGATCGTCGCCCTGACCGGAGCCTTCGGCGGCGGCGCCGAGGTCGACGCCGATCCCGCCGACGGCGCCTTCGATGTGGTCGTGATCGAGGCGGGCTCCCGGACCCGGCTGATCCTGCGCGCCTACGGCCTGCGGGCCGGCCGCGTCGAGCGCCAGGCCGGCGTGCTTACGGCCCGCGGCTCCACGGTCGAGGTGGTCACGGACGGCGAAGCCGGCTTCAATGTCGACGGCGAGCTGATCGACGAGAGGCGGCTGCGCTTCGAGCTCGAGCCGCGCGCCGTCGAGGTCGTGGTCGGGCCATGAGGCGCAACCCGCTGCGACAGTGCGCCGTATCCTGCTGCGGATGCTGAGATCCGCCGAGCCAACCCGCCGCGACCGCGCACTGCGGCTCCTACCGGGGCGGCGGGTCGTTCGCCGCAACCCCGTGCTCGCCGCGCTCGGCGACCTCGATCAGGCGGTCCTGCGGTTCCTGCGCACTCGTGGACACGCGGAGCCCGTGGAGACCGTGGTCAAGGCGCTCGGTCACGCAGGCGAGTACGGCGCCGTCTGGGCGGGGATCGGAGCGGTCGGCGCGTCGGTCGATGAGCACCGCCGCGGCCAGTACCTGGCCGCCGGCCTGGTCGGGCCGGTCGCGATCGGCGTCAACTACGCCGTCAAGGTGTCGGTCGGGCGCCAGCGCCCCCTGATCGAGGATCACCCGGCGCTCGCGAGGGCGCCCTCGAAGCTGTCCTTCCCGTCCGCCCACGCGACCTCGTCCGTCGCAGCGGCGACGGCAATCGGGCGGGTGCAGCCGAAGGCGCGTCCCTATCTGTTCGCGCTGGCCGCCGCGATCTGCGTCGGGCGCCCTTACCTGGGCATGCACTACCCGTCCGACGTCCTCGCCGGCGCCGTGCTCGGCTTCTGCATCGGCAGGGCGGTTCCCGGGCTCGGCTCGCCGCCCGCCCACGAGCGGCTGTTCGACCTGGCCGTCGACGCCAACGAGCGCGCCCAGGCGACCAGGCGCGCGGACGGAAACGGTGGCGCCAGCGCCCCCGTAGCGAGCGGCGCCGAGGCCGACACCGGCCCCAAACCCGCGTGAAGATCGGCATCGTCGGCCTGCCGAACGCCGGCAAGTCGACCCTGTTCAACGCGCTCACCCGAGCCGGCGCCGAGACCGGCGACTACGCGTTCACGACGATCGACCCCAACGTCGCGATCGTCCCCGTCCCCGACCCGCGCCTGGACCAGGTCGCCGAGATCGTCGGCTCGAGCGAGGTCGTCAACGAGACGATCGAGTTCCACGACATCGCCGGGCTCGTCCCGGGGGCGGCCCAGGGCGAGGGGCTCGGCAACCAGTTCCTGGCCGCGATCCGCGAGACCGACGCGATCTGCCACGTCGTCCGCACCCATTCCAGCGGCGGCGTCCCGCATCCCGAGGGGCGAGTCGACCCCGGTGACGACATCGACCTGATCGAGACCGAGCTGCTGGCCGCCGATCTCGAGCAGGCCGAGCGCCGCCTGGAACGAGTCGTCAAGCAGGCGCGCTCCGGCGACAAGGAGGCGGTCGCCGAACAGACGTGGCTCGAGGAAGTCGTCGAGGCGCTCGGCGCGGGGAAGCCGGTCCGCGACGTCCCGGTGCCGGCTGCCGCCAAGGGGGCGCCGCAGCGGCTGTTCGCCCTGACCTCGAAGCCGATCCTCTACGTCGCCAACGTCGACGAGGGCGTCGAGGAGGTACCGGCCGCGGTCGCCGAGCACGCGAGCGGCGCCGGCGCGGTGGCGGTCGCGATCTCGGCGCGGGTCGAGGTGGAGCTCGGCGAGCTCGAGGAGGAGCACGCGGACGAGGCCGCGGAGATGCGGGCGGAGCTCGGGATCTCCGAGTCCGGGTTGGCGCGGCTCATCCGCGCGGCGTTCGAGCTCCTCGAGCTCAATCAGTTCTTCACCGCCGGCGAAGGGAAGGAGGCGATGGCCCACGCCCTGCGTCGCGGGTCGAGTGCGTGGGACGCCGCCGGCGAGATCCATACGGAGATCCAGGACGCCTTCGTGCGCGCCGAAGTGGTCGGCTGGAAGGACCTCGTCGACGCGGGGGGGTACGCTGCTGCGCGAGACCGTGGTCTGCTGCGAACCGAGGGACGCAGCTATGTGATGGCGGACGGTGACGTGGTCACGATCAAGGTCTAGATGGCGGGAGCCCTGATGACGAAGCTGGCGAAATGGACCTCGCTCACTCTGGTGGCACTTTGCGTGTTCGCACTCCCGCTCGCCGTCGCCCCGGCGGTCGTCCTGGCCCAGGGGGCCGAGGAGGAGTACGACCTCGACCTCCCGACCTCCGGCGACGGCACCACACCCGCGACCAACGCGAGCAACACGACCGACGACGATGACGGCGGCGGGTTCCCGGTCCTCGTGCTGATCATCGTCGGCGCCGCCGGAGTGGCGGTGGGCCTGGCGCTCTGGCGGCTCCAGGTCGGGCGCCGCATGGACGAGCTCGACGAGTAGGGCTCCTAGCCCTCGAGCAGCTCCCCGGCGCGGTCGGAGACCGTGACGTGGATCGCCCCCGGCTCGACGGCGTAGTCGAGCAGCGCGAGCGACCGCAGGCGGTCGAGCACGAACTGGAAGGCCGCTGCCTGCTCCCGCGACTCGTAGTCGCGCCGGATGTCGAAGCTCCAGCCGGTGGTGTGCAGGGAGTACTCGCTGGTCGCCTCCGGGTTGACGCCGATCAACAGCTCCTGGTATTCGCGGTCGCGGACCGCGCTCGTCACCTGCAGCGGGGTCGCCGCGCCGCCGGCGTTGCGGACCAGTCCCGCCAGGTAGGTGAGGGCCGCGAGGGCCTCGGGCCGAAGCGCGCGGTAGAGCTCCGGTGGCTGACCGAGCTCGCCCGCGAGCTCGCCGATGTCGGGGTCGGGCTCCCAGCCGAGCACCGGCTCGTCGGGAAGCGGCAGCAGGTCTCCCTCGTCGAGGGCCTCCGAGATCGCCCCGGGATCCTCGAACACCGGGGTCTCGTTCTCGGGGTGGAACACCTCTTCCATCGTCGCCTTGTTGGTCGCCAGCTCGGCGGTCGCCGCGAGCGCATCCGGATCGTCGCGGTACCGGTCGAGGATTCCCTTCGATGCGAGCACCTTCCACAGGTAATCGGCCGATTCGTCGCCGAATCCGCTCAGCATCTCGTAGGCCTCCCGGTGGCGGTCGAGGCCGGAGTCGAAGTAGAGCTCGGCGTATGAGCCCGGGCGCTCGCCGAACGCCTCGATCACGCTCTCGAGGTTGCCGATTCCCATGTGGTAGGACGCGATCGCGAAGTCCTCGCCGCCGAACCGCTCCTGCGCGACCTCGAGGTAACGCGCCGCGCCGTCGACCGCCGCCTCGGGATCGAAGCGCTGGTCGACCGCGGCCCGCTCGGCCTGCAGCCGATCGGTCTGGCCGGGCGAGCGCGAGTGCGAGATCCGCTCCGTGAGCTCGATGCTGGCGGCCAGGTCGACCGACATGCCGAGCAGCTCGGTCGCGGTCGAGGGCAGGATCTGCGCCAGTCCGGCGGCGGACTCGGGGGTCGGGCCGGCGATCACGTCCGGGCGGCCGGCGCTCTCGAGGAAGATCACGGCCTCGAGCGTGTCGGCATCGACCCCGTGGCGCTCGGCGGCCGCCTCGATCGGCTCGCGATACGCCTCGGTCCGGCGCGCCGAGGCGACGACGCCGTCCGGGCTCATCTCGTAGATCACGTGCACGTTGCCGTCCGCGGCGCGGTCCTCGAACTCCTCACGGCGCGCGCGGCCCCACGCGAGCGGATCGGCGTCGGGGTCGGCGGCCGCGCTCGCGGCGATCGTCACCTCGGTGACGCTCAGGTCAAGGTGCTCACGATCGCCGAGCCCGAGCATCAGGGCAAGCGCCGCCACCGCGCCGGCCGCCGCGACCAGAGCCAGCGTGGCGGCGAGGGCGCGGGCGAAGTAGTCCCTGCCTCGCTCCCGGTCCTGCACCGTGCGTCATGTTAGGCAGGCGCTCGACACCGGTGACGCGCTGGCGAATAGGTTCCGCGGCGATGCGGACCCAGGCGCGCTTCCCAGGGCTCGACCCCGGCGCCGGCCACTACGAGAGCTTCTACATCAAGGCGACCCGTCCCGGCGGCGGGCGGGCGATCTGGATTCGCCACACGGTCCACAAGCGCCCGGACGAGGAGCCGACCGGATCGATCTGGGTCACGTTGTTCGATGCCGACGCTCCGGGCCCCAGGGCGGCGAAGGTAACCGTCGGCGCCGATCTGGTCTCGGCCCCGCCTGACGCCTACATCGCGGTCGGCGACGCGACCCTCGGCCCCGGCGCGGCACATGGGACGGCGAAGACCGATGAAGTCGAAGCGAGCTGGGATCTGACCTTCACCGACGGCCCCGAGGCGTTCCGCCACCTCCCGTACGACTTCCTCTACCGGGCCCCCCTGCCCAAGACGAAGCTGCTCTCCCCCCATCCCGACTCGCGGTTCAGCGGCACGTTCACCCTCGGCGGCGAGCGGATCGAGCTCGACGAGTGGCCCGGGATGATCGGCCACAACTGGGGCGCGGAGCACGCGGAGCGCTGGATCTGGATGCACGCCAACGAGTTCGGGGCGGGCGGGTCGGAGACTCTTTTCGACGCCGGGCTCGGCCGGATCAAGATCGGACGGATGACGACGCCGTGGATCGGCAACGCCGTCTTGGCGATCGACGGCGAGCGCCACCGGCTCGGTGGGCTCGACCGGATCCGCTCGACCGGCGTCGACGAGCGACCGACCGAGTGCGAGTTCGAGCTCACCGGCAAGGGGATCCGGGTCCACGGCAACGTCACCGCCGACCCGCGCAACTTCATCGGGTGGGTCTACGCGGACCCGGTCGGGCCCGAGCACAACACCGTCAACTGCTCGATCTCCGATCTGGCGCTGGTAGTCGAACGCAAGGGTCGCGAGCCGCGGCGCCTGCAGTGCACCGCGTGCGCTGCTTACGAGCTCGGAATGCGAGAAACCGACCACGGAATTGCGCTGCAGCCGTACCCCGACGGCTGAGCACGGTTGCGGACAACTACGGCTTTGGTTCGGCGCCCGAACGGCCGATAGTCAGGGCATGGGTAAGAGATGTGCAAGCGTCGTCGGGCTGCCCGCGGACGACCGCGCCCTGATGGCGCCGATCGCCGCCCTGATGTACGCGGCGGCGGCGCTGCTCGTCACCTTCTCGGTCCTTCTCCTGCCCCACTCCACCCAGATGAACACCACCGTGCTGCTCAGCCTGGCGGCGATCGGCGCGGTAGCCGCGCCGGTGCTCTGGTTCGGGCGCGAGATCTGGCCCCTGTGGTTCTTCCAGTTCACGACGGCGGCCGGATCGATCATCGTCGGCCTCTGTGTCTATTACGCCGGCGACGGCAGCCCGCCCTATGGCCTGCTGATCCTCTGGGTCGCGATCTTCAGCGCCTACTTCTTCACTCCGGTGCAGACGGCCGCGCAGCTCTCGTTCGCCGGCATCGTCTACGCCCTCGCCCTCGGTCTCCATCCTCAGGACGAGACGGATCGCGCCGCGCATTGGCTTCTGCTGATGGCGGCGGTCGCGCTCGCCGCTGCGATGGTGACGGCGCTGGTGACCGCCCGGCGCAAGCTCGAGACTGAACGCGAGGCCCTGCTGGCCGAGACCCTCGAGCTCGCCCGCACGGATCCGCTGACCGGGCTCGCGAACCGGCGCACCTGGCTCGAGGAGCTCGACCGGGAGCTGCTCCGCGCCCGCCGCGAGGGGCCGCTCTGCGTCGCGATGCTCGACCTCGACCACTTCAAGGAGTTCAACGACGAGCACGGCCACGTCGCCGGGGACGCGCTGCTGCAAAAGCTCGCCGTTGTCTGGGCCGGTGCCGTACGCCCGACCGACACCCTCGCCCGTTACGGCGGGGAGGAGTTCGCGCTGCTGCTGCCGGCGTGTGAGATCGAGTCGGCGGCCGAGGTCGTCGAGCGGCTGCGAACGTCGGTTCCCGACGGCGAGCACTGCTCCGCCGGGCTCGCCTGCTGGGACGGCGATGAATCGCCCCTGGAGCTGATCGCACGTGCCGACGCGCGGCTCTACACGGCCAAGAACCACGGCCGCGACCGCCTGGTCGCGGTCGGCTAGGCCTTCTGGACCCGGGTCGGACGGCTGACGAACCGGTCGCGACCGTCGGCGTCGATCTCCTTCGCCGAGAGCACGATCTCCTTGCCCTCCGCCTTGCGGGCGTTGGCCGCGCCGATCGGCAGCCGGACTTCGGCCTTGCTCCCGGGCCTGACCCTGTAGGCGACGTGGGCGATCGCGTGGCGGCCGAGCATGGCCTCGAGCTTGCCCTCGCAGGACTCGGTCTTCAGCGCCGGGCATCGGACCCGCGTCGCCAGCGTCTTGCCCTCGATCCGGGCGGGGCGCCCGGAGAGCTTCGTGTCGTGGAGGTGCTTGGCAGCCGCGGTCGAGACCGAGCAGGAACCAAGGTCGCCGCCGAGCTTGTCGGCCAGGTCGACGACCAGCACGTCCTCCTTGACGCAAAGGATCGCCTCGGCATAACCGTCGCGGGTCAGGAACGTGTCGCCGCCGCTCCCCTTCGGGAAGGTGTCGATCCCGAGCCCGCCGTCGAGGGTGTCCTTGCCCACGCCGCCGACGAGATCATCGAGGTCATCCCCGCCCTGGAGGTTGTCGTCGCCGTCGCCGCCCCGGAGGTTGTCGTTACCGCCATTGCCGAGCAGCGTGTCGGGCCCGGTGTGACCGGTGAGCACGTCGGCCAGCTCGGTCCCCGACAGGGTCTCGATGCCGGCCAGACCGGCGGTGCCGACGGTGGCCTGCACACCTGACTCGTTGAGTCCGACGAAGCTCGCCGTCTTGGTCTCGAGCGAAGCGTTGACCCCAACCGGCACTTGCCCGAACGTTCCGGCCGGCGCCCCTGAGATCACGATGGGGGCTGTGGTGCCCGCGAAGCTGGCCATGTCGATACCCGTCCCGCCGTCATAGTCCACCGGGGTTCGCGACGAAGTCTGGCCGGGGGCGGCGAGCACGTCGTTGCCGTCGTCGCCCTTGATCGTCCGCTCCCCGAGGGCAACAAGCATGATCGCGTCGTTTCCGGGGCCGCCCAGGACCCGGGTCGTGGCGATCGCGCCCTGGACATCGGCAACCTCGACCAGATCGTCACCGGCGCCGAGGTCGATCACAAGCGTGCGTGCCGACGAGCTGATCGTGCACTCGTTGCGGACCGGGCGCCCGTTGACCGGATCCGTCTCCGGCGGACAGGCTCCCGACGTCGCCGTGATCGTGGCCGCGGGGTCGATCGTCAAGGCCCCGGTACCGGCCTGGCTCGAGGGCGGCGTCACCACGACCTGGAGGTCGTCCTTGCCGCTGGTGCCTGTGATCGTGATCGTTCCGCTGAGCGGGCTCGATCCCGCCGCAGCCGAACTGATGCCGGGGAGGCAACCGAGCAGTACACAGCAGATGAGCAGCGCTCTGCTCAGATAGGAGATTTCGACACCTCGGGCGACCATAGACCCTCGAGGCCCGTTTGCCTAATCGGCCAAGAACCACGGCCGCGACCGGCTCGAAGCGGTTCGGCTAGGCCTTCTGGACCCGGGTCGGGCGGCTGACGGAGCGGTCGCGCCCGTCGGCGTCGACCTCCTTCGCCGAGAGGACGATCTCCTTGCCCGCCGCCTTGCGAGCGTTCGCCTCGCTGATCGGCAGTCGCACGGCGGCCTTCTGCCCGGGCTGGACCTTGTAGTCGGCGTGGGCGATCGCCTTGCGGCCCAGCATCGCATCGAGCTTGCCCTCGCACGCCTCGGTCTTCAACGCCGGGCAGCTGACCTTCGTCGCCAGCGAACGGCCGGCGATCTTCGCGGGGCGCCCGGAGAGATGAGTGTCGTAGAGGTGCTTTGCGGCCGCGGTCGAAACCGAGCAGGCGTTCGCGCTGGTGTTGTTACCCACCTTGTCAACCAGGTCGTTGATGATCACGTCGGACTTGACGCACGTCACGTCCTCTGCGTACCCGTCCCGGGTGGTGAAGGTGTCGCCGCCGGAATCGGCCGGGTAGAGATCGAGGCCGAGGCCGCCGTCAACGGAATCGGTCCCCTTGCCGCTGACCATGTTGTCGAGGTCGTTCCCGCCGAACAGCGTGTCGGTGCCGTCGCCACCGTTGAGGTTGTCGTTGCCGCCGTTGCCGAACAGCATGTTCGCGGCGATGGATCCGTTCAGGACGTCCCCGGCGTTGGTGCCGGTGAGGTTCTCGACCGCAACCAGGGTGTCTGTGCGGCTGATCGTCTGGGCTGATTCGTTGAGGCCCGTGAGCGTCGCGGTGCCGGTGGCCAGCGACGCCGTCACGCCGGCGTCGCGCTCGCTCAACGCAAACTCGGTGTCCTCCCAGCCGACGGTGTCGACTCCCGTCCCGCCGTCGAACGCCACCGGACGAAGGGCGCCGCTCTTGCCGACGGTGTTCAGACCGCCGATGGCGACGAGTAGATCGTTTCCATCGTCGCCCCTGAGGAAGCGCTCGGTGAACTCGCGGACTCTGATCGTGTCGTTACCGGCCCCGCCGTTGACGCGCACCTGCGACATGAACGGGCCGTCATCGTCGACCTCGACCGAGTCATCGCCGCCGTTCAGGTTCACGATCAGCCCGGTCCCCGACCCCTGGGGGCCGATCCTGCAGTCGTTGAACAGCGGCCGGCCGGTGAGCGGATCGGTGTTCGGTGGGCAGGATCCCGACGCCGCCGTGATCGTCGCCGCCGGGGTGACGATCATCCGCGAGGACGTCTGGCCCAGCGACCGGAACTCGATCTCGAGCTCGTCCTTGCCCTCCGTCCCCGTGACGGTGACCGGGGCGATCAGATCCGTCCCGAGGATGACCGCGCCTGCGCTCGGTGCGCCTACGAGCGCGGCGAAGGCGACGAGAGCCACTGAAAGAACCATCCCTGGCATTCGGACTGACACTGTGGCGATACTAACCGGGTCGCCCCGCAGCTCCAAACCCGGGCGCTATCCGACCGAGAGGACCGCGAGCTGCTTCGCGCCGCCGCGCGGCGTTTCGAAGGTGACCTCGTCGCCCTCGCTCGCTCCGAGCAGCGCGGTGCCGAGCGGGCTCTCAACCGAGAGCTTGCCGGCGGCCAGGTCGGCCTCCAATCGGTGCACGAGCGTCACGTCGGTGACCTCGCCGCTCTCCACGTCGCGGTAGCTGACCTGGGACCCGACGCCCGCGGCGTCGCCCGACGCGGCGTCCGAGACCACGGCGTGCGCCAGCAGGTGCTCGAGCACCCGGATCCGCGACTCGTTCATGCCCTGCGCCTCGCGCGCCGCGTGGTATTCGGCATTCTCCGACAGGTCGCCGAACTCGCGCGCGACCTTGATCGACTTGACGATCTCCAAGCGCTTGACCTCGGTCAGGTGCTTGAGCTCCGCCTCGGCCTGGGCCTTGCCCTCCGGGCTGATCGTGTTCTTCGCGTCCGCCATCGGGCGGGACGGTACAGACCTAGCGGCGCTTGAACCGGACCCAGGTCGACCTCAGCTCCAGCCGCGAGCGCAGCTCGTCGCCGGTGACGATGCTCGACCCCGAGCTGCCGACCACCTTCGCCCGGACGATCCGCGGCGACTCGCCGGTCTTCAGCACCTTGATCGCCTTGAGCCGGCCGTCGAACAGGCCGCTCGAGCTTCGACTCCATCTCGTCGTCGGAGATGCGCTCGGCCCACTTGTGCACCGGAGAGGCGTCGTCGAAGGGGTCCTTGACCGACTTCAGGTACGGGACCGGGTTGCCCCCGGCGAACCCGAACTCCGAGTTCTCGGTCCGCCCGCCGGAGGTCGAGAAGTAGTAGGTGATCGCCGGCTCGCCGCGATAGGTGACGATCTTCTTCGCGGTGGCCTCGACCGCACGGTTGGTCTCCTCGGTCTCCGAGTCCTTGCCGCCGTAGACCTGGCTGCGGGTGTCCGCGTAGTGGTCGAAGGGGCCCTCGCCCTCGGTGGCGAGGCCGTAGGAGCGGGCGACGACCGCCTGGGCCTCGAGCGCGGCCGCCGGCCACGACGACGGGACCTCGTTGGGGACCACGCCCTTGACGTAGGCCTCGGACTGCAGTTGGTTGATGACGAGGATGTTGCCCCCGGTGGCGTGGGCGACGAGGCTGCCGCGGTAGCGGCCGAAGCCCTCGATCCGGACCCCGCTCGACGCCTTGCCCTCGTCCCCGCAGCCCGCCACCCGATGTCCACCCTGCTTGCGCAGGACGACGTCGCCGCTCTCGACCCCGAAGGTGTAGTGCCGCTCCGACCGGATTCGCTTGCCGCATGCCCTCCCCGCGCCGGTGAAGCCGACCGTGCCCTGCCCGGAGCCGAGCAGGACCCGGACGTTGCCACCCTCGCGGTCCAGGTCGGTGTGCACGTAGTAGTGGTCGATGATCTGCCGGTAGCTGCGTCCGTGCTCGGCGAAGCCGAAGGCGCCGTATTGGGACAGGCCGACGCCGTGGCCGAAGGCGCGGCCCTTCGCGTTCCAGGACGCGTCCGCCACCGCCGCGCCGAGGAGCGCCGCGGCGGCGAGGCACGCCAAAGCTGTTCGCCTGATCGAGGTCATCGTCCCGTCCCCCCGTTGGGTCCAACAGGGTAGGGAAGGCATGGTTGCGGCAAAGCAGATTCAATGGAGGCGAGATGGCACTTTCGGGCGAGGAGAAGCGCGTCGTCGACGAAGCACCGCGACGGTTGCTGATCGGCGGCGACTGGCGCGACGCGAGCGGCGGCGCGACGCTGGCGGTCGAGGATCCGGCGACCGGCGAGGCGCTCTGCGAGATCGCCGACGCGACCCCGGAGGACGCGACGGCGGCGCTCGATGCCGCGGTGGGCGCCCAGGCCGAGTGGGCGGCCAGCGCCCCCAACGAGCGCTCGGAGATCCTCCACCGCGCCTTCGAGGCGCTGAACGATCACGCCGACGACCTGGCGCTGCTGATGACCCTCGAGATGGGCAAGGCGGTCGCCGAATCGAAGGCGGAGATCACCTACGCGGCGGAGTTCTTCCGCTGGTTCGCGGGCGAGGCGCTGCGGCTCGACGGCTACTACAAGACCTCCGGCAACGCCGCCTTCCGGGTGCTGGTCATGCGCCGGCCCGTCGGCCCCTGCTACTTCATCACCCCCTGGAACTTCCCGATGGCGATGGGGACGCGCAAGATCGGCCCCGCCATCGCCGCGGGCTGCACGATGGTCGCCAAGCCCGCGCAGCAGACCCCGCTGTCGATGCTCGCGCTGGGCAAGCTGCTCACCGACTGCGGCCTGCCCCCGGGGGTGCTCAACGTGGTCACCGGTTCCTCGTCGAGCGAGATCTCGAAACCGATCATCGGCGACGAGCGGCTGCGCAAGCTCTCCTTCACCGGCTCGACGGAGGTCGGCAAGAAGCTGATCGCCCAATCGGCCGACAACGTGCTCAAGGTCTCCATGGAGCTGGGGGGCAACGCGCCCTTCCTGGTCTTCGACGACGCCGACCTCGACGAGGCCGTCGAGGGGGCGATGATCGCCAAGATGCGCAACATCGGCGAGGCCTGCACGGCGGCGAACCGCTTCCACGTCGCCGAGGGCGTGGCCGGTGAGTTCGCAGAGAAGCTCGCGCAGCGGATGGAGTCCTTGAAGCTCGGCCGCGGCACCGACGAGGACGTCGACATCGGCCCGCTGATCGACGCCGACCAGCGCGACAAGGTCGCCGAGCTCGTCACCGACGCGGTCGACCAGGGAGCGAAATGCCTGGTCGGCGGCTCAGCCGTCGACGGCGCCGGCTACTTCTTCGAGCCGACCGTGCTCGCCGACGTCCCCGACTCCGCGCGGCTGCTGCGCGAGGAGATCTTCGGCCCGGTCGCCCCCGTCAAGTCCTTCGGCTTCCGACGAGGAGGCGATCGCTGCCGCGAACGCGACCGAGTACGGCCTGGTCGCCTACGTCTACACCAGCGACATCAAGCGGGCGATTCGGGTCTGCGAGCAGCTCGAGAGCGGGATGGTCGGCCTCAACCAGGGCCTGGTCTCCAACGCCGGGGCGCCGTTCGGCGGCGTCAAGCAGTCGGGGATCGGCCGCGAGGGTGGCAACGAGGGCGTGTACGAGTACCTCGAGACCAAGTACGTCGCCGTCAACGTCTGATCAGGCGCCGAGCGCCTGGCCCGGCCGGTAGTCGGGAAACAGCGCCTCCAGCATCGGCACGAAGCGCTCGAAGCGAGCGATCTCACAACCGTTGCCGCGATCGAGGCGGGCGTTGACGAGCTCGCCGTTGATCTTGCCGTGGACGGTGAGCGTGTCGGGTCCGCCATAGATCTCCGTGCACGCGGCGTCCGGGGGGACCTCGGCCGCCGGGTCGGGTGGCAGCGCGGCGATCGCGTCGCACGCCTCCTTGCCGCTCCCCGGACAGGTGACGATCTGCTCGAGGGGCGGGTCGCCGCCCTTGCCGTCGGCGTCGAGGGTGACGACGAACTGGGTGTCGCCCCCGCCGCTCCCCCCGGCAGCGGGCAGCGTCGGACGTCGTCGCCCCGTCCTCGCTGCCGCAGCCGGCGATCACGCCGGCCGCGAGCACGAGGATGAGGCTCAGGCGCTTCAGCGGCCGAGCAGCTGGCTCAGCAGGCCGCCCGCGGTCCCGCGCTTCTCGAGATAGCACTGGTGGTACTCCTCGGCCATCCAGAACGGCTTCGCCGGGGTGATCTCCGTGACGATCTCATCGCGGAAGCGGTCGCGGTTGGCGTCGAGCACCTTGCGCGCCGTCTCGGCCTGCTCGTCGTCCTCGGTGAAGATCACCGAGCGGTACTGGAAGCCGACGTCCGGGCCCTGGCGGTTCATCTGGGTCGGATCGTGGATCTCGAAGTACTTCTGGACCAGGTCGGCGTAGTCGATCTTGGCCGGGTCGTACTCGACCCGGGCGACCTCGACATGGCCGGTGTCGCCGCCGCAGACCTGCTCGTAGGTGGGGTTCTCGATCTCGCCGCCCTCGTAGCCGACCGCCGTGTCGACGACGCCGTCGAGCTGGCGGAACGTCTCCTCGACCTGCCAGAAGCAGCCGGCGCCGAAGGTCGCGTACTTGGTCTCGCTGGTGGTGTTTTCAGTCATGCCCTTCAGTCTGACGAACGGCGGCAGCGTTACGGCAAAGAAAAGGCCCCGCCGAAGCGGGGCCCTTCCGTCCGAGATCTACTTCGTGCTTGCTACTTGGCGCTCTTGTGCTTGACGCCGTCAGCCTCGAAGTCGTAGATCTTGCCGTTGTAACGGAGGCCGTCCACGGCACCGATCCACATGTTGTCGCGGCCCTTGCTGACCGAGTAGGTGTAGGTGACCGGGGTCGCCCCACCGTCGTTGAGAGCGGTCATCGCCTGGGTGTACGTGCACGAGCCACCATTCGGGCAGCCCGTTGCGCCGCCCTCGGCGCCGGTGAAGCCCCAGGTTCCGTTTGTGGTCGCGTCGATGTACGCGCTCCACTGGTCAACGGGAACCGGACCGGTCGGCACCCACACCATCGAGGTGTAGTTGTCCGCGGGCAGAGCATTCAGGTTGGCGTCGATCTCGAGCTGAATGTTCGGCAGGTTGCTCGGACCACCGTAGCCCTGGTTCTCGTTGGTCTGGAAGACGTGGAAGCCCGCTTCGGTCATCGTCAACGTGTTCTCACCGCGGAAATCCACCTCGTTCCCGAAGGCGGCCTTCTCGCTCGGCGGGCTGGCGGTCGTCGAGTTGTTCGCGACCTCGATCCCGAGGCTGCCCTTGCCGTAAGGCGGCTCGGTGAGCGCGCCGGTCGCGATGACCCGGGTGATCGGGCCATCCCGCAGCGCCGCCACCGGCGAACCGATCGTGTTGCGGACGTTGACGCCCCAATGCTCCGACTTCGTCTCGACGTCGCCCGAACCGGCGATCGCCGTACCCGCGACAACCGCACCGGCCGCGACGAGCCCGACGAGTGGGATCGCCTTCCATGACTTAAAGCGTGACCTCACGCTGACTCCTTCCGTGGATTTTCTCCGACCCGCGCGTTCCGAGGACGCGCTCGAGCGCATCCTGTCACCCGAAGGTTGACCAGCAATCAGTAGGAACTACGGAATCGAACGTACTACCTACTTCCCCGTAGTACGTGCGTCCGGACAAAGGAAGGGCCCCGCCGAAGCGGGGCCCTCTCAATCCGTGTGAGCTACCTGGAACGGAGCTAGTTGGCTAGCTCTCCTTGATCGCCTTCTGGGCGTGCTCCCAGGCATGCTTGTAGTGATCGATGGCCTGCTTCGGCTTACCGGCCGTCGCGTCGGCGTCGCCCTTGGCCATGTCCTCGTTGGCCTTGTCGATCTCCTTCTGGCACTTCGCGTTGGCGCACCCCGCCTGCGCGTCATCGATCGCGGTCTGCGCGAGATCGTGATCGATGTCGACCAGCTCAGCGATCTCCGGGGAGACGTCGACCGAGGTCACCTTGTCCAGGTGGCCGACCGCGTTCTTCTCCTCGTCGAACACCTTGTGACCCTTCTTGGGATCGAGGTGGGTGTCGTCGGCCCAGAGGTCCGGATCCAGCGACCTGTTGATGTGCTCGATCGCCTTACCGATCTCCTTCGCGTCCTTGGCGCTCGCCGAGCCTTGCTTCGCTGCAAGGCTGTCGCGGACGGCCTCCTTGCGATCCATCGGCAGCGGACCGATGCACAGTCCGCCGGGTGCCGGCGCGACCAGCCATGGCGCGAAGTCGACGTTGGTCGACACGCCGTCGCCCGTTCCGGGTCCGACCGGACCGGGGCCATCGGCGGCGCCCCACCAGTTGCACTCGGCATCGAGCGTGCCCATTGCCGTGTTGTTGACGCCGAGCCCCGTGCTCCCCGTGATGTTGTTTTGGTTCACGAAGATCTCCGGGTTGAGCGTCCACCCGGTCCCCCGGGTGTTGATCGCGTCACCGGTGGTGCTGACGAAATCGTTGTTGGCGATGCTGATCTGGTCGATGCCCTCGCTGAGCTGGAGCGCCCACTGTGAGCCGGCCGGGGCTGCCGGGCCACCGCAATCGGTGAACGTGTTCTGCGAGACCAGCACATTCTCGGACGGATCCAGACCGAACTGCACCCCATAGAGCTGCAGGCAGCGGCTCGTCTCATTGCCGTCCCAGGTGTTGCCCGTGACGGTCGACTCGTGCAGATCGATCTGCAACGTCAACGAGCCCGCGACGGACGACTCGAACGTGTTCCCGCTCACGTCGCCGTTGGAGATTCGCGCGGCC
This sequence comes from uncultured Solirubrobacterales bacterium, assembly GCA_963767285.1. Taxonomy (GTDB): domain Bacteria; phylum Actinomycetota; class Thermoleophilia; order Solirubrobacterales; family 70-9; genus WHSW01. The sequence continues at coordinate 259,144 of CAVYDJ010000003.1, read as the reverse complement.
ATGTTGTTCGAGCTGTTCAGGACCTCGTTGTCCTTGAACTCGTAGCCGGCGATCGAGCCGTTGCCGCTGTAGAAGATCGTCCCCGCACCGGAGAACCGGTTCTCGTTGAGGACGAAATCGCTGAACGGGCTTCCGGCCAGGTGCAGCTGGCGAACGGGCGAACTGAGCTCGTTCCCGACGACATCGATGCCGGTTCCCGGCCCATCGAACGAGAGGGCCCGACTGGTGCCGGACACGATGTTGTTCAGAATCTCGGTGCCCGAATCCGACGGGCCTCCGACGTAGATGCCGAAGTCGCCAGTGACGGTGAACCCGTCAATCGCCACGTCGGTCGCGGTAACCAGCATCGTTGTGGCGCCCGAGCTCACGGTCGCCTCCGGACCGCGCGGGTCGAGCCCGCTCGTGCCTGCGTTCGGACCGTTGATCGTCAGGCTCTTGTCAACCAGCACGCCCTCCGAGTACGTCCCGGGGCACACCTCGATCGTGTCTCCTGAAGATGCGGCGGTGACCGCCAGGCTGATCGTGGGGAACGCCGGGGTGACGGCACCACAATCGCCGACCGCGGCCATTGCGTCGTCGTCCACGACGTGCGTCGCCGCACCGGCACTCGCCGGCCCGGCCACAACTGCAAAAGCGGCCAGCGCTGTAAGACAGGCCAGCCTCCTGGAAAACCTCATCTGGACTCCTCCGTGCGCCGACGCGGGCCCCTCTGCCGAACAGGTGTCCGGCGATCACGCCGATCCTCCGATTGGGCTCATCCTCGCCCCCGCCGGATCCGGAGTCAATGGGTGGAAACTACGGAGCCGGACGTACTACCTGCAAGCGGGTATGACAAACGTCCCCGAACCTGCACAAGGAGAGGGCCCCGCCGAAGCGGGCACGTCCCCCAACCTCGAACGAATTCCGACGCCGCGGAAGCGGGACCGTATGGCGCCGCTATTCGTGCGGGCGCGCCATCTTCACGAAGTCCAGCGCCTCCTCGAGCACCTCTTCGGAGACGCCCTTCTCGGTCGCCACCTCGCGGACCGTGCGGTTCGAGTTGGCCGCCTCCTTGACGATCTCGGCGGCCTTGTCGTAGCCGATGTGGGGGTTGAGCGCGGTGGCCACCTGAAGCGTCGACTCGGCGTGGCGCTGGAGCATCTCCTCGTTCGGCTCGATGCCGCTGACGCACTTGGTGTCCAGCAGGCGGGCGGCGGCGGCCAGAAGCTTGATCGAGTCGAGCAGGTTGCGGGCGATCAGCGGCACGCGGACGTTGAGCTCGAACTGGCCCTGGGTGCCGGCGATCGCGATCGCGGCGTCGTTGCCGATCACCTGGTCGCCGACCTGGATCGTCACCTCGGGGATCACCGGGTTGACCTTGCCGGGCATGATCGAGGAGCCCTTCTGTAGCTCTGGGAGGCGGATCTCGGCGAGTCCGGCGCGGGGTCCGGAACCCATCAGCGCCAGGTCGCCGGCGATCTTGATCATCGACACGGCGACTACCTTCAGCGCGCCCGACAGCTCCACGAGCGCGTCGCGGTTGCCGTTCGCCTCGAACGGGTCCTCGGCGGCTGAGATGTCGAGGCCGGTCGCCTCGCTGAGCTTCGTCCGGACCCGCTGCGCGAACTCCGCGTGAGTGTTGATCCCGGTCCCGGTCGCGGTGCCGCCGAGCGGGATCTGCCCCACCCGGCCGAGCGTGTCGCGGACCCGGGCGGCGCCAAGGCGGATCTGGGCGGCGTAGCCGTTGAACTCCTGGCCGAGGGTCACGGGGACCGCGTCCATCAGGTGCGTGCGCCCCGACTTCACGTGGTCGGAGAACTCCTCGCCCTTCGCGGCGAGGGTCTCGGCGAGGGCGTCGAGGGCCGGCAGCAGGTCGGACTCGACCTCGCCCAGCGCCGCCAGGTGCACGGCCGAGGGGAAGACGTCATTCGACGACTGGCCCATGTTCACGTGGTCGTTGGGGTGGGCACCGTCGCCGGCGAGGTTGGCGATCACCTCGTTCGCGTTCATGTTCGAGGAGGTCCCGGAGCCGGTCTGGAAGACATCAACCGGGAACTGGTCGTCGTGCTCGCCCGCGCCGACCGCGTCACCGGCAGTCGCGATCCGCTCGGCGACATCGGCGTCAAGCTTGCCGAGCTCGGCGTTGACCCGGGCCGCGGCGGCCTTGATCCGTCCCAGCCAATGAATCACGGGGGCCGGCACCGGATGCCCGGAGACCGGGAAGTTCTCGACCGCCTTCGCGGTCTCGCCGCCCCACAACTGCTCAGTCACCTGCTCCTCCATCGTCGCCATGAACTGAGGCTATCGCCATCTACCCGCTCGCCTGCCCGGCCGCGTACCCCTCGCCGAAGACCCGCTCGAACTCCGCGCCGAACGGCCTGCCGTCCGGACCCGTGTAGCGGGCGGCGGCGTCGAGGCGAAGGACCAGGTCCTGGTGGATGCCACCGGTCGCCGAAGCCCCTTCCTGCACCGCGCCGACCAGGTAGCCGAGGCGGACGATCGTCTCCGGGCTCGGGTCGCGCAGCACCTCGCTGTTGAGCTCGGTGGCGGCGTCGACGAGCGACTTGCCGACCGTCTGCAGGGCGCCGCTCGGCTGCTCGGCGACCAGACACGAGCTGATCGGCGTCGTCCCGTCGAGCCGCACCTCGCCGGGCGCGTCGGAGAGCGCCCGCAGGTAGACGCCCGCGGGCTCCAGGCAGGCGGCCGGCGTCTCGGGTGTCTCGTCCGAGCCGCAGCCCGCCAAGCCCATCAGCACCGCTGCCCCTGCCGCCATCAGTCTGGTCCGCACCGTTTCATCGTAGGCAGTGAGCGTCCTCGAGCGGCGACATAGGCTCCGCGCATGAGCGCGATCGCGGACAGCTTCGAGCGGTTCGCCGCCGCGCGCCGGCTCGCCGGGGCCGACGGGCACGTGGTCGAGGCGGTCACCCCGCTGCTTGCGCGCGCCGAGGGGCTGAAGCTCGAGCCCGCAGCCCGGGGGGCGATGCCGGGCGGAGGCGAGGCGGTCCTCGGCCTGCTGCGCTACGGCGGCGGCCACGCGCTCGGCGCCGAGAGCGACACGAACTTCGAGTTCCTGGTCGCGATCACCCGCGTGCCCGAGTCCGCGCCGCTGATCCCGCGGCTGTTCTGCCGGCGGCGTGGCCGGGTCGAGAGCGCCGGCGGGATGGGGTTCGAGCTCGACGACGAGCTCGCGTGGACCGAGAGCGAGGCGCTCGCGGCGCGCTACGAGGTCGCCACCAGCCCCTACCAGGACCCGAACTGGACCCGCCAGCTGCTCTCGCCCGAGTTCATCGACTGGCTGGTCACCGAGCCGCCGCCGAGCTTCGCCTTCGAGCTCGCGTACGGGGACCTGGCCGGCTCGGTCGAGGCGGGGAACGGCGAGGTCGTCGCCCTGGAGGCGCTCTGGGACGCAACAGGTCACGTTGCGAAGCGGATCCGCGACGAGTGCGCGGAGGAGGCGTGACGGCGTGAGGCTGAACCGGCTTGGAGCGAAGCTCATCGCCGTCTTCGCGGTGATCGGCGGCGCGATGATCGCGCTCGCGGTTGGCGGCGCACCGCCGGCGATCCTCTGGTGGATCATGGGCGTCGCCTACCTGCTCGGGGCCCTGGTCTCGATCTGGATCGCGATTCGCGCCCGGCTCGTGGCCCGTCACCGGCGCTGGCTCGCCGCCAACGGCCTGCGCGGACGCGTGACGATCGTCGAAGCGGCGACCGGGATGTCCGTCAACGAGCAGCCGGTCTTCGACCTGGTCGTCGACGTCGAGATGCCCGGTCACGAGCCCCGCCGCGTGGAGCGCCGACTGATCGTCGGCAGCTTCGCCGCCCGCCGGATGCGCCCCGGGATGGTCCTGCCCGCGTACGTCGACCCCCGCGATCCCGACGACCTGCTGATCGTCTGGTGAGCGATTCGCCGTTCTCGCGCTGATCCAAAGCCGTCCGAGCGCCTCGATACGCTACGAACATATGTTCGTTCAATTTGATCCGGCGGCCATGGTCGAGGCTGACGAGCTACGCGTTGGGCGCGATGATCCGGTCAGGGTTCCGCGGAACCCTGACAGTGACCATGACTTTGTCATGTGACTTCGTCATATCGGTTCCGCGGAACCGCGTTGCGGCGCTCGATGTGGAGATCGCCCTGGAGCAGATCGAGGACCGGATCGAGGTGATCGAGAGGGACCTGGCCGCCTTGGGGCCGCTGGTCGAAGAGCGAGTTCGCCTGTTGCGGGCGCGAGCGCTACTCCTGGACGAGCCGGTGGATGACTCGCTTCGGTCAGGTGAGCGGCCGCGGCGGGTCACCCGTGACGACGTGACCGAGGCGCTCGCGACCGTCCCGGGGTCGAGAGCCGGGGAGCTGGCGCGCGTGCTCGGGACCTCACAGCAGGTCGTCTCGGCGCACCTCTATCGCGGCAAGGGACGCCGGTTTCACAACCGAGGCGGGCGATGGTTCCTGAGGTCGGAAGCCAACTCAGGCTGAGGGATCGCCCGCCGCATTACGATCGCGCGGTGAGCGTCGAGGCCAGCTACGAAACCTTCGCGTCCACCCGCGGGCTGAAGCGAGCCGACGGTTTCTGGCCGGGCGCGGTGACCCCGCTGCTGACCAAGGGCGGGCAGATGAAGCCGGCGTTCGGCGGGCCGCTCGTCCCGGGCGTCGAGGGGGTGATCGCCCGCTACGACTACGGGCGCTTCGAATACAACGTCGTCTTCGCCCGGATCCCCGAGTCCCAGCCGTTCGTGCCGCGGCTGGGCTGCGACCGTCGTGGGCGGATCACCGACGACACCCATTACGGGTTCGAGGTCCGCAGCACCCGGCTGTGGACCGAGAGCGAGAAGCTCAACGAGCGCTTCAAGGTGGCCGTGAGCCCGTTCCAGGACGACAACTGGCTGCGCCAGCTGTTCGTGCCGACGTTCATCGACTGGCTCGGCGAGCGCTCCCCCGGCGACTTCTCGTTCGAGCTCGCCTACGGCTCGCTGCTCTGCTCGGTCGAGTCAGGACGAACCCGGCGAGGGCGGCCTGGCCATGCTCTGGGAGGCCGCCGGGACGGTGGCGAAGCGGATCCGCGACGAGTCGAGCGAGTAGGCCGACATGCAGATCAACCGCACCGGCTACTCCCTGCTCGCCTTCTTCTTCGGCTCGGCGGGATCGCTCTTCACGCGTGCTCGACGTTCACGGTCTTCCCGTTCCCGATCTTCATCGGCCCGATCTGGCTCGCTGGTCTCGCTCGGGCTCGCGGTCTACGCGATCCGGCAGGCACGCAGCGGCCGCCACGAGCAGTGGCTGTGGAAGACCGGGGTGAAGGGCAAGGGAACGCTCGTCTCGGCGAGCTCCGGGGTCTTGATCAACGACCAGCCGCTGATGAAGCTGGAGCTCGACCTCGAGGTCCCCGGCCAACCGCCGCGGCGCGTGACGCGCAAGCTGATCATCTCCGACTTCGCCGCCCACCTCATGGAGCCCGGGCTGGTCCTTCCCGTGTACGTGAACCCGCAGGACCCGGACGACATCCTGGTCGTCTGGTGAGCCACTCCTAGAATCCGCTGCTTGCCCGGCTTCCGCCCCGTCGACCCGAAGCAGTCCTTCCCCGAACTCGAGCGGTCGGTGCTCGAGCGCTGGCGCGGGGGCGACGTCTTCGCCAGGCAGCTGGCGCAGCGTCGCGACGCGGACGCCCCGGTGTGGAGCTTCTACGAGGGTCCGCCGACCGCCAACGGAAAGCCGGGCTCCCACCACGTGCTGGCACGCGTGTTCAAGGACATCTATCCCCGCTATCAGGCGATGCGCGGCCACTACGTCCCCCGCAAGGCCGGCTGGGACTGCCATGGCCTGCCGGTGGAGCTCGAGGTCGAGAAGGAGCTCGGGATCGCCTCGAAGGCCGAGATCGAGGACTACGGGGTGGCGGAGTTCAACGCCAAGTGCCGCGAGTCCGTGTTCCGCTACGTCTCCGACTGGAACCGACTGACCGAGCGGATCGGCTTCTGGGTCGACCTCGACGACCCGTACGTGACCATGAACAACGACTACATCGAGTCGGTCTGGTGGGCGCTGCGACAGATCTGGGATGGGGGCCGCCTCTACAAGGCGCACAAGGTGGTGCCGTATTGCCCGCGCGACGGCACGGCGCTGTCGTCGCACGAGGTCGCGCAGGGCTACGAGGACGTGATCGACCCCGCGGTCTACGTCCGCCTCCCCGTTACCGAGGTGCCACCCGCGAACGCGATCCCGGAGAGCGCCGTCGAGGCCGGCGACAACCTGCTCGTCTGGACCACCACCCCATGGACCTTGATCTCCCACGCCGCGGTCGCGGCCGGCGCGGAGATCGAATACGCCCGGGTCCGGATCGGCGATGAGGTCGTGATCGTCGCCCGGCCGCTGGTCGAGCGGGTGCTGGGAGAGGAGGCCGAGGTGCTCGCACACTTCCCGGGGACCGCGCTCGAGGGCATCCGCTACGAGGCCCCGTTTCACTACATCAAGGGCGAGGACTTCGGACCGCTCGGCCACTCGGTGCTGCTCGCCGACTTCGTCAGCACCGAGGACGGCACCGGGCTGGTCCACACCGCGCTCGCCTTCGGCGACGACGACTTCCAGCTCGGCGAGCGGCACGGAATGACGCTGCAGAACCCGGTCCGGCCCGACGGCACCTACGACGAGCGGGTGCCCGACTTCCAGGGCAAGATGGTCTTCGAGCACAACCCGGAGATCGTCGAAGCGCTCGCCGCCTCCGGGCGGCTCTTTCGAGCCGAGGAGTACGAGCACGCCTACCCGCACTGCTGGCGCTGCGGTACGCCGCTGATCTACTACGCGAAGTCGAGCTGGTACGTGGCCACGTCGGAGCGTCGCGACCTGATGCTCGAGGTCAACGAGGGCATCGACTGGCACCCCGAGCACATCAAGCACGGCCGCTTCGGCAAGTGGCTCGAGAACAACGTCGACTGGGCGCTCTCGCGCGAGCGCTACTGGGGCACGCCGCTGCCGATCTGGGAATGCCAGTCGCCCGATTGCGAGGAGCGGTTCTGCGCAGGATCGATCGCCGAGCTGCGCGAGCGCGGCGGCGAGGTCCCCGACGACCTGCACCGTCCGTACATCGACGAGGTCGTGGTGCGCTGCGAGAAGTGCGGCGGCGAGATGCGGCGGGTGGTGGAGACGATCGACGCTTGGTTCGACTCGGGCTCGATGCCGTTCGCCCAGTTCCACCACCCGTTCGAGAACACGGAGGAGTTCGAGTCACGGTTCCCGGCCGACTACATCTGCGAGGGCCTCGACCAGACCCGCGGTTGGTTCTACTCGCTGCTCGCGGTCGCCACCCAGGTGTTCGGCCGCGGCAGCTACGAGCACTGTGTCTGCCTGGGGTTGATCGCCGACCCCGATGGGCAGAAGATGTCGAAGAGCCGCGGAAACGTGGTCGACCCGTGGGAGGTGCTCGACCGCCACGGCGCCGACGCCTTTCGCTGGTACTACCTGAGCTCGCAGCAGCCGTGGGCGGGCTACCGGTTCTCGGTCGAGACGGTCGGCGAGGCGGTGCGTCAGTTCATGTTGACGCTCTGGAACACCTACTCGTTCTTCGTCCTTTACGCGAACGCCGCGGATGCGAATCCTGGGGCAGACCCCGACACCCCCGGAGGCGAAGCCGAGGAGGTGGCGGGCCAGTTATTGGATCGCTGGGCGATCTCGCGCCTGCAGGGGCTGATCGAAGTCGTGATCGAGCGCATGGAGGACTTCGACTGCACCACGGCAGGTCGCCTGATCGCCGACTACGTCGATGACCTGTCCAACTGGTACGTGCGACTTTCGCGACGTCGCTTCTGGGACGGCGACGTCGCCGCGTTTCAAACGTTGCGCCATTGCCTGATCGAGGTCTCGAAGCTGCTTGCGCCGTTTACGCCCTTCATCACGGACGAGATCTACGACAACCTCAGCGACGACCCGGACTCGATCCACCTTGCCGACTACCCGAGCCCGGATGCGGCTCTGAAGGACGGCGAGCTGGAGGCGGGGGTCGAGGCGGCGATGCGGGCGATCGAGCTCGGGCGCGCTGCACGAGCCCAGGCGAAGATCAAGAACCGCCAGCCGCTGCGGCGAGCGGTGATCGTCGCCACCGAGGCCGAGCGCGCCGAGATCGAGGGGCTCGCCGAGCTGGTCCGCGTCGAGCTCAACGTCAAGGACCTCGAGTTCGTCTCCGAGCAGGGCGAGCTGGTCCGTTACTCCGTCAAGCCGAACTACCGGGAACTCGGGCCCAGGTTCGGCAAGGCGATGCCGCAGGTGGCGGCGGCGGTCGGGGCGCTCGACCCCGACCGCGTCGCGGAGGCCATCCGCGGCGAGCGCCGGATCGGGATCAGCGTCGACGGCTCCGAGCACACGCTCGAGCCCGACGACGTCACCCTGGTGATGGAGCCGCTGGAGGGCTATGAGGTCGAGGCCGAGGCGGGCCGGGCGGTGGCGCTGGCCCTCGAGCTCGACGACGAGCTGCGGCGCGAGGGCCTTGCTCGCGAGATCGTGCACGCGATCCAGAACGCGCGCAAGCAGGCGGGCCTGGACGTCTCCGACCGGATCGCACTGACGCTCGGCGGCGACGACGGGCTGGTCGAGGCCGCCCGAGCGCACGAGGACTACATCGCCGGCGAGACGCTTGCGACGAGCGTCGCCTACGACGGGGCGGGGCTGAAAGTCGCGGCCTCGATCGAGGGCCGCGAGCTGGGGATCGGGATCGAGAAGAGCTGAGCGTCCGGGTCGGGGCCTAGTTGACCTTGACCTTCATCTTCATGTCCTCGTGGACAGTGCAGATGATCTTGTAGGTCCCGGCCTTGCTGAACTTGTGCTTGAAGACGAAGCCCGTCTGATCGGTCGTCCCGGAGCCGAACGAGCCCCCGGGACCCTTCTTCTTGATCACGTTGTGGTCGTCGCTGCCGACCCACTTGAACTTCACCTTGTCGCCCTTGGAGATCGTCACGCTTGCCGGGCTGAAGAAGTCGTCGCCGACCTGGACGGTCTTCCCGCCACGCCCGCTGGCGCCGGAAACGGCGAGCACGAGGACGGCGGCGAGGGTCAGGGGGACGAGAGTCAGGAGTCTGCGCATGCTCACACCAGGGCCGGCTCGAGCTCGGCCTCGAGGCGCCGCTTGGGCAGGGCCCCCACGATCCGCTTGGCCTCGGCGCCGTCCCTGAACAGGATCAGCGTCGGGATCGAGAGCACCTCGTAGCGTCCCGCCGTCTGCTGGTTGTCATCGACGTTGAGGCTGACGATCGTCAGCTCGTCGCGCTCGGCGGCCATCTCCTCGAGGATCGGATGGACGACGCGGCACGGCCCGCACCAGGGAGCCCAGAAATCGACGAGGACCGGCTGGTCGGCATCTAGTACGTCGCTCTGAAAGGTGGCGTCGGTCACGTCGGGGAGTGTGCCTGTCACTTGGTTCTCCTAACCCTTCTCTACGGAGATCGGTGCGGTATGGATTGCGGGATCGCTACTTCAAAAAGTATAGTGCGTAGCGCAAGGCGTGCGGCGCACACACTATGCATTCAAGACCGGCGGCTTCCCAGCCGCATCAGCGGGACGCGCCACGCCGCCTCGAGCACGATCGATCCGGACATCTTCGACTCGCCAACCCGGCGATCGTGGAAGAGGATCGGCACCTCGGCGACGCGAAAGCCGGCGCGCACCGCGCGGAAGGTGGTCTCGATCTGAAACGCGTATCCGAGCGACGGGATGTCCTCGAGGTCGATCGTCTCGAGGACCGACCGGCGGAAGACCTTGAAGCCGCCGGTCAGGTCGGCGATCCCGATCCCGAGCATCGTCCGGGCGTAGGCGCTGCCGCCGCGACTGATCAGGCGGCGCCCGGGGCCCCACTCGGCGACCCCGCCGCCGGCGACGTAGCGCGATCCCAGCACCAGGTCGGCGTCGGCCGCCGCGTCGAGCAGCCGCGGCAGATCGGCGGGGTCGTGCGAGAAGTCGGCGTCCATCTGGGCGACCAGCTCGGCGCCGCCGGCCAGGGCGTGGCGGAAGCCCGCGACGTAGGCGGGGCCAAGGCCCTGCTTGCGCGGCCGGTGCAGGACCTCGACGTCGGCGTCGCCCGCCGCCAGCCGGTCCGCGATCTCGCCGGTGCCGTCGGGCGAGGAGTCGTCGACGACCAGCAGCCGGCGGTCTCGCGGCAGCCGCTCGAGGATCGCGGCGGCGATCGCCTCCAGGTTGTCGGCCTCGTTGTAGGTCGGCAGGACGAGCCAGACCGGCCCGGACTCTGAGTTCGCGGCCACGCGCCGGGAATCTAGAGTGAGCGCGATGCGCAACGCGGAGATCGCAACCGCCCTGGCGGAGCTAGGGGTCCTCTACGAGCTCGACGGGGCCAACCGCTTTCGGGTGATCGCCTACCAGGAGGCGGCGCGGGTGATCCGCCAGAGCCCGGTCTCGGTCGAGGAGCTGGCGCTCGCCGGCAAGGCGACCGAGCTGCCCGGGATCGGCGACACGCTGCAGGAGAAGATCGTCGCGCTGTCGCAGACCGGCGAGATCCCGGCGGCCGCGAAGCTGAAGGCGAAGTTCCCCGCCTCGCTGATCGAGGTGACCCGGATCCCGGGCCTCGGAGCGAAGACGGTGCGAAAGCTCTACGACGAGCTCGGCGTCAGCAGCCTCGACGAGCTTCGCGCCGCGGCCGAGGGACAGCAGATCCGGGGCCTCAAGGGCCTGGGTCCGAAGGCCGAGGAGAACGTCCTCGCGGCGCTTGCGAAGCTCGACGACGAGGGTCCCGCCGAGCGCCTCCTGCTCTCCGACGTGCTCCCGGTCGCCGAGCAGCTGGCCGAGGCGCTGCGGGCCCACCCGGCGTCGGAGGCCGTCGCGGTCGCCGGGTCGGCGCGCCGGATGGCCGAGACCTGCAAGGACATCGACCTGATCGCGACCGCCAGCGACCCGAAGGCGCTCGCGACGGCGCTGACCGAGCACGAGCTAGCCGCCGCGTCGGGCTCCGCCGGCGCCGCGGGAACCAGGATCACCACCTACAACGGGATCTCGGTCGACCTGCGGATCGTCACCCCCGACGCCTACGGGAACCTGCTCCAGCACTTCACCGGCTCCAAGCAGCACAGCGTCGAGCTGCGCGAGCGGGCCGTGAAGATGGGGCTGTCGGTCTCCGAGAACGGGATTGCCGTGATCGAGTCGGGGACCGTCGAGCGGTACGAGAGCGAGGCCGAGGTCTACAAGCGCCTGGGGCTCGCCTACATCGAGCCTGAGCTGCGTGAGGGCCGCGGCGAGATCAGCGCCGCCGCCGAGGGGACGCTCCCCGAGCTGGTCGAGGCGGGGGACATCCGCGGCGATCTGCACTGCCACACGACGCTCTCGGACGGGCGCAACTCCCTCGAGGAGATGGCCGCGGCCGCGCGGGAGCGCGGCTACGCATACCTGGCGATCACCGACCACTCCGCCTCCCACGGGTTCGGCAATGACGTCAGCGCGGAGGCGCTGCTGCGCCGGGTCGATGAGATCGCCGCCTACAACGAGGCAAACCCCGGCAAGTTCCAGCTGCTCGCCGGCTCGGAGGTCAACATCCTGCCCGACGGCGCACTCGACTACGAGCCCGAGGTGCTCGAGCGACTGGACTGGGTTGTCGCCAGCGTCCACACCTCGTTCCGGATCTCGGCGAAGAAGATGACCGATCGCGTGGTCGCCGCCATCGAGAACCCGCACGTCGACTGCATCGGCCACCTGACCGGGCGGCTGATCAACAAGCGCGAGCCCTACGAGATCAACATCGGGGAGGTCGTCGAGGCCGCTGCCGAGAACAAGACCCTGATCGAGATCAACGGCAACCCGAATCGCCGCGACCTCTCCGAGACCCACGCCAGGCTGGCCGCCGACGCGGGGGTGAAGATCGTCGTCAACACCGACGCCCACGGCACCGACACGCTCGCCAACATGCGTTACGGACTGGCTACCGCCCGCCGGGCCTGGCTGACCAAGGACGACGTGGCCAACACCGGGACGTGGAAGCAGCTGCTGAAGCTGCGCGGTCGGGACGAGTAATCGAGCAGGCGAAAGTAGTTTGCTATGCTAATTAGCGATGGTAAGTACTTCGGCCCCGCTCGCAGAGATCGCCGCTCGGCTTCGGCTGGCGGTGGTCCGAACGTCGCGGCGGCTGCGCCAGGACGCGAACGCCGCTGAGGGCGCGGGCGGGCTCAGCCCGACGCTGAACGCGGCTCTCGCGACGATCTCCAACCACGGCCCGCTGACGCCCTCCGAGCTCGCCGAGCGGGAGCGGATCAAGCGCCCCACTGCGACCCGGATCGTCTCCAGCCTGGTCGAGCTCGGGCTCGTCACCCGCACGCCCGATCCCGACGACGGCCGCGGCTTCCTGGTCGCGGCGACGAGCGAGGGCTCGGCGCTGCTGAAGCGGCTGCGCGGCCGCAAGAACGCCTACCTGGCGAGGCGGATGCGCGATCTCGATTCCGACGACGTCGCGACGCTCGAGCGCGCGTCGGAGATCCTCGAGCGGATGCTCGACGAGGAACCGGGATGACGGCGGCGCTGCGCCGATCGTTCAACTCGCTCGAGGTCCCCAACTACCGGCGCTACTTCGCCGGCCAGATCGTCTCGCTGAGCGGCAACTGGATGCAGATGGTCGCCGAGATGTGGCTGATCCTCGAACTCACCGGGAGCGGCGTAGCCGTCGGCGTCACCGCGGCCCTGCAGTTCCTGCCGATCATGCTGTTCGGCGCCTGGGGCGGCGTGCTGGCCGATCGCTGGCCGAAGCGATCGCTGCTGATCGTCACCCAGGCGCTGATGGTGCTTCCGGCGCTTGCCCTCTGGGGCCTGACCGCGACCGGAACGGTCCTGCCCTGGATGGTCTTCGCGCTCGTCTTCGTCCGCGGCTCGGTGAACGCGATCGACAACCCGACCCGCCAGAGCTTCGTGATCGAGATGGTCGGCGCCGACCGGGTCGTCAACGCGGTCGGCCTGAACAGCGTCCTGATCCACTCGGCCCGCATCCTCGGGCCGGCCGGCGCCGGGATCCTGATCGCCACGCTCGGCGTCGCCCCCTGCTTCCTGATCAACGCGGCGACCTTCGCGGCGATGATCGTCGCCCTGCGAGGGATGGATCCACAGCTCCTCTCGGCGCCGCCGGTAGCCGACCCGGGACGCAGCGGGGTGCGCGACGCGCTGCGCTACGTGCGCGGTGAGCCAAGCCTGCTGATCCCGCTGGTGATGATGGTCGTGGTCGGGACGCTCTCGTTCAACTTCCAGGTCCTGCTGCCGCTGCTCGGCCGCTTCACGTTCGAGGGCGGCGCCGGGGCCTACACGGCGCTCGCCGTTGCGATGGCGATCGGCTCGGTCGGCGGGGCGCTGGCGACCGGGGCCCGCGGACGGGTCTCAGAGCGCCTGATCACCGGCTCGGCGGCCGCCTTCGGCCTCTTCGCGCTGCTCGCCGCGGCGGCGCCGACGCTGCCGCTGGCGCTGATGGCGCTCATCCCGCTCGGTGCGGTGAGCGTCACCTTCGCCGCCGGCATCAACTCCACCCTGCAGCTCGACGCCAGCCCAGCGATGCGAGGGCGGGTGATGGCGCTCTACTCGGTCGTCTTCCTCGGCTCGACCCCGATCGGGGCGCCGATCGTCGGGGCGCTCGCCGAGGTCGCCGGCCCGCGCTCGGGGCTGGTCCTGGCCGGGGTGGCAGCGCTGGCCGCCGGGATCGGCGGCGCGATCGCCTTCGCCCGCCGCCGGGATCCGGAGCTCAGCGCCCGGGAAGCGCTATCCGGCCTGGGCGGGGGGCGGTGGGGGCGGCTTGGCGGTCGGGGCGCGGTCGCGATACAGGCCGGGGGTGCGGACCAGCTTCACGGGCTCGAAGGCGGAGGAGGGCTCGACGTAGAAGCGCACCCCGTCGCGGTCCTCGATCGCGACCACCGCGTGCTCGCGGCCGCGCCACGCGAGCGACATCAGGATGGCGTAGCCGGCGCCGATCGCGGCGATCTGCGGGGCGAAGATGCCGGCGATCCCGACCAGCAGGGCGAAGGCGCCGACCGGCCACAGGCGCATGAACGCGATCCGGCCCGGGGTCTCGGACGGCAGGCTGGTCGACGTGCGCGCTCCTGCGAGCAACCTGGCGACCGCCTCCGCCGCCCGCGTCGGGCGTCCGAGCCAGACCCCGATCGCCACCGCGACGACCCACCAGGCGACGGCGACCGCAAGCGCGGACTCGTTCACGTCCTGGTTGGCGACGACGACCGCGACCGCCCCGAGCGCCGTCGCGACGGCGGCGACCAGTAGGACCGAGACCCGCAGCAGGTCGCAGAAGAGCATCCGGCTAGAGACCTCGCAGCAGGTCGAGGAACTCATCGGGCCCGGCGACCACGACGTCCGCCCGCCGCTCGATCTCCGGCGGGCCCTCCTGCGAGGCGACGCCGACGCAGACCGCATGCTCGAGCGCGCCATCGGTCTTCAACTCGCGGAGCGCGGCGAAGGCGTCCAGGTCGGTGCGGTCGTCGCCGCCGAACATGGCCCCGGTCACCCCGGCCTCCTCGACCAGCCGGCGTGCGGCGATCCCCTTGTGGACGGTCGCCAGGGGCCGGACCTCGAGCACCATCCGGCCGAGGTGCGGGACCAGGCCCTCCTCCTCCGCGAGCAGGGCGACCTCGCGGGCTCGCTGCGCGGCCGTCTCGGCGTCGGCGGCCCCGCGCCAGTGAATCGCCTGGATCGGGCCCTTGTCCTCGAGTCGCAGGCCGACCCGTCCCAAGCGGTCCCAGTCGAGCCGTGAGACGAATCCCGCCGCCGCGGAGCCTCGATGGCCAAGCTCAGGATCGAGCCGCGGTCGCGAGTCCCCCGGGCCGAGCAGCTCGAGCCCGTGGTTGCCCGCGTAGGTGAGGGTGTCGATGCCGACCATCCGCCTGGCGGCGCTCGCGCGGCGACCGCTGATGCAGGCGACGAGCCGATAGCGGCCCGCGAGCTCGGCGAGCACCTCGCGCGCGGCCGCGGGCACGGTCGCGGCCTCGGGGTCGTCGACGATCGGCGCCAGGGTGCCGTCGATATCGCAGAGGATCGCCCCGGCACCGGGATCGGCGCGAAGCGGCTCGAGGATCTGGTCGGAGTCGGCCATCCTGCGGCTTAGTATCGCGACGGATGCCCCGCGACCGGATCCTCAAGCTGGCCGTGATCGCGACCGCCGCCGGCGCGTTCAGCGGCCTGTTCGGCGTCGGGGGCGGGAGCCTGATCGTGCCGTTGCTGATCCTGTGGCTCGGCTACGGCGAGCGCGAGGCGACCGGGACCAGCCTGGCCGCGATCGTCGTGATCGCGCTGCTGGCGGTCGTCGTCCACGGCACCTACGGCAACGTCGACCTGGTCAACGCGGCGGTCATCGGGATCCCCGCGGTCGGGGGTGTGGTCGCGGGAACCGCACTCCAGCAGCGGGTCCCCGAGCGCCTGATCTCGCTGATCTTCGCGCTGCTGGTGGCCGGGGTCGCAATCGCGTTGCTGGTCGGCTGATGGACTACGCCGTGGCAGCGATCTTCGGATTCGCGGGCGGCATGACCGGCGGCATGCTCGGGGTCGGCGGCGGGATCCTCTTCGTCCCCGCCCTGGCGATCTTCCTCGGCGAGCCGCACGTCCGGGCAGAGGCGACCTCGCTGCTGGCGATCGTCCCGGTCGGGCTGGTCGGCGCCTGGCGCCAGCACGGCTACGGCAACGTGCGGCTCCGCGACGGTTTGATCGTCGGCGCGCTGTCGCCGCTCGGCGTCCTCGCCGGGGTGCTGCTGGCCAACGCCGTGTCGGAACGCCTGCTCGAGGTCTCGTTCGCCGCCCTGCTGCTGATCGTGGCCGCGCAGCTGGTCAGGCGAGCGGCCCGTGCTCCAGCGCGCCCTTCACCGACGCGTCCAGGGCGTTGAGCCGGTAGAGCGCGAGCGCCTCGGCCGACGCGAAGCCGTGGCCGGCCCCCGAGCCTCGGCGAGCGCCCTGGGCGCGTCCCGGTCCCGCGTCGGGCCCGTGGTGGGAGAGCACGCAGTTGAGCAGCTCCAGGCGCCGCTCAGGCGCCAGCGACGCGGCGACCCCGCCGACGATCTCGGTGCCGATCGCAAGGTGCCCCAGCATCCGGCCCTCCTCGGAGAGCCCGAACTCGGCCCCGTAGGTGAACTCGCGCGCACGGCCGGCGTCGTGGAGGATCGCCGCAGCCATCAGCAGGTCGGAATCGAGGCGGGGGTGAAGGGCACAGGTCTCGAGAACGAGGGTCGCGACCGCGACCGTGTGCTCGAGCAGGCCGCCGAGGTAGGCGTGGTGCGAGCGGCGGGTGCAGGGTGCGCGGCGGAAGTCGTCGGCCAGCGGGCCGCTGAAGACGACCGCGTCGACCACGGCCCGCAGCTGCGGATCGTGGACCTCGTGGGCGAGGTGCTCGAGGAAGCCCTCGAGCTCCTCGGCCGAGCGGTAGGCGGTCGGCAGGAACTCGGCCGGATCGAAGTCGCCGGGCTCGATCCGCCGGGCGTCGTCGACCTCGATCACCAGCTCGCCGCGGAAGCGCTCGACCTTGCCCCGGACCGCGACCGCGTCGCCGGCGTCGAAGCGCAGGCCGATCCGATCGGCGTCGCGGAAGGCGCGCGCCGCGACCGTGCCGGTGCGGTCGCGCAGCCGCAGCGACAGGTACGAGGACCCGTTGCGAGCCGTCTGGCGCTCCTTCGCGAGGACGGCGAAGCGGCCCTCGAAGCGCTGTCCGGGGCGCAGTTCGGAGACCTCGGGACGGATCTGGGAGACCTGGGAGACAGCCGCTTCCACCCACCGATCTTGATCGGAGAAGCGGACGTACCGGCCCCGCGCCCACAACGCACCG
This sequence comes from uncultured Solirubrobacterales bacterium, assembly GCA_963767285.1. Classification (GTDB taxonomy): domain Bacteria; phylum Actinomycetota; class Thermoleophilia; order Solirubrobacterales; family 70-9; genus WHSW01. The sequence goes on along the minus strand of CAVYDJ010000003.1, from coordinate 242,402 downwards.
GGTAGGCTCGATGGGTGGAGGTTTTGAAGTGGGTTGGGGATCCGCCGGAGCTCCGGTCACCGGTTCTGGTGGCGGCCTTTGCGGGCTGGAACGACGCCGCCAGCGCGGCGACCACGGCGCTCGAGGCGATCGCTGTCTCGCTCGACGCCGAGCGCGTCGCGGCGATCGACCCGGAGGACTTCTATGACTTCCAGGTCACCCGCCCGACGATCCGGATGACCGACGGACAGGCGCGTGAGGTCGACTGGCCCGACAACGGCATCTTCGCCGCCGTCGCCCCGGCCGCCGAGCGCGACCTCGTGCTGGTCGCCGGCGTGGAGCCGAACCTGCGCTGGCGGACCTTCGCGGAGGCCGTGATCGAAGCCGCCGAGCGGCTCGGGGTCGAGATGGTGGTCACGCTCGGGGCTCTGCTCGCCGACGTCCCCCACACCCGCGCCGTCCCGATCACGGGGCTCGCCTCTGACCCGGAGCTGGTCGACCGGCTCTCGCTCAGCCGCTCCAACTACGAGGGCCCGACCGGAATCGTCGGCATCGTCCACGACGCCTGCCGGCGACGCGACCTGAGCTCGGCCAGCCTCTGGGCGGCGGTGCCCCACTACGTCGCCGCCGTGCCGAACCCGAAGGCGGCCCTGGCGCTGCTGCGCCGGCTCGAGGGCTTCACCGGAATCGCGATCGAGGCCTCAGAGCTCGAGGAGGCGATGGACCGCTTCGAGACCCAGGTCGACCGCGCGGTCGCCTCCAACCCCGAGATCGAGGAGCTCGTCCGCCGGCTCGAGACCGAGCAGGCCGACGAGGACGTGCTCGAGACCGGCGAAATGCCCTCGGGCGACACGATCGCCAACGACTTCCAGCGCTTCCTCCGGCAGCGCTCAGACGAGCACGAGCGCCCGGACGAGGCCGCCTGAGCCTTACGCCTCGGACGCGGGACAGATCAGCCGGTAGTCGCACCACGAGCAGATCTCGTGGGACGGCCGCGGCTCGAAGTCCTGTTCGCTGATCCCGCCGGCGACCTCGAGCACCGTGCGCTCGACCCGCTCGGCGTCGTCCGGTTCGGGATCGAGCGAGACGCGCTCGTCGGCGAGCACGTACCAGTAGCTGCCGCGGCTGACGTCGACCTCCCACGCCTCGCGAGCGCCGAGGCGGTAGAGCGCGAGCTGGACGTCGCCGGTCAGCTTCGGGCCCGAGCCCGGGTCGCCCGTCTTGTAGTCGATCACCTCGTAGCCGCCCTCCGGCAGGCGGTCGACGCGGTCGACGCGGCCGCGCAGCTGATGCGGACCGATCTCGAAGGCGAAGTTGCGCTCCAGCCAGACCGGCTCGGAGTCGGAGCGCTGGTGCTGCTCGTGGTAGCGGGCGAGCGCGGCGACGCCGCGGTCGCGGTACTGGAGCTCGTCGTCGGACGCCCCGAACCCCTGGCGACGCCAGCCCACCTCGAACAGCCCGAGCAGGCGGTCGAGCCCGCCCGCCGGGGCCGAGAACGGTTCCTCGCCGCGCGCCCGGGACCGGATCTCCTCGGCGTGGAACTTGTCGAGCACCTGGTGGATCAGGATCCCGAACCGCTGGTTGATCGTCGGCTCCTGCGGGATCGCGAAGACGCGGGCGAACTTGTACTTCAGGGGGCAGGTCCGGTAGAGGTCGATGTCGGAGGCCGACAGGCCGAGCCCGCCCTTGCGCCGAGGCAGGAACTGATCCAGCGAGGGCTCGCGCCGCGCCGCCACCTGGGCGCGCCGGGCGTCGCGCTCGCGCTCCTCGCCGAGCACGTAATCGTCGAGCGCCGAGGCCTCGATCTCGATCCGCTGCTCCGGCGAGGCCACCCGGCCGAGCAACTCGTTGATCGCGTCGATCGCCTCCGGCGCGGGCTCCGCTCCGGGGCTCTGGATCAGCGCCGCGAGCTTGATCAGCTCCAGGTACCGGGCGATCGCGGCGTTGACGTCGTCGACGGTGTCCAGGCGCATCTCCGAGACCGCCGACCCCGCCTTCCACGACGCCTCCAGGACCTCGTCGCGCAGCATCCGGTAGGTCGAATGCAGGCCCTCGGCGGGGCCGAACAGCTCCTCCTCGTGGATCTCCTCCTCGCCGCCCTGCTCCTCGCGCGCGGCGCGGTAGATGCGTGACGGTGCGGTCCGCCCCTCCTCCGGCGTCTGCGCCCAGGAGAGGACGAGCGCCAGGCGGGCCCGGGTCATCGCCATATGGGCCAGCATCAACCGCCGCTCGGTGGTGAGCTCGTCCCCGGGCACGGGCAGTGGCTCGGCGATCAGCTCATCCGGGATCCAGCCGTCCTCCCACGGGCGGGCGGCGACGGCGCCGCTGCGGAGGCCGAGCAGGTAGACGTGGTCGAACTCGAACCCCTTGACCTGCTCTGGCTCCGCGACCATGACCGCGCCCGGCATCGGGCGGTCCGAGTCGTCGCCCCCGAACTCGCCCGCGTCGGCGACGGCGGTCAGGTGGCGGACGAAGTCGCGCACCGAGCCGCCCGGCTCGCGCCGCGACCAGTCGGCGGCCAGCTCGGCGAGCCGCGAGAGGTTCACGAGCCGCTCGGCGGTCTCCGGGCTGGCCGCGAACAGCCGGTGGCGGCGCAACCCGACCCGCTCGATCAGCCGCCGGACGAAGACGTCGGCACGCATCCGCTCGAGCGCGTTCGAGGCGGCGCGATGCAGGCGCAGGAACGTCTGGATCCGGTCGCGGGCCTCGGGCGGCAGCTGCGGGCTCTCGAGGGCCGCATGCAGCGCCGAGATCATGTCGAGCTTGCGGCGGCGGGCGATCGTCGTCACCTTCGCCAGGTCGACCGACCGCAGGCCGGCCGGGGGCCGGGTCAGCGTCCGGACGACGGCGGCGGCGTCGTTCGGGTCGGCGAGCATTCGCAGCCAGGCGAGTACGTCGCGGACCTCGGGCCGTTGGAACAGGGCGGCGTCGCCGGCGAACCGGAACGGGACGCTGCGCTCCTCGAGCGCCGCGGCGACCAGCCGGCCCTCGCGCCACCCCGAGCCCGCGATCACGCAGATCCGCTCGGGCCGCACCTCGCCGGCGGCGAGCAGGTGCTCGACCTCGCGGGCGACGGCCTGCGCCTGGGCGCGGTCGTTCTCGCACGCCCAGAAGCGGGTCACACCCGGGCTGCGGCGGGGCCCGCCGAGGTCGATCTCGGCGGCGCCCGCATGGGCGGCGCGGAAGGCCTCCAGCGCCGCTCCGCCGGCTCCGCGAAACCGGCGCGTCGCCTGATCGGGGTCGCAGGTGCAGACGAGGTTGCCGTGCGCGCCGACCGCCTCGAGCAGGGCGCGATGGGCAATTCCGGCGTCCTCCAGCTCGTCGGCGAGGACGTTCGCGAACCGGTCGCCCAGCTCGGCGGCGACGTCGGCGCGGTTGCGCAGCAGCTTGACCAGCTCCAGGACCAGGTCGCCGCCGTCGAGGCTGCCGGCCTCGCGCAGGATCCGGTCGTGGCGGGCGTAGAGGTCCGCGAACTCGATCTCGCGCTCGGCTCGCTCGCGCTCGGCGGCGTCGCCGGCCGCGCGCTCGCACGCGACCGCCCACTCGCGCAGGGCGGCGGGCGCCACCGCCTCGGCCTTGAGGAGATCGATCCGGCCCAGCAGGCGGCCCAGCAGGCCGGCCGGGTTGCCGCGGATCTCGTGGCGGCGCAGCGGCAGCTCCTCCAGCCGATCGAGCAGGATCGCGAGCCGGTCGGCGCGACTGACGGTGGCGAAGAATGGGTCGAGGCCGGCCTCGGTCGAGTACTCGCGCAGCAGCGCCTCGGCCGCCTCCCCGTAGGTGTGGATCCACAGCTCCTCGTGGGGGCGGTCGAGCAGCGCCTCGGCGCGCTCGCGAAGCCGGCTGCGTGCCGCCCGCGAGCGACTCACCACGAGGACGTGCTCGGGCCGGACGCCGCGCTCCGCCAGCGCCTCGAGGCGCAGGGCCAGCGACTCGGTGCGACCCGAGCCCGCGGCCCCGAGGACGATCAGCGGTCCCTCGCCGTGCGCGGCGACGGCGCGCTGCGCAGCGGTGGGTTGATCGCCGTCCGGGGACACTCGCCTTACCTTCTAGCATGGCCCCGATGGGCGGATCGGAGCATGCCGGACTTCCCGCCGAGGTCTGGCTCGGCGCCTGCCGCCGGATCGTCGCCGAGCAGGCGGAGATCTACGCTCGCACCCGCTCGATCACCGACCGCACCGAGTACGCCGGCCGCGGCGAGGGCGGCGACCGCTCGCTCGTCATCGACCGCGAGGCGGAGGAGATCGTGTTCGAGGAGCTCGGGCGCCTGCATGAGGCGGGCGGGCGCTTCACGGCGATCTCCGAGGAGCGCGGCGAGGTCGTCTTCGGCGACGGCTCGGCCCCCGACCGGGTCGTCATCGACCCGATCGACGGCTCGCTCAACGCGCGCCGGACGCTGCCGTCGTTTGCGCTCAGCATCGCCGTCGCCTCCGGCTCGACGATGGCCGACGTCGGCCTCGGGTTCGTCCACGACTTCGGCGCCCGCGAGGAGTTCGTCGCCGAGCGCGGGCAGGGCGCGCGGCTCGACGGCGAGGAGCTGATCGCGCGCGGGCCGGGCTATGGCCTGGAGGTGGTCGGCCTCGAGGCGACCAAGCCCGAGCTGATCCTGCCGATCGTCGCCGGGCTGCAGGGCAAGGCCTACCGCTGCCGCTGCGTCGGCTCGCTGGCGATCACGGTCTGTTACGTCGCCGGCGGCCGCTTCGACGGCATGCTGAGCGCCCGCCACTGCCGTTCGGTCGACGTTGCCGCCGCGCAGCTGATCGCCCGCGAGGCGGGGGCCGGCGTCAAGTTCGGCGACCATGATCCGGACGCGGTCGGACTCGACCTCGACGCCCGGTTCCCGATCGCCGCGGGGCTCGACGAGGAGATGCTCGGGACGCTGCTCGAGGTCCAGCGCGACGCGGCCACGGCATGACGAAGGTCGTCGACTGGGGCCTGGCGGAGCGGGTTGCCGGAGGGCTGATCGCCGGCCTGCCGGGGCGCGGCGACCCACCGAGCTTCGGCGGCTACTCGGCGGTCGAGGTCGAGGTCGCATGTTCCGAGGCGATCGAGACGGCCGCCGCGTACGCCGGGCTCGGCGCGGTCGCCGATCCGCCCACGCCCGAGCTGGTCGACCGGCGGGCGTGGGCACGCAACGCGCTCGCGACCCTGGCCGTCGCGGCGGCGCCGATCGAGGAGCGGGTCGCGGCCGAGCTCAACCTGCCCGGACCCCTGGGCACGGTCGCCCGCCGGGGGCTGGGCGCGGCGGTGGGTGCGGAGGCCGGGGTCGCGGCCGGGTACGCGGCGAAGCGGGTGCTCGGTCAGTACGACGTCAGCCTGGTCGGGCCGGCGCGACCGGCGCGCCTTCTGTTCGTGGCCGAGAACATGGACGCCGCGCGCCGCAACCTGAACGCCGATCCGGCGATCTTCCTGCGCTGGGTCGCCCTGCACGAGACGACGCACGTGATCCAGTTCGAGCGCGTCGACTGGCTGGCCGCCCACATGCGGGCGCTGGCGGCCGGGCTGATCGAGGGCGCGGCCGAGGGACTCGACGGCAACGCCCTGGCCGCGACGGGCCGGCGGCTGCTGCGCGAGCCTCGGGTCCTGCTGCGCGCGCTGCTCAACGGCGAGCTCTCGCGGTTGCTGGCCGATCCCGAGCGCCGCCGGCTGCTCGACCGGCTGCAGGCCACGATGTCGGTGATCGAGGGGCACGCCGAGCACGTCATGGACGCCGCCGCGTCCGACCTCGGCCCCGAGTTGGCCGAGCTGCGCCGCCGCCTCGACGAGCGCCGCGCTCGGCGCAACGGGCTCGGCGACCTGATCGCCCGCCTGCTGGGCATGGACCTGAAGCTGCGCCAGTACGAGCTGGGCAAGGCCTTCTGCGACGCGGTCGTCGACGAGGCGGGCGCGGGGGCGCTGCGCGCCGTCTGGCGCTCGCCCGCCGACCTGCCCGACCTCGCCGAGCTCGAGCGGCCTCAGCGCTGGCTCGAGCGGGTGGCCGCGGTGCCCGCCTAGCCCTTGATCTTGAACTTGAACTTCGCCGGGGTCTGGTCGACGTTGCCCGCCGGATCGACGGCGGCGAACTGGACCGTGTGCTTGCCGGGCTCGAGGTCGAAGGTCGTCTTCGCCTCGCAGGCCTTGAACGGCTTCTTGTCGACCTTGCACCGGAAGGTCGAGCCGGGCTCGCTCGAGACCGCCTTGAAGGTCGGAGTGTCGTCGCCGGACTTCTTCTTCGGGGTCTTCTCGAGCGACGTCTCGGGCGGTGTGTTGTCCGCCGGGCCGCCCTGCGTGTAGGAGATGGGCGTTGAACAGCCCGAGCTCAGCCCGGCGGTGTCGGTCGCCCGGGCGGAGAGCTGTGTGGTCGAGCCGACGCCGACCGTGATCTCGATCCCGGCACCGGCGAGCTGCGAGTCCGGGCCGGCGGCCAGCGGGGCGCCCGAGCAGTCACCGCTCGGGTAGATCCTGACCGCCGTCTCGGCCTCGGACGAGCCCCTGACCCGCGGCTGGACGCTCAGGCCCGGCGATCCCGGATCGGTGCCGGTAAGGGCCGGCGTCGCGGGCGGCACGCTGTCCTCGACGTAGGTGTACGGGGCCGAGCAGCCGGAGGCGGCGCCCAGCGAGTCCGTCGTCCTGCCGCTGACCGTCGCGGTCGAGTTGTCGCCCACGGCGATCGGCGCGCCGGTGCTTGCAAGCTGCGCGTCGGTCAGGGTCGCGAACGCAGCGCCGGTGCAGTCCGGGGTCATGAACAGGGCGGTCTGGGTACCGGCATCGGCGAAGCCCGTCACGTTGGGCGCGTTGTTATCCGCGGGCGTCACCGGATTGCTGATCAGCTGAGGCGCGGCGGGGCCGTTCAGGCCGAGGCTCGCGGCGGTGATCGACCCGAGGTCGGTCTCCCCGCCGTCGGCCACGCGCAGGGTCCAGGTGCCGTTGACCTGCGCGGTCGTCAGGCCCACGAACGCGGGCGTGATCAGCGTGTTGTCACCGGCGGGCGGAGCGGGAGCCCCGCCGGTGACCGAGCTGCGAAAGCTGCCCGGCGGGATCGGCACGTTGGCGGTCGCCGCGGCCGCCTGCCACCAGGTCGGTACGGCCGGCGCCGTGTCAGCGAACACGTAGGGCCCGCCGAGGTCCGAGAGGTCGCCGCAGCCCGCGGCGGTCACGGCTCCGGTTCGGCTGAAGATCAGGTGCGTGACCACGCTGCCGGGCGAGATCAGCTGCACACGCAAATCGCCGATCAGGGGATGCGTACCGGTCATGCTGACCCGCACGTCGGTCAGCGGGGCGGTCTGGTTGCTCACCGAGAAGGTCACGCTCCGCGACGCGGCCGGGAAGTCGCCGCACAGGGGCGCGCCGGGATCACCATCCGGGATCGCGCCCAATGAGGCCCCATTGGCCGGGAACACCGCCGCGCCGGCGGGGACGGCCACCGCACAGAGGGCCACGACAAGGGCCGTGAAGGCCGCACACGCCGCCCGCGCTCTTCTCATCTGACGCTCCCTTCCTCGGCCGCCACGGGCGAGCATAAACCCTGCCCGCGGTAACGGGCAATTCACGCCTGGCCCGTAACCGACGGCTAGGGTCGGAGTACAAACAGACGTTCGCTTTGCTAGAGTGAACATCGTTAGAAGTAATGAAGTTAGAAACGACGAGCCGAGAGGTTGACTAACCACATGGCCACCGCCAAGAGCAGCACCCGCACCACCACGAAGCCCAAGCCCCAGACGACTACGACCGCGTCGCGCAGCGACACCTCGCAGGTCAAGGAGGGCGCCACCAAGGTCCGCAACGGGGCCGTCTCGATCGCCGTTTCGGCCGCCGAGCGCGCCGTTGACGTCCCGGTCGGTGCCGCACTGATCATTCGCGACCGCGTCGAGGATGCCCTCGAGCCCTGGACCAGCGAGACCACCCGCGAGAAGGAGCTCAAGAGCCTCCGGACGCAGGTTACCCGCGAGCTCAACAAGTTCGAGCGTCGTGGCGGCCAGGCGCGCCGCAAGACCACGCAGCGCGTCCGCACCACCCGCACGAAGGTCGAGCGCGAGGTCAAGGCCCGTCGCCGCGAGGTCGAGAAGGCCGTCAAGCAGAACCGCCGCGAGGTCGAGGTTCAGCTGAAGAAGGCCCGCACCGCCGTTTCGGAGCGGGTTCCGGCCCTCAGCTCGTAGCAACCGCTTAGCCCGGGCCGCCTTCGAGAGGTTGGTGGCGAGCCCGGAGCGGTCTGTCCGCACACATCTCGCGGGCAGAACAGCAACCTCTCCTCCCGCGATCGGCCGGCTTTTGCCGGCCGATCGCTTTAATGAGGTCATGCCCACCAAGGAGCAGGTGACCGAAGCGCTGCGCGCCGTGATCGATCCCGAGTTGCGGCGGTCGATCGTCGACCTCGGGATGGTGCGGTCGATCGAGTTCCGCGAGGGCGGCAAGGTCGAGGTCGTCGTGTCGCTGACCACGGCCGGCTGCCCGATCCGAAACCACTTTCAGCAGGCCGTCGCCGCCAACGTCGCGGCGCTCGACGGGGTGACCGAGGTCGGAGTCGGCTTCGACGTCCTCAGCGACAGCGAGAAGGCGAACCTGCAGCAGGCGCTCGGCCGCCCGGGCGGCCTCCCCGAGGGCGCCCTGGCCGCGGTCAAGAACATCATCTGCATCGCCTCGGGCAAGGGCGGGGTCGGCAAGTCGACGATGACCGCCAACCTCGCGGCGGCGCTGCAGGCGGAGGGCCACTCCGCCGGCGCGCTGGACGCCGACGTCTACGGCTACTCGATCCCGCGCATGCTCGGCGTCGAGGGCAAGCCCGACGTCAACGGCGAGCGCAAGATCCTTCCCCTGGTCAACGAGGCCGGGGTGAAGGTGATGTCGATCGGCTTCTTCCTGGAGCGCAACGCGGCGGTTGTCTGGCGCGGGCCGATGCTCCACAAGGCGATCCAGCAGTTCCTCGAGGACGTTGCCTGGGAGGAGCTCGACTACCTGCTCCTCGACCTGCCGCCCGGCACCGGCGACGTCTCGATGACGCTCGCCCAGCTGCTCCCGCAGGCGAAGGTGATCGTCGTCACGACCCCGCAGCCGGCCGCCCAGTCGGTCGCCCGGCGCGCCGCCGACATGGCCGGCAAGGTGGACCTCGAGCTGCTCGGCGTGATCGAGAACATGTCCGGCTTCACCACCCCCGACGGCCAGCGCTTCACGATCTTCGGCGAAGGCGGTGGCCAGCAGCTCGCGGACGAGCTCGACGTGCCGCTGCTCGGCAAGGTGCCGCTCTCCGAGGAGTTGCGCGCGGGCGCCGACGAGGGTGCCCCCCTGGTGCTTTCCGACCCCGACGCTCCCGCCTCGATCGCGATCCGCCAGGCGGCACGGGGGATCGTCGCGATGACCCCGCAGGAGCTGCCGGTGATGCAGGCCGAGACGCCGACCGCCCCGGCTCCACCGCCGATCGGCGGGACGGAGCTTCCGGTCGTCCAGGTCCAGGGGTAGCGCGGTGGCGGGGGAGCCGCACCTCGAGCTCAACCGCAACTGGTGGGACGAGCGGGTCCCGATCCACGTCGGCAGCGCGTTCTATGACGTCGACGGCTTCCGGGAAGGAGGGTCGACCCTGCGCCCGTTCGAGCTCGAGGAGGTCGGCGACGTCGGCGGCAAGCGGCTCGCCCACCTGCAGTGCCACTTCGGGCTCGACACGCTGTCCTGGGCGCGGGCCGGGGCCTCGGTGGCCGGGCTCGACTTCTCGGGACCCGCGATCGAGGCCGCGAGCTCGCTGGCCGCCGAGACCGGCCTCGATGCCCGCTTCGTGCAGGCCGACGTCTACGACGCCGCCGAGGCGCTCGGCGGCGAGCGCTTCGACATCGTCTACACCGGCTTCGGGGCGCTCAACTGGCTCCCGGACCTGCCGCGGTGGGCCTCCGTGGTCGCCTCGCTGCTGGCCGACGGCGGCTTCCTCTACCTGGCGGAATTCCACCCGTTCACGTGGGTCTTCGACGAAGACACCGCGACGATCGCGTTCGATTACTTCCACGATCCGGAGGGCGTGTCGTTCGACGATCAGGAGGAGGGCAGCTACGCCGACCTCGACGTTCCGACCCGCAACAACGCGACCCGCGAGTGGGCGCATCCGCTCTCGGAGATCGTCGCCGCTGTGCTCGGCGCGGGATTGCGGGTCGAGCTGCTCTCCGAGCACGACTACACGCTCTTCCCGCGTTTCGACGACCTCGAGCTGGATGAGGACTTCCTCAGCGCCGGAGTCGTCTACCGCCCGCCGGTCGGCAAGCCACGCCTGCCTCTCATGTTCTCGCTGCGCGCAGTCAAGTAAGTAGTTTTCCGCATACTTCGGCCACTCGGCCAAATCGCTCTCATAATTGGCGGATCCGGCGATATCGTCGTTGTTGAGCAGAGTCATGGAAGGCTGGCTGCATCCAGTAGGCGCCAGGCTGGGGCGCACCTTGGTAGCCGTCGCGGTCGCGGCGGCCGCGCTGCTGCTCGTCGCCTCGCTCGGACCCCCGGATGCCTCGGCGAAGGGCAAGAAGGTCCGCGCCTGCGTGGTGAAGAAGGGCCCCGACAAGGGCGTGATGAGGTTCTCGCCGAAGGGCAAGTGCCACAAGGGCGAGAAGAAGCTCTCCTGGGGCAAGAAGGGCAAGAAGGGCAAGCGCGGCGCGGCCGGTCCCGCGGGCCCGGCGGGCCCCCAGGGCTCGCCCGCGAACATCGATGAGCTGTTGGCGACGATCGCCGTCCAGCAGGCGGCGATCGATGCGCTCACCACGCAGCTCGACGGCGTCACCTCCCAGCTCAACACGCTGGCCGGGCAGATCAACGGGATCCTGCCGGACGTCGCGGCCCTCTGCAGCTCGATGCCCGCCGTGGTGACTCAGGCAAACGCGATGCGAACGGTCCTCAACGGGATCGTGCTAGCGGGACTCATTCCCGCCGGCCTCGTGCTCACCGTGCCGGCGACTCCCCCCGCGCTCAGCTCGTTCGGCTGCCCCTAGGCCCGCCTTGCGCCCATCGACCGGCGCACCGAGGCTGTGAGAGGATCGGCGGCGGCGTTGGACGGCGGTTGGACGCTCGGCCGGGAGCATTCCCGTTCACGGATGAAGGGAGACGGCGTGCAAGCAAGGCAAGCGTTGGGACTGGGCATTCTGCTGACGGTCGTCATCGCAATGACGGTCGCAGCGCCCGCGCAGGCGGCGAACGGGACGTGGGAGCGTCTCTGGGGCTCCGACGTGATCGCCGGCGCCCCGACCGGGCCGGAGACGTGCACGGTCGCGGCGAACTGCAAGCTCGGCAGCGGAAGCGGGACTCTGGGAGGGGAGTTCAATGACCCGGCCGGGGCGGCGGTCGACGCTAGCGGCAACCTTTGGGTCGCCGACAGCGACGAGAACCGGATCCAGGTCTTCGACTCCAACGGCAACTTCATCCGCGCCTGGGGCATGGACGTCGACCAGGCGGGGGGCGCTGGGTTCGAGATCTGCACCGCCGCGTCGCAGTGCCAGGCGGGCGCGGTGACTACAGGAGTCGGCGGCGAGCTCGACCGGCCGACGGCCGTCGGCTTCGACAGCGCCGGCAACGTCTACGTGCTCGAGGTGGACGGCTCGCGGATCTCGAAGTTCAACTCGGCACTGACCTTCCAACTCGCGTGGGGCTCGGACGTTCATACGGATGTGACGACCGGCCCGCAGATCTGCGCCAGTGCCGCCAGCTGCAAGACGGGAGCGAGCACCGGCTCGTCGGCGGGGGGGACCTTTAGCTTCAGCGGCCAGCCGGGACTCGCGGTCGACCCGAGCACGGATCGGGTCTTCGTCTCCGACAGCGGACGAGATCGGATCCAGGTGTTCGACTCCACGGGCGGCTTCGTCGCTGCGTGGGGCAAGGATGTCGAGACGCCCGCCGGCGGCGGGACCGAGATCTGCACGAACCAGGCCAACTGCAAGAACGGCGTCTCGGGCGGGCTCGGCGGCGAGTTCGACACCCCGCAGGGCCTGGCGATCCGCAGCGGCGTGATCTCGGTCGCCGACCGCGACAACGAGCGGATTCACCAACTGAGCACGGCCGGGACATTTCAGCGCGCCTGGGGCAAGGACGTGATCCCGGGCGCTCCCGCCGTGGCCGAGGTCTGCATCGCCGCGGCGAACTGCAAAGCGGGCCTCGAGGGAGAAGCGCCAGGGGGCGGTTTCCTGGGTGGCGAGTTCGACGACCCCGAGGGCGTTGCCGTCGACAGCGCCGGCAACGTCTACGCGACCGACACGGATGCACAGCGGGTCCAGAGGTTCGACGGATCCGGCAACTTCGTCGCCACCTGGGGACAGGACGTCGACAGCGGTGGCGGTACCGGGTTCGAGATCTGCACCGTGGCGGCAAACTGCAAGATCGGCCTCTTCGGGAGCGGCGTCAATGCGACCGGTGGCCAGTTCCTCCAGCCCGCGGGCCTGGCGCTCAACGCCGCCGGCGACCTGTTCGTCGCCGACACGCAGGCGCACCGGGTTCAGAAGTTCGCCGACCCGACCGGCGGCGGGGGCGGACCGATCGACACCGACGGTGACGGGGTCGCCGACACGTCCGACAACTGCCCAGGCGCGGCCAACGCGGACCAGGCGAACAACGATGTCGACACGGATGGCGACGCCTGCGACGCCGACGACGACAACGACGGCGTTCCCGACGCCTCAGATGCCTGCCCCACCCAGGCCAACACGACCGCGACCGGCTGCGCGGCCGGTGGCGGAGGCGGCGGTGGCACCACCCCACCCAGCAACTCGTTCACGACCGGCAAGGTCAAGGGCACGACGCTCAGCGTCACGGTCGAGTCGAACGGCCGGCTCGATGTCAGCGACGCCAACGCGTCGAAGAAGGCATTGCTGAAGCCCTCCACCACCACCGGGGGGCCCGGGACGCTGAAGATCAAGCTGAAGCTGACCAAGCCCGCGAAGCAGAAGCTGAAGGCGAAGGGCAAGCTGAAGGTGAGCGCGAAGCTCACCTTCACACCGACGGGCGGGACCGCCGCCAGTCAGACCAAGACGCTGAAGCTCAAGAAGTAGGTGTTGGCGCTCAGCTGCCCGCGAAGTACTCGGCGTTGATCGGCGTGTACTTGGCCCACTCCTCCGGGAGCTGATCCTCGGCGAAGCAGGCGTCGACCGGGCAGGCCTCGACGCACGCGTCGCAGTCGATGCACTCGTCCGGATCGATGTAGAGCTGCTCGACGTTGTCGTAGTCCGGCTCGTCGGGCGTCGGGTGAATGCAGTCGACCGGGCACACCTCGACGCAGGAGTTGTCCTTCTGCCCGATGCAGGGTTCGGCGATGACGTAAGCCAAGGTCTTTGCCCTTCCTCTTTCTTCTCTTGCTTCGAACGTTGGGTGTGCGGAGCGGCGCATTCTAGAGTGCCCGGGCATGATCCTCGTCACGGGCGCAACCGGAACGGTGGGGCAGGCGCTGGTACCGAAGCTGCTCGAGCGCGGCGACGAGGTCCGGGTCCTGGTCCGCGACCCGCGCAAGCTGGGCCGGCTGCGGGTCGAGGTCAGGATCGCGCTCGGCGACCTGATCGAGCTCGCGGATCCACGCGTCGTCCGCCAGGCGCTGCGCGGCGTCGACACCGTGATCCATCTCGCCGCCGCGATCCGCGACCAGCCCAAGGCGCCGGTCGAGGAGCTCAACGGGCTCGCCACCGCCCGCCTGCTGCGCGCGGCCGAGGAGGCGGGCGCGAATCGCTTCGTCTTCTTCTCGGCGATCGGGGCAACCGAGTTCCAGCGCACCCGCTTCTTCCGGGCGAAAGCGATCGCCGAGCGCGCGGTGCTCGACGCGGACATCGACGCGACCGTGTTCGCGCCCTCGATCGTCTACGACCGCGACGATCCCTGGGTGACGACGATGCGCCGCCTGGCGCTGCTCCCGGTGCTGCCGGTCTCCGGCGAGGGCGAGTCCGTCTACGAGCCGATTTGGGCCGACGACGTCGCCCGCAGCGTGGTCGCCGACCTGGCCGCGGGGAACGGGGGCACTCGGCGGCTCGAGCTCGCCGGTCCGCAGCGCCTCACCTACGACGAGATCGCGCGACTGATCGCCCGGGCCGCCGGGCGCGAGCGGCCGCTCGTTCACGTGCCGATCGGACTCGTTCAGCTCGGGTTGACGGGGCTGCGGCGGGCGTTCGGCGACGCCGTCTTCGCAACGTGGGAGGAGGCCGAGCTGATGGAGGTCCCGATGGTCTCCGAGCGCGGCACCGCCGACGCGGAGTCGCTCGGGGTCGAGCCGCGACGCATGGGCGACGTCCTGGGCGCCTAGGGGTCGGCCTGGAAGCCCGGGCCGCCGGGACCCGTCCGCCACTCGGGGTCCGTCGCCCGCTCGCAGGCCTCGAAGCCGTTGCGCTTATGGGAGCCGTCGCAGAACGGCTTCGTGCTCGAGCCGCCGCAGCGGCAGAGCGAAACGAAGCTGCCGCCGATCCGCTTGACGTCGAGGTCGTATGGGTTGCCGTCGGCGTCGACGACGCGGACCGGTCCGTAGACCCGGTACGAGCCCGAGTCACGCACCACGATCTCGACCTCGGGCTCGTTCCTGGCGTCCATAGGGCTGTTGTATATTCGCGCCATCGGACCGAGCAGCACCACAGGGCGGGGACGGGCGGGAAGGCGGCGCATGCTTTCGATCGCCCTCGGCGCGCTGATCGCCGTCCCCGTCATCCACCAGGCGGTCCCCCATGACGGGCTCCATCACGCGATCGGACTGGGCGGCGAGGAGGTCGCCCAGGCGCACTCCAAGGGCCACCTCTCCTCGTCGACCATCAACCCGGCGCTCTACAAGCGCGGCGGCGGGGCCAGCGAATGTCCCGCCAACCGGGACAACATGATCCACGACTCCTTCCCGGAGCCCGAGTACCTGTTCAGCGACAACGGCGTCCTCGACGTCGACCTGACCGCGGCGCTGCAGCCGACCGAGATCAACGGCCAGAGCGTCATGACGACCTCCTACAACGGCCAGTTCCCCGGCCCGACCTGGGTCGCGTGCCCGGGCGACCAGGTCAACGTCCACGTCCAGAACAACATGGTCGCCGCCAACTACACCGGTATGCACCCCGGCGAGACGAACCTCCACACGCACGGCTTCCACGTCTCGCCGCACGTCCCAGGCGACAACGTCTTCCGCACGATCCTGCCGAACGACGACTTCCAGTACCAGTACAACCTGCCGCTCGACCACCCGCCGGGCGCCTACTGGTACCACCCGCACCTGCACGGCCAGACCAACCCCCAGGTCTTCGCCGGGATGGCGGGCGGGATCATCATCCAGGGCGGCCTCGACGACGACCCCGAGTACGCCAGCATCGGCACGCGCGACCTGGTGATCCAGGAGACCGCGGTCAGCAACGGCGAGACGCTCCCGTTCCCGGGCGGCAGCTCCGCGTTGTTCTACGTCAACGGCGAGCTCAGCCCGGAGATCCCGATCGAGCCCGGCGAGCTGCAGCGCTGGCGGATCTACAACGCCAGCTCGGGCGCGTTTTTGAAGCTGCAGCTGACCGGCGGCTCGTTCCAGCTCCTCGCCCGCGACGGCAACTACGTCGACAAGAAGCAGCGCCAGCAGGTGATGGTTATCGCGCCGTCATCGCGCCGCGAGGTGCTGATCCGCGGCGGCACCGCCGGCAAGTACGAGCTGCTCAACCTGCCGTTCCAGCCGACTCCGACCTTCACCCAGCCGCAGCAGACGCTGGCGACCGTGGTCTCCGCCGGCGACGCGGTCAACGACCCGAACACGCCGCGCGGGGTCGCCGACCTCGAGGACCTGCGCGACTTCCCGGTCGATCAGCGCCACAAACTGATCTACAGCCAGGACCCGCCGAACTTCTACATCAACGGCGAGCAGTTCAACGATGAGGACCTGGCCCCGGACGAGACGATGCAGCTCAACGACGTCGAGCAGTGGAAGATCGAGAACACGACGACCTTCTGGCACACCTTCCACATCCACATCAACGACTACCAGCTGACGAAGATCAACGGACAGCGGGTGCACGGGCTCAACTACGACGATGACGTTTCGATCCCGCCGAACGGCAGCGTCACGATGCGCACCCGGCCGACCGACTTCACCGGCAAGTTCGTCTACCACTGCCACGTCCTCGGGCACGAGGACAACGGCATGATGGGCATCGTCCGCATCGTCAAGTAGCCGCCGCCGCAACCTGACCTAGCCTTCGCCAATGCCGCCCGCGAGCTCCGAGACGCGGCGGTGGTGGGTGCTGGCAGCCGCCACCCTGGCGCTCGGGATGATGACGATCGACGTCTCGGTCGTTCGCGTCGCCCTGCCGACGATCCAGCAGGAGCTCGACGCCTCCGACGTCTCCCAGCAGTGGATCATCAACGCCTACCTGCTGACGATGGGCACCTTTGCGATCGTCGGCGGGCGAGCGGGCGACCTGCTCGGGCGGCGGCGGGTGTTCCTCGCCGGGGTCGTGATCTTCATCACCGGATCGATGCTCTCCGGGCTGGCGCCGTCGACCGGGGTCCTGATCGCCGCCCGGGCGCTTCAGGGGTTCGGCGCGGCGATCATGACGCCCGGCAACGTGGCGATGGTCACCGACGCGTTCGCCGGCCGCTCGCTCGGCAAGCCGATGGGGGTGCTGACCGGGGTCGGCAGCATCGGGGTCTCGGTCGGCGCGCTGGTCGGCGGCCTTCTGATCACGCTCGGCGGCTGGCGGTTGATCTTCTTCATCAACGTGCCGTTCTCCGTGCTCGTGCTCGCGATCGTCGTGCGCTACGTCCCCGAGCGGCGCCTCGAGCATCCGCCCGGGCTCGACCTGCCGGGGCTGTTCACGCTCGCGGTCGGGCTGACCGCGCTGACGCTCGGCCTGATGCAGGCGCCCACGCTCGGCTGGGACTCGGTGGCGACGATCGGGCTGCTCGTCGCCGGCGTCGTCATGGTCGTCGCGTGGTTGAGGATCGAGCGCCGCGAGCCCGAGCCGCTCGTCGACCCGGCGATCATCCGCGGCCCGATGCTGGGGGCGAACGTGGTCGCGTTCTGTGTGCCGTTCGTGCTCACGGGGCTCACGGTCCTGCTGGCTATCTACCTGCAGACCGTGCTCGGCTACTCGGCGCTGGCGACCGGGGCGCTGATGCTGCCGATGACGATCCCGCTCTGCGTCGGCTCGCTGCTCTCCGGATGGCTGCTCGGCCTCGCCGGGTCACGCACCGTGGTCACCGCGGGGATGTTCGGCGCCGCGATCGGCGTCTTTCTGGTCGGAGTCGGCGCGACCACCGGAACGAACTACCTCCCGATGCTGCCCGGGATGGTCGTCTTCGGTTTCGGCGCCGCTGTCGCACTGCCGTCGATGACGGCGGCGATCATGGCCAGCGCGACGGCGCTCAACCGGGGCATGATCTCGGGCGTCTACAACACCTCGCGCCTGATCGGCGGCACGATCGGCCTGGCGATCATGGGCTCTGTGCTCGCCACGCTGGAGACGACGAAGCTGCACTCCGAGGAGGCGAGCGGGAACCTGAGCGCGGTCGAGGAGACCCACGTCCACAACCTGCTCGCCGGCGGCAAGACCGGCAAGGAGGCGCTGCAGGGCCTGTCGGCCCACGAGGCCCACGAGCTCGAACAGGACGCGCGCGAGGTCTTCGACGCCGCCTTCGCCTCGACCCTGAAGCTCTCGGCGCTGGTCGCGCTCGCCGGTGCCGCGGTCGCCTACTCGATCATCCCGAAGCTGCGCACACCGGACTCACCCGAGATCCCGGTCGAGAGCCAGGTCCGGCCCGAGGCATAGGCCGCTAGATCGCCGGGCCGATGTCCGGTCCCAGGTTCTGCTCCGAAACCGTCCGCGGATCGCCTGCCGTCGCTTCCGCCTCAGTCATAGCGATTGAGCAGTTTGAGGATCGTCCGTGCCATCGGCGGGTCGCGGAACGCGTTGTAGGACTGCAGGAACGTCCTGTTTCCCCGGTAGCGCAGGCACTCCGGGTACAGGACCGGGTACTGGAAGCGGAAGCCGTAACGCGCCTGCTGCGCCGCCCGCTGGCGCACGAACGCGCGCCGCTTTGCGTTCGTCATCTCCTTCATGAACTTGCAGCCCCCGCTGTGCGGGCGATCGGGGTCGTTTTCGAGGTGATAGAGGAGGGGCACCCGATCCGGCAGGCGCGAGACCGCGCGCAGATCGAGCCGGCCGCGGAAGTCCTGGATCGCGAAGAAGTCCGAGCGCATCGGCAGCGGGCGCTTCTTCTTCAGCCCGAAGATGTTGCCCCCGATCCATTCGCCGTGGGCATGGGCGGAGGCGATCGCGGCCCGGACCATCCGCGGCCGCTTCTCGTAGACGTTCGACCAGAAGTCGAAGAACCAGCCGTCGTTATTGAGCCGGGAGCGGACGCGGCGCATCATCCGCTGGATCTCGTCGCCGTCGCGGTACTGCTTCGCGTTCAGGGTGACGTCGAATCCCGCCCCCGGGTTGGCGGCCTTGACGATCCGGGTGATCTCCTTCCAGCCCCGGACCTCCCGGCGAATCGGGTGCTGGCCCTTCGCGTAGCGGATCATCCCCGACACCCAGGTCGGGTGGAGGGTGGCCAGCGAACGGCCGATCCGGCGGGCGTTGGTGTTGCGGACGACCGAGAGGCGGGTGTGGTGAACGCGCGCCTTGACGATCCGCTGCATCTTCTGGGGGAAGGTCGCCGGGCCGGGGACGATCGGATCCGGATGGTCGCCGGAGCTGGGCGCAGCCATCAGGGCAAGCGCGAGCGCCACCGCCATGCACGCCATGCCCCGTAGGGATTTACGTCCGAGGTCCCTCATCTCCGACCCATAATCATGCCGGGTCCGGGGGCGCAACCTGGATTACGCGGACGCCGCCCGCGGGAAGCCGGCGGCGGCCGCGCCGCAGGGCGCGTGCCAACGCGGCCCTCGTGGGCGGCGTCACCACGCGGCGGCGGCGCGGCCACGAGCGGCCCACCCGCCGCAGGCGGGTCCGGCGCAGCACGCGCGCGAGGACGAGCCGCATCTCGGAGGAGGCGAACGCGGCGCCCAGGCACCGCCTCCTCCCGCCACCGTAGGGAAGCCACGCGGCTGGGTCGGGCGCCGCACCGTTGAGGAATCGCTCCGGGCAGAACGCCGCCGGATCCGCGTAGCTCGCCGGGTCGCCGTGGATCGTCTCGATCGACGGCGTCACCTCGGTGCCCGGCGCGACCAAGTACCCGCCGACCCGCAGCGGCCCCTCGCCGACCGTGCGCCCGAGCCCGGTCACGACCGGGCGCAGCCTCAGCGTCTCCTTGATCACGGCGTCGAGATAGGCGTGGTCGCCGGTTGCGAGCGCCACCTCGAGACGCTCGTGCACCACCGGGTCGCCGAGGATCTCCTCGAGCGCCCAGCCGAGCGCGTGCGCGGTCGTCTCGTGGCCGGCAACGAGGAGCGTGACCAGCTCGTCGTGAAGCTCGTCGTCGCTCAACGCCTTCGACCCGTCCTCGGATCCGGCGACGATCAGGGTCGAGAGCACGTCGGTGCGCCGCCCGAGGTCCACTGCCGCGCGGCGGTGGGCGATCTCGTCGCGAAGGCGGCGGCTGACGACCTCATGGGCGCGCGCGAAGCGGGATCCCGCCGAGGCCTCGAGCATCTCGCGGACGCCCCGCTGGAGCTCACGCCCTTCGTGGTCGTCCCCGACCCCGAACACGGCGCGCATGATCACGTCGAGGGTGAGCGCGTTCATCGACGGCAGCAGCGAGAACGGCTCGCCAACCGGCCAGGAGTCGATCGCCCGGTCGGCCGCGTCGACGATCACCTCCTCGTAGGCGCGGATCCGCTCGCCGTGAAACGGCGGTGACAGCAGCCGGCGCTGCCGAAGGTGCTCGGCTCCGTCGAGCAGCAGCAGCGAGGACCCTCCGTGCAGCGGCTCGGCGGCGGCGTTCGCGGCACCGGCGCAGGCGGACTCGGGCGGCGCTCGGAACAGCTCCCCGACGATCGCGGGATCGAAGACGACGACGAAGGAGGGGCCGAAGAGCGTCCGCAGCGAGACGACGTCGCCGTAGCGGCGCCGGCAGGCGTTCAGGTACGGACGGCGGAAGGCCAGCAGGCCGACGGTCTGGACCAGGGCCGGGAGCGGCGGCCCGGGCGGCGGCCCGGGATCGGACCGGGTGGGCGTGTGGAGCACAACCGAGATCAGGGCTTGTAGAACGACGGGTCGTGCGCCTCGCCGAGCGCCGCCCGGCCGACCGTCGCCAGGATGTGGTCGTCGTTGTCGTGGCGCAGGTAGAAGGTCAGATCCCGCAGGATGCGCTCGATCGGGCTCGGCCGGACCAGCGCGCGCGCGCCGCACGCACGGATGCAGTTGTGCACGGTGCGCTCGGCCAGGTGCTCGACGACGTGGCGGGCGCGACTCCCGGCGATCTGCGCCTCGTCGCGCTCGCCGCGGTCCCAGAGGCCGGCGACATGGGCCAGCCAGAGGTGCGCCGACTCGACGTCGACCGCCATCGAGCCCACCCGCTGCTGGACGTAGGGATCGCCGGACTTGCCCTGGTGGCGCAGGTATTCCAGCGCGTACTCGTACGCGGCCTCGGCGGCGCCCAGAAAGCTGGCCGCGTAATGGGGGATGAAGGTCGTCTGCCAGCCGTCGCGCAGGTAGCTGCCGGGCTCGCCGATCACATCGCCGTCTCCGACCACGGTGCGGTCGAACTTGACCAGGTGGCTGACGGTCGCCCGCATCCCCACCGGGTCCCACCAGGAGTCATCGACGCTGACGGTGGGATCGGCGAGCGGACAGGCGAGCATCAGCAGCCCGTCGCCGGAATCGCCCGCGTGGCGAGCGCCGCCCGGTCCGGCGGGGTCGACGAGCAGGATCGCCCAGTCGGCGCCGGTCGCGCTGGTCGCGAACACCTTCGACCCGCTGACCGCCCAGCCGCCATCGACCCGCTCGACCGTGGTTCCGAACGATCGCTTCTCGCCCGGCTTGGGCGCCTGCGGCTCGCCGCTCCACGCAACCCAGGTCTCGCCGCGGTCGACCACGCCCTCGAACCAGCGCCGCTGCTGCTCGGCGTTGCCCAGCGCGTCGATCAGGACGAGCGAGTTCGCGTGCCCCTCCCAACAGCGGGCGAGTGAGAGGTCCGCCTTCGCGAGCTCCTTGGTCATCATCCAGAGGCCGAGCGCGTCGCCGAGCACCGGGCCGAGCCCGAGCCCGCCGTCCTGGCGCGAGATCGTCGGCGCGAGCAGGCCGGCCTCGAACAGGTCGGTGAAGTCCTCGGCGGGGAAGATCGCCTCGCGGTCGTAGGCGTCGGCGCGCGCGGCGAATCGCTCCCGCGCGAGCTGGGCCGCCCGGTCGACGGCCGTGCGGGTATCGGGGCTGAGTTCGAGCTCGAGGCTCATAGCCGGTACATGAACTCCCTGGTGAAGTAGTCCGCGCGCCCGTCGTCGGCGGCGAAGGTCGTCGCGGCCTCCACGACGAGCAGGCCGCGGTTCAGATATCCGAACAGGCGCACCCGCTGCCACCCGTGGTCGTAGTCGGCTCGGAACCCCCAGGCCGTGGCGCCCGCGACGTCGTCGGCGAACACCACCGCGGGCGCAGGGCCCCAGTCCGGCTCTCCGTCGTCGCTCGAGCCGGCGACCCGGGCCGTGACCGTGCCGGAACCGGGCTCGACCTCGACCCGCCTGATCCCGGTCGTCCCGGGCTCGAAGACGACCCAGGTGCCCAGCAACGGAGCCGGATCGACCTCCGGTCGCGCCGCGGGCGCGCGCTCGGGCAACTCGCGCTCGCGGGTTGGCGTGGCGCTCACCGCGCGTCCTCGCGGTGAAAGAACTCCCGCGTCCAGTAGTCGGCCCGCGTGCCCTCGTCGTCGAAGCTGGTGTAGATCGCCGCGATCATGATCCCCTGCTTGGTGTACCCGGCGACCTCCGTCGCCGCCTCGCCACCGAACTCAAACGTGCAGTTGAAGGCCCACGCGTGCCCGTCGGCGACCGTTTGGGCCAGCGGCGTCGCCTCGGTCTCCGCCCACTCGTACCCGGGGTCGCCCGCTCCGGTGGCCTTGGCGACCAGCTTCCCGTCACGCTCGGCGAGCTCGAACCGCAGGACCCCGCCGGACTCGCCACGGTCGGTGTTGATCCAGCCCCCCAGCAGCCGGGAGAGGTCGAGTCGCCCGGCTGGACGGGAGGCCGGCGGACGGTCGTCGATGCGCAGGCTTGCGGCGTCGTTCATGCGAGCGCGACCCTAACCGCCTCCGCCGGCAGTGGCTGCCCGGTCATGAGCCGGAACTGCGAACCCGTTTCCGCGGCGAGCACCCGGTGTCCATCGATCACGACCAGGTCGCGGCTTTCGGCGGCCGCGACCAGCGCCGTTTGCGAGTCGGGCAGGTAGGCGAGATCGGCGACCACGGCGCCGCCGTCGAGCAGGCCCGGATCGAACGGCGCCTCGCGGACCAGCGGGGTCGCGTTCACGACGAGGTCGAAGCCGCGGGGGCTGAATCGGCGCAACGGCACCCAGGGAAGGCCGAGTAGGCGGCTCGCCATCCCGCCCCGCTCCTCGCCGCGGTTGACCAGGGTCACGGTCGCGCCATGGCCGCCGAGGTCGGCCGCGATCGAGCGGCCCGCGCCGCCGCAGCCGACCACCGCCGCCCGCAGGCCGAGCGGCTCGACGCCCGCGTCGCGCAGCAGATCGATCAGGCCGCTGGTGTTGACGGCCCGCCACCCTCGCTCCGAGCGGACCAGGCAGTTGGCGGCCCCGGCGCGTTCCGCGCGGCCTCCGGTCGCCGCGGCGACCGTAAGCGCCGCCTCCTTGTGCGGGCGGACAACCGTCAGGCCGCGCACCGGCAGGCCCAGACCGGGGAGACCCGAGACAACCACCTGCCGCCAGAACGAGTCGAAGTCGGAGGGATGGAAGGGCAGGTAGAGGGCCGGCAGTCCGGCGGCGCGAAACCCGGTGTTGACGATCCGCGGCGCGAGCGAGAGGCGGTCCGACCCGCCGACGATCCCGTAGAGGGCCCGCGGCGCGCTCAGCTCCGGGTAACCGAAATCGGCTCGCAGCACATCGGCCGTCAGCTCCCCGCGCTCCTCGTTCACGACCGCATGGGCGACCGGGGCCCCCAGGTGCGGCGCGAGCAGCCGGGTCCAGCCGCCGGCGGGGCCGGTGGCGAACGCGGTTACGTCGTCGCGTCCGAGGTCGCGGAGCAGGCCGAGCGGAGCGAGTCCGTCCGCGACCGTGGTCGCCTCGACGGTCAGCCGGTACCGGCCCGCCGGGACCGCCGCCATCCGCTGGAACGCGCGGTCGAGGGCACCGCGTCGGGCCGGACCGTGCCAGCCGATCAACCGCCGCTCTGGGGAAATTCGCTCCAGCAGCGGCGCGATCAGGTCGCGCTCGTGGTCGAGCTCGACGAAGTCGAAGCGCTCGGACGCGGCGAGGAGGCGCGCGTGACGCTCCGCGGCGTCGATCCCGGCAGTGCTCGGCAACGAGTAGGTGAGCGCGCCACCGAAGAGCGAGCGCAGCCATCGCGGCCCGAGCTCACCGGTGAGATCGGCTCGGAGCTCGAGCTCGTCGGCGACCCGGTCGAGCGCCGCCAGCTCCGACGCCGAGGGACGCTGGGTGAGCGTCGCGACGATCGAGGCCCTGCCGGCCTCGGGCCGCCGCTGGGCGAAACGATCGAGGAGGACCGGGCCGCTCATCGCCTCTATGCCGGCACCACCGCCGGTTCGCGGCCGGGCCGCGGCAGCTCGGCGAGCCGGCCGCGGACCAGCTCCCCCACCCGCTGCGCGAACTCGGTCCAGGCGGCCTGCGAGCCGTGGGCCGGCTCCGGCAGGTCGGCGTCCGGGTCGAGCCGGAAGGTGCGACCGGCGACACCCGGCGCCAGCGCCAGGACCGCCCGGCGCTGCTCGTCGGTCATGCAGTAGATGACGGCCGCCCGCTCGCAGAGCTCGCGGGTCAGGGGCTGCGCGCCGTGCGGGTGCGCCCGGACCCCGAGCTCGCGCAGCGCAGCGGCCGCCTCTGGCGCCAGCGCTGCGCCCGGATCGCCGACCTTCACCCCGGCGCTGGTCGCGTAGACGCCGTCGGCGGCACCCGGCTCCCAGCCGCGGAGCTCCGCACGGGCGACCGCGGCCGCAATCGGCGACCGACCCGTGTTCCCGCCGCAGACGAACAGCACGGTGCGCCGCGGCGCAACCCCGGGCCCGGCACCGAAGATCCGGCGCAGTTGCGGATAGCTGAGCGCGGCGATCGCGGCAAGGACGAACGCGGTCGCGACGAGGACCGGGGTCACCGGTGGCTCGATGTCGAACAGCCAGGCGAGCGCGTATGAGGCGACGAACACCGAAAGCACGCTCGAGCAGCGGTTGACCGGGACGGCCCACGAGTACTCGCGCGGGTCGAGGTAGATCAGCGTCCCGAAGACGTACAGCATCGAATAGAAGATCCCGATCAGGAGCGCGAGCCCGCCCGATCCGGAGAACACGAAGCCCGGGCTGAACCCGTCGCGCAGAGCGCCGAGCTCGCTCCCCGCGCCCACCGCGGCCAGCACCGCGATCACGGCGAACATGATCGCGGCCGACGAGATCTGCTCCTCCGCGAAGTAGCGGCGGTCGACCTGCGTATCGCCGGTCTTCGCCACGCGGCTCATGAGCTCGAACCGGCCGGCGTAGCCGCCCAGATAGGCCAGCAGGCTGAGCACGGCGCCGAAGGTGAGCGTGTAGGCGTCGACCCCGGTGAGCGCGATCACAACGGCGATCAGGCTCAGGGCCACCGCCGCCCAGGAGTAGGCATGGATCCGGCGGTGACGGACGGTGTCGACGATCGGCGAGAGGATCAGCGTCCCCGCGCGCATCATCAGGATCATGAACAGGATCGAGACCCCGGCGAAGGTGTAGTTGATGATCGTCGTCGCGATGATCACCGCCATGAACGCGCCGGCGATCATCATCTGCCTGCTCGGCAGGCGCCGCCGGCGTCCCCCGACCTCGCGGACGCCGATGTAGCGCCACCAGCCGTTCGCCCCCAGGTAGATCGCGGTGCCGATCAGGACGCCGACCGACGCCATCGGCAGCAGCTCGAGCCCGCCGACCTCGTCGTCCATTCCGGGCAGCAGGCCGGCTGACAGCGCCTTGGCCAGCAGGGCGAACGGGATGTAGGCGAGGAAGTAGCCGAGCGCGAGCCAGCGCATCGACTCCGGCGGCGACCAGCGGTGGGGGCGTCCGTGGTCCTGCCCTGGCACGCGCGCAGATTATTCGGCGGGCCGCACCCGCGCAAGGTCCCTGGCCGAACGACGGAGCGGCTCAGCCGCCGGCGGCGAGGAGCTGGACCGTTTCGGCCCTGGTGCTCACTCCCGGCGGCTCGTTGGTGCGAGCCTCGGCGGTCACCAGCAGCGTCCCGCCGCTCTTGGCAAGGGTCTTGCGGCCCTTCCTGCTCAGCTTCGCGGTCGCCTTCTTCGTCTGGCCGTTGGCGATCTGGAAGGAGCCCTGTCCGACCTGCTTGCCGTTCGAGAGCAGGACCAGGCTGCCGACGCAGGGGGCGCCCTCCTCGAGCGGGCATTCGACGCGCACGCCGGCCTTGCCCTTCGAGTTCACCTTGGCGCTCTCGGAGACGACCCCCGCGCCCTGGCGCTCGCAGTCGGTCGCGACCAGGTCGGCGGCGCTCACCGCCACGACGTCGAAGCCGCGGTCGCAGTTGAGGTCGTCGCCGACCTCGCCGGTCGCCCGGTGCGCGGCGCGAGCCGAGGCCGGAGACGCCGGATCGGTGGCCACGACGATGTCGTCGCCCACTCCCGCGAGGAACTCGTCCCCGCCGCCGAGCCCGATCAGCGTGTCGTTGCCGTCCAGGCCTTGGAACATGTTCCTCGAGGGGTCACCGGTAATCGTGTCGTCCCCGTTACCGCCCACGAAGTTCTCGAACGCGGCGAGGTTGTCGCCCTCCGCGGTGTGGCCGTCGTTGGGCTGGCCGTCCTGAGCGATCGTGATCGGGTCGTCGTCGCAGCAGTAGCCGATCTGGTCGTCGTCGCCGGCGCCGCCGTTCAGGGAGTCGCCGAAATCAGGGTCCGAGTGGGCGAACACGGTGTCGGGCCCAGCGCCTGCGTCGACGGTGTCGGCCCCGAGGCTTGGGCTCAGGATGTCGGTGCCCCCGCCGCCGCTGATCAGGTCGTCGCCGGACGAGCCGAAGATGTTGTTGTCGGCATCGTCACCGATCACGGTGTCCCCCGCCTGACCGGCGTTGATCGATTCGACGACCACGTTGTCGCCCTCCCCCGCGCTGCCGTCGTCGGGCAGGTTGTTGAAGATCACCGTCACGGGAGTCGTGCGTGCGCCGTAGTTGCCGGTGTCACGCCCGGGGCCTCCGTTGAGGACGTCGGCTCCGTTGGCGACCGCGTCCTCATCGAACGAGTCGCTGCCCTCACCCATGTCGACCAGGTCATTGCCCGCCCCCGCGGTCACGAAGTCGTTGTCGGCGCCGGTCGTGACCGTGTCCGCGCCCTCCCCCGAGTTGACCGAGTCGTTCGAGACCCCCGTGTCGATGATGTCGTCTCCGACTCCGGTTGAGATCCCGTCGGACCCGGGGCCGCTGACGACCGTCTTGTTGCCGGTCGCGGAGTTGTCCGACTCCTGAACGGAAGCGTTGAAAGTCTGGCTGTTGAAGCTGTCGGTGCCGTTGTTCAGGTCCAGGTCGACGGCGTTCACCGGCACCGTCGGCTGGGCCGGCGGCGCAGGGTCGGCCGGATCCAGCGGGCAGGTGACCGTCTGGGCGTTGACGATCGCGCAGTCGGGATCGGCGGTGGTGATCCCGCCGGTGCCGGTGTCGGTGATCGTGATCGTCCCCCCGGACTCCGCGACGGTGATCGCGTCGGCGTCGTTGGTCGCGTCGTCGATGACCAGAGTGCTCCCGAACGAACCCGCGTTCAGGGTCACCGTCGTCGCCGCCGACGCCGTGCCCGCGTAGCCGAGCGCGAGACCCAGAGAGACCGCAACGCAGGCGCCGGTCGAGCATTTGCGCGTCATCAGCCCTTACCTCCCAGAAGCTGCACGGTCGCAGCCCTCGTGCTGACTCCGAGCGGCTCGGTCGTCTGCGCCTCCGCGGTCACGATCAGCCCGCCGCGGGCCTTCGCCAGCGCCTTGCGGCCCTTCTTCGAGAGCTTTGCGGTGGCCGAGGCGGTAGTGCCGCCGGCCAGCTGGAACGAGCCCTTGGCGATCGTCTTGCCGTTCGAGAGCAGAACGAGCTTGCCGGCGCACGCGGGCCCCTCGGCGGGCGGGCAGAAGACGTCGAGGGATGCCTTGCCCTTCTTGTTCACCTTGGCGCTCTCTGAGACCACCTGGGCGCCGGCCCGCTCGCAGGTCGGATCGACGATGTCCTCGGCGTTGACGATCAGGCTGTCGAACCCGGTGTCGCAGTCGACCTCGTCGCGGCCGCCGAGAGCGTTGATCGCGTCGTCGCCCGCGCCCGCGTCGACCTTGTCGTTGCCGCCGCCGGAGACCAGTGTGTCGTTGCCGCCGAGGCCCTCGAGCACGTTCGACTCCTCGCCGCCGATCAGGGTGTCCGCGCCCCCGGTCCCGGTCATTCCCTCGAACCCCGTCAGGTTGTCGCCCTCGCCCGCGTGGCCGTCGTTTGCGACCCCGTCCTGGTTGATCGTCACCGGCTCGAGGTCCTCCTCGCCGCCCCCGAAGGTCGCCGCGTCCCCGGTTCCTGGCCCGCCGTTGAAGATGTCGGGACCGTCGCTCGGGCCGAACTGATACGCCTCGTCGTTGCCGGCGCCGCCGTCGAAGACGTCGCTGCCCACGCCCGGCGTCACCTCGTCATCGCCGCCGCCGCCGCTGATCACGTCGTTGCCGGCGAAGGTCTGGATCCGGCTGTCGCCGTCGTCCGCGTTGACCGTGTCGTCGTCGTTCGTCCCCCGCAGGTCCTCGAAGCCGATCAGGTTGTCGCCCTCGCCGGCGTGGCCGTCGTCGGGCAGCGAGTTCATCGACACCGAGACACCGCCCTCGCCCTCGTCGTATTGGATCTCGTCGTTGGCCCCCGGGCCGCCGTCGAGGACGTCGGCCCCGTCGTTGAAGCCCGGCTCGCCGTCGATGTCGTCGACGCCCGTGCCCGTGTTGACCAGATCGGAGCCCTCGTCGCCATCGCCGTCGTCGTCGCCGGCGCCGGTCGAAATCGTGTCGTTTCCGAGGCCCGCGGCGACGCTGTCGTTGCCCTGGCCGCTGTCGACGATGTCGTTGCCCGTCCCGGTGTTGATCTGGTCGTCGCCGGGACCGGAGAAGACCGATTTGCTCCCCGGGTCGCCGCTGTCCTCCTCGCTCACGTCGATGGCGACGTCCTGGTTGGTGAACCGGTCGGTGCCCGCGTTCATCCTCAGGGTCAGCCGGTTGATCGGGGCAAAGGGTGCCGCGGGAGGCGCCGGATTCACGGGATCGCGCGGGCAGGTGACGGTCTGGGCGTTGACGACCGCGCAGTCCGGGTCGGCGGTCGTGATCCCGCCGGTGCCGGTGTCGGTGATCGTGATCGTCCCCCCGGACTCCGAGATTGTGATCGCGTCGGCGTCGTTGGTGGCGTCGGCGAGCACCAGCTCGCTCCCGCCGGAGTTCCCGGTCACGGTCACGGTGGTCGCCGCAGGCGCCTGGGCGATCCCGCCGACGAGGGCCAGCGCGATCGCGAGCGGCAGCGGAGCGAGTGTCCGGCGGGGGGCGATCTCAGCCTCCCCCGCCGTTCGTCTCCGGCCCGATCAGCTGCAGCCTCGTCGCGTTCGTCGTCACACCGGGCGGCTCGTCCGTGCGCGCCTCGGCGCTGACGACCAGCGAGCCGCCGCTCTTGGCAAGGGTCTTGCGGCCCTTCTTGGTCAGCTTCGCGGTCGCCTTCTTCGTCTTGCCGTTGGTGGCCTTGAACGGGCCGGCGGCGAGCTGCTTGCCGTTCGAGACCAGCGCCACCTCGCCGGCGCAGGCGGTCCCCTCCTCGAGCGGACATTCGACCCGCACCGTCGCCTTTCCCTTCGAGCTCACCTGCGCGCTCTCGGAGACGATGCTGGCGCCACGGCGCTCGCAGTCACCCCCGACCCGGTCGCCGGCGCTCGCCGCGACCGTGTCGAAGCCGAGATCGCAGTCGAGCGCGTCCAATGCACCGACCGCGATCCGGCTCAGCGCGCCGGCCGTCACCGCCGAATCGGTTGCGACCAGGACGTCGTCGCCGCCGCCGGCGAAGAACTCGTCGCCGCCGCCGAGACCGATCAGCAGGTCACCACCGAAGTTGCTCTCGAACACGTTGGGTCCCGAGTCGCCGATCACCGTGTCGGCGCCGTCGCCGGTCGCGAAGTCCTCGAACCCCGCCAGGTTGTCGCCCTCGGCGGGACGCCCGTCGTTGGGCTGGCCGTCCTGGGCGATCGTCACCGGATCGAACCCGCAGCAGTAGTCGACCCGGTCGCCGACGCCGGCGCCGCCGTTCAGCGCATCCGGGCCCTCGGGGTTGGAGCTCGCGAAAACCTCGTCGCTTCCGTCGCCGCCGTCGACCGCGTCGGCGCCCCGGCCGGGCGTAATCGTGTCGTTGCCCGCCCCCGCGCTGATCACGTCGTCGCCCTCGCCCCCGTTGAAGGTGTTGTCGCCCGCGTCGCCGACCAGCGTGTCGGGGCCCGACCCCCCGCTTGCAGTCTCGATCGCGAGCAGGTTGTCGCCCTCGCCCGGGTGGCCGTCGTCCGGCTGGCCGTTGAAGGTCATGGTGACGGAGCTGTCACCGGGGTATGACGCGAAATCCAGCCCCGCACCCCCGTTCAGGGAGTCGGCGCCGTTCGGGACGGCGTCCTCGTTCAGCGAGTCGGGGCCCTCGCCGCCGTCCAGCGTGTCGGTGCCCTGGCCTCCGTTGAGGGAGTCCCCGTCGACGCCGCCCATGATGGTGTCGTCACCGAGGGAGCCGCTGATGTTGTCGCCCCCGGCGCCGGTGTCGATGACGTCATTGCCGACGCCGGGAAAGATCGAGTCGTTTCCGGAGCCGGTGACCACCGTCTTGTTACCGGTCCGGGTCGTGTCGCTCTCGAACACGTTCGCGTCGAGGGTCTGGCTGAAGAAGCTGTCGGTGCCGTTGTTCAGGGTCACCGAGACGAACCCAAGCGGTGCCGTCGGCGCGGCGGGCGGCGCCGGGTCGGGCGGGTCGAGCGGGCAGGTGACGTTCTGGGCGTTCACGAGCACGCAGTCGGCATCGGCGGTGGTGATCCCCCCGGTGCCCGTGTCGTTGATCGTGACCGTGTTCCCGGCGACCGAGACGGTGATCGCGTCGGCGTCGGCGGTCACGTCGATGATCTGCATCTGGGTGAAGCCCGAATCGGGGAAGTAGTTGACCGTGGTCGCCGCGGTCGCCTCGCCGGCGCCGGCGAGCAGGCCGACGATCACGCCCAACGGGGCGAGAACGCTCCTGCGCTTGCGGCTCATCCAGCCCTCCAGGATCGATCCCTGAGTCGGAGCGCACACTATGCGCTCAGGCGATGGGGGTCAACCGTCGATGGCGCGGGCAAAAAAGAGGGCCCGGCGGATGCCGGGCCCTCGAACGATTCGCCGGAAGGCGAGTTACATCATCCCGCCCATGTCGGGCATACCGCCCGGCATTCCGCCGCCATCCTTCTCCGGCGGCTCGGCCACGATGGCCTCCGTCGTGAGGATGTTCTTGGCGATCGAGGCCGCGTTCTGCAGCGCCGACCGGGTGACCATGGTCGGGTCGATGACGCCGGCCTTGATCAGGTCGCCGTACTCGCCCGTGTCCGCGTTCAGACCCTCGCCCGGCTTCAGGCCCTGGATCTTGTTGACGACGACCGAGCCCTCCAGGCCCGAGTTCGCCGCGATCTGGCGGATCGGCTCCTCGAGGGACTTGCGGATGATCTCCGCACCCGTCGCCTCATCGGCGTCGAGGTCCTTGGAGTCGATCGCGCCCACCGCGTTCAGCAGCGCGACGCCGCCTCCCGGGACGATGCCCTCCTCGAGCGCCGCCCGGGTCGCCTGCAGGGCGTCCTCGACACGGTGCTTCTTCTCCTTCATCTCGGTCTCGGTGGCAGCGCCGACCTTGACCACGGCAACCCCGCCCGCGAGCTTCGCCAGGCGCTCCTGGAGCTTCTCGCGGTCGAAATCGGAGTCGGTGTTCTCGATCTCGGAGCGGATCTGGTTGATCCGGCCCTCGATCGCCGACTTCTCGCCGGAGCCGTCGATGATCGTCGTCGTGTCCTTGGAGACCACGACCCGGCGAGCGCGCCCGAGCTGCGAGACCTGCGTGTTCTCGAGCTTCAGGCCCATCTCCTCGGTGATCACCTCGCCACCGGTGAGGATCGCGATGTCCTCGAGCATCCGCTTGCGGCGGTCGCCGAAGCCCGGCGCCTTGACCGCCACACCCGTGAAGGTGCCGCGGAGCTTGTTGACCACCAGGGTCGCGAGGGCCTCGCCCTCGACGTCCTCGGCGACGATCACGAGCGGCTTGCCCGCCTGCATGACCTGCTCGAGCACGGGGAGCAGCTCACGGACGTTGCCGATCTTCTGGTTGGCGATGAGGATGTACGGGTCCTCGAGCACCGCCTCCATCCGATCCTGGTCGGTGATCATGTACGGCGAGATGTAGCCCTTGTCGAACTGCATCCCCTCGGTGAACTCGAGCTCCATCCCGAAGGTCTGGCCCTCCTCGACGTTCACCACGCCGTCCTTGCCGACCTTCTCGATCGCGTCGGCGATGATGTTCCCGATCTCCTCGTCAGCGGCCGAGATGGCGGCAACGCGGGCGATCTGCTCCTTGCCACCGACCTCCTTCGACTGCTTCTCGCGGAGGTCCTCGACGACCTGGTCGACCGCCTTCTCGATCCCGCGGCGCAGGGCCAGCGGGTTCGCGCCGGCGGCGACGTTCTTGAGGCCGTGGCGGACGATCGTCTGCGCCAGCAGGGTCGCGGTCGTCGTGCCGTCGCCGGCGACGTCGTTGGTCGCCGTGGCGACCTCGCGGACGAGCTGGGCGCCCTGGTTGGCGAACACATCCTCGATCTCGATCTCACGCGCGATCGTCACACCGTCGTTGGTGATCGTCGGGGCGCCGAACTTCTTGTCGAGGACCACGTAGCGGCCCTTCGGACCGAGCGTGACCTTGACCGCGTTTGCGACTGCGTCGACGCCGTCCTGCAGCGCCTGCCGTGCCTCCGCGTCGTACTTGAGCTCCTTGTGAGCCATGTTCAATTCCTCCTTCGAATAAAAGACATTCCGCCCGTCCGCAAGCGGACGGCCGGGTCAGCTGTCAGCCTTAGACGACCTTCGCGAGTACGTCCGACTCGCGCAGGACGAGCAGCTCGTCGCCGTCGACCTGGACCTCGGTGCCGCCGTACTTGCTGTAGAGGACCTCGTCGCCCTCCGAGACGTCGAGCGGAATCCGCTTCTCGCCGTCCTCATCCCAGGCGCCATCGCCGACCGCGACGACCTTGCCCTTCTGCGGCTTCTCCTTGGCCGTGTCCGGGAGGACGATGCCGCTCGCGGTCGTCTCCTCCTCCTCCAGTGCCTTGACGATCAGCCGATCGCCGAGGGGCTTCAAGTTCATTCCTGAGTACCTCCGTATTGACTGGTTTAAGTCTGACTTGGCACTCTACATATGAGAGTGCCAAAGCCGCGCGGCTCAGTGTAGCGAGGTTGGCCGCGCCGATTAGGCATCTAAGCCGTTAAGGCTTAGATTCAAGACGGGTTCAGCCGGCGGCCAGAAGCCGGACGCCCAGGAGCTCGGCGATCCCCGTGCCGCCGTTGCGCATCACCCAGTTGTGGTTCCACTCGAACACCGGGCGCAGCACGGGCGCCATCGCGTTCATCCAGCGCTTGCTCGTGTGCACGTTCCACTCGTAGAGCACCGCCGTCACCCCGTCCTGTTCGAACAGGCGCCAGCGCCCGGTCCCCGTGAGCTCGCCGAAGGCGTCGGCCTCGATCATCCGCGGCTTGTCCACCGTCCTCGTCCTCGCCTCGAAGACCAGGTCGTATGGGAGCTTCGACCGCCAGGTGAGGCGCGAGTGGGAGCCGACCCCGGTCTCGTCGCCGGGCTCGAGCTCGACGACCTTCTTGACCCCCCGCCACCACGTCGGCCACGCCTTCTGGTCGTAGATCACGTCCCAGATCGGTTCGCGCGGAGACTCGAGCAGCCAGGTGGTCAGGAAGCGGTACTCGACCGGCATCGCCGGCTCGCTAGTTCGGCGATGGGTCGCCGAACCCCGACGGCGGCTCGTGGACGCGTGAGAAGCGCACCACGGTCACGGTCTCCTCGAGGTCGATCTCGCGGCCGTAGATCTGGCGCATGAAGCCGAGGGTCTCCTCGACGCGCCGGAACTCCGGGTTGTCGTGCTCGATGTCGCGCGGCGACAGCTCGCGCGCCTTCTTCACCTCGACGTCGTCGATCACCGCCGTGAAGATCTTCTCCCTCGGACTGTGCTGGTGGCCGACCGTGACCCAGAGCAGCTGGCCGCGCTCGTACTTGCGCGATTTGTCGCCGAGCCGGATCGTCGCCGTCTTGCGACCGCGCTTCAGCTGGTCGATGAACGCCGGTGAGAAGAAGTTGAGGGCGAAGAAGCCGCGGGACATGACGCTCGCCAGCCTATCGCTCACCGAACCCGTGCTCACCGAAGCCGTGCTCGCCTACGAGTGGCACGAACCGGCAGGGGGCGATCCGCCGGCGCTCGAAGCCGTCCTCGGTCGGGACCAGCCGGATCAGCATGTCGACGCCGGGCTCGGCGACCGGGAGCACTATCCGCCCGCCGGGTCCAAGCTGGTCGAGGAGGGCCTGCGGCGGGGCCGGGGCCGATGCGTGCACCGCGATCGCGTCGAAGGGAGCGTCCTCGGGGGCTCCGAGCGTGCCGTCCCCGACCCGAACCTCGACGTTGTCGTGGCCCTCGAGCCGCTCGGCCGCCTCGGCGGCCAGGCTCTCGAAGCGCTCGATGCTGAGCACCTGCGCCGCCAGCCGCGCGAGGATCGCGGTCGAGTAGCCCGAGCCGGTGCCGATCTCGAGCACCCTCTCGTCGCCGCCCAGCTCCAGCGCCTGGCAGATCGCCGCCACCACCCAGGGCTGAGAGATCGTCTGCTCGTCGCCGATCGGCAGCGCCGAGTCGGCGTAGGCGCGCCGGCTCAGCCGGTCGGATACGAACAGCTCCCTTGGAACCTCGGCCATCGCGTCCAGCACCCGCTCGTCGGTGATCCCGCGCCGGCGCAACTGGCGCTCGACCATCGACGCGCGCTGGCGGTCGAAGCGCTCGCTCACCGTCGCCTAGAAGATGTAAGCCCGCAGGCGGCGCGGCTCGAGCACCGTGACCCGGCCGCGACCGACCGCGACGACGCCGGCGCGCTCGAGCGTGGCGAGAAAGCGGCTGACGCTCTCGCGCGACGTGCCGGCCAGCTGGGCGAGGTCGGCCTGCGTCATCCGGACCGTCACGCCGCTGCGCTCCTCCGGGATCGCCTCCTCGGCGATCAGCTGCGCCAGCACGCCGGCCACGCGGCTGGGGACCGTCTGAAAGGACTGGCGGGCGACGCGCTCGTTGGTCTCGCGGAGGCGGCGGGTGATTGCGACGATCAGCTTCGCCGCGATGTCACCGTGCGCAGCGATGACCCGGCGCACGTCGGAGGCGGGCAGGGCAAGCAGCTCGGCCTCGGTGAGCGTCTCGACGCTGGCCGAGCGAGTGCCGCCGTCGAGCATCGCCAGCTCGCCGAAGATGTCACCGGCCCCGAGCGTCGCGAGCGCGATCGCGCGGCCGTCGGAGTGCTCGCGCGTCACCCGCAGGTCACCACTGCGGACGATGTAGCAGGCGTCCGAGTGATCCCCCTCGTGGAACACCCGCACGCCCTTCGGGTACGAGCGCGGGATCGCGACCGAGCCGATCTGCTCGAGCTCGGCGCCCGAAAGCTCCGCGAACAGCGGTACCCGGGTCAGAAGCTCTACGGAGTCGGACCCCATCGACGCCCAGTATGGACGGAAAGGCCCTTGCGGGGACTTGACGCAGCGGTACGATTTTCAGGGTCCAAAAGGGGCCGGCGACCACGGAGGGTCAGATGGCAGCGGTGAGCGGGTACCTGCGGCAGAACGTCCTGGGCCTGGTGGCGATCTTCCTCGCGCTGAACGCGGGGGCCTACGCGGTCACGACCACCGGTCAGGACTCGGCGAAGACGGTCTTCAACCAGGACCTCGCCAACTCCGCGGTCGACAGCCGCGTGCTGGCAGCGGGGGCGGTGGCCGGCTCGGACATCCAGGCGGCGGCGGTCGGCCCGAAGAAGATCAAGCGGCAGGGTCGACACTGACGGCCAACGCGGCGCAGACCATCTCAGGAGGTGGCAGCCTGCCGCTCGTGGATCTCGGCGCGTACTGTGCCAGCCTCGCGGTGCAGTGGATCGGGCCGTGAGTCCGCTCTAGGCCTGACAGGCCCGGCACCAGTAGGCGGTCCGGTTGTCGTCGCCCTGGCCGCGTGAGTTGATCGGGCCGCCGCAGTTCGGGCACTGGCGCGCGCGATAGATCGCCCGGGGCCGGCGGCCCTTCGCCATCGACTCGCGCATCACCCGCTCGCTCTCCTCGACGACCAGCTCGAGCTCGCCCGCCGAGAGCTCGGCGACCTTCCTGAACGGATCGATCCGGGCGCGGAACAGGGCCTCGACGCGGATCGCGTTCCCGATCCCGGCGACGATCCCCTGGTCGAGCAGCGCGTCGCCGATCTCGCGACCCGCGCCGAGCCGCCGGAGGCGGTCCGCGGCCGCGTCGAGTTCGAACTCGGGGCGCAGCGGATCGGGGCCGAGCTGGAGCAACGATGGGTCGTTGCGAACCCGTGTCTCGGAGATGAGCCGCAGCAGCTTCGCGCCGGTCTGGGCGGCGATCGCGCGACCGGAGGCGAGGGTCCACCACGGCTTGCCGTAGGGGAGGCGCCCGTCGGCGGCCACGAAGACCTTGCCGTTCATCCCCAGGTGGGTGTGCAGGACGAGGTCGCCGGAGAAGTGGACGAGCAGGTGCTTGCCGCGCGCCTCGGCCTGCTCCAGCGTGCGGCCCTGGAGCTCGGCGGCGCGGCGGTGCAGGGGCGAGCGGGGGTTGGGCGCCTCGGCGAGGCCGATCTCCCGGCCGGCCAGCGCCGTGTTGATGCTCCGCGCCGCGCGGTGAATCGTGTCGCCCTCGGGCACGTCAGCCCGCGGCGACCAGCTTGCGCGGCTGGCGGCTGAAGCCGGCGGCGATGATCTGCTCCTCGAGCCCGGAGCCGAACACCGGCTCGCCGTCGACGCGCTCGATCCCGAGCTTCGGGATCACCTTCTCGCGCGCCGCCTCCGCGAGCCGCGAGACCGCCTCGACCAGCTCATCGCCTTCGAGCCCGACCAACCGCACGATCCCCTTGCCGCCGCGCTCGACGTACACGATCGGGTTGCCGTCGCGAAGCAGCACGTAGGCGCCCGGGGTTCGCGCCGGGCGGCGGCCCTCGGCGCGCTTCGGCCAGCGCAGCGCGGCGCCGTAGGGCTGCGCCGGATCGGTCGCGGCGAGGATCAGGTAGTCGTCCTCCTTGTGCGGCAGGGCGCGCAGGCGCTCGACCGCGCCGGCGAGCGCGAACTGGGCTCCGCCGAGTCCCTCGACGAAGTAGCCGCGCCGCGCGGTGCCGAGCATCTCGAGGTTCGAGAGCTCGCCGTAGAGGCTGGAGAAGCCGCCCGGCACGCCCTCGGCGAGCACCGTTTCCCGGGTGACGATCCCGTAGCGCTCCAACATCAGCTCCGCCTGGGCGCGCAGCCGGGGGCCCTCGGCCGGAGCGTTCTTGAACAGCGCCTCGGTCAGCGACCAGCGTCCGACGATCGCCTCCTGGGCCGGGCTGCGGCGGGAAGCGAAGCGCCGGGCCGGACGGCGATCGCGCCCGACGGCGCTCAGGCGCCGCGCCCGCAGCGGGGCGAACGCGTCGTTGGTCACCTCGCCGGCCCAGGCCAGATCCCACAGCGCCGCGTGCAGCTCCTCCCGCTCGTGGGCGAGGTCGATCAGGTCGAGCCAGAACGACGGGGCGGCTGCGAGCCGCTCGCGGATCGCGTCGTGGACCTCGCCCTCGGGCCGGTCGAGCTTGGCGTTCGACGGCGGCGGCCCGGCCAGGTGCACGTCCTCGCGGAAGTACATCGCAACCCGCCCCGTGCGCGCGAGTGCTCCGGCCCCGATCCAGACGACCTCGCCACTGGTCGTCAGCTGGTCCAGCCAGGTCGGGCTGTAGGCGCCAAGGCGCCGCGGCAGCACGTCGCGCTCCCAGACCTCGGGCGTCAGCGCAACTCCCTGCAGTGGGATGAGCGCCTCGCGCAGCCGGTCGGGCCCGGCCCCCGCGGGGCGATGCATGTCGACGTTCTGCCAGGCGGGCAGGAAGCGGGCGAGCTCGGCCGGGTCGACCGCCTCGACCTCCTGGCGCAGCGCGGCGACGCTGGCGCGGCGCACCCGGCGCAGGACGTCGGCGTCGCACCACTCGCGCTCGCTGCCGCCCGGAAGCAGCTCGCCGCGGACGAGCTCGCCGGCCCGTTCGAGCTGCTGCAGGGCCGGGGTCAGGTCGAGGCCGAAGCGGCGGGTGATCTGGGCGGTCGGGAACGGCCCGTGCGTCCGGGCATAGCGACGCACCAGCGCGAGCGCCGGATCGGGCCCCGGCTCCAGGTAGGCGTCGGGAAGGCCGCCCGGCGGCGGGACGCCGAGCGCGTCGCGGTACAGGCCCGCGTCCTCGGCGGCGATCCAGCGTTCCTCGCCGGCGATCCGGACCTCAACCGCGCGCTTCTCGCGCTCGAGCTTCTGCAGCATCGAGGCCGCCGAGAACCCATCGGCGGTCCGGTGTTCGAGCTCGTCCACGGTCAGATCGCCCAGCCGGCGCAGCACCTGCTGCAGGGCGTCGCGGTCCTTCGCGAGCGCGTCGGGGTGCAGCAGCTGCAGCGACCGCTCGACCTCCTCGAGCGCCTCCGGGTTGATCAGCTCGCGCAGCTCGTCGGCGCCGAGCAGCTCGGAGAGCAGGTCACGGTCGAGCGCCAGGGCGGCCGCGCGCCGCTCGGCGTTCGGCGTGTCGCCCTCGTACATGTAGGTGGCGACGTAGTCGAACAGCAGCGAAGACGCAAACGGCGAAGCCGTTTGAGTTTCCACCTCGACCAGGGTGATCTTGCGTGAGTGGAGGTCGCGCAGCAGGTCGATCAGCGACGGCAGGTCGAGGACGTCACGTAGGCACTCGCGGTACGTCTCGAGGATGACCGGGAAGCGGGGGAAGTCCTTGGCGACCTCGAGCAGGCTCTGCGACTTCAGGCGTTGCTGCCACAGCGGGGTCCGCTTGCCGGGGTAGGCGCGCGGGATCAGCAGGCTGCGGGCCGCGTTCTCGCGAAAGCGGGCGCCGAACAGCGCCGAGCCGCCGAGCTCACGGACGACCAGGTCCTCGATCTCGTCGGGCTCGAGCAGGATGAGCGAGGCGTCCGGGGGCTCGTCCGCGTCGGGCAGGTGGACGACGATCCCGTCGTCCGACCAGATCGCGTCCGCCTCGAGGTCCAGCTCGTCGCGGATCCGTGCCGACACCGCCAGCCCCCAGGCCGCGTGGACGCGGCCACCGAACGGCGACAGCACGCACAGTCGCCAGTCGCCGATCTCGTCGCGGAACTTCTCGACCACGATCGTCTCGTCGGACGGCACCACGCGGGTCGCCGCCTGCTGCTCCCGCAGGTAGGTGACCAGGTTCTCGGCCGCACGGGGATCGAGGTCCGCCTCGGCGGCCAGTTCCTCTGCCGACTTGCCGACCGCCTCGCGGGCGAAGGCGCCGATCGCCCGACCGAGCTCTGACGGGCGCCCGACCCCGTCGCCGCGCCAGAAGGGAACCGCGCCCGGGACGCCCGGCGCCGGGACGACGATCACCCGGTCGCGAGTGATCTCCTGGATCCGCCAGGTCGTCGCCCCGAGCAGGAAGGTCTGGCCGGGCCGGGCCTCGTAGACCATCTCCTCGTCGAGCTCGCCGACCCGCCGGCCGTCCGGCAGGTGGACGCCGTAGAGGCCGCGGTCGGGGATCGTGCCGGCGTTGGTGACCGCGAGCTGCCGGGCGCCCTTGCGCCCGCGGACCGTGCCGGCCGTCCGATCCCAGACCACGCGCGGCCGCAGCTCGGCGAACTTCTCCGAGGGGTAGCGGCCGTCGAGCATGTCGAGGACGTTCTCGAGCTGTTCGCGCGAGAGCTCCCTGAAGGGCTCGGTGGCGGTGACCAGGCTCTCGATCTCGTCCAGCCGCCACTCGTCGTCGGCCACCATCGAGACCAGGTGCTGGGCAAGCACGTCGAGCGGGTTGCGCGGGATCACCGTCTCCTCGATCTCGCCGTTGCGCATCCGCTTCGCGACCACCGCGCACTCGAGCAGGTCGGCGCGGAACTTCGGGAAGATCCGGCCCTTGGAGACCTCGTTGAGCTGATGGCCGGCGCGGCCCACGCGCTGCAGGCCGCGCGAGACGGACTTCGGCGACTCCACCTGGATCACGAGGTCGAGGGCGCCCATGTCGATGCCGAGCTCGAGCGAGCTGGTCGCGACCAGGCAGGGGAGCTTGCCGGACTTCAGGAGCTCTTCGACGACTACGCGCTCTTCGTGGGCGAGCGACCCGTGATGGGCGCGGGCGATCTCTTCAAACTCCTGAACAACTCCCGCCACGTCCTCGGCTTCGCCTGCGGGCGTGCGGGGTGAGGAACCGTCGTGTTCCGTTGCCGGGAGCTCTTGGTGAGGGACCTCGTTGTGGAGCTCGTTGAGGCGCTTGGCGAGGCGTTCGGCGCCGCGGCGGTTGTTGACGAAGATGATCGTCGAGGTGTGCTC
Organism: uncultured Solirubrobacterales bacterium; assembly: GCA_963767285.1. Taxonomy (GTDB): domain Bacteria; phylum Actinomycetota; class Thermoleophilia; order Solirubrobacterales; family 70-9; genus WHSW01. The sequence continues at coordinate 202,809 of CAVYDJ010000003.1, read as the reverse complement.
GCGGACCAGCTTCAGCAGCTCGGGATAGATCGCCGGCCAGATCGAGCGTGGGTTCTGTGCCGGGTCTAGGGAGGACTCAATCGGGCCCGGGTCGATGCGGTCGGGCGAGTGGGTCGGCATGTTCGTGCTGACAGCTGACCCGGCCGCCCCCGGAGGCGAAGCCGAGGAGGCGGGCGGAACGTTCGGATTCTGCATGTCGTCGACCGGCACCACGATCTGGAGGTCGAGCTCCTTGCGGATCCCGGCGTTGACGATCTCGCACTCGCGCTTCGGGCCGACCAGGAACTCGGCGATCCGCTCCAGCGGCCGCTGGGTCGCCGAGAGGCCGATCCGCTGCGGTTCGGGGTTGCCCTCCTCGGCGACCAGGTGCGACAGCCGCTCCAGGGTCAGGGCCAGATGCGAGCCCCGCTTCGACTGGGCGACGGCGTGGATCTCGTCGACGATCACCGCCTCGACTCCGGTGAGGATCGCGCGGACCTGCGAGGTGATCATCAGGTACAGCGACTCCGGGGTGGTGATCAGGATGTCGGGCGGCGTCTTCTTCATCGCCTGCCGTTCCTTCTGCGGTGTATCGCCCGTCCGCAGGCCCACCGAGACCTCGGCGCCGATCCCGGCCAGCGGCGCCCGCAGGTTGCGCTCGACGTCGTAGGAGAGCGCCTTCAGCGGCGAGACGTAGACGATCTTCGTCCCGGTGCCGAGCTCCTCGGGTCGCCTGGCGAGCGTGTCGATCCCCCACAGGAAGGCGCTCAGGGTCTTGCCGGAGCCGGTCGGGGCGCAGATCAGCGTGTTCGCGCCCGACGCGATCGCCGGCCAGCCTTGCGCCTGGGCGGGGGTCGGCGCCTCGAACGACGACTCGAACCAGCGCCGCGTGCGCTCGCTGAAGCCTTCGAGTGGGTTGATCTTGCGGTCGCTGGTGGTGCCCATTCGCAACCACCGATCATACGTCGGTACGCTGGCGGCGAGGCGGAGGGGCGGATGCGCGAGCTGATCGAGGCCGGGGTCGAGGCCTTCAATGGCGAGGAATCGAGAGCTGGCGCAACCGCGAGGACGCCGAGCGCTCCTCCGGGCTGACGCTCGCCCGGTAGCCGCGGCGGCGCGGTCTACCAGGGAAGGGTGTCCTCGATCTCGCTCAGCGCCGGCGCGGTTGTGTCGCGCTCGGAGACCTGGGGGTCGTCGATCGGCCACTCGATCCCGACCGCGGGATCGTCCCAGGCGAATCCGGCCTCCGTGGCGGGGTCGTAGTAGCTCGACAGCTTGTAGTGGACGTCGGCAACGTCGGACAGCACGCAGAAGCCGTGCGCGAACCCGACCGGGATGAAGAGCTGGCGATGGCGGACGTCGTCGAGCTCGTGGCCCTCCCACTGGCCGTAGGTCGGCGAGTCACGGCGCAGGTCGACGGCCACGTCCCAGACCCGGCCGCGGGAGCAGCGGACCAGCTTCGCCTGGCCCGGCTCGGCCTGGAAATGCAGCCCGCGGAGAATTCCCGCGGCGGAGCGGGAGTGATTGTCCTGGACGTACTCGGCGCCGGCGCCGGCCTCCTGCCAGGCGGCAGCGCTGAAGGTCTCGATCAGGAAGCCGCGATCGTCTCCGTGGACGGTAGGTTCGAGCAGGACGAGCCCGTCGATCTTTGTCTCAAGACGTGTCGGCATCAGCCCAGGGCCGACCCGTACCTGCGCTCGTAGTACTCGCGGTACTCGCCGGTGCGGATCGGCTTCCACCACCACTCGTTGGCGCGGTACCACTCGACCGTGCGCTCGATCCCGGCATCGAACCCGACCGCCGCCTTCCAGCCGAGCCCCTCGGTCTTCGCCGAGGCGAGCGAGTAGCGCCGGTCGTGTCCGAGCCGGTCGGTGACGTAGGAGATCAGCGACTCGTCGCGCCCGGTGAGCTCGAGAATCCGCTTCACGACCTCGATGTTGGGCAGCTCGTCGGGCCCGCCCACGTTGTAGACCTCGCCCGGCTCGCCGAACTCGAGCACCGTGTCGATCGCCGCGGCGAAGTCCTCCACCCAGAGCCAGTTGCGGACCTGCATTCCGTCGCCGTACACCGGCAGCGGGTCGCCGGCGAACGCGTTCAGGATGCAGAGGGGGATCAGCTTCTCGGGGTACTGGCGCGGCCCGTAGTTGTTCGAGGCGCGGACGATCATCGCCTCGGACCCGTAGGTGGTGCGATAGGCGCCGACCATCATGTCGCCGCCGGCCTTCGACGCCGAGTACGGCGATGACGGATCGATCGGCGAGCTCTCGGTGAACGAGCCCTCCTCGATCGAGCCGTAGACCTCGTCGGTGGAGATCTGCAGGTATCTGACGCCCGCTTCGCGAGCGGCTTCCAGCAACACGAAGGTTCCGTAGACGTCGGTCTGGATGAACTCGCCCGGCGCCTCGATCGAGCGGTCGACGTGGGTCTCGGCGGCGAAGTTGACGATCGCGTCGACGCCGTCGACGGCCGCCTTCACCGCCTCGGGATCGGCGATGTCGGCGACCACCAGCTCGAGGCGGTCCCCGCCAAGGCCCCTCAGGTTCTCCTCGCGGCCAGCGTAGGTCAGCTTGTCGAGCACCCGGACCGAGAAGTCGGGGTGGTTCTCGAGCCGGTGGCGGACATAGGCGGAGCCGATGAAGCCGGCGCCACCCGTCACGAGGACGTTCACGCGGAACCACCAATACGCGACACGTCCTCGGCTTCGCCTCCGGGCGTGTCACGGTTTGCTCGGGTCGCCAGGTACTCGGCAAGGCCCTGGTGCCAATCGGGCAGGGTGATCGGGTCCGGTCGCTCGGAGACCAGGAGGGAGAGCGGCGGCCGCGGCGCGGGGCGGCCGAGCATCTCGCTGCTTCCCGCCATCACCCTGGTCTCGAGCCCGACCTGGTCGAAGATCTCCTGCGCATACTCGAACCACGAGCAGCGGCCTCCCGCGGCGATGTGATGGATCCCGTACTCGTCGCTCTCGATCACCATCGCCAGCGCCTGAGCCAGATGCCGGGTGTAGGTCGGGCTCGCGACCTGATCGTTGACCACGATCACCTCGGGCTGCTCGACGCCCGCACGCAGCATCGTCTCGACGAAGTTCGGGCCACCGGTTCCGAACAGCCACGAGGAGCGGACGATGAAGTGGCGGGGGTTGGCGATCTGGGTCGATGTCTCGCCGGCCTGCTTGGACCGACCGTAGGCCGAGAGCGCCGCGGGCAGGTCGGACTCGACGTAGCCGCGTCCCTTCGAGCCGTCGAAGACGTAGTCGCTGGAGACGTACAGGACGCTGGCGCCGTGCGCGGCCGCGGTGGACGAGACGATCCCGGCGGCGGCGTCGTTGACCCGCATCGCGCCGCGCTCGTCGGCCTCCGCGCCGTCGACGTCGGTCCAGGCGGCGCAGTTGATCACCGCGTCGGGCCGCAGCTCGGCGAGCGCGTTCTCGACCGCGGCGGCGTCGGTGATGTCGAGCTCCTGGCGCGGCAGCCCGATCACTCGGTGACCCCGCTCGGCGAGAGCATCGACGGTGTCGCCTCCGAGCATTCCACCGGCGCCTGTCACCAGAACCCTCATGGAATGGTGATCTCCGACTTGTCGCCGACGATCATCCGCAGGGTCTTCGGCATCCCCTCGCCGCGGGCGAGCCGGACGCCCCTGCCGAGGAGGCTCGCCTCGATCCGCGCCGGCAGGTCGTTGACGCTCGCCCCGGCGAGCAGGATCGAGTGCTCGACCTCCGACTTGACAACCTCGACGTCGCAGTCGATCGAGGTGTACGGCCCGATGTAGGAGTCGACGATCCGCGCCCCGGCGGCGATCACCGCCGGCCCGCGGACGAGCGAGCGCTCCAACACCGCCCCGGCCTCGATCACGACGCGGCCCTCGACCCGGCTCTCGTCGTCCAGCTCACCGTCGATCCGGCGCTCGACGTCCTCGAGCACCAGCCGATTGGCCTCCAGCATGTCGGCGAGCTGGCCGGTGTCCTTCCACCAGCCGGCGACCGTGTGGCTCTCGACCTTGGCGCCGCGGTCGATCAGGCTCTGAATCGCATCCGTGATCTCGAGCTCGCCGCGGCTCGACGGCTCGATCGACCGGGCGGCGTCGAAGATCGCCGGCGTGAACATGTAGACGCCGACCAGCGCCATGTCGCTGGGTGGATCCTTCGGCTTCTCGACCAGGCGGACGACGGAGTCGCCGTTCAGCTCGGCGACCCCGTAGTGCCAGGGATCGGGAACCTTCGTGAGCAGGATCAGCGCCTCGGGCTCGTGCTCGCGAAAGGCGCCGACCAGATCCGAGATCCCGTCGCGGAGCAGGTTGTCGCCCAGGTACATGACGAACGGCGAGGCGCCCAGGAAGTCCTCGGCCGTGAGGACGGCGTGGGCGAGGCCCGAGGGCGTTTCCTGGGGGATGTAGGTGAGCGTGGCGCCGAACTGCGAACCGTCGCCCGCGGCCTCGCGGATCTCGTCACCGGTCTCGGGCGCGATGATGATCCCGATCTCGGTGATCCCGGCTTCGACCAGCGCCTCGATCCCGTAGAAGAGCACGGGCTTGTTCGCGACCGGGACCAGCTGCTTGGCCGATGTATGCGTAATCGGGCGCAGCCGAGTGCCCGCGCCGCCCGAAAGAATCAGGCCCTTGAGCGCCTCCATCGGTTCGGGAGGCTAGCGTTGGCGGGGAGATGCGGATCACAGGGCGATGTCGGGTGGGAATGGCCGTGCTGGTCGCCGCGATTGCGGGGGCGATCGCCGCGCCGGCCGCTCGTGCCCAGGGACCCGAGTTCGTCGAACTCGGGCAGGGGTCGTTCCCGTCGCTGAACTCCACCTGGCAGGCGCTCGCGATCAGGTCGAACACAATCTTCTTCGATCTCTATGACGACGAGGGCAGCCTCTACTACACCTATGCGCCCGAGTTCGACCAGCCGCCGCCGAAGCGACTGGTGACGGCGATCAGCTACCGCCCGTTCGGCCTGCCGACGGTTGCCGCGTTTGTCGGCGGCGTGGCCGGCAAGCGCGTGAAGACCGTGAAGGTCTTCTTCGACGGCGCGCCGACCCAGAAGCTGCGCACGGTCAAGGCACCACCTGAGTGGGGGTTCGCCGCTCGCTTCTTCGGCACCGGGGCGAACGTCGCCCAGAGCTCGGCGAACACGGCTGAGGTGGTCACTCTGATCAAGGCGCTCGACGGCAGAGGCAGGCTGCTCTCGAAGCTCACCAACGTGCTCACGAACCCGGTTTAGCGCCGAGTTGCTATCTCTATACGGCGGCTGAGAGGGGGCGCATGCGGCAGGGACCGCGACCTCGGACGCCAGGGGGTGTTGGGTTAGAGGCAAGCGACTAGATGGAGGACTCGAAGACGATGTTGAGGACCAAGGCACGTGCGATCAGCGCCGCGACGGCGGCAGTGCTGCTCTCGCTGACAATCGGCGCCGCGACCAGCAGCGCCGCCAAGGCGCCGCCCTCGTTCTTCGGGGTTGCCCCGCAGACGTCGCTGAACGACGAGCAGTTCAGCCGCATGAGCCAGGGCAACGTGGGATCGGTCCGGATCATCGTCAACTGGGGCGAGATCGACCCGACGCCGGCCGTGGGCGACAACAACTTCGCCGGCATCGACTCGCTGATGACCGACGCCGCGAACAACGGGGTCGACCTGCTGCCGTTCATCTACGGCACGCCGGAGTGGGTCGCGCAGGGGATCGACGGCTTCAACTGCAGCGGCGCCAAGTGCTTCATCTTCGCGCCGAAGAGCGCCGCCGCGATCGAGGCATGGAAGACGTTCGTCGGCGAGATCGTCGACCGCTACGGGCCGACCGGGACCTTCTGGGCCGAGAATCCATCGCTCCCGAAGAACCCCATCAACGTCTACCAGATCCTCAACGAGCCGAACTCGGAGTCGTTCTTCGCACCGAAGCCGAACGCCAAGCAGTACGCGAAGCTGCTCTCCGCCGCGGCGGACGCGATCCGCTCGCGCGATTCCTCGGCCGAGGTCGTGCTGGGCGGGCTGCCGGAGCTCGCCGGCTCGCGCAAGGCCATCGTGGGTTCGAAGTACCTGGCGCAGCTCTACAAGGTCAAGGGCGTCAAGGACGACTTCGACGCCATCGCCCCGCATCCGTACGGCGGCACGCTCGGCAAGGTCTCGAGCCAGGTCGAGGAGTACCGCAAGGTGATGAAGAAGGCCGGCGACAAGAACGCCGACATGTACGTGACCGAGGTCGGTGCCGGCTCCGCCACGGGCGGCAGCTCCCTGAACCGCGGCAAGAAGGGGCAGGCTGAGCTGCTCACGGAGGTCTACAAGTACTTCATCAAGAAGCGCAACTCGTTCAACGTCCAGGAGGTCGACTGGTTCAGTTGGCAGGACTCGACGGTGAGCATCTGCGATTGGTGCAAGACGTCGGGCCTGATCACCAAGACCGGCAAGACGAAGCCGTCCTTCAAGGCGTTCACGAAGCTGAGCGGCGGCAAGACCGGCTAGCGGCGCGTCAGTAGGTGCCGCCGAGCTTTCGGTGGTCCCAGGTGGCGGTGCGGATCGGCTCGAACCGCATCGCCACCCGCTTCGCGGCCTGCGCCTCCAGTGCCGCGGCGGCGTCGCCTTCGACCGAGTCGATGCCCTCGGTGTAGCGGACAGCGAGCTGCTTGCCGAACTCGGCGACCCGCTCGAGGTCGCGGATCAGCTCCGCCTCGGCCTCGATCTGGATCCCGCGCAGCTCCGTGTACTCGCTGCCGGTCTCGACCAGCAGCGTCGCTCGCGGATCGCGCTCGAGGTTGCGGACCTTCTGCGACTTCGCATAGGTCCAGCACCAGACCTCGCCGTCGCGGACCAGGAACCACATCGGCATCGAATGCGGCCAGCCCCGCGGCCCGAGCGAGGAGACGATCACGATCCGCTCTGCGTCGAGGAGCTCCGCCTGCTCGGTATCGCTGAGCGTGATCTGGTCGCGGCGGCCGGCCATCGAGCGCGTCAGTCAATCAGCTCGGCGGGGTCGAGCAGTCCCTCCGCGGTGAGCTTCTCCACGTGCGCCTGCATCGCGATCGCGGCCGCGGGGCGCAGTTGCTCCGGAACGTCATCCCAGACTTGGTCAAGTAGGGCGGCTCGGGAGCTTTCGCCTGTTTCGAGGACGGCGAGCAGGCGGCGCTCGCGGTCGAGGCGGTGGTCGCGGTACTCGGCGATCTTCGCCTGCGGGTCGGTGATGTACGGGCCGTGGCCGGGGGCGAGGAGGTCCAGGTCCAGGTCGTCGAGGGTCTCGAGCGAGCTCAGATAGTCAGTGAGGGAGCCGCCGCCGGCCGCGGGCGGGACGATCGAGGAGCCGGTACCGAGGATCAGGTCGCCGCAGAAGCAGACGCGCCCCCTAACGAAGCTGACGTGGTCCGACGCGTGGCCGGGGGTAGCAACAAGGGTGAAGGGTCCGATTTCGCGGTCGAGAGACGAGTTTGTCGCGGTATAGCCGACAAACTCGTCACTCGCCTCGACGGAGCCCGTCGTGAGAGCCCTCGCCATTGCCTCCATCTCACCCTCCCCACTTGCCCTCCCCCACAAGAGCGGTGCGCCCAGCGCCTGAACTCCATCCGAATGGTCCGAGTGCCCATGCGTGAGGAGCACGCCCTTGATGTCCCCACCCGCCGCCTCACGGACGCGGTCGAGATGCCCCGCGTCATCCGGTCCCGGATCGATGACGTAGCCATCGACCACGTACGTATTGGTTCCCTCCAGCGTCATCGGCCCCGGGTTGGGGGCGACGACCCGGACGATCCCGGCGGGATCGCTCAGCCGGCGACCGCTTTCAGGACCGCCTCGCGGGCCTCGGTGGGCTCCAGCACGACGAGGTCCCCGACGCCCTTGAGCACCTCGCGGGCGAGCCAGTCGCTCGATCCGTAGGGCAGCTCCACGACGACGGCGCCGTCGGAGAGCTCCTCGACCACGGTGCGCTGCTCGCGCAGCCACCGGGCCCGGTCGGGCGCCACCCAGACGCGGGCCACGCCGGCGGTCGTCACCTCGCCGTGCACGAGCCATTCCTGCTCGGCGAGCAGGTCCTCGACGCCCTCGCGGGGCTCGAACTCCCGGTCGGTGAGCGTCGCCTCCTGCATCCGGTCGAGGCGGAAGTGGCGGGTCCCGGAGCGGCCGAGATCCCAGCAGCCGAGGTACCAGCCCTCAGGTCCCTTGACCAGCTGGTACGGCTCAACCTCGCGCTTGACGAAGTCGTCCTCGTTCTCCTTGTAGTACTTGAGCTCGAGCACGTGGTGGCGCTGAATCGCCTCGTTGACGGTGCGCACGACCGAAGAGTCGTCGCGACCCGGGGCGATCTCGAGACCTTCCTCAGAGGGATCGTTGCCGAGCGCGGAGACGATCTTCTTGCGTGCGCTCTGCAGCCCTGACTGGGGCAGGTGGTCGCCGAACAGGTCGATCGCGGCGATCAGGGCCTTTGCCTCCAGCGGCAGGAGCCGCGCCGGGCGCGCGAAGTTGTCGCCGTAGGTGTCGGCGTCGATCTCGATGCGGTCGCCGGCGATCTCGGCGTAGAGGACGTAGGTCCCGCCGCCGAAGTTGACGACGTTGAGGACGTCGAGGTCCTCGTGCAGCTCCTCGTTCGAGATGTTGAGCTCGCCGAGCACTTGCTTGGTCGGCAGGCTGCCCTCCTCGCGAGCCGCGCCGATCAGCAGACCGGCCAGGGTGACGAGGCGGGCGAGGCGCTCCGGGCGGATCACGGACTCCGAGCGGCCATTGCCGCGCGAGCCGCCGTTGCGACGGCCGCCGGAGCCGTCTATCACCGGTCGCCGCACCGTCTTCGCGACGTCGAACTCCGTGCGGTGGCGGTCGCGCAGCAGCGCGAGGCGCTCGTCGGCCTCTGTGGCCAGCTCCGGCGGGTCGAGCAGCCGGGCGTTCTCACGCCACGACAGGACCCATGAGATGAGCTGACGCTCCGACGCGTACCAGGTCTCGAACACCATCCCGCGGCCCTTGGCGCCGTCACCGCGCTCCGGCTTGCGCAGCGTCCCGTGGCGCCCGAAGTCGCGCTCGACCAGCCAAGCGATCCGCTCGCGCAGGAACACCTTCGCGGCTCCCTTGCGCTCGCCCATCTGCCAGTCGGCCCGCGTCGCGTAGTCGCGGCGGTCGAAGTCCTCGGGAGCCGGGAAGTCGTGCTCGGCCTTGGTCGCGTAGGAGACCTTGCCGCGGATTCGCGAGAGGCGGAAGACCCGCACCTCCTCGCGCTCGTGCGAGTGGCCGATCAAATAGAACTGGCCCTCGCGGAAGACGAGGTGGTAGGGGTTGACCTTGCGGTCGGAGACGTCGTCGCGCTGCAGCGAGTAGTAGGAGAACTCGATCGTCTTGCGGCGCGAGATCGCGGTCTCGATCTTCGCCAGCCGCTGCGAGAGCTCGCGGCCCGAGCCGGCGCTCGAGAGCTTGACGTCGATCGGCGCCTCGGCATCCTCGACGAGCGGACTCGGGCGTCCCCACGAGACCTGCTGCAGGGCGAGTCGCAGGGGTTCGGCGTAGGCGAACTCGCCGTCGAGCAGACTGAGCGCGGTTCGCAGCGCCGCGAGCTCCGAATCGGAGAACGCGATCGCCGACAGGTAGTAGTTCTCGGGCGGCAGCGCGTAGAGCTCGGCCTCGAAGAACCCCTCCGCCGGCTTCTCGACCTGGAGCGAGATCCCGAGGCTCTCGAGCTCGGCGCGGTCGGCGTAGAAACGGCGCGCGAACGCATCCTCGTTCATCGAGCTGTAGCCCTCGACCTCTCGCTTGATCTCGAGCGCCGACACCGGCCGACGGTTCGCCATCAAGAACGAGATCAGCGAGAGCTGTCGGATCAGCTTCTCGGTGTCCTTCGCCATTAGGTGTGTCGAGGATATTGAGCGCTCGCGCTCTCCCCCCGCACCCATGCCGCAAAGCGCGGGTTTTACGCGAGCCCGCCCGACCACTCGACTACGATTTCCCGGTGCTCGGAGCAGGGACGGTCATCAACCCGATCATCAAGATCGTCACCACGGTGGTGATCTTGGCCGCGGTGGGGATCTTCATCGTCCGGCCGGTCCTCGATACGACCGACAAGGCGATCGAGTCGGTCAACGAATCCGTCCGCGACGCCCAGGACCAGAGCGACGACGCGTTCGCCGACGCGAGTCTCAACTCCTCGCAGAGCCGCGCCGAGTCGTACGCCTCCAGCCTGCAGAGCTCCTGGCCCGCCGCCGCGCGCGAGATCAAGGGCTGCGTCAAGGACGCGGGCGCCAACGTCAACGCGATGGAACACTGCGCGGACCTGGGCCAGAAGCTGGTCCACACGGTGCAGTCGGACCGCAGCTTCTCGCTGTCCTACGCGGACAGCCTCGACGCGCAGGGCGACAGCTCGGGCGCCGAGAAGGTGCGCGACTGCGTCAAGGACGCGGGCTTCAAGCCGGCCGCGATGCAGCGCTGCAGGAACCTCGCGGACAAGCTGCTGTTCGGTTAGATTCGCCACCCATGCTCGGCGCCGGCACAGTCATCAACCCGCTCATCAAGATCCTCACCACGGTGGCGATCCTCGCCGCGGTCTACATCTTCATCGTCAAGCCGGCGCTCGACACGACGAACACCGCCTTCGAGAGCTTCTCCGACTCGTTCGGCGGCTTCGACGACCTGCCGAGCGACATCCAGTCGCAGATCGACGACGCGTTCGACGGCTCGAGCAACACCGGGCGCCTGCAGGACTGCATCGACCGGGCGATCAGCGGCGGCAGCGTGAACCAGAACGCCCTGGACCGCTGCCTCGACCGCTTCGCGGGCTAACGGGCGACTGACCGGCGCTTAAGCCGCGCGGCCGAAGTAGGCGGCCGAGTCGATCCCGCGGTCGAAGCGCGACCAGGCCTGGCCCTCCGGAAGCTCGCGCTCGATCCGGTCGAAGCTGCCCAGCGTGCCGCCGAGGTTGTCCATCATGTGGACGAGGGTCGCCTCGCGGGTGGCGGGGACCGTCGGCGACCCGTTTTCGAGCTTGCCGTGGTGGGACAGGATGATGTGGAGCACGGCCTGGGCGAGCTCGGGGTCGAAGCCCTCGATCGACTCGATCAGCCGGCGAACCAGGTAGTAGCCGAGCGGGATCTCACCGATCAGCCGGCCGGCGTCGGTGAGGTCGATCGCCAGCGGATCGTCGTTGTAGGCCTGCGTCTTGCCGATGTCGTGAAGCAGAGCCCCCGTGACCGCGACGTCGCGGTCGATGCCCGGGAACGCCGCCGCCGCGGCGCTGACCGCCTGGGCGACCGAGACCGTGTGGTCCAGCAGCCCGTGAGGGTAGGCCTGGTGGTAGTACTTGGCCGCCGGCGCGACCCGGAAGCGCTGCCAGATCCTCGACTCGGGGTGGAAGATCTTGCCGAGCAGCTGCTGCAGCTGCGGGTTCTGGATCGTCGCCAGCAGCTCGCGTAGGCCGGCCTCGAGCTGCTCGACCTCGACCGGCGGGCCCTCGGCGAGCTCGTCGTGCTCGTACTCGTCCTCACGTGCGGTGCGGATCGAACGGAGCGTGATCTTCGCGCCGTACTGGGGATGAACCGTGAACTTGCCCTCGACGAACACCACGGCGCCGGGCGCCGAGCACTCGAAGCACTCCTCGATCTCATCCCAGGCGACCGCCTCGACGTTGCCGGTGCGGTCGGCGAGCACGAGGCGCAGGAAATCGTCGCCGTTGCGGCGGCTGCGCCGCTCCCGCTCGCGGACCGCAAACGCGCCCGCCACCGCGTCGCCCTCGGCGAGCTCGCGGACGAAGGTGCGGATCAGCGGCACCGCCACCGGGGAGCTCTCCAACGGAGCCTGAATCGCGTCGATCTGACGTTGCGCGCTCATTGATCTCAACTTAGTCAGAGGTCCGGACGGCCGATTTCTCTCCCGGGTGCCCATGCACACGGAGAGTCGCCGGACGCAGCGACGATCTGACGCGGCTCAGCGCGACGTCGGCTGCGGCGAGTAGTGCGGGTCCTCGTCGCGCTCGTCAGGGTCGAGCGCGACCACCCCTCCGGGCGGGCTTGGCTCGCGAGCGGCGTTCGCCGTCGCCTCGAGCTGCGCGGCGAACTGGGCGCCGAAGACGACCGCCATGTTGGTCAGGTACAGCCACAGCAGCAGGACGATGCCGCCGGCGAGGCTGCCGTAGGTGTTCGAATAGGACCCGAAGTTGGAGACGTAGAAGCTGAAGCCCGCCGAGGCGACGATCCACAACACCGTGGCGACCAGGCTCCCGGGCAGGATCCACCTCGCCCCCTCGTGCTCGACGTTCGGCGAATACCGGAAGAGGAGGCCGATCACGCAGACCGCGGCGAAGAACAGCAACGGCCACTTGACGACCGACCAGACCGTCAGCGCCGTGTCGCCGAAGCCGATCTCCTCGCCGATCGCGGTCGCCAGCGGGCCCGTGGCGACGAGCGCCATCAGGATCACGGCGACCGAGGCGGTCATCACGACCGTGATCGCGAGCTGGCGGGGGCGCAGCTTCCAGAAGGGGCGGTCGTCCTCGACCCCGTAGATCTCGTTCGACGCGCGGATGAAGGCGCCGACGTACCCGGAGGCCGACCACAGCGCGATCAGCACGCCGATGATCAGGGCGACGCCGGCCTCGTTCGAGTGCGCGACGATGTTCTCGATGGGGCCGCGCAGGGTGTCGACCGCCGACGCCGAGCCGACGTCCTCGGCGATCCGCAACATCCCGTCGATCGAGTCCTGCGTGCCGAGGACGCCGAGCAGCGAGACGATGACGATCAGGCCGGGGAAGATCGACAGCACCGAGTAGTAGGTGAGCGCGGCGGCGCGGTCGGAGAGGTTCTTGTCGCGAAATGATTTCCCGGCGTCGCGCAGCGCGTGCCACCAGGCGCGCAGGGTCAGATCGGTGGGATTGCTGATCGAGATGCCCGATTGATACCCGGTTGCAACCCGTCAACCCACGACGATGATCATCATCCGCGCCGTCTACGGCCCGGTCGACAAGCTCGCCGAGAAGGGACGCTGAGCAAATGGCGAGGGCGCAGCCCTCGCCATTTGCCGAGCGAGGCGCGCGACTGGCAAGGAAGCAGGGAGCGTGGCGTGCGCCGCACGCGAGCGACCGATGACGCAGCCAGTCGCCACGCCGCAGCCGGCAAATGGCGAGGGCCGGAATCGAACCGGCGACACCACGATTTTCAGTCGTGTGCTCTACCAACTGAGCTACCTCGCCGCGGCGGGTAAGGCTAGCGGCCGTCAGGAACGCTCGTTACCGCGCTTGTAGTTCCCCGTCGCGCGGGCCATCAGCTGCTGGGCGGCCTCGTGATCGGCGCCTTCGATCCGGTCGATGAACCGCTTCGCCGCGCTCCCGGCGAGCGTGGTCACGACCCGGCCATCGCGCGAGATCCTGACGGTCCCGTCCTTCGTCGCCCTCCAGTCGAACCCGAGCATCGTCAGAACGGTAGCTTCGCCGCGGCGTGCCGCTTGATGCAGACCTCCACGACTGGGTTCGATCGCAGCTGCCGGCGCCGCCGGCGCGCGTCCTCGAGGTCGGGGCCGGCGGCGGCGAGCTGGCCGCGGCGCTGCGCGATGACGGCTACGAGGTGACCGCGATCGATCCCGGCGGGGAGGCCGAAGGCGTCGAGCGGGTGGCGCTGGCCGAGCTCGAAGCCGCGGACGGCAGCTTTGACGCCGCCGTCGGGGTGGTCGCGCTCCATCACGTCGAACCGGTGACCGAGTCGCTGGAGGTGCTCTTCCGCGTACTGGCGCCGGGCGCCCCGTTGATCGTGGACGAGCTCGACGTGGAGAGGGTCGACGAGCGCGCGGCCGCGTGGCTCATCGCCCAGCACGAGCGCGAGCAGGCGTCGGCTCCGGCGGCGCTAGCCGCCCAGGTTCGCGCCCACATCCACCCGCTCGGCGAGCTGCGCGACGGGCTCGACGCAGCCGGCTTCGAGGTCGGCGCGATCACCCACGGTGCCTACCTCTATCGCTGGCACGCGCCCGCGAGCGGCGAGGACGAGGAGCGGGCGGCGATCGCCGCGCAGGAGCTCCCCGCGGTCGGTGTGCGCTTCGTCGCGCGACGCCAGGGTTAGCGCCGCGCCCTCCTACTTGTCGTACGGGCGCGCCGAGACGTTGGTCGCGCCGATCGGAGCCGGCTCGCCCTCGGCGAAGGTCTTCACGTTCTTCGGCGGCTTCGGCCGCTTGAACTTCGTCTCGATCACCAGCTCCTGCAACTGCGGGTTGAGCTGATCGAAGCCGACGAGGTGCGTCTTGCCGATCTCGGCCTCGAAGCGCTGGAAGCCATACGCGGCTTCGGGGTAGTGGGGGTTCTGCGCCGTTCCGTAGTTCCGACTGAGGCCGTCGTTGGAGTAGACCGGGATGGTCGGCCTGTTGCCGGCCTTGCGCGGGTAGGTGTACGCCGACCACGTATTCGTGCCCGCCATGTCGGCAAACGCGATCTCGAACGGCGCCGTCGGATCGGTGAAGTCGATCACCGAGGAGCCGCCGCGGTAGAAGGCGTTCACCAGCAGGTAGCGGTCCTTCGCCGGCACCGGAATCCCGAGGTGCGAGGAGCAATAGGTGAGGCGGTTGGGATTGCTGGGATCGAGGCTGTCGTTCGACGGCCGCGGGCTGCGGTACTCCGACAGCAGCCCGCCGCTCTCCGCGTCGAAGAAGAACATGTTCCCCGACTCGTACACCTGCGGCGGCCCGGGCAGGCCGGCGGTCTTCGTCGTCACCGGTGGGCAGCCGTCGCCGAACGACTCGTCGATGAAGTTGGCGACCCGGCCGTCCCAGCTGAAAGTGGCCGAATGCCAGAAGTCGACGTTGGGCTGATCATGGACCCAGCGCGGATGCTCGGTGTCGGGCAACCCGGTGCTCGCGTCGATGTTCCACACCTGCGCCTGCTCGCCGCAGGCGGCGCCGATCATCCCCTTGGCGGGGAAGGAGCTCAGGTCGTGACAGCCGAGGAAGTTGTCCAGCGGCGCGGTGTTGCCATGATCGGTGACGGGCTTATAGACCCCGTCGGGGTCACCCGGGTAGACGATCGGCAGCTCGGTCAGCTCGCTCGCCAAGGCCGGCTCGTCAAACGGCACCTCGACGACCTGAACGACGCCGTGGTTGATCGCGCGACCGTGCTCGACGCCGAGCGGCCCGCATGTCGGGCCCTCGCCAAGCGGGTAGCTCGAGTTCAGCACGTACATCGATTCGCCATCCGGCGCCGGCAGCAGCGTGTTCGTATGCGAGCCGCAGTCCTGGTAGACCGTCGCGATCTGGTGTGGCGCGGCCGGATCGGTGACGTCGAAGATCCGCAGCCCCTCCCAGGCGCCGTCGGGATAGCGCCCGGTAGAGGAATCCTTCGCGACCGGCGGGTCACCGCAGTGTGGGCCCGCGAGGACGCTGTCCACCGACAGCACGAGCGTGTCCGCCTCGTCGTCGCCGTCGCTGTCGAAGATCGAAGGGTCCGCCTGCGGCCCGTAGCAGCGGGTGTCGGAGACGAGCCGCGGCACGGGCTTGGAAATGTCGAAGATCCGGAAGCCGCCGTAGTCGCCGACGTAGGCGAGATCGCCAAAGAAGGCGATGTCCGAGCTCGTCACGTGGGTGTTGGCCGGGTTGGTCGGGTTCTGGGCCGTCTGGAAGTTCTCCACGAACCAGAAGTCATCGCCGAACGGGCCGCTCAGCGGCGTCCCGAACTCCGCGGGGTCATGCGCCAGCGCCGGACTGCAAGCGGCGGCCATGGCGACTGCGCAGACTGCCGTCAAGGCCATCCACCGTCTCGTCATTTGCCCAACCTCCCCAATCGTCCGGGCTCTCGACACCCCCGGGCCCGATTTCCCGCACCTTAACACCGACGGCCGGGTCGCCGAAGCCCAAGATGTGGGCCCACAGGTGAGCCCGGAAGACGTGTAGGGGGCAGCCCTGTTCGGGGGGCCGGAGTTCGCCGGCAGCGGGTTTACCCGCGGCCGGCGGCGGGACGGCGCTGCGCCGCGATCAGGTTGATGATCGCGTCCATCAGCTCGAGCGCGCCGGCCTTGTGCAGCGGCTCGTTGAGGTTGCCGCACTTCGGGCTCTGCACGCAGGACGGACAGCCGGATTCGCACGGGCACTCGCCGACCAGGCGGGCGGCGTCGGCGACCAGCCGCTCGAACTCGTCGTAGCCGCGCCTGGAGATCCCCACCCCGCCGGGATGCCCGTCGTAGATGAAGATCGTCGGCAGGCCGGTTTGGAAGTGGATGTTGGTCGACAGCCCGCCGATGTCCCAGCGGTCGCACATCGCCAGCAGCGGCAGGACGGCGATCTGGCTGTGCTCGGATGCGTGCAGGGCGCCGAGCTGCTCGTCGGCGCCATCGAACGCGCCGGGCCCGGCCAGCTCGTCGGCGAGCACGTACCAGAGCGCCTGGGTCGGGAAGTTCTGCTCCGGCAGGTCGAGCGCGATCAGGTCGATTACGCCGTGGTCGGTCAGGCTCTTGCGCTGGTAGGCGATCACCTGCTCGGTGACCGAGACCTCGCCGAAGTGCAGCTCGACCGAGCCGCCGCCGGGCGGGCCGATCCCGCGCTGCGCCCCCACGGCCTCGATGAAGACCATCGTCTCCTTCTTCGGCTGCGTGTACCAATCGCCATCGAAGGCGTCGACGATCGCCCGCCTGCCGTCGATGTCGAGCTCGGCGACCTCGTAGGACCGGCCGAGATGCAGGTACACGGCGCCGGGGTGGATGGTCGAGAAGGCGCGCTCGGCCTCGACCTGGCCGATCAGCTCCCCGGAGGCTCGGTCGACGACCGCGATCGAATCGAGCGAAGCCGAGCGCAGTGAGATCTCGCCCGCGGGAAAGCCAGGGCCGCGGGGCAGGTAGCGGCCATCGCGCCCCCGGCGCAGCTGGCCGGCGCCGACCAATGCGTCGGCGCGCTCGCGCCAGCGATCACCGAGGATCTCGTCGTCGGCGCCTCCCGGCTGCGCGGCGGTGCCGCCGAGGGGTGCCTCGTAGGCGGCGGCGAGCAGGTGCGCGGTCTGGATCCGCTCGTTGGCGTGGTCGAGGATCGCCGCCTCGACCGGCCGGGCGAGGAACTCCTCGGGGTGGCGGCAGAAGAACTGGTCGAGCGCGTCCTCGCCGGCGACGTAAAGGGCGATCCCCTCTCGGCGGCGCCCCGCCCGCCCCCACATCTGTTTGAGGCTCGCGACGGTGCCGGGGAAGGTGACGCAGATCGCCGCGTCGAGCTCCCCGATGTCGATCCCGAGCTCGAGCGCGTCGGTGGCGACGACACCGAGCAGCTCGCCGCCGGCGAGGTTGGCCTCGATCTCGCGGCGCTGCTGCGGTGTGTAGCCGGCCCGGTAGGGCGCGATCCGCGCCGCCAGAGCGGGCTCGCCGAGCTGCTCGAGCCGCATCCGCGTGAACCGCAGGATCAGCTCGATCCCTCGCCGGCTGCGCAGGAAGCAGATCGTCCGCGAGCCGTTGACGACCAGGTCGGCGAGCAGCTCCGCGGCCTCGGAGAGCACCGAGCGGCGGCGCATGATCTTCTCGTCGATCACCGGCGGGTTCCAGATCGCGATCCGCCGCCGGGCGCTCGGGGCGCCGTCGGAGTCGACGAGCTCGAACTCGCCGCCGGTCAGCGCGCACGCGAGCTCGACCGGGTTGGCGATCGTCGCCGAGGCCATCACGAAACGCGGGTCGGAGCCGTACACGCGCGAGACCCGGCGCAGCCGCCGCAGCACGTTGGCGACGTGCGACCCGAAGACGCCGCGGTAGGTGTGGGCCTCGTCGACGACGACGAAGCCGAGGTTGGCGAAGAAGTCGCCCCAGCCCTTGTGGTGCGAGAGCATCGCCATGTTGAGCATGTCCGGATTGGTGAGCACCAGGTTCGCGCGGCGGCGGATCGCCGGCCGATCCTCGCGCGGCGTGTCGCCGTCGTAGATCGCGAGGCTGAGCTCGCTCAGGCCGAGCTGGTGCAGCTTTCGCGCCTGGTCCTGGGCGAGCGCCTTGGTCGGGTAGATGTAGAGGGCGCGGGTCTTCGGATCGGCGGCGATCGCATCGAGGACCGGAAGGTTGAACGACAGCGACTTGCCCGAGGCCGTGCCGCTGGTCACGATCGCGTCGCCTCGGCGCGCGGCCTCCAGGGCCTCGACCTGGTGGGAGTAGAGCTCGGTGATGCCCGTTCGCGAGAGAGCGGCCTTCAGCGCCGGGGTCAGCTCCGGCGGGACGGGCACCGCGCGAGCCGCCCGCGGCTCGTCGACGCTGGTCGCGACCAGGCGGTCATCCGTCTCCCCGGCCTCGAGCAGGCGCTCCCAGGCGAGCGGCGGCGCGTCGAGCAACTCGGTCATGCGGCGCCTACGCCCGTGATCGCGGCCGCGGTCCGCATCGCGTCGAGCGCCTCGACATCGTGCAGACGGAGGATCTCGGCTCCCTGGGCGACGGCGAACGCCGTCGCGGCGGCCGTCGCGGGGCCGCGTTCCTCGGCGGGCAGCCGCGCCTCCCAGGACCCGGCGGCCACCGCGCCGAGGAAGTCCTTGCGCGAGAGGGCGACGAACAGGGGGCGGCCGAGCTCGCGCAGCTCGCCGAGCCGGCGCAGAAGCTCGAGGTCGTCATCCGTCGTGAGGTCGAAGTCGAAGCCGGGATCGAGCGCGATCTGCTCGGCGGCCACACCGAGCTCGGCGGCGCGCTCGATCCGCCGTGCGAACCAATCGGTCACATGGGCGACGACGTCGCCGTAGGCGGGCGCCTTGCGGTCGACCCGCGGCGGTCCTTCGATGTGCATCAGCACGTAGCCACAGCCACGCTCCGCGACCAGCTCGAGCATCTCCGGCGCGCCGCCCCCGATGTCGTTGATTCCCGCCGCCCCCGCGTCGAGGACGCGCCCGGCCACATCGGGCGAGAACGTATCGGCGAGCACCGGCACCCCCGCCTCGGCGGCGAGGCGCTCGATCGCCGGCACCAGCTTCGCGGCCTCATCGTCGACCTCGACCGCTGGTCCGCTCCGGGCGGCAACCGCGCCGACGTCGAGCAGCTCGAAGCCGGCCTCGGCCAGCGCCAGGCCGTCGGCGACCGCCTGATCGGGCGTGCCGCTTCGCGCGCCCGAGAAGAAGGAGTCGTCGGTGACGTTGACGATCCCGGCCGCGACGGGCGGCCCGAACTCGAGCGTACGGTCGGAGAGTCGCCAGACGGTCACCCGGTCTAAGTTAGTCGCCTTCATGGCCCTCAGCTGCGTCTACACCGACCTCGACGGAACCCTGCTCGGACCGCGCGGCTCCTTGTTCCGCGGGCCCGAGGGCGAGTTCTCGATCACCCAGGCGAAGGCCCTGCAGGCCTGCGACCGGGCCGGGGTGGAGGTCGTGATCATGTCCGGGCGGCGCGAGTCGACGGTCCGCTCGGACGCGCGCCTGATCGGCCAGACGTCCTACATCTACGAGGCGGGCTGCGCGGTGATGATCGATGACGAGCAGAGCTACCTCACCGGCGATTGGGTCCCCGGCGAGGACGGCCGCACGCCGGCCCAGCGGATGCTCGATGACGGAATCGTCGACCTGCTGTTCGAGCGCTTCGCGCCGCTGCTCGAGTGGCACGCGCCGTGGCATCACGAGCGCGTCTTCTCCCACCTGTTCCGCGGCGGCGTCGACGTCGGCGAGGCCAACGCGCTGCTGCGCGAGCACGGCCACGCCGATCTGCGTTTCCTCGACAACGGCACGATCGCCCGCCCGGTCGAGGGGGTCGAGATCGCTCACGCCTACCACCTGGTCCCCGGCGGTGCGAGCAAGGCGAATGGGGTCGCCTTCCACATGCAGGCCCGCGGCTATGCGCCGGAGGACTGCATCGCGATCGGCGACTCGATCGAGGACCTCGAATCGGCCGCATCGGTCGGGCGGTTCTTCGCCGTCGCCAACGGGCCCGAGCGAGACCCGGCCATGCGGGAAGCCCTGTCGCGGTTCCCGAACGCGACGGTCACCGAGGGCGCGATGGGCGAGGGCTTCTACGAGGCCGTGATCTCGACGCTTGCGACGCGGTAGCGGGCGCCGAAACGGCGGCTACTGGCCCGCCTGCTCGAACGCCGCGCCGACCACTGCTTCCGCGGTCGGGCCGTACGGGGGAGCGAACGCCTCGATCAGGTCGCCTTCACCGCGCACGAAAACCGCGCGCAGGTTGGAGAACTCCCGGAACCCCTCGATTCCGTGATGGCGCCCTGTGCCGCTCTGGCCGATGCCCCCGAATGGCAGTGACGGCAGCGCGCCGTGCACCGCCGCCGCGTTCACGCAGGCGCCCCCGGAGGTGGTCCGCCTCAGCACGTCGTCGGCGACCTGCTCGTCCTTGGAGAACACGTAGACGGCCAGCGGGCGCTCGCCCGCGTTCACCTGGCCGATCGCCTCGTCGATGTCGTCGTATGGCCTGACGGGGAGGATCGGGCCGAAGATCTCCTCCTGCATGAGGGCGACGTCGTCGGGCGGGTCGATGACGAGCGACATCGGCAGCTGGCGCGTCTCCGGGTCGGCCTCGTCGCCGGTCTCGAGCGGCCGCACGTCGCAGCCCGCCGATCGGGCGTCCTCGATCAGCCCTTCGATCCGCTCCAGGTGGCCGTCGTTGATCATCCCGGTGTTGTCCGGTGACGAGGTGAAGCCCGGCATGCTCTCGCGCGCGTGCTCGGCAGCGAGGTTGGCGAACTCCTCCATCCGCTCGCGCGGCACCAGGCAGTAGTCGACGGAGATGCACATCTGCCCGTTCTTGAGCGCCTTGGTTCCCAGGACCTGCTTCACCGACTCGGCGTCGATCGAGTCCTTGGTCAGGATCGCCGGGCACTTGCCTCCGAGCTCGAGCGTCACCGGCACGAGCTGCTCCGCGGCGGCCATCGCGATCTGGCGGCCGACCTCGGGGCTCCCGGTGTAGAGCAGGTGGTCCCAGCGCACCCGGGTGAAGGCCTTCGCCAGCTCGAGGCCCCCGACCGCGACGTCGACGCGGTCGCGGTCGAATGTCGAGCGGATCATCTCGCGCAGCAGCTCCGAGCAGGCCGGGGCGTGCTCGGAGGGCTTCAGGACGACCCGGTTGCCGGCGGCCAGCATCTCGATCAGCGGGCCAACGGAGAGGTCGAACGGGAAGTTCCAGGGACTGATGTTGCCGACCACGCCCTTTGGCTGCGGCTGCACGAAGGCGCGGCCGCTACCGAACAGCGCGGGATCCGAATAGCGGGGCTCGGGTGCCATCCACGCCTCGAGCTGCTCCGCCGCATACGCCGCCCGTCCCGCCACGCCGAGCACCTCGACCAGATCGGTGGCGAGCGCCGGGTGGACGGCGAAGTCGGAGCTCATCGCTTCCTCGATCTCGGTCCTGTGGCCCATCACCATCCCGGCCAGCGCGCCCAGCAACGCCCGGCGCTCGTCAAGCGACGGGAACGGATCGGCCAGGAAGGCGGCCCGCTGGCGGGTGACGATCTCGTCCAGCTCCTCGATCGCGGCGGCATCGGATGTGGGGGCTTGCTCGATGGTCGACATGCGTCTGCTCCTTGCTCGATCGGCGTCCGCTGACCATACCCCTGCGCTAGTCGCGCCGTGCTCAGCGGGGGCTAACATCGGTCGCGATGGCCGCCGACCACGCCACCGACGCCGAGGAGGAGTACCTCCAGATCATCTTCTGGCTCGAGGAGGCGCAGCTGCCGATGACCGGCGCCAACATCGCCCGGGCCATGCAGCTCTCGCCGCCCACCGTGCACGAGATGATCGGCCGGCTGGAGCGCGACGGCTACGTCAGCCGCGGCGCGGACAAGGCGATCAGCTTCACCGCCGACGGCCGCGACCATGCCGAGGCGATCGTCCGCCGCCACCGGCTGATCGAGCGTTTCCTGACCGATGTCCTAGGCGTTCCCTGGGACGAGGTGCACGAGGAGGCCGAGCGGCTCGAGCACGCGATGTCCCCGGTCCTCGAGGAGCGGATGCTGGCCGCGATCGGCGACGCGACCACGTGCCCCCACGGGCACCCGATCGTCGGCGGCCGCGAGCCGGGTGTGCTGCTCGCCGACGTCGAGCCCGGCGCCGCGGTGACCGTGCTGCGGTTCGAGAACGAGGCCGAGGAGCTGCTCCACTACCTCAAGGACGCCGGGCTGCACCCCGGCCTCGACGGCACGCTCGAGACCTCCGGCGACGACGAGGTGGTCGTCAAGTCGGATGACGGCCGCCACACGGTGTCGCGCAGCGTCGCCGAGACGGTCTCGGTCCGCGCCGAGCCGGCACCCGCGCCCCGGGCCCCGCTGCCCGAGGCGCTGGTGCTGTCCAGCGACCGCTACGGCCGCTAGGCGGTCTCGCGCTCGCGCAGCAGTTCCTCGTTGATCCCGCAGATCTGCCGCAGGCGCCGATACAGCGCCTGATCCTGCGGACGGAGCTGGAACTCCCGTCTGCGTACGTTGGCCTCGTGCTCGCGAACCGCGGCGGCCAGTGCCGAGAAGCGGCGCTCGGCGACCCGGCGCTCGCCTACGGGATCGAGCTTCTTCGCGCCTTCGATGATTTGAACAGGACTCATGACTCCCTCACCCTCCTAGTGGTCTTGCCGCACAGCTTCGTCGCTTGATAGCGCGGGCGTGTTCACAGTTGGTAAAGATCACCCTACCACTTTCCCCACTAGTTTAGTGGGAAAGGCTACGCCGGGCTGGCGGCGCGCTGTGACTCGAGCGCGCGGGCGAGCCGGCCGACGCCCTCGGCGACCTGGTCGGCGGGCACGCTGGCAAACGAGAGACGGAGGCTCGAACGCCCGCCCTCGAGCATGAAGTCGGGGCCCGCCACGAAGGCCACCCCCTCGTCCTTGGCCGCCGTCAACAACGCCGGCGTGTCGACGTCGTCGTCGAGGTCGAGCCAAAGGAAGTAGCCGCCGCCGGGGACGACGAACGTCGCCTCGGGGATCATCTCGCCGAGGGCCGCGACCAGCGCGTCGCGGCGCTCCGCGAGCGCCGCGTTTACGACCTCGATGTTCTCGGCCAGGGCGCCGGAGCGGCAGAGCTCGAGGACCATCGACTCGGCGAGCATGTTCGGCGAGATGTAGTGCTCGGAGCCGCGCTTGGCAAGCGTCTGGATCTGCTCGGCTGGCCCCGCCAGGTAGCCGACCCGCACCCCGGGGCTGACCGTCTTCGAGAAGGAGGAGGCGTGGATCACGTGCCCGGAGGCGTCGGCGGACAGCATCGTCGGCGGCAATTCGGCGTCCCCGAACGTGATCAGCCGGTAGGGGTCGTCCTCGAAGATCCAGAAGCCGTGCTCGGCGGCGAGCTCGACCAGGCGGGCGCGCTTCTCAGCCGACAATGTGCACCCCGCCGGGTTGTGAAAGTTCGGAATCACGTGGATCAGCTTTACCGGCCCGTCGCGAAGCGCCTGCTCCACGGCCGGGATGTCGATGCCGTCCGACTCGAGCGGCACGCCGACGATCTCGGCGCCCGTCCGGCCGAGCAGCAGGAGGGTGCGGTCATACGACGGTTGCTCGACGATCACCCGGTCGCCCGGCTCGATCATGTACCGGAACAGGAGCGCGGCGGCCTCCATCGAGCCGTTCGTGAACATCACCTGCTCGGCGTCGACCCCGTGGAACTCGCCGGCGACCCACTCGCAGAGCTCGGGGTGGCCGATCCCGGTTCCGTAGGAGAGGGCGCGCTGCCAGTCGGACTCGAGCGCTCGTGCGGTCGCGGCGCGGACCGCGTCGACCGGCAGGATGTCGGCGCTGGGCGCGCCGCGGGCGAAGCTGATCGTGTCGGAAGCCATCGTCTTCGACATTACAACCTCGATACTGCGACGGTGGAGTCGGAGCCGGTGGCGATCATCCGCAGGGGGCTGGAGCTGTTCAACCGCGGCGAGTACGCGGCGTCGGTCGCGACCCTGCCGCCGGACGTCGAGTGGGACAGCACCGATGCGGTCCCCGACGGAGCCCTCTACCGCGGCCGCGACGCGGTGGTCGCCTACTGGCACGAGATCGGCGAGCGCTGGGACGACTTCCGGATCGAAGCCGACCGGTGGATCGAGGGTGAGGGTGTGGTGCTGATGCTCGGCCGGCTGGTCGCCCGCGGCGCCGGTAGCGGTGTACCGGTCGACGCCCCGTGGGATCAGGTCTGGAGGATCGAGGGCGCGGTCCCGGTCCGCTGCGAGAACTACTCGGACCGAAAGGGCGCGTGGCGCGCCGCCGGGCTCGAGCCTGAATGACCGACTTGGAGGAGCTGCTCGCCCTCGCCGGCGACCTTGCCGGCCGGGCCGCCGAGCTGTCGCTGCGCCGCCTGCACGAGCCGCGGGCCGACGTGCGCACCAAGTCGAGCGCGACCGACATGATCTCCGAGGTCGACGAGGCGTGCGAGCAGCTGATCGTCGACGGCATTCGCGCGGCGCGGCCGGGCGACGGGATTCTCTCCGAGGAGGGTGCCAGCGCCGAGGCCACCACCGGCGTGCGCTGGGTCATCGACCCGATCGACGGGACGACCAACTACCTCTACGGCCACCCCGGATACGCGATCTCGATCGCGGTCGAGGTGGACGACGAGGTTGCGGTCGGCGTCGTCTGCGACCCGATACACGGCGAGCGCTTCCAAGCGATCCGCGGCGGTGGCGCAACGCGCAACGGCGCGGGCATCGCCGTCTCGGCGGAGACCGACCTGGCGGCGGCGCTGGTCGCGACCGGGTTCGGGTACGACCCAGCCCAGAGGACCGCCCAGGCCGAGCTCGTTGCCCGCCTGATCGGCTCGATCCGCGACATCCGCCGCATGGGCGCGGCGGCCGTCGACCTCTGCTCGGTGGCCTGCGGGCGCGTCGACGCCTACTACGAGCGTGGCCTCAACCACTGGGACCTGGCGGCCGGCACGCTGATCGCGGCCGAGGCCGGAGCGAGCGTCGGGCAGCTTGCCGACGGCACCGTGATCGCCGCGCCCCCGGCCCTCTACGAACCGTTGGGCGCGGCGATCACC
This sequence comes from uncultured Solirubrobacterales bacterium, assembly GCA_963767285.1. Classification (GTDB taxonomy): domain Bacteria; phylum Actinomycetota; class Thermoleophilia; order Solirubrobacterales; family 70-9; genus WHSW01. The sequence continues at coordinate 178,041 of CAVYDJ010000003.1, read as the reverse complement.
GACGCCTTCTCCTGAGGCCTCAGCGGACCAGATCGAAGACCAGCAGGTGCCCAGGGCGAGCGCCACGAGCAGGAAGACGACGATCGCGACCATGCGCTCGCGCTGCGGCACGCGGCCCAGCACGATCCCGACCGCGGCGAGCCCGTGCAGGCCGAACTCGACGGCCAACGCCACGCCGGCGGCGACGCCCGCACCCCGCAGGTAGACGTGTTAGCCCATGGCCTCGACCGCGAGCTGCGCCGTCTCGGTCGGGCTCTTGCCGACCCGGACGCCCTTTGCCTCGAGCGCCTCCTTCTTCGCCTCGGCGGTGCCCGAGGAGCCGGAGATGATGGCGCCGGCGTGACCCATCTGCTTGCCGGGCGGCGCGGTGAAGCCGGCGATGTAGCCGACCACCGGCTTGGAGACAGACTCGGCGATGAAGTCCGCGGCGCGCTCCTCGGCGTCGCCGCCGATCTCGCCGACCATCACGATCAGCTCCGTCTCCGGGTCCTCCTCGAACAGGGTGAGGATGTCGATGAAGTCCGAGCCGACGATCGGGTCGCCGCCGATCCCGACGATCGACGAGTTGCCCATCCCGGCCTGCTTGAGCTCGTTGCCGATCTGGTAGGTGAGCGTCCCCGACTTGGAGACGACGCCGATCTTGCCGCCGTCGAAGAACTGGGCCGGGATGATCCCCACGTTGGCCTTGCCTGGCGACAGGACACCGGGGCAGTTCGGGCCGATCAGCCGGGTTCCGGCCTCGCGCGCCTTCCAGTACAGGGGCATCATGTCGAGCACCGGTATCCCCTCGGTGATCGCGATCACCGTCCCGACCCCGGCGTCGATCGCCTCCTCGATCGCGGCAGCGGCGAAGCGGGCGGGGACGAAGATCATCGACGTGTTGGCGCCGCGCTCGTCGACCGCCTCGGAGATCGAATCGAAGATCGGCACGCCCTCGACGTCCTGCCCGCCCTTGCCGGGCGTGACGCCGGCGACCAAATCGGTCCCGTAGTCGCGGTTGCGCAGACCGTGGAAGGTCCCCTCGCGGCCGGTGAGCCCGGAGACGACGAGCTTGGTCTCTTCGGTGACGATGATCGCCATCGGCCTACCTCGCTCCCCCGGCGACCTCGACGACGGCCTTCGCCGCGCCCAGCATCGTCTTCTCCAGGTGCAGGTTCCCCAGCGCCGCCTCGGCGAGCAGCGCCAGGCCCTCCTCCGAGTTGGTGCCGTCGAGGCGAACCACCAGCGGCACGCCGATGTCGATCTGCCCGGAAGCCTCGATGATCCCCTTCGCGATCTCGTCGCAGCGGGTGATGCCGCCGAAGATGTTGAAGAGGATCGCCTCGACGTTGTCGTCGGACGTGATGACCTCCAGCGCAGCGACGATTGCCTCGGCCTTCGAGCCGCCGCCGGCGTCCAGGAAGTTGGCGGGCTTGCCGCCGGCCTGCGCGACGACGTCGAGGGTCGACATGCAGAGGCCGGCGCCGTTGGCGAGGATGCCGATGTTGCCGCCGAGCTTGACGTAGGTGAGGCCCTTCTCCTTCGCCATCGCCTCCTGCGGGTCCTCGGCCGACTTGTCTGTCAGCTCCGCGAGCTCGGGGTGGCGGTAGAGCGCGTTGCCGTCGATCGTCGCCTTCGAGTCGAGCGCGACCACGCGGCGGTCGTTGGTGACGATCAGCGGGTTGATCTCCAGCAGCGTCGCGTCCTCGGCCCGGGCGACGTCGTGGAGCTTGACCAGCATCTCCGCCACCTGGTCGGTGACGTCCTCGTCGATCCCGGCGTCGACGGCGATCTCGCGAGCCCGGTCGGCGGTGAACTCCTCGCCCGGCTCGATGTGGCGCTGGATCAGCGCGTCGGGGTCGGTCTCGGCGACCTCCTCGACGTCCATCCCGCCCATCCTCGAGACCATCGCCAGGAGCTTCTTCTCCGACCGGTCGAGGATGATCGAGGCGTAGTACTCGGAGGCGATCTCCGACGCCTCCTCGATCCAGAGGTCGTGGACGGTGAAGCCGCGGATGTCCATGCCCAGGATCGCCTCGGAGTGGGCGCGCGCCTCCGCCTCGTCCTTGGCGACCTTGATCCCGCCGGCCTTGCCGCGGCCACCGATCGCCACCTGAGCCTTCACAACGCAGGGGTAGCCGATCTCGTTCGCAGCGGCGACTGCGTCGTCCACGGAGGCCGCATGGCGACCCTCCGGCACGGGGACACCGTGCTTGGCGAAGAGCTGCTTTCCCTGGTATTCGAGTAGATCCATGGCTAGAGCGGGGCGGGAGCGTATCGCTTCCCTACAATGCCGCGCCCGATGCCGCTTCCGAAGCTCAAAGACATCAAGTGGGTGACCACCGATTGCTACGGGACCCTGATCGACTGGGAGAAGGGGATCCTGGACGCGTTTAAGAAGGAGGCCGACCGCGACGGCTTTTCCTTCGACAACCAGAAGTTCATCGACCGCTTCATGGAAGTCCAGGCCGAGATCATGGGCGGCTCTTACGAGCTCTACGCCGAGGTCCTGCGCCGCACCGCCGTCAAGGTCGCGGGCGAGCTCGGCTGGGAGCTCGAGCCGTCACGCGCGCAGTTCCTGCCCGACAGCGTCGCCAGCTGGGTGCCGTTCCGCGAGGCGAACGCGGCCATGGACCGGCTCAGCAAGCGCTACGGCGGGGTCGACGACGGCGGGATCGGCATCATCGCCAACATCGACGACAAGCTGCTCGGCATCTCTCGCCGTCATCTGCGCACCGAGCTCGACCTCGTGGTCACCGCTCAGCAGGTGCGCAGCTACAAGCCCGACCCGGCCCACTTCAAGGAGGGCGCGCGGCGGATCGGCGGCAAGAAGGGCTGGGTCCACATCGGCTCCGGCTACGACTCCGACGTCGCGCCGCTGCTGAAGATGCGGGTGCCGGTGATCTGGGTCAACCGCCACGGCGAGAAGCTCGAGGGCCGGGCGAGACCCACCGCGGAGGTCAAGACCTTCCGCGACGCGGCGAAGAAGCTCGGTGCCGGCGGCTGACGCGCCGGCGAACGACCCGGCAGACGAAGCAATGGTGGCCCGGGCGCGCGAGCGCTTCGCGGCCGAGCGCCGCCACCTCGACCGGCGCCGCCGTCAGGCCGAGCGCCGCGGGGCGCTGCCGAACCTGATCATCGTCGGCGGGCTGAAATGCGGGACGACGAGCCTGCATCACTATCTCAACCTCCACCCCCAGGTCGAGATGTCGCGCCCGAAGGAGCTGAACTTCTTCGTCGCCGAGCTGAACTGGGAGCTCGGGCCCGATTGGTACGCGAGCCACTTCGACCGCAAGGCGCTGGTGCGAGGCGAGTCCTCTCCCCACTACACGAACCTGCCCCGCTTCACCGGCGTTCCCGAGCGCATGCACGAGCTGCTCGGCGGCCAGACGCGGATCGTCTACATGGTCCGCGACCCGATCGAGCGCATCCTGTCCCACTATCTGCACAACGTCGGCGGCGGCTACGAGACGCGGCCGATCGAGGAGGCGCTCGCCGACCCCGGCTCCTCCTACATCGCCCGCAGCCGCTACGCGATGCAGATCGAGCCGTATCTGGAGACCTTCGACCGGACGCACGTGCTGATCGTCGACAACGCCGAGCTCGCGAACGAGCGCGCTGCGACGATGCACCGGGTGTTCGAGTTCTGCGAGGTCGACCCGGACTTCGTCTCCGAGCAGTTCGAGCGCGAGTGGGAGACCGGCAGCGGCAAGCAGGAGGGCGGCTTCCGGCTCATGGACCGCGCCGTGCGCCTGCCCGGGCTGCGGGCGCTGGACCGCAACTTCGACCGCCTGCCGGAGTCGCTGCGCTGGCTGGTCGAGCGCGTCGTCCACGACCCGGGCAAGGGCGCCGCGCCCAAGCCCACGCTGGACCCCGCGCTGCGCGACCGCATCCGCGAGCTGCTCGCCGAGGACGTCACCGACCTCGAGCGAATCACCGGGCGACGGTTCGGCTGGTTGTAGTGGGACGGCCCGCTAGCCCGTCGTCCGCTCCCGCATCTCGCTGAACACGGCGGTCCTGCCCGCGCCGTCCTCGACGCGCTGCTCATCGGCGATGACGTGCGCGACCGCGTTGATCAGCGCCAGGTGCGTGAACGCCTGCGGGAAGTTGCCCAGGTGGGCGTGACTGCGCGGGTCGATCTCCTCGGCGTACAGCCGCAGCGGGCCGGCGATCGCGAGCAGCTTCTCGCACAGCTCCCGCGCCATTTCGGCCTCGCCGATCTCCGAGAGGGCCGAGACGAGCCAGAACGAGCAGATCGCAAACGTCCCCTCCTCGCCGTGCAGGCCGTCCTCGGTCTCGTCGACGCGATATCGGAGGACGAGCCCGTGCTCGGTCAGCCCGTCGGCGACCGCGAGCACGGTCTTGCGCATGACCTCGTGGTCGGGGGGCAGGAAACGGACCAGCGGCGCGAGCAACACCGACGCGTCGAGGGCCTCCGTGTCGTAGTGCTGGCGCATCACTCCGTCCCTGACCCCGTGCTCGAGGATGTCGGCCCGGATCTCCTCCGCCAGCTCCGCCCAGCCCGCGGCCTCCTCCTCGCTGCCGGACACGCGCTTCGCCAGGCGGGCGCCGCGGTCGACCGCCACCCAGCACATCAGCTTCGAGGAGACGTAGTGCTTCGCCGGTCCGCGCGCCTCCCAGATCCCCTGGTCGGGGTCCTTCCAGACCTCGCTGGCCCGCTTCACCTGGGCGGCGATGATCGGCCAGACCTGTGGCGGGATCGCGCGGTCGGCGCGGGTGTGGATGTAGAGGGAGTCGACGAGCGCCCCATACACATCGTTCTGCTGCTGGTCGAAGGCGCCGTTGCCGATCCGCACCGGCCGAGCCCCGCCGTAGCCCGTCAGGTGGTCGAGGGTCGACTCGGTCAGGTCGCGCTCCCCCCCGATCCCGTACATGATCTGCAGCTGGTTGCCGTGCTCGTGGCAGATGTCGCCGATGAAGCGGGCGAAGTCCTGGGCCTCCTCGTCGAAGCCGAGCACGTGCATGGCCCAGAGGGCGAAGGTCGCATCGCGGATCCAGGTGTATCGATAGTCCCAGTTGCGCTCACCGCCCGGGGTCTCCGGCAGCGAGGTCGTGAGCGCGGCGACCAGCGCCCCGGTGGGCGCGTAGGTGAGGCCCTTCAGGACCAGCGCCGAGCGCTGGAGGTGAATCCGCCAGGGGTGGTCCGGGAAGTCCCCGCTGACGAGCCAGCGGCGCCAGTAGTCGGCGGTCCGGTCAAGCCGCTCCTGCGCCTCGTCCACGGTCGTCGGGGGGATCGGGTCGGCGCTCCATGCGAGCGCGACGAAGCAGCTCTCGTTGTCCTTCAGCATGTGCCGGGCCTCGATCCGCTCGATCTCGATCCCCATGTTGAGGTTCGTCGTCAGCATGAGCTCGGGCTGACCCTCCGCCGTCGTCCGGGCGGAGCGACGGTCGTCGGCCAGCTCCCACTCCGGCGAGACGCGCCCGTAGTCGAAGCGCGGATGGCAGCTGAACTCGATCGGCACCTCGCCCTGCACGCACGTGGCCATGCGGACCAGCACGCACTCCGCGTCGAGGTCGGGCGGCGGCCGTTCGTGGGGATCGTCCTCCCGCGGCCGCCACGGGCCGATCGTGAGCGCGTCGACTACGACCAGCCAACCGGTCTTGGTCGCCCATGTCGTTTCGATGAGGTTCGTCCCGGGCTGATAGCGGCGGGCGACCGGGACGACTTCGTCGGGCCCGATGCGGAACCGGCCCGCCGCCCTGTCGAGGACCGCGCCGAAGATGCTCGGCGAGTCGAAGCGCGGAATGCACATCCACTCGATCGCGCCGTCCTCTGCGACCAGGGCCCCCGTGTGGCAGTCGGAGAGGAACCCGTAGTCGGCGATCGGCGGGAATCCCCCTGGCTGCATGTGCGATTACTACCATCGCGCCGTGAGGATCGCCGTCTCCGCAGATGAGCGCACCGGAATCGCCGACGCGGTGATCGACGAGCTGCGCCGCCGCGGCCATGAGCCGATCGCTCACGGCGCGCTCGCCGACGCTGAGCGCCACGACTGGGCGTGGGCGAGCGAGGCGGCCGCCCGCGACGTCGCCGAGGGCCGTGCCGAGCAGGGCGTCGTCTGCTGCTGGACCGGAACCGGGGCCTCGATCGCAGCCAACAAGGTCGGCGGGGTCCGAGCCGCGCTCTGCGGCGACGCCGCGACCGCCGCCGGCGCCCGGCGCTGGAACGACGCCAACGTCCTCGCGCTCAGTCTTCGCGCGACCTCGGAGGCCGAGCTCGGCGAGATCCTCGACGCCTGGTTCGGCGGCGAGGCTTCAGCCGAACCCGACGATCGCGCCAACATCGGCCACCTGGGCGAAATCGAGCAGCGGGGCGCCTGAGATCGCCACGGACCTCGACAGGACGATCCGCCGGCTGATTCCCGACTGCGCCGAGACGACGCTCGCCGCGGAGCTCGACACCCTCGATCCGGTCGCCCGGGCGCCCGAAGACCGCCCCTACGTGATCACCAACTTCGCGCTCACCCTCGACGGCCACGCGACGATCGCCGGGCGCTCCGGGGCGATCGGCTCGGATGCCGACACCGCGATGTTGGTCGGGCTGCGGACCAAGGTCGACGCGGTGATGATCGGCGCGGGGACGATGCGCGCCGAGCGCTACGGGCGCGTGATCGGCGACCCCGCCAAGCGCGACCTGCGCCGCCAGGCGGGGCTGACAGAGGACCCGTTGCTGGTGATCGTCTCCGGGCGGCTCGACCTGCCGTGGGATGCGGACCTGTTCACGGAGGGCAAGTGCCGCGTGCTGGTCGCGACCTGTTCGGCCGACGACCCGCCCGAGACCGCGACGCCCGTGGAGCTGGTGCGGCATCGCGATCAGGTCGACCTGGCCGCCCTGCTCGCAGACCTGCGCGCCGCCCACGGCATCAGGGCGCTGCTCTGCGAGGGCGGTCCGCGCCTGCACGGTCAGCTCATCGACGAGGGGCTGGTCGACGAGCTGTTCGTGACCCACGCGCCGAAGCTCGCCGGCGGCGTCGGTCCCGGCCTGGTCTCCGCGCTCGCCGAGGCCGAGCGCGCCCTGGAGCTCGGTTGGCTGCTGACCGAGGACTCCACCGGCGAGCTGTTCGCGCGCTACCTGGTGCCCCGCTAGCAGGGCACCGCGTCGAGCACCGGATCGCGACCGGAGAACTCGACCGTGAGCGCCTGCGACGAACGGTCGTATTCCCAGCGGCCGCCCGCGAGGCGCCGGCCGTCGACCTGGACCTCACAGGGCCGCAGCGGATCGCGCAGCGACGCGAGCGACGCCTGCAGGCGGTAACTGCGGTTGCGGTCACCGTCGATCGCCAGCCGCCAGCCGCCGTTCGACTCCCTCGAACGCAGCTTCTCGCCCGCATAGAAGGCCGCCTTGGTATCGCCGCGCGGGAACGCGAGCAACTCGAGCTCGCCGCGCGACTCCTCCAGCGTGTCGAGGCCCTTGACGCCCCTGCCGTACTGAGCCAGCGTGTCGACCTTCGGCGGTAGCAGCGGCAGGACCGCTCCCGCCCGCGCGAACAGAGGCAGCTCGTCGAGTGGCGACGGGACCGTCACCTCGCGCTTGCCGCTCAGCTCCTTCACGCGCCCGAGCTCGAGCGCCCCCGAGCCCTCGCGGTAGCTCACGGAGCGCCACAGGTCGATCCACCCGCCCTCGGGCAGGTAGAGCTCGCGCTTCGTCTGCCCGGGCTCCAGCACCGGCGCCGCGAGCAGATCCTCACCGAGCAGGAACGCGTCCTCGACCTCGAGCGCGCGCTTGTCGCCGGGGTAGGCGAGCGCCAGGTGGCGCATCGGCGGCATCCCGGTCCGGCGGTAGGTCCGCAGCGCCGCGGTCAGATACGGATAGAGCTGCGTGTGGAGCTTCGCGTACCGGCGCCAGTTGTCGAGCTGATCCGCGTCGATCACCTGCGGACGGTCCTTCGCCGGTAGCGCGACCCCGTTTGCCTGGGTGCGCATCACCGGGGACACCGCGCCGAGCTGCACCCACCGGGTCAGCAGCTCGGGGGTCAGCGCGTTGTCGAAGATGGCGAAGAAGCCGCCGATATCGGAGCCGTAGATGCCGATCCCCGAGGCTCCCGCCGACAGCGCCTGGGTGACGACCGAGCGCAGCCCGTCGAACCCGAAGCCGGTCGTCGGGTCCCCGCCCCACACGACCTGGGCGCACGGCGCCGCCCCCGACCAGCCGGAACGCTGAAAGCGGATCACCGGGCGGTCCGCGCTCCGGATCGCGTCCCGGGCGGCGCAGTGGTACTCGGTCGCGTAGGCGTTGTGGGCGTACGTGCCGGGCAGGCCGTCCGCGCTCGGGCCGGAGACCGAGTCCAGCGGCGTGTACTCGCCGAAGTCCTCCATCCAGCCGTCGTAGCCGTCGGCGATCGCCTCGCCGAGCAGGGCGGCGTAGTGGTCGCGCCCCGCCTTCGTGAAGAAGTCGAACTGGCTCACGCGGAAGGCCTGGTCGACGTCGGCCCCGTAGCGGTAGAGGTAGGGCTGTCCGGTGAGGTCGCGGGTCAGGGCGCCGGCCGCGGCCGCCTCGCCGTAGGCCGGCTGGTAGTCGTTGCAGATCATCGGGTTGAAGTAGGTGGTGATCGCAAGCCCCGCGCCATGCGCGTCGGCGACCCGCTCGGCGGTCGCCGCCTCGTTGCCGCGCTGATCGCCACAGGGCAGATAGTGCGTGTAGGTCTGGAGGGCCGAGACCGGTGCGTCGGCGCCCTGCAGCCGGGCGACCTCGCTCGCCGCATCGCCGCGAGGCTGATACCAGGGCCCGAGTAGCCAGGGGGCCGCGGGCTTCGGCTGGTGCCCGGTCTCCGCGACGAACCGGCGCAGCGCGTCGGCGGGCTCCGGGCCGGCGAAGAAGCGCAGCCGGACGGGGCCCTTGATCTCCGCCGGCGGCGCGCCGAGCTCATCCGCGGGCACGGCGTCGACCTCGACGCTCCAGGAGTTCGGATCGTCGGCCCGCAGCCTGAAGTAGCTGGTCTGTGGATCGTCGACGAAGACCCCGTAACCGGCGGTCGAGAGCAGCCACGGGACCGGGTAGTAGGTCGACTCCGGGTGGCCTTCGCGGATGCCCCAGGTCGGGGTGAAGAGATTGATCGCGGGATACTCGTTCTGCTGATAGGGGCCGTCGGAGACGTAGTTCTCGACCACGTTGCCCGTCTGGTCGGCGACGTTCGAGCGCTCGCCGAACCCGAGGTAGCCCTCGCCCTTGCGGGCCTCGAACCCGATCCCGATCGCATCCACGGCCGCGCCCGGGCCGACCACCTCGGCCTCGAGGTCGATCACGCCCTCGGCATCGCTGCCGAGCGCGATCGAGATCGTCCGCGCCGGGTCGGTGGTCGCGAGGGTGGCGATGAATCGACCCTGATCCCGCTCGGAGCTCAGCACCCTGGTCGCGTGCTGCCACCCGAGCGCGGTGCGAAAGCCGAGCGTCCCCGCCGGCCCGGTGCCGGTCGAGCGGTCCTCCGAGAGCACCGTCTGCCCGTGAGCGTCGGTCAGCTCGAGGTGCCAGGGGTCGGCGTCGACCTCGGCCCGCAGGGCGCCCCCGTCGAGCGCGGAGGCGGCTGCCGCGGGCGCGGCCCCGAGCAGGACCCAGGCGGCGAGCGCGATCAGCACGCCCGCCCGCATCGTCCTAGGCGTGCTCGGGGATGAGGTACTCGCCGGTCTCGTCCGGGATCAGACCGGCCTGCTCGGATTCCCGCTCGCCGCGACGCAGGATCCGCAGGGCGAGGATCGCCGCCCCGAGCACACCCGTGATCCCGAAACTGAGCTGGACGCTGAGCAAACCCTCGCGACTCCAGTAGACGTCGTCGAGCTCGAGCAGCAGCGCCGCCTCGTCGAAGGTCAGGCCGATCCCGGCCCCGAACGGCACCGCGAGCACCTTCTCCAGCGGGTCGCTGCTGGTGATCAGCGCCGCGCCGCCGGCGCCGAACGCGAGGAGGATCCCCGGGATGAAGTGATGGACGTGGCGGCCGCCGACCCGCACGTTGCCGAACGGCCACCAGCCGCTGCGGATGCCCCAGGTCGACAGCCTGACGAGGGCGAATGAGCCGGCGAAGCCGCTCAGCATGTTGAACAGGATCGTCTCGCCCTTCGGCGCCGCCGAGTAACCCTCGAGCGCGACCGTGAGCGAGTCCTGGGTCGCCCGGGTCGCGGCTCCGAGCGCGTGCTCGGCGCTCTCCAGCACCCCGCCGGACGAGTCTTCTGCCGCAAGCCGGCGGCGTGCCATCCGCGCCACGTGACCGGCGAGGACCGTGCCGGCGGTCGCGACCGCCACCGCGGCCAGCCCCAGGGTGAGGCGGTCGGCACTCAGCTGGTCCTGTCGGCGCCGGAACGCCACGATTCGCCTAGAGCCGGATCAGGTTGTCGGCGGTGATCCCGCGCGTGACACCGCGGAAATCGACGACCAGCGGTGCCTCGGCGACGACCCGTTCGTAGTCGACCTCGGGGTGGGCCGTGATCACGCAGGCGACGTCGCAGCGGCCGAGCTCTTCGGCGAGGTCGCCCGAGCTCAGGTCCAGCTCCGTGATCTGGGGGACGTGAGGATCGTGGTAGGAGACGTCGGTCCCGAGCTGGCGCAGCAGGTGCGCGATCTTCTGCGCCGGCGCCTCGCGCATGTCGCCGACCCCGCCCTTGTACGAGACCCCGAGCAGCAGGACTCGCGAATCGCGCGCCGGCTTGCCGGCGTCGTTGAGCGCCCGCACGATCCGCTCGACGCAGTAGTGGGGCTGGTGCTGGTTGACCTTGCCGGCGAGCTCGACGAACTCGGCGGGGAAGTCGTACTCGCGCGCCTTGAACGCGAGGTAGAACGGGTCGACGGGCAGGCAGTGGCCCCCCATACCCGGGCCGGGCTCGAAGCGCATGAACCCGTAGGGCTTGGTCGCCGCGGCGTCAACGACCTCCCAGATGTCGATCCCCATCCGGTCGCAGAGGACCGCGAGCTCGTTGACGAGCGCGATGTTGACCGAGCGGAAGATGTTCTCGAGCAGCTTCGTCATCTCCGCCGCCTCGGGGGTCGAGACCGTGACCACCCGGTCGCAGATCTCCGAGTACAGCGCCACCGCCCGCTCCATGCAGGCGTCGGTCAGCCCGCCGACCACCTTCGGCGTCGTCTGGATCGTGTAGTCGGTGCGGCCGGGGTCGATCCGCTCCGGCGAGAAGGCCAGGTAGAAGTCCCGTCCGGCGGTCAACCCGGACTCCTCGAGGATCGGCTGCAGGCGCTCGCGGGTCGTGCCCGGGTAGGTGGTCGACTCCAGGACCACCAGCTGGCCGTCGCGCAGGACGGCGGCGAGCGAGCGCCCGGCCTCGGAGATGTAGCTGAGGTCGGGCTCGCGCTGGTTGGCGAGCGGGGTCGGAACGCAGATCAGGATCGCGTTGCACTCGGCGAGGGCCCCGGTGTCGGTGGTCGCCCTCAGACGCTCGGAGACCGAGGCCAGCCGGTCGTCGCCGATGTCCTCGACCTGGCTGTGCCCGGCGTTCAGCGACTCGACCAGCCGCTCGGACACGTCGACGCCCGTCACCTCGTGGCCCGCTTCGGCGAACGCCACCGCGAGCGGCAGGCCGACGTAGCCCAGGCCGATGATTCCGACTCTCATGCGGGCGCAGTGTAGGCGGCGGCAAGCTGGCGGATCAACTGCCCGTTCGCGCTCGGCGCCTCGCGTGCGGCCGCGACCGCGAACACGTCGACCGGCAGCTTCGTGCCCACGAGTGCCGCCGCGAGGGCGGCGTCGGAGTCGTCGGCGAGAAGGATCGCGGCGATTTGCCGACCGCTCGCGTCGGCTTCGAAGCGCAGCAGGGCCCCGGCGAGGCCCGCGACCGAATCCTGCTCGGAATCGCCCGGATCGCTCCAGATCGCGGTTTCGGTGCCGGTTTCGAGCCCTGCGGCGAGGGTAGGGGCGGCGTCAGGTGCCCCAGCGATGATCACGGTCATCTCGAACTCCTACCCGATCGGTCAACAAATGGCGTGCGAACTACACCTTTACGCCGGGCGCGTCGATAGGATGGCGTGAAGATGAAGGTTCTGCTCTCCCCCTGGTCCGCCGGCGTGCATGCAGCGCGCCATCTCGCCTGGTACGTCAACTACCAGGTCAGCGGCCAGACCAGGCCCCGGGCCTAGCTCCGGCCCGCCGCAGCTCCCGCATCTCGATCACCGCGTCGGGGACGTCGTCGATCGCCGGGCGCGGCGAGGGCAGCGGCACGGCCGCCATCCGCATCTCATGGGCACCCCCGCGGTCGTCCGGGACGACGCTCCAAACCCCTGCCCCATCGCGCCCGCTGACCGCGACGCGGACGCGGCCGTCGCTGATCAGCACCCCGGCCCCGTCGTCGATCCCGAGGCCCGGCACGCCGCGCGCGGCGACCTCGTCGAGCAGCACCTGCCGGCGATCGGGATCGCGGTGGTAGTGGACGCTCAGGATCCCCGGCACCAATCCGAGGCCGGGGGCCAGGCGCGCCGGCCCGGCCGACCGCGTCACGCCCCATTCGAACCAGCACATCGCGCCGGCGCTCTGGCCGGCCAGGACCACGCCGCGGCGCACGCACTCGCGCAGCAGGTCGTCGAGCCCGTGGGCGCGCCAGATCGCCAGCAGGTTGACCATGCTGCCCCCGCCGACGTAGATCAGGTCCTGTGCAAGCAGGTGCTCAGCCATGTCGATGACGTCGTTCTCCAGGCGAAACAGCGATACGTGGGAGACGTCGCACGCCAGGCCGCCGAAGCTGGCCCGGAAGGCGGCGATCTGGTCGGCCGGGTCGCCGCTCGCCGTGGGGAGCAGGCAGACGCGCGGCTCGGCGCCCTCGGCGAGCGCGAGCATGTAGTCGCGGATCGCCTCGTTGCCGACCTTGCGAGAGAACTCGTGGCCCCCCAGGGCGAGGATTGTCACGCTTCGGCGAGCGCCGGCATCGATTGGATCAACGGCACGCAGTTGACGTCGCCCAGGTAGCGGGTCCCGAGCTGCGTCGTGACCACGTGTCCGTGGCGCAACTCGACCCGGTAGGCCCGCGCGTCCGGTCGCGAGGCAACGACCTGGGCAACCTCGTCGCCGACGAAGTGCAGCGCCGCGCCGTCGTCGGCGGCGTATGCGGGCGCCATCCCCTCACGCAGCCACTCGAACAGGACCTCGCGCCGCCGCGGCTCGCTGGAGTAGTGGACGGTGTTGCTCCAGGGCAGGAAGCCGAGGCCCTCGGTCCGCTCCGCCGGGCCGTGGAAGGTCGAGACCCCCTCCGCAAACCAGCACAGCGAGCCGGCCGACAGGCCGCAGAGGATGATCCCGCGCTCCCAGCATTCGCGAAGGATCTCGTCGATCCCGTGCGCGCGCCAGACCCCGATCAGGCTGGTGACGCTGCCGCCGCCGACGTAGATCAGGTCCTGGGCGAGCAGGTGCTCGCGGGGATCGGCCGGCGCGCGCTCGCGCCGGAACAGCGACAGGTGGGACGGCTCGCAGTGGGCCGCGGTGAAATGGCGGTAGAAGCGGACCAGGTAGTGGTCGGCGTCGCCGCTCGCCGTGGGCAGGAAACAGACCTTCGGCCGGGCCTTGCCCGTGAGCTCGAGCACGAACTCGTCGAGCAGCGGATTTCCCGCCTCCATCGAAAAACCACCGCCCCCGAAGCTGACGATCTGGCGCATAGCTCATCCTCCACGCGTCTCACCGCTGGCTTGCCTTGAGCTACCAGTTTGCGGATCGGGCGAGGCACGGTCTTTGGCCACGTGTCGAGACCTGGGACCGACAGCTCGACATCCGGTCGAATCCCTGCTCTGTTTGCAGGGCGGTGAACGGGTAGTCCGAACGCATGAGAGCGACGATCCTCAACTGCACGCTGAAGCCATCGCCGGAGACCTCCAACACCGAGGCACTGGCCGCGGTCGTCGAGGAGGCGCTGCGCTCCCACGACGTCGAGACCCAGATGGTCCGCGCGGTCGATCACGACATCAAGCCGGGCGTCGAGTCCGACATGGGGGACGGCGACGAGTGGCCGGCTATCCGGGCGCAGATCCTCGCCTCCGAGATCCTCGTGATCGCGACGCCCACCTGGGTCGGGCATCCCTCCAGCCTCGCCCAGCGGGTGATCGAGCGGCTGGATGCGATGCTGGACGAGACCGACGATGACGGCAGCCCCGTCGCCTACAACCGGGTCGCCGGGATCGTTGTGACCGGGAACGCCGACGGCGCCCATGGCGTGATCGCCGCGATCGCCGCGGCGCTCAACAACATCGGCTTCACGATCCCCCCGCAAGCCTGGACGTACTGGAACAAGGGCCCCGGGCCTGGCGACGGATACCTCGAGGCCGACGACGAGGAGGGGAAGGAGTGGGCCGCCTCCACCGGCCGTGCTGCGGCTCAGAACCTCGTCGCGGTCGCGAAGGCGCTGGCCGCCGAGCCGATTCCGCCACCGCCCGGGGGGTGAATCGATGAAGATCGGCTACAAGCTGTTCGCGGAGGGCTACCCGCCCCAGGAGATCGTTCGCCAGGCGGTCGAGGCCGAGCGCGCGGGGTTCGACTTCGTCGAGGTCTCCGACCACTTCCACCCGTGGCTCTACGACCACGGCCACTCCGGCTTCGCCTGGTCGATGTTGGCCGCGATTGCCGCGAAGACCGAGCGGATCCATCTCGCCACCGGAGTGACCTGCCCGTCGATCCGCTACCACCCGGCGATCGTGGCCCAGGCCGCGGCGACGACTGCGCTGCTGTCGGAGGGCCGCTTCACGCTCGGGGTCGGCGCCGGCGAGCAGCTCAACGAACACATCGTTGGTCGCGGCTGGCCGTCGGTGACCGAGCGCCACGAGCTGCTGCGAGAGGCCCTGGAGATCATCCGCCTGCTCTGGTCGGGCGGCTATCACTCCTACGAGGGCAAGCATCTGAAGCTCGAGGACGCGCGGGTGTTCGACCTGCCGGAGTCGCAGGTCCCGATCGCGGTCGCGATCGGGGGCAAGAAGGGCGCGGCGATCGCCGCGGAGCTCGGCGACGGGATCTTTGCCACCGACCCCGACTCCGAACTGATCGAGGCGTACGAGGCGGCGGGCGGTGAGGGGCCACGATACGCGGAGGTGCCCCTCGCGTGGGCTCCCGACGAGGAGGAGGCGGCGGAGTCGGCCCACTCGATGTTCCGCTTCGGCCTACTCGGCTGGAAGGTGCTGACCGAGCTACCGAACCCGGTGAACTTCGAGGCGGCCACCGAGCTGGTCGAGGTCGAGCACATGCGCGAGGCATTCGCCTGCGGTCCCGAGGTCGACCGCCACCTCGAGGTCGCGCGGCAGTTCGCCGAGGCCGGCTTCGACCACCTGGCCCTGATCAACGCGGGGCCCGACCCCGACGGCTTCTTCGAGTTCTTCGCCGGCGAGCTCGCGGAGCGGCTCCGAGCGCTCGCTAGCTGACGCGGAGCAAGGCGGCGTTCTGGGAAGGGTCGCGCACCAGTGCTCCGTCGGCGTGGTCCTCGATCGGCATCCCAGCCGAGCGCAGGCGTCCCAGAACCCGCTCGAGCTCCGCGTCGTCCGGCACCAACACGGTGTAGTGACGCAGCGCCGCGCTGCCCGCGGGTGGCGGCTCGGCGCCGGCGCTCTCCCAGGTGTTCGACCCGAGGTGATGGTGATAACCCCCGGCGCTCAGGAACGCGGCCATCGGCCCGAGGCTGGCCATCAATCCGAAGCCGAGCAGGTCCCGGTAGAAGGCCACGGTCTCCGGAATCGAGGCGACCTTGAGATGGACGTGGCCCATCGTGGTCCCGGCGGGCAGGCCGCCGAAGGCCGGGGTCTCGCCACCGAGCTCGCGGACCAGATCCTGGACGTCGAGCGGCTCGGTGGTCATCCGCTCCGCGACCTGACCCTGCCAGACCTCCCGGGGCCGGTCCCAGTAGATCTCGATCCCGTGGCCGTCGGGGTCGCTGAGATAGATCGCCTCGCTGACGAAGTGGTCGGAGAGCCCGGTGAGCGGGATCTGGTCCGCGGCGGCGTGGGCGAGCCACCGGGCGAGGTCCGCCCGCTCGGGGACCAGGAGGGCGAAGTGGTACAGGCCGGTGTGGCCGTCCGACGGCCGGGCGCCAGGCTGCTCGACGAGGACCAGCAGTTCGCGCTCGTCCGTCCCGAGGGAGGCGCGACCGTCGTTGCGCTCACGCGTCACGAGGCCCACCGAGCCCTCGTAGAAGGGGATCGACACGTCGAGGTCGGCGACGGTCAGCTCGACCGGCCCCATCGTGGTCAGCTCCGAGATCTCGGCGTCGGCCGGAGCTCCCAGCGCGTCGAGCTCCTCCGGATCGCGGACCTGCGGCTCGTCCTCGCTCATCGCCGCATGATGACCGCTACGACGCCCCCTTGTCTGATCGGCTCGCCTGACTTAGACTCGCGCCGAGCTGGCAAGGAGGCGGGACGTCAATTGAGCGAGTTTGCAGGCATCGGGGTTCACCCGCGGATGCCGCTGCGCGGTGGTCCGGCGCTGATCGCCGTCGCAATCGCGTCGACCGCGGCGATCGCCGGTGGCGGGTTCCTGCTCGATCAGGCGTCCTCCCCCGCGCCGCCTGCGGCCTCCCCGGTCGAGGCCCAGTCTCAATACGGTGAGGTGCCCCTCGCGTTCGAGCCCAACGCCGGCCGCTATCAGGACGAGGTCCTGTTCACGACCAGGACCGCGGCCGGAAGCCTGGCGCTGACGAGTTCAGGGGCAACGATCTCCGCGCGGACCTCCCAGCACTCCTCCGAGTCGATCCGGCTCCACTTTCCCGGCGCCGATCTGGGCAACGCGACGGGGGTACAGCAACTCCCGGGCGTCGTCAACGACCTGCGCGGCGACCGGTCGGGATGGGAGACCGAGATCCCGACCTATGGCGCGGTCGCCTTCGAATCCGCCTACCCGGGAACCGAGATCCGCTTCCATGGCTCGAGCCGGGAGCAGATCGAATACGACTACGTGCTCGCGGCCGGCGCCGACCCGTCGGCCCTCTCGGCGCGAATCGAGGGCGCCGACTCGGTCAGCCTGACCGACGACGGGAGTCTCGTGGCCAGCGCCGGACAGGCGCGTTTCACCCAGCTGGCCCCGATCGCCTACCAGCCCGCGAGCGCGGAGCAACCGCGAACCGAGGTCGACGCCGCCTTCAGCCTCGACGGCAACCGCGTCGGGTTCGAGCTCGGCTCGTATGACCCGAGCCGCCAGCTCGTGATCGACCCGGTGCTCCTTGCGTACTCCACCTACCTGGGCGGGAGCGGCACAGATCAGCTCAGCGAGATCGCGATCGACGGCGCCGGTGCCGCCTACGTCATCGGCGACTCCGACTCGACGAACTTCGACACGGTCGGCCCGATCGCGGGTGACTCCGCCGGCTTCGACGTCGTCGTCTCGAAGCTGAACCCCGCCGGGAGCGCCCTCGTCTACTCGACCTACCTGGGAGGCGCCGGGCTCGACGACGGCCAGACGATCGCGGTCGACGGCAGTGGCGCCGCATATGTGGCCGGAGGAACCGACTCGGGCAACTTCCCCACCGTCAACGCGATCCAAGCCACCAAGGGCACCGGCGAGGACGCCTTCATCTCCAAGCTCTCCCCGGCCGGAAACGCGCTCGTCTACTCGACCTTTCTGGGAGGAGGCGGGGCCGACAGAGGGGAGGGCATCGCTCTCGACGCGGGGGGCGCCCTCGTCGTCACCGGGCAGACCGCCTCCGCCAACTTCCCGACGGCCAACGCGATCCAGGGCGGCCTCGGCGGCCCCAGCGACGCCTTCGTCGCGAAGCTGAACCCCGCCGGCAGCGCACTCAGCTACTCGACCTATCTGGGTGGCGGCGGTTCCGAGTTCGGCAAGTCCGCGGCCGTCGATGCGAGTGGCGGAGCCTACGTCACCGGGGTCACCGCCTCCTCCAACTTCCCGACCGCCAACGCGATCCAGGGCAGTCTCGGCGCCTCCAGCGACGCCTTCGTCTCGAAGCTGAACCCCGCCGGCAGCGCGTTCGTCTACTCGACCTATCTTGGAGGTGCCGGCGGCGGCGGCAACGAGACTCCCGAGTCCATCGCGGTCGATGCGAGCGGCGCGGCCTACGTCACCGGCCTCACCGGATCCACCAACTTCCCCACCGTCGATCCGATCGAGAGCGACGCACCGGGCAGCTTCAACGACCTCTTCGTCTCGAAGCTCAATCCTGCCGGCAGCGCGCTCACCTACTCGACCTATCTGGGTGGCAACGGTGAAGACAGGGGCACGTTCATCGCCGTCGACGCCCGCGGATCCGCCTACGTCGCCGGCGTCACCGCTTCGACCGATTTCGACACCGTCGCTCCGATCCAGGGCGACTTGCCGGGGGACGACGCTTTCGTTTTCAAGCTGACCCCGCCGGGAACCGCGCTCGACTTCTCGACCTACCTCGGGGGCAATGACGACGAACAGGCCCGCGGCATCGCCGTGGACTCCATCGGCAACATGTACATCGCCGGTGGGACCTCGTCCACGGACTTCCCCACGGCCGCCCCGATCGAGGGAGACTCCCCGATGAGCGACGCGTTCATCTCGAAAATCCTGCTCGACACGGATGGCGACGGGGTCGTCGACCTGCCCGACAACTGCCCGGCCACCGCCAATCCCGACCAGGCCGACCTCGACGGCGACGCTCAGGGCGACGCCTGCGACGCGGACGCCGACGGGGACGGCGTTCCCGACGCCGACGGGGACGGCGTTCCCGACGCCGACGGGGACGGCGTTCCCGACGCCGCCGACGCGTGCCCCACAGAGGGGATCGGAGCGGGACCCGACGCAAACGGCGACGGCTGCAAGGATCCGGATCGCGACGGCGACGGGACCACGGATGCGAACGACGCCTGTCCGGACGTCCCGGGGCCCGCCGGCTGTCCGGACGTGGCGCGCCGGCTCAAGCTCTCGTACGCGGCTGGGAAGGAAGCATTCAAGGGAAAGCTCACCCCGAAGGGAGCGTGCGCGGCGAAGGTCGAGCTGACGATCTTCCGCGCGAAGCGCGGCAAGGACCCCTCGATCGGCCGGGCCAAGACGAAGGCGAACGGATCCTTCCGGAAGTCCGCCTCCCCGCCCGAGGGCTCCTACTACGCGAAGGCCGAGCCGCAGACGATCCCGGATCTCGGGATTTGTCTCGCGGCGAAGTCGAAGAAGGTCGGCGTCAGGGGCTGAGCCCGGCCGCTTCGAGCGCCTCCGCGGGATCGAGGTACGTCCGCACCCGGAAGGCCTTGCCGTCGCGGCGGTCGCTGACCATGGCGTCCAACGCCCTTCGGAACAGCTCTACGTTCTCTTCCGACATCGCCACCCAGTATCCCCTGGACAGCTCCCGGCTGAGTGGGCCGTACAGGGATCGAACCTGTGACCTTGAGATTAAGAGTCTCCTGCTCTACCAGCTGAGCTAACGGCCCGGACGGGCATCGTAGCGACGGGTCGGCTGCCGTTCGCGGTGCGGCCGGCGTGTTGACGCGGCGACTCCGGGGTGACACGATCGGGCTGTGCAGGGGATCGCGCCTCGGACTCGCAAGCGGGCCTTCTGGCCGAGCGCTGTCGCGGCGATCGCGCTGCTCGCGGCCATGGCGGCGCCGGCCGACGCCGCGATCGCCGAGTTCCCGCTCGGCACCCCCAACTCGCAGCCGACGGGGATCGTCACCGGACCCGACGGCAACCTCTGGATCGCGCAGTCGAGCGTCAGCCGGATCGCGCGCGTCACGCCGGCGGGCGCGGTCACCGAGTTCGTCCTGCCGGCGGGGCGAGAGCCGTTCGATCTGACCGCCCTCGGCGGTGACGTGTTCTTCACCGAGCGAACCGGCGACCGGATCGGCAGGATCAACCCGCTCGCAGGATCGGACGCGGCGATTCAGGCGTCGCTGGTTGAGTTCGCCGTCATGGGCGTCGGGAGCGCCCCGACCGGCATCGTCGCCGGTTCCGACGGCGCGCTCTGGTTCACGGAGGCCGGCAGCGACCAGATCGGCCGGATCACGACCGCCGGCGTGGTCACGAACGAGTTCGCGGTGCCGGGCGTGGGAAGCCGACCGTTCGGGATCGCCGCCGGATCCGACGGGGCGCTGTGGTTCACCGAGCGGGGGTCGAGTCAGATCGGGCGGATGACGACCGCCGGGGCGGTCACCGAGTTCAGCGTCCCGGCCCTGGAGTCGGAGCCCAACGACCTCGTGTCGATCACCTCCGGCCCCGACGGCGCCCTCTGGGCCGCGGCCGCCGGCGTCGACCACGTCGTGCGGATCACGACCGCGGGAGCCCAATCGCGCTTCGCGGCACCGGCCGGCAGCGGCCTCGAGGACCTCACCGGTGGACCCGACGGTGCGCTCTGGTTCACGCAGGGACGCGCAGGAAAGATCGGACGGATGACGACCGGCGGCGTGGTCTCCGAGTTCACCTTGCCGGCGAGCGGGGCCGGCCCCGGCGCGATCACCGCGGGCCCGGGCGGCGCGCTGTGGTTCACCGAGCGCTTCGCGAACAACGTCGGCGCGATCACCACCGACACGACGCCCGACGCGCTGCCGACCGGCCCGCCTGGCGAGCCGGGGACGCCGGGGACGCCGGGCACACCTGGGACACCGGGGACACCGGGGACGCCCGGCGCCGACGCGAAGCTGATCCTGGTCGCGTTTGCGGTCAAGCCGGACCGGCCCCGCGCGGGCCGGCGGCTGAAGGTGCGGTTCGTGATCACGGGCGCCGCCGCGGTCAGCCTGGCGGTCAAGCGGCAGGGAAGCTCGGCTCGCGCCCCCGCCCAGACCGTCGCTACGAAGGACATCGCCGCAGCCGGGCTCGGCAAGCTGGCCTGGAACGGGAAGCTCGGCGGCAAGCGCGCCAAGCCCGGGCGCTACCGGCTGACCGTCACCGCGAACGACGGGGACGAGAGCGTCGTGTCGAGCATCCGCGCGCGCCTGCGCCCGCGGTGAGCGTCAGGGCGTAGGCGCGACGGGCGGAGCGCCGCCCAGGCTGCCGAACGGATCCTGGAGCTGCTGCTCGCCGGCCTCCGCGCCACCCTGCTCGGCCTGCTCTTCGATCGCCTCCTGCTGCTTGATCGCCTGCTTGCGGATGTTCGCCAGGTTCTTCTCGATCTGGTCGGCCGAGGACGCATCGGCCGCGTCAACCGCCTGCTTCGCCGCCTCGTCGCCCTTCTTGATCTCGCCGGCGGCGTAGTAGTAGAAGGCGAGCTGGCCGTAGGCGGCGGCGCTCTTCACGCCCTCGGCGACGATCGCCTGCGCCTCGGCGGCGCCCTCCGCGTCGCCGAGCAGGACGAAGACCTGGGCGGCGTTGGCGGCCGTGCTCTGGTCGGTGCCGGTCGGGTTCGTCTTCAGGTAGTCGGTCCACGCCTGCGCCGCGAGTTCGAGCTCGGCGTGGGCCTCTTCGCTGATCGACGTCGCCCCGGTCGTCGGGTCGGTCGTCACCCCCTCGGACGTGGCCGAGAGGTAGTGGTAACGGACCAGGGCGAGCAGCGCCTGCTTGTCCTTCGGATCCGTCTCCAGGGTCGCCTCGGCCTCCTCGATCTGCTCCTCGTACTGCGGGCTGGAGCTCGAGTCGCCGCCGCCGATCCCGAGCGCGTCGAAGATCCCGCCGCTGACGTCGGAGCCGATCCCGAAGCCGACGAAGCTGATGAAGAAGATGAAGGCGAGGAAGCCGAAGACGACTTGGACCACGCGCCGGCGCTTGCCGCTTTGGAGATCGAACAGCATCGGGTCGGGAGCGTAGAGGAAGCGGTCCGGCCGCTAGTCGACGACGCCCTCCGCCGGTTCGCCGAACCAGCGGGCCAGCAGGAGTGAGAACTCGAACAGCAGGTAGAGCGGCAGCATGCAGATCAGCATCGTCACCGGGTCGGTGCCGGGAAGGAGCATCGCCACCACGGCGATGGCCAGGATCGCGTAGCGCCGGTTGTGGCCGAGCTGTTCGGGGGTGACGATCCCGAGCCGGGTCACGGCGAGCACGCCGACCGGGATCTGGAACAGCAGACCGACGCCGATCAGGGTGAGGACGATGAAGCCGTAGTACTCAGAGGCGCGGATCTGGATGTTGAACTCCTGGTCGTTGAAGCCGAGCAGGAAGCTGAGCGCCGGGGGGAGGACGACGAAGTAGGCGAACACCGTCCCGGCGATGAACAGGAACGGGACCGCGAGCAGCATCGGAAACACGACGCGGCGCTCGGACGGGCTGAACGCCGGCAGTACGAAGGCGTAGACCTGGAAGAGCAGGATCGGCAGCGCGATCAGGATGCCGCCGTACATCGAGAGCTTGACCGTGGTGAAGAACGGCTCGGTGGGACTGAAGGTGAGCGGGTCGAGATCGCGGGGCAGCGGCTCGTTGGCGATCTCGAGCAGGGTGTGGTTCTGCCAGAAGCAGAAGACGATCGCGAGCGCGAGCACGACCCCGGAGAGGATGATCCGGTTGCGCAACTCGTCGAGATGCTCGACGAGCGTCATCCGGTCGTCGAACTTGGCTGGCCTTCGCCGCCGGGGCATGGTCCTGGGCCGGGTCCGCTTAGGAGCGGTCCTCGACGACCTCGCCCTTGACGGGCTCGACCTCGGGATCGGGCTGGGGGTGCGAGGCGGCCGCCTCGAGCTCCGCCTGCTCCTCCTCCTCGTCGTCGTCGTCCTTGCCGGTCAGCGAGTCCTTGAACTCGCGCATCCCCGAGCCGAGCGACTTGCCGAGGTCCGGCAGCCGCTTGGGGCCGAAGATCACGAGTGCGATCACGAGCACAATCGCGAGCTCGAGTGGTCCGATGTTTGGCATCGGACCCAATGCTACTCATACCCCGGGCCGGGGCCGGGCGTTCAGTTGCGTTCTTGAGCGGGTGCTGGAGCCGCGAGCTGGTCCTCGAAGTGCTTGCTCAGCATCGTCACCTGGCCCTGGTAATTGGAGCCGAGATCGGTGCCGTAGAGGACGTCGGGCGGCGCGCCGAGGCGCTCGAAGGCGAGCTTGCAGATCGGCTGGCGGTGCTCGACCATGAACGGCACGTCGCGCGCCCTGACCTCGAGCGCGGCGCGGCTCCCGTGGCGTTCGTGGCGGGCGTCGTACCCGAACCCGGGATCGAAGAACCCGGCGTAGTGGGTGCGCAGCTCGCCGGCACTGGGGTCGTAGGCCATCATCTCGGCGGCGTAGCTCGGCGGAATGCAGACGCCCTCGGCCGAGAGCAGCAGGTAGAAGATCTCCGGCTCGAGCACGATCCGCGAGCCACGTTCGGGGAGGACCGGATCCCAGAAGTCGTTCCAGCGGTAGGCCCGGATCCGGCTCAGGTCGATCGGCAGGCTGTTCTTCTTCGCCCGGTAGCCGACCACGCGGTCGGCGGGCCCGGACAGCAGGTCGACGCTGAGAAACAGCCCGTCGGCGATCGCCAGCTCGGTCTCGCGCAGGGGATGCTGGTCGACGTAGAGCAGCGGGAACTCGCGATGCAGGCCGATCAGCTGCGAGTCGTCGAGTCGCGCGTCGCCAGTCGAGAGCCGCAGCTGGTTGAGCGCCAGACCCTGGCGGACGTAGATCGCGAACGAGCGCGGCACGACCTCGAGGTAGAGCCTGCCGTGGTAGCCGGGGCGGACCTCGTCGAAGCGATGGTTGCGGTCGGTGATCACCCGGGTGAAGACATCGAGGCGGCCGGTCGAGCTCTTCGGGTTCGCCTTCCCGCGGATCGAGTCGGGCAGGGCGAGTTCCTCGACCAGAGGGATCAGGTACGGGCGGTCGCGCTCGAGCGTCGCGCCGTCTCGCAGGTCGATCTTCTGGAAGGCGATCTCGGAGAGCTTCTCCTCGACCGGCGACTCGGAGTCCGGCAGGAAGCTGCAGCGCAGCGCCCAGGCGAACTCGCCCAGGCGAAGGTCGATGCTGGCGGGCTGGATCGCATCAGGCCGGATCCGGAAGTCGCCGGCGGTGATCCACTCTCGGGCGATCGCCTTGCGGAGCTGCTGGGAGGCGAGCACCTGGGCGCGGCCGGAGCCCTGCTCGGCAGCCGATTCCGTGCCTGAACCTGTCGCCTCGCGGCTCATTCGACGGCATCATGCTGCACCGGGCGGCGGCTCTGCGCCCGCCAAGCCGCTAATTGCGGAGGCGCAATTGGACGCTTAGCCCACCCCGGACGGCGGCCCACGGCTAAAGGGACCGCCCGCCACGGTCGATATCGGAGCCGTGGCCCATGAACAGACCACAAACGACGACGGCTCAGTGCCTGTGACGGCCGGTGACTTCCGCACGGCTCCCCGCCGTGGGGTCACAGGAACCCCCGCGAACGGCCTGCACGTCTGCCCGAGCTGCTCCTCGCACCTCGTCTTTCCGACCGACTGGGCGCCTGCCGAGATGAGGAGCTGGAGCGTCCAGCTGCGCTGCCCCGACTGCGAGTGGCGCGGTGGGGGCGTCTACGCCCAGGAGATCGTCGATGCCTTCGACGAGCAGCTCGACCGCGGCACCGAGGAGCTGCTCGGCGACCTCACCCTGCTCACCCGGGCGAACATGGAAGAGCAGGTCGAGCGCTTCGTCACCGCGCTGAACGCGGGCTGGATCGTCCCCGAAGACTTCTAGGCGCTCCGCGCCCGTCTCGTCCCGGCCCGCGCTACGAGTAACGCTCGACGACCCCGTCGGCGACCATCGTCAGCAGCTCGCGGCGGCGAGCATCGACGGTCGGCGTCAGGATCGCCTTCGCGCGCTCGACCCGGGCGCGGGCGTCGGCGCGAACCGCGTCGAGCACCCCGGTCGCCTCGATCCGGGCGCAGACCCGGGCAGCCGCGTCGGCATCGAGGGCGCGCAGATCGAGCTCGGCCAGCGCCGCGTCCCGCTCGCGGGCGAGGATCAACGGCATCGTCACCGTGCCGTCGAGAAGGTCGGTCCCAACCGCCTTACCCGTTCGCTCGGCGGGGCCCGTGACGTCGAGGACGTCATCGAGGAGCTGAAACGCGAGGCCGATCTCCGCCCCGTAGGTCGAGAGCGCCTCCGTCTCCTCCGGACCGGGCTCGGTGCCGATCAGGCAGGCGCATTCGAACAACCGCGCGGTCTTCAGCCGGCAGCGCTCCAGGTAGCGCTCGGCGGTGATCGCCAGGTCGAAGGCGTCGCGGCGCTGCGCCAGCTCGCCCTTCGCGAGCCCGACGGAGGCGCCGGCGAGCAGGCCGACCTGGCGGCCCGATCCGTCCTCGGGGGCGCCGGCGAGCTCGGCGAAGGCGCGCGAGAAGAGCAGGTCGCCGACCGCGGTCGCCGTCGAGCGGCCCGAACGGGCCACGACGGTCGGGCGGCCCCGCCGCAGCGGCGCCGCGTCGAGGACGTCGTCGTGGACGAGCGTCGCCATGTGGACGAGCTCGATCGCGGTCGCGGCGCGGATCGCCTCCTCGCCGGCCTGTTCACCGCCGCAGACGAGGACCAGCATCGGGCGCAGCCGCTTGCCCCCCGCGGCCAGCGTCGCCGTCGCCTCCGCGGCCAGCTTCGCGCCGCCGTCCACGGTGAGCTCCGCCAGACGTGCCTCGACCGCCGCCATCCGCCGCGGCAGCCAGGCCTCGGCCGCGTCGAGGACGCGCGTGACCGGCGGCGGGACGGCGCTGCGGTTCAAGCCGCGCGAGTGCCGGAGTGGATCGCGATGATCCCGCCGGCCAGCACCGTGTAGCGGATCCCCTCGAGCCCGGCGCGATCCATGATCAGCGCCAGGCCCTCCGGCGGCGGAAAGCGCTTCACCGACTCCGGCAGGTAGGTGTAGGCGTCGCGGTCGCCGGCCACCGTGCCGAGCAGCGGCACCACCCGATCGAACCAGAGGCTGAAGAAGGTCGAGAGCGGCGGGCGGCGCGGGTTGGTGATCTCGAGGATGACCAGGCGCCCGCCGGGCTTCAGCACCCGGGCGAGCTCGCCGATCCCGCGGTCGAGGTCGGCGAGGTTGCGGACCCCGAACCCCACCGTGACGGCATCGAACGTCTCGTCGTCGTAGCTGAGCGCGAGCGCGTCCCCGAACTCGAAGCGCACCGAGTCGGCGCCGCGCTGGGCCCCCTTGCGGCGGGCGAGGTCGAGCATCTGCTCGGAGAAATCGGAACCGATCACCCGACCGCCGGGTTCGACCCGGCGCGCGAGCTCGAAGGCGAGGTCACCGGTGCCGCAGCAGGCGTCGAGGGCGACGTCCCCGGGCCCGAGCTCCGTGCGATCGGCGGCTCGCTCGCGCCAGCGGTGGTGAAGGCCGGCGGTCATCGCCGTGTTCATCAGGTCATAGACCCCGGCGATCCGGTCGAACATTCCCCGGACCTGGGTCGCGAACTCGACCTCCTCCGGGGTCGTAACCCCGGTCACTGAAGTGAGGCTAGGAACTGGACCAGGCTCGTGAACTTCTCCGGCGGCATGCAGGAGCTCTCCGAAGCTCCCGGGGAGCCGCAGGGCGCGAACACGGGCATCACGCCCGAGGGGTTGATCAGCGTCCGGCGGATGCCCGCCGAGGGCAGCTTGGCCCCGATCTCGGTCAGGACCGGTCCCGGGCCGTCATTGCCGTTCTCGCCGAACTTGTGGCAGGCAAGGCAGCCCGATTGAGCCGCCACCTGGGCGCCCTTCTCGAGGTCCTCGTGCTCGGCGGCCGAGATACCAGGAGGCAGGTTCAGCGCTTCGAGATCGATCTCGGTCGGCGAGCCCGCCGAGGCGCCGAGGTAGGTCAGGAACGCCATCGCGATGATCGTCATGATCCCGGCCGTGGTCGCGATCGGCCGCCGCCACGGCACCCGCTCGGGGTTGCGGTCGTAGAACGGCAGCAACAGCAACAGGACCATGCACAGGGTCGGGATGCCGACGGTCGCGATCGGGACCAGCTCGGCCGGCTTGATCACCCGCAGGAGCTCGAAGAGGAAGAAGAAGTACCACTCTGGCCGCGGCACGTAGGTGGTCGTGGTCGGGTCGGCCTTCGGGCCCTGCTCGGCGCCGAGGACGATCGCCATCGCGACCATCACCAGCGCGACGATCATCATCATCGCCGAGTCCTTGAACACGGCGTACGGGAAGAAGGGCTTGCCCTTCTTCTTCAGGATCTCGTACTCGCGGAGGTACTCCTCCTTCTCGGCGCTGTTCACCCAACCTCCTCCTTGCGCAGCTCCTTGGGCTTCGGGTTGGCGCGAAGCCACGGCGGCGCAGTCGTCCCCAGCTTGACGACGAGGTAGAGGTGGGCGCCGATCAGGGCGATGATCAACCCCGGCACCAGGAGCATGTGAACGGCGTAGAAGCGCGGGAGCGTCGTCGCCCCGAACTCGGAGCCGGCGCGCAGGAAGTCAGCCAGGTACGGGCCGGCGATCGGGCCCGAGCCGGTGATGTTCATGGCGACGATCGTCGCCCAGTAGGAGCGCTGGTCGAACGGGAGCAGGTAGCCGGTCAGGCCCATCACCAGGGTGAGGATCAGCAGCACGACCCCGATCACCCAGTTCAGCTCGCGCGGGTACTTGTAGGCGCCGAAGAAGAACGTCCTGCCCATGTGCAGGAAGATCAGGACGATCATCAGCGTCGCGCCCCACTTGTGCAGGCCGCGCACGAACTCGCCGAGGAAGACGTCGTTGGTCAGGTGGGTGATCGAGTTGTAGGCCTCGACCGACGAGGGCACGTAGTACATCGCGAGGAAGACGCCGGTCAGCGCCTGCATCGCGAACGCGAACAGGGTCGCCGAGCCGAGCGTGTAGAACCAGTTCGTTCCCTTCGGGACCTTGCGCAGCATCAGGCCGGTCAGGAACGGGGTCGCGCCGGTGCGCTCGTCGACCCAGCCGACGACGTCGATCCCGGCCTCCTTGGCCTTGTGGCCGAGCTGCAGGCCCTCGTCGCGCTCGCCCGGAGCTTCGCCGTTGGCGCCGCCGTTGCTACGCGCGCCGTTGCCCCCCTGGCCGGGCTTGGCCGGTTTGCGCAGCGCCTGTGGAACTGGAAGCTTCGGCATCTCGAATCAGCTCACGGGGCCGGCGCGGTCGTCGGCCGCGGCGGGTAGAGGTACTCCCAGATCCCGCCCGTGTACTCCCCGGGGTCGCGGGCGCGGACCGGCTCGAGGTCCGAGGTGACGCTGTAGCGCGGGCCGACCTGAAGCTCGTCGCCGACGATGCGGGTCTGGAAGCGATCGAGCGGGCGCACCGGCGGACCACCGATAACCCTGCCCTCGAAGTCGTAGACGCCGCCGTGGCACGGGCAGATGAAGTTGCCGGCGGCGCGGACGAACCGAACGGGGCAGCCGAGGTGGGCGCAGCGGGTCGAGATCGCGATGTACTCGTTGGGATCCTCGTCGAGGTCGGTGCTGCCGCGGCGGATGTAGACCGTGGTCTTGCCCGAGTCGCCGACCCCTTCGACGATCGTGATGACCGCCTGGCGGTAGGTGTCGGAGGTGTAGTCGTCCGGCGCGCCGACCCCCTCCCACATCTCCTCCGGCTCGTCGAAGATCGGCGCCACAGCGAACCCGACCACCGGCAGGGCGACGACCGACACGGCGACGGCGCCGAAGGCCTGCCCGCCGAGCGCGAAGACGGAACGACGGGTCATCGTCTCGCCTTCGAAATAGCCGGCGGGCTTCGGCTTACCCGGGGGTTCGCCCGTTCTCTTGTCCCATTCGTCAGCCAAGTGTGGAGAGGTGGTCGGCCCGGAAGTCTAATTGAGCCGCTGCATCGCCCAGCGCCTGCCTACAGCCGCTCCGCTCGGCCGTCGCGGCGGCCACGGCCCACAGAGCCTCGGCGGCCGCGGCGTCCCCGGCGCGCACCCGCGCTTTCGCCTCGTCGTGCGGGGGGTCCGTCCCGGCGGCGATCGCGGTGGCGCAGGCCAGCCACAGGACTGCGGCCTCGAGCCTCGCGCGCTCAGGGTCACGCGAGCCGTCGTGGACCTGGGCGGCGAGGCTGATCAGGTCGGAGAGCTCACGCACCGCGGCGAGGTCGGCCAGCACCGAGAGCCGCTCCAACCCCAGCGCGTACAGGTAGTCGCCGGCGAGCAGCGCCAGGTCGGAGTCCACGCCGGCCACGATGCGGGCCTGATCGGCGGCGTAATGGAGCAGGTAGCCCTCGCGCACCGCCTCGACGACCAGCGCGTACTCACCCGGCACCGCGGCGGTTCGCGGGCCAGCCGCGGCGAGAACGCCGAGGGCCGGGACGCGTTCGCCCGGGTCGGCGACGTGCGGGCTGACCACGGAGTCGTCGGCGCCAAGCAGCGCCGCGAGGTCACGGAGGGCGTCGGTGGGCTCGCTCACGGCACACCAGCCAGCGCGAACGCCTCGGCGGCCGCCTCGCAGGTGTGGTCGATCGCCGCCTCGTCGTGGGCCAGCGAGACGAACCAGGCCTCGAACTGCGAGGCCGGGGGATAGATGCCGCGGTCCAGCAGGGCGCGGCAGAAGCGGCCGTAGGCCTCGGGGTCGCAGGCGGATGCGCCGGCGAAGTCGCGGACCGGCTCGGCGCTGAAGAACGGGGTCACCAGGCCCGGAGCCGAGGCGACCTGGATCTGGGCGGCCGCGGACTCGGCGGCGGCGCGCAGCCCGGTGGCCAGGCGGTCGGTGAGCCTCGCGAGGCGCTCGTACGCAAGCTGGTCGAGCTTCGCCAGGGTCGCCAGCCCGGCGGCGACCGCAAGCGGATTCCCGGACAGGGTGCCCGCCTGGTAGACGTCGCCGGCCGGAGCGACGCGTTCCATCAGGTCGCGCCGCCCGCCGTAGGCCGCGGCCGGCAGGCCGCCGCCGATCACCTTGCCCATGATCGTCAGATCCGCGTCGACCCCGTAGCGCTCCTGAGCGCCACCCCGGGCGACCCGGAACCCGGAGATCACCTCGTCGAGAAGGAGCAGAGCGCCGTGCTCGTCGGCGAGCCGCCTCAGCTCGGCCAGGAAGCCGTCGTCGGGCGGGACGACACCCATGTTCGCGGGCAGCGGCTCGGCGAGGACCGCCGCGACCTCGTGCTCGGCCAGCGCCGCGGCTACCGCCTCGGGATCGTTCCAGGGCACAACGATGGTCGCCGCTGCCTGCGCCGCCGGAACCCCGGGGCTCGCCGGGATCCCCTGCGTCGCCAGGCCCGACCCCGCCTCCGCCAGCAGGCCGTCGACGTGGCCGTGGTAGGCCCCGGCGAACTTGACCAGCTTCTCGCGCCCCGTGGCCGCGCGGGCAAGCCGGATCGCGCTCATCGTCGCCTCGGTTCCCGAGCTGACCATCCGCACCATGTGAACCGAGCGCAAGCGCTCGCAGACCTCGGCGGCAAGCTCGATCTCGCCCTCGGTCGGGGCGCCGTAGCTCGTTCCCCTCCCGGCCGCCTCGGCGACCGCCGCGACGACATCCGGGTCGGCGTGGCCGCAGATCAACGGACCCCACGAGCACACCCAGTCGACGTAGCGGTTGCCGTCGACGTCGATCAGCTCGAAACCCTCGCCGTGGTCGACGAAGATCGGGTACTCGCGCCCGATCGAGCGCATCGCGCGGACCGGGGAGTTGACCCCGCCGGGCAGCAGACCGACGGCGCGGGCGTAGAGGACCTCGGACGTCCGCGTGTCGGGCAAGCTAGTCCTGCGGCTGACCCGACGACACCGGACGCGAAGCGGAGGATGTCGTCGACATGTGTTCCGCTTCCCAGTCGGCGTACTCGTCCGTGAAGTAATGCAGGCGGATCTTCTTGAACTCGGTCGACGAGTAGAGCGTCGCCCGGTCGTCGCCGTGGAGGGCGTGCTCGTCGGCGATCGACTGCAGGATCGCGTCGCACTCCTCCTTGGAGCGCCCGTGGGCCATCGTGAACACCGAGTACGGCCAATCCGCGTAGGTGGGGCGCTCGTAGCAGTGCGAGATCCCCCGGACCGCGGCCATCCGCGTGCCGGTGTCGAGGATCTCGTCCTCCGGGACCTTCCAGACGCCCATCCCGTTCGCCGAGAAGCCGGCCCGGCGGTGGTAGAGGATCGCCGCGACCCGGCGCAGGATCTTGCGATCGACCATTCCGGCGAGATGGGCGAGGAGGGCGCCCGTGGACATCTCCACCTCGGCGGCGGCGGCGTCGAAGGGGCGGTCGGCGACGGCCATCGGCCCCTGGAGGGCACGGATCACGGCGATGTCGGTGTCGTCGTAGGGCTGGCGCTCGAGCTCGCGCGGGGTGGCGGCCTCCGCTGCGGCCGCGAGGACCTCGGTGCCCTTCTCCATCTCCAGGTTCATGTTGATCTTGAACAGCTTCAGGGTCGGCAGCTGGCGGATCGACTCGGCGCCGGTGAGCTGCTGGAGAACGTCGAGCGTCCCCTGCAGCCCGAGCGCGGAGTCGGGCGGGGTCGCGAGTGTGAACCAGAGGTTGAACTCGTGCGTGCGCAGGTAGTTGTGCGAGACACCCGGATGGGAGTTGATGATCTTCGCCGCCCGGTGTGGGTGCTCCGCATCGACCTTCGCGGCGACGAGCATCGATTCGTAGCCGAGCGCCCGGGTATCGAAGATCGGCGTGATCTCGCGGATGATCCGCTCGTCGACCAGCCGCTGGGTGCGCTCCATGAGGTCGTCGAGGTCGAGCTCGTGCTCGCGGGCGAGCGCGGCGTACGGCTCCTCGGCGAGCGGAAAGCTCGACTGCAGCACGTTCATCAGCCGCTTGTCCGTGTCGTCGAGCGGGATCGCCGCGCCGTCCTTGCGCGAGCGAACCTTCGGCTGCGGCGCCTTTACTCCGCCAGCCACCCGGCGGCCTCCTTGGCGAAGTAGGTGAGGATCACGTCGGCGCCGGCTCGCCGGATCGAGGTCAGCGCCTCGAGCGCCGCGGCGCGCTCGTCGAGCCAGCCGTTCGCGCCCGCC
Source organism: uncultured Solirubrobacterales bacterium (assembly GCA_963767285.1). GTDB lineage: Bacteria > Actinomycetota > Thermoleophilia > Solirubrobacterales > 70-9 > WHSW01. The sequence goes on along the minus strand of CAVYDJ010000003.1, from coordinate 146,460 downwards.
GCCTTGATCGCCGAGTACTCGCCCGAGACCTGGTAGGCGGCGATCGGGACGTCGGTGGCGTCGCGCACGCTGCGGATCACGTCGAGGTAGGGCAGCGCCGGCTTGACCATCACCATGTCGGCGCCCTCTTCGATGTCGAGCTTGACCTCGCGCAGCGCCTCGCGCGCGTTGGCCGGGTCCATCTGGTACCCGCGGCGGTCGCCGAACTCCGGCGTCGACTCGGCGGCCTCGCGGAACGGGCCGTAGTAGGCCGAGGCGTACTTCGCGGAGTAAGCGATGATCGCCGTGTCGGGGTGGCCCTCCTCGTCGAGCTGCGCGCGCATCATCCCCACCCGCCCGTCCATCATGTCCGAGGGGGCGACGACGTCGGCGCCGGCGTCGGCGTGTGAGATCGCCGTCTTGGCGAGTAGCTCGATCGTGATGTCGTTGTCGACCTCGCCGTCGCGGACGAACCCGCAGTGGCCATGCGACGTGTACTCGCAGAGGCAGACGTCGGTGATCACGGTCAGATCCGGGTGGGCCTCCTTGAGCGCCCGCACCGCCATCTGCACGACGCCCTCGGTGTCGTACGCGCCGGAGCCCGACTCGTCCTTCGCGGCGGGGATCCCGAACAGGATCACCGCTTCGACCCCGACCGTCGCCAGCTCGGACGCCTCAGCGACCAGCTCGTTGATCGAGAAACGCTCGATCCCGGGCATCGACTCGACCGGCTCGCGCACGTTCTCCCCGGAGACGACGAACAGCGGCTGGACGAGGTGGCGCGGCGACAGGTCCGTCTCCCGGACCAGATCCCGCAGGGCCTTGGTCCGGCGCAGGCGGCGCATGCGTGTCGCCGGGAAGCTCACCGGGCGGATTCTAGGGCCGCGTCGACGGAAGGAATCAGTTCCGGCGCCGGGAAGCTTCGACGAGCCCGTCTGGTTGTCGATTGACCGGCGCCGGTGGCTTACCTAGTATTCGGTATGGGTTAGGACGCCGCTCAAGATGGGCGCCGGAGGGAAGGACCGCTTGGGAATCGGGGATCACGCGTTCAGTGGAGCGGACGGCGTCGAGAACTTCGGCGTTCTCCCCGAGCCGCCCGGCCTGCGGTTCGACATGGAGACCGACCTGCTCGCCACGTCGGGCGCCGACGGGCACTTCAGCTCGCTGAACGCCGCCTGGGAGCGGGTCCTCGGCTGGAGCCGCGAGGAGCTGATGTCGCGGCCGTACATCGACTTCGTCCACCCTGAGGACGTCACCCGCACCGCCGCCGAGAACGCCCGGATCAGCGAGATCGATCACGAGCTGATCGCGTTCGACAACCGCTTCCGGACCAAGTCCGGCGACTGGCGCTGGCTGCGCTGGAGCGCGCGAACCGACGGCGAGACGTGGTTCGCGATCGCCTTCGACATCACCGATCGCAGGCTCGCCGAGGACGACCTGCGCGCGGCGATCAACCAGAACCGCCTGCTCGCCTACAGCCAGCCGATCATCGACCAGCGCTCCGGGACCGTCGTTCAGGAGGAGCTGCTCGTCCGCCTGCGCACCAACGGAGGCGGACCCGCCGACAAGGTCATGCAGCCGGCGGAGTTCCTGCCCGAGGCAGAGCGCAGCGGCCTGATCCGCAACATCGACCTGTGGATGACGAGGCAGGCGATCGAGCTCGCCGCCCACGGGCGCAACGTGGAGGTCAACCTCTCCGGCGCGACGATCGCCGACGCCGGCGTGATGGCCGAGCTCGCGGCACGGCTCGGCGACGCCGGCGTGAGCGCTCGACGGCTCGTCTTCGAGATCACCGAGACGGCCGCGTTCGAGAACATCGACGCCGCCCATGACCTCGCCGAGCAGCTCGGCAAGCTCGGCTGTCTGATCGCGCTCGACGACTTCGGCACCGGCTTCGGCTCGCTCACCCACCTGCGCGAGCTCCCGATCCACATGATCAAGATCGACGCCAGCTTCGTGCGCGGGATCCGCGACCACCCGGAGGACCGGGCCCTGGTACGCGGCGTCGCGACGATCGCCCGCGAGCTCGGGATGCAGACGGTCGCCGAGGGGGTCGAGGACGCGACGACGTTCGGGCTCCTGCGCGAGTACGGCGTCGACCGGGTCCAGGGCTTTTTGATCGGCCGCCCGGCGCCCGTCGCGGCCTAAGCGGTAAACCGCCGCAGCGCGAGGCGCGCGATGACGCCGTAGGCGAGGGCGATCGCGGCCAGGTGGAGCACCGCCACGAGCAAGTCGGGCCCGGCCGGGTCGAGCGCGCCCTGGATCGCGTCGAGCGCCGGGTCGAAGGGAAACAGCGCCCGGACCACTTCGATGACGTTGAAGACGGTGACGTTGACGGTCCCGGAGGGGACGAGCGAAAGGAAGGCGATCGGCAGCGAGACCATGAACGCGAGCAGCGAGCTGGCCCGCACCTCCCTTGCCGAGCCGCCGATCGCGGCGCCGAAGGCGGCGAAGCCGGCGCCGCCGAACAGGATGGCGAGCAGGATCAGCGGGGCACGGCCCCAGTCGATCGAGACCAGCGGGGTCAGCGCGGCGAGCAGCAGCAGCGTGACGGCGAACGAGGCGACGATCCCGAGCATCACCTTCTCGGTGAGCAGCCCCGACGGCCCGACCAGGCCGCGGGTGACGCGGGCGTAGGCGTTCTCCTCGCGTTCGAGCGCCAGCGAGCCGGCGACCAGGAGCACGGTCACGAACATCAGCGTCACCGTCGCGGCGACCGCGATCGCGAAGGTGTCCAGCTCGGAGGTGTCCCCGGCCACGACCTGCTTGTCGACCGCGATCGGCTCGGAGATCGCGCCCAGCAGCGGCAGGGCGAGATCGAGGTTGTCGCCCGCGAGGTCGGCGAACTCGATCACCCGGTCGAGGGCCTCCTTCGCGGGGCTGTCCGGCGGCAGCTCGGCCCCGGCCGCCTCGACGATCGCCGCTGCCTTGTTGAGCCCCAGGATGTCGACGGTCCCGACCAGCGGGATGTCGAACGAACCTCCCGCGACGATCAGGTCCAGGTACCGGGCGGCCTCGTCGGAGATCTGCTGCGCGAGGATCAGGTTCGCCTCGGTGATGAGCGCCCGAATCCGGTCGTCGACCAGGCTCGCCTTCAGCGGGTCGTCCTGGTTGACGAGGACCTCGACCTCGGGCTGCTGCGGGTTCAGGGTGGCGAGCGAGTTGAGCTTGTCGAGTAGGTCGGGCGGCAGGATCAGGGCGGCGATCACGTCGCCGCTCTCGACCTTCTCGACCGCCTCCTCGCGCGATTCGACCTCGACGCACTCGACCCGGACGCAGAGCTCGTCGCGGGCGAGGTCGCGGTCGATCTCCCCCTCGCCGCTGCCGGCCGTGAACTGCTGCTCGTCGGGGACCTGGTTCAGGAACGCGACCCGCGGCTGCGAGTTGTCGGCCGAGAGCGCGAAGCCGATCAGGACCCCGAGCGCGACCGGGTAGGCGATCAGCAGCGCGACGATCAACGGCGAGCGCCGCAGGATCTGCAGGTCCTTGATCAGGAGCCAGCGCATCAGTGGCCGCGCTCTCTGAGGAAGCTCACGAACGCGGTCTCGAAATCGGCGTCCGCCGCGCCGGGGACCGCCGCGTGCAGCTCGGCCGCCGTCCCGTCGAAGACCATCTCACCGTCGGCGAGCACGAGCTGGCGGTCGCCGTATCGCTCCGCCTCGCCGAGGTGGTGGGTCGAGTAGATGACCGTGGTCCCGGCGCCGGCGAGCCCGTTGACGAACTCCCAGAGGCGTTCGCGCTGGCGCGGGTCGAGGCCGGTCGAGGGCTCGTCGAGCAGCAGCACGGCGGGCGCGGAGAGAAGGCCGATCGCGATGTTGACCCGCTGCTGGTTGCCGCCCGAGAGCGTCGCCACCTGGTCGTCGCGGCGGTCGTCGAGGCCGGTCTGGTCGATCATCGCCTCGACCGCTCCCTCGACGTCGGCGACCCGCTCGAGGCGCGAGAACAGGCGGAGGTTCTCGCTCACCGTGAGCCGGCGGTAGAGCGCCGCCGACTGCGGCACCCAGCCGACCTTGCCGGGCACGGTGACCGACCCCTTGTCGGGCTCGCGGATCCCCGCGAGGATCGAGAGCAGCGTCGTCTTGCCGGCCCCGTTGGGCCCGATCACCGCGAGCAGCTCCCCGGATCTGGCCTCGAAGGAGACATCGCGAAGCGCCTCGAGGTCGCCGAAGCGCTTGCTCAGATCCCGCACCGAGATCACCGGTGCGCCCTTTGCACGCGAAGGCGCGCCGCCTGGTTCCTGCCCGATCACCGGCGGAACGCTACGGGAAGGCGGTTACCGTAGACACGGATGAAGGTCCTGTTCATCGCTGACGTGGTCGGCAAGCCCGGGCGGGCGGGACTGGCGCGCGCGATGCCCGAGCTGCGCGAGCGGCACCAGCCCGACCTCGTGATCGTCAACGGTGAGAACTCGGCCGGCGGCCTGGGGATCACTCAGAAGACCGGCGACGACCTGTTCGCGATGGGCGCCGACGTGATCACGCTCGGCAACCACGCCTACCGCCATCGCGACGCTTACGAGTACCTCGACCGCACCGAGCGCGTCATCCGGCCGGCGAACTTCATGGCGAGCAACCCGGGACACGGACACGTGATCGTCGAGGCCGCCGGGGTCCGCCTCTGCGTGATCAACCTGATCGGGCAGGTGTCGCTGCGGGCGGCGCGCTCGCCGTTCCCGGAGGCCGACGCGATCCTCGAGCGGGTCGGCGGCGACGCCGATGCCTTCTTCGTCGATTTTCACGCCGAGGTGACCTCGGAGAAGGTGGCGATGGGCTGGCACCTCGACGGACGCGCCGCGGCGGTCGTCGGCACCCACACCCACGTTCCCACGGCCGACGCCCGGGTGTTGCCCAGGGGCACCGCGTTCATCAGCGACGTCGGGATGACCGGCTCGCGCGACAGCGTCCTCGGGGTGCGCTGGGAGCAGGCGCTGGAGGGGTTTCGCACCCAGATGCCGGTCCGCTTCACGACCGCCGAGGAGAACGTCTGGGTGAACGCGGTCGTCGTCGAGACCGGCCCAGACGGCCTCGCCCGCTCGATCGAGCAGGTCCTCGTCGCCGCGCCGGATTGACAGCTCCCGGCCTCGACGTGAAACTCTGACCATGGGCTGGTTCACGGACCTGATCGACCGCATCGACGCCCGGCTCGACAAGCCGGCCGACCAGAGCGTGCTCGACGACCCGGGCGGCGGCAGCGAGCGGATGCTCGAGTCCGACGACCCGGAGCAGCAGTCGGCAGCCGCGCGGTCGGTTCGCAGCAACCGCAGCCGGATGCGAAACCGCTGGCTCGGGAACTCGCGGCGTTAGAAGTTGTCCGGCGTGATCGTCGGCTTCGTCGTCCCGTACAGCCATTGCTGGAAGTAATCGTCGAGCCGCTGCAGCTGGGCGCCGCTGAAACCGGAGGCGGTCTTCGCGCGGGCGATGAAGCCCGGCGTCGAGATGTTCCCGAAGGCGAGCTCTGACTGCAGCGAGCGGGTGAAGGTGTCGAACGGGCCGGCGCCGATGATCTCGCGGTAGCCCTCGATCGTCATCGCGCCGCGTGTGTAGGTCGGGAACGACGGCGAGAACATCTTCGCCGGGTCGTTGTCGAGGATGGCCGGGGCGGTGCTCCAGTCCCCCGGGTCCGAAGCGGCGTACTCGTTGTCGAAGTGCTGAGCGGGCGAGGTGGCGCTGGCACCCGACTCGAAGTTGAAGATCCACTCCGAGAGCACCGCGAAGCCCTCGTTGAACCAGAGGTCGTTCCAGTTCCGGGGTGAGATCGCGTCCCCCCACCACTGGTGCGCGAGCTCGTGCAGGTACGTGCTCGCCGAGGGCGTCAACGACGAGAAGTGCGACTTCGTCTGGACCTCGAGCGCGTAGCCGACGTTCGGGTTGTTGTCCCAAAGCGACCCGTAGGAATCGAGCGGGTAGGGGCCGTAGTGGGCGCCGAGGGCGTCGATCATCTCCTCGTTGCGCGCGGTCAGGGCGAGGATCGAGGTGCGCTGGGGCAGCGTCGCCAGGTTGCTGATCGAGTCGTAGATCGGGAGGCTCCGATTGGTCAACGCCTCGGTGACGGTGTCGGGGATGAACTCGAAGTTGCCGTTGCTGGCCGTGACCAGGTAGGAGGCCGTCGGGTCGTCTTCGGTCCAGGTCCAGGTGGTCGAGCCCCCAGAGGTCGCCTGGCCGGCGAGCTCGCCGACCGCGACCGCCACCTCGCCCGCGGGGACGGTGATCGCGGTCCGGTAGGTCGCCTTGTCGGAGGGGTGGTTGTTGGAGGGAAACCAGGCCTGCGAGCCCATCGGCTCGCCGACCACGAAGTGGCTGTTGCAGCTCACCGGCGGCGCGCAGACCGGGCTCGGGATCCAGCCCTCGGAGGAGCCGTCGGGGTCGGTGAACACCTGAGGCGTGCCGTGGTAGGCGACGCTGAGCTCGAAGTCCGTTCCGTCCAGGATCCCGGCCGCCGGGGTGACGACGAGCTTCATCGGCTGGGTGCCGCCGCCGCTGAGCGCCGGCGTCGCCGCGACCTGGGAGAAGGTCGCCGGGGCGCCGGCAATCGTCACCGAGTCGACGGGAAGGTTCTGGAAGTCGAGGCTGAGCTCGGACAGGTTCTGAGTCGCGCGCGCGGTCATCGTCATCGTCGCGCTGTCGAACACGTTCGCCGCGGGGTCGTAGTCGAGCGCGAGCGAGTAGTGGCGAGCGTCATAGCCACCGTTGCCGATCTGGGGCAGGAGCGGGTCGCCGAGCGTCCGGGCACCGGGGGTGAACGCGGGCGGCGGGGGAGGCGTTGCCGGCGGCGCGGTGGACCCGGGGCCCTCGATCGTGAGCGGCGCCGACCGGCAGTGCTCACCGCCGCGGCGGTTGACCCGCTTGGCGCAGACCGTGATCTCGCCCGGACCGATGCCGGCGTCGGCAGGCAGCTGCGACGCGATCGCGAACGGCTTCTTGCGCCCGGGGCCGACCTTCAACCGCGCCCCGCCGAGTTGCGACGCGCCGGCTCGGGCTCGGACGGCGACCCGGGCTCGGCGGTCGGACGCGTTGCGAACCGTGCCTGAGATCTGGAGCGCGTCACCGGGCTTGGCGCTCGCCGGCGTGTCAAGGCCGGAAACGGAGAGCTTGCGGCTCGCGTCGGCGGGCGCCGCGGCGACCATGGCGACGACGAGCGTGATCGTGGAGATCCGGAGTGCCTCCATGCCCCCCGAATCTAGTGGGTCACTAGCCCTCGATCGTCAGCGGGGCGCTCCGGCAGTGAACGGGGCCGCGCTTGTTGACGCGACGCGCGCAGACCGCGATCTCATACTCGCCGTCCGGGGACCCGGTGGGCAGCGCGGGTGACAGCGAGAACTCGCGCTCGTCGCCGGGTCCGACCCCGACCTTCCTGCCGCCCAGGCGCAGCTGGCCGGGGCCGTCCTGCAGGTACACGCGGACGGTCGCGCGGGCCTTCTCGTCACCCGCGTTGCGCACCGCGCCGGAGACGGCCAGCGGCTCGCCCGCCTGCCCGGTCGTCGGCACCTCGAGGCCGGAGACGGACAGCTTGCGGCTCGCCTCGGCGAAGGCCGGGGCGAGCGCAAGCACACAGATGGCGATCAGGCAGAGCGTGCGAGGTGGCACGCGCGGATCGTTTCAGACGCGCGATGCCTGAGCGCCGGTACGGCTAGACCTCGGACGAACCCTCGTCCTCGCCGGCCGACTCGTCGCCGGTGGTCTCGTCGTCGCCGACGACATCCTCGCCGTCGTCGGTCGCCTCGGACGGATCCTCGAGATCCGCGTCGTTGGGATCCTCGACCTGGGCATCGCTCGGTTCGGTCTCCATTACTCCTCCTCCGTAGGGGTTGCTGGCAGCCGCCATGTACCCGTCAGGTCCGCCTCCAAGCAGGGCGATCGCCAGCGCGCCGAAGAACCACGGGATGTAGAGGTAGAACCAGTGGTCGACCGAGAGCTGCAGAGCGATCATCACCGCCGCGGCGAGCGCCGCCATCTGCGGGAGGCTGCGGCGCCGGGGGACGAAGGCGAGCGCGATTGCGAACACGGCCGTCGCCGCCAGGACAGCCGTCTGCAGCCATTGGATCCCGTCGACCTGGCCCCAGACGGAGAACGGCGAGGTGCGGTCGATCTGGCTGACCACGGTGCGATCGAAGAAGGTCCCGAGGCCCGCATCCAGCGCCGGGTGAAGGAGGATGAGGCCGAAGACAGCCACGAAGGCCAGTGAGAACAGCACCGCCGGCCGTCGCTCGGCGCGGTCGGACAGCCCGCGCAAGCCGCCCAGGTAGAGCGGCCCGAGGGCGAGGGGCGCGAACTTCGCCATCGTCGCCAGCGCGAGCAGGGCGCCGCGGGCCAGGGGACGGGCGAACAGCGCGAGCGACCAGATCACGAGCGCCGCGATCAGCGAGTCGTTCGAGTTCGATTGGAGGGCGAAGTCGGTGTACGGGTAGGCCGCCCAGGCGAACGCGAGCAGGATCCCGAGGTCGCGGCCGGCCCGCCCGGCGCGCAGGCGGGTGCCGGCGAAGAAGAGGCCGAGGATCGCGGCGAGGTCGAAGGCGAGGGCGGCGCCGTGCGAAGCCGGGAGGTTGTCCCAGTCGCCGCTCCACGGCATCACGAGCTCGAACGGGACGTAGGTGTAGTAGTTGACCGGTCCGTAAGTGTCGCCGAAGCGGTTGTCCTCCGGGAACTGGTCCTCGCCCCACAGCTGCTCGCCGTGAGTAATTCTGTCGGCGCCGATCGTCCCCGCGTACCCGACGTCGATCACCCCGGAGTCGGCGATGTTGATCGTCAGCCGGAACGCGACCAGGACGATCGCCGCGACCGCGATCCAGGGGACTGGCAACGAGGGCCGCAAGCCCGTTCCGCCCCGGAACCCGATCCAGGTCGCGCGCGCCAGCAGATAGACGAGGGGCGGGTAGACGAGGGGCGCCGAGAGCCCGATCTCACCGCGGTTGAAGAAGTAGTGCGAAACCCCGAACGAGAGCAGCACCAGGAGGTCGAGGTGGGCGATCCGCCCCGGGCGGCGGAAGTCGAACAGGCCGATGAGGAAGATCAGCGCGAGCGGGAACCAGACGTAGGGCGCGTTGAGCAGGTGGCCGAACTGGCCCTCGTTTCCGCGCGCCATCGGCCAGGCGACCTGATGACCGGTGTACGCCGCCACGACCGCGCCGCTGTGGCCGTCGAGCTTGACCTGGGCGACCTCGTTGTCGCCGCTCTTGTAGCCGACCTGCCAGAGCCCGTCGTCGTTGACGACGATCACCGTCGTCAGGGTCCCGTAGCGCTCCGTCTGCTCGAGGACCTTCGGATGGACGTCGGCGATCTCAAGCGCCTCGCGCGCCGTGACGTCGAAGTCCTCGGGCGTCGCCGGCAGGACCTCCGGCCGCTCGGGGGCCCCCAGGGTCGAGCCCGGCTGCGTTTCATCCGCCGCGGCAAGCGCCGGGGGCGGGACCGTCAGGCAGGCCGCTGCGGCGACGGCCGCAACTAGGAACCGAAGGTCCACAGCTTGTTGCCGATGAAGTTCACCGGCAACGTGAGCGCCACCGCGAGCGCCTGGGCGGGCAGCTCGGGCAGCTCGACGACGCTGACGAAGAGCTCGAGCAGGGCCAGGTTGACGGCGAGGCCAATCAGGCTGACGGTGAAGAAGCGGGCGGCCTGGAAGCCGGCGTGACCATCGCCGGCGTCGAAGGTCCAGTGGCGGTTCCACCAGAAGTTGTTGATCACCGCGACGCAGAAGGCGCCGATCGCCGCGGGGATGTGGTGGACGTCGAGGACGCCGGTGAGCAACGCGAAGACCGCGAGGTTGACGACGTAGCCGGAGCCGCCGACCAGGCCGAACCGCAGCAGCTGGAGCCAGTTGTCCGGCTTGCGGGTGCCGTGGTGGATCCGCCGCAGCACCGGCCTGGGCTCGGAGGTGGACATGCTCACCCGCCCACCCGCTCGGCGGCGCGGCTGCCCCGCAGGCCGTCGCCGTCGCGATCGATCCCGAAGTGCCCGAGGACGAGCCCGGCGACGTCGCGGATCGCCCACTGCTCGCGCAGGGACTCGACCCCGGGCTCGAACCCGCAGAGCAACAGCGGCCCCAGCGAGTCGCCCGCCTCCAGGGCGCCGTGACTGCCGCCCGGGCAGTGGGTCATCCCACCCCAGTCGGCAAATTCAAAACCCCCCGCGGCCGAGATCAGGATCTCGGCCGCGTGGGGCGCGGCGAGGGCTGCCCAGAGCCTGGCGAGCGCGTCGGGATACCGCTTCGAGTCGAACGTGCCGTCGGCGACAGCGGCGGCAAGGGCGCCTGGGTCGCCGTCGAGCTCCCAGCTCGCGCCGCGGCGGTCGGTGACCTCGCTCCCGGGCCGAAAGCGGAGGTGCGTACCGGCGCGCTCGACCGCGGCCCAGGCGCCGGCCGGAGCCGGCCCGGCGGCCTCGCCGCGCAGGACCGGCTGATCGCCGTTCTCGAGCCAGGCGAAGAGGTCGATGCCCTCCAGCTCGGCGAGCCGCGCGCGGACCGCGGCATGCGTGCGCGCCGCGCCGGCTCCGGACCCGAGCACGTACACGCCGGCGGCGCGGGACGTTGGGCAAACGGCGAGCTCGGCGAGCTCGGGATCGCTCTGGTTCGGCTGCAACACGCGCCACTCATCGCCGAGGGCCGCGATCAGCTCGAGCGGCTGTGAGACCTCGGTCTGAGCGTGGTCGGCGACCACGATCACCGCGTGCTCGTCGAGGAATCGGTCGAGGCCACCGGCCGCGTCAACGAGCTCGGCGAGGGCGGCGTCGGCGTGGACGATCGACTCGGGCTGGCCGTCGGGGCCGAACTTGTGTGAGTGGTAATCGTTGTCGGGCAGGCTGAAGAGCAGGAAGTCATAGAGATCGTTCTCGACCAGCTCACGCCCGCAGCAGGCCGAGTACTCGTCGCGGGTCCCGGGGCGGGCCAGCGTCGGCTTGCAGGGAACCTTCCGGCTCGAGTACAGCTCGCCGTAGAAGAGCTCGTCCGGGCCCCAGGTGGCGTGGCGGAAGGTGGCCGCGAGCGCGACCCGCCGCAGCAGCCCCTCCAGCCCCATCTCGTGGCGCGTGCGGCCGCGGTAGATCAGGAACGGCGTGCAAGCCGTCCGCACGCCGTGATCGGCGAGGGTCTCGTACACGGTCTCCACCTCGTCAGAGAGGTGGGCCATGTTCAGGTTGTAGACCGTGTCGTAGAGCGAGCGGAAGAGCCCGAAGGCGCGGGTCGCCTCGAACGAGGAGCCGTACTCGACGTAGCGGGCCTCGGCGCGGTGGTACCAGTTCATCGCGCTGATCCAATGGCCGTCCGGGCGGTGCCCCGTCGTGATCTCCGAGAGGCAGACCGGGGTGACGGAGGGAAACGACGAGACGCACTCGCGGATCAGCGTGCCGCGCTCGAGCAGCGCGCCGAACGTCGGTGCGTCGCCGTCGGCGACGGCCTGCTCGAGCTTGTCGGTCCGCAGCGAGTCCACGACGCAGAGGACCAGCTTGCGCGCGGTCACCGCAGCGACCGGAGGCCCTCGTGCTTACGCGACGCGCGATCGCGACGCGCCATGCCCAAATAGGCGATCCCCGCGAGGGCGACGAGCCCGAGCGGGGGCAGCAGCACGGAGAGCCCCGCGGTCGCGAGCGCGACGAGGACGACCAATCCGGCGATGAAGCCGCCTCCGTCCGCCCGTGCCGCGGCGCCGGCGGCGAAGTCGCTGACGACCAGGAACGCGAACCAGGCGATCGCGGCGCCGACCGGCCAGCCGGGCCAGGCCGGATGGTCCTCCGCCGAAAGCGAGACTCCGAACAGGATTGCGCCGCCGATCACGGCGAGGAACGCGAGGACCCTGCCGATCCCCTCACGGCGGCCGGGCGCACCGGCGAGCGCCCCCGCGGCGACCGCGAGTCCGGCGCCCTGGCAGGCTGCGAGGAAGAATTCCATCGGCGCCGCAGGGTACCGCGACGCCGCCGTGCGCTCAGCTGAACTCGAGCTTCCGGTGACAGCCGGCGAGCGTGACGGTGAGGGGCCCGTCGGTGGTCACGTCGAGCTTGGCGTCGCAGCTCAGCTTCGCCCGGCCGACGGCGACCGTCAGCGAGCGCAGGTTGTGGACCTCGAGGGTCAGCTCGTCGCGCTTCGGCCCGGTCCCGGGCTCGCCCCAGTCGCGGCTGCGCTCGATGTAGGCGAAGGGGCCGAGATTGCCCGGCGGCAGGGTCCCGCCACCGGTCTCGGTCGGGCCGGGCTCCGGGTCGGTGGTCCCGAACCCGTGCGAGACCGCGTCGACCTCGCCGAGGGGTGCGCCGGCGGCGCCGTCGCGCAACCGCAGGCGCGAGAGCCAGTAGGCGTGGTCGGCGACGGTCCCGCGCTTGCGGAAGTCCATCGTCGGGTTGACGACGTAGCTGACGTGGGCCGGGTTGCGAACGACCCTCCGCTCGCCGAGGAAGTCGGCGGCCGGCTGGTAGGAGTCGTTGCCGGCGAGCGCCAGGTGGTCGGCGGTCGGGAAGACGTCGAAGATGTAGCGATAGCCGAGGTCGTCGAACGTCTGCGCCTGCGCGGTCGTACCGGCGAGCGGGACCAGCTCGTCGGCGGCGCCGACCCACATCATGAACGGGACGTGGCGCAGCGAGGCGAGCATCCGGTTCGTGTTCGAGGCCGCGCCGCCGGACACCGGGTCGTTGGGCGGCACCCAGACGCCCGAGCCGGGGGGCCCGACGACCGGTTGGCCGGCAGCGAACAGGTCCGGGTACTGCGTCGCGAGCTTGTAGGTGCCGTAGCCGCCCATCGAGTAGCCCGAGATCGCCGAGTAGGACGGGTCGAGCTCGAAGCGGCGGGCGACGTCGGCCCAGACCTCGAAGGTGTCGGCTCCGGCGACGCCGTAGTACCAGCCGTCGGTGCCGCGGCCCGACGGGGTGATCACGATCGAGCCCGGCCCGCGCTCGCCGAGCTGCGACTGGTTGTTGGAGCCCGCGAACTGGTTGTAGTTGGCGCCGAGTGAGTGCAGGAGGAGGGTGAGCCCGTAGCCGCGCTTCGGCGGCGGCTTGTCGGGGACGTAGATCGAGTACGGCAGCAGGCGCCCGTGGAGCTGGCTCGGGCAGTCGTCGTGGCCCGAGCACTCGTCGCCCCAGCGCGCCCCCTGGCCGAACTTGAAGCGGCTCGAGAGGATCCGGTTCATCGGCCCGCTGGTCGGCACGCCACCTGCGCGGCCGTGCAGGTCGTCGCGCACGCCCTTGCGGAGTTTGGAGAAGTCGACGGTGGCCGAGAACTCCGAGATGTTGCCGCCGGCCAGCGCGTGCGCCTGGCGGCTGTCGCGCCACCACGACGGGTCGGTGAAGATCGTCGCCACGTTGGCCAGGTCCGGAAGCGACTCGCCGAAGCGGAAGGCGACGTTGAAGAACGCCGCGGGATCGGCGAGCGTCCCGGCCCCTCCCGGGGTATCGGCGTCGGCCGAGCCGGCCGGGGTCAGATACTCGCCGGCCGCCGCGTCCCAGAGGCCGGACCCGGCGGCGAGCCGCACCTTGCCCGAACCCGGGTCCCAGGCCGAGTCGTCGACGCGGACCTCGACCTGGTGGCGGCTGGTCGAGACCTCGACCGCGGGTGCTGCGCCGAGCGCCTTGCCGGTGGCGGCGTCGACGAGCTCGGCGGTCCGGCCGTGGACGGTCAGGAACGCCTCGGCGGGCGCGACGACGTTTGCCCCGTGTGGAAACGGCTGCGGCTCGGCCGAGTCGCCGATCGCGATCGTCGTCCCGACCAGCTCCGGGTCGGTCATCGAGTTGTAGGTGAGCCGGAAGGCGGTCTGCGTGGCGAGCGGCTTGACGCGCAGCTCGACCAGGTCGGCGGCGTTCTGCTCGTACTTCTCGTCGAGCGGATAGCTGTAGGTGCCGTTGAAGCGGGCGAAGGTGGCGCTGCCCCTGGGGTCGCCGGGGGCGAACGAACCCCGCGCGCCGAAGTCGTCGTAGATGTAGTCCTGGTAGAGGAACTCGCCCTTGCGGTACGCGGTGGTTCCCGAGATCAGGATCGGCTTCGCCCGCCAGATGCCGCCGTTCTTGAGCTGCGGCGCCGTCTTCGGCTTCGCGTACAGGATCTTCGGGCCGGGCTTCGGGCCGGGTCCGGAGTAGAGCGACCCGCCGAGGGCCGTCGCGGGCACGGCGAGCGAGCAGCAGAGTGCGGCGATCGTGGCGAGTCGGCGCATCGAGATGCTCGAATCTAGTCAGCGTGGGGTGCGGGCGCGCCGCTTCACGATCGGTGCGCCACACTGAGGCCGTGGCCGAGGCCGACGATCGCCCGACACCACCCGAGCGCGCCGTACCGCCGCACCGGCGGGCGCACACGACCGCGCGCGACCTCGAGCGCTACGCCGCACTATTCGCCGAGCGCACCCGGGTGATGCGCTCCAGCGCGATGCGCGACCTGATGGAGATCACCGCCCGGCCGGAGGTGATCTCGCTCGCCGGCGGCCTCCCCGACACCTCGACGTTCCCGCCCGAGAGCTTCGCGGCGCAGATGACCAAGATCGCCCAGGAGAGCTCTGCGCAGGCGCTCCAGTACGGCCCGACCGAGGGGTTCGCCGAGACCCGCGAGTGCATCCGCGAGGTGATGCGGGTCGAGGGCATGGACCCCGACCCCGACGACATCATCGTCACCACCGGCGGCCAGCAGGCGATCGACCTGGTTGCGAAGACGCTGGTCGACCCCGGCGACGTGGTGATCGCCGAGGCCCCGACCTACCCGGGCGCGGTGCCGGTCTTCTGCTCGTACCAGGCCGAGACGCTGCAGGTGGAGGTCGACGACGATGGCATGCGGATCGACGAGCTCGAGGCGCTGCTCGACCGGTTGGCGGCCGAGGGGCGGCGGCCCAAGTTCGTCTACACGGTGCCCACCTTCCAGAACCCGGCCGGGGTGACGATGTCGGGCCCGCGCCGCCGGCGCCTGGTCGAGGTGGCGCGCGAGCGCGAGCTGCTGCTGGTCGAGGACAACCCCTACGGGATGCTGCGCTACGAGGGCGAGGCGCTGGACCCGCTCTACAAGCTCGACGGCGGCGACTACGTCCTGTACCTCGGCACCTTCTCGAAGATCCTCTCGCCGGGGATCCGTCTCGGGTGGCTCTGCGCGCCGCCGCCGGTGATGGAGAAGGTCGTGCTCGGCAAGCAGGCGGCCGACCTCTGCACCTCGACCCTGACCCAGTACTTCGTCCGCGAGTACTTCGCCGAGGGCCGCTGGCGCGACTACGTCGGCGACCTCTGCGAGATCTACCGCGAGCGCCGCGACGCGATGCTCGAGGCGCTGACGAGCTTCTTCCCGGCGGGGGCGAGCTGGTCGCGCCCCGAGGGCGGCTTGTTCTGCTGGGCGACCCTGCCGTCCTACATCGACACCACCGACCTGCTCGCCAAGGCGCTGCGTGAGAACGTCGCCTTCGTCCCCGGCGCCGCCGCCTACGTCGACGGTCGCGGCGGCTCCTCGATGCGGCTCAACTTCTCGGCCTCGGGAGCGGACGAGATCCGCGAGGGAATCAAGCGAATCGGAGCCGTCGTCGCCGAGCAGGTCGACCTGTACGAGAGCATTACCGGCGAGCACCAAATACCGCGTCCTTCGGCTGACCCCGGCACCCCCGGAGGCGAAGCCGAGGAGGTGGCCGGGCAGGTATTCCCGGCCGGGCAGGTACTCCCGGCCGGGCAGGTATTCCCGTTCCGAAGGAACGGATGAGGGTCGCGGTCCTGAAAGGCGGCGGGGGGCTGGAGCGCCAGGTGTCGCTGCGCAGCGGGGCTCGGGTTGAGGACGCGCTCGCCTCGCTTGGCCATGAGGTGCTCGCGATCGACGTCGGCGACGAGCTGGTGGGGACCTTGAAGGCCGAGCGGCCAGAGGTCGCGTTCGTCGCCCTGCACGGCCGCGTCGGTGAGGACGGCACCGTCCAGGAGCTGCTCGAGATCCTGCGGATCCCCTACACGGGCCCGGGAGTGCGCGCCTGCGTGCGGGCGATCGACAAGGTCGCTGCCAAGCACGAGCTGCGCGCCGCGGACGTCCCGACCCCGGACTGGGCTGCCTTCAACTCGGTCGCCTTTCGCGAGCTCGGTGCCGCCGACGCGCTCGACGAGATCGAGGCGAACCTCGGCTTTCCGCTGGTGATCAAGCCGGCGATCGGCGGCTCCGCGCTCGGGGTCCGCTTCGCGGGGGTCGCCGAGGAGGTGCCCGAGGCGCTGCTCGCCGCGTTCTCCTACGACGATCGCGTCCTGCTCGAGCGCCACGTGGAGGGACGCGAGCTGGCCATCTCCCTGATCAACGGGATCGCGCTGCCGGCGGTCGAGGTCGTTCCCCGCGAGGAGGACCGCTTCAACTACGAGGCGCGCTACGAGATCGGGCGCACCGACTACGTCTGCCCGGCCGACCTGGGCCCCGCCGAGGGCCCGGTGCTCGATGCGGCGCTGCGGACCTGGGACGTGCTCGGGTTCGACGGCTTCTGCCGGGTCGACATGATCCTGGCCGAGGACGGACCCCAGGTCCTGGAGGCGAACGCCGTCCCGGGCCTGACCGACACGTCGCTGCTGCCGATGGCGGCCGAGGCCGCGGGGTTCGGCTTCGAGCGGCTCTGCGAGCGGCTGCTGGAGCTGGCGCGCGAGCGCTCGCCCGCTGCGACCGCGTAGCCCCTACTCCTCGCCGGCGGCGAAGTCCTCCGGGGAGACCTCGTCGAGGAAGTCCTTGAAGCGCTCGACGACCTCCTCCTGGTCCTCGACCTCGTGCTCGAACTCAATCGAGGACTCGTCGATGACCTCCTCCGCGGCGAAGATCGGCGCCTGGCAACGGACGGCGAGCGCGATCGCGTCCGACGGCCGGGAATCGATCTCGATCTCCGAGCCGTTCACCGAGATCGTGATCGAGGCGTAGAAGGTGTTGTCGCGAAGCTCGGTGACCGAGACGCGCTCGCACTTGGCCTCGAGCTGCTCGAGCAGATCGTTGAGCAGGTCGTGGGTCATCGGGCGCGGCGTCTGCGCGCCCTGCAGCTTCATCAGGATCGCCGCCGCCTCCGGGTGGCCGATCCAGATCGGCAGGAAGCGGTTGCCGTCGACGGTCTTCAGCAACACGATCGGCTGCTTGCCGACCATGTCGAAGCTGACGCCGTAGATCTGCATCTGCTGCATCGTCGGCCGATTATAGGTGCGGGGTCCCTGCCTACCCGTGCGAGAATCGGGCCCATGTCCATGTGCCGCCGGCAGGCGTTCATCGAGGCTCCGCTTCCGATCGTCTGGGAGCTGATCGCCGATGTCGAGAACCACCCGGAGTGGTGGCCGCGGGTCGTGGAAGTCGAATGTGCGGGGCTCGACGAGGGCTGCACCTACCGCCAGATCACACAGACCCCCTTCGGCAAGGACGAGATGAACCTGCGGATCGAGGACCGCGACGACCCGAGGCGGCTCCACGTGCGCTGCGTCAACACCGGGACCTTCGTCCGGTTCGACCTCACCGAGGCCCAGGGCGGCACCTTCGCTGACGGCGAAATGGGGATGGACCCCGACCGGCTCGCCTACCGGGCGTTCGACGCGACGATCGGGAGGCGCTACTTCAACGGCTGGCTCACCCAGACCATGGCGGCACTGGAGGCCGCCGCCCGGGATCGCGCCGTGTCGTAGCCGAGGAGAAGTGGGCGATCGTGGACTCGAACCACGGACCTCGTCCTTATCAGAGACGCGCTCTAACCAACTGAGCTAATCGCCCTCGAGACGGGCATTCTAGGAAACCGCCGATGCCACGACGACCCGACATGCCGCCGCTGCGCCGCGAGCAGCTCGACCCGGATCCGATCGCGCAATTCGGCGCCTGGTACGAACGGGCGCGGGCCGAGGTCCCGCTGGCCGACGCGATGACCCTGGCGACGGTCGACGCCGAAGGGTCCCCCGACGGCCGCATGGTCCTGCTCAAGGGCGCCGGCGCCGACGGCTTTCGCTTCTTCACCAACTATGAGTCGGCGAAGGGCGGGCAGCTCGAGGCCTCCGGCCGTGCCGCGCTGGTCGTCTACTGGCGCGAGCTCGACCGGCAGGTCCGGGTGCGCGGGACGGTCGAGCGGCTGCCCGAGGCGGAGTCCGATTCGTACTTCGCGACCCGGGCGCAGGAGTCCCAGATCGGCGCCTGGGCCTCGCCGCAGTCCCGGCCGGTCGAAACACGCGACGAGCTCGACCGCCGGGCCGCCGAGCACGCGGCGCGGTTCGGCGATGACGACGTCCCGCGGCCGCCGCACTGGGGGGGTTATCTGGTGCGCCCCGAGTCGATCGAGTTCTGGCAGGGCCAGGTCGGTCGCATGCACGACCGCTTCCGCTACACCCGCGCCGGTGACGGCTGGGAGATCGAGCGGCTCGGGCCCTAAGGCTTAGCGGCGAGAGGCCCGGGCGAACTCCAGGAGCGCGCCGACGTCGTCGAAGTGGAGCTCGGCGCGTAGCCCCTTCTTCGTCGAGCGCACGCGGACGCCGTGGCCGAACGCCTCCTCGAGCGCCTCCTCGGCGCGCAGCATCGCCGCCTCCTGATCGGGGTGCGGCAGGACCTTTGCCTTCGGCGTCTCCTCGGCGTGCTTGGCGCGGCGCTCGGTCTCGCGCACCGACCAGCCGGCGGCGGCGGCGTCGCGCGCCAGGCGCCGGCGGACGTCGTTGCCCTTGGCGATCAGGATCGCGCGGCCGTGGCCCTCGGTGAGCTCTCCCTCGGTGAGCAGCTCGAGCACGTCGTCGGGGAGGTCGAGGAGGCGGATCAGGTTCGAGATCGCCGGGCGGGTACGCCCCAGGCGGCCGGCGAGGTCCTCCTTCGAGAGCCCGAGCTCCTCGACCAGGGTCGCGCAGGCGCGCGCCTCGTCGACCGGGTTCAGGTCCTCGCGGGCCACGTTCTCGATCAGCGCCGTCTGCATCCGCATCAGCGCGTCCTCGTCGCGGACCATCGCCGGGACGATCTCGAGTCCGGCCTCCCGGGCCGCCCGCCAGCGTCGCTCACCGGCGATCAGCTCGTAACGCCCGTCGGGCAGCGGCCGGACGATCAACGGCTGGATCACCCCCGCCTCGGCGATCGACTCGGCGAGCGCGGAGATCGTCTCCGGGTCGAAGGCGCGACGCGGCTGCTCGGGGTTCGGGCGGATCAGGGCGACCGGCACCTCGCGATAGGAGGGCTCGCCGTGGCCGGTCTCCGGCAGGATCGCGGCGAGGCCGCGCCCCATTCCGCGCTTCACGTTCACGCCGCCACCGGTTCCTCTTCGGAGCCGCGTTCGCGCGCCTCGAGCTCCGCCGCCACCGCCCGGTAGGCGACCGCGCCGCGCGAGTCGGGCGCGTGGGTGAGCACCGGCACCCCGTGGCTGGGCGCCTCGGCGACCCGGACGCTGCGGGGGATCACGGTATCGAACACATGTTCGGGTAGATGACTGCGCAACTCGGCCTCCACGTCCTGGGCAAGGCGGGTCCGCTCGTCGTGCATGGTGATCAGGACCCCGGTCAGAACCAGGGCGGGATTGAGGGTGCGGCGGACGAGGTCGAGCGTCTCCAGGAACTGGACCAGCCCCTCGAGCGCGAGGTACTCGGCCTGGACCGGGACGATGACCCGGTCGGCGGCGGCGAGCGCGTTGACGGTCACGGGGCCGAGCGACGGCGGGCAGTCGAGCAGCGTCATCGCAAAGCGCTCACGCACCGGTCCCAGCCCCGCCCGCAGCCGGCGTTCGTAGCCCTCCATCCGCGGCAGCTCGACCGAGGCGCCCGCGAGATCGCGGTTGGCGGGGACGACCCAGAGGTTGTCCGGGCCCGCCGGCCGGGCCGCGGTCGCCACCGAGGTGTCGCCGCAGAGACACTCGTACGAGGACGGCGCCAGGTCGCGGTCGAGCCCCAGCGCGACGGTCGCGTTGCACTGCGAGTCGAGGTCAACCAGCAGCACCTGGCGCGAGGCGGCGGCCGCGCACGCGGCGAGGCTGACCGCGGTGGTCGTCTTTCCCACCCCGCCCTTCTGGTTTGCGATCGCGTAAACGGCGCCCATGGATCCGGGCCCGACCTTAGTGGCTGGCTCGGTCCTCAATCGCGCCCGAACGGACGTTTCTTCGCAATTCCCGGACGCCGCGGCAGCCCAGGGGGGGTCGGCCCGGACTTTTTCACCGCGTGGAGGTGACGATTCGGCGCGCCCGCCCGATCTCCTGCATCGACGATCGGCTCGGCGACCATCGCCAGGCGTTCGCCCGCGCGCGCGAGCTCGGCCTCCTCGTCCGGATCGCGGCGCCCCTTCCAGGCCACCAGCAGGCCGCCGTCGCGAAGCAGCGGCGAGGCGAGCTCGGCAAGCGTCGCGAGCCGGCCGACCGCGCGCGCCGTGACGACGTCATAGGCCTCACGCCCGCCCGCAGGATCGGCCTCGAGCGCCCACGCCTCCGAGCGCGCGTTGACCGCCCGGGCGTTGTCGAGCCCCGCGGCGGCGATCGCCCGCTCGATGAACTCCGCCTTCCGGCCGACCGACTCGATCAGGTCGACCCGGGTCGCGGGCAGGGCCGCCGCCAGAACGAGGCCGGGGAAGCCGGCACCGGCGCCGACGTCGGCGAGGCGGGCGGGGGAGCCGACGAGGTCGAGGCCGCTCAGCGAGTCGGAGACGTGGACCCTCCAGGCCCGTTTCGGATCCCGGACGGAGCTCAGCGACGCCGGGTCGTCGGCGAGCAGCGCGAGTACCGGGTCGAGGCGTCGGTGGAGTTCTGCGTCGACCGTCAACCGTCGTCGCCGACCAGCGGGGCGACGATCACACAGCGCTCGGGCTCCTCGCCCTCGCTGAACGTCTCGAGGCCGGCGCGGTCCTTGAGCTGATCGTGGACGATCTTGCGCTCGCTCGCGGACATCGGCTCGAGCTCGATCTCCTTGCCGGTCTCGAGCGCCCGTTCGGCGGCCCGCTCGCCCTGGCGCTCGATCGTCTCCCGGCGGCGCTCGCGATAGCCGGCGGCGTCGACCGAGACGCGCTTGCGCTCGCCGCGCCCGCGGAACGCGATCCGGTAGCAGAGCAGCTGGACCGCGTCGATCGTCTGCCCGCGGCGACCGATCAGCAGCCCGAGCTCGTCACCCTCGACCCGGGCGGCGATCTCGTCGTCGGTCTCGTCGACGACGATCTCTGCGTCGAGGTCGAGCGCCTCGACGATCTCGTCGAGCAGCGCCGTGACCCGGTCGATCGGCTCGTCGCCGTCGAGCTCGTCGCCGAATTCCTCGTCGTCGTCGGTCATCGGCGCTTCTTTCGCTTCCGCGGCGGGGGCGGGGGCGGCGATGCCTTCGCTCGTTCCTCCGGAGTGGGTGGGGTCGGCATCGGCATCACCTGCTGGATGACGACCTGCTGGCCGAGGCTCCAGAGGTTGGTCGTGATCCAGTAGATCGCCAGTCCCGCCGGCTGGTTGGCGATCACCGGGATGAAGATGATCGGGAGCGCCAGGAAGATGTAGCGCGCCGGGCCGGTCGTCGTCTGAGTGGTCGCGGTCGTATAGAGGAACGTGAGCACGGTCGTGCTGACGAAGAGCAGGATCAGGATCACCGCCTCGGCTCCCTGCGGCGCCTCGAGGATGTTCTCGACGCCCAGGAAGCTGACCGACGCGCCGCTCGAGAGCACGTCCTCCTCGAACGCGGACCCCCGCAGCAGGTCGTAGACGGCGATGAAGAACGGGATCTGGAGCAGGAATGGAAAGCACGAAGCGAGGGGATTGACGCCGTGCCTCTTGTAGAGGGCGAGCATCTCGCGCTGCTGGCGCTCGCGGTCGTCCTTGTACTTCTCCTGCACCTCTTTGAGCTCCGGCGCGACGAGCTGCATGCGGCGCATCGAGCGGATCCCCTTGATCGAGAGCGGCAGGGTCAGCAGCCGCACCACCAGCGTCAGCATCACGATCGAGAGGCCCCAGCTGAGTCCGATGGTCTCGGCGAAGAACTTGACGATCGCCTCGGCCAGGTCGACGAAGGGCTGCAGGAGGACGAAGGTGGCGAGCGTGCTCACGCGTGAGCCTCTCGATCGACATGAGCATGGTCGTGGCCGCGGAAGAGGCTCCGGTCGGCGAGCTCGTCGACGCCGCCGTGGCTGAACGGGTTGCAGCGCATGACCCTCCATGCGGCCACGATCGAGCCCCGGATCACGCCCAGCTCACGCACGGCCTGGACACCGTACGTCGAACAGCTCGGGTAGTACTTGCAGCGCGGCCCGAGGTTCGGCGAGATCACCGCCCGGTAGAAGTGGAGCGGGAGCAGGAACAGCTCGCGGATGACGTGCGTGAAGCGTTTCACGTGTTACGCGCCCCCAGGCCGGCCTCGGCCACCAATTCCCGCAGGCTCGAGTCGACCCCTAGGGTTCCCTCACGCTCGACCAGACCTGCAACATCGGGCCGGGCGACGAGCACGAAATCGTGGTCGGTGGGCAGATCCGCGTCGAGCCCCCAGAACGCCTCGCGCAGAGCGCGCTTGACGGCGTTTCGCTCCGTCGCGCCGCCGACCTTGCGGCTGACGGAGATCCCGAGCCGGATCTCGTCGGCGTCGGTCGCCGCCTCCGAGCGCGGGAACGAGTAGAGGACCAGGTAGCGGTTCGCGTGTGAGCGGCCATCGCGGTAAACGCGATCGAAGTCGCCGCTGCGCGACAGCCGGCCGCGCTTTCGACGGTCGCTCATCTAGGGGGTGAGGCGCTTGCGGCCCTTGGCCCGGCGGCGCCGGAGCACGTCGCGACCGGAGCGCGTGCGCATCCGGGCACGAAAGCCGTGGGTGCGGGCGCGCTTGCGCTTCTTCGGCTGCCAGGTCCGCTTCATCGGAGCGGCGAGTCTACAGAGGTGCGTGACTTTCCTTTCCCGCGAAATGCGGGGAGGGCCCCGGGCGGGGGCGACGCTCGAATGTATGGTCGCGAGCCGTGCCCGCTTCGCCGCCAGAGGGAGATCTTGCAACGCTTTGGGAGCGGGTGCGCGGCGAGCTCGAGACCTCGATGCCGGGCTCGACCTTCAGCCTCTGGTTCGAGCCGATCCGGCCGGTGTCCGCCCAGGGAGCCACCCTCTTCTTGGCCGCCCCGCCCGCCGTTCGGGCCTGGGTCGAACGCCGCTACGCGGACCGGCTGCTCGAGATCGTCGGCCGGCAGGCGCCCGAGCTGACCGAGTTCGCCTTCGTCGACGAGCGGACCGCGGTCACCGACCCGGCGCGGCCGCGGTCGCTGCCGCTCGATCCCCGGCACACCTTCGACCGCTTCGTGATCGGCGAGGGCAACCGGCTCGCCCACTCCGCCGCACTCGCGGTCGCCGAGCTGCCCGGTGAGGCATACAACCCCCTCTTCATGCACGGCCCGCCAGGGCTGGGCAAGACCCACCTGCTGGGCGCGATCGTCGACTACATGCGCAACAACCATCCCGAGCTCGAGATCCACTACACGACCGCCGAGCGGTTCACCTCGGAGTTCGTCGCCGCCCTGCGGCGTGAGGGGCCGGAGGCCTTCAAGGCGCGCTATCGGGAGCTCGACGCGCTGTTGATCGACGACGTCCAGGTGCTCGAGGGCAAGCAGCGCACCGAGGAGGAGTTCGTCCACACCTTCAACACCCTGCACGCAGCCGGCAAGCAGATCGTCCTCTCCAGCGATCGGCCGCCCGAGGCGCTCTCCAAGCTCGCCGACCGCTTGCGCGACCGCTTCAACTGGGGCCTGCGGGTCGAGCTCGAGGCGCCCGACCTGCGGACCCGCACCGCGGTCCTCTGGCGGATCGCCAGCGACTCGCATCCCGACCTTCCCGATCCGACCGTGCTCCAGGAGATCGCGAGCGCGGTCCCGGACAACCTCCGGGTCCTCGAGGGCGCGATGACCAGGGTGATGGCGATGGGCTCGCTGCTCTCCGAACCGATCACGCCGCCGCTCGTTCGCCGGGCGCTCGGGCGCGGCGACGGCGTTCCGCCGCCCGCCGGCGCCACGCCGCCGACCCTGGCCGCGATCCAGGACGCCGTCTGCGCGGTCAGCGGGCTGACGAGGGCCGAGCTGCTCTCGCCGCAGCGCTCCCCGCGGGTCTCCCACTCGCGCCAGCTCGCGATGTACATGGCGCGCGAGCTGACCCCGCTCTCCTTGACCCAGATCGCCCGCGCCTTCGACCGCGACCACACCACCGTCATGCACGCGATCCGCTCCGTCTCGGCGCGGCTCGAGCCCGGTTCTGAGACCGCCGCAGCCATCCACACGATCCACTCGACCCTGGGGACCAGGCCGGCCCGAGAGCATCCGTCCACCGAGACGGGGCATGATCCACCGGGTGCGGGCTCTTGATCCACAGGTGGATCGGGCACTGCGCCGCCCAGAACGATCCTCCATCCCCAACAATCCACGAACCAGATACATCTGATCTAAGTAGGAAGATGAGCGACCTTCGATGAAGCTTTCCGTTTCCCGCGATTCCCTCTCCGCCGCGTTGCAGCTGGTCGGCAGAGCCGTCTCGACCCGCGGCACCCTGCCTTCCCTGGGCGGGATCCTCGTGATCGCCGCCGACGGCGCGGTCACCCTGCGCGCCACCGATATGGAGCTGGCGCTGACCAGAACCGTCGGCGATGCCAAGACCGAGCGCGACGGCACCGTGCTGCTGCCCGGGCGCCTGTTCGCCGACGTCGTGCGCAGCCTGCCCCCCGGTGAGGTGAGCCTGGAGCTGCGCGGCGAGCAGCGCGACGTCGAGATCGCCGGCGGCGCGGCGCGCTTTCACCTTCGCACCCTGCCCGCGGACGACTTCCCGCGGCTGCCGGAGCTGGAGGGCGAGGCCGTCAAGCTTCCCGCCGGCCCGCTGGCGGAGACGATCGACCTCGTCGCTCGGGCCGCCTCGCGCGACGAGGTGCGGCCGATCCTGACCGGCGTTCTGGTCCAGGCCGAGGGGACGACGCTGACGATGGTCGCGACCGACTCCTACCGCCTGAGCGTCAAGCACACGGAGCTCGAGGCGCCGGTCGCGGCGCCGCTGGAGGCAAACGTCCCGGCGCGGGCGCTGCGGGAGCTGGCGCGGATCGTCAGCGGCGAGGCGGCTGAGGAGGTCGAGATCTCGCTGGCCCGCAACCAGGCCGTCTTCCGCGTCGCCGGCGTCCTGCTCTCCTCGCGGCTGATCGAGGGGCAGTTCCCGAGCTGGCGGCAGCTGATCCCCGAGGCCTTCGAGCACGATGTCCGCCTGCCGCGCGAGGAGTTCCTCGAGATCACCCGCCGGATCAGCCAGCTTGCGCAGCGCAACGCGCCGCTGCGGCTCGCGTTCGCCGAGGGCGAGCTCACGGTCGCCGCCGAGACCCCCGACATCGGCGACGCCAGCGAGGGGATGCCCGCTCCGTATACGGGCGAGCCGCTCGAGATCGCGTTCAATCCGCAGTTCCTGGTCGAGGGCGTCGAGAGCGTCGCCACCGAGCAGGTTGCGATCCAGCTCAGCTCGCCGCTGCGACCAGGGCTGCTGCGCCCGGTCGAAGGCGACGACTTCTCGTATCTCGTCATGCCAATCCGCCTCAACGTCTGATGACGGGCCCAGATCGCAGCCATGCTGTGTCCTCGGTCGGCCAGGTAGCGCCGCTACCTGGCCTCCCTGCGTCCTTGCCTGGCTGCGCCTGGACCTCGTCATAGGTGGCGGCGTGGTTGTCGAGTCCGTAGGCGTACTCGGCTTCCGCAACCTCGTCGCCTGTGAGGTCGAGCTGGGCCCCGGGCTGAACCTGCTCTGGGGCCCGAACGGGGCCGGGAAGACGAATCTGCTCGAGGCCACCTATACGGCCCTCGCCGGCCGCTCGTGCCGGACGCGCGACGATCGCGAGACGATCGCCTTCGGCGAGTCGCTGGCCCGTGCGGAGGCGACCGTCGCCGGCGGGGGACTGCGCCGGCGCTTCCTGAGCTCCGTGAGCCGGGCCGAAGGCCGCCGTCACCTGGTCGACGGGGTGCCGGCCGGGTCCGACGTCACCGTCCAGCGCCCGCCGCTCGCGGTCTTCATGCCAGATCGGCTCGCCCTCGTGAAGGGACCGCCGGCCGGACGTCGAACTCATCTCGACGGCTTCTGCGCCGCGCTTTGGCCTGCCCGCACGGAGGCGCGCCGGCGCTACTCGCGCGCGCTGGCGCAGCGCAATGCCCTGCTCGGCCGGATACGCGCCGGGGCGGCGTCGACCGACACGCTCGATTCCTGGGATCACGAGCTCGCCGCCGCCGGCGTCGAGGTGATCGCGATCCGCGCCGAAGCCGTCGACCGTCTCGCAACGCCGTTCGCCGAGTCCGCCGCCGCCCTCGGCCTGACCGGCGACGCCGGCCTGCGCTACCGCCCGCGCAGCGAGGCGACGGACCCCGAGACGCTGGCCGAGGAGATCGCGGCGCGGCGCGAGACGGACCTCAGGCGTGGCTACAGCGGCTGGGGCCCGCATCACGACGAGCTCGCGCTCGAGGCCGGTGGCCGTGCCCTGCGCCGCTACGGCTCGCAGGGCCAGCAGCGGGCGGCGCTGCTGGCGCTGCTGTTCGCGGAGCGGCGGGCGCTGCTGGACGACGGCCGCCCGCCGCCCCTGATGCTCCTCGACGACGTCACCTCCGAGCTCGACGCCGATCGTCGCCGCCTGCTGGTCGAGCACCTGAGCGCCGGCGGCGGCCAGACGCTGATCACCGCGACCGAGCCGGACCAGCTCCCGGACGGCTCCGAGCGGCGCGAGATCGCG
Source organism: uncultured Solirubrobacterales bacterium (assembly GCA_963767285.1). GTDB lineage: Bacteria > Actinomycetota > Thermoleophilia > Solirubrobacterales > 70-9 > WHSW01. The sequence goes on along the minus strand of CAVYDJ010000003.1, from coordinate 119,944 downwards.
ATTCGCGACGGCCGCCCGCTCGGCGCGGCCGGGGGCGCAGAGGGCGCCGAGGCGGCATGAGCCGCCGAACCACGCCGAAGCCGGTCGGCGACTCGATCCGCGCGCTGCGGGCCGACGTCCAGCCGCAGACGCCGCTCGCCGCGGTGCAGGCGGTCTGGCCGCAGGCCGTCGGCGAGCGGATCGCCGCCGAGGCGCGGCCGGTCCGCGAGCGCGACGGCACCGTGACCGTGGAATGCCGCGCCGCGACCTGGGCGCAGGAGCTCGACCTGCTCCAAGACGAGCTGCTCGAGCGGGTCAACGAGGCCCTCGGATCGGCGCCGATTTCGCGACTTCGGATGGTGGTGGGCGAAAGTTCTTCTTCTGATTCACATTAGTGCGTGATTTGCAGGGATTTCGTGGTAACTCGTACGGCGTTCCGGCGGGTCGTCCTGGTATCCTTATGTGAACTTGCACCCCCGCCCCGATCCGCTGGGTTCTCGGCCTGTTCTTGGGCCATGCGGTCGGGGTTTCTCATGACATCGACCGAAAGGGTCTGACCCGAGTGGCAACCGAGGCGAGCGCCGACCGCAAGGGCGCGAAGAAGGAACAGAACGGCTACACGTCGGGCGAGATCACCGTTCTGCGCGGCCTCGACCCGGTGCGCAAGCGCCCGGGCATGTACATCGGCTCGACCGGGCCCCGGGGCCTCCATCACCTCGTCTACGAGGTCGTCGATAACTCCGTCGACGAGGCCCTGGCCGGCCACTGCGACAAGATCGAGCTCACCCTCCACCCCGACAACAGCGTCACCGTCGCCGACGATGGGCGCGGGATCCCAGTCGACGAGCATCCTGAGGAGAAGCGCCCCGCCGCGGAGGTCGTGCTGACGACCCTGCACGCCGGCGGCAAGTTCGGCGGCGAGGGCAGCGGCTACAAGGTCTCGGGCGGGCTCCACGGCGTCGGCGTCTCGGTCGTCAACGCGCTCTCCGAGCGCCTCCACCTCGAGGTGCGGCGCGACGGCTACAAGTGGACCCAGGACTTCGAGCGCGGCGAGATCAAGGGTGACCTGAAGCGCGGCGAGAAGCTCACGGGCAAGGCGACCGGGACGACGATCACCTGGCTGCCCGACGACGAGGTCTTCGAGACGCTCGACCTCGACTACGACACGCTCGCCGAGCGGATGCGCGAGACCGCCTTCCTGACCCGCGGCCTGGAGATCAAGATCGTCGACGAGCGCGGGGCCGGTCAGAGCGACACCTTCCTCTACAAGGGCGGGATCGTCGACTTCGTCAAGCACCTGAACGAGAACAAGGACGCGATGCACCGCAAGCCGGTCTTCTTCGAGAACGAGACCCCCGACGGCGCGGTCGAGGTGGCGATGCAGTGGAACTCCTCCTATCAGGAGTCGGTGTTCTCATTCGCCAACAACATCAACACCCACGAGGGCGGCTCGCACCTCTCCGGCTTCCGCTCGGCGCTGACCAGGACCCTGAACGCGTACGCCCGCAACAAGGGCCTGCTGAAGGAGAAGGACGAGAACCTGAGCGGCGACGACGTCCGCGAGGGACTGACCGCGGTGATCTCGGTGAAGCTCGCCGAGCCGCAGTTCGAGGGCCAGACGAAGTCGAAGCTGGGCAATCCCCCGGTCGAGGGCCTGGTCAAGGAGACCGTGAACCGCAAGCTCGGCGAGTTCCTCGAGGAACACCCGGCCGATGCCCGGCGGATCGTCTCCAAGTCGGTCGACGCGGCGCGCGCCCGCATGGCGGCGCGCAAGGCCCGTGACCTGACCCGCCGCAAGTCGGCGCTCGAGAACTCGACCCTCCCCGGCAAGCTCGCCGACTGCACGGTCCGCGACCCCGCCCTGGCGGAGCTGTTCATCGTCGAGGGCGACTCCGCCGGCGGCTCCGCCAAGCAGGGCCGCGACCGCAACACCCAGGCCGTGCTGCCGCTGCGGGGCAAGATCCTCAACGTCGAGAAGAGCCGGATCGACAAGATCCTCAACAACGAGATGATCCTGGCGATGATCACCGCGATCGGCACCGGCGTCGGCGAGGAGTTCAACCTCTCCGACGCGCGGTACCACAAGATCATCGTGATGACCGACGCCGACGTCGACGGCGCCCACATCCGCACCCTGGTGCTCACCTTCCTCTATCGCGAGCTGCCGGACCTGATCGAGGCCGGCTACGTCTACATCGCGACGCCGCCGCTCTACAAGGTGAAGAACGGCAAGGTCGAGACCTACATCGAGAAGGAGTCCGAGCTCGAGGAGCTGCTGCTGCGCGACAAGATGGAGGACTTCGACCTCCGCGATGTCGACGGGAAGCAGCACAAGCTGACGACCGCACGCTGGCAGCGGTTCAACCGCCGCTACAAGGAGCACGAGGGCTGGGCCGACTCGCTGCAGGCCGAGTACGGCCACGAAGTCGTCCGCTTCCTCTCCGAGTCGCAGATCCTCGACGAGGGGGCGGCCAGCCTCGCCGGGGTCAGGAAACTGCTCGTCGCCGACGATCCCGAGGGGGAGCCGTTCGACACCGAGATCCTGTCCGAGTCCGACGAGGAAATCGAGGTGAAGGCCGTGCACCGCAGCGACGGCCTCGCGCGCACCTACACGCTGAGCAAGGCGATGTTCGCCTCCAACGACTACCGCCACCTGGTCGAGGTCCACCAGGACCTGCTCAAGCAGGTCGGGCGGCCCCCGTTCGCGCTCGCCTTCGGTGAAAAGAGCCGGGTGATCGAATCGTTCGGCGAACTCCGCCGGGCCGTGCTCGAGATGGCGCGACAGGGCGTGACGATGCAGCGCTTCAAGGGCCTTGGCGAGATGAACGCCGAGCAGCTGCGGGTGACGACGATGGATCCCGGATCGCGGACGCTGCAGCGGGTCACGATCGACGACGCGGCCCTGGCCGAGAGGATCTTCACCGAGCTGATGGGGGACAAGGTCGAGCCGCGCAAGGCATTCATCGAGCGCCACGCGAAGGAGGTCAGGTTCCTCGATGTCTGAGGATTCTCTGGAAGCGCTGACGGGCCGGATCGAGGAGCGCGAGCTCACCCAGGAGATGCGGTCGTCGTACCTCGATTACGCGATGAGCGTGATCGTCGGCCGGGCGCTGCCCGATGTCCGGGACGGCTTCAAGCCCGTCCACCGCCGGGTCCTGTACGCGATGCACGACCTCGCCCTACAGCCCAACCGGCCGTATCGCAAGAGCGCCTTCATCGTCGGCGAGGTGATGGGTAAGTACCACCCGCACGGCGACACGGCGATCTACGACACGCTGGTCCGGATGGCGCAGGAGTTCTCCCTGCGCTACCCGCTGGTCGACGGCCAGGGCAACTTCGGCTCGATCGACGACGACCCGGCCGCCGCGATGCGGTACACCGAGGCCCGTCTCGCCCGCCTGGCGACCGAGATGTTGCGCGACATCGACGCCGACACGGTCGTGTTCGGGCCCAACTACGACGAGTCGCAGTCCGAGCCGCTCGTGCTGCCGGCGCGATTCCCGAACCTGCTGGTCAACGGCTCGTCGGGGATCGCGGTCGGGATGGCGACCAACATCCCGCCCCACAACTTGAGCGAGGTCATCGGCGCGGTCAAGGCGTACATGACCAACCCCGAGATCGACCTCGCCGGCCTGATGGAGCACGTCAAGGGCCCCGACTTCCCCGGCGGCGGGATGATGAGCATGGAGGGGATCCGCGACGCGTACGCCTCCGGCCGTGCCTCGGTCAAGGTCCGCGCCCGCGCCCACATCGAGCCGATGAAGGGCGGCCGCGAGTCGATCATCGTCTCCGAGCTCCCGTTCCAGGTCAAGAAGGGGGGCGACGGCGGCCTGGTGACGAAGATCGCCGACCTCGTGCGGGAGAAGAAGATCAACGGGATCTCCGACCTGCGCGACGAATCGGACCGCTCCGGGATGCGGCTGGTGATCGAGCTGAAGCGCGGCGGCGACCCGGCCGAGGTGGTGCTGAACCAGCTCTACAAGCACACCCAGATGCAGAACACCTTCGGCGTGAACATGGTCGCCCTCGTCGACGGCGTGCCGAAGACGCTGTCGCTGAAGGAGCTGATCGAGGCCTACGTCGACCACCAGCGCGACGTCGTCACCCGCCGCACCCAGCATCAGCTCCGCCGCGCAGAGGCCCGCGCTCACATCCTCGAGGGCCTGCTGATCGCGCTCGACAACCTCGACGCCGTGATCGAGCTGATCCGCGCCTCGAAGGACGCCGACATCGCCCGCGAGGGTCTGATCGAGAAGTTCGAGCTCTCCGAGCTGCAGGCGCAGGCGATCCTCGACATGCGCCTCGCCAGGCTCACCGCGCTCGAGTCCGACAAGGTGCGCGAGGAGCACGCCGAGCTGATCGCCCAGATCGCCGAGCTGCGGGCGATCCTCGGCGACCCGGGGCGGGTCGACACGCTGATCGTCGAGGAGCTCGACGAGGTGGATGAGCGCTACGGCGACGAGCGGCGCACCGAGATCATCTACTTCGAGGGCGACATGAACATCGAGGACATGATCGCCGACCAGCAGATGGTGATCTCGCTGACGCACTCGGGCTACGTCAAGCGGCTGCCCCTGGTCACCTACCGCCAGCAGCATCGGGGTGGCGTCGGGGTGATGGGGATGGAGATGAAGGAGGACGACTACATCGAGCACCTGCACATCTGCTCGACCCACGACTTCCTGCTCTTCTTCACCAACCGCGGCAAGGTCTACCGGCTCAAGGTCTACGAGCTGCCCGAGGGCTCGCGGACCTCGAAGGGCCGCGCGCTCGTCAACGTGCTCCCGCTGCGCGACGGTGAGCGGGTGATGGCGGTGATCCCGACCCGGGACTTCAAGGAAGCCAAGTATCTGGCCTTCGCGACCGCCAAGGGCCTGGTCAAGAAGACCGAGTTCCTCGCCTACAACACGAAGATCAAGGCGGACGGGATCATCGCGATCAAGGTCCGGGACGGCGACGAGCTCGTCGGCGTGCGCCTCACCTCGGGCGACGAGGACCTGCTGCTGGTCTCCAAGTCCGGCCACGCCTCCCGCTTCAGCGAGTCGGCGGTGCGCCCGATGGGCCGCGACACCTCCGGGGTCAAGGGCATGAACGTCGCCGGCAAGATCGGCGGCGTGCAGAACCGGGTCCTGGCGATGGACGTCGCCCGCGACGACGCGCAGCTCTTCGTCGTCACCGAGAACGGCTATGGCAAGCGCACCGCGGTCGCCGAGTACCCCGTCAAGGGCCGCGGCACGAAGGGCGTGCTGACGATCAAGATGACCGCGAAGAAGGGCGGCCTCGCCGGCGCGCTGATCGTCCGCGAGCATCAGGACCTGCTGTTCATCTCCCAGAACGGGATGGTCCAGCGCACGAGGGCCGGCGGGATCTCGCAGATGGGCCGCGCGACTCAGGGCGTCAAGGTGATGAACATCAAGGACGAAGACCTGGTGAGCGCGGTCGCGCTCGTGGTCGCATCGTCGGCCGACGTCGCCGAGGAGGCCGAGGAGGTCGCCGAGGCCGCGGCGGAGGGCGCGAAGCCGGCACCCGCGGACGCCGAGTAGCCGGCCGCTAGGCCGGCTCGGGCTCGAAGCAGCCGCCGAGGGCGGGCGCCGGGGTGTCTGAGCGCTGTGGCTCGTCGCCGAGGCTGCGGCGCAGCGAGCCGAAGGCGGCGATGCCCAGGATCGCCGGGACGCCCAGCTGGAAGGCGCGGTAGCCGAGCACCGCGGCCGCGGAGATCGCCACCGGCGTGCCGCCAAGGAGGCCGAAGGCGAGGATCAGGCCGCCGTCGGTGCCGCCGACCCCACCGGGCAGGGGGATGAGGCCGCCGAGCTGGCCGACCGCGTAGGCGAGCACGAACACGCCGAGGGTCGGCGCGCCGCCGCCGAGCGCCGCGAACACGGCGCCGAGCGCCATCACGTCGAGGGCCATGTAGCCGAGCGCGCCGAAGACGATCAGCGGCCGGCCGCTGCCGATCAGCGCGATCGCGTCGCGGACGCCGGCGGCCAGATAGCCGCGGCCCTTGGCGAGCGCACCGCGGACGCGCCCGGCGCCCTCTGACGAGCCTCCCTCGATCACCCGCGGGGAGAGGGCGATGGCGGCCAGGAACGCGGCGGCGAGCAGCGCCGGGACGATCGCGGCGAGGAACGCGACGTGGCCCGGGAGGACCCCGAGGCCGAGGCCGAGGCCGGCGAAGATCACGGCGGCGAAGTTCACCGAGCTGGTGATCAGGAAGAAGGCGACGGTCCGGCGGCCGATCCGCTCCGCCGGCATCCCGACGCGCCGCAGCGCCCAGGCGCCGAGCGCGAGCCCGCCCGCGCCGCCGGTCGGCAGCAGCACGTTGGCGGCCTGCTCGGACATCCCCACCTCGTACGAGAAGCGCCACGAGAGCCGGCGGGAGAAGACGCCGCGGAAGGCGGCGACGAAGGCGAGGCAGGAGCCGACCTCGAGCGCGGCGGCGAGCGCGATCAGCCGCGGGTCGGCACCTGCGAGGCGGTCGCGCAGCTCGCCGAGCCCGGGAAAGGCGAACAGGGCGCCGACCAGGAGCGCCGCGAACACGCCGATCTCGATCAGGCGGCGGCTTCCTTGCCCCAGCGACGAAGTCACGAGCTCCATCTCGTCAGGCACTACGCGATCCATCGCGGTTTGGTTCATGTTCGAATCGTCAGTCATCAGGGCTTCTCGTTACGTGAGACCGATCACCCGACGAATACTCATCGCGCGGCGGCGATTCGACATCGGGGAAAACCCCTGAACCTCACCCCAAACTTCGACCCCCGCGTCTGCTTCAATCGACGGACCAGAGAAAGGAGGTGGTCCTACATTGAGTGACAGTTTTCTAGGGACGCTGGAGGTGCGGGGCCGCTAGTCGGCCGCTTCGCCCGGACGGCGGGTGACCGTCGCGTCGGACAAGCAGCGTGCGAGCCGCCTGGCGGAATCCAACCCCAGGCACCGGCGGGCCGAGCAGGCCGGGAATGTCCCTCCCGGTCGCGCACATGCAAGGACCGCTTCCCAATCGCACCTTGGAAGGGCCGCCCCGGTGGGGGCGGCCCTTCGCTTTGCCGGATCTCAGCCGCGGCGCTGATCAGCCGCGGGTCGCAGGCGAGCGACAGCTCGCACCCACCACCGTTCCCATCAGGCGGCGAGCAGGTACGGCTCCCAGGCCAGCGGGACCCGTGGCGCCGCGATCCTGATGAAGACGGTCGGCCCGGGCGGGCTCGGGCGCCTCGCCGGGTGCATCGAGGCCTCCCGCGGCATCCGGTTGCCCTTCTTGCGGTTGCAGGGAGCGCAGGAGGCGACGATGTTCTCCCACACCGATTGGCCCCCGCGGCTGCGCGGGATCACGTGGTCGACCGTGAGGCTGGTCGCCTCGTGGCCGCAGTACTGGCAGGTGTAGAAGTCGCGCGCGAGCACCGCCTTGCGAGTGATCTTGCGCCGGTGCACATCCCGGGGGATGCGCACGTAGCGGACGAGGCGGATCACGCACGGCCGCTCGAGCGCAAGCCGCTCGGAGTGCAGGGCTCCCTCGCCGCGCTCCAGCATCTCGGCGCGCGACTTCAGGACCAGAACCGCCGCCCGCCGCACCGTGCAGACGTTGATCGGCTCATAGCTCGCGTTGAGGACCAGGACCCGACCGCTCGCACGCAGGCGAGCGCCGGGCGCGACTACCTCGGGGTCAGCGAGGGCCTCCATGGTGGCCCGGATTGTAGAGCGGAGCTTCGACGGCCTCAGCCACCGGGGATCCCGCCGCTGCGGATCGGGTAGCTGCCGAGGACGCGGACGTTCTCGGCCTTCGACCGCAGACCCTCGATCGCATCGGCGACCGGGGCGTCGCCCGCCCTGCCCTCGAGGTCGCAGAAGAACATGTAGCGGCCCAGGCCGCCGGCCCGCAGCGGCCGGGACTCGATGCGGGTCAGGTTGACCTGACGGCTGGAGAACTCGGTCAGCGCATCGACCAGTGCTCCTGGGTGATCGGCTCCGAGCTCGGAGAAGCTGAACGTCGTCCGCCACTCGCCGTCGCCCGCGGGCTCGGTGCCCGCCGGCGCCAGCCAGACGAAGCGGGTGATGTTGCCCTCCTCGTCCTCGACTCCCTCGCGGAGGACAACGCAGTCGTAGATCGCGGCCGCCGACGCCGCCCCCAGCGCGGCCCACGGTTGATCCGACTCGGCGACCTCGCGCACGGCATCGGCGGTGCTCGACGCGCCCCGGACCTTCGCCGCCGGCACCTCGGTGCGCAGGAAGCGCTCGCTCTGCGCGCTCGCCTGCGGGTGGGAGATCACGAGCTCGATCTCGCTGAGCTCGAGCGGCCGGCGCGCGATCAGGCTGGTCGAGATCGGCTGATCATGCTCGCCGACGATGGTCACCGTGGTCGCCTCGAACGCGAGCGCGTCGAGGGTCGGGCGAACAGCCCCCTCGATCGAGTTCTCGAACGGGACCAGCGCCCGGTCGGCGTCTCCCTCGTCGACCGCAACCACGGCGGCGTGGATGGTCGCCATCGGCAGCGGCTCGAAGACGGCATCGCCGGCGGCGCTGCGCAGCGCGTCCTCGCTGTAGGTCCCCGCGGGACCGAGGAAGGCAACGCGCATCGCCACGCTCAGTCGAAGGTGACGGTGTAGGTCGCGCCGTTGTTGTCTGAGACCTGTTCGCCGAGCACGGCCAGGACCTCGACCTCCAGTGTCAGCGGAGCGCCGATGTCGGGCATGTCCTCGAGGGGCAGCTTCAGCTCCTGGATCCCCTGCGCGTCGAGCTTCGCGATCTGCCCCTCGCCCGAGATGGGAACCGTGCCGCCGCTCAGCGAGTACTCGACCGTGACGTCGCTCTCCGGCTGGTCGCCCTGGTTCTGGACCTCGACGGTGATCGTCGGCGGGCTGTCGCCGATCGGGACCGTGTTCTCAGCGTCCGCGGTCAGCGGCGTCTTGTCGATCGTCGTGCTCAGCAGGGCGAGCCCATGCGTCCCCTGGATCGCACCCGATGCGGTTGCGAAGGTGCTCAGCACGGCGGTGAGCTGCTGGCGCTCGAGCCACATCGTCACCGGCTCGGGCAGGAAGACGCTGTCGGGCACCTGGCCCGTGACCTCCTGCTCCTTGAGCACCGTCTGGATGTCGTTCTGGGCGCGGGCGTAGAGCACGTCGCTGGCCAGGAAGGCCCGCATCGCGCCCGCGATCCGGTCGATCGCCTCGTCGCCATCGTCGCCGAGCGCGGTCGAGATGTCCTCTGCGATCTGGGCGAGCGCGTCGCGACGAAGCTCGAACGTCTGGATCAGCTCGCTCTGCTCCTCGGACAGCTCGTCGGGGGAGTCGAGGCTCTCCACACGCTGCAGCAGGCTTTCGGCCGTACCGCGGTCGGAGGAGATCTGGGCCTCGAGGGTGAGCGGATCGGAGTCCGGCGGCGGCTCCTCGAGCCGCTCGAAGAAGCCGGCGGCGAGCCGGTTCGACTGGGTGGCGATGTCGCTGAGGTCGGTGACGTAGCTCTCGAATCCGCGCTCCTTGCGGGCGTCGAGGCAGCCGCGCACCGCGAGCAGCAGCAGGATGATGATCAGGACCCCGACTCCGAGCGCGATCACGCGACGCAGCATCAGCTGACGCTGTCGCTCGGGCCCCGATTCCCTGGGCCCGCCGCCGGATCCGGCCGCTTGTCGTTCGTCCTCGTCGAGGAATGCCACGGTTTTGGCCCTTCGGCGGGGGAAGTATGCACGGTGAGTCGGCGCGACCGGCCCAGCAGGAGAGGACCCCCACCCGGCGAACGGTTGAGGTTGTGGTGCAAGAGCTGGTGATGGAGCGCTTTCGCGTCCTCGAACGAATCGGCTCCGGGGGGATGGGCACCGTCTACCGCGCCTACGACGAGCGGCTCCAGCGCGAGGTGGCGCTGAAGGAGATCGACGTCGGCGACCGCGAGCGGGTTCTGCGCGAGGCGCAGGCCGCGGCGCGCCTGAACCACCCGTCGATCGTGACCCTCTACGAGCTCGGCGAGCACGGCGGCCGCCCGGTGCTCGTCTCCGAGCTCGTCCCCGGCCGGACGCTCGCCCAGCTGGAGGCCGAGGGCATGCTCTCCGACCGCGATCTGGCCGAGATCGCCGCCGACCTCTGCGACGCGCTCGCCCACGCCCATGCCCGGGGCGTCGTCCACCGCGACATCAAGCCGCAGAACGTGATCGTCGGCGACGACCCGCGCGCGGGACGCCGCGCCAAGCTGATGGACTTCGGGATCGCCCGCCTGGCCGGCGCCCCGACCCTGACCGCCGACGGCGAGGTGGTCGGGACGCTCGCCTACATGTCGCCGGAGCAGGCCGAGGGCGAGCTCGCCGGCCCCGAGACGGACGTCTACTCCCTGGCGCTCACTGCCTACGAGGGATGGGCGGGCCTGAACCCGGTCGCGGGTCGCACCCCCGCCCAGACCGTGCGCCGGATCGGCGCTCCCCTACCTCCGCTGCGCGCCTGTCGCCCGGATCTGCCGGAGGGCCTGGCCGAGACGATCGATGCCTGCCTCGACCCCGATCCCAGGCTCCGCCCGAGCCCGGCGGAGCTCGGAGAGTGCCTGCGCGCCGAACGGCGCGAGCTCGACGCCGTCCACCTGCTCCCCGGCCACGATGTGGCCGATGCCGAAGCACGCCCGCCCGGTCGGGCTCGCGCCACCGGGCTCGCCGTCCTCGCCGTCGCCACCGCACCGGTGCTTGCCGTGATCGGCGTCGGCGGGGCTGCAGCCGCGCTCGGTGCCGCCGGCCCGAGCGCCCGGTCGCGCGCGGTGCTGGGCGCGATCGCCTGGTTCTGGATGCTGGGCGCGGCGCTCGCCTGGGGTTCCGGCCCGGATCTCGGGATCGCCGGCGACGACCTCGCGGCGGCGCTGGTCTCGCCCCAATCGCTTCTCGGCGCAGCGGTCTTCGCCGTGGCCTCGGTGACGCTCGGCTGGGTCCTCGCGATCCGGCATCTGGCCCTTTGCCTACTCGGCGCGATGATCTGGGCGGCGGGGGCCACCGCGGCGCTTGCGAACGTCGCCGACGGCTCGCTGGGCGACCGGCCCGCGGGCGTGGTGATCGCCGCCGTTGTCGCGGTCGCGCTCGAGTTCGGGCTCCTGCGCGTGGCGCCACGCACGAACGGCGCCCCGCCCGCCCGCCTCGCCGGGACCGGGCTTCGCGCCACTACTCCCTAGGATTCCCCTTTCCCTATCACGGGTAATTGCGCCCCTTGCGTGCCCGGGAGAGACGGAAACATCAGCGTCCTACGCAACCTTGAGCAGCGGATCGAGAGCCTCGTCGAAGGCGTGTTCAGCCGTGCCTTCTCGTCGCAGGTCCAGCCGGTCGAGATCGCTCGCAAGCTGGCCAAGGAGATGGACGCGCACCGGACCGCCTCGGTCTCGCGCGTCTACGTCCCCAACCAGTACACGGTCTGGCTCTCGACCGAGGATCGCGAGCGACTCGAGGGCTACGAGCGCTCGCTCGAGCAGGAGCTGTCGGCCTACCTGCTCGAGCACGCCCGCCGTCACGACTACGCGCTGCTCACCCGGCCCGAGGTCCACCTCGAGTCCGACGAGCGTCTGCGGCTCGGCGAGTTCGGGATCCAGACCCGGCTCGTAAAGCCACCCGCCCGCCAGGGCGAGGCTCCCGAGCAGGGCGAGCAGGGCCACACGATGGTCTACACGGTGCCGCCGAAGGACACGAAGTCCAAGCGCCGCGACCGTGCCGCCCATCTGACCGAGACCAAGGCGATCGTCTCGCTCGACGACCGCCGCTACGTGCTCGACGGCCCGGTCGCGTCGCTCGGCCGCTCGCGCGAGTGCGACTGCGTGCTCAACGATCCCAACGTCTCGCGCCGCCATGCCGAGCTTCGCCGGGGGTCGACGGGCGATTGGCAGATCGTCGACCTCGGGTCCACCAACGGCGTCAAGGTCAACGGCCGCCAGGTCGACGCCTCGCGCCTCGGCCCCGGCGACGAGGTCGTGCTCGGCACCGTCCGCTTCGTCTTCGACATCGAGCAATAGCTTGGATACTGAACCGATCGCGGTCGCCCTCAAGTTCGGCTTTCTGGCCGTTCTTTACCTGTTCCTGTTCTGGGTCTCGCGCAGCGCCCTGCGCGAGCTCCGCAAGACCGGCGCGCCGGCGCCGGAGGCGACCGGGTTTCATCCGATCGGGGCCGGCGGCAGGGCCCCGGCGACCGACGCGTGGCTGGTCGCGGTGACCGGCGGCGGACTGCCGGCCAACGAGCGCTACGACCTGTTCGGCGGACTGTCGATCGGGCGCTCGGGCGAGGCGGACGTCCGGATCGAGGACCGATTCGCCTCCTCGGTTCACGCCCGGATCTACTCGCGCGGCGCCTCGTATTACGTGGAGGACCTGAACTCGACCAACGGCACCTATCTGAACGGCGGCCAGCTTCACGGCGAGGCCGAGCTCTCCGACCTCGATCAGGTCAAGATCGGCGACACCGAGTTCCGCTTCGAGCTGCAGGTGCCCGGAGAGCACTGATGCCGCTCCGGGTCAGCGAGCAGGCCTACCGGTCCGATACCGGGCGCCAGCGGACCGCCAACGAGGATTCCTTCTTCGCCGGCGCGTCGCTGTTCGCGGTCGCGGACGGGATGGGCGGCGCCCAGGCAGGCGAGGTCGCGTCCAGGATCGCCGCCGAGCTGTTCGAGGACGCCGAGCGCCAGCCGAACGAGCCGGCCGAGGCCTTCCTGCGCCGCGTGATCGAAGCGGCGAACGCGCGCATCCACGCGCTCGCGCAGCACGACTCAACCCGCTCCGGGATGGGCACGACGCTGACCGCGCTGCTCGTCGACGGCGACGACGTCGTAATCGGGCACGTCGGCGACAGCCGCGCCTACGTGATGCGCGACGGCAGCCTGCGGATGTTGACGTCCGACCATTCGCTGGTCGAGGAGCTGCGCCGCCAGGGCCGGATCTCCGACGAGCAGGCCGAGGACCATCCGCAGCGCTCGATCATCACCCGGGCCCTCGGTCCCGAGGCCGAGGTCGAGGTCGACACGTTCAGCTACAGCGCCCGCCCCGGCGACGTCTTCCTGCTCTGCTCGGACGGCCTCACGACGATGGTCAAGGACGACGGGATCGCCGCGGTGCTTGCCGCCGAGCCGGATCTCGACGGTGCCGTCGCCCGCCTGGTCGACGTCGCGAACGAGGCCGGCGGCCGCGACAACATCACCGCGGTCGCGGTCCGGCTCACGGACGCCGAGGCGGGCGAGGTCGACGAGGGCGCGACGCTGGTCGGCCCCAGCGCCGAGGAGGCCGGCCTCAGCGCCGAGCGGGTGCGGGCGGCGCGGGAGCGGCAGGGCGCTCGCGCGCGCGAGCCGGTCGACCTGCCACGGCGCGGGCGGTGGAAGACGGCCGCCAAGATCCTGGCCGTGCTGCTCGTGATCGGCGGGATCGGCGCCGCCGCCGTGCTCGGCGCCCGCCAGGTCTACTTCCTGGGCATCGACGAGGGCGGCCGCGTCACCCTCTACCGCGGGCTTCCCTACGACCTCCCGCTCGGGATCGAGCTCTACTCCGAGGTCCAGTCGATCCCCGTCCAGGCCGAGTCGATCCCGGTCGAACGCCGCGACTCGCTCACGGATCACGATCTGCGCTCGCACGACGACGCGGTCTCGTTGCTCGACGACCTCGAGTCGGTCGCCGTCACCCCTGCCCCCGCGCCCCCGCCAGCCGGCGGCGAAGGCAACGGCGGCGGCCAGTCTGGCGCCGGCGGCCAGGGGGGCGCCGCCGACGGCTCCGGCGGCGGCAAGCAGGGTCAGGGTCAGCGCGGCGGCGGTAATTGAGAGCCCGCAACCGAGAGCTGCTTGCGCTGATCCCCGTGGCGGTCCTGGTGACCGCCGGCTTCGCGGCGGTGTTCATCGCCAAGGACAACGAGGTCTCCGACGTCAGCCTCACCTACGGCGCGTACTTCCTCGCGCTCTGCCTCGCCGGCCACCTGTTCATTCGCGTCCGCCTGCCGTACGCCGACCCGTACCTGTTCCCGCTCTGCGCACTGCTGGTCGCCGTCGGGCTGGTCGTCATCTACCGGATCGACGACGAGCTCGCCTTCGACCAGGCGTCGGTCTTCGTGCTCGGCCTGGCGCTGTTCTGCCTGACGATCGTCGTCCTGCGCGACTACCACGTGCTCGAGCGCTACCGCTACCTGATCGCGACCGCCGGGATCCTCCTGCTGCTGGCGCCGTACATCACCCGCAACCCGGTCAACGGCGCCTACCTGTCGGTCGACGTCGGCCCGATCTCCTTCCAGACCTCCGAGCTGGCGAAGATCTGCATCGTCATCTTCCTCGCCAGTTACCTGGCGGAGAAGCGCGAGATGCTCTCCGTCGCCGCCCGCCGATTCGCCGGGATGACGATCCCGCCCCTCAAGCACTTCGGCCCGCTGCTGGTCGTCTGGGGTGCGGCGATGCTGATGCTCGTCTTCATCCGCGACCTCGGCAGCTCGCTGATGTTCTTCGGCGCCTTCCTGGCGCTGCTCTACGTCGCGACCGGCCGCTTCTCCTATGTGCTGATCGGGCTGCTGATCTTCGCCGTCGGCGCCTATGCGATCGGCTCTTCCATCCCCCACGTCCAGGATCGGTTCGACATCTGGCTCGATCCGTTCGCGGGCGGCCCGGACGCCCCCGCGGGCGCCGGCCAGCTTCAGCAGTCGTTCTTCGCGCAGGCTGACGGCGGCCTCTTCGGCCAGGGGCTCGGCGAGGGCCTCCTCAAGCTGCCGGGACCGTTCGCTCCGGATTGCGAGCAGCCCTTTCCGGAGTGCGGCAGCATCCTCCCGGCCCCCCATACCGACTTCATCTATGCCGTGCTGACGATGGAGCTGGGGTTGTTCGGCGCGTGCGGGCTGATCCTCATCTACGCGCTGATCGCCGCTCGTGGCTTCAAGACCGCGGTGATGGCGCCCGACGGCTTCTCGAAGCTGCTCGCGGCGGGCCTCACGGCGGTGTTCGCCCTGCAGGCGTTCGTGATCATCGGCGGCGTCACCGGGGTGATCCCCCTCACGGGCGTCACGCTTCCGTTCGTCTCGTTCGGCGGCAGCTCCGTGGTCGCGAACATGATCCTGCTCGCCCTGTTGCTGCTGGTCTCCGACCGCGCCCGCCGCCCGCCGTCGGACCCGATCGTCAACGATCCGGTCGACCTCCAGGGGCTGCCCGCGTGAACCGCCCGATCGTCCGTGTCTACGTCGTCGTTCTGCTCCTGTTCATCCCGCTCGTGTACTTCACGTCGAAGTGGGCGGTCTTCGACGCCGACGAGCTCGAGGGCAAGACGCAGAACCGCCGCCCGCTGATCGAGGAGCAGCAGATCCCCCGCGGCACGATCACCACAGTCGACGGGGTCCTGATCGCCGAGTCGAACCCCGCGGGGGGCGGCCGGCATCCCGTCTACGTTCGCAATTACCCCGAGGACAATCCCGAGGCGTTCGGAAACCCCGTCGGCTACAGCTTCGTGAACATCGAGCAGACCGGGGTCGAGCGGTCGGAGAACGACCTCCTCGTCGGCGAGAAGAACGAGTTCGCGACGATCATCGACCAGCTCACGAACGACCAGCAAAAGGGCGACGACCTCACGATCACGCTGAACGCCGCCTCCCAGCAGCTCGCCGTGGAGCAGCTCCAGTCCGCGATCGACTCGACGCCCGGCGCCAGCGGGTTCGGCGGCTCGGTGGTGGCGATCGAGCCGTCGACCGGAGCGGTCCGCGTGATGGCGTCGGTGCCGGGGTTCGATCCCAACTCGGTCAAGGACCCCGACGTCTTCAAGCAGCTCTCCGAGGAAGGGACGACGAGCCCGTTGTTCAACCGGCCGACGCAGGGGACGTACGAGCCCGGCTCGACGATGAAGGTGGTGACGGCGGCCGCGGCCCTGGACTCCGGCGAGTTCGACCCCGACACCATGCTGAGCGGCGAAACCGGGATCGAGATCGACGGCGTCCCGCTGGAGAACGCCGGCGGCGAGACGTTCGGGGAGATCGACATGGACTTCGGCCTCACCCACTCCGTCAACACCTACTTCGCCCAGGTCGGCGAGGAGCTCGGCACCGAGACGATGTTCGAGTACATGGAGCGCTTCGGCTTCTTCCACGATCCCGAGCTCGACTATCCCGACATCCAGATGGCGCCGAGCGGTGTCTACTCGGAGGGCAAGCTGCTCGACGCCGACGACCCGATCGACATCGGCCGGGTCGCGATCGGGCAGGAACGCCTGCTCACGACGCCGATCCAGATGGCGGAGGTGGCGGCCGCGATCGCGAACGACGGCACCCTGATGGAGCCGACCTTCCTCCAGAAGGCGACCGACACGGACGGGCGGACGACCGAGGAGCTCGACCCCTCCGAGCAGGCGGAGGTGGTCTCCTCCGAGACGGCGGGCCAGGTCACCGAGATGATGACCAACGTGACCGAGGAGGGAACGGCGGCGGGGCTGACGGTCGGCGGGATCGCCTTCGCCGGCAAGACCGGGACGGCCGAGATCGACGTCGAGGCCGGGCTCAACCGACCCTGGTTCATCGGCTTCGCCCCCGCGGAAGACCCGCAGGTCGCGGTGGCGGTGATGCTGGAGCGCTGCCAGGGCTGCTTCGGCGGTGAGATCGCCGGCCCGATCGCCACTCAGGTGATGGAGTCCCTGATCGACTGATGGCCCTCGAGACCGGACAGAGGGTCGGGGACCGCTACACGCTGGTCGGCCGGCTGGGCGGCGGCGGGATGGCCGACGTCTGGCTCGCCGACGACGACATGCTCGGCCGCCAGGTCGCGCTGAAGTTCCTGCACGAGCGCTTCGCCCAGGACGCGAGCTTCGTCGAGCGCTTCCGCCGCGAGGCGCAGGCGGCCGCCGGCCTCCAGCATCCGAACGTGGTCGGCGTCTACGACCGCGGCCGGACGGACGGCCGTCACTGGATCGCGATGGAGTACGTCGAGGGCGCCTCGCTCAAGGACCTGATCACGCGCGGGCTGACGATCGGCGAGGCGGTCGAGATCGTCCGCCAGGTCCTCGCCGGGACGAAGTTCGCGCACGAGCGCGGGATCATCCACCGCGACCTCAAGCCGCAGAACGTGCTCGTCGACCGCGAGGGCCGAGCCCGCGTCGTCGATTTCGGGATCGCCCGTGCCGGGGCCTCGGAGATCACCCAGACCGGCTCGGTGCTCGGCACCGCGCAGTACCTCTCGCCCGAGCAGGCCCAGGGCCTGGAGACCGGCGTCACGTCGGACCTCTACTCGATCGGGGTGCTGCTCTACGAATGCCTGACCGGGCGGGTCCCGTTCGAGGCCGACTCGCCGGTCGCCGTCGCGCTGAAGCAGATCTCCGAGCCGCCGCGCCCGCCCTCGTCGCTCAACTCACAGATTCCGCCGGCCCTCGACGCGGTCGTCCTGCGGGCCCTGGTCAAGGATCCCGCGGGGCGGTTCCAGTCGGCCGACGAGTTCATCGCCGCGCTCGACGCGGCGGAGGTCGACCCCTCCGGCGCGACGCCCCTGGCCGTCGCCGTCGCCGAGGCCCCGCCCGCGGCCGTGGTCGAGGACGAGCGACCCTGGTGGAAGCGCTGGTGGGTGCTGGCGCTCGCGGTGCTGGCGCTCCTGCTCGCCGGCGTCGCGGCGTTCGCGCTGACCAGGCCGGAGAACACGAATGTCCCCGCGGTCGTCGAGCAGCCGCTCTCGGAGGCCCGGGCCCTGCTCGAGCGCAAGGGCTTCGACGTCTCCGTGATCAGGGTCGAGAACTGCGCCCCGCCAGACACCGTCACCGAGCAGGATCCCGCCGCCGGCAGCGAGGCCGAGGAGGGCTCGACGGTGACCCTGACCGTGAGCCTCGGCATGTCGGTGAAGGTGCCCCCGGTCGACGGTCTCGACGTCAGGGAGGCGACCGAGCAGCTCGAGGACGAGGACCTGCTGGTCGACACCCGCGAGCAGGCATCGCGCAACGTCCCCGCCGGCAGGGTGATCGGGACCGAGCCGCCGGCCGGCGAGGAGGTCGAGTGCAACTCGACCGTGACCCTGCTCGTCTCGCGAGGCGCGAACCTGATCAGTCTCCCGGACGTTCTCGGCGAGGACGTGACCGTGGCCCGCTCCCAGCTCGAGGATTTGGGTCTGATCGTCGATATCAACACCAAGGACGACGACGCTCCCGAGGGCACCGTGATCGGCCAGGACCCGGGCCCCGGATCGGAGCTGGAACGCAACGACCGCGTGACGCTGATCGCCTCGACCGGCGCCGGGTCGGTGATCGTCCCCGACGTCGTCGGCCAGTCGGAGGACGCCGCGCGCTCGCGCCTGCAGGGCGCCGGCCTCTCGGTCGACGTGATCGAGCAGGAGACCGACGAACGTGGCGACGACGGCCGCGTGCTCGAGCAGGCGCCGCCACCGGGCTCGCGCATCCGCGGGGGTGACCAGGTGACGATCGTGGTCGGGGTCTTCATCGAGCCCGAGCCGACGACGACAACCTCGACGACCACGACTCCGAGCACCTCGACGTCCACGACGACAACGACCACGCCCTGATGAAGATCGCCGTGATCTCCGGCGGCCGCTCCTCGGAGCACGACGTCTCGCTGCGGTCCGGCGCCTCGGTTGCCGGGGGTCTGCGCGACGCCGGTCACGAGGTCGTCGAGGTGCTGATCGACCGCGAGGGCCGCTGGACCGCCGGCGGCGAGGAGGTCGAGATGCGCGGCGCCGGCGGGTTGCTCGGCTGCGACGCCGCCTTCCCGGTCCTGCACGGGCCGTTCGGCGAGGACGGCACCGTCCAGGGGCTGCTCGAGTCGCTGGACGTCGCCTACGCCGGCCCGAGCGTGCTGGCGGCGGCCGTGGCGATGGACAAGCTGATCTGCAAGCGCCTGCTCGCCTACCGGGGCCTGCCCCAGGTGGGTTTCTGCGAGGTCGGCGAGCCCGGGTGGCGCGAGCACGCCGCGACGATGGTGCGGCCGCTGTGGGTGAAGCCGTCGCGGCTTGGCTCGAGCGTCGGGATCTCGCGCGTCTCGAATCCCGAGGCCGAGCTCGACGCGGCGGTCGAGCTGGCGCTCGCCCACGACCCCAGGGTGATCATCGAGGCCGACGCGGGCGGGCGCGAGGTCGAGTGCTCGGTGATCGGCAACACCGGCCTGGGCGAGCATTCGACGATCGAGACCTCGCTGCCGGGAGCGATCGTCACCCGGGCCTCGGATTGGTACGACTTCGAGGCCAAGTACTCCGAGGGCGGGATGGAGCTGGTCGTGCCCGGCGCCGCTGCCCGACGAGACGATCGACCGCATCCGCGAGCTCGCCGCGATGGTGTTCGAGGCGGTCGCCGGAACGGGCCTGGCGCGCTGCGACTTCTTCGTCCGCGATGACGGCGAGGTGCTGGTCAACGAGATCAACACGATCCCCGGCTTCACCGAGACCAGCGTGTTCGGGAAGCTGTTCGAGGCCAGCGGCCTCCCCTATCCGCAGCTCTGCGATCGGCTCGCGCGCCTCGCGGTCGAGCGCCACGAGCGCGAGCGCGCGTACCGCTTCTGAATCAGCGATCATGGGGTGGTCATGGATGGCGCACGCCTCGCTCGGGGCGTCCTCGCGGCCACGGCCGGCCTGCTGCTGATCGCCGCGGCCCCGGCCGGCGCCGCCGAGCCGGTGCTCGGGTCGGCGAGCTACCCGGGGATGACGACCTACGACTGTCACACCGATCCGATCCCGATCTCCCCGGGCCAGAACCTCAACCTCTACGGGCTCTCGAAGACGTGTCCGAACGCGGAGCGGGTCAAGGGTCCCGGCGACACGAGCCCGTTCGCTCCCGGCTCGACCGCGCAGGGCTACGTGTCGAGGTTCAAGCCGAGCATGGTCGAGGTCCACGACGACGGCTCGGTCACCACTCCCAGCGTCTGGGACCTGCACCTCCACCACGTCGTCTGGCTCGGCCCGGGCTTCGGCTACGGGACCGGCGAGGAGAAGACCGAGTGGAAGATGCCGCAGGGCTACGGCTTCAGGGTCGGAGGCGACGCGAACTTCGTCATCAACTACATGATCCACAGCCTCAATGCGACCGGCGGCCGCCAGGTGGAGATCACCTGGCAGATCGACTGGGTCCCGCAGACCGACCCCGCGCGGACCGACATCAACGCGCTGACGAGCGCCGGCCTCGACGTCGCCGTCGGCCCGTATCCGGTCTTCGACGCCGAGCGCGGCTTCGACACCGACGACGACGGCAAGTACACGTTCCCCGACGATGTCCCGAGCGACCCGGCGATGCCGGGCTTCGAGGAGCGCCCGAAGATCGGGTCCGGCGCGACCTGGACCGTGCCCGCGGGGGGCCGCACGGCCGTCTGGGCGGTCGGCCATCTGCATCCGGGCGGCCTGTTCATGGACATGAAGGTGTCGCGGGACGGGCCGGACGAGGGCTCGACCGCCGGCGACGCCGCGTCCGAGACGCGACCGCTGTTCCGCTCCGACGCCCGCTACTACGAGCCCGCGGGCGCGGTGAGCTGGGACGTGTCGATGACCGCCACCCGCTCGGACTGGCGGATCAGCCTCAAGGCGGGCGACGTCGTTTCGGTCAACGCGACCTACGACGTCCGCAAGGCATCGTGGTACGAGTCGATGGGCCTGTTCCCGCTCGAGGTGAGCACCGCCGACGACCCGCTGGCCAGGGATCCGTTCGACGATCCGGCCGCGGTGGAGGCGATGTACGAGCGGGGCGGGATCCTCACCCACCGCCGGCTGCCGGAGAACATCGACAAGAAGGCCGACAAGGACCTCGGCCTGGCCGATCCGCGCAAGCTGAAGAGCAAGGGCAGGGTGCCTTCCGGCGGGATCGACATCGACGGCTTCGGCTACGAGCTCGGCGGCTACTCGGCGTTCCGCGGCTTCCCGGCCTCCGAGGCGCGCCCACCGATCGTCCAGCCCGGCTCAACCGTCACCTTCACCAACAGCGACGCGCTGCTCGGGATGCCCGACGCCGAGCAGGCCTGGCACAGCGTCACCTCCTGCCGCGCACCGTGCAACCGCGGCTCCGGGATCGGCTATCCGCTCGCGACGGGCCCGATCAAGTTCGACTCGGGCCAGCTCGGGTTCGGCACGGGTCTGAGCACCACGGTCACGACGCAGACCGGCAGCTACACGACCCCGCCGCTCACCAAGGCGGGCAAGACCTACACGTACTTCTGCCGCATCCACCCGTTCATGCGAGGATCGGTCCGGGTCGCCGGAAGGTGAACGAGCTTGTCCCAGACTTTGAGGGCTAGGCGGCGTTCAGGGTCACGTCCGAGACCTCGACCCGGCCGCCCTCGTCGGCCTCGGCCAGCTGCGTGAACCAGATCAGGTAGTACTGCGCCGGCCCGGCCGGGGTGAGCTCGATCTGCTCCTGGTCGCCGGCGCCGGTGACCCCTCCGATCGGCTCGCCCCACCCGGCGAGGTCCTCCGGAGGCCCGTCCGCGGCCGCGTAGACCTCGGCGCTCCAGCCACCCTGAGTGGTGCCGATGATGATGCTCTGAGCCTCGACCGGATCGTCCGTCTCGACGATCAGCCCGACGCCGTCCTTGCCGGAGGCCGTGATGTCGGCGCCGGCGGTGTAGGTCTCGGTCTGCCAGGTCGTGTTCGGGATCCCGTCGATCGCGAGCTTGACTTCGTCGCCGTGCTCGTCAGCGTCGCCCGGCGGCGGGTCGAAGTCGGCGGCGCCGGTGAGCTCGACCTCGGCGCCGGTCGGCGCCGTCTCCGGGTTGCCGCCACCGCCACCGCCCCCCTCCCGGTCCTCGCCGCTCAGGCCGGCGATCAGCAGCGCCGCCGCGAGCGCGGCCAGCACCAGCACGATGCCCGCGATCGAGACCCGGCGCGGGGTCAGGAGCCGGCGACCCGATACCGAGTTGAGCACCGTGGTCGCCTCGCCGGTCGAGTGGCCGGCGCGGGCGACCTCGACCTCGAGCGCGTTCTCGAGGTCGGCGAGCATCGCGTTCATGTCCTGGTAGCGCTTCTCAGGCTTCTTCTCGGTCGCGCGCTCGACCACGGCGGCGAGCGCCGAGGAGACGTCGCGCCGCCGCCGCTGCACGTCAGGGACCTTCTCGTTGACGTGCTTCATCGCCACGCCGACGAGGTTGTCGGCCTTGAACGGGACCTCGCCGGTCAGCATCTCGTAGAGCAGGATCCCGAGCGAGTAGATGTCGGAGCGCGCGTCGACCGGCTGGCCCATCGCCTGCTCGGGCGAGACGTAGTCGGTCGTCCCGAGCACCCGGCCGGTCTTCGTCAGCCCGTCCTGCTCGAGCTCGCGCGCGATCCCGAAGTCGGTCACCTTGGCCCGCCCGTCGGAATCGATCAGCACGTTCTGGGGCTTGACGTCCCGATGGACGAGGCGGCGAGCGTGGGCGGCGCCGAGCCCGCGGCCGACCTCGATCCCGTAGGCGGCCGCCTCGTCGAGCGGCAGCCCGCCGTGGTGCGCGTCGATCCGGTGCTTCAGCGTCTCCCCGTCGACGTACTCGAAGACGATGTACGGGCGGCCGCCGTCCTCGCCGGCGTCGATCACGGCGACGACGTTCGGGTGCGAGACCTGGGCGACGGCCCGAGCCTCGCGCCGGAAGCGCTCGATCTGGTCGGGCTGGTCGGAGATCTCCCGGTGCAGGACCTTGGCCGCAACCCAGCGCTCCAGCGTCTCGTCGCGGGCGAGGTACACGGTCGACATCCCACCGCTGCCGAGCTTCGACTCGAGGCGGTAGCGCGCCGACAGCACCGTTCCGGTCAGTACTCCGGGCGCCCCTGTCGTCGTGTCGCTCATTTGCCGGTCATTCTCAACCCTGCCACGTCGCGAGGCTGTCAAACCTCGCAACTGCATGATGACCGGCGCGGCGCTTGTTTACATGGCGCTAGGCGACCGCGCGTACGAGCTCGACCAGCTGCGGGTCCGCCTTCTCCGGCGAGCCGGAGTCGAACGGGGGATCCGGGTCGTATTCGATCCCCAGCTGGATGCCACG
Source organism: uncultured Solirubrobacterales bacterium (assembly GCA_963767285.1). Lineage (GTDB taxonomy): Bacteria > Actinomycetota > Thermoleophilia > Solirubrobacterales > 70-9 > WHSW01. Next base: position 97,109 of record CAVYDJ010000003.1, on the reverse strand, counting down.
CGCAAGGTCGTCGCCGTACTGGAGCGCGGTCAGCCGCAGGGCCATGTCGATCCCGGCGGACACGCCGGCGGCGGTGACGATCTTGCCGTCGACGACGACCCGCTCGGCGACCGGCTCGGCGCCGCCCTCGCGCAGCTGCTCGCGGTAGGCCCAGTGGCTGGTCGCCCGCTTGCCCTCGAGGATGCCGGCGGCCGAGAGGACCAGCGAGCCCGTGCAGACCGACGTCGTCCAGGTCGACGTCTCATGGGCGCCGCGGACCCAGTCGAGCACCTCGGCGTCCTCGAACAGCGGCCGGTTGCCCTCACCCCCCGGGATCAGAAGGATGTCGGGATCCGTGAGCTCGCTGATCGCCACGTCGGCGCTGAGCCCGAGCGCGCCGGTATCGGTGCGTTTCATGCCCGGCTCCTTGGCGACGAAGCGCAGCTCGGCTTCGGGGAGCCGCGAGAGGACCTCGTAGGGGCCGATCGCGTCGAGGGCGGTGAGCTTGTCGAAGATCAGGATGGCGATTTTCATGCGCCCATCGTGGCGCTCGCAGGGCGCGTACACAAGAGGCAGAAATGCCTATCTACGCTAGGATTCTGCCAATAACCGCCAGGGCCCCCCATCGGATCGCCGCGCTCTGCCTCGACCAGCTGGTCGCGTTCGACCTCGCGACCGCCGCCGAGGTCTTCGATCTCGCGTGGCGCGCCGACCGGCCCGCCTACGAGTTCACGGCCTGCTCGGTCGACGGCAACCCAGTCGCCACGACCACCGGATTCGAGGTCTCCAACCTCGCCGGGCTCGAGGCCGTCGAGCGGGCGGAGACCGTGATCGTCCCGGGCTACGTCGAGGTGCTCGAATCGCCCCCGGCGCAGGCGCTCGAGGCGCTGCGCGCCGCCGCCGATCGCGGTGCGCGGATGGTCTCGATCTGCTCCGGCGCCTTCGCGCTTGCCTACGCCGGTGTCCTCGACGGCCGCCGCGCGACCACCCACTGGTTCTCGGCCGGCGCGATGGCGCAGATGTTCCCGCTGATCGACGTCGACGCCGGCGCGCTCTACGTCGACGAGGGCCCCGTCCTCACCTCCGCCGGCCTCTCGGCCGGGATCGACCTCTGCCTCCACATCGTCCGCGCCGATCACGGTGAGCGCGTCGGTGCCCGGGTCGCGCGGGCGATGGTGGCGGCCCCGCACCGCGCCGGCGGCCAGTCGCAGTTCATCGAACGGGCCCTGCCGGCCGCGAACGGCAACGGGTCGCTCGAGGAGGCACGGGCCTGGGCGCTCGGCCACCTGACCGAGCCGCTCGACGTCCCGACGCTCGCCGCGCGGGCGGGGGTCAGCCCGCGGACGTTCGCCCGCCGCTTCGTCGCCGAGACCGGGACCACGCCGCTGAAGTGGCTGCACGCCCAGCGGGTACTCGAGGCACGGCGCCTGCTCGAGCACACCGACCTGCCGATCGAGCAGGTCGCAGCCAGCGCGGGCTTCGGCTCGGCGCCGTCGCTGCGCGAGCACTTCCGCCGCGCCACCCGGACGACGCCCACGGCCTACCGGCGCACCTTCGCCGTGGCCACCGCCGATACTTAGCCGCGTGGACCGAACGAGCGCCGACGTGGTCCGAGAGGCGATTGCCGCCCTCAACGACCGCGACGTCGATCGCTATCTCGCGCTCTGCGTGCCGGACGTCGAGCTCTCCACGCCGGCCGCGGCGCTCGAGGGCTCAAACGTCGGCGAGGCCGGCGTCCGCGACTTCTTCGCGCAGCTCGACGAGAGCACGCGGTCGTTCAAGCTGGAGGTCGAGGATCTCGTGGAGGCGGAGAGCGGCCAGGTCCTGGTCACCGGGAGGCTGAACGCGACGTCTGCCGCCGGCGTGACGATCGCGCAGACGATCTACAACGTCTACGACCTGGAAGCGGGGCGCCTGCGGCGGGTGCGGGGTTTCTTCGACCGCGAGCAGGCGCGGGCTGCCGCCCGAACGAGTTCGTGAGAGGGTAGGGGCGACCCCCACCCCAAGGAGGAGCAGATGTCAGAGAGCGTCTACCGCGTTACAGAGGTCGTCGGAGTCAGCGCCGACTCATGGGAGCAGGCGACGAAGAACGCCGTCGAGGCCGTCGCCGGGTCCGTGCGTGAGTTGCGCATCGGCGAGGTCGTACGCCAGGACGTCACGATCGAGGACGGCAAAGTCTCCGGGTTCCGGGTCCGCCTCGGCGTCTCGTTCAAGTACGACAAGGAGTAGCGAGCGAGCGGCTTAGCGCCGCTCGACCACGCCGTCACGGTCGGTGACCAGGCCGATCCGCTTTGTGGCGGGGTAATGCCCCCGAAGCAGCTCGAGGGCGGGCGCCTCGTCCGCGGCCGCGACGACGCAGACGAACCCGCAGCCCATGTTGAAGACCTCGTACATCTCGTCGTCGGGAACCTCGCCGAGCTCTGCGATCAGCGCGAACAGCGGCGGGACCTCGAACGGGTCGGAGATCTCGTAGCCGACCGGGGCCGCGAGCCTGGTCAGGTTGTTGAGGCCGTCGCCGGTGATGTGGGCGAGGCCGCGGACGTCGACCGCTGAGCCGAGCAGGTCGAGGATCGCCGGGACGTAGATCTCGGTCGGCGCCAGCAGGAGCTCGCCGAGCGGCGCCCCGAGCCGGTCGTCCTCGAGGGGGACCTCCTCCAGGACCCGGCGCGCCAGCGTGTAGCCGTTCGAGTGCAAACCGGACGCCGGGAGGCCGATCAGCGCGTCGCCCGGCTCGACCCGCCCGCCGTCGACGATCGCGTCGAGACCGACCAGGCCGATCGCGGAGCCGCTCAGCTCCCAACCGGAGACGATGTCGCCGACCTGTGCGATCTCGCCGCCCGGGATCTCGATTCCGGATCGCTCGGCGCCGGCGCGCAGACCCACGCCGATCGCCCCGCAGACCTGCGGGTCGGCCTCGCGGCAGAGGATGAAGTCGAGCATCGCGATCGGCTCGGCACCGACGCAGATCAGGTCGTTGACGTTCATCGCGATGCAGTCGATCCCGATCGTCGTGAAATCGCCCATCCGCTCGGCGACCAGCATCTTGGTGCCGACGCCGTCGGTGCCGAAGGCGACGCCGGTGCGCTCGTCGATACGCAGCACGCTCGCGTAGTGGCCCGGCAGCGGCACGACCCGCGACGGCTTGCCGGTCTCGATCAGCTTCAGGCTGCGGACCAGCGCCTCGACCGCGGCGTCGGCGCCGGCCTGGCTGACGCCGGCTTCGCTGTAAGCATCGGTCACCGCGCCATCTTTACCGCGACGACGGTCGCCAGGGCGAGCCGGTAGGCGGCGTACGGCCACAGGGCCCGATCGCGCTCGACCAGCCCGATCAACCGCTGCGACGCGAGCGTCGAGGCGAACGAGGTGGCAATCCCGGCGGCCATCGCGCGGCGAAGCTCGGGCGCGACCCCGCGCCGGCGCAGCCGCGCTCCCTTCAGCATCGTGGCGCCGACGATCACCGGCAGAGCCACGGTGCGCGAGAGCAGGTTGGCGTGCTCGCGGGTGAAGCGGCGTGCTCGCGCCGCGGTCAGCGTCGCGCCGTTTCGCGACACGCCCGGAGCGAGCGCGGCCGCCTGGCCGATTCCGAGCGCGAGGCCGTCGGCAGGGGTGGCGTCGCCGCGCCCGCGCTCCTGCGGCCGCGTGTCCGCCCACAGCATCGCCAGGGCACCGATCGCGAGGCCGGCGGCGATCGTCCGCAGGCCGCCAAGCCGGGACTCGATCGGGCGCTCGAGGGTGTAGCCGGCGACCGCCGGCGGGACGAACGAGAGCGCGACGACCGCGGCGCGGCGAGCGTCGAAGGAGGCCAGCTCGGCCGAGATCTCGCGGCGCTGTCCGATCAGCAGCGCGGCGGCCGTGCCGGCGTGCAGCGCGACCTCGAAGCTCTTGCGTGCCTCGGGGTCGATCGCTCCCCAGTCCCAGCCGGCGAGCCGTGGAACCAGCGAGAGGTGGGCCGAGCTGGAGACCGGAAGCAGCTCGGTCGGCCCCTGAACGACGCCCAGGATCGCCGCCCTGGTGACGGTCAACCCCGGGGCGTCGACGGCGCCGGACAACCTAGGCCGGCTTCGGATCGCGCCAGCGGCGGATCAGCCACCAGATCAGCCCGCCGATCACGATCGCGACGACCGCGTAGTCGAGGTAGTGGAGCTTGTCGCGCCACTCCTCCCAGTTGTCGCCGACCTCGCGCCCGATGAACGCGAGCATCGCGACCCAGGGGATGCAGCCGGCCAGGGTGAGCCAGGTGAAGCGCCAGAACGGCATCCGCGCGACGCCGGCCGGCAGCGAGATGAACGTGCGGATGATCGGCAGCATTCGGGAGAAGAAGACCGTCGCGTCGCCGTGGCGCTGAAACCAGCTGTCGGCCCAGTCCAGGTGCTTGCGGTTGATGTGGATGAAGCGGTTGCGGTCGAGCAACTCGATGCGCCCGTAGTAGCCGGCCGCGTAGGCGATCCACGAGCCCACGACGTTGCCGAGCACCCCCGCGGTGATGATCCCGAACATCGTCATGTCTCCCTCGGAGACGGCGAAGCCGGCGAACAGCATGATCGCCTCGCTCGGCACCGGGATGCAGGCGCTCTCGAGCAACATCAGAATGAAGACGCCAACCACGCCGACGGCGTCGATGAAGTCGGTCGCGGCGTTGACGATCGGGTCGAGGATCGCGTCCGTGATCGAGGCTGCCGGGAGGGCGAGCGGGAGGCTGAGCGGGGCCATGCGAGCCGGACACGTTACCCGCCGCCATCGCGCGTTCGGTCGTACACTCGCTCGGGATGCACCGCCTGTCCGACCCTGTCTACCGGCGTCGGGCGCTGGAATTCGCCGCCGACGCCCTCCTCTGCGCGGTGGCCTTCGCGCTCGCCTTCTTCCTCCGCTTCCTCGATGCCGGCGGCGATATCCCCGATCGCTATGTGGAAATGCTGGTCGGCTCGGTCGCCTTCGTCGCGGTCGGCAAGTCGCTGGTCCTCGAGGTTCTGGGCCAGCACCATCAATGGTGGCGCTACTTCCGCCTGCCCGACCTCTGGCCGCTGGTCCGGGCGCTGGCCGTCGCGAGCGCCCTCCTCGTCCTGGTCTTCGTCCTGGTCAAGCCGTACCCCGACAGCCTGCCGCGATCCGTCGTGATCATCGACTTCATCCTCTGCTGCGTCTTCCTCGGCGGCGCCCGGCTGGCCCGGCGGTCGATCGCCGAGCGCCCGCAGCGGACTCAGCGCGACCGCTCGCGCAGCGTGCTGGTGATCGGCGCCGGCTCGGGCGGGCAGATGGTCGTCCGCGAGCTGCAGCTGAACCCGAACCTCGGGGCCCACGCGGTCGGCTTCGTCGACGACGATCCGTCGAAGCGCAACATGCGCGCCGCCGGGGTCAAGGTGCTCGGGACCACGGCCGAGATCGGCTCGATCCTCGACCGCACGTCGCCCGACGAGGTCGTGATCGCGATCCCCTCGGCACCGGGCGTTCTGCGCGGCAAGGTCGTCGCCGCCTGCCGCGAGCGCGAGATCGAGGTCCGCACGCTGCCGACCGTGTTCGAGCTCCTGCGCGGTGGCGTCCAGCTGACCCGCCAGCTGCGCGAGGTGCGGGTGGAGGACGTGCTCGGCCGCGACCCGGTGGTGATGGAGCTCGACCGGGTCGGCGCCTACCTCGAGGACAAGCGCGTCCTGATCACCGGCGCCGGCGGCTCGATCGGTTCCGAGCTGGTCCGGCAGATCGCCCGGGTGCGCCCGAAGCTGCTGGTCCTGCTGGACCATGCCGAGGACAACCTGTTCGAGATCGACCGCGAGATGACCTCGAACTGGCACTTCACGCGGATCGAGTCGGTCCTCGCCGACTGCAAGGAGGGCGACCGGATGCTCGAGGTGATGCAGCGCTTCAAGCCCGATGTCGTCTTCCACGCCGCCGCCTACAAGCACGTGCCGCTGATGGAGACGAACCCGCTCGAGGCGCTGCGCAACAACGCGATCGCCACCCAGGTGACCGCGAAGACCGCGGCCGCCTCCGGGGTCGAGCGGTTCGTGTTGGTCTCGACCGACAAGTCCGTCAACCCGCGCACCGTGATGGGGGCGACCAAGGCGATGGCCGAATGGATCGTCGCCGCGGTCGGAGCGCGCAATCCGACCACGCGCTTCACGATCGTCCGCTTCGGCAACGTGCTCGCCTCGTCCGGGAGCGTGGTGCCGATCTTCCGTGCGCAGATCGAGCAGGGCGGGCCGGTGACGGTCACCGACGCCGAAATGACGCGCTACTTCATGACCATCCCGGAGGCCGTGCAGCTGGTCATCCAGGCGGGCGACCTGGGCGCGGCCTCGGGCGAGGTCTACGTGCTCGAGATGGGCGAGCCGGTGAAGATCATCGAGCTGGCGCGGAACATGATCCGGCTCGCCGGCTACGAGCCCGAGACCGACATCGCGATCGAGATCATCGGCGTCCGGCCCGGCGAGAAGATCCACGAGGAGCTGTTCAACCGCAACGAGCGCCCCCAGCCGACGACCGCCGAGCGGATCGTGCGCGCCGTTCGCTCCGACCCGCTTGATCCCGACTGGGTCGAGCGGACCGTCGACGACCTCCTGGAGCTCGTCGCCTCCGGTGACGAGGCCGGCCTCGCCGAGCAGGTCGTGGCGCTGATGGGCGGCGAGGGCACGACGCGCCACACACTGGCCTGATCGGCAAGACTTCCGCGCTCACGATATGACCGACCTGATCGACGAGATCGGGCCCTACCTCGGCGTCGCCGCTTTCCTGGGCCTTGCGATCCTCGCCTTCCTGATCATTCAGCAGGCCCGCGAGGTCCGCCGCCTGCGCGAATGGGCGGGGCGGGCGCCCGAGCGCGCCACCGAGGCGACCGAGGCCGAGGCAGCCGTCGCCGAGGCGCGCGGCGAGGAGGTGGCCGAGCCGGAGGAGCCCGAGGAGGCGCCACCGAGCCGCGCCGGGCAATGGCTGGGGGGAGTCGGACACGCGATCGGCGAGCGCTGGGCGGCGATCGACCGCCGGCTGCCGGTCGACCCCCGCTACATCGTCGCGCTGCTTCGCCGCCGGGCTGATCGCCGCCGGCGTGCTGACGAGCGGCTTCGGGTTGTTGGGCGGAGATGACACGAGCGACGGCGGGAAGGGCGGCGGCAAGGACGGCGGCGGCAAGCCGAAGCCGGAGAAGGTCGAGGTCGCCGTTCTCAACGCGACTCAGGAGGATGCGGTTTCCGGCTCGGAGATCGCCGGCGTCCAGGGGCTCGCCGGCGAGGTCGCCAAGCAGGTGATCCAGCCCACGCAGTTCGCCGTCGGCGAGAAGACGGACGCGCCGACCGGCTTCGACGAGACGACGATCATGTTCGAGCCCGACTTCGAGGACGACGCGAACGAGCTCGCCCAGGACGTGGCCGACCAGCTCGGCGAGCCGGAGGTGACGCCGATGATCGGCGAGATCCGCGACGTCTCCGGCGGCGCCCCGCTGGCGCTGGTGGTCGGGCGCGACGACGCCGAATTCGGCTCCGAGTAAATCGGAGGCGCAGTGCAGGTCACCGAGATCTTCGACACGGTCGGCGGCTTCATCGCCCTCGGCTCGCTGCTCGGCCTGCTGCTTCTCCTGCCGCTCTATCTCTCCCAGCGTCGCGACGTCCGCCGGCTGCGCGAGTGGATGGGGGGCGAGGAGACCTACGCGGCGGAGAACCTGACGCTCAGCGTCGAGCGCCTCGACCGCGCGGAGGCGGAGCTCGAGGAGCTGACCGGCGCGACCGTGGTCGCCGAGCCCGAGCCACAGGCCACGCCCTCGGGGGGGATCCCTGCGGCCACCAGGGTCACCCATGATCGTCCGGCCCTGGAGCGGATCACGATGGAGCGCGCGGCGCTGCAGCCGCATCCGCGCTGGCGCCGGTTCGTCAGCCGTGCCACCCAGCCGCGCGTCCTGGTCGCGGTCGGCATCGTCGCGCTTCTGCTCGGCGTCGGGGCGATCGTCGTCACCTACGACCTCCTCTCGACGGACGAGGGCCCTCAGGGCCCGCGCGTCGGCGCCGTCAACCCGGCAGACGTCGAGGTAGCGGTCCTCAACGGCACCTCGATCAACGGGCTCGCGGGCAAGGTGGCGTCCGACATCGAGGCGTTCGGATACTCGGTCGGCGCGATCACCAACACCGCGCCGGGGGTCGAGAAGACCGAGGTCTTCTACGCCGACCAGCAGAGGCCCGCCGCGCGGAAGGTCGGTCGCGACCTCGGGGTGAAGGAGGTCGAGCCGCTCGACAAGGAGATACGCGACCTGGCCGGCGCGGCCGACGTCGTCGTGATCGCGGGCGAGGACCGCGCGTAGGTGTCAGGGGGCGGCCGCGTCTCGCTCGGCGCGGCGCTGTTCTTCTGCGCGCTCGCCGCCACCCTGGTCACCGCGGTCCTCGTCGTCAGGGCGCGCACCCCGGACCTGGTGCTCGAGGTCACCCAGCCCGCCGCCGACGACCCGGCGGTGATCAAGCCCGGCGGGGCGCACCGCGTGGAGGTCCCGATCACCTTCTTCGTCCGCGAGGCGGACGGCCACGCGCTAGTCGGGATCGTCGACAGCCACGAGGACCTCGTCCGCACGCTCGACAGCGATGTCGCGCTGGAGAAGCACGACCGGGTCACCTATACGTGGGACGGGCGCTCCGACGACGGGAGCTTTGTCCCGCCCGCCCGATACCGGCTCCTCGTCGAGCTGCCGAGTGAAGACCGGGAGATGATCTGGCCGCGCCGGATCACGGTGCTGCCATGAACGCCTCGGCGCTCGAGTGGCTGGGGATGCTCAGCGCGACCGGCGCCGCCGCGACGGCACTGGTCGTCCGCGACCACCGGCTCCGTGTGTGGGCCATGGTCGCGGCGCTGATCCTTGGCCCGGTGATCGTGCTCGGCAACGTCTGGGACGAGCCGCGGGTGATCGACTTCCGCCACAGCGCCGCCCAGATCGCCGTCGCCGCGATCCTCATCGTGGGCGGCGTAGCGGCGCTCACCGTCCTGTTTCGCCGCTACGCGTCCGCACTCCCGATCATCGCCGTCGCCGTCCTGCCGCTGCGGGTCCCGCTCGAGATCGGGGGAGAGACCGCGAACCTGCTCGTCCCGCTCTACGTGGTCATCGCCGCCGGGGTGATCACGGCGGCGATGCGCGATGAGCGGCCGCGAGCCGAGCCGGTGTGGTCGACCCGGCTGCGCTGGGTCCTCGCGGCCACGATCGTCCTCTACGCGATCCAGGCGAGCTACTCCGAGGACGTCGCGAACGCGATCGAGAACACGGGCTTCTTCCTCGTCCCGTTCGCCGTCCTGTTCGTGCTGCTCGCCGAGCTCGAATGGACGCCGGCGTTGTTGCGAAAGACGCTGATCGCGGTCGGCCTCGTCGCCGTCGCGTGCTCGGCCGTCGCGATCTACCAGTACTTCGCCCGCGACCTGTTCCTGAATCCGGAGCTCTTCGACGCCAACCAGCTGCACGTCTACTTCCGCGCCAACTCGATCTTCTTCGACCCCAACGTCTTCGGCCGCTACCTCGCGCTGGCGCTCACCGCCGTGGGCGCCTGCATCGCCTGGGGCGGACCGCGGCGCGACCTGGCGCTCGCCGCCGGGGTCTTCGCCGTCGGCCTGATCGGGCTCGCATTCAGCTACTCGCTGACCAGCTTCGCGGCCCTGCTGGCCGGCCTTGCGGTGGTCGCGGTGCTGCGCTGGCGCTGGCGCGGTGCCGCCGCGGTCGCCGGCCTCGGCGCCGTCGCGCTCGTCGCGCTGGTGATCGCCGGCGGGACGCCGACCTCCGACATCCAGAGCGACCGCAGCATCGACAGCGGCCACGCCGACCTGGTGGAGGGTGGGCTCGAGCTCGCCGGGGACCGCCCATTCGCCGGCTGGGGCTCGGGCGCCTTCGGACGCGCCTTCTTCGAGGAGATCGAGCCGGCGCGGACGACCGTCTCCCACTCCGAGCCGATCACGGTCGCCGCCGAGCAGGGGGTGATCGGGCTCGCCGTCTACGTGGCGCTGCTGGTCTGCGCCCTGGTCACCCTGTTCGCCGGCGGCGTCGGGTCGTCACTGGCCCGCACCGCGGTCGCGGCCTGCTTCTGCGCGCTCCTGCTCGACAGTTTCGGCTATACGGGCTTCGTGATCGATCCTGCCGTCTGGGCGCTGCTCGGGCTCGGGGTGGCCATACGGGGGAATCCGCCCGAGCCAGCGGCAACGATCTCCGGCTAGATGTTCGGCTACCTGCGCCGCCTCGCGACGACCGGCGCCGCCTACACGGCCTCGAGCGTGCTCTCGAAGCTGATCGCGGTCGCCCTGCTGCCGCTCTACACGGCGTATCTGACCCCGAGCGACTACGGCGCCGCGGAGGTCGTGCTCGCGTCGGTGATCGCGATCAGCATCCTCGTCCGCCTCGGGCTGATCGAGGCCCTGCTGCGCTTCTACTACCTCCCAGACGTCGATCGCCCGGCCGTCGTGCGGACGGGGTTCGCGGCGCTGTTCTGGGCGACCACGGCCGGGGCGCTGATCCTGCTGCCGTTCGCCGAGCCGATCTCACGGGCGCTGCTCGAGGAGGCCGACCCCGAGTTGATCCGCCTCGGGGTGCTCGGCCTCTGGACGCTGACCCTCTGGGAGTACGCGCTCACCCTCCTGCGGGTCGACGAGCGCGCCCGCGCCTATTTCGGCCTCACCGTCCTCAACGTGATCGCGACGATCCCGGTCACGGTCTGGCTCGTCGTCGTCGAGGACCAGGGCGCCGCCGGGATCCTGTGGGGCACGTTCGGCACCGGGGTGGCCTTCCTCGCCGTGCAGCTTTGGCGCGAGCGCCGGCGGCTGGGACTCGCGTTCGAGCCTCCGTTGCTGCGGCGCATGATCCGCTTCGGGCTGCCGACCATGCCGGCGGAGCTCACCCTCTACTCGCTCAACTTCATCGACCGGATCCTGATCGTGCGCCTCGCCGGGCTTGCCGAGGCCGGCCTCTACGCGCTGGCGATCAAATTCGCCCAGGGGATCAACGTGCTGGCGCGCGGGTTCCAGCTCGCCTTCCCGCCGCTCGCCTACTCGATCGCCGACGACGACGAGGCGCGGCGCGCTTACAGCCTGATCGTCACCTGGTTCGCCGCCGTGCTCGCCTTCGCGACGGCCGGCCTGTGGCTGTTGTCGCGGTGGATCGTGGAGCTCCTCGCGGCGCCCGAGTTCTTCGAGGCGCACGAGGCGGTCGGCTTGCTCGCGACCGGCGTCTCCCTGTACGCCATCTACCTGGTGTTGGTGGTGATCCTCGGCCGCACCGGCAGGACCGAGTTCAACCTTCCGGCGACCGTCGCCGGCACCGTGGTCAACATCGTCCTCAACCTGATCCTGATCCCGTCAGAGGGGATCGTCGGCGCCGGGATCGCGCTCGTCGCGTCCTACCTGGTGGTCGTGGTGCTGATGTACGCGCTCACCCAGCGTCTCTTCCCCGTGCCCTACGAATGGGGCCGGTTGGCGCTGCTGATCGGCGTCACGGCGTTGACCGTCGCGGCCGGCGAGCTGCTGCTGCCGACCGATGGGTTCGACGGCTTCGCGCTGCGGACCCTGCTCTGGCTGGCGATGCCGGCGATCCTGCTCGCGGCCGGGTTTCTGACCGCCGAGGAGCGAGCCGGCATCCGGACGATGCTGCGCCCGTCCGCGGTGCTGGAGCGCCTGCAGGCCGCGGGCGCGAAACCCGCCGCCCCCAAGGGTGAGGACGGCGGCTACGCGGCCGAGGTCTACGAATCGGTCCGCGCGGACGAGGACCTGCGCTAGGCGCACCTTTTCAGTGAACGTCCCGGACGCCGCCACCTGAGGTGTATTGCGGGACGTTCATCCCGCGGGGCCGACCCCGAAGTCCGACCCCAGGGTTTCAGGACGGGCGCGACAGGGCGGCGTTGTAGGCGTCCGCGGCCTCGCGCAGGCCCTCCCCGCGATCCGGGCCCAGCGCCTGGCGGGCGTGCAGCCAGTAGAGCCCGGCGTCGTGGCCGGGGAGGACCAGAGCGACGAGCGCACGCACGGCGTAGGACCAGGCCGCGAGCACGCCCGAGATTCGAGCCGTCGCGGCGCCGTGGTGCTTTCGCAGGTAGCGGTCCCTGCCGCGATGGAACTCGATGACGCGCCGCTCGCGCGCGGGCAGGTCGGTCGCCAGCTGCTCGTGGTGAACGACCTGGGCCGCCGGGACGTGGAGGATCCTCCACCCGGCGTCGTGCAGGCGCTTGCAGAAGTCGGTCTCGTCGGAGTAGACGAAGAAGCCCGGGTCGAGGTAGCCGACCTCCTGTGCGGCCTCGCGGCGCACCAGCATCGCTGCCGACTGGACCCAGCCGACCTCGCGGGTGGACTCGCCGCCGCTTTCGACCACCAGCCACCGGTGCAGGAACAGCGCCGACGCGATCGAGGTCCCCAGGCCCGGGAGTCGCCAGGCGCAGGGCTGCGGGCGCCCCGAGGGATCGACGAGCTGTGCTCCCGCCGAGCCGGCGCGCGGGTCGCCCCGCACCGCGTCGACCAGCTTCGCCACGGCCCCGGGCCGCAGCTCCGAGTCCTCGTTGAGCAGCAGGCAGAGCTCGCCGCGCGCCTCCGCGAGCAGCATGCTGTCGAGCGCCGCCTTGCCCTCGCGCCGCTCGCCGCGGATCAGCCGCAGGCGATCACCGAGCCCGTCCGGGCCCGCGTTCCACTCCTCGACGGCGTCCGCCGAGCCGTCGTCGGAGGCGTTGTCGACGACCAGCACCTCGCTCTCGACACCCTCGAGCCCGTGGTCGCGAATCGACCCGAGACATGCGAGCAGGAGCTCGCGGCCGTTGGTGTTGACGACGCAATAGGAGAGATCCATCGGAAGAATCGTTCCTGATGCGCGTCCAGGTCGTCGATCCACCGGCGTTCACGCCGCCGTATGACCGTGCCCTCTGCGCGGCGCTCGCCGCCGCCGGGGCCGAGGTCGAGCTGGTCACGAGCCGGTTCGAGTACGGGCCGGTCGCCGAGCCGCAGGGCTATGAGGTGACCGAGCTCTTCTACCGTCGCTCGACGGCGCGCGGCCTCGAGGGCCGCGGCCGGCGCGGCCTGCGCCTGGCCGAGCACGTGCCCGGGATGCGCCGCCTGCGCGCTCACGCCGCCGCGGCCGACGTCGTCCACCTGCAGTGGCTGAGCGTGCCCGATGTCGACCGCTTCCTGCTCCCGCCCCGCCCGCGGGCGTTCACCGTCCACTACCCGTTGCCGACCTCCTCGCGCGCCCGCAAGCGCCAGCGGGCCCTGCTCTCGCGAATGGACGCGCTCATCGCGCATTCCGAGCACGGCGCCGCCGAGCTCCGTGAGCTGGTCGGCGACCCCACCCGGGTCCACCGGATCCCCCACGGCGCGTTCGAGCACCTCAGGCATCTGCCGGACGAGCGCCCGCTCCCGGACGAGCTGGCCGCGGTCGAGGGCCCGGTGATCCTCTGCTTCGGCCTCATCCGCCCCTACAAGGGGGTCGACGTTCTGCTCGAAGCGTTCGCGCAGGTCGAGGGCGCCGAGCTCTGGGTCGTCGGGATGCCGCGCATGGACCTGGCGCCGCTGCGGGCGCTGGCCGCGCGTTGCCCGGGCACGGTCAGGTTCGTTGACCGTTTCATCACCGATCCCGAGATCCCGGCCTACTTCCGCCGCGCCGACGTCGTCGCGCTGCCCTACCGGGCGATCGAGCAGTCCGGCGTCCTCTACACCGCGCTCGCCTTCGGCAACGCGATCGTCGCCAGCGCGGTTGGCGGCTTCACGGAGATCGGGGAGCGTGACGGCGCCCTCCGCCTCGTGCCACCCGGCGACCCGGCGGCGCTCGCCGGGGCCCTGACGGACCTGGTCGAACACCCCGACGAGCGCGCCGAGCTGGCCGCCGCCGCCCGGCGTGCCGCGGAAGGCCCGTACTCGTGGACCGACATCGCCGCGCGCACGCTCGACGTCTACCGCGCGCTGCGCCCCGGATAATCGCGCCGATGGGAGTGCTCGAGGTCGTCTTCTGGGTCTGTGCGGGGCTGCTGGTCTACACCCACCTCGGCTATCCGATCCTGCTGGCGCTGTTCGCTCGCGCGCGGCGGGTCCCTCCGGCGCGCGAGCTCGAGACGCTCCCGAACGTCTCGCTGATCATCGCGGCCCACGACGAGGACCAGGTGATCGCCGCGAAGGTCGCCAACGCCCTCGCGCTCGACTACCCGCGCGAGCTGCTCGAGGTGATCGTCGCCGACGACGGCTCGGCCGACCGCACCGCCGATCTGGCCCGCGAGGCCGGGGCCGGCGTGGTCCTCGAGCTGCCGCGCGCCGGCAAGGTCCCGGCCCAGAACGCCGCGGCCGAGCGCGCGCGCGGGGAGGTCCTCGCGTTCAGCGACGCGAACGCGACCTGGGAGCCGCGCGCGTTGCGCGAGCTCATCGCGCCCTTCGCCGACCCCGGCGTCGCGTACGTATGCGGGCAGGCGCGCCTGCTGGACCAGGGCGGCTCGAACCAGGAGGGCGCCTACTGGCGCTACGAGCTGGCGATCCGCCGCCACGAGTCGGCGCTCGCGGGGGTGACGGGCGGCAACGGCGCGATCTACGCGGTCCGCGCCTCGGAGTACCTGCCCCTGGGCCCGGCGGCGAGCCACGACCTCTCCTTCCCGTTCATGCTCGCCAAGCGCGGGCGCCGTTCCGTCTACGCGCCGGGGGCGGTCTCGGAGGAGAAGATGATCCCGACGACCGAGGGCGAGTTCGCCCGCAAGCGGCGGATGATGCGGGGGATCTACGACGAGGTCGTCACCGACGGCATGCTCTGGCCGCGCGGCTACGGGGCGGCGTACGCGTTCGAGATCTACAGCCACCGCATCATCCGCTACGCGTCCCCGCTCCTGCACCTGGTCGCCCTGGGGACGAATCTCGCTCTGCTTGACGCCGGGACGATCTACGCCTTCACGCTCGCCATCCAGCTCCTCGTCCTGCTCGCCGCGGCGCTCGCGGGCGCGGTCCCGCTGATGCCGTTCCGGATCGCCCGCTACTACGTGCTGATGACAGCGTCGATCGCCGCCGGGTTCTGGGACCGAATCCGCCACGGGACCCCCGGCGCGTGGGAGAAGGCGGAGGGGACACGATGAGCCGCGTCCTCGACCTGCTTGTCGCGGGGCTCGCCCTGGTCGTGGCCACGCCGCTGATCGCGATCGCTGCGATCGCGATCAAGGTCGACTCGCGGGGGCCGGTCTTCTACCTCGCGCGGCGCGTCGGCCGCGACGGCGAGGAGTTCGAGCTCTACAAGCTGCGCACGATGCACACGGGCAACGACCCGGTGGGAGTCGGCACACCGGTCATGGCGGGCGATCCGCGCGTCACCCGGGTCGGCGGCTTCCTGCGGCGCTTCTCGCTCGACGAGCTGCCGAACCTGATCAACGTCGTCCGCGGCGAGATGTCGGTGGTCGGCCCGCGCCCCACGCTGGCGGCGCAGGTCGCCGATTACACACCGCACCAGCGCCGCCGGCTCGAGGTCAAGCCGGGACTGACCGGCTGGGCGCAGGTGAACGGTCGCGCCGGGATCCCTTGGGATGAGCGGATCGAGTTCGACGTCTGGTACGTCGAGCACCGCTCGCTCGGGCTCGACCTGCGGATCCTCGGGCGCACGGCAAGGCTCCTCCTCACCGGCCACGGCCTCTACGGGTAGCGTCTTCTCCGATGCCAGCCAAGGTCACGCTCCGCAATTTCCGCCCCGACGACGCCGAGGCCGTGCACCGCTGGTTCAACGACGAGCGGGTGACCGCCGACCTGGTCGGAAGCCGCGACTCGTTCACCCTCGAGAACGCCTCGGGCTGGGTCGAGCGGGCGATGGACACGTCCGAGGACCGCAAGTGGGCGATCACGATCGACGGGGACGATGCGGCGGTGGGCTTCGTCGCCCTGTTCGGCCTCGGCCGCCAGCTCGGCCCCGAGCTCGCGGTGCTCGTCGGCGAGCCCTCGGCCTGGGGCAAGGGCGTCGCGCGGGAGGCGGAGCGCCAGGCCTGCAACCGCGCCTTCTCCGAGTTCGACGCCCACCGCATCCACGCCGAGATCCCGGCCACCAACGAGGCCGCCCAGAAGGTGGTGACGTTCCTCGGCTTCCGCCACGAGGGCTCGATGAAGGCCGCGATCCGCCGCGGCGACGAGCGGATCGACAACCAGGTCTGGGGGCTGCTCCCCGAGGACTTCAACGGGTGGGACTGACGGCGACGCTCCTCGCCGACCGCGGCGCGGCGGCCGAGAGCGACGACCTCTTCCGCTGCCGCGCCTTCCTCGACGCCGAGGGCGTCACGCACACGCTGCGGATCGAGTCGCCCGAGCGCATCGCCCTGGTGCCGCTGATCGTCCGCGAGATCGAGGGCGGCGACGGCCTCGACGCGGTCTCCCCGTACGGCTATCCGGGCGGCACGGTGAGCGGGTCCGGCGCCCCGCCAGTGGCCGCGGAGGTCGACTGGTCGGCCGCCGGCCTGGTCAGCGTGTTCGGCCGCGAGCGGCTGGCGGCAGCGCCCTGGCTCGCCGGCGCCGCCGAGCGGTCGCGGGTGCTGATCCACGATCCGGCGGCCGAGCGGAGCATCCGCCCGCGCCTCGCCGAGCAGATCCGTGCCAACGAGCGCGATGGCTGGGCGGTCGAGGCCGTCCCCGGACCCGAGAGCGCGGCCGCCGACCGCGATGCCTTCGCCGCCGCCTACGAGCAGACGATGCGCCGCGCCGGTGCCGCCGAGCGCTACTTCTTCGCCCGCGAGTACTTCGACGCCGTGCTCTCCTTCGAGCGCAGCTGGCTGCTCGTCGCCAGGCGCAACGACGAAGTCGGGGCCGCCGCGATCGCCGCGGTCAGCGACTCGACCCTCCACTACTACCTCGGGGGCACCGCCGACGGCGCCCGCGACGCCTCGCCGTTCAAGAACGTCGTCGTCGCGATGCTGGACCTCGCCGACGAGCGCGAGCTGCCGCTCAACCTCGGCGGCGGCGTCACCCCCGGGGACGGGCTCGAGGAGTTCAAGCGCGGGTTCGCCAACAGCGACCTCCCGTTCCACACCCAGGAGGTCGTCTGCGACCAGGACGCCTACGGTGAGCTCAGCGGCGGTCGCGACGCGGGCGGGTACTTCCCCGCGTACCGGGCGGCCTGAAGGATCCTGTCGCGGCCGTCGGTCGGGGTCCACGCGCCGCCATCTCGGCGCTCGGACACGGCTGATCCACCGGCTCTAAGGCGCCGGTGGCAGGTAGGTAGCCGGCGAGACCCCGCCGCCCTCGTCGGGCGGCTCGGTCTCCGGCGGCGTGAGCCCGCCGAACTGCTCGATCCGCGCCGCGATCTTGCGGCGAAGACGGACGAGCAACGCGTCGAGCGAATCGCCCGGGCAGGCGGTCAGGCCGAGCATCCGGTGGTCGACGACTTCGGGCAGCCGCACGCGGCGCCCGGACGGGTAGCGGCTGAGCTCGCCGCCGGCGGAGACGAGCGTGGTCGTGCCGACCGCGTCGATGCCGGCGACCGCGAGCCTCCAGGCGAGGTAGTTGACGATCGACCGCTGCGCGGCGCCCGTCGGCGCCTCCTTGGTGTGGGTGCCGATCGAGGAGATCGCTGTCGTCTGCTCGTTGAAGCCCTGCGCCTGGGCGCCCACCACCGCCTTTGTCAGCCCGCCCGCCCGGCCCTGGTAGACGTTGCCGAAGCGGTCCACCAGCGCCTGGTAGCCGATGTCGTTCCAGCCGTTGCCGTTGCGGTGGTAGCGGCAGATCCCGAGCACGATCGAAGCCGCCTCGTTCTCGCTGTAGTCGTTCGCGGTCACGGTGTGGTGGATCACTCCGGCGCGGACGCGCCCGTACGACGGGTGAACCCGGGGCGGACAGCCGCCCTGTCTCAGGTCAGCGCCCCACTCGGTCCGGGTGACGATCTGCGGCCGCGGCGCCGCGGCGCCGGCGGCGGGCTGCAGGAACCCGGTGGTCGAGATGAACGCCGAGTTGACCGCCTCTCGCACCTGGGTCAGGATGCCGCTCGCGGTGCTGGTCGTGCCGGAGACGTTGACGTAGTGCAGCGTTCCCGACGGGTGCCAGCCGCGCGCGCGGACCTGGAGCTCGTCGGCGCCGCCGAAATAGACCGGATTGCCGTCCTCGGCCTCGACCCAGTCGCTCCATTCGCCGCCCGAGTCGCGGCCGCGGAGCTCGAGCGGGCGCCGCTCGCGGGCGAGGCCGGCCAGGTCGAAGCGTTTCGGGGCGACGACTACGCCGGAGCGGAAGGTGACCGGCCCGCTCCCGGCGCGCCTGGCCGAGCGGACGAGCTTGGCATGCTCGACGTCAGGCGCGGCGCGCAGACCCGGCAGCCGCTGCTCGAAGTCGACCGCTCCCGGCATGTACCGGTTCGACGACAGGGCCGGCGCGGCGACCCAGACGAGGGCCAGCGCCAGCAGCCCCCCTGCCAGGTATCGCATTCTCATTCGCACCTACCGCCTCCAACACGGGTCCCGGGACGAAGATTCGCCCTCGTCCAGATTCGCACGCTCGCGGCGGTTTCCTGGGCGGATCAGCCCGAGAGGGTCAGCGGCACCGGCTCGGGGCCGAGACCGATGTAGGTGTCGCGGAAGACGCGGATCGCGTCCAGGGTGGCCGCGCCCTCATATTTCGGGCACGTCATCAGCTGAGTCCATGCGGAGACGGCGACCTCGTCGTCCAGCTCGGAGTTCGGGAAGAACAGCACGCCGTCGGGCCGTTGATCGAAGACACCCTTGAGCGCCAGCTGATCCTCCTCTGAGAGGTCGGGCGAGTACTGGATCTCGATCCGCCCGTGCTCCAGCGAGTGCACGGCCCACCAAAGCTCGGGCTCCTCGCTGTAGGCGCCGTCGGCGAGTTGTTCCGGATTGTGATCGCCGGAGGTCGGCGGGTTGGTCTTGTAGTCCGGGATCTGGCTCTCCTTGGTGATGTGCGTGCTGCCCTCATCGGGAAGGTCGAGCTGAGGCTCGCAGTTGGCGGCCTTGGCGGCGAGCTCCAGGTCGCCCTGCGCCAGCGCCGGCGGCTCGGTGCCCTCGCGCCCGTCGGGCGTCAGGTCGTGAACCGAGCCGCTCTGGACCTGGATGTGGGCGGCCTCGGGGATGTCCTTGCCGTCGACCTGGTTGGTGTCGTCGCCACCGCTGGTCAGCACGATCGCCAGTCCGACGACCACGGCCAGGGTCAGTGCTCCGGCGACGACGTAGCCGACGATCAGCCGACGGCGGTCGGCTGATGCCGCTGCCTGCTCGGCGGCGAGGCGCTCGGCGCGTCGCTTGTCACGTTCGCTCTTGCTCGTCATCGACGGCGCAGGGTACCGGACAACCTTCAGCCGACCTCAAGGACCGAGGCGCCGTCAGCCGCTTGCGCCGGCGGGGCTTTCCGCCTGCTCCTCGGCGTAGACCGAGGTGATGAACTCGGCGAGCTCATCGTCGAGCCGGCCGGGGTTGACCCGCCACTCGAAAATCGACTCGGCGTTGACGAGGCGCCCGCGCGGCATCTCCTCGACGAGCATGTCGGAGTCGGTGAACGGGTGCAGCGGGTCGGCGGGATGGCCGATCACCAGGGCCGGGAGGCCGATCAGCTCGCGCTCCTCGCGCGGCGGCGCGGTGCGACCGAAGAGGATCCCCTCCAGAACGGCCTCGGACGACTCGGGCGGGCGCCTGGTCCAGTCGAGCGCCAGGTCGACCAGGTAATGAGAGCGCGGGATGCGGTTGGTGACGAGGGCGACGCCCCGCAGGATCGGCTTGGCCACTCGCAGGGTGAGCAGGATCGGCAGGAAGATCAGCCCGGCCGTGACAAGGGCGCTGTCGAGGACCGGCATCTCGATGAACAGCCCACGGGCGACGCGCGGGTGGCGCGTCGCCATCTCGAGCGCGGCATTCGCGCCCAGCGAGGTGCCGCCGACGATCGGGCGGTCGAGCTCGAGGTGATCGACCAGCGCGGCGAGCTGGTCGCCGAAGGTGGGCATGTTGTACGCGCGCATGTCGGTCGGCTTGTCCGACGCGCCGTGTCCGAGCAGGTCGACGGTGATCACCCGGAAGCCGCGGGAGACCATCTCCGGTGCGAGGTTGTCGTACATGTGCCTGTTCATCAACAGGCCGTGGGCGAGCACCAGGACGCGATCCCCCTCGCCGTAGTCGGCGTAGGCGATCCGATGCCCGTTGAACCGGAACGAACCCTCCGTGGCCATGCCGGGAATTCTTGCGGGTTGGCCGGTCGGCTCAGACGCGCGCGGCGGCGGACTCGTCGCCCGAGGCGCGCTCCCACGGCCGCGAGGCCCGCAGCGCCGCGAGCACGGCGCGGGTCGCCGGTGCGCGGTTCAGCGCATAGAAGTGGATCCCGGGTGCGCCGCCGGCGAGCAGCTCCTCGCACTGGCGCGCCGCGTAGGCGACCCCGAGCAGCGCTTCGGCCTCCTCGTCGCCTCCGAGCTCGCGCATCGCGCTCTCGAGCTCCTCCGGGATCGTCGCATCGCAGAGGTCGCAGATCCGCGCCACCTGGCCGAAGCTGGTGATCGGGATCACCCCGGGGATGATCGGCACGTCGATTCCGGCCTCGCGGGCCGAGGCGACGAAGTCGAAATACGCGGTGTTGTCGAAGAACAGCTGCGTGATCAGGAACGCCGCGCCGGCCTCGACCTTGGTCTTCAGATAGGCGAGGTCGGAGGCGAGGTCCTCGGCCTCCGGATGGACCTCGGGAAAGCAAGCGCCGCCGATCGCGAAGCCGTGACCGCCGGTGATGAACTCGGTCAGCTCGGCGGCCGAGGAAAGGCCGTCCTCGGGGGGGGTGAAGTCGTTCTCGCCGCGCGGCGGATCGCCGCGCAACGCGAGCACGTTGTCGATCCCGATCTTTGCGAAGCGGTCGAGGATCTCGCCAAGGCCATCGCGGGTCTCGCCGACGCAGCTCAGGTGCGCCATCACCTCGAGTCCGTGCTCGCGCTTGATCCGTTCCGCGATCTCGACCGTGCCGTCGCGGGTCGCGCCGCCGGCCCCGTAGGTGACCGAGACGTAGTCGGGCTCGAGCGGCTTCAGCGCCTCCACGGTCTCGAACAGCAGCTCGAGGCCTGGCTCGGTCTTCGGCGGGAAGAACTCGACCGAGAACACGGGTCGCTGGGTGGCGAGCAGCTCGTCGATTCGCATGGCCGAGGATGGTAGAGGGCATAAACTCGACGCCATGGCGGTTGATCCGAACCCGGATCTCGCGGTCGAGCTGATCGGGGTCGAAAAGCACTTCGGCAAGGCACAGGTGCTGCACGGGATCGACCTCGAGGTCCCGCCCGGCGAGATCACCGTCCTCCTCGGCCCCTCCGGCGCCGGCAAGACGGTGACGATCAGCCACGTCGTCGGGCTGATCCACGCGGACAAGGGCTGGGTCTTCGTCGAAGGCAACAACATGGCGAAGATCCGCGAGGAGGAGCTCTACGCGCTGCGCCAGCGGATGGCGGTCGTCCTCCAGGGAACGCTTCCGTTCACGTGCGGTCTGTTCTTCTCGATCAACGTCTACGAGAACGTCGCCTTCGCGCTGCGGCAGCGGAACCCGCGCTGGTCGGAGGCGCGGGTCAACGAGACGACCATGACCCACCTGGAGATGGTCGGCCTGCGCGATCGCGCCGAGTCGATGCCGGACGAGCTCTCGGCCGGGATGGCGAAGCGGGTGGCGATCGCCCGGGCACTGGCGCTGGAGGCAAAGCTCGTGATCATCGACGACTTCGACTCCGGCATCGACGGCGTTCGCCTCGGGCTGCTCTGCGACATCATCGAGGACGTCCAGAGGGAGAGCGGCGCGACCTTCCTGGTCTCGACTCATCACATGAGCGCCGCCCGGCAGCTCGCCCACCACATCGCTGTGATCAACGACGGCCGGATCGTGCAGAGCGGCCCCGCCGGCGAGGTCCTCGACTCCGACGAGCCGCTCGTGAAGCAACTCGTCACGGGCGCGACGTCGGGGCCGATTAAGCTGCGCGACGTCTGAGCAGTCAAGGGAAAGGACTCCGATGCCAGCCGCGTACGAAGCCGCCGACCTCCAGCGCATCTTCGGCACCATCAAGGACCGCCTGCGGGCCATGGAGGAGCAGCTCGAGGTGCTCTCCAGGCAGGCCGGGGTCCCGTACGAGAAGCCAGGCGCCGAGGTTCCTCCTGAGGTCGTCGAGCTGGCGGTCGCCGGCAAATCGATGGAGGCGATCAAGCTCTACCGCGAGCTGACGAACGCCGAGTTCGAGGAGGCCCGGGCCGTCGTCTCAGGCATCTAGATGGCCGACGTCGGCGAGAAGATCGGGCCGGTGATCGAGCCGCTGCTCGAGCCGGGTGAGACGCTCGAGGGAATGTGCGTCGGCTCGCGGTCGACCTTCATGTCGAGCAAGTTCGTCGTCATCGCCGCCACCGACCGGCGGCTGATCGTCCAGGAGACCGACCGCAAGCAGCGGGCGAAGGGCGAGCCGGTATCCGTCACGCCCGACCAGCTCGCCGGTTCGAGCACCGGCGGGTTCGGCGCCGGTGACCTGCAGTCGTCGATCATGAACTCGACCTCGATGAAGGTGACCGTGAAGACGACCTCCGGCGAGAAGATCAAGCTGATGATGGCCAAGGGCGGCGGCGCGCTCGGCGGCCTGATGGGCGGCGCGACCCAGGAGAACGGCGTCCAGGCGCTGCTCGGCTGGCTCGAGCGCAACTCGCGCGGGTAGTCCGTGAGCGTCTCGCGAGCCGAGGACTGGCGGGCCCGCGGGGGGTATTTCTCCTGGCCCCCCGGCGATTCCGGCGCTGACCCGGTGGAGATCTTCCACGTCGAGGCCGGCGATCCCGAGGCTCCGCCGCTGCTGCTCGTGCACGGCTTTCCGACCAGCAGCATCGACTGGTACGAGATCGTCGGCCGGCTCGCCGAGCGGTTCCGGGTCTGCGCCCTGGATTTCCCGGGCTACGGGTTCTCCGACAAGCCGCCCGGATGGGGATACAGCCTGATGCGCGACGCGCAGCTGCTCGCCTTCTACCTGTCAGAGGTCGTGGAGACGGAGTCAGCCGTCGTGGTCGCTCACGACCGCGGCGACAGCGTGGCGCTCATCCTCGCGGGGGGTCACGCCGGCGACGGCCCTCCGCTTCGCGTGGAGCACCTCGTCCTGATGAACGGCAACGTCTTCCTGCCGCTGTCCAACCTGACCATGGCCCAGCGCGTGATGCTCGATCCCGCCACCGCACCCGGCCTGCTCGAGAACGCGACCCCGGAGATGCTGGCCCAGGGGATGGGCGCGGCGACCTTCTTCCCGCCCCGCGGCGCGGACGACCCCGGGATCCAGGCGCTGGCCGAGACCTTCGCCCACCAGGACGGCATCGGTGTCATGCACGAGACGATCCAGTACCTGCGCGAGCGGGCGGCCGACGAGGAGACCTGGCTGCAGGCGCTGGCGGAGTCGGAGGTGCCGACGACGGTGATCTGGGGGCTGAACGACACGGTGTCGCCGCCGCGCGTGCCGAGCTGGGTCTGGAACCGGTACCTGATGCTAAAGCCCGGCCGCAACTCCCTCTACTTCATCTCCGACGCCGGCCACTATCTGCAGAACGACCGCCCCGACGCCGTTGTGGACGCCGTGTTGCATGCGCTCGACGCGACGGGCGACGAGGAGCCCGGGGCGATCGAGATCGCGCCCGGCGCCCCGGTCCTGGTGGATCGCTCGCGCGAGCGGATGCCGACCGCGGCGGAGGTGCTCCCCGCGGGCGAGTGATCAGTCGGTGCGGTGGGCGATCTTCGCCGTCGCCTGCGCCGTCGGCATCACCGAGACGTGGTCGATGTCGACCCGGCCGGGGCGGGTGACGCAGAACGCGATCACCTCGGCGATGTCGTCGGCCGTCAGCGGGTCGATACCCTTGTACACGCCCGCGGCGCGCTCCTCGTCACCATCGAAGCGGACCAGCGAGAACTCGGTGTCGACCATCCCGGGGGCGACCACCGTGACCCGGATCCCCTCGCGATGGTGCTCGAGGCGCAGCGTCTGCGCAACCGCGTGCGCGCCGTGCTTGGCCGCCGTGTAGCCCCCGCCGCCCTCGTAGACCTCGACTCCGGCAACCGAGCCGATCACGACGATGATCGGGTCCGTGCCCTGTCGCAACGCCGGCAGCAGGGCCTTGGTGACCCGCGCCACGCCGAGCACGTTGGTCTCGAACATCTGCCGCCAGAGCTCCTCGTCGGCCTCGCCGACGGGCTCCAGTCCCAGCGCGCCGCCGGCGCTGTGGACGATCGCGTCGACGACCGGCAGCTCGGCCGTCAGCCGCTCGACCGACTCGGGGGCGGTGACATCGAGCTCGATCGCCCGGCCGCCGACCTCGGCGGCGAGCGCCTCGCAGCGCTCGACCCGGCGGGCGGCCGCGACGGTCTCAAAGCCCGCCGCCGCCAGCGCCCTGACCGTCGCTTCGCCGATTCCGCTCGAGGCGCCGGTGACCAGCGCGACTCGCCGTCTGCCCTCCATCGGGCAGCAGGCTAGATCAGCGGGACGAGACGCGCTCGACGTCGGTCGCGGCGCGGCGGATGTCGCGCTGGCAGAACGGCACCCTGTTCCAGCGCTTCTCCGAGAACGCCTTCGTGTAGTCGGCGGCGTGAGGCGAGGACTGGTTCTCCGACTCGCTGTAGGTGACGAAACTGAGCTGGCGAACCGGACAGCCGCGCTTCGCCCAGCCCATCGCGGCGATGAAGCTGGTGCCGTGGGCGACGTTGGGATACCCGGCGTCGGGATCCCAGCTGACGTTGATCGCGTTGAAGAGGCCGAGCGTGCCGGGACCGCCGTGGATCGGGATCGGCCTGCCCGCGCGGGTCTCGTACTGGTAGTCGCGCAGCGTTCCGTCGAGCGGGATGCTCGCCCCGGCGAGGTCGGAGACCGCGTCGGCCAGCGCCTTGCCGACCATCGGGTTGTCCGTGTTCAGTCCGCGCGGCGTGTTGACCGGATCGCCGGCCGAGAACGGGACGTCGAAGATCGCCTCCGAGCCCTCCGCGTAGCCGCTCGAGACACCGGTCGGCAGCGAGGTGAAGTTGCCCAGCAGGCGCGAGGCGAAGCGGCGGAACAGGATCGCCCCGGGGGAGTCGAGATCGTCGCGACCGTCCCAGGCCGCGAGCACCGGGCAGGCACCGCTGACGTCGACCGGGCCGGAGGTGCCGCCGAGGCTCGGGTTCTGCTCGCAGAAGGCGACCAGCTCGTCGCGCCAGAGCTCGCCCGCGTACTGGCGGTTGTTGAGGGCGACGTCGGCGAGCTTGCGCAGCGTGAACCCCTTGCCAGAGAGGTCGTCGGTGCCGGCGAGGCGCTGCTGGATCATCGTCAGCCCGAGCCGGGTGCGCAGCGAGCGGGTCGTCGCCTCGTCGCCGATCAGCCGGTCGTAGCCGGTCAGTGGCTCCTCCGGGTTGGAGAGCCAGTGGCTGTCGTTGCCGTTCTCGACGTAGTCGCGGCGGAACAGCCGCGGGATCGCATCCGGGCCGAAGATGCCGGGCACGACCGCGTCGGGATCGGTGTCCCAGCCGCACTCCGAGCGCGAGCCGTCGAGGATCGCGATCCCGGTGAGCGGGAACGTGGCGAGGCCGAGCGCTCCCGAGCAGTTCGTCGCCTTGTCGTCCGGCACGTTCGGGATCGCCCCGTCCATCGAGTAGTACGCGGTGCCCTTGCGGTCGGCGGCGATGCTGTTCACCCACGGGATCCCCTGGATCTCGCGCTGGATCCGGTCGTAGTCGCGCACCGACCGGGCGCGGTCCGTCTCCAGGAAGTGGTTGAGGTACCGGAAGTTCTCGTAGTTGACGTCGCCGAGCGCGAAGCCCTTCGCCGGCGTCCAGGGGAACAGCGGCAGGCCGAGCACGGAGGTGACCATCGGCCCGTACTCGGTCTCGTAAAGCGTTCGGCTGACGTCCTCCAGGGAGCCGTCGGCAGCCTTCGCCTTCACCGTCAGCTCGACAGGGGTCATCGCCTTCACCTGGCCGTCGACGATGTAGGAGTGGGGATCGCCGGGCACGAGCGTGAGCTCGAACGGCGTGAAGCGCCACGCCGAGGCGACGGTGTGCGACCAGGCCAGGTGCCGGTTCTGGCCGATCAGCACGGCCGGGACGCCGTACAGCGACCCGCCGGTGACGTCGAGCTTGCCGGGGATCGTGGCGTGCGCCTGGTAGAGGCGCTCGGCGCCGTCCCACGGGAAGTGCGGGTTGCCGAGGACCATGCCGGCGCCGTTCTTCGTCGCCTGGCTGCCGAGCCCGATCGCATTGGAGCCGAGGTCGAGCGGGAAGAATCCCTCGGCCTTCCCCGACAGCAGGTCCGTCAGCGCCGCTTGCTGCGCCTCCTGCGCCGCGAGCAGCCCCGGCCCCGGGACCGTCGGCGCGGCAGCGCCGATCCCGGCGATCGCGGCTCCCGAGCTGGCGAGGCTGCCGAGCTGGTGAAAGCGCCGGTAGACGTCGAGCTCGGTGATCGGGCGCACCCAGTCGGCGCCGCGGCAGCTTGGATCGGGCAGGTTGTCGACGCCGGTGTCGCGCAGGTAGGCGTTGTAGCCGGCGACGTAGCCGCGGACGACCTTCTTCAGCTCCGGCAGCGGGCCCTCGGGCGGCTTGCGGGACATCAGATCCTCGACGATCCCCGACGCGTTGATCCGGGCGTAGAAGAAGTCCGCGTCGATGTTCTTGTTGACGGCCCCGTTGCCTGAGAACCTCCAGGTCTCGTCCGGGCCGAAGTAGCGTGAGCGCTCGGCGCTGACGGTCACGTAGGAGTCGGCGATCGTGCAGAGGTTGTCCTCGGCGAACGCGTAGGCGTAGCCGAAGCCGAGCCCCTGCCACGTGTTGGCCTTGATGTGCGGGACGCCGTACTGGGTCCGCGTGATCGTCGCGCGCATCTTGCCGCCCTTCGCGGCGAGCGCCGGCGCCGGCGCAAGCACCACCAGCGCCGCGAGCGTGACGCCGATCAGACCCCTGCCCCTCATCGGCGGCACCCTAGAGGGGCGCGAAACGGCACGCGCCGGTTCGGGTAGCTGTGGCTGGCGATCGCGGGGACGATGATCGTCCTTCTTCTTGGCCGCGCGGGCCGGAATCTGCGCGAGCTCTCGAAAAAGGAGCCGTCAGCAAAGCGTCGCTGACGGTGTTTTCCCGCAGATTGCGGGATTGAAGTCTGCGACCCCCTTGCATTTCCCTGGAGGCAGGCATAAGTTCTCCATGCGGTCCGGGAGAGAGAAATTCGGCGCCAAAGCCAAGGCGCAGGAAGCTCTCAAAGGAGACTGGCAAAGCTTTGATTGTGCGAAGGCTACGCACGAGGCAGGCAGCGCCATGTCACCCCCGGACTGCTTTTCGTTGTCCGGGTACCTGGCCTCGGTCACTCCACGCCGTCCGACTGCCGCTCTAGCTTCCGCGGCGCGGCGAAGGATCGTCGTCGGCTCGGGATGGCCTGCCGCCACGGGTCGCGCGGCCGGGGCGCACCCAGGGGAGCGAGCGTTGAGGCGAGACCCCGGAAATCACCTCAGCTAGCCCGCCCGCCCCCCGCTCCTTACCAGGCCCATACCCGCCGACCCTTAACATGGTCGCGTGGCGACGGTTCCTGGATTGGACCCAGCCGCCGTGGCGGAAGTCGGGCAGCGGCTGAGAGAGAACATCAAGATCGCGGTCAAGGTGGACGACGCGGTCCTCCGAGACCTGCTCGTTGCGCTGTTCGCCGAGGGTCACGTGCTGATCGAGGACTACCCCGGGGTCGGCAAGACGGCGCTCGCCCGGGCGCTCGCCCGCTCGATCGACGCCGAGTACGCCCGCGTCCAGTGCACGTCCGATCTGCTGCCGACGGACATCGTCGGCACCAACGTCTTCAACCAGCGCGAGACGCGGTTCGAATTCCACCCGGGCCCCGTGTTCGCCAACGTCGTCCTCGTCGACGAGATCAACCGCAGCTCGCCGAAGACCCAGTCGGGCCTGCTCGAGTGCATGCAGGAGCGCCACGTCACCGTCGACGGCCACCAGCACGAGCTCGCGCGGCCGTTCGTCGTCCTCGCGACCCAGAACCCGGCCGAGTACGAGGGGACCTACCCGCTGCCCGAGGCGCAGCTCGACCGGTTCATGGTCCGCGTCTCGCTCGGCTACCCGGTCGCCGAGGAGGAGGCCGACATGCTCGCGGAGCACGCGACGCACGACCGCGTCCACGATCTCGCCCCCGTCACCGAGATCGGCACGGTCGGTGCCGCGCAGGTCGGCGTCGCCGCGGTCCACGCAAGTGAGGCGTTGCGTCGGTACGCGGTCGCGCTCGGCGAGGCGACCCGCAACGACACGCGGGTCGAGCTCGGCGCCAGCCCCCGTGCCGTGCTGATGCTGTTCCGGGCGTCGAAGGCGCTCGCCGCGCTCGACGGCCGTGATCACGTGCTGCCCGACGACGTCCAGGCCATGGCGCCGGCGGTCCTCAGCCACCGGTTGCTGCTGGCCCCCGAGGCGGCGCCCGGCGACGGCGCCGCCGTGATCGCCGACGCGCTCGAGCGCGTAACGGCGATCTAGCCAGGGGCCATGCCCGCCGCCCCGACCGCCGCCGTGATCGGCGCGGGGCTGACTCTCGCGGGCCTCGGCTTCGGCTCCCCATCGCTGCTGGTTCCCGGCATCGGGTTGCTCGGGATGGCGGTGGTCTTCTTCGGCTGGGTCACGTTGGCGACCCCCTCGAGGCTGGTTCGCGCACCAGGTCCGGGGCGGGTGATCGAGGACGAGCCGCTCCGGCTTCGGATCCGGGCCGTCGGCGGTCTGCTACCCGTGCCCGGCGGCGAGCTCACCGATTCCATCCTCGCCGAGCCGGTTCGCGTCGGCCCCGGTTGGAAGCGCGAGCTCGATTGCAAGGTGAGGCTGCGCGGACGAGGCCGGCGCGAGCTGGGTCCGGCGCGGTTGGTCGTCCGCGATCCGCTCGGCCTGCGGATCCGGGTCGTGACCTCCGAGCCGGCGGGGGAGCTGCTCGTGCTGCCCCGGATCGAGCCGCTCGTGGTCGCCGGTCGCGGCAGCTCCGGGTCGAGCGTGCTCGCGGGACTCGATGACGGCGGCGGGGCCGGGCGGCTCGACGCTCGGGCGATCGAGCTCGAGGTCGACGGGCTGCGCCCCCATCGCGAGGGCAGCCCGGCGTCGCGGATCCACTGGCCGACCGTCGCCCGCACCGGGCAGCTGGTCGAGCGCCGCCTGGTCGCGGGCACCGACAGCGCGCCGCTGGTCGTGCTCGACGCCTGCCGCCCGGCGAGCGGCGACGCCCTCGACATCGCCGTCCGCGCTGCGGCCTCGCTGTGCTGGCATCTCTCACAACAGGAGGGAGGCTGCGCGCTGCTGCTGCCGGGCGAGCGACGCCCGGCGCAGATCGAGCCGGAGTTGCGCGGCTGGCCGGCGGCTCACGCCCGGCTGGCGTTGGTCGAGCCATCCAGCAGCGGCCCGTCCCTCGGCCCCCTGCAACGAGCAGGCGCCGTGTTCTGGGTGACCGCCGGCACGGCCCCGGCGCTGCCGGCGGCGATGCGCGGCTCCGGACCGTCCTATCTGGTCGGTCCCGCTGTCCGCGGCGGCGGCAACCCCGCGTTCCTGGTCGCGGGTTGCGAGGGACGGCGCGTCGGCGCCAGGGCGCCGAGCGCCCGAAGGCTGGTCGCATGAGCGGCGCCGCCGTCCCGGCGAACGCTGCGGGGTCGCGCGCGTTGGGCGCTCGCGGGACCTGGCTGCCCGGCGGCTCGGCCGGGACCACGATGCCGGTCGCGCATCCCGCGCTGGCGATCGAGCTGCCTCTGTTCCTCGCGCTCGCGGTCCTGGGGATGTCGCAGTGGGCGCGGCTCGTCGAGCCGGCGTCCGCCGGGCGGTTGGCCGCCGCGCTCGCGGTCGTCTGCCTTACCGCCGTCCTCCTCTGGGCGGTGGGCTTCCTGCGCTCGCGCGGGCTGCGGGTTCTGTTGGCGCTTGCGATCGCCGTGGCCGGCGCGGCGGGTGCACTCCATGCCGCCGGGCTGCCGCTCCATCTGCTGGCGCCGGGCGAGTGGGGCGATCTGCGCGACAACGTGCGCGGCGGGATGGGCGGGATCGAGGAGGCGCAGCTCCCCTACGCGGGTCCCGACCCCTGGGTTCGCCTGACGCTGATCCTCGGTGCACCCGCGCTGGTTGCGCTGGCCGCCGCCCTGGCGTTCTGGCCGGGGCGCAAGCGCGGGCGCCAGCGGGTTGCGGCCCTCGTCGTTCTCCTGATCGCCTACGGGGTCGGGGCGACGCTCGACAATCCGGGCGCGGAGGCGTTCTGGGGCATCGTCCTGCTGATCTGCTCGGCCGCCTGGCTGTGGGTCCCGGGGCTCGCGGTGGGGCGGCGCGCGCCGGCGGTCGCGGTCGCCATCGCGGCCGGCGTCCTGACGCTGCCGTTCGTCGCCCGGCTCAATGGCGCGGCATGGTGGGACTACGAGACCTGGTCGTGGTTCGGCGCCCAGCGCACCGTCACGTTCAAGTGGAACCACGACTACGGCCCGCTCGACTGGCCGCGGGAGGGGACGACGCTGCTGACCGTCGAAGCGGACACCCCCCTGTATTGGAAGGCGAGCGTCCTCGATCGGTTCGACGGTTATCGCTGGGAGCGGCCGGTGCCCGGGCAGCCGGGTGCGTCGGCCGAGCTTCAGGCGCGCGGCGCGATCCCCGGTGACGGGCTCGAGCTCCAGCACCCGGGCTGGGTCGCGCAAGCAACCTTCGAGCTTCGGGCGCTGACCAGCGACGTCGTGATCGGCGCCGGGACGACCGAGCCGAATGCGATCGACGGGATCGAGGGAACGCTCGCCAGCAACGACGGGACGCTCACCCACACCGGCGATCCGCTCGAGCGCGGCGAGGAGTACTCGATCGTCTCCTATGTGCCGCAGCCCACCCCCGACCAGCTCCGTGAGGCTCCGCCGGCGACCTCCCGCCGGCGCTTCGCGGGCTCGACCCTGCTCGCTTTCCCGACGCCGGAATCCGCTGTGACGACCGAGTCGATGCCGCTGTGGGGCGATCAGCGGGAGCGGATTGCCGAGCTGGTGCTCGGATCTCCCTACGCGCCGACCTACCGCCTGGCCCAGGAGTGGACCGCGGGGGCGCGGACCCCGTACGACGCGGTCCGCGCGATCGAGGGCAACCTTCGCCGCGGCTTCGCGTACACCCCGACCGTTCCCGAGCACCTCTACCCCCTGCAGTCGTTCCTGTTCGAGGATCGCGCCGGGTACTGCCAGCAGTTCGCCGGCACGATGGGCCTGATGCTGCGGATGCTCGGGATCCCGACCCGGGTCGTCTCCGGGTTTGCGCCCGGGTCGCTGAACGAGTCGACCGGGCGCTATGAGGTCCACGACTTCGACGCGCACTCGTGGGTCGAGGTCTACTTCCGTGGCATCGGCTGGGTCACCTTCGACCCGACCCCGGGCGCGGCACCGGCCGAGTCGCAACGCCTCGGCGGTGAGTTCGCGACCGCCTTCCGCGGGCCGGCGCCGACCCCGATCCCCCCGGATCAGGCGGCCGGCGACGGCGGGCCGGCGATCGAGAGCGGCAGCTCGTCGGTGGTTGCCGGCGGCGCGAGCGGCGGGCCCTGGCCGATGATCGCGCTGGGCGCCCTCGCGGCCTCCGCGGCGGCAGGGCTCGTCGTGTTCGTGGTGTCGTGGCGCCGCCGCCGCCGGCTGCTGGACGGGGCGGCGATCGACGATCAGATCACCGAGTTCCGCGCTGCGCTCGGGCGCCTCGGCTGGCGGCTCGGGCCGGGGACCACCCTGCTGGCGATCGAACGCCGCGCGACGGGAGGCTCGCGGGCCGGGATCCGCGCCTACGCGGCGGCGCTTCGCGCTCACCGCTACGCACCGGGCTCGTCGCCCCCGCCGGGTCCGGCCGAGCGCCGCGCCCTGCGCGCCGCGCTTCGCGGGGGCAAGGCCGGTGGGCGGCTGCGGGCGCTGATCGCGGTCCCGCCCGGGGGCCCGGCGCACGCGTGAGCAGCGAACCGGCCGCGCCGCCGCCGTTGCGCGGGGTGCTCGAGACGAGCCTGTACCACGACCTTGCTTCGACCCGCGCGATCGAGGCCTTCTACGCCGACACGCTCGGCCTGCCGCTCGTCTCGCGCTGGCCCGGTGGGCTCGCCTTCCGGACCGGGCGGAGCGTCCTGCTGCTCTTCGAACGCGAGACGACCGCCGAACGCGAGGGGCCGATCGCGGACCACGGCAGCAGCGGGCCTGGGCACGCATGCCTGCTGGCGACCGGCGACCAGGCGTACGCGGGCTGGCGCGAACACCTCACGGTCGCCGGCGTCGAGATCACCCACGAGCACGAATGGGAGCAGGGCCGGCGCTCGTTCTACTTCAAGGATCCCGCCGGCAACCTGCTCGAGATCGCCGATGACGACATCTGGCCGGAGGCGGGCGGGTAGGTTCCGGGCGTGGCGGGCGACCTGCGAACGCTGAGCGAACGTGAGCTCAACCGCGCCCTGCTGGCGCGTCAGCTGCTGCTGGAGCGGCGGCGGTTGTCGCTGCCGAAGGCCCTGGAGCGGGTCGCCGGGATCCAGGCTCAATACGCGCCGTCGATGTACATCGGGCTCTGGTCGCGGCTCGAGGGGTTCGACCGCGAGCAGCTGACCCGGGCCCTGGAGCGTCGCACCGTGGTCCAGGGCACCTCGCTGCGCGCAACGATCCACCTGCTCTCGCCGCGCGACTGGTGGACCTTCTCCATCGCGACCTCGAAGCAGCGGCGCGACGACTGGCTGCGCACCCGCAAGCTCGCCACCGCGGCTCAGATGGGAGCGGCGGTGAAGCGGGTCCGGCCGCTGCTCGCCGACGGGGTCGTGGAGCGCAAGTCGCTGCAGGAGGCGGTCGGCCTCGGGGCGCCCGGGATCAGCGGCATCAACGCCTGGATCGACCTCGTCCGCGCCCCGCCCTCGGGCACGTGGGATCGCCGTCGCGCCGACCTGTTCGCCGACGCCGCCGGCTGGCTCGGCCCACCGCCGAAGCTGAGCCCGGCCGAGGCGGGCCGGGAACTGGTGAGCAGCTACCTGCGCGGCTTCGGGCCGGCGACGCCGGCTGAGGTCGCCGACTGGGCGGGACTCGGCCTCAAGCCGGTCCGCGCCGCGCTGGGATCGCTGGAACTGCGGCGCTTCGAGGCCGATGACGGTTCGGAGCTCGTCGATCTCCCGCGGCAGCCGTTGCCCGGCCCCGAGACGCCGGCGCCGCCGCGGCTGCTGCCCGTCTGGGACGCGACGATGCTCGCCCACGCCCGCCGGACGCAGGTGCTGCCGGACGAGCACCGGTCGAAGATCTTCAGCACGAAGACCCCGCAGTCGATGCCGACCTTCCTGATCGACGGCCGTGTCGCCGGCAGCTGGCGGTTCGAGAAGGGCCGGGTCGAGCTGCGGCCGTTCGAGCGGATCGACGCCGGTTCGCGTCGCGAGCTCGAGCGCGAGGCCGACCGGCTGGCGGAGCTGCACGCATGAGGTTTCGCGGGCTGCAGCTCGCCGCGGCGGTCGCCGCGCTTGCGGCCGCCGGCCTCGCCGGCGCCGCGACCCCGCCGCAGGTCCGGGTCGCGACCACCGGCAATGGCTCCGAGCGGGTCGAGACGCTGTCGATCACCCCCCGGCCGGGGGCCGCGAAGCGGGTCGTGATCTCACTCGGCCCGCACCGGCTCCCCGACCTCGCGGCCGGCGACCGGCTGCGGATTACCGCCGAGTTCCAGGTCACCGGCAACTGCCGCAGCCGCGGTCCGCGCTGCGTCGGCTCGATCTACCACTACGACCCGATCGTGCGGGCAAGCCTGGTGATCGCCGGCAGCGCTCGAACCACCGGCGGCGCCGGCGCGGTCGCGGTGGCGTCGCTGAAGCGCGAGACCTGCACCCAGGAGCGCCCCGACTACGAGCATCACTGCGTGCTCGTCTTCACGCGGGGCAAGCTCAAGATCAACCCCGCCCGGCTGCCTTGCCCGCTCCACGGCTGCTACGTCAACCTGGTCGCCGACGCCCACCACCCCCGCGCGTCGCGGGGGGACCGGATCATGGTCGGCGGCCTGAAACCGAACGGGACGATCCCCCAGGACCGCGGCCGGATCAACGTCGTTCGCTATCGCGGCGCGACAGCCGGAGTCGGGCGGACGTTGTCGACGACGCACCGGCTGAAGCGGCGGCTGCGGCCTGACTTCAAGCGCAGGGTGGTGCTCTCGCGACGCCTGGCCCGTCTTGAGGAAGGCGAGCAGCTGGACGTCGCGGCGATGATGCGGACCGACGTCAGCCACCTCCGATATGCGGTGCGGACCAGCGCCCGCCTGATCCTCGCCGACTCCCCGCAGGCGACCCGGCAGAGTGAGTTCGCCAAGCGGCTCGTCCACGGGCGCGGCGAGATCTCCGAGAACAACGGCTCCAACTGCACCCAGGCCGACGGCCGCTGCACCTACCGCAAGGTCGGCGTCGCGGAGATGCGCCGCGACGCGGCCGACGGCCAGGGCCGGCCGGTGCCGTTGTACGTGAACCTGGTCACCGTGCTCGGCCCCAAGGTCCGCCCCGCCCAGGGCAGCGATCGGGTGATCCTCCGACGTGGCGAGATCGAAGTGGTCCGCTTCCCGCCGGAGCTCAACGGCTAGCGGTGCTTGCGCTTGCGCTTCACCACCGTGGTGACGGGCTCGCCTTCCTCGTTGCGACGGTCCTCGTCGAAGATCGGGCTGTCGGCGCCGTGGGCGTAGTCGAGCTCGGCGTAGTGGTCCAGTGACTGTGACGGCTTGACCTTGGCGACGATCCGGACCGAGTCGCCCGGTGCCAGCTCGACGTCGCAGATCGCGCCCGGGTGCTCGGCGAAGAACTTGACCGTCTTGCACTTGCCGCTGGTGATCTCGATCGAGACGTACTTGGTCCCGACGACCGGCTTCGCGAGTTGGCCCGGCTTCGAGGTGAACAGTTGGATGGAGGGGTCAATCGGGACCGTCCCCACGTTCTCGATGTTGACCGTGTAGGTGACCGTCTTGCCCTTCTTGATCTTGGTCGCCGAGGCGGTCTGCTTCAGGCTGGCGTCGAAGCGGATGTCACGCATCCGCAGGTGGAAGCCACCCGCGTTGTAGACGCGGATCATGTACGTGGTTCCCGCGGTTGCCAGGAACTCGTACTGATGACCGAACACCGCGTCGGGCTCGCAGCCCGGAGGCCGCGGCTGGTCGAAGCCCTCCTCGACGGTCTGCAGGGCTCCGACCGAGGTTCCGGTGTAGACGCCGAGGCTGGAGTTGCTCTCGGCGTTGCAGTTGTCGATCCAGACCCGGGTGCGCTTGGGCGCCGTCCACCGGTACCAGACGGAGTTGCCGTCGCCCGGGCTGCCGAAGTAGTCGGGCTCGCCGGGCTCGAGGGTGGCGCCGGCGGTGGTGCCGTCCACGTCGACGTCGAGCTCCTGGCCGAGGTCCTGCGCGCCGGCGAAGCTGTCGTTTGGGGTGGGCGTCGCCAGCAGCGAGAGCGTGAAGCTGGTGTCGGTGACGTGCTCGATCACGGAGATCCGGTACGTCGTCCCGGCGATCACGTTGAACACGTGCAGGTCATGGCCGGTGGTGCCGTTGCAGCGGCCCGAGTCCGAACGCTTCGGCACCTCGGACGCCGCGAGGGAGGCCAGGGTCGAGCCGCTGTACATCTGAATCCTGGTGGACGCCACCGAAGCGCAGGTGTCGAGGCGGACGGCCGCCGTCTCCGGCGCGGTCCACGAGTACCAGACGCTGCCGTTGCCGCTGACGAAGTGCGACGGCTCGCCGGCCTCGGTCGTGGCCTCCACGGTCGTCCCGGGCGCGGACGTGGAAGCCCCGGCGAGCGGCTGGGCGTTCGCGAACGCGTCGTTCGGGGGCGGGGCCGCGAGGGCCGGCGCGGCCTGCAGCAGCGCGCCGACGAGCACAGCCGAGACAACGCTGCTACGCAAATGCATCTGACTCCGTCCCGAGCCACATTTGTTGCGGCTCGCACCGAGCCTACTCCCCCAACTAGGATCGGGTGGAGTCAATCGCACGGAACTCAGGGAAGAGGAGCGTGTGGCAAGTCGGAAGGTGCGGAAGCGAGCGGGACGGTCCTCATTGGGGATGGCCTCGGTGGGCGGCCTCGTCCTCGCCGCGCTGCTTGGCCTCGGCGCATCTTCCGAGCCTGCGGCCGCGGCGCCGGCGTCGTCTTGCGCCCTTTCCGGTTCGGGCCCAGAGGGGCCGACGGACCTGAACTTCGCCCAGGTGCCGGACGCCACCCTCGAGGCGGCGGTGATCTTCGCCGACTTCTCCGATCACCCGGCGGTCGGGAACGAGAACCTGCCCAACGCCGGGTTCGGGCAATCGCTGATGGATTACGCCGTCGACTGGCTGGCGGAGAACTCGTAGGGCAGCACTCGCGCTCTACCACTCCAGCCCCGAGTTCCATCGCTCCGTGGGCGCCTGGGACCTGATGGGGGACCTCGCGCCGGGCCTGCACACGTTGGGGTGGCACAAGCTCAAGCTCGGCTGGCTGACGGCGACCGAGTGGGCGTGCGTCGGCGCCGAGACGGCCGAGGCCGTCGTCACCCCGACGTCGGTTCCCGGTGGCGTCAAGCTCGTCGCGACCGCGACCAGCCCGTCCGTCGCCTACGCGGCGGAGGTGCGAACGCCGGTCGGGCTCGACGCCGGGATGTGCGACCCGGGCGGGGTGCTCGTGTACCGGGTCGACGCCACGGTGGCGAACGTCGCCGGGCCGGTCGTCGTCCAGCCCGACCAAATCGGCGCCGACCCGTTCTGCGGTCCGCTCGCGTACGCCCCGTTCGACGTCGGCGATTCGTTCTCGGCGGCCGGGGTGACCGTCCAAGTGCTCGCGGCCGAGGGCGGCGGGTTCCGCATCCGGATGACCTCGCCCGGGCGACCGGAGCCCGGCGGCGGTGGTGGCGGTGGCGGTGGTGGCTCGACCGGCGGCGGCTCGACCGGCGGGGGCTCGACCGGCGGGGGAGACACAGGCGGCGGCGCAGCCGGCGGCGACTCGGGTGGAACCGGCGGGGACGCGGCCGGCGGCGGCGTCGTCGACGAGACGCGGTGCGTGGTGCCCAGGATCGACCGCGGTA
Source organism: uncultured Solirubrobacterales bacterium (assembly GCA_963767285.1). GTDB lineage: Bacteria > Actinomycetota > Thermoleophilia > Solirubrobacterales > 70-9 > WHSW01. The sequence continues at coordinate 60,267 of CAVYDJ010000003.1, read as the reverse complement.
CGAAGCTCGGGGCCGTCAAGCGAGAGCTCACCAGCGCCGACTGCAGCGCAGGCGCCGTGACGCGGGCGCATTCCAAGCGCGTCAAGCGCGGCAAGCTGATCAAGCTGAAGCCGAAGCCGGGGACCGTTCTCGCCGCGGGGGCGGCCGTGGACATCGTCGTGAGCTCAGGGCCCCGATAGGACGCCGGACAACCGGGGCTCGTTCGGAGGCCCTGCGAGTACGGTGGCCGCATGAGGCGCTGCCTCCCCTGCTTACTCGGCCTCCTCTCGGTCCTGGCGTCCAGCGGTACGGCAGCCGCCGCGCCCGATCCCTCATGCACCTTTCCGGCGCAGCGGACGGCTGCGTTCCGGCCCGCCGGTGGCGACGCGCCGGCGCAGGTCGATCGACGGTCGAAGCTCAGCGCAAGGGTCTGCGAGAGCGCGACCGGAGCGCAGGGCATGGAACCGATGCTCGCCGTGAACCGCAGCGGCACGATGTTCATGGGCATCGCGACCGACAAGGGCCTCTACGAGCAGCCCGGCGAGCTCACCGGCACGGCGGAGAACGCGCTGCTGCGCAGCCGCAACGACGGCAGGACATGGCGGAGGATCCCGCTGCCCGGCGGCATCAACGCGTCCGAGGGGTTCCCGTACATCGACCCGCGCACCGACCGGCTGTTCGTCACGTCGCTGTCCGCCGACGTGACCCGCTGTGGCCAGCCGGTGATCTACAGCGACGACGAGGGCGAGCATTGGACCGAGGCGGCGGGGCGGCCCGGGTGTTCTCCGGCCACGGCCGGTGACTGGCCGAAGATCTTCGCGGGTCCGCACCGGGTCGCGCCGCCGCGCGGCTATCCGAACGCCGTCTATTTGTGCAACTTCATCCCGAACGTGCTCGTCGCCGCGTCGATCGGCTGCTGGCGCTCGGACGACGGCGGCGACCACTTCGAGTTCGCGAGCTTCCTCCCGACCGTCAACGGCGCGTGTACCGCCGAGGACGAACAGGGCGGCAGCGGCGCGACGATCGTCCACGGCAGCGGCCGCGTCCTGTCAAACGGAGTCGTGGTCGTTCCGCTGACGGTGTGCGGCGAGCCGATGGTCGTCCGCAGCCGCGACGAGGGCCTCACGTGGACCGCCGTGTCCACCGGCGACGACAGCATCGGCCTCGACGACATCGTCGCCGGGGACGAGGGCCTGGTGCTCGGGATCACGGACCACGTCTGGTCGGAGAACCTTGCCCTCGACACGCGCGGCAACCTGTTCTTCGCGTACCTGGCCGATGGGGGCGTGCGCCTGGCGACGTCGCGCGACGGCGGTCGCTCCTGGCGCTTGCTCGGCTTCGTGTCGTCGCCGGAGATCCGGCGCGCGATCGTCGTCTCGGTGGCCGCGCGCGGGCGCGGCGAGATCGCGCTCAGTTACTACGGCACGTCGGACCAGGGCGATCCCTTCGGCGCCTCGGGGATGAACTGGCGGGCCTGGATGACCTACAGCCCGAATGCCCTCGCCGCCGACCCGGTGTTTCACTCGGCAGCGACGTCGCCTGAATCAGCGCCGACCATGGATTCGACGATGTACGGCTGCTGCACGACCGAGCAGACGTTCCTCGAGTACACCGGCGTCCAGTTCACCGCCCGGCGCGAGGTGCGCGGCGCCTTCACCCGCTGGACCGGCAAGCACCTGCCCGAGCTCGTACTGGCGAAGATGCACCTGCGCGGATAATCGGGTCAGGCGTGGATGCCCCCCGTCCGGTGTCAGGCGGCGCTAGCCGCGAGGCGTGATCAGCGCCAGCGGCAGGCCGTCCGACGCTTCCGGCCGGACCGTGGCGATGCGCCGCCCGGGTTGCACGGCGTCCTTGATCGAACCGAGCCGTTCACCGAGCAGCGCCGCCGCCGCGTCGATGTCGGACACGACCATCGTGATCCCCCAGAAGTGCGCGCTCGCATCGTCCTCGAGCCCGGTGCCGTCGATGACCTCGAGCAAGAGGTCGCCGACCAGGAAGAACCCCTGACGCACTCCCTTGCCGGCCTCGCGGACGCGGCGGCATTCGATCCCGATCGCGGCGAGGGCCGCTGTCGTGCGCTCGAGCGCCGGCGTGAACACGACCACGTGGTCGATGGCGAGCACCCCGTTGGGATGCGCCGCCTCGGCAGCGTCCCTCGTGCCTGCGTCTGTGGGGAGGCCGTCGACCGAGTCGGGCACGTCCGCACCGTCGAGCGTCCACGACACGATCGCTCCGCGCTTCGCCGACGGCAGCAGCTCGAGCCGCACCCCGCCGACGCTCGCGGAACCGTCGGCGTCGACCTGGAAGCCGAGCTCACGCCACCGGGCGGACTCCCCTCCGATTCGCAGCGCCGCGACCTTCATCGGTGCGCATCCTCCCCTAGGGATCGGTTGACTTACCGAGCGGGAGCGGTAGGCTCGCTGCAGGCATCAGGGGCCTCGCTTGGCGCATCCGCGCCGTGGGTGGCCGCCTTTCGACACGGAGGTTGTGCGGCGGTGAGCAGGAACTGGCTCGTATCCGGGTTCGTCGTGACCCTGGCGCTTGCGCTGGCCCCGGCGGCGAATGGCGCGAGCCTCTATTCGAACCTCGCCGGCGGCGGTGCCGACAGCAGCGGGACCGGCCAGGTCGACCTTCAGACGCAGCGGCTCGCACAGCCGTTCGTCCCGACCGCATCCGGCACGCCGCGCCTCGTGGGGTTCTACGGCGTCTCATACCTCAATCCCCGGCGACGGTGTCGATCTCGATCTACACGAACAGCGGGGGGCAGCCCGGGTTCGCGATGTGCGACGGGCGCGCAGGCCGTCCATCGACGCCACCTCCGACGCCTCGCCGACGTGCACAGTGCTGACCGACGCCCAGCCCTTCGGCGAACCTGCGGGGTCGCTGACGGCCGGCCAGACGTACTGGGCGGTCTTCCGGACTCACACCAACAACACCGCGTTCTGGTCGAGCGCGTCGCAAGGCGGCCTGTGCGCCCAAGATGAGCAGCAACAGCGGTGGCACGTGGGCCGCCGCGTCCGGGGCGGCCCGCTCCCTCCTCGTCGACGACGGCACGTCCTGCCAGCCCGACATCGACACGATCCCGAAGCCGAACCCGGACCCGAACGCCGAGCTCGGCGACATGTACGCCAAGCCGGGCGGCACGAACTTCCAGACGCTGTCGGCAACCAACAACGGCGTGCGCGGAGCTCACGACTCACCGCTGGCATCCTTCAGCGGGCAGTCCCCGCGAACCCCGCGGGCATGTTCAAGCTCCTCAAGGGACGAGCCGGGCGGCCCGGAGGGGTCCCCCTTCACGACCGCGAAGACGCTCGGCAGTGGCGGCGGCGGCGTCATCCTCATGTACATCGCCTGCGCGCCGCCGCTCACGGAACGCCCGACGGCATGTATACGGCCACGTTCACGCTGACATCGAACGACCCCGACGAGGGGACGCTCACCTGGCCGGTGTGGTGCCTCATCGACAGCACGCCGCCGTCGCTCGAGTTCATCATCAACCCGAATGGACGCAACGGGTGGTTCGCCACGAACCCTGCGCCGATCCAGATACGGGGCGTCGATCCCGAGTCGGGCAACCGCGTCAAGCGGATCTTCTGCGACGACAACGGCGCACCCACGCTCAACTGGCCGAACGGGTCCTTCGCCTCGTTCGCGATCCAGCCCGACGGCACTCACGCCCTGTCCTGTCAGGGGACGGACCTTGCGAACAACACGAGCGCGCCGGGCGCCTACACGACGACCGTGAAGGTGGACGGGACGCCGCCGGAGACGGCGAAGGGCGCCGGACCGCCCGCGGTTTCGGATGAGACGGCGTTCGACTTCTCGTTCACCGGCAGCGACGCGACGTCCGGACTCGGGGAGTTCGAATGCCGTCTCAACGACGCGGAGTTCGAGCTGTGCACGAGCCCGGCGAGCCGCAGCGGGCTCGGCAACGGCACGCACACCTTCGACGTGCGTGCACGCGATGTGGCGGGCAACTACGACACCGACCCCCGTGCGATGGACGTGGGAGGTCAATGCGCCGCCGCCTCAGGCTGCGGACGACGCGGCCACCGCGACCGCGGACGCTCCGTTCGACATCGACGTGCTCGCAAACGACGTCGAGCCGCGCGGTGGGACGCTCGCCATCGTGCTCGCCGGTGATACGACCGAAATGGGCGGGGCCGTCTCCGTCGCCGGTTCGAGGGTCAACTACGTCCCGCCCGCGGGCTTCGCCGGAGCGGACAGGTTCAGCTACCAGGCCGTGAACGCCAACGGTGTCATGTCCACGGCCGCGACCGTCACGGTCCTGGTCGAACCGAAGTCGAGCGTTCTGGACAAGACGGCTCCCGACCTCAAGATCATCTCGGGACCGACCGGCAAGACCAAGGACAAGACGCCGACCTTCGGGTTCTCGTCCACCGATCCGACCGCCAAGTTCAGCTGCTCGATCGACGGCGCGGCGCCGGTTTCCTGCACCTCGCCGTTCACCTCGAAGAAGCTGACGAAGGGCAAGCACACCTTCGCCGTCTTCGCCACCGACGCGGCCGGCAACAAGAGCGCCACGGCGACCCGCAGCTTCCAGGTCAAGAAGAAGAAGAAGAAGCGCCGCTGAGCGACGCGGCGACGGGTCCCGGGCTACGGATGTGGTCAGCGTGCGCCGACGTGCTCGCGGAGCGTCATGCCGTGGTCGGCGGCGAGGACCTCGGCGGCCTTCTCGCCGATCATGATCACGGCGGCATTGGTGTTTCCGCTGACGACGTCGGGCATCACCGAGGCGTCCGCGACCCGCAGGCCGGCCACGCCCTTCACTCGCAGGCGCTCATCGACGACGTCCCCGATCCGGCAGGTGCTGGTCAGGTGGTACACCGTCGACGAGTAGTGCCGGGCCATGTCCCTGATCAGCTCGTCGGTCGGCGTGTCGCCCGGCTCGTGCCCGTGGGCGGCCGCCAGCGCGGGCGGCACGTACATCGGACCGAGCGCGCCGGAATCGGGCCAATGTGCGACGACGTCGAGCGCCTTGCGCACGACGGACACCATCACGTCGAGGTCGTGCGAGTCGCCGTAGTAGTTCATCCGGATGTCGGGCGCTTCGGCCGGGTCGGCGCTGGCCAGCACGATCTCGCCCCGGCTGTGGGGCTTCACCGGGTTGGCCAGCACGATCACGCTCTCGGCGTCGGGGCCGAGCGCGACGTCTGGGTCCGCGAAGTACTCCGCCGGGTCGATGCGAAGGCAGTCGCGCCAGAGGTCGGCGTTGTAGCCGCAGATGAAGAGCCCGATCTGAGCGTCGTGCGTGTGCTCGTCGCCGAGCCCGGTCGAGAACCAGGCGCACACCTCATATAGCGAGGACGAGGCGATTCCCTGGCCGGTCGTCGCCCACTCGGTGACGCGGCGCTCGGCCTCCGCGCGGAGCGCCTCCAGCTCCGGGTCGAGATCTCCGTCGTCCGCCGGGTCGGCCGGGAGCGGTCCAGCCGGGGCGCGAAGCGCATCGGGTCCCATCGACATGCCGACCTCCGTCATCGAGAGGCCGATCCCGGGGGCGGGGAACACGAGCGCGAGCTGGAGATGGTCTTGCAGATGCTTGCCGACGTCCGGCGCGTCGAGCCGGCAGGTGACCCCGATCGCCTCGAGCTCGTCCTTCGGGCCGATCCCCGACAGCAGCAGGAGCTGCGGCGATCCGACCGCGCCGGCGCTGACGACGATGTCCCTCGCCGCGTGGACCACGGCCGACCCACCGGACTCCGTGCGGTACTCGACTCCGGTGGCCCGCAGCCCTTCCGGCCCGTCCTCGAGCACGATCGCGGTCGCGTGCGCCCCGCAGATCACGTCGAGGTTCGGGCGCTGCTCGGCCTCCCCCTCCAAAAACGCGTGGTAGGTGCTGGCCCGCTTGCCGTCCCGGGTATTGGTCTGCAGCAGCGAGACGACGCCGTCCGGGCCGCCCCGGTCGCGGCCGTTGTAGTCACCCATCGGGATGCCGGCTGCGACGGCGGCGTCGACGAACTGGCGGGAGCCGTCTAGGACCGGGCCCCGCACCGACACGCCCAGCGGTCCCTCCGTGTTGTGCGCGTCGAAGTCGACGACGATGTCGCCGCTCGGCGCCAGGCCCTCGCTCTTACGGAAGTAGGGCAGCAGCTCGTCGTAGGCCCAGCCGGCGGCCCCGCCGTCGGACCACGCGTCGAAGTCGCCCGGATGGCCGCGGACATACGCCATGTAGTTGATGCCCGACGAGCCGCCCAGCATCTTGCCGCGGGGGACCATCATCCTGCGATCGCGCAGGCCCAGGCCGGCCTCGCCGGGGTCGGCCGTGTACATCCAGTCGGTTTCGGGGTTCACCTGGAGCGAGGCGCACGCCACCGGCATCGCCTCGGCCTCCGGCGGCGGACCGCCCGCCTCGAGCAGTGCCACGCGACACTCCGGATCCTCCGACAGCCGTCCGGCGATCACCGCCCCCGCCGAACCCCCGCCAACGACCACGACGTCGTAGGTCTCATTCATGCGCGGACCATATCCGGCCTCACGCCAGGCTCATCCGTCACGCAGAGTTCAGCGCCACGACGCCAAGTCCCACGACGCCAAGTCCCACGACGCCGAGCGGCAACGCGCCGAACACGAGGATAGGAAGGGCGACGATCAGCGGCGACCGCGCCAAGTTCCAGTTCGAGTCGTTCACTTCCGAGGCCAAGGCGCGCCGCGCCTCGAGCTTTGAGTGCCGGCTCGAGCGCCCACACAAGACCCCCAAGTTCAAGGTCTGCGGCACCCCGAAGACCTACAAGCACCTGAATCCAGGCCGCTATCGGTTCAGTGTCCGCGCCCTGGCGGCGCTCGGGTTGTTGGCTTCGCGCGTCTCAGCCGCCGAGGATCGTGAACGCGGCGCTCACCTTCGGCGAGCGGTAGCCGGTCGTGGTGTCGATCGCTCGCACGTGGAGCCTGTACTTTGCCGGGTGAAGGGTGCGGCGATTGAGGGTGCCGGTGAAGTGGATCGACTGCTCGCCGGCGTGAAGGTCTCGGTTGAAGGTGTGGGGGTGCTTGAAGGCGTGGGGGGCCTTCGGGCCGCGCCGGACGGGACGGATCGAGAACCGAACCAGGGCGTCGGCGCTGAGCGTAAAGCGGATGTCGGTGCCGGTGGTCCCTCGCTTCGGACTCGGCGGCCCGAGCCCGGTCGGCTTTGATGATGCCGCGAAGCTTGCGGGGGCGAGGTGAAGCGCACTCACGGCCGGGTTGACCGCCTGCGCCGCCACGCTGACCGTCACCGACTCGCCTGAGTCGTTGCAGGCTCCTGCGGCCGAGTTGTTGTTGGAGTCGCCCGAGTAGGCGGCGGTCCAGCGGTAGACGCCGGCCTGGGTCGGGATGAAGTCGGCTGAGTCGTAGGAGCCGTCGCCGGACACCGCCTTGGTGTCGGTGAAGGCCGGCGTCCCCGAGCAGTTGGCGTCATCGGGGCCGTAGAGGTTGAAGGTGATCTGGCCGCCGGGGGAGGAGCCGCCGGCGAGGGTCGCGGTGTCGTGGACGGGCCCGCCGAGGACGACATTCGCCGAGGCGTTGGTGGTCAGCGTTGGGGCGGCCTTGGCGACGGTGACGGACTCGTTGGCGGCGTTGCAGGGCGAGGAGGCCGAGTCGTTGTTGGAGTCGCCCGAGTAGGCGGCGGTCCAGCGGTAGACGCCGGCCTGGGTCGGGATGAAGTCGGCTGAGTCGTAGGAGCCGTCGCCGGACACCGCCTTGGTGTCGGTGAAGGCCGGCGTCCCCGAGCAGTTGGCGTCATCGGGGCCGTAGAGGTTGAAGGTGATCTGGCCGCCGGGGGAGGAGCCGCCGGCGAGGGTCGCGGTGTCGTGGACGGGCCCGCCGAGGACGACATTCGCCGAGGCGTTGGTGGTCAGCGTTGGGGCGGCCTTGGCGACGGTGACGGACTCGTTGGCGGCGTTGCAGGGCGAGGAGGCCGAGTCGTTGTTGGAGTCGCCCGAGTAGGCGGCGGTCCAGCGGTAGACGCCGGCCTGGGTCGGGATGAAGTCGGCTGAGTCGTAGGAGCCGTCGCCGGACACCGCCTTGGTGTCGGTGAAGGCCGGCGTCCCCGAGCAGTTGGCGTCATCGGGGCCGTAGAGGTTGAAGGTGATCTGGCCGCCGGGGGAGGAGCCGCCGGCGAGGGTCGCGGTGTCGTGGACGGGCCCGCCGAGGACGACATTCGCCGAGGCGTTGGTGGTCAGCGTTGGGGCGGCCTTGGCGACGGTGTAGTTGACCGTCACGGTCGAGCTTCGCCCATCGCTCGCGGTCGCGGTCACCGAAAAGCTATGCGCGCCCGCGCTTGCGGTATCGATCGGTGAGCCGTCGGCCACCGTCCCCGTGCATGACTGGATCCCCGGGCCGTTGGGATCATCCGCGCAGGAATACGAGGCGTTCACCACCTGGTTCCGGGTGTAGGTCGCCCCGTCGGCCGGAGCGGTGATCGTCGCGCTCGGGGCGGGCAGCGTCCAGCTGATCGCGAGCGAGGCCGGCGCGCTCGTCGGGGTCGCGGTCAACGTTCCGTGCGCGACGAAGCTCGAGCCGCCGCCACCACCACCGCCGCCCCCGCAGAGAACCCCGCCCCTGGACCCGCCGCCCCCGCCACCACCGCCGTAGTATCCGCCGCCCCCTCCGGCGCCCCCGTCGCCGCGCCGCCCCCGGGCCCGGCCGGGCGGGGCGCCGGAGCCGCCGTCTCCGCCCTGCCCGGCGGAGCCGCTCTCCCCACCCCCCGTGCCGCCGCAGGGCCCGCCGGGGTGAAGCGGCACTCCAGCGACCTCTACCGGCGGCGGCGGCGGTCGCGCGGTGCGCCCGACACCGCCGGCACCGCCGGCACTCAACGTCCCCCCGCCCCCGCCCCCGCCCCGCCCGCGAGCCGGGGGCCCGTGGGGGCCGCGGTCGCCCCCGCGGCGCCGGCGTCACCGCCAGCGGCGCCGCCGGCGGGGCCGAACTTACCACCGACACCACCACCGCCGCCGGCCACGACCAGTATGTCCGCTTGAACGAACCCCGACGAGCCCGACAGCCACGACGCTCCACCACCACCACCACCATCCTGGGCCCCGCCTGGTCCGCCATCCCCCCCGCCGCCGCTCCCGCCGCCCGCCGTAGAGCAGGAGCCCACGCCGGCGACATTCGTGTGAAGCATCACCTCCGCCGTCACGACCAGCGAACCGGCGGTCACCGACGCCCCCCTGCCGCCGGTCTCTGCGAACGCGCAGGAGCCGCCCGCGCCGCCGACCGCCGTCACCGCCACGCTCGAGACCCCGGCCGGCACCGCGAACGTGTCGGTTCCGACCGTCGCGTACGAACACGTGCCCGTCGTCCCGACCAGCGAGAACACCCCGCCCGAACCACACGGAGCGCTCGCCAGCGCCGGCGAAGCGACGACAGCGGCCACCACCATCGCCACGAGCGCCGCCAGAGCGGCGATCCCGAACCGGCGCGTCAAACGCAACCCTCGTTCGGGGGTTTCAACCGACCCAGGCATCAGTGCCATTTGCCCCATTGCCGTCATGCGGGCGTTCACCATCGGTGGTGGTGCTCTGGCGACCGTACCGCGCGGTGGGCCGGGGCGCAAGCGATGCGAGAAACCCCTCATTGGCAGGGGCTTCTCCAATGGAGCTAGCCGGGCTCGAACCGGCGACCTCCTGATTGCGAAGCGGGGCGCAACAACTGCGCACAACGTCGCGTTTGTGGCTCTGTCAAGCGGAGTCGCCCCCGTGCTGTCGCGAATCCAGCCGCGACGGATGCCCGCGGATGGGTGCGGATGTCGGTGGATTTGGGCACTAGGGCGGGTTTGGTGCCCATTGAACCGCCCGGTCGAGGCGGACCAAACAGACCGGCTCAGCGCACTTGACGCCGCGCACGATCCGGGATTAGATTTACGCCGTGAGGGGTTGGTGGGCTTCGATTCCAGCGGTTGCCGTGGCGGTCGCCTGTGCCGTTCTCCCCGCTGGAGCGGGTGCCGCTCAGACGATCGGGATGACGATGTTCCCCACTCTCGACAATGACCCGGACCCCAATGCGAACCCGACGAACTGTCTCGCCGAGAGCCCTCCCCAGAGCGACACGGCGACCTTGATCCAGTTTCAGCGACAGGCGGGCTCGACGCCTTCCTACGCGGTGCCCGCGGGCGGCGGTGTGGTCACGTCGTGGGCCCACATGGCGCCGGACCCGATCGGCTTCGCGGAGACGATGGCCCTGCAGATGCTCCGGCCCGCGGGTGGAACCCAGTTCACGGTGATCGGACAGAGCGCCGTTCAGACGCTCATGCCCGGGCCGAACTCGTTCCCGACCCGGATCCCGGTCCAGGCCGGCGACGTTCTCGGCCTGTACGTCCAGCACGGCGGCAACATCGCCTATTGCCAGGAGGCCGCCCCGATGTTCAACGAGGGCGACAAGACGAGGGAGCTCAACGCCACCCAGAATCCCGCCGTCGGGACGACCCTCAACTTCGCGGGTAACGAGCAGGCGGCGCGACTCGACGCGTCGGCCGTCATCGAACGCGACGTCGACGGGGACGGCCTCGGCGACGAGACTCAAGACAGCTGCGTGGGAACCCCTCCGACGTGCGGCGTCGGTGACGGTGGTGGCGGTGGCGGTGGTGGTGGTGACGGTGGCGGCAGCGGTGGTACCGGCAACACCTCGACGGACTCGACCGCCCCTGACACCGCGTTGCAGGGGCAGAAAAGAGTCAAGGCCAAGAAGAAGGCCGCCAAGGTCAAATTCACCTTCTCCTCGGAGGAGGCGGGCTCGACGTTCATGTGTCGGCTCGACGCCAAGCCGTTTGCGACGTGCACGTCGCCGTACACGGTCAAGGCGAAGCTCGGGACGCACGTATTCACCGTGGTCGCGATCGACGAGGCAGGCAACGCCGACCCGACCGCGGCCGCGAAGCAGTTCAAGGTCGTGGCGTCGAAATAGCACGCGCCCGTCGCCGACGCCTGCTGATTCCTGAGATGGAGCTAGCCGGGCTCGAACCGGCGACCTCCTGATTGCGAAGCGGGACGCAACGACCAAGCACCACGCCGCGTAGAACGGGTTTGGTGCCCAATGGACGCCGGTGTTCCGCTATCGCCTTCACGCCGATATCCTTCCGCTACGCCGAGGGCAGGGGACCGCGGCCGGCCAGAGGCCGGCGACGACGGGCCTAGGTGGGACATAGCTATCTCGATGTGGAGGGATCTCATGGACGTAGCCATTGCTCGTGGGCGTGACCGCCTGCGTTCATTCGTGGCCCGGGCAGCCGTCGCACTCGGACTCCTGGCGCTGTTCGCGCCGGGTAGCGCCGACGCTGCGTTCCCGGGAGCCGACGGCCCGATCGCGTTCACCAGCAACCGGGATGTCGCCGCCGGCGAGATCTATGCGATCAACCCGGGTGGGCCGGCGACGCGGCTCACCTCCTCCAACTCGAGCTCGGATCCGGCCTACTCACCCGATGGAACCAAGATCGCCTTTGTGGCGGGCGGACAGATCGCGATCGTGAACCACGATGGCACCGGCCTGACAACCATCACGTCGACGGCGACAACGAAGGAGAACCCCACCTGGTCGTCGGACGGGCGCATCGCCTACGCCGCCAACAGCTTCGACGTCGACGGCCAGACCGACCGCGAGATATGGGCAATCAACGCGGACGGCAGCGGCCGGGTCCAGCTCACGAACAACACGTTCGACGACCGGGAGCCCGCTTGGTCGCCGGACGGGACGCGGATCGCCTTCGTCGCCAGCCGGCCCGGCGACTCGAACCGCAACGTGTACGCCATGAACGCCAACGGGACCGGCGAGGTCAACCTCACGCCGGACGAGTCGTTGCCCTGCGAAGGCCTCTGCTACCAGGGTCACGACGACAGCCCCGTTTGGTCGCCGGACGGGACGCGGATCGCGTACGTCCACACGTTCGCCGAGAACGCCTCCGGGCTCCCCAACATCTGGCTGATGGACGCAAACGGCGGCAACAAGGACAACGTCACCGACAACAACTCGGTCGCCTTCGTCCAGCCCGCCTTCTCCCCTCAGGGCACCCGCCTCGCCGCGGTCGGTGCCGTCACGACAGAGCGCGACATCTGGGTGATGAACGCGGATGGAACCAGCCAAACGGTCATCGACACGACCGTGGGCCACGACATCGATCCCGACTGGGGAGTGTTCGCGAGCGCTGCGCCGCCGCCGAACGACATCGCCTTCGGGAAGGTCAAGCGCAACCAAAAAAAGGGCACGGCGACTCTCACCGTCGAAGTGCCGGCGCCCGGATCCCTGCAGCTGCGCGGCAAGAACCTGAGGCCCCAGGCGAAGTCGTCGCTCGCGGCGGGGGCCGTCAAGCTCAAGGTCGTGGCGAAGGGTAAGGCGAAGGAGCGGCTGGCCGAAGACGGCAAGGCGAAGGTGAAGCCGCGGGTCATGTTCACCCCGACCGGTGGCGCGCCGAACACCGAGTCGAAGGACGTGAAGCTCGTCAAGCGATAACGGGGGCGGCCGCCGCGGCCAGGCGCGCCCGCGCTTCGAGATGGAGCTAGCCGGGCTCGAACCGGCGACCTCCTGATTGCGAAGCGGGGCGCTTAGGCGCGGTGCAAGCCCGCGCATACGGCTCTATCAAGCGGAGTCCCGCGCGGCGGGTCGGGAAACCCGCGCGCGTCGGATAGCCGTGCATGTGTGCGGATGTCGGTGGATTTGGGCACTAGAACGGGTCTAGTGCCCAATGGTCGCTGGCGCTCCGCTGTCGTTTCACGCGTCTAGAGGAACTCGATCGTGATGTAGCGGATCGTACCGCCGCCCCCGTCCGCATCGAGCGCGCCGCCGCTGTGGTTGCAGGCGAGGAGGCGGATCGTATTCGAGTCGACAACCTGTGCCGTCAACTGAGCACCGCTGGAGAAGCTGGCAGGCGGCGAAACGAGGATCAGGTCGTCGGAGAGATCATTCAGTACGCCCGCCCCGGGGACGTTGAAGTCCTGCGTTGCGCAGAGGCCATTGCCAACGCTTCCGAGGGCCGAAGTGAAAGTGCCGGCGTTGCGGAAGTGCTCGGAGAGCACCGCCCTGTCTCCGAGCTCCGATTCCCCAACCGAGTCCTGGTCGAGGTCAGGCGCGCCCAGGGCATCCACCGCGACTTCCGAGGAGCCGATCGCGCTGTCCGCGACTTCCGAGGAGCCGATCGCGCTGTCCGCGACTTCCGAGGAGCCGACCGCGCCGTCCGCGACTTCCGAGGAGCCGACCGCGCCGTCCGCGACTTCCGAGGAGCCGACCGCGCCGTCCGCGACTTCCGAGGAGCCGACCGCGCCGTCCGCGACTTCCGAGGAGCCGACCGCGCCGTCCGCGACTTCCGAGGAGCCGACCGCGCTGTCCGCCACCTGACTGGAGCCCACCGCGTCGTTGCCCAGTCCCGGGTTCGGGAACTCGCCGGTGAGGGCGCCGCCGGCGGCGCCGCTGGGGGGCAGCGTGGTCGGGATCTGGGGCTGCGGGATCTGAAGCGAGCCCTCCTGGACGTCGGCGCCGGTCAGCGTGTCTTCCCTCACGTCCTTGCCCTGAAGGGTGTTGTTCTTGACCGACTTGGACGTGACGGCGTTCTTCGGGATGCTCACCGCGATCGCGGTGCCGCCCGCGATTACACCGAACACCGCCAGGGTCGACATCACGTTGGCGTAGTTGAAGTGGCGCCTTACGCCTGCCTCACGGTGCATCATGGAGCTCCCCTCCTCTGTATCCGTGTTCGACTGCGAAGCTTACGCTGCTCCCATTGACTGGCCTGTCAATCGTGTAGCGGTGTCGGACGGATGGCGGAGACCCCGCTGTCGCAACGCGCGAGAAGCGAGATCGACCGCCGCTACTTAGCCAGCGCGGCGAACGCCTGACGAGCTCCTCGATTGGGCGAGCTCCGTGGGAATGGAGATCAAGCCGACGCTATGGAGCTAGCCGGGCTCGAACCGGCGACCTCCTGATTGCGAACCGGGGCACCGTCGCCTGCGACGACGCGCCGTTGTTGGCTCTATCAAGCGGAGTTTCGCCAGCGGAGCCGCGAATCAAGCCGTATCGGATATCCGTGGATGTCTGCGGATGTCGTTCGATTTGGGCACTAGAACTCGTTTAGTGCCCATTGGATCCGGCGGTCCGCTCCTGCTCGTACGCGAATGGAGCAGTACGATCCACGTGGGATCAAGCAAGGGAGGAACGCCATCGCGAGGCGGAGATTGGGGGTTCGGGCCGCTCTACTCGTCACGCTCGCAACCTTGGTGGGGGGCGGGCTTACCCAGCCGTCGTCTGCGGCCGATCGCGTCTTCTGGACCAACGGCGCACCACCCAACGTCATCTCGTTCGCGAGCCTCGACGGAAGCGGCGGCGGCAACCTCGCGATGCCGGGCGGCGGACGCGGGCTGGCGCTGGACCTTTCCGGCGGGAGGATCTACTGGGCACAAGGATCCCCCAACAACAAGATCTCGTTTGCGACCCTCGATGGAACCGGTGTCGTCGGCGACCTGCCAACTGGGGCGGCGACCGTCGACAACCCCGCTGGGCTGGCGATCGACCCCGTGGCGAGGAGGATCTATTGGGCCAACAACTTCGGCAACAAGATCTCGTTTGCAAGTCTCGACGGAAGTGGCGGCGGCGATCTCCCAACCGGTCTGGCGACCCTGGTCAACCCCGACGGTGTAGCGATCGATCTGGCGGCACGGCGGATCTACTGGACGAACGCCGGCGCTAACAAGATCTCCCACGCCAATCTCGACGGCAGCAGCGGCGGCGACCTGCCGACCGGCGCAGCCACCGTGGATACACCGCGCGGGCCCGCGATCGACCCGGTCGGCGGGCGGATCTACTGGTCCAACCTGAACGGGATCTCGTTCGCGAGTCTGGACGGCAGCGGCACCGGCGGCAACCTGGCGACCACCGGGGCCAGTGGGCCCTTCCCGCTCGGTTTGGCAATCGACCCCGCCGCGGGAAGGATCTACTTCGCGAACGGCAACAAGATTTCGTACGCAAGGCTGGATGGGACCGGTGGCGGCAACGACCTTCCGACGAGCGGGGCGAACGTCAACTCGCCGTCCTACCCGGCCCTGGTCAAGGTTCCGAACTCGACCGGGGCGCCCGTGATCAGCGGCGACAGCGCTCCCGGCTCGGTTCTCTCCTGCTCGCAGGGCTTATGGGCGAGCGACCTTTTCGGCGCAAATCTCTACCAACAGCTCCAGAGCTTCACGCATCAGTGGAGCCGCGGCGGCACTGACATCGCCGGGGCGACCGACAGCTCCTACACCGCCGACGTGCCGGGCGAATATCGGTGCGCCGTCACTGCCTCGAACATCGCCGGCGCCGGCGCCGCAAGCGCCCGGAGCGAGCCCTTCGTCGTCACCGCACCGCCGTCCAACGGCATCGGCTTCGAGCCGCCCAACGACATCACCTTCGGCAAGCTGAAGCGGAACGCGGCGAGGGGGATCGCGACTCTTGTCGTCAACGTCCCAGGCGAGGGCGAGTTGACGGTAGGCGGGCGGGGAGTGGCTTCTCAGCGCTCTTCGCAGCGAACGGGGGCCCAGGCCAAGGCGGTCGGACCCCCGTGGCAGGTGAGCGTCAAGATCAAGCCGACGGGTCGGGCGAAGAAGCGGCTCACCAAGAAGGGCAAGCTGACGCTCAAAGTCACGATCACATTCACCCCGACCGGTGGCAACGCCAACACAGAAGCGAAGCGAGTCAAGCTGATCAAGAGGTAGCGGACCGCATCACTCCCTCTCATGCGCGACACGATGTTCGAAGGAACGTTCGATAAGAAGGACGCTGCCGAGATCGGCAAGGTGCACGTGGTCTACGACCACGGCACTAACCCCGGAGGCGGCACGTGTTCCTACGAGGATCCATACGGCTACGAGGTCTACTTGGAGGACGAGGATGCGACCCCTTTCCGAATGGCGCCTCTCCTCGCTGTGCTCTAGTCCGCTCGCACAAGCGGGTGGTCGCGACCTGGCGGGCGACAGCGTTGGCCCTTTTGCCACGCGCCCTGTGTGCAGGCCCTCCGATGGAGCTAGCCGGGCTCGAACCGGCGACCTCCTGATTGCGAACCAGGCGCTCTCCCAACTGAGCTATAGCCCCGTGCGTGCGACGCACCGACCACGGGCGTCCGGCTGAAGGATAACCCTACGATGGCCGATCTAAGGTCTCGGAAATGAGTTTTCGCCTGCGATTGACGCTGTTCTTCGTGATCATCGTCGTGCTGCCGATGGTCGCGCTGGGCGTGCTCGTCTCACAGATCGCCTCGGACTCGGAGAGCGGTAAGGCCGACGCTCGGCTGAGCGCCGCGTTGCGCACCGCCACCACCGTCTATGAGCAGGCGCAGGAGGACTCGGCGCGCGACGCGGGCCAGATCGCCGCCGAGCTCGCCGCGGACCCGGACGCGGTTGTTGCCTTGCAGAGCGGTAACGACGCCGACCTCCGCACGCTGGCCCGCGAGTACGCCGAGGGCGTGGCGGCGCTGCGGTTGACGAACTCGGCGGGCAGGGAGGTCCTGGTGGCCGCCGGCGCTCCCGTGGCCGTCGCCTCGGTCGATTTGACCGCGGCGGGCGAGAAGATTGGTGCGGTCGCCGTCGCCGCGGTCGGCGCGGACCGGTTGCTGGAGCGGATCGAGCAGGCGACTGGCGAGAACGCGGCGCTGATCGGCCCGACGGGTACGATCAATGGAGCCACCCCGATCGACACGACGGATCTGCCCGAGGGTGGCGATACGGCTTCCGTCGATGCGGAGCAGGGCGAACTGCGCGTTGCGGCGACCGAGCCGCTCGGTGACGAACAGGTCCGGGTGGCGCTTTACGCCGGGGCGGACGACGAGGGCTTCCTGTCCTCGAGCCCGAGGGTCGCGATCGCGGTGGCGGCGTTCCTGGCCCTGGCGATCGTCGCGGTCCTGCTCCTGCTGCGCGCGCTTCAGGGCCAGATCAAGGAGGTCCTCGGCGCCGCCAAGCGGATCGGCGAGGGCGACTTCTCCGGCGACGTCCCGGTCACCGGCAACGACGAGATGGCCGGGCTGGCGCGGGAGTTCAACAAGATGAGCAACCGGCTCTCGGCGCAGATGCAGCAGCTGCGCCGCCAGCGAGCCGAGATCCAGGAGTCGGTGCGCCGGATCGGCGAGGCGTCCGCGTCGGGGCTCGACCGCCAGGCGCTGCTCGCGATCCTGGTCGAGACAGCGGTCGGCACCTGCGACGCCGACTATGGATTGGTCGCGCTCAGCGGGCACGTCGGTGCCGAAGCCGAGGCTGGGGTCGCGAAGGACGGCGTCCAGGAGGTGGCTTTGGCTGCCGAGGAACGGGCGCTCCGCGAGGCCGGGCCGGTCGAGGTCGCCGAGAACGACGCATTCGCGTACGCCAGCTCGCTCGGCCGGATCGCCGACGCCTCCTCGCCGCTCGGAGCGATGACGATTGCCCGCGCCGGCGTCCCGTTCAACGCCAACGAGCGCGAGGTCTTCCTGTATCTCGTCGGCCAGGCGGCCGCCTCGGTCGAGAACCTCGCCCTCCACGAGCTGGTCTCCGAGCAGGCGGTCACCGACGACCTCACGGGCCTCGCCAACAACCGGGCGTTCCGTGACGTGATCGAGCGGGAGGGCGCCCGTGCCCAGCGCTTCGGCCACGACGTCTCGCTGCTGATGATCGACATCGACGACTTCAAGAAGATCAACGACACCTACGGCCATCCGCAGGGCGACGCCGTGCTGAGGGTTATCGGGCGCATCCTCGCCGAGGAATCCCGCGAGATCGACTTCCCGGCGCGATACGGCGGCGAGGAGTTCGCCGTGCTCCTGCCCGAGACAGCGACCCAGGGCGCGGCCGAGGTCGGTGAGCGGATCCGGGAGCGGATCGAGGAGGAAGCGGTGCCGCTGCTCGACGCCAAGGGCGAGATCAAGATCACCGCGAGCCTTGGACTGGCGACCCTGCCCGGCCTCGCGGCCAGTGCGCACGAGCTGATCTCGAAGGCCGATGTGGCCCTTTACGAGGCGAAGGGCTCGGGCAAGAACCGGCTCGTGGTCGAGCCGACCGAGGCGGTCCAGGGCCCGAAGGTGGGCCGCCGCGCTGCCGATCGACGAGCGCAGGTAACGGGCGCACCGCGGCGAAAGTAGGCGGGATCCGGCCCACGACGTGCCAGTGCCACCCTCACCGCGGGGACCGGGCTCGCTAGTCTGTCGCTGATCGCATAGCCATGGGAATTCTTGACGACGCGATTCGAGAGCACCTCGATCTGAAGCGCCGCCAGGGCGCCGAGGACGGCGAGTTGGCGCGCCTCGAAGACGAGGCCTTCGGTCCCCCGAGCCGTCCGGGCGATCCGGACTTCCCTGAGGAAGGCGCCGAGGGCGACCTCTCAGCCGCGGTCGCCGAACCTCCTTCCGCGGAGGCTCCGGCCATGCCCGACGAGCCGATCGCCCCGCCGATCGAACCAGAGCCGGCACCACCCGTAGAGGAGGCGCCGCCTGCGCCCGAGGCAGGGGGTCTCTTTGACCAGAGCGGCGACGGGCCCGACCACCCTGGCGACGAGCTCGATCTCGACCTTGACCTCGAGGAGACGGCGCCTGCGGCCGAGGCGCCGCCCGCGACCGAGGACCAACCGGCCGTCGAGCTCGAGCCCGCGGTGGAGCCTGATCCGACCCCTGTGCCCGAACCGGAGCCGGCCCCCGAGCCGCGCCGCCGCCCGAGCCCGCCGAGCCGCCGATCGAGTCACTGGACACGGTCGAGCACGAGCACGCTTTCGAGCCGCCGATCGAGTCGCTCGACACGGTCGAGCATCACTTCGAGGGCGCGATCGAGGACACCGGCGAGGCGGAAGCCCTCGAGCCGGCGGTCACCGAGACCGGCGAGGCCGAGGTGGTCGAGGGCCCGATCGAGGAGACGGGTGAGGTCGAGATCGTCGAGGGGGAGATCGAGGAAGAGGACGTGCTCGAGGAGACGCCCGAGTTCCTTCGCGATCAGCCCGAGGACGACGAGCTCTGGTTCGAGCAAGGCGAACCCAAGGACTTCGACTTCTAGGACGCCGATAGGCGGCGCATTTCGGCGTCCTCGGCCGCTTCCGCTCGCTTGTGTGCCTCTCGACGCCCTAGTCCCGGCTAGGTCGTGATGTAGCCGCGGGTCTTCGCCGCGTCGACGACCCGCTCGATCCCGACCAGGTAGGCGGCCTCGCGCAGGTCGAGCTTCTCCTCCTTGGCGCGTCCGGACACGTCGCGGTAGGCGCGGCGCATGACCGTGCCGAGGCGGTCGTTGACCTCGCGCTCCTCCCAGCGGAAGTGCTGCAGGTTCTGGACCCACTCGAAGTAGGAGGCAACGACGCCGCCGGCGTTGGCCATCACGTCGGGGATGATGTAGACGCCCTTCTCCTTGAGGATGGAGTCGGCCGCCGGCGTGGTCGGGCTGTTGGCGCCCTCGACGAGCATCCGGCATTGCATCCGGTCGGCGTTGTGCTCGTGGATCATGCCGCCGAGAGCCGCCGGGATGAAGACGTCGCAGGGGATCGCGACCAGATCGTCGGGGTCGATCGACTCGACGCCGGCGAAATCGGTGATCAGGCCCCCGGTGGAGATGTGCTCATGCAGCTCGTTGGCATCGATCCCGCCGTCGCTGCGAATCGCGCCGTGGGCGTCGGAGGCGCCGACCATCTTGCCTCCGAGCTGCTGCATGATCCGCGCCGCCCAGGAGCCGACATTGCCGTAGCCCTGGACCACGAAGGTGGTGTCGGCGGGGCTGAGGCCGAGTTGGGGGGCGGCCTCGCGGAACATGTAGACGCAGCCGCGGCCCGTGGCCGCCTCGCGCCCGTAGGAGCCCTCGAGGGAGATCGGCTTGCCCGTGCAGATCGCCGGCGTGTGGCCGTGCAGCTTTCCGTACTCGTCCATGAACCACGCCATCGTCTGGGCATTCGTCCCGACGTCGGGAGCGGGAATGTCGCGGGTGGGGCCGAGGACCTTCTCGATCTTGTCCATGAACGACCGGGCGATCTTCTGCAGCTCGGACGGCTCGAGCGTGTCGGCCGGGCAGTTGACGCCGCCCTTGGCGCCGCCGAACGGGACGCCGGCGACCGCGGTCTTCCATGTCATCAGCGAGGCGAGCGCGCGGACCTCGTCGACGTCGACCTCGGGGTGGAATCGGATCCCGCCCTTGTAGGGGCCGCGCGCTCCGTTGTGCTGGATCCGGTAGCCGGAGAAGACGTGGGTCTTGCCGTCCGCGAGCTTGACCGGGATCTGGACGGTGACCTCCCGGTAGGGGGTCCAGAAGACGACGCGGAGGTCGTCGGGGAGGCCCATCCGCTCGACGGCGATGTCGAAGTAGTGGCGGACGATGTCGAGATTCGAGACCTCGGCCGGGCGCGTCTTCTCCGGCGCCTTCTCGGTCGCCTCGGCCGACTTGTCCGGGTGCTCCCGCTCGCCGACCGCGACCGCCGTCTCGTTGTCCGCCATCCGTTCCTCCTCGACGTGGGTTCCGATCCTCCCACAATGATCCGGCACTTGCGAGCGCGCCTACAATCGGGGTCCTGGGGCCATAGCTCAGTTGGGAGAGCGCCGGCTTTGCAAGTCGGAGGCCGCCGGTTCGAGCCCGGCTGGCTCCATCGCCGGGGGGAGAGATCTCTGGGCCCGGATCCTTAGCGGGGCATGAGAAAGCCAGAATCCACGACGGAGCTCGACCGCTTCGTGGGCACGCTGCTCGAGGCGACGGCGCAGCTCGGTCAGATCGCCGATCACATGCGCGCCTATCGCGATGCCGGGCTCTCGTCCGGTGATGCACCGCCGCCCGCGGAGGTGCTGCGGCGCCTCTTGGCCGAGACGCTGTGCCCGGAGCTATGCCGGCGCGAGGTCGACCTCAGCCGCGCGACCGCAATCCTGAGGACCACCGTCGAGACGGTCGCGCGCGAGATCTACCTCGTCGGCATCGATGAGCCCGACGGCGCCGACGCCGGGCCCGCCGTCTGGAACTGACGGTTGCCGCGCAGTAGGCCGCCCGCCTGCCGATCGCTAAGGCTGAGCGCAGGGCGGAGGCGGCGGCGGGGCGGTCTTCTTTTTCTTCTTCAGGCCGACCGACTTCAACGCGCCGTCGATCGTCTTCTTGACCGCGTCGCGGACGTTGTCGATCGCCTTCTGGGTCACCTTGCCGACCGTGTCGGAGACCAGGTCCTTGATCTTCTGCACCGCGGTGCCGAGCGGCTTGAACAGCGCCTCGTAAACCGGGGTCAGGACGGCCCGCTTGACCGGGTCGAGGACGTCGTCGAGCGCCTCCTCCGCCTGGCCGAGGAACTTGTTCACCACCCTTGTGCCCGGGGCGAGCAGCTCGTCGAGCTTCTGCCGGATCTTCTGCTCGAACTCGGCGATCTTGATCACGACGCCGTTGACCGGCTCCAGCGCCTTGCCGATCGCCGCGGTGATCTGCTTGTTCAGGTGCTTGACCAGGACGTCGGTGAGCGCGTCGGTGGCGAGCCCGAGCAGGCCGCCGCTGCCGGCGCCGATGATCTTCGAGAGCGCCTGCAGCAGCTCGACCCCGCGCTTGATGCGCTCGATCTCCTCGGTGATCTCACCCCGCAGGCGCGCCCCGAGGTCGAGGTTGATCGCCTGGTTGATGTCCGCGATCACCGCCGGCGTGACCTGGAAGCAGCTGTCCGACGGATCCGGTGGCGCGACGGGTGCCGTCTGCGTCAGGAACGACAGCTGGCCGCCGCTCGACGCCCCGACCAGTTCTCGGCTTGCAGCTCGTAGAAGTAGGTCGTATACGGGGCCAGCCCCGTTAGCTCGGCGCTGACGTCGACCGGGGCATCGCCCGAGCCGGCGTCGCCCGGTGTCGTCTCGGAACCGAGCGCCGGCGAGTTGCCGTAGTGGAAGCTGTAGGTGGTCGGCTGGCCGTTCGGGTCAACCACCCCGGTCAAGCTCGCCGTGGTCGCCGTCGCGCTGAGCACGCCGCCCGTCGTCGCGAGCGGACCGGGAAGGGTGACGAAGCCGACGTTGCCGCCCGTGTTGGCGCCGTAGGGACTGGTCGCGCGGACGGCGTAGTTGTACGGCGTGTCCGGCTCGAGCCCGGTGACGGGGGCCGAGACCGGAACCGGGCTCGTCCCGGAGCCGATCGGCTGCACGGCGGTCTCCTGGCCGTAGGACGGCGTCGGCCCGTAGAGGAACCTGACCCCGGTGTCCTCGCCGTTCGGGTTCACCGTCGCGATCAGGGTGGCCGACGTCGTGGCCACGTCCGCGGGCAGGTTCGTAGCAACGATCGGCAACGGCGCGGCCGTCGTGTTGAACACCAGGTTGTTGCCGACCACAGTCCCGCCGGAGTTCGTCGCCTCGAGCGCGTAGTTGTAGCCGCTGAACGGCGTCAGACCGCGGGCGCCGGAGCCAATAATGCCTCCGTTCGCGCGTCGATCTCGTCCGACGGCACCCGCGTGGCTTTCACCTCCTCCGGCAGCAACCTGACGAGCGGCATCGCCTCCGGGGGGGACTACGTCCGCGACCTGCAGGACGACCTGACGACCCTGGTCAGCCGCTTCGACGGCGCCGGCGGCGCTGCCGCGACGAGCCCGGGGCTCTATCCCTCGATCTCCGCCGACGGGCGCTACGTCGCCTTCACCAGCACCAACAACCTCAGCGGCGACGGCGCGGTCGGCACTACCAGCGTCTACGTCCGCGACCGCCAGGCGTCGACGACGACGCTCGTCAGCCGCGCCGCCGCCCGCCCGTCGCGCGGGTCAAACCGTTTGCGTTCGGCTCCTGGCCGAGGTAGGGTCGGCTCACCCACGGAAGGGGAGCCATGTCTCGGTTCGGCACAGCGGTCGCGGCTGTTTTGGCGATCGCCATCGCGATCTCAGCGGCGCCGGCCGGCCTCGACGCCGGAGTCGAAGCGACGACGGCCGAAGCCAAGCTGAAGCAGATGAAGCGACTCGTGCGCAACGCGATCGCCGACGAGCAGACCGGGTCGCCGCTGCGGGATACGATCGCCAAGGCGCACCGGCTGAAGCTCGACCTCGTGTACGACCACCTCGACGCGACGGTCCTCGGCGGCTGCTCGTTTGCGGTCCTGTTCAAGAGCATGGACGCGATCGACCGGCACCTCGACGAAGCCCTGACCGCCGATCAGATCAAGGCACTGGGAGGACTCAGAAGCCGCGACGTCACCGCCCTCGGAGAGGGTCGTCAGGCTTCGCTCGAACTCGCGCGCAGATCGGCCCGGGACCTTCATAGGAAGCTCTCCGAATGCAGCAGCGGGACCGCCAGGGCCGACGATGTCGAATCGCTCATCGACCGCGCGATTCACGGCGCCAATGTCAGCCTCAGGAAGGTCGCCGCGATTGTCGCCCGGGACAAGAAAGACATGCTCGCCCGCCAGAACCTGTTCGGGTGCAAGGCCTTCGGATTCTTCGCGCAACTGGAGGCATTCGACATCGATCTCGATCGCGCGGCCGCCTTCGATTCGTATTTCCTCGCGGGTGGTCCTGACGAGCTCGGCGAGCGCCGCACCAAGAGCCTCAAGGACGCGGAGGAGACGA
The DNA here is from genome assembly GCA_963767285.1 of uncultured Solirubrobacterales bacterium. Classification (GTDB taxonomy): domain Bacteria; phylum Actinomycetota; class Thermoleophilia; order Solirubrobacterales; family 70-9; genus WHSW01. The sequence goes on along the minus strand of CAVYDJ010000003.1, from coordinate 36,861 downwards.
GGCAGGCGCTCGGCAAGTTGTTCGATGACTTCCCGTGCACCGACGCTCCACCTCCGCCGCCCCCCGGCGGCTTCGTGGTCCAGGACCGCCTCTCGTGGTTCCACGTCAACGGGTTCGGCACCCCCCCGAGCCGGGAGTGCAACTTCATCTCCACGAACCCGCCGCAGGCCGGCGCGACGGTCGTCGATCTGATCAACATGCCGAACGCCGACACCCCCGACCCCAACGACATGACCGAGATCAGAAAGTCGTCGGTTACCGACCAAGCGGGAGCGGCGACGATCTCGATTCCGATCGAGGTCCCGGAGGGCACGACCTTCACGCACGACACGACGGTCACGAACGCGGCGGGGATCTCGGCCACCGACACCGAGACGCAGACGATGACCGCCGCGCGGACCGGCGCCAACGGCGAGTGCCCGCCGCCGAACTGACCTAGCTACGGCTGCATCTCGTACGCGCCCGCGAGCCCGCGGACGCGCTCGAAGAGGCGGTCGAACCGCTCGCCGTCGACGACCGGCTTGCGCACGTGCGCGAGCGCCCACTCCTGCTGCGCCTCGGTCGACGAGGCCCGTCCGTGCAGCGCCACCGCGTAGGCGGAGAAATCGCGCACCATCACGTCGAAGATCTGGTCGAGCGTGTCGGAGTCGAGTCCCTCCAGCGCGGCCTGCTCGCAGATCAGCTGCCCGTAGACGATCAGCGTGAACAGCTCGCCGAGCGTGAGCATGAAGTCGAGGTCCTTGATCTGCTCCTCCGACGGCGGCGCGGAGGTCAGCAGCGTCTTCAGGCCCTCGGCCTGCTCGACGAAGCGCGCCACGTTCGGCACGTCCGCGAAGCCGTCGTAGGCCTGCCGCCAGTCGTGGAAGCGGATCTTGCTCAGGCCGCGGGCCGGCCCCTGGCGGAAGAGGAACTCGTCGTCGACGGGCTCGTCGTGCTCGCCGACCGGCTCGAACTCCTGCGGGTCGAACAGGAACGCGGCCATGAACTTCAGGACCAGTGCCATGTTCACGTGGACGGTCCCCTCGAGCTTCGGCAGCGCCCGGATGTCGCGCGCCGCCATCTCGAAGTACATGTCGCCCTCGAACCCCTTAGCGGCGATCACGTCCCAGAGCAGGTCGATCACCCGCTCGCCCTCGGTCGTCACCTTCATCTTCGTGATCGGGTTGTAGAGCAGGTACCGCCGGTCCTCAGGACCGGCCGCGCGGAAGTAGTCGATCGCCCGCCCCGCGAACAGCTTCATCGCGACCAACCGCGCGTAGGCGTCGGTGAATGCCTGGCGGACGTGGGGGAAGTCGGTCACCCGCAGCCCGTAGAGGATCCGGGCGTCGGCGTGGGTGATCGCTTCGTAGAAGGCGTGCTCGCAGATCCCGATCGACGCGAAGCCGAGGTTGAACTTGCCGACGTTGACCGTGTTCAGCGCCGCGTCGAACGCCGCCGGCCCGGTGTGGAGGACGTCCTCCGCCCGCACCGGGTATTCGTCGAGCTCGAAGTTGGAGACGTAGGACTGGGACGTGACTACGTTCTTGATCAGCTTGTAGCTCGGATGCCGGCTGTCGGCCGCGAAGAAGACGTAGCCCTCGGGTCCCTCGACGTCGGCGCGCCGCCCGAACACGGAGACCATCCCGGCCAGGTTGCCGTTGCCGATGTAGTACTTCGCCCCGTTCGCGACGAAGCTCTCGCCGTCGGGTTGCGGCGTGAGCACCATGTCGGTCGAGTAGATGTCGGCCCCGTGGGCCTGCTCGGAGAGCCCGAAGGCGAAGATCGCGCCGTCGTCGAGCAGCTCCGCGGCCCGCCGCCGGGCCGCCTCGTTTTCCGACTGCCAGATCGGCCCGAGGCCGAGGATCGAGACCTGCCACGTGTACCAGTAGACGAGCCCGTAGAAGGCGGTGATCTCGTTGAAGGCGCAGATCCGCTTCGTGTCCCAGCGCTTGTCCGGATCCCCTCCCGCGTCGCCCTCCGGCGTCAGCAGGGTGGCGAAGACCCGCTCGCGCTTGACGAACTCGAGGAAGTCGGCGTACCACGTGTGCTCGTGGTCGTGCTGCTTGAGCACCGCCTTGCCCCGCGACTCGAAGAACTCGATCGTGGCCAGCATCAGCCGCCGCGCCTCGGGGTCGAGGTCCGCGCCGGAGTAGGTTGCGGGATTGAGTAGGCCGACTGCCGTCCTCTGCTCGACGCTCGCCATGGCGCCACCTTCGCACATTCTCGGACCGCTGATAGCGGCGCTATTGACGGTCACGTTGCTGACCGCCCCTCCCGCCCGGTCCGCTACGTCGGCCGACCGGCAAGGCGCAGATCCGCCGGCAGCGTCCGACCTCGAGGACGGCGTGACGATCGTCGTGGATGCCAACGGCGAGACTCGGAGGGACCGCACGAGCCCCGCCCGACCGATCTGGGAGCGTCTCGCCGAGACGTACGTGTCCGCCGCGCCGTGACCGCGTTCGTCACCGCCGGCGCGGGCTTCCTGCTCGCCGTGCTCTGGTTCGACCTGATCTTCGACACGCAGGTCCGGCGGCATGCCGACGACCAACACGTGCCCGAGGACGTTCTCGCATCGATCGCTGCGTACTACCGCCGGGCGACGACCGAGGCCCACCCGATGAACCTCCTGGTCGCAGCGGTCATGGCAGCGACGCTCGCGGCGCTCGTCGCGCAGCTCGCCGGCGACGAGGTCGACGACTGGGTCGCGGTGTTCTCGCTCGTCCTGGCGGCCGGCGCGATCGGCATCGCCGCGGTCAGCACGGTCCCAAGCGCGCGCAGGCTGGGCGCGCGGCGTGACCCGCTAGCGGTCCAGAGCGGGCTCGCCCGCGCGATCTACCGAGACCACGTCGTCTGCCTCGCCCTGATCTCCTGCGTGCTGATCATCGAGCTCGGTTTCGGGACCTAGGTCGCGCCGCGGCCGTTTCGCCACCACCCGCACCGGCGCCCCGTGCTTCGGCGCGATCGTGATCCCCTTCAGCACGACCCGCTCGGGCTCGGGCCGGACCGCCTCGAGCTCGACCCGCGAGAGGATCGTCCGCAGCACCTCGACCATCTCCATCTGCGCCAGGCCCGCGCCGATGCAGCGTCTGATCCCGCCGCCGAAGGGCAGCCAGGTGTAGGACTCGGCCTTGTCCTCGGTGAACCGCTCCGGCCGGAAGCGCGCCGGCTCCGGATAGAGATCCTCGCGGTGGTGGATCAGCGCGATCCCGGGGTAGACGCGGAGCCCGGCGGGCAGGTCCCAGCCGGCGATCGTCCGCGGTGCCTTCAGGGTCCGCTCGGCGGCGTCGATCACCGGCCGGATGCGGAGCGTCTCGGTGACGACCGCGTCGAGGTAGGCGTCACCGCCTGCGTGGATCGCCTCCCGCGTCCGCTCCAGCGCATCGGGGTTGTGGAGCAGCAGGTCGACGGCCCAGGCGAGCCCGGTGGAGGTCGTCTCGTGTCCGGCGCCGAGCATCGTGAAGAGCTCGTCGCGAAGCTCGACGTCGGTCATCGGTAGTCCGTCCTCGTCGCGAGCCTGCAGCAGCAGCGACAGCACGTCGGTGCGCTCGTCGAGGTCAGGCTCGCGTCGCCGTCGCTCGATCTCCTCGTACAGCAGCGCGTCGGCCTTCTCCAGCCGGCGCCCGATCCAACCGCCCGGGGTGAAGCGCCCGAAGTCGCGGCGCAGGATCTCCGGCATGAAGAAGAGGATCTGGGTGTCGATCACGGCCAGCATCGCCTCGCGCAGCCGCTCGATCCGCTTCGGCTCGTAGACGCCGAACACCGCCCGGCTGATCACCTCGAAGGTCAGGCGGCGCATCGGCTCGCGCATCGCGAATTCAGAGCCGGTCTCCCAGCGGTCGACCTCCGCCTCGGCGACCTCGCGGATCATCGGGCGCATCGCGCTCAGCCGCGCGCCCTGGAACGGGGGCAGCAGCAGCTTGCGCTGGCGCATGTGCTCGGGTCCGTCGAGGACCAGCACCGAGTGGTCGCCGAGCACGCCGGACAGCGGCGCGTTGGCCTCGCCGGCGTGCAGGTCGGATTGATCGCCGGTGAACATCTGGCGGATCCCCTCCGGCTCGGCGACGTAGACGCCGGTCCCGAAGACGAGGAACTTGGTCGTGAACACGTTCCCGTAACGGCGTTGCCAGTCGAGCAGCATCTCCAGCGGGCGGCGTCCGAAGCGGACGGTGTTGAGCGTCGCGGGAGTCTTGGGGCCGGGCGGCAGGGCCACGGCGCGAGTATAGGTCTGACCCCGCGAGCGGGGTCAGACCCCGCTGATCCGGGTCCCGCAGCGGTCGAGCTCCAGGTCGAGGCGCTCCTTGAGCTCAGCGAGCGGGGCGGTGTCGCCGCGGACCCGGGCGCCGCCGTCGCGCAGGCCGACCAGGTTCGCGACCTCGTCCGGATCGCGGTCGAGGTCGTACATCTCGTGCTCGGTCGGCCGCTCCCCGGTGGGGTCCAGGTAGACCGCGTACTTGTGCGTGGCGGTCCGCACCGCCCGGACGCGGTTCGGCTGGCCCGGGGCCTCCACGGTCGCGGTGCCGGCCTGGTGGTCGTCGTAGGTGAAGTGGATCGCGTCCTGGACCGAATCGGCCGGCGCCTCGTGGCCGGTCACCGGGCCGAAGTCGACGGGAGCCTTCCTCAGCGCCGCCCGCTCGGGGTTCGCATGCCGGGCGAGCACCGGCGACAGGTCGCGTCCCTTGAGGCCGGCGGCCGCGGCATCGGCGCCGCCGAGCGTGGCGATCGTCGGGAGCAGGTCGATCAGCGAGGCGAGCGCGTCGCTTGCGACCGCCTGCGGGAACAGGACCGGATTCGAGACCACGATCGGGACGTTGATCGTCTCCTCGTAGGCGTTGAACGCCTTCTGGCGCAGGCCGCCGTGGGAGAGCCCCATCTCGCCGTGGTCCGCGCATCGCATGACAACCGTGCGGGAGCGCAACGACCCGGGATCACCCGGATCGCCGAGCGCACCGAGCAGGCGGCCGATCTTCTCGTCGATCACCCGGTGCAGGTGGGCGTAGAAGTTGACGTAGTCGAGTTGCATCTGCCGGTCGCGAAGCGCGCCGAGGTACGCGGTCATCCCCATCCGCATCAGCGCGTGCACCGACGGCTTGCCGCGCAGGTCCTCGTCGACCGTCGGCGGCAGCTCGACCCCGAGGTCGCGGAACTCTGAAGTCGAATAGCCCCCGGTCTCATACGACGCCGGATAGCCGAGCACGTCATGGGGGTTGACCAGCGAGACGACGAGGCAGAACGGCTCGGGCAGGTCCTGCCGCCCGAGCCAGCGCTCGACCTGCCGGATGTAGACCTCGTCCCAGCCCTCGCCCTCGCCGGCGTTGCCGCCGCCGAAGTTCGGCGCCTCCGCGTTCTCGCCGGCGTCGGGCGCCTCCCAGTCGGCGAAGCCGTAGTCGCGGGCGAGCACGTCCGCGTCCTGGGGCAGCCAACCGCCGAGCAGGCCGTCGACGCCCTTCTTGCCACTCGGGTGCGTGAGGTGCCACTTGCCCTTGTAGCCGACCTCGTAGCCCGCGCCGCGCAGGAGGCTCGGCAGGTTCGGGATCTCCGGCGGCAGCACCGTCTCGCCGCCGGAGCTCTGATTGAGCCGGAACAGTCCGGTCCCGAACTGCCTCAGCAACCGCGCTCGCGGCGCCGCCCCGTCGCGCAGCAGCCCGGCCAGGGTCCGCACGACGTCCGGAGCGTGGCGAGGGTTCGGGCGCAGGTCGGCCTGGGTGAGCGTCAGGGTGACGCCATGCTCGGCGGGGTAGAGCCCAGTGAACAGGGTCGCGCGGCTGGGCGAGCACATCGCGGTGTTGCAGAAGCCGTTCGTGAACGTGACCCCGGTCCGTGCCAGCTCGGCGTCGTTCGGCATCAGCTGCTTGAGCCACCCGGGCTCGTCGGGCCAGTGCCGCGGCGCCCGCTGCTGGTCGGTGATCAGCACGACGATGTTCGGTTTCTGTGCCACGGCGCCGGGATCGTTTCACGGATAGCCTCACGCCCGATGACCGGGCCCTCACAGACCGGCCGCTGCCTGTGCGGCGGCGTGCGGTTCGAGATCGACGAGCCCGCGCGCAGGGCGACCTACTGTCATTGCACGCGTTGTCAGAAGCGGACCGGCAGCGCCGCCTCGGCGCAGGCGCAGGTCGACGGGTCGGGCTTTCGGATCGTTGCCGGCGAGGACCTGGTCGCGGCCTGGCGCCACCCCGACGGCGGCTGGGAGAAGGCGTTCTGCGGCGAGTGCGGAGCGCACCTGTTCAGCCGCGACCCGGACGACCACGCGCAGATGAGCGTCCGGATGAGCGCCTTCGACGGTGACCCCGGTGTCCGTCCGAGCAAGCGCAGCTTCGTCGCCTACGCGGCCGCGTGGGAGCCGATCCCTGACGACGGGATACCGCGCTTCGATGAGTCCGCCCACGCCTAGGGCACCTCAGAAAATTCGACTTGCGAGAAGGGGCAAATCGGGCTATTTTTCCGCCGCTCACAAGTCGCACATGCACCGCAGATGTGTAGATCCTCTGGACGGAAGGGAGTCGCCCTTGGCTACTACGCAAGGCAGGTTGACGGAAGGAATGGGACTGGCGATCGGGGTCGTCCTCGAAGACGGCCTCTGTCTGATCTCGGTCCGTGGCGAGCTCGACGCGAGCAACGCCGAAACGCTGGACGCGGAGTTGATCCGTGCGGAGAAGTCAAGCGCTGAGCGGATCGTGCTTGACCTCGACGAGCTCACGTTCATCGACTCCGCCGGGCTTCGGTTGCTCGTCGTCGCGAAGCGGCGGTCTGACGAGGACTCCGATCGACTACGGATTCGGGAGGGTCGCGACCAGGTGAAGCGCGTGATGGCGCTGACCGGGATCGACCGGTACCTGCACTTCGAGGCCTGACGCCCGCGCGGCGAGGCGGCGCAGTCAGTCCGGCGGGTTGCGCAGCGCTCCGATCAGCGGCAGGACCAGCAAGAGGATGATCACCGCGGCGGAGACGGTGAGCACGTCGAAGCCGAACTCGACCGCGACGGCTACCGTCATCGCGGCGAACAGGCCGACGAAGATCAGGCCGCCGACGAGTAGCGCTGTCCGAAGATCGGGATCCACGCGACTAGTACACCGATTGCGGCGCCGCCGAGCAGCGCGACGGCCGGCGGTTGGCCGAGCGCGTCCAGAGCCTGGAGCGCAAACCAGACCGCCGCCAGGATCAGCGCCGGGACCTCGACGAAGCTGACGAAGAACGGGATCAGCACCCAGCAGAGGATCCGCGCGCGGGGAAACAGCACCGCGTAGGCGCCGATAAGTCCCGCGATTGCCCCGGCGACGCCGACGGAGGGCGCCACGGTTTCGGGCTCGGCGAGCTCCTGGACGCCGGCGGCCACGACCCCGGCCAGCAGGAACAGAGCCAGGAAACCACCCCGGCCGAGCGACTCCTCGAGGCTCTTCGCGACAAGCCAGAGGAAGAGCATGTTGACCACGACCTCCCAGAACCCGCCGCTGACGAACAACGAGGCAACCGCGGCGAGCGGCCACCAGGTGTCGCTCAGGTTTGGATCCCAGCCGGCGATCCAGAGGACCACGGTGGCGGCGATCAGCGACAGGGTGACGAGCGGAGCGCCGTTCGACGGCAGGTTGTCCTTGAGCGGCAGCAACGCGGGCCAAAGCGTAGAGCGACCGTTCGAGGGGGCGCCGGGCCGCGCGCCGGGGTTGGAGTCGACGGACCCAACGAAAGGAGCGGCAGTGGCGCAGGAGTTCAAGCGGGGCGACCGCGTGGAGTGGAACTTCCGGGGCAGGACCGTGAAGGGCCGCATTCGGCGGCGCCTCACCAAGCGGACGGAGATCGGCGGGCAGGTGGTCGCGGCTTCGCGTGACGATCCCCGTTACGTCGTGCGCAGCGAGTCCTCCGGCAAGGAGACCACTCGCCGGCCCGCCGCCTTACGCCGCGCCGGCTAGGCGCCGGTGAACTCGCGCAAGGTCGTGTAGGGGTGAACGGCGATCCCGTCGAACGCGAGGGCGATGTCCGGAACGTCGTAGGGGGGGTCGACCGCCGGGCCCCAGAACGACGACAGGTTGGGCTCGTTCCAGATCTGCCTCTCGTCCAGCTGTCCCCAGTCGAACGCCCCGCGCGTGCCTTCGACCTGTGCCCACGAGAACCACACGCGCACGGAGCCGATCCCGGCGGCGTTCATCCGCTTCGCGTCCGAGTCGTCGTAGGAGCGCTGGGGCACGACGCCGATCGCCAGCGGCGCCGGGTCGTCCGGAACGGTGTCCGCGTCGCCCGCGGGCGCGAACGCGATCAGAACCCCGATCGTCGCCAGACCCAGCCTCAGCCTCCCCGCCGGCATGCCTCAAGAACCCGCGGAGCGAGGGCGAGTTTCGGCCCCGCGCCGTCCGCCCGGCGTCCGACGCCTAGGCCCCCGCAGCTACGGGCTGAGCAGAGCCTGGCGCTCGCTGACCTCCCGCGCCGATTCGTCGGCGTGGTAGGAGCTTCGGACCAGCGGACCGGCGGCGACCGACTCGAAGCCGAGCTCATACGCGGCGTCGCGTAGGCGGTCGAACTCGTCCGGGTGCCAGTAGCGGACCACCGGGAGGTGATTCTCTGTGGGCCGCAGGTATTGGCCGACGGTGAGGATCTGGACCTGGTGCTCGCGGAGAACTCTGAAGGTGTCGACCATCTCGTCGAACTCCTCCCCGAGTCCGACCATCAGCCCCGACTTCGTCACGACGCGATCGCCGCCCATCTCCTTCGCCAGGCGCAGGACGCGGCAGGAGCGCAGGAAGTCGGATCCGCGCCGGGCGCGGGGGTAGAGCCGGGGAACCGTCTCAACGTTGTGGTTGAAGACGTCGGGACGCTCGTGGATGACCTTCGCCAGCGGCATCTCCTGGCCGCGGAAGTCGGGGGTCAGGACCTCGACCTTGCACTCGGGAGCCATCATCCGGATCGAGCGGATCACGCCGACGAAGGCGCTCGCGCCGTAGTCGGGAAGGTCGTCGCGGTCGACCGACGTGACGACCGCATGGCGCAGCCCCATCTTCTTGACCTGGGTCGCGACCCGCAGCGGCTCGAGCGGATCGTTCCAGGTCGGCACGCCGGTCTGCACGTTGCAGAACCCGCAGCGCCGGGTGCAGACGTCGCCGAGGATCATGAAGGTCGCCGTGCCCCGCTCCCAGCACTCGCCGACATTGGGGCAGTTGGCCTCCTCGCAGACGGTGTGCAGGTTGTCGGCCTCGATCGACTTCTTCAGCTTCCGGTAGGTCTCCCCGCCCGGCGCGGGGACCTTCAGCCACGGCGGCTTGCGCTCGCGGAACGGCCGGCCCTCGATCCCGGTCGCGCCGCCCGGGTGGGCGCGCGAGCGGGTGACGTGAATGCGCTCGGCGGTTCCGCTCATGATGCGGTCAACGTTAGTGACCCCAGGACTTCCTCCGGCGCGGTCTCGACCGGCTCGCGCTCGTACGCCTCGCCGAGCCGCGCGACGAGCGCGGTGGCGAACTCGCCGACGTCCTGCTCGGCGCCGAGCTCGCGGGTCAGCGATGTCATCCGGCAGGCGTCGATCCCGCACGGCACCACCCACTCGAACGGCTGCAGGTCGTTGGCGACGTTGACCGCCAGTCCATGGGTGGTGATCCCGCGGCGCACGTGGATCCCGATCGAGCCGATCTTGCGCGCGTCGCCGGCGGGCGGCGGGTCGTCGCCGACCCAAACGCCGGTCAGCCCGTCGATCAGCTGCGCCGCGACGCCGAAATCGCCGAGCGCGGCGATCATCGCCCGCTCCATCGCGCGCACGAACGCGTGGACGTCGTCGGGGTCCGCGAGCGCGCGCAGGTCCATGATCGGATAGGCGACCAGCTGGCCGGGACCGTGGTAGGTGAGCTGGCCCCCGCGGTCGGTCCGTACGATCTCGATCCCCTGCATCCGATACCAGTCCTCGCCCATCGGCAGCTCCTCCGGGTTGGAGCGGCGCCCCTGGGTGTAGACGGGCGGGTGCTCCAGGATCAGCACCGTGTCGGCGATCTCGCCGGCGCCGCGTGCCGCCTCGAGCGCCCGCTGCATCCGCACCCCCTCCTGGTAGGGGACGAGCCCGAGCCGGACGACGAGCAGGCTGTCCATCGAGCTCAGTCTCGCAGAGCCGCCCGCAGGCGCCGGTGCGCGAGCTCGTGCGCCGCCTCGAGCGGCGTGATCCCGAGCTGCGACGCGACCGCGAACACGCGCCCGAGCGTCTCTTCGATCCCCTCCGCGAGCTCCACGGCGCGGACCTCCGAGTAGTCCGAGATCTCCATGAACACGTGCATCAGGCCACCGGCGTTGGCGATGAAGTCGGGCGCGTAGAGGATTCCGCGCTCCGCCAGCTTCGCCGCCAGGGAGTCGTCGGCCAGCTGGTTGTTCGCCGAGCCGCAGACGACCTCGCAGCCGAGCAGGCCGACGTTGTCGTGCGTGATCGCGCCGCCCAGCGCGCACGGAACGAGCACGTCGCACTGGGCGAGCATCGCGTCCTCGGGATCGCGCCAGGTCGCCCCGAGGGCGTCCGTCAGCGCCCGTTTCGCCGGGTCGATGTCGGAGACGATGAGCTCGCAGCCGGCGTCGGCGAGGCGCCGCGCGAGGGCGGCCCCGACGTGTCCCAGCCCGACCACACACGCCGTGCGGCCCGACAGGCCCCCGTATCGCCAGTGCTCTGCCGCACAGGCCCGGAGCGCTGCCTCGACGCCGATCGCCGTGAACGGGCTCGGATCGCCGGAGCCGCCCAGGTCGGGCGGCAGGCCGGTGACGTAGGACGTGCGCCTTCGGACCACGATCAGGTCCGCCGGCGCCGTGCCGACATCTTCGGCCGTGATGTACCGGCCGTCCAGCGACTCGACCACGTCTGCGAAGTCGAGCAGGGCGTCCCTGCGGCGCACGCCGTCGAGCCCGTCCTGGGGGGCGCAGATCACGCCCTTACCCCCTCCCAGGTTCAGGCCCGCGGCGGCCGCCTTCAGGGTCATCCCCGCGGCCAGGCGCATCGCGTCGCGCATCGCGTCGCTCTGGTCGGGGTAGTGCCAGATGCGCAGCCCCCCGAGCGCCGGCCCGAGCGCGGTCGAGTGCACGGCGACCACGCAATAGAGGCCCGACCGCTCCCCCCTGCGCACGACCACCTGCTCGTGGTCGAGCGCGACCGGGGCAATCGTCGCGATCGCCGGGGGTGTTGCCGTGTTGCCGTTCTCCGAGCGGCGGATCGCGATCGCCATCAGAGCTCGCCTCCCGCCTCGAGGCGGCCCTTCACCGCGCCGAGGAACCTCGCCGCGACGGCGCCGTCCAGGGCCCGGTGGTCCCACGACATGCACAGGTACGTCATCGGGCGGATCGCGATCGAGTCGTTGCCGGACTCGTCCGTGATCACGACCGGGCGCTTGACGACCGCCTCGAGGTCGAGGATCGCCACCTGCGGCTGGTTGATGATCGGGGTCGCCAGCACGGCGCCGAACGCCCCCGGGTTGGTGATCGTGAACGTCCCGCCGTGGACCTCGTCGGGGTTCAGGCGCTTCGACCGCGCCCGCTCGGCGAGGTCGACGATCGACTCGGCGAGGCCCTGGACGCTGAGCCGCTGCGCCTTCGGGACCACCGGCACGATCAGGCCGTCGTCGAGCGCCACCGCGATCCCGAGGTTGACGTCGTCGTGGTAGACGATCTCGTCGCCCTCGATTGAGGCGTTCAGGGCCGGGAACTCGGCCAGGCTCGCGACCGTCGCGCGCGCGACGAACGCGAGATACGTGGTGCCCAGCTCCTTGCGGCGCTTTGCGACCTTGCCCATGTCCACCTCGACGATCGTCGTGCAGTGCGCCGACGTGCGGCGGCTCTCGACCATGTGCTTGGCGATCGCCTGGCGCATCGGCGACATCGGCTCGCGGTTGCCGTTCGTTTCCGGCTCGTCGGGCCGGTACGGAGATTCACTGTGGAGCACGGGCTGGGGCTTTTCATGTCCGTTGGAAACATGAGCCAGTACATCCTTCTTCCGAATCCGGCCACCGATGCCGGTGCCCTCCACATTTGAGAGATCGATCTGGTGCTTGTCAGCGATCCGCTTGACAACGGGTGAGATGAATCCAGAACGATCGGATTCCTCCTCAGCAGGCTTGTGATCCGCCGGGCGGTCCTCGTCGGGATGCGCCTGCCCCGGGCTCGAACCGGAGTCGATCTCGGCGATCACCGTGCCGACGTCGACCGTTTCGCCGGCCTCGACGACCAGCTTCGCGACGCGCCCTGTCGCCGGCGACGGGATCTCAACGTCGACCTTGTCCGTCGTGACGTCGGCGATCGTCTCGTCGGCCTCGACCCAGTCGCCCGGCTGCTTGCGCCATTCGAGGATCGTTCCCTCGGACACGCTGATGCCCATCTTGGGCATCTCGATCTGCACGAGCTGTTCAGTACTTGAGGAGCTCATCGCAAGCCTCCTTCATGTCCTCGAGCTGCGGCAGGACGGCCTGCTCCAGCGGCGGGCTGAACGGGATTGGAACGTCCGGGGCGGTGAGCCGCCGGACCGGCGCGTCGAGGTCCTCGAAGGCCTCGGCTGCGACCAGCGCGGCGACCTCCGCCGCCACCCCGCACGATTGGGTCGCCTCGTGTGCGACCAGGACCTTGCCCGTCTTGCGGGCGCTGGCCAGGATCGCCTCCGTGTCGAGCGGACACAGCGACCGCAGGTCGATCACCTCGATCGACTCGTCGAGCGCCTCGGCCGCCTGGAGCGCCAGGTGAACGCCGGATCCGTAGGTGATCACGGTCATCTCCTCGCCCTCGCGCGCGATCCGCGCCTTGCCGAGCTCGACCGTGTACTCGCCCTCCGGGACCTCGCCCTTGACGTAGCGGTAGAGGCCCTTGTGCTCGAGATAGCAGACCGGGTTCGGGTCGCGGATCGCCGCGGTCAGCAGGCCCTTGGCGTCATCCGCCGTGGCCGGCGCGACCACCTTCAATCCCGGCGCCTGCAGGAACCAGGCCTCCGGGTTCTGCGAGTGGAAGGGCCCGCCGGAGAAGCCGCCACCGGACGGCAGCCGCACGACCATCGGGGCGGCGACGCCCTGGCGGTAGTGGAGCTTGGCGGCGACGTTGACGAGCTGGTCGAAGCCACAGGAGATGAAGTCGGCGAACTGCATCTCGCAGACCGGCCTCAACCCCTCGACCGCGGCGCCGACCGCGGCGCCGATGATCGCGTTCTCGGCAAGCGGGGTGTCGAGCACCCGGTCGGCGCCGAACTCCTCCAGGAAACCGTCGGTCACCTTGAACGCGCCACCGAACGCGCCGATGTCCTCGCCGATGCAGAACACGGACTCGTCGCGCCGCATCTCCTCGCGGAGGCCGTCGGAGATCGCCTCCAGGTATGTCATCTCGCTCATGCGCGGCTCCCGTTCCAGTAGGACCACGGCGCCTGGCCGTCGCCGAGCGGCGTCGGCTGGTCGGCGAACACGCCGGTTGTCGCGCCGGCCGGCTCGGGCATCGGCGAGGCGAGCGCGGTCTGCGCACACTCGTCGACATAGGCCTTGACGTCGGCGCGGATCCCATCGACCTCGCCGGCCTCGAACCCGTACTCGGAGACGAGCCGCTCGGAGTAGCGGTCGATCGGGTCGCGATCGGCCCACTCCTCGCGCAGCTCGGTCGGGACGTAGCTCATGTCGTCGTGGGCGCCGTGGCCGTGCATGCGCATGGTCCGGCACTCGATCAGGGTCGGGCCGCCGCCCTCGCGAGCGCGCTCGACCGCGACGCGCGAGGCCTCGAAAACGGCCTCCACGTCGTTGCCGTCGATGAGCTCGCCCGGGAACCCGTAGGTCGCCGCCCGCTCGACGGGGTCGACCGCGAACTCGAGCTCGTTCGGGGTCGAGTAGGCAAAGCCGTTGTTCTCCAGGATGAAGACGACGGGCAGTCGCATCACGGCGGCGAAGTTCATCGCCTCGTGCCACTGGCCGTTGGCGGTCGAGCCCTCGCCGAAGTAGGTCATCGCGACCCGCGGCTCGGAGCGCTGCTTGAAGGCGAGCGCCATCCCGCAGGCGACCAGGGCCATGTCGGGAAGCATCGAGACCATCCCGACGCAGCCGAGCTCGCGGTCGCCGAAGTGCATGTTGCCGTCCCGGCCACCGGTGACGCCGCCGCTGCGGCCCATGTAGTTGGCGAGGTAGCGGTCCGGGGTCACGCCGCGGACCAGGTGGGCGCCGAGGTCGCGGTGCAGGATGCACATCCGGTCCTGCGGGCCGAGCACGTACGACGAGCCGACCGAGATCGCCTCCTGGCCGCAGCCGTCGTAGAAGCTTCCGGGGATCTTGCCCTGCCGGTAGAGCGTGATCGCGCGTTCCTCGGAGGCGCGCATCATCGCCATGTAGCGCAGGAGGTTCGCGCGGTCCTCGCGGGTAAGGCGCGACGTTTCCTCCGCATCGCGCGGTTCGTCGCGCGCGCGTTCGCTCGCGACAGTGCCATTGACTGGCTTCATCTCTCCGTCCTTCGTGTCTGGCCGATCCCTCGGGATCTCCTTACGACCGGCCTTGCGGTTTCGCCGCTTCGGGATCTCCTCCGCGGCGCCTATGGACGATGGGGGCTCGGGGTTCCGCCCGCGCTCCCTATGTCTGGATCCGTCCGAGCTGCTGGCTCGTGCAAATCGCTACGGGGAATTGTATGCCCGCGTCACGACGAGTTCAACCCCGTTCGGCCGCACGTCTGACCGATCGGAGGATCGAGTGCGTGGCGATCACATGACCTCGGGTCCCGATCACCAGGGTGCGGTAGACGGTTCCCCGCCTGCCGGGGAAGACGGCGCGCGTCTCGGCGCTCAGCCGGACCGGGCCCGCGAATGTCTCGGTGATCCTGAAGATCAGCGCGTAGCGCGAGAAGCGGTGCTCGCCCATCAGGGCGAGGACGGCGGGCGGGATCGAGCGGGTGGTGATGAAGCCGGGGACCGTCGAGCCGATCCGGCCGGGCCGGCCCGACGACTCGGCGGGGGTGCAGCCCAGACGCCCCGCGACGATGCGCGTGCGGCGGCTGCGGCCCATCCCGCCGAGGTATCCGGCCAGCGCCTCCCAGGTGCGGTCGGCGGTCGCCGCGATGTCGACCGAGTGCTCGTCGACGTACGGGAGCGACTCGAGCGGAACATCGATCAGTCGCTCGGGTATCGCCGCCTCGCTAGCTCATCTAAAGGGCAAGACCGAGCGGCTCCTCGAGCAGCGAGCGCACGCGGCCGAGGAACTCGGCGCCGTCGGCGCCGTAGAGGATCCGGTGATCGCAGGCGAGCGTGACGCCCATCAGCCGCGCGCTGGCGATTTCGCCGTCGCGGACGACCGGGGTCTCGGTGATCGCGCCGACCGCGAGGATCGCGGCTTGCGGCGAATTGATCACCGCGTGGAAGTTCGAGATCCCGTACATGCCGAGGTTGGACACCGTGAACGTCCCGCCCGACAGCTCGGGCGGCGTGATCGTCCCCTCGCGCACCCGTTCCGCCAGCGCCCGGGCCTCGGTCGCGATCTGGGCCAGGCCCTTGCGGTCGGCGTCGAAGACGGTCGGCACGACCAGCGCCTCACGTGCGGCGACCGCGATCCCGACGTTCACCCGCGAGTACAGCTCCCACTTCCCGTCCCGGTAGGCGCCGTTCGCGCGCGGGAACTCGCGCAACCCGATCGCGCATGCCTTCACCACCATGTCGTTGAACGACGGCACCACCGAACCCTCGGGCGCCGACGCCTTCAGCCTCGATCGGGCCTCCCACGCCGCCGTCATGTCGATCTCGGCCTGCAAGTAGAAGTGCGGAGCGGTCGCCTTCGACTCCGCCATCCGCCTGCTCACCGTCTGCTGGAGCTTCGACAGCTCGACGACCTCGACGCTCCCCTTCGCGGTCTCGGGCTTTTCCTGAGCGCCAGAGGTCGGAGCCGCCCGAGCAGCACCCGGCGTTGCGCTCTCGACGTCGACCTTGATGATGCGGCCTCCGGGCCCGGACCCCTGGAGCGCGCTCAGGTCAACGCCCTTCTCCTTAGCCATCCTCTTCGCGAGCGGGGATGCCTTGATTCGTCCGTCGGGCTCCGTATCCGCCATTTTCTGGGTAGGGGCGGGTGCTGGCGATGCGGGGGCGGGGGTGGCGGGAGGATCCGGAGGAATATCCGCAGCGGAGCGAGGACGTTCCGACGGGTCCTTCCCGCCGCCCCCGTTCCCGCCGGCCGACGCCTCACCAGGCTCACCCACGCGCGCGATCACCTCGCCGATCGGCAACGTGTCTCCCTCGCCGGCCACGATCTCGATCAACGTCCCAGCGGTGTCCGACTCGTAGACCATGTTCGCCTTGTCGGTCTCGATCTCCACGAGCTCCTCACCGAGCGCAACCTCGTCCCCGACAGCCTTCATCCAGGTCAGCACCGTCCCCTCCTCCATCGAGTCCGAGAGCCGCGGCATCACGATGTCCGTGGCCATCAGATCCCTCCCTCGGTCGCGGCCAGCGCCGCGCTGACCACATGCTCGGCGTGTGGAATCGCCGACTGCTCGAGGCGCTTGGAGTAGGGCATCGGGACGTCCGCGCCGGTGACCCGCTGGACCGGGGCGTCGAGATGGTCGAAGGCCTGTTCCGTGACCAGGGCGGCGATGTTGGCCCCGACGCCTCCGTGCGGCCAGCCCTCCTCCACGATCACCAGCCTGTTCGTCTTGCTCACCGACTCGAGGATCGTGTCGAGGTCGAGCGGGCGCAGCGTGCGCGGGTCGATCACCTCGGCCTCGATCCCGTGATCGGCAGCGAGCGTCTTCGCCGCCTGCTGGGCGATGTGGGCCATCCGCAGGATGCCGACGATCGTCACGTCCGTGCCCTCGCGGCGGACCGCGGCCTCGCCGAAGGTCAACACGTGATCGTCTCCGTCGGGAACCTCGCCGCGCGCGCCGTAGAGCGTCTCGTGCTCGATGAAGATCACCGGGTTGTCGTCGCGGATCGACGCCTTCAGCAGGCCCTTGCCGTCGGCCGGCGTGGAGGGTGCGGCGACGAGCAGGCCGGGGATCTGCAGGAAGATCGCCTCGAAGCTGTGCGAGTGCGTCGGCCCGAGCTGATGGCCGCCGCCGCCCGGCATCCGGATCACCATCGGGACCTTCACCTGGCCGTTGAACATGTAGGGGATCGCGGCGGCGTGATTGATGATCTGGTCGAAGGCGAGTAGCGAGAAGTTGACGGTCATCAGCTCGACCACCGGCCGCAGCCCGGCCATCGCCGAACCGACGCCCATGCCGACGATCGTGTTCTCGGAGATCGGCGTGTCGCGGACGCGGCGCTCGCCGAACTCGTCGAGCAGCCCCTCGGTGACCTTGAAGGCGCCCTGGAAGACGGCGACGTCCTCGCCCATCACGTAGACGGCCTCGTCGCGGCGCATCTCCTCGGCCATCGCGTCGCGCAGCGCCTCTCTCATCCGGACCGCAGCCACCGCTACCAGGGCCCCTGGGTGTCGGACTCTTCGTCCTCCTGGATGAACTCGTCGCGATCCTCGAGCGCGTCGGCGGCCTCGCGATCCTCCGTCTCCTCACCGTCGCGTCCGGTCGTCGACGCGGCCTGGCCCCCGTACGCGGCGCCGGCCTCCGCCAGCCGCTTCGCCTCGCCCCAGAGCTCGTCGCGCTCGCGCTCGCCGGCAAACGGCTGCGGCGCGCGCTCGTCGACCGCGTACCAGCCCGGCATGTTGTCGCCCAGCACGTAGAGGTGGTCGTAGAGCGTGTCGAGCGGCGGCTCCGGCGAGGCGTCGGCGAACTCGACCGCCGCCACGACCCGCTCCTCGATCCGCTCGCGCATCTCCTCGCGCGCCTCGTCGGAGAGCACGCCCTCCTCCTGGAGCCGGGCGGCGAAGGCCTCGATCGGGTCCTTCTTGCGCCACTCGGCCACCTCCTCCTTGGTCCGGTAGACCTCGGGATCGGCAGCCGAGTGGCCGCGGAAGCGGTAGGTGAACGCCTCGACCATCGTCGGCTTGCGCTCCTCGCGGGCGATCCGGATGTGCTCGGCGACCGTCTCGCGCATCGCCAGCACGTCCATGCCGTCGGCGCGCACGCCGGGCACCCCGAGGCCCTCGGCCTTCTTCGAGAAGTCCGTCACGGCGGAGTGTCGTTCCACCGACGTGCCCATCCCGTAGAGG
This sequence comes from uncultured Solirubrobacterales bacterium, assembly GCA_963767285.1. GTDB lineage: Bacteria > Actinomycetota > Thermoleophilia > Solirubrobacterales > 70-9 > WHSW01. The sequence continues at coordinate 18,841 of CAVYDJ010000003.1, read as the reverse complement.
TTGTTCTCGAGGATGAAGACGACCGGCAGCCGCCAGAGCGCCGCCAGGTTCATCGTCTCGCCGAAGTTGCCGGTGTTCGAGGCCCCGTCGCCGAACATGCAGACGGTGACGTCGTCGGTTCCCTTGTAATCGCACGCGAGCGCCAGCCCGGCGGCGAGCGGCAGGTTGCCGCCGACGATCCCGTAGCCGCCCATGAAGCGGTTCTCGGCGTCGAACACGTGCATCGAGCCGCCCCGCCCACCGGAGGTGCCGTCGACGCGCCCGAACAGCTCCGCCATCACATGCTTGGGATCGGTGCCGCGGGCGATCGCGTGACCGTGGGTGCGATAGGTGCCGATCAGGTAGTCCCCGTCGGCCATCGCCGAGGTGGTGCCGACGATCGTCGCCTCCTCGCCGATCGCGAGGTGCAAGAAGCCACCCGCCTTCGCCTTCTGGTACTGGCGACCGGCCTCCTCCTCGAAGCGCCGGATCAGCGCCATCGTCTCCAGCAGCTGCAGGGAGGTCGCGGCGTCGGGCAACGGCCGCGACGACGCTTCGCCGTTCGCCTTCGCCGTCTTCACCGTTTCCTCAGCCACCCGCAGGCAACATAGCTCAACCCGGCAAGACCGCAGCCTGGGCAGCGTCCTCCAGCCGATCGTCGCCCCAGAACACCTCGTCGCCCACCACCACCGCGGGCACGCCGAACACGCCCAGGTCGCCGGCGCGGTCCGTCGCCTCGCGCAGCCGGGACTTGATCGAGTCGCGCCCGACGGCCGTCGTCAGCGAGCGTGGGTGCAGTTCCGACGAGGCGGCGGCGATGAACACGTTGTCCGGCTCGGAGAGATCGCGGCCGGCGGCGAACGCCTGGCGGAAGGCCGCGAGCGAGAACGAGACCGTGCGGCCGATCTCCTTCGCAAACGTCGCGGTCCGCATCGCTGTCAGCATGTTTCCCGGCCAGGGGTCCGGCCAGCGGATCGGCGGCAGGGCGTAGGCCTGGGCGCGGCGTTCGACCTCGCGCATCCCCGCCTCGCGCTCCGGGGTCTCGGCCCAGGATCCACGCCCGAAGCGAGCGAACAGCCCGCCGAGCAGAATCGGCTGCCATTCCGGCTGTTCGGCGCCGGCGTCCTCGAAGACGGTCGCGATCCGCTCCGCCGCGAGGTAGGCGTACGGGGAGCCGAGGTCGTAGTAGAAGACCGGCCGCTCGGGCACGCAGCGAGGGTAGGAGAAAGGGCGGGGAGGTCGTCTCCCCGCCCTCTCGACCTAGCGTTCGCCGATCAGCTGCCCATCACGGCGAGATGGAACAGGCAGACGTTGCCGTCGCCAAACACGCCGTTGCCGCCCGGCAGCGTGCCCTGCTTGGTGCCGGTGGTCGCCAGCAGGTGCACCGTCGTTCCGTCGGGGGTGCCGAGCATGCCCTCGTTCTCGTCGAGATCGGCGGTGTTGGCCACCGACACGTCCTCGACGTCGAGCTCGCGGTCCTCCTCGATGGTCGTCGTATCGAGCAGCGTCGCCGAGGCGTTGGGGAGGTCGTCCTGCCCCGCCATCACCGCTCCGTTCGCGCTGGTGCGCGCGTAGACCTCGCCGCGCAGCTCTCCGGCGGCGCTGTCGCGGAAGCACTTCGCGTAGATCGACGCCTGCCCCTTGCTGTACAGCGGGACCTCCGGGGCCGCGATCTGCGCGCCCGCGAGGGTCGCGGCTTCGGTGGCGACGACGCGGAGGAACGAGCCGCCCACGATCTCGTAGTCGGAGATCTTGGTGTCGTTCAGCGTGTCATCCGCGACCTTCGCACCGGTCACCGCGGCGTCGGCGATCTTCGCCTCCGTCACCGCTCCGCCGGCGATCTTGTCCGTGGACACCGCCCCGTCGGCGAGCTTCTTCGTGGTCACCGCCGCGGTGTCGATCTTCTTCTTTGTGATCGCCTTGGACTTGATGTCCTCGGTGTCGATCCTGGTCGCGGCCCATGCCGTTCCCGAGAGCGCCACCGCAAGGGCGATGACGCCGATCACGAAGCCCGGTGTCGGGCGTTCCAACTTCCTCATCCGCATCCTCCTCTGAGTCGTTACCTACGGACGTACCTAGAACCCGCGGAGCCAGCGTTGGATGCGCACGTGCCAGTGCACGGTCGCGGTCGCCCACGGTCTCGCCGTCGGCGTTGGCCAGCCATGCCGGTTCGCAGTGCGTCGTAGTCCATGGCTACTGGTGGATCGCCCAGCCGTCGACCGCCCGGGCGGCCTCGGGAATCGCCTCCGAGATCGTCGGGTGCGGGTGGATGATCCGGCCGAGCTCCTGGTAGCCGCCCTCGAGCGCGATCGTGTCGATCAGCTCGCTGATCATGTCGCACGCCCGGTTGCCGACGATGTGGGCGCCGAGGATCTCCCCGTACTCGGGGTCGATCACGAGCTTGACGATGCCGTCGCGGTCGTCGTAGACGGCGGCGGCGCCGACTCCACCGAGCTTCATCCGGCCGACCTTCACCTCCTTGCCGGCGTCCTTCGCCTGCTGCTCGGTCATCCCGACGCTCGCCACCTGCGGGTGGCAGAACGTCGCGCCCGCGACCAGGTCGGGGTTGATCGGATGCGCCTGCTCACCGGCGATCGTCTCGGCCGCGACGACGCCCTCCTCCTGGGCCTTGTGGGCCAGCGCGGGGCCGCGGACCAGATCGCCGATCGCGTAGACCTTCGGGTTCGAGGTGCGCTGGTACTCGTCGATCTCGACCTTGCCGCCGTCCCCCACCTTGACCTTGGCCGCGTCGAGGCCCAGGGCCTCGGTGTCGGGCGCGCGGCCGCCGGCGATCGCCAGGTACTCGACCTCGATCGCCTCGTCGCCGACCTTCGCTTTTACGGACTTGGCGCCGGCCTCGACGTCGGTGATCGGATTGCCGGTGAGGATCGTCATCCCCTGCTTCTTGAACACCCGCTCGACCACCCTGACCACGTCCTTGTCCTCGGCCGGGAGGATCTGCGGCAGCATCTCGACCAGCGTCACGTCGGTGCCGTAGCGCACGTAGCCGGAGGCGATCTCGGCGCCCGAGGCGCCGGCCCCCACGACCGCAATCGACTTCGGCAGGGCGGGCAGCGACCATGCCCCCCAGGTGTCGACGATCCGGTCGCCGAACTCGACTCCCGGGATCGCGAGCGCGACGGACCCGGTTGCGAGGACGACCGCGCCGGCCTCGTAGGTGGTGCCGTCGACGACCACGTTGGCGTCCGCGTCGAGCTCTCCCTTGCCCTCGATCAGCGTCACCTTGTTCTTGTCCCAAAGCATCTTGACGCCGCCCGAGAGCGTGTCGGAGACCTTCGTCCGGCGCTCTGAAAGCGCCTTCCAGTCCAGCGCCGCGCCCTTGACCGTGACCCCGAGCTCGGCGGAGTTCTGAGCGTGGTCGAAGAGCTCGGCGGTGTGCAGCATCGTCTTCGCCGGGATGCAGGCGTAGTTGAGGCAGCGGCCGCCGGGCTTGTCCATCTCCACCACGGCGGTCTTCTTGCCGAGCTGGGCGGCACGGATCGCGGCGTGATAGCCGCCGGGACCGCCCCCGATCACGATTACGTCAAAGGAATCAGCCATGCGGCCGACTCTATAGCTCAGTCCCGCGACGGGGTTTCGGCGCCGGGACGCTCCGGCATCTGGATCCGCGCCATCGCCTTGATCATGAACCAGAAGAGCGTGCCCGCCCCGGCGATCAGCACCGTCGTCCCGATCGCCTGCGGCCAGGAGGTCGCCTGCACGAGCCCGAGCGAGCCGGCGACGAGCACGATCACCAGGAGCGCCTGGAACCCGAGCACCGCCCAGTAGCGCGCCCGCCACATCCCGTAGGCCATCGTCCCCATCAGCACGACGACGGCGATCACCGAGGCGATCGGCGCCTCGCCCTCGCCCTGCTGGATCCCGTCGCTCCCGAACTTGCGGACCTCGACCCCCGCCAGGTATCCGACGATGCTGGAGACGGCGATCAGCGTGGAGACGATCGCGCCGATGGTCACCACCAGCGGTCGCTCACCGGTCTCGAGTGGCTCGAGTTCCGCGCGGGCGGCCTCGTTCTTGGCCTCGGTGCGGGCGGCCATCGCGTCGCGCTTCGCGGCCAGCTCGGCGCGCCGCTCGTTGCTGCGGTCCTTGCGCTTGTGGCGCTCGGCGCGCTTGCGTTCCCGGCTGCTGGCCATCGCCCTGAGGCTAGCCCTCCGGCGGCGCCTCGAGCGCCTCCCGCAGTGCGAAGGCGGCGGCCTGGGGGTCGTCCGCGTCGCGAAGCGCGCGCACGACGACGATCCTCCGGGCCCCGGCGGCGACCACGTCGGCGACGTTCGTGAGGTCGATGCCGCCGATCGCGAACCAGGGCGTGTCGCCACCGGCCCGCGCGGCATGTTCGATCAGGTCCAGGCCCGCCGCCGGGCGCCCCGGCTTCGTCGGCGTCTCCCAGACCGGCCCCGCGCTGATCTGATCGGGACGGGCGTCGCCGAGCGCCGCGGCGGCGGCGTCGAACTGCTCCGGCGAATGGGTCGACAGACCGACGAGCGCATCCTCGCCGGCGGCCGCGCGCGCCACCGCCACCGATTCATCGTCCTGCCCGACGTGGACGCCGTCGGCGTCGCAGGCCACGACCAGCCCCGGCTCGTCGTTGAGGAAGAAGAGGGCGCCGTGCTCGCGCGCGGCACGGGCGAAGGGGGCGGCGAACGCGATCAGCTCCTCGGCACAGCGCGGCGCCTTCTCGCGGAGCTGGATGACGTCGGCCCCGCCCGCGATCGCCGCCTCCAGCAGCGGTCCGGGGTCGCGCGCGTGCGGCTGCGCCTCGCAGACGAAGTAGAGACGGGCGTCGGCGAGGGCGCGGCGACGCGCCTCCCCCAGCGCTTCGTGAAAGCCCTGGTGCAGCACCCCCTCGGCCAGCAGGTGGCCCTCGAAGCGGACCACCCAGCCGCCGTGGGCCATCACGTTGATCCCGCTCGACCGCCCCTGGATCGACACCTCGGTCTCGACGACGGCGTAGTCGCGCCCCACGAGGCGGATCCGCAGCGAGTCCCAGGTCATGCCCTCGATCGGGTCCCGGTACTCGGCGGTGGCCTCGCGGACCTCGTCGCGGCCGCGAGCGATGCCGCGGAACGGCCCGCGGGAGTTGAAGCGATCGATGACCACGTCGTCGGTCGCCAGGGCGAGCGCGATGTCGAGATCCCCGGACCCGAAGGCCGTGAAGAACCGCTCGATCGTGGCCAGCCTGGCGTTGGACATGGAGGGGAGTATCTTGAAGACGAACGGGAGCCCTCCCCAGTTGGGCTGAGAGGGCGGCAACGGGCCGCCGACCGTCTGAACCTGATCCGGGTAATGCCGGCGCAGGGACGATCGAAGGTCCGCCCGCCCGGGAAGGACGTTTTGCCCCAGGCAAACGACAGCGCAGAGCGACACGACGCGATCGTCGTCGGCGCCGGCATCGTGGGTCTCGCCTGCGCCTGGCGGGCCGCCGAGCGCGGCCTCGACGTCCTCGTGATCGAGCGCGAACGTCCCGGCGCCGGGGCCTCGAACGTCGCCGCGGGGATGCTGGCGCCGATCAGCGAGACGACCTGGGGCCAGGATCCCCTCCTCGAGCTCGGGCTCGCCTCGCACCGGATGTGGCCGCGGTTCGCCGCCGAGCTCGCGGCGGCCAGCGGTCGCGAGGACGGCTACCTCGAGCTCGGCACCCTGCATGTCGCCCTCGACGGTGACGAGGCCGCCGACCTGCGACGGCGGTTCGACCTGATGCGCTCGCACGGGCTCGAGGCCGAGTGGCTGACCCCGAGCGAGGCGCGGGAACTCGAACCGGGACTCGCCAGCGGTGGCCGCGGCGCCGTGCACGCGCCCCACGAGGCGGCCGTCGACCCGAGGGAGACGATGGCCGCGCTCGTCCCGGCGCTCGAGGCCGCCGGCGGCCGGATCGAGATCGCGGAGGTCGACGGGGCGATCCTCGAGGGCGGCCGCCTTGCCGGGGTTCGGACCCAGGGTGGGGCGGAGTACCGAGCCGCCGCGGTGGTGCTCGCGGCCGGATCGTGGTCGGCCGCTGACTGGCTGCCGGCGGAGGCCCGACCGCCGGTCAGGCCGGTCAAGGGCCAGATCCTCACCCTCGCCGGACCGCCGGGCCACCCCGTCTGCAAGCGGATCGTCGGCGGGGAGCGTTGCTACTCCGTCCCGCGGCCCGACGGCCGGCTGATCGTCGGGGCGACGGTCGAGGAGCTCGGGTTCGACACACGGGTGACCGCCGGCGGAATCCACGAGCTGTTGCGAGAGGCATACCGGACGCTGCCGGAGATCGCCGAGCTCGAGCTGGTCGAGGCGATCGCCGGCCTGCGCCCGGCGACTCCGGACAACGTGCCGCTGATCGGCCCGGGCGCGATCGACGGCCTCATCCTCGCCACGGGGCACTTCCGCAACGGAATCCTGCTCGCGCCGCTGACCGCCGACCGGGTGGTCTCACTGCTCACCGGCGACCGCCAGGCGGTGGCGCCATGACGATCGAGGTCAATGGCGAGCCGCTGGAGCTCGACGAGCCCATCACCGTCGCCGCGATCGTGAGTGCGGCGGGTGTCGAGCCGGCGCGTCGTGGGGTGGCCGTAGCCGTCGATGGTGAGGTCGTCCCTCGCAGCGCCTGGGATGAGACCGAGCTCCAAGATGGTCAGCGGGTAGAGGTAGTGGGGGCGATTCAGGGTGGATAGTCAGACGACAAGCGACGCGAACGCCACTACCACCTGGCAGTTGGGTGGCCGCGAATGGAGCTCTCGCCTCATCGTCGGCACGGGTGGCTTCCGCTCGCTCGCGCAGATGGAGGCGGCCCTGGAGGCATCGGGCACCGAGATCGTCACGATCGCCCTGCGCCGCATCGAGCCGTCCGCGCAGGGCTCGCTGGTCGAGATGATCGAGCGGCTCGGGCTGTTCTGCCTGCCCAACACGGCCGGCTGCTACACGGCGCGCGACGCGGTCCACACCGCGCAGCTGGCGCGCGAGGCCTTCGAGACGGACTGGGTGAAGCTCGAGGTGATCGGCGACGACCGGACCCTGCTGCCCGACGCCCCGGAGCTGCTGGCGGCCGCCGAGAGCCTGGTCGCCGACGGCTTCACGGTCCTGCCGTACACGAACGACGACCCGATCCTCGCCCGGCGCCTGGAGGAGGCCGGCTGCGCCGCGGTGATGCCGCTCGGCTCGCCGATCGGCTCCGGGAGCGGGATCCGCAACCCGTACAACCTGCGGATCATCGTCGAGGGCGCCTCGGTGCCGGTGATCTGCGACGCCGGGATCGGCACCGCGTCCGATGCGGCACTGGCGATGGAGCTCGGCTGCGACGGCGTCCTGCTGGCGAGCGCGGTCTCGCGGGCCGCCGATCCGGCACGGATGGCGATCGCGATGCGCAAGGCGGTCGAGGCCGGCTACGAGGCGCGCCGCGCGGGCCGGATCCCGCGCCGGCTGCACGCCGAGGCATCGACCACGGACGAGGGCCTGCCCGAGTTCGGGCAGTAGTACCCCGGCCGCAGGCGGGTAGGCGTCAGCCATGGCACAGCTCGTCCTCGGCCCCCTGCTCCGCTACGTCGGCGAGACCGAGGCCGTCGTCTGGGTGGAGGCCGACGAGGCGTGCGAGGTCGAGGTGCTCGGCCACAGCGAGCCGACCTTCTGCGTGGCCGGCCATCACTTCGGGCTGGTGATCGTCGACGGGCTCGAGCCCGGCTCGGCGACCGAGTACGAGGTTGCGCTCGACGGTGAGCGCCGCTGGCCCGAGCCGGACTCGGAGTTCCCGCCGAGCGTGATCCGGACCCTGGGCGGCGAGGGCGCGCTGCGGGTCGCGTTCGGCTCCTGCCGCGTCTCGCTGCCCCACCACGCGCCGTTCACCCTGCCCAAGGACGACCACGAGGATGCGCGCGAGTTCGACGCCCTCTACTCGCTGGTCAAGGAGATGCTGCGTTCCGAGCGCGAGAAGTGGCCGGTGGCGCTGCTCATGCTGGGCGATCAGGTCTACGCCGACGAGGTCTCACCCGAGACGCTCGCCTTCATCCGCAAGCGCCGCGACACCCGCAAGCCGCCCGGCGAGGAGGTCGCCGACTTCGAGGAGTACACGCGCCTCTATCGAGAATCGTGGGAGGACCCGGAGATCCGCTGGCTGCTCTCCACGGTTTCCGTCTCCATGGTGATCGACGACCACGACATCCACGATGACTGGAACATCTCCAAGGCCTGGGTCGAGGAGATGCGCGAGCTCGACTGGTGGGGCGAGCGCGAGCGCGCCGGCCTCGGCACCTACTGGGTCTACCAGTACATCGGCAACCTCTCGCCGGAGCTGCTTCGCGACAGCCAGCTGCTCGCCGACGTCCGCGCCGCCGATGACGGCTGGGACCTGCTCAGCAAGGTCGCCGAGGACGAGCGCCGGCTACGCGACGGCGCCCGCTGGAGCTATTGCCGCGACCTCGACGGCACGCGGCTGATCGTCCTCGACTCGCGCTGCGGGCGGACGCTCGACGAGGACCGCCGTTCGATCCTCGACGATCAGGAGTGGGAGTGGCTGGAGGAGCACCTGAAGGGCGACTTCGACCACATCCTGATCGCGACCTCCGACCCGGTCGTGCTGGCGCCCGCGCTCCACCACGCCGAGCGCTGGGGCGAGGCGCTCGCCACCGGGGCATGGGGGAGTGGCGGCGCGCGGTTCGGTGAGTGGATGCGCCGCACCGCCGACCTCGACCACTGGGCCGCCTTCGGGGATTCGTTCGAGCGCTTGCTCGGTCTGCTCGCACGGGCCGGCGCCGGGGAGTTCGGCAACCCGCCGGCCTCCATCACGATGCTCTCCGGCGACGTTCACCACGCCTATCTCGCCGAGCTCGCCTTCCCCCGCACCGAGGGGATCCGCAGCGCGATCTGGCAGGCCGTCTGCTCGCCCTACCGCAACGCGCTCGACGATCGCGAGCGCCGGATCATGAAGCTGGCCGACACGCGGCTTCCGGCTGCCGTGTTCCGGGGCCTCGCACGGCTCGCCGGCGTCTCGCGCGAGCGGGTCCGCTGGCGGTTCGTCGAGGGCCCGTTCTTCGACAACCAGGTCGCGACCCTGAAGCTCGACGGTCGCGCCGCCGAGATGCGGTTGGAGCGCACGGTCGGCGATCCCGAGGCCGACGACCGCGAGCTGCACACCTCGTTTGAGCGCTCGCTCACCTGACGCCCGACCCCCGCCGTCACCCGACCGGAGGCCCTCCGAGCACCAGGACGTCGAGGAGCAGGAACAGCGCCACGACCGCGACCACGATCGCGAAGGCATGGGCGAGCCTCGCGGCGGGCAGGCGCCGGCCGAGTGCGCTGCCCGCGAGAGCGCCGGCTGCCGCCGCGCCGCAGAGCACCAACGTCAGGGGCCAATCCGGCTCGGCCCCCGTCGCCAGGTGGCTGATGAGCGCCGCGACCCCGGTCAGGGTGATGATTGCCAGCGAGGTGGCGATCGCCCGGCGCATCGGCAGGCCGAGGAGAACGGTCAGTGCCGGAACGATCAGAAAGCCGCCGCCGACGCCGAAGAAGCCGGTCATCACACCGATGGCGAGGCCGGCCCCGGCGGCCGTCGCGACGCTGGGCTTGGGACAAGCGTCGGATGCGCCATCGGTCGCGTCCCGGTCATCGCCGCGGCGATAGGTCAGCACGGACGCGGCGAGCATCACGGGCACGAAGGCAAGGATCAGGGTTTGCGGGTCGACCGCCGCGTTGGCCACCGTGCCGGCGAAGGCGCCGAACGCAGCAGGGACCGAGAACACGAGCGCCACGCGCCAGCAAAGCTGTCCGTCCCGGGCCTGCGAGCCTGCCCCGACCGACGCCCCCAGGGCGACGACGATCAGCGACGCGGTCGAGGCGGAGCTGACGCCCTGACCCAGCACGTAGACCAGGATCGGCAGAGCCAGGATCGCGCCGCCGCCGCCGACCGTGCCGACCACGGCGCCGATCGCGAGTCCGAATGGGATCGCGAGTAGCATCTCCATATAGCCATTCAACTATACGGCTATACTGTTCGACCATGACCGACCTGACCCCTGAGCTCGCCGATCTGATCGCCCGCCGCTTCGCAGTTTTGGGCGAGCCGACGCGCCTACGATTGCTGAACCTGATGCACGCTCGCGGCGAAGTCTCCGTGTCCGAACTCGTCGAAGCGACGGGCGGCACCCAGGGAAACGTCTCCAAGCACCTCGGCGTACTGCTCGGTGCGCGGATGGTCTCACGGCGCCGCCAGGGTTCTCACGCGCTCTACTCGATCGCGGACCCGCAGCTGATCGCACTCTGCGACCAGGTCTGCGCCGGGGTCCGCGATCAGCTGCGTGAACTCAGCTCGATGGTCGAGGCCGGGGTGCCCGAGTGATCTTTCGCCAGATCACCCACGATGACCTCGGCTGCGCCTCCTATCTGGTCGGCGACGAGAAGGCGGGGGTCGCCGCGGTCGTGGATCCTCGATTCGAAATCGACGAGTACCTCGAGCTCGCCCGCTACTTGGGCGTCGCGATCGAGCACATCCTCGAGACCCACAACCACGCCGACCACGTGTCCGGACACGGGCGGCTGGTCGCGGCAACGGGCGCGAGGATCTACATCCACCGCCTGGCCGCCCCCGCATATGAGCACGAGGCCGTCGACGACGGGTTCGAGCTCGAGGTTGGCCAGCTGTTGATCCGCGCCCTCCACACGCCGGGCCACCGCCCTGAGCACACCGCGTTCGCCCTCATCGATCGCAACCGCGGCGACGAGCCGTGGGCCGTTCTGACCGGAGACTCGCTGTTCGTCAACGATGTCGCGCGTCCCGATCTGGCGATCGAGGAACGGCAGGGGGCAAAGGAGATCTTCCGCTCCCTCCAGGACAAGCTCCTGAGCTTGCCCGCCGACTGCGAGGTCTGGCCCGCCCATCTGGGCGGCTCGATGTGCGGCGGGCCCGGCATGGACATGAAGGTGTCCTCGACGATCGGCTTCGAGCGTGATCACAACCCGACGCTGGCGATCGCCGACGAGGGGGAGTTCGTCGAGCAGGCGGTGGCAAAGCTCGGCCCTCAACCGCCGAACTTCAAGGCGATCGTCGAGCTCAACATGGGGCCGTTGGTGACCGCGGGGGCCGAGGTCCTGCCCCTTGCTCCGCGCCAGGTCGAGCAGAAGCGCTCGGAAGGAGCGCTGATCGTCGACGCCAGGACGGATCAGCAGTTCGACGATGCGCATATTCCCGGTGCGATCTGCATCCCGATGCTCAAGGCCGGCTTCGGCTCGAGACTCGCCTGGCTCGCAGATCGCGATCAAGAGATCGTGCTGGTCGGCCGTGACGACGAGGACGGCCACGCCGCCGCTCGCCTGGCGGTTGCGATCGGACTCTCCAACCTGGCCGGGTTTCTCGGCGGCGGGATGACCAGCTGGCGGCAGGAGAAGCGCGAGGTCGAACGGATCGACCGCCTGCCCCTCGAAGACCTCAAGGCTCGCGGCGAGCAGGCAGAGATTCAGATCCTCGACGTCCGGGAGCGAACCGAGTGGGACGCCGGGCACATTCCGGGGTCCGTCCACGAGCCGTGGCACGACATCGACCAGGTGCCCGCCGAGCTCGATCCCGAGAGGGTGATAGCGGTGGTCTGCGGGTCAGGTGAGCGCGCCGCGGTCGGCGCCAGCCTGGTCAAGCGTTACGGGGCCGACGAGGTGATCCACGTGATCGACGGAGGGGTGCCGAAGTGGGAGCGGCTCGGCCATCCGATCGAGGCCGGGTCCCGTTGAGCGGGCCTGATCTCGGTGTCGCGACCGTTGCGCGCTTGCGCTCGATTCACGCCGTCAAGGCCGGCGCCCTGGCGATGTTCGACTCGATGCTCGCCGAGGTCGCGGCCCAGCGCGACGATCAGGGCACGCCCGCGGAGGTGGCTGAGCTGCTCGGCCGCATGTTCCGCGCCTTCTCCGGCCACCGCACGGAGACGGCTCGGCACGTCCAGCTCCTCGAGGCGCGACTGATCGACCTCGGTCGCGCCCCCGCGGCCCGTCGCGCCGGCTCGTTCGCATGGGGAGCCCGGGCGTGGGCTGCGGCGGGCCGCATCGGCGGCCAGAACCACGGAGCGAACGCTCGCAACGCCTTTGTCTTCGAGCACTACGAGATCGCGGCGTTGAAGCTGCTCGAACAGCTCGCCGAGCGCGGCGGCGACGGTTCCACGCTCGCGCTCGTCCGCGACTGCCTGGCCGACGACGAGGAGATGGCCGCCACGATCGGCCGCAACTGGACCAACGTCCTGACGCTCACGCTCGCGTCGTAGCGGACCGCCTGCTCACTGAGAAACCCAGGCTTCGGGGTCGTCGGTCAGCTTGACCACCTGCTTGGGAAGGTTGCCGCTGGTCAGGTCGGCGATCGTCACAGTCTCCAGCACCGACCGAATCGAGGTTCGCAGCGCGACCCACACGTACTGCAGCGGCTCCGCCAGGCCCTCGTACTCGAGCGTCTCCGGCCGGCTCGAACGGACGGTCGCAAGGGGGCCCTCGACGGCGCGCATGACATCGGCGATCGAGATCTTCTCCGGCGCGGCGCTGAGCCAGTAGCCGCCTTCCGATCCGCGCTGACTCTCCACCAGCCCGGCGTGGCGGAGCCCGGACAGGATGTTCTCGAGGAACTTCGGCGGGATCCCCTGGGCGGCGACGATCGTGTCGCGCTTCACCGGCCGCCCGTCACCCGCCGCCAGCTCGATCACGGCCCGCACCGCGTATTCGGCTTTTGCGGTCACGCGCATCGCCGCATTCTCTCCTAGGGCTGCTATCTTGCCGCGCTATCGCTATTCCCAAGTAACCCAATCAAGAAAGATGAAAAGACCGAAAATGACTCGATTCCTCGCGTTGGCGGCGCTCTCGGTGGCGCTCGCCCTCGGCGTCGCGGCCTGCGGTGGCAGCTCAGACGCAACCGGCTCCAGCGGTGGCGGCTCGGTCGACCTGGTCGCCTACTCGACCCCGGAGGAGGCCTACACGGATGGCCTCCAGCCAGGGTTCGACGCCACGCCGGACGGCGAGGGCGTCGAGTTCTCGAACTCGTTCGGCTCCTCGGGCGACCAGTCGCGAGCGGTCGAGGCCGGTCAGCCGGCCGACGTCGTCCATTTCTCGCTCGAGCCGGACATCACCCGCCTGGTGGACGCGGGCATGGTCGCCCCCGAGTGGAACCAGAACGAGTACAACGGCATCGTCGAGGACTCGGTCGTGGTCTTCGTCGTCCGCAGTGGCAACCCGGAGGACGTCCAGACCTGGGACGACCTGATCACCGGCGACGTCGAGGTCCTGACGCCGAACCCGTTTACGTCGGGCGGCGCGCGATGGAACCTGATGGCCGCGTACGGCAACAAGGTCCTGACCGAGGGTGCGTCCGAGGAGGAGGGCCTGGCATACGTCCAGAGCCTGCTCGAGAACGTCCCGGTGCAGGACGAGAGCGCGCGCGATTCGCTGGGGACCTTCCTCGGCGGCAAGGGCGACGTGCTCCTCGCGTACGAGAACGAGGCGATCGCCGCCCAGAATGCGGGCGAGGACATCGAGTACGTCGTGCCCGACAGCACGCTGCTGATCGAGACGCCGATCGCGGTCACAACCGAGGCCGATGAGTCGGCGCAGGCGTTCGTCGATTACCTCTACACGGACGAGGCACAGCAGCTGTGGGCCGACGCCGGGTATCGCCCGGTGGTCGAGTCCGTGCTGAAGGCGAACGCGGACAAGTTCCCGACCCCGTCCGACCTGTTCACGATCACCGACCTCGGCGGCTGGGAAGAGGTCACGACCGAGTTCTTCGATCCCGAGAACGGTTCGATCGCGGAGATCGAGACGAATCTGGGGGTTGCAACGGAGTGAGTCAAGGGGCCGTTGCAACTGCGAAGGCACCGGCGAGGTCGAGCTTTCGGCTCGGCCTCGCCGGCCCCGGGCTGACGCGCGGCCTCGTCGTCGCGTACCTCAGCCTGATCGTCCTGATCCCGCTCGCGGCGGTGGTCTCGAAGTCGTTCGAGAACGGCCTCGCCTCGTTCTGGGAGGACGTCACCGCGCCGCAGGCGATCGCGGCGCTCAAGCTGACGCTGGGCGCGTCGGCGATCGTCGTCGCGATCAACGCGGTCTTCGGGACGATCATCGCCTGGGTCCTAGTCCGCGACGAGTTCCCCGGCAAGCGGGTGATCAACTCGCTGATCGACCTGCCGTTCGCGCTGCCGACGATCGTCGCCGGCATCACCCTGATCGCCCTCTACGGCGACAGCGGGGTGCTCGGGCTCTCGGGCGTGGCGTTCACGCGGATCGGCGTCGTCCTGGCGCTGCTGTTCGTGACCCTGCCGTTCGTCATCCGCTCGGTGCAGCCGGTGCTGATCGAGCTCGATCAGGACATGGAGGAGGCGGCGGCGTCGCTCGGCGCCGGGCCGCTGACCACGTTCAGGCGCATCATCCTTCCCAACCTGCGCCCGGCGATCCTGTCCGGGATCGCGCTGGCCTTTGCCCGTTCGATCGGCGAGTTCGGCTCGCTGGTCCTGATCTCGGGCAACATCCCCTTCAAGACCGAGGTCTCCTCGGTGTTCATCTTCAGCCAGATCCAGAGTGACCGCGAGGTCACCGCGGCCGCCGTTTCGGTCGTCCTGCTGGTCATCGCGCTGCTGGTCCTGATCGCGATCGGGTTCGTCTCCCGAAGGAGCCTGCGCCATGTCGGCTGATGCCGCGAGCATCGATCCGGGTCCGGTGCGGGGCGCGAACCCGAAGTCGAGGCTCGCCAACTACGGGCTGCGCGGGGTCGCGCTCGGCTACCTGTTCGCGCTGCTGCTGATCCCGGTGATCCTGATCTTCTTCAAGGCCTTCGAGGACGGGATCGCGCACGCCTGGGAGTCGGTGACGACCCCGGAGGCCCTGCACGCCTTCTGGCTGACGATCATGATCGCGGGGGTCGCGGTGCCGCTGAACACGGTCTTCGGGATCGCCTGCGCGATCGTCCTCGTGCGACACAAGTTCCGCGGCAAGGCGGTGCTGAACGGGATCATCGACCTGCCGTTCGCGGTCTCGCCGGTCGTGATCGGACTCTCGCTGGTCCTCGTCTACGGAAGCGTCGACGGCTGGTTCGGCCCCTGGCTGCTCGAGAACGGGATCCGGGTCATCTTCTCGGTGCCGGGAATGGTGCTGGCGACGATCTTCGTCTCCCTGCCGTTCGTGGTCCGCGAGGTGGTCCCCGTCCTGCAGGAGATCGGCGACGACCAGGAACAGGCGGCGGCCACGCTCGGCGCCAACGGCTGGCAGACCTTCTGGCGGGTCACCCTGCCCGCGATCCGGTGGGGCGTCACCTATGGCGTGGTGCTCTCGGTCGCCCGAGCGATCGGGGAGTTCGGCGCCGTCGCCGTCGTCTCCGGGAAGATCGAGGGCAAGACCCAGACCGCGACCCTCTTCGTCGAGCAGGAGTACGAGCACTTCAACGTGGCCGGCGCCTACGCCGCCGCCCTCGTCCTCGCGGTCATGGCGCTTCTGGTGCTCCTCGGCATGAATCTGGTCCAACGAAAAGGAGGCCCTGATGGGAATCACGGTTGAGAACGCGACCAAGCGGTTCGGTGATTTCGTGGCCCTCGACGAGGTCTCGATCGAGGTTCCGGACGGTTCGCTGACCGCCCTGCTCGGTCCGAGCGGAAGCGGCAAGTCGACCCTGCTGCGGGTGATCGCCGGGCTCGAGGAGCCCGACTCGGGCCAGGTGGTGATCTCGGGACAGGACATGACCCGGGTTCCGGTTCAGAACCGCAACGTCGGGTTCTGCTTCCAGCACTATGCGGCCTTCAAGCACATGACCGTCGGTGACAACGTCGCGTTCGGCCTGTCCATCCGCAAGCGGCCGAAGGCCGAGATCAACGATCGCGTCCACGAGCTGCTGCGGCTGGTCCAGCTCGAGGGCCTGATCGACCGCTACCCGTCGCAGCTGTCCGGTGGCCAGCGCCAGCGCATGGCGCTCGCACGGGCGCTCGCCGTGGAGCCGAAGGTGCTGCTGCTCGACGAGCCGTTCGGGGCGCTCGACGCGCGCGTGCGCACCGAGCTGCGCCAGTGGCTGCGCCGCCTCCACGACGAGGTCCACGTGACGACGATCTTCGTCACCCACGACCAGGAGGAGGCGATGGACGTCGCCGAGCAGATCGTGGTCATGAACGATGGCCGCGTCGAGCAGGCGGGCAATCCGACCGACCTCTACGACCATCCCGAGACCGAGTTCGTGATGAGCTTCGTCGGGACGGCGAACCAGCTCGGGGGCAAGCTCGTGCGCCCGCACGACGTCGAGCTCTCACACATGCCGCGGCCGAGCTCGGAGGAGGCGATGATCGACCGGATCGTGCACCTCGGGTTCGAGGTGCGGATCGAGATGACGCTCGCCGACGACGGCCCGCTGATCGCCCAGCTGACGCGGGCGCAGGTCGAGGAGCTCGAGCTGAAGGAGGGCCAGATCGTCTACGTCACCCCGGCCCGAGCGCGCACGTTCGACGAGAACGGCTCAAGTCCGCGCACCGAGGAGTTCGCCCTCGTCTAGGGCGGCTCCCCGGGCAGCCCGATGAGCCTCGCCGCGGTTGTCGACGACGAGCAGCGCCGCGCGGCGAGCAAGCGAGAGGCGTAACAGATACGTTTCCGGATCGGAAGGGGGGAAGTCGGAGGGGGGCGTGGGGAGGCCCGCATGAGAACGTTCGTAAGCACCCTCGCAGTCTGCGTGGTGTTCGCCGTTGCCAGCTCGTCCGTCGCTGCTGGAGACGAGCCGACGAGGGCGGACGCTGAGTACGCCGCAGTCCCTGGACAGCTCCTGGTCGGGTTCCAGTCGGACACGAGCCACGGGGCTCGGGCAGCGGTCGCGGCGGAGAACGCCGGTCACATCGTCCAGTCGATCCCGGGGCTCGACGTGGTCGCGATCCAGTTCCCCGGCCTGAAGACGAAGGGCGCGTCCAAGGCTCAGGTTCCCTCGGCTCGGTTGGAGGCCAAGGCGCGCGCCATCAAGAACGACAAGGGCGTTCTGTTCGCCGAGCCCAACTACATCTACTCCTCCACGTTCACCCCGAACGACCCCGGGCTGGCCCAGCAATGGGCATGGAGCAGGATCGGTGCGTTCAGCGCTTGGGACGTCACGCAGGGGAGCACCGCCACGACGATCGCGATCGTCGATACCGGCGTCCAGCGAACCCATCCGGACCTCGACGCCAAGATCGTGCCCGGATTCGACTACGTCCAGGGTGACACGGCACCGGACGACGGTAACGGCCACGGCACCCACGTGGCCGGAACGGCAGCTGCAGAGACGAACAACGCCACGGGCGGCGCGGGCACCTGCCCGAACTGCCGGATCATGCCGGTGCGCGTTCTCGACAACAACGGCAGCGGCTCGCTGACCAACGTCGCAAACGGCATCAGGTGGGCCGCCGACAACGGAGCGAAGGTGATCAACCTCAGCCTGGGAGGCCCGGGGACCTCGACTCTTCAGTCGGCGGTTGACTACGCCGCGGCGAGGGGAGTGTTCCTGGCATGCGCTGCGGGGAACGAGAACACGAGCTCAACGACGAGCTCCTATCCGGCCGCGTATCCCAACTGCTTCGCAGTCGCGTCCACGACCAGCACCGACGCACGCTCGTCCTTCTCCAACTACGGGAGTTGGGTGGAGGTCGCGGCGCCGGGCTCGTCCATCTACTCCACGTGGCTCAACAGCGGCTACAACACGATCAGCGGGACGTCCATGGCGACGCCGCACGTCGCGGGTCTTGGCGGTCTGCTTGCCGGCCAGGGTCTGACGGCCACCCAGATCCGCGACCGGATCTGCGCGAGCGCGGACGATATCGCCGGGACGGGCACGTTCTGGACCTGCGGACGGATCAATGCAAACGCCGCCGTGACCGGCGGGAGCCCGCCTCCGCCGCCCCCACCCCCGCCGGGGTCGGGAATCGTGAACGGCGGGTTCGAGGCCGGAACCTCGCCGTGGTCGCAGACCTCGACCGGCGGCTACGGGCTCATCGACACGACCAGGCCGCACTCGGGCTCGTACAGCGCGTGGATGGCCGGCTACAACGGCGGGACGGACACGATCTCTCAGACCGTGACGGTCCCGTCGAACGGCACGCTGAGGTACTGGTGGTACATGACCACGCAGGAGTCCGGATCGACGCCGTACGACTACTTCCGGGTGCGGGTCTACAACTCCAGCGGAGGGTTGCTGGGCACGCTCCGGACCTGGACGAACGCTTCCGGCGCCAACCTGTGGCGGCAGGACGCGATCAGCATGGCGAGCTACGCGGGTCAGTCGGTTCGCGTGGAGTTCAGCGCGACGACGGACTCCTCGCTGCCGTCCAGCTTCTTCGTGGATGACGTGAGCCTGCAGTAGCGGTCGCGTCGTGAGCGCACTGTCGGTCGTGCGTTTCAGCGGCTGCTCGTCGTCGCGCAGAGGAGGAGCGAGCGCGTCCTCCGAAAACACACGAAAAGCATGGAAAGAACACCTTTTTCAGACCGCCCTTTGAAGGCATCGATTAGGGGCGACGCAGCTCCTCCTCGATCGCTCGCCGCCAGTTAGTCAAGGCGTACGTCCTCGCAGTTCGCCGCCGGCGTATCCAGTTTGGGATCGATGTAGGCGCGGTCTTGTCCGGCCCCGCAGTCGATGACCCGGTCTCGATCGTCGTTCTGCGCGTCCAGCACGTCGTCCCCGCCACCCCCGAGGATGGCGTCGTGTCCCGGCCCTCCATCGATGCGGTCAAGCGACCCGCCGCCTACCAGCCGATCTCCTCCCTCGCGCCCCGATAGATGGTCGGTGTTTTCGGCGCCGCGCAGGCGGTCATGGCCCTTGCCTGCGACCGCCCAAAGCCCGACATGCTCGTGAGCTCGGACGCTGTCGGAACCGCCAAAGAGCTGGGCTATCACGAACCCACGGATTGGCGACGTGCAGTTGGCCGTGACCGCA
>CAVYDJ010000002.1:0-1230000 GCA_963767285.1 uncultured Solirubrobacterales bacterium | reverse complement strand
ATCAGCGCCGGCAGGTGGACCGTGCCGTCGATCGTGGCTACGGGGATGTCGTCGGGAAGCTCGCCTCGCACGTGTACCTGATCGAAGCGCTGCTCGGCGGCCGCTCCCGCCCCCTCACCGTGGAAGCGGTCGGTGAGCCGGCGGGCGAGCTCGCGTTTCGCCTCGACCGCGGGCTTCGCCTCGTCGAGGTCCTCGCTGAGCAGCAACAGGTAGTACTCGGGCATCGTCGAGTCGGGGATGCTCATCAGCTTCCCGAACATCTCCTCCGGCGGATCGGTGACGCCCACGTAGTTGTCGTAGGACTTGCTCATCTTCCGGACCCCGTCGGTCCCCGGGAGGATCGGCATCGTCAGGATCGACTGCGGCGGCCGCCCGTACGAGGCCTGCACATCGCGCCCGAACAGCAGGTTGAACTTCTGGTCCGTGCCGCCGAACTCGACGTCGGAGTCGATCGCCACCGAGTCGTAGCCCTGCAGCACCGGGTAGAGCAGCTCCAGAGCCGAGATCGGCTGCGCTTCAACCATCCGCTTCGTGAAGTCGTCGCGCTCCAGCAGCCGCGCGACGGTGAACCGGCGCACCAGGTCGAAGAGTTCCGACGAGGGCATGTCGAGCCACTCGCCGTTGCGGCGCAGTTCGGTGCGATCGCGGTCGAGGACCTTGAAGGCCTGCTCCGTGTACGTGTGTGCGTTCGCCTCGATCGCTTCGTCCGTGAGTACGGGCCGTGTGGAGTCGCGGCCACTCGGGTCACCGACCCGCGCCGTGTAGTCCCCGATGATCAAGACCACCAGGTGGCCCGCGTCCTGGAAAGCACGCAGCTTCGTCAGCACCACGCAATGGCCGAGGTGGATGTCCGGGCTGGTCGGGTCGACGCCGAGCTTGAGCCGCAGCTCGCGCCCCGCGCCCAGCTGCTCGGCGAGTCTGCCCTCGGGGAGGACATCCACCGCCCCGCGGGTCAGCGTCTCGAGCGGCGGGGGCGTCACGGGGCCAATGCTAGACTCACCGCTCGGCTGGAAAGGGATTTGCCTCCGCTCTTCCGACGCGATCCGAGGCGCTCAGGTGGGTGGTCGGGCGCCCGTCGAGACCAGTCACCGCCGGCAGATGCCGCGCCTCACGGGTGGAACAAAGCCGCCGGCCGACGCACGTACAGATGATGGACTCCGGACCCGAACACGATTCCGCGAACGGCGACGAGCCGAAGCGCCGGCGCCGTAGGCGCTCGCGCTCGGCCGACGATCGGCACGCCGAGAAGGAGGCCCGGCGGACACGCAAGCGCGAGCAGGCCGATCAGGCGATCGGCGAGCGCGAGAAGGCGCTCGGCGGCAAGCCCGGCGGCCGCCGGCGAAAGCGTCGCCTGCTCCCCTCCCCGCCCGGCCCGCCGGACGACGAGACGCGCACCAAGCCGAAGCTCCGCAAGCTCCGCTTCGCGGTCGTCACCCTCGGGCTCGTGATGCTCGCCTTCGTCTCCTGGATCTTCGGGATCATGATGGCCGTCGCCCAGGACCTGCCCTCGCTGGAAAGCCGCGAGCAGTACAAGTCCGCGGTCAACTCGGTCGTCTATGACTCCTACGGCAACAAGCTCGCGACGCTGACGAACAACCAGGGCCGAGTCCTGGTCGCCAGCGACGAGATCGCCCCGGTGATGAAGGATGCCGTGGTCGCGATCGAGGACAAGCGCTTCTACGAGCACAACGGGGTCGACTTCCAGGGCATCGCCCGCGCCGTCTGGCAGGACGTCGCCTCGGCCTCCGCGCAGCAGGGCGCCTCGACGATCACCCAGCAGTTCGTCAAGAACGCGCTCGCGGCCCAGGACAGCCGAACCGTGTTCCAGAAGCTGCGCGAGGCGGCGCTCGCCTACCACCTCGAGCGCCAATGGGACAAGGACAAGATCCTCACCGAGTACCTGAACGAGATCTACTTCGGCGAGGGCGCGACCGGGATCGAGGCTGCCGCGAAGACCTACTTCGCCTACAACCACCCGGGCTGCGGCGAGGGCGACGATGCGCCCACGTGCGCCTCGCAGCTCCTGGCCTGGGAGGCGGCGCTGCTCGCCGGGGTGATCTCGTCGCCGAGCGCCTACTCGCCGCGCAACTTCCCCGAGAACGCGACCGCGCGCCGCAACCAGGTGCTCGCCAACATGAGCGAGCAGGGATACATCACGCCGGAGGAGTACACGAAGTACGCCGCGATCCCGATCCCGGACGGCAAGGAGATCACGGTGCCGGCCGAGAACTCCGCCGCCCCCTACTTCACCACCTGGCTGCGCCAGCAGCTCGTCGACCGCTATGGGGCGGGCGAGGCGTTCGGCGGCGGGCTGCAGATCAAGTCCTCGCTCGACCTCGAGTTTCAGAATCGCGTTCAAGAGATCACCCAATCGACGCTCGCCGGGATCCCGCCGACCGCGTCCACGGTCGTGCTCGACAACGAGACCGGTGGCGTCCTGGCGATGGTCGGCGGCTCGAACTACCAGGACTTCCCGTTCAACCTCGCGACCAACGGCCATCGCCAGCCGGGCTCGTCGTTCAAGCCGTTCACGCTGGTGACTGCGCTCGAGCAGGGCCGCTCGACCGGCGAGGTGTTCGGCTCCGCCCCGCAGGAGATCCCGTTCCGGATCAAGGTCGAGAAGAACAACGGCAACGGAGAGAAGGTCGTCCACGACCTCTTCCGAGTCGCCAACTACAACGACTCCTACCTCGGCTCGGCGTCGATCGCCACCGCGACCACCTACTCCGACAACTCCGTCTACTCGCAGCTCGGAACCCAGGTGGGCGTCGAGAACGTCGCCGCGACGGCGCACAAGATGGGCGTCGACACCGACCTCGGCTCGACCAAGGGCTATGAGTACTCGATCGACAACGGGCCCTGGCAGCCCTACAACCCGGCGCTGATCCTCGGCGGTCTGGAGGTCGGGGTCACCCCGATGGAGATGACCCACGCGTTCAACACGCTGGCCGCCGACGGCAAGCGGATCTCCGGGACGATGGCGGCGAACTCGGGCGGCCCCGTCGGCATCCTCGACGTCATGGACGGCGGCGACTGCGTCGACCCGGATGCGCCCGAAGGAACGCCACTGCTACCAGGAGGGCGAGCCCGTTCCCGACCAGACGGGCGCCAGCGGCGTCAACGAGCCGGTTGCAAAGCAGGTCGTCGACCCGACGGTCGCGTCCACGGTCACGGACATCCTCTCGACCGTG
This sequence comes from uncultured Solirubrobacterales bacterium, assembly GCA_963767285.1. Classification (GTDB taxonomy): domain Bacteria; phylum Actinomycetota; class Thermoleophilia; order Solirubrobacterales; family 70-9; genus WHSW01. The sequence continues at coordinate 1,226,809 of CAVYDJ010000002.1, read as the reverse complement.
GTCACCTCCGGCACCGGCCGCCGGGCCCAGAACGGCGAGCCGACCTGGGGCAAGACCGGGACCACCGACGACAACGGCGACGCCTGGTTCTGCGGCGCGACCCCGGACATCACCGCCTGCGTCTGGGTCGGCTATCGCGACACGGTCACCCCGATGGAGACCGAGTTCGCCGGCGCCCCGGTCGACGGCGGCACCTTCCCGGCGCTGATCTTCTCGCAGATCGCCACCGCCTACGAGGAGGTCCAGGCACTTCACAAGGAGAACTCCGGCGCCACGACCGACCCCTCGTCCTCGGGCACGGTCGCGCCTCCCGTTGAAGAGGATTACGTGCCTCCGGCGACAGACGACGCTGCCGCCGAGGAGGCCGCCGCTCCGGTCGAGGACGAGCCCGCCGCCCCGGCGCCCGACGCCGGCGCGGCCGGCAACGGCGCCCCCGCCGCGCCGACCAGCGGTGGCGGCGTCTCGCCCTCCGGCTAGGCGGCGCGGGCCGCCGCCGGAAGCGGCCGTGACAGGTAGGGGCTGCCGGCGGCGCAGAATCGCCACGGCAACTCGGTCGCCTTCGTGATCCCGATCCGCGGGCCGGTCGCCACCTCCACCCCGCGCCACTCCGCGGTCGGCGCGTGGACCTCGAACGGAGGCTCGGAGAGCCGGCGGCCGTTGAGCTCGAGCCCGATCCCGAGCGCCACGGTGAGCTTGCCCGGGCCCGAGCAGAGCTCACGGTCCACCTGGCGCCCGCGGCGGGCCCGCATCGCCTCGATCCCCCGGGTTGGCTCGAGCGCCCGGATCAGGACCGCGGCCGCGGATCCCTCGGGCTCGCAGACCGCGTTCAGCATGCTGTGGATCCCGTAGGAGAGGTAGACGTAGGCGCGCCCCGGCGGCCCGAACAGGGTCGCGGTTCGAGGCGTCAGGCCGACGTAGGCGTGGCAGGCCGGGTCGTCGCGCTCGTAGCTCTCCGCCTCGACGATGACGCCCCCCACGCCGTCCACGAGCAGCTCACAGCCGATCAGCCCGTGAGCGACCTCGTGTACCGAGCGGTCGAAGAACTCGGCGCCGAGCCGCGTCAAGCCGATCCGCCGCGCACCGACTCGAGCGCCGCGCGCGCGGCCTCGAGCTGCTCACCCAGGCGCGCCGCCGAGGTGCCGCCGGCCGAGAGCTTCGAGTCCAGCCAGGTTCCCTCGCGCAGGACCTCGTAGTACTCGTCGCCGAGCAGCTCGCAGTGCCCCGCGAGCTCGTCGCGATCGAGCTCCGAGAGCGCCTTGCCCGACTCCAGGGCCGTGCGCACGAGCCCGCCGACGACGCCGTGCGCCTCGCGGAACGGCATCCCCTTGCGGACCAGCAGGTCGGCGACGTCGGTGGCCGCGACCATCTCGTCGCTCGCAGCGGCGGCGAGGCGCTCACGGTCGAACATCAGCCCCGCGAGGAGCCGCTCGGCGGCTTCCAGGCAGAGCTCGATCGTGTCGACGGCGTCGAAGAGCGCCTCCTTGTCCTCCTGCAAGTCCTTGGCGTAGGCCAGCGGGAGGGCGTGCAGGACGCCGACGAGCGTTGTCAGCGACCCGGCGACGCGCGGCGACTTCGCCCGCAGCAGCTCGGCCGCGTCGGGGTTCTTCTTCTGCGGCATCAGGCTGGAGCCGGAGGCGAAGTCGTCGGCGGCCTCGCAGAACCCGAACTCCTGGCTCGACCAGATCACGATCTCAGAGCCCAGCCGCGAGAGGTGGGTCGCGCACGCGGTCGCCGCGTACATGTAGTCGAGCGCGAAGTCGCGGTTGGAGACGGCGTCGATGGAGTTCGGCGTCGGCCGCGCGAAGCCCAGTTCCTCGGCCGTGGCGTCGCGATCGAGGTCCCAGTTCAGGCCCGCCAGCGCGCCGGAGCCGAGCGGCATCGCGCCGGCCGCGTCGCGGGCGGCCACGAACCGAATCGCGTCGCGCTCGAGCATCCAGAAATAGGCGAGCAGGTGGTGGCCGAGGTACACCGGCTGCGCTCGCTGCAGGTGCGTGTAGCCCGGCATCCGCCAGTCGCGGTGCGCCCCGGCGAGCTCGACCAGACGCTCCATCAGCGCCCCGATCAGCTCGATCGCCCGGTCGGCGCGGCCGCGCACGAACAGCGCAAGGTCCGTGGCCACCTGGTCGTTGCGGGATCGCCCGGTGTGCAGCTTGCCGCCGACCGGCCCGATCAGCTCGGTCAGCCGCCGCTCGACCGCCATATGGATGTCCTCGTCGTCGCCGGCGAACGGGAACTCGCCCCGATCGAGCTCACCGGCGACCGCGTCGAGTCCCTCGTGGAGCTGCGCGAGCTCCTCGGCGGTGATCACCTCGGCGCGTTCGAGCGCAGCCGCGTGTGCCTTGGAGCCCCGGATGTCCTCCGGCCACAGCCGCCGGTCGAAGCCGATCGACGCGTTGATCCGCGCGAACAGCGGGTCCTGCGGCTGGTCGAATCGGGCCATAGCGGCATGACTATAAGGTCAGCCCGCTCGATGGCTTCCGGCGTCGACATCCCGCCGCTCGCCTTCGGCACCTGGCAGATCCCGGACGGTGAGCCTGTCGCCAACTGCGTTGGCTGGGCGCTGGAGACCGGCTACCGCCACGTCGACACCGCGCAGCGGTACGCGAACGAGGGCGGTGTCGGCACGGCCCTGGCAGCGAGCGCTACTCCACGTGACGAGATCTTCGTCACCACGAAGTTCGACCCGGCCTGCGCCGACCCCGTGGCGGAGGCCGAGCGCAGCCTCGAGCGCCTCGGTCTCGACCACATCGACCTCTACCTGGTGCACTGGCCGGCGGGGGACCCGCTGCGCCACTGGCCGGGGATGGTCCGGGCGAAGGAACGCGGCCTCACCCGCGCGGTCGGGGTCAGCAACTACAGCGCCGACGAGCTCAAGGCGGTGTGCTCGTCGTCCGCAGGGCCACCGGCCGTCAACCAGATCCAGCTGAGCCCGTTCCACCACCGCCGCGGGCTCTTGGACGCGTGCGCGCGGCACGGCGTCGCGCCCGCCGCCTGGAGCCCGCTCACCCGGGGCGAGGATCTCGGACACCCGGCCGTGGTCGACGTTGCGCGCGGCGCCGGACGGACGCCGGCCCAGGTCCTGTTGCGCTGGGGGATCCAGCACGACCTGATCGTGATCCCGAAGTCGAGCAACCGCGAGCGCATCCGCGAGAACTCCGAGATCTTCGACTTCTCGCTCTCCGACGACCAGATGACGGCACTCGACGCACTCGACCGCACTGGCGGCACGGACCGCGCCCGGGAGCGGCAATCGCTGCTACGGCGCCTGGCGGCTCGAGCCCGGCCCGGCTAGGAGCCCCTGAGCGTTAGGGTGGGGCTGAGGTGAGCCGGCGACAAAGACAAACCCGGGCCAAGGCGCGGCGCCACTCCCGCGCGAAGGCCTCGAGCGCCATCGCAGCCACCGCGGCGATCGGCCTCGCCGGCCCCGGCGCCGCTGAAGCGCTGGACTTCGAGGTCAGCCGCGTTGCCGACCCCAATCCGGCCGGCGACTCGGCGCTGCGACAGGGCCCCGCCGAGGTCAACGGCATGCTGTTCTACGCTGGCACCGACGGCGCCAGCGGCTTGGAGCTGTGGAGGTCCGACGGCACCGCCGCCGGGACAACGATGGTCAAGGACATCCGAGCCGGCGTCGCCAGCTCGTCTCCTAATGCCCTGATCAACCAGGCCGGCACGCTCTTCTTCTGGGCCGACGACGGCACCAACGGCGCAGAGCTGTGGAGGTCCGACGGGACCGACGCCGGCACGGTGCTGGTCAAGGACATCAAGAGCGGAGCCGGTAGCTCACGTGACCCGTACCTGAGCATCGCCAACGTCGACGGCACGTTGTTCTTCACGGCCATCGACGACGTCCACGGCACTGAAATATGGAAGTCCGACGGCACCGCCGCCGGCACGACGCTCGTCAAGGACATTCGCTCTGGTCCCGACTCTGGGTATTCGAAGTACTTGGCCAACGTCAACGGCACGCTCTTCTTCACCGCCTCCGATTCCGACGCCAACGGCTACGAGCTGTGGAGGTCCGACGGCACCGCCGCCGGCACGACGATGGTCAAGGACATCCGCACTGCGCCCAGCGCCATCGGCTCGAATCCGAGCTTCGTCGAGAACGTCAACGGCAGACTCTTCTTCAGCGCCGACGACGGCACCAACGGCAGAGAGCTGTGGAGGTCCGACGGCACGCAGTTCGGCACGGCGCTGGTCAAGAACATCGCGCCCGGGGCCGCCTCCTCTTATCCGGGCCCCTTCACGAACCTCTCCGGCACGCTCTTCTTCGCCGCCTCCGACTCCAACGCCAACGGCTACGAGCTCTGGAGGTCCGACGGCACCACAGCCGGCACGACGATGGTCAAGGACATCGCCCCTGGGCCCGGCAACTCGTATCCGGGATTTTCTGGTTTCACCAACGTCGCCGGCACGCTCTTCTTCTCGGCCAACGACGGCACGAACGGTGTCGAGCTCTGGAGGTCCGACGGCACCACAGCCGGTACGACGCTGATCCGCGACGTTCGCCCCGGCGCCGGCAACTCGAGCCCGGGAAGGATCACCAACGTCGCCGGCTCGATCCTCTTCCGGGCCAACGACGGCACGAGCGGTCTCGAGCTCTGGAAGACCGACGGCACCACCGACGGCACGGCCCTGGCCAAGGACATCCAACCGGGTGCCATCGGCAGCAACCCGACCTCGATGACCAACGTCGCCGGCACGGCCCTCTTCTACGCCGATGACGGCAATACCGGCGTCGACCTCTGGAAGGCGGTCGCACCGCGCCAGCTCTCGATCGCGGACATCACCGTCAACGAGAACGCAACCAAGGCAACCGTCACCGTCAGCGCCGCCCCGGGCAGCACCGCCCCGCGCTTCGATTACGCGACCGCGAACGGCACCGCGGCCGCCGGCGCCGACTACGCCCAGACCTCGGGAACGGCCTCGATCCCCAGCAACGCGGCCTCGACCACGATCGAGATCCCGATCACCCCGGACAGCGTCCACGAGGCGGAGGAGACCTTCACGGTCAAGCTCTCCAACCCGAGCAGCCCGAACACGCTGGCCGTCGACACCGCGACGGTGAGGATCACCGACGACGACCCGAGCAACTTCAACGCGCCGAAGAAGGGCAAGGCCAACCTCGAGAAGGGCACGCTGACGCTCGCGGTCACGGTGCCCGGCGGCGGAACGCTCTCCGCCGCTCAGGAGGGCTTTGCGCCAAGGGGCGTGCTCGAGCGCCTGTTCGCCAAGAAGAAGGCGCTGATCAAGCCCGTGACCAAGCAGGTTCCGGCCGCGGGCAAGACCAAGATCACCCTGAAACCCTCGAAGACGGGCCTGAAGAAGCTGAAGAAGGCCGCCAAGGGCCCCAGGACCGGCAAGCTCAAAGTGCCGACGACGCTGACCTTCACCCCGACGGGTGGCGCTCCCACCCCCGCGAACCAGACCTACAAGCTGAAGCTGCGATAGGGCTCGCTCAAGTCCAGTTCCCGCGCAGCGCCTCGGCGAGCGCCTCGCAGACGCGGTCGATCTCGCCTTCGGAGAGCTCCGGGAAGAAGGGCAGCGCCAACAGGCGCGCCGACGCGTCCTCGGCGACCGGGAACTGACCTTCGCGGAAGCTGAAGCGCTCGCGCATGTGGCTCATCAGGTGGATGCTCGGCATGTACGCCTTCGCCTCGATCCCGCGCTGGTCGAGGTCGGCGAGCACTGCGTCGCGGTCGGCGCCGGCCGGCAGCCGGACCGCGTAGACGAACCAGCTCCGTCGCTCCTCGCCGTCGTCGGCGCACGGGAGGATCAGCCCCGCCGGGTCGCCCTCGCCCGCGGGGGCGCCGTAGTCGAGCGCCGCCAGCCGCTCGGTGTACAGCGACGCGACCCTGCTGCGGTCGGCCAGCATCTCGCCGACCCGCTCCAACTGGGCGACCCCGAGCGCGGCCTGGACCTCGGTCAGCCGGTAGTTGAAGCCGAGCCGGTCGTGGTCGACCCAGCTCATGTCCGGCGCGCGCCCCTGGTTGCGCTCGCTGCGAAACGTCGCGGCCACCTCGGGGTCGGCGGCCGTGATCATGCCCCCCTCCCCCGTCGTCAGCTGCTTGTTGGCGTAGAACGCGAACGTCGCGAGGTTGCCGCGCGAGCCGACCAGGCGTCCCTCCGAGTCCCGTGCCCCGAGCGCCTCGCAGGAGTCTTGGAGCAGCCCGAGATCGCCCTCGCTCGCGACCTTCTCGAGCTCAGGCACCGCGGCTGGGTAGCCGAGGATGTCGACCGGCAGCAGGCCCTTGGTCCGCTCGCCGATCGCCTCCCAGGCCTGCGCGGGATCGAGGTTGAGGGTCACCGGGTCGACGTCGCAGAACACCGGCGTCGCGCCCTCATAGAGGAGGCAGTTGGCCGAGGCGACGAAGGAGAACGGCGAGGTGACGACCTCGTCGCCCTCACCCCAGCCGAGCGCTCGGACACAGAGGTGAAGGGCCGTGGTCCCGGAGGAGACGGCGACCGCGTCGGGGACACCGAGGTAGTCGGCGAAGGCCCGCTCGAACCGCTCGGTCATCGGCCCCAGCGACAACCTGCCGGAGCGCAGGACCTCCAGCACCAGCTCCTCCTCGCGCTCGCCGAGAACAGGCTTCGCGAGCGGGATCCTCTCCAAGCTCATCCTTCGGCGGGAGTTGTTCTCGGCTGGAAGGCGTATTCGAGCGAATCCACCAGCGCCTCCCACGATGCCTCGATGATGTTCTCGGAGACGCCGATCGAGCCCCATTCACGCTCGTGATCGGTCGAGTCGAGCAGGACGCGCGTGATCGCGCCGGTCCCGTGCGCGCCCTCGATCAGGCGGACCTTGAAGTTGGTCAGCTCGATGTGCGGGAGCTGCGGGTGATGCTCCTTGAGCGCGTCGCGCAGCGCCCTGTCGAGGGCGTTGACCGGGCCATCGCCCTCGGCGGTGTGCAGGTATCGGGTGCCGTCGACGAACAGCTTGATCGTCGCCTGCGTGTCGACGTAGCCGTTCTCGTTCTTCTCCACGATCACCCGGTAGCCCTCGAGACGGAACAGCGGCTGATACGACCCGGCCTCGCGTCGCAGCAAGAGCTCGAACGACGCGTCGGCGGCCTCGTAGTGATACCCGCGGTGCTCGCGCTCCTTGACCCGCTCGAGCACCCGTTTGGCCGCGTCGGCATCCAGCTCGATCCCGGCGCTCTCGGCCCGCGAGACGACGGAGCCGCGCCCGGAGAGCTCGGAGATCAGCACGTCCCGGCGGTTGCCGACCAGCTTCGGGTCCATGTGCTCGAAGGTGCGCGAGTCGGCCTGGACCCCGGCCACGTGCATTCCTCCCTTGTGGGCGAAGGCGTTGCGCCCGACGTACGCCTGGTCGGGATCCGGAGTGGTGTTGGTGAGCTCGTCGACGAAGTGCGCCGTCTCGGTGAGCAGCTGGAGGCGATCGACCGGCACGCATTCATAACGGAGCTTCAGCTGCAGCGCCGGCAGGATCGAAACGAGGTTGGCGTTGCCGCAGCGCTCGCCGTAGCCGTTGATCGTCCCCTGCACCATCCGCGCCCCCGCGTCGACGGCGGCGAGCGAGTTGGCAACCCCGCACTCGAGGTCGTTATGCGCGTGGATGCCGACCTCGACCCGGCCGCCGAGCTTGGCGACCACGGCCTGCGTCGCCTCCGCAATCTGCGCCGGCAGGCTGGAGCCGTTCGTGTCGCAGATCGTGACGTTCTCGGCCCCGGCCACGACCGCCGCCTGCAGGCACTCCAGCGCGTAGCCGGAGTCGTCGCGCCAGGCGTCGAAGAAGTGCTCGGCGTCGTAGATCACGCGCTTGCCCTGGGCGCGGGCCAAGTTGACCGAGTCGACGATCATCGACAGGTTCTCCTCGCGCGAGACCCTGGTCACCTTCTCGAGGTGAAGGCCCCAGGTCTTGCCGACGAAGGTCACCACCGGCGCGGCGCACTCGACCAGGGCGCGCAGCGCCGCGTCCTCGTCCGCGGGCACGTCGCGCCTGCGGGTCATGCCGAAGGCGCAGATCTGCGCCCGTTCGAGCCCGACGTCGGCGAGCAGCTCGAAGAGCTCGGCCTCCTTCGGGTTCGAGCTCGGGAAGCCGGCCTCGATGAAGCCGACGCCGAGCCGGTCGAGCGCCTTGACGACGCGGACCTTCTCGGCCGCCGACAGCGACATGCCCTGGCCCTGCATGCCGTCGCGGAGGGTCGTGTCGTAGAGCTTTACCTGGGTCAATTGGATGCCTTTCCGGTTCGAGGTGACGAGCGAGTCGGGAGCGCGGGCAGAAAGCCGCGCGGCCGCGTGCCGCTAAGCGGTCGCGGCGGTGCTAATTCGCTCGATGGCCTCGAGATACGGCATCGTCAGGAGGTCACCTTACTCGGCTGTTCCACAGGGTCCAGCCATTCCGCGTACTCGGGGGCGCGGCCGTGCAGGGCGTCCTCGAACTTCGCCTGGATCACCTTGGTCAGCTCGCCCGGATCGCCGAGCACGTGCCCGTCGACCTCGCGCACCGGGACCAGCTCGGCGGCGGTGCCGCAGAGGAAGATCTCCTCGGCCAGGTAGAGCTCGGCCCGAGCGACGTCGCGCTCGACCACCTTGTAGCCGAGGTCCTCGGCGATCTGGATGATCGACTTGCGGCTGATCCCGTCGAGGATCGAGTTCGTGTGCCCAGGCGTGACCAGCTCCCCCTCGCGCAGCAGGAAGACGTTCTCGCCGGAGCCCTCGCAGACGAGGCCCGCCTCGTCGAGCAGGATCGCCTCGTCGAAGCCCGACTGCGCGGCCTCGGTCTTGGCGAGGATCGAGTTCAGGTACTGGCCGGAGGCCTTCGCGTGCGGGATCAGCCCGCCCGGCGAGATCCGCCGCCACGAGGACACCTTGGCGCGGACGCCGGAGCGCTTGCCCTCCTCGCCCAGGTAGGCGCCCCACGGCCAGACGGCGACCATCACCTCGACCGGGCCGGTCGGCGCGTACAGGCCCATCTCGCCGTAGCCTCGCCAGGCGAGCGGGCGGATGTAGCAGCTGCGAAGGCCGTTACGGCTGATCAGCTCGTTGGTCGCCTCGCGGATCTGATCGGGCGTGTACGGCAGGCTCAGGTAGTAGAGCTCGGCCGAGTTGGCGAGTCGCTCGAGGTGCTCGCGGTGCCGGAAGACCGCCGGCCCGCGGTCGGTCTCGTAGCAGCGGATGCCCTCGAAGACACCCGTCCCGTAGTGGAGCCCGTGGCTGAGCACGTGGACCTTGGCGTCGTCCCAGGCGACGAACTCGCCGTTGATCCAGATCCACTCGGACTTCTCCATGGGCGAAAGTATGCCCGACGGAGGCCCGTCTGGCGAACCGGCGCGCCGCAACCCAGAGCCAGCTCGGCATCGGCGTCCCGACCCGGAAGGAGACCTGGATCGGGCGGTTCAAGCGGCGCTGACATAGGCTGCCGCGCCGTGGCCGACCCGGTCTGCTCGTCGAGGGCGCCGCCTTCAAGCCCGATCCGGACTACCCACTTTCGGGCAGTGGTTCTTGAGTACGTGCTACCGTCGGTGACGCCGCGCACACCGCGTTGGCTTTACCTGTGCCTGCGTCGCAGTCGTTGCTCAACCGCATCTTCCGCGCTCGTTTGCACCGAACCGTGGAGGAACACACATGTCAACTGGAACTGTGAAGTGGTTCAACGACACCAAGGGCTTCGGCTTCATCACGCCCGATGACGGCTCGAAGGATCTCTTCGTGCACCAGAACTCGATCGCCGCAGGCCAGAGCCTCACCGAGGGCACGAAGGTCAGCTTCGAGTCCGAGGAGAGCGACAAGGGCCCGCGCGCCGCGAACGTCCAGGTCGTTTAGCTCCTAGCTGCGTAGGGCGGCGAGCAGCGCGTCGGTGACCTCAGCGGTCCCGACGACGCGCTCGCCGTCCGCGCCGCTCACCAGGTCCGCCGTGCGCAGGCCGGCGACCAGCACCTGATCGACCGCCGCTTCGATGGCGGCCGCCTCGGCCTCCATCGCGAGCCCGTCGCGCAGCAGCATCGCCGCCGACAGGACCGTGGCGAGCGGGTTGGCAGCGCCACTTCCGGCGATGTCGGGAGCCGAGCCGTGCACCGGCTCGAAGACGCCCGGGCCACCCTCACCGAGGCTGGCCGAGGGCAGCATCCCCAGCGAGCCGGTCAGCATCGCCGACTCGTCGGAGAGGATGTCGCCGAACATGTTCTCGGTCAGGATCACGTCGAAGCGTGACGGATCGGAGACCAGCTGCATCGCCGCGTTGTCGACCAGCATGTGGTCGAGCTCGACACCCTCGTAGTCAACGGCGAGATTGCTGACCGTCTGGCGCCACAGCCGCGAGGTCTCGATCACGTTCGCCTTGTCGACCGAGGTGACCCGGCCCCGCCGCCGTCCCGCCGCCTCGAAGCCGACCCGGGCGATCCGCTCGACCTCCGCAACCGTGTAGACGCAGGTGTCGAAGGCGCGGTCGCCCTCGCGTCCGCGGTCGCCGAAGTAGATCCCGCCGGTCAGCTCGCGGACGACGAGCAGGTCGGTGCCCTCGATCACCTCGGGGCGCAGCGGGCTGGCGTCGACCAGGGCGGGACTCGGCTTGACCGGGCGCAGGTTGGCGAACAGGCCAAGGCCCTTGCGCAGTCCCAGCAGGCCCTGTTCGGGTCGCGGCGCGTCGGGGTCCGTCGTGTCCCATTTCGGGCCTCCGACCGCGCCCAGCAGGACCGCGTCGGACGCCCGGCACGCGTCGAGGACCTCGTCGGTCAGCGCCGTCCCGTTGGCGTCGATCGAGGCGCCGCCGATCAGGTGCTCTGAGTACTCGAACGAGCCCAGCGCATCGAGGACCCGGCGCGCCGAGTCGACGATCTCGGGCCCGATCCCGTCGCCGGGCAGCAACGCGATCCGCGGGGCCATTACGTCGGTCGGCGCGCGGAGATGTTGAGCCGCACGTACTCAAGCGCGGGCGGCCGCGCCATCGAGCCGAGCACCGCGTCGATGAACTCCTCGTGCAGGTTCTCGGGCAGCCGGGCGAGATGCTTGGCGAGCACGACGGTGCGGCCGAAGGCGCGCGGGTCCTCCGGCTCGACCCGGCGCTCCTCGAGCCAAACGCCGGTCGGGCCCACCTCGAACCCGGCCCGCTCGAGCCGGTCGCGCGTATCCCCCACCGACGCGAAGTTCGTGGCCGAGGGCATCCCGCTCAGATAGTCGGCGAAGCGCTCGTCACCCTGCATCGACTCGAGCGCCCGCTGCCATTCGGCGATGTTGTCCTTGCCGCCGCACTGGGCCTCGATCGCGCCGCCGGGCTTGAGGGTGGCGAACAGGAGCTGAAAGAGCCGCTCGTGGTCGAGGATCCAGTGGAAGGTCGCGTTCGAGTAGATCGCGTCGACCTGTTCCCCCAGCTCCAGCGCCAGCAGGTCGGAGACGATCAACTCGACCCGGTCGCCGAAGCCGGCAAGGTTCTCGGACGCGTGCTCGATCATCCGGCTCGAGCCGTCGACGCCGATCACGCGTCCTTCGGGAAGGCGCTCCAGCAGCAGGGCCGTCACCCGGCCGCTGCCGCAACCGGCGTCGAGGACCGTCTCGTCCCCGGCGAGCTCGAGCCGGGCGAGAACCTCGCGGCCCCACTCCTCCTGCGGCGCCGCGACCTGGTGATAGGTCTCGGCGTCCCACTCGACGGGATCGCTCATGGGTAGACCGCCCGCATCTCCGAGGCCTCGGCGACCGGTTCGATCCCGACCGCCTGCGCCGCCGTGCGCCAGTCGACGCTCCACCGATCGGCGGCGGCGAGCACGCGGGCGACCGCGTCGTTCATCTGGCTGCGCAGGCGTTCGAGCACGTGCTCATTGGTCCATGCCTCGCGCTGGATGTCCTGCGCCCACTCGTAGTAGCTGACCGCGACGCCGCCGCCATTGGCGAGCAGGTCCGGTACGACCGGGATCCCGCGCTCGGCGAGGATCCTGTCGGCCTCTGGCGTGGTCGGCCCGTTGGCGCCCTCCACGACCAACCTGCAGTCGAGATCGTGCGCGTTCTCGGCGGTGATCTGGCCTTCGAGCGCAGCCGGGATCAGGATGTCGCAGGGCACCGTCAGCACCTCGTCGCGGCTGATCGGCTGGCCCTCGGGAAAGCCGCGGATGAAGCGGCTGCCGTCGACCCATCGCTCCACCGCCTCGAGGTCGAGGCCGCCCTCGTTCGCCACCCCGCCGGCGACGTCCGTGATCGCAACCACCTTCGCTCCGCGGCGGGCGAGCTCCCGCGCCGCGACCGCGCCGACCTTGCCATAACCCTGAACCGCGACCCGGCTTCCGGCGAGCTCCCAGCCGAGGTGTTCGATGATCGCCTCGAGGCAGATCACGACGCCGAGCCCGGTCGCGTCGCGCCGAAGCGCGGTGCCGCCGAGCACCTCCGGCTTGCCGGTGACGATCGCGGGCACGGGCTGGCCGTGACCCTGGGAGTAGGTGTCCATCATCCAGGCCATTTCGCGCTCCGAGGTCGCCATGTCCGGCGCGCCGATGTCGCGATCCGGGCCGATGATCGGCTCGAGCTCGGCTGTGTAGCGGCGGGCGACCCGCTCGACCTCGCCGTCGGAGAGCCGGTTCGGGTCGCAGCGCACGCCACCCTTCGCCCCGCCGAACGGGAGCCCGAGCAGCGAGCACTTGTAGGTCATCCACATCGCAAGCGCGGCGCACTCGCCGAGCGAAACGCCGGGCGCGAAGCGGATGCCACCCTTGGTCGGACCCATCACGAGGGTGTGCTGGACCCGGTAGCCGGTCATCTCCTGGATCTCGCCGGTGTCGCGCCGGACCGGGAAGTTGACGACCAGAGCGCGGCGCGGCTCGAGCAGCCGCTGGCGAATGTCCACGGCGAGCCGGAGCACGTCCGCGGCGCGCTCGAACTGCTCGGTCGCGACCCTGTACAGCTCCGAGCGCCACTCGGATCCGGGCGAAACGAGGTGCTGCTCGCTCTCGAGCACACCGCTCCAGCCACCCGTCCCGCGGCGCTCGTCGTCACTCATAGTGAAGTTGTAACCGGCCCGCGGTCGGCGGCGCCGCTCGCTTCGAAGGCGTCGATCGACGCGACGTCCTGGAGCGTGACCGCAATGTCGTCCATGCCGTGAAAGAGCCGGTGCTTGACCTCCTCGTCGATCTCGAACCGCACCACCCCGGCGGCCGAATCAACGGTCTGGTCGTCGAGGTCGATCCGGGCCGCGCCGGCCTCGGCCACCGCCCGGCACTCGTCCTCGCTCAGGATCACCGGCAGGAGCCCGATCTTGGTGCAGTTGGCGTAGAAGATGTCGCCGAACGAGGGGGCGATGATGGCCTTGAAGCCGAAATCTTCAAGCGCCCACGGCGCGTGCTCGCGCGACGAGCCGCAGCCGAAGTTCGCGCCGGCGACCAGGATCGGGTTCGGCTCGAGCTCGATCTCGCCGTCGCGGATCCAGTCGTAGAACAGGAACTCGCCGAAGCCCGTGCGCTCGACCCGCTTCAGGAACTGCTTGGGAATGATCTGGTCGGTGTCGACGTCGGCGCGATCCAGGACCGACACGTTGCCCTCGATGATCTCCACTCGTTCCATTCCCTAGCTCCAATCCCGGATGTCGACGAACCGGCCCTCGATCGCGGCCGCGGCGGCCATCTTCGGCGAGACCAGGTGCGTGCGCCCGCCCTTGCCCTGCCGGCCCTCGAAGTTGCGGTTCGAGGTCGAGGCGCAGCGCTCGCCGGGGCTGAGGGTGTCCGGGTTCATGCCCAGACACATCGAGCAGCCGGCCGAGCGCCAGTCGAAGCCGGCGGCACGGAAGACCTCGTCGAGTCCCTCCGCCTCTGCCTGCGCCTTGACCTGCGCCGAGCCCGGGACGACCATCGCGCTCAGCGTGCTCGCCACCTTGCGTCCGGCGACCATCTCCGCGGCCTCGCGAAGGTCGCCGATCCGCGAGTTCGTGCACGAGCCGATGAACACGCGGTCGAGCGGGATCTCCTGGATCGCCTGCCCGGGCTTCAGGTCCATGTACCGAAGCGCCCGCTCCTCGGGCTCGGAGCCCGGTTCCGGGATTGCTCCGGTGACCTCGATCACCTGGCCGGGGTTGGTGCCCCAGGTGACCATCGGCGAGAGCGTGCTCGAGTCGACTTCGATCTCGCTGTCGAAGCTTGCGCCGTCCTCGGTCGGCAGGTCGTTCCAGCGCGCGACCGCGTCGTCGAAGGCTCCGGGTGCTCCCGGCCGGTCCTCGATCCACTCATAAGTCGTCCGGTCGGGGGCGATCATCCCCGCCCGGCCGCCGCCCTCGATCGTCATGTTGCAGATCGTCATCCGGTTCTCCATCGTCAGGCCCGTGATCGTCTCCCCTGCGTACTCGACGGCGTGGCCGACCATGCCCCCGGTGCCGAGCCGCCCGATCGTCGCCAGGATCATGTCCTTGGCGCTGACGCCGCTCCCGAGCTCGCCCGAGTAGGTGATCCGCATCGTCTTCGGGCGCTTTTGCAGCAAGCACTGCGTGGCGAGCACGTGCTCCACCTCCGAGGTCCCAATGCCGAATGCGAGTGCGCCGAACGCGCCGTGGGTCGAGGTGTGGCTGTCCCCGCAGACGATCGTCAGCCCCGGCTGGGTGATTCCGAGCTCGGGCCCGATCACGTGCACGATCCCCTGGCGGTCCGAGCCCAGCGAGTAGATCGGGACCCCGAACTCGGCGCAGTTTCGCTCCAGGGTCTCGACCTGGACGCGGGAGAGCTCGTCCGCGATCAGCTTGGAAGCCGCGGTGCCATCGGTGGGCACGTTGTGGTCCGCCGTGGCGATCGTCTTGTCGGGGCGGCGCACGTAGCGATCGGCGAGCCGCAGGCCGTCGAACGCCTGCGCGGAGGTGACCTCGTGGACGAGGTGCAGGTCGATGTAGATCAGCCCGTCGCCCAGCTCGTGGGCGTCCCAGATCTTGTCGAACATCGTCTTCGGCATCGCGCTAACTCCTCCGCAGTCCGGCGGCGACGACCGCCAGAAACGCGGCCGGCTCGTCTCCTTCATTCGAGAAGTGGTGCGGCAGGTCGGCGTCGAAGGTGACGCTATCCCCTGCCGGGAGGTCGTGTCGCTCGTCATCGATCATCAGCGCCACCGACCCCGAGATCACGACCGCGGTTTCCCGCGCCCCAGGCTCGTGCAGCGTCGGGTCGCCGGCGCGCCCGGTCGCCGCGCCCGGCTCGAGCGTGTGCATGGAGACGTCGGCGCGCTGGCCGGGCAGCGGCGGCGTCAGCTCCTCGGTCCGGTGGCCGCGGCGGCTGCGGGTACGGCGATCGCCGCGGCGGATCACGACCACGTGCTCCCCCTCATCCAGGCGCAGCAGTTGCGAGAGGCTGAGGTCGAGGCCGGAGGCGATCCTCTCGGCGATGACCAGCGTCGGGCTGGTCTCGCCGCGCTCGACCTGGGAGAGCATCGGCGCCGATACACCGCTGCGCTCCGCGAGGTCGCGCAGCGACAGGTCCATCGCCTCGCGCAGGGCCTTCACCCTCGCGCCGACCGCAGCCCCGTCGCGTGTCGCCACCGCGCTCATTCAAGAGGGCGGCCAGGACGGCCGCGGTGTTCGCCCGGATCGAATCGCGCATGTCGCGCATCGACTCCTGAAATCCTTCGCTCTCGCGTCCGCTTCACTACGTTTGCCGATCCGCGGGCCTGGCCCGAGGGCCGCACGAGGATCTCGTTGACCGAGACGTGCTTGGGCTGCGACGCGGCGAAGACGATCGCGTTGGCGATGTCCTTCGCCTCGAGGACCTTCTCGAGCTGTGCCTGCATCTTCTCGATCTGCTCGACGACGTAAGGGTTCGTGTTGTGGCCCTGCAACTCGGTTTCGACGAAGCCCGGTTCGATCACCGTCACTCGCACGCCGATCAGCCCGCCCTCCTGGCGCAGCGACTCCGAGTAGCCGACCACCCCCCATTTCGTCATGTTGTAGACGCCGGACCCGAGGGCCGCGATCCGCCCGGCGACTGACGAGACGTTGACCACGTCCCCTCCCCCTCCGTCGCGGATCAGCGGCAGCGCGTAGTGGGTGCAGTAGAGGAGGCCAAGACAATTGACCTCGATCATCTGGCGCCACTCGCTCGGATCGGCGCCCTGTAGCGGGCCGAGCAGCATTACGCCGGCGTTGTTGACCAGCGTGTCGAGACCACCGAGCTCCGAGTGCGCGGTCTCGACAAGATTCTTGGCCTGCTGCTCGTCGGTGATGTCGGCCTCGATCGCGACCGCGGTCCCACCGCCGTCGTTGATCGTCGTCGCCAGCTCGTCGAGGCGGTCCTTGCGGCGCGCCCCGAGCGCCACGGCGGCCCCCTCGGCGACCATCGCCTCCGCCGTCGCCTCGCCGATCCCCGACGAGGCGCCGGTGATCAGGACCTTGCGGCCTTCGAGCGAGCCGGCCATTGCGTCGAGATTATGCCTCGCGTCAGGGACCCGGCGTCGCCGGCGCGCTCGCTGCCTCGGCGGTGAGGCCCTCGGCCTCGCGGACCGCGGCGCCCTCGAGCGCGTTCGACAGCGCCCGGATGTAGGCGCGCGCCGAGGCCTCGAGGATGTCGGTGGCGACCCCCTGGCCGCTGGCGAGCCGGCCGTGGGCGCGCACCGTCGCGGTCACCTCGCCGAGCGCGTCCTCGCCCTCGGTGACGGCGGAGACCGTGTACGAGCGGAGCTCCGACTCGACGCCGGTCGCGGCGCGGACGGCGCCGAAGATCGCGTCGACCGGGCCGTCGCCGCCGGATTCGCCGACCGACTCGGAGCCGTCGGGCATCCGCACCGCGACCTTCGCCTTGGGCTCGCGCCGGCTCGACGCTTCGACGTCGAACCAGGCCAGCTCGTAACCGGCCGAGCCCTCGCGGACCTGGTCGGAGACGATCGCCTCGAGGTCGAGCGCGGTCACCTGCTTCTTCTTGTCCGCGATCTCCTTGAAGCGCTTGAACGCCTGGTTGAGCGCGTTACCGTCGATCCGGAAGCCGAGCTGCTCGAGCGCGTCGCGCAGCGCGTGTCGGCCGGAGTGCTTGCCGAGCACGATCGAATTCGACTCCAGGCCGACCTCCGTCGCGTCCATGATCTCGTACGTCGTGCGCTCCTTGAGTACGCCGTCCTGGTGGATCCCGGACTCGTGCGCGAACGCGTTGCGGCCGACGATCGCCTTGTTCGGCTGCACCGCGTAGCCGGTGAACCGGGTGACCATCCGCGAGGTGCGGGCGATCTCGCGCGTGTTGCAGCCGGTGTCGAGGCCGTGCTCGTCGCGGCGGGTCCGTAGCAGCATCACGATCTCCTCCAGCGAGCAGTTACCCGCCCGCTCTCCGATCCCGTTGATCGCGCACTCGACCTGGCGCGCGCCGGCCAGCAGCCCGGCGTAGGAGTTGGCGACCGCCAGCCCCAGATCGTCGTGGCAGTGGACCGAGAGCTCCACCTCTCGCAGCTCCGGCGCCAGCTCATAGAGGCGCGCGAAGTACCGGGTGTACTCCTCCGGGGTCGTGTAGCCGACCGTGTCGGGGATGTTGATCACCGTCGCGCCCTCGGCGACCGCGATCGAGCAGACCTCGGCCGTGAACTCGACCTCGGCCCGGGTCGCGTCCATCGGCGAGAACTCGACGTCGGAGCAATAGGACTTCGCCAGCGACACCGCCGCCCTCGCCTCGCCCTTGACGTCCTCGCGGGTCGACTGCAGCTGGTGCTCGATGTGGATGTCGGACGTCGAGATGAACGTGTGGATCCGCGGGACCTCGGAATCCTTGATCGCGTTCCACGCGGCGTCGATGTCGGCCTTGTGGGTGCGCGCGAGGCCACAGATCACCGGCCCTTCGACGTTGCGGGCGATCGCCTCGACCGCCTCGAAGTCGCCGGGCGAGGTGATGGGAAAGCCCGCCTCGATGACGTCGACGCCCAGGCGCGCGAGCTGCTGGGCGATCTCGACCTTCTCCTGGGTGTTCAGCGAGATCCCGGGCGACTGCTCGCCGTCTCGCAGCGTGGTGTCGAAGATGTGGACCTGATCGGCCATGTGGCCTTCTCCTTCTACGTAAACCGGATGAACCTTGCTCTCTCGCGGCTATCGCGCCGCCCAGCGCTATTCCCCCCTAAGGGGGAGGAGAAGGAGGAGGGCGAGGCTGTGGAGCCGCTTGGTCATCCGGAAATCGCAGGGTAGCGCACACTCGCGGCGAACCCAAGGACCGTGGTCGCGTCGCGAATCGAGGCCCGAGCCGTTTTCAAGGTGATGGCGATCGTCGTCGTCGCGGTCGGCATCGCGGTCCTCCTGAACCACGTCATCGTCGAGGTCAAGACGACGATCCGATGGACCTGCGCGGCGATCTTCCTCGCTCTCGCGCTCAGCCCACTGGTCGATCTGATCGAGCGGGGCCGGATCCGCGGCCGCAACCTGCCGCGGTGGGGCGCGATCCTCGCCGCCTACGTCCTCTTCCTGGTCGCGTTCATCATGTTCGTCCTTGCGGTGATCCCGCCGATCGTGCGCGAGGTCGAGGGTCTCGGCTCCAAGCTGCCCACATACGTCGGCGACTTCGAGACCTGGGCTAACCACAACCAGGACTTCCGCGAGCTCAACGACAAGTACGACATCACCGCGCTGCTCTCCAGCGAGGCCCAGCAGCTGCCCGCGAAGCTCGGTGACGCCGCCGGCGCGCTCAAGGAGATCACGGTCGGGATTCTCAACAACCTCGTCGAGGCCGTCGTCGTGCTGACGATCGCGTTCTTCCTGCTGCTCGACGGGGCGCGTCAGTTCCGCAACCTGACGGCCCGAATCCGGGCGCCGGAGCGCGAGCGGGTGCGGCGGATCGGGACGAGGATCGCGAAGATCGTCCGCTCCTACGTCTCGGTCAACCTGCTGCTGGCGGTGTGCGCCGGCGTGTTCACATGGTTGGCGCTCGAACTGCTGGGGGTCGAGCTGGCCGTACCGCTGGCGGTACTGGTGGGCCTGCTCGACCTGGTACCGCTGATCGGGTTCTCGGTCGGCGGGGTCCTCGTCGCGATCGTCGCAGCCTTCCACGACTTCCCGACCGCACTGCTGATCTGGGCGGTCCTCTTCATCGTCTACCAGCAGCTCCAGGACCGGGTGATCCAGCCGCTCATCTACAAGAACGCGGTCCGCATCCACCCCGCGCTGGCGGTCATCGTCGTGCTCGCCGGAGCCCAGCTCGCCGGCATCCTCGGCGCCCTGCTGGCGATCCCTGTCGCGGCCTCGCTAGGCGTGATCTTCGACGAGATCTGGCCGCCGGCGGCTACCGATCAGGAACCCGAGGCCGCCGACTCGGCCGGCGTCGAATCGGCGCCGGCGCCCGGGTAGCGCTCCCTCGAGCGCTGGAGCCGGCCGTCGCGGTAGAACCGCCGCGCCCACGGCGAGTGCGGCTTCGCGAGCCGGTACGCGCCGACCGCGCCGATCGGCCAGATCAGCAGGCTGCCGAGCGCGGTCCAGAACTTCTCCTTCGCGGCGCACAGGAGCGCCAGCGCGAACCCGACGAGCCCCCAGACGCCGATCGACGCGAAGACCGCGTCGCCGACGTCATCGGCGAGCGTCAGCCAGCTGCTGAGTCCCACCGCGAGAAGCCCGGCCAGACAGCCGGCGATGATCATCGCGTCGATGGACTTGCGGCCCTCCTTCTCCCAGTAGACGTCCTTGAGCTCGACCCAGAGGGCGAACTCGTCGAGGGCCAGACCCATGCCGATCGCGAACAGGACCGTGACGATCTCGCGCCAGGGCGAGTCCGGCTGGTGGACCACGCCGATGTAGCCGAAGATCATCATCGCGCAGATCCCCCACACCAGGTGATGGACGTGCGTGCCGCCGACGGAGACGTTCCCCGGCCACCAGCTGACCTGCTTGCGGATCATCCAGGTGCTGGTGCGGATGAACCCGAAGGTGCCCAGCAGGGCGATGAAGAAGAGGAAGGAGGCGAGCCGCCCGGTATCGACGATCTCGCTCTGGAACTCGCTGCCGACGCCGGCGATGGTGGTGAGCACGATCGACAAGCTACCGACGCCTAGGGCGTCAGCACGACCTTGCCGATGTTGCGGCGCTCGGCGATGAACCGGTGCGCTTCGGCGGCCCGGTCGAACGGAAACGACTCGGCGACGACCGGCACGTAGTCACCGGCGTCGAGGCCCGCCTGCAGCGGCTCGAGCGCCCGGTCGAGGCCCTCGGCGTCCCACCAGCTGAGCATGTTGAGGCCGAAGACGCCCTTGTTCTCGTTCATGATCTGCAGGCTGCGCCACCAGGGCATCGTGGCCAGCGGCATCCGCGCCAGGCTCTTCAGCACCGCCGGGATGTCGCGCTTCTCCCCCGTCTGGACCTCGGACAGGCCGTACATGATCAGCCGCCCGCCCGCGCGCAGGATCCCGTAGTCCTTGCGGAAACTCGACGGGCCGATCGCGTCCATGATGACGTCGAGTCCCTCGCCGCCGGTGATCCGCATCGCCTCGGCCGCGAAGTCCTGGTTGCGGTAGTCGATCGGATGGTCGACGCCTTGCTCGCGGATCGCGTCGTGCTTCGACGCCGAGGCGGTGCCGAAGACCTCGGCGCCGATGCCTTTGGCGATCTGGGTGGCCGAGATCCCGACCCCGCCGGCGGCGGCATGGATCAGAACCCGCTCGTCCGGCTTCAGACCGCCCATGATCACCAGCGCCGCCCAGGCGGTCGCGTAATTGACCGGGAAGGCGGCGCCCTGCTCGAAGCTGAAATCGTCCGGGAGGGCGATGACCTGGTTCGTGGGGACGCTGACGAGCTCGGCGTAGCCGCCGAAGCGGGTCCCGGCCATCACGCGGTCGCCGACGCTGAAGTCCTCGACCCCCTCCCCCACGCTCTCGACCTCGCCGCCCACCTCATAGCCGACGACGGAGGGCAGGGGCGGCGCGTCCGGATAGACGCCCGAGCGGGCCATCAGGTCGGCGAAGTTGATCCCGGCGGCCCGCACGGCGATCCGCACCTCGCCGGCACCGACCGGCGGATCCGGGCGTTCCTGAACGGCGAGCACCTCGGGTGCCCCGTGCCGGGTGATCACGACGGCCCTCACGGTGTGTCCTGACAGGCGCGCCCGGCCGCGACCGCCACCACGAGAGCCTGGATGCCGCTGTGCCGGATCACTCGATCGGCTCCACGTCGCCGGTCTTCGTGTTGACGGCAACGAAGCCGTTGTCGGTGCCGAAGATGTAGAGCGGCGGGGTCGGGTCGGGGCCGAGCGGATCCCGCAGGGTGACGTTGACGAAGCCGTCGTCGTAGCCGGCGTCCTCCAGCAGGGCGATCGCCAGCACCGTGACGTCGCGCCCGCCATCCGCCTGTGCCGGGGCCGCGAACAGGACGACCAGCGCGAGCGATGCGATCAGGACGCGCCACATGCCTACAAGCTCACCGCGCGGCCGAGTGCGAACGAGTCGCGGGAGGCGATCTCGTCGATCACCTGCTCGGGGACGGCGGCGTCGGTGGTCAGCGCCATCACGGCCTCGCCGTCGCCGCCCGCACCGGCGCCGACCGCGGCCGAGACGATGTTGACCCCATGGGCGCCGAAGGCGGTGCCAACCCGGCCGATCATCCCCGGCTGGTCGGCGTAGCGGAAGATCGCCAGGTGGTCGGCGAACGGCATGTAGAAGCTCTGGCCCCAGACCCCGGTCAGGTAGGGGATGTTGCGCGGCCCGACCCCGGTCCCGGCGACCTCGACCCCGCCGAGGCGGACCCGGATCAGCTCGGTGAAGTCCTCCGAGGCGGCCTCCTTGAGCTCCATCAGCTCGATCCCGCGTCCCTCTGCCATCGCCGGGGCGTTGACCAGGTTGACGGGCTCCTCGGTGTGCCCTGAGAGGATCCCGACCAGGACCGCGATCCCGAGCAGCCTCGTGTCGTGCTCGGCGATCCGCCCGTGGAACGAGACCTCGACCCGGTCGATCGCGCCGTCGCCGAGCCCCTGCGCGAGGCGGCCGAGCTTCTCGCACAGCGGCACGAACGGAGCCAGCGCCTCCATTGCCTCCGGGCGGACGGCGGCGATGTTGACCGCGTTGGTGACCACGCCACCGCTCAGCGCCGCGCGGACCTGCTCGGCGGTGACGATCCCGGCCCGGTCCTGAGCCTCGGCCGTCGAAGCTCCCAGGTGCGGGGTGACGACCACGTTGTCGCGCTGGAACAGCGGGTGCTCGGTGAACGGCTCCTCCGGGAAGACGTCGAGGGCCGCCCCGCCCACCTTGCCCGACTCGAGCCCGGCGAGCAGCGCGTCGAGGTCGATCAGCTCGCCGCGGGCGCAGTTGACGATCCGCACCCCGTCGCGCATCTGGGCGATCGCGTCGGCGTTGATCCAGCCGACCGTGTCGGGCGTCTTGGGAAGGTGGATGGTGATCACGTCGGCGCGCCCGTAGAGATCCTCGCTGGTCTCGACGCCCTCGACCCCGAGCTCGCGAAACCGCTCCGGCGAGACGAACTTGTCGAACCCGACGACGTCCATGTCGAACGCCTGGGCGCGCTTGGCGACCAGCTGGCCGATCCGGCCGAAGCCGATCACGCCGAGCGTCTTCCCGTAGAGCTCGTTGCCGCCGTAGCGCGAGCGCGCCCATTCGCCGGCGACCAGCGAGCTGTGGGCCTGGGGGACGTTGCGGGCCAGCGCCAGGGCGAGCGCCAGGGTGTGCTCGGCAGCGGCGATCGAGTTCGACTCGGGCGCGTTGGCGACGATGATCCCGCGCTTGGTGGCCGCGTCCATGTCGACGTTGTCGACCCCGGTCCCGGCCCGCCCGATCACTTTCAGGCGCCCGGCGAGCCCGATCAGCTCCGGCGTCATCTTGGTCGCCGAGCGGATCAGGATGGCGTCGAACTCGCCGATCCGGCGCTCGAGCTCGTCCTGATCCCAGTCGAGGCCCAGCTCGACGTCGAAGTCGGCGCGCAGCAGGTCGACCCCGGCGTCGGCGATCTTCTCCTTGACCAGGACGCGGGGAACCTCGTCGATCAGCGTCCGCTCGCCGCTCACGGTCGGACCTCCGGCGCGTGCTCGACGATCCAGTCGATGCAGGCGGTCAGGGCCTCGACGTCGGCGGGGTCGATCGCCGGGAACATCCCGATCCGCAGCTGATTGCGGCCCAGCTTGCGGTAGGGCTCGGTGTCGACGATCCCGTTCTCGCGCAGGGTCGCCGCGAGCGCGGCCGCATCAATCGAATCGTCGAAGTCGATCGTGCCGACCACGAGCGAGCGCTTGGCCGGGTCGACCACGAACGGGGTCGCGTACTCGCTGCGCTCGGCCCAGTCGTAGAGGTGCCCGGACGAAGCCCCCGTGCGCTCCACGCACCACTCGAGGCCGCCCGAGCCGAGCATCCAGTCGAGCTGTTCGGCGAGCAGCAGCAAGGTCGCGACCGCCGGCGTGTTGTAGGTCTGGTCCTTGCGTGAGTTCTCCAGCGCGATCGCCAGCGACAGGAAGGCGGGCTGCCAGCGATCGCCGGCGCCGTCGAGCTCGGTGATCCGCGCGACCGCGGCCGGGCTGAGCACCGCCAGCCACAGGCCGCCGTCGGCGGCGAAGCCCTTCTGCGGGGCGAAGTAGTAGGCGTCGGCCTCCGTGAGATCGACCGGCAGACCACCGGCGCCCGACGTCGCGTCGATCAGCACCAGGGCGTCGCCGGCGTCCGCGGGCCGCTCGACCGGGACCATCACCCCTGTCGACGTCTCGTTGTGTGCCCAGGCGACCGCGTCCGCCGCCGGATCGGCGCTCGGAGCCGGCGCGTCGCCGGGCTCGCTCTCGATCACGATCGGTTCGGCGAGGAAGGGCGCCGCGGCGGTCGCCTTCGCGAACTTGCTCGAGAACTCGCCGTAGGTCAGGTGCAGGGGCCGCTCGCGGACGAGCCAGGCGGCCGCGGCCTCCCAGAACGCCGTCGTACCACCGTTGCCGAGCACCACCTCGTAGCCGTCGGGGGCCGAAAGCAGCTCACCGAGCCCGCCGCGGATCCGCGCGACCAGGTCCTTGACCGGTCGCTGGCGGTGCGACGTACCCATCACATCGGCGGCGTCGGCGAGCGCCGCCAGCGCCTCTGGCCGGACCTTCGAGGGTCCGCAACCGAAGCGGCCGTCGGCCGGCTTCAGATCGGCCGGGATCTGGACTGTGGATGCGTTGGTCATCGCAGGTCGGAGCAGGATAGGGTGCCCAACGGTGAGCGTCGAAGAGGCAAGGGAGCCCATCGAGGGCGACGGGTACGCGGTCGCCAATCTCAACGGCCTCGGGGAAGGTTACGGATTCCGCAAGATCCGAAGCGACCTCGGCGTGACCGAGTTCGGGGCCAACGCGGTCGTCCTCCCCGCGGGGATCGACACCGGTCCGCACATGCACGAGCGCCAGCAGGAGCTCTACTTCGTCCACGCCGGCGAGATCGAGATCGAGCTCAACGACGGCGACCGGCACAAGCTCGGGCCCGGCGGGCTGGCACGGGTCGACGCGCCGACCGTGCGCTCGATCCGCAATCAGGGACCCGATGACGCTGTCTACGTGATCATCGGCGCCGCGGGCGGCTACGTCGGCCGCGACGGCCTGCTGCCCGAGGGCGACGACGGCAGTCCGCGCCCCATAGCTTGAACTCCCACACCGAGTACCTGACCTTCACGACGGCCGAGCGACGAGAGTTCGTCCGGATCACCGACGAGGTGCAGAGGGCCGTCGACGAATCCGCGATCGAGGAGGGCATGGTGCTGGTCTCGGCGATGCACATAACCGCCGGCGTCTGGATCAACGACGACGAGCCGGGGATCCAGGAGGACGCGCTCGAGTGGCTCGACAAGCTCGCGCCGCCGTCATGGCAAGAGCCGGCGAACGACGTCGCCCGCGAGCTCCTACCCGACCCCGGCGACTACCGCCACCACCGCGGCGGCGAGGACAACGGGGACGCGCACTTCAAGAACCTCCTCGTCCACCACCAGGTGATCGTCCCGGTGACCGAGGGCAGGCTCGACCTCGGTCCCTGGCAGGCGATCTTCTACGTCGAGTTCGACGGCCGCCGCCCCAAGCGGCTCGTGCTCAAGGTCCTGGGCGAGTAGCGCTCAGCAGGTTTGGCCGAGCGGGCAGACGCACTCGCCGAACCGGCAGAACTCGTTCGGCTTGCACACGTTCCCGCAGGCACCGCAGTTCTCGTCGTCGAGGGAGGTGTTCGTGCACCCCCCGGGGCAGCACGTGCTGCCGTTGATGTCGCAGCACTCGCCGCGACAGCACTCGCCGGTGTCGAACGGGCCATTGCAGGTCACCCCACACTCGCCGCAGTTCTTGCGATCCGAATTCGTGTCCTTACAGCGCCCCTTGCAGTTCCTGATCCCGCTGCTCTTCGGGTAGAGCTTGCCCTCGCAGCAGACCTGCTTCTTGGGGTTGCCGCAGGTCTGGCCGCACCGCCGCCGCCGCCGCGGGCACTTGTCCGTGCACCTGCCCCGGTAGCAGAGCGGCTTGTCCGGGGGACAACGACGGTCGCATCCGCCACAGTCGTCGGCGCTCGCGTCGAGGTTGACCACGCGGCCCTTGCCCTTCGGCCCGCAGCACTTCCAATCGCCGGGCCCCAGTTCCGCTCCGGTGTAGAGGACCTGGTCGCAGCAGACGTCCGTCCTGGGATTGCCGCACCTGTCTCCGCACCGCTGGAGGCCGACGTCGGAGCAGTTGAAGCACGCGATGGCGCCGGCCTGGTCGATGGCACACACAGACCGGTTGTCGCAGACCGCATTGCTCCCGCCGCAGGCGCACCGAGACTCACCTACCTCGTTGCACTGGCCGTCGCAGCACACGGGGAACTCGTAGCCACTGCGCAAGCAATCCTTGTGGCACTCGCCGCAATGGTTTGGATCGCTGTTCAGGTCGACGCAACCCTCGAATCCGAAGGTGGAGCAAAAGGTGCCCCTGTCGCACCGGCACTTCCCGTTATGTCGGTTGAGGCCCTCTCGGCACCGGCAACGCCCGGCCCGGCACTCCTCGCGGTTCTCGCCAAGAGCGCCGCAATCGCTGTCCTGCTCGCACGGTTCGCCGGCTCGCCGCCGGCGCCGCGAGACGTCCGCTGCCGCCCGCGCCGGCCAGGCGGCGAGGACCCCCATCGCGGCCCAGGCGCCCGCCCCGCGCGCGACCAGCTCCCGGCGGCGCAATCGCGACCCGAAGCGGTGGTGCTCCGGCGCCTCGCGGGACGGTTGCGTCTCGAACCCGTCGACGGTCCGGGCGACGAGCGCTTCGATCTGGCTCGCTCCGGCGGCCACCGGCCCGGCAATAGCGCCGTCGCCGCCGATCAGGACGCTCGTCGGCGTCCCAAGGGCGCCGTAGAGGTCAGCGACCTCCGAGTCACGCTGCAGCAGGACGTTCGCGCGGCCGTGCGGGTCGCGATCCGTGCGGCCTCCACGCTCGGACTCGATCACCGCGATCAAGACCTCGTCCGCGTGCTCGCGCTGCCAGCGGGCCACCTGCGGCGCCAGTTCGATGCACGGGCCGCAGCCCGGATCGGTGAACAGGAGCAGCACCGGCAGTCCGCCGGCACGCATGGAGTCGAGCGTGTGGGCGTCGCCGCTCAGGTCGCGGAGCCGGAACCCGGGAGCCGGGGTGCCGGGCGAGAGGCCCTCCGCGTGCGGGCGCTCATCGAGTCGGGACCGGAAGCGGAGCGTCACCGCGACGAGCATGGCGAGTGCGGCCGTCGCGACCACGGCGGTCGGCACGAGGTCGCCGCCCGTGGTCACGAACGTCGCCGTCGCGAGCAGGAGGCCGTTTCGGGCCAGCGTCGGCGGGCCGGCGGGACTCGAGTGAAGCCGGCCGAAGCAGTGGCAGTCGGGTGTGCGCCCGCGGGCGAGGTTCCAGGCGAGCGCGACGCAGAAGCCGATCAGCAGCGCCATCGCGGCGAGGGCTCCGGCGGTTACCGCCGGGCCGACGACTAGCGCGCCGGCGATCGTGAGCTCCGCGACCGGCAGCAGTGTGCCCAGGACGGCGGCGGCCCGGGCCGGGACGCCGAACTCCCCCACCGCGCGACGCGAGCCTGGTAGGTCGCGCAACTTGGCAATCCCGGCGGCGCCGAACACGACCGCCAGGAGGAGCCGTGCGATCAGCATCTTGCAAACCCTCCCTGTAGACGGGGGCGCGGGTCATCGTATGTCCGCATCGACGCCGGCGTCAAGGACGCCGCGCCCGAGGCGATGCCCCGGCGGCCGGCGCCGGGGCTACCGCCCTCTTAGTCCTCCCACTCGAACGGCGGGTACTTGGTCGACAGCCAGCCGGCGTAGGCGTTGCCGCGGAGCTGCCAGCGCATCGGGTTGAGGATCAGGTTGAACATCCCCTGCGGCAGCTTCGCCGTGAACAGGATGACGAAGATGCCGATGAAGGCGACGATCTCGGCAACGTAGAACAGGATCCCGGCGACGATCAGATATGGCAGGATCAGGAGCCAGTGGACGAGCGGCCGCCAGCGGTCCACGTGCTCGGGGTAGTCGAAATCGACCCGCACGGGATACGCCGGGTCGTCCTCGAGCGAGAACGGCGGGTACTGGTCGGTGAGCAGGAACACGTACGCGAACACCCGCATCGCCCAGCGATGGACGCCGGTCATGTAGTCCCAGAGACCGCGGGGGTAACCCCCCGTGATGATGATCGCGAAGAACGAGATCAAGTAGACGAACAGCGCCCCGATCCCGAGGAACACCAGGACGATGTAGTGCGGGAACGCCAGCAGCCACTTGACCAGCGGCAGGAAGCGGTTGTAGTCGCCCTGGTTCGACGCCTCGAGCCGGACCGGGTACGGACCCTCGGCTCCGGCAGCGGGGGGCGGCGGGGGCGGCGGCGGGGGCGGTGCGGGGGTGGCAGCTTCCATTGGTCCTTCCCAGGGAGGAGTTACGGCATGCGGGCGGGATATTCTCATGCCCGTCGGATCGACTTCGGCCCGTTCAGAACTCCTGGTCGATCCAGGGCATCATCGAGCGCAGGTCCTTGCCCACGGACTCGATCTGGTGCCCGGCGGCCTCGTCGCGCAGGTGGTTGAAGTTCTCGGCTCCGGCGCGGTTCTCGGCGATCCACTCCTTGGCGAACTCGCCCGATTGGATGTCGGCCAGCACCTGCTTCATCGACTCGCGAACCTCGGGACCGATCACCTTCGGGCCGCGGGTCATGTCGCCGTACTCGGCGGTGTTGGAGATCGAGAAGCGCATCCCCTGGACGCCCTTCTCGTACATCAGGTCGACGATCAGCTTCAGCTCGTGCAGGGTCTCGAAGTAGGCGAGGCGCGGGTCGTATCCCGCCTCGACCAGCGTCTCGAAGCCGGCGCGGACGAGCTCGGTGGCGCCCCCGCACAGCACGGCCTGCTCGCCGAACAGGTCGGTTTCGCACTCGTCCTTGAACGTCGTCTCGATGACCCCGGCGCGCCCGCCGCCGATCCCACTCGCGTAGGCGAGCACCAACTCGGCCGCGTTTCCCGTCTCGTCCTGGTGTATGGCCATCAGGCAGGGCACGCCCTTGCCGTCTTCGTACTGGCGGCGCACGAGGTGGCCGGGGCCCTTGGGCGCGACCATGCCGACGTCGACGCCCGCCGGCGGCTCGATCTCGCCGAAGTGGACCGAGAAGCCGTGGCCGAACATCAGCAGGTTGCCCGGGGCGATCCCATCGCGGATGTCGGATTCCCAGATCTCGCCCTGCTTCTCGTCGGGCAGGAGGACCATGACCACGTCGCCCCGGCTCGCGGCGTCGGCGGTGTCGAGCACCTCGAGCCCGGCGGCCTCGGCGGCGGCGCGGCTGGACGAATCCGGCCGGAGCCCGACCACGACGTCGTGCCCCGACTCCTTGAGGTTCAAGGCGTGGGCGTGTCCCTGGGAGCCGTAGCCCAGGATCGCGATCGTCTTGCCCTTCAGGGCGTCGGGGTTGGCATCGGCGTCGTATCGAACTGCGTCATTCATGGGTGCGGAACTGTAGCCGGATGGCGCCCCTGGACTTGAGCGAGGCAGGCGAGGTGCCGATACTTGGTGGGTGGCGCGCCCGCAACCGACAACCGACCCTGCCGCGACGGGCGTTCCCGCCGCGCGGAGGCCGCACGCCCTCCGTGGACGCGCGCAGGCGATCGTGGCCGAGTTCCATGCGGCGCCGGACCGGTGGCGCAAGGTCGCCCTCGGGATAGCGGTCGCCCTTGCCGTCATCTTCGCGCTCGGCATCGCCTATGACATCACGGGCAGCCCGCCGTGGTTCGAGCTCCGTGGCGAGGTCCGCGAGGGCGGCTTCTACGTCCCGGTCCTCTTCAACACGTGCGTGCTGCTGTCCGCGGGGGTCACGGCCGCGCTGTGCTCCCGCTGGTCAGTGACGGACGCCGAGCGGTACGCATGGATCGGGGTCGGGCTGCTCCTTGCCTTCATGGGCTTCGACGAGCTGCTGATGATCCACGAGCGCGTCGAGTTCGAGACCGGAATCGACTTCCAGATTCTGTACTTCCCGGTGGTCGCGGTCGGCGGCATCGGCTATCTGCTGCTGCTCGCGCGGATGGCGCGCTGGTCACTGGCCCAGGTGATGTGGCTTGGCGCCGCCTCGCTCTGGTTCGCCTCCCAGGTCCTCGAGAACCTCGAGTACAACTCTGCCGACGTCGAGGTCAGCGGGTTCGTGGTCCTCGACGACATCGAGAAGGTCTTCCAGTTCACGGGCTCGGCGCTGTTCCTGCTCGTCGCGCTGCTGGCGCTCGAGCGGGCGATCAACCGGCGGTCGTAGGACGCTCCACTCAGGCCCGGTCGATCACCGCAGCGCCCGGCGCATCACCTTGCCCGAGCCCGTGCGCGGGAGCTCGGCGACGAACTCGAACCGCTTCGGCACCTTGTAGCCGGCGAGCACGGCGGCGCAATGGGACCGGAGCTCGTCGGCGCCGACCCCGGCGTCGTCGCGCAGGACGACGACCGCGGTCACCGCCTCCTGCCATTCGGGGTCGGCGCGACCCACGACCGCGGCCTCGGCGACGCCGGGATGGCGAAGCAGGACCTCCTCGACCTCGACGGGGAGCACGTTCTCGCCCCCGGTGACGATCATCTCGCCGAGTCGCCCGCTGACGTACAGGAAGCCATCCTCGTCGATCCGGCCCAGGTCGCCGGTATGTAGCCAGCCGTCCTCGTCGGCGGCGCCGGGGGCGACGGTCGGGCCCTGGACCAGGATCTCGCCGTCCTGAATCCGCAGATGGGTGGTGAGCAGGGGCCTGCCCGACGAACCGACCTTGCGCTCGGCGTCGGCGGGCGAGAGGGTCGTGACCTGCGACGCGGTCTCGGTCAGGCCGTAGGTCTGGACCACCGTCGCCCCGCGCCCGATCGCCTCTTCGAGGACCTCCGACGGGACCGGCCCGCCGCCGACCAGGACCGCGCGCAGCGGCAGCAGGTCGACGCCGGCCTCGAGCAACCTGGCGAGCTGGGTCGCGACCACCGAGATCACGGTGACGCCGTCGCCCTCCAGCGACGACGCGATCCGGTCGACGTCGAAGCCGTCCTGCACCACGGCCGTGGTCCCGTAGATCACGCTGCGCATCACGATCGACAGCCCGCCGACGTGGAACAGCGGCAGGCAGCACAGCCAGCGGTCGGTCGGCTCGACGCCGAGGTTGAACGCGGACCCGACCGCGCTCCACAGATGGTTGCCGTAGGTGAGGCCGACGGGGCGCGGCCCGCCCGAGGTCCCGCTGGTCAGGATCCGGCAGTGCGGCGCGTCAAGGTCGTGCTCGCCCAGCAGCGGCAGGTCTGCCTCCGTCATCCCCAGGTCGGGTGACCCGTTGACGGTGAGCAGTGGCCCGGCGCGGGCGAGCTCCGCCCGGATCTCGGCTTCGCTGAGCCGGGTGTTGACCGGGTAGACGACCGCACCGAGCTTCATCAGCGCGTGCAGGAGCACCACGTAGTCCAGGCCGGCGGGCAGCATCACCGCCACCGTCGCCCCGCGGCGGGCGCCGCGGGCAGCCAGCCGGCGTGCCGTGGCGGTCGCCTCGCGCTCGAGCTCCGCGTAGGTCATCTGCATGCCGTCGGCGATCACCGCGCAGCGGTCGGGGCAGGTCTGCGCTCGCTGTGAGAGCCAGTTGTCGAGCAACATCGTCAGGGATCCCTCTATGCCATTGTTGCGAGCCCGTGCCGACCCCGCACAAGGACGCACCCCCGCAGGCAGAGCTGTACGCGCCGATCGAGTGGCGCGAGGCTGCGCAGTACCAGGACATCCTGTACGACCGGGCCGAGGGGATCGCGAAGATCACGATCAACCGCCCCGAGGTCCGCAACGCGTTCCGGCCGCAGACGCTCGCCGAGCTGCGCGACGCGTTCACCAGGGCCCGCGACGACACGGAGGTCGGGGCGATCATCTTCACCGGCGCCGGCGGCGAGGCGTTCTGCGCCGGCGGCGACCAGCGGATCCGCGGCGACGACGGCTACATCGGCGACGACGAGGTCGCCCAGCAGGGCGTTGGGCGGCTCGACGTCGGGGACCTCCACGTCCAGATCCGGCGGCTGCCCAAACCCGTGCTTGCTGCCGTGGCCGGGTATGCGGTCGGCGGCGGCCAGATCCTCCACCTCGTCTGCGACCTCTCGATGGCCGCCGACAACGCCGTCTTCGGCCAGACCGGCCCGCGGGTCGGCAGCTTCGACGGCGGCTTCGGCGCCGGCCTGCTGGCGCGCGCGGTCGGGGTCCGCAAGGCGAAGGAGATCTGGTTCCTGTGCCGCCTGTACGGCGCCGAGGAAGCGCTGGAGATCGGGCTCGTCAACGCGGTCGTGCCGCTCGACGAGCTCGAGCGCGAGGCCGTCGCCTGGTGCCGGGAGATGACCAGCCTCTCCCCCCTCTCGCTGCGCCTGCTGAAGGCGAGCTTCAACGCCGCCGAGGACGGCCTCACCGGCCTCCAGCAGCTCTCCCACGACGCGACGCTGCTCTTCTACATGACCGAGGAGGGCCAGGAGGGCCGCGACGCCTGGAAGCGCGGCGAGCGCCCGGACTTCTCGAAGTTCCCGAAGCGCCCTTGAGGCCATGAACCCGCGCATCTGGCTGATGGCAGCGCGTCCGCGGACCCTGCCCGCGGCGATCGCGCCGGTGCTGGTCGGGAGCGCCGCTGCCGGCTACGTATCCACCGGCGATTTCCGCTGGGGCGCCTTCGCCGCCGCGCTGGTCGGCTCGATCTTCATCCAGATCGGCACCAACCTCGCCAACGACTACTCCGACGCCAAGCGCGGCGCCGACACCGCCGACCGGCTCGGGCCGGTGCGGGTCACCTCCGCCGGCCTCGTCGCGCCGCGGCGCGTGCTCTACGCGACGTGGCTGGCCTTCGCGGTCGCGGTTGCTGCCGGGATCTATCTGGCGACGGTCGCCGGGCCGGTGATCATCGCCGTCGGGGCCGCCTCGATCGCGGCCGGCGTCCTGTACACCGGCGGGCCGCGGCCCTATGGCTACGCCGGAATGGGCGAGCTGTTCGTGTTCCTGTTCTTCGGGCTGGTCGCCGTCAACGGGTCGTATTTCGTCCAGCTGGAGGAGCTCGATCCGCTCCCGTTCTGGCTCTCGATCTCGATCGGGTTGCTGTCGACGGCGATCCTCGTGGTCAACAACATCCGCGACCTGGAGACCGATCGCCGCGCGGGCAAGCGCACCCTCGCGGTCCGGCTTGGGCGCGAGCGGACACGGGTGCTCTACGAGGCGTGCGTCGGAGGCGCCTTCGTCGTCCTCGCGGTTGGCCTCACCGCCTCGGACGGGCCGACCGCGGCCTTCCTCGGGGTGCTGGCGGCGCCCCTCGTGTGGCGCCCGCTGCAGGCTGTCCTGACCCGCACCGATGGACCGGCCCTGAACGCCGCGCTCGCCCAAACGGGTGCCGTGCTCGGCGTCTTCAGCCTCCTGGTCAGCGTGGGCCTGCTGATCGCCGCCTAGGGATGAAGCTCACCGAGGTCGAGGTGATCCCGTACGCGCTCCCGTTCGAGCGCCCGTACGCGACCGCGCGTGGGACGCTCGAGCGGCGGGAGATCGTCCTCGCCAGGTTGATCACCGACACCGGCATCGTCGGGCTCGGCGAGGCGGTCCCGCTGGCGCTGCGCGGCGGCGCCGACATCGCCGCGGTCGGGCGCGGGATCCGCAAGGGCACGCGCCGCCTGCGGCGCTCCGACCTGTCCGATTTCTCCGGCGAGGACGCGACCCTGGCCGCGGTCGACGCGTTCATCCACAGCGTCGCCGGCCGCCGGATCCCGGCGCCGGCAAAGGCCGCAATCGAGATGGCCGTCTTCGACCTGGCCGGCAAGGCATGCGGAAGGCCACTGTGGTCGCTGCTGGGCGCCGAGCGGGCGGAACCGGTCACCTGCAACGCGACCCTGGTCGCCGGCGAGCCCGCGGCGGTCGCCGATGACGCCGAGCGCTGGGCGGCCCGCGGCTTCACCACCTTCAAGCTCAAGCTCGGTGTCGGCGACGACGTCGCCCAGGTGCGGGCGGTCCGCGAGCGGCTGGGCCCGGAGGCGAAGATCCGCGTCGACGCGAACGGATCCTGGAGCGTCGACGAGGCGCTCGGCGTCCTGCGCATGCTCGAGCCGCTCGGCATCGAGCTCGCCGAGCAGCCGGTCGGGTCGGTCGCCGAGATGGCCGCGGTCACCGCCGCGCTGCCGATCCCGATCGCCGCCGACGAGATCGTCACCTCGGTCAAGGACGCCGAGCGCGCGAAGCGCGACGCGGCCTGCGACCTGGCGACCGTGAAGCTGGCCAAGGTCGGTGGGATCGGCGAGGCGAACGGGATCGCCAAGGCGCTACCGATCTACCTCTCCAGCGCCCTCGACGGTCCGCTCGGGATCGCCGCCGCCGCGCACGCCGCGCAGGTGCTGCCGCAGCGCGGGCCTGCGGAGGGGATCGCCCAGGGTCTCGCGACCCAGCTGCTGTTCTCGTCCACGGTCGCGGGCCGCGAGTGCACGCTCGACGGGCCGCTGCTCAGCGTCCCGGACGGGCCCGGGCTCGGGGTCGAGCTCGACCCCGACGCGCTCGCCAAACACCGGGTCGGCTAGGGAATACGGTTCGTTCGATGGACCGGACGAACCGCAACACGGCGCTCGCCTCGGCGCTCACCGAAGAGCTGGCGCGTTGCGGACTGCGCACGGCGGTGATCTGCCCCGGTTCGCGGTCGACCCCGCTGGCGCTGGCGCTGTGGCGCGAGCCCGGGATCGACGCCAGGGTGATCGTCGACGAGCGCTCGGCGGCGTTCTTCGCGCTCGGTGCGGCGCAGGCGACCGGGGCGCCCGTCGCGCTGCTCAGCACGTCGGGCACCGCGGCGGCGAACTTCCATCCGGCCGTCTGCGAAGCGGATGAGTCCGCCGTCCCGCTGATCGTGCTGACCGCCGATCGGCCACCGGAGTTGCGCGGGATCGGGGCCGGCCAGACGATCGACCAGCTGAAGCTCTACGGCGACGCAGTGCGCTGGTTCTGCGAGGTCGGCACCCACGACGCCGACGACTCCGGGCTCCTGCACTTCCGGTCGGTCGCCTGCCGCGCCTTCTGGACCGCGTTCGGCGACCCGCGCCCCGGGCCCGTGCACCTGAACATCCCCTGGCGCGATCCGCTCGGGCCCGAGCCGCGCCCCGAGGATCTGACCGCGACCTCGACCCTGGCGCTCGAGGGCCGTGGCGGCGACCGCCCGCTGACCACGGTCCCCCCCGCGCCGTCACCACCGGCCCAGCCGCTCGTCGAGGCCCTCGCCGAGCGGATCGAGGCATCCAGCCGCGGCGTGATCGTCGCCGGGCGGATGCGCGCCGGGGCGCAGGCCGAGGTCGCCGCGCTCGCGGCCGCGACGGGCTTCCCCATCCTTGCCGAGCCCACCTCGCAGCTCCGGTTCGGCCTCCACGATCGGTCGCTGGTGGTGGCGGCATATGAGCCGATCGCTCGCGCCCGACCCGAGCCCCTGACGCCGGACCTGGTCCTGCGATTCGGCGAGATGCCGACCTGCAAGCCGCTTCGCCAGTGGCTCGGCGACATCCCCGAAGCCGCGCACCTGGCGGTGGATCCGCGCCACGACTGGAACGAGCCGACCCGGATCGCGGGCGCGATCATCCGCGCGCGCGCCGCCCCACTCTGCGAGGCGCTCGTCGAAGCGCTGGGCGAGCGCGCCGCGGGACAGGACTGGAGCCGGGGCTGGCTCGACGCGGCCGCCGCGGCAGAACGCGTAGTCGCGGCCGAGCTCGAGGGACTCGACGAGCCGACCGAGCCCGGCCTGCACGCCGCGCTCGGGCGCGCCTACGCCGACGGTGACCTGGTCTACACGGCCTCGAGCATGCCCATCCGCGACCAGGAGGCGTTCGTGGGCTGCGGCGATCCGGAGGTGTTGTTCCTCGCCAACCGGGGCGCGAACGGAATCGACGGCCTGATCTCGTCGGGCATCGGAGCCGCGACCGCGACCGAGCGCCCGGCCTGGATCGTCACGGGCGACCTCGGCCTCTTCCACGACATGAACGCGCTCGCGGCCATCCCCGCGCGGGCGCCGGTTCGGATCGTCGTGATCAACAACGACGGCGGCGGGATCTTCGAGTTCCTCCCTCAGGCTGAGCAGCTCGAGCGCCGGGAGTTCGAGGCGCTGCTCGGCACGCCGACGGGCATCGAGCCGCGGCGGGTCGCGGCGCTCCACGGGCTCGGCTACACGCGGCTCGACAGGCTCCACCAGCTCGCGACCCTGCCGGCCGGCCCGGTGCTGGTCGAGGTTCGTACCGACCGCGCGGCGAACCTCGCCCTGCACGAGCGCCTGCGGGACGTCGCCGGCGACGCAGTCCAGGCGGCGCTCGAGTGAAGGAGCCCGATCGGCCCAAGCGGGTCCTCGTACTCGGCGGGGGCATCGCGGGGCTGGTCGCCGCCCTCGAGCTGACGGAGCTCGGGCACGATCCGCTGATCCTCGAGGCGCAGAACCGCGTCGGTGGGCGCATCCACACGCTGCGCTGTTTCGCCGACGACCTGTACGCCGAGGCGGGCGCGATGCGGATTCCGCGCGCCCACGACCTCACGCTGGCGTTGTGCGATCGGTTCGGGCTGGAGCTGCGCACGTTCGTGATGGACAGTTCCGACGGCCTGGTCCACGTCGGGGGCCAGCGGATGACCGCGGCGGAGGCGACGGCCGACCCGGACCGGCTCGGCTTCGAGGTGGCCGAGCACGAGCGGGGCCGGCCCTGTGCCGACCTCTGGGAGGCAGCGATCAGCGAGGAGCGCGCGTTGCTCGACGTCGACCGCGAGGCGGGCTGGGAGGAGATCGTGCGGCGCTGGGACCAACATTCGCTCTACGACCTCCTCAAGGCCAAGGGGTTCTCACCGGGCGCGATCGAGATGTACGGGGTGATGAACTTCCTCGAGGCCGACATGCACAACGCCGCCGTCGAGGTGCTGCGTGAGGACCTCGGCGGCGCGTACGTGGACATGCAGGAGATCGTCGGCGGGTCGGACCTCCTCCCGCGAGCGCTGGCGCGGGTGTTGTCCGACCGCATCCGTTACGGCGCCGATGTCCACGCGATCGAGCAGAGCCCGGACGACGTGACAGTGCACTTCAAGACGGAGGCCGGCCGCTACTCGGAGACGGCGGACTACGCGATCTGCACGCTGCCGTTTTCCGTGCTGCGCCAGATCGAGGTGCTGACGCCGTTCACGCGCGAGAAGCAGAAGGCGATCCGGCAGCTGAACTACGCGGCGTCGACGAAGATCCTCTTCCAGGTGCGTGAGCGCATCTGGGAGCACGAGGGGATCCTCGGCGGAGCGACCTGTACGGACCTCCCGGTCCGGCGGCTGAACTACCCGACACCCGACCCGTCGACCCCGCGCGGCGTGCTCCTGGCCAGCTACACCTGGTCTCAAGACGCGGCGCGATGGGGCGCGATGGACGAGGAGACCCGCCTGGAGGAGGCGCTGGCCGACGTGGAGCGCATCCACCCACGCATCCGCGAGGTCTACGAGGGCGGCGCCTCCTACGCGTGGTACGACGACAGGTACGCCAACGGCGCCTTCGCCCTGTTCGACCCCGGCCAGCAGGGGGAGTTGTACGCGGCGATCACCGCGCCCGAGGGGCGCATCCACTTCGCCGGTGAGCACTGCTCGCTGTTCCATGCCTGGATCCAGGGCTCGATCGAGTCCGCGCAGCGCGCGGTGCGTGAGATCGCGGACGCCCGGGGCGACGCCTAACCGGCCAGCAGCGGCAGCAGCGCCTCGAGCTTGAGCTCGGTCTCCGCGAGCTCGGCGGCCGGGTCCGAGTCGGCGACGATTCCGGCGCCGGCGATCAGGTGTGCGGTGCGGTCGCGAAGCAACGCCGAGCGCAGGGCGACGCAGAACTCCCCGTCCTCGGCCGCGTCCATCCAGCCCACCGGGCCCGCGTACCAGCCGCGGTCGAAGTCCTCGAGCTCCTCGATCGCCGCCCGTGCGAGGTCGTCGGGCTCTCCCCCGACCGCCGGGGTCGGGTGCAGGAGCGCCGCCAGCTCGACCGCCGACATCGGGTCGGCAAGCTGGGCGTGGACCGGCGTCGCGAGGTGCTGGATGTTGGCGACCTTGACCAGCCCAGGCTCGGCCTCGGCCTCGACCCAAACCGAGCGCGGCGCCAGCTTGCGTTCGATCCGCCGGGCGACGATCGCCTGCTCATGGCGGTCCTTGGCGCTGCGCATCAGCTGCTCGCCGAGGTGATCGTCCACCGCGGGGTCGGCGCTGCGCCGGATCGAGCCCGCGAGGGCCACGGTCGCCACCCCGGCACCACGGCGGCGGACCAGGAGCTCCGGGCTGGCGCCGAGGAAGGCGCCCTCGGGGGAACCGGCGCAGAAGCAGAAGCAGGACGGAAACAGCTCACGCAGGGCGCCGAACGTCGCCGCCGGATCGTGGGCGGTGGGAGCCTCGACCGCCACCTCGCGGGCCAGCACGACCTTGTCGAGCTTGCCCGCGCGAATCCGGTCGGTAGCCGCCGCGACCGCCTTCTCATAGGTGGCCGGTGGCGTGACGCTGGTGATCAGCGTCTCTCCCCGCGGGTTCGGGTCGAGCATCGGCAGGGGCTCGTCGCGCAGCGAGGCAAGCCGGCCCTCCAGCCGTTGCAGGAGCCTGTCGGGTTCGCCGCCGGAGACGACGCAAACCGTCAGCCACGTGCGGCCTCCGAGCCGGCAGAGCGCCAGCTCGGGAAGGACGAGCAGCGCCGGCGGGAACGACGACCAGTGTGGGGCGCGGGCGCCGTCGTCGGCAAACGCGAGGCCTCCGACCCAGACCGGGCCCGCCCCGGCCGGCAACCCGTCAGGCTCATCGGCGGTCCGGCCTCTGCCCACCCGGGCACATTCGCGGACGAGGTCGGCGAAGCGCTCGGGCCCGCGCGAGATCGCCTCGTGTGTCGACCCCAGCGTGGCGAGCGCGAAGCCGTCGCGGTCGGGCTCCTCCCAGCAGAACCAGCGATCCTCCGCGAGGCGCGAGGCGAATACCACCGCGGTCGGGTCGGCGATTTCGACCGTGGCCGTCGCGCTTACCAGGCGCCGCCGGGGCCCCGCCTCCGAGAGGCTCGACGCGAGTCCGGAGAGCAGACCGTCGATGTCCGTGAGCACCCGCTCAGGGTAGCCCCGGCCAGGCTCAGCGCGCCAGCACCCTCCACCGCAGGACGGCCGGGGTCGGATCGACATTCGCGGCGGCGTCGATCGCGCGGACCTCGAGCCGGTGGCGGTAGCCGCGGGTGACGCGGACCCGCAGCGGCGAGCTGCAGTCCGTGAACGGGGCTCGATCGAGGCTGCACTCGAATCGCGCACCCTGCTCGGAGGACCGGAAGGTCACCAGCGCCCGCCGCTTCAGCGTCCGCTTCGCGGGACCCCGGTCGACGATCGTGTCGGGCGCAACCCGGTCGACGCCGTCGTCGGCGGGCGGCTGCTCCGGGTTCACCGTCTCCTCCGGAACCGCCGTCTCATCGGCCGGAGGTGTCTCGCCCGGGGGTGTCTCAGCCGGCGGCGTCGGCGGGACGGGCCGGTCGTCGGTCGGGTCGCAGGCATCGCCGATTCCGTCGTTGTCGACGTCGGCCTGGCTGGAGTTGGCGACCAGCGCGCAGTTGTCGGCGCCGTCTCCGACCGTGTCGTTGTCGTCGTCGGAGTCGCAAGCATCGCCGGCGCCGTCGGAGTCGGTGTCGGCCTGGCCGGGGTTCGAAACCAGAGCGCAGTTGTCGGTGCCGTCCCCGGCCCCGTCGTCATCGTCGTCGCTGTCGGCGAGCTCGTAGGCGCCGATGTCCGGCGCCAGGCCGTCGGTCCGCGGCCCGTCGCCGAGGTCGAACGCGCCGCTCGAGGCGTCGACCACGCCCGCGTCGACGGTCGGCGAATCGGCGGCCTCGCGGAAATCGCCGGCGGCCGCGTCCGCGAAATGCGGGGCGGCGGTCTGGTTCGAACCGCTGCCGGGCGCCGTGACGCTCCGGTTGCCGGGGCCGAACAGGAAGGCGTTCGTGTAGCTCGAGTGGTCGAGGTTGACGGTCGCCTTCGAAGACGCGTCGGCCGTGACGAGGATGTCGCCGCCCGGGCTGTCGGCGATCACGCCCTTCGCGTCGATCGTGTGATCCGCGCTGGTCGACGCGTAGAGGCGAATGCCGGTTGCGTTGCTCAGGTTGCCCTCGCCGATGGCGGTGACGTTACGAAGCTTCATCGTGAAGGTGCCGCTGCTCTGGCTCATGCCGACGCCGGCCCCGTGGGCGCCCTCCGCCCAGCAGACCGTGTCGCGGAACACGCTGGTCTGACCACCGCACGCGGCCCCGCCGGCCGACGTCGCGTGGGAGATCACGCGCTCGACGGTTCCGAACATGAAGTAGACCGCGGTGGCGTTGCCGGTGTGGTCGACCCTGACGCGGCTCAGCTTCGCGCCGGAGTTGTTGGACCAGACGCCGTAGAGCGCGCCGACGCTGATGATCGGATCGGCCTGGCCCGTCTGGCCATGCACGTGGATCGACTTCGTCAGGTACAGCGTGTCGTCGCCCGTGGTCCCGAGGTTGTAGGTGCCTGGCAGCACCACGATCTCGTCGCCGTTTCGGACCTGGTCGGCCTCGACGGCGACCGAGAGGTCGCAGGGGTCCGCCTGCGGACAGGTGGCCGCGGGGCCGTCGCCGCCGGGCTCGGCGTAACGGGTGGCGGCACTCGCCACGGTGGGCGCGGCCAGGCAGAGGGTGGTCAGGGCGGCTGAGGCGATGTATCGAGCGTTCATGACGCCAGATTCGCCGCCCAGGACCCGCTCGCCATCGAGGGGAACCCCAATCCGACCCCCCAAACCTCCCAAATGGGGTCTTAGGGGTCGGCGCTAGTGCTCGGGGCGCGACTTGGTGATCGCGACCTCGCCCGTGCGCGCCATCTCGATCAGGCCGTGCGGCCGGATCATCGTCTCGAAGGAGTCGATCTTGTCCTGGGTGCCGGTGACCTCGATCGTCAGCGAGCGCCGGGAGACATCGACGATCTTGCCCTCGTAGATCTCGGCGAACTGCATGATCTCGGCGCGACCCTCGACCGAGGAGCTGACCCGGAACAGCGCCATCTCGCGGGCGACCGTCGTGTCGGGCTCGAGGTCGCGGATCTTGATCACGTTGACGAGCTTGTGAAGCTGCTTGGTGACCTGGTCGATCGGGTGCACCGCGCCGTCGAGGGTGAGCGTGATCCGCGAGGTGTCCGGGTCCTCGGTCGGCCCCACGGCGAGCGTGTCGATGTTGAAGCCGCGACGGGAAAACAGGCCAGCGATCCTGGCCAGGACGCCGGGCTTGTTCTCGACGATCAGCGAGAGGATGTGCTTGCGGCCGGTGAGCTGGCGCGAGGCCTCGAGGTCCTCCAGCTTGACCAGGTCGGGGGTGCCGGCTTCCATCAGCCCACCATGTCCCGCGCGGCCGCACCGGCCGGGATCATCGGGTAGCAGTTCTCGTCCTTGGTCACGTGGACGTCCAGGAGCACGGGCCCGTCGGTCTCCAGCGCCGTGCGCATCTGGTCGCGCAGCTCGCCTTTGTCCTTGCATTGCATCCCGGTCCAGCCGAACGCCTCGGCGAGCTTCGGCCAGTCGGGGCTCGGGCCCATCTCGACCGACTGGTAGCGCTCCGACCAAAACAGCTCCTGCCACTGGCGGACCATCCCGAAGTGGCCGTTGTTCATCAAAAAGACCTTGACCGGGATGTCGTGGTGGACCGCGGTCGCGAACTCCTGCACGTTCATGATCAGGCTGCCGTCGCCTCCCAGGCAGACGACGGTCTGATCGGGACAGGCGACCTTGGCGCCGAGCGCGGCGGGAAGGCCGAAGCCCATGGTCCCGAGGCCACCGGAGTTCAGCCACCGCCGCGGCTGATTGAAGTGGTAGTACTGCGCCGCCCACATCTGGTGCTGGCCGACGTCCGAGGTGATGATCGCGTCGCCCTCGGTTGCCTCGTACATCGCCTCCACCATGAACTGGGGCTTGATCTCGGAGTCGCGGGAATCCTCGTAGCGCAGCGGGTAGGTCGTCTGCCACTCGCGGATCTGCTTCCACCAGTCGTCGAGGCGCGAGGAGTCTGGCTTG
Source organism: uncultured Solirubrobacterales bacterium (assembly GCA_963767285.1). GTDB lineage: Bacteria > Actinomycetota > Thermoleophilia > Solirubrobacterales > 70-9 > WHSW01. The sequence continues at coordinate 1,185,497 of CAVYDJ010000002.1, read as the reverse complement.
AGCGCCCGGTACTCGCGGTTCAGCTTCGCGAGCACGTCCTTCGCGTCGCCGACGATCGGAATGTGGGCGGGGACGTTCTTGGAGATCTCCGCCGGATCGACGTCGATGTGGACGAACTTCGCCCGCGGCGCGAACTCCGAGAGCTTGCCGGTGATCCGGTCGTCGAAACGGGCGCCGACGCAGACGATCAGGTCGGCCTCGTCCATCGCGTAGTTGGCGGTCCGCGTGCCGTGCATCCCGAGCATCCCCAGCCACTGGTCGTGCGGGGCCGGGAAGGCGCCGAGCCCCATCACGGTCAGCGTGACCGGGAGCTTGTCCGACGTCGCGAACTCGCGGAACTCGGCCGAGGCGTTGGCGTTGACGATCCCGCCGCCGCCGTAGATCACGGGCCGGCGCGAGTTGGCCAGCGCCTTCGCGGCGATCCGGATCTGCTTGATGTTGCCCTCGGTCGGCGGCTTGTAGCCGGGCAGGTTCGGCGTCCCCTCGGGCGGGGTGTAGTCGACGTCGACCCGCGAGAGGTCCTGCGGGACGTCGACGAGCACGGGCCCGGGGCGCCCGGTCGAAGCGATGTGGAAGGCGGCGTGGATGTACTCGGTGATGTGGCGCGGGTCGGTGACCAGCATGGAGTGCTTGACCACGGGCATCGTGATCCCGGTGACGTCGGCCTCCTGGAAGCCGTCGGTGCCGATCAGGTCGGTGCGCACCTGGCCGGTGATGAACACCGTCGGCACGGAGTCCATCATCGCGTCGGCGATCGCCGTGACCAGGTTCGTCGCGCCGGGCCCGGAGGTCGCGAGCGCGACGCCCACGCGGCCCGAGGCCTTCGCGTAGCCCTCGGCGGCGTGCCCGGCACCCTGCTCGTGGCGCGCCTGGATGTGGGTGATCTTCGAGTCGTAGAGCGCGTCGTAGGTCGGCAGGTTGGCCCCGCCGGGAATCCCGAAGACGTGCTCGACGCCCTCGGCTTCCAGTGCCTTCCAGAGTGCATCGGCCGCGCGCATGGGCGAGCGATGGTAGCAGTGGCCCCGAGGCCGCCAAGAGCGGTTTTTCCCGCTCGCAAGCGGGGGTCCGGCTAGCGGCGGCGCTTCTTCTTCCGCTTCACCTTCCAGGTCGCGGTGGCAGCCGCGGATGCGTTGCCGGCGACGTCGGTGGCGGTGACCTCGAAGGTGTGCGCCCCGCCCGCGGCGTTGACGAACGCAGGAGCCCCGATCTGGTCCGTCGCCGAACCCGCCGTGCCACCTCGGTGCCGCTCGGCCCGGAGCCGCCCGGCGACGCGAATCGCGTTGCGGCGTCGGCCGGCGCGGCGGTGAGCACCATGATCGTCCCGATCGCGATGAAGCCCCCGCGCATCATGCACGGATCCCAACCCCGCTCAGCCGGTTTCGGAGGGCACCTCGCCCGCCAGCTCGCCCGGCTTCCAACGGGTGCGCGGCATGATCGCGCGCTCGATCACCCGATCGCGGTAGCGGTCGATGATCCCGAGCATCGAGGTGACGAGCTCCTCGCCGAGGTGGTGCGGCTCGAGCCCCAGCTCGTGGAGCTTGGTGTTGGTGGCGTTGTAGTAGTGCTTCTCGAGCTCGATCCGCGGGTTCGGGTACTTGCGGATCTCGACCTCGCGCCCGGTTTCGGCCGCCGCCCGCTTGACCAGCTCGGCGAGCTCGGAGACCGAGAACTGCTCGGTGAACTGGTTGAAAACCCGGAACTCGCCCAGGTCGGCCGGGTTGGCGACCGCGAGCTCGACGCACTGGATGGTGTCGCGGATGTTGAGGAAGCCGCGGGTCTGCCCGCCCTCACCGTAGACGGTCAGCGGGTGGCCGATCACCGCCTGGACGCAGAAGCGGTTGAGGACGGTGCCGAAGTACTCGTCGTAGTCGAAGCGGGTCAGCAGACGCTCGTCGCCGGCCGACTCCTCGGTCTCGATCCCATAGACGACGCCCTGGTTGAGGTCGGTCGCGCGCAGGCCCCAGATCCGGCACGCAAAGTGGATGTTGTGCGAGTCGTGGACCTTCGAGAGGTGGTAGAGCGAGCCGGGCAGCTTCGGGAAGGGCAGCGTGTCCTTGCGCCCGTTGTGCTCGATCTCGATGAACCCCTCCTCGATGTCGATGTTCGGGGTCCCGTACTCGCCCATCGTCCCGAGCTTGACCAGGTGGCAATCGGGCACCCGGTCACGGATCGCGAACAGCAGGTTGAGGTTGCCGATCACGTTCGTGTACTGGGTCTCGACCGCCGTCTCGCGCGACTTCATCGAATACGGCGCGGACGGTTGCTCGCCGTAGTGGACGATCGCCTCCGGCAGCGTCTCGGCGATGACCGCGTCGAGGAAGCTGAAATCCTCGATCGAGCCGACGAAGGGCTTGATCTCGTTCCCGGAGACCTCGCGCCAGGCCTCGAGCCGGTCGGCGAGCGAGCCGATCGGGATCAGCGAGTCGGTCGACAGCTCCGTGTGCCAGCGCCGGCGCGAGAAGTTGTCGACGATCGATACCTCGTGACCGGCCTTGGAGAAACGCATCGCGGTCGGCCAGCCAAGGTATCCGTCACCGCCCAGGATGAGGATCCTCATAAGCGGGCGAGGGTAGCGGACGTTTCGGCCATCTGGCGGGCTTGACTCGGCCTGCGCAGGGTGCTCTACTGGGATCGCCACCCCACGGAAGGAGCTGCGGTGGCGCATCGGGAGGACCACCCGGAGGCGGACGCGGGCCCGCGCAGATCGCGGTGGGTCCTTGCGGCTTCGACGCTCTGCTGCCTGGCGGCGCTCGGCGGGCCCGCGACGGCTGGCGCGGTGATCACGTTCGGGGCGAAGACCAGCATCAACGCCGGCTTCAACAACACACAGACGGTGGTCAGCGCCGATTTCGACGGCGATGGTGATCTGGACCTCGCCGCCACACAGACCCCCTCGAACGAGGTCGCCGTCTGGCTTGGCAACGGAGGCGGCGCCTTCAACCCGGCTACGACCTTCGGCGCCGGATCCGAAGCGTTCGGCCTCGTCAGCGGCGACTTCGACCGCGATGGAGACGCGGATCTCGCCGTCTCGAACAACACAGCCGGGTCCGGCACGGCGAGGGTGCTGACCAACGACGGCAGCGGCAGCTTCGCCGCGGGAAGCGCGGTGACCACCGGTGCGCGGTCGCAGCACATCACAGCGGGGGACTTCGACCGCGATGGCGACCTCGACCTTGCCACGTCCAACCTCAACGGCGGTGCCGGCGGTGGAAGTGTCTCCGTCACGCTCGGGGCAGGAGACGGGACGTTCGCCGCCGCGACGGAGTACCCGCTCGGGTCCAATAAGGGCCCGCAAGGCATTGCGGCCGGCGACTTCGACCGCGACGGAGATCTGGATCTGGTGACGGCGAACAACTTCTCGAATGAGGTCGCGGTCCTGTTCGGCGACGGCAGCGGCGCCTTCGGCTCACAGCTGGACATCGCCGTGGGCGCCGAGCCGAGCGGTATCGCGGTTGGCGATTTCGATCGCAACGGGAACCCCGACATCGCCGTGACCGAGCGGCTCGCCGACAGGGTCCAGATCCTGCTCGGCAACGGCATCGGTGGCTTCCCGGGTGGCTCGAACTATGCAACCGACGGGAGACCCACAGGCGTCACGGCCGCCGATCTGGATCGCGACGGCAACTTGGATCTCGTTACCGCGAACAACTTCATCAACAACCCGAACAACGACAGCCTCTCCGTCTTGGCCGGTGACGGCAACGGCGCCTTCGGCGCACCCAACAACCTCATTGCCGACTTCGCGGCGCGCTCCGTGGTCGCCGGAGACTTCAACCGCGACGGCAAGCCGGATCTCGCCGCAACCGCTCCCAACTCAGGAACCGTCACGACCCACCCCAACACCACAACGACCGGCTTCAGCACCGGGATCAGCTTCGCCCTTAAGGTCGACACGACGACCGGCGCCGGAACCCGCGGCGTCGCGACCGGCGACTTCGATCGGGACGGCAGAGCCGACGTCGTCTCGACCGGGACCACGAACGATGACATCTCACTGCTGACCGGTAACGGCGACGGGACGCTCGACGCCGCAGTGCCCTTCGCCATGGGCACCGATCCGGTCGATGTCGCGACGGCAGACTTCGATCGCGACGGCGACCTCGATGTCGTAACGGCCAACAGCGGCGCGATGAACGTGACGGTCCGGCTCGGGAACGGCGCGGGCTCGTTCGGGTCGGCGGTCAACTACACGCTGAGCGGCTTTCCAAGCGGGATCTCTGTCGGCGACCTCAATGACGATGGCGACCCGGACCTGGTCGCGACGAACAGCGCCCCGGCGGCGTCGGTGCTCCTGGGCAACGGGGACGGGACGTTCGGGGCCGCCGACGACACGACCGTTGGATCGAATCCGAGCCTGCTCGCGATCGGCGACCTCGACACGGACGGGGACCTGGACGTCGTCACCGCCAATCGTGGTGGCGGGAACCTCTCGGTTCTGCTGGGCGACGGCACGGGCGACCTGACGACCGCGGTCGACTACGCGACTGCGGCTGCCGCCGACTCGGTGACGATCGGCGATCACAACCGCGACGGCATTCCCGACCTCACCGCGGTCAACAGCGCCAGCTCCGGCACGCTCTCGGTTCTGACCGGAGTCGGCGACGGCACCTTCAACGCGGCGAGCAACTCCCCGTTCGCCGGCAACCCGCAACAGATGGCGATCGACGACCTGAACCGCGATGGCAGGCTCGATGTGCTCGCGGCGAGCGAGAACTCGGCCAACGTCGCAACCCGCGCCGGAACCGGAAGCGCGACGTTCGGCAGCCAGCTCACGTTTGCAACCGGCAACTTCCCCCGCTCCCTGGCCACCGCCGACTTCAACCGCGACGGCCGGCCTGACGTCGTCACCGGCAACAACGGGCCGGGGAACGTGTCGGTTCTCTTGAACAACAGCGACAACGTGGCCCCGGCGACGCCGACGATCGACGACACCGACCCCGACTCGCCGGCGAACGATCTGACACCCGAGGTCAAGGGCTCCGGGGCGGAGGCCGGCTCAACGGTGAAGATCTACAGCGGCGCGAACTGCAACGGAGCCGTTCTCAACAGCGGTACGGCGACGGCGTTCAACACCGGTGGCGGCGGGATCACGGTGACGGTCGGCAGCAACGTGGCGACGCAGCTGCGCGCGACAGCCACCGATGCCGCGGGCAACGTCTCCGATTGCTCCGCGCCGTTCGCCTACACGCACGACGCAGCAGCCCCCGCGACGCCGACGATCACCGCGACCGTCCCGACCTCGCCCGCCAATGACAACGATCCCGTCGTCAAGGGCACCGGCGCGGAATCTGGAACGACGGTGAAGATCTACGGTGACATGAACTGCACCGGGACGGTGCTCGGTAGCGGGACGGCCGACGACTTCAACGGGGTAACGGGGATTACGGCGACGGTGCCCGGGGACGATGTCACGGACCTGCGCGCGACCGCTACCGACGGCGTGAACAACATCTCAGGCTGCTCGGGCGCCTTCCCCTATACCGAGGACTCCACCGGACCCACCGTCACCGACGTCACCTCGCCGAAGACCAACGGCTCGTACACAGTCGGCGAGACCATCTCGATCCAGGTCACCTTCTCCGAGTCGGTCACCGTCGCCGGCGGCACGCCCCAGCTGACGCTCGAGACCGGAACCACCGACCGGGTGGTCGACCTGACCTCGGGCTCGGGGAGCTCGACCTTGAACTTCGATTACACGGTCTCGGCCGGCGACACGGCGGCCGACCTCGACTACACCGCCACCGGGGCCCTCGCCCTGAACGGCTCGACGATCCGTGACGCGGCGACAAACAACGCCTCGCTCACCCTGCCGACCCCGGGCAACGCCGGCTCGCTGGGCGCAAACAAGGACCTCGTCATCGACACCAGCGCGCCCACCGTCACGACGTCAGCTCGCCGAAGACCAACGGCTCGTACACGGTCGGCGAGTCGATCACGATCGAGGTGACCTTCTCGCAGGCGGTCAACGTCGTCGGGACCCCGCAGCTGACTCTCGAGACCGGCTCGCCCGACCGGACGGTCAACTACCCTCGGGCTCGGGGACCTCGACGCTGAGCTTCGCCTACACGGTCCAGGCCGGCGATACCGCGAGCGACCTCGACTACACCGGCACCACCGCGCTGGCGCTCAATGGCGGGACGATCAAGGACGCGGCGACCAACAACGCGACGTTGACCCTCGCGACACCAGGCAACGCCGGCTCGCTGGGCGCAAACAAGGACCTCGTCATCGACACCAGCGCGCCCACCGTCACGAGCGTCAGCTCGCCGAAGACCAACGGCTCGTACACGGTCGGCGAGTCGATCACGATCGAGGTGACCTTCTCGCAGGCGGTCAACGTCGTCGGGACCCCGCAGCTGACTCTCGAGACCGGCTCGCCCGACCGGACGGTCAACTACACCTCGGGCTCGGGGACCTCGACGCTGAGCTTCGGCTACACGGTCCAGGCCGGCGATACCGCGAGCGACCTCGACTACACCGGCACCAGCGCGCTGGCGCTCAACGGCGGGACGATCAAGGACGCGGCGACCAACAACACGGTCCTGACCCTGCCGACCCCGGGCAACGCCGGATCGCTGGGCGCGAACAAGAACCTGGTGATCGACACGAGCGCGCCCGACACCCAGATCGACTCCGGCCCGACCGGACCGACCAACGACTCGACGCCGACCTTCGGCTTCTCCTCGCCCGACGGCGGGACCGCGTTCCAGTGCCGCGTGGACGCTGACCCATTTGTTTCCTGCACGACCCCGCACACGACCGCGAGCCTGGGGCCCGGCGCACACACCTTCGAGGTGAAGGCCACGGACGCCGCGGGGAACACGGACGCCAGCGTCGCAAGCCGTGGATTCACGGTCGACACCACCGCGCCGGACACCCAGATCGACTCCGGCCCGACCGGACCGACCAACGACTCGACGCCGACCTTCGGCTTCTCCTCGCCCGACGGCGGCACCACGTTCCAGTGTCGCGTCGACTCCGATCCGTTCGCCGCTTGCACCTCCACGCATACGACCACGGCCCTCGCCGACGGCGCGCACACCTTCGAGGTCCGGGCCACCGACCCGGCCGGCAACACCGACGCCAGCGCCGCCAGCCGCAGCTTCACGGTTGACGCGACCGGACCGCAGACGACCATCGACTCCGGTCCGTCGGGCGCGATCGGCGACCCGACCCCGACCTTCACCTTCTCCGCCAGCGAGGCCGGTTCGAGCTTCCAATGCCGCATCGACTCCGAGCCGTTCGCAGGCTGCGCTTCGCCATTCACCACGGGCGGCCTTGCCGATGGCGCCCACACGCTGGAGGTCAAGGCAACCGACGCCGTCGGCAATACGGACGCGACGCCCGCTTCGCGCGGCTTCACGGTCGACACGGCCGGGCCGCAGACGACGATCGACAGCGGGCCGGGTGAGGGCGCGACGATCAACGACCCGACGCCGACCTTCGGCTTCTCCTCCTCCGAGGCGGGCTCGACGTTCGAGTGCCGGGTCGACGCGGCGGCGTTCGGCACCTGCACCGGCCCCGGCGAGAGCCACACGACGGGATCGCTTCCCGACGGCTCGCACACCTTCGAGGTGCGCGCGACGGACGGCGCCGCCAACGCGGATCCGACCCCCGCGACCCGCGCGTTCACCGTCCAGACCACGGCGCCGCCGGACACCAAGGCGCCCGGACTGGTGCTCGGCGGCAGCACGAACCAGAAGTTCGACGGGACGATCGAGGTCGAGGCGCAGTGCGACGAGAACTGCCTGATCACCGCCGGTGGCACGGTCACGGTCAAGCAACCGTCGCGGCGGCCGATCGCCCGGGCCAAGAGCAAGACGTACAACCTCCAGGCGCTCACCGCCAACCAGACCGCCGGGCAGAACGGCACGCTCGGCCTCGCCCTGTCGAGTAAGGACGCGAAGAAGGTCAAGAAGGCGCTCAAGCAGCGTGGCAAGGTGACCGCGGCGATCGCCGTCTCCGCGGCCGACGGGGCGGGCAACAAGACGAGCGCGACCCGCGCCGTCAAGCTCAAGAAGTAGGCGCCTCTCTGCCGTCGCGCAAACGGCGGTCCGCCGCCGTTTCTATGCTCCGCCTCGGGTGATCGCCGCCGACCTCCTCCCACCCGAGCTGACCGCGATTCGCGCCGTCGGGCTCGTGCTCGCCGTGTTGATCGCCGGCTACGCGATCGTGCGGCGGCGCGACCTGCGCAACGTGGACGTGCTGATCCTGCTCGTGGTCGCGCTTGGCCTGGCGATCGTCGCCGGGACCGAGATCCCCGATGCCCTGCTCTCGGCGTTCTCGTTCGATCAGGAGAACGGCACCCGCATCGTCGGCGTCGCGATCTTCGCGATCCTGATCCTCTTCCTGCTCGTCCTGCGTGCCCTCAGCCAGGGCTCGAGGATCACGGCCGAGCTCTCCGCCGTGCTCGAAGGACTCGCCTGGGAGCAGTTTCGGGCCGCCGGCTATCCGGAGCGGTTCCGCGACAAGGTCGGGGTCCTCGTGCCCGCCTACAACGAGGCCGACAACGTGGGCACGGTCCTGGACCGGATCCCGGCCGAGGTCTGCGGCGTCGCGACCGCGGTCCTGGTCGTCGACGACGGCTCGCGCGACGGCACCGAGGACGTCGCGGACGCCCACGGCGCGATCGTCGCCCGGCACGTGATCAACCGCGGCGGCGGCGCGGCGCTGCGGACCGGCTACCGGCTGCTCTCGGACTCCGGCGCGAAGATCGTCGTCACCCTCGACGCCGACGGTCAGCACCTGCCGGAGGAGATGGAGCGGCTGGTGCAGCCGGTGCTCGACGGCGAGGTGGCTGTCGCCCACGGCTCGCGGGTGCTCGGCGAAGCGGAGGCGAACCACCCAGCCCGCGAGGCGGGGATCGTCTTCTTCAACAAGGTCGTCTCGTTCATCACCCGCACCCACGTCACCGACTGCTCGAACGGCTACCGCGCGGTGCGGGCCGACGTCCTGCCGCAGCTGGTCCTGCGCCAGGAGCAGTTCCATACCTCCGAGTTCATGATCGAGGCGATCAAGCGGGGGGTCCCGGCGAAGGAGGTGCCGGTCACCGTGGTCAGCCGTCTCTCGGGCCACTCCAAGAAGCCGGCGGTGGTCCGTTACGGGATGGGGTTCGCGAACGCGATCGTGCGGACCTGGCTGCGCTGAGCCGGGCGTCGGTCGCTGTCGTCCGTCGATCCCACCGTCGCGGACGCGGACGCGAAGGCGGCCGCATGCACGGCTCAGGTTGCGATGGCGACGTAGGGGCTGACGGCTCAGCGCACGAGATCGAACGCGCAGCGCATCTGATTCTGAGTGCCGACCGCCGCGAACTCGACGTCGCCGTTGTCGACCACCATCGCCGCCTCCTCCGTGCCGTTGTCGTCGTAGGTCAGATCGGCCCAGTGGCCGTCCCCGCTCGGCCCGAGGTCGACGCCCGCGACGTTGCGAATCGACAGCAGCTCCGTGACCGTCGGCAGTCGCCCACCCAGGTCCGCGCAGTCGTTGGCGCCGTTCCACACCGTCATCGGGAAGCGAACCGCGGTGTCGAAACAGGTACCCCCGGTCAGAAATGTCCCGTTCGGGCAGACCGCGCTGTGGCCGTCGACCGCGTCGGCGTTCGCGGCGTTTGTCGCGTTGGCGGCGTTCGTGGCGTTGACCGCGTTGGTCGCATTCGTCGCGTTGACCGCCGTGGTCGCGGTCACCGCGGTCGTTGCATTGTCTGCCGTCTTCGCGCTGTCGGCGGTCTTCGCGGTATCCGCCTCGTCGGCGCTCCTCGCCCGCTTCACGGTCAGGTTGGGAGCGGCCTTGTTGATCTCCTTGCGCGCGAGCTTCTTGACCTGCCGCTTTTCCTTCTTGTCGAGCTTCAGCGCGGTATCGGTCGCCGACGGGCCGGCCAGGGCCGTTCCCATCAGGGCGACCACCAGCGCCGTGAGTCCCAGCATCGTGCCCGGTGCGCGCAGCTGGCGGATGATCCTGGTTCGCATCGCCTCTCCAATCGTCGCCTGCCCTCGACCCGAGCCTATTTGCTCGTCAGCGGGGCCGTCAACCCGGTCCGGCCCTGTACGCCGGACCCGGCCTGACGTCCTCGAGCTCGGGCAAATCCATGTCGAGCCCGCAGCGGGTGCAGACCTGTACGTGGATCTTGTGCACCGAGCCACACTGCGGGCAGCGGCGCTCGGGTTCGGTGTTCTCGTTGCGGTACAGCGCGGCTGCGATCAACCCGAAAATCAGCAGGATCGCCCCGACCGCAAACCAGATCCAGAACGAGCTCCCCTTCGCCCGGCCGACGAACCCGGTCGCGAACGCGAACGTGAGCGCGATCAGGAGGTAGAAGCCGCCGGCCATGTCCGGAAGTTAGTCCAGCGGCCGGTGGGTGCCGCCGCGCGCGTAGACCTCGGCGCGCAGCGGGCGCGGGTGGCCGATCGAGCCGACCTCGGCGGTGTCGCGGCGAAACGGCAGCCCGACCGTCCAATCGACGATCGCGCGGATCTTGCGGACGAGGCCCGGGATCTGGCTCATGTGGTACGTCCGCGCCATCCACCAGGCGGCAAAGCCACGGAACTTGAGGTTGCCGATCTTGCCGACCGCCTTGTAGCGGCCGAGGTTGACGAACGCCTCGCGCCCCAGGTAGCCGAACCGCCGGGGGCGCGTCGCGACACCGAGCTCGGCGGCGATGTTGTGGGCGACCGCCGGGCCCTGGCGGACGGCCATCGCCGCGGTCGGCGGGCAGGAGCGCCCGTCACCGGCCGGGTGCGGGACGGCCGCGCAGTCGCCGATCGCCCAGACACCGTGCAGGCCCTCGACGCGCATATGGTCGTCGACCCTGACGCGCCCGCCGTCGTCGAGCGGCAGGTTGAGCGAGGCCAGGCTCGGATGGGGCTTCACGCCGGCGGTCCACACCAGGGTGCGGGTCGGGACACGCTCGCCGGTCGAGAGCAGCGTCGAGTCGGCGGCGGCCTCCTCGATCCGCGTCCCGAGGCGGACGTCGATGCCGCGCCCGCGCAGCTCGCGCAGCGCGTAGGCGGCCAGGTCGGCCGGCACCTCGGGCAGGACGTGGTCGGCCGCCTCGACCAGGATCCAGCGCATCCCGTGCAGGCGCGCGCGCGGATAGCGATCCATCGCGTCGGCGGCAAAGTCCTGCAGCTCGGCGAGCGCCTCCAGCCCCGAGTAGCCGCCGCCGACGAAGACGTAGGTGAGCAGCTCCTCGCGCCGCTGCGGGTCCTCGGTCGCGTTCGCCTCCTCGAGGGTCTCGATCACGTGGTTTCGCAGCCAGATCGCGTCCGCCAGGCTCTTGAAGCCGATCGCGTGCTCGTCGAGCCCCGGGATCGGGAGCGACCGCGAGACCGATCCGACCGCGACCAGGAACTGGTCATAGCGGATCGTCTCCGACTCGCCGTCGTGGGTGCGCAGCTCGACGGTGCGAGCCTCGGGGTCGTGGCCGCAGATCGCGCCGAGCTTCAGGTTCGTCCGCCGCAGGATGTCGCGCAGCGGCGTGACCACGTGCCGCGGCTCCAGCGTCCCGGCCGCGGCCTCGGGCAGAAACGGCGTGTAGAGCATGAAGTTGACGTCGTTGACGAGGATCAGCCGCGCTGACTGCTTCGGCATGATCCGCTCGAGCTCACGGGCGGCCGACGACCCACCGAAGCCGCCGCCCGCGATCACCACATTCCAAGCCATGCCTACATTGTGACACGGCTTGTAACAAATTGTTACAAAGTGGCGTACCGCACTAGATCCCCAGCTTCTCGTGGATCAGCCGGGTCACCTCTCCCCCGTCGGCTCGTCCCTTGGTCTCACGCATGACGAAGCCGACCAGCGGGCCGATCGCCTTCTCGTTGCCGCCGCGAACGCGCTCGGCGGCGTCCGGGGCGGACTCGATCGCGCGCTCGACGATCGCCTCGAGCTCGCCGGAGTCCTCCATCGCCTCGAGCCCCTCGCGCTCGGCGATCTCGGCCGGGTCGCCGCCGTCGGTGACCATCGCCGCCAGCACCTGGCGCCCCGCGCCCGTCGAGAGCTGCTTGGAGTCGACCATCGCGGCCAGCTTCGCCAGCGCCTCGGGACCCACCTTCGAGCCCGCGAGGTCGGAGCCGTCGCCACCCGCTTCGCGGATCCGCGCGACCAGCTCGCCGGTCACCCAGTTGGCGATCGTCGCCGCGCTGACGCCGTCGGCCGCCGCCACGACGCGCTCGAAGTAGGCGCCCAGCTCGGCGTCGAATGCGAGCTGCGTCGCCGGCTTCTCCCCCAGCCCGAGCTCGGACTCGTACCGCTCGCGGCGCTCGGCGGGCAGCTCGGGCAGCGCCTCGCGGGCGGTGTCGATCATCTCGGCCGTCGGGACCAGCGGGACCAGGTCGGGCTCGGGGAAGTAGCGGTAGTCGTGCGAGTACTCCTTCGAGCGCAGCGGCGTCAGGCTGCCGGCCTGCGGGTCGAAGTGCAGGGTCTCCTGCTCGATCTGCCCACCGGCGTCGAGGATCTCGGCCTGGCGGGCGATCTCGGCCTCCACCCCGCGCTCGAGGAAGCGGAAGCTGTTCATGTTCTTCAGCTCGGTCTTCGTGCCCAGCCCGTCGCTGCCCGCTGGGCGCAGCGAGACGTTGGCGTCGGCGCGCAGGCTCCCCTCCTCCATGTTCACGTCCGAGACGCCGAGCTGGCGGACCGTGGTGCGCAGCAGCTGCAGCCACTCCCGCGCGGTGGCCGCGTCATGGAGGTCGGGCTCGGTGACGATCTCGACCAGCGGCGTACCGCCGCGGTTGAAGTCGACGAGCGAGACGCCGGAGTCGTGGATCCGGCCCGAGGCGGATTCGTGGACCAGCTTCGCCGCGTCCTCCTCGAGGTGGACGCGGTGGATACGCACGTCGCCGAGCCGGCCCTTGGTGCACAGCGGAAAGTCGAACTGGCTGATCTGGTACGCCTTCGGATTGTCGGGATAGAAGTAGTTCTTGCGGTGGAAGATCGAGCGCGGGGCGATCTCGCAGCCGAGCGCCAGGCCGATCCGGATCGCGTAGTCGATCGCCGTCTGATTCGGGACCGGCAGGCTTCCCGGGTGGGCCAGGCAGATCGGGCACGTGTGAACGTTCGGATCGTCGCCGAACGAGAGCTCGCAGCCGCAGAACATCTTCGTCCGCGTGCTCAGCTGCACGTGGATCTCGAGCCCGATCACCGGCTCCCATTCGGTCATGCGTATCCGAGCCCGTCGAGTTGGTCCTCGCCCATCCCGAAGTGGTGGCCGATCTCGTGCCAGACCGTCTTCTTGACCTCCTCGGCGTTCGGGTTCGCGGCGCGGAAGACGACGACGCGCTGCAGGCCGCCGACCGGGTCGTAGATCCCCATCAGATCGTCCGGGTGAGACTCCTCGACGATCACCGCGACCTCCCCGAGCTCCTCGCGCACCCACGGCGGCAGCTCGTCGAGCGCCTCGATCGCCGCGTCGCGCACCTCCGCCTCCGTCATCGCGGCCTCCCGTCGAACGCAATCTCGCCCTCGAGCGCGTGAGCCGCATCGAGCAGCAGGGACTCCCGGAAGGCGGGGGCGGCCAGCTGCAGGCCGACCGGCAGGTCCTTGCCACCCCCGGGCGGCGCCGCCAGCCCGGCGGGGATCGAGATCGCCGGGATCCCGGCGAGCGACATCGGCACCGTGAAGTAGTCGGAGAGGTACATCGCGAGCGGGTCGGTGGTCCGGGCGCCGAGCTCGAACGCGACCGAGGGCGAGGTCGGGGTGACCACCAGGTCGACCGACTCGAACGCCGTCGCGAAGTCCTCGGCGATCCTGGTCCGGACCTTCTGCGCCCGGCCGTAGTACGCGTCGTAATAGCCGGACGACAGCGCGTAGGTGCCGAGCATGATCCGCCGCTTGACCTCGGCGCCGAAGCCTCGGGCGCGGGTGCGCTCGTACATGCCGTCGAGGCCGCCGTCGGTCTCGCGGATCCCGTAGCGGACGCCGTCGTAGCGCTGCAGATTCGACGACGCCTCCGCGGGCGCGATCACGTAGTAGGCGGAGATCCCGTGCTCGGCGTTCGGCAGCGTGATCTCCTCGAGCCGGCCGCCGAGGCTCTCGATCAGCGCCAGCGAGCGCTCGAACGCCTCGGCGACGCCGGGCTCGACGCCCTCGGCATGGTGGGAGAAGTCGCGTGCGACGCCGAATCGCAGGCCGCTCAGGTCGGCGCGGGACGGCAGCTCCACCCCGCCCTCGATCCCGACCGAGGTCGAGTCGCGCGGGTCGCGGCCCTCCATCGCCCGGAGCAGCAGCGCCGCGTCGGTCACGGTCCGGGTCAGCGGCCCGCACTGGTCGAGCGACGACGCGAAGGCGACCATCCCGTAGCGCGAGATCGCCCCGTAGGTCGGCTTCAGCCCGACGATCCCGCACAGCGCGGCCGGCTGGCGGATCGAGCCGCCCGTGTCGGTGCCGATGGCCCACGGGGCGAGGCGGCCGGCCACCGCGGCCGCCGAGCCGCCGGACGAGCCGCCGGGGACCCGGGTCTCGTCCCACGGATTGCGGACCGGGCCGTAGCCCGAGTTCTCGTTCGACGAGCCCATCGCGAACTCGTCCATGTTCGTCTTGCCGAGCAGGCGCGCTCCCGCGTCGCCCAGCCTGCGAACGGCCGTCGCCGTGTACGGCGGCCGATAGCCCTCGAGGATCCGCGAGCCGGCGGTGGTCTCGATCCCCTCGGTGCAGAACAGGTCCTTGACCGCAACCGGCGCCCCGCGCAGGGGCTCTCCCCCGCTGCCGCCGCTTCCAGGGCCGGCGCGCCACAGATAGGCGTTCAGCTCGTCGCCGGCGGCGGCCGCGGCGTAGGCGTCGAAGTACTCGTCCGACGAGAGCTCGCCGGCCTCGATCCGGCCGATCGCCTCGGCCGCGCTGAACTCGAGCAGGTCCTCGGTCACTGGGCCTGCGGCGAGGGGACGCGGAAGAACCCGTCAGCCGGGTCGGGAGCGTTCTCGAGCGCCCGCTCGCGTGGCAGGCAAGCCTCGGGCTCGTCGGCCCGCAGGACGTTCTGAAGGGCGACGACGTGGGTGGTCGGCTCGACGTCGTCGAGGTCGAGCGCGGAGATCCGGTCGACGTGCTCGAGGATGCCCGAGAGCTCGCCCGCCATCCGGTCGACTTCCTCGTCGGAGAGCTCGAGCCGCGCCAGCCGGGCGACGTGGAGTACCTGCTCGCGATCGATCACGCGCTCATCTTAGGTCGCTAGGTCGCGGTAAAGCCGACGGCCGCCCGAGGGCGGCCGTCGTGTTCACCTCTCCTCCCGGGCCCGAGGCCCGGGTCACGTCTTACTGCGCCGGCGGCGGCCCGGGCGGCGGCGCCGCGGGGGGCGGCGGGGGTGGCGGGTCTCCCCCACCAGCGGTGCGGTCGTACTGGTCGCCGAAGGAAGTCCCCTCTTCCTGCATCGACATCCAGCCGCCGTACGCGATCCCGGCGGTGAGCAACAGCCCGACGAAGACCCAGATCCCGCGGTCGAGATCGGCGTCCCCCGGTCCAGGGGGGTTGATGAGGCTGAAGGCGACGAAGACGAAGCTGAGGATGCCGAGCCCAGCCGTGATGGCGCTGGCGGCGACCGGCAGGGCAACGTCCCGCGCCATCAGGGTCGCGATTGCGCCACCGACGGCGACCACGATCGTCACCAGCAGGATCAGATCGGTGAAGTCGTAGGACTCCCAGGCGCTGAACGACACGCTGAAGTCGGTCTCGACCGTACCCACACCCGGAATGCCGGCGGCCACGTCAGGGGTCTTGAACCACCCCAGGAACATCACGATGAAAAGAATCCCGGCGCAAATGCCGGCGATCTGCTCGCCTCTTCCAAGCCTGTCAACGTCCATATCGCTCCTAAATGGGGGAGTGGATTGTCGCCGCCCAGCCTACATCGCTAGGCCGGACGGCTGGAAGCCGCTCTCAGCGTATTTGCGAGCAACATCGCGATCGTCATCGGGCCGACCCCGCCAGGGACCGGAGTGATCGCCCCCGCGACCTCGCTGACCGCGCCGAAGTCGACATCGCCGACCAGCCCGTCGTCGGTGCGGTTGGTACCGACGTCGATCACGGTCGCCCCCGGCTTCACCATCTCGGCTCCCACGAGGCCTGGCGACCCGACCGCGGCGACCAGGATGTCGGCCCGCGAGCAGACCGCCGCCAGGTCGCGGGTGCGCGAGTGACAGACGGTGACGGTCGCGTTCTCGCCCAACAGCAGCGCGGCCAGCGGCCGGCCGACCAGGATCGAGCGCCCGAGGATCACCGCCTCCGCCCCCTCGATCTCGGTTCCGGAGGCGCGCAGCAGCTCGACCACTCCCTGCGGGGTGCAGGGAACCAGCCCCGGACGGCCCTGGGCGAGCAGGCCGGCGTTCGTCGCCGACAGCCCGTCGACGTCCTTGGCCGGGTCGATCGCCGCGATCACGTGGTCCTGGTCGATCTGCTCGGGGAGCGGGAGCTGGACCAGGATCCCGTCGACCGTCTCGTCGGCGTTCAGCGCCGCGACCAGCTCGAGCAGCTCGTCCTCGGGTGTCTCGGCGCCGAGCTGCTCGTGGATCGAGCGCATGCCGACCTCCTCGGTCTGCTTGCGCTTACTCGTCACGTAGATCTGCGAGGCAGGGTCGTCGCCGACCAGGACCGTCGCCAGCCCCGGCACGTCGCCGTTGCGCGCCTCGATGAACTCCTTGACGCCGGCCGCGACCCGTTCCTTGACCCCTGCGGCGATCGCCTTGCCGTCGATCAGCGTCGCGGCCACTAAGCGACCTTCTTGAGCGGCGCGTAGTCGGCCATCAGCTTGCGCTCCGTGCCGTCGCTGGCGAAGCGGATGACGACGACCGAGCCCGGCTCGACCGCGGTTACCACGCCCTCGCCGAAGCTCGCGTGCAGGACGTCGTCGCCGACCGCGTACGGCTGCGGCGGCGGGGCCGGCTGCTTGCGCTCCGGGGCGGAGAAGCCTTCGCCGGACGGGCGGCGGCCGAACCCGGTCGCCCGGCTGCGCGCGTCGCCACCCAGCGACCACCCCGTCTGGGTCGTCGCGACGTGTGCGTCGATCAGCGCCTCGGGAAGCTCCTTGAGGAAGCGCGACGGCACGTTCCAGCTCGCGCCGCCGTGCAGCGAGCGCCGCCGCGCGTAGGTCAGCCAGAGTCGCTGGCGTGCCCGGGTAACGCCGACGTAGGCCAGCCGGCGCTCCTCCTCGACGTTGCCCTCCTCGAGCGAGCGCGAGTGCGGGAAGACCCCCTCCTCGCAGCCGATCACGAAGACGGCGTCGTACTCCAGCCCCTTCGCGTTGTGCAGTGACATCAGGGTCGCCAGGCTCTCCTCCTCGCGGATGTCGTCCTGGACCGTGACCAGCGAGATCTGAGCGAGGAACTCCTCGAGCGGTGAGATCTCCGACTCGCCCTCCATCTCGCGGTTGGCATCGAACTCGCCGGCGACCCCGACCAGCTCCTGGAGGTTCTCGACCCGGCCCTCGGCCTCCACCGTGCGCTCCGCCTCGAGCGCCTCGATGTAGCCCGTCTCGTGCAGAACCGCCTCGAGCAGCTCCGCGACGGGCCCGCGCTTCTCGGCCCGTTGGCGCAGATGGGCCATCGTCTCGGCGAACCGGCCGACCGCCCGCACGGCCGCAGAGCCCAGACCCGGGATCGCGGTCGGGTTGATCATCACGTCCCAGACGTCGACGCCGAGCGTGTTCGCGTGCGAGACGATCCGGGCCTCGGTCGTCTGGCCGATCCCGCGGCGTGGCGAGTTGACGACCCGCGCGAACGAGATCCCGTCCGCCGGGTTGGCGAGCAGCTGCAGGTAGGCGACCGCGTCCTTGATCTCCGCCCGCTCGTAGAACTTCGTCCCGCCGATCACCTGGTAGGGGATCTCGAACCGCACCAGCGTGTCCTCGAGCACCCGGCTCTGGGCGTTGACCCGGTAGAAGACCGCGATCGCGTCGCGGGGCATCCCCTCCTCGACCAGCCGGTTGACCTCGGAGGCGACGTAGCGCGCCTCGGCATGCTCGTCGTCGAACTCGCCGACCACGATCTGGTCGCCCCGCAACCCGTCGGTCCACAGGTGCTTCGGCTTCTGGTCGACGTTGTGGGCGATCAGCCCGTTGGCGGCGTCGAGGATCGTCTGGGTCGAGCGGTAGTTCTGCTCGAGCAGGATTGTTTCTGCGTCTGTGAAGTCCTTTTCGAAGTCGAGGATGTTCCGGATGTCCGCGCCCCTGAACGAATAGACCGCCTGGAAATCGTCGCCGACAACGGTCAAATTGCGGTGCTCCTCGGCGAGCAGCTGCAGCATCCGGTACTGGGCGCGGTTGGTGTCCTGGTACTCGTCGACCAGCACCCAGCGGAAGATCCGGCGGTACTTCTCGCGCACGTCCTCGAACAGCTCGAGCAGGTTGACGGTCCGGACGAGGAGGTCGTCGAAGTCCATCGCCGACGCCTCGACCATCCGTCGCTCGTAGAGGTTGTAGACGTCGGCGATCGCCAGCTCGCGGTCGGTCTCGGCCGCGGCTGCGTAATCGCCCGTGTCGGTGAGCTGGTTCTTGGCGGCCGAGATCGCGGCCTTGATCGAGCGCGGCGGGTAGCGCTTCGTGTCGAGCTCGAGCTCGTCCATGCAGCGCTTGACCATCCGCACCGAGTCGGGCTCGTCGTAGATCGTGAAGGCGCGCTTGTAACCCAGCCGCGGCGCCTCGGCGCGCAGGATCCGCGCGCAGGCGGAGTGGAAGGTCATCACCCACATCGCCCGTGAGATGCCGCCGATCAGGCTGGCGACCCGCTCGCGCATCTCGTTCGCGGCCTTGTTGGTGAAGGTGATCGCGAGGATCTCCATCGGCCGCGCCCGCCCGGTCGCGATCAGCCAGGCGATGCGGTGGGTGAGCACGCGCGTCTTGCCCGAGCCGGCTCCGGCCAGCACCAGCAGCGGGCCCTCGCCGTGCGTGACAGCCTCGCGCTGGGCGGGGTTGAGGTCGGCGAGCAGGTGCTCGACCTCGTCCATCCCCGCCTGGATCGGGGCCCCGTATTCAGCCTCTGCGCTCATCGAGCCGAGGATAGACGCGGGCGGGGATGCGTATCAGCCGCCGGCTGAGCTGCGCCCGCGCTTGGGCTTGAGGCGCTTCACCTCGCCCTCGGCGGCCTTGCCGTCGACCTCGCCGAGTCGGTCCTCGAGCGCGCCGAGCCGGTCCGAAAGGGCCTTGATCGCCTCGGCCATCGGGTCGGGCAGGTGGATCCAGTCCGCGTCGGGTCCCTCGGGCCGCTTGCCCTCCACCCGGACCGGATGACCGGGATTGCCGACCACGGTCGAGTTCGCCGGCACGTCCTCGATCACCACCGTATTCGCCCCGACCTTCGCTCCGTGACCGACCGTGACCGGCCCGAGCAGCTTCGCGCCGGAGCCGATCGTCACGTCGTCTTCCACCGTTGGGTGGCGCTTGCCGCGCGCGAAACCGGTCCCGCCCAGGGTCACGCCCTGATAGAGGGTGACCCGGTCGCCGATCTCCGCAGTCTCGCCGATCACCACGCCGGACCCGTGGTCGATGAAGAAGTCCTCGCCGATCTTGGCCGCCGGGTGGATCTCGATCCCGGTCACGGCGCGGCTGGTGAAGGCGATCGTCCGCGGCGCCAGCGGCACGCCGGTCTCATAGAGGGCGTGGGAGACCCGGTGCGCGAGCAGCGCCTGTACCCCGGCCCAGCTGGTCAGGATCTCGACCGTGCCCACGCCGCGCGCCGCCGGGTCGCGGTCGCGCGCCGCGGCGACGTCGGAACCGATCTCATGGGCGACGCGCCGCAATGTCCCGAGCCCGAGCATCGGTCAGTCGGCGACGAAGAAGGGCAACGACATGTATCGCTCGCCGCCGTCGGGCGCGATCACGACGATCCGCCTGCCGGCCATCTCCTGGCGGGCCCCGAGCTCGAGCGCGGCATGGAAGGCGGCCCCGGCCGAGATCCCGATCAACAGGCCCTCGCGCTGGGCGGCGTCGCGGGCGGCCTGCAGGGCTGTCTCATCGTCGACCGCGATCACCTCGTCGATCACGTCGCGGTCGAGGACCTCCGGGACGAACCCGGCGCCGATCCCCTGGATCTTGTGCGGCCCGGCCGGCTCGCCGGACAGCACCGCCGAGGTCGCCGGCTCGACCGCGACCACGTGGACGCCCGGGCGGCGCTCCTTGAGCAGCTGCCCGACCCCGGTGATCGTGCCCCCGGTCCCGACCCCGGTCACGAACGCGTCGACCTCGCCGTCCAGATCCGCCCAGATCTCCTCCGCCGTCGTCCGGCGGTGGATCTCGGGGTTGGCCGGGTTGGAGAACTGCTGCGGCATGAAGGCGCCACGCTCGGTGACGATCTCCTCGGCGAGCCGGATCGCCTCACCCATGCCGCCGAGCGACGGGGTCTCGTGGACCTCGGCTCCGTAGGCGCGCAGCAGCTTTGCGCGCTCGCGGCTCATCCCCTCGGGCATCGTCAGCACCAGGTCGTAACCGCGCGCCGCCGCGACCAGCGCCAGGGCGATCCCGGTGTTGCCGCTGGTCGGCTCGACGATCGTCCCGCCCGGGGCGAGCGAACCGTCGCGCTCTGCGGCATCGATCATCGCGACCCCGATCCGGTCCTTGACCGAGCCGCCGGGATTCAGGTACTCGAGCTTCGCGATCACCTCCGCGCCGAGGCCCTCGCCGAGCCGGCGCAGCGCGACCATCGGCGTCGCGCCGACGACCGCCGACGCCTCGCCTGCGATCGCCCTCACGGCCTCTGTGCTCGACGGCTGGGCCATGCGTTCACGGTACTGAGTGATCCCCGCCACAGCTACGCTGCCCGCCCCCATGCACCCACGCTCCCCACTCCTGATCGCCGCCTGCGTAGCCGCGCTCGCGCTCGCCTCCTGCGGCGGGGACGACGACACCACCAGCACCAGGTCGGTCACGGTTCCAACTGGAGCGACCGGGACCGACACGACCGATACCCGCGATGTCGACACGAGCGACCTGCCCGACGCCGGCATCCTGCGCGATCGCTTCAACGAGCAGCTGCTGGGGATCCTGACGACGACTCAAGGGATGAGCCAGAGCCAGGCCGAGTGCGCGATCGAGGTGCTGGAGGACCGCGTCTCCGACGAGGAGGTGCGGGAGGCGGTCGCCACCGCCGCCGAGACCGGCCAGTCGCCGCAGGACCTGATCGACGAGGCGTTCGACGCCGGCGCCGACTGCGCGAAGTAGCGCGCTAGATGTAGTACATCCCCGCGCCGACCTCGTCGGCCTCGCGGCGGGCGATGTCGGCGATCGTGGTCTGGCTGAAGACGCCGCGCAGGGCCTCGACGCCCTCCTTCCAGATCCCCCCGGCCTCGTCGGCCTCCGCGCCGACCTTGCCGTCGAGCGACTGGACGACCTCGATCACGGTGATCTGGTCGGGCGGGCGGGCGAGCCGGTAGCCGCCCTTGACGCCGCGCTGGCTGACCAGGAGGCCGTCGCGGCGCAGGGTCGAGAACAGCTGCTCGAGGAACTGCACCGGCATCCCGCGGCGCTCGGCGACCTGGGCGATCGGGACCGGCCGCTCCCCGGAGCGGGCGAGCTCAGCCATCGCGACGACGGCGTAGCGGGACTTCGAGGTCACCGAGATCATCGCCGCCTCCTCCCCAGGTTCGCCATCGCTGAAGGTTCTAGCGGATGTCGGCGGAAAAACCTCGCTCCTACCGAAGAGCGTCCTGACTCTGGCGACGGACCTCGTTAGGATGAAAGCGCGGTAAGAGAGGAGCCGCTCGCCGATCGTTCATGCGGGTCGGGGCGGGTCTGGGAATCGCCGGGTCCCCGCCCGGTCCAAGGGGTATGCCATGAACGACGAACGACGCTGCCTGGTGATCGACGCCCAACCGGCCATGCGGCTCGGCGTCCGGGGGCTGCTCTCGCAGCGCTACGACGTCGACGAGGCCGAGAACGGGCGCGAGGCGCTGGAGCTCCTCAGCTTCAACGACTTCGACGTCGCGGTCGTCGAGCTCGCGGCGGGCAACGGGCGCGAGGCGCTGACCGGGATGCCGGCGATCCGCGCCCTGCGCAAGGCGAGCCCGCGCCTCGGCATCGTCGCCTTCGGCGCGCGCGCCCACCGCCACACCGCCAACGAGGCGATCGCGGCGGGCGCGACCGCCTACGTCGCGAAGAGCTCCGATCCGACCGCCCTCGAGCGCGCCGTCGACGCGGCGGCGGAGGCCGAGACCTTCGTCGACCCGGCGACGCTCATCACCGAGAACGGCGGCAGGAAGCTGACCCCGCGCCAGCGCGAGATCCTGCAGCTGTACGCAAACGGGGACTCGACCGAGAGCGCCGCCAAGCGCCTCGGCCTCAGCACCGAGACCATCCGCACCCACACCAAGGCGGTGCTCTCACGCCTCGAGGCGCGCGACAGGACGCACGCGGTTGCGATCGGCCTGCGCTCCTCACTCATCGAGTAACACCGCGCACGCCCGGACGCGGAACGTAGCCGCGGACAATTGATTCGAGCGGGAGCGGAGGACGTGGCGCGAGTTATTCAACGTCCCTCGTCAAGGGCGTGCGGTGAACCCTGGGTTCGCGGAGCGAACCTTGGGCCGCTATAGCCAGCCGCGGTCGCGCGCGATGAGCACTGCCTGCGCCCGGTCGACCGCGCCGATCTTGCGGTAGACGTTGTGCAGGTGCGTGCGCACGGTGCTGACCGAGAGGGTCAGCTCCTGGGCGATCTGCTTGTAGACCATGCCCTCGCCGAGGCCGCGAAGGGCGTCCAGCTCGCGGGCCGAGAGCGGGCACGGCTCGCTCGAGCGGCGCCGCGGCTCGCCGAGGTGCGGGAACTCGAACAGCAAGGAGTTGAGGCCGTTCTCGTCGATATCGAGCGACGTGGCGACCTCGCGCATCGACTCGCTCGAGACCGGGTCGCCGGCGGCGTGATGAACGACGAGGTCGGCGAGCCGGATCGCCGCCGCGTGGCCGGTGGCGTCGACGGAGTGGTGGCGCTCGACCCCGGAAGCGACGATCGAGGGCAGGCCCCAGCGGCGGACGAGAACGGCGCCGACCAGGGCGTGGTCGATGCCGAGCTCGCGGCGCTCACGGCGAGCGTGCTCGTCCGGGGACTCCCCGGGCGACTGGAAGGCCTGCTCGTGGCCGTACAGCTCGGCGAGAACCAGCTTGCCGACGTCGTGCAGAAGCGCTGAGACGGCGAGCTCGTCGCGCTGCGGCAGACGCGCCATCTCGCCGATCCGCTCGGCGCCGATCCGGACGGCAACCGCGTGACGGCGGAACCGCTCATGGCGGCTGGAGGTGCCGGGCTGATCGAGGACGTCGTAGGTCTCGAGGCCGGTCGCCAGGCTGGCGACTCCGTCGGCCTGCAGGTACTCGACGGCCTCGCGCACGCCTCCCGTCCGGCCGGAGGGACCCCCGCCGTTGTTGGCGGCGCGCATGATCGCGATCGCGATCGCCGCATCGGTCTCGATCGCCTCGGAGACGTCGCCCGGAGACGGCACCTCCTGCTCGCAGAGGCCGACGAGGCGTCGGCGGGCTTCGGCGAGCGCGGGCATCGCGGTGACGATGTCGAAGGCCTCGGAGAGGCGACGGCCACCGACGCCACCGCGGCGATCGCCGCGCCGCGATTCCTTGGCAGCGCCCTTCGGGCTCTTTGCTTCGACGGTCTTGCTCATCTCAAGTCTCAGGAAGATCGCCGCGCCCAGAAATGCGGCTCACCTACTCATCGGCATCTGTGCGTGTTCTTTTAGTAATCCGTACGAGCTCGGGCACGAACTAGGCGTCACGCAGGCGCCGAACCGCAGTTTCGACGCGTGAAACCGCCTCTTCCCGGCCCAAAGCGGCGATCGACTCGAATATCCCAGGCGACACAGTCGTGCCCGTGATCGCGACCCGCAGCGGCTGATAGAGGTCGCGCGGCTTCAATTCGAGGCGCTCCGCGAGAGCGGCCAGCTCGGTCTCGAGCGTCGGAGGATCGAACGGCTCCGCGGTCCGCAGGACGGCGAGCGCGCCGTCCAGCGCCACGGGGATGCCTTCGCGCTCCATCACCTTCGACCAGGCCTTCGGATCGTCGACCGGCGGCTCGAACAGGAACGCGATCAGGGGCCAGAGCTCGTCAAGCGTCTGCGCCTTCTCCTGGGCGATCTCGCAGGCCGCGACGAGCCGATCGCGCTCGGCCGCGGCCTCGCCATGCCCGGAGCGCTCCAGCGTGGCGGCGGCGGCATCGACATAGGAGTCGAGCGGCAGCTCGCGCATGTAACGGCCGTTGAGCCACCGCAGCTTCTTCTCGTCGAAGATCGCCGAGGAACGCCCGACCCGGTCAATCGAGAACTGTTCGACCAGTTCGGGAGTCGAGAGGATCGTCTGGTCGTCGTCCGCACCCCAGCCGAGTAGCGCCAGGTAGTTGCGAAGCGCGGCCGGCAGGTAGCCGCCGTCGCGCAGCTCCTGGACCGACGCCGCTCCGTGGCGCTTTGAGAGCTTCTTGCCGTCGGGCCCGTGCAGCAACGGCAGATGGGCGTAACGCGGCGGCTCGAACCCGAGCGCCCCGAAGACCAGCAATTGCTTGGGCGTGTTGGAGAGGTGGTCGTCGCCGCGGATCACGTCGGTGATCCCCATCTCCGCGTCGTCGACGGCGACCGCGAAGTTGTACAGCGGGGTGCCGTCGCCGCGCGCGATCACGAGATCGTCGGTCAGCCGGTTCTCGAAACTGACCGGGCCGCGGATGGCGTCCTCGACCACGGTGGCGCCCTGGTCGGGGACCCGCAGCCGGATCGCGGCCCCCTCCCCCTCCCGCGACTCGCCGCGGTAGCCGGCGTTGTCATTCGCCCGCTTATAGGCCTGCACGTCCTCGGAGGTCGCGGTATCGGGATACGCCTTGCCCGACTCGACCAGCTCGGCGATCCGCTCCCGGTGGCGGTCGGCGCGCTCGGCCTGGCTCAGCGGGCCCTCGTCCCAATCGAGCTCGAGCCACCGCAGGGCGTCGAGGATCTGCTCGACGTTCTCGGGCGTCGAGCGCTCGCGGTCGGTGTCCTCGATCCGCAGCACCAGCGCCCCTCCCGTGCCCCGTGCGTAGAGCCAGTTGTAGAGTGCCGTGCGCGCCCCACCGATGTGCAGGGCACCGGTCGGTGACGGGGCGAAGCGGACTCTTGGGGACTGGTTCACGACTTTTGCTGATCGGCGCGCATGTTTCCACAGCCGGAGGGTTGGCCCTCGCGGCCGAGCGCGGGATCGAGACCGCATCCGACGCGATCCAGATCTTCAACCAGAGCCCGCGGATGTGGCGGCCGACCAATTACAGCGAGGAGGACCTCGCCGCGTTTCGCGAGGCGATCGAGGATTCGAGGATCGACTCGGCGACGATCCACGCGATCTACCTGATCAACTGCGCGAGCAAGGAGCGCGAAATCCGGGCCAAGTCGATCGCCTCGCTCACCCACGCGCTGCGGGTCGGCGACGGGATCGGCGCCAACGGCGTCGTCCTCCATGCGGGCGCCCGCAAGGGTGAGCCGCTCGCGCCGTCGATGAAGCGGGCCGCGACGGCGATCGCGGCGGCGCTCTCCGATTCGGACGCGTGCCCCGTCCTGCTCGAGAACACAGCCGGCACGCAGGGTCCGCTCGGCCGGGACTTCGACGAGCTTGCCGGCCTGGTCGAACTGCTCGACGGCGATGATCGGGTCGGCATCTGTCTCGACTCCTGCCACCTGCTCGCCTCGGGATTCGAGATCCGCACCGCCGACAGTCTGGACGACGTGGTAGCCGAGTTCGACGCCAAGGTCGGGCTGGAGCGGCTGCGGTGCCTGCACCTCAACGACTCGAAGATCCCGCTGGGCGGCAACCGCGACCAGCACGCGGTCCTGGGCGAGGGCGAGATCGGCGAGCGAGGCCTGGCCGTCTTCCTCTCCGACCCGCGCTTCGAGCAGCTACCGACCCTGATCGAGACCGGCGTTGACGCAGGGGCTCCCGCACGCGCGGACGTCGAGCTGGCCCGAACCTTGCGCAAGCGTGGCAAAGCCGCCCGCAAACGGCGAGCGGCGAAGCCTTCCTGAAGATCCCCCGGGGGAGACGCTCAGACGATCTCGTCGCCGGTGTCGCGCGAAACCGCGCGCTGCAGGGCGAGGCCCAGGCCGGTGACCGCGAGTGCGACCGCGGCCATGGCGATCACGTCGAAGCCGGTGAACGGAAGCGGGCCAACGTTGCCACCGAGGCCACCGCTACCAGCGCTGGGGGCGGTGCCGCCACCACCGGTGGGTGTAATCCCACCGCCGGTGAGATCGCCTTCGCCGCCTTCGTCCGGGGTGATCTGCTCCAGGTTGCCCGAGTACTGATGCGAGCTCGGCGACGCTTCCTGTGCGCCTGCGAACGCCGGCAGCAGCAAGGCCGCAAAGATCGCCACGACCATCACGCTGGCGAGCTTCTTTTTCAGCTGAATTGAACGCAAGCTAAGTGTCTCCTTTTGCGGGGTGAACGCGGACCACAGTAAGTCCGCCTGGTGAGACCAACGTGAGCGTGGCATGAGAACCTCTCTCATGCTCGTGCCTCATCTGCGTCTCATGTCCCTCTCATCGCCATCTCATCCGGATCCGCGAGGCTTGCAAGCGGATGCGCACGTTTCCCTGTAAGGGGTGGCGCGGTTGACCGGAGGTTCCCCGCGTCTAATCGCCGTTCAAGCGGCGGTCGTCGGCGTGCTCTTGGTGATCGTCTTCGCCACCTTGCTGCAACCCGAGAGCGAAAGCCCGCTCTCCGGGGTCGAAGGACCCGGGAGCGCCAGCTCCGGCTCGCCTCCAGGTCCGCTTGGTTACACGGGCCCGGATGAAGGCGACGGCGACGGTGACGGCGACGACAACGGCCAGGGCGGCAATGGCCCCGGCGGCGCCAACGGCGGTCCGAACGGCGGCGCGGGTGGCGGCGGTCCGGGCGGCGGCGCCACCGGTCCAGGTGCGGCGGGAACACCCGGTGGCGCGGGCGCGCTCGAGGGCGGCGGCGGCGGCGGGACGGCCCGTGGCGACGACGGTCTGGGGAATGGCGATGGCGGTTCAAACACGCCCTCCGACGACCAGTACGCGGACACGCTCAGCCGGCTCACCTCACGCCTGAACTAGGCCGCCCGCGCCGCGGCCCTAGGCACATGTACTAGTGCCTCTGCACGCCGAATCGCACTGATCCGCGCCGATCCCGGTTACAGTTTTCACGTGTTGATCGACTCCCGGACTCGCTCCGCGGAGGGCGAGATCACCGAAAGTGCGAATGACCGCATCTCGTTGCTGTCGGGAGTTCGCACCCGGGTGCTGGTCTCGTTCCTCGCTTTGCTGGTGCTCTCCACCGCCGCATCGGTGCTCGTGCTGCGCCAGGTCCTGCTCTCGCGGATCGGCGATCAGGTCGAGACCGAGCTCGTCCGCGAGGTCGATTCCCTGCAGGAGGTCTCCGAGGCAGGGCGGCCGATCAACGGCGAGCCCTTCGGCGGCGTTCAGCAGCTGTTCGACACCTACCTGCGCAAGACCGCGCCCCCCGCCGACGGGACGCTGGTCACATTCATCAACGGCAAGCTCTTCAAGGCCGAGGTGGCCGATCCGAGCCAGGTGAAGCTCGCCGAGGCCTACGACTCGCTGGCGAGGACCAAGGAAGCGACCAGTGGCGACCTCGACACCCCGCTCGGCGAGTCCCGCTACGTCGTCGTGCCCGTGTCGATCGGCAATTCGCACGGTGTCCTGGTCGCCGCCTCGCTGACCACCGAGGAGCGCGACCAGGTCGAGAGCGCTGTGCGCATCGCGATCGGGGTCGCGCTCGTGGTCATGCTGATCGCCTCGCTGTTCATCTGGCTCGCCGCAGGGCGGGCGATCGCGCCCTTGAACGCGCTCTCCCGCACGGCGCGCAACATCTCCGAGACCGACCTCTCGGGCCGGATCCCGGTGCGCGGCCACGACGAGATCGCCGAGCTCGGGCGCACCTTCAACAGCATGCTCGACCGGCTCGAGGTCGCGTTCGCGAATCAGAAGGACTTCCTCTCCGACGTCAGCCACGAGCTGCGCACGCCGATCACGGTGATCCGCGGCCACCTCGAGACGCTCGGGGACTCGCCCACCGAGCGCGAGGAGGCGATCTACGTGATCCAGGACGAGCTCGACCAGATGAGCCGGTACGTCGATGATCTGCTGCTGCTTGCCAAGGCGCCGCGCCCGGACTTCCTGCGCACGGGCCCGGTCGACCTGGACCTGTTCACCCACGACCTGTTCGCCAAGGCCCGCAGCCTCGGCGACCGCGACTGGCGCCTCGACGGCACCGGGGTCGGGATCCTCGTCGCCGACCAGCAGCGGCTCACCCAGGCGGTGATGAACCTGGCCGAGAACGCCGTCCGCTACACGCGTGAGGGCGAGGCGATCTGGCTCGGCAGCTCGCTGCTCGGCGACCGCGCCCGGCTCTGGGTCCGCGACGAAGGACCGGGTATCGACGAGTCCGACAGCGAGCGGATCTTCAACCGCTACGCCCGCGCCGACACGAGCTCCGACGGGCTCGGGCTCGGGCTCTCGATCGTGCAGGCGATCGCCGAGGCGCACGGGGGCCGGGTCGAGCTCGACTCGCGGCCGGGGCTCGGCGCCACGTTCACGATCGTCCTCCCCGCCTCCAGTTACCTCCCGTGAGGCCTTAGGTGAGCCGGATTCTGATCGCCGAGGACGAGGCGCGGCTCGCGTCGTTCCTCGAGAAGGGCCTGCGAGCGAGCGGGTTCACGACGACGGTCGTCGCCGACGGCGTCAGCGCGGAGTCGCTCGCCGACGACGCCAACTTCGATCTCCTGATCCTCGACCTCAGCCTGCCGCGCAAGGACGGGCTCGAGGTGCTGCGCGACCTCCGCGCCGCGGGCCAGCGGCTGCCCGTGATCGTGCTCACCGCGCGAGGCGACCCGCACGACCGCGTCGAGGGGCTCGAGACCGGAGCCGACGACTACCTGCCGAAGCCGTTTCACTTCGAGGAGCTGGTCGCCCGGATCCGCGTCCGGCTCCGCGGCGACGATTCGGCGGCCGAGGAGACCCAGCTGCGGGTCGGCGAGGTCGCGCTTGACCTGCGGACCCGCTGGGCGAGCGTCGGCGGTGAAACGGTCGAGCTCAGCGCACGCGAGTTCGAGCTCCTGCGGACCTTCCTCCAGCACCCCAACCAGGTCCTGAGCCGCGAGCAGCTGCTGGCGCGCGTCTGGGGCTACGACTACGACCCGGGGTCGAACGTCGTCGACGTCTACGTGGGCTACCTGCGCAAGAAGCTCGGACAGGGCCGCTTCGAGACCGTGCGCGGGGTCGGCTACCGCTTCCGCGCCTGAGCGAGGTTGACGGGCGAAGCCGCCGGCGCCGCGGTCGGGACGGGAGCCTGTGCAGGTTCGGGGCTCGGCAGGTCAAGGTTGTGCGTCGCGTCGCGCAGGTGCTGAGGCAGCACGAGCTCGTTCGCGCCGCGCAGTGGCGGGCGGCGCAGGTCGCGCAGCGGCACGGCGATCGTCTCGACCCCGATCAGCAGGTCGAAGATCGGCGAGCGGTGCTTGAGGTAGTAGAGGTCGAAGGAGAGCTTCCAGGCCGTCCCCGCCTTGCTGCCCGCGTAGCCGCAGCTCACCTGCGCCCAGCCGGTCAGGCCTGGCTTGACCATCAGGCGGCGGTCGTAGAACGGCAGCTCGGTCTCGAGCTTCTGCACGAACTCCCGGCGCTCCGGCCGGGGCCCGACCACGGACATCTGACCCTTGACGACGTTCCACAGCTGCGGCATTTCGTCGATGTGGGTCTGGCGCAGGATGCGACCGATCCGGGTCTGGCGATGGTCGTCGTCGCCCGACCACTGGGGCGTGTCCTCCGCCTCGGCGTCGACGCGCATCGTCCGCAGCTTGCGGAGCGTGAACTCCTCGCCGCCCTCGCCGACGCGGCGCTGGACGTGGAAGAGCGGGCCCGGGCCGCCGAACAGCTTCACGCACAGCATCGCGACCAGGAACAGCGGGGTCAGCACGACCGCGATCCCGAGCGCGAAGACGAAGTCGTAGACGCGCTTGCGGCCCGCCGGCGTGGCGTGGAAGCGCGGGTGGATCACGTACTGGAACCAGGCTGCGTTGATCGCCGCCAGCGGCACGTGGCCGAAGTTCTGCTCGAAGAACTGGTCGGCGCCGATCACGCGCCGGTCCAGGTCGACGCAGACCTCGACCACCCGCTCGAGGGCCGTGATCGAGTCGACGCCCAGCCACTCGCCGGCGTGGCGGTCGGACTCGCGGACTCCGAAGACCAGCAGGTCGATGTCGTGCTCTTCGACGATCGTCTCGATCGAGGCGGCGAACCCGAGCGACGGCGGCGCGTCAGCCGCGGCCGTCAGCCCGTCGTCGGTGAAGTCGACCCAGCCGATCAGCTCCCAGCGGCGCAGCTCGAGCAGGTCGAGCTCTGCCTGCAGCGCAGTGGCGAGCTCGGGTGAGCCGATGACGGCGACCCGAACGGCAAGCTTCGGCTCGAGGCTCGAAGTGAGGCCGAGCCCGAATCCGAGCATCAGCCAGGCCGAGAGCAGCGGGACGATCAGCTGCGCCGCGTTGAGCGGGTCCAGCGTCATCGAGATCAGCCAGGCGCAGACGACGCCGGCCAGCACCGCCAACCCGCGGGCCAGCGCGCCGCCGAGCGGCATCAGGTGGAGCGGATAGGCACCCCGGCCGAGCGCCCAGGAACAGGCGAACACTCCGCCCGTCACGAGGGTGGCGGCGCCGAGATCGACGTGGGTGAGCGCGACGACGCCTGCGACCAGCGCCGGCGCCACCTCCAGGCAGGCGAAGTCGAACGTCCGCTGCGCGGGCAGCGCGCTCATCCTTCCCCCCGGCTTTTTCTCCGTCATCCGCATATGAACTCTGCCTGGACTATCGGCAGCCGGTCGCATTTACGTGACCGAACGGGGATCGGATGAACGTCGACTAGGCCGCGTCTTCGAGCGCGTTACGAAGATCGAAGGCCCGGATCCCCTCCGGGCCGTCGTCGGTGCAGTCGAAAAAGCGCGGGTTCACGCACGCGAACGAGGCGCCGTTGCCCTCATAACAGGGCTCGACCCGGAACTGGCACTGGGGCAGCGGCTGACCGGACATCTTGATCCCGCCGTAGCCGCCGTCGGCTTCGGCGAGCTCGAACATGTCGACGTCGATCTCAGCCCGGAAGACCTTGCGGATGCACCCCATATAGCGGCCCCCGGTCAGCTGGTCCTCGTAGCTGTAGAGGTACCGGCAGCCGAGCTCGATGCAACCGCGCGGCTCGATCAGCTTGTCGCAGAAGGTCCGACAGCGCCGGCACTCGCTGATCTGACTCCCCGATCGCTGGATCGTTGCCACGAACGAAGTCTATGCGCCAGGACCGGCGGTTATGCGGCCAACGCGGCAGGGCCGAGGAGCTGGTCCAGCTCGGCGAGCAGCGCCGGCGAGGTGGCGACGCGGTAGCCGTCGCCGAACTTCAGCTTTCGGGTCCCTTCCCGGGTCCGCATCTCCAGCTGAACCTCGTTCTCGCCCGGGAAGTCGCCGAACAGCGCCTTCAGCTCCTCGATCAGGCCGGCGCCGAACTCGGCGGCGTTGACGCGCAGGATCAGCGGCCCGGCCGCCTGGCTCGCCTTCGCGCGGGCGGCCGCAACCTCGTCCGCCCCCGGCTCGAACGCCTCGGCCTCGTGGACGACCAGGCTGAGCTTGCCGGCCTCACCCTTGTCGACCCGCCCGCGGATCACCGCGACCCGGTCGACCTCGATCACCTCGGCGACGTCGGACGCGGCGTCGCGGACGAACAGGTCCAGGCGCCCCTCGAGGTCGTCGAGGGCGGCGAACATCACGTATCCGCCGCGACGGGTGCGGACCTTCTTCGCCTCGGTGACGATCCCGCCGACCGTCACCCAGGCGCCGTCCGCCATCGACGGCACGTCGGCGAGGGGGCGCTCGACCCGGGCCCGCAACGCCTCCCGCACCTCGCCCAGCGGGTGCGCCGACACGAAGGTGCCCAGGGTCTCCTTCTCGAGCCGCAGCAGCTCGCGCTGGTCGAACTCGCCGGCAGGCACCGGCGGGTGCGCGGGCGCCCCGAAGGCGCCGCCCGCGGCCGGCGTCTGCTCGCCGCCGCCGAGATCGAAGATCGAGCCCTGGCCGCGCCGCGAGTCCTCCTGGGCCTTCTGGCCGGCCGACTGCGCCGAGACCAGGGCCTCGAGCATCCCCTTGCGCGGGTCGCCGGTCGAGTCGAGCGCCCCGCACTTGATCAGGCACTCGATCGCCCGCTTGTTGATGGCGCGCGAGTCGGCCCGCTCGCAGAAGTCCCAGATCGACTCGAAGGGCCCGTCCGCCTCGCGTGACGCGATGATCGTCTGGACCGCGGCATGGCCGACGTTCTTGACCGCGTCGAGCCCGAAGCGGATCGAGTTGCCGGACACGACGAACCCGTGGTCGGAGGAGTTGACGTCAGGGGGCAGGACGTCGATCCCCATCTCCTCGCAGCGGTTGACGAAGAACGGCACCTTGTCCTTCGTCGACATCACCGAGGAGATCACCGCGGCCATGTACTCGGCCGGGTAGTTCGCCTTCAGATAGGCGGTCCGGTAGGAGATCAGCGCGTAGCAGGCAGCGTGGGACTTGTTGAACGAGTAGTCGGCCGCGGCCGTCATCAGCCCCCATAGGTCCTTGGCGACGGCCGGGGCGGTTCCAGAGGCCGCGCAGCCGTCGATGAACTTGGCCTCCATCGTCGCCATCAGGTCGCGCTTCTTCTTACCGACCGCCTTGCGTAGATCGTCGGCCTCGGCCGGGGTGAAGCCGCCGACCTGCTTCGCGATCTCCATCAGCTGTTCCTGGTAGACGCAGCACCCGTAGGTCTCCTGGGTGATCGGCCGCAGGCGCGGATCCTGGTAGGTGACCGAGGCCGGGTTGCGCTTGCCGCGCGCGTAGTCGGGGATGAAGCGCATCGCGCCCGGGCGGTAGAGGGCGCCGATCGCGACGATGTCGTTGAACTCGGTCGGTCGGATCTGCCGCAGCGCCTCGCGCATGCCCTCGGACTCGAGCTGGAAGACGCCGACGGAGTCGCCGCGGGCGAGCATCTCGTAGGTCTTCGCGTCGTCGAGCGGGATCGACTCCATCTCGACCTCGACGTCGCGCGACCGGCGGATGATCTCGACGGCGTCCTCGATCACGTCGAGGTTGCGCAGGCCGAGGAAGTCCATCTTCAGCAGGCCGATCTCCTCGATCGGCCCCATCGAGTACTGGGTGACGATCTTGTACTGGCGCTCGGGCTTGCCGTTGGCGCCCTTCTCGGCCGCGGCGCCCCGGTCCTCGGCGAGCTGGAGGGGAACGATCTCGTCAAGCGGGCGGTCGGCGATCACCACCGCCGCGGCGTGGATCGAGTTGTTGCGGACGATCCCCTCGAGGCCCTTCGCCACGTCGACGATCCGCCTGACGTCAGCGTCGGCGTCGACCGCCTTGCGCAGCTCCTGGCCGGGCTTCAGGCAATCCGCGAAGCTCGGGCTGCGGCCCATGATCGGCTCCGGGATCAGCTTCGCGGCCCGGTCGCCTGTCGCGTAGTCGTAGCCGAGCACGCGGGCCGAGTCGCGGGTCGCCGCCCGCGGCGCCATCTTGCCGAAGGTGATGATCTGGGCCACCGACTCGCGGCCGTACTTCTCCTGGACGTAGCGGATCACGCGCTCGCGGCCGCGGACCGAGAAGTCGATGTCGATATCCGGCATCGACTTGCGCGCCGGGTTGAGGAAGCGCTCGAACAGGAGGTCGTTCTCGAGCGGATCGAGATCGGTGATGTTCAGTGCGTAGGCGACGATCGATCCCGCCGCCGAGCCGCGCCCCGGCCCGACTGCGACCCCGTTCTCCTTCGCGTAGTTGACGAAGTCCCAGACGATCAGGAAGTACGACTCGAAGCCCATCTCGGCGATCACGCCGAGCTCGTAGTCGGTCCGCTCACGCGCTTCGGCGGGAATCGGATCGCCGTAGCGGCGGCGCAGGCCCTCGTCGACCAGCCGTCTCACCATCGCCCCGGGCTCCTCGCCGTCGGGGGTCGGGAAGCGCGGCAGCAGCAGCTTGCCGAGCTCGATCTCGACCTCGCAGCGCTCGGCGATCTCGAGCGTCGTGGCCACGGCGCCCGGCCACGCCTCGAAGGCCTTCTCCATCTCCTCCGCGTCCTTGAGGAAGAACTCGTTCGTGTCGAAGGTGAGCTTCGGCTGCTCGAGCGTCGACTTCGTCTGCACGCAGAGCAGCGCGGCGTGGTTTTGGTAGTCCTCGCGGTGCAGGTAGTGGACGTCGGCGGTCGCGACCAGCGGCCGGCCGAGCTCGCGGGCGTAGCGGGCGATGCCCTCGTTGGCCTTGGCCTGCTCGGGGATCCCGTTCTCCTGGACCTCGAAGTAGACGTCCTCCGGCCCGAACACCTGGACCAGGTCGTCGAGGTGGGCGCGGGCGTCGGCGGGGCGCTCCTCGACCAGGCGGCGGCAGAATCGCGACTGCAGGCAGCCGGTGAGCGCGATCACGCCGTCGGCGTGGCGGGCGAGGAGCTCCATGTCGACGTTCGCCTTGCCGCGCTTGAAGCCCTCGAGGAAGCCGGCCGAGGTCAGCTTGACCAGGTTGCGAAAGCCGGTGTCGTTCGCCGCCAGCAGCGTCAGGTGGTTGCGCTCGACGCGCCCCTCGGCGCGGCGGTCGTCGACCAGGTAGGCCTCGAGCCCGAGGATCGGCCTCACGTCGTGCTTGCGGCACGCCTTGTAGTGCTCGATGACGCCGTTCATGACGCCGTGGTCGGTCAACCCGAGGGCCGGCATGCCGAGCGCCGCGGCGCGCGCAGCCATCGCCTCGATCTTGCAGGCACCGTCGAGCAGCGAGTACTCACTGTGGACGTGGAGGTGGGCGACGCTCACTTAGCGATCATCGCAAGCGCGCCAGATGCCACCGGCGTGTGAATTCGCTAACTGCGACGATCCGTTTTCGTGATCTGGCTGCTGCGACACGGGGATGCCTCGGACGACGCCGACGACGATGCATCGCGCCCGCTGACGGCGAAGGGCGAGCGCCAGTCGGTCGCCGCCGGCGTCGCGCTGGCGGCGCTGGACGCCGGCATCGAGGTCTGCCTGACGAGCCCGAAGCTCCGGGCGCTCGCCACCGCGCGGATCGCCTGCGAGACGCTCGGAATCGAGCCCGAGATCTCAGAGGCGCTGCGCGGCGGCGACTTCGACCCCGCCGAGCTCGCCGCAGGCCGCGGCACGGTGCTCCTGGTCGGCCACGAGCCAGACCTCTCGCGAGCGATCCAGCTGACCACAGGCGGCCGGGTCGAGATGAAGAAGGGCGGCCTGGCGGCGATCGACGGCTCGACCCTGACCTCGCTCCTACGCCCGGGCCAGCTACGCCGAATCGCGCACGTCTAGGTCGGACGCGAATCGATCGGCCTGAGTCCCGCATACCGGGACTGAAACCGATCGATTGTGCCGCCTCAAAACGTCCGGAGCGCAACTTCTTTGCGAGGGCGTGTAGGTCGTGATGATGGCTGGCGGAGCACCAATCGCCTTCGCACCAACTCCGACGTTCTGGGTCGCGTGTGCGGCGAATTGCTACCAACTCCCGCGACTGATTCGCCTCTCGGCGGAGCGGGCGCCCGCCGGCCGGTTCTAGGCCTGGTCCGGCTGGGCGACGCGCTGCGGGTCGGCCGCGGGAACCGACTCGACCTCGTGGCTCAGCTCGTCGGCGGCCTGGCTGACCGCGCGCAGCATGCGGGCGAGGCTGTCGCGGCCGAGCTCGACGTCGTCGAGCTTCTCGAGCAGGCGCTCAGCCCGGGTGATCAGGGTCTCGTAGAGCTCTAAGAGCTGCAGGCGCCGGTACGCCAGGGCCTCCTCGACGTCGGCGGGAGCCGCGGCCGCCTTCCGGCGCGCCTCGTCGAGGATCCGATCGGCTTCCCCGCGCACGTCCTCGAGGATCGCGTCGATCCGCGCGTTGACCTCGGGACCGAGGGCTGCGAACTCTTCGGCTTCGGGCTTTCGCCTGCGCATCGCCATCCACTTATGCCAGGTCGTCGCAGGCGGCCGAAAGCTTTACGAACCTGCTGAAAGTTTCGGTTCAGCCCTGGGCCTGGTCGGGGACCGCGCGCAGGTGCCCGAGCGCCCGCTCCGTGCGCTCATCGGACTCGCGCAACCGCTCGTCGGCGGCGCGCAGCGATTCAAGGAGCTCGTTGAGCCGGTCGCGGGCCTCCACCGTGCCCGCGTGGCGCTCGATTCGCTGGGAGAGGTCGTTCGCGGTCGCGGTGACGTCGCGGATCGCCTTGGCGGCGGCGCTCTGGGCGCGGGTCGACACGGTCGCCTGGGCGATCTCGGTGGTCTGCGAGATGCGGTCCTCGGCCAGGTCCGCCGCCGCACGGATATCAGTGCCGAGCCGGCCGAGCTCGTCGCGGAGCGCCGCCAGCTCGGTCCGCGCCTCGACCACCATCTCGCCGATGTCGGCGCGCAGCCTGGTCGTGACCTCGGCCCCCTGGATCCGGGCCGCCTCGGCGAGCCGCTCCTCATTGGCCTCGACGTCGGCCTCGGCGCGGCGGCGAAGCTCCTCGGCGATCCCGTCGAGCGCCCCGCGTGCGGCGCTGATCGCGTCGGCGATCTGCCGCTCGGTGTTGGCCGCGCGGTCGCTGATCATCTGCTCCGATTGATTGGCGATCTCCGCGACCGCCCGCTCGGCGCTGTCGGAGCGATCGGCGATCCGGCGCTCGGCGTTGGCCGCGCGGTCGCTGATCGTCCGCTCCGACTGGTTCGCGACCTCGGCGACGGCGCCCTGGGCGGCCTGGGTCTGAGTGTTGATCAACCGCTCGGCGGCGTCGAGGCTGCGCGAGACCTGCTCGCTCGAGGCGTCAACCCGCTGCGCGTACGCCTCGCCGGTATCGGCGACGGCTTGCCGGGCGGCCTGGGTCTGGGCGTCGATCAGCCGTTCGGCGGCGGCGGCGCTGCGCGACAGCTGCTCACTGGAGGCGTCGATTCGCTGCGCCAGTCCACCCTCGGCGTCCGCGGCCCGGGCCATCACCCGGGTTTCGGATGCGCCGGCCAGCTCGCGAAGCCGGTCGACCTCCTCGCGCGCCTCGGCCCGCAGCGAGCCGACCTCGCCGCGAAGTGAGGCCAGCTCGGCGGCGCGAACCGAGTCGGCATCGTGCCTGGTCTGCTCGAGGATGCCGCGGGCGTGCTTTTCGATCCGCTCCTCGGCGGCCCTGATCCGCTGCTCGCGTTCCTCGCGCGCCAGCTTCAGCTCGTGACGGCGCATCTTTCGCGCCAGCGTGGTCTTCGCGTGCTCGGAGATCTCCGCCCTGGCCTGCTCGGCCTGCCGGTCGATCTCCTGGCGGCGCGCCGCCGAGGCCTCGGCCAGCCTCTGCTCGTTCGCGAGCTGCTGCTCCGCATTCGCCCGTTGGGCGGCAGCGGCAGCCTCCTGGGAGACCGTGTCGACGACCCGGCGCGCAACCTCTGCCCCGGTCGCGTTCACCTGCTCGGTTGCCCGCTCGAGATCGCCGGCGAGGACCTCGCGGACGGCTTGGGCCCCGCGCTCGCGCTGGGCGGCGAACTCGGCGTTGAGGGTGTCGCGGTAGTTCTGGAGCTCGCCTTCGAGGCGCTGTGACAGCGATCGCTCGACCTGCGCCGAGCGCTCGCCGAGCCTCCCGTCGACCTCGCGGCC
The DNA here is from genome assembly GCA_963767285.1 of uncultured Solirubrobacterales bacterium. Taxonomy (GTDB): domain Bacteria; phylum Actinomycetota; class Thermoleophilia; order Solirubrobacterales; family 70-9; genus WHSW01. The sequence goes on along the minus strand of CAVYDJ010000002.1, from coordinate 1,147,968 downwards.
GAATCCGTCCAGCGCCGCGCCGAGGCGCTCACTGAGCTCGGCGTCGATCCCCTCGCCGAGGCGGCCGCGGGCGGCCTCGATCTCCGTCCCGACCAGGCTGCTCAGCTCTCCTCGAAGGTGGTCCGAGACGCGGCCCAGGTACTGCCCGGCCTCGCTGGAAAACTGGGCGATCCCCTCCTGCAGACGCTTCTCGAGGCCGGACTCGGTCTCCTCGCGCACGGTGCGGATCTGACCCGCGATCTCATCGCGCAGCTCGTCGCGGATCCCTTCGACCACCTCCCGGCGGCGCTGACGGAGGTCCTCGCGGTCGGCTTCGACGCGCTCGGTGATCCGTTGTTCGAGCGTCGCCATTTGGTGGGCGATGTCGTTGCCGATCTCGCCGCGGGTCGCGGCGTTCGCGGCGCCGAGCCGCTCGTGCATGCGCGACTCCGCGGCCGCGATCCCGGCGTCGATCTCACCCGCCAGCTCGCGGCGGCCCTCGGCCGCACGTGAGGAGAGCTCCTGGACCGACTCGTCGACCATCGACGCGATCCGCTCGCGCAGCTCGGCCCGCGCCGTCTCGATCTCCCCGCCGAGCACTCCAGAGGTGCGGGCGAGGCGCTCGTCGAGCCGTTCCTCGACCTGCTTCTGGGCCTCGGTCACCGCGCGCTCGAGCCGGGCCCGCATCAGCGCATCGGTCTGCTCGAGCCGCTCGGAGATCCGTTGCGAGACGGCCTGCTCGACCTCGTCGCCACGGCCCACGTACTCGCGCTCGACCTCACGGCGGATCGTCTCCGAGAGGTCGACCAGCGAACGGGCGTTCTCGGCGCGCAGCTCCGCGCCGCTCGCCTCGAGCTGCTGACTCAGCACGGCGCTGAACTGTTCGGCTCCCTGGCTGAGCCGCCGGTGAAGTTCGTGCGAGAGCGCGGCCGAAGCCTGCTCGAGCCGCTCGATCTCGCGCTCGACCCGTTCCTCGGCGACCCGGGCGGCGCTGGCCGTCATCTGCTCGGAGAGGACCGAGAGCTCGCGGTCGAGGCGCTCGGCCTCGCCGCCGAGCTGGCGCATCAGCTCCTCGCGGGCACGCTCCGCCGCTTCACGGAAACGCTCTTCGCCGTTGCCTTGTCCCTCCATCAGCTCTCTTTCAGACTCGGAAACCGGACCGGATTTGGTGCCCAGCGCGAATGGCTTCGCCGGGACCATGGCGAATCCGCTCACTGCAAGGCCGCTCCCACGGCGCTCGCGGAGGATGGCTTGCGAGCCGATGTTCAGGCGTGAGTGGAACCAAAGCCTTGGACTACCGTCAAATGATGGCGCGCCCAACCTCGCGGACCGAACCGGCGGCCTGGGTCGCCCTGGGCCTGTTGACCTTCGTCTGGTCGTGGTGGGCCTGGCAGAAGGGTGCCTACTTCGGGGTCGTTCTGCTGCCCGGCGCGATTCTGCTCTGCATCGCCACCGTCCTGCTGGTCCGCCTCGCTCCCTGGCGGATGGACCTGCGGCTCTCCCGCCCGGTGGTCGTCGCGCTGGCGACGCTCGGGGGACTCGGCGTCTGGACGGTGCTCTCGGCGCTCTGGAGCCCGGCGCCCGACGTCGCGGTCGCCGACGGCCAGCGAGTGTTCGTCTACGCCCTCGCCTTCGGGCTCGGCCTGGCGCTCTGCAACCTGCTCGGGCGGCGGATGAAGCTCTCGCTGGTCCCGCTCGCCGCCGCTGCCGCGTTCGCCGGCCTGATCACGGTCGTGATGCTGATTACGACCGGAAGCTCGCCGGGGGACCTGCTCGAGCGCACCGGGACGCTCGAGTACCCGCTCGGCTATCGCAACGCCGAGGCCGCCTTCTTCGGGATTGCCCTCTTCCCCGCCCTCGGCCTCGCCGCCGACCGCGACCTCGACTGGCGGCTGCGTGCCGGCGGGCTGGCGACGGCGACGCTGTGCATCGACCTCTTCCTGCTCGCCCAGAGCCGCGGCTCGATGCCGGCGATGGCGGTGGCGCTCGCCGTCTACGCGGTCGCCTCGCCCTACCGCCTGCGGGCGCTGAGCTGGCTCGGGCTCGCCGTGCTGCCCGCGCTGGCGATCTTCCCGGCGCTGACCTCGCTGTTTCACGCCGCCGACCCGGGCCTCGGCCCGCAGGTGATCGACGAGATGAACCGCGCCGGCGTGATCGCCCTGCTGACCACGCTCGCCGCCTTCGGCCTCGGCGCCGTATGCACCCGCTTCGAGAGCCGGATCCCAGGGCTCGGCAGCCATACGCGCGACTCCAACCGCACCGTCGGCCGGGGGCTGGCGGCGACGGCGATCGTGCTCGTGATCGCCTTCGTCGCCTCGGTCGGCGACCCGGTCCACTGGGTCGGCGACCGCGCCGACGAGTTCACGGCCGGCGGCACGCCCGACCTGTCGGGGCAATCGAGCCGCTTCACCTTCAACGCCGGCTCCGATCGCTACGACATCTGGCGGGTCGCGCTCGGCGAGGCCGCCTCGGACCCGCTGTTCGGCGACGGCGGCGGCGGCTTCCAATACGCCTATCTGCGCGAGCGCGAGGCCCAGACGCAGAACCTGCGCGATGCGCACAGCGTCGAGCTCGAGACGCTCTCGGAGCTCGGACTTCCGGGGCTCGCGCTGCTGGTGGCGGCCCTGGTCGGAGCGACGATCGGGGTGATCCGCGCCGCGCGCCTCGGTCCCAACGCCGCCGCCCTGAGCGCGATCGCGCTCGCCAGCGGCGGCTACTGGTTCGTCCATGCCTCGGTCGACTGGTTCTGGCCGTATCCGGCGCTCACCGCCCCGGTGCTGGCCCTGGCCGGGGCGGCGTGCGCGCCGGCGCTGCGCACGCCCCACCGGCAGCCGACTCGGAGCTGGCGCGGTTGGCTGATCGGCGGCCTGGCGGTGCTGGCGGTGAGCGCGATTCCCCCGTGGTTGTCGGAGCGCTACGTCAACCATGCGTACGAGACCTGGCGGACCGACCTGTCCCGCGCCTATGACGACCTCGACAACGCCAGGCGCCTCAACGCGCTCAGCGACACCCCGCTGCTCGCCGAGGGAGCGATCGCACGCGCCGCCGGCGACCCGGAGCGAGCCGTGGTCGCCCTCCGCGCCGCCGCCGAGGAGCGGCCGGAGGAGTGGGCCGCCCACTACCTGCTCGCCGAGCTGCAGGCCCGGAGCGACCGCGCGGTCGCCCGCAACGAGATCCGCTTCGCGCTCGAGCTCAACCCGCTCGACGCGCGGATCCAGGCGCTCGCCGAGCGGCTCGGCGTCGATCCCGAGTCGCTCTAGACCACTGGCGCGCGGCTCAGGGCGACTCGATCAGGCCGCGCTGCAGCGCGATCGCAACGGCCTGCGCCCGGGTGCGGGCACCGATCTTCGCTTTCGCGTTGCGGACGTGCGTCTGCACGGTCGCCGGGGAAAGCTCGAGCAGCTCGCCGATCTGCCCGTCGGTGCGGCCACCGGCGAGCAGCCCGAGCACCTCGAGCTCGCGCGCCGTCGGCGTGCGCGTCGACTCCAGCGGCGGCGGCGCGAAGCGCCGGGGCGTCACTCGCTCGCCGTTGCGCCCCGATCCGTGGACGGAGGCCGGGTCGAGCGTGATCAGGTGCCTCGACGGCAGGATGTGCGCGGTCACGGTCGCACCGACCTCGACCACGGTCGCCGGCGCCTCGAGCGCGAACGGCTCGGCATGGCCGCCGCCGTCGCGGAACGCCCTCCAGACGTGCGCGAAGCGCTCCTGGGATCCGGCCTCGAGCATCGTCTCGACCGGCCGCCCGACCAGGTCGCCCCGGGCGGCACCGAGCATCCGGCAGGCGCCCAGGCTCGCCTCCACGCAGACGCAGTCGTCGTCGACGACGAGCAACGCCCGGGAGCTGCCGGCGACCCGCTTCGGGTGCAGTGCCGCTTCGGCGAGCGCCTCAGCCATTCGATTCCTCCCCGACCAGGAAGCGCTCGTCCGGCGCCCGCAGGCCACGGTGGGCATCCCGGAACACCTCGATTCCGGTCTCGGCCAGGATCAGGGCGTCGGCCAACATCGAGCGCCGCTTGATGTAGAACAGGTCGTGGCAGAGCTTCCAGGCCGTGCCGATGTCGGAGCCGGAATAACCGCACCGCAGCGCGGCCCAGCCGGTCATCCCCGGCTTGACCAGATGGCGGCGCGTGTAGTGCTTGAACCGCCGTTCGAGCTCCGTGACCATCTCGGGACGCTCGGGCCGCGGTCCGACCAGCGTCATGTCGCCCCGCAGCACGTTCCAGAGCTGCGGGATCTCGTCGAGGTGAGTGCGGCGCAGGATCCGCCCGACCCGGGTCACCCGCAGGTCGTCAGGGGCCGCCCACTGCGGGCCCCCGACCTCGGCGTCGGGACGCATCGTGCGCAGCTTGACGATCTCGAACTCCTCGCCGAGCTCGCCGAGGCGGCGCTGGCGATAGAAAATGGGGCCACTGTCGAAGACCTTGATCGCGAGCGCCGCGATCAGGAAGAGCGGGAACACGACGAGGCTGATCAGGGCGCCGACCACGAGGTCGAAGACGCGCTTGGAGTGCGGTCCCGAGGCCCGGAACCGGGGGTGCATGATGTAGCGGTACCAGGCCGCGTCGATCATCCCGACCGGGACGTGGCCGAAGCTCTCCTCGTAGAGCTGGCCGGCGGCGATCAGGCGAACCGGCAGGTCGATGCACTCCTCGGCGGCGGCGGCGCAGACCTCCTCGACACGCGCGCCACCGGTGCCGCCGGGGGCGCAGACGAGCAACTCGATGCCCTCGCCCACGACCGCCTGCCGGACCTCGGCCAGCGAGCCGAGCCAGCGCATCCGCCGGCACTGGGTCGGGCCCTGGGAGCCGATCCAGCCGACGATGTCGTACGTGCGGACCTTCGCGGCCTCGAGCTCGGCCGCAAGGTCGGCGGCGAACTCACGCGGGCCGACCACCGCCACGCGGGCGCGGAGCCCCTCCTCGGCGCGGGTCTTGATCCAGGCGCCGAGCGCCATCACCAGCCACGCCCCGAGGACCACCGCCTGGTAATCCATGAGCGCATAGGCCTGGCCCGTAGCCCCGGCGATGAGCCAAGCCGCCCCGACGCCCGCAACCGGCGCCATCAGCCCGAGCAGAACGCGGCTGGCCGGCATCAGGTGCAGCGGCAGCTCTGAGCGCGCGATCGCCTTGGTCGCGAGCAGCACGCAGACGAAGACGATCGCGCCCTCGCCGAGCGATCCCATGTGGGAGTACGCGATCAGGCCGGCGGCCAGCGACGGCGCCAGGCGCAGCGCGAAAAGATCGATCATCCGCTGCGCTTCGAGCGCGCGGAGCCCGTGGCGGCTGCCCTGGTGGGCGAGCCGCATCTCCGCCGCGGTCATCGTCCGGCCCCACCGAGGCCGGTCCGTGCTCCGATCACCAACTTGCACCTTCCCCCCGCTCCGGCGTCCTGCCTCGGCGAGTGATCCGTGCCGCCTCCGACAGCGACACCTCCACCGCCTATCTTGGCTATGCGATCTCCATTCGTCAATGGGGATGGGCGCGAAATACCAAGAATGCGGTGCTGCATTACCTCAAACCGGGGAGTGGTAGATTCGCTCGTGGAGGTACGGCACATGCCGTCGGATTTCGGACCCAGGGGCAAGGAGAAGCTGTGAGCGAAGCTGGGCGCGTTCCGCTGACACGGCGCGAGCGCGAGATCCTGGGCGCCCTGGCCGAGGGAATGAGCGGCGCCCAGATCGCCGAGCAGCTCGTCCTGTCGCCGGAGACCGTGCGGACCCACGTTCGCAATGCGATGTCGAAGCTCGGCGCCACGACCCGCTCGCAGGCGGTGGCGCTGGCGCTCCGCCACCGCGAGATCACCACCGACGCCGCCGGGTCGGCGGCCGTGCACCGTCCACCGACGATGTCAGAGGCCCCGGCGGCGGCGCTGGCGACGATGCTGGCGGGCCTGGTCTCGCTCTACGACGTCGACGGCGGTGCGGTGTATCTGACCGACGAGGACGGGCTCTCGCTGCGGCGGGTGAGCGCCGCCGAACGCGGGACGACGCCGCTCGACCTGCCCGAGGAGGTCGCGCTCGGGGAGGGGGCGCTCGGCCATACGGCGCTCGAGCGCAGGGCGCAGCTCGTTCGCGGCTCCGGGAGCGAGGGCTCGGGACGCGGAGCCCTGATCGCGGCGCCGATGCTCGGCGGCGGCCAGATGCTCGGCGTGATCGCGCTGTCCGCCCGGGCGAGCCGGCCGGTCGGCCGCAGTGAGATGCTGCTGCTGCAGGCCTTCGCGAACCGCGTGGGCGAGGTCGTGCTCGCCGGCGGCGACGACCTCGGTGGCCGCCTCGAACGGGCGATGGAGAGATTCCAGGCGTCCTGGAGCGGCTAGCCCCCAGGGTCCATCCGGCCGAGGACCCACCCGGCACGCCCGGACGCGGGAGCAGAACAAGAAGTCCGCGGCGTAGCCGCGGACAATTGATTCGAGCGGGAGCGGAGGACGTGGCCGGAGTTATTCCCGTGCCGCTAGAGCGCGTCTTCGGCGAGGGCGGCGAGCGAAGCGGTCAGCTCGCGGTCCATCGGCGCGACGGTGTCGATCGCGCAAAGCTCCAGCACCCGCCGCATCGGAGCACCGTCCGGGACGACGAGGCGCAGCGACTGGCGGCGGGCCGCGAGGCGGCGACCGAGCTCGAAGAGCAGGTGGATGCCGGAGCTGTCCAGGTAGCTGACCGCCGAGAGGTCGAGCACCAGGGCGCTGGAGGCGCTCGGAAGCCGTTCCGAAAGCGCCAGCCGCAGCTCGGCCGCGTTCGAAGCGTCGATCTCGCCGTCAACCGTCGCGACCAGGACCGTGTCGTGCTGCTCGAACTCGAAGCCCGCGAGCCGGTCCCTCATCCGGCGGCCTCCGCTGGTGTCTGGCCGATGGCGCGGCGCATGCGCACGATCGTCCCGGCCGGGCCACGATCGATCTCGACCTCGTCCATGAGTTGCTCGATCAGGCCGATCCCACGGCCCTGCGAGCCCGACCGCGGCGCTCGCCAGCTGCCGAAGTCGCGGACGCGGATCTCGACCGCGCCGTCCTGGCGGCGGCCCTCGACGACGTAGGAGGCCTCGCCAGGCGGGTAGGCGTGGGCGATGGCGTTCGCACACGCCTCGCCGCACGCGACCAGCGCCTCGTAGGTCTCGCCGTCGGTCGCCCCGGCGGCGCGCAGCCAGCGTCCCACCGCCCGCCGCATCTGGGCGAGCGACTCGGGCTCGGCGCGCAGCGTGAGCTCGATCCGGTCGGGATGGACCGGCTCGAGCCGGACCGCGAGCAGGGCGACGTCGTCGCGGGGCGGCGCCTCGCGAAAGCGGGCCTGCAGCAGGGCTCCGCAGAGCTCGTCCGGGTGGGACGACATCCCGGCGGCGAACCCGCGCAGCCACTCGAGGCCCTCGTCGAGCGATGCCTCCGGGCGTTCGACCAGGCCATCGGTGTAGAGGAGGATCGTCGAGCCGGGGAGCAGCGGGACGGTGGCCTCCTCATAGGAGGGGAACGGGACCACCCCGAGCGGACTGCCCGCCGGCCCCTCGGCGAAGTAGGCGTCCCCGTCGGGGCCGATCACCAGTACCGGCGGGTGACCGGCGGTGGCAAGTCGCAGCTTGCCCTCCTCCGGGTCGACGACGCCGTAGAGCAGGGTGGCCATCGGCCCGCCCGAGACCTCGCGGGCGAAGCCGTTCATGCGCTCGAGCACCAAAGACGGTCGCAGGCCCTCGAGCGCGTATGCCCGCAGCGCGTTCTGCAGCCGCGCCATCCGCGCGGCGGCGTCGAGGCCGTGGCCGACGACGTCGCCGATCGCGACGCCGGCGTGGCCGTCGCGGAGCGCGATCACGTCGTACCAGTCGCCGCCGACCTGAGCGTCGGCGCTGCCGGCAACATAGCGGGCCGAGATCCCGAGTCCGGGCAGCTCAGGAAGGCGCTCGGGCAGCAGGCTGCGCTGCAGCGTCTCGGCGACGGCGGCGACGTGCTCGACCTCCTCCGCCGCGCGGCGCAGGCCTTCGAGCGTGGCCCCGATGATCGCGTCACCGGCGGGCGGGCCGCCGGCGCCTGCTCGTTCCCGGTCGTCGCCGGGCGGGCCGGATGCTCTGTCGTCCTTGATCAACCCGTCGCCGAGTGTAGACCCGGATGACGACCGAAGCGAGGGCTAGCTTGCGCCTGCAGTGGACCGCTCACCCGCAGGTCCGACGGGACCGGAAACCGAGCGCGCGGAGCGCCTCGCGAAGGCGTGGATCGCACAGCTCGTGGACCGCACCCCGCTCTCGGAGCTCGGCGTCCTAGCGCTGGGCCGGATCGGCAGCGAGGCCCCGCCGCTGATCGCGACCGTCCTCGCGACGCTCTCCGACCCAAAACGCGGCCCGGGCGAACTCGCCGCCGCCGCCCGGCGCCTCGCCGAGCTGTTTGGCGAGGGCGAGACGCGGACCCTCACCCCGACCCGCACGCCCGGAGGCAAAGCCGAGGACGTGGCGGGAGGTATTCAAATCGACCCGGTCACGGGCTTGCCGGGAGCCGAGCAGCTCGATCGCTGCCTCACCGTTCTGCTCGCCGAGCAGCGCCGTTACGGCCATCCGTTCGCGCTCGCGCTGGTGGACGTCGACGGGCTCGGCCGGATCAACGACGCCTACGGGCGCGAGGCGGGCGATCGCATGCTGGCCGCGGTCGCCGCGGTCGTGCGGCGTCAGCTGCGCGAGGTCGACTTCGCCTTCCGCCTCGAGGACGATGAGCTGGCGATCGTCGCCCCGCACGCCGACGCGACGCACCTGGTGGCGATGGCGCGACGGATCGCGGGCCTCATCGCCGAGTCGCAGGACGAGACCGGGCCGCGGGTCGCGGTCGCGGCGGGGGTCGTCAGCTGTCCCGCCGACGGGCTCGCGGCCGAGCGCCTGCTGGAGAGCGCAACCGAGGCGACCTACGCCGCCAAGGCCTCCGGCGCCGCGGTCGCCGGCAGTCCCAACGGCGGTGCGGTCATGCAAGATTCGTAGCGCCGCGGTCGCAGATCTTGTAAGTACCTGCAAAAGCTGCTGATATCCGGCATCCCCCAGGCGAGGGAACTTCACGGATGAGCGGGATCAGAATCAACGCAGCGGCCGGGATGCTCGGCGTCAGCACCAGCACTTTGCGGAGCTGGGAGCGTCGCCTCGGCTACCCGACGCCCCACCGCACCCCGGGCAACCACCGCCTCTATCAGCTCGACGAGGTCGAGGCCCTGCGTGAGGCGCTGCGCGACACGCCGAACATCTCGAGCGCCGTCGAGGTGGCTCGCCAGCGCGGCCGCGGCCCCTCCTCCCCCGCCCGCCTCGTCTCCTGCTTCGACGCCTTCGACGAGGCCGCCGCCGACCGCGAGCTCGAGGAGAGCCTCGTGCTGCGCTCGGTCGAGCGCACGATCTCGGAGCTCCTGCTGCCGGCGCTCGAGACAGCCGCTGACCGGCCGAACAACGCCGCCGAGCTCGAGTACGCCTGTCGCTGGGCCACCGGGTGGCTGCATCGCGCCCGCCGCCTGATCGCGGGCGCGACCCGGGACGAAGGTGTTTTGCTGCTCGACTCCGGCTCCCCGCTCGGAGTCGAATCGGTTCAGGTGCAGGCGCTGGAGCTGTTCCTCCGCCGCGCCGGGCTACGGGTCCTGCTGCTCTCCGCCGGGCTCGCCGAGGGCCGCTTCCGCAGCGCCCTGCGGGCGCTCGAGCCGAGCGCCGTCGTGATCTGCGGTTCCGAGGCACGCCTCGACGTGCTCGCCGAGCCGCTGCGCGCGCTGCGCGGCGGCGACGCCCACGTCTACGGCTACCGCGCGGCCCGGCTCGTCGCCGGCCGTGACGGCGTCCCCTCGCTCGGCCTCGAGCCCGACGAGGCCACGGACGCGCTGCTCACGGCGCTCTCCTAGCCGCGCCGCAAGTACCCACGACCGCAGCCGCTTACAACCCGGTGCAACCCGGTGCAAGTTTCGTGCCCGTTTGCCCAAGTTGCACAAGCTCGCGCAAGTTCGGAGTCCGAAAGCTGCACATCCCTTGAGTCCCTGCCGATAAGTCCTTGTAGGGGACGCCTCGGAGGGCTAATAACCCCGTCGACAGTGGAAGTTTGCGCCGCTTTGCAGCGCATCTACGAAGTCGAGAAGGGAAAATGGAAGCAGCACAGAGGTTCATCAACGTCAGCGAGGCGGCCGAGTTTCTCGGCGTCAGCGCCGCCTCATTGCGCAAGTGGTCGGACCAGGGCATCGTGCCCGTCTACCGGACGCCGGGGGGGCAGCGCCGCTACGCGCCCGAGGATCTCGAGCAGTTCCTCGCCTCCATGCGCCAGCCCAGCCCCGGAGCGGTCGGCGTACCGCACTACGGCCGCAACGCGAACTCGATCACGGGCTGACGAGGGAGCCGCACCACCCCAGCCCTGCCCATGACGGAACGACCGACAAGACTGGTGATCGGCGGCATGCTGCTGGCCCTCACGGGTGCTGCGGTCTTTGCGCTGCTCGTCGACCAGCACGCCTACTGGGACCCGGCCCTGCTGGCGACGCTGACCGCCCTCTCGATCATCAGCGACCTGATCGCGATCCAGACCCGCGCGTCGCGGGTGGTGGTCTCCGCGAGCCTGATGACGATCGTGCTGGGCGCCGTCCTGCTCGGCGGCCCGCCGGCGGCATTGATGGGAGTAATCACGATCGCCGTCGGCTGGATCAAGCATCGCTACGAGCTCCACTACCTGCTCGCCAACATGGTCACGTACGCCTGGTTCCCGCTGATCGCGGGCCTCGCGTTCACCGAGGCCGCCGATGCGACCAATAGCGCGGCGGGGAGCTTCGGCTGGTACCTCCTCATCGTCGGCGCGTTCTGCCTCGCGATGGCGATCGACTTCCTCCTGATCGCCGGCTATGGGTGCTACGTCGAGCGGTCCCGCTTCCTGACCAAGGTCGAGCGAGGCCTGCTGCCGGTGCTGCCCTCCGAGCTCGCGGCGGCGGCGCTCGCGCTCGGTTTCGCTAGTGCCTACAACGAGGCCGGCACGGCCGCCGTCGCCCTGCTCAGCGTCCTGATCCTGATCTTCCAGTACACCGTCCGCGCCCTGCTCGTCTCCGAGGGCCGTGCCGACGAGCTCGAGCTCCGCGCCCGCCAGCTCGCCGGCTTCCAGGTCGCGCTGCTCTCGGCGCTGCTGCGGACGCTCGATCTGCGCGACCGGATGACCGCGCGCCACAGCGCGGCGGTCGCCCGCTATTCGCGCGAGATCGCCGCCGCCGCGGGCCTCGCGGCCGACGACCAGGAGCTCGTCCACTCGGCCGCACTCCTGCACGACATCGGCAAGTTCGTGCTCCCGGACAACATCCTCAAGTCGGGTCGCCGACGGCTGACCGACGAGGAGTGGGAGGCGATCAAGGCCCACCCCTACGAAGGTGCCCGGATCGTCGCCCAGATCGATGGCTACCAGCCGATCTCCGAGATCATCCTCGCCCACCACGAGCGGATCGACGGCACCGGCTATCCCAACGGACTCGCCGAGGACGCGATCCCCGAGCTCGCGAAGATCATCTCGGTCGCCGACACCTACGACGTGATGACCGCGCGCGACACCTACCGCGAGCCGGTCAGCTCCCACGACGCCGTGGTCGAATTGCGCCGCGTCTCGGGATCCCAGCTCGACGGCCGCTACGTCGAGGTCCTGATCGGGGTGCTCGAAGGCAAGGACCTCGCCTACCGCCACGGCGAGGACGCCGACTTCGAGGCCGAGCTGGCGCTCGACAAGCGCATTCACGACTACGTCAAGGCGACACCCGCGGCTACCGAGCGCCTGGGCTGAGCCGCCGCCCCCCGTACTGGTCCCTGAACGCAGAAACGCCGCCTCCGGTATGCCCCGGGGGCGGCGTTATCTACAGAGACAAACCTTGTCGTTCTTAACCGTGGCGCCAGCCCATATCGGTGATCCCTTCCTGTGGCTCTGGTCCATAACCCTGTGGGTTGTGCAAACCCACCTGAACTTGAGCGAATCCTACAAAGTTGGACGGATATTGCAAGCCCTGTGGACGAATTGGCAAGTTCTTGCAAGTTTGTGCCCTTCGGCAGGAGTCCGGTCCCTGAAGTAACTTCGCGCGATGGCCTCGGCCCTGCGCCCCCTGCGGCTCCCCGGATTCCCGAATCTCAGCCTCGCGTACCTGGTCAACGAGCTCGGCAACTGGCTCGGCGAGATCGCGCTCGCGGTGCTCGTCTACGACCAGACCGGCAGCCCGATGGCGGTTGCCGCGCTGTTCTGCGGCATGCACTTCGCCCCTGCGTTGCTCTCGCCGGCATTGGTCGCCCGTGCCGAGCTGACACCGGTGCGGATCGCCCTTCCGGCGCTCTACGCGATCGAGGGGCTCTCGTTTGCCCTCCTCGCCGTGCTCGCCGACAGCTTCAGCCTCGTCCTCGTACTGGCGATCGCGACGCTCGACGGCTCGATCGCCTCGGCGGCCAGGGCGCTGACCCGAGCAGCGGCGAGCGCCGTCCTCGCGCCCGCGGGACAGCTCCGCGAGGGCAACGCGTTGCTGAACATCGCATTCACGGTCGGCGCGGCCGCCGGTCCGGCGATCGCGGGGCTGGTCGTCGCCGGGGCAGGCGTCGAGACGGCGCTGTTTGCCGACGCCGTCTCCTTCCTGGCGGTCGCGGTCCTGCTCCTCGTTGCCCGCCGGCTCGAGCTGCCGGCCTCGGACGAGCCGGACGCGGGCTGGGGCGAGCGCCTGCGCAACGGCCTGACGTACGTGCGCGAGCGCCCGGCGCTGCGGCGCCTGCTCGGCGCCCAGGCGCTGGCATTCGTGTTCTTCTCGCTCGTCATCCCGATCGAGGTTGTGTTCGCCAAGGAGACCCTCGACGTCGGCGACGCCGGCTACGGGGCCCTGCTCGCCGGCTGGGGCGTCGGCATGGTGATCGGCAGCCTCGCCTTTGCCGCGCTGCGTCGTGTCCCGCTCCCTGCCCTGCTCTTCTTCGCCACCCTGGCGATCGGCCTGGCGTATCTCGGCACTTCGATCTCGCCGACCCTGTTGGCGGCGTGCGCGGCTTCATGCCTGGGCGGGCTTGGCAACGGCGTGCAGTGGATCGCACTGGTGACAGCGGTCCAGGAGCTCACGCGCGCAGCGTTCCAGGCCCGCGTCCTCTCGCTGCTGGAGGCGCTCGCGAGCGTGATGCCGGGAATCGGCTTCCTGATCGGCGGCGCGATCACGGCGATCTTCCAGCCGCGGCTCGCCTACGCGGCCGCCGGCGCCGGCGTGCTGGTGGTGCTCGCCCTTGCTGCCACATTGCTGCGCCGCGCCGACTGGACGCCTCAGCTCGAGCAGGGTCCACTGCAAGACGAGCTGCAGGACGATGCAAGTTCTCTTGCAGCTGCGGACCCCTCACGCACGCTGCTCACCGGACCCTAACGGTCCGCTAGGCTCCCGCTTCGCCGAGTTCCCTGCAAAAAGCCGTGCAAATCGGCGCTTCGCGGGGGATCGGGGGACCCGAGGGTGGCGTTGCTCTTCGCCACCAGGGGCGAATCGCGGAGTTCCGTGTAGCGCCACCCATGCGGCGCGAGCCCGCCAGCTAACCCCGTAGGCATCGACACATGGGTCACGCAACGACGCATATCTCCCCCCGCGCCTCCGTCGCGACGCTGCTGGTCGTCGGCCTGCTCGGCGCCGGCGCGGCCGTCGCCGCAGCCGAGCCGTCGATCGACGACCTCAGCTCGCGGATCGCGGGCGCGAAGGATCAGGCGCAGGCGCTCGGCGCCCAGATCGAGAGCGCCAACGCCGAGCTCGCCGCCACGCAGCAGGAGGCGATCGTCGCCGCCCAGCGCGAGGCGCAGCTGAGCGCAGTGCTCGCGCAGGGGCGCGAGCGCGAGGCCCGGCTCGAGGCCGAGGTCGCACGGACGCGTGACGAGCTCGCCGCCGCGCGGGCCCAGCTCCAGCGGGGACTGAACGCGCTCTCCAACCGCCTCGTCGACATCTACCGCGCGGGCATGCCGGACGCGACGACGCTGCTGCTCGAGGCCGACGGCTACGACGACCTGCAGACCCGGGCCGAGTACCTGCGCCGGATCGAGGAAGCCGACGCGTCGCTCGTGACGCGGGTGCGGACACTGCGCGACGACGTCACGAAGCAGCTCGCGGCGGTCGAGGAGGCCCAGCGGCGCGCCGAGGAGTTCAACGCTCAGATCGAGGCCGCCCGCGACCAGATCGCGGCCGTGCGCGCCGAGGCCGAGGCCCGCGCCCAGCAGCTGGCCGCGCTGCGTGCCGAGCGCCAGGCGGCGGTCGAGAGCCTCCAGGCGCGGGTCGGCGAGTGGACCGACGAGGTTCAGCGGCTCGAGCGGATCTCCGCCCAGCAGGCGCAGAGCGAAGTGATGGACTGGTTCGGTGACTGGGCGATCCCCGAGTCGATCGTGATGTGCGAGTCGGGCGGCAATTTCGAGGCGGTCAACCCGTCGTCGGGCGCCGGCGGCGCGTACCAGATCCTTCCCTCCACCTGGGAGCTGTACGGAGGCGAGGGCGACCCCGAGGACGCCTCGCCGGCCGAGCAGTCAGACATCGCCGCCCAGATCTGGGCCGACTCCGGCGCCGCGGCGTGGGAGTGCGCGGGCTAGGCGGCCCGGCGCTCGAACAGGTCCACGCGCAGCCCCGATCCGCCCCACCGCCTCACGCGCCGCAGCCCAGGGCTTCGCGCGACGACGCCGGCCGCACGGTCCGCGGAGATCTCGTGGTGGGGAAAGTAGCCGCGGGCGTGCGCGACCAGCAACGCGCCGCCCGGCACGAGGGCGTCCGCCAGCCGGGCCGCCGACTCGGCCACCTCGCCCGCCGACAGGTAGTAGAGGACCTCGGCGGCGATGATCGTCTCGAACGGCCCCTCGGGAACGCCGCCCGGCAGTTCCGCGTGACGCAGGTCGACCTTCTCATGGCCGGCCTCCGCGAGCCGCTCCCGCGCCGTCTCGAGCACGACCTCCGAGATGTCCGTCGCCGTCACTGAGGCGGTCCGCTCGGCGAGCATTGCCGTGAACACCCCGACCGAGCACCCGACTTCGAGGGTCCTGCCCAGGGACCGGCCCGCCAGCGCGTCGAGCCGGAAGTCGTACCGAGCCTGTTCCTTCGCGTCGCCCTCCAGTTCGAAGAGATCGGGCGTCTTGGTGTACTGAGCATCCCACCGCCCGGAGCGTTCAGCGGGAGGCCGCCCACCTCCCCGGCCACGCAGCCGGTGGAGCGCCCAGCGAGGGTCGAACCGGCGCGCCAACTCCCACAGCGGGCCGGTGCTGCCGAGCGCCTCGCTCACCTTCGGCGGGTCAGCCTTCCGGGGGCTCGCGCTTCGCGATCAGGTAGCCCGCGACCACAACCAGGACCGCGAAGACCCCGCCCGCGACCTTGATCTGGCTCCCGAAGCGCAGCCACGCGAGGCGGACGACGATGCGGCCGATGAGTTCGTAGACGGCTGAGGCCACGGCGGAAACCTACCCGTCCTCGCGATTGCGAACCCGGTAGGCCATCCGGCTCTGGAGCGTGAACAGCTCGATGAACCCCGGGCTCGCGTCCTGACTGAACTCGCCACCGGATTCGCCGAAGGAGGCGAGGGTCTGGTCGTAGAGCGCGTACGGCGACGAGCGTGCGACGACGGTTGCCGAGCCCTTGTAGAGCTTCACGGTCGCCTCTCCCGTGACATGCGTGTTGGCCGCGTCCATGTAGGCGTCGAGGTCCTCTCGCAGCGGCTCGAGCCAGAGCCCCGCGTAGCAGAGGTAGGCCCACTTGTCCTCGAGCGCGCGCTTGAAGTTGTTCTGGTGGATGGTCGACACGAGCTTCTCGAGCTCGCGGTGGGCGGGCAGGATCAGGGCGGCCGCCGGCACCTCGTAGATGTCGCGGACCTTCAGCCCGACGATCCGGTCCTCGATGTGGTCGACGATGCCGACCCCGTGGCGGGCGCCGACCTCTGCGGCCCGCTCGATCAGCTCCACGAGCTCGAGGCGCTCGCCGTCGATCGAAACGGGGCAGCCGGCCTCGAAGCCGATCCGTACCAATTGCGGCTCGTCGGGGGCCTCCTCCGGGCGGGTGACCAGCTGGAAGATGTCGTCGGCCGGCGGCTTGGAGAGGTCCTCGATCGCCCGCCCCTCCGAAGAGCGCCCCCAGAGGTTGTCGTCGATCGAGTAGGGCGCCGCGGCTTCGTTCGCTCCCTTGATCGGGATCCCGTGCTCGCGCGCGTAGGCGATCTCCTCCTCGCGGCCCATCTTCCACTCGCGAACCGGCGCCAGCACCTTCAGCTCCGGCCCCAGCGTGGCGATCGTCCCGTCGATCCGAACCTGGTCGTTGCCCTTGCCCGTGCACCCGTGCGCGATCGTGTCGCAGCCGGCGGCGCGGGCGTGCTCGACGGCGAGCTTCGCGATCAGCGGCCTGGCGAGCGCCGTGAAGAGCGGGTAGCCCCCGCCGTAGAGCGCGTTCGCCTTGATCGCCGGGAGCACGTAGTCGCGGGCGAAGTCCTCGCTGGCGTCGGCGCGGATCGCGTCGACCGCGCCCAGCTCGCGCGCCTTGCCGACGACCACGTCCCAGTCCTCACCCGGCTGGCCGAGGTCGACCGTCAAAGTGACGATCTCGGCCCCGTAGCGCTCCTGGATCCAATGCAGCATCACCGACGTATCGAGGCCGCCCGAATAGAGCAGCAGGACGCGCCCGACCGCTGCGGGGTCGGCCTGGTAGCTGGCGATGCGCGGGGCCTCGTCGGTCATCGGCGCGCAAGTCTACGTCGCCTCTCGAGCCCGTCGGGGCGATCCGGGATCATTGCCGAGTGCGTCGCCCGCTCTACATCCTCTCGGTCGCGTTGATCACGGCCGGCATCGTGATCGCGGCCGACGTCGCGATGACCCTCGCGTGGAAAGAGCCGATGTCGACGATCTACGGCTCGATCAAGCAGGGGCAGGCCGAGGACTCGCTGGCGGAGCTCGAGGACGAGTTCCCCTCCCCCGCGGATCTGCAGGCCGTCAAGGGCGGCAACGTCGATCAGAGGGTCAAGGGCCTGGCCGACCTGTTCGCGAAGGAGGTGACCACGGGCCAGGGCATCGGGCGGATCCGGATCCCGAGCATCGATCTCGACATCGTCGTCGTCCAGGGCACCGACACGGCCAGCCTCCAGAAGGGCCCGGGCCATTACCCGTACACCGCGTTTCCCGGCCAGGGAAAGACGATCGGGATCGCCGGACACCGGACCACCTACCTGGCCCCGTTCCGGAAGATCAACGAGGTCGCCGACGGCGACGAGATCACGCTCGAGATGCCATATGGGACGTTCACCTATGAGGTCGAAAAGCACGAGATCGTCGATCCCGAGCAGACCGAGATCGTCGACAACGTCGGCTACGAGCGACTCGTCCTGACGGCCTGCCACCCGCTATACAGCGCCGCCCAGCGCTGGGCGGTGTTCGCGAAGCTGAAGGAAACCAGCCTCTTCGCGGACGCGGACGGGATCTGGCAGGACCCTTAGGCTCAGCCGAGGATTTCGTCGAGCAGCGGCTCGGCGTCGACGCCGGGGAAGTCGGCGCGCAGGACGTGGGCGATCTCGTCGCGGTCCTTGCCGGTCACCGCGAGCTGGGTCGCCCGCAGCAGGGCCTCGGAGGTCTGATCGGAGCCGGCCGAGGGTGACCCGGCGCTCCACGAACCCTCGCCGCTGCCGGGGTAGGCCGAGACCGCGACCGCCGGGCGGTCCCGATCGGGCGCCGGACGGTCGCGAAGCAGGGCGTCGCGGTCGAGCGGCGGCAACTCGAACGGATCGTCGCCGGGCTCGCTTGACGGCAGCGGCTCGAGGCCGGCCGGCTTTCGCGTCGGGCGCTCGCGCGGCGGCGGATCGACGGGGAACAGGTCTCGCTCGGGGCGCAGGGTGTCGAGGCTCTCGAGCCCCAGCAGCGACTCGGAGCGGGGCGCCTGGGTCGCACGGGGCGCCTCGGTCACCCGCGGCGGCTCGTCGTCGATCGCGGAGCGGGCGCCCCCCCGGTCGAGATTCGCCCGGGCATCGGCGATCGCGGCGTCGAGCTCGGCGAGCATCCGCTCGGCCTGGCGTTTGAAATGCCCGGCGGCGTCGGTGACGTTCCGGGTCATTCGGTCAAACGCAGCGTGGCGCTCCTCAGCCGAGCGATCGGCCTCGGCGCGGCGCTCGGCGAGGTAGGTCCGTGCGTCCGCCTCGGCGTCGGTGCGAATCTCAGTCGCGACCCGCTCGGCGGCGTTGATGATCTCGTGGATCCGGTCGGTCGCCTCACCGACCGAGCGGCGCAGGTCGGGCGACGAAGGCTGGTCGGAGGGTGAAGAGGACATCGTCATCGAACCTCACTGGGTCGCGTGCCAAAAATCTCATCGAGCGCCGTGTCGGCGTCTCGAACCCCGAACTGGATCCGCAGGCAGCGCTCGATCTCCGAACGGCTCGAACCGGCAACCGCCATCTGGGTCGCCGCCAGCCGGACGCCCTCGGGCGTCGCCTGTCCGGGAGCACGGCGGCGGTCCGGGCGCCGGGCGGGGCTCGGTTCCGGCTCCCGCTCTCCGTTGAGCGGTTCAAAGGTCTCAGGCACAGCGAGGATCGGCGCCGGCGCATTCGCCGACAGCCCCCCGCCGGCCGACAGCTTGGCGGCCCGGGAGAGCATTCCGGAAAGCCGCTCGCACTCGGCACGAAGCTCGTTCACCCGCGCGACCAGCGACGAACCGAGGTCGGCCAAAGCCTCTGATTGCAGACCGTCGGCCGCCTCGGAAACCCGCGCCGCCGCCTGCGCGGCGGCCTCGTCGAGAACGCGGATCTGCTCCGCCATCTCGGCGAGCGGGTCGCGCGCGGACGAGCGGCCGGACGCCGACTCGAACTCAGGCGGTGGAAATCGAAAATCGGTCATCGCTTGGCTCATGATGCCATTCCTCAGAATCCTCTATCGGCAGGCGCGCGGAAAACCACAATCGGGACGAGTGTGCAAGGCGTCGTTCATGCTCGGGCGGGGGCCCGGGACCCGGCCGGGGTCACGGGATCGGCATCGAGCTGTCGTTGCCGAAGATCTCGTCGAGCGCGACGGAGGCATCGCCGATCCCGAACTGGCGCTGCAGCCGCCGCTCGATCTCGACCCGGCTCGAGCCGGCAATCGCCATCTGGGTGGCGATCAGGCGCACGCCCTCAGGGACCGGCCGAGCGGGCGCGCGGCTCGGAGCGTCGGGGCGAATCACCGGCCCCACCCCCATGGCCGCGTAGTCCGGGCGCGGCAACCGCGGCGGTTGCTCCACGATCCGCGACGGCTCCTCGCCGGCGCGCTTGCGGCGCCAGAAGGCCCAGGGAGCGGGACGCGCGGGGGTCGGGGACGCCTGCTGGACGGGCTGAGGTGGTGCCGGCGCGTAAAGCGGTTGCTCGTATCGGGGCGCGGCATAACGGGGCTCCGGCGCGATGTCGGCGATCGGGGCGCGGGGGCCGGGTGCGCCCTCGGCAGGGATCGGGGCGCGGGGAGCGGGCGCGCCCTCGGCAGCGATCGCGGCCCGGGCGCGCTGCAGCACGGCCGTGAGCCGCTCGCACTCCTCGCGGATCGCCTCCGTGCGCCCGACGAGCGCTTCGGCGACATCGGCGACCAGTCCGTTCGTCCCACCCTCGCCCGCGGTCAGATCGTCGACAACGCTCGCGATCCGCGTCGCGGCGTGTTCCGCCGCCACGTGCAGGGTGCGGATCTCGTCGATCGCCGCGTCGAGCGGTCGCAGGTCATCGGCGGCGGCCATCTCCGCGAACGTTTGTAGCAGGCGCAACATCCTCCCTTGCAATCCGCCGCCCGCCGGGCCGCGACCCGGGGGGTTCCGACGAGCCACGTAGAATTCCCCGCCATGGCCGCAGCGGGAGAGACACCGACGACGACCCCTTCCGCGGATTGGCTCAGCCCCCCGGTGGACCAGGAGGGCCTGAGCGCGTACGTCGAGACGCTGCGCGAGCGCATCATGGTCGTGATCGTCACCTTCGCCCTGGTCATGGCCGGGGCGATCCTCTACGTGCTGACCGCCGAGGACGTCTACACCGCGGGCGCCGATGTCCTCGTCTCGCCGGTGCCCGCGTCCGCCGGCTCGCCGGCGATCGGCGTCCCGGTGATCCGGGAGTCCTCGGACCCGACCCGTGACGTCGAGACGGCCGCGAAGCTCATCACCACCACCGCGGTCGCGCAACGCGTCAAGCGCGTGCTCAACTCCGACGAGTCCACGGGCGACCTCCTTGAGGAGGTCACCGCGGTACCCGTGGCGCAGAGCCAGCTCGTCGACGTCACCGGCGAGGGCGACACGGCCCAGGTGGCGGCCGACCTCGCCAACGCGTTCGCGACCGAGGCCGTCGCCGAGCGCTCCGAGCAGCTGAAGGCGATCGTCGACCGCCAGAGGGCGGCCCTCGAGGACCAGTTCGGCGCAAACAGCGCCGTCATCCGCGACCTCGCGGTGCTCGAGCGCCTCGCCGAGAGCTCAGAGCTGCAGGTTTCCGACCCGGCCTCCCCGCCCGACCAGCCCACCTCGCCGCGGCGGAAGCTGAGCCTCGCCGCCGCCGCGGTCGCCGGGATCATCCTCGGGATCGCGCTCGCCTTCGCCTGGAACGCGATCGATCCGCGCCTGCGCCGCGAGGAGCAGCTACGCCGCCGGTACCGGCTGCCGATCCTCGGGCGCGTCCCTCAGCAGGCCCGCTTCGGCTCCGGTCCGCTGGCGCCGAAGAGCCTCTCCGCGGCGACCTCGGAGGCGTTTCGGACCCTGCGCGGAACCCTGACCGGGGCGACGCGTGTCGGGACCCATCGGGCGATCCTGGTCACCGGCTCGTCCCCGTCGGAGGGCAAGACCACCACCGCCATCAACCTCGCCTCCGCCCTCGCCGCCGGCGGCAAGAGCGTGATCCTGATCGAGGGGGACCTGCGCAAGCCGACGATCGGCCAGTCGCTCGGCGTCGCCCCGAAGCATGGTCTCGTCAGCGTCCTGATGGAGAGCATCTCGATCGAGGAGGCGTTGATCCCGACGGAGACGTTCGGCCCGCGGCTGCGGCTGCTGCTCGCCGACTACTCGGGCGACTGGATCTCCGAGCTGTTCACCCTCCCCGTCGCCCGGCAGTTGGTCGAAGACGCGCGGCGGCTCGCCGACTTCGTGATCATCGACTCGCCGCCGCTCGCCGACGTGATCGATGTCCTGCCCCTCGCCCGTGACGTGGACGACGTCCTCGTCGTTGCCCGCCTCGGCCACACGAGGCTCAAGAAGCTCGCCGAGCTCGCCGACCTGCTGGCCGAGAACTCGATCAAGCCGGCGGGCTTCGCGCTGGTCGGGACCGCGCGCCCGTCGAAGAGCTCCTACCAGTACTACGTCGCCCGCGGCGAGCCGCTCGCCCGGCCCGGCGCCGTCAACCCGGTCTACGGGCCGAACGGCGAAGGCGGTGGAGACGACGCGGGTGATCCCTCGCTGACGCCTCCGCGGTCGTACAGCTGAACGCCCTGCTCGAAAATCGCCTCTGGGTGCCCGAGGTCATGCGAGCCGTGGCGGCGGTGGCGCTCGGCGCCGCCGTGCTGGGCGTGGGGATACTGGTCGGCAAGGATCCGGGGATCGGCTTCTTCCTGGTGGTCGGTGGCGCCGTCACGCTGCTCGCCTTCCGCGACCTCACCTGGGGTCTCGCCGCGGTCGCGGCACTCTCCTACCTCGAGGCGATCCCGGCGGTGGCCGGCGGCGGACTGAGCGGCAGCAAGCTGCTCACGGGGATGGTGGTCTTCGCCTGGTTCGCGCTGATCACGATCCAGCCGCGGGCGCGCCAGCTGTTCTGGGTCGATCACCCGTTGCTGACGATGGCCATCGGAGCGTTCCTGGTCTGGGTGATGCTGAGCGCGATCTGGGCTGCCGTCCCGATGGCCGCGCTGGTCGTGCTCGGGAGCTTCGGGCTCGCGGCGCTGCTGTTCCCGGTCACATATACGGCGCTGCGCGACGTCGCCGACGTCCAGAAGCTACTGACGGTGCTGGTCGTCTTCGCGTTCATCGCGGCCACCTATGGGTTCGCGATCGACCCGAGCGCCAGCGGCGCATCGGGCGGCGACCCGGCCGCGGAGCTCAACCGGCTCGGCGGCTCGATCGGCGACCCGAACCGGTTCGCCGCCAAGGTGCTGCCCGGCGCGATCATCGCGATCGCGCTCGCGTTCATCGCCAAGTCGCTCGCCGCGCGGGTGTTCTTCTCGGGCGCGGCAGTGGTCGGCATGATCGCCGTCCTCCTCAGCCTCTCTCGCGGCGGTCTGATCGCCGCGGGGGTCGTCTGCCTGGCCGCCCCGCTGGTGGTCGCCGGGGCGCGGGGCCGCGTCGCGGTAGTGAGCTTCACCGCGATCGCGCTGGCGGTGGTCGCACTGTTCGTCCTCACCCCGCCGGAATCCCGCCAGCGAATAACCGAGTCGGACGGCGGCAACGGGCGAACGGACATCTGGAAGGTCGGCTGGCGGATGGTCGAGGCCCATCCCGCGAACGGGATCGGCGCCGGCAACTACGAGGGCACCTCGATCCACTACCTGATCCAGCCCGGCGCGATCCTTCGCGACGAGTACTTCGTCACGGCCCCCAAGGTCGCCCACAACAGCTACCTGCACGTGCTCGCCGAACTCGGTGCGATCGGGCTGGGGCTCTACCTGACGATCATCGTGATGGCGATGGGCTGTCTGCACAGGGCATCGCAGATCGCGCGCCGGCTGCGAGAACGCAAGCTGATGATCCTCTCCCATGCCATCTTCCTGGCCGTCCTCTCTGCCCTGGTCGCCAACTTCTTCATCTCCGAGCAGCTGGCCAAGCTGCCCTGGCTTTTCCTCGCGATGGGCCCGGCCATGCTCGCGATCGCGACCGAGCGGGCGAGAGCGGCCGAGGCTCAGCGGCCGCTGAGCACCTCGTCGTAGACGGCGACGGTCCCGGCGACCATCCGCTCGAGCGTGAACGCGGCCCGCTGGCGCTCGCGCGCCCGGTCGCCGAGCCGGCGGGCGTGATCGGCGGCCTGGAGTAGGCCGATCAACGCCCCCCCGAGCGCAACCCGGTCGTGAGCGGGGACCAGGATCCCGGTCACCTCGTCCTCGATCGCCTCCGGGACGCCACCGACGGCCGTGGCGACGATCGGGCAGCCGACCGCCATCGCCTCGAGCACCGAGTACGGGAACGACTCCGACCACGACGGGCTCACGAACACATTGGCGGAGGTGAGCAGCGGGGTGACATCGTCGAGGTTGCCGAGCCACTCGACCGCGTCGCCGACGCCGTTGCAGATCGCGACCGCCTCCAGGTAATCGCGCTCTGGCCCCTCGCCGGCGAGCGCGAGGCGGGCGCCGGGAGCCTCCGCGATCACGTCCACCATCGCCTCCAGCAGCGCGTCCAGGCCCTTGCCCGGCCGCAGGCCGGAGGTCGCGCAGATGAGCGGTCCGGCGCCGTTGGCTGGCCCGGGAGCGGACGCCGGCTCGAGCGGGCGGATCCCGTTGTGGACGACCCGGATTCTCGAGTTGAGGCCGGTGGCCCGTGCCAGTCGCGCCTCGGCCTCGCAGACGCAGAGGACCAGGGTCGCGAGCGGGGCGACGAGGCTCTCCAGCGCCCGGTAGAGCTTCTGCTGGCGAGAGCTGAAGTGGCCGGCGAACGCGTAGCCGTGCGGGCTGTAGATGACCGGCGTCCCGGGCCTCGCGACGTGGGCCATGCGGGCGACGACGCCCGCCTTGTTGCCGTGGGCATGGACGATGTCGGGGCGGAAGTCACGAACGATCCGAGCGAAGCCGAGGGCCGATCGCGCGTCGCTGCCGAGCATGATCGCCCGCGACATCTCCAGCGGCAGGACCGGGACCGTGAGTTCGGCGCCGTGATGCGGTCCGCAGACGGCGACCTCGTATCCCCGCTCGGCGAGCACGCCACTGAGGTCGGCGACGTGACGGAACGCCCCGCCCTCGCCGGCCCGGATCACCATCAGGATTCGTGTCACCGTCTCACCGCCGCCCGGTCTCGATCAGCTCGACGTACTCGCTGCGCAGCTCGGCGACCATGCGCTCGATCGTAAAGTGCTCGCGGACCCGCGCCCTGCCGGCTTCGCCGGCCGCAATCGCCCGCTCGCGGTCGCGCAGGTAGGGCTCGAGCGCGTCGGCGAAGCCGGCAGGGGTCGCCTCGCGCACGAGCGTGCCCGTGCCGGCGACGATCTCCGCCACCCCGGCCTCGTCGGGACCGACGACCGGCCGCGCGTGCGCCATCGCCTCGAGCAGCGCCAGGGGTGCGCCCTCCGCCGGAATCCCCTTCCGGGCCGGCCGGCTGGCGAGCCCGACGACGCGCGAGCGCGCGTACGCCGACGGCATGTCGGAGACCCAGTCCAGGAACTCAACCAGGTCACCCACATCGAGCTCGTCGACGAGCCGCCGCAGCTCCGCCGGATGGCCGGGCGCGACCCGGTGCTCGCCGCCGGCGATCTCGAGCCGGGCCGCGACCCCGCGGTCGCGCAACGCGGCGATCGCTCCGATCAGGGTGTCGTGTCCCTTGGTGGGGATCAGGGTGCCGACACTGAGCACGACGGGCGCCTCCGCGGGCGGGGTCGCCTCGGGAGGCAGCTCGACCCCGGGGTGAACGATCGCGATCCGCTCCCGGCAGCGCTCCGGGAACGTCGCGGCGACCCCGCCGGTCACGCAGACGATCCGGTCGCAGCGCGGGCCGAGCAGGCGTGGCGCGCTGCGGTCGAAGTCGTGGCCGTGTTTCATCCACAGCAGCGGCACCCCGAGCCGCCGGGCGAACGGGATCCCGAGCAGCACCGCCTTGGTCTGATTCGCGTGCAGCACTCCGATCGGGCGGTCGCGGAGGCGGCGCGCCAGCCGCCGGGCCGCCAGCGGATAGAGCGGAATCGACCGGCGCCCCGGGAGCTCATCGACGATCACCTCGGCTCCCGCGGCTCGCAACCTTCCCTCGAGCTCTCCGTGAGCCATCAGGACGACGACGATCTCGAACTCACCGGCGAGCCCGCGAATGACCGCGACCAGCACCTCCTCGGCGCCCCCGGGCCCGGCCGATGGGTGCAGGAAGAGCAGCGTTTGCCCGCCGCCGGCAGGCGCGCTCATTCGCGCCCCTCGAGCGCCCCGCCCGGCGCGGCTCTGATCGCGCCCGCCAGCAGTCGCTTCGCGAACTGGAAGTCCTCGGGACTGGCGAACCGCTCCACGCCAAGGAACACAACCGCGTAGACGATCAACCCGGCCGGCGCGACGATCCACGCGGACCCGGGCAGCAGGAGCGTCGCACCGAGCATCGCCAGGGCGGCGACGAGCGGCGAGATGAACGAGCGGCCCCAGTCGAACTCGCCCAGATGGCGGTAAACGATCACCAGGCCTCCCGCGGCGAACAGGGCCTCCGAGATCAGCATCGCCGCCGCCGCGCCGTCCTGATCGTGGTTGGGGATCAGCGCGAAGTTGAGACCGATGTTGAGGACCGTGATCAGCGCCGTCAGGATGACGATCCCCCTCGAGCGCCCCCGGAAGACGATGAGCGTCGAGCAGAGGGTGACGAGCCCGATCAGCGGTACGGCCGCGCCCAGCAGCCGCAGCGCTCCCTCGCCGCCGGCGAACTCGTCGCCGAAGACCGTGGTCAGCAGTTGCTCGGGGAAGACGACGAACAGGACGCCGATCGGGAGCAGGCTGGCGAGCGCGAACTTGGTCGACCTCCCGAACACGAAGCCGATCGTCGGGATCGAGGTCCGGGTCAGATACGCGTACATCGCGACGAACGCGGCGTTGATCGCGTAGGGGATGAACAGGGTTGCCTCGAACAGGCGGTACGCGGCGCCGTACTGCCCGACCGCCCGGTCGTCAGACAGCTGGCCGAGGATCACGGCGTCGAGCCGGAACAGCATCACCATGAAGATCCCCTGAATCCCGAACGGCAGGCTCCTCCATGCCAAGTCCCGCCACCGCGAGGCGCGCGGTGCCCAGGTCGGAAGGCCCTGCGAGCGCGCAAGCAGTACGGCTCCGAGGACGAATCCGAGCAGGGCTCCGATCGCGTAGGTGGCGGCCACCGCCACGACTCCCAGTCCGGCCGCGAGCGCCGTCAATCCGATCGCGGCGGTCGCGACCCGCTGAACGAGGATCACGGTCCCGACGGGACGGCCCTCCTCGTAGGCCATGAACAACGAGAACTCGGTCCGGATCAGCGAATCGAGCGCAAAGCCCACGGTCAGCAGCACGACGGCCGCCCGCGTGTCGCCGCTGTAGTCGAGCACGTACGTGAGCGCGACCAGCGCGGCCGAGACCGGCACCAGGAGGGTCAGCTTCAGCGCGAGCACGTCGGCGAACAGGGTCTGCCGGCGCGGGCGATCGCGAGCCACCTCGCGGGTCATGTACTGGTCGAGGCCGAGATCGACGACGATCAAGCCGAGCTCGGCCATGGCCGCGGCGAGGACGAAGGTGCCCAGCCCGTCGGCGCCCGTGGCGCGAGCAATCCCCGCGTACAGCGCCAGGGTCGCCAGCTTGCCGACGATCTCGGCGCCGGCCCGGACGGCCGTGTTGACGAACGCCCTGACGCCGGCGCCGTCGGCCGCGTCCTGACCCGGCTCGCCCGGAGCGTTCAAGCCGGTGGCGACGCGCCGAGCTCGGCGTAGGCGTCCAGGGTCCCGGCGACCATGCGTGAGAACGTGTAGCGCTCGAGCATCCGCTCACGAGCGGCGGCGGCCATCCGCTCGGCCCGATCACGATTGTCCACCAGGTCGAGAATCGCCTCCGCAAGCCGATCAGCGTCGAACGCGGGCACCAGGCGCCCGGTCACGTCGTCCTCGATCGCCTCGCGGGTCCCACCGACGTCCGTGGCGACGATCGGTCGCTCGGCGGCCATCGCCTCGAGCACGGAGTAGGGAAACGCCTCGGCCCAGGCGGCATTGACGAAGACGTCGGCGCCGGCGAGCACCGCCGGGACATCGTCCACGAGCCCCAGCAGCCGGACCGAGGGGGCGATCCCGAGCGCCGCGACCCGGCGCAGCAGGGCCTCGCGCTGCTTCCCCTCGCCGGCGATCGCCAGGGTCGCGCCGGGATGCGCGGCCAGCACCTGCGTCATCGCGTCGAACAGCGTCAGCAGCCCCTTTCGGGGGTGCAGCTCGGCGACCGCGCAGATCACCGGCCCGCGCTCGCGCAGCGGGGTCAACCGCGGGTCGGGCGCCTGCGCCGGCGTGAAGTCGATCCCGTTGTGGACGACCAGCGCGCGGGCCCCGGTGCCGACCTTCGCGGCGAGTGCCCGCTCGGCCTCGCAGACGCAGATCACCATCGAGGTCAATGGGGCCATCGCCCGCTCGATGATCCGGTACAGCGAGCGCACCCAGCGGTGGCGGAAGTAGTTCGCGAACGCGTACTGATGCGGCGTGAATGCGACCGGAGTCGAGAGTTTCGCGAGCCGGGCGAGCCGTCCGAGCGTGCCCGCCTTCGACCCGTGCACATGGATCACATCCGGCCGCCAGCTGCGGATCACGCCGATCAGGCCCCCCAGCGCCTTGGCGTCGCGGATCGGAGCGACCGGCTGCACCATCTCGAGGTAGATCACCTCGACCCGCGGATCGAGGTTCATCTCCGACTCGTGGGGCCCGCAGATCGCGACCTTGTGCCCGCGGCGGACGAGCTCGCTGCTGAGCCGGGCGACGTGCCCGAACGCCCCGCCCTCGCTGGGCCTGACAACCATCAGCAGCCGCGCCACGGTGGGGATGGTATTTGGCGGATCGGCGCGCTCAGGCGGCGTGTCTGTGGCGTGATGTCGTCCTTGCGGTCAGGCAGCATCATGTCGGCCCGATGCAGCGCCTCCTCCACCCGCCGGTCGTCCTCGCCTACCACGGGATCAGCGCCGCCGCCCGGTCGGACGGGTCGCGGCTGCTGATCGACCCGGGTCACCTGCGCGCTCACGTCTCGATGCTCCTGGGGCGCGGGTACGAGTTCCGGACGGCCGGCGAGCTGGTGCCGTGGGCCGACGAGGGACCGCCGCCGCGGACCGCGGTTCTGACGTTCGACGACGGCTGGCTCGACGCCCTGACGACGGTCGCCCCGCTGCTCGACGAGCTCGGTGTGCGGGCGACGTTCTACGTCAACCCCGGCCGCTGGGGGGCGCAGCACTCCGACGTCGCCGGCGAGCCGGGGCGCCTCCTCGACGCCGGCCAGGCCCGCGAGCTGCACCGCCGCGGAATGGAGCTCGGGTCGCACTCCAGCGACCACGCGGTTCTCACAGCGCTCGACGACGCAGCGCTGGCCGCGGACCTCGCGCAATCGAAGGCCGCGATCGAGGAGCTGACCGGAGAACCCTGCGTGACGCTCGCCTACCCCTTCGGGATCTTCGACGACCGGGTCGAGCGCGCGGGGGCGACCGCCGGCCACGAGCTCTGCTTCGGCTGGCTGCCCGGGCCCTGGAGCCGCTACGCCGCACCGCGGCTGCCGCCGCCGACCCGTGCCGGGGCGTGGGCGCTGCGGCTGAAGATGCGCGGCGTTCATAAGCCCGTCCGTAAGCCGTGAGCACCGCCCGGCGGGTCGCCCACAACACGGCCGTGCAGTTCGCCGGCGAGGCGGTCAGCAAAGGCGCCTCGATTGCGTTCTACATCGTCATGGCCCGGGCGCTCGGCGTCTCCGGGTTCGGCGAATTCAACCTTGCGCTCTCGATCGCCCTGCTGTGCACGGTGTTCGCCGGCTTCGGACTCGACGCGGTCCTGACCACCGAGACCTCGCGCGAGCCGGAGCGGCTGCGCGAGGTGTTCTGGAACGCGATCGCGGCCAAGGGCGCGTTCGGGCTCATTGGGATCGCGGCGGCGCTGGTCATCGCGACGCTTGGCGGCTACCGCATCGAGTTCGACCTCGCGGTCGCGATCCTCGCGGTCGCGGCCGTCGTCGAGCTGATCGCGAAGACGCTGTATTCCACCTTCCAGGCCTTCGACGACATGCGCCCGGTCGCGACCAGCATGGCGCTGCAGCGGGTGGCAACGGCGGGGATCGGGATCCCTGTGATGGTGCTCGGCGGTGGGCTGTTGCCGGTCTGCATCGTCTACCTGGTCACCGCCCTGCTCGCCTGCGGATACGCGGCCTGGGTGCTCAGGCGGGGGATCGGGCTCCCGAGCCTCTGGCTTGACGCCGATGCCGCCCGCGCCCTGGTCAGGCGCTCGCTGCCGATCGGCGTGGCGACGATCTTCGGGGCAATCCTGTTCCGCATCGACGCGACGATGCTCGGCTTGATCAAGGACGACGAGGCGGTTGGCCTGTACAGCTCCGCCTATCGCCTGCTCGAGTCCACCCTGTTCGTCAGCTACGCGTTCACCGCCGCGGCACTGCCGACCCTCTCGCGGCTGACCCGCGCCAGCGAACCGCCCATCGCCGTCGCCGCGACGCTCTCGGTGAAGGCCATCTTTGCGGGCCTGCTGCCGGTCGGGATGGTCTTCGCGCTGTTCGCCGAACCGATCGTCTCGACCGTCTACGGCTCGGAGTTCGAGGCCGCGACGACCTCGCTGCGCCTGCTCGGCGGCGCCGCGGCCCTCTACGGCATCAGCTATCTCGGCGGCTATATCCTCATCAGCCAGCAGCGGCAGAACCTGATCCCGTGGATCGTCGGTGCGGTCGCGATCGAGAACATCGTCCTCAACCTCATCCTGATCCCGAACCACTCCTATGACGGCGCCGCGGCCGCCACCTCGATCTCCGAGGCGACGCTTGCCGCGGTGACGCTCGCCTTCGTCGTCGCAACGGTCGGCCGCCTCGAGTTCGCCCGGATCGCCGCCGGCCCCGCGGCCGGGGCGCTGGCGATGGGCGCCGTGGTTCTGGTCGCGGGGGCGAGCTGGTGGACGCTGGGGCCGGCGATCGCCGGATTCGCGCTCGCCTTCCTGGCCGTGGAGCGGCTCGCTTTCCCGAGCGACCTCACCATGGCAATGCGCCTTGTGCGCCCCGCCCGCGGAGCCCCATGAGCGCGGCCGAGAATCGCTTCATCGCCGCAGCCCCCGCCGCTCTGGTCGAGGCGCTCGAGCGTCGTGGCGCGGCGGTCACGATGAGCTGGCGCGAGAAGGACCGCGCGTTCGCCCACGTGGGGAGCCCGGACGTCCGCCTCTTCGCCCGTTACAGCGACGATCCCGACGATGTTGTGCGTCTCGAGCACGAGGCGGCGGTCCGGGGCATCGTCGGCGACGAGGGGCCGCTGCGGGCGCCCCCGGTGCTGGAGCAGGGGCCCGGCTGGATGCTGGAGCGGGCGGTCGGCTGGGACCCCCTGGTGGGCGAGGCCGCCGTCGACGCGGCGGCGGCGGCGGCGGCCGAGATCGCGTCGCTACGGCTTCCAAAGCTGGCGTACCGGAGGGGCGGGGTCACCCGCGTCGCCGGGCTGCTGCAGGTCGGGACCGCGGCGATGGGCTCGATCAGCTTCCGCGATCTGCGCGCGGCGCGGCGCGAGCTCGCCGAAACCGACCTCCCCAAGGTGACGTGCCACCGCGACTTCAACTCCAAGAACATCCTGATCGACGAGGGAGTTGCCTGGGTGATCGACTGGGAGCGCTCCAGATACGGCCCCGCCGGGCTCGACCTGATGCAGCTCTGGGCCGGCCTCGCCACGGCCGAGGACCGCGCGATGCTGTTCGAGCGGGCGGTCGAGATCGTGGGCACGCAGAGGCGAGCGAGCCTCGAGCGACTGCGGTTTGCCGTCGCGGTCGCAGAGGCGAGCGGAATGCTGGCCGCCCGGGACGCCTTCGACCGCGACGAAGCCGCGCTGGGCCGGCTGATCGAGCTGATCCCGACGCTCCGCCCGCGCTCGGCGGCCTAGCATCTAACCGCCGGGCCGCGGCTGGCGGCGGCGGAGCGCCATGTCGAGCAGCCCGACGGCCGCGCCCGCGAGGTTCGCCAGGTCCTTCAGCACGACCAGCAGCGGGACCCGCCAGATGTACTCGTACCACGGCATCGGGGAGCGCAGCGCCCGCGAGTACGGGTGGGCGAGATAGAGCGCGGCGCCGGCCGCGACGGGGATCAGCCCGATCGGGCCGAGGAGCGCGATCAGCGCGATCGCGATCGCCAGTCCGACCGCGCGAACAGCGTGCGCGCGCCGGGGCGGCGTGCGGATGTCACCGCGCGCGTAGCTGAAGTACATCCGCGCGGTCGCCGGCCAACCACCGCGCGGACGCCACTTCACGGCGGCGGCCGGGACGAGCGCGGCCGCAAAGCCGGCCTGGTGCACGGCGCGGCTGAAGGCGACATCCTCGCCCGCGTACAGGTTGGAGGGAAAGCCGCCCGCCCCCTCCCAGGCCCGCTTCGTGAAGGCCATCGAGCGGCCTGTCGCCTGATCGGAGGAGTAGCTTCGCCCGAAGAGCGCCTGCGAGATCCGGACCAGCCGCGAGGGAGACTCGATCTCGTCGACGTCCGGATGACCCGCGATCCCGACGCAGCGCTCGAACGCGGTCCGGCCGTCGACCACCCAGACCCCGGCCAGGAAGTCACGGTTCGGCCGCGCGGCGGCAAACGCCTCCAGCCACCCGGGATCGGGCCGGCACCCGGCGTCGGTACAGGTGATCCATTCGGCGGCGGCCTCGGTCACCCCGACGTTCCGGCCCTCGGAGATGTTCGTCTGCGGAGCGTCGATCACCCGCGCCCAGCCCCGCGTCGCCGCCCACTCGGCGAGCAGCTCGCGGGTGCCGTCGGTCGAGCCGCCGTCCACGAACAGGAGCTCGTCGGGCGTCCGCGACTGCCCGTCGAGCGCCGCGAGCGTCCCCTCCAGGTCCTCGCGGTCGTCGAGCACGGTCAGGACGACCGCGATCGGCTCGGAGCCCGTTTCCTGCACGCGCCTACTTTGGAGGCTGGTCCGGATGGCGGCGCCCGCGGAGGATCCGGCTGGCCGTCCGTCCGGGCCAGGACGCGTACAGCGGCTCCCACATCTTGCGCGACTTGAGCGCGAACGAGAGCCGTCCGTCGAGCGACGTGATCGACTCGCGGCTCAGCTCGTATCGCAGCACGCCCCCGGCGGGCGCACAGGTCGTGGCGACCTCGTAGCCGGCCCGCTCCGCGGCTTCCGGGCAGGCCGGGGAGTAGCCGCAGCGCGGATAGGCGAAGCTCGTCACCGGCTTGCCGATCAGGTCCTCGAGCGCGACCCGGGAGTCGTGCATCAGCGCGTACGCCTCCTCGGCGGTGGTGTCATCCATGCAGGTGTGCTCGTTGGTGTGCGAGCCGAGCTCGATCCGATCGTTGGCCGCCAGCTCCAAGAGTTCCTCCCTGGTGACCAGGCGCACCCCGGCGTCGCCCGTGATCGCGAAGTGCGGCTTGCCGAGCAGGCCGGGGCAGACGAAGATCGTCGCCGTCGCGTCGAACTCCTCGAGCAGGCCGGGCAGGATCGAGTGCATGTCGCTGCTGCCGTCGTCGAACGTCAGCGCGCAGGCGCCCTCCGGGGCACGGCCGTCCTCGACGCGGGCGAACCAGTCGGTCAGCTTCAGGAACTCATAGCCGCGCTTGCGCAGCCTCCCGACCTGTTCCCGGAAGCGATCGACGTCGAGCATCAGGTTCGCCGAGTCCTGGTTGCGCTGCAGGGGCGTGCCCAGCGAGTGGTAGAGCAGGACCAGCGGGGGGCGGGACAGGCGTGTGCGGATACCCATTGCGTCGCCGGGCAGGCTAGTCGAGGGGTCTGACGTACCGGCGCGGCATACTGCGCGCGTGTCCTCCGACCCAGTCCGGGCAGAGCTGGCCGAGTCGGAGTCGGCGCTCGACCCAGTGCGCGACGACTGGGACCGGCTCGCGGTGGCCAACCGCAGGCCGTACTGCGCGCCAGCCTGGCAGCTTGGCTGGTGGCGCCACGCGGCACCCGCGGGAGCGCAGCTGCGGGCGGTGGTCGTCCGCGAAGGCGCCGCGGTGATCGGGATCGCCCCGTTCTTCGCCGTGCGGGGCCGCTACCGGCTGCTCGCGTCGCCGGTGTGCGCGCGGACCGCTCCGCTGGCGGTCGCCGGCCGCGAGCGCGAGGTCGCCGCAGCCATCGCGTCGGCGCTGGCGGACTGCCGTCCGCGACCGGCGCTGATCCAGCTCGACGGGAACGAGGCGTCGTCGCCGTGGCCGGCGCTGCTGGCCGAGGCCTGCGCCGCGCGGGTGGTCGAGCTCGGCACCGAGACGGCGCCCGCGATCCGGATCACGGCGGGGTCGTACGAGGAATGGCTGCAGGGCCGCAGCAGCAACTTCCGCCAGCAGATGCGCCGCCGCCGCCGCGCGCTCGACGAGATGGGCGCCACCTTTCGCCTCACCGAGGTGGCCGGCGCGGAGGGCGACATCGCCGAGCTGGAGCGGCTGCACTTCGGACGGCGCGGCGACCGGCCCTCCGACGCGTTCGCGCCGGGGATCGATGCGATGCTCGCCGACGCCGGGCGCGAGCTGATCCCGGCCAACCGGTTCCGGCTCTGGACGATCGCGACCGAGACCTCGGCCGTCTCCGCGCAGCTGTTCATCGAGGCCGGCGGCGAGCTGGCCTTCTGGAACGGCGGCTTCGACGACGAGTACCGCAACGCGAGCCCAGGCGTGCAGGCGATCCTGGCCGCGGTCGCCGACGCGATCGAGCTCGGCTGTGACCGGCTCGATCTCGGCAGCGGCGATCAGGCATACAAGCTGCGGCTCACCGACGACGCCGACGAACTGGTCTCGGTCGCGATCGTCCCCGGCGGAGCGGCCGGGCTGCAGGTCCGGTTCCGGCTGGCTCTCGCCCGAGCCCGCCGCGCCGCCGGCGCCGCCGCGCCGGAGGGCCTCAAGCGCCGGCTGCGGTCACTCCGGGGATCACCGGAATGAGGGTGCTCGCGATCTCGTCACACGCCGGGGCCGGCGGCGCCGAGCTCACGTTCGCGAGCTTTCTCGCCCACCGGCCCGGTGACGTCGAGGCACGAATCCTCCTGATCGAGGACGGGCCGCTCGCGAAGACGCTGAGCGAGCGCGGCGAGCGACCCGAGGTCGAAGCCGGCTACGAGGGCCGGCCGACCGTCCGGCGGGTCCTGCGCTTCACGCGCATGCTGCGCAGCCTCATCCGCCGCGAGCGCCCGGACGTCGTCTGGGCGATGGGGATCAAGGCGGCGATCATGGCCGCCCCCGCGGGGCGGTTGACCGGCGTGCCCGTCGTCTGGCACAAGGTCGACTTCTCCTACGACGGCAGCCTGGCGCGGCCGACCGCGGCCACGGTCAAGGGCGTGATCGGCGTCAGCGAGGCCGTGCTCGCCGGACTGGGGCCGTTCCGCCGCCGCCGCCTCGGCGTGGTCTTTCCGCCGGTCACCCTCGCGGTTGACCTCCGGCGAGACCCCGACCGGCCGGCGCGGCGGATCGGGATGGTCGGCCGGCTGACCTCATACAAGGGCCTCGACCGGGTCATCCGCGCGGTGGCGCTGCTGCGGGGCGAGTTCCCGGACCTCCGGCTGATCCTCGCCGGCGACGAGGCCGCCCCGGGAGCGCGACACGGCGAGGAGCTGGGTCGCCTGGCCGCCGAGCTCGGCGTCGCCGACGCGGTCGAGCTCCCGGGGCACGTGGACCCGGCGACCCTCCTCCCCACCCTGGACGTGCTGGTCAATGCAACTCACCGCGACGAGCAGGGCTTTGGGCTCGAGGGCCTGAGCGGTGCGATGCTCGAGGCAAGCTGGGTGGGGGTCCCCGTCGTCGCGACGCGGGGCGGCGGCACCGCGGAGGGACTCCTCGACGGCGTCACCGGCACGCTCATCGACCGTCCCGAACCTGAGCTGCTCGCGGCCGCGATCCGGCCGTACCTGAGCGACCGCGACCTCAACGACCGCGTCGGCGACGCCGGCCGCGCGTTCGCCCGCGAGCGCTGCGAGCCCGCGCACGCCTCGGCGCGGCTGTTCGAGCTCCTGGGCACTGCCGCGGGCTGAATCCGGGTGCTAGGCCTGCAAGAACGCGTTCGTTTCGGATAAATGTCCACCTGGGGTCCACTGACTGACCCGAACCGGTGCCTGGCCCGATGCCAAGAGCACTGTGCGCATCGGCCAGACTCAGCTGCCCCTCGGACAAATGTCCAGGCTCACCGGCCTCATCGGGGTCGGGATCGCGATTTTCGCGTTCCTCGCGGTGACCGCCCGCGCCGACGCCGCCATGATCGTCCGCCCCACCAGCGACGTCAGGAACGAGTGGATGCAGGTCGGCGCCGAGACCGCCGCGCAGGCCCTCGACGACGACACCTCGGCGAGCAAGGGCCTGCCGAAGGGCGACTACATCGCCGCCGGCCCCGACGGCCGAGTGGCGGACGTTCGACTCGCCCCGCAGACGCTCGCCAAGGGCCGGGATGTCCGCAAGGCCCGTCTCTGGTTCGCCGGCAAGACGGCGAGCGACGGCGGGATGACGGTCGAGGTCTCGTCGCGGGGCCGGGTGCTCGGTGGCCGCCGGATCGCCCCGGGTCAGGGCTCGAAGTGGCGCAGCTTCCAGTTCAAGGTCCCGAACGGCATCGCGCTGAGCGACCTGCGGGCCCGGTTCGTGTCCGAGCCCGGCTTCGGCACCCAGGTCCGCGCTGCGTACGCCAGGATCCGGACAAAGAGCAGCGACGACGTCACCCCCGTGAGCGGCCCGGTCCAGGTCTTCGGCCCGACCGAGACCCTCCGCCCCGACGTCAAGACGCCGGCCGGCGGCACGACCAGCGCCCGCCTCGCCGCCGCGCAGAACGAGTACGAGTCCTTCCAGGTCAACGTCCAGGCCGGGCCCGAGGGCCTGAGCGGCGTCGGCGTCTCGCTCGCCGGTGATCTCGCCGGCCCGAACGGAGCGACGATCTCGAGCGATGACGTCACGATCTACCGCGAGGCCTACTACACCGTCGAGGCCGCGGCCGGCAAGCCCCGCTCCTCTGCCCTCGGCGCCGAGGGCCGCTGGCCCGACGCCCTGATCCCCGAGCGCGATTCCTTCTACAACGAGGACCGCGCCGCCTTCCCCTACGACGTCGCCGCCAACGACGAGCTCACGGCCTGGGTCGACGTCTTCGTCCCCGCCGGCACCGCGCCCGGCACCTATGAGGGCTCGATCGAGGTCACCAGCGCGGGCGGCACGGTCGCGACGGTCCCGGTCTCGGTCGCCGTCATCGCGCTCGCGATGCCCTCGACCTCGAGCCTGCCGAGCCTCTTCCTGATGACGCCTCCCGGCCAGCAGCCGTGCGGCGCCCACACGGGCGAGGAGTGGTGCGGCCCGAACGAGAGCCACGCCTGGAACCTGACCTACCTCTACGCCCGGGCCGGCCTGCAGAACCGGATGACGATCGCCAACCCGATCCCGGGCGCATACGAGGACGCTCCGACGACCTCGATGTTCAACAAGTACGTCAAGCCGCTCGTCGACGGCACCGACCCCGGCCTCGCCGGAACCGTGCCGCCGCAGATGTCGGGCGCCCGGATGACGTCGGTGACCGCGATGTGGCCGTGCATCAACAACCCGGTGTGCCTGTCCCAGTGGCGCACGCTGGCGACCACCAACGGGTTCGAGGATCGCTTCGTCGCCTACGCCTGCGACGAGCCGTCGATGACGGCGACCACCACCTACAACTTCGACGACTGGAACGACTGCGCCCGAAACGCGCGTCAGGCGCGGAAGGTCTGGCCCGGCGTCAACACGCTCGTTACCGACAGCGCCGCAAGCGCCCAGGAGGCCCAGGGGCTCGGGAGGATCAATCTGGACGCCGAGGTCGACATCCTCGTGCCGAACGTCATCGAGCTGGCGGGCACCCGCCCGGCGTACAACAGCTTCCTCTCCGGCTCCGGCGGCTCCGGCACCAAGCAGGCCTGGTTCTACACCTCCTGCTCGAGCTACGGCTGCAGCGAGGAAGAGGACTCCGAGACGCAGGACTACCCCGGTTACGCGATCGACCAGCCGGCCTCACAGGCCCGCGCGATCGGCTGGCTCGGGTTCATGTACGGACTGCAGGGCGAGCTCTACTGGGACACCGTCAACAGCCTGCAGACCGCGTGGTCGAACCAGTACGACTTCGGCGCCAACGGCGACGGCAACCTCTTCTACCCCGGCAGCGTCAACGGCACCTCCGACGCGCCCGCGATCGGCGGCAGCCACGACATCCCGATCGAGTCGATGCGCCTGAAGCGCATCCGCGACGGCCGCGAGGACTACGAGCTGCTCACAGCCCTCGCCGCGCAGGGCCGCGGCGCCGAGGCCATGGCCGTCGCCCGCGACACCTTCGGCAGCCAGGCGACCGCCGCTCACAACACGAATCTCCCGGCCTCCGAGGTCGACGGCGCCCGCTGCTCCCTGATCGGCCTGATCGACAGCGCCGCCGCCTCGTACTGCAGCTGAGCGCCTAGCCCCTTACCGCGCCCTACGGCGACTCGGTGCCGCCGCTGTCCTCGGTGACCGTGGGGAGGGTCGTGGTCTCCGGCTCGGTGATTGTGGTCTCGGGCGGAGTGGTGGTCGTGTCCTCGGTGGTCGTCGAGGTGCTCTCGGTGGTGGTGGTGGTCGACGACGTGGTCGAGCTCGTGGTCGTCGGCTCGGTGGTGGTCGACGAGGTCGTCGTGCTCGCGACGGTCGAGCTCGCGTCGTCCCCGCCGTCGTCGCCCGAGACCACCGCCAGGGCGACGCCGAGACCGATCACCGCGGCGACCAGGACGACGATCAGGGTCTTCATCCCGCCGCTCATGCCCTCGGAGGGCGGCTCGTCCGGGGGCGGGACGTCCATCCGGCGTGTCGGGTCGTCGTGCACGGCGCGGGACGTTAGCTGAGTTAGCTGAGCGCGCCGGACACGATCTCGAGGGCCCGGTCGACATCGGACTCCTCGATCACCAACGGTGGGAGGAAGCGCAGCATCCGCTCGCGGGGAACGTTGATCACCAGGCCGGCCTCGAGGGCCGCCGCCGCGACCTGCGCCGCATCCCGGTCCTCGGTCAGGGTGACCCCGACCATCAGTCCCCTCCCCCTTACCTGATCGACCCCGTTGATCCCTTCGAGGCCGCCCCGCAGCCGATCCCCGAGCCCGCGCACCCGCTCGAGCAAAGAAGGTTCGTCCAGGACCTCGAGCGCCGCAAGCGCGGCCCGCGCGGTCACCGGCGCGCCGGCGAAGGTCGAGCCGTGGTCGCCACGCCCGAGCACGTGCGACAGATGCGGCGCCGTGACCACGGCGCCGACCGGCAGGCCGCCGCCGAGCGCCTTCGCCGCCGTCAGCACGTCCGGGCGCACCGGCAGCTGCTCGTAGGCCCAGAGCGACCCCGTCCGCCCCATTCCGCACTGGACCTCGTCGAAGACGAGCACCGCGCTGTGCTCCTCGCAGGCCTCGCGGGCGGCGATCAGGACCTCGTCGGCGATGGGGAAGATCCCGGCCTCGCCCTGGATCGGCTCGATGATCACCGCCGCCGTTCGCGGGCCGACCGCCGCGTGCAGCGCGGCGGGATCGTCGCGCCCGACCGCCACGAAGCCGGCCGGCAGCGGTCCGAACACGTCCTCGCGGGCCAACTTCGGCGTCGCGGTCAGGGCCGCGAGCGTGCGGCCGTGGAAGGCGCCGTCGAGGGTGACGATCTCCGGCCGCCAGACCCCGACCCCGTGTGCGCGCTTGCGGGCGAGCTTGATCGCGCACTCGGTCGCCTCGGCGCCCGAGTTGCAGAGGAACACCGCACCGCCGAGGCTCGATTCCGACAGCCGTTCCGAGAGCCGCAGCGCCGGCTCTGAGTAGAAGAGGTTCGACGAGCCCCCAAAGGTCCCAGCCTGCTCGCGGATCGCCTCGACGATCCGCGGGTGACAGTGCCCGGCGTTGTGGACCGACAGGCCCGCGAAGAAGTCCAGGTACTCCTTGCCATCCGAGTCCCACAGGCGCGCCGCCTCGCCGCGGACGAACTCCACCGGCGCCCGGGCGTAGGTGTCCATCGCGTAGCTCGACTCGAGCTCGCGCAGCTCGCCGAGCTCGGTCACGACGTCACCATGGTCCCGATCCCGGCGTCGGTGAACAGCTCGAGCAGCAGCGAGTGCGGGCGCCGGCCGTCGATGATGTGCGCCGAGTCCACCCCGCCCCGAACCGCCTCGGCGCAGGCGGCGAGCTTCGGCCTCATCCCGCCCGAGATCCCCTCGAGCGCCGCCTCGACCTCGGCCACCGTCGTGCGCGAGTTCAGCGAACCCTCGTCGGCCGGGTCGGCCAGCCAGCCCGCGACGTCGGTGAGGAAGATCGCCTTGTGGGCGCTCAGCGCCGCCGCGACCTTGCCGGCAGCGGTGTCCGCGTTGACGTTGTAGGACTGGCCGTCGCGGTCGACTCCGACCGAGGCGATCACCGGGATGTAATCGGCCGCGATGTGGTTGAGCACATCGACCGAGACGCGCTCGATCTCGCCCACGAAACCGACCTCCTCGGCGCGCTCGTGCGGCCGGATCTCGAACAGCGCTCCGTCCTCGCCCGAGAGGCCGACGGCGGGCTGGCCGTGGCGGTTGAGCCGCATCACGATGTCGGAGTTGACCTTGCCGAGCAGGACCATCTTCGCGATCTCGACCGTCTGCGGATCGGAGACGCGGACCCCCTCGACGAACTTGACCTCCATCCCCAAGCGCTCCATGTAGCTGGTGATCTCCGGCCCGCCGCCGTGGACGATCACGGGATTCAGGCCGACGTACTTGAGCAGCACGACGTCGGTCGCGAAGCCATCGCGCAGCGCCTCGTCCTCCATCGCCGCGCCGCCGTACTTGATCACCACGGTGCGGCCGTGGAACTCGCGGATATAGGGCAGCGCCTCGAGCAGCGTTTCGACGCGAGGGGTCTCGTCAGGCTCGGTCATGTCGTGTACTCGGCGTTGATCCGGATGTAGTCGTGGGTGAGGTCCGAAAAGAACATATGTGCCGCGGCTACGCCGCGGCCTAGGCGAACCTCCATCTCCGCTTCGGCTTGGTCTCCGCCCAGCTCCTCGGCGTCGATCGCCTCGGGCCCGAACTCGTCCAGCCGCTCGCCCGCGAGCGCCATCCCCGCCGCCTGGGCGATCCGCCCCCAGTTCGGGTCGCGGCCGTAGAGCGCGGTCTTGACCAGCGGCGAGTTGGCGATCGCGTGGGCCACCCGGTCGGCCTCGCCGGTGTCCGCGGCCTCGGCGACGGCGATCCGCCCCACCCTCGTCGCCCCCTCCCCGTCGGCGACGATCTCGAGCGCCAGCTGGAGGAGGATCGCGTCGAGCAGGCCCTCCGGCAGCGGTGCTCCAGCCTCGCCCGTCGCCTGCAGGAGGACGGTGTCGTTGGTCGACATCTGGCCGTCGACGGTGATCCGCTCGAACGAGCGCTCGACAGCGGGTCGGAGCGCGGCCTCTGGATCGCTGATCTCGGCGTCGGTCTGCACGAAGCAGAGCATGGTCGCGAACCCCGGGTGCATCATCCCCGCCCCCTTGGCCTGGGCGGAGACGGTCACCCCGCCGGCGGTCACCGTGCATGTCTTCGGACCGCGGTCGGTGGTCATGATCGCGCGGGTGAAGTCCCCCGCCCCGTCGTCGCGGAGCGCGGCGGCAGCCTCGCCGACGCCGCGAACGACGTCGTCGATCCGCAGCGGTACCCCGATCACCCCGGTCTCGGCGACCGCGACCGCCCGTGGGTGGGCGCTGACCGCCGCGGCGGCGGCGTCGCGCATCGCCAGCGCGTCGGCGTAGCCCTGTTCGCCCGTGGCCGCGTTGGCGTTGCCGGAGTTCACGACCACGGCGCGAATCGCGTCGCCGTCGCATTCCTCGCGACAGACCCGTACCGGCGCGGCGGCGGCGGCATTGCGGGTCAGCAGCAGCGACGAACGCACCTCGCCGGAGTCGCAGGTGACGATCCCGACGTCGGTCTCGCCGCCGCCCTTCAGCCCGCAGGCCGCCGCGCCGGCACGAAAGCCGGGCGCGAGCCGCGAGGGCTCGAGCTCCTCGACGCCGGCCGGGGCGTCGACCCACCGCGAGCGAAAGAACGTCACCTAGGCGAGCCCCTCCGTCTCGTCGAAGCCGAGCATCAGGTTGAGGTTCTGGATCGCCTGGCCGGCCGCGCCCTTCCAGAGGTTG
The DNA here is from genome assembly GCA_963767285.1 of uncultured Solirubrobacterales bacterium. Classification (GTDB taxonomy): domain Bacteria; phylum Actinomycetota; class Thermoleophilia; order Solirubrobacterales; family 70-9; genus WHSW01. Next base: position 1,107,184 of record CAVYDJ010000002.1, on the reverse strand, counting down.
TCGATCGCGGCGAAGACGACCGCCCGATCGCCGGCCATGGTCGGGTGGATCCGGCACACGTTGGTGTCGCGGACGTCGCGCAGCCCGGGCGGACCGTCGACGACCTCGACGAAGGGGTCCTCCGCGTAACGCCCGGCGAACAGCAGCTCGATCTCGTCGACCGGTTCGGTCAGGTCGACGTAGCACGTCGCCAGGAGCCCCTGATCGATCGGCAGGAGATGAGGGACAAAGGTCACCGGGATCTCACCGCCGCCGCGCACGCCCGCAGGCGAAGCCGAGGACGTGGCGCGAGTTATTCGTTGCAGCTCCTGCTCGATCTCGGGCTGATGCCGGTGGCCGTCCGTGCCGTACGGCATGAAGTTCTCGGTCAGGTTGACCAGGGACAGCCGCTCGCCGCCGTCGCGGCCGGCGCCGGAGACCCCGGACTTCGCGTCCACCACGACCGACTTGATCAACCCACGCTCCGCGAGCGGGGCGAGCGCGAGCATCGCGGCGGTCGGAAAGCACCCCGGGTTGGCCACGAGCTCGGCCGTGCGGATCCGGTCGCGGTGGACCTCCGTGAGGCCGTAGACGGCGTTCTCGAGCAGCTCGGGCTCGCCGTGGGGTCCGTACCAGCGCTCGTAGATCGCCGCGTCGACCAGCCGGAAGTCGGCCGAGAGGTCGACCACGGTCAGCCCCAGCCCGCGCATCTCGGCGACCACCGGCGAGGCGGCGGCGTGCGGGTAGGCCACGATCCCGGCGTCGGCGTCCTCGATCAGCTGCAGGTCGAGCTCCGTCAACTCGACCGGGCAGCGATAGCGCGGGTAGAGGCGGTTGAGCGCCGTGCCGACCTCGCTGCGCGACGTCGCCGCGGCGAGCTCAAGCCGCGGATGACGCCAGACGAGCTCAGCGGCCAGCGCCCCGGCGTAGCCGGACGCGCCCGCGACGACCACGCGCTTGAACTCACTCACGAAGGGCACCCCCGATCCCGGCAAGCGCCTCCTTGATCCGCTCGCGGACGGCGGCGACCTCCTCGTCGGTGAGGGTCCGGTCGGCGGCGCGGAACTCGAGCCGCAGCGCGAGGCTCTTCGCTCCCTCGGCGAGCTGCTCACCGCGGTACAGGTCGAAGATCTCCGCCGAGCGCAGGAGCTCGCCGCCGGCGTCGGCGACCACCGCGCGCACGCGCGCCGCGTCGACCTCATCGTCGACGACCACCGCGATGTCCTGGTGCACGGCCGGGTATGAGATGACGTCCTCGTAGTGCTCCCCGCCGGCCGCGGACGCGGCCAGGAGCGGCGCCAGGTCGAGCTCGAACCCCGCCGCCGCCTCCAGGTCCCACGCGCGGCAGACCAGCGGATGGACCTCGCCGATCCAGCCCGCCGCCTCACCGGCGACGCGGACGCGCGCGGCCCGGCCCGGGTGCAGGAACGGCTCGGGGCCCGCCTCGACCTCGACCTCGCACCCCAGCTGTCCGGCGAGCGCCTCCAGGGCTCCCTTGAGCGAATAGAAGTCCGGTTCCGCCGATTCCCCGCGCCACCCGCCGGGTTGCTCCCCGGTCGCGACGGCCGCGATCCGCCACGGCTCATACGCCGGCGCGGGCCGGCGGCCGGGGAACGTGCCCCCCAGCGGACCCGGCCGACGCTCTCCGGTGCGCAGGCACACCCGCCCCGACTCGGCCAGGGCGGCCCGCTCCGCGCCGTGGGCGAGGTTGTAGCGGGCGACGTCCAGGAGCCCCGCGAGCAGCGTCGTCCGCTGAACCGAGTGCTCGCGGGAGAGCGGATTCGTGATCGCGATGGGCTGCGCTCGCGGGTCGGAGTCCGGGATCCGCAGACGTTTGACGAAATCCGGATCGGTGAGGCTCAGTGTCACGACCAGGTCGAAGCCGAGGTCGCGGATCACGTCCTCCGCGCGGCGGCGCAGTCGCTGCTCCCGGGTGAGCCCGCCCGCCTGCTCGATGGCCGGCAGCGTCGAGGGCAGGTGCTTGGCGTAGCCGTGGATACGGCCGACCTCCTCGATCAGGTCGGCCTCGCGGGTGACGTCGTAGTGGCGATGGACCGGCACCAGGGCCTCGAGGTCCTCGCCTTCGGGCTCGACCTCGAACTCGAGCCGGCGCAGATACTCGACCCGCTCTGCGGCCGGGATCTCGATCCCGAGCAGGCGGTCGACCCGCGCACCGCGCAGGTGGATCCGGTGACGGTCCGGCACCTCCGCGGCGACGTCGATCGTGCCGGGGACGAGCCGCGCGCCACAGAGCTCGACCATGAGCCGCGACGCCACCCGCTGCGCGCGCAGCGCCATCTCCGGGTGAAGCTGCTTCTCGAACCGGTTCGAGGCATCGGAACGCAGGCCGAGCTTGCGCGAGGTCCGCAGGATGTTGACGCCGTTCCACGTCGCGACCTCGAGCAGGACCCGGGTCGTGTCGTCGCTGACCTCGGAGACCTGGCCACCCATGATCCCGGCGATCCCCGTCGGGCCGTTGCGGTCGCAGACCAGCACCGCGTCGCTCTCGAAGGTCCGCTCGACGCCGTCCAGGGTCGTCATCTTCTCGCCCTCTCTCGCCGCGCGGACGATGATCTCGCCGTCCGGCACCTTGTCGAGGTCGAAGGCGTGCAGCGGCTGGGCGGTCATCAGCATCACGTAGTTGGTGATGTCGACGACGTTGCTGATCGGGCGCATGCCCGCGGCGTGCAGCCGCGCCTTGAGCCAGGGCGGTGACGGTGCGATGGCCACATCGGTGAACACGCGTGCCGAGAAGCGCGGGCAGAGGTCCGGGACGTCCACGGTGACCGACGCGTAGTCGGAGGCCGTTCCCTCCCCCGTCGCCTCGGCGTCGCCGTCCCACGGCGCGGGCTCCAGCTCGGCGCCGGTGACGGCGTGGAGCTCGCGCGCGACGCCGTAGACGCCGAAGCAGTCGACGCGGTTCGACGTCGGCTCCAGCTCGATCACGGGCTCGGCGACCGCGAATACCTCGGAGAGCGGCGTTCCCACCGCGGGCCCGTCCGCAAGGACCATGATGCCTTCGTGGTCCTCGCCTAGTTCCAGCTCCCGCTCCGACAGGATCATCCCGTGCGACTCGATTCCCCGCAGCTTCGCCGTGCCGAGCTTCGTGCCGTCGGGCATCACCGCACCGGGGAGCGCCACGGCGACCGTCTGGCCCGCGGCGACGTTGGGGGCGCCGCAGACGATCGTCCGCGTTCCATCGCCGGTATCGACCTCGCAGACGCTCAGGCGATCGGCGTCCGGGTGCTTCTCCGCCGAGATCACGCGGCCGACGACGAACCCCTCGGCGCTCGAGGCGCCGACTTGAGAGGTCCGCTCGAACTCGATCGAGTGCATCGCGAGCGTCTCGCCGATCTCCTCGGGCGAGAGGCCCGGGTCGCAGTAGGAGACCAGCCAGGAGTAGGGGATCTTCATCGGAACTGCTCCAGCACCCGGACGTCGTTCTCGAAGAACTTGCGCAGGTCGGGGATCCCGTGCTTGAGCATCGCGATCCGCTCGATCCCGATCCCGAAGGCGAAGCCCTGGACGCGCTCGGGGTCGTAGCCGTTCTCGGCGACGAACCCGTACACGTTCGGGTCGACCATCCCGGAACCGAGGATCTCGATCCAGCCGACGCCCTTGCAGAGCGGGTCGCGCGAGCCGTCGTCGAGCCTCCCCGAGCCGCCGCAGTTGAAGCACGAGACATCGACCTCGACGCTCGGCTCGGTGAACGGGAAGAAACCTGGCCGGAAGCGCGTCTCGCGCTCGGGACCGAAGATCGCCCGCGCGAACGCATCCAGGGTGCCCTTCAGGTCCGCGAGGGTGATGCTCTCCCCCACCGCGAGGCCCTCGACCTGGTGGAAGACCGGGCTGTGGGTGGCGTCGAAGGGGTCCGAGCGGTAACAGCGGCCCGGCACGACGATCATGATCGGCGGCCCCTGGGTCTCCATCGACCGCACCTGCATCGGCGAGGTGTGGGTCCGCAGCACGACGTCCTCCGGCCCGGGAACCTGCCCCTCGATCGTCAGCTCCGGGTCCAGGGTCGACGGGTCGACGTAGAAGGTGTCCTGCGCCATCCGCGCCGGGTGGCCGGGCGGGTGGTTGAGGGCCGTGAAGTTGTAGTAGTCGAGCTCGACCTCCGGCCCCTCCATCACCCGGTAGCCGAGGCCGGCGAGAATGTCCTCGATCTCACGCTGGGTGCGGATGAGCAGGTTGGCCGCCGCCGTTGGCGCAGGCGGCGCGCCCGGCAGGGTGACGTCGATGGCGCCGGCCGCCAGCGACTCCTCGAGCTCCGCGGCCTCGAGGTCGCCCGCGTGCGCCTCCAGCTCGGCCTCGAGCGCCTGGCGCGCGGCGTTGGCGGCGCCACCGACCGGGCCCCGTTCGTCGGCCGGCAGGTCGGCGATCCCGCGCAGGATCCCGGTCAGCTCGGACTTGCGGCCCAGGTACCTGACGCGGAGCTCCTCCAGCCCGGCGGCGTCCCGCGCCCCCGCGATCGCGGTGGAGGCCTCGTCCAGGAGCTGTTCGATCCGTTTAGTGCTCGCGGCCATACGCAGGGTCGTGGGTGGACGAACGAGAATCAAGCATGGCTAGGACGCAGGGAGCCTGAATAGCAGCGCTATTCGGGCGACTGAGGACGACGCCAGGCGCCGATTCGCAGCCGTCCAGCCGCGGCACTGCTTGTGGCCGGGAGCACATCATCAGGCGGCCGACGATATCCGTCCGAGTGCGATCGCCGCCGCCGCGGCGACGTTCAGGGAGTTCGGCCCGCCCGGCCGCAGCGGGATCGTCCAGAGCCGGTCGCAGTTGTCGATGACGTCCCCCGGAAGGCCCTCTCGCTCGCTACCCAGGCAGATCCCCATTACAGGCTCGTCGTCCGGCGGCTGCCCGCCGTGCGCCACGAGACCCACCGCCGGCGGGGGTACGTCAGTGACCGAACCCAGCATCAGCTCCTGCGAAAACACCGAACCCATGCTCGCGCGCACGGCCCTGGGACCGAAGGGGTCCGCGGTCCCTGGTCCGATCACGACGCGCGCGCCGATCAGGGCATCCGTCGTCCTGATGATCGCGCCGACGTTCCCCGGATCGGCAACCCCATGCAGATAGACCGCAAAACCATCCGTCGACTGGATCCACCGCTCCCTGTACACCCCGATCACACGCGTGCCCGATCCAAGCGCCGAGACCGAATCGAGCAGTTCGGGCTCCACGTCCTCGCCGGCCCGAAGCGCGAACTCGGGAGTCCACCCGGCCGCCTCCGCCGCGGCGACCAGATCCTCGCCCTCGGCGACGAACAGGCCCTCGCGCTCGCGGTGCTTTCGCTCCGCCAGCTTGCGGATGAGCTTCAGTTTCTCGTTGTCCTTGCTCGTGATCATTCGTCTCCGGCCACAAAAAAAGGGCGCCTCCTGCGGCGCCCGGTGAAGTCTCGTCGTGGCGGTCCGCTCAGGCCGCCACGGCCTCCCGGGCTTGCTCGGCAAATCGGCGGAACGCCTCGGGGTCGCGGACGGCGATGTCCGCGAGCATCTTGCGGTTGACCTCGATCCCGGCCTTGGTGAGGCCGTGGATGAACTCCGAGTAGCTCATCCCCTCGCGCCTGGCGGCGGCGTTGATCCGGATGATCCACAGTTTGCGCATCTCGCGCTTGCGCACCCGCCGGTCGCGGTACGCGTACTGGCCCGAGCGCATGAGCTGCTCGTTCGCGAACCGGTAGCTGGAATGCTTGCGGCCCCAGTAGCCCTTGGCCTGCTTGAGGACCTTCTTCTTGCGCCGCTTGCGGGCGACGGCGTTGGTCGCGCGGCTCACTTCTTGCCCCCGAGCAGCTTGTTGACCCGGTTCGTGTCCTGAGGCGCGATGTCCACCGGCTTCGCCATCCGCCGCTTGCGCTTCGGCGACTTCTTCTCGAGGATGTGACTCGAGTAGGCGCGCCGGCCACGGAGCTTGCCGTTGGCGGTCCGCTTGAAGCGCTTCTTGGCGCCTGAATGGGTCTTCATCTTCGGCATCGAGCCGACTATTGAAGCAGAAGGTTCAGGCGGCGGCAGCGGGCTCGTCGCCCGGCTCGGCCTCTGCGGCCTCTTGGGCCTCTTGGGCCTCTGGGACCTTTGCGGCCTCAGCGTCCTCGGCGGCGGGCGGGGCATCGATCGCCGGCTCGTCGCCGGTCTCGCCCTTGCGGTCCTCGCGGGCCTTGGCGACCGCCGCGCGGGTCGGGCCGAGCATCATGTGCATGTTGCGGCCCTCCTGCTGGGGGGCGGACTCGATCGTCGCCAGCTCCTCGATGTCCTCGTAGAGCCGATCGAGCAGCGCCCGACCGCGCTCGGGGTGGGCCTGCTCGCGACCGCGGAACATGATCGTGATCTTGACCTTGTCCCCGTGGCGCAGGAAGCGCATCACGTGGCCCTTCTTGGTCTCGTAGTCGTGGTCGGCGATCTTCGGGCGCAGCTTGATCTCGCGCACGTTGACCTGCTGCTGGTGCTTGCGGGCCGCCTTCGCCTTCTGCTCCTGCTCGTACTTGTACTTCGAGTAGTCGAGCAACCGGGCGACCGGCGGGCGGGACTCCGGCGCCACCTCGACCAGGTCGAGGTCGCGCTCGGTCGCCATCCGCAGGGCCTCGTCGGTCTTGACGACGCCGATCTGGCTCCCGTCCTCGTCGACGAGCCGCACCTCGGAGACCCGGATCCGTTCGTTGATCCGCGTCTGGTCACGCTCCGGCGGCTGCCGGTCGAATCGCCGCGGTACCGGCACTAGACGTTCACGAAGGGAAGGATCGTCAAGCTGAGGCCGGTTCCGGGGTGCGCTTCATTGGGCGGCAGTATAGACGCCGAGCGGACGTCCGGCCAGGAGTGCGCGATCGATCAAACATTACTGCAGTTCCAGTAGGCGATCCGTGGTATAAAACGGGGACGCGGAACACCTCCGTGCATCCGTTTCCGCGGGACAAGGACGTCGTGAGGGGAGCTACGCGACTTGGGCCACTTACCCCCGGCCCGTGTTGCGGCTCCCCTCCTTTATGCCCGGAAACGGCTATGACGCCTCGATCAGCGCCCGCACGTCGGCCGGCGCCACCGTACCGAGGTCGCCGCGGTCATGGGAGCGCACCGAGACCGTCCCCTCCGCCTCCTCGCGCTCACCGACCACCAGCATCAGGGGCACCTTGGCGAGCTCGGCGTCGCGGATCTTGCGACCGACCGACTCGGAGCGCTCGTCGACGCTGACGCGCACCCCCGCCTCGGCGAGCTCGGCGGCGACCCCGCGCGCGTAATCGAGGTGCTGGTCGGAGACCGAGAGCACCGAGACCTGCACCGGCGCGAGCCAGGCCGGGAAGCGGCCGCCGTAGTGCTCGATCAGGATCCCGGCGAATCGCTCCATCGACCCGAGCAGCGCCCGGTGGATCATCACCGGCCGGTGCTCGGCGTTGTCCTCGCCCTGGTAGCTGAGCTCGAAGCGCTCCGGCATCTGGAAATCGAGCTGGCAGGTCCCGAGCTGCCACGAGCGGCCCAGGGCGTCGGTGACGTGGAAGTCGATCTTCGGCCCGTAGAAGGTGCCCTCGCCCGGGCTGATCTCGTACTCGCGGCCCTGTCGCTCGAGCGCATCGCGCAATCCCGCCTCGGCTCGCTCCCACTCCTCGTCGCTGCCGACCGACTTGTCCGGCCTGGTCGAGAGCTCGACCCGCACGTCGTCGAAGCCGAAGCGCGAGTAGAGCTCGTCGATCGCGGCGCAGATCGAGTCGACTTCGCCCGAGATCTGGTCGAGCGTGCAGTAGACGTGCCCGTCGTCCTGGGTGAAGGCTCGAACGCGCAGCAGCCCGTGCAGGACGCCCTCGCGCTCATAGCGCGAGACGTCGCCGAACTCGGCCAGCCGCAGCGGTAGCTCGCGGTAGGAGTGGCGCTCGGAGCTGAACACGAGGCACGCCCCAGGGCAGTTCATCGGCTTGAGCGCGAACCGGCGCTCGTCGCCCTCGCGCTCGGCCGGCTCGACGAAGAACATGTTCTCGCGGTAGTTGTCCCAATGCCCGGAGCGATGCCAGAGCTCCACGTCGAGCACCCGCGGCGTCTTGATCTCGACATAGCCGCGCTGTTCCAGTTGCTCTCGTACCTCGCGCTCGATCAACCGCAGGAGCACCGTCCCGTTCGGAAGCCAGAACGGCATCCCGGGCGCCTCCTCGCGAAACCGGAACAGGTTCAGCTCGGGGCCGAGCCGGCGGTGGTCGTTCTCGCGCGCCAGCTCGAGCCGCTCGACCTGCTCGTCGAGCTCCTTCTGGCTGTGGAAGGCGGTGCCGTAGATCCGGGTCAGCATCTGGCGGTTCTCGTCCCCGCGCCAGTACGCCCCGGCGATCGAGTTCAGCTTGAACGCCTTGATGCGCCCGGTCGACGGCGCGTGCGGGCCGCGGCAGAGATCGGTGAACGGCCCGTTGCGATACAGCGAGACGCTCTCCACCCCCTGATCGCGGATCAGATCCTCGATCAGCTCGACCTTGTACGGCTGGTCCTCTTCGCGGAAGCGCTCGATCGCCTCGGTGGCGGGCAGCTCGGTGCGCTCGAACGGCTCGTCGGCGGCGATGTGCTCGCGCATGGCCGCCTCGATCCGCTCCAGGTCGGCCTCGCTCGGCCGCTCGCCCTCTCCGAACTCGAAGTCGTAGTAGAAGCCGCCCTCGATCGGCGGGCCGATCGAGACCTTCGTCCCAGGCCACAGGTCGACGACCGCGGTCGCCATCACGTGGGCCGCGTCGTGGCGGATCAGCCAGAGCGCGTCGTCTGCCTCCTCCCCCTTGCTCTTCGCGGTCACGATCGCGATCTCCGCGCCGTCCGGGAGCTCGGCGCCCAGGTCGCGAAGCTCGCCGTCGACGCGGATCCCGAGCGCGTCCTTGGCCAGGCGCGGGCCGATCGCGGCGGCCGCGTCGGCACCGGTCGCTCCCTCCGCGAGCTCGAGCGGGGAGCCGTCGGGGAGCTTGACGGTGAGAGCGGCCATGGGCGCCGCATCGTACGTGGCCGCCCGATCGACGTGATTTGATGCTCCGATGGCCGAGATCCGCCCGTTCGAACGCGAGGACCTGCCGGAGGTGGTGAAGCTGCTCGACGACCACCTCGAGGGCTGGGACGGCAACGTCGGCCTGATCGAGGCTGCGTTTCTCGACCACCCCTGGGTGGATTCCGATACGCCGTCCCTCGTGGTCGAAGGCGACAACGGCCAGGCCACCGGATTCATCGGCGTCCAGCCGCGGCGAATCGAGTTCGAGGGAAACGTCTTGAAGGGAGCCTGCTGCACGCACCTGGTCGTCCACCCGGACAGCCGCGCCGGCGGCGGGGCGGCGCAGCTGATCCGGCGGGTGATGTCCGGCCCCCAGGAGCTGACCTGGAGCGACACAACGATCCCGGTCGTCGCCCGGCTCTGGGCCGTGTTCGGCGGGCGGATCGACTACGCGCGCGCCGCCGACTGGCTGATCGTCCTGCGCCCGGCGCGCTGGACGAGGCGCGCGGTCGGCGGCGTCATCCGCCACCGGCCCCGCACCGACGAGCTTCCGGTCGCCGGCTTCCCGGTCCACGTCATCCGCCGGCTGACGCCGAACGCGCACCCGCCGACTCCGGCGAACGTGTCGGGCGAGGATGCGACCGTGGCCGCGATCGTCGCCGCCCAGCCGGAAGTCACCCGTCGCCTCGCGCTCCACGTCCCGTATGACGAGGCGACGCTCGCATTCACCCTGGCCCGGATCGAACGACCCCACCGGCGGGTGGTCACGCGGCTCGTCCGCCGCGGCGGGCAGCCGATCGGCTGGTACGTCCTGCTGGTCAACCCGGGCGGCGTGAGCAGGGTCGTCCATCTGGCCTCGGCCGCACGCGAGGCCGAGCACGTGCTCGCGGAGGTCGTCGACCACGCCCACGAGACTGGCAGCGCCGCGGTCTCGGGACGGTACGAGCCGCACATCGATGCCGCGGTGCGAGCCCGGCTCGCGATCCTCGGCCTCAACACCCGTCCCGCGATCCGCACCCGCAGCGCCGAAATCGGCCTCACCCTCGCCGGGGACGGCTCGCTGCTCACCCGCCTCGACGGCGAGTGGAACCTCCTCTAGCTCGGGTCGGCGAGCGCCCGCTTGTCGAGCTTCCCGTTCGCGGTCTTCGGCAGCTCGTCGTGGATCACGACCCGGCGCGGCACCATGTAGTCCTCGAGCCGGGAGGCGCAGTGGACGAGCAGCGCCCGCTCGTCGAGCTCGCGGCCGGGCTGCGGGGCCACGTGGGCCTGCACGGCCTCGCCGAGCAGCCGGTCGGGAACCCCGATCACCGCGGCTTCGCGAACGCCGTCGGCGGCGCGGAGGACCTCCTCAACCTCGCTCGGCGGCACCTTCTCGCCCCGTGACTTGATGATCTCGTCACGACGGCTGACGAAGTACAGGTAGCCGTCCGCGTCGCGCCGGAAGAGGTCTCCCGTCGCCAGGACGCGGTCGCCGGCGGGTCCCGGGCGGAGCTTTTGCGCGGTCGCCTCCGGGTTGTTCCAGTACCCCTGCATCACGTGCGCCCCGCGCACGAACAGCTCCCCGACGTCGTCGGGTGCGGCCAGGTTGCCCTCGTCGTCGGCGACCCAGGCCTCGGTCCCGGGGATCGGGATCCCGGCCGACCCGGGCCGCGAGTCCAGCTCATCCGGGGGCAAACAGCAGACCCGCTGGCATTCGGTCTGCCCGTACATGCAGAACAGCTGCGCGGCGGGAAGGAGCTCACGCAGCCGTGCCGCCGTCGCCACCGGAAGGCCGGCGCCGGCGTTGGTGACCGCCCGCAGGTTCGGCAGCTTGCAGTCGCCGAGCCCGTCGAACGAGATCAGCATCTCGAACAGGGTCGGAACCCCCGGCAGGAAGGTGATCCGCTCCCGCTCGAGCGTCTTCACGAGCTCGCCGAGCAAACCGATCCCCTGCCGCAGGACCAGGGTGCCGCCGGTCCGCACGGAGGTCAGGAGCTGGTAGAGGCCGTAGCCGAACGACAGGGGCAGGACCGACAGGATCCGGTCGTCGGCGCGCATCCCGAGCGACTGGGCGATCGAGTCGGCGACGAAGGTCATGTTGGCGTGCGTGAGGGTGACCCCGTTCGGCTCCCCCGTCGAGCCCGAGGTGTAGATGATCGCCGCCGTATCCACGGACAGCGGCATCCTGAATGGGGCCAGACCCCCTTCAGGGTCGCCGCCGAGGTCGCGCGGCGACTCGACCACCCTGACCTCGCTCCCGGCGCCGGCTCGAGCGGTCTCGGCGTGGGCGCCGGCGGTGATCAGGACGCGCGGCCCGGCATCGGCGAGCAGGTTCGCGAGCTTCTCGCTCTTCAAGGTCGGGTGCAGGGGCGAGAGCACCGCCCCGGCCCGCATCACCCCGTAGATCGAGACGACGGCGTCGAGGTCGTTGGGCAGCAGCGTCGCCACCCGATCCGAGCGCTGAACGCCCAGCTCGGCCAGCCCGCCGGCCAGCTTCGATGCGGCGGCGTCGAGCTCCGCGTAGGTGAGGCTGCCGGAGGCGGCGATCACCGCCTCGTGGTCGGGTATGGCCGCGGCCGCGGCGGCCAGGTCCTCTCCGATCGTCCGGGCGTTCAAGCCCCCGCTTGCTTTCGCTCGACGAAGCCCGCGATCGCGTCGATCGAGCCGAAGTTCTCCTGGGTGATCTCGAGGTCGGCGACCGCGATCCCGTACCGCGCCTGCACCTCCTCGACCAGTTCGACGAAGCCGAGCGAGTCGATCACCCCGAGGCCGACGAGGTCGTCGCCGGTCGTCAGCTCGACGTCGGGCTTCAGGTACAGGAAGTTCTCCTCGACGAAGGCGAGCAGCTGCTTCTTCGCGTTCTCCGTATCGGTCATGAAACCTCGCCGCCGCCGGCGACGCGATCGATTCTGACCCGCGGCTCGGCCGTCTCCGGACTGTAGCTGGCAGCCGGGACATCGAAGAACGCTCGCTCGAAGAGCTGGGTGGAGAGGACGCCGACCAGCGCCATCCCCTCGCGCACCCCGGTTGCCCGCCCTGCGCGGCATCGCCGCACCAGCCCGGCGACCCGCTTCGGGTCCCAGATTCCCGACTCCTCCAGCGCGGATTCGGAGAGCAGCTCGTCCACGTAGCCGGGCGCCGAGTCGGCGAAGAACGGATCGACCTCCGGGGCGCGGTACGGCTGCTTCGGCCGGGTCGCGATCCCCTCGGGCAGCAGCTTCGCGGCCAGCTCGCGGAGAATGACCTTGTCGTTCAGCTCGTCGAGCTTGCGCGCGGGCGGCAGCGCGGTGGCGAGGGCGAACACCCTGTGGTCGAGGAACGGGAACCGCCCCTCCACCCCGTGGGCCATCGACGGCCTGTCGCCCTGCGCCGAGAGCAGGTAGGGCTCGAGCAGGGTGCTGACCTCGAGCCAGGCGGCGCGTTCGAGCGTGCTCCAGCCCGCGAGCTCGGGCGGCAGCTCCGCGCGCAGGCGGTCGAGCGAGGTCTGCGGTCCGACCGCCTCGGCGACCTCCGGCCGGTAAAGCGCCTTCACGGTCGCCGTCGCCTCCGCCCTCGTCAGATGCGAGCCGAGCAGCTCGTCGGCGGCGCCGGTCTCGAGCAGGAACTGCCGCCACAGGGGGCCACGGCGCCCGGACCCCGGGCCGAGGTACTCGTAGAGGTCGTCGACGAGCGCCGCGGCGAGCTGCGGGTCACGGGCGTTGAGCTCGCGCAGCACGACCTCCTTGAACAGGTCGTAGCCCCAGAACAGCTCGTCGGCGCCCTCCCCGCTCGCGACCACGGTGATCCCGCTGTCGCGCACCTCGCGGGCGAGCAGGTACATCGGCACCGGCGCGGTGCGGATCAGCGGCGTCTCGACCTGGCGGACGACGTCGGGAAAGGCCGCGGCGATGTCCGCCGCCCCGACCTCGACCACGTGGTGGTGCGTACCGATCGCCTCGGCGACCGCCTCCTGGTGGGCCCGCTCGTCGTAGCGAGGGTCGCGGAAGGCGACCGAGAAGGTGCGCAGCTCGTCGCCGACCTCCTGCCGCGCCAGGGCCGTGATCAGGCTCGAGTCGAGGCCGCCGGACAGGTACGTGCCGACCGGGACGTCGGCGCGCAGCCGCAGCCGGACGCTGTCGCGAAGCAGCTCCTCGAGCTCGGCATCCGGCTCAGGCACGGGGTCGCCGCCCGGCTCCGGCCGCCACCACCTGCGCTCCGCGACGATCTCACCGCGCTCCCAGGTGACCACGCCGCCGGCGGGAACCTGACGGACGCCCTCGAACACCGTCCCCGGCGCTCGCGCCCCCCAAAGCGTGAAGACCTCGTCGATCCCCGCCAGGTCGCGCTTCGCCTCGACGACGCCGGAGGCGAACAGGGCCTTCGCCTCCGACCCGAAGACGAGCGTGCCATCCGGAGCGAGCGCGTAATAGAGCGGCCGCACTCCGAAGCGGTCCCGGACCATGGTCAGCCGCCGCTCCTCCGGATGCCACCAGGCGAATGCGAACTGTCCGTTGAGGCGCTCGAACGCCGGCAGGCCCTCCCGTTCGAGCAGTTTCAGGACGACCTCGGTGTCGCAGGTGGTCTCGAAGCGCTCGCCGCGGCTCTCGAGCTCGGCCCGGAGCTCGGGGTGGTTGTAGACCTCGCCGTTGTAGACCAGGACCGCGCCTCGCGGACCGGCCTCCAGCGGCTGCCAGCCGCCGGGCAGGTCGACGATCGCAAGCCGGGCCGAGACCAACCCCGCTCCGTAATCGAGCACGTAGCCCCAGCCGTCGGGGCCGCGGTGGCGGATCGAGCGCGCCATCCGCCGCAGCGCGAGCTCGTCCACGGGCGGTCCGGCGTCCGGGTGGACAATGCCGGCGATCCCGCACATGCTTAGTCGTCGGGGTCGAGGACGACCGCCGGGGCGTGCAGGTACGCCGTCGCGACACGGACCCGGTCGATCTCCGCGTAGGCGACCTCGACGACGGCGGGGTCGAGGCCGACCATCGGGGCGAGCTCGTCCGGATCGAGCTCGCGATCGCGGCCCCAGACCAGCAGGTCCATCTGCTCGTAGGGCCAGCCGAAGTAGAACTCCTCCTGGGTCTGCGGGAGGCTGAAGGTCTCGGTCGTCGGGACGCGGCCGGCGATCGCCTCCGGCAGCTCGAGCGCCCGCGCCAGCGCGTACATCTGCCCCTTGAACAGGCCCGCCGCGGGCTTGACGTCGGCGAGGCCGTCGCCGCCCTTGACGAAGAACCCCTGATCGAACTCGAGCAGGTTGGGGGTCCCCATCACCGCGTAGCCGAGCCGGTCGGCCCAGGTGTACTCGAGCAACTTGCGGACTCGCTGCTTCATGTTCGTCGCCGCCAGCAGCTCGCGATAGGGACCTGGCGGCATCCGCCGCCGCTCGGTCGTCCCGTCCGGCCGCTCGACCACCAGGGAGAAGACGATCATCCCGCCGGACGGCTCCGACCGCACCAGCTTGTGGCGCCAGGTCTCCTCGTAGTCGGCGAAGACCTGCCTGATCGCCTCGTCGCGCCGGTGATAACAGCCGAGCCCCTCCAGGGCATCGGTGATCGGCTCCTCCTCAGTCCGGGCGCCGAGTGCCTCGGCGAGCTCCAGGCCGATGGCCGACGAGGCGTCGCCGACGTCGCGCTCGGGCATCCGCAACAGGAGGACGTGCTCGGGACCGAGCGCCCGGCAGCAGAGCGCCGCGACGACGCCGGAGTCGACCCCGCCGGACACTCCAACCACCGCACCGCCGCGGCCGAGTCCGCGCACCGCGTCCCGGATCCCCTCGCTGAGCCGCTCGATCGCGCGCTCGCTGTCGAAATCCGCGATCGGGTCCGGCATCGGCACGATCTTAGTTTGGGCGGCGGGCGCGCTACGGTGCGCGCGAAAACCAACGAGGAGGTAGGTAGGGAATGTTGCGAACAAAGCTCTGGCCGCTGCTGGCCGCGATCGCCGTCTGCGCACTGGCGCTCCCGGCGCTCTCGGTCGCAGGCCGCAACACGGTCGAGGTGACCACGAAGCTGAAGGGCAACACCGAGGTCCCCGGGCCCGGCTCTCCGAAGGGCAAGGGCGAGATCACGGTGTTCCTGAAGTCGACCAAGGAGAAGGTCTGCTTCAACCTCGAGGTGTCCAAGCTCGACACGATCACGGCGGGCCACATCCACAAGGGGTCGACCGATGAGGCGGGCCCGATCAAGGTGACCCTGATCCACGACCAGATCGAGGGCACGGGTAACTACGAGGGCTGCGTCGAGAACGTGAAGTCGAAGCTGATCGACAAGATCGTCAACCGACCGGACAAGTTCTACGTGAACATCCACACGCTGGACTACCCCGACGGCGCGATCCGCGGCCAGCTCCCGATCCCCGCGGGCTGAGACCTTTCCGGTCAGCCGTCCGCGCCTGGATCGGCGCGGGCGGCGTCCGGGATCAGGGGGCAGTCGCCCTCCGACGCGGGCGACCGGTTGACGTAAGCCCCCTCGGGAACGACCGCGCCGTCGTCGTCGAGGGTCACGGCGAGCGTGTTCGAGGCGCCGACGTCCGGCGCCTGCGCAGTGCCCTCGGCGGCGATGCAGATCCGGTTGCCGCGCAGCTCCCAGGCGATCCAGTCGGCGCCGTGCTCGTCCTCCAGCAGCTCGCTGGGGGCGAGGACCAGGACCGAGCCGGCCTCCGAGAGCTTCGGAGCCACCTCCGCCAGCGCCGGCGAGTAGCCGCTCGGCCCGACCGGGCCGTTGACCAGCACGACCAGGCTGGAAACGGCGGCGGCGGTCAGAAACGCGACCGCCAGGGCGCCGGTGGCGAGCTGGCGCTTCGCGACCGCAGCCCGCCCCGGGAAGGCGTGGGCGATCGAACGCCTGGCGATGATCCGCCGCGCCACGACCAGGGTCGGCGCCGCCTCGAGCAGGGCGCGGGCCGCGATCAGCATCGCCAGCGGCGCCGCCAGCATGAGCGCCTTCGCCTCCTGATACGGCGTGCCGGCGATCAGCGAGTAGAGCCAGAGCAGCGCGGCTCCGGCGAGCGCGGCGGGAACCGCGCGCTCGCGTTCGCGCCACCACCAGCAAAGGCCTACGGCGAGCGCGGTGGCTGCCAGCGCCGCGCCGGCCCAGAAGAGGACCGCCGGGACCGCGCCCCCACCCGGCTCGACCCGGAAATCGCCCGACGGCCAGACGCCGAGCGCCTCCAGGGGCGAGATCCGGTCGAACAGGTTCCCCAGCCCCTCCCCCGCCGGGTCGAAGGTCTCGAAGCTCGCGAAGTCGATCATCCGCCCGATCTCCGGCAGGGCCGCGACCGTCACGAGGCCGGCCGCGACCAGCGCGGTCGGCGCCGCGAGCCGGGCCCGAAGGCGCGCGCTGGCGGCCCCACCGGCACGCCACAGGCGCGCCAGCTCGACCGCGGCCCAGACGGCGAGGGCGGCAGCCGGCCACAGCAGCCCCGGAAAGCTGTAGACGTAGAGCGCGCCGACCGCAAGCACGGCCAGCGGGATCGCGCGCAGCGGGCGCGGGCCGCCGCGGCGCCGCAGCGGCCACTCGAGCACGAGCTCGCCGAGGCCGACGGCGAAGGCGAGCAGGAAGAGCGCCTCGAGCACCTCCTTGAACGCCCCCTGCACGAAGTAGGAGGCGAGCAGGTACGCGAACCCGACCAGCAGGGAGCCGACCATTCGCCGCGCGGGCGCGAGCTGCTCGACCGCGCCGAGGCCGGCGAGGACCGTCGCGACCACCGCGGCGACCGTCAGTCCGGCGAACGCCTGGACCGAGCCGATCCCGAGCGCCGACAGCGCGACGACGATCGAGTGCGGCCCCAGGGGGTAGCCCGACGAGATCAGCCGCTCGCTGCCGCCGTCGGCGAGGCGGTCGACGGCGAACAGATGCTGGGACATGTCCGGGTTGAGGCCGGTGCCGAGGACGCCGAACCGCCACTCGACGATGAACGGCAGCGAGGCGAGCGCGACCGCGGCAAGCTCGATCGGCACGCCGCGGCGCAGCGCCGGGCCCAGGTCGGTCACCCGCGGCAGCACGTAGGCGGCGGCGACCACGGTGGCGACGCCGATCGCGATCGCGGCGGCGGTTCCCTCCCCGGGCAGCCGCACGGTCCACCAGGCCAGCGGGCAGAGGGCCGCGAGCCCGACCGCCGGTGCCAGCCGCGACCAGCGGCGCCGCCCGCAGGCGACCACGATCGCCTGCCCGACCAGCGCCGACGCGCCGAGGATCAGCAGCAGCGCCGCGTAGGTGCCAAGGGCCCCGTCCATCGGGCGCGAGCATAGGCGCAACTTGGGTACGCGCTATATGTTCTGGGTCAGAGAGAGGTCAGTCGCCGATGGCTGGCGCGTACGACGAAAGGGGTGGCGGATGCGGCGCTGTGTACTGGCGGTAGGGGTTGTCGTGGGACTGCTCGCAGCTCCCGTCCAGGGGGCAGCCGCCGATGATTTCTCCGACACGGCGCTGAACATCATTCCCTCCGGCCAGTACGGCGGCTTCCCCCTCGACCCCAAAGCCGACGCCCAGGCCCAGATGTACGACGGCCTGACGCCGCTGTTCGACCAGGTCACACCGGCCGACCTGACCACCTACTTCAAGTCCGAGAGGTTCGGCGTCGACAACGCGACGCCGAGCACGATCGAGGCCGTTCCACGCCCGGGGGTGACGATCGAGCGCGACTCCTTCAACGTCCCGCACATCACCGGCGCCACCCACGACGACGGCGTCTGGGCGGCGGGCTGGGTCACGGCCGAGGACCGCGGCCTGCTCCTCCAGCAGGCCCGGTACAACGCCCGCGTCGCCGCGATCGACGCTCCGGGCCTCACCGCCCTGAACCTGATCTCGACGCTCAAGAGCTTCGTCCCGAGCGCACAGACCGAGGCCGAGGTCGCCAAGCAGAGCGCGGTGCTCGAGGCGGCCGGCCCAGAGGGCCAGGCGGTCCTGCACGACATCGACGTCTTCATCTCCGGGATCAACGACTACCTCGCGGCGACCGGTTCGGCGAACGCGCCCTGGACCCGCAACGACATCTTCGCCGTCAACGCGCTCAAGGCCCAGTTCGTCGGCCAGGGTGGCGGCGACGAGGCGCGCCGCACGCAGTTCCTCGCCGGGCTCCAGAAGCGGCTTGGCAAGAAGCAGGGCCTGAGCGTCTTCAACGACCTGCGCCAGTTCAAGAACCCCGAGCTGGCGACCTCGGTCGACGGCAAGTTCCCCTACGGCTCGATCCCCGAGAAGGCGAAGGGCAACGTGATCATCGACCCGGGCAGCTTCACGGCGACGCCGGCCGTCGCCGCGCGGGAGATCCCGCCGCCCGCACCGGCCCCCGACAAGGCATCGAACACGCTGATGATCACCGCCAATCACTCGACCACCGGCAAGCCGTTGATGGTGGGCGGCCCGCAGATCGGCTACTTCTACCCCGGCTTCACGCTGGAGATGGACATGCACGCCGGCGACCTGCAGTGGCGCGGCGCGACCTCGGCCCCCTTCCCCGGCTACGTGTTGATCGGCCGCGGCGAGGACTTCGCCCACACGCTGACCTCGGCCTCCGTCGACATCATCGATCAGTACGCCGAGACGCTGTGCAACGGCAGCGACACGATGTACCTCTTCAACGGCGACTGCCGCGAGATGGGGACCTTCGACGCCGGCACGCTGAACGGCGCCCCGGTGACGTTCAGGACCACCGTCCACGGGCCGGTGGTCGGCTACGCGACGGTGAAGGGCGAGAAGGTCGCGATCTCCTCGAAGCGTTCCAGCATCGGCGAGGAGACGCTCGACCTGCTCTACAACCGGCGCCTGTCCAACGGCCAGGTGAACAGCGCGAAGTCGTTCTTCGAGGCCGCCGCGCTGACCCCGCAGACGTTCAACTCGTTCTACATCGACCAGAAGAACATCGCGATGTACACCGCGGGCAAGGCGCCGATCCGCAACAAGAACGTCGACCCCGGCCTGCTCACCAACGGAAACGGCAAGTTCGAATGGACGGGCTTCCTCGACGTCGCCGGCCACCCGCAGGGAACCGATCCCAAGGACGGCACGATCACGAACTGGAACCAGACCACGGCCCTCGGCTTCGCGGCGGCGGACAGCGAATGGGGCCACAACGGCTCCGTCGGGCGGATCGACCTGCTCGACAAGAACCTCGACCGGCTCGCCACCAACGGCAAGTGGGACCTCGCTGCGGTCACCTCGGCGATGAACGCCGCCGCGACCCAGGACGTACGCGCGATCGACACCGTGCCGCTGCTCAAGAAGCTCCTCAAGAAGGCGAAGGCCCCGAACGCCCAGGCGAAGAAGATGCTCGACCTGATGGTCGCCTGGTCGAAGAGCGGCGGCAGCCGCCTGGACCGCGACCTCGACGGCAAGATCGACGATCCGGGCGCCGCCGTCATGGACGGCTCCTGGGACCGGATCGCCGACGCGCTGATGAAGTCGCAACTGGGCCCGCAGCTCGACGAGCTCGACAGCCTGTTCGGCCGCTTCGACCTGCCCCCGAGCGGCCAGTACGACGGCTGGTATCAGTACTTCGACCGCGACATCCGAGCGTTGCTGGGGATGGACATCAAGCAGCCGTTCGAGAACCAGTACTGCGGCAAGGGCAAGCTGAGCAAGTGCCAGAAGGCGATCTGGAAGGCGATCGCGGCGGCCGGCAAGGAGCTGGCCACCGCGCAGGGGACGGACGACCCGAGCCTGTGGCGCTCGGACGCGGTACGCGAGCGGATCAAGTTCGCCCCCGGCCTCTTGCCGACGACGATGCGCTACACGAATCGCCCGAGCGGGATCCAGCAGGTGATCTCGTTCGACGGGCACCGCTGAGCGCGGCCCGGTCGCCGCTACGCCAGCAGGAGGACCAGGATGATGATGATGATCAGCGTTCCAATACCGATGTACATGTCTCGCCTCCTTTCGCCGTTCGTGGCGAAAGGACGAGTACCCCGGCCGGAGGGCTGAAAACGGGTCTGAGCGGCTCCATCCCGCCGGGGCCGGTCAGCGTGATCGAGTCTTTGAATAGCTGACGCAGCCGCGACCTGAGTGGGCACTACTGGGCTCGAACCAGTGACCTCCGCCTTGTCGAGGCGGCGCTCTCCCAACTGAGCTAAGCGCCCGGAGCGGCGATTCTAGCTCGCCGCCGGGCTCAAACCGGGGCCGGCTCGGGCTCGCGAGCGGGTCGCCGCGAACCCACGATCACCGGCGTCCCGCGGCGCGGCGAGAAGGTGATGTTGCGGCGCGCGATCCGTTCCGGCGCTCGCCGCTCGCCGCGCAGCTCGCATCGCTGGAGGACATGCCGGAGCACGACCCGCATCTCGAACTCGGCGAAGGTGGCGCCCAGGCAGCGGCGCACGCCGCCGCCGAACGGGACCCAGGCGTAGGTCTCCGGCGGGCTGTCGATAAACCGTTCGGGGCGAAACTCGAGCGGCCGCGGGTAGAGGTCCGGGCGCGTGTGAGTGAGCCAGAACGCCGGCGTGACGTCCGTACCGGGCGGGAGCACGTGGTCACCGACCGCCAGCTCGGCGCCGAGCCGCCGCCCCGCCAGCGGGACGACCGGCCGGAGCCGCAGCGCCTCGCTGATCACGGCTCGGAGGTACTCGTCGCCGCCCTCGTCGAGCTCCGCCCGCAGCCGGGCCAGCGGGCCCGGGTTGCGCAGGAGCAGGTCGAAGGTCCAGGCGAGCCCGGTCGCGGTTGTCTCATGGCCGGCGAGCAGCAGGGTGATCAGCTGGTCGCGCAACTCGGAGTCGGACATGCCGGAGCCGTCCTCGAAGCGCGCCCCGACCAGCATCGAGAGGATGTCGTCGCGTTGCTCGAGCTCCGGATCGGCGCGGCGCTCGGCGATCTCGGCGTGAAGGAGCTCGTCGACGGTCGCGGTATCGCGGCGCAGCTGGTCGATCGGATCCTGGCGCCCGAAGCGCCTCGCGACCAGCAGCTTCAGCTGGAGCATCGGCGAGGCGAGCTCTCCGAGCATCGTCCCGAGCAGGCCGCGCAGCCGCTCGAGGCGCGCCGGGTCGCCGACGCCGAAGACGACCCGCAGGATCACCTCGAGGGTCACCGCCTGCATCCGCGGATGGATCGGAAAGCCTTCGCCGACCGGCCAGCGATCGATCTCCGCATCGACGATCTCGCCGATCACCGACTCATACGCGCGCATGCGCTCGCCGTGAAACGGCGGCAACATCGCCTTGCGCCGCTCGAGGTGCTCGGCGCCCTCCAACAGCAGCACCGACCGCGCGCCCATGATCGGCTCGAGCGCGAAGCTGCGGCCCGGCGGCAATCCGTTCTCGCGGCTCGTGTAGAGCGCGCGGATCGCGTCGGGCTCGGAGATGATCACCATCGGGGTCTGGAAACCGACGAACTTGACGCTGAACGCGTCCCCGTGGCGCCGGCGACACGAGTCGAGGAAGTCGAGCGGGCGGAGCAGCCAGCGCACGGTCTGAACGGCCGGCGGCGAGGTCGGTCCGGCGGGAAGGCTCATCGGCTCAAAAGTACCTGCAACCAAAGAGTGTGCGCGGTGTTAAGGTGGACACAGCCTGTGCCGATAGGCACTAGGAGACTTCAAAGCTGAAGGACTGACGGGCCAGCGGCGGGATCGCTGGCGGCACGTCCTTTCGGACCAAGGGCCCCGTTCTCGGGGCCCTTTTCCGTTCTAGTCCGCGAAGGCCTTCCGCACCCGGTCGGGGTAGCGGAACAGCGACTCGTAGGTGACCTTCGGGACCTCGTAGCCGAGCCGGTCGAGCAGGCCGGAGGTCTCGAGCCCGACCAGATCGTGCTCCTTGGGCCGGGCGGCGCTGCCACCCAGGGAGCAGGGTGTCGCGGCGATCGCCGCCGGGTCGGGGAGCTCTGGCGGCTCGAAGTCCTTCTTCGTGAAGTCGAAGCTCCGCCCGATGTTGGAGGCGTAGCGGTGGCGCTTGTTGAGGTGGCCGAGCCCGTAGCGGTAGGAGATCAGCTTCAGGATCGACTCGTGGGTGCAGGTCATGTGACTGACCCCGGTGCCCTTCGTGTGGCGGGTGAACGGCGAGATCGCGACGGCCGGGATCCGGAAGCCGGTGAGCGACCAGTCCTCGTCGAGGTTCTTGCGGTTGCCGCGCTCGTCGGGCACCCGGGGCGGCTTCACGTGATCGAAGAACCCGCCCCACTCGTCGTAGTTGATGAACATCGCGCCACGCTGGTATTGCGGGCCCTCGATGAACGCGTGCGCGACGTCCGACATGAACGCCTGGCCGAGGCGGACGTCGCCGTGCGGGTGCTCGTCGGCCGAGATCCCGTCGCCGCCGCCCCCGTCGCGAAACGGCGGGTCGACGAAGCAGATCGGAGGCAGGTTGCCGGACGCGGCGTCGAGATAGAACCGGTCGATCGGCCGGATCCAGCTGATCCCGCGCGAGCCGTACAGCGCCGGGAACGGCAGGTCGGAGACGTAGTAGGCGGCCCCGACCCCGTTCGCCAGCGCGCGGTCGAGGATGGTCTCCCACTGGAATCCGGCGGCGCCGTTGTCCGGGTCCTCGGGCGGGAACTGATTCGACTTCTGTCCCCCGTTCTGGGCCGCGAGCTGGTAGTGGCGGTTCGGGTAGGTCGAGGCCATGATCGAGCAGAACCAGCGGTCGTAGAGCTGGAACGCGTCGGCGACGTGGGGGATGAACCCGAGGTCCTCCTTCAGGTAGTAGCCGAGCGCGAACTCGTCCGACCCGGTGCCCTCCTCGTTGCCGGTGTAGAAGCCGTCGAGCTTGCCGCCGTTGCGCTGGTGGCGCCCGCCGTCCCAGCCGTGGTTGGGATCGCGGTGCCCGCAGCCCTGGAAGTCAGGGGTCAGGCGGTGGGTATCGAAGCTCTGCGTGCCATCGAGGTTCGGGTAGGAGAGCCCCGCGTTCTTACCGTCGGCGTTCGGGTGCCAGCCGAAGTAGTGGTCGAAGGAGCGGTTCTCCATCATCAGCACGACGAAGGTGTCGATCGGCAGGTCGCGCGGCTTCGGGAACGGCTTGCGCGCCGCCCGCTTGGCGGCCTCCGCGACCAGGGTCTCGGGCGGTAGCACCCCGGCCATCCCGGCCAGCCCCGCAAGCGCCGCGGTCCGGCCCAGGAACTCGCGCCGGCGCAGGTGCTCGTCGCCGTGCGATGTCTCGAGTCGCGCGGCCGCCTCGCCGTCGGTGAGCTCGCCGCGGGCGAGACGCGAGGAATGATCGGGGGCGCGGCCGATCATGGCTTCGGCTCCCTGACGGTCTCGCAGTCGTAGACCCCGTCCTCGACCTCGTCGACGACGGCCAGGTCGCGGCCGGCGCCGCAGTTGATCTCGTCGCGCTTGCCGTCGCGGGCGTAGACGCGGTCGCGCCCGTTCGCCTTGAGGGTCACACCGTTGCGCATGTTGAAGCTGTCGCGCCCGCCGTCGCCACGCAGCTTGTCCTCGCCGCCGCCCCCGATCAGCACATCGCGCCCGCGCTTGCCGATCAAATTGTCGGCGCCGCCCAAGCCCTGGAGAACATCGGCGCCGTTCGTGCCGACGATCCGCTCGCCCCGGGCGCCGCCGCTGCGATCGACGGCGAGCGCCGCGCTGCCGACCGTCAGGCATCCGACGATCGCGATCCAAGCCAGCAAACCGAACCTGCCCATTCGGCCGCGCAGGCTACTCCCTGCGGGGCAGACCATGTTGCAGTTCGGCTACGCGCGCGGCTCGGGCTCGACCACCAGCGTCAGGCCGTCGACCCGGGCGACTCGCACCGTCTCGCCCTCTCCCTCCCCGTCGGCTCCGCGCGCACGCCAGATCTCGCCGCGGGCCCGCACCCGGCCGGGGCCGAGCACCTGCGCACGCTCTCCGACCATGCCCTCGGCGCCGGTCGTCACCCGGTAGCGGCGCAGGAAGCGGATCCACAGGAACACCTCGCCGATCTCGAACAGCAGGGCGCAGAAGACGAACACGATTCGCCACGGATCCGGGAGTACGAACAGGCCGGCGATCGCGATCGCAAGGAGCATGGACCGATGATGACGAAGAAAGGTCCTGACTTTCCGCACCTTGCGCGCGTTTAGGTCTCATAGGCATCGACGCAGCGGTGCTGTCGACGCGGGAGGAGACAGGAGCATGGACGTGACTCAGGAGCCCACCCAGCGCTACGCGGCCGTCACCCGGCTGCTCTTCAACGACAGTCCGGAGGCTCAGGCGCACGGCCATGGCACGGCGCGGATCGCGATCCGCGCGGCCGTCGGATTGGGCTTCTCCGTCCCGGCCGTCGCCCGGATCGGGCTCGCGGCCACCCTTCACGACGTTGGCAAGCAGTTGATCAGCGACGCCGTTCTCACCAAGCCCGGTCCGCTCAACCAGGAGGAGTGGAACCACATCCGGTTGCATCCGATTCTCGGCGAGCAGATCCTGCTCGGCGAGGGCCTGACCGACATCGCACCGTGGGTGCGCTCGCACCACGAGCGATACGACGGCCGGGGCTATCCGGACGGGCTCGCGGGCGACGAGATCCCGCTCGAGGCGCGCCTGCTCGCCTGCGCCGACGCCTACGACGCGATGATCAGCGACCGCTGCTACCAGCCGGCCATGAGCCCGCGCGAGGCGCGCGAGGAGCTGATCACCGGGTCGGGGACGCAGTTCGACCCCCGGGTGCTCACCGCCGTTCTACGATGTACGGACAATGATGTGGAAACGCTCGGCACGGAAGCCGCGCCATTGGCCCAGTCAGGCTGATGCCGTTGTGCAAGGGGGTATCCGACGGTGAGCTCGGCGGCCGCGCTGGAACGCGAGCACCCGCCGCGCCTGTTGTTCTCGGCGCTCTCGGACGAACGCCTTTCCAAGCTCGCCGCGCAGGGGTCGGCCCCCGCCTTCGCCGCGATCTACAAGCGCCATCACCAGGACGTCTATCGCTACTGCAAGTCGGTGATCGGCAACGAGCACGACGCGCGCGACGCGCTGCAGGAGACGATGATCAAGGCGATGCGGGCGCTCGAGGGCGAGCGGCGGGAGATCGCCCTGCGCCCGTGGCTGTTCCGGATCGCTCACAACGAATCGGTGAGCCTGGTGCGTAGGCGCCGCCCCTCCGCTCCGCTCGACGCGATCGCCGAGCCGGCGTCCGCCGGCGGCGACGACGAGTCCGTCAACGAGCGGGTGCGCGAGCTGTTCGACGATCTCGGCGAGCTGACGCCCCAGCAGCGCGGCGCCCTGGTGATGCGCGAGCTCAACGGCTTCAGCTTCGCGGAGATCGCGGCCGCGATGGCGGTCTCCGCCGCGGCCGCCAAGCAGGCCGTCTACGAGGCCCGGCAGGCGCTGCTGGAGATCGCCAGGGGCCGCGAGACCGACTGCGCCGAGATCCGCAAGCGGATCTCGGCCCGTGACCGCCGGCTGCTGCGGGGCCGCACCGCCGCCGCCCACCTGCGCTCCTGCGCGGACTGCCGTGAGTTCGAGGCCGGGATCGGGATCCGCGGCGAGCGACTTGCGGCCGTCTCCCCCCTGCCGGCGGCGGCCTCGGCGGGAATTCTGGAGCAGGTCCTAGGCGTCGCCGGTGGAACCGCGGGTGGCGGCGGGATCGCGATCGCGGCGGCCGGCGGCTCGCTGACGGCCATCGCGAAGCTGGGGGTCGCCGGAGTCGTCGCGCTCGGGGTCGGCACGGTCGCGATCGAGGGCCGCGACTCGGACCCGCCCGGCGGGTCCGCGGCCACCGGGGGCTCCGCGGCGCCTGTGGTCGAGCGGCTGTCCGCCCCAAACGCCGAACAGGCGGTTCGCGCTGAACCCGGATCGGGCGCCGGCCCGGCGGCCGCCAAGGGCGGCGGCGATCGCTCGGGATCCGGCCGTGACGGCGGTCCGGGCGGCTCGGCCGATACGGCGGCGGCGGGACCGGAAACGGGCCCGGGCTCGCCGTCCGCGGGTGGCGGCGAGAACGCGAGCGAAACCCACGGGCCCAGCTCCAGCTCGACCGCCCAGCCATCGAACCCATCCGATGGACCGGCCGATGGACCGGCCACTCCGGAGGCGCAACCCGGGACTGCCGGCGGTGGCGCCGGCGGCGAGGATGCCGGCGGGACCGGCGGCGCCGAGTCAAGCGGTGGCGGATCGAGCGCCGGCGGGTCCAGCGGCGGCGGATCCACCGGCACCGGCACCGGCGAGGTTCTACCTCCCGGGCACGGCGGCACCCCACCCGGCCAGGGAGGCACCCCACCCGGCCAGGGAGGCACGCCATCGCCTGGGCACGGCGGCACGCCACCCGGCCAGGGCGGCACCCCACCCGGCCAGGGAGGCACGCCACCGGGGCAGATCGAGACGCCGCCCGGCGAAAGCGGCACGCCGCCTGGGCAGGGCGGCACGCCGCCTGGGCAGGGAGGCACGCCGCCAGGCCACGGTGGCACGCCGCCAGGGCAGGGCGGCACGCCGCCGGGCCAGGGCAACGGCCACCACTGACACGGTGACCCCGAAGCGCCTGTAATCATGGCCCGATGGTGTGGGGTGTCCGGGGCGTAGTAGTGCTGTCCGCGGTCGCGGCTGCGCTCGCCCTCGCGTCGGCGGCTCACGGCGAGGTCACCTGGCTCTGCATGCCGGGCGCCGAGCCGAACCCCTGCCAGGGAGACCTGACGACGACGGTGCAGCGCCCTGACGGCACCGACAAGGTCAAGCCCACGACGACCGAACCGCGCCGGCGGGTCGACTGCTTCTACGTCTATCCCACCGTCTCCCAGGACCCCGGTACGAACGCCGACAAGTCGATCGATCCCGAGATGGAGGCGATCGCGCGATATCAGGCCCAGCGCTTCTCGCGCTACTGCCGCGTCTACGCGCCGGTCTACCGCCAGCGCACCCTGGCCGCGATCGCCGCGAGCAGCACCGACCCCGAGCCACACAACATCGCGTTTGCAGACGTCGTCGAGGCCTGGAACGACTACCTCGCCAACCACAACCGCGGCCGTGGCTTCGTCCTGATCGGCCATTCACAGGGGTCGCGGATGCTGCGCGGCCTGATCCGCAACCACATCGACGACCGGCCCGCAGTGCGCAGACGGCTGATCGGCGCCTACATCCCCGGCGCCAACGTCCTCGTTCGCCAGGGCTCCGACGCCCACGGGGACTTCGGCCACGTGCCCGCCTGCCGCGAACCCGGCCAGTTCGGCTGCGTCGTCGCCTGGTCGGCGTTCAACGAGCCGCCGCCCTCCGACTCGCGCTTCGGCCGCTCCCCGACAACCCCTGACACAACCGACATGGCGCTCCCGAGCGGGCCCGAGTACGAGGTGCTCTGCACCGATCCGGAACGCCTCACCCGCGGCACCGGGCGGCTGACCTCGCTGACCCGCACCGATCTGTTCCCCGGCGTGATCGGTGTCCTGATCACCCAGACCTATGGCGGCCCGCCGCCGGCCGGCGACACCCCGTGGGTGAGCCCGCGCGAGCGCTACACGGGCCGCTGCGCCTCCGCGGACGGAGCGAACTACCTCGACATCCGGCCGATCGGCGAAGCCCGCCGGCTCAACCCGGCGCCCGATGACACCTGGGGGCTGCACATCGTCGACGTCAACATCGCCTTCGGCGAGCTCGAGCGGATCCTGGTCCTGCAAGCCAAAAGCTTTCTGGCCAGAGCGCGCAACTGAAGGGCTCCGCCCACGATTCGGGACCCTGATTGCCTACGCTGCGTGGCGATGGCTGGGGCTGTTCAGGTCAGGATCTACTCCACGACGCCTCAGAGCAAGGACGTCGACGCGGCCGAATACGCGGACCGGGTCGCCGACGTCGCGCGCTGGAGCGAGGAGGCCGGCTGTCACGGGATCCTCGTCTACACCGACAACTCCATCGTCGACCCGTGGCTGGTCGCCCAGCGGGTGATCGAGGCGACCGAGCGGCTCCGCCCCCTGGTCGCGGTTCAGCCCGTCTACATGCACCCCTACAGCGTCGCGAAGATGGTCACCTCGCTCGCCTACCTGCACGGGCGGGCCGTCGACCTCAACATGCTCGCCGGCGGCTTCAAGAACGACCTGCTGGCGCTCGGCGACGAGACCGAGCACGACGACCGCTACGAGCGCACGACCGAGTACACGCAGATCGTCACCGGGCTGCTCGCCGGCGAGAACGTCACCCTCGACGGCCGCTGGCACCGGGTCAAGAACCTGAAGTTGACGCCGCCGCTGCCGCCGGAGCTCATGCCGAACCTGACGATCTCGGGCTCCTCCCCCGCCGGGCAGGCGGCGGCCGAGAAGATCGGAGCGCTCGGCGTCCGCTATCCGAAGCCGGTCGAGGAGGAGCGCGAGGCGGCGGCCGATCGGCCGGCCGGTGGCGTCGGGGTCCGGGTCGGCGTGATCGCCCGCGACAGCGCCGAGGAGGCATGGCGGATCGCGCGAGAGCGCTTTCCCGAGGACCGCAAGGGCGAGCTCAAGCACCAGCTCGCGATGAAGGTCTCGGACTCGCACTGGCACAAGGAGCTGTCGGGCCGCGAGCAGGGCGGCGATGTCGCAGCGAGCCCGTACTGGCTGGGCCCGTTCCAGCAGGGCCAGACCTTCTGTCCGTATCTGGTCGGCGATCACGACACGGTCGGCGCCGAGCTCGGGCGCTACATCGAGGCCGGCTTTCACACGTTCATCCTCGATATCCCACCCAGCCGTGAGGAGATCGAGCACACCGGCGCCGCCTTCGAGCGGGCCGGATCGACCTTCGGGTGAGCGACCTCCTGCACGGCTACGCCGCCGCGTCGGCGGAGCGCGACCCCGACGCCACCGCCGTGGTGCTCGGCGACGACCGGCTCAGCTACGGGGAGCTGGTCTCCCGGAGCCGCCGGCTCGCGCACGCGCTGCGCACCGCCGGCGTCGAGCCGGGCGACCGCGTCGCGCTCATGGTCCCGAAGACGCCGGCGGCGATCGTCGGCATCCACGGCGTCCTCGAGGCCGGCGGCGTCTACGTCCCCATCGACCTCGCCAGCCCCGCCCCCCGCGTTGCCCGGGTGATCGCCTCGGCCGAGCCCCGCGCGATCCTGGCCTCGCCGCAGGCGGCGAAGCTGCTCGGCGGCCTCGCCGAGGCGGCCGCCATCGACGAGGTCGCCATCGTGTCGACGGAGGACGACCTGTCCGGTCTCGCCGACGACCCGCTCGGCATCGAGCCCGGGCGCCAGGCGCTCGCCCACATCCTCTTCACCTCCGGGTCGACCGGCGACCCGAAGGGAGTCCAGATCACCCACGCCATGGCGAGCTCGTTCGTCGACTGGGCAGTCGACCACTTCGGAACCGCCGCCGGTGAGCGGATCTCCGGGCACCCTCCGCTTCACTTCGACCTCTCGACCTTCGACATCTTCGCGACCCTCAGGGCGGGCGCCGAGCTCCACCTCGTCCCGGCGACCGCGAACCTGGCCCCGAAGGCGCTGGCCGACTTCGTCCGCGACAGCGAGCTGACCCAGTGGTTCTCCGTGCCCTCGACCCTCGCGTTCATGGTCCGCTCGGGCGTCGTCTCCCAGGGCGACTTCCCGAGCCTGGAGCGGGTGTTGTTCTGCGGCGAGCCGATGCCGACCCCCGTGCTCGCCGAGTGGATGCGCCTGGTTCCGCAGGCGCGCTACACGAACCTCTACGGCCCGACCGAGACGACGATCGCCTCGAGCTACTACGACGTCTCGGCCGTGCCCGGCGACGAGACCGAATCGCTGCCGATCGGGCTCCCCTGCGCGGGCGAGACGCTGGTCGTCCTCGACGAGGAGCGCCGTCCCGTGCCGGCCGGCGGGATGGGCCAGATCCACATCGGGGGCGTCGCGCTCAGCCCGGGCTACTGGCGCGACGAGGCGAAGACGGCCGCGGCGTTCGTCTCCGTCGACGGCGAGCGCCTCTACGCGACCGGCGACCTCGGATGGGTCGACGACGAGGGGCTGCTCCGCTACGTCGGCCGCGCCGACTCGCAGATCAAGCACCGCGGATACCGGATCGAGCTCGGCGAGATCGAGGCGGCGCTGAACGCGCTCGACGAGCTCACCGAGTCGGCGGTCGTCGCGATCGAGACGGAGGGCTTCGAGGCGACGGCGATCTGCTGCGCGTACGTCCCCGACGACGCCGGCGTTACGCCGGTGAGCCTTCGCAAGTCGCTCACCGAGTCGCTCCCCTCCTACATGCTGCCGTCGCGCTGGCGGACCTACGACGCGCTCCCGAAGAACCAGAACGGCAAGATCGATCGCCGGACCGTGCGCGAGACCTTCCAGGCCGAGGCGGAGGTCGAGGAGCGCTAGACCTGCGCCTCGACCACGCGCGCCAGCGAGCGCACGGTTCGAAACTCGTCGATCTCGAGCGTCTCGAACGGGATCCGCACGCCGAAGCGCTCCTCCAGCTCGGCGACCAGCACCACGAGGCCGAGCGAGTCGAGCAACCCTTCTTCGAATACGTCGGCGTCGAGGTCGGCAACCTCGATGTCGAGCGCCTCGCGGTAGATCCGCAGGACGGCCTCCTCGTACTCGGTCATCGCGCGCGGACCGCCTCCAGAGCGTCGGCCGGCGCCAAGAGCCGGCCGCCGACCTCGACCCGGTGGACCCGCACCAGGCCGTCCGCGGCCGCGACCACCACCTCGCCGCCCTCGACCGCGACGACGGTTCCCGGCGCGGCGGCGGCATCGCCGGGCGTGAGCTCGGCCACGACCACCCCGACCTCCTCCCCGTCGACCACCCAGATCGGCCGACCCCACGGGGACGGAAACGGCCCGTAGTCACAGGCGCGCACGAAGTCGACCACGGCACGCGCAGGGCGGCTCCAGTCGATGCGCCCGTCCTCGGGCGGGCCATGCCCGAACGAGCGCCGCCGCGAGAGGTCCTGCGCGTGGGCGGGGATCGGCTCGCCGCGCTCGGCGAGGTCGAGAAGCTGCTCGAGCAGGCCGATCCCGCGCCGGACGCACTGGGTCAGGACCGTCAGCCCGGTGTCGGCGGGCCCGATCGCGAACCGCTCCTCGAACGCGATCGGCCCCTCGTCGACGCCGGGTGTCATCCGATGAAGCGTGACGCCATGGGTCTCGGCTCCGTTGTAGATCCCCCAGCTCGGCGAGTTCAGGCCCGCGCACTCGGGCAGTGGCCCGGGATGCAGGTTGAACGCCCCCAGCGGGGGAGCCTCCAGGACGTCGTCGGCGACGATCCGGAGCGAGTGGACGTTGAGCAACAGGTCGGCGCCGTGCTCGCGCAGCCAGTCGCCGGTCGCCGGATCGGTGACCTCGGCGGCGGGACGCACCGGCGCGTCGAGGCCCTTGGCGGCCGCGGCCACCGTCGTCCCCGACTCGGCGGCGTCGGCATCCGTGAACACTCCGACGAGCCGAAGCTCGCGCTTGGCCACCAATCGCAGGACCCGGACGCCTGCCGCGTCCTCCGCGACGAGGGCGACTGCGAGCTCCATCGGGGGCAGGGTACTCAAGGTGTCTGCCGGAAAGGAACCGGCGCATCCCAGGCGGGCATCTGTTTCGATTCCGCGGTCGCCGGGTATGCCGGCTTCGGGTTTCGGGGTTCACTAACTAGTGGGGTTTCAATGAAGCGTTTCGTCCTGTGCGTCGTCTCGGTCGGACTGCTCGTGACCGCCGCGCCCGCCGCCGCGCAGGTCGGGCTGCCTCAACTCCCGGCGGCGCCACCGGCCGGCGACGCCGTGATGTCGGACAACGTCGAGTACCTGGGCTCGCTGAAGCAGGACCTCGGCATGACCACCGGCGCCAGGGTCGTCGGCGACCGGATGTTCGTCACCTCCGCCAAGAACATCTCGATCTACGACATCTCCGAGCCCGCCTCGCCGCAGCCCCTCGGCTCGCTGTTCACCAACGTCGCCTGGGAGAACGAGGAGGTGCCGACCAACGGCGAGGTGCTCGCGTTCGCCAGCGACTTCTTCTCCGTCGGCGTTCCCGAGTGCGTGGCAGCGCTCTCGCCCCAGGGCTGCATCCAGTTCTTCGACGTCCGCGACCCGGCCAACATCAAGCAGGTCGGCGTGGTCCCGATCCCGAACCACACGGCCGAGTGCGCGCTCGACTGCCAGTACTTCTACGGCTCGGAGGGGACGATCGTGGATGCGCGGGGCATCCTCGACGGGACGGCGCCGACCGTGATCGGCGACTGGATCACCGCGCTTGCAGACCAGGGTGTCGACTCGTCCAGCTGCCACCACATCCGCGAGATCCGGCCGGGGGTCCTGCTCACCGCCTGTCAGCCGTTCTCCGTGATCTCGATCCTCCCCAAGGACGGTGGCTCGCCCACGAACCCGAAGGTGCTCTACACCGGCGAGGCGGCCAAGTTCGTCCACTCGGCCCGCTGGCCGCGTGCCGGCAAGGACAAGTTCCTGCTCACCGGCGGCGAGCAGAACTTCCGCGGCCGCTGCGAGCTCAACAACAGCGAGTTCTCCGTCTACGGCGCCGATGACGTCCAGAAGACGAAGCAGTTCGAGCTGATCTCCCAGGTCCCGCCGGCCGGCAACGGCTACTACGCCGACGGCAAGCCGGTCGCCGGCGCACTCGGCTGCTCGGTGCACTGGTTCCAGGAGCACCCGACGTTCAAGAACGGTGGCCTGGTGGCGATCTCCGAGTACGAGGACGGCGTCCGCTTCCTGCAAATCGGCAAGGACGGCTCGATCACCGAGCAGGGCTACTTCCTCTCCCTCGGCAGCTCCTCGTCGTCGCCCAAGTGGGCCGGCAAGGACGACGTCCTCTACTCGATCGACTATCAGCGCGGGATTGACATCCTGCGCTACACGGGCGACCACTACGTGCCCGGCAAGAAGGGCACGCGTGGCGAGCCCGGCACGAAGGGCGTCACGCCCCCGATCGCGCCGACCGCGGCTCAGGCCGCGCAGCGCGACCGCCTCGCCTCGCGGCTCCGCGCGAACGGCTGGACCCCGGGGATCTGCTCGCTGGCCGGGCGCAGGTAACGTCCGCGCCATGACCGAAGTCCCCGGCCCACCAGCGCCCGAACCGCCGGATCCCAGTCCGCCGCTGCCAACCCCGCCCGACCCCGTGCCGCCGGGGCCGCAGGAGCCCGAGCCGCCGCCCCAGATCTAGGGACCGGCGCTCGCCTGCGCCGCCGCGACCTCGGCGCTCGCCTCGTTGACCCGTTCGGAGGCGAGCTCGATGGCTTCATCGGTCTGCGAATCGATCAGCTCGCCGGGCGGCAGCCCGGTCCGCTCGGCGGCGTCGAGGACCGCCTCGTTCGCGGCGAGCGCCTGCTCGACGGCGAGCGCGGCGAAGCGGTCGGCCTCGGAGAGCGCCACGCTCACGGAATCCGGGTCGTCGGCGGCCAGGATCGCCGCGTCGACACCCGCCTCCGCCGCCCTGACCGCCTGGGTCGCGCGCCGCAGCGCGGTGTCGACGGATTGCAGGTCGGCGGCGCTCGCCTCCCCGGCCAGCGCGGCGCGAGCGACGTCCAGGGCCTGGCGCGCATCGGCCAGCGCCGTCGCCGCGATCTCGACCTCGCCGGCGCCGGGCGCCGGCGACTCCTCCTCGTCCGAGCCGCAGCCGGCCGCGATCAGCGCGACGGCCGCGAGGGCGGCGGCAAACCGGTGCACCTGAATCAATTGCGCTTCCTCGGAATCACGATCTTGCCCTCAATGAGTAGAAAGCTACTTGCGCAATGCCGAGTCCCCCTCACCAGCCCCCTGACGGGGCCGCGACCAAGGTCAGCGCGGTCATCCTCTCCTTCAACAGGGCCCCTGCCCTGGCGATCGTCCTCGATCGCCTCGCGGAGCTGCCCCTGCACGAGGTCGTCGTGGCCGACTCGGGAACGGACGAGAGCGCGGAGCTGGCCCGCTCCCGCCCCGGCGTGACGGTGCTCCAGATGGAGGACATCGGGACCGCCTGCCGCAATGTCGGCGCGGCCGAGTCGACGGGCGACCTGCTCCTGATGCTCGACGACGATTCCTACCCGCTGCCGGGGGCTGTGGAGCGGATGGTCGAGCACTTCGAGCGAGACCCGAAGCTCGGGGCACTGGGTGGCTTCGTGCGTGATGTCGAGCCCGACGGCGAAGTGAACGCCGCGACCGGACCGGGCAGCTTCGACTGGTTCCTGCGCGCCGGTCAGGAGGGCGCCCCCGAGGACGGATTGCCGTCGTTCTTCTTCCCGGAGGGCGCCGTCATGCTGAGGCGGACGGCCTTCCAGGAGGTGGGAGGCTGGTTCGAGCCCTACTTCCTGGCATTGAGTGAGCTCGACCTCGCAACGCGGCTTCTCGGTGCCGGCTGGGACGTCCGCTACGAGCCCCGGGCCGAGTTCGACCACATGAAGGCCGAGGGGGGCATGCGCGCGGCCGCCCCGACGCTTCGCCGCCGGATCCGCAACCAGATCTGGTACTTCTCGCTGCGGTTCCCGGCCTGGCTGGCGATGCTGAGGATCCCCACATATCTCGCCTTCGACCTCGTCGAGACGACCTTCCGGGGCGTGGCCAGGAAGGCCTGGGCAGGCGGGATCGCCGACGCCTGGCGCGACCGAGACGCGGTCCGCGGCCGCCGTCAGGTGCTGCCGCGCCCCGTGCTGCGGCGGGCCGAGATGAACCGGGGCCGGCTTCACTTCGCGCTGCTGTGGAGCCAGCTCTCACGACGAATGCCGTGGCGGCGCGGCCGCTAAGCCCTCAGCCCAAGGCTCCGAGCCCGAACCGCCCCGGGTCCTCGTTGTAGGCGGCCACGGCCAGGTCGTGATCGCTCGGCGTCCCGATGTCGAACCAGTCCGCCTCGAAGTGGTAGGTCTGGACAGGCTCCCCCGCGTCGATCAGGGACAGCACCACCTCCGGGAAGTCATACGAGCCGTCCGGGATGCGGTCGACGACGGAGACGTCGTAGACGTAGATCCCCATGCTCACCTCGTATTGGAGCACCGGCTTCTCGATGTAGCCCGTCACCCTTCCCTGCTCCCCCTCGATCACACCGAGCGAGATGCGGACGTCCTCGTGGTGCGAGGCGATCGTGAGCGCAGCCCCGTTTCCCTGATGGAAGCGCATGAGCTGGCCGTAGTTGAGGGTGGTCAGGATGTCGCCGTTCATCACCAGGAACGGCTCCGTGGGCGGGTCGATCAGCTTGAGGGCGCCTGCCGTGCCGAGCGGGCGCTCCTCCCAGACGTAGTTCAGCTCGACCCCCTCGGGAATCGCGTCGGTCTCGCTCAGATACGCCCGGATGAGGTTGCCGAGATGGCCGAGGCACAGGTCGATCCGATCGAACCCGTGCTGCGCAAGCTGGTTGATGATCAGCTCGATGATCGGACGGTCGCCCACCGGGATCAGCGGCTTCGGGACGACGGTCGTGAAAGGGGCAAGGCGCGTGCCCTTGCCTCCGGCGAGGATCACCGCCCGCATCAGGAGCCGGCGCTCGCCTCGCCCGCCACGGCGACGTTGTTGGCGTAGTAGGCCGGCCGCTCCTCCACGTCGTCGAACGCGCCCGCGTCGATCGCCTCGATCAGGCGCCCCACCGCCTCGGGTACGCGGTGGTCCGGCTCGTAGCCGAGGACGCGCTGGATCTTCTCGAACGAGACCCGGTAGTTGCGCTGATCCTTGCTTCCCTCGCTGAACTGGACCCGCCCACGCCCGCCGAGGCGCTCCTGCACCACGTCCACCACCATCCGCTTCGTGTAGTTCTCGTCGTCGTGGCCGACGTTGAACACGTCGCTGCGGACCTGCTCCGCGGGAGCGTCCAGCACCGTCATGATCGCCTTGGAGATGTCGCCCACATGGCAGTACGGGCGCCAGGTGTCGGCGTCGTAGACGACGAGCTCCTCTCCGATCGCCATCGTCCGGGTGAACTCCGCGATGGTCAGGTCGAAGCGCATCCGTTGTGAGAGCCCGTACGCGGTCGCGATCCGAAGGACGGTCGGATTGAACGACGGCTCCTCCAGGCCGAGCAGGTGCTGCTCGAAGTCCACCTTCATCTCGGCGTACAGGGAAAGGGGCGCCAGCTCGGAGTCCTCGGATACCGGCTCGTCGCTCGTCTGGAGGCCGTAGTTGCTGCAGGTGGACGTGAAGACGAAACGGTCGATCCCGCTTGCCCCGATCGGCTCGAGAGCCCGTTTCGCGGCCTCGTTGACCTCCACGGTCAGGTCCGGGTAGAGCTTGGAGATCGGGTCGCCGACGAGCGCCGCCAACATCACGACGTCGGTCACCCCGTCGAGCGCGCCCTCGACGGTGTCCGGGTCGCGAAGATCTCCGCGGACGAACGAGAAGCCGGGCTGCTCGAACACGCCCGCGAGCGACGAGCCGTGGTTGAAGAGCAGGGAGTCGAGCACCCTCACCCTGTGTCCCGTGGACAGCAGCCGGCGCACGAGG
The DNA here is from genome assembly GCA_963767285.1 of uncultured Solirubrobacterales bacterium. Taxonomy (GTDB): domain Bacteria; phylum Actinomycetota; class Thermoleophilia; order Solirubrobacterales; family 70-9; genus WHSW01. Next base: position 1,071,170 of record CAVYDJ010000002.1, on the reverse strand, counting down.
ACGTTGCCCACATACCCGGCGCCGCCCACGACCAGAACGTGCCGGCCGCTGCGTGCTTCCATCGGGCGCGAGTCTAGTGCGCACCGTCGGCGGTACCGGAGCTAGCCGAGCTCCTCGCGCAATGCGGCAACCACGGTGTCCTGCTGTGACTCCGACATGTGCGGGAAGAGCGGCAGCACGAGGTGCGCCTTCGCCGCCGCCTCCGTGCGCGGCAGCGGCGCGGACCCCTCGCCGCCGTAGGCGGTGAACCGGTGGACCGCCGGGAACACCGTCGTCTGCACCCCGTGCTCGTCGCGCAGCCGCGCCCGCACCTCAGGGCGTGAATCCGGCTCGTCGAGCAGCACGAGCATCAGGTAGCCCGACGAGGTGGCCGGATCCGCGTCCGCATAGGCGACCTCGAGCCCATCGACGCCTGCGAGCTCGGAGCGGTAGCGCGCGATCAGCTCGTTGCGGCGCCGGATGTTGGCGTCGAGGCCTCCCAGGCGCGCCGAGAGCAGGGCGGCGCGCTGCTCGTCGATGCGGTAGTTGAAGCCGACTTCCACGACGTCGTAGGTCTCGGCGTGGCCGCGGTGACGATCCCAGGTGCCGGCGGTCATCCCGTGCGAGCGAAGCGATCGTGCGCGGGCGGCGACCTCCTCCGAGTCGGTCGCGATGGCGCCCCCCTCCCCCACGCCCAGCGGCTTGTTCGAGAAGAAGCTGAAGCAGCCGGCCAGCCCGAACGTGCCCAGGCTGCGCCCCTCCACACGCGAGCCCGGCGACTGGGCGGCGTCCTCGACCAGGGCCAGGTCCCGCCGGCGGCAAAGATCCGCGAGCGACTCGATCGCAACCGGATAGCCCCCGAAGTGCACCGGCAGGACGGCGCGGGTGCGGTCGGTGATCCGCGACTCGACGTCGGCGACGTCGATCCCCAGGTCGCCGCCGCCGACGATCTCGGCGAAGACCGGGGTGGCGCCGCAGTAGCGGACCGCGCTGGCGGTGGCGACGAACGTGATCGCGGGGACGATCACCTCGTCCCCGGGGCCCACGCCGGCGCAGAGCAGGGCGAGATGGAGCGCTGCCGTGCAGCTCGAGACCGCGACCACGTGCTCGCAGCCGAGGTACTCGGCGAACCGCCCCTCGAACTCCTGGGTGCGAGGGCCCATGGTGAGCCAGCCCGATCGCAGCACCTCCGAGGCGGCCTCGACGTCCTCGTCGTCGAGCTGGACGTCGAAGACGGGAATCTGCGGGCCCTCCATCATCGGCGGCGAGCATAATGCCTGCCTTGAGCGCGGCCCTCGCCTGGACCCACAGGATGCTGAATCGGATCGATACGAAGGTCCTCGCGGTGATCGTGCTCAGCATCTTCGGCGCCCTCGTCGTGATCGGAGCGATCCGCATCGCGGGCGACTACGAGTGGCGCCGGTTCGATCTCGATCAGGAGCGGACGGTTCCCGCCACCTTCTCGGGCCTCGTCCTGCTCCTGGCGGTGATCACGGCTCTCGTCCTGTCCTGGCTGGAAAGCTCGCTGCCGATCCTCGGCATGACGGCCGTGATCTGCTGGATGGGGTTCGACGAGATGACCGCCATCCACGAGCGCGTCCAGGACGCCACCGGGATCGCCTGGCAGGTCCTCTACCTGCCGTTCCTGCCGTTCGTGATCTGGTTCTTCGTGCGGGGGATCCCCTCGTTGCCGCCGCCGCCGAGCGCGCGCCGGCTCTTCATCTGGGGCATCTGGGCCTGGGTCGCCTCGCAGGTGCTCGACGTGATCCAGAACAAGGGTGCCGGCGAGCTGGTCATCCCTGCGCTCGTCCCGCCCGAGGAGTATCTCGAGGTGATCGGCTCCCTCCTCTTCACGGTCGCCCTGCTGCTGGCGGTGCAAGCCAGACCCGCCCGCGGAGCTGCAGGCCCCCGGATTCATGAGGAGCCCCATGGGCCTTAACCTCGGGCGGCGGATCTCTGACTTCGGTGCGAGACGGGACATCCCCTGGCTCGTCGAGAACCCGCTGACCTTCCGGTACTACCACCGGCGCGCCCTGGAGAACGCCCCGGGCGTGGTGGACGCGTTCGAAGCGCTCTTCCCGGACGCTCGGACCTACGCCGACGTCGGCGCTGGAGCCGGCACGTATGCCGCCGAGGCGCAGCGCCGCGGGCATCCCGTTGAGGCCTGCGAGTACAGCCGCGTCGGGCGAGCGTTCGCGCGCGTGCAGGGGGTCCGTTGTGAGCCGTTCGTCCTCACGCGCGATCCCCCGGCCTCGTTCGTGGGGCCATTCGACCTCGCGTACAGCTTCGAGGTCGCCCAGCAGGTTCCCGAGCCGGGCGGGATGCGAATGGTCTCGTTCCTCTCCGGGCTGGCACCCCTCGTCGTCTTCAGCTCGGCCCAGCCGGGCCAGGGGGGCGTGGGCGTCCACAACGCTCAGCCGAAGAGCTATTGGATCGATGCGTTCACCGAGCGTGGGATGCACCACCGCGAGGACCTCTCGGGGACCATGGCCGAGGCGTTCTCGCGCGCGGGCGTTCAGGCCCCGTGGCTGCTCGAGAACGTCATCGTCCTCGAATCGTGATCGGCGTCGACGAGATCATCGGGCAGGAGCGCGAGGCCCGCGACCAGGAGGCCGCCGAGTACACGGAGACCCGCGCCCGCGACAGCTACGAGCGAGCGGTCGAGGACGCCGCGATCCTCGATGCGCTCCAGCTGACGCCGACCGACGCCGTCCTGGATGCCGGCTGCGGGACCGGCCAGACGCTCGAGAGCCTGCTGGCACTGGCGGATCGGGTCGTGGCCGTAGACCACTCGGCCCGCTCGGTCGAGATCGCCGCGACCCGGGTGCCGGACGAGCAGTCGGACCGCGTCTCCCTCCTAACCGCCGATCTGCGCGACCTGCCGATCGGCAGCGAGTCCGTCGACGCCGTGATGAGCATCGAGGTCCTCCAGCACATCCCCACGCCGGAAGCGCGCCAGCAGGCGCTCCTGGAGCTCCGCCGTGTGCTGCGTCCCGGCGGACGGATCGCGCTGATCGTCTACCGCTGGCGCGGCCATATCCGCCGCCACAAGGAGGGCTATTTCGCGAACAGGATCTACCGCTACGCGTTCACGGGCCGCGAGCTGCGCAAGGCCTTCACCCAGGCGGGATTCGAAGACGTGCGGGTCCATGGATGCGTGATCGCCCCGCGGGTGTCCGAGCGCCTGGGCGTCGGCCACCCTTCGCAGCTGTGGCTCGGCCGTCGGGTCGTCGCGCGGCCGTTCGCGCACTATCTCCTCGCCACGGCCAAGGCGCCTGCCGGAATCGAACCGGCGTAAACGGCTTTGCAGGCTGTCGACCATGGCCTCTTTACCGCTGGAACAAGCCAGATACGACGGCTGTGCGCCAGTAGATGCGCCAGTGACGCCAGTTGAGCGAGCGATTTACGGAGCCCCAGCGGTCCCCGGCAGGCAAGCAAGACGGAACGTCGAGATCGTGCGTCGCGGGGGCGAGGCATGGGTCAAGGAGGGGGCCGGACGCGACCACTCACCGCAGCAGATCGCGGGCTGGCTTCGGATCGAATACCCCGACAATGAGTCGATGCAGGTCTCCCACGAAACGATCTATCGCGCGCGCCGCGGCGATCGCGACCTTGGTCGAGCGCTCCACCCGTTACTCCAGTTGGTCGCCCTGCCCGAGGGAACGCAGGCCGAGCGGGTCTGCGAGGCGCTCGCCCAGTCCATCACCACCCTGCCCGTCCAGCTTCGCCGCTCGCTGACCTGGGACCAGGGCCATGAGATGTCGCTTCACCGGCGCTTTTCGGTCAAGACCGGGGTCGACGTCTACTTCTGCGACCCGAGAAGCCCTTGGCAACGGGGCTCAAACGAGAACACCAACGGGTTGCTTCGCCAGTACTTCCCCAAGGGCCAAAGCCTCGCGGGGATCACTCAGGATCGACTCGACGAGGTCGCCGAGCTGCTCAACGGCCGGCCGCGAAAGACGCTCGGCTTTCGGACCCCGGCCGAGAAGCTCACCGAGCTGATCGAGGGGCTCGCCGAGACCGCCGCCGAGCGCTGATCTCGATGAGAGGATCACGACGTCAAGGGGTGGTGCATTGACCGGTTGAGGTCAAGATGCGGAGTGTGCCCTTTCTCGCGCCTGGCGCTCCGCTGCTCCCCTCGCGCTACCCGGGCATCAGCCCGGGACTCGCCCCAACAACTCTTGGGTCCCCCGCTGCCCGGGCGCACCCGGGCACTCAGCGGAATTCGCGGCAGACTAGCAGCCGCTCACGATTTACTAACACTTCGTGGGCCGGGCGTTACGTCCTGCCCTGAGCCTCATCATTGGTACTCTGCGCGAGGGAAGCTTACGCGATAGAAAGGCAGAGGGGGTCCATGCGATTGAACCAGGGGATGCGATCCAAGCTCACCTACGCGAACGTAGTCTCGACTCTGGCTCTCTGCTTCGCGGTTGGAGGCGGGTTCGCGGTGGCGGGAACTCTGGTTGGCAACTCGAAGGACGTCGCGCCGCAGGCGATCAAGAACTCGGACGTGAAGAAGAACACCCTCACGTCGGATCGCCTGAAGGACGGGGCAGCCGTTAGCGCCAATGATGTGATCCCCGACGCTCTCGGGGGCGCGGCGATCGACGAGTCATCGCTCGGCGACGTGCCCTCAGCCCTGAGCGCCCAGAGCGCCACCAACGCCACGAACGCGGAGAACGCCGCGAACGCCGACCACGCGAACACCGCCGACACAGCGGGGACCGCGAGCAACGCCACCAAGGTCGGCGGCCTCCAAGTCGTCAAGTTCAGCCACTCGGGCCGTGTCCCTGCGACCACGATCCTCAACCTGGCGGGGCTCAGCCTGACCTACGGTTGCACCGATATCGGCGGTGGGGCCTTCGTCGGTACCTTGCTCGCTAGGACTGCGGTGGACGATGCGAAGATCTACTTGACGAGGACCGCGAACAACAACGCCACGTCTTACCAGTCCGACGCCAGCTTCAACTCCACAGAGACCTTCAACGTTGGCGGCGGCGGAGTGGGAACGGCCGTATATGCCCGCCCAAGCGGTGAGGTCGTGACCGTTGACTTCCAGACCACCGGAGCCTGTAACTCCGGTCTCAATGCATTCGGCACCGCCACCGGGGGGTAGCGCCAATAGAAGAGGCCCCCTCTCGGGAGCCTCTTCCGTAGCAGGCCTGTAAGCCGGATTCTGTCTGGCGCAGCCATCCATCTATGCGGCCTACCTGGACCTCGCCGAGCCGGGTCTACGGTCCTGCTTGGCCTTGCACCGGGCGGGGTTTGGCCGGCCGCCGCGTCACCGCGGCGCCGGTGCGCTCTTACCGCACCATTTCACCCTTGCCTGTGCGCGAGTCACGTGTGCCCGCGCCATCGGCGGTTTGTTTCTGTGCCACTTTCCCGCGGGTTTCCCCGGGTGGGAGTTACCCACCGCCTTGCCCTTTGGTGTCCGGACTTTCCTCCAGGCATCACCTCGCGACTGCGGCGAGCGCTTCCGCTTCGCGCGATGAGGAGCAGTCACTGCGATACGTCCTCCTCCCTCGTCCACTGCGGCGGTCCGCCCCCGCTGGATCGGCTCGTCGGGTTTCCGCTTACCGATGCGCCCTATCGACCGCTCAGCCAACCCGCCTAAGCGCTCAGCGGGTCTCCAGATCCGCCCGCTCCAGGTACGCGTCGAGCAACTCGCGCCGCCTCGCGCTCCGATCCCGGCATCAGATGGCCGTAGAGATCGAAGGTCAGCTTGATCGAGGAGTGGCCCATGTACTGCGCGAGCGCCTTCGCGTTGACGCCGGCCGCGATCATGAACGAGGCGTAGGTGTGCCTCGCCTGGTGCAGGCGCAGGCGCTCGTCCAGGCCCGCCGCACTCCAGGCGCTGTCGGCGCGGCGGTAGAGCGTCGCCGCATGGAACGGCTCCTTCTCGTCGCGGCCGAAGGCCAGCGCGCTCCCCGGCGCGTTCGGCGCCTCCAGCCGGCGATCGAGCAGCAGCTCGCGCAGGCGGTCCGGCATCGGCACCGAGCGAATCGAGGTCCGCGTCTTCGGGTCGATCGACCCGGCCTTCGGATCCCACGATTCGCGAACCGCGACGGTGCCGGCGACGAAGTCGACCGCGCTCCAGCGCAGCGCGCGGAGCTCGCCGTAGCGAAGGCCGGCGTAGAGGGCCGTCCCCCACACCGCCTGATCGGCGATCGGCACCGCCGCAAGCAGCTCGGCGGCGATCTCGGGAGCGACGATCTCGACCTTGCGCGCCCGCGGCGCCGGCAGCTCGAGGTCCTGGGTCGGGTTCACCGGCAGGCCGCCCCGTGACTTCGCGCGCCGGTAGATCGCCTGCAGCGGCTTGATCGTGTTGCGCAGGGTCGACGCCGAGTCGTTCTCGGCGTGCCAGCGATCGACCAGGAGCTGAAGGTCGTAGGTCGTGATCGCGCTCAGCTTCTCGCCGCCGATCAGCGGCAGGATCCGCTCCTCCAGGGCCTGGCGGTAGCCGCGCAGCGTGGACGGCTTGTAGGGGTCGCCGGAGCGATTTCGGACCTCGCCCCTTTCCGCGCCGTCGAGCCAAGCCGTGGCGGCCTCGCGAAGCGTCTGCTGGCTTGGGGCACGTAGGGCCCCGTGGGTCTATTCGTCGCGCGATGGCCGGAAGCTGCGCCACACGTTCTCGAGCTACGCGGAGGCGCGCTCTTGGCGTGCGGATGCCAAGCGCCAGGTCGACCAGCGGGACGGCCCGTCTCACTCCGTCTCACTCGAACTCGCATGGGGACTGGGCTCAGGGGTCGTTTCAGCCCCCGACCCCGCCCACACACCATGGGTAAGTCCTAGGGGGCCCGGCTCCCGCTTGAGCGGTTTGAACCCCGGACTGCCGTTAAGGACACGCCAGGACTTCAGCGACCGCCGTTAACGGCGCGTCAAGATTGCGCGTGGCCTCGATTTCGCAGGCTAAAAACGCAACTGTGATCCCCGGCGTTCGCGCCCTCCCTCGATTCTTCCTCGGCGAGCCACTGCGCAGCGACCGGCTCGACGAGACCCTGCTGCCGAAGCGCCTAGCGATGCCGGTCTTCTGCTCTGACCCGCTGTCGTCGGTCGCGTACGCGACCGAGCAGATCGTTCTGGTGCTCGGGCTCGGCGGACTCGCCCTCCTCGGCTACACGCCATGGGTCGCCGCTGTCGTCGTCCTGCTCTTGGTGATCGTGATCGCGTCCTATCGGCAGACCTGCGTCGCGTATCCCAACGGCGGGGGCGCCTATGCGGTCAGTCGCGCCAACCTGGGCGAGAACGCGTCGCTCACCGCGGCCTCGGCGCTGTTGATCGACTACGTGCTGACCGTGGCGGTGTCGGTCGTCGCCGGCGTCGCGGCGATCACCAGCGCGGTGCCGGACCTGGCGCCGTACGCGGTAGAGCTCTCGCTCGGGTTTGTCGTCGTGCTCACGCTCGCCAACCTGCGCGGGGTCAAGGAGTCGGGCCGCGCCTTCGCGCTCCCCACCTACGGCTTCATCCTGTGCGTGTTCGCGATGCTCGCCGTGGGCTTGGCGAGGATCGCCTTCGGCGACGGCATCACCGCCGAGAGCGCCGGCTACGAGCTGCGCCACGCGACCGAGACTGGCGGGATCGCACTCGTCTTCCTGCTCTTTCGCGCCTTCGCCTCGGGCTGCACCGCGCTGACCGGGGTCGAGGCGGTCTCCAACGGCGTGCCCGCCTTCGAGAAGCCGAAGAGCCGCAACGCCGCGGCCACTCTGGTGATCATGGGAGCGCTGTCGATCACGATGTTCGTCGGGATCACCGCACTCGCGATCGCCTCCAACGTGCACATGGCCGAGGACACCGCGAACCTGATCGGCTTTCCGGCGGGAGCCGAGCAGCGCACGGCGATCAGCCAGATCGGCGTCGCGACGTTCGGCGAGTCGCTGCCGTTCTATCTGCTGCAGGCGTTCACGGCGGCGATCTTGATCCTGGCCGCGAACACCGCCTTCAACGGCTTCCCGGTGCTCTCGTCGCTGCTCGGGCGCGACGACTACCTGCCCCACCAGCTCGCCAACCGCGGCGACCGGCTGGTGTTCTCGAACGGGATCGTCTTGCTCGCCCTGGTCGCGTGCCTCCTGATCGTCGCCTTCGACGCCGACGTGACCCGCCTGATCCAGCTCTACATCCTCGGCGTGTTCCTCTCCTTCACACTCAGCCAGGCGGGCATGGTCCGCCACTGGACCGACCTACTCCACGCCGCAACCGCCGAGGAGCGCAAGCACCTGCACCGCAAGCGGTGGCTGAACGGCATCGGCGCCGCGGCCACCGCGTTCGTCTTCGTGATCGTGCTCGTGACCAAGTTCTCGCACGGGGCATGGATCGTGGTCGTCGCGGCGCCGATCCTGTTCGTCGCGATGAAGGCCGTCTCGCGCCACTACGCGCGGATCGGCGACGCCCTGACGCCCCCGGCTGCGGGGGTGACGCTGCCCGCACGAGTCCACACCGTTGTTCTCGTCTCGAACCTGCTCGCGCCGACCCTGCGGGCGCTTGCCTTCGCCGAGGCGATGAGCCCGGCGACATTGCGGGCGGTCAAGGTTGCGGCCGACGAGGCAGAGGACCCGCTGCCACGCGAGTGGCAGGAGCGCGGCGTGCCCGTGCCGCTGGTGGTGATCGAGTCGCCCTACCGCGAGACAGTGCGCCCGGTGCTCCGCTACGTGCGCCAGCTGCGGCGCGAGTACCCCGGGGACGTGATCTCGATCGTGATCCCGGAGTACGTGGTCGCGCATTGGTGGGAGCATCTACTGCACAACCAGACCGCGCTGAGACTGAAGGGCAGGTTGCTGTTCGAACCCTCGGTCGCGGTCACCAGCGTCCCATGGGTCCTCGGTGCGCAGGAGGACGAATCCGGGCCGAGATGAACGATCAGGTCACCTACATCCGCAGCGAGGACATGCTCGACGAATCGCGTCCCCAGCGGCTGTCGCGGACGTTCGGCCTCACCCGGCGCCGCCAGCTCTCCGGCCTCGTCCTGGCCATCCTGCTGCTGCCGCTCCTGACCCTGCTCCTCGAGGCCACCGACGACGATCTGGCCCTCGACGGCCAAGTGCTGGTCTACCTGCTCGGGGTAGTCGTGATCGCGATCGTTGGCGGCGTGATCGTCGCCGTCGTCGCGGCGATCGTCTCGGCGACGCTGATCAACTACTACTTCGTCGAGCCGGTGCACACCCTCACGGTCGGCGACCCCGACCAGATCGTGGCGCTGGTCATCTTCGTGATCGTCGCGGCGCTGGTCAGCGGCGCGATCGAGTTCGCCGTCCGGCGAGCGCAGGCGGCAGAGCGCGCCCGGGCAGAGGCCGAGACGATGTCGGCGCTCACCGGCCCCGACCTCGACGGTAAGGAGTCGCTTCGCGACGTGCTCAAGCGAGCTCGTGAGACCTTCGGCATGGAGTCGGTGGTGCTCAAGGCGCGACCGGGCGGCGCCGACGAATGGCGCGACGTCGAGCACGTGGGCTGGGCGCCGGCCGGCGAGGAGGCGCCGCTTCGCTTCGACGTTGCGGTCGGGCCCCGGTTGCGGTTGCTCGGCCGCGGCCCCGCCCTGTTCGCCGAAGACCAGCGCGTGCTCGACGCGTTCGCCAACGCCGCCCGCACGGCATACGAGGGCCAGGTGCTGAGCGGCGAGGCAGAGCAGGCCCGCTCGCTGGCAGTCGTCGACGAGCAGCGCACCTCGTTGCTGGCAGCGGTCGGCCATGACCTGCGAACACCGCTCGCCGGGATCAAGGCCGCGGTCAGCTCGTTGCGCCAAACCGACGTCGAGTGGTCCGAGCAGGAGCGAGGCGAGCTGCTCGCAACGATCGAGGACTCGGTCGATCGTCTCGATGGCGTGGTCGGCAACCTGCTGGATGCCAGCCGACTACAGACTGGGGCGCTCAGCGTGCGACCGCAGGCGGTGGCGCTCGACGAGGTCGTCGCGAGCGCTCTGCTGGCCCTACCCGACCCAAAGAGCCGCGTAACGGTCGACGTCGCCGAGGACCTGCCGCTCGTCTACGCAGATCCGGGCCTGCTTCAACGCGTGCTCGTCAACGTGCTCGACAACTCGCTTCGTCACAGCGGTCCCGGCGGTGCGGTGGAGGTGGTGGCTCATCCGGGTTCCGACACGGCGAAGCTGGAGGTGATCGACCATGGTCCAGGCGTCTCGGACGAGCAGAAGGCCCAGCTGTTCGAGCCGTTTCAGCGCCTCGACGACCGTGGGCCCGAGGGAGTCGGACTCGGCCTGGCCGTTGCTCGCGGCTTCGTCGAGGCGATGGGCGGCGCGATGGTCGCCGACAACACCCAGGGCGGCGGCTTGACGATGCGAATTCGCCTGGCCGTCGCAAAGCCCGGATCCGGCCAGCCCGAAGCGGCATGACGCGGATTCTCGTGGTCGAGGATGAGCCCGGACTGCGGAAGGCCCTGGGGATCAACCTGCGGGCCCGCGGCTACGAAGTGTCGCTGGCCGGCGACGGCCGCTCGGCACTGACCGCCGCTTCGCAGCACCCGCCCGACGCCGTGATCCTCGACCTCGGCCTGCCCGACATGGATGGGACAGAGGTGATCGAGGGTCTGCGGGGCTGGAGCCAGGCTCCGATCGTGGTCCTGTCGGCGCGTTCCGAAGAGCCCGACAAGGTCACGGCTCTCGACACTGGGGCCGACGACTACGTGACAAAGCCGTTCGGCATGGATGAGCTACTCGCACGACTGCGGGCGGCGCTCCGGCGAGCCGCCGGCTCCGAGGAGCTGCCGGCAATCGCGACCGACAACTTCACCGTTGACCTCGCCGCCAAGCAAGTGCTGGCGAACGATGGAGACCGGATCCGCCTGACGCCCACCGAATGGAACGTTCTCGAAGTACTGGTCCGCAACGAGGGCAAGCTCGTGTCCCAGCGTCAGCTACTGCAGGAGGTGTGGGGCCCGCGATACGAGACGGAGACGAACTACCTCCGTGTCTACGTCGCCCAGCTCCGCCGAAAGCTCGAGCACGATCCGTCGCATCCGCGGTACCTGATCACCGAGCCCGGTGTCGGTTACCGCTTTGTCGCCGGCTAGTGGGGCCCGAGCTCGAGGTCGCGCCTGCGAAGAGTCGGGGACGCACACCCATGCGAAGTAGATGTTTTTCGGCCCTCGCAGCTGGTCGGATCGACGCGATGTCGTTGACCGGCGGATACCGCGCGCCAGTGACACCCCATCGACTGCGGTTTTCAGCGGTTTTAGGCGGTTCGTCACAAACCGCTGAAAACGGCTCTAGCAAGCCAGATCGCTTGCTAGAGCCCAAGGCGCCTGCCGGAATCGAACCGGCGTAAACGGCTTTGCAGGCCGCTGCGTAACCACTCCGCCAAGGCGCCGCGCGAGCGCAAGCGTAGCGGTGCGCGGTGGACGCGTTAGGGTGCGGCGGTGGCCGTGGCGGAGCTGAAACGAGAGGGGGCGATCGCCTACCGGGAGGCGCTGCCGGAGGGCGAGGAGACCGGCCCGCCGGTGGTCTGCGTGCACGGCTTCCCCGAGAGCTCGCGGATGTGGGTGCCCCTGATGGAGGCGCTCGCGGGCGCAGGACGGCGGACGCTGGCGCCCGACCTCTACGGGTTAGGTGACTCGACCGACTTCGGGCCGGCGACGTTCGAGAACAGCCTCGAGCGGTTCGGCGAGTGGATCGATGCCCTCGACCTCGGCTCGGTCGCGCTCGTGGTCCACGACTGGGGCGGGTTCGTCGGCCTGGCCTGGGCCTGCGAGCACCCCGAGCGCGTTACCGCGCTGGTGGCCAGCAACACCGGCTTCTTCGCCGACGGCAAGTGGCACGGGATGGCGAAGGCGCTGCGCTCCGAGCAGGGCGAAGAGATCATCGGCGCGCTCGACCGCGCGGGCTTCGCGGCCCTGCTCAACTCGACCGGCGAGGTCTTCGACGAGGACGACCTCGACGCGTACTGGGCGCCGTTCGCCGAGGATGCGGGCGGGCGGGGCCAGCGGGCGACGCTCGAGTTCTACCGCTCGATGGACATGGAGAAGCTGGCCCCCTGGCAGGGCCGGCTGGCCGAGGTCGCCGGCCCGACGCTGCTGGTCTGGGGCGCCGACGACCGCTTCGCCCCGCTCGCCGGAGCCGAGCGCTTCGAGCGCGAGATCCCGGGCGCGAAGCTGGTCGCGATCGAGGGTGGCGGGCACTTCGTCTTCGACGAGCAGCGCGAGCGCGCGGTCGCCGAGACGGTCGAGTTCCTGACCGCGACCTGAGCATGGAGCTGATCCCCTACGGCGAGGGCGATCTGTGGCTCACCGAGGCGCTCGAGCTCGACCCCGACGTAATGAGCGAGCTCGGCGGCCCGCGCCCGAAGGAGGAGCTGCCCGGGGTGCACGAGATGCGGATCGCGGCCAAGATCGATGGGGACGACTGGTGGTTCAAGATCGTTCCCGGCCCGGGCGACGAGGCCGCCGGGACGATCGGGATCTGGCCGAGCGAGTTCCAAGGCGCCGAGGTGTACGAGACGGGCTGGATGGTCCTCCCCGCCTACCAGGGCCGCGGGATCGCCAGCGAGGCATTGTCGATGCTGCTCGATCGCGCCCGCGGCGCCGGCCTGTTCGGCTCGATCCACGCGTACCCCGGGGCCACCAACGGCGCCTCGAACGCTCTCTGCCGCAAGTTCGGCTTCGAGCTGCTCGGGGAGAGCGAGGTCGAGTTCCGCGACCAGCCGCTACGGGTCAATCACTGGGTGCTGGTGCTGGCGAGCCCACCCTGACGACGGGCGGCGTCGAGCCAGGCCGGCACCTCGTCCGCGGGCATCGGATAGCCGAGCGCGTACCCCTGCACCGTGTCGCAACCGAGAGCCACCAGCACATCCCAGGTCTCGCGATCCTCCACGCCCTCCGCGCACGCGGTCAGGTCGAGCTCGTGGGCGAGGTCGATGATCGACTTCAACATCGTCTGGCGGCGATCCTCGTCCGAGCGCTGCGTGAGCAACCGGTCGATCTTCAGCGAATCGACCGGCAGTTCTTCGAGCCGCGCCAGCGACGAGTAACCGGTCCCGAAGTCGTCGATCGCGATCGGCCCGCCTTCCGCCGATCGCACCTCCTCCAGCGCCGGACCGAGCTCGGGGCTGTCCATCACGGCGCTCTCGGTGATCTCGAGGGTCAGGCGCTCCGCCGGGAGGCCGGCCTCGGAGAGGATCTTGGCGATCTCGTCGCCAAGCCCGGGATGGTCGATCGCGGCGACCGAGAGGTTGACCGCGACCCCGACCTCGTGGCCCTGCTCCTGCCAGCCTCGGCACTGCTCGGTCGCCAGCCGCAGGGTGTGCACGGTGAGCTCCCAGATCGTCTCCGGATCGGACTCCGCCTCCGGCACGAACTCGGCCGGCAAGACCGTGCCGCGCTCGGGATGATGCCAGCGGGCAAGCGCCTCCAGGGAGACCACCTTGCCGCTCCGTGCCTCGGCGACCGGCTGGTAGTAGAGGACCAGCTGACCGTGCTTGATCGCGTGGCGGAGCTTGCCGCGAGCGACCGCTCGCCCGACGTGGTAATCGCCCAGCGCCCCGTAGGCGAAGTAGCCGGTCAGGCTGCCGAGGGCGAAGAACAACACGTGACGGTGATTGAGGATGTCGCCGCTGTCGTAGCCGTCGTGGGCGACCGCCCAGACGAGGAAGGCGAGCGAGGCGATGAAGGCCGCCGCGAACCCGCCCCGAGCGCCGAACATGACCCCGGCCGCGGCGACAGCGAGCGCGATCAGCGGCGTGATCCAGTCCGGGTACCCGAGCGCGATCCCGACCGCAGCCGATACGACGACGAGCAGCGCGACCCCCAGCGCCGGCGCCATTCGCCAGGTCAGGATGGCGCGCGCAACCGCGCTCGCTTCCGCATGGAGCCGCACCATCGGCTCAGTCTAAGCCCGCTTGCACTGCCTCCATTGGGCCGCGGCGACAAGGAGGTTGCTCGACCCCGAGGGGCTCCCGGTCACCGGAGCGGCGCAGGCCGAGGCGCTGGTCGACCAGGGACGGCCGAAGAACGAGATCCTCGGCGAGGGCGCCTAGCTGAGCGGCTGCAGGCGAGTCCGCTCGACGTCGGCGAGCTTGCGCCGCAACCGCTTGTACTCGCGCTCCTGCCGGGGGGTGCGCTGGTATCCCTTGTAGGCCAGGTTGGTGGTCTCCAGCGGGTCGGTCTTCAGGTCGTACATCTCCCACTGGTCGGGCACGTTGCCATCGGCGTCGTAGTAGCGCGCGAGCTTGTAGCGCTGCTCGCGGATGCTGGCGATGTGGTTCGGCGGCTTCGGATACGGAGGGCTCGCCTGCCCCGACTGGTAGTCGTCGTAGGTGAACACGGTGTAGGTCTGCGGCGGGTCCTTCGGCGCGCGCTTGAGGATCTGATCCGAGTAGTCGACACCCTCCCAGTCGGTGCGGGCGTCCGAGGGTGCCGCGACCAGGCTGGCGAGCGTCGGCAGGAAGTCCACGTGTGAGACCAGCGACTGGTTCTTCTCGGCCTTTGGGAACAGGCGAGGGTTCGAGTAGACCAGCGGAACCCGAATCGACTCCTCGTAGAAGTTGAAGTTCTTCTGGCGCATGCCGCCGTGGGCGGTGCCCATCTCGCCATGGTCGGCGGTCGCGATCACCAGCGTGTTCTCGAGCAGGCCGCTGGTCGCAAGCGTCTCGAGGATCTTCACGAGATAGGCGTCCGAGGCCCTCATCAGGTTGCCGTAGAAGTTGAGGTAGTTGCGCTTCATCCGGCTCGTCGGCAGCGGGCCCGAGAGGTTGAAGATCTTCAGGAACTGCTCCTGCACGCTCGGCTTCGTCGACAGGTCCTCGTTCGCGGTCGCCGGGGGCTCGATCTCGCCCTGCAGCCATGAGCTGTCGTAGCCCGCGGTCTCGTAGGTCTTCGGATAGAAGAGGACGTCGTGGGGGTTGACCAGCGAGGCGACCATGAAGAACGGCTGCTGCTGGGCGGCGACCGAGCTCAGGTACTGGATGATGCCCTCGTCGCCGGAGTCACCCGTGCCCTGGGAGTTCATGAAGCGGCCGTCGTTGTTGGTGATCCCTCCCCCCTCCTCCGAGACGTCCTGGTTGGCACCGGCATCCTGGGGGTTCCAGCGGGTGAAGCCGTACTGGTTGACGTCCTCCGGGACGTAGGTGGTGCCGTTGGCCGGCTTGACGCAGTGAAACTTGCCCTTGTAGACGGGCGTGTAGCCGGCGGCGGCGACCACGGTCGCCGGGTTCTTGAAGGTGGTGTCGAGCGCGACCTGATCCGGGTAGGCCGCTCCGTTCATGTCGGTCTCGAGCGTGTACTTGACCCCGTGCTGGGCGGGGAAGTAGCCGCTCATGAAGGTCGAGCGGGCCGGCGAACACATGCAGGCGTTGGTGAACGCGTTCTCGAACGTGACCCCGTGCTGTTGCAGCCGGGTCAGGCCGGGCATGTTGCGCTTCGACCAGCCCGGCGGAAAGTGCTGGATCGCGCGCTGCTGGTCGGTCATGAAGACGAGCACGTTCATGCCGGCGACCTGGCGGGCCCCGCCGCGCCGCCGCGCCGGCTTCGCCGCCGCCGCCGCACCGGAGCCCGCGAGCAGCAATCCGGGTGCCGCGGCCGCCGCGGTCTTCAGCAGCTCGGCACGGGTGAATCCGTCCTGCTCGGTCGTCTCGTCCATCAGCCGCCCTTCAGTCGCTTGAACACGGTGACGGCATCGCTCTTGAACGCCGCCGCATAGAGGTACCTGCCGTCCGGGCTGACGGCCAGCGAGCTGACCTCCTTCAGCGCCCGCGCCCGGGTGCAGTCCGGCGCCTGGCTCGTCGTCATGCAGCCCGCGCGACCCGACATCTGGATCAGCGAGCCGGTAGCGGGATCGCGGTGAAGACGTCGATCGCGTTCGACTCGAAGGCGGCGGCGTAGACGTTGGCCCCGTCGGGCGCGGCCGTCAGCCCCTCGGGAGCCTCGAGCGCACGGCCGAGCGAGCAGCCGACCGCGAGCACGTAGATCGCGCAGGCGGAGGTCCCGCTCTGCTGGGCGAGGTCACCGCTCGCCGGGGTGCGGTCGAACGACGTGAGGCTGTTGCTGAGCAGAGAGGTGACGTAGATGTCGGCGTCGTCGGGGCTGACCGCGACCGCGTTCGCGCCCTCGAGCCAGAGGCCGGGGGTGCATCCCGCGACCGCCACGTCCCCGTTGACGATGCAGCCGCTGCCGTCGGCGGCCTGCGTCAGCGCGCCGGTGGCCGGGTCGCGGTCGAGGATGACCAGGGCGTTGCTGAACGCGTTGGCGACGTAGACGTTGTTGCCGTCGGCGCTGATCGCCATCCCCTCCGGTGCCGCGATCGCGATTCCGATCTCGCAGTCCTCGGTCGGATCGATGATGCAGCCGGTCGTATCGGCCGGCTGCGAAAGCGCGCCGGTGGACGGGTCGCGGTCGAACACCGCGACCGCGTTGTTGAAAAAGGCGCCGACGTAGACGTTGTTGCCGTCGGGGCTGGCGACGACCACGTCCGGCCCGTCGAGCGCCCGGCCGGTCGTGCATCCGGACGTCGCCGCGTTGGCGATGCAGCCGCTGCCGTCGGTCGCCTGGCTGAGCGCGCCGGTCGCGGGGTCGCGGCTGAACACCGCGACCGTGTCGCTGGCGACCGACGTCGCATAGACGTTCTTGCCGTCGGGGCTGACGGCGACCGAGTTCGGCCCGGTGAACCCGACGGCCGTCGCGCAGCCGTGGGCGCCGCCGGCCGCGATGCAGCCAGCCGTCCCGCCGCGCTGGGTCAGTTCCCCGGTCTTGGAGCTGCGCTTGAAGATCGCGATCGCGTTGCTGCGCGAGGAGGCGACGTACAGGTTCTTCGCGTCAGGGCTGATCGCGACGGCCTGGGAGCCCAGGAACGGAGCCGGTCCCCGCAGCGCGCGCACCGAGGTGCAACTGCGCTTCGCCTGTGTGTCGTCGACCAAGCATCCGGCCGTGCCGGGCAGCTGCTCGAGCGCCCCGGGCTTGGTCGTCGTGGCCGCGGCGGGAGCAGCGAGAGCTAGCGCAGCGATCAGCGCACAGCTTCCCCTCGTAGAGCCCGGTCCCACACGCATGAGCATAAGAGGGATGATGGACGACGAACATCGGCCGATTGGAGGAGTCACGATGAGCGCAGCGCTGACAGGGATGAACGGCACGCTGGACGCGGCGGCCGCGGCCGGCGACGTGCCCGGGGCGATCGCGACAGTGGTCGACGCCGACGGCGTCCTGTTCGAGGGCGCAGGCGGCAGGGTGCGCGCCGACGAGGACACCGCGGCGACCACCGAGACGATGATCTGGATCGCCTCGATGACGAAGGCGATGGCGACGGTCGGCGTGCTCCAGCTGATCGAGCAGGAGCGCCTCGGGCTCGACGACGACGTTGCCTCGATCGTCCCCGAGTTCGGAGACCTCCAGGTCCTCGACGGGTTCGACGGCGACGAGCCCCGGCTGCGGCCGGCCGCGGGCGGCGCGACCATCCGCAATCTCCTCACTCACACGGCCGGCCTCGGCTACTCGTTCAGCAACTTCAACCTCAAACGCTGGTACGAGATCACCGGCTCCCCTGAACCGCTCGAGTGCAACCGCGGTTACCTGGGCACGCCCCTGGTCGCCGACCCGGGCACGGCGTGGGAGTACGGGACGAACGTCGACTGGGCCGGGGTCGTGCTCGAGGAGGTGGCCGAGACCACGCTCGACGCTTATCTGGCGGAGCATCTGTTCGAGCCGCTCGGGATGAGCGACACGACCTTCCGGCTCAGCGACGCCCAGCGCGAGCGCCTGATGCCGATCCACACGCGGCTTGCCGACGGCGGCCTCGAGGTCAGCGATCTTGCGCTCCCGCCCGAGCCGGAGATGGCCTGCGCCGGTCACGGGTGCTACTCGACCGCCGCCGACTACGGGCGGTTCCTGCGCGCGTTCCTGCGCGGCGGCGAGCTCGACGGGAACCGCATCCTGCGCGAAGAGACGGTCGAGCTGGCGCTGTCACCCCAGATCGGGGCGATCCCGCTGCCGGACGTGATCCCGAGCGCGGATCCCGCGGTCACCAACGACGTCGTCAGCCTCCCGGTCCCCCGCAGCTGGGGCCTCGGGTTCGAGCTCGTGCTCGCGGACCTGCCCGGGATGCGCCGCGCCGGTACCGGCGCCTGGGCCGGGCTCGCCAACTGCTTCTACTGGCTCGACCGGGCCGGCGGCCGGGCCGGGATCTTCCTGACCCAGGTGCTGCCGTTCTTCGACGAGCGGGTCCTCAGCCGCTGCATGGAACTGGAGTTGGCCGCGTACGCGGACGTCGGCGAACCGGCGCCGGCCTGAGCAAGGCGGGCGCCGGCTGCGCCGAGCGTCAGGGCAGCAGGTGGTCGATCGTGCGAGCCATGACTTCGTTGCGTGTCGCTGCGTCGCTGATCCCCTCGAACCCGAAGCCCATGTAGAGCGTGTCGGGGGTGGCGACCGCGGCGCCCTCCTTGATCCCGAGGCCGTCGCGCCGCACCCAGTCGTTCAGGTTCGGTCCCTCGATGTCCTCGTCGTCGACCGGCGCCCCGGAGACGGCCCAGCCGTCCATCGGGTCGGCGTCCTCCTCGAACGACGTGCTGCCCTCGCCTGTCGAGACCTCGATGTCGTCGACGAACACGCCCGGGAACAGCTGCAGGCCCCAGTCGCTGAGCACCGTGATCGAGATCTCGACCTGGCTGCCCGCGTACTGCGAGAGGTCGAGCTCCCACTGCTGCCAGCCGCTCGAGCTGCCGTTCGCGGCGTTCCACTCACCCGACGAACCGGTCGAGCTGCACGTGCCGTCCGGGTTGAACGTCTGGTAGTGGGTCAGGTGCGGGTGCAGCACGTTGGCGTCGTCGTCGGGGTTGCTCCAGCCGCCGGTGCAGGCCTCGTCGGTTGAGAGGTCGTTGCTCGTGTGACCGTTCACGTCGGGGAGCGTCGTCCAGTCGTCCTGGCCGACCGTGTGCGCCTCGACGATCATGTAGTCGAAGTCGAGCTCGAGGTTGTAGCTCGTCCAGAACGACATGCTTCCGCCCCCGGCGGGCACGTTGATCGTCCGCGTCAGGCGCTTGTAGGCCTGGTCGGCGCGATCCGACCACATGAACTTCTCGCCCGTGTGCGGGTCGTAGGGACCGGCGATCCCGCTCTCGTACTCCGCCGCCGGCCAGCTCGCGAACTGCGGGAAGCTGCCCGCCGGATCGGTGACCGCGAGGAAGTCCTGCGTCGTGATGAACGAGGAGTCGATCGCCTGGTTCTGAGCGCTGTCGGCGCCGTTGCGTTCCAGCGCCAGGCCGGTCAGCGGCACGTCGATCCCGCTGATGGGGAATGGATCGCCCGTATCGGGGTCGGACCCGCCGCCCGGGGTCGTGATCGCCGCCCCGAACACGTACTCGATCGGGTCGCCCTGCGAGTCCCCGGACCCCGAGAGGGCCAGGCACCGCGCCTGGATCGCGGGGTCGGACGTGCACTGCGCGTTCTCGAACGGGTCGTACAGCTGGGTGCCGAGCCCGGTCGTGTACTGCTGGCCGGCCCGCTGTCCGGTGTAGAGCGCCCGCCCGCCCTCGTTGACGAAGTCGCGCACCTCGAGCAGCTCCTGCATCGCCAGCCGCGACGCGTTGCCCGCGGGCCAGCCCGGCTCGCGGGTGACGACGTCGTCGCCGGTGTACCAGAGCACGGCGTCGTAGTGCGAGAGCACGCCGAGCGCGTCGGGCGCGGTGCGGCCGTTCGCGTCGACGTCGTAGACGTCGTAGGCGACGCCGTTCGCGTCCAGCGCGTCGGTGTAGTAGGAGAGGTATTGCGGCGCCGTCACCCCGGGCTTCGCCGGCGAGGCGCCGGTGTAGTCCTCGGCCGACAGGATCAGGACGTCGCGATCGGTGTCGGACTCGACCGAGTAGGTGAACGAGTCGCTGGTCTTGCCGTGGCCCTTGAACCAGACCTCGACGCTGTCTCCCGGTTGCGTCCCGGTCACCGACCCGCTGACGACGTGGTAGTACTCGCCGGCGCCCGGCCCGTACGTCTCGCCGCCGGTCCACTCGCTCGTCTTCTCCTTCTCGACCTTGCCGCCATTGATCCGGTAGTGGAGGTTCACCTTGCCGAGCCTGCGGCTGGCGAGCACACGCACCTCCTGCGGGTCGCCGTAGGAGACCGAGAACCTGAAGTCGAACAGCGACGTCTGCCCGTTCTGGGGATCGATGTCGTCGGCGTCGAGGTAGAACGGCTCGAGGCCGATCCCGACCGGCGAGGCCGGGTCCTCGGGATCTTTGGCGGATCTCGCCAGCCCGAGGTGGAACGGAAGCAGGCGCTCGAACTCCGCCTGGATCAGGCCTTCGTCGTCGGGGAACACGAACCCGGCGCCGGGCGCGCCCTCGCTGAGCTCTGGCGTGTAGGCGATCGTCCCCGCGGTGCTGTCCGCGTAGTCGGTGGTCTCGCCGTTGGTCACGTACAGGGTGTCGGCCGACTGGCCGGGATCGAACTCCGGGATCGCCGGGTCGGCGTCGGTGCCGGCGAGCGCGACGTAGACCGGGTAGTCGGCATCAAGCGCTCCGATCGCCCAGCCCTGCGGATACAGCAGCCATTGGCCGTTCGAGTGCAGGTTCGACTGGAAGCGGGGCTCGACCCGGTCGATCAGTCCCTGCATCGCCTGGGTCTCGGGCTCCGAGGCGGCGCTCGGGCCGCGGTAGGTCTCGCTCGCCGGATCCGGGGACGAGCCCTCGTTGTCGTAGCCGAAGTGCTCGGCGAAGTTGCGGTTCGGATCGACGCCGTCTCCAACCTCGATCTGCCCGTTCTCGTTGTTGTCGCGCAGGTTCTTGCGCCACAGGCGCTCGTGATCGAACGTGTACTGGTAGCCGTCGGGGTTCGCCACGAGGACGAACCACAGCTCGTTGTGGTCGAGCAGCTTCTTGATCTCCTTGTCGCCGGCGTCGTAACCGTCGACGAAGTGATGGAGAGTGCGCCGGTTGACCTCGACGCTGATCCACTCGCGCGCGTGCTGAAGCGACGAGTAGAGCACCGCCGGGCGCGACCCGTCCTTCCTCTTGTTCGCGTCCTTCGTCACCTTCAGGGCGATGATCTCGCGGCCCTGTTCGGTGGTACCGAGCACCTCGAGCTTGACCAGGTTCGGATGCTCGTCGGCAATCTCGTAGAGCTCGTCGCGGATCCCGCCGGGCTCGTCCCAGGAGCGCCAGACGTTGAACCCGTTCAGCGCCATGCGTGCGGCCTGCTGGCTCACCGTCCGGCCCTTGCGGTCGCGCAGCGGCTTGACGCGCACGCCCGCGGCTTGCAGCCGCGCGCGCTGGTCCGCCGTCAACACGGCCTCGGCCTGCACTCCGGAGGTGGTCTGCTCGACCCCGACGAGCTCCGCGCCCGCCGAACCCTCGGCGATCGCGCTCGCCGGCCCGGCGACGGTGTACATCTCCAGCTGCTGACGCTGCTTACCGGAGGCCCCCGGTGCGATCGCCAGCGCGACGACGGCGACTACGGCAGCGACGAGCTTCGAGCCGCCCCAACTCGGCGAGTACTTCTGAGACAACGGTCCCCTCCCATGTTTTTCCCCTTAGGCGGATGTCGGCGGCGGAACCCCTTCCACCGCCAAGCACCGTAGCACTGGAGCCGATTGTTACGCAGGCCCGCAGGGGCCGTCCGGCTCGCCGCTCAGCCCGTGATCTTGAACCCGACGGGCTTGGCCTCCGTGTAGTCCGGATAACCGTCGCCGAACGCCTTCTCCTTGCCCTTGTTCACGTCCTCGGGCATCTTCAGCTTTGCCTTGCCGGAGGCGTTCGTCGCCTTGGAGACCTTCTTGCCGCCGATCACCGCGTAGACGTCGATCCCTTTGACGGGATCACCGGCGTCGGTCACCAGGAACTGGATCTTGTCGCCCGGCTTGACGTTGCCGTTTCCGACGACCTCGAGCTTCAGTCCCGGCATCAGTCGTTCCACCCACCAGTTGAGACTGCCCTTGACGTCGGCCAGCGCGAACAGGTCTAGCGAGCCGAGCGAGCCCTCTCCGGCGAGTCGATAGAAGGTGGCATCCTCGAACAACGGGCCCGGGTAGCGGACGATCGCGCCGAACTTGGTGATCTCGCGGTTGGTGCGCGAGGCGAAGATCTTGCCGTCGCGATCCCAGTAGATCCACAGCCGGCCCTCGGGCGCCGCGGCGATCCCGACATGGGCCGCGTCGGCCTGGTTCTTGAGGACGATGAACTTGGAGGAGCCGACCCGGTAGATCGCCGGCTTGGCGCCGAACATGTTGTCGCCGGTCCCGTAGCCCACGTAGACGCCGGAGGCGCCGATCCGGCCGGTGATCGAGGTTCGCTGCAACGTCCACGCGTGCGCGGACTGCGGCACCGTTCCGACGTCGGCTCCGGCCACCGAGGAGAGGTTGATGCCGACGTCCTGGTGGTTGACGGCGACGAAGCTCTCGCCGGTCACGGAGTCGGTCGCGACGTCCGGATCGATGTCGCCAAGGGTGCCGGGGAAGTGCGCGTCGGCCCCGGTGGTCGTCAGGCCGACCCGGTAGCCGCCGGCGTCGGGGGCTGAGTCCCCCCAGGCACCTGTGGTGACGCCCTGTAGGTCAGTCCCACCTCCGATTCCGGCGGCAGCGTAGACCGGGCTGCGCTGTCCGACCGCCGTCGCCGAACCAGCGATCGGGCTGGACCACGTGGTGCCCGCGGCGGATACCGACGTCGCGAGGATGCCGTCGATCGGGCTCCCCGGGAAGGTGGTCGAGAACAGGGCGCGCAGCCCGTCGGCACCGTTCGAAGCCAGGTCGACCCGGTCGTTGAAGCTCTGGTTGGCGGCCGGGGTGACCGTGAAGACCGTCTCCGGCCTGGCGACGAGGCCCGGATGGCTGGGCTCCGTGCCGGTGAGCGCCGTGTGGAGCAGGGCCTGGGTCCCGTCGTCGCGCCCGTTCACCCAGAGGACGTGAAGAACGCCGTCACCGGTTCGGAGCAGCCCGAGCTCGTTGGTGTTGACGATGTTCACCTCGCTCGTCGGCTTGTCGTCGAGCGGCGACCAGTCACCGCCGGCCGGATCGGAGGCGGCGAGCGCGGACGCAGGCGCAGCCAGCAACGCCGCCGCGGCGATCCCTGCGCGTGCCACCCTGCCGAGCCTCACATCGCGATCCTATCCAACCGGGAACCCCCGGCCAGGCGGAATAACTACAGCGGCGAGCGGGCGGTCACGGCCCAGGTCGACGCCGGCGCGACGACGGCGCCGTCGTCGACGACGAAGTCCGCGAGCGCCTCACGCAGGTCGGCCGCGATCGTCGGCCTGATCTCGTCGACCCGGTCCCCCCACATCCGCAGCACCTCGGCCGCGGGGCCGAGCGCCATGTTGAAGGCGACCGCGTGGTCGAGGTCGTTGCCGATCCTGTACGGCAGGTCCTGGCGGGCGAGGCGGATGTCCTCGAAGCCGGCGTGCATGAGCACATCGCTCACGGTGTCCGCGTTCGCCATCGAGAACGGGCCCGGGCCGCAGCGCGGCGCATCGGACTCCTCCGGCTCCTCCAGGTACCCGGCGACGACCAGCTCCGCCCGGTGCATGACGTCGTTGTCGAGCTTGCGCCGCCAGACCACCATGTTCAACAGGCCGCCAGGCGCGAGCGCCCCGCGCACGTTGCGAAGGGCCGCGACGGGGTTGGCGAAGAACATCGTCCCCAAGCGCGAGAAGGCGTAGTCGAAGGTCTGCTCGAAGCCCGTGACCTCGACGTCGCAGGTCGCGAAGCTGACGTTCTCGAGTCCCGCGGCGGCCGACTCGTCGATCGCCGTCTCGATCATCCGCTCGGCGACGTCCACCCCATGCGCGTGGCCGCCGGGACCGACCAGCTCGGCGAGGCGGACGGTCGTGTCGCCCAATCCGCAGCCGATGTCCAGGACCCGGTCCCCCTCATGAGGCGGGTTGGCCGCCAGCGCGCCCTCACTGTGCTGGCGCAGTCCGTCGGCGACGAGGTCGCGGTACTCGATCCAGACCTCGAACAGCGGGCCGTTCCAGGCCTCGGTCGCCTCGACGTTGTCCTCGACAACCCGGATCGCGTCGTCCACGGCCGCTCAGTTTACGACGACCGGGTCACCGCTTGATCTTGAGGCCCTTCTTCTGAGTGTTCGCGGTCCCGCCGGTCGGGGTGAAGGTGATCGCGGCCTTGACCTTCACCTTGCCGCTCTCCTTCAGCTTCCTCTTCCCCGCCTTCGTCAGCTTCAGCGTCACCTTGACGGTGCCGGCTCCGCTCGCCGTCGCGCTCGAGTGCTTGAGCAGCTTCTTCTTCTTCGACGCGTTGGCGTCGTTGACGTCGATCCGGCCCGCCCCCGCGACGGTCAGGCTGAGCTTGGTGCCCTTCAGCTTTCCGATCGTGAACGTGTTGTCGACGGCGGGAGGCTCGGCGGGCGGATCGGCCGGCGGTGCGGGCGGCGCCGGTTCCCCCTCGATCCGACGGCCGAAGATCTCGTTCTGGTCGTCGGTGGCCTGGTCGCCCTGCCAGGCGGCGAGGTATTCGTTCGCGGCGGGGTTGAAGGCGATGGTGGGGGTGAAGGCGTCGCGGGTCGCGTCGGTGCCGGTGGTGGAGATCCGGAAGTCGGTCCCGAGCTCCGCCCCGGCCGCGCTCACCCGCTGGCCGATGATCTCCGACTCCTCGTCGGTGGCGAACCCGTCGGCCTCCCAGCCGACCAGATACTCGTTCGCGACCGAGCTGTAGGCGACCGCGGGGTTGAAGGCGTCGCGCGCCGGGTCGCCGTCGGTGCCGGTGGTGGAGATCCGGAAGTCGGTCCCGAGCTCGGCCCCGGCGGCGCTCACCCGCTGGCCGAAGATCTCCGACTCCTCGTTGGTGGCGAGCACCTCGCCGTCCCAGCTCACCAGATACTCGTTCGCCGTCGAGTTGAAGGCGACCGCGGGATCGTCGGCATTTCGGTCGGTGTCCCCTTCGGTACCGGCGTTGGAGATCCGGAAGTCAGTGCCGAGCTCGGCCCCGGCGACGCTCACCCGCTGGCCGAAGATCTCGAAGTCCTCGTCGTTGGCGAGCCCGTCGCCCCTCCAAGTGGCCAGGTACTCGTTCGCCGTCGTGTTGTAGGCGACCGCAGGAGTGAAGGCGTCGCGGGCGGCGATCCCGTCGGTGCCGACGTTGGAGATCCTGAAGTCCGTCCCGAGCTCGGCCCCGGCGGCGCTCACCCGCTGGCCGAAGATCTCGTTCTCGTTGTCGATGTCGAGCCCGTCGGCCTGCCAGATGACCAGATACTCGTTCGCCGCCGGGCTGTAGGCAACTCCGGGCCCGAAGGCGTCGCGGTTGAAGTCGCCGTCGGTGCCGACGTTGGAGATCCTGAAGTCGGTCCCGAGCTCGGCCCCGGCGGCGCTCAGCCGCTGGCCGAAGATCTCCGATCTCCCGACCGTGAGCCCGTCGCCCTGCCAGGTGACCAGGTACTCGTTGGCGGTCCGGTTGTACGCGACCGCCGGCTGGAAGGCGTCGCGCGCGGCGTCTCCGTCGGTGGCGTTGGTGGAGATCCTGAAGTCGGTGCCGAGCTCGGCTCCGGTCGCGCTCACCCGCTGGCCGAAGATCTCGATCTCGTTGTCGGTGGCGAGCCCGTCGCCCGCCCAGACGGCCAAATACTCGTTCGCGGTCGGGTTGTAGGCGATGTCGGGGGCCGATGCGTCGCTGGCGGAGCCGAAGTTGGAGATCCGGAAGTCGGTGCCGAGCGGACCGAACGCCGCCTGAGCCTGCCCGGCCGCCAGCCAGAAGGCCACCATCCCCACGCTCAGGGTCAGGGCGAATCGCAACCACGAATGGGTCTGGGTCTTGTTCACGGTTCCCTCCGGCGTCGAGTGTCTCGTCGTGCTCCGATCGGACGAGTTTCATCGCCGAGACCAGCCGGCGGTATAGGTGGAACTACCTGATTCAGGTGTTTTCACCTATACCGCCCAGGCCAAGCTGGGCTTAGGTTGTGGATATGCGACCCCTGCTCGTCACCGCGATCACGACCTTGGCGGTCCTGTCGGGAGCGAGCCACTCGCTCGGCCATCCCGCCCACTCCTCCTCGGGCCCGGCTGCCACATTGGACGCGGCGAGCGCCCTCAGGGCAGCAAACATTCCGCCGCTCAACACCGGTGGCTGCGGTGGGCCGACGGCGTCCTCGTTCCGGCCGCCCGGATTCTCCTGCTCGCCCCCGCCGGCCCCCGCCGGCCCGCCGGACCCGCCGGGGCCCCTTCACGGCAAGGTCGTCGCGTTCACCAGCGGGCTCGACCTCGTGCCCGGCAACGACGGCGGCGGCGAGGGCATCCGCGGCGGGATCTACGTCGTCAGGGCCGACGGGGCCCAGCCGCGCAAGATCATCACCTACGACACGCTGCGGCGCAGCATCGTCGCGCACACCTTCCAGGAGCCCGACGATCACCCCCAGATCTCACCCGACGGGAGCCAGATCGTCTGGACCTCCAGTCGCGCCGACGAGAGCCAGGGCCTGTTCGAGTTCGAGCACATCAACTGGGACATCTACGTCGCCGACATCAACGGCTCGAACGTGCTGCGGCTGACCACCAGCGCGGGCCTCGACACCGAGCCGACCTGGGCGCCGGACGGGACGATCTACTGGGTGAGCGGAACCGATCCGCTCTTCGGCGAGGGGAACCTCGACATCTGGCGGATGAACCCCGACGGCTCAGGCAAGCAGCCCGTCGTCGCAACCTCGCTCCCCGAGTTCGAGCCCGACGTCTCCCCCGACGGTCAGCAGATCTCGTTCACCCGCGATCTCGGCGGCATCGCCCTGCGCGGCTACGAGGTGTTCAGGCGAGTGCTCTCGACCGGCGCCGAGACCCGGCTGACCGACAACAACGAGGCGGATCACGACTCGAGCTGGACGATGAACGGCACGCGGATCTTCGTCTCGAGCGAAGAGGACAACATCAAACAGCCGTACGGCGACACCTACCGGCTCGACTCGGTGACCGGCGAGGTCAAGGCCCGCACGACCAACTTCCTCCTCTCGCGCGGCGATCCGAGCGTCTCGCCCGACCAGTTGGCGATCGCCGCGATGGAGCCGCTGCTGCCGATCTCACGGGGCCCTCACGTGATCGACCTCTTCGACCTCAGCGGCAACAACCTCGGACACGTCGGGGGCCCGGGGCTGGTCGACCTTCATCCCAACTTCGGCGTGCTCGCCGACTCCGACGGTGATGCGACCCCCGATTACCTCGAATCGGGGTCCGTCGGCACGCCGCAGGTCGACGTGCCGAGCACCGTCAAAGCGGGCAAGCCGTTCACCGTCAGCTTCGCCTGGGAGCACCCGGAGGCGTGGCGAGGCATGGATGCCATGGAGCTCTTCCTGACCACGCGTGACCAGCCGATCGCGGCCGTGCGACTGCTGATCGGCTCGGGCAGGCTCTCGGCCTGGGACAACACGGTCGGCGGCTACGGGATCGCAAAGCGCCCGGGATCGAAGGGCGTCCTGCGATCGGGCGGCCTGCGCCTCGAGCTGAAGCGCTCACGCGTGATCGAGACATCGCAGCAGACGATCACCACCAGCCTCCGGCTCGAGCTGGCCAACAACCTCGCCGGGCACACGTTCGGCGTGCAAGTGCAGGCCGACGATCTCGACGGGGACCACCAGGGCGAGAAGCTCGCCGGCGAGACGATCCGCGTCCAGCGCTAGGCGGTGGGATTCCTCAATCGCCGAAGTCCGGGTCGAACGGTTGGTGGTCGGAGGGGCAGACCGTGCCCGGGAGCGGAGTGACGAGGCTGACGAGGTACGCCGTCGTGGCGGCTTTGACGCAGGCGCTGGGGTCGGTGTCGCTCTTGTGGCTGTAGCCGTCGTGCGTGAGCAGGACCGCGTTGCCCAGCCGTCGGGCGGTGCGGCGCGCGTCCGCGAACGGCGTGTTCGGGTCATATCGGGTGCCGATGACCAGGATCGGGTTCGGAGTCGTCGCATCCCACGGCCCGGTGTAGCGATCGGCGCTCGCGACCGGCCACGACGCGCACGGCGCCCAACGCCACCACGTGATCGTCGCCCCGTAGCTGGAGCTGACCCGGGTCAGCCGATCGACGACGGAGCGCCACTCGCCCGGGCCGTGGCGCGCCGGGCTGTCGGCGCAGGTGAGCCCGATCGCCGGCAGACCGGGCGCGAACACAGGCTGCGAGAAGACGGTCGTCAGCAGCCGTCCTGCGGTCGCGAGCTCCGATCCGTCCCCTGCCATCGCCGCGGCGAGCGCCGCCGCGAAGCCGGGCCACGACCCCGGCGAGCCGCTCATGTTGACGAGGATCGCCGAGACCGCGTCCGAGTAGGTGAGATCGCCGGGCGGGTCGGCCGACGGCGCCGGGATCGGGGCGCGCCGCAACTCCGCGAACAGCGCGTCGACGCGCGGCTTGACCGGCCCCTGGCCGGCGAGTGCGCAGAGCGCCGGCCCGGCGCTCTCGCACAGCGACAGGAAGCCGTCGAACGCCTGGTCGGTGTAGCGGAGCTCGTGTGCGTAGTTGAACTCGATGCCCTTCGTGTACGCGACGGGGTCGAGGACGCCGTCGAGGACCATCGCCCGCACCCGCTGCGGAAACATGTTGGCGTAGGTCTGGCCGATGAACGTGCCGGCGGAGAGGCCCATGTAGGTGAGCCGCCGGTCGCCGACGAGCCGCCGCAGGTAGTCGAGGTCGTGCGCGGTGTCGGCCGTCGACACGTGGGCCAGCAGCCGGCCGCTCACCTCACCGCAGCGCCGCGCGAGTGCCGCGGTCTTGCGCACGTAGCGACGTGAATCAGAGTCGGTTGTGGGAAGCGACCAGTTGCGGAAGAAGGCTGCACGCTGCCATTCGCTGCGAAAACAGCGGATGCGCGTGCTGTCGCCCGCCCCGCGGACATCCCATCCCACGACATCGAACCGACCGTCGCCGGCGGCGTCCAGGTTCTCGCCGTCCGCCCTCACCACGTCGGCGGAGCCGCCGGGACCGCCCGGGTTGAAGAACAACGAGCCGATCCGCTCGTCGGGCCGGCTCGCGAGGTGGCGGATCACCGCGAGCCGAATACTGCGGCCGTTCGGGCGGGCCCAGTCGAGCGGGACTCGCACGTTCGCGCACTCGAGGTTCTCGCCGCAACCCGTCCATGCGATGGACGCCTTCGTGGACCCGTCGGGGGAGGCCCACGCTGCCGGGGCAGCCGCGCTTGCCGTGATTTGGACCAAGGTGCACGTCGCGACGACCGCAAGGACCGCGCGGCGGCGAGCTTGCCCGAAGGCGGAGTACGTCGTGATCATGGACCTCGTGAGTATCCGCTCCTGGGGCCGAGATGCCTCCGCACTGCGCAGTCGCGGAGGTGGAATTGCTCGATGCCGGCGGCTCCGTGGCCTCGCCCCCGGGCGAGAGCCTGCCGCCGGGCACCGAGGGCGTGCTCGACGGGGCGGATTTCATGCTCAATCCGCTCGGGCATGGATGGCACGTCGTCGAGCGGCGCTGGAGCAGGGCGCCGTTCTGGGCTCGCAGGTGACATAGGCTCGCCACCATGGACGCCGACACCGACTTCTACGTCTCGGCGATCATCTCGGTCTTGGTGATCACGGATCCGATCACGCGGGGAATCTTTTTCAAGGCTCTGACGGAAAACGAGCCCGAGCACCGCCGCGCGTACATCCGAACGATCACGATCACGGTCGCAATCGTGCTCGGGGTCGCCGCCCTCGCCGGGCGGGAGATCCTCAACGCGATCGGGATCAACCTGGGCGCCTTCGGCATCGCGGGCGGCCTGGTCGTCGCGCTGATGGGGTTCGAAATGCTCTTCGGCGGCGAGCCGAGCCGGGCCCAGGGCGGCAAGGAGGCGCACGAGGAGCCGGAGAGCTTCGAGGGCAGCGTGATCGTCCCCTACGCGATCCCGTTCATCGCCGGGCCCGGCGCGATCACCCTGGTGATCACGATCGCCGCCTCCACCGACAACGGCGAGGGCGCTTTGGCCGCGCTCGTCGCGGTTGCCGTCGCCGTCATCCTGCTGCCGATCTGCCACCTGCTGATCTCCGACCGCGTCAACCTCTCCAAGAACGCGATGCAGATCGCGACCAAGTTCGGGGGCCTTCTGATCACGACGATCGGGATCCAGCTGATGCTGAACGGGATCGACACGTTCTTCGAGCTCAGCTAGCAGCGGCCGGCCCCTCGCGGCGACGCCGGCTCAGGGCGCGCCCGAGTACCCGTTCGCGTAGCAGGGTCCGCCGCCGCACTGCTCGGTGACGGACCCACTCTGACTGAGGAACGCCGCCTTCTGCCGTCGCGCCTTGACGTCGTTGCGCGGGTGGCCGTGCGGGTCCCCTCCCTCGCGCGGAGGCGTGTTCGTGGTCGGCGGCGTGGGCGAGCCCGAATCCCAGTAGACGATCGCCGAGCCCGCATAGGGAGTCGTGAAGTCGAGGCGCGGGATGCTCCAGAGGGGCTCGACGTCGGAGTGGCGGCCCGGGTCGAGCGGAGCCGGGTTCGTGACGGCGCCGATCGTGCGGGCCTGGACCTCGGCCGTCACCGGGGCGACCTGGTGATCGCCAAAGGCGACGTGCAGAAGGACCTCGTGCGGCGGCGTGTTCGGGAGCGGGTCGGTCGTCATGTGATGGGCGTAGCCGTTCGCCTCCCCGCGGTCCCAGAGCATCTGGATCAACGAGATGATGAGCGGCCGCTCGAGCTGGTTCGGGTAGTTCTGGTAGAGCCCCACCGGGATCTGCGCCCCGTCGACGAACTGGCCCTTCGCGTAGGCGTCGAAGTCGACGCTTCGCCGCAGGAGCGTCGAGTAGTTCATGCCCGGCACACCGAGGACCGCGCGATCGAAGTCGGGACTCAGCGCGGTCAGGGCGCCGCCCATGATCCCGCCCTGGCTGTTGCCGTCGTAGTAGAGGCGCTCGCCGTCGATCACGCTGCGCCCCGCGGCCTGGAAGGCGGGATCCGTGCCGAGGCCCTGCGGATGGACCAGCGCCCGCCCGAGGAACATGTGGTTGACGAATCCCTGCTGCATCCGATCAACGAGCTTCGGGAAATGCGAGAGGTCCTGGAGGCTCGCCGCGACGGTCGCGATGTCCTGCGTGGCGAACCCGGCCCAGTCGGTCGCGCAGTAGGTGTAGCCGTGCTCGTACGCCATCGCCGCCTGCGGTCCGCTGTTCACCTCGCTCGCCGAGCCGAGCAGGCCGTGCCCGTAGATCACGGGCTTCACCTGGACCGGAGCGGCGCCGTCGATCGCCTGACGCGGGATGTTGCAGATGAAGTTCGCGCGCATCGTGTTGCCGGGAATCCCCAGGGGAACGTTTGACCCCGGCGCGAACGCGAACGCGGACCCCGGCAGACAGCCCGGCGCCGCCGTGAAGCACGGGACCGTGATCGCCCCCTCGACACGCCGCGCTATCCGGGAGTCCTCGGCCGGTGTGAAGTTCGTCGTCCCGGTTACCTCGAACGTCGGCGCCCGTCCCTCCACGCGCATGTCGGCGAGGTCCCCGTCGCCGAGCTCGGCGAAAGCGGCGTCGCGGATCGAAAGCGCCCGCTCGGAGAGGTTCCGCTCGCTGGCGACCGTGAAGTCCCAGGCGAGAAAGA
Organism: uncultured Solirubrobacterales bacterium; assembly: GCA_963767285.1. Taxonomy (GTDB): domain Bacteria; phylum Actinomycetota; class Thermoleophilia; order Solirubrobacterales; family 70-9; genus WHSW01. Next base: position 1,039,798 of record CAVYDJ010000002.1, on the reverse strand, counting down.
GCTTCTTGCGCCCGATCCCGGCCTCCGCGAGGGTCCGGAAGATCCTCTCGAAGTGGGGCCGGCGGCTCTCCACCGCCGGATCGGTGGTGGCGATCCGGTCGCGATACCTCTGGAACGTCCGCTGCGCACCGATCACGTCGCCATCGCCCTCGCGCAGGTTCCGCAACGCGACGATGTATCGGTGGCCCTCCTCGAAGTTGACCGCGGGCCGGACCAGGAGGTTGACGTCTTCGGGGTCCTGCTCGCCGTCGTCGGGATCGAGCAGCGGATTGGAGTCGATCTCCGACCAGATCGGATGGCGTTCCCCCGTCTCGGCGTCGATCACCACGATCGGCTGATCGGGGTCGTCGTAGCGCCCGATGTCCGTGATCGGGACCGCGCCCGTTCGCTCGAACGCCGCCTGGCTGTCCAGCCCCGGCACGTGGGTGATGATCACGTTCCCGGGGCTGAACCCGTCGTTTCGCTGGTAGTCGAGCGGATTGATCGAGACCCCCGCGCGGTTGCGCGGCATCGAAAGCAGGTGGAAGTCGATCCGCCGGCCGGTGTACCCGGCGGCGCGATCGGCGGCGGGGGCGGCCACCTCCTCCGTGAAGTGGTCGTTAGGGAAGGGGAACATGCAGTGCGCCGGGTCGATCGGGTCGCACCGTTCCGCCTTGGAGATGGCGGCGCTCGCCGGCGCCGCGGCGGCGAGCGCGCAAAGCAACGACAGGCAGCCGAGTGCCACCCCCACTTTCCCTCTGGCCCCGGACATCCCCGAAAGCGTAGGCGGGGATCGCGCCGTTTGCGCCGGTTCCGGCGCCCACGCCTGTTGCCCCCGCCCATCCTCCCGAGCAGGTCGGCATGGGCTTCCCCGCGTGCGGCCCGGGGCTTAGCGTGGTGGCATGTCCTCGTGTCCATGACACTTCATCGTTGCGCCCGCTGACGTGCGCCTCCGCGCTGCCGTTCGGGCCCGCGGTGCACTGCTGAGACCCGCCGCAGTAGTTGATCGTCCCCGTTGCCTGGCCTCGATCAGTTCGACGGGGATGACGTCGTAGCCGGACATCGTCTTCTGGTTCTCGGCATAGATCACCCGGATGGACTCGTTGCCGTGGTGGGTTCCCAGGAGCAGCGTCTCGAACACCGCCTCCGGGGCGTAGAGCTCGACCAGGGCATTGACGTCGCCGCGGTTGTGTGCGGCGAAGCCGGCCCTGATCGTCTCTACGTGTGTCACGTCAGACCTGCGTGAGGCGGGGCGCCTCGACCATCGGCTCGTCCGGATCGACGGCCCCCAGGCTCTTGACGATCTCGATCGCGCCGTTGCGCACCTGGCCGATGTACATGTTCATCCGCACGTGATGCTGGCCGGGCACCATCTCGGCCGGGCCACCGGGCCCCACGGCGATCTTGGCGTGGTCAAGCGCCGCGATCACGGCGTCCTGATCGAGCGAGTCCGCCTCCCTCACAGCGGCCTCCCAGAACCTCAGGCCCCGATACATGCCCGAGCACGCGCCGCCGCCCGTGAACAACGAGCCGTCCGTGTAGAGCTCGTTGTACTTCTCGAGCAGTGCCTTGCTGAACGGATCGTCGGCGTCCTGGTAGTAGTCGAGGCAGCTGTACAGGCCCTCGACCTGCTCGGCCGGCACGAGGTTGAGGCACGTCTCGTCGAAGTACGTGCAGACGAGGTGCCCACCACGCTCGGTGAAGCCGGCTTCGTGCAGCTGCTCGAAGAACGGCACCACCCCGGGCGGCACGATGGTGTTGAAGACGACCTCGGCGCCCGAGGACATGATCTTCTCGACGGTCTCGCCGTAGTCCATGTGATCGAGCGGGTAGTAGTCCTCCTCGACGATCTCACCGCCCTTGGCCTCGACGATCGCGCGGACCTTGGCGTTCATGATGTGCGGCCAGATGTACTCGGCCGACGGGAGCGCGAACTTCTTCGCGCCCGTCTGGTCCATCAGCCACGGGATCAGGGGATCGACCTGCTGCGCCGGCACCGGGCCGGTGCAGAAGATCAACGGGTCCGCCTCCTGCCCCTCGTACTGCTCTGGGTAGATGTAGAGGGTCTCGCCCTCGGTGACCGCGGCGGCCTTGATGGCCTGGCGCGTCGAGCTGAGGATGCCGCCGAAGATCACGTCGACCTCCTGCTCGGCCACCAGTTGCCTGGCGCCCGCCTCCGCAGCCTCGTCGGTGGTCTCGCTGTCGATGACATGGAGCTCGACTTGCTGGCCGAGCAGGCCACCGGCGGCGTTGATGTCGTCGACGACCATCCTCGCCACGTTGGCGTCGGCGATGCCCATGAAGGACATCGGCCCGGTCAGGTCGCAGACGGCTCCGATCTTGATTGCCATGGCGATCCTCCTACGCGTCGCAGTCGGCGCCGAACTCGGCGACCTGCGGACGGCCCTTGTGGCCGGCCCGCTGCATGATCGGCGGGACCTCGGGGTCGGAGACGAAGCTCTGCCAGCCGGCCTCGTGCCAGTCGAAAAGCACCCAGACGCGATCTGCCTCATTCGGGTCGCGGAACACGTGTGCGCCCTTGGACCCGTGCTCGCGGCGCTTGTCGGCGCCGGCCGTCGAGAACACGCTGATGAACTGGTCGTAGTCCTCGATCTGCGTGGTTGCCAGGATCATCCTCATCCTCCTTGCGGTCTCGGCGTCGCTGTCGGCGCCAATGTTGGGATGAGTCTCTGCCCGGGCAGCCCCGGGCACATCGGGCGAACGCCCTATGCGGCTGTGTGGACGAGGTCGTGCTCGAAGGCCCAGACCGTCGCGGCCGCCCGGCTGCGAACGCCAGCCTTGTCGTAGAGGTGCTGGACGTGGTGGCCGACGGTCTTGGCCGAGATTCCGAGGTCCTCGCCGATCACCTGATTGGAGGCTCCACCCACGAGAGCGACGAGCACCTCGAGCTCGCGCGGAGTCAGGCCGGCGGGCAGCTCACGCGGCCGCTTGGCGACCTTATGGCCGGCGGACGCGAGGACCGCGTCGACGGCATCGGGATCGAGCCGTCCCTCCTTCGCCTCCGCCAAGAGCTGGCTCTCCGTCTCCGCTTCGTCGAGCGCCGGGCGGTATGCCCGCGCCTCAGTCATCGCCACGTAGCAGTCCGCGGCGGCGAGAATCCGCGCCGACTGATCGAGCTCCGGCCCACGGCAGCCGCGGTGATATCCCGATCCGTCGAGGCGCTCGTGGTGCGAGCCGGCCAGGCGACCGATCGGAGCGAGCGCGGGCGACTGGGCAAAGGCGCGCTCGGTGTAGTGCGCGTGCAGCCGCACGCGCTCCCATTCGCCGAACCCAAGCGGCCCGGGCTTCTCCCAGATCGTGTTCGTCACTCCGACGCGTCCGAGATCGTGCGCGAGCGCGGCGCGGCGCAGGAAGGCAACCGAGCCCTCGTCCAGGTCCATGCGCCAGGCCGCGGCCTCGGCCAGCTCGGCAACACCGGTCGAGTGCTCGCGCAGCCAGGGCGACTTGAGCCCGACCATCGCGCCGATCGTCCCGAACGCCGCGTCGATGCGATCGCCCGAGAGCCAGATCAGCGGCGTCGGCTCGCTGTCGAGCCCGAGCTCCCACATCCGCGTCTCGTCGATCTCGGCGAGCATCTCGTCGAGGTTCGCGACGGCCAGCTCGGCGAGCCTCGGCTCGTACGCGCCGCCCGACCGCTCCTTGATGACCGCGCGGGCCTTCTCCACGCCCTCCGCGGACATGAAGAGCGAAATGTCGCGCGCCACGTGCAGAAGTCGCATCGGCAGCGGCACCTCCTCGCCGGACACGTTCGGGACCCCCTGGCCGTCCCACCGCGCGAACACGTACTCGAGGGCCTCCTCGATGCTCGGACGCAGCCCGAGCCAGCCGGCGAAGCGCTGCGCGACCTCGCACATCTGCGCGAACGCCTCACGCGCCCTCGGACCGGCGCTCTCGATGGCCATCTCGACCATCTTGGACCGGACCTCCTCGGGTCGGCCGAGGCCGACGTTGGAGCGATAGAACTCGATGACCTCGGAGGGGTTGGTCGGATCCACGAGGTAGAACGCCGCCCGGTGGGCGATGTCGTCACCGAACAGCTGCGCAGCCTCGTGGCCGTTCGAAGTGCAGCCAGAGGCGTGAAGCAGCGCGACGTAATAAGTGTCGGCGAGCTCCTCTTGGGACGCGCCGGCGAGCTCGCCGAGGCGGACCGAGAGCACCGCCGTGCGCATCGCGTGCTCGAGCGGCTGGCCGGTGCCGAGGTCGGTCGCGATCGACAGGGCGCCTACGACCTCAGCTGCCCGAATCGGCCCCTCAGGGGAAGCCGCCGGTTTTCCGACCGTGCCGAGATCCTTCGTCGCCACGCCGAGACCCTACCCCGGTCGACACAACCATCCAAGAAGAGAGCGGCTGATGCTGAGCTGGCTCACTGCTCCTCCCGCGTGGTTGATCGACCCGCACGGGTGTATCGCGGCCGAAACGGCGTTGCCGACTACTTCCGCGACTGGATCGCCCATGGGGCTCGATAAGCGGAGAGGTCGACGAGTGGATCGACGCCCCGGGCCGCACCGTTTGGACGGGTCTGGACGATCAAGGGACGTCCCTGCGTCGTCCTCCGGCCCGGAACCCCCGCTGCCAGGAGCTTTGGAGTGCGCCCGGTCTCATCCGGCCAGGGCTAGGCTTCGCCGGCTTGATCGAGGCCTTCTCGATGTTCTTCGTCTTCCAGAGGATCGGCTTCTTCGGAGAGACATTCGCCGTAGGGAAGTTCAAGCGCAGGTTCGCCTGTTTCCCTTTTACGGCGAACGCGCCGTCGAATCTGACGAGGGGGGTGGTAGCGCCACCACAGCCGTCGTCACAGTTCGGGTCGTTGGAGACAGCCCCACGCGCCCTCCGAAGTCGACCCGGCGCAGGTCCCCTTTCTTGGTGTACGTCGGCGGCCCCGGTCAGTCCAACTCGATTCTCCGCTCATCGAACGCGAGCGTGTGCGTCGTCGCGAGGATTATGCGGCCGCTGCTCTGATAGCCCTGGCCTGCGGTGGTCGGCGCGAGGCTTGCCCGCGCCCTTCGCTTCGAGCGCGAGCAGCGCTCCGCGGCAGGTCCTTGTCGCCGGGCTTGTCGGGAAGGCCGTCCTTGGTGCGGACGGAGAAGCTGACCGGGCCGGGGCATGAGCCATCGCGCGTTGCTGCGAAGACATCGAAGGCGCCGCGGGGCGCCGGGCAGCTGCCAGCGCCGGAGCTCTCGCAGTTCGAGATGAGCTCGGGGTCCGCGTTGATGCAGGTATCGGTCCCCTCGTTGCCATCGAGGAAGTCCGAGCCCCCGTCGTTATCGGAGCCGCCGTCGAGGAAGTCGTTGCCCGCTCCGCCGTCGAGGAAGTCTGCGCCGCCCTGGCCGAACAGCAGGTCGGCGCCGTCTCCGCCGTCCAGGAGATTCCCCTTTTCGCCGTCGATCAAGACGTTCGGCCCGGCGTCACCGTAGAGCTCGCTGAACGTGTCTTCGGTGCCGCGCAGGCTTTCAACACCCTCGAACTTGTCATAGCCCCCTGCTCCCGACGAGCCCGGCGGGCCGAACCGGTCGGGAGCGAGAGTCCGCGTGCAGATTGTCCTGGCAGGGATCGGCGGGATCATCGATCTCCTCCTGCGAGTCACAGGGATCGTCGAGCCCCGCCTTGTCGTAGGAGACCAGGTCGCCGGGTTGCTCCTGACTCTTCACCGGGAAGTTGCGTCCACCGTCGATGATGTCGTCGCCGGGGCCGGGGAAGAAGGTGTCGTTGCCATCGCTCCCGTCTATTTGGTCGATGCCGAAGCCCCCATGGATCTCATCGTTTCCTCCGCCGCCGCAGATCGTGTCGTGGCCCCCTCCCGCGTCGATCTCCTCGGCCTCCGGACCGCCGTGAATAACGTCTCGCCCCTCGGTGCCCACGATGCGATTCCCGACGCCGGGGTCCTCCCAGTCGATCGTCACCTCGTGTCCATGACACTTCATCGTTGCCCCCGCTGACGTGCCGGGCGCTCCGAGCGAAGCCAACGCGATCAATGCCGCGAGGAACCCACCGGCGGCCACCACGCGCACCCCGATCGATCCCTTCCGTGGCATCAGGGGGAGCGTACCCCGCAGGGGTGGGTTGTCAATCGGCTCCCGATCGAGAGCGCCCGGCAGGTCCAGAAAAAAGCGGCTGATGTGAGCGAAATCCCCGCCATCTGGCTTGTTCATGGGGGCTGCGGTCGAGCTGCTACCAGCCGTGCTACCAGTTTCCGGCGCATCGACGATTCCCTGGACTGGTAGCGGAACGTCGCGCTGCCGGCGCGTCCGAACGATGCGGCCGGGGACGATCCGCTGCCGCTCGCACGCGAAAGCGAGCGCGCACTTTCGGGCGATGAGGGGCGTTCCGTCCGATCCGATCCAGACCGCGGGAGGATTCCCGCGCGCCACGACGATCTGGATTATCCGGCGGCCTTGGCCGCCGCGATCTGATTTCTGCCCGCGCGCTTCGCCTCATATAAGGCTCCGTCAGCCCGCGCCATCAGCGCCGCCACATCGTCCACACCCGTGCTCGTAGCGCAACCGATGCTGATCGTCGTCGAGACGGGCACTCCGCCAATCACGAGCGGGGTCCGCGCAACTCGTTCGTGCAGGCGCTGGCCGATCGCCTCCGGGCCGATGGTGCCCGTGTGCGGCAAGACCGCCACGAACTCGTCACCGCCCCACCGTCCGATCAAGTCCTCCTGTCGCACCTCGGCCCGCAGGCAATCCGCGACAAGGCGAAGAATCTCGTCGCCGGTCGCGTGGCCGTACCCATCGTTGAGCTCTTTGAAGTCATCGACGTCGACTAGTAGCACCGCCACCTCATGGCCGTGGCGACGAGCGCCGGCAAGTTCTGAGTGAAGTGCCTCATCGATTCCGGTCCGATTGCGTAGAGCCGTGAGACCGTCGACGCGTGCCAGGCGGTGCAGCTCTATTCGGCTGTCAAGCAGGCGTCCTACCAGCACCACCGATAGCAGCCCTCCCGCCGCGAAGCCAAGCCAAAGCAGCCACGGCACCCATCGCTGAAACCCTTCGATCGGGGCGTAAAGATTCGACTCTGGAGCAACGAGGGCGATCCGCCAGGGCGTCCCCGGGACTAGCGCAGTGGTCACGTAATCGCCCTCGGGGCTGTGAAACTCTGAAACCTCGAACGCGGTCTTGCTCGCCGGGTCTTCGGGCGCAGGGAGGCTCGGCACTTGCGGGTCGGCATCGTTGGAGGCGATCGACGTCCCCTCCGAATCGAGCAGGTAGATGCGATTCGGGGCCACAGCCGCCGCCCGACGCACATAGGCCGCGAACGGGGTGCTTGTGACATCGAAGGCGCCGCTGAATACACGGCGGCCGGCGGGCGTCGAGAACGGAACCGCAAAGGCCACGATCGGGATCCCTTCCACGGCGGAAGGGACGACGTTAGAGACTGCCGCGTGGCCCTCGGTCGCGGCCTGCAGGTGCGGGTACTTGTGGCTCAGATTGGTGCCAATGAGGCTGGGATCCGAAGGGGTGACCTGAAGAGCGTCACCATCACGATCCAGCAGCACCGCCGCCTCGGTCCCGAACAGCTCGACCACTCGATTGAACTCGGCGGCGAAGTTCGTCGACTCCTACGTCGGTGACTTCCGCGGCGGTCACCGATCGGCCGGAGAGCAGCCGATCGGCCGCTCGCAGCTCTTGACCTTGCACCCGAGCGTGTCGGCGCAGCCACATGCCGGCTGTTGGGCTCTCGTCCATGTCTGGTCCTATCGGCTGTTCGGGGAGACACCATGAAACGGTCCGTGCCGGCTGGCCGTGGTGCCGCTTGGGCGTCGCGACCGACGCCGGCAACACGCCCTGCCAGGATGCGGGCCGGCCGCAGTCCGCGCTCCGCTCGCTGTCGCATCGCGCGATTAGCGAGAGCTGGTTATCCCTGCGGGTCGAGTCGCGGGTCAATCCGGCGACCGCGAGCCTCCGCCGGTACCTGCGCGGGTCATCCACGCGTCACCCTCCGGCGAGTGCGCCCTGTCCCCGCTCGCACCCAACTCGAACGCTCTCATCAGTCGCTGGCGTGCCGCATCCTTGGACGGATGCCCATACCGAGCCATCACGAGCGCTCCACCGTCCTCGTGCCCGAGCTGCACCGACACTGCGAAGTGATCAACTCCGAGCTCCAAGAGCTGAGTCGCGCAGAAGTGGCGGAGGTCGTGCCAGCGGACGTTCGGAAGCTCGGCCGCCTTGCGCTCCATCGGCAGTTGCGACGCCGCGCGCACCGCGCGCCACGCATAGTGGTGGGAACCTTGTACAAGCGGGTTGCCGCGGGGCGAGTGGAAGACGAACGGATCCCCACGCCTGGCGACCTCGTCTAGCACCCGCGCGGGAGGCAGGAACGCAACCTCGCGCTCCTTGCCGTTTTTCGGCCTGCCGATCGTCCCGTCTCGCTTTCGAGCGCCGCGAACTCGGATTGACTCCGAACCGATGTTGTCCCACCGCAGCGCATGAAGCTCACCGGCACGGACGCCGGTCCAGGCCGAGAACTGGATCATCGCCCGGAACTCCTTGCCGTATCCGCCAAGCACCGTGCACGCCTCGAGCAGCTGGCGGTACTCGTCGAGCGTTGGCGGCGTGATCTCCTCGGTGCGCTCGCTCGCCGGTAAGCGCAGGTTCGAGAACGGGTTGTGCTCGACCAGCCCTACGTTCCGGGCGTCCTCGTACATGATCCCGACCACTCGCGAGATGTTCCGAGGGACGCCGAGCGCCCAGGTCCTCGCTGACAACCGCTCCACGTCGTCCAGCCTCGTGGGGCCGAAGTCGGCGGCAAATCGCCTGATCGAGTAGGAGTAGATGCGACGGGTCGATTCGGCCCTTCGCGGCCATTCCCGCAGCCATCGCTCGCCGAAGCTCGCGCAAGTCTCGTCGGTGCGGCCCGACTCGATCCGCTCGCGGTAGCGCCGTTCCGCCTCACGCGCCGCACTCTTCGTCGACCACGGGCCGTCCGGGACCCAGTGCTGCTCGCCGCGAAGCTGGAACTTCGCAACCCATACGCCGCCTCTCTTGAAAATGCTCATGCCGCCGGATCCCTTTCGTTCAACGGCAATCGAATCAACCGAGCAGGACGGCTCTTCCGGCTGAGGTACGCCTCGACCTCGGTCAGCCGGTAGCGGTTCTGGCCGCCGACCCGCATCGCAGGCAGACCAAGACGCTCGATCGTTCTCACCGAGCACCGCAGGTGCCCGGCGATCTCCCGCTTCGTCAGCCATGGTTCTACGCGGGACGGTGCCTCCAACTGCCTCATCGCAGTCGCACCTCCGTGGCTGGGCCCGGGGCTTCCACCCGGACCCGATCCAAGCTCCCCCGCAGCCGCCTCCAGACCACCGCCTCCCCCCTACCCAGCCCCCTGATCACGTTCGGCGAGACCCAGTACTCCTCGACCTCGCGCTCCGATCGCATCCCGGTGTCTGAGAACCCCCAGCGATGGACGTCGCGCTGGACCGTCGTGCGTGTGGTGGTCTGCGAGCCGAACGCGTTTGCGATCTGCTCCGCGCTCGCTACCTGGCGCATGACGATCCAGGTGTTGGCTCCGCTCTCAACGGCTTCCCTGGTTCCCGCCGCGACGTAGTCGAGATCGGCGAAGTCCTGAACTGCGACCGCGGTTCCGATCCCCGCCCCGCGCCCGATCGCCACCGACTCGCGCAGCTGATTGCCGCCCAGCCGCGCCGCCTCGTCGACGATCAGCAGCGCCCGAAGCGGCTCGTCGCCGCGGGCAAGGCGTTGGCCGGCGGCGCCGAAGGACTGGATCACAGCCGCAGCGATCGCCGGGGCCTCCTCGGGGAACTCCGCCGCGGGGAGGCTGAACAGCGCCCGCTCGCCGCGCAGGATCACTTCGAGGTCGATCCCGCCTGTCGCGCCGAACCGCCGTGCCGTGGCCGGCGAGTCGCGAAGCAACGCCAGGCGATTGCCGAGCCCGAGCACTCCGGAGCGAAGCGAGGACTCCGACTCCAGTAAGGAGACCGATCGCGCGAGCGCGCTGCGCTCGGGCTCGTCGAGCTGTCGCAGAAGCCCGGTCGCGCTCTTCGGCCGTTCGAGCAGCGCGATCACGTCGTCGAGCTCGACCCGATCGTTCAGGTGGTCCAAGGCGGCGAGGCAGGCGCCGACGAAGCGCGCCGCCGCCTGGCGGTAGTGGGGCTCTGACCACTCCTGCGTCGCCATCAGGATGTCTCGCCAGCTCGCCGGGTTGCCGCGGTCGAGCGGGTTGAAGGCAGCCGAGACGCGGTTGCCAAGCCCGAAGACCCGCTCCGGCCCGATCCCGAGTCGGTCGGCAAGCGCGCGGTCTCCTTTGAGGTCGACGAACGCGCATCCGATCTCGGCGGGCAGGCGATGTTCGATCGCGGCGAGAAGGGTGGTCTTGCCGGCGCCCGGCGAGCCGCCGATCAGGATCCCCTGCTGCAGCTCGTCGAGCCCGAGGCAGACCGGGCGACCGTGGCGCGAAGCAGTGTTGGCGATCAGGACCGATGACTCGGGATCTGCCCGGCGGCGCCTGACGCGCCCGGCCGCCGAGTTGCTCAGCTGGCGAACCGCCGCGACCGCGCCGACCACGCCGACGACCAGGCAGGTGGAGGTGATGAAGCCCCAGACGCCGCTCATCGGCGGTTGGCCTTCCAGATCACGAAGCCGCCATAGGCGATCAGCGCCAGCGCGCAGGCGAGCGGCAGCCACGCCCACGGATGGGCGACCCACGCCCCGGGATCGAGGTGTCCGTGTCTCCAGTTGCGATGAAAGCCCCGCTGCTCGACGTCGGCCCCGATCGGCGCGTAGAGCAGGGCGTAGGCGGCGGCGAGCGCGATCCCGGCCGCGATCGACCAGCCGGCAATAAAGAGCCAGTGGCGGCGCTCGTCGGTGCCCTGGATGTTCCAGGGATGGATGCCGGCGGCGATCACGCCGACCGCGACGCCGAATGACTGCGGCACGACATAGAGGCAGAGGCCAAGCGCGGCCAGGGCGCACAACGCCCCCTCCTTCCACTCGCGGTCAGCCGGGGACTTGTGCGAGTTCATCGCTCACCTCCACGTAGTCGGAAAGGCCGCGCTCTTCGATCTCGCTCCGAAGCAGCGCGGCCAGCTGAGGGTCGGGCGCGATCCAGTGAACGCGCTCGTATTCGGAAACGGCATAGGCGGCAAGGACGCGCCCCCGGCGGGTGCGGCCCTTGCTCGAAAGCTCGACCTCATAGGCGCAAAGCCCACCGCCCGAAAGCAGCTCGACGGCGTCGGGGATCCGCGCGCAGCCGAGGACCGTGGCGACCTGGCGGTCGGTGAGCCGGCCGGCGAGCCCTGGCTGCCTCGCTCGTTCGCGACGCAGCTCGAGCTCGGTCGCGATCTCGCCGCCGCACGATTCGATTGCGACGACCAGCTCGGTGAGCGCGTGGGCGTGCTCGCAGCTGGCGACGCGAAGCGAGCGGTGCGGGACTGTGTAGAGCGGCGGACGCGTGGCGGTGAGGCGGCAGCGGCGGATCAGGCCGAAGTCCTGGAGGACCTGGAGGCGCCGATAGGCCTGGGTGCGGCCAAGTCCGAAGCGAGCGCGGATCTGCTCGACGCTGGCGCCGACGAGGCGCTCGAGCCAACTGACGATCTCCAGGTCGCGATCGACGACCAGGCCGCTTGTCGTCGAAACGGTCATCTGTCCCCTAGACGCGCGAGGGCGCGATTACTCCACGCATTCGCTCCGTCGGGTCTCAGATAGCTGGGCATCTACTTCCTTAAACAGCCGAACCCGCGATTAGTCCACGAACAAGACAGAGTTCTGAGAACAGAGTCATTCGCTTCCTTAGACACATGAGATCGCCAAACGGCTACGCGACGTTCGAAGTTCGTCTTGGCCGCGTGTTCCTCCACCAAGACCTAGTGCCGCGAGACGCCAATTAGTCCGGCACCAATTTGAGTTCGCCCATCGCCTCTCTTAGACGGGCAAACCCGCCGAACCCTCATCGCCCGCCTCGCCGCTGCCACTACTCCATGTGCCGCGAATCGTCAAACCGTCCGCCCCGATCGCGCCACCCCCGACCAACCCCACTGCCCCGCCCCGCCCCAAGACCCACCCCTATTACTGCCCCGCCTCTCCTCTTGATCCAACCCTCATCTCATTGCCACCAGCGCAGCCGCAGCCGACCCCGTCCACGAGCTCGTCGAGGGGGCGGGGTCGGCTGCGGCGGAGCGTCGCGTCTGGCCTCACAACTGGGATTCCGGGCCTCGACCCCCGGACGAGTCGTCCGGAGGAAGGTCCGCAGGTCCCGAGCATCGGGATCGGGTACCTCTCCTGACAGCCGGGGCGTGGGAATCGCGAATCCCAACACTCGCGGGCCAGGGCGCGCGACGAAGACGACGTGAGGCATCGTCGATGGGGCAAACTCGAAGTCTTGAGATGTCCCGAGTTCGAGGTCTCTGTCGGATCCGGCCTTGGAGTTGCCCTTGCAAAGATCCTCCTGTGACAGGCCGGATCCTGGCATGCGCGATGCTCACCCTGGCGGCCGGCGCGTTGGCCTTCGCCGGTTGGTCCCTCAGCGGGAGCTATGACGCTGGACACGCGGAAGAAGTCCGTGGAGCGCTCGCAATCGTGGCCGCCTGCCTGGTCGCTGTGCTTGCCGCCATCGCCCTCTTCCGCGACCATGCGCCAACCTACATCGCCCTGGCGTCAGGGATGGTGGTCCTAGGAGCTGCGGCCTACCTCGGCGCGTTCAACTAGCTAGCCGAGGTACTAGTCGGACACGATCATGCGCCAGCCGCGGCGCCTTTCGCGCACAAATTCTACGAGTCGGCGATGTCCGTCGTCGCGCACGCGAACAACGGCAGAGTGGTCATTAACCGCGACGCTCAGGACCTCGAGCCGGTCCTCGGTACTTAGATCGCTGTCGGGATCACGCATCGCGTCGGCCACAATCCGGCGGCAACCTCGAGGGCGATCCGCTACGACCTTGCGGCAAAACAACTTCGCGTTCCCCAGGCGAGTCGCGCGCTCGTAGTTGTCGATCGTCTCGAGGATCGCTCGCTCGGCGGCAGTGGCAGACGAGCTCTTGGCTTCGGCCTGACCACCACCGGCAAGTAGAACGGCGGCAGCGACAATCAGTGAGAGACTCGTCAGCGCTTGCCGCGACCTGCAGGAAGTCCCAAGCATTTAGGGGCAGGTCCCCGGCTCGGTGATTGCGACCGGCAGAATGCGCGACGCCCGCCCGTTCGAGTAGAACGCTTGGAACTTACCCTTGCTCCCTGGCAGCCTTCGGTTGTTGTGGTGTGAGCACCACTCGGCGAGCGCAACGAGCATGCGCGACTCCGCGTATTCCCACGGAACCGCAGGCTCGTCCGGACAGCAGTCGTCTTTGTGAACGCCGATCACGGCCCAGCGATCGTCGTTGTGTCCGGCTGGCTGAGCGTCGTCGTGTTCCTTCGAGTCCCAAAGGCGGATGTGGTAGGTGTCGCGGAAGCATCGCTCCTTGTACACGAGATCCTGCTCGTCGTCGCGTATCCGTGGATGCTTGTAGTAGATCGCCTGGTCAGTCCCGCAATTTTCACCGGCGAGGGACGACATCTCTCCATTGGCCTCATCCCAGTCGTCGATCATCAGCGCGGACGGGATCTCGCGCCCCGCGCCCTCGAAGATCACGTTGATCGGATCGACGGGGTCGTCGTTGTCGTTGAGCGTGCGCCCACCGACAAACCACTGCCCGTCAGCACCTCTCAGGTGGGCGCCGGCCGGCGTGAATACGCCGACCACGACGGCCCCCACAGCGACCGCGCCGACCAACAGGCGGAGCTTCCTCGGCTTTCTCACAGCAACTCCCTCAGCTTCTGCGCCAGCGTAGGAACGGCGGACTTGGGAACCGGCGCGTCGATCGTGATCTGGCTGCCCCCGGCGGTCTCGAACAACGAGCTCGTGCGGTCACCATCAACACGCACGACATATCCGAGGGTGCTCTGTCCACCGATCTCCGCCAACTGAAGTCCCCCGAAGGAACGATCCTCATTGACCAGGTTCGCTTCGATCGCCAGGCCGATTTCGCGATAGGTGCGGAGCCAACCGGCGGCGTCGGTGCTCGACGAGGCAGAGGACAGGACGCTCATGTCGGGTGTGTCGTCCGATCTCGTGCGCGCCGTGCATGACTGTCCCGCCGGCAAGCTGGTGTAGTTGGCCGCCGTGAAGGTGTCAGGGGCGTCTGGATCATCGCCTGGGAATTCGGGATCCGCTCCGACATCCGGGCGCACCAGCTGAGACCTGTCGTACGTCATCCGGACCCGATCCGTCTCGACGAGGCAGTAACGACCGAGAACGCCCAGGTCGACCTCGTCGCCGAGGTAGTAGGGCATGAACGGCTGCCCGGTCTCGATGTCGAGTTGCAGCCCCAGACTGCCGGACCCCACCCGCTCGACGCGCTCGGTGGCGCCGTCGCCGGTCGGCGCGCTGAGACGGAAGAAGTCGGACGGAAGCTCCGCTGCCTCGAGCATGTCGAGGTACGTCCAATAGCGGGTCTCCGTGTACGTGTTGCTGAGGTTCGAGTAGTCGACGCGGATCGGCATGTCGGTCAGTGAGTCGACCCACGTCACGATCCTGATTCGGTCCGTGCCGCTCGTGACTCCCTCGTAGCGTTCGTACTGTGTCGAATACCCAGGGGGCGGCACCTGCCAGGACTGGAGCACGGCGCTGAGGGGCCCTGTCGCGGCTAGCGTCCCCTTCGTGGTGAAGGCCGGATCCAGATTGCGCCCGACCGGCGGCAGGCCGGGATCGGGAGTCCGGATGCTCTCGTAGCGTGCGTACGCGTCCGGGCGACCAGGTGCAACTTCAGTCCGCGAGGTAAAGAAGTCACATTGGCCGAGGAGAGCGGCGGCCTGGCACGCTCCACGATCGAGCGCGCGGGTGCCGTCACTGGTTACCTCGCGTGCCCGCCCCGTCGGGATGTGGCGCCAGACCTCGGTGATCACGCGACCGCCATCGGACGGGCGCGCGTCGTACTCGGTGGCGTGGTACACGTCGCCGCGCGGTCCGACTACGACGTTGATCGTACTCGTGGTCTCATGCCCAGCGCCACCGATCGCGTCGCGCGCAGTAACCGTGACCGCGTGTGGTCCTTCCGCATAGTCCACCGGGCGGAACACCCAGTTCCTGTCCATCCGACAGCTTCCGCCCGGACACTGCTGTGTTTCGTACAGCTTGGTCTGGCCGTCAACCTTGACCTCAACGCTCGTAACCCCGGAGCGCTCGGTCAGCGGACTCGACGTGGAACCGTCGGTTGCCGCAATTGCGAGGTCGTAGCTCGCCCCTGTGAGGGTCTGGCCACTGCTGTCCTTCAAACTTCCCGTCAGAGCAAGGCTCGGCGGGGAGCGATCGACTCGCTGCCATGGGCCGTATGCCGCGGTACTCAAGTTCTCCACGAGATCCTCAGTCTGGACCGCTACGCGATGTCGACCTTCCGGCAACTGATAGTTGAACCCGTCATTCGCCGATAGCGGGCAGGGGTTGCTCCAGAGGTCGGAGTCCGAGCAACCAATCGGGTGGTTTTGATTACCGGTGGGCGCGGAGAAGTAGAACCTCCTCAGGCCGAGCCCGAGATCGGTTCCCGAGACCGGGAGGTGGTACGCGGCGGCCTGTGAGTCATCGACCCAAGTGCTCTCACCGGCGTAGGGGGTGCCGGGTGTGCCGACGCTGACGGTCGGCGCGTGTCGATCCGAGACCATGAACCTGGCTCCGCGCAGCTGGGTCCAGCCCGACTCCTCGAAGTACTGGGTCCAGGGGAAGTAGAGCGTGTGGATCGCGACGTTGTTGTCAAGACCGCTGTTTCCCCCGTTGACCACCGGCTCGTTGAAGTTGTCGTAATACGAGCACCAGTGGTCGACGTTCTCCCAGTATCCCCCGGCCGGCGTGTAGATCCCGACCGCCCGGCAGACCGTGTTGGGGTGTGAGAAGCGCAGGCTGCCGCCGTACAACTCAGCGCTCTGGATGTAGGTGTTCGCCGGCGGGGCCCAGACCCACTGGCCCCACCAGCTCCCGTCGTACAAGTTCCAGGCGGGGAAATACGTGACCAGGCCCCAGGTCGAGTCGCAGCCCGGCTCGAGATATGGGTAGCCGCTGTAGGGCCAGGAGCCGAAGACCGACTCCCAGCGCCAGCCCGGATACCCGGAGCCCGCCAGAGACGGACACGGGGTGTTCCACGTCCAAACGTCGAGCTGCGGGATCGCGGGATCGACGAGAACCGGGTACTTGATGTCGCCGGCTCGATGGTCGATCGATAGGACGACGCGGCTGCCGTCGACGCGCATCGCAACCGGAACTTGGGCGTGGTCGGCGTCAAAGGCCGCGGGCGGTTCGACCGCCGCGAGCGTCTGGTCGCCGCGGACGATCTCGGCACCGAGGCCGTGAAAGCCCGGGCGAAGCTCGGCGCCCGGCGGCAGGTCGAGGTCGAGGCTCAGCTCCTCGGGGCTTCGCTCGGAGCGCAGCTGCCAGAAGGCCTCGACCCCGTTCTCGATCGGAGCGGCGAAGAAGTCGGTGTCGGTGGAGATCGAGGGATAGAAGGCCTTGTCTGCGCCGACCAACTCCAGGCCACCGGCCTGGGCGGCGTGGTCGGGGGTGACCGTCAGGCCGATCTCGGGCAGCTCGATGCCGTCGGCGAGGCCGCGCGGGAGTTTTAGGTCGACCGCCGCGTTGGCCGGCTCGACGTGATCACCGTCGTCGACGAGCCTTGAATCGGTCGGGCGCAGAGCGCCGCTCTCGTCTCGGGCTCTGATCGGGGTCATCGACTGGACCACCGAGCCGGCGGCGGGGTCGGTGGCCGAGGCCGAATCGGAGGCTGACTGGTCTGGTTTCAACAACACGGCGCCGGTGCCCATGTAGCGGTCGATCTCGCGGCCCGGCGGCGGCTCGTAGGTCGCCCAGCTCGGCGTCAGCATCAGCTCGCCGAAGAACTCGACCGCCAGCGCCTGGGCCTGCTCGGAGCTCAGATCCTGATAGGCCGTCCGCGAGCGCTGGCGCGCCTCGATCTCCTCGGGCGCCTGGCGGCTCTCCTCAGCGGCCTCGGCCTCGGCGACGGCCTCGGCCATCTGCGCTTGGAAGGCCGGGTCCTCGGTCGCGTGGGCGGTGGAGCCCGGCGGATCCTCGGGGGCGCCAGCGTCGGCGGACTGGGCGGGCTGCGCCACGCTCAGCGCGATCGCGACGGCGGCGATCCAGATGAGACCGCCGATTACGGTCGGCCAGATCCGCGTACGCACTCCGTCCATGGCGCCCCCCCGGGCTCGATCTCAGTTGGCCGAGACGCCGATCCTCGACACCCGACCCGGTTACGGATCTGGCGACACCCCCGTCGCCCATCCCCGATTGCATTCAGGGAACGATCAGAACACATCCGAGGGTCCGCCGTCAAGTGACAACCGTCGGCACGCTGGCGTGCACGGGAATCCAGTGGATGCGAGTCGTGTCCATCCGCAGCACGAGCGCCCGGCGCGACAGGGAGTGCGCACGCGCCCTCTGGTGCTACCAGTTGAAACCTCAGCTACCACCCGAGCTGCTACCAGATTGCTACCAGTTGCCCTCCGAAACGGCTCAAATTGGGCTGGGTACGGCTGACTGGGTCATGCGCCGGAATCGGCTCTCCACCTACGAAAAGAGCGCCCCCGCCGCGATCTGACGCGATCTGGCGGGGACCCTCAACAAAAGCGGCTGATGGGATTCGAACCCACGACCTTCTGCATGGCAAGCAGACGCTCTAGCCAACTGAGCTACAGCCGCAAGGGCGCTGAGTCTAGAGGGTTTGAAACCGCCGCCGAGGGGGGTAGGGAGCCAACGTCAACCAATCGGGGAAGGGGTTCCCAACATGCACCGAGTTCTGAAGACGGTGCTGCTCGGGGTGGTCGCGACGCTCATCGTCGCCGCGCCCGCCGCAGCAGCATCGAACGCCACCGCCCAGTCGGTGATCGTCCAATACCGCGCCGATGCCTCCAGTGCCGCGACCAGCGCCCTGGCCCAGCGTCTCGGAGTCGGCGCCAAGACAGGCAGCATCCGCCACTCGAACGCAAACGTCTTTGCCGTCGCCGGTGATGCGGCGGCGGTCGCCGCCCGGCTCGAGCGCTCGTCGCTCGTCGCCTACGCGGAACCGAACCTGATCCTGAGCACGCAGGCGATCCCCAACGATGCCCTGTTCGGCCAGCTCTGGGGGCTCAACAACACCGGGCAGACCGGCGGCACGCCGGACGCCGACATCGATGCCCCCGAGGGCTGGGACGCGGCCGGGCTCGGCAGCTTCCCCTCCACCGGCGGGGTCAAGGTCGGGATCGTCGACACCGGGATCCAGGCCGCACATCCGGACCTGGCCGGCAAGCTCGCCAACTGCGCGCAGTCGATCGGGGTCATTCCGGGCGTCGTTGCCGGCTCGATCCGCGAGGGCTCGTGCGCCGACGACAACGGCCACGGCACCCACGTCTCCGGCACGATCACCGCGAACGCCAACAACGCGATCGGCGTCACGGGCGTCTCGTTCAATTCTCAGCTGGCGATCTGCCGCGCCCTCAGCGGCCCGGCCGGGATCGGACACACCTCGGACGTCGCCAACTGCATCACCTGGACCTACGACAAGGGCGCGAAGGTGATCTCGATGAGCCTCGGAGGCGGCTCTTCGACGACGCTCCAGAACGCGGTCAACTACGCGTGGAAGGGCGGTGCGGCGAACGGTGCCGTGCTCGTCGCGGCGGCCGGCAACGACGGCGACGCGACGCTCAACTACCCGGCCGCGTATCCCAACGTGGTCTCGGTGGCGGCAACCGACAACCGTGATCAGCGGGCGAGCTTCTCGAACGCGAACGCGGACGTCGAGGTCGCAGCGCCGGGGGTCGACATCCTCTCGACCTGGAACAACGGCGCTTACAACACGATCTCGGGCACGTCGATGGCGACACCGCATGTCGCCGGCGTCACCGCCCTGATCCGCTCGCGCTACCCGACAGCGACCGCGGCGCAGATCGTCGCCAAGCTGGATGGCGCCGTCGACGACCTCGGCCCGGCCGGACGCGACCCGAGCTTCGGCTTCGGCCGCGTCAACCTGGTGCAGGCCGCGACCGAGTAACCACCTGACGGAGTCAGCCGGCCGCCTCGTCGAGCGTTTCGTTGACGAGGCGGTCGGCGGCTTCGTTCTGCTCCCGGCGCACGTGGCGGATCGACCAGCGGTCGAACGGCTCGAGCGCCTCCCTGACCTCGGCGTGAAGGGGCCGGAGGCCGGCGTCCTTGACCCGGTACTCGCCCCGGACCTGCTTGACGATCAGCTCCGAGTCGCCGATCAGCTCGACCTCGCGGGCGCCGAGCTCCCGGGCGAGCTCGATCCCGAGCAGCAGGGCCCGATACTCGGCGACGTTGTTGGTCGCCCGCCCGATCGTCTCCCCCCGCTGCGCGATCAGCTCGCCGCCGGGGTCGGTGACGACGGCTCCGACCGCCGCCGGGCCGGGGTTGCCGCGGGCGCCCCCGTCGACGTTGACGACCACCCGCTCAGTACTTCTCACGACAGGGTCCCGTCCTCTGCGGCGGTCGTGTTCCAGTCGCGATCGGAGACCGGCAGCTCGGAGATCTCGTTGCCCTTCGCGAGCTGCTTCACCGACCCACCGCGGACGCTCCACCGGTACCAGGACAGGTCCCAGGCGACGACCACCAGCTGACCGCCTTCGTCGTCGGGGCGCACGCAGACCCGCGGCTCGCCGAGCGAGCGGCGCAGCCCCGCGACCTTGCGCACCTCGGAGCTGGCGTTGAAGACCTCGAGCGGGGTGGGCGGAGCCTGCGGCGCGCCCGGATCGGGTTCGGCGACTCCGACCGCGCGCTCGATCCGCTCGCGCAGCGCCGCCACCCCGCCGCCCCGCCGGCGGGGTTCCGGCGGCGGTGCCGCCGCCGCGTACGCCGCGGGCAGCCACCCGAGCTCCTCGGCTCGCGGTTTGCAGAGCGGGCAGACCCGCTGCTCAGCGCGATCGGCGTCGACGTACTCGAACGACCGCTCCCCGCGCAGGATCGAACGGCCACAGACGGAACAGGTCTCGAACTCCACGCGCCTAGGTTAGTTGCGCGCCCCTCGTCGTCCCGGTTACTGGCCCCCGGTATCGAGGGTGACGTAGGAGAACGTCCTCGAGCCGACGTTCACGGGCGCCGCGGTCTGGTTGCAGAGGGAGACGCTGATCTGGTTCACGGCAGCGGGCTGGGCCTCGACGGTCAGCGCGGTGTTCGGGAAGCCGACCCGAGGGGTCACGACGATCACGTCATCGCGCAGATCCTGATCCGCCGTGATGGGCGTCAGCGACGTGGATGTCTGCACCCCGCACGCCCCGACGGCGATCGTTCCGAAGTCGATGGTCAGCGTGCCCGAAAAGCGACCGACGTCAACAGCGCTGCCAGCGCGATCCAGGTTGGGATCGCCCGCCGGCTGAACAGCACCTCGCGGATCAAGCGTTGACGCCCTGCTCGTCCTCTGCCTTGGCCTCGGCGACGACCTTCTGGGCGATGTGACCGGGGACCTCCTCGTAGCGCAGGAAGTCCATCGTGTAGTCACCCTGCCCGCCCGTGATCGCGCGCAGGTCGGGTGCGTAGTCGAGCACCTCGGCCATCGGCACCTCGGCCTTGATCTCCGTCGCCGACCCCTTCGGCTCCATCCCCAGCGGCCGCCCGCGCCGCGAGTTGAGATCGCCGATCACGTCGCCGACCGCGTCCTCGGGCACGGCGATCGTCAGCTCCATGATCGGCTCCATCAGATATGGGTCCGCCTCGGCGACCGCCTGCTTGAACGCCATCGAGCCGGCGATCTTGAACGCCATCTCCGACGAGTCGACGTTGTGATGCTGGCCGTCGAAGAGGCGGACCTTGACGTCCTTCATCGGATAGCCGGCGAGCACCCCGCCCGCCATCGCCTCGACGATGCCCTTCTCGACCGCAGGGATGAAGCCGCCCGGGATCACGCCCCCCTTGATCGCGTTGATGAACTCGAAGCCCTCGCCGTGCTCGTTCGGCGAGATCTCGATGTGGCAATCGCCGAACTGGCCCCGCCCGCCTGTCTGCTTCTTGTACCGGCCGTGGGCCTTGGCCGACGCGCGAATGGTCTCCAGGTAGGGCACCTGCGGCTGGTGCAGCTCGATCTCCGCCCCGAAACGGCTCTTCATCCGGTCGACGATCACCTCGACGTGGATCTGGCTCAGCCCGGCGATGATCTGCTCGCCCGTGTCGGGGTCGCGGTGCACGTCGAGGGTCGGGTCCTCCTCCGAGAGCCGGCGAAGGGCGCTCGCGGCCTTCTCGTCGTCGCCCTTGGACTTGGGCTCGAACGCGAACGCCATCACCGGGGCCGGCAGGTCGAGGGCGCCGAGGTGCAGGTCGGTCTGAGCCGCGGCAAGCACGTCACCCGCGGTCGTCTCCTTCAGCTTCGCCACCGCGCCGATATCCCCGGGGCCGAGCTCGTCGATCGGGCGCATGTCCTTGCCCTCGGGCACCGACAGCTGGCCGATCCGTTCCTTCTCGCCCTTGGAGGCGTTGAGCACGTGCGAGTCGGAGGCGAGCACCCCGGAGTAGACCCGAAGCATGCTGATCCGGCCGGTGTACGGGTCGGCGGTGGTCTTGAAGACGAACGCGAGCAGGTCGCCGTCCTCGCTCGGCTCGATCTCGACCGCGTTGTCGTCACCATCGAGCGCCTTGACGCCGCCGTGCATCGCCGGCGACGGGAGGTCCTCGACCAGCGCCTCCAACAGGCGGTTGGTGCCCAGGTTCTGGGTCGCGACGCCGCAGGTGACCGGGAACAGGTGCCCCTCGTTCACGCCCTTCTTCAGCGCGGCGACGATCTCGGAGTGGGAGATCTCCTCGCCCTCCAGGTACCGCTCCATCAGCTGGTCGGAGTTCTCGGCGACCTCGTCCATGAGCTTCTCGCGGTACTCCTCGGCCTGCGCCTGCAGTTCCTCCGGGATCTCGACCTGCTTCGCGTTGCCGCGCCCGTCGCCCTCGTACTCGAACGCCGTCATGTCGATCAGGTCGACCACGCCCCGGATCTCGTGCTCGGAGCCGATCGGGATCTCGGTCGCGACGACGTGCTGTCCGAACGCCGCCTTCAGCGACTCGAGGCAGCGGAAGAAGTCAGCGCGCTCGCGGTCGAGCATGTTCACGAACACGAGCCGTGACAGGCCCTCCTGGTTCGCGCGGCGCCACAGGCGTTCCGTGTGAACCTCGACCCCCATCACGGCGTTGACGACGAAGACCGCCGAGTCGACCACGCGCAGAGCACCGAGCGTGTCGGCGACGAAGCTCGGCTCGCCGGGCGTGTCGATCATGTTCACCTTGCGCCCGTCGTGCTCGAACGAGGTCACGGCGGCGCCGATCGACATCTCGCGCTCCTGCTCGTCCTCCTCGAAGTCGCAGACGGTCGAGCCGTCCTCGACCTTGCCGAGGCGGTTGATGATCCCGGACTCGAACAGGATCGCCTCGGCGAGGCTGGTCTTGCCGCTGCCGCGGTGGCCGACCAGGGCGACGTTGCGGATCCGATCGGGGGGGTGGTGCGCCATCCCCGGAAACATATACCGGCCACCTCCTCCGCTTCGCGTCCGGCGGTGCCGGCGCTGCGGGCTACAGGGTGAAGCGTGAGCGCAGGCCGATCACGGCCTTCGTGTGCAGCTGCGAGACGCGCGACTCCGTCACGCCGAGGACCTCGCCGATCTCGCGAAGGGTCAGGTTCTCGTAGTAGTAGAGGGCGATCACGAGCCGCTCGCGCTCGGGCAGCGACTCGATCGCGTCGGCGAGCCGGTCCTTGACCTCGGATTGCTGGGCCTCGGCCTCCGGGTCGATGGCGCCCGGGTCCTGGATCGTGTCCAGGACCGAGATCTGGCTGCCGCCCTCGGGGTCGGCGAAGGTCCAGAGGTCGTCGAGGGCGAGCACCGAGGAGTTGGCGATCTCGAGCAGCACGCCCTGGAACTCCTCGACGTCCATGTCCAGCTCCCGCGCCATCTCCTCGTCGGTCGGCGCGCGCTGCAGCCGCGCCTCCAGCTTCTGGTGGGCCCGCTCGACCTCACGGGCCCGGGCGCGCACCGAGCGCGGCACCCAGTCGAGCGAGCGGAGCTCGTCGATGATCGCGCCCTTGACGCGGGCCACGGCGAAGGTCTCGAACTTGATCTCGCGCTCGGTGTCGAAGCGCTCGATCGCGCCGATCAGCCCGAGCAGGCCATACGAGATCAGGTCGGACTCCTCGACGTGCGACGGCAGGCCGGACGCCATGCGCCCGGCGATGAACTTGACCAGCGGCGAATAGGCCACCACGAGGCGCTCGCGCGCCTTCTCGTCGCCGTCGACCTTGTAGCGCCTCCACAGCTCCCGCAGCTCGACGGCTTTGACGTTTGTCTCCATAGCCCTGACCAGATTCTGCCGAGTAAGAGGAAACCCTACCTACGCAAGCTCAAGCTCGCGGGTGCGACTTTGCGTATTCCTGCCGCAGACGCGACGGCTCGACCCTTGTGTAGACCTGCGTGGTCGAGACACTGGAGTGTCCCAGAAGTTCCTGGATCGAGCGCAGATCCGCCCCGCCCTCGAGCAGATGGGTCGCAAACGAGTGCCGCAGCGTGTGCGGCGAGACATGCCCGGCGACGGCCGCCTCACGCACCCATTTCTGCAACCGCCGGCGCACGTCCGACGAGGACAGGCGTCGCCCGCGGCGGCTGATGAACAGCGCCGGCTCCTCGGGGCCCGGCCCGAGCGCGTGGCGCGCCGTGTCCAGATAGCGCCGCAGGGCGCGCTGGGCCGGTTCCCCGATCGGCACGATGCGAGTCTTCGAGCCCTTGCCGGTGGTCCGGATGGTCTCCGAGTCGAAGTCGGGGTCGCCGAGCTCCAGGGAGACGATCTCCTCGGCTCGCAGGCCGCAGGAGTAGGCGAGCTCGAACAGCGCCCGGTCGCGGACCTCGAGCGGCGTCCGCGCCGGAATCCGGTCCAGCAGCGCCGCCACCTGGTCGCGGGCGAGCACTCGGGGCAGCTTCGAGGCGCGTTTCTGCGCCGGCAGCAGGTCGGCCGGGTTGCTCGCGGCCAGTCCGGCATCGACGAAGTGGGAGTGCAGACCGCGCACCGAGGCCAGCTTGCGGGCGACGCTGGTCTTCTGCAGCCGCCGCTCTGAGAGCGCCGCCGCGTATCCGCGAAGGTCGCGGTAGGCCAGCTCGCCGGGCTCGCGGCCCCGCTCGGTCGCCCAGGCCGCGAGCTCGAGCAGGTCGCGCCGGTAGGCGCGCACGGTCGCCGGCGATGCGCCGCGGCGGGCGAGCTCGCGCTCGTACTCAGCCAGCGCCAGCCGCCACGCCGGGCTTGGCTTCAGATCCTCGGCAGCCGGCGCCCGCAGCGCCGTCCTCTCGCTCATGGAATCGAGTTTCGCCGCGCCCCGACCCTCGCCTGCCGGTGGACGGGAACTATCCGATGTAGACCGGCGTCCCGACGGGGACCTGGTCATAGAGCTCCTCGACGTCCGCAACCGCCATCCGGATGCAGCCGTGCGAAGCCCGTGTCCCGAGCGAGTCGACGGCGTCGGTGCCGTGGAACCCCACCCCGTCGGTGACCCCCATCCACCGCGACTTGAGCGGGTTCTCGGCGGTCCCGCCGGCGACCGTGGTTCCGGCGAGCTCGCCGGCCCAGTCGGAGTTCGGGACGCTCCAGACCGGGTCGACCTGCTTGTTGGTGACCGAGTAGAGGCCGTACGGGGTCGGGTAGGCGGGCGCGCCGACGGCGACCGTGTATTCCTGAACCGCCTCGAGGTCCTTCCACAGGGTGACGGTGAAGCTCGCCTGGTCGACGGTCAGGTACGTCGGGTACATCTCCGCGAGGTCGGCCTTGCTGACGTCGGGCTCGATCGTCTCGACGGGAACGGCGACGCTGCGGTGGTTGGGCCGTTGCACGACGGACTCGATCCGCCGGCGTAGCGCCCCTTCGTCGACCGCCGCCCCCTCGTGGCCGGCGACCCCCTCGAGCGAGACCGTGCTCGGCTCGATCGTCGCGTTTGCCGGCTCGCGATTGATCTCGTCGGCGACCTTGGCGATGAACTCGTCGATCGCGTTGTTGGAGTAGGTGACCTGCGGCGAGATCGCAACGTCGATCTCGCCCCCCGTCGCGTAACGCCACACACGGGTCGGCAGCCCGCCCTCCTGGCTCTCCTCGAGCGCCTGATCGACCATCCCCTCGACGTCGGAGTCGACGCCGAGCTTGTCGGGGTTGAGCTGGTACTTGATCTGATCGTGGGTGACCGTGACCTTCTTGCGCAGCGGGTCGACGAGCTCCGACTCGACCGCCTCGGTCGCCTCGTCGGCGGTCATCCCGCCGACGTCGACACCTCCGATCGTCACCCCCTCGGCGATCTGGTTCGAGCGAGAGGAATCCCACGCGTACGCACCCACAGCAGCGAGCAGCAGGAACGTGACCAGGAAGACGCAGAAGATCTGAAACTTACGCACGGGGCCCTGAGTGTAGAAAAGCGGCCCCACGGCACCCGCGCGGAAGGGCGCCCGTGCAACTCAGGCTTCAGATCCCGAGCGGATCGGCATCCGCCCCGGCGCCCTCGGCGGCGTGCTCGCGGCGCACGTGCGGGCTCCAGCGCAGGAACTCCTCGACCTCGCGTTCGTAGCGGTAGCCCTCCTCCCCGCCCCGCCCGCGGACGATCGGCGCGAGGCGCAGGTGCTCGCCGAACCGGATCACGCTCTCGCGCGAGGTGTAGCCGTAGTCGAACCCGGTGGCCTTGTAGAGGCGGTTGTCGACCCCGCGGCCGAACCGCAGGAGGTTGGTGAGCTCGGTCGGGACCCGCAGCCCGAGGCGGCGCAGCGGCCCGAAGGCGATCCCGGTTCCGATCGGCGGCAGCACCGGCAGCGGCC
This sequence comes from uncultured Solirubrobacterales bacterium, assembly GCA_963767285.1. Lineage (GTDB taxonomy): Bacteria > Actinomycetota > Thermoleophilia > Solirubrobacterales > 70-9 > WHSW01. The sequence continues at coordinate 1,014,009 of CAVYDJ010000002.1, read as the reverse complement.
GGCGACCGACCAGCGAGATCGCCTCCGACAGCGCCAGGACGCCGTCGGCGGCGACGTTGAACACCCCTGGCACGTCGTTGACCGCCGCGTGCTCGAGGGCGTGCACCACGTCGTCCTCGTGCACGAACTGGAGTCGCGGGTCGAACCCGAACACCATCGGCACGACCGGCAGCCCGAGCATCCGCGTGAACGCGGTGTCGACATCGGGCCCGAGCACGTTGGCGCAGCGCAGCACGGTCACGGCGACTTCAGGGCGCTGCTGGGCGAACTCGGCGACCGCCCGCTCCGCCTCGACGATGTCGCGCTCGAGCGGCGAGCTCGGCGGGTGCGGGCGGCCCATGCGCTCCGTGAAGAACGCCGGGTCGTCCTGCTCGGCGCCGTAGTAGGCGGTCGAGCTCTTGAAGACGAACTTGCGGACCGGCGAGTCCGCGCCGGTGCACGCGGCGAGGATGTTCATCGTCCCGATCACGTTGTTCTCGTGCGCGGCGCGCGGCGCGGCGCCGAGCGAGTTGACCGTCATCCGGGTGTCGATCACGGTGTCGATCTCGGCTGCGGTGACGATCCGCCGGATCAGGGAGTGCTGGTTGGAGACGCGGACGAACTCGGTCCGCTCGAGCTCCATCGTCGGGTCGCGCGAGTCGACGCCGATGATCGTTTCGACCTCCTCGAAGCCCTCGAGCGCCTGCGCGAGCCGCCCGCCCCAGTACGTGGCGAGCCCTGTGACCAGAACCCTCATCCGAACCAGACGGACTTTCTTCTCGCCACCATCTCGTCGAGGTTCTCCTGGATCCGGGCGCGGATCTCCTGGGAGACGGTCTGGACGAGCGCCTTGTCGTGAACGGCATCCGCGCCACCGAGCTCGACGGTGTCGATCGGCTCCAGGAACCGGATCTTGAACTTCGCGGGCAGGTAGCCGAGCATCCCCAGCGGACCGAGCCACGGGAAGGTCGGGGTGAGCGGGAAGTAGATCAGCCCGGTGAGCTTCTGCAGCGCCGGGACCTGGGCAAAGATCGGCGCCGCCTCCTCCGCGCCGACGACGCAGAGAGGCACCAGCTTCGCCTCGGCCCGCATCGCCGCCTCGACGAAGCCGCCGCGGCCGAAGCGCCGCAGCTTGTAGCGGTCCTTGTAGAGCTTCTCGGTGCCCTTGCGCCCCTCCGGGAAGACGAGCACAAGCTGGCGCTCGTCGAACAGTAGGCGGTGCACGTTCGCCGGATGGGCGGCGACGCCGCCGATCTTCGGGATCAGCATCGAGAACCCCGGATAGCCCTTGAAGAAATGCTCGACCGTGAGGTAGAGCCGGCGCGGGCTCGGGTGCTCCTCGCGGATCGCCTTGGTGATCATCGCCGCGTCGGGCGGCAGCGCCCCTGAGTGATTTGAGACGAGCAGAGCGCCGCCGTCCGCGGGCACGTTCTCGATCCCCTCGACCTCGGCCCGGAACCAGTAGCGGTAGAAGAACTCGTAAAGGGTCGCGTCCATGAACCCTTCGACCCGCTCCGAGCGGCCCCAGTCGTTGAGCTGGCGGTCGGGCTCGATCGCGGGCAGCAGGTCGCGCATCGCCTCGGCCGGGCGACGTTCCGGCAGCCGCGCCTCAGCGCTCGACTCCGCCCCTTCGACGAGCTCCTCGGCGGACTGGGAGAGAGATGTCCGCTGGGGTGCCAGAGCGGTCCATAGTATCCATCGGCGGATGCGCTCCAAGGACCAGGTCAGGCGAGCGGTTTGGCAGGCGATGGACAGGGAGGGCGTTTCCCGCTTTCCCGGTGCCGACGGCCGGATCCCCAACTTCGCCGGCGCCAAGCTCGCCGCCGGCCGACTGGCGAGCCATCGCACCTGGAAGCGCGCCCGGGTGATCAAGGCGAACCCCGATTCACCCCAGACGCACTCCCGCCGCCGGGCGCTCGAGGAGGGCAAGACGATCGTGATGGCGGTCCCGCGCCTGCGCGACCAGCACCCGTTTCGGCTGCTCGACCCCCGGCACCTGAGCGCCGAGCAGATCCGCGAGGCGGCGACGATCAAGGGCGCGCTGCGCCACGGCCGCGTGGTCGCCGACGACGAACTGCCCGATATCGACCTTGTCCTCTGCGGCTCGGTCGCCGTCAACCTGAACGGGGCCCGGATCGGCAAGGGCGGCGGCTTCTCCGACATCGAGTTCGGCCTCCTGATCGAGGCGGGCAAGATCGACGAGCACACCGCGATCGCGACCACCTGCCATCCGATCCAGATCCTGCGCGAGAACCTGCCGGTGATCGCCCACGACCTGCCCGTCGACGTGATCGCGACGCCGCGGGCCGTGATCGACGTCGAGCGCGCCTACGACCGTCCGCGCGGGATCCTCTGGGACCACCTCCAGCCGCCCCAGATCCACGAGATTCCTATCCTGGAGCGCATGGGGTACGCGTGAGCGCCACCGCCGAGACCCGCCAGCTGCGCCGTCCGAAGCCGGACGTCACGTTCAGCGACGGCCCGGATCCGTACGGCAACCCCGATCCCGAGTGGCTCGGAATTGACTGGCGCGAGCACATTCACGACGTCGACGTGAGCGGCACGCGGATCCACTACGCGGAGATGGGGCCGCCCGAAGCCGAGGCCGACCCCTGCGCGCTCGTCTTCGTCCACGGGCTCTCAGGCTGCTGGCAGAACTGGCTGGAGAACATCCCCCACTTCGCCCGCCGCCACCGCGTGCTGGCGCTCGACCTGCCGGGCTTCGGGTCCTCCCCCGTGCCGGACTGGGAGATCTCCATTCCCGAGTACGGGCGGCTGCTGAATGAGTTCTGCGACGTGCTCGGGGCGCGCGACTGCGCGCTGATCGGCAATTCGATGGGCGGCTTCGTGGCCGCCGAGGCGGCCATCTCCGAACCCGAGCAGTTCGAGAAGCTGGTCCTCGTCTCGGCGGCCGGCGTCAGCAGCGCCCGGCTGCGACGACGCCCGACCGAGGTCGTCGCCCGGATGCTCGCCGCCGCCACGCCGCTCGCCTTCCGCGCCCAGACCCGTGCCTTCCAGCGCCCTCGCGCCCGCGCGATGGCCTTTGCCGGGATCTTCGACAGCCCCGGCGAGCTGCGCCCGGAGCTGGTCTGGGAGTTCTTCCAGGGCGGCGTCAGGGCCGAGTCGTTCGTCGAGGCGCTCTCCAGCCTGGTCGGCTACGACTTCCTCCACCGCCTCGAGGAGATCCGCGTCCCGACCCTGATCGTCTGGGGCCGTCAGGACCGCGTCGTCCCGCCCGCCGACGCGCTGGGCTACGCGCAGAGAATCGCGGGCGCGCGCCTGGAGGTCTTCGACCGCTGTGGCCACGTCCCGATGGCCGAGCGCCCGGCGCGCTTCAACCGCGTGCTCGAGGAGTTCCTGGGCGAAGCTAACCGGTGAGCGCGCCCGCCGAGGCGGAGCCGACGCTCTTCGCGTACTTGGCGAGCACGCCGCTCGTGTAGGCCGGCTCGGGCGGCTCGTAGGCTGCGACGCGCTCGGCGATCTCCTCGTCGCTGAGGTCAACCGACATCGTGCGCGCCGCCACGTCGATCGTCACCTGATCCCCGTCGCGCAGCGCCGCGATCGGGCCGCCCTTCGCCGCCTCCGGGGCAACGTGACCGATCATCAGCCCGCGGGTCGCGCCGGAGAAGCGGCCGTCGGTGAGCAGGGCGACCTCCTCGCCCAGCCCCTCGCCGACGATCGCCGCGGTGACCTGAAGCATCTCGCGCATTCCCGGGCCGCCGGCCGGGCCCTCGTTGCGGATCACGATCACGTCGCCGGGCTGGATCTCCTGTGCCTTAACGGCCTTGAAGCACTCCTCCTCGGACTCGAACACCCGCGCCGGCCCGGTCTGGCCGGTCCGCTCGGTCCCGGCGAGCTTGACCACCGCGCCCTCCGGCGCCAGGTTGCCGCGCAGGATCGCGAGCCCGCCGGCCGCCTTCACCGGGTCGGAGACCGGGCGCACGACCTCCTGGTTGGGCGTCTCCACCGCCGCCGCGGCTTCCTCGCCGATCGTCCGGCCGCTGACGGTGATCGCGTCGCCGTGGAGCAACCCGGCCTCGGCGAGCCGGTTGAGGATCAGCGGCACGCCGCCGGCCGCGTAGAGGTCGGTCGCGACGAACCGCCCACCGGGCTTCAGGTCGGCGAGCAACGGGGTGCGGCGCGAGATCCGCTCGAAGTCGTCGATCTCGAGCTCGATCCCGGCCTCACGGGCGACAGCGAGCAGGTGCAGGACGCCGTTGGTCGACCCGCCCGACGCGCAGACCATCGCGATCGCGTTCTCGAGCGAGTCGCGGGTGATGACCTTCGAGGGCCGCAGGTCCTCGACCAGCACCCGCATCACGAGCTCACCGATCTTCTCGGCGACCGTCGCCTTGTCGTCGTCCTCGGCCGGGACCATCGACGAGCCGCCCGGCGAGATGCCGAGCGCCTCGAACGCGCAGGCCATCGTGTTGGCGGTGAACTGCCCGCCGCAGGCGCCATAGCCGGGGCTGGCGACATCCTCGAGCGACTTCAGCTCCTCGTCCGACATGTCGCCGGCGGCGTGGGCCCCGATTGCCTCGAACAGGTCGACGATCGTGACGTCCCTGTCGTGCCAGCGGCCGGGCGCGATCGAACCGCCGTAGAGCATCACCGAGGGGATGTCCAGCCGCGCGAGGGCCATCACCGCGCCGGGGATCGTCTTGTCGCAGGCCGTCAGCGCGACCAGGGCGTCGAACTGATACCCGCGCGCCATCAGCTCGATCGAATCCGCGACCACCTCGCGGCTGACCAGCGAGGCCTTCATCCCCGCCGTGCCCATCGTGATCCCGTCCGAGACCGCGACGGTGTTGAACTCCATGGGAGTGCCTCCGGCCGCTCGCACCCCCGCCTTGATGTGCTCGGCGAGCGCGCGGAGGCCGAAGTTGCACGGCATCGCCTCGGTCCACGTGTTGGCGATCCCGATCGTCGGGCGGCTGAGCGACTCGTCGTCGTGCCCGATCCCCTTCATGTAGGCGCGCGCGGCGGCACGGTCGGGGCCGTCGAACACCGCCGCGGAGCGAGGGCGCGGCAGCCCGGTAGCGGTTGCTTGCTCGTCGCCGTTGCCGGAGGTCATCGGACCGAGGAGTCTATGAGGCTCAGCAGCCGAGCTCTCGGAGCCGGGCGATGTCGCGGCGGGCGTGATTGGGATCGACCTGGTGCCCGGGGCGGTTCAGGTTCGCCTCGGCGATCAGGTCGTACTCGGTCCCGCGCAGGGTCATCCACTTGGCGAGCACGTCGTCGGCCGGCGGCAGGCGCTCGCCCTCGTCGTGGAACCCGACGCAGTACTCGGCGAGCAGCTCGCCGGTCGTGGTGTCGTAGGCGACCAGGGGCCGGTACGGGTAGACGAGGTAGGCATAGCGAGGGTTGCGGCCGGTGACCGAGACGAAGCCGAGCTGCTCGTAGGCCTCGTAATCGCGCTCGCCGACGACGGCGCGCATCAGCTCCCGCGCCTTGACCTCCGCGTCGTCCATCGGACGCTCAGCCCCCCGCCGCCCGCGGGAAGAAGATGACCTGCTCGGCGTCGCGCGGGACCTCGGCGAAGTCGCGGACGATCGCCGCGGCGCGGCGGCCGCGCTCGGCGGTCGGTACCGCAGCCAGCATCCCGAGGTCGAGCTGTCGGCGGAACTCGGCGATCAGGCGCTCTGAGTCCTCGTCCACCTCGGGATTCCCTTCCGCGAGGAGGACGTCGCCGTGCCCGGACCTCATCCGAACGAGCCTCATCGGGGTTGATTATGTCGCGGCTTCATCGCGGCGCCAAGCGACCGATCCCGAAGACGTCGACCGGCCCAGCACCCCGGCCAAGGTCACGCAGCCCATGCCCGACCGCCTCCGAGGCGATCTCGCGCGCCCAGCGGGCGGCGTCCGGTAGCTCCTCGCCGTGGGCGAGGAAGGCGGCGAGCGCCGAGGAATGCGTGCACCCGGAGCCGTGCGCCGCGCCGTCGGGATATCGCGGGCCCTCGATCCGCAGCGACCCGGAAGGGTCGACGAGCACGTCGGCGCCGTCCTCGGCGTGGCCGCCGGTGACGATCACCGCGTCCGGCCCGAGGCCGAGCAGCGACTCACCGAGCTGGACCGCCGACGCGCCCTCGCCGAGCCCCGACAGCGCCCGCGCCTCCGGCACGTTCGGGGTCAGGACCGTGGCCCGCGGCAGCACCCGCTCGATCAGCGTCGCCCGGGCGTTCGGATCGAGCAGGGTCGCGCCACTCTCGGCGATCATCACCGGGTCGACCACCACCGGCACGTCCCCGACCAGGTCGAGCCCGTCGAGCACGGCCGCGATCGTCGGCTCGTCGGCGAGCATCCCCACCTTGACCGCGTCGACGCCGATATCCGTTGCGACGGCGCGGACCTGGGCGACGATCATCGCGGGCTCAACCGGGGCGACCATCTCGACGCCCTCGGTGTTCTGCGCGGTGATCGCGGTGATCGCGGTCATCCCGTGGACGCCGCAGCGCGCGAACGCCTTCAGGTCGGCCTGGATCCCGGCGCCGCCGCCGGAGTCCGACCCGGCGATCGAAAGGCAGGCGGGAACGCGTCGGTCCGACATCGCCCCTGAGGTTATTCGGGAGATCGCAGGCCCGTGATCGCGTAGCCCGTCAGGTCCTCGGCGCGAACGTAACCCGCGCGCTCGAGCCGGGCGAGCGCGATCGCGACACGGCGCGCCTCGAGCCCGCTGATGGCCGCGATCCGGTCCAGCGTGGACAGGCCCGATCCAACCTGGCTCAGGACCGCGGCGAGCTCCTCGTCGAGGGGCGGCCCGGCGCGGGGCGCCGGTAGCTCCTTCAGCGGCGGCTTCGCGGGACCGTCCGGTGGCGGCTCGACCCCCACGCCGAACAGCAGGTCGAGCACGTCACGGGCGTCTCGCACCAGGGTGGCGCCGTCGCGGATCAGGGCGTTCGGTCCCTCGGCAACGCGAACACCGAGCTGCCCGGGGACGGCCGCGACGGTGCGACCGAGCTCGAGCGCCCTCTCGACGGTCACCAGCGTTCCTGATGGCTGCGCCGCCTCGACCACGACGACCACCGTCGCGAGCGCCGCCATGATGCGGTTGCGGTGGGCGAAGTGGAACGGCTCCACCCGGGTCCCCGGCGCGTGTTCTGAGATCACCGCACCCGATCCGGCGATCTGGGTGTACAGCTCGGCGTTGCCCGGCGGCGACGCGCGATCCGCCCCGCCGGCCAGGACGGCGACCGTGATGCCGCCGCCGGCCAGCGCGCCGCGGTGTGCGGCCGAGTCGACGCCGAGCGCCATCCCGCTGATCACCGGCACGCCGGCCAGCGCCAGGTCACGCGCCAGGGCCTCGGCGACGCGCAGTCCGTACGAGCTCGCGCGCCGAGCCCCCACGATCGTGACGGCTGGCTCGTGGTGCAGCCGCAGCAGGGCGCCACGGTCGCCCACACCGTGCACCAGCGGTTGGTCGCACCGCCGCAGGTTCAGCAGCGCGGGCGGATAGTCCGGCTCGTCGCGACCGATCCGCCACACCTCGCTCATCGCGCGCCTCGCCGGCGCAGCGAGAGCGCCTCCTCGACGTGCTCGATCCCGATCGGGTCGCGACCGTCGAGATCCGCGATCGTGCGCGCCAGCCGCACCACCCGTTCGCGGCCGCGGCCGCTCAGGCTGCCCGCGAGCCCGGCCTCGATCAGCAACCGCTCCACCGGCGCGCCGACCTCGATCTCGGATCCCGGCACGCGCGCGTTCGCCCACCCGTCCGCGCCGCGGGCCCGCTGGCGCTCGCGCGCGGCCAGCACCCGGTCGCGGACCGCCGCCGATGGCTGTCCCGGGCTCGTGAGGGCGCCTGGGTCCGGCTGGCCGACGAGCAGCGAGATGTCGATCCTGTCGGCGAGCGCGGCGCTCAGCCGAGCTTCGTATCCCCGCAGGGCCGCCGAATCGCACGTGCATTGGCCGGATCCGGGGCCGCGCCCGCACGGACATGGGTTGGCGGCCGCCAGGAGCTGGAACCGGCACGGCAACTCGATCGCGTAGCGCGCCCGCGCGATTCGCACCGACCCGTCCTCGAGCGGCTGACGGAGCGCCTCGAGCGCGCCGCGCCCGAACTCGGGCAGCTCGTCCAAGAACAGGACTCCGGCGTGCGCCAACGTCGCCTCGCCGGGGCGCGGCGGATTGCCGCCGCCGATCAGGCCGGCGGTCGAGATCGTGTGGTGAGGGGCGCGGAACGGGCGCCGCCCGGCCAGGACGGGCTCGACGGGCCGGCCGCAGGCACTGGCCACCCGGGCGGCCTCCATCACCTCGGCGCCTTCGAGCGGCGGGAGGATCGACGGCAGGCGCCGGGCGGCCATCGACTTGCCCGCACCCGGGGGACCGGTCACGAGCAGGCTGTGTCCGCCGGCGGCCGCCACCTCGAGCGCCCGGCGCAGCCCGGCCTGCCCGCGGAGATCCGCCAGGTCGGGAAGCGGGTGGTCGGCGTGTCCGTTCAGTGCGGCCGGGGGCGGGGAGCCCGGCTCCTCCTCCCCGCCCAGGGTCTGCAGCTGCTCCAAGCGCTCGACCGGAATCACCCGCCCGGGGGCAATCACGGCCGCCTCGCCCCCGCAGCCCGCCGCGACGACGATCGCCCGGATCCCCGCCCGCTCGGCGCTCTCCGCCATCGCGAGCGTCCCCGGGACGGGCCGGATCGACCCGTCGAGGGCGAGCTCGCCGGCGAGCGCCACGTCCCCGAGGGCCGCCGCGTCGAGCTGGCCGGTCGCGGCGAGCACCGCGGCGGCGATCGCGAGGTCGAACCCCGGGCCCGCCTTGCGCAGGTCGGCGGGAGCCAGGTTGGCGGTGATCCGCTTCTGCGGGAACTCGAAACCGGAGTTGGAGAGCGCCGCACGGACCCGCTCGCGAGACTCGCGGACGGCGGCATCCGGCAGGCCAACCAGGGTGAACGCCGGCAGCCCCTGGCGGACGTCGACCTCGACCCGGATCTCGCGCGGGTCGATCCCGAGCAGGGTGAAGGTGCGGGCGGTGGCGAGCATTGGGCCAAGCTATGAGCGCGGATTTCGCCGGTGGCGCGCGAAACGTCACAACTTCGACCCGATCGACGAGCAACGGGTGCGCTCGCCCGACTTAGCGTGCAGGCGGATGACCGTTGCGCGACAGAACCTCGGGCGCCAGGCCGAAGAGTTGGTGACAGGACGTCTTCAGCGAGAGGGGTGGGTGATCGTGGCGCGGAATGCTCGTCCGAGTGACGTGCGGGGGGAGATCGATCTCATCGGGGTCGATGGAGACGCATTGGTGTTCGTGGAGGTCAAGGCACGGCGGACCGGCTCGGTGATGGGGCCGGAGGTGCCGGCGCTTGCGGTTGGGCACCGGAAGCAGACAAAGCTGCGGGCGTTGGCGTCGGCGTGGCTGCGCGCCCGCGGCTACGACGTCCCCCGCCACCGTTCGCTGCGCTTCGACGTCGTCGGCCTCCGCCTCGACGACGCCGGCCGCGTCACCGAGTACGAGCACCTCCGCGCCGCGTTCTAGCCGAGCTCGAGCTGGGAGTAGGCGATCGAGGCGAAGGAGCGGCGGTGGAGCGGTGAGGGTCCGTTGGCGATGATCGCCGCGCGGTGCTCCGGGGTCGAGTAGCCGACGTTGCCCGCCCACTCGTAGGCCGGGTAGTTCGCGGAAATCCGGTGCATGTAGCGGTCGCGGGTCACCTTGGCGATCACCGAGGCGGCGGCGATCGCGGCACTGCGGGCGTCGCCGTCGACCACCGCCCGGTGCTCGACCGCGCAGCGCTCGCCGAGCGGGAAGCCGTCGCTCAGGCACACCGCGCCCGGGACGGCGACCCGCTCGAGGCTGCGCGCGAGCGCCTCGAGGTTGGTGACGTGCAGGCCGCGCGCGTCGATCCCCCGCACGCACCGGATCGTCACCGCGACCTTGGCGGCGGCGCGGATCACGACCGGGTAGAGCGTCTCGCGCTGCTCGGCGGTGCGCTGCTTGGAGTCGTCGAGGTCCCCGAGCGCGCGGCGGTCGCGCATCGTCAGCCGCTCGTAGTCGAGCAGCACCCCGGCCGCGACCAGCGGGCCCGCGAGCGAGCCCCGCCCGGCCTCGTCGGCGCCGGCGACGAACCGGCATCCGAGCTCGCGGTCGAACTTGAACAGCTTCGCGGCCCGGCGGCGCCGGCGCTTCGCGGCCTTGACCGCCGACGCCGAGGGCTTAGAGGAAGCCGATGCGGTCCGGCGGCCAGTAGGTGAAGAAGGCCTCGCCGATGATCCAGTCTCGGGGGACGGGTCCCCAGTAGCGGCTGTCGTCGCTGGCTCCACGGTTGTCGCCCATCATGAAGTAGTGATCGGGCGGGATGGTGATCGGCTGCCGGAAGTCGCACCCGCCGAGGCCGTTACATGCGCGAATTTCCCAGTCGCCCTCGAACGGCTCGCCGTTCACGATCGGGATTCCATCCTTGATGTAGAGCTCGTCCCCGCCGACGGCCACCACCCGCTTGATGAAGTTCTCCTCAGCCATCTCCTCGGTCGGCGTGTCGCACGCCTGGCGGGGCTTCGGGGCGCCGCACTTATCGCCGGTGACGGCCCCGTGGGGCGGATGGAAGACGACGATGTCACCCGGCGCCGGGTCGGAGCCGAGCCGCGTGAAGACCCGGTTGACCAGCACGCGCTGGCCGACGTCGAGCGTCGGCTCCATCGACTCGGAGGGGATCTGGTACGGCTTGACGACGAAGGCCTGGATCCCGAGCGCGAGCCCGATCGCCAGGGCGACGATCACCACGAGCTCGACGACCGCGCCGCGCCCCGTTGTCGGCTTCGGGATCAGCTGGTTTCCTCGGAATCCTCGGCATCGCCGCCGGATTCCGGCTCGGGCGAATCCGCAGGTTCATCCCCGCTCGCCTCGTCCGTGGAAGTCTCGTCCCCGCCGTCGTCATCCGCGACCGGCTCGGGCTCGGAGGGCTCCTCCGCTTCAGGAGTCTCCGCCTCGGCCTCCGGAGCCTCGGCGGCCTCCTCGCCCTCCTTCTCCCCGCCTTCAGGGTCCTCGTCGACGAGCTCGGGCTCGACCTCCTCCTGGGCGGCGCCCTCGGCGTCTACCGCGACCGGCTCCTCCGCTTCGGCCATCACGAGGTCGTCCTCGATGCCCCAGCGACGCTCGGCGACGCGGGCGCGCTTGCCGACCCGGCCGCGCAGGTAGTAGAGCTTCGCCCGGCGCACGGCGCCGCGGGCCACGACCTCGAGCTGCTCGATCTTCGGCGAGTGGACCGGGAAGGTTCGCTCGACGCCGACGCCGAACGACTGCTTGCGGACCGTGAACGTCTCGCGCGCGCCGCTCCCGCGGCGTGCGATCACGATGCCCTCGAAGACCTGGGTCCGCTTGCGCGTGCCCTCGGTGACCTGGAAGTGGACCCGCACGCGATCGCCGGCCGCAAAGCGCGGTACCCGCTTCAGCTGGCGCTGCTCAATGCTCTCAATGATCGTGCTCATCAGAAAAAGCGCGGCGCCGTTCGGCCCCGCGCGGGCGTCAGATAGTAGACAACTCCTTCCTGAACCCGAGCTAAGTACCGCGCGACGCCTCGCGGCTGCGCTCGAGTCGCCATTCGCGCACCCGCGCGTGGTCTCCCGAGAGCAGGACCTCGGGCACATCCCAGCCGCGGTAGCTGGCCGGGCGCGTGTAGTGCGGGTACTCCGGCCCGCCCTCGAGCGCCTCCGAAAACGACTCCTCGAGCGCGCTGTCGGCATGGCCCAGGGCGCCGGGAAGCTTGCGCAGCGCCGCGTCAGCCACGACCATCGCGGCCAGCTCGCCGCCCGAGAGCACGTACGGCCCGATCGAGACCGCGTCGTCGACGAGGTGCTCGCGGACGCGGTGGTCGACGCCCTCGTAGCGACCGCAGAGCAGCGCGATGTGCTCCTCGGCCGCCAGCTCGCTCGCCAGCGCGTCATCGAGCTGTCGGCCAGAGGGCGCCAGCAGGATCTTGCGAGCCGGCCGATCGTCGCCGTAGGCGTCGCGCAGCGCCTGGTCGACGATGTCGACCCGCAGCACCATCCCCGCCCCGCCGCCGTACGGCGTGTCGTCGACCACGCGCCCGCTCAGCGTCGACGAATCGCGATAGTTGAACGTGCGCAACTCGGAGCCGAGCTCGAGCGCGTTGCTGACATGCCGCTGCTCGGCGAACCACCCGAACCACTCGGGAAACAGAGTGAAGACGTCTATCCGCATGGGAACCTCGCAAGCCCGACGGCGTAGCCGGCGGACATTTTCTCAGTCGTCTTCGACGATCTCGACCATGACCCGGCCCGCGTCCTGTGCGGTGGCCGACGCCTTGGCGAGTGTGCGGATCGCGTTCGCGACGCGACCGTCCTTGCCGATGACACGGCCGAGGTCGTCGTCGGCGACGTGGACCTCCAGCAGGGTGCCGTCGTGCTCTTCGATCTCCTCGACGCGGACGGCGTCGGGCTCGGCGACGAGCGAGCGAACGACGTACTCGACCAGGTCGCGCATCAGGCCGCCGGGGCTAGGTGCCCGAGGCCTGGATCCCCTTGGTCCGCAGCAACGTCGCGACCGTGCGGGTCGGCTGCGCGCCGTGGTCCAGCCAGTGGCGCGCGCGCTCCTCGTCGATCACGATCACGGAGGGATCGGTCTGGGGGTTGTAGTGGCCGATCGTCTCGATCGTCCGACCGTCGCGCGGCGAGCGCTTGTCGGCGACGACGACGCGCCAGATCGGGTTCTTGCGCGAACCCACCCTTCTCAATCGAATACGGACCATGCGGCGCGAGAGGTTAGCGGGCAGGCGCCCGGATTACCGCATCCCCTTCATCAGTTCGGCCGGGTTGGGCATCTTGCCGCTCGCCAGGCGGGACATCATCTTCTTCATCTGGCCGAACTGCTTGACGAGCTGATTGACGGCCTGGATCGTGGTCCCGGAGCCCTGGGCGATCCGCTTGCGCCGCGAGCCGTCGATCAGGCTCGGATTGGCGCGCTCGGCCGGCGTCATCGAGAGGATGATCGCCTCCAGGCGGTCGAGCTCGCGGTCGTCCATGTCGACCTGTCGCAGCGCCTTCATCTGCTTGCCCATGCCGGGCATCATTCCCAGCACGTTCGTGAGCGGGCCCATCTTGCGGACCTGGCGCATCTGGACCAGGAAGTCGTCGAGCGTGAACTCCTGCTTGCGGATCTTGCGCTCGAGCTCGGCGGCCTGGTCGGCATCCGAGACCTCCTCCGCCTTCTCGATCAGCGACAGCACGTCGCCCATGCCGAGGATCCGCTGCGCCATGCGGTCCGGGTGGAAGCGCTCGAGCTGCTCGATGCGCTCGCCGGTCGACGCGTACATGATCGGCTTTCCGGTCACCGCCTTGACCGAGAGCGCGGCCCCGCCGCGGGCGTCGCCGTCGAGCTTGGTCAGCAGGACGCCGTCGAAGTCGACCCGCTCGGCGAAGCTCTCGGCGACGTTGACCGCGTCCTGGCCGGTCATCGCGTCGAGGACGAGGAGGATGTCGTGGGGCTTGACGGCCTTGCGGATCGCGACCAGCTCCTCCATCAGCTCCTCGTCGACGTGCAGGCGGCCCGCCGTGTCGACGATCAGCACGTCAAAGCCGTTCGTCTTGGCCTGGCCAAGTGCCCACTCCGCGATGTCGACCGGGCTGCGCTCGGTCCCCTGCTCGTAGACGGTCGCGCCGCTGCGCTTGCCCATCGTCACCAGCTGCTCGACCGCCGCCGGGCGCTGGGTGTCGCAGGCGACGAGGGCGACCTTCTTGCCCTCGTCTCCCAGGAGCTTGGCGAGCTTCGCGCAGGCGGTCGTCTTGCCCGATCCCTGCAGGCCGGACATCAGAATCACGGTCGGGCCCGAGGACGCGAAGGCGAGGTCTCGGGCGGCGCCGCCCATCAGCGTCGCGAGCTCCTCGTCGACGATCTTGACCACCTGCTGGCCCGGGTTGAGGGCGTCGAGGACACCGGCGCCCAGGCAGCGCTCCTTGACCTGCGAGGTGAACTGCTTGACGACCTTGAAGTTGACGTCGGCCTCGAGCAGCGCAAGCCGGATCTCGCGCATCGCCTTGTCGACGTCGGCCTCGGTCAGCTTGCCGCGATTGCGGACGTCGCTGAGCGTCTCCTGAAGGCGATCCGAGAGCTGGTCGAACATCGGACCAGCTTAGGCCACCGCCGCGCACGCCCGGACGCGAAGCGGAGGACGTGGCGCGAGTTATTCGCTACTCGTCGAGCAGCGCGTGGGCGAACACCTCGGCGTCGAACGGGCGCAGGTCGTCGATGGTCTCGCCGACCCCGATCACCTTCACCGGCAGGCCGAGCTCGCCGGCGATCGCCAGCGCGATTCCCCCCTTCGCGGTTCCGTCGAGCTTCGTCAGCACGACGCCGGTCAGGTCGACGCTCTTGGCGAACTCGCGCGCTTGGCGAAGGCCGTTCTGGCCCGTCGTCGCGTCGATCACGATCAGGGTCTCGTGCGGCGCCCCCTCGAGTCGCTTGTCAGCGACCCGGCGCACCTTCGCGAGCTCCTCCATCAGGTTGCCGTGGGTGTGCAGGCGCCCGGCCGTGTCGACGATCACGACATCGGCCCCCCGCGCCTGCGCGGCATCGAGCGCGTCGAAGACGACCGCGCCCGGATCGCCGCCCTCGTTGCCCTTGACGATCTGCGTCCCGGCGCGGTCGGCCCAGGTCTCGAGCTGCTCGATCGCCGCGGCGCGGTAGGTGTCGGCGGCGGCGACGATCACGTCCAGCCCGAAGCGCTCCTTGAGGACCGCGGCGAGCTTGCCGATCGTCGTCGTCTTCCCGGTCCCGTTGACGCCCACCACCATGATCACGGTCGGCTTCGCGCTCAAGTCGAGCGTCGGCGGCTCGGGCGCCGCGAGCTCGGCGAGCAGCTCGACCAACCGCGTCTGGGTCGCCTCCGGCCCGCTGACCGTCCCGGCGTCCACCTCGGCCTCGAGCTTGCCGACCACCTCGGCGGTCGCCTTCGCGCCGACGTCGGCGAGGATCAGCGCCTCCTCGAGCCTCTCCCAGGTCTCGTCGTCGAGCTTCTCGAACAGGCTCGCGGAGAGCTCCGCCCGCAGCGCCTGGCGGCTCTTCGACAGCTTCTCGCGCAAGCGCGAGAAAACACCCGGCCCGGCCACCTCCTCGGCTTCGCCTCCGGGGGTGCCGGCGTCAGCTGGGGGTTCGGCTCTGCTGGGGATCAGCTCTTCCCACTCCATGCGGAGCGGGAGGTTATTCAGGCTGCCTCGGCTTCTTCGTCAGCGTCGAGCTGCGCCTGCGTGTCCTCGAACTTGCGCGACACCACCTTGGTCACGCCGCCCTTGCCCATCGAGACGCCGTAGAGGACGTGGGCGGCGTCCATCGTCCGCTTCTGGTGCGTGACGATGATGAACTGGGCGCGGTCGGAGAAGCGGTTCACGAGCTGCAGGAAGCGGTCGATGTTGGCGTCGTCGAGCGCCGCCTCGACCTCGTCGAGGATGTAGAACGGCGAGGGACGGGCCAGGAAGACGGCGAACACGAAGGCCAGCGCGACCATCGCCTTCTCGCCACCTGACAGGAGCGACAGGCGACGCGTGGCCTTGCCGGCGGGGGTGACCTCGATCTCGACGCCTTGGCTGGAGAACTCATCACCCAAATCAACGCCGTCCGCCTCCTCGGCTTCGCCTCCGGGGGCGGCCGGGTCTGCATCAGGCTGGGCTTCATCGGCGCCGCCCAGTACTGACTTCAGCTTGCGCGCGTCGTCGACCAGCCGCAGCCGTCCGCGTCCGCCGGGGAAGAGGTGCTCGACCAGCTCCTCGAAGTTGCGCTGGGTCGCGTCGAAGGTCTCCTCGAAGGCGGCGTGGATCTTGCGGTCGGTCTCGCGGATGAGGCCCTGCAGCTCGGAGAGGGCGGTCTCCAGGTCGGTGCGCTGCGTCTCGAGGCTCTCGACATGCGCGCGCGCCTGCTCGTACTCGCGCTCGGCGAGCGGGTTGACCGGGCCGAGCTGCTCGCGGCGGCGGCCGACGCGCTCGAGCTTGCGCTCGATCTCACCTCGCTCCTCATCGCCGAGCGCCTCGGTCGCGGGACCGATCTCGCGGCCGAGGGTCGCGGCAATCCGGCCCAGCTCGGCGGCGACCTCGGCGCGCCGGTCGCCGAGGTGGGCGACCCGGACCTCGGCCTCCGTGACGCCCTCGGCCGCCACGCGCAGCTTCGTCTGCAGCTCGGCCTCCTCGCGCGAGCAGGCCCGCAGCTGGTCGGTGACCGCGTCCTCGCCGCTCTCGCCGAGCATCCGCTGCTCGAGCGTCCCGGCCCTGGCGCCCGCAGCGTCTCGTGCGTCGGCCGCCGCCTCGCACAGCTCGCCGAGCGCGGCGACCAGCGCAGCCTCGCGCTCGAGCCGCTGCGACAGCGAGTCCTGGGCGCGGCTACCCAGCATGTCCTCGATCCGGCGGGCCATCTGCGCGGCGTGGTCGGCGGCCTCGCGAACCTGAGCCAACGCGGTGGCGCGCTCGCCGTCGGCGTCGCTGGATCGCGCCGTGTCAAGCGCCGCGATCGCGGCCTGAAGGGACTCCCCGACCCGCTCGACCCCGGCGCTGACCGGGTCGTCGCCGGCCCGGGCGCCGGTCGCCTCGGCGAGCTCGTCCGCGAGCGCGCCGAGCGCCGCCCGGCGCCGGTCCAGGTTGCGGATCAGCTCGGTGCGGCGTGCGGCCAGCGCCTCGGCGCGGACGCTGATCCGCTCGTGGGCGGCGCGGACGGCCGTCAGCCGGCCCCAGGCCTCGGTGCGCTCGCTCTCGCGGGCGGCCAGCTTCTCCTCGACCGCGGACCGGCGCTTCGCCACCTCCGCCAGCTTCGCGTCGAGCCCGGCGCGGACCTCGCGCGCAGCGGCGGCGCTGCGCTCCGCCGCCCCAAGCTCGTCGTCGTGGCCGTGCAGCTCGGCGGCCAGCAGCCGGGCGCGGAGCTCGGCGGCCTCGCGCTCGAGCCGGGCGTGGATGTCGGCGGCCTCGGCCTGCTGCTTCAGCGGGCGCAGCGACTTGCGCGCCTCGCGCTCGACGTCGAGCGCCCGGTCGAGGTTGTCCTGAGTGCGCTCGAGCTTCAGCTGTGCCCGGCGGCGGCGCTTGCGGTGCTTGCCCAGCCCCGCCGCCTCCTCGACCAGCAACCGGCGCTCGCGCGGGGCCGAGAGGACGATCTCCTCGACCCGCCCCTGGCTGATCACCGAGTGCATCTCGCGGCCGAGGTTGGCGTCGGCGAGGATCTCGATCACGTCGGCGAGCCGCGCCCGGGCTCCGTTGACCCGGTACGTGCCCTCCCCCCCGCGCTCGATCCGCCGCTGAATAGCGATTTCGGAGAACCCGGCCTCGGGGTCGCCGTCGGCGTCGAGCACGACCTCGACCTCGGCGTATCTGGAGGGGCCGACGCCCTCGCCGCCCGCGTAGATCATGTCCTGCATCGACTGGCCGCGGACGCTGAGCGGGCTCTGCTCGCCGAGCGCCCACAGCACGGCGTCGGTGACGTTCGACTTGCCACAGCCGTTCGGCCCGACGATCACGCTGACTCCAGGGGAGAACACGAGCTTGGTGCGCTCGGGGAAGGACTTGAAGCCCTTGATCGTGATCGAACTCAGGTGCATGGCGGAGTGGTTTTGGAGGCGCGCTCCGGGAAGCCTCGCGATCGGCCCGGACGACATCTCAGGGACTACGCCGGATCTAGGCGAGACCCTCCAACGCCTGCTCGGCGGCAGCCTGTTCGGCGGCCTTCTTCGAGCGCCCCGTCCCCTGTCCGACGACTTCGCCGTTGACGCTCGCCGAGACCTCGAACAGGCGATCGTGAGGGGGTCCCGTCTCGCCGGTCACGTCGTACCTTACGCGCGCGCCCTGGCGGGCAAGCCGCTCTTGCAGCGCCGACTTGAAGTCGAGCAGGCGCTCGGAGGCGAGCTCCAGCTCCTCCGCGAACGCCGCCACCGTCGCCTCGCTGGTCACCTCGAAGCCGTGGTGCAGGTAGCAGGCGCCGATCACCGCCTCGCAGACGGATGCGAGCGCCCGCTCGGACGCCAGCAGCGCCTCGACCTCGATCCCGCCGTCGACCCTCTCCGGCGCCGCGTCGTGGAGCAGCTCAGGGACGCCGAGCTCGAGCGAGATTTCGGCGCACGCACGCCCGCTGACCGCCTGCCCGTGCATCTTCGTCAGCCGGCCGATGTCGGCGCGCGGGTAGCGTGTGAACAGGTGCTCGGCGATCGCCAGTCCCAGGACGCTGTCGCCGAGGAAGGCGAGCCGGCCGTACGAGTCGGCGCGATGATCGACCCAGGACGAGTGCGTGAGCGCCTGGCGGCGCAGGGTGACGGGCAGCCCATCGAGCAGCTCGCGGAGCCCCACGGGGGCATGGCGGCCCCGGCCCCCCAGACCGAGCCTGCGAATCCCGCGCGCCATGGGCTAGGCCGGCAGACGCTCGAAGACGAAGTCGACCGCGTCGCCGACGGTGGTGATCTTCGCCGCCTCCTCGCGCGAGACCGTGATCCCGTAAGCGTCCTCGAGCTCCATCAGCAGCTCGTAGAGGTCGAGCGAGTCGGCATCGAGGTCCTCCTTGAACCGAGTCGCGTCGGTGATCACCGCCGCGTCGAGCTCGAACTCCGTCGTGAGGTGGTCCCGCACCTTCGCCAGCACTTCCTCGCGCGTCATTGCTCCTCCTTCCTATCACGCATCGCGGCTCGGGTCGCGCCAGAGCGCTCGAGCAGCGCGCCGGTGCGGGCGATCGCGTCGACCTCGACCGCGCGAGCCGCGAGCCGGATCGCGTTCGCGATGCCCTCCGGGCCCGAGCTCCCGTGGCCGACGACGGCGACGCCGCGCAGGCCAAGCAGGATCGCGCCGCCCGTCGTGTCCGGGTCCATCTCGCGCCGCAGCCCGCCGAGCGCGGGGCGCAGAAGGAGGCCGCCGGCCGCGGCGACCGGATTCGAGCGCGCCGCTGCGCCGACCGCGTCGGCGATCTTGCGCGCGGTGCCCTCGACCGTCTTCAACACGACATTGCCGGTGAAGCCGTCCGTGACGATCACGTCGGCGGCGTCGCCGAGAACGTCGCGGCCCTCGACGTTGCCGCGAAAGTCGATCTCGCTCGCCGACGCCAGCTCGGCGTGGGCGTCGACGACCTCGGCGGTCCCCTTCTTCGGCTCCTCGCCGCTCGACAGGAGCGCCACCCGCGGCGCCTTGATCCCGAGCACGGCCTGGCTGAACGCCGAGCCCAGATAGGCGAACTGGACCAGGTCGGACGCCCGCACGTCGGCGTTGGCGCCGACGTCGAGCAGCAGGCTCGGCGGACCGTCGCGCCCCGGGACCGCGAGCTGCACGGCCAGCGCCGGCCGCCGCACTCCGTGGCTCCGCTTCAAGGCGAACAGGGCGGCGGTCATCGTCGCCCCGGTCGGGCCGGCGCTGGCGACCGCGTCGGAGCGGCCCGCGGCGACGTCGGCGGTCGCAAGCACGATCGAGGCGTCGGGCGTCCCGCGCACGGCGCCGACCGGGTCGTCGTCGTTGGTGATCTCGCCCGGCGCCTCGAGCAGATCGACGCCGTCGATGCCCTCGAGCTCGCCCAGCTCGCGGGGATCGCCGAACACGCGCACCCCGATCCCGTCGGCGGCCGCCGCGCGAACGCCCCCGAGGATGGCCTCGGTCCCCCGCTCCGCCCCGCGCCCGTCGAGGGCGACGGTTGTCACGGACTACTCCGCGGAGCTCGAGTCGGCTTCGCCGATCTCGTGGACGATCACCTCGCGCCCGGCGTAGGTGCCGCAGACCGGGCAGACCCGGTGCGGGAGGCGCGGGCTGTGACAGCGCGGGCACTCGTTCAGCCGCGGCTTCGCCGCGGTGTGGGTCGCGCGGCGCTTGTCGCGGCGCTGCGAGGAGGTTCTCTTCTTCGGGACGGCCATCTGAGGGCGGGAATGGTAGCTATTGCAGCTCTCTGAGCTTCGCCCACCGTGGATCCGGCTCCCGCGGATGATCGTGCGCCCCCGCTGCCGCGTCGTTGAGCGATTCGCCGCAGACCGGGCACAGTCCCGCGCAATCGGGCCGGCAGAGCAACCGCTGGGGC
This sequence comes from uncultured Solirubrobacterales bacterium, assembly GCA_963767285.1. Classification (GTDB taxonomy): domain Bacteria; phylum Actinomycetota; class Thermoleophilia; order Solirubrobacterales; family 70-9; genus WHSW01. Next base: position 994,080 of record CAVYDJ010000002.1, on the reverse strand, counting down.
ATCGCCAGGGCGAACGAGTCGTGGGCCCAGGCGTTGAGGTCGAGCTCGCCCTCGGTGACGTACGGGCTGCGCAGCTCCTCGTCGTCGGTGCCCGGCTGATCGACCTCGCGGGCGTCGACCGCGACCGCGACCGCCGCCGGCTCCAGGCACCGGACGCACGGACCCGCGACCTCGCCGCCAAACCGCAGCCGAAGCGCGTACCCGCTCGCGGTGCGCGAGACGTCGAGCCGCGCGTTCACGATCGGTGGCGAGAACTCATAGATATGGCCGCCGAGCTCGACCCGGCCGGGCTCGAGCTCGAACTCGAGCCGCTTGCCGTCACCCGGCGACGGTGCGATGCGGGGCAGGTCAATGGTTGTATAGGCCGCCATGTCGTCCCTCGATTCAAGATAGCGCCGCAGGTGGCAGCTCAGTTTCACTGGAACCCCGAGACCTACGACGAGGAGATCCGCGCCGAGCTGCCCCTCTACGAGGAGCTCCAGGTCGCCGCGATCGCCGCGATCCCGTTCGCCCCCGATCGGGTCCTCGAGCTCGGGTTCGGCACCGCCGAGACCACCCGCCGGATCTGGGAGCGCTTCCCGCAGACGCGGATCACCGGGATCGACTCGAGTACGGAGATGGTCTTCAAGGCGCGCCAGCTCGGCTGGGAGGAGATGAGGCTCGGCCGGATCGAGGACCCGCTGCCCGACGGTCCGTGGGACCTGGTGATCTCCGTGCTCGCCGTCCACCACCTCGCCGACGACGGCAAGCGCGACCTCTTCCGGCGCGTGCGCGAGCAGTCGCGGGCGCTCGTGCTCGGTGACGTCGTCGTCGTCGAGCCGCAGACAGTCGCGCTCGAGCCGGAGCTGGATCTGCCGGCGACCGCCGCCGAGCAAGCCGAGTGGTGCGGCGGCGAGGTCGTCTGGGAGCAGGGCGACTTCGCCGTCATCCGTGCCGTCTACGACGACTAGGAGAGATATGGACAAGGTCCTGTACGAGAAGCGCGACCGGATCGCCTGGGTCACGATCAACCGGCCCGACGACCGCAACGCCGTCGACCCCGACGTCCACCGGCTGATGATCGAGACGTTCGCCGACTTCGCCGCGGACGACTCGGTCGACGTCGCGATCCTGACCGGGGCCGGCGAGGCATTCTGCGCCGGCGCGGACCTGAAGACCTACATCCCGCCGATCATCGAGGGCGCGAGCCCGGCCCTGATCCGCGAGATCGTCGAGCTCGGCCTCAACGGGATCACCCGCGGCATGCACCGGACGGAGAAGCCGATCGTCGCCGCGGTGAACGGCTGGGCGCTCGCCGGGGGGCTGGAGACGGCGCTCGCCTGCGACATCAGGATCGCCTCCGACCGCGCGATGTTCGGCTCCTTCGAGGCCCGCCGGGGCTACCACCACGGCGACGGCGGGATCGTCAGGCTCGTCAACTCGTGCGGCGTCGGGGTCGCCTCGCACATGCTGCTCACGGCCGAGCCGATCGACGCGCGACAGGCGCTCGAATGGGGCCTGGTGACCAGGGTCGTCCCCCACGACGACCTGCTCGCGGAGGCCGAGACGGTCGCCCGCCAGATCCTCCGCAACTCACAGCGCGCGGTGCGCTCCGCGAAGCAGACGATCCTCGACATCATCGGCCAGCCCCTCGACGCCCAGCTGCGCACGGAGGCCTGGAACGCGTACACGTGCGCCGATCCTGAGGAGACGATGGCGCTGCTCAACCGGTTCTACGAGAAGACCGACGCCGGTCGCGCCGGCGAGCACCAGACGGAGCTATGACCGACCCGCCACCGACCGCGCCGCCCCCGGACGCGAAGCGGAGGAGGCGGCGCGCGTTAGTAACGGGCGCAGCCCGTGGTCTGGGCGCCGCGATCGCCGACCGGTTGCGCGCCGACGGACTCGACGTCGTCACCGCCGATCGCGACGAGGGCTGCGACCTGCGCTTCGACGTCGCCGCCGACGAGATCCCCGACCTCGGCGCGGTCGACGTCTGCGTCTCCAACGCGGCGATCACCGACACGATCGCCCCCGCCCACCGGATGACCGCCGAGCAGTGGCAGCGCGACATCGACGTCAACCTGACCGGCGCCTTCCGCGTCATCGCCGCCTGCCTGCCCGGGATGCGCGAGCGCGGCTACGGCCGGATCGTCGCGATCTCCTCCGGCGCCGCGCGCTCCGGCCTGCCGGGCCAGGCCGCCTACGCGGCGTCGAAGGCCGGCCTGCTCGGCCTGATCAAGACCATCGCCGCCGAGAACGTCGCCCGCGGGATCACCGCCAACGCGATCCTCCCCGGCCTGGTCGCGACCGAGAACGTGCTCGCGATGCCGGAGGAGATCCGTGACCGGCTGCTCGAGACGCTGCCCAGCGGGCGGATGGCGGAGCCGTCCGAGGTCGCGGCGCTGGCGACGTACCTGGCCTCCGAGGAAGCCGGCTACGTCACCGGCGAGGTGATCGCCATCGACGGCGGTATTTCACTCAATACGTTCTCGCTGACCCGGTCCGGCGATCAGCGGACGGCCTGAGCCGTCACTTCTTGACCTTGCACTTGACCTTCTTGGGCGACGTGACCTTGCACTTGACCTTCCCGGTCGGCCCGGTCGCGCCCTGCGCGCCCTGAGGGCCGGCCGGTCCGGTCGCGCCCTTCGGTCCCGGCGGGCCGGGCGGCGGCTTGAGCTGCGCTCTGACCTCGCCGCCGGGGAACGTGGCGCTGTGGACGTTGGCATAGGTCGCGCCGGCGTCGACCGCGTCGATCAGCTCCGCCATCTCACCGGGGGCCAGGCCCTGACCGGCTGGGCCGACGATATCGGCGCCGACGAAGGTCCCGTTGATCGTCGCGGGTGCCGCGGGACACGTTTGGGTCCCTGCCGGACCGTTCCCGAGGTTCGTGCAGAGGAACACCGCGATCCCGCCGTTCACGCCCATCTGGCCGAGGTGGATGTGAGCCTGCTGGATCGCACTCGAGAGGTCCGAATAGCTGAGCGTCCAGTTGACCGAGCTCTCGTCGCCGGAGACCGACGCGGTGAACGTTGCCTGACCGCCTGACGAGACGGCCGGTACCTCCTGATATCCCGTCAGCGTGGCACTGATCTGGTCGCCGCCGACCGCGATCGCCACCGCGACCACGACCCCTCCGACGAGCGCCAGGCCCCCCATCACCATCGTCACCCGCTTGCTGCGTGCGCTCATCCCGTCCTCCCCATGAGTCGTTACCGGACTGCACGGGGAGTCATATCACCGGACGTCCCCGCGCGCCAGGCTCTTGCGTCAAGCGTCCGCGTAGCCGGGGCGGGCGATCTCGAGTTTCCGCGCCACGTGCTCGCGCAGGCGCTCGATGACCTCCCCTAACTGATCGTCGAGCTCGCCCGCGCGAATCCGGCGCCGCCAGATCGGCGGCGGCGCCCGCGTACGTCCTCTCCCTCACTGCCCAGTCCCTTGAACAGCTCCAGATCGGCGGCGTCCGGAGCCCCACCGGCCCTCAACTCCCTCGCGATCACCGCGCACAGATTCGCCAGCACCAGGATCTGGAACCGCCGGTCCCGCGGCACCCACTCGCGGACCTCGCCGAACAGCTTCGCCGCCATCGCGTCGAGCAGCTCCGGCGCCGTCGGCCTGTCCTGCACTAGCCCACCAGCCCCAAGAGGTCCCACTCCGGCTCGCAGATCCGCCGCCCGAGCGACGCCAGCTCCGCAGAGGGTCGCGCTCCGGTCAGGTGGTCGTGCGCCTGCCGCGCGCAGATCACCGCCCACTTGACGTTGCCCATCGCCTCCCACCATCGCAGCCGCTCGGGGTCCGGCCGCGAACCCCCGGCGTCCTCGTAGGCGGCGAGCAGCTCCTCGAGCCCGCCCAGCCCGGCCACCGGCAGGTCGTCGTTGCCGAACCGCCAGGAGCGGATCTGCAGCCACGCGAGGTCCTCGGCCGGGTCTCCCGCATGGCAGAGCTCCCAGTCGATCACCGCGGCGAGCCCATGCTCGTCGACGATCAGGTTGCCGAGCCGGAAGTCCCCGTGCACCAGCGTCGGTTCGACCGGCTCGGGCCGGTGCAGGCGCAGCCAGCGCAGGCCGGCCTCGACGCCGGGCAGCGGCTCGCCGATCTCGTCGAGCGCCGACTCCCACAGCTCGCAGGCCTCCAGCGCGGGGTCGTCGCCGCCGGCCAGGCCCTCGACGTCGCCGGCCGGCACCGAGTGGATCTGCGCCAGGGCCGCGCCGAGCTGACCCGGCAGCCGTTCGCGCGCGGTCTCCAGCTCCTCGCGGCGCAGCACGCGCGGCGCCACCGACGTGCCCGCGACGAACTCCATGAGGTACCCGGCGCCCTCTCCGAACCGGCCTCCGGCGGGCTCGGCGATCACCGTCGGCGCCACCGCCACGCCGGCGAGGTCCGCGGCGGCGATCGCGCGCAGCTCGAGCTCGAGCGGCGCGAACGACATCCCCGCGACCGGCTCGCGGCGCAGGACCCAGCGCGGCTCCCCGCCCGCGGCCACCACGAACGTCTGCCGCGAAGCGCCGCCCTCGATCGCCGTCAGCTCGAGCTCGCCGGGGTCATCGCCGGTCTCGGCGAGCGCCGTGCGAACCGCCGCCGCGTCCGGGGGCTCAGTCGCCGCGCCCAAGTCCATGTCGCGAGAAGTGCCGCTCCGGGATGTCGGCCGGGTCCTTGTACCAGTACCACGTGCACGGGTCATGGTCGAAGTCCTCGGGCGGGTCCGACGGATAGACCGGGTGCCCGATCCAGCGGATCGGCAGGGTCTCGTTCATGAACGCGCAGTGGGTGCAGTAGAGCGGGAACTCCTTGCGGTCGTAGCTCCACGAATGCGCCTCGTCGGTCACGCCCCATCCCTCCGGCCCGTAGCGGCGGTTGCGCCACAGCCGTTGGCCGGACCCGCAGGGGTTCATCGTGAACGTCAGCTTCTCGTCGTCCTCGTCGATCACGAAGGCGCCGGGGTTCGGGCCGACGCCGCTGGTCGAGTGAGCGCGCCAGGTCCCGGCCAGCGCCTCGGCGACGGTCTTGCGGTCGAGCTTGTCGATCGTCTCCACCGGCTTCTTCCAGCTGCGCTCGAGCGAGTACTCCCAGGCCTCCTCCACCCCGTCGTCACCCAGCTTCTCCTTGACGAACGAGATCATGCCCGCGACCCCGTCGACCAGCAGGTCGTGCATGAACTGCGACTCGTGCTTCATCGACTCGCAGAGCGCCTTCGCGCCCTCGAGATCACCCGCGTCGATCGCCTCGACCGCCCGCTCCATAGTCGGCCTCGCCATCTCCGCGAGCTCCTCCTCGCTGAACCACCGCTCGCTCACCTCGACCTCCTCGCTCGATGACGCGAAGAGGCTATCTGCGCCGAGGGCTCAGGGGCAGCCGCTGACCCCGTGCGGAAAGCAGCTGAAGTTGACCGCATCGAGCGAGACCCACTGGTTGTCCGGGATCGCAGCCGCGACGTTGCCAATGGAGTCGACACCGACCTGGACCGGCCCTACCGAGCTCCACCCGATCAGGATCTCGGCGCGCCCCGGTCGGTAGCCGGCCGGCAGGGTGAAGATGAGGTCGCTGGTCGGCGGACACCTGAGCACCGCACCCTGGAGGTGGACGGTCCCGTAGGGATCGCGGTAGTAGGAGGCCTGATTGAGGACCGGCTGGAGGACGTTCTCCCATCCAGATCCCGAGCAGCTCCCGTTACTGGTATTGCCCAGGGGTACCGCGATGTACCCGGTCGGCGGCGCGAGCTTTGCCGCGGTGACCGCGCCCGGTGCGATCTGTGGGGACGGATAGCTCCCGGCCAGGTCGCTGCCGGCCCCGGCCGCGCTGCCGTTCGGCGGCAGGGAAGTCGGCAGGGCGAGGGCCGATTCGTCGATCTGCGCGCCGCCGAGGGCGTTCGGTCCGACGTCGGCGCCCGTCAGGGAGCCGTCGTCGACCTTGGCGCCATTGACCGCGTTCGCCGCGATCTGCGGGGCCGGGTAGCTGCCGGCCAGGTCGCTGCCGGCACCGGCGGCGCTGCCGCTCGGCGGCAGCGAGGTCGGGAAGCTGAGGGCCGATTCGTCGATCTGCGCTCCGCCGAGCGCGTTCGGTCCGATGTCGGCGCCCGTCAGCGAGCCGTCGCTGACCTTGGCGCCGTCGACGGCGTTCGCCGCGATCGCCGGCGCCGGATACGTCCCCGTGAGGTCACCGGCGGCCGATCCCGACGGAGTCCCGCCCGCGCCGGCGCAGACGACGGTCCCGTCGGCCGCGATCGCCCGCACGAGCTCACCGGGCGAGCAGGAGCCGCTGATGCGACGCTGGACCACGTTCGGATCGAGCGACGACTCGTCGATCTGGGCGCCGCCCAGTGAGTTGGCGGCGACCTTGGAAGCCGTGACCGCGCCGTCGCCGAGGTCGGCCGGTGCGATCGCGCCGTCCTTGATCTGCTTCGACCTGACGCTGTTCTCCTTCAGGGTCGCGGCAACGGCAACGCCGTTCAGGGCGAGAAAGACAGCGACGTAGCCGACGACGTTGTTACGGATGTGGGCGCTAACGCGCGAAGACATCGATTCCCCGACGGGTCGAAAGTAGAGCCACGAGCCTACACCCGACCCGTGAAGGGCGGGCAGAGGACCCCGGCGGAGCTAGCCGACTTCGACGGGTTCGTCGTCGCGACCGGCGAGGCGGTCGCGACCGCGCTGCACGGCGGAGAGGAACTTCTCGAGGTTGACCTCGAGCGTCGAAAGGATCTCGTCCGCGTAGTCCTCGGCGCCGAGGCGGATCTGGCGCTCGGTCTCCCGCGCGTCCTCGATGATCTCCTCCGCGGCGCGCTCGGCCTGCTTGTAGACCTCCTCGTTGGAGATCAGGCGCTCGGACTGCTCGCGGGCCTCCTTGACCACGCGCTCCGCCTCGCGCTTCGCCTCGGCGAGCATCTCCTGGCGCTCCTTGACGATCCAGCGCGCCTGCTTGATCTCCTCGGGGATCGTGGCGCGCATCTGATCGAGGAGGTCGTAGATCTCCTCGCGATCGACGCGAACCTGATCCGTGAGCGGCACCGGCCGCGCGTTGTGGATCAGGTCATCGAGTTTGTCTATGAGGACAAGGACGTCCATAAGCGTCGTGGAAGCTTACGCGGCCGAGCACGGAACGGCTGCTAGCGGGCGTTTTCGGCGCCCCGTTGCAAGCTCCTGCCCAGGCGCGGTTACCGCGCCGACCGTTTTACTCGCTCGTAGCCCGCTCCACGAGGGCCTTCGCCACGTGCGGGGGCACGAGCTCGGTGACGTCGCCCCCGAAGGCGGCGATCTCCTTGACGCCGCTCGAGCGGATGAAGCTGTATCCGGGCGACGCGAGGATGAACACGGACTCGATGTCGGGGGCCAGCTGGCGGTTGAGCTGGTTCATCTCGAACTCGTACTCGAAGTCGGAGATCGCGCGCAGCCCCTTGATGATCGCGAGCGCCCCGCACTCCCGGGCGAAGTCGACCAGGAGCGTGCGGAAGATCCGCACCTCGACGTTGCCGTACCCGTTCTGAGCCAGCGCCTCCTCGATCAGCTCCACCCGCTCCTCGGGGGTGAACAGGTGACCGGTCTTGCGCGGCGCGTTGCCGACGACCCCGATCACGATCTTGTCGAAGATCTTCGACGCGCGCCCGATGATGTCCAGGTGACCGTTGGTCACCGGGTCGTAGCTGCCGGGGCAGACCGCGATCTTCGCGCTCGAGCTCATCGCCTTCGATGGATGTGGATCAGCGCCTCGCCGATCCGCCGCTCGTCGACGAGCTCGAAGGTCCGCTCGGGCAGATCGACCTCGATCGGGCTCCGAGCCGAGCTCTCGACGACGAGCCGTGAATAGCGCGCGAGTCGAGGCGGCAGATGTTTCGCGAGCTGCGGGCCAAGGCGGGCGGCGAGTTTATACGGCGGGTCGCAGAAGACGAGGCCGAACCGCTCCTCGGTCCGCTCGAGGTAGCGGATCCCGTCCGAGCGGACGATCTCGCAGCGGTTCGCGATCCCAAGCGCCTCGGCGTTGCGGCCCGCGAGCGCCGGCGCACGGTCGACCAGCACCGCCGAATCGGCCCCCCGCGAGATCGCCTCGAAGGCCAGCGCGCCGGTGCCGCAGAACAGGTCGAGCACGCTGAGATCGGAGACGTCGCCGAGCACCGAGAACAGCGTCTCGCGGGCCCGGTCGGAGGTCGGGCGCACGTCGCGCGACTTGGCCGGCGGCGAGAGCAGCTTCCTTCCCCCCAGCCTCCCTCCCGTAACCCTCAAGCGGCGATCCCCTCGGTTCGTTCGTCCCCGAACCGGGCACGGGCGGCGTCGAGGAACGGGCCGAGCTCGGGAGCGTCGAGGCTGCCATAGGCCTCGAGCATCGCGATCACCTCGGCGCGGGCGGCGGCGAGCAGCTCGGCGTCCTCGGGCAGCTCGGCGACCCGGTAGCGCGGCATCCCGTGCTGCAGCGTGCCGAGGATCTCGCCCTCGCCCCGCAGGGTCAGGTCCACCTCGGCGAGCTCGAAGCCGTCGCTGGTCCGCTCGATCGCCTCCATCCGCCGCTTCGCGAACTGCCCCTCGAGCTTCGCGAACAGGATGCACTGGCTCTCATGCGCACCGCGGCCGACCCGCCCGCGCAGCTGGTGGAGCTGGGAGAGCCCGAACCGCTCGGCGCCCTCGATCAGCATCACGGTCGCGTTCGGGACGTCGATCCCGACCTCGATCACGGTCGTCGCGACGAGCACGTCGAGCCGGCCCGCGACGAACTCCTCCATCGCCTGAGCCTTCTCCTTCGAGGTCATCTGGCCGTGCAGGAGGCCGACGCGGAACTCGGACAGCTCGCCCTTGCGAAGCCGCTCGGCCTCTGCGCCCGCCGCCTTCGCCTGCAGCTTCTCCGAGTCGGCGACCAGCGGGCAAACGACGTAGGCCTGGCGTCCCTCGCGCAGCCGGTCGCGGATGAACCCGTAGGCGCCGGCGCGCTTCTCCTCGCCGACCACCCACGTCTTGACCGGCTGCCGGCCCGCCGGCAGCTCGCGGATCGTCGTCGTGTCGAGGTCGCCGTAGGCGGTCAGCGAGAGCGTGCGCGGGATCGGCGTCGCGGTCATGTGCAGCACGTGCGGGGCCGCCTCCCCCGGGCCCTTGGCATCGAGCGCCGCGCGCTGGCGGACGCCGAAGCGGTGCTGCTCGTCGACGATGCAGACGGCGAGCCCGGCGAACCGGACGTCGGGTTCGATCAAGGCGTGCGTGCCGACGACCAGCCCGAGCTCGCCGCTGGCCAGCCGGTCGAGGGTCTCTCGCCGCCGCGCGGCCGGGGTGGCGCCGGTCAGCAACGCGAACGGGATCGCCTCCCCCGCGAGCAGCGAGTCGAGTGTGATCGCGTGCTGCTCGGCGAGCGTCTCGGTCGGCGCCATCATCGCCGCCTGGCTTCCGGCCTCGAGCGCGCGCAGCATCGCGTACACGGCGACGACCGTCTTTCCCGAGCCGACCTCGCCCATCAGCAGCCGCTGCATCGGCCGCCCGGCGGCCAGGTCCGCGTCGATCTCGTCGAACGCCTGCAACTGGCCCTTCGTCGGCTCGAACGGCAGCGAATCCAGCCAGCGGGCGACCAGCTCGCCGGGCTCGCCGAGCGCGATGCCCGGACGGGCCCCGCGTCTGGCGCCCCGGCGCATCGCCAGGGCCCCCTGATGCAGGCAGAGCTCCTCGAACGCGAGCCGGTCGCGAGCGGCGGCCGCCTGCTCGGCCGAGTCGGGGAAGTGAGCGCAGCGCAGCGAGTCGGCCTCGCCGCCGAAGCGTCGCCGGGCGCGGATCTCGGCGGGCAGCGACTCGATCGCGTCGCCGGCCCGCTCGGCCGCCTGCCAGATCCACTCGCGCAGCTTGTTGGCCGAGAGGCTCGCGGTTGCGTTGTGGACCGGGACGATCCCGGTCGTGTGCAGGCCGGCCGGCGACGCCGCGCCACCGCCGGAGATGATCTCGTGCGTCGCGACCCGGAAGCCCGAGCGCTCCAGCTTGCCGTTGAGCAGCAGCCGGGTGCCCGGCCGCAGCCGCTCGGCCAGGTACGCCTGGTTGAACCAGATCGCCTTCATCGGCCCGCTGGCGTCGGCGACCGCGGCCTCGACCAGGCGCAAGTTGCGCCGCCGCGTCGGGCGCACCCGGGCCGAGCGCACGCTGACCATCACCGTCGCCTGCTCGCCGATCCGCAGGTCGGCGACCTCGCGGATACCGGCCCGATCGCGGTGGCCGTGCGGGAGGTGCCAGAGCAGATCGCCGAGCGTTTCGATCCCGATCGCCGCCGCCGCCTCGGCGAGCTTCGGACCCGCCCCCTTCAGCGACGAGATCGGCGCGTCGAGCCGGCTGGGGCGCGGCAGCGAGCGCAGCTCGGCGGCGCGCAGGGTGTCGCGGTCCTGAGGCTCACCGGAGCCGATCGCACGAGGAATGCTCACTTCGATCGACAAGGCTAGGCTCAGCGTCCGATGGGACGGATCGACGATCGACTCGCGGAGCTCGGGCTGGAGCTGCCGAAGCCGTTCACCGCTCCGCCCGGGATCGAGTTCAAGTTCGACCTCGTTCACATCAGCGGCGAGGACGCCTACATCTCCGGTCACCTTCCGGTGGACGGCCCCGATGTCCTGGTGACCGGCCGGGTCGGCGGCGAGCTGACCCTCGAACAGGGTCAGGAGGCGGCGCGGCTGACCACGCTCTCGATCCTCGCCTCGCTGCGCGCCGAGCTGGGCGACCTGGACCGGGTCACCCAGTGGGTGAAGGCGCTCGGCCTCGTCCAGTGCGCCCCCGGCTTCGACAAGCCGCCGGCGGTGATCAACGGCTTCACGGATCTGGTTCTCGACGTGTGGGGCGACCCGGCGGGACGGCACGCGCGCTCCGCGATCGGCGCCGCGCAACTGCCATTCGACGTCCCGGTCGAGATCGAGGCGATCGTCCGCATCTCATGAGCGAGGCCCGGGCCAAGGAGTCCGTCTGGGACTACCCGCGCCCACCGCGAATCGAGCCGGTCGACCGGAGGGTCCGGATCGAGCACGGCGGCGAGGTCGTCGCCGAGTCGGACCGGGCGCTGCGCGTGCTCGAGACCGCGAGCCCGCCGACCGTCTACCTCCCGGCCGACGACGTGCGCACCGAGCTGCTCACGGAGCTTCCCTCCAAGCACACCCTCTGCGAGTGGAAGGGCCAAGCGTCCTACTACGACCTCGAGGCCGGCGGCAGCCGTTCCGAGGCGGCGGCCTGGCACTACCCGGAGCCCCGCGAGGCGTTCGCGGAGCTTCGCGGCCACATCGCCTTCTACGCCGGCCGGGTCGACGCCGCCTACCTCGGCGACGAGCGCGTCCGCCCGCAGGGCGGCAGCTTCTACGGCGGCTGGGTCACCGACGAGGTCGAGGGCCCGTTCAAGGGCGAGCCGGGCAGCGAGGGCTGGTAGGTCTCTCGTCGCAGCGGTGCGGGTGTATGGTCGGTGGCCGAGACGCCGGCCGGGCGTCCTCAAGAAAGGGGTACCTCTTGGCCACCATGGATGGGCCAGCGGGCCAACGGCCCAGGCTCGTGTTCGCGAGCGTCGTCCTGGCGGCCCTGGCCGCGGGGATCCTGGCGTTCCCCGGACCGGCGACCGCCGATCACGGCTATCAGACCTACGGGTTCAACAACCAGACGAAGAAACCGGTTCACGGCGTCGTTCTCGTCTTCGACACGAAGATCTCACACGTCGAGGAGCACACTTGGCCGAGGGGTGAGTGCGAGATTCGCGACCCGAAGGCGGTCAGGTGCGCGGGCCGCGCGCTTGACACCGACGACGGTTTCACGGTCGCCGTTGCCACGCCTCCTCCCGCCAGCGGCACGCCCCCGTACGTCGAAGCGGACCTCGGAGTCTGGTTCTGGTTCGACAAGAAGGGGAACCCGGGGGCGGACAACCGTAAGTGCCCCCGCAACCCCCCGCGCAATAAGCCTCCGTGCCGGTACTTCGGCACGACCGTGCCCGCGCGCCCGATCGGGCATCGCGCCGGCGCATAGCTACGCCGGGATCGAGGCCGCCTTGCGGTGGCGGGCGAACATCTGGCCGATCCAGCGTCCGCCGGGCCGCTCGCGCAGCGGGCCGAAGAAGTCCTCGAGCTCGGGGTTGTCGTTGGGAATGATCCGCGGCCCCTCCGGCGGGTTGACGATCGGATAGAAGAGCGCCTCGATCACCTCGGCCTTCGCCCGCTCGGCCTTGGCCTCGTCGGCGACCCGGAAGCGCAGCTGGGTGTAGGAGGAGCCGAACCGCCCGGCAGCGGCGCGCGCGAAGTCGCTGTTGCGCACGCCGGCGGCCATCTATTCAGCCTCGATCTCAGAGAGTTGCAGAGCGACCAGGGTCGGGAACGGCAGCGGCCGATTTCCCGGGCCGACCGGCCGGACCCAGCGGCGGGTCGGGATCACGAGCCCGCCGACGTCGAGGTGGTCGGCGCACATGTGCGCCGCGCGGGCCCAGCCGCCGATGATCTCGGCCGTGTAGTCGTGGCGGCGGAGGCGCAGATCGGCGTCGTAGTAGAAGAGCTGGCGCTCGGAATGGGTGTCGATCTCAGCCGGGAAATGGGCCTCGAGCCGCCGCCAGGTCTCTCCGTCCTCCCGCCACGGCTCGATCTCCTCGACGCGGACGTCGTCGCGCGCCAGCAGGAAGGGGACGGTCAGGTAGTTCCACCACGCGTAGCCGGCGAAGTACATGCCGTCGAGCGCGTCCCAGCGCAGGTTGCGCCGCAGCCCCGCGCGGCCGAAGAAGAGGTCGCGCGGGTGCGCGCGCGACTCGAGCACCTCGCCGTCGAGGGTCTCGATCCGGACCGCGCCATGATCGAAGACGCCGCGTTGACCGTCGCGCGGGAACGGGGTCGCCGAGCCGACCGGCTCCCGGGTCGACGTCTGGAGCCGCGAGTCGCGAAAGCGGTTGCCCGGCATCCGGGTGCGGATCAGCAGGCCACCGGATCGAACGCGACCGCGAATCGTGCTGAGCGCTGCCCAGCGCTCGACTCCGCCGTGCGCCTCGAGTACCTCTTCGAGCAGCGTCACTGGGTGGCGATCAGCCACGAGTAGTTCGGGAGTCCCGCCGCGCTGCAGCTCGAGCTCGGCGCCGTTCGGCAGCTCCAGCTCGAGCTCGGCGAGGGGGATCCGCGCCTCGGCCCCCTCGATGACCGTGACGATCTCGGCTCCCTCGGCGAGCGCGGCGACGGTTTCGATCAGGGTCGATCCCGCCCCGCCCCACGCGACCAGCTCGCCGTCGGCAAACCCGACCGAGTCGCCGCGCCGGAAGCGTCCCTCCGCATCGTCGCGAGCCGCCGGCGCGACGGCGCCGACCCGGATCGCGCCCAGGCCGCTGCGAAGTCGTTCGGCGTTCGACTCGGCGTCGTCGGCCGGGTCGAACTCGACCAGCGCGGCGAGCGCGCCCTGCTGGGACTCCGAGGGCACGACGACCACCTTGCGATCCGCCTTCGCCGCCAGCCGGGCCGCCTCCTCGGCCGCCATCCGCACATTGACGCTGTTCGGCAGGACGACGACCTCGTCGGCCGGGCAGGCCTCGATCGCGGTCAGCAGGTCCTTGGTCGGCGGGTTCAGCGTCGGCCCGCCGTCGACGACGATCGCGCCGAGACCCCGGAAGAGCGATCGCATCCCCTCGCCACCGGCGACCGCGACCACTCCCGAGCGGCCCGAGCCGAGCCGCGCACGCTGATCGGCAACCTGCTTGTGCATGTCGGCGATGTCCTCGTGGGTGACCTCGCCCGCGGTTGCGAACAGCACCTTCGCGGCGTCCGGATCGTCGGTGTGCACGTGGATCTTCAGGGTCGCCTCGTCACCTACCACCAGCACCGAGTCGCCCAGCGCCTCGAGCTCGGCGACGAACGAGTCGCCGTCGAGGCCGTCGCCGGTGACGATGAAGTTGGTGCAGAAGCGGAACTCGGAGTCGGCGTGATGGACCTGGTCGAGCCTGGCGGCCGCGTAGTGCGGGATCTCGGGCAGCTGGACCTGCTCGCCGGCGAGCCCGGCGATCATCCCGCGGATGATCACAACCAGTCCGAGCGCGCCGGCGTCGACGACGCCGGCCTCAGCGAGCACGTCGAGCTGCTCGGGCGTGTGGCGGACGGCCTCCTCCCCCGCGAACAGGGCCACGGCCATCATCTCGGCGAGCATCGCGTTCTGCTCGTCGGCGGACGCCTCGGGCGATAGCCGCTCCTGCTGCCACTGGGCCCGGCGCTCGGCGACGGCCTCGGCCATGCACCGGATCACGGTGAGCATCGTGCCCTCGGCGGGCTCGCGCACCGACGTGTAGGCGCGGTCGGCGGCGTTCGTCAGCGCCGCTTCGATCAGCTCCGGGTCGATCAGCCGCCCGGGCGGAGTCGCCACCTTCTCCGCCGCGCCGCGGACGATCTGGCTCAGGATCACGCCCGAGTTGCCGCGGGCACCCATCAGCGCCGCGCGGGCGACCTCGCGCACGATCTCCGGCCGGCGGGGGTCGCCATTGCCCTGGCGCTCGAGCACGTCGAGCTCGTCGAGCACGTGGCGCATGGTCAGCGCCATGTTGTCGCCGGTATCGCCGTCGGCGACCGGGAAGACGTTGAGGTCGTTGATCTCCTCGCGCCGCTCCTCCAGGTGGGCGAGCGCGACGCCGACGACCTTGCGGAAACGAACGATGGAAGAGTCGGGCACGGCGGGAGAGACTACTCCGGGTTATGAGCGCCGAGCGCCAAGCGGGGCAAGGAAGCAGGGAGCGACGTGTGCTCCGCACACGAGCGACCGATGACGCCGCCCCGTGCCGGCGGATCGGTGCTCAGGCGTGCTTGGTTACGCGCTCGGCCTTGAGACAGCGCGTACAGACGTAGACGCGGCGCGGGCGCCCGGCGTCGTCGATCCGGACCTTCTGGAGGTTCGGGTTGAAGCGCCGGCGGGTGGCGACCATCGAGTGGCTGCGCGAGTTGCCGAACGCGGGACCCTTGCCACAGCTGAAGCAAACCTTGGCCATCGGAGCGGTGATGGTAGCGGGCTATCCGCCCAGCGAGGACCGCAACTCGGCCGAGCGCACGACCGCCTCGGCCGCGTGGCGGCCCTGGTCCCGCTTGTCGCCGCCGGCCCGCGCCTCGGCCTGCTCGCGGGTGTCGCAGGTGATCACCCCGAACGCGCAGGGGACGCCGGTCCGAAGCTGGACGATCTGGATCCCGCGCGCCGCCTCCGAGCAGACGTAGTCGTAGTGGTCGGTCTCGCCGCGGATCACGACCCCGAGGCAGGCGATGCCCGCGAAGCGCCCGCTGTCGGCGCAGACCTTCGCCGCGTAGGGCAGCTCGAAGGCGCCCGGCACCTCGTAGGTGTGGATCGACGCGGCGCCGACCCCGGCCTCGACGAAGGCCTCGGTCGCGCCGTTGACCAGGCGCTCGGCCAGGTCCTCATAAAACGTTGCGACACAGATGGCGTACTCAGCCATCGCGCTCCTCGGCATCGTGTTCGTGCTCGTCGTGGATCAGCTCCTCGTCGAACGGCAGTCCCTGGTGGTGGAGCACATGGCCCATCTTGTCGCGCTTGGCGTTCAGGTACTCCTCGTTGTGCGGATTGGGCACCGACTGGATCGGCACCTGCTCGGCGACCGACAGCCCGTAGCCCTCGAGCCCGTGGATCTTCTTCGGGTTGTTGGTGAGGATGCGGATGCTGGTCAGCCCGAGGTCGACCAGGATCTGGGCGCCGATCCCATAGTCGCGCAGGTCGGCCGGCAGGCCCAGCTTCAGGTTCGCGTCGACCGTGTCGAGCCCCTCCTCCTGGAGCTTGTAGGCCCGCAGCTTGTTGAGCAGCCCGATCCCGCGCCCCTCCTGGGCCAGGTAGAGCAACACGCCCTGGCCCTCGCGCTCGATCATCGCCATCGCCGCCTCGAGCTGCTCGCCGCAGTCGCAGCGCAGCGAGTGGAAGACGTCGCCGGTCAGACACTCCGAGTGCACCCGGACCAGCACGTCGTCGGCCCCGGACACGTTGCCCTTGACCATCGCGACGTGGTGCTTGTCGTCGAGCAGCGAGCGGTAGCCCACCGCGCTGAACTCGCCGAACGCGGTCGGCAGCTTCGTGGCGACGACCCGCTCGACCAGCCGCTCGGTGCGCCGCCGGTAGGCGATCAGGTCGGCGACCGTGATCATCTTCAGCCCGTGGCGCTCGCAGTACGGGACCAGGTCCGGCACCCGGGCCATCGTGCCGTCGTCGTTCATGATCTCGCAGATCACCCCGGCCGGATTGAGACCGGCAAGGCGGGCGAGGTCGACCGCCGCCTCGGTCTGGCCGGCGCGCTCGAGCACCCCGCCGTCCTTCGCCCGCAGCGGGAACACGTGCCCCGGCTGGACGAGCGACTCCGGGGTCGAGCGGGCGTCGATCGCGACCTGGATCGTGTGCGCGCGATCGGCGGCCGAGATGCCCGTGGTGACGCCCTCGCGGGCCTCGACCGAGACCGTGAAGGCGGTCTGCAGCGGCGCCTCGTTCTTGGCGGCCATCAGGTTGAGCCCGAGCTCGTCGCAGCGCTCGCCGGTCAGCGTCAGGCAGATCAGCCCGCGCCCTTCCTTCGCCATGAAGTTGATTGCTTCAGGGGTCGCGAACTGGGCGGCCATCGTCAGGTCGCCCTCGTTCTCGCGCGTCTCGTCGTCGCAGACGACCACCATCCGCCCGCGGCGGATCTCGTCGATCGCCTCCTCGATCGTCGCGAAAATACTGCCGGCCACCTCCTCGGCTTCGCCTCCGGGGGTGCCGGGTGTCGTCTCGAGTCGCTCAGGCATTTCGGTCTCCTTTTTCAAAGCCTAGAAGGCGCTCGACGTAGCGGGCGACGACATCGAGCTCCAGGTTGACGCGGGCGCCGTCTTGCAAACCGCCGAGCGTGGTGCGCTCCAGGGTCTCGGGGATCAGCGAGACCTCGAACCAGTTTTCGTCGAGTCCGGCGACCGTGAGGCTGACCCCGGCCACGGTGACCGAACCGTGCTCGACCAGGTAACGCTCCAGACCGTCGGGAACGCCAATCGCGGACCCGCCGCGCGAAGCCGTCCCCGGTCACGGTGCGGACCTCGCCGACGCCGTCGACGTGGCCCTGCACGATGTGGCCGCCGAGGGGATCACCGGCGCGCAGCGCGGACTCGAGGTTGGCCGGCGACCCCGCCCTGAGCTCGCCGAGGGTGGTCAGCGACAGCGTCTGGTTCATGACGTCGGCGTCGAAGCCGTCGGCGCGCACCGCGGTCGCCGTCAGACAGGCTCCCTCGACGGCGACCGAGTCGCCCTCGCGCAGGCCGGCGGCAAGCTTCGCCGTGATCGAGAGCCGTGTCCCCTCCGTGCCCGAATCGATGCCCTCGACGCTGCCGACCTCCTGGACGATCCCGGTGAACATCACCACTCCCTCAACCGGGCGCGGGCGAGCATGTCCTCGCCGCTTCGCTGCCATTCGGTGGCGAGCGGCTCGATCGCCTCCGCGACATGCTCGAAGCCGTCGCCGGCGGCCAGCGGCTTCCCGGCGCCGAGAACCTTCGGGGCGACGAAGACGCAAAGCTCGTCGACCTCGCCGGCCGCAAGCAGCGAGCCGGCCAGTTCGGCCCCGCCCTCGACCAGCAGCGAGGTGACGCCGCGGCGGCCGAGCTCGGCGAGCGCGTCGGCGAGCCGGCGCTCGCGTTCGCCGGCCAGCTCGACCACCTCCGCCCCGGCCGCTCGTAGCGCGGCGATCCGGTCCGGCTCGGCTCCGGCCTCGACCAGGACGTACAGCGGCGCCTCGCCGATCGAGCCGACGAGCTTCGAGTCGAGCGGCAGGCGCGCGGCGGAGTCGAAGACGACACGGGCCGGCTGGTGGGACGCATCGACGTCGCGTGCGGTCAGCAACGGATCGTCGGCGAGCGCCGTGCCGATCCCGACCGCGACGGCGTCGGACTCCGAGCGCCAGCGATGGACGAGCGACCGGCTCTCCGGCCCGGAGATCCAGCGCGAGTCGCCGCTCGGGGTCGCCGTGAAGCCGTCGAGGCTGATCGCCGACTTCAGGGTGACGTGCGGCAATCCGGTGCGGGCGTGCTTGCGAAAGGGCTGGACCAGCCGGCGGGCGGCGGCGGCTTCGGCCCCGTCGACGAACCCGACCTCGATTCCCTCGTCGCGAAGCATCCCCGGGCCGCGGCCGGAGGCCTTGGCGCTCGGGTCGTCGCAGCCGATCACCACCCTCGCCGGCCCGGCGGCGAGGATCGCCTCCGTGCACGGCGGCTGGCGACCCTGGTGGGCGCACGGCTCGAGGCTGACGTAGATCGTCGCCCCGGCGGGGTCGTGGCCGCGCTCACGGCAGTCGGCGAGCGCCGCGACCTCGGCGTGCTCCTCACCGAGCGCGGCGTGGAAGCCCTCGCCGATCGTCTCGCCGTCACGCACGATCACCGCCCCGACGAGCGGATTGGGGCTCACCCGGCCGCGTCCGCCCTCGGCGAGCTCGAGCGCCCGCCTCAGGTGGGTCCGATCCGCGTCTGTGGCGACGAAAGTCATCGTTCCAGCGGCCCTGATTGACTGGTCAGTCAACGGGAGTCTACTCCCATGGAGGCGTAGTCCGGGTACCTTGCGGGCGATGACGGGCGAGCCCCAGGCGCGCAGCTTCGGGCGCTCGGCGGGAGTGCTCTCCGCGGGGGTGGGCACCGCGGGGATTCTCACGTACCTCTTCTTCGCGCTCGCCGCGCACAACCTCGACGCGACCGCGTACGGCGAGATCGTCGTCCTCTGGTCGGCCATCTTCGTCACGATCTCGGTCCTCCACCGCCCCGCCGAGCAGTTCATCTCGCGCAGCGTCGCCGAGCGCCGGACCCTCAAGCAACCGATCGGGCCGGCGATGCGGACCGCCGGGCGGATCCAGGCGCTGGTGGCGGGCGGCTTCGCGGTCGCCGCCCTGGTGCTCCGTGATCCGCTGCAGGACGACCTGTTCTCCGGCTCCGCGGCGCTCTACTGGGTCTACGTCGCCGCCGTGCTCGCGTTCGCTGCCAGCTTCTTCGCGCGCGGCTACCTCGCCGGTGAGGGCCGGTTCGGGCTGCTCGCCGGCCTGCTGGTCTGCGAGTCGTTCTCGCGGCTGGCGTTCGCGCTCGTAGTCGCGATCGGGATCGCGTCGGGGCGCGACGTCGTCGCGGTCGGGATCGTCGCCGCCCCGGTGTTCTCGCTCGCCGTCGTCCCCCTGGCCTTCGTCCACCGCGCGGCGACCACGACGCGCGTCGCGGAGACCGCCGTCCCCGCGCCGTCGAGCATGGCGCGCGGCGGGAGATTCGCCGCCGCGGTGCTGGTGATCATGCTCAGCGAGCAGATCTTCCTCAACGGCGGCCCACTGCTCGTCCGCGCCGAAGAGGGTGCCGCCGCGGCCGGGTACATCTTCAACGTGCTGATGCTGGCCCGGGCGCCGCTGCTCGTCTTCCAGGGGATCGCGATCAGCCTTCTCCCCCACCTCACCCGGCTGCGGTCGCGCGGCGGGGACGCGGCCGCCGCCGCGTTCGAGGTCTCGGTGGGCACGACGCTGCGCGCGATCGTGGCGTTCACGGCTCTGGTCGCTGTGGTCGTCGCGATCGCGGGTCCGGAGCTCATGCAGGCGGCGTTCTCCGACCGCTTCGAATATGACCGTGCCGGGCTGCTGATCGTCACCGCGGCGATGGGCCTGTATCTGGCGGCGACAACACTCAACCAGGCGGCCCTCGCGCAGGGGCAGGCGCGCAGGGCCTGCGTCGCCTGGGGGGCGTGCGCGGTCGGGTTCTTGATCTGGAGCCTGCTTCCCGTGCTCGACGCGGATCGGAGGATCGAGATCGGCTTCCTGGCCGCGGCAGCGGTCCTGTTCTGCCTGTTGCGGCTGATCTATCGCGACCCGCGCAGCGCCGGCGCCCCGGGCCTCAGCGAGTCCGAGGAGATCGAGGCCGGCCTCGCCCTCGCCGACGAGGCGAGCTAGCGCGCTAGGTTCCCCCTTTGTCGGACTACCAGCTGATACTCGTCGCCGGACTCCTGCTGGCGGCGGGGCTGATCGCCGCGAAGGCGGCGGATCGGGTCCGGGTGCCAGGGCTGCTGCTGTTCCTCGGCCTCGGAATGCTGATCGGCTCCGAGGGGCCGGGCAACGTCGAGTTCGACGACTACGAGCTTGCCCGCACGCTCGGGACGATCGGCCTGATCCTGATCCTGTTCGAGGGCGGTCTCACGGCCGGCTGGAACGCGATCCGGCCGGTGCTCGGGACCGCGGTCTCGCTGGCGACGATCGGCACCGTGATCACCGCGGCGATCACCGGGCTGGTGGCGGTCTGGCTCTTCGACCTCTCGGCTCTCGAGGGCCTGTTGATCGGCTCGGCGGTAGCCGCCACCGACAGCGCCGCGATCTTCGCCGTCTTGCGCAACTCCCGGTTGCGCAAGCCGGTCGCCCACGCGCTGGAGGGCGAGTCGGGGATGAACGACCCGGTCGCTCTGCTGCTGGTCGTCGGGTTCATCGACTGGATCCAGATGGACGACTACGGGATCGCCGACATGGCCGGCAGCCTCGTCCTCAAGCTCGCCGTCGGGCTCGCGTTCGGGATCGCGATCGGCTGGGGCGCCCGCTGGTGCTTTCGGAACCTGGACCTGCCGAGCCCCGGGCTTTACCCCGTAGCTTCGATCGCGACCGCCGCGCTCGCCTACGGCGTGCCGGAGCTCGTCCACGGCTCGGGGTTCCTGTCGGTGTACATCGCCGCCCTGATCCTCGGCACCGGGCCGGTGCCGGCGAAGCAGACGACGATCGCCTTCCACCAGGGGCTCGCCTGGGTGGCGCAGATCTCGCTGTTCGCCCTCCTCGGCCTGCTGGTCTTCCCCAGCGGGCTCGGCGACGTCGCCGGCGAGAGCCTGCTCCTGTCGGCGGCGCTGATCTTCGTCGCCCGCCCGCTCGCCGCGTTCGTGGCCAGCGCGCTGTCGCCGTTCAACAATCGCGAGCGCCTGATGCTCGGCTGGGCGGGGCTGCGCGGCGCGATCCCGATCTGGCTCGCGACCTTCCCGGTCGTCGCCGGGGTCGGCGACACGCAGGAGATCTTCAACGTCGTCTTCTTCGTCGTCGTCACCTCGACCCTGATCCAGGGGACGACCTTCGAGCCGCTCGCCCGCCGGCTCGGCGTGATCAGCGATGAGCCGGCGCTACCCCCGCCGCTGATCGAGACCGGGATCATCCGCGAGCTCGGCGGGGAGTCCTTCGTCTGGAGGGTGCGCGACGGCGACGCGGCCGCCGGGCACATGATCAAGGACCTCGAGCTGCCGCGCGAGGCGCTCGTCAACCTGATCGTCCGCCGCGGCTCGGCGCTGCCGCCGCGCGGCTCCACTGAGATCGAGGCCGGCGACGAGCTCCACATCGTGGCTCGCAGGGAGGCGCTGCCGGACGTCCAGGACCTCGCCGCCCGGTGGCGCGACGGGCCTCTCGGCCAGCCCGCGGTCCCGGCGATGCCGCCTCGCGGCGCCCCGCAGGTCTTCACCGTGCGCCCATGGAGCGCCCAGCGCGACGGCGATCCCGCCGCCCCGAAGGAGATCGAGAGCGTCCCGGTCACCCAGCAGCTCCGAACCCGCCGCGACGGCACCGGCGCCCTGGTCACGCTCGCCGATGGACGCTACGCCGCAACCAGCGCCGACCTGATCGCCGTGGGCGGTCGCCGCCGGCTCGCCGAGTGGTGCGCACGCCGTGTGTCCCGACCCGGCACCGCCGCCGCCGAGCGCGCCTGGTGGCAGGAGCTCGCGGGTGCGCTCAGCGCCCCGGCAACGCCCCCGGACCAGGACCGCTCCTAGCCCGACTCCGCCCCCGCCGCCTCTGCGATGGACCGGTAAGCCGCCGCCGGGTCCGCCGCGCCGAAGATCGCCGATCCCGCCACGAACAGGGTCGCGCCAGCGTCGGCGACCGGGCCGGCGGTGGTCGGGTCGATGCCGCCGTCGACCTCCAGCAGCGCCTCCGGCAGCAGCTCGGCGAGGCGGCGGACCTTGTCCGGCGAGGCGGAGATGAACGGCTGGCCGCCCCATCCCGGGTTGACGGTCATGCACAGGACGAGCTCGGCGACGCCGTGCAGCTCGGACACCACGGTCGCCGGGGTTCCCGGATTCAGGGCGATCCCGGCGATGCAGCCGGCCTCGCGGATCGCGTTCAGGGCCCGGTTGGCGTGGGCGGTGGCCTCCGCGTGGATCGTGATCGAGTCGGCTCCGGCCTTCGCGAACTCGGCCACCTGTTGCTCGGGCCGCTCGATCATCAGGTGAACGTCGATCGCGCCGCCGGCGTCATGGACCTGGTCGGCGATCGCGCCCGCGATCAGGGGGCCGATCGTGATCGGGGGGACGAAGTGGCCGTCCATGACGTCGACGTGGATCACCCGCGCGCCCGCCTCCATCACCTCGCCGACCTGGGCGCCGAGCCGGGCGAAGTCGGCGGACAGGATCGACGGCGCGATCCGGCGCCCGGAGTACGCGTCTGGTCTGTCGGCACTGGAGCTCAAACCGGATTCAGCATCGAATGGCCGCAATGCTGGCAGAGCAGGTCCTCGTCGTGTGACATCCGGACCATCGTCTGGTGCTCGCCGCAGTTCGGACAGCCGGAGACGAGCTCGAAGCGGCGCAGGCAATACACGCAGCGGTAGCGCCCGGGAAGCTGAGTCGGGCGCAGCCACGGCTCGCCGCAGCCCGGGCACGCCGGCCGCTGGATCGCGCGCTCGTCGGCCATCACGCGGCTGTCCTCAGAAAGCGGGCGCAGAAGAAGCCGGTGGTCCGGTCGCGCTCGGGGAGCAGCTGCAGGAACCGCGGGTCGCGCCGGGAGGCGAGCTTCGGATGCAGTGAGCCGAGGTCGTCGGCGTCGACGTCGCGGACGTACTCGCCGAGCGCGGTCGCGACGTCCTCGTTCTCGCGGGCCGAGATCGTGCAGGTCGAGTAGACGAGGGTGCCGCCGGGTCGCAGAGCTCGAGCGGCCCGGACCAGCAGGCGGCGCTGCAACGCCGCCAGCCGCTCCGGATCGGCGGCGGACTTGCGCCAGCGGGCGTCGGGCCGGGACGCCAGCGTCCCGAGGTCGGTGCAGGGCGGGTCCAAGAGGATCCGATCGTAGCCCGATCCAAGGTCGGCCTCGGTCGCGTCACCGACCTGGACCCGGACGCCCTCCGCCCCGACCCGCGCGCACAGCGCCTCGATCTCCTCGGCGCGCCGGGCGTCGGCCTCGATCGATGCGACCTCGCCCTCGCCCCCGAGCCGCGCGGCGATCGCGGTCGTCTTGATCCCCGGTCCGGCGCAGAGGTCGAGCACGCGGTCGCCCGGTTGCGGATCGAGCAGCGCGACCACCGCCTGTGAGCCGCGCGACTGCGGGACCAGCTCGCCGGTCGCGATTCGAGCCCCGACCGGGTCTCCGGCGGAGGCGACGACCAGCGAGTCGGCGGGAGCGAGCAGGGCGCCGGTGCCCGGGCCGGTGACCTCGATCCCCGCGGCGCGCAGGTCGGCGGCGACCCCCTTCGGGTCCGAGCGCAACGTGTTCACGCGCAGGGCGGTCTCGGCGGGCTCGTTCATCGCCGCCATCAGCAGCCTCGCCTCGGCCGGCCCGACCTCCTCCCACCACATCTCGACCAGCCACTGTGGATAGGAGTGCGCCGCGGCGGCCCCGGCGGGGGTCGAGTCGTCGAGGCCGGCGAGCAGCTCCTCGCGCTCGGCGGCGGCGCGGCGCAGGATCGCGTTCACGAACCCGGACGCGGCGCGGGCGCGGCCCTGCGGGCGCCCCGAACGCCGGGTGCCCTGCTTGGCGAGCTCGACCGCCTGGTCGACGGCCGCGTGGTCGGCGGCCTGCGAGAACAGCAGCTCGTACAGGCCGAGGCGGAGCGCTGCCAGGGCCGCCGCGTCGATCTTGCCGCCGCGCCGGCCGGCGAGCACGCCGACGACGTGGTCGCTGGTGCCGCGCCGCTGCACCGCCCCGTAGGCGAGCCGCCGCGCCTGGGCGAGCTCGCGGTCGTCGAGCTCTCGCCGCAGCGCGGCCGCCGCGAACGCGCGGTCGGTCCACGCACCCTCCTCGAACGTGCGCCGCAGGATCTCGTACGCGAGCTCCCGCGCCGGCGCCAGGTCGCTCACGACTTTGGCAACGAGTGCCCGCGCAGGTAGGCCTCCGCGTCCATCGCCTTTCCGCCGGCCGGACGCACGCGCACAAGCCGCAGCACCCCCTCGCCGCAGCCGAGCCGCAGCCCGTCGGCGTCGTCGAACCCACCCGCCTCCAGCACGCCGCCCTCGGCCCGCGCCTCGACCACTCCCAGCCGGCCGCCGCCGGCGAGCTCCAGGTAGGCGCCAATGTGCGGCGTGAGCGCCCGCACCCGGCGCTCGAGCTCGATCGCCGGCCGCGCCGGGTCCAGGCGCCGCTCCTGCGGTGCGATCTTCTCCGCGTACGTCGCCGCGGCGTCATCCTGCGGGGTCAGCTCGAGGTCACCTCGCTCGCGGCGCTCGAGCGCCTCGACGAGCAGGTCCCCGGCCAGCTCCTCGAGCCGCGGCGCGAGCGCGCCGAAATCGTCGTCACCGATCGCGATCGCCTCCTGCAGCGCCACCGGACCCGAGTCGAGGCCCGCGGTGACCGCCATGATCGAGACTCCGGTCCGCTCGTCGCCGGCCATGATCGCGCGCTCGATCGGCGCCGCGCCGCGCCAGCGCGGCAGCAGCGACGGGTGGACGTTGAGCATCTCGAGCTCGGCCAGCAGCGGCGCGCGCAGCAGCTGGCCGAAGGCGCAGACGACGCCGACTTGCGGCTCGGCGGCGCGGATGCGCGTCAGCGAGTCGGGCGACTCCGTGGCCTCGGTCCGCAGCACGTCGATCCCCAGCTCCTCGGCCGCAGCGGCGGCCGGCGCCGGTCCGACCTTCCGCCCGCGCCCCTGGCGGCGGTCCGGGTGCGTGACGACTAGCGCCGGCCGCCGGGACGGGTCGGCGGCGAGGCGCCGGAGGATCGCCGCCGCGAAGTCCGAGGTGCCGAAGTAGACGATCCTCACCCGTCGCCGGGCTCAGGATCGGGCTCGGGCTCGGGCTCGGGGCTGTAGCTGGTGCCCTCGCGCAGCGCCCGCATCGCGCCCTTGCGCTGCTCGCGCACCGTGCGGTCGAGAATCAGGACGCCGTCGAGGTGATCGATCTCGTGCTGCAGCACGCGCGCCTCGAGCCCTGATGCCTCGAGCAGAAGCGGCTCGCCCGTAACGTCGACGCCGCTCACGCGTGCGTGCAGCGGCCGCTCGACGTCGACCCCGATGCCGGGCAGGCTCAGGCAGCCCTCCTCGGCCGTCGCGAGGTCCTCGGACAGCCACTCGAGCACCGGATTGACGACCGCGGTCGCGCGCGCGTCGGCGCCGGCCTGGAAGACCAGCAATCGCCGCAGCGCGCCAAGCTGCGTGGCGGCGAGCCCGACGCCCATCGCGTCGCGCATGATCGCCACCATCCGCTCGGCGTCCGCCGCCAGTTCGGGGCCGAACTCGGTCACCTCCGACGCCCGCGAACGCAGGACCGGATCGCCGAAGGTCAGCACCTTGCTGAGCGCCTCGGCGCGCTTCTCGCGCTCCTCGGCACTGAGCTCGCCCGGCTCCGGCTCGACGACCTCAGCCGTGTCTTCCAGTTGTTCCTCGGTGACTTCGCTCACTGGACCGAGTTTATGGCGGGGCCGCTATTGAGAGTCGACGTCGACGCCGATCTTGATCCCCTGCAGCCGGCGCGCCGCAGCTTCGGCGTGGACGGTGTCGCGGACCGCGGCCACCGCCGGCGCGCGATCGGGCGCCTTGATCAGGATCTGGCGGCGCTCGCGGTCGCGGAGCCGGAAGCGCGGTGCCGGGCCGAGCGCGACGGCGCCCTCCGGAAGCTGCGGATCGAGCGCGAGGCGCAGCGCCTCGGCCGCCGCCTGCAGGCGCGCGCCGTCCGGGGACGAGAGCTCGATCCGGATCAGGTGCGCGTAGGGCGGATAGGCGAGCTCGCGCCGGCGCTCGAGCTCGCCGGCCAAGAAGCCGGCGGCATCGTGGCGAGCGGCGAAGGCGATGGCGTCGGCCGCCGGGGCCGTCGTCTGGACCAGGACACGGCCCTCGCGGTCCCCCCGGCCGCTGCGCCCGGCGAGCTGGGCGACGAGCGCGAAGGTTCGCTCCTCCGCGCGCAGGTCGGGGAAGCGCAGGGTCGAGTCGGCGTCGATCACGACCGCGAGCACGACATCGTGGAAGTCATGGCCCTTGGCCACCATCTGCGTGCCGACCAGGACGCCCGAGTCGGCGGCCTGGAACTCGGCCAGGATCTCCAGGTGCCCGCCGGTCCGCGCGGCGCTGTCGGCGTCGAGCCGGAAGACCGGTAGCGAGCCGGCCGCGGCCGCGATCTCGTCGGCGACCCGCTGGCTCCCCGCGCCAGCGCGGGCGAGCGTCACCGACCCGCACTCCGGACACGCTCGCGGCAGCGGCTCGGCGTGGCCGCAGTGGTGACAGCGCAGGCCCTCCCCCGCCCTGTGGACGACCAGCGAGACGTCGCAGCTCGGACAGCCGGCGGCCCAGCCACAGCCGCGGCAGGTCAGATACGGGGCCCAGCCGCGCCGGTTGATCAGCACGATCCCCTTTGCGCGCGCGTCGCGCAGCTCGGCGAGGGCCTCGCGGGTGCGCGGGTGCAGCGCTCCCTCGCGCCCGTCGCGTCCCCTCATGTCGAGGACCTCCACCGCGGGCAGGGAGCGGCCGTCGACGCGATCGGGCAGCTCGACCCGTTCGAGGCCGAGCCAGCTCTCGGGTCGCGGCGTCGCCGAGCCGAAGACGAGGGCGGCGCCGGCGACCTCGGCCCGGCGCCGGGCGACCTCGCGGGCGTCGTAGCGCGGATCCCCCTCCTGCTTGTAGCTCGCATCGTGCTCCTCGTCGACGACGATCAGGCCGAGCCCGGCGATCGGCGCGAACACCGCCGAGCGCGGGCCGACGCAGATCCGCGCCTCGCCGTCGCGCAGCCGGTGCCACTCGTCGCGCCGCTCGCCGGCGGAAAGCCGCGAGTGCAGGACCGCGACCCGGTCGCCGAACCGTCCGACGAACCGCGACACGGCCTGCGGGGTCATCGCGATCTCGGGCACGAGGACGATCACCCCGCGGCCGCGATCGAGCGCCGCCTCGGCGGCGGCCAGGTAGACCTCGGTCTTCCCGGATCCGGTGACGCCGTGCAGGAGCAGCTCGCCGGCGCCGTCGAGGCCGGCCACGATCCGGTCGACCGCGGCGCGCTGGGCCGGATTGAGCTCGACGGCTCCCGGTGCGGCGCCGATCGCAACGGCGCGCGGGCGGCGGCGTATCTGGCGGCTGCCGAGCTCGACCAGGTCGCGGCGCTCGAGCCGGCGCAGCGCATCGCGCGGGACGCCGCCTGCGGCGAGCTCGGCGGCGCCGAGCGCCTTGCCGGCGGCGCCAAGGAGCTCCAGCGCCCGCCGCTGCACCGGGCCCAGGGTCGCCTCGCCGAGCGCGGCCGAACCGGCCGGGGTGATCGCGGCCGTCGTCTCGGTCCGGGCGGCGGTCTGGCCCCTCGCCGTCGCGGTGCCCGGCGGCAGGACCAGGTCGAGGCCCCGCGCCGGCGTCGAGCAGTACTCGCGCGCGACCCAGAGGCCGAGCTCGACCAGCTCCTCGGGAACCCCCGCCTCGAGCGCCGCGATCGGCTCGACGAGCCGGTTCGCCGGGACCGCGCTGCGCTCGGCGAGCCCCACGACGACGCCGAGGAGCCGCTGGCTGCCGAAGGGGACCTCGAGCAGGGTGCCGATCTCCACCGCGCCGAGGCGCTCGGAAAGCTTGTAGTCATAGGGCCCGCGCAGCGCGCGAGCGGTGGTCAGGGGCTCGACCTTGGCAATCGGCATCGGCCGCAGCGTAGGCACGAGCGCGGACGCGCCCGGCGCCGAGTCCAGGTGCGCCCGGCGTGACTAGACTGCGCCGCAGTGGCGCCGAAGCTGCACCCCGGAGAACAGGTCCTCTACGAAGGACACCCGTCCTGGCGGGCGATCCTTGACTTCTACATCAAGGGGATCCTGGCGACCGCCGCGGTCTGCCTGCTGGTCGCGATCGCGACCAACCTGTTCGGCGACGAGACCAAATCCGGCCTGGTGACGGGTATCGCCGTGGTCGGGGTCGCGCTCACCATCCTGGTCGGGTTCATCAAGCGGGTCGCGACCAGCTACACGATCACCGACCGCCGCCTGCACATCAAGCGCGGGATCGTCTCGCGGACGATCCAGGAGACCCGGCTCGAGCGGGTCCAGAACGTCAACTACCAGCAGAGCGTCCTCCAGCGGATGCTGCAGATCGGCAACGTCGACTTCGACACGGCCGCCGGCGACGATTACAACTTCGTCTTCGCCGGCGTCGCCGAGCCGGCCGACGTCGTCCATATGGTCGACACCGCGACCCGCCGCGGGGGCACGGAGGGACTCGGCGACGAGCCCGCGGCCCCCGAGCAAACCTCGCCGCCGCCCGCCTGAGCCAACCAGGCGGGGTTCAGGCCGGCGCGGCCGAGCCCTGCTCGACGCCCGCGGCCTCGCGCAGCGCGTCCGCGCGGTCGGTGCGCTCCCAGGTGAAGTCGGCCTCGTCGCGGCCGAAGTGGCCGTAGGCCGCCGTCTTCTGGTAGATCGGCCGGTGCAGGCGAAGCTCCTCGCGGAACGAACCCGGGCGCAGGTCGAAGTGCTCGTCGACCAGGCGGACGATCTCCGCCCGCGGCAGCTTCTCGGTGCCGAACGTCTCGACCATGACCGAGATCGGGTGGGCGACGCCGATCGCGTAGGCGACCTGGATCTCGCAGCGGTCGGCGAGCCCGGCTGCCACCACGTTCTTGGCGACCCAGCGCGCCGCGTAGGCGGCCGAGCGGTCGACCTTCGACGGGTCCTTGCCGGAGAAGGCGCCGCCTCCGTGGCGGGCCATGCCGCCGTAGGTGTCGACGATGATCTTGCGCCCGGTCAGGCCGGCGTCGCCGACGGGACCGCCGATCACGAACCGGCCGGTTGGGTTGACGAGGAAGTTCTTCTTGGTGTTCAGCTCGCGCTCGTCGTAGAGCTCGGCGGGCAGGACCGGGTGCAGGACGTGCTCCCAGAGGTCGGGCCGGATCAGGGTGTCGTTGTCGATCCCGTCCTTGTGCTGGGTCGAGATCAGCACCTTCTCGATCTGGATCGGCACGCCGTTCTCGTAGCGGACCGTGACCTGGGTCTTGCCGTCGGGCCGCAGGTAGGGGACCACGTCGCCCTTGCGGACCTCGGCGAGCCGGTGGGCGAGCTTGTGGGCGAGCGAGATCGGCATCGGCATCAGCTCCGGCGTCTCGCGGGTCGCGTAGCCGAACATCATCCCCTGGTCGCCGGCTCCGGCGACGTCGAGGTCGTCGTCGTCGGCGGGGTCGGTGCGCTTCTCCAGCGCGTTGTCGACGCCCTGGGCGATGTCGGGCGACTGCTTGTCGATCGCGTTGATCACCGCGCAGGAATCGGCCGAGAAGCCGAGGTCGGCGTCGGTGTAGCCGATCTTGCGGATCGTCTCGCGGGCGATCTCCTGAATGTCGACGTACGTGTCGGTCGAGATCTCGCCGGAGACGACCACGAGCCCCGTGTTGACCAGGGTCTCGCAGGCGACGCGACCGTAGGGGTCGTCGGTGAGCACGGCGTCGAGGACGCCGTCGGAGATCTGGTCTGCGACCTTGTCCGGGTGGCCCTCGGTGACCGACTCGGAGGTGAACAGGTACTCGTTTTCGCCAAGGTTCTCAGTCATATGCGCGCAGAGGTTAGACAGATCGCGGCCGGCGATCGTCAGTCGCCGGCGTCGGGCAACGGGGGCGGCGCTTCATCACCGGTCGGCTGATCGCCGACCAGTAGCCGCAGGTCCGTCGCGAGCACGTCGTCCTGATCGCTGACCGCCAGGCCGACCCCATCCAGGCGCCGGATGTCGCCGGCAAAGGTGGCGTAGCGTGGGTCCTCGGCGAGCCCCGCCTCCTCGCCGATCGCCACCAGACCACCGAGGTCGAGGAAGGCGAGGAGCGAGACCTGGTCGGGGAAGTCGTCCGTGGCCCGCCGGTAGAGGTCCCGCTCGTCGAGCCCGCCTTCGCCCTCGATGAGCGCCGCGACGCCGGCCGGGTCGGTCGCGATCGCGACGAGCCCGTCGAAGACGGCGTAGGTCAGCTCGACGGTCGGCGAGAGCCGCAGGCTGCTGGTCTCAACCCCGGCGACCTGCTCCTGCCCGAAGACCGGCGGGATCTCGTCACCGCCCGCGGCGGCCTCGGCGAGCGACCCCTGGAGCGCAGCAAGGGCCCGGCGTGCCGCGTCCTCGTCGACCCCGTCCGCGGCGAACTGCAGATACGGC
Organism: uncultured Solirubrobacterales bacterium; assembly: GCA_963767285.1. Taxonomy (GTDB): domain Bacteria; phylum Actinomycetota; class Thermoleophilia; order Solirubrobacterales; family 70-9; genus WHSW01. The sequence goes on along the minus strand of CAVYDJ010000002.1, from coordinate 963,914 downwards.
AGCGCCCCGGACAGCGAGCTCGGATCGGTCCCGGGCGCCGGCTCGAGCGTGAACGCCGCCTGGTCGCCGAGCGCGCCGAGCAGGTCGCCCTCGAGGTCGACGTCGCCCTTGCGCCGCAGCCGCTCGACCAGATCCTCGAAGCCGGCGGCGATCCCCGGTGCCTGAGCGCTCGCCTGGGACAGCAGCTCTCCGACCGTCTCGGCCGGCGGCCCGATCCCCAGATAGGCCAGCGTCTCGGGCTGCAGCTTCTCGGGCAGGTCCGGCTCGAACGCCGGGAAGGCGGCGAAGAAGCTCGGCGAGGTCTGCTCGGCCTCCGGGTCGAGCGCGCTGCGGACCGCGACCTCGAAGCCGTCATCGGAGGCGCTCAGCGACGCCGCAACCCCGCGGGTGGCCCCCGGAGCAACCAGCGGCGTGAGGGTCCCCAGCGTCCCCGTGTCGCCGGCGATCAGCTCGGCGACGCCGTCGGGCGAGAGCCAGGCCTCGGCGACCCGGTGGTCGGGGAGCTCGTCGCGCACCTCGGTCGCGGTCGCGTCGTCGGCGAGCGACTCGGCACCGTCGGCGCCGGTCGCGGTGGCGATCACCGCCTCGACCCCGTCCTCGCCGCCGATCATCAGGAAGCCGTTGGCCACCGCGGTGGCGACGTCGCGCTGATCCAGGCTGACCTCGATCCCCTCGTACTCGGTCGTCTGGACCTGGCCGACCGCGATCGAGGCGGCGTACTCGGCGGCCGCCTGCTCGTCCTCGATCTCGAGCAGGTCGACCCGCTCGGGAATCACACCGGTCCCGGTGACCACGGCGATCGACACCTCGCCGCCGAACCAGGGCCGGACGTCCTGCTCGAAGTCGAGGGCGCCCGTCCCGGGCCCCGGGATCTGCGCGCTGCCGCTGTCGACGGCGAGGGCGCCGAGGATCGGAAGCTTGGCCACGAGCTCCGCCGCCGCCTCGTACTGGTCCGTGTCGGGATCGAGATTGGCGTGCAGATACGCCAGCGCGTCGGCGGGCACCAGCTCCTCGGCATCGTCGGGCGGCGGGCAGCTGTCACCCCCGGGGAACTGGCAGGGCAGGTTGGGGACGGCGAAGGCGAGGACGGCGAGGATCCCGGCGGCGACCACGAGCGCCGCGACCAGCCGTCGCCTCGCGATCGCCGAGAGCGAGCGCCAGAAGCCGGTCAGCCCGCGCCAGATCGAGATCGGGATCCGGATGAGCATGCGGCCGGCGCGCGCCAGGCCACGGCCGATCACGAAGAAGACGTCACCGACCGCGTAGCGGACGCTGCGCAGACGCTGGGCAATTGCTGTGGGGATCCCTCCCACTGACGGCTTGCGCACGTGGCCGATTTATACCGTCGCGCGCTGGCCGCGTCGCGGCCTCGATTTCTTCGGGATGAAATCGATCACCAGCGGCACGCCCTCGAGCGCGTAGCGCTCCCGCATCCGGTTCTCCAGGTGGTAGGCCCAGTCGCGGGTGATCAGGCGGCGGTCGTTGACCTGGATCGCGATCCGGGGGGGCCGCGTCCCCACCTGCGCCGTGTAGTAGAGGCGCAGCCGCTTTCCTCGCTTGTGCGGCGGCGGGTGCGCCGCGACGACCTCGCCGACGAAGCGATTGAGCTCCGGGGTCGGGATCCGCTCCGCGCGCCGGTCGGCCACGGCCAGCGCCCGCTCGAGCAGCTTCGGGACCCCGCGGCCGCTCTTGGCCGAGGCCGCGATGACCGCCGGGCGCTGGCGGATCCTGCGCGCGATCCGTCCTTTCATGTCCTCCAAATCAAAACCTCCCACGTCCTCGCCTACGGCTCCGGGCGTGTTCGGGTTTCGTGAGAGATCCCATTTGTTCAGCGCGATCACGGTCGCGCAGCCGGTCTTCATCGCCAGGTCCGCCACCCGCAGGTCCTCGGCGGTGACCCCCTCCGCCGCGTCGCAGACCACGAGGGCGACGTCGGCGCGCTCGGCCGCGCGCTCGGAGCGCAGCTGGGCGTAGTAGTCGACCGTGCCGGCGACCTTGGTCCGGCGGCGGATCCCGGCGGTGTCGACCAGGACTACGGGCCGGCCGTCGACCTCGAGGCGAGTGTCGATCGAGTCGCGGGTCGTCCCCGCCAGCTCCGAGACGATCACCCGGTCGGAGCCGAGGAAGGCATTGACCAGCGACGACTTGCCGACGTTGGGCCGGCCGATCACGGCAAGGGAGACGGCCTCCTCCCCCGCCTCCGGCAGCTCGACCGCCGCCGCTCGGGCGAGCTCCGCCAGCTTGTCGAGCAGGTCGCCGGTCCCGCGGCCGTGGGTGGCCGAGACCGGCAGCGGCGCGCCCAGTCCGAGCGCATGCAACTCGGCGGCCAGCGGCTCCTCGCGCTCGGAGTCGACCTTGTTGGCGACCACGACGACCGGCATCTCGGCGCGCCGCAGGATCTCGGCCACCTCGGCGTCGCCCTGGCGCAGGCCGGCGCGGGCGTCGAGGACGATCGCGACCGCATCGGCGTCGGCGATCGCCTCGCGAGCCTGGGCCTGGACCGCGCGCGCGAGCGAGTCGGTGGCCTCGAGGTCAACCCCGCCGGTGTCGATCAGCTCGAACCGGATCCCGTTCCACTCGGCCTCCAGCGCCTTGCGGTCCCGGGTCACCCCTGCCTCCTTGTGGACGACCGCCTCCCGTCCGCCGACCAGCCGGTTGACCAGCGTCGACTTGCCGACGTTCGGGAACCCGACCACGGCGATCCGTGGCATTCGCGGAGCGGCGCTCACCGGTTCAACCAAGCCCGCGCTCGCGCGCGATCGCGACCACCCGCGAGACGACCTCGTCGATCCCGACCCCGGTGGTGTCGAGCTCGACCGCGTCGTCGGCGGCCCGCAGGGCCCCGTGCTCGCGAAAGCGGTCGCGGCTGTCGCGCTCGGACTGGGCGGCCAGCACAGCGTCCTGCTGCTCGCCGGTCTCGGCGGCGCGGCGGCGGGCGCGCTCGTCGCCGCTCGCGTTGAGAAAGATCTTCAGCGGCGCGTCAGGGCTGACGACGGTGCCGATGTCGCGGCCCTCGGCAACGTAGCGCCCGGCGGCGATCAGATCGCGCTGGCGCTCGACCATCGCGTGGCGAACCCCGGGGTGAACGGAGACGCGCGAGGAGGCGTCGGTGACCTCGGGATCGCGGATCGCGGCGCTGACGTCCTCGCCGTCGAGCAACACCGTCGGCCCGTCGAAGCCGATCTCGAGCCCGCGCGCGACCGCGCTGACGGCGGCGGCGTCATCGAGGTCGACCCCCGCGCGCCCTGCCGCCAGCGCGACGCTGCGATACATCGCGCCCGAGTCGAGGTACGTGTAACCGAGCGCGGCGGCGACGCCGCGCGCGACGGTCGATTTGCCGGCCCCGGCGGGCCCGTCGATCGCGATCACCATGGCGGCGGTGAGGATAGGCTGCGGGGCATGGAGAGTTGGAAGATCGACGAACTCGAGGTCGACCGGCACCATCCGAAGGTGCTCTCGTCCGACGACGAGGGGCGGGCGATCGTGCTCGTGCTGCCGGCCGGCGAGAAGCTCGGCGAGCATCAGGTCCACGAGCGCGCGCTGCTGCTGGTGGTCTCCGGGGCGGTCGAGATCTCCGAACCGGGCGGCGAGAGCATCTCGGGCGGCGCCGGGCTGCTGGCGATCTTCGAGCCCAACGAGCGCCACGAGGTCGCGGCGACCGAGGACTCGCGACTGCTGCTGGTGCTCTCGCCCTGGCCGGGCAAGGGGCACCCCTCGAACCAGAGTCCCTGAGGCGGCCGTGGCCCGGGGGATCACACGCCGCGAAGCGCTCGCGGCGGGTGCCGCCGCGGCGGCCGGAGTCGCGCTCGGCTGCGGCGGGAGCAGCACCGCCGGCGCACGCGGCCGGGTGGTCGTGGTCGGCGCCGGCCTCGCCGGGCTGACGGCCGCCGCGGAGCTCGAGCGCGCGAACTGGGAGGTCGAGGTGCTCGAGGCGCGCGAGCGCCTCGGCGGCAGGGTCCACACGCTCCGGTTCGACTCGGGACAGCACGCGGAGGCCGGCGGCGAGTACGTCGATCCACGGCACACGGCGGTGATCGACAGCGTCCGCCGCTACGGGCTCGAGCTCGAGGACACGCGCCACGGCTGGGGCGGCCTCCGCGACCTCGCCTTCCGCGACGGACGGCGAGTGCCGATCGCGCAGCTTCGCGGCGGCGCCAATGGCCGCGAGATCTCGCGCTTCTGGTCGCGGCTCTACTCGCTGCTCGATCAGGTGTCGGTCTCAGAGCCCGGCTCCGGGCGCGGGCCGGAGCTGGACCGGGTCTCGATCGCCGAGGCACTCGACGCCGTGTCGGTCAGCGGGGAGGCCCGCTTCCTGCTCGAGGCCGGCTTCCGCGGCGACTACGGAGTCGAGCCGCGCGACCTGTCGCTGCTCTGCGTCCTGTTCGCCGAGAAGGCGGCCTGGGATCAGCCGAGCTCGGGGGTCGAGGCGTTCCGGGTCCGCGGCGGCAACTCGCGCCTCGTAAAGGCGATCGCCGCGGGACTCGAGGGCCGGGTGCGGACCCGGTCCGCCGTGGTCGAGATCGAGCACGGCACGTCGGGCATCAGCGCCCGCCTCGGCGGCGACGAAGTCATCGACGCCGACCACTGCGTGCTGTCGGTCCCGCTGCCGGCGCTGCGCAGGATCGACTTCGCCCCCGCCCTGGCGCCGCCGCTCGCCGACGCGGCTAGCCAGCTCGGCTACGCAACGTCGGCCAAGACCGTCCTCGACTGCCGCCGCCGCTTCTGGCGCGAGCGCGGGTTCTCGGGCGACGTCCTGTCCGATCTTCCGCTGGGCGCGACGTGGGAGGCAACCGACCAGCAGCCGGGACGCCGCGGGATCCTGCTCAGCTACGTCGCCGGCTCCCGGGGTCGCGCCGCGGCCCGGCTCTCGGCGGATCAGCGCATCCGCTCGGCCGGCGGCGGCCTCGCCCGCGTCTTTCCCGGATCCGGCCCGCTGCTCGAAGGCGGCGAGAGCGTCGCCTGGGCCGGCGAGCGGTACTCGGGCGGCTGCTGGGTGAACTACCGGCCCGGCGAGGTGGTCCGCCACTGGCCGGCCCTTCACGACTCGCCGTCGGACGGGCGCATCCACCTCGCCGGCGAGCACACCGAGCGGCTGACCGGCTACATGGAGAGCGCGATCCGCTCCGGCCGCGACGCGGCCGCGCGCGTCCAGGCCTACTGAGCCAGAGACGCGAGGTCGTCGGCGAAGCCCGGGTAGCTGACCGCCGCCGCCTCGAACCCGCGGACGTCTACACCTTCTTCGGAGGCCAGTCCGGCGATCGCGCCGAGCATCGCCAGACGATGGTCGCCCGCGGCGTCCAGGACCCCGCCACGGAGGCGACCGCTGCCGGTGACCGCGAAGCCGTCGTCGGTCGCCTCGATCGTCGCACCGAGCGCGCTCAGCCCGTCGACCACGGTGGCGATCCGGTCGGATTCCTTGTGGCGCAGCTCCTCGGCGCCCGAGACCACGGTCTCGCCGTCGGCGAAGCAGCCGGCGAGCGCAACCAGCGGCAGCTCGTCGATCGCCAGCGGCACCTCGCCGCCGACCACCCGGGCCGACTGGAGCGGCCCAGGGCGGGCGACGATGGTCGCCACCGGCTCCTGTCCGGCCGCCGCCGTCTCGATCACCTCGAGCGCGGCGCCCATCCTGGTCAGGATCCCGAGCAACCCGATCCGGCCCGGATTGATCCCGACTCCCTCCAGCCGCACGTGGCTGCCGCCGACCAGCAGCGCGCCCACGATGAAGAACGCGGCCGAGGAGAAGTCGCCGGGGACGATGATCCCGCCCGGCTCGAGGCGCTCGGCCGGCTCGACGGTGACCCGCTGGGCGGGCAGCTCACCGTGGATCGTCACTGGGGTGCCGGCGTTGTCGACCCGAACGGTGGCGCCGGCGGCGCGCAGCATGCGCTCCGTGTGATCGCGGGTCGGGCGGCGCTCGATCACCGCGGTCTTGCCCTCGGCGAGCAGCCCGGCGAGCAGGACGCACGACTTCACCTGGGCCGAGGCGACCGGCAGGCGGTACTCGATCCCGCGCAGCTGCGAGCCGCGAACCCGGAGCGGGGTGAACCGTCCCTCGCGGGCCTCGACGTCCGCCCCCATCAGCGCCAGCGGCTCGGCAACCCGGTCAACCGGCCGGCGGCGGATCGACTCGTCGCCGTCAAGCGTCCACTCGCCGGCCGGCTGCCCGGCGAGCCAGCCCGGCAGCAGGCGCAACAGCGTCCCGGCGTTGCCGACGTCGAGCGCCGCCGCTCCCGCTCCCCGCAGGCCGACGCCGCCGACCGTGACCTCGGCATCGCGCCGTTCGACCGAGGCGCCGACCGCCTCGACCGCGGCGAGCGTCGACAGCGTGTCCTCGGCGACCAGGTAGTTGTCGATCCGCGTCTTTCGGTCCCCCATCGCGGCGACGATCGCCGCCCGGTGCGAGATCGACTTGTCGGCGGGCGGGACCAGCGTCCCTCGCAGCGAGCCGCCGGGATCGAAGCGGGTCATTCCTCGACGCCGGCGACGACCGAGACGACGTTCTCGAGGCCGCGGACGATCTCGGCCGCCCGCTCGGCCTCCTCGGCGCCCGCGATCCAGACCGAGATCGCGCCGGTCCGCATGTCAGGGGCCGGGTAGAGGGCCATGTCGACGATGTTGACCTGGGCGTGGCCAAGCGCGAGGGCAACCTCGGCGACCGTGCCCGGCCGGTTCTCGACCCCGATCCGCAGCTCGCGCAGCTCGCCACCGGCGAGGTCGGCCTCGAGCAGCCGGCGGCGGTCCTCGCCCGATGCGGCGTGCCAGGACCCGACCGCCTTGGCGTCCCCCGAACGAATCAGAGCCGCAGCCTGCCGCAACCGTTCGCCGATCGCGTCGATCCCGGCCGCGACCGCGTCGCGGTTGGTGGCAAAGATGTCGCCCCAGATCGCCGGGTTCGCGCCCGCGACCCTGGTCGTGTCGCGAAAGCTCGTGCCGACCTCGGGCAGGTGCTCTGATTCCTCGGAGAGCGCCGCCGCGGCCTCGGAGACGAGGACGTTGGCGAGCACATGCGGCACGTGACTGACGGTCGCCATCACCCTGTCGTGCGTCGCCGGATCGATCGCCTGCGGGCGGGCCCCGAGGTCGGTGAGCGTGCTCTGGAGGCGGTCGTAGTGGACGCCGCTCGAGCGCGGCGTCGGAGTCAGGTACCAGCGGGCGCCCTCCAGCAGCTCCGCCCGCGCGTTCTCGACCCCCGCGGTCTCGGCGCCGGCGAGCGGATGGCCCCCGATGAAGCGCGAGTCGTCGCCGTGCGCGGCGAGTCCCTCGATCAGGGCGCGCTTGGTCGAGCCGACGTCGGTGACCACCGCGTCGTCGTCGGTGGCCGCGAGCGCCTCGGCGGCGAGCGCGGGCAGCGCCGTCACCGGCGCCGCGCAGAACACGACGGCGGCGCCGGCGACCGCCTCGGCCACCGACGGCGCCGCGCCGTCCAGCGCCTCGAGCTCGAGCCCGCGCTCGAGGTTCGCCGGCTCGGCGTCGAAGCCGACGACCTCGGCGCCGAGGCGCCGCTTGGCCGCCAGCCCGATCGAGCCGCCGATCAGGCCGACTCCTAGGACCGCGATCTTCACCTAGGGGATTCTCACCTAGACGGTGAAGACTTCCTTGCCGGCGACCTCGGCAACCCGCCGGACCTGCTCCGCGTAGGAGGCGAAGTCCTCGGTGGCGAGCGCCTGCGGGCCGTCGCAGATCGCGTGCTCGGGGTCGTTGTGGACCTCGACGATGATCCCGTCTGCGCCGGCCGCAGCGGCCGCCATCGACATCGCCGGGACCCAGTCGCGCCGCCCTGGCGCATGGCTCGGGTCGACGACGATCGGCAGGTGAGTGAGCTCGCGCAGCGCCGGGATCGCCAGCAGGTCGAGCGTGAACCGGTAGGCCGTCTCGAACGTGCGGATCCCCCGTTCGCAGAGCATCACGTTCGGGTTGCCCTCCTTGAGCACGTACTCAGACGCCATGAGCAGGTCGTCGAGCGTCGCGGAGAGGCCGCGCTTCAGCAGCACCGCCTTGCCCGTCCGCCCGACCTCGGTCAGCAGGTTGTAGTTCTGCATGTTCCGCGCGCCGATCTGGATCACGTCGGCGACCTCGACCACGTCCTCGACGTCGCGGACGTCCATCAGCTCGGTGACGATGGGCAGGCCGGTCTCCTCCTTGGCCTCCTGGAGCAGCCGCAGGCCCTCCACCCCAAGGCCCTGGAAGCTGTAGGGCGAGGTGCGGGGCTTGTAGGCGCCGCCGCGCAGCATCGACGCGCCGTGCTCGTTGACCATGCGCGCCGTCTCCAGCAACTGCTCGCGGCTCTCGACGGTGCACGGCCCGGCGATCAGGCCGAAGTGGTCGCCCCCGATCCGCCTGCCGTCGACCTCGACGACGGTCCGCTCGCCCTTCTTGAACTGGGCCGAGGCAAGCTTGTAGGGCTTCAGGATGGGGACGAGGTGGTCGACGCCGTCGTATCCCTCCAGGCCCAGTGCCGCAACCCGATCGCGATCCCCGATCGCGCCGATCACGGTCAGTAGCTCTCCTCGGGACAGGTGAGCCGAGCAGCCCACTTCCTCGATGCGCTCGACGACGTGGGAGATCTGCTCCTCGGTCGCCCCCTCTTTCATCACGATCATCATCTGTATTCGCTCTCCGTGCGGTGGTGTGAAACGACTAGCTGCTGCCTACGGCGCCCGGTGTGAGGATCCTGCGGTCTCAAGTGGCCTGTCGGCCGGCCGGACGCCTAGCTAAATCGCGAATACCACGCAAACCACGCACGCGACTCGGTGCCCGCGGGGGCAATGAGAGGAGTCGCTGTGACCGAGCGGTTCACTGGCGGGAGTTTGTACCACGGAGGGGCGCAAAGGGCAAGCGGTGCAGCCGAACGCGCATCCCGCCGATAACTTCGAGTGATGTTCGGATTCGCCGCAGTCGCGCTCGCCTCCCTCGGCATGTCGGGCCAGCCCGCCTTCCAGGGCCACTCCGAGCCGATCGAGGGCAAGGTCCGCGAGCGGATCGTCGGCAGCTCCTGGCACCAGGGCTGCCCGGTCGGGCTCGGCGACCTGCGGCTGCTCGAGCTCACCTACCTCGACTTCGACGGCGACGCCAAGCACGGCCGGCTGATCGTCAACGAGCGCTCCGCCGACGGCATCCTCGCCGTCTTCAAGCGCCTCTACAACATCGGCTACCCGGTCCGGAAGATGTCTCTGGTGGACCGCTACGACGCCAACGACAGCCGCTCGACCAGGGCCGACAACACCTCCGCCTTCAACTGCCGCTACGTCGCCGGGACCACCCGCTGGTCGATGCACGCCTACGGCATTGCGATCGACATCAACCCGGTGGAGAACCCCTACGTCTCCGGCAGCCACTTCACGCCGCCCAACGGCGAGCCCTATCTCGATCGCTCTCGCAACGCGCCCGGGATGATCCACGACGGCGACAGGGTCGAGAAGGCGTTCGCCCGCCGCGCCGGCTGGGAGTGGCTCGGCGACGGCCCGCAGTCGATCCGCGACTACCAGCACTTCTCCGAGAACGGAACCTGAGCGCTAGGGCGTCGGCAGCGAGAACTTGATTTGGTTCTGGCCGAAGCTCACGACCAGCTTCTTGTAGTAGCCGATCGAGTCGAGCGAGGCGAGCTTCTTCGCCTTGACCGAGGCGTCCTCCGTCGTGAAGCAGCCGGCCTGGTCCGAGCAGAGCTTCGCCGTCGCCGGCGAGATCGCCTTGCCGTCGCCCCAGTGGTTCCAGTGGAGGTCCTTGAGCGTCACGGACTGGGTCGTGCCGGTCTCCTTCGCGGAGTACTTCAGCTTCCCGGGTTTGCTGAGGAACTCGCCGCCGTGGGTGCCCGAGTACACAACAGTCTTCGCGAGCGCGGTGGAGGCGGTTGCCAAGAGAACGGCGGCTGTGATCCAGGCGAGAAGTCTCATGCCTACCTTCTACGCCGGCGCTTCGCCTTCACCTTCTCGACGCCGGAGAGGCCGGCCTCGCAGGCCGTGGTCTCGTCGAGGGCGGCGCGGTAGCGGAATGTCTTTCGCACTCTCACCTTGAGCGAGTAGGTGCCGGCGGCATCGGTGGTCTCGGAGGCGAAGGATGTGAAGGCGCTGCCGGTCTTGACCCGCTGTAGGTCGACCGCCTGGCCTGCCTCGCAGGCGGTCTCTCCGGCGGTCGCGGCGATCTGGCCCGAGAGGCGGACCTTCTTGCCCTTGGTCACCTTCGACTTCGAGGTGGCGAGGCTGATCGTCCGGTCTGCCTTCGTCACAGGTGGCTCCTGAGGCGGTACGACCGGCGCTGGGCAGCCGGCGTTGGAGGACGGTCCGGCCTCGTCGAGGCAGACGTCGGCATCGTCGGGAACCCCATCACCGTCGGCGTCGAAGCTGAGCTTGGAGATGAAGGCGTCGTCGGCGGCCGAGTTGCCCTCGAACTGGCCGACGATGTCGAAGTTGATCGAGTCCGTGGAGCCGGTGACGTAGGCGGCGCCGGCGGCGTCGACGGCGATTCCATTGACGGGTTCCGCTGCGTCGCCGCCCAGGTAGGTCGAGTAGGCGAGCGCGTTGCCGGCGGGAGTGAGCTTGGAGACGTAAGCGTCGCTGCCGGCCGAGCCGCCCTCGATCTGTCCGACCGTGTTGAAGTCGGTCGAGACGGTGGCGCCTGCGACGTAGGCGGCGCCGGCGGCGTCGACGGCGAGTGCGTCGGCGCGGTCGCTGTTGTTGCCGCCCAGGTAGGTCGAGTAGGCGAGCGCGCTGCCGGCGGGGATGAGCTTGGCGACGAAGGCGTCTGTGGCGGCCGAGTCGTCCTCGATCTGTCCGACGGTGTTGAACTCGGTCGAGCCGGTGGTGCCGGCGACGTAGGCGGCGCCGGCGGCGTCGGTAGCGATCGCTCTGCCGAAGTCCAGGCCGTCGCCGCCCAGGTAGGTCGAGTAGGCGAGTTCGCCGCCGGCGGGCACGAGCTTGGAGACGAAGGCGTCGAAGTCGGCCGAGTTGCCCTCGATCGGCCCGACGGTGTTGAAGTCGGTCGAGGTCGTGCTGCCGGTTACGTAAGCGGCGCCGGCGGCGTCGACGGCGATTGCGTTGCTGTTATCGCTCCCGTCGCCACCCAGATAGGTCGAGTAGACGAGCGGGCTGCCGGCCGGGGCGAGCTTTGAGACGAAGGCGTCGCTGCCGGCCGAGTCGGCCTCGATCTGTCCGACCGTGTTGAACTCAGTCGAGTCCGTAAACCCGGTGACGTAGGCGGCGCCGGTGGTGTCGATGGCGATCCCGGCGCCGCCGTCGGCGCCGTTCCCGCCCAGGTAGGTCGAGTAGGTGAGCCCGCTGCCGGCGGGAGTGAGCTTGGCGACGAAGGCGTCGGTGCCGGTCGAATCACCCTCGATCTGGCCGACGATGTTGAAGTCGGTCGAGTCCGTAGAGCCGGTGATGTAGGCGGCGCCGGCGCCGTCAACGGCGATCGCTCTGCCGGTGTCGTCCGCGGCGCCGCCCAGGTAGGTCGAGTAGGAGAGCGCGTTGCCGGCGGGGGTGAGCTTGGCGACGAAGGCGTCGGCCCCGGCCGAGTTGCCCTCGATCCGCCCGACGTTGTCGAAGTCGGTCGAATCGGTGCCGCCCGTGACGTAGGCAGCGCCTCCGCCGTCAACCGCGATTGCGAAACCGAAGTCGCCCGCGTCGCCTCCGAGGTAGGTCGAGTAGGCGAGCACCAGCGGGTCGATGACCAGCGGCCGAGAGCGGTCATAGGCGCCGAGCTCGAAGCCGACGGTCTCACCGCGAAGCGTGAATGCGGATTCGACCTCCACCCGCTGGCCGGCGATCGACTGATACGCGACCGGGGCGCGCTGGTGCACACTCGCCTTTCCAACGTCGATCACCAGGTCGCCGCTTGGCGCAAGCCGAACGCGCTCTGCGCCATTGAGGCCGAGCGCGATCCGGGCGGGGTCCGCGCCCGGAGCGAGGCGGAAGTCGTACTCGAGCTGCTCCTGGTTTCCGCGCCAATCGAGCGAGATGCCCGGATAGACGTCCGCGTAGCGCACCCGCTCGAAGGTGGCGATCTCGGTCTTCCACTCGGAGCGCTGGCCGACCAGGTAGTTGACCTCACCGGGAAGGCGCTCGAGCGCCTGAGCCTTGACCGCGGCGGCGCCGTTTGCGAGCTCGAGGCCAAGGGCCTCGGGCTGCTTGGGGCCCCCGACTGCCAGGGTGGCGCCTTGGGGGCCGATCGCGGTTATCCCCGCCGGGGTGCGGGCGAGGAAGTCGACATCAGGCCCCGAGCGCCCGGCGTCGCGCTCGAACGCCAGGGGAAGCTCCCCGTAAGCGTGCTCGGCGCGAGCCTGGCCCTCGGGGCCGGGGAAGGGCAGCGACAGCCCGGTGACCGATGGGCGTGCGACGACCAGGAGCAGAACCCCGACCGCGAGCGCGCCCAGCGCCGCCGTCACTAGGTGAGGCGGGCGCTCCAACACCCGGCTTCCCTGCATCGCGAGCCAACCTAGCCCCCACCCGGGGCGGCGTCAAGGGCTACAGGGCGGCGCCCAGCGCGCCGAGGAACCGCCGGTTCTCCTCCGGGGTCCCGTAGCTGACCCGGATGTGATCGGGGCCGCCCAGCGGCGTGCCCGGGCGGACGAGGATTCCCTGCTCCGCCAGGCCGGCGACGATCGCCTGCTCGTCGTGGTCGCCGAGGTGGATCCAGGAGAAGTTCGTCTGCGAGTCGGGCGTGCGCAGGCCGAGCTCGCGCACCCCCTCCTCGACCAGCACGCGCTCGACCAGGTTGCGCTCGACGCGGTCGGCGACGTCGTCCTGATGGCGGATCGCCTCGGCGGCCGCGGCCTGGGCGAGGGCGTTGACGGAAAACGGCTGGCGCACAGCGTCGACGGCCGAGCGAAAGGCCGGCGAGCAGAGCGCGTAACCGACCCGCAGCCCGGCCAGCCCGTAGACCTTGCTGAAGGTCCGCAGCAGGACGAGATTGGGGAAGTCCTTGCGCAGGTCGACGCTGTCGTCCGGGTCGTCGTCGAGCTGGAACTCGACGTAGGCCTCGTCGACGAGCACCGTGACGTGGTCGGGCATCCGCTCGCAGAACTCGCCGATCCGCGCCGCGGGGATGTGCGTCGAGGTCGGGTTGTTCGGGTTGCAGATCAGGACCAGCTGGGTCGCGGCGGTGACCTCGGTGGCCATCGCGTCGAGGTCGTGGAGCGCGCCGTCGCCGATCGGTACGCGGATCTCCCGGGCCCCGGAGAGCGGCGCCAGGTACGGGTAGATCGAGAACGCGGGCCAGGCGTAAACGAGCTCGGCGCCTGGCTCACACAGCGCCATCGCCGCGGCGAGCAGGAGCTCACAGGAGCCGTTGGCGAGCGCGACGCCGGCCGGCTCGACCTCGTAGCGCTCGGCGATCCGCTGTCGCAGCAGGCCGGCGCTCGGATCCGGGTAGCGGTTCGTGTGCGCGGCGGCGCGGGCGATCGCGTCGGTGACCGCCGGGTGGGGGCCCTGCGGCGACTCGTTCGAGGCGAGCTGGGCGATCCCCTCGTCGGCGATCGACTCCGGCGCCTTGCCGGCGGGCGCGCCGGCGACGTAGCCCGGGATCTGGGCGAGCTTGTGGGCGAAATGGACGCTCACGGCACCTTCTACTGGGCCGAGTGCAGGTCGCGGCGCAGCGCCTGGGTCTCGCGGATGTAGACGTGCTCGGGCTTGCGGTCGGCGGGCGCGTAGTAGTGGGCCAGCACCCGGATCACCCGCTCCATCGCCCCGGGCACGTCGAGCTCGCGGTTGCACAGCAGCGGCACCTGGTCGAGGCCGACCGCGCGAGCGCCGACCGCGGGGAACTGCGCGTTGAGGTCGTCGGTGCAGGTGAGGATCACGGAGACGAAGTCGGCCGGCTCCAGCGAGTTGCGCTCGATCAGCGCCCGCATCAGCTCCTCGGTCGCCGTGAGGATCGACTCCTCGTCGTTGCGCTCGGCCTGAACGGCGCCGCGCACGGCCCAGAGGCGCGGTTGTGGGTCGGTCGTCATCGGGCCGGATCCTTCCAGAGCCGGCGCAGCTCGGCGGCGCGCAGCTTGCGCGCCTCTCCCCGCGGTAGCTCGCCGAGACGGAGCGGTCCGAAGGCGACCCGCTCGAGCTCGACCACCTCGTTGCCGATCGCCTCGGCCATCCGCCGCACCTGGCGGTTGCGGCCCTCGCGGATCGTGATCTCGAGCACCCGGGGCGAACACCTACGTACCCGCGCAGGGGCTGTCGGGCCGTCGTCGAGCTCGACACCATCGCGAAGCCGGCCGATGTCGGTATCCGACGGCGGGCGGCGAAGGCGGGTCCGGTAGGTCCGCGGCACCTCGTAGCGGGGATGCATGAGCCGGTTTGCTAGCTCGCCGTCGTTGGTGACCAGGATCAGCCCCGTCGATTCGGCGTCGAGCCGTCCAACCGGGTAGAGGCGGCGCTTCGAGTCGATCAACTGGGTGACGGCCCGCCGGCGCCCGGGCTCGTGCGCGGTCGAGGTGACGCCGGTCGGCTTGTTCAGCATCCAAACCTCGCGGGCTTCGGGCCCCACCTGGCGGCCGTCGACCTCCACCCCGCTCTCGAACTCGACGTCGCGGGCCGGATCGCGCACGACCTCGCCGCCGACCCGCACGCGCCCGGCGACGATCAGGTCCTCGGCCTTACGTCGCGAGGCGACGCCCGAGTGGGCCAGGTATTTCCCCAGTCGCATACCCCTGAAGGTAGTTAGCCTGGCCGCTCACATGACGCCGACCCGCACGATGACCGCCGCGCTCGCCGCCGCCGCGCTGTTCCTCGCGAGCTGCGGATCCCCCGACGACGACGGTGGCGGCGGTCCTGACGTCGCGGCGCTCGAGGCGGGATTCAGCGAGGGCGCGGACGCCGCGTACGCCGATCAGGACCTCGACCGCAACGCGGACCACGGCCCTCCCGTCCTGGTCGAGGACTGCTTCGCGCTCGATCAGGAGGGCGCCGAGCGGATCGCCGCGGCGCTCCCGGCCACCGAGAACGCGATCAGCGTTCAGGGCGAGGTGCTCAGCGGCACGCCCGGCGAGGACGAGACCCTCAACTGCGCCGTGCGCGAGGGCGATGCCGACCGCGAGACGGTGTACGGCGTGTCCGTCGGCACGACACTTGCCACCCGCGAGCAACTGCTCGAGCGGCTGTTGCAGGTCGAGGGCAGCGAGGAGGTCGAAGGGGACGCACCGGGCCTCGACCCGAGCGAGGTCCTGGGCGCCAAGCTCGAGAACTCCCGCGTCGCGATCTGGGTTGCCGACGACTTCGCAATCGGCATCTCCGGCCCGGCGGCGAGCCTCGGCGAGGCCGCCTTCGAAGCGCTTCCGATCGTGGTCGACGAGGTCTCGCGGACGCTCGGCGGCTGAACCGCCGTCGCTACCCGCCCTACTCGGCGCGCTGTTCGCCGGCCTTCAGCAGCCGCTCGCGCAGCTCGGCCTCGTCCTCGGGCGTCGGGTCGAACTTCGCCGGATCGGGCAGCGCGTCCAGGCCGGAGAGGCCGAAGAGGCGCTCGAAGAGGGGCGTGGTGCGGTGGATGACGGCGCCGAATCTCGAGCGCCCGGACTCCTCGATCAGTCCGCGCTCGGTCAGCGTGTGGAGCGCCGACTCCGAGGAGACGCCCCGGATCCGGGCGATCTCCGGGCGCGAGACCGGCTGGAGGTAGGCGATGATCGCCAGCGTCTCGGCCTGCGCCTGCGTCAGCGGCGGCGTCTTCGGCCGGGCGAGCAGGCGCCGAGCCGCGTCGCCGGCCTCCGGGTGGGCGGCGAGCGTGTGGCCGCCGGCGACCTGGCGCAGCACCACCCCGCGTTCGGCGAGCGACGAGCCGAGCAGGTCGATCGCGCGGTCGACCTCGGCCTCGGTGGCCTCGCAGGCCTCTGCGAGCTCGGCGGTGCCGACCGGCTCGGGCGAGAGGAACAAAAGGGCCTCGACGACCTGCTCCAGGCGGCTCACGAGGCCAGCTCCTCACCCGGCACGCCCGGAGGCGAAGCCGAGGACGTGGCCGGATTTATTTTGGCCGGAGTTATTCGGATGGCGGCGAAGACGCCATCCTGCTCCCAGGTCGCCTCGCCCTGCTTGTGGAGCTCGAGCAACGCGAACAGGGTGACCGCCTGGGTCAGCTTGTCCTCGTCGCCGAAGCTCTCGTCGAAGTCGAGCGACCTGCGCCCGGACAGCAGCTCGCGGAGCACCCGCAGTCGCTTGTCGAGTGAGACGGTCGGGCGGATGTGCGACAGGTCGGGCTTCGGCGGCACGCGCAGCAGGTCGCCGATCGAGACGGCGAGCAGGTCGGGCTCGTAGGACGGGCGGGCGGCGTCGAGCGCGACCCGTCGCAGGTCCGGCGGCAGCGGCGCCGATCGGTACTCGTAGCGCCGTCCGTCGGCGAACAGCCCGGCCAGGTGGGCGGCGGCATCGCGGTAGCGGCGGTACTCGAGCATCCGGGCGAGCAGCTCGTCGGCTGCCTCCTCGGGCCCGAGCTCGAGCAGCTCCTCCTCCGGCGCCGGCAGCAGCAGCCGCGACTTCAGCTCCAGCAGCGACGCGATCAGGACGAGGAACTCTGTCGCCGCCTCGAGGTCGAGGTCGCCCTGCTCCTCGACGTGCTCGAGGTAGGCGATCACGATCTCGCCCAGCGCCACCTCGGCGAGCGCGATCTCCTCGCGCAGGACGACGGTCATCAGCAGGTCGAACGGGCCCGCGAAGACGTCCAGATCCAAGTCGAGCTCGGCGGCTCTCATGCCCGAAACAGTAGAAGGAGCGTCGGCGGCCATAGGCTGCACGGCGGATGAAGGACTCCGAGCTCGAGCCGCGCCCGCACGCGGTCGACATCTACGAGCGCGTCTGCGACGACACGGTCGAGGAGCTGAACCGCCCGCCCTCGAGCCTGGCGTTCTCGGGCCTGTTCGCCGGGTTCACGATCGGCCTGGCGCCGCTCGCGTACGCCCTGGCGCTGGTCGCGCTCGGCGACGCCGACTCGGACAAGTTCATCGCCGCGCTGCTCTACCCGATCGGCTACCTCGCGGTGATCATCGGCCGGGCGCAGTTCTTCACCGAGAACACGCTCTACCCGGTGATGGTCACGATGCGAAGGCCCGAGTTCCTGCGCGTCTCCGGCCGGCTCTGGGCGATCGTGCTCACGGCCAACCTCGCCGGAGCGCTGCTGTTCGCGATGCTCGCGATGTTCACCGGCGCCTTCGGCGATCCGGCGCAGGCGAAGCTCGTCGCCGAGGGCGTCGGCGATACCTCCGGGCCGCTCAGCTCGACCTTCTGGAGCGCGGTGGTCACCGGTTGGCTGCTGGCGCTGGTCGCGTGGCTGGTGGAGGCCTCCGAGCACGCGATCGGCCAGATCGCGGTGATCTACGCGGTCACCCTGGTCGTCGCGCTCGGGGGCTTCGATCACTGCGTCGCGACCACCGTGGAGGCGTTCTGCGCCCTGTTCGAGGGTCCGCTCGCGCTCGGCGACCTCCTGGGCTGGCTCGCCATCACCATCGCGGGCAACATCGCCGGCGGGGTGATGATCGTGGCGGCGATCAACTACGGCCAGGTTCGCGGCGAAGACTAGCCCGGGGATCCGACGCCCATCGCCGCACGGACCTCGGCGAGCGTGGGGGCCGCGATCGCGCGCGCCTTCTCGGCCCCCGCGGCGAGGATCCGCTCGAGCTCGTCCTGGTCGGGACGGAGCTCCTCGTAGCGCTCGCGGACCGGGGCCAGGTAGTCCACCACGGCCTGCGCGACGGCTTTCTTGAAGTCACCGTAGCCGGAGCCTTCGAACTCGCTCTCGACGTCAGCGGGATCGCTGCCGCGGACGACCGAGAGGATCTCGATGAGGTTGCCGATTCCCTCCTTGCCCTCACCCCGAACCACCTCCGAGCCCGAGTCCGTGACCGCGCTCATCACCTTCTTGCGCACGACCTCCTCGGGGTCGAGGACGAGCACCGTGCCCTGCTCGGTACCACCCGTCGTGGACATCTTCGCGTCGGGCTGCTGCAGGTCCATCACCCGCCCGCCGACCTCGGGGATCCGCGCCTCCGGCTCGACCAGGATCTCTCCGAACCGCTCGTTGAAGCGGCGCGCGATCTCGCGCATCAGCTCGATGTGCTGGCGCTGGTCCTCGCCGACCGGGACCTCCCCAGCCTTGTAGGCGAGCACGTCGGCCGCCTGGAGGACCGGGTAGAAGAACAGCGCCGCCGAGACGAGCTCGCGCTGCTTGGCGGACTTGTCCTTGAACTGGGTCATGCGGTTCAGGTCCCCGTGCGAGGTGACCGCCGACAGCAGCCAGCAGAGCTCCGTGTGCTCGGAGACGTCGGACTGGCGGAACAGGATGCAGCGCTCGGGGTCCAGCCCGGCGGCCACCAGGATCGCGGTCGTGTCGTAAAGGCGCTCGCGCAGCTCGGCCGGGTCGTACGGCACCGAGATCGCGTGCATGTCGACGATGCAGTAGATCGACTCGCCGTCGCCGGCGCGATCCTGCCCCTCGACGTACTGGCGGATCGCACCGATGTAGTTGCCGAGGTGCTTGCGCCCCGTGGGCTGGATGCCGCTGAAGATCCTCACGGGCGGGAATGTACGCGAGGGACCTCTGGCGACGTCACGGCCGTATCCAGGGCATGAAGACACTTGCCCTCACCCTGATCGCCCTTGCCACGATGCTCGCGCCCGCCTCGGCGAGCGCCGACGGACTGCCCCTGCCGGTCGACGGCGCCGACGATGCGACGGTTGGCGAGCCGGACGGGCCCTA
Source organism: uncultured Solirubrobacterales bacterium (assembly GCA_963767285.1). Classification (GTDB taxonomy): domain Bacteria; phylum Actinomycetota; class Thermoleophilia; order Solirubrobacterales; family 70-9; genus WHSW01. The sequence goes on along the minus strand of CAVYDJ010000002.1, from coordinate 945,251 downwards.
TCGCTACGGAGCCATCACCACCGCCGGCGAGACGACCGTGCTGAAGATCGCGGCCAACGGCGGACAGATCGTGAACTCCCGCGGCATGTCCGGAACGTTCGGCGTTCCGATCGTCGCCTACGACGGCACCGCGAGCGGGCTGTCGCGCGACGGAACCACCCTCGCGCTGATCAAGCCGCGCAAGGGATTCCCCCGCGAGACGACGTCGTTCCGGATCGTCGACACGAGCTCGCTCCGTAGCCGGGAGAGCGTCGTGCTCGACGGCGATTTCAGCTTCGACGCGATCTCCCCCGATGGGCGGAGGCTGTACCTCGTCCACTACCAGAGTCCGCGGGATCCGCTGGACTATGAGGTCGTTGCGTACGACATCGAGCGCGGGAAGCTGAGCGAGCCGATCGTCGATCCGGACGAGCCGGAGGAGCGCATGGCCGGGTTCCCTCTCGCCCGCCAGACGAGCCCGGACGGCCGCTGGGCGTACACGCTCTACGGCGGCGGCCACGAGTCGTTCATCCACGCCCTCGACACGCAGGGGCTCACAGCCCAGTGCATCGACCTCGAGGGTGTGAGGGCCCGCGACATGTACCAGCTCGGTCTCAACATGGACCCGGCCTCGGGCGAGCTCACCGTCCTGAACCAGGGCGAGCCGGTGGCCCTCGTCGACCCGCAGACGTTCGAGGTGTCCGATCCGACGCCGCCCGAGCCGGCCACCGCGCCCGCCGATCCGGACGGGGCGAACGCGGTCGCTTGGATCGCGATCGGCGGTGGGCTGCTCCTGATCGGCGCTTTGGCGGCGGTGCTATGGCGACGGCGGCCGGAGAAGGGCGTCGACGAGGAGGCCCTCGAGCGCCTGGTCCGGATCGACGCCGACGACCGCGAGAAGGAATCCGTCAGCTGAGCGGTTCGAGGCGTTGACCGCGACAGCACTCGTGATCGGGCTTGGCGGACCCCTCTTCGAGGCGGGACAATTGGCGCTGCCGATGAGCGCTGAGCAAGCTTCCGAGCGTCTCGGGCCGCTGCCCCGGTCGGGACCGCTGCGGGGCCGGCGCGAGGCAGCGCTCGTCCGCGAAGCGCAGCGCGGGTCGAGCGACGCCTTGGAAGAGCTCTTCCGGCGCCACTGGCGCCGTGCCCACCGGGCGGCGTATCTGGTGATCGGCGACCCGAGCGCCGCCGAGGACATCGCCCAGGAATCCTTCCTTGCCGCCGTGCGGGCGCTCGACCGGTTCGATCGCCGCCGGCCGTTCGGGCCGTGGCTGCACAGGATCACCGTCAACCGTGCCATCGACTACGCCCGCGCGCGAGCGCTGCGAGCCGAGAGCGCCCTGGCCGGCAGCGAGGAGGGCGAGGCTCCGGTGCCCGACGCGATCTCGGATCAGCTGCTCGACGCTCTGCGCGAGTTGGGGCCCGAGCACCGGGCGGTGGTCGTGCTGCGCTACGTGCTCGAGTACTCGCCCGGGGAGATCGGCGAGATCCTCGGGCTGCCGCGCGGCACCGTCAACTCGCGGCTGCGCCGCGGGCTCGACCGGTTGCGGCCCGCGCTTGAGGAGGAAGGCTCGTGAGGAACGACCCCGAGCTGGGCCGCGCGCTGCGGGAGCTGCCTGTCCCGGAGGAGGACGAGGCCGAGGAGCGCTCCTGGGAGATCGTCCGTTCCGCCTACGTAGAGCGGGCGCCCGTGCGGCCCCCGGCGACGGGACGCCGGGTCGCGATCGCGATCGCCGGGGGCCTGGCTTTGCTGGCGATCGGCCTCAGCCCGGCCGGGGCGAAGGTCGGCGACGCCATCGAGGACGTATTCGGAATCGGCGCCGAGGACGCGAGCCCGACGTTGCGCGCGCTGCCGGCCGGCGGCGAGTTGCTGGTCGAGTCCGGGCAGGGTCCCTGGATCGTCCGGGAGGACGGCTCGAGGCGGCTGCTCGGCGACTACACCGACGCCGCCTGGTCCCCGCACGGCCTCTACGTCGCGGTTGCCGACGGCCGCGAGCTTGCCGCGGTCGAGACCGACGGCGACGTCCGGTGGACGTTCCCGGCGCCGGGCGTGGTTCGCGACCCGCGCTGGGGCGGCGACGCCGTCGATACGCGGATCGCCTACCGCAGCGGCGACGACCTGCGCGTTATCGCGGGCGACGGGAACCCGGAGAGCGACCACCTCGTCGCACGCGACGTCGCCCCGGTCCCGCCCGTCTGGCGGCCGATCGCCTACGCGAAGCTCGCGGGGTCCCCCTTCGTCCTTCTCTACCGCGACGCCGGTGGCGGGGTCCACGCCGTTGACGCCGAGACGCGCGCCAGCGTCCCGGTCCTCCACTCGGACCTCAGGCGCCTGCCGCCAGCACCGGCGGGCTCGCAGGACCTTGCGCTGTCGCCGAGCGGTTCACGGGTCGCGCGGATCGAGCACGTCGGCAGCAGTGACCGGCTGACGGTCATCGAACGCAATGACTCAGCGACCATCTTCTCGGCCCGTGGCCGGCTCACCGGTCCGACATGGTCCCCGGACGGGCGCTGGCTGCTCGTCGGCTGGCCGGCCGCCGACCAGTGGCTCTTCATCGACCCCGACCGCCCGCGGCGCGTCGTCGCCTTCGACCGGATCTCCGAGCAGTTCGACCCCGGCGGCGAGGGGCCGGCGCCGTTCCCGAGCGTCTCGGGCTGGATCCTGCCCGAGCGCTGAGGCGACCGGTTCCGTCCGGCCGGATTGCGAACATGTGTTCGTGTTCAGAGAAGGGTCACCGCGTGAGCTCCCGCTCGAGCTGATCGAGCGCGAGATCGAGCAGCTCGCCGCGCAGATCAACGCCGGCAACGCCCGCTGGCTGGAGCTCGTCGCCGAGTTCGACCGGCGCGAGGGCTGGGGCGGCACCGGCTGTCGCTCGACCGCCGAGTGGGTGGCTTGGCGTTGCTCACTCACGCCCCGCTCCGCCCGCGAGCACGTTCGCGTGGCCCGCGCGCTTCCCGAGCTGCCGCTGATCCGTGGCGGCGTTCGGGTCGGGGCGGCTGAGCTACTCGAAGGTGCGGGCCCTCACTCGGGTCGCAGACCGGGAGAGCGAGGAGGACCTGCTCGAGCTCGCCCGCCACGCGACCGCCGCCCAGCTCGAGCGGATGGTGCGTGCCGCTCGCCGCGTTACCGCCGCCGAGGCCGCGGAGGCGCACCGCGAGAGCTACGTCCGCTGGTACTGGGACGACGACGACGGCTGCCTCCATGTGGACGCCAAGCTGCCGCCGGAGGACGGCGCGATCTTCCTGCGGGCGCTCGAGGCGGCGCGCGACTCCCTCGCGCAGCTTCGGGACGAGCGCGACGACGGTTCCGCGGAACCGCGCACGGCCGCTGCGGCGACGCCGGCCGATGGCGGTTCCGCGGAGCCGCCGGAGCCCGCCCCGCCGCCGCCGCCCGCGCCGACCAATGCGGAGTCGCTGACCGCCATGTGCGAGGCAACGCTCGCCCGGCCGCCGACCGGGCTCACAGGGGGCGAGCGGTACCAACTCCTGCTTCATGTCGATGCCTCCACCCTCGCCACGGACTCGCCCGGCGCGAGCATGTCGGGTCCGGGCGCGTGCGCGATCGCCGACGGCCCCGGCATCTCGCCCGAGACCGCCCGCCGCCTCGGCTGCGACGCCTCGATCGTCGCGATCGCGGAGCGCGACGGCAGCCCCGTCGGCGTCGGGCGACGAACGCGGTCGATACCGCCGTCCGTGCGACGGGCGTTGGTCGCTCGGGACGGCCGCTGCCAGTTCCCGGGCTGCGAGCGGCACCGCTTCGTCGACGCCCATCACATCGTCCACTGGGCGCAGGGCGGCGCGACCGAGCTCGGCAACCTCGTGCTCCTGTGCCGCCATCACCACCGCCTCGTGCACGAGGGCGGGTACCTGCTGTCTCGATCTCCGGCCGGTCGCCTCCGCATCACAAACCCGCACGGAGCCGAGCTCCAACCGGCTCCCCCGCTCCCACCATCAGCGCCTCCCGGAACGTCCGCCGGCCCGTTGCTCACGGGCACGGGCGAGAGGATGGACCTGCGCTCGTGCACCGAGGCGGTGCTCGTGGCTACCGGCGCTCCCTGAGACTCAGGGCTCCGGCGGCTCGCGGAGCTGGTGGGCCGGGGTGAAGAAGTTGCGGTAGGCGAGCGTGGTCGCGATCAGCGCCGAGAGCGTGACCGCGCCGAGCAGGACCCAGAGCAGGATCAGCTGCAGGCGGACGGCGTCGATCGGGTCGGCGCCTGCGAGCAGCATCCCGACCATGGTCCCGGGGAAGAAGATCAGCCCGGTCGTCTTCGTTTGGTCGACGACCTGGATGGTTCCCGAGCGCAGGCTGCGGCGCACGCTCGGCGCCGCGGCGACCGTCGCGGTGGCCCCGAGCGCGAGGGTCGCCTCGATCTCGCGGGCGCGGTCGGTCATCTCGTCGCCGAGCCGGTTCAGCGCGACCGCGGCCGAGGTCATCGCGTTGCCGATCACCATCCCGCCGACCGGAACCAGGTAGCGCGGAGTCGGCTCGAAGACGCCGAGCGCGACGACCAGCCCAAGTGTCAGCCCGCCGGCGGTCCCGAGCGCGGCGACCAGCGGCCAGAGCGCGCCCGGGACCCGCTTCGCGCGGTGGCGGGCAGTGAAGGCGCCGAAGCCGACCATGACGGCGAGCAGCGCGATCACCAGCCAGATGCTGTCCTCGTCGAAGATCGCCTGGATCACGTAGCCGATCGCGGTCAGCTGGATGAACGAGCGCAGGACCGCGATCGCGATCTCGTTCTCCAGGCCGGTGCGCCGCCACACGGAGACCCCGATTGCGAGCGCGACGAGGACGAGGCTCGCCGCGACCTCGGTCATCGTCACGTCGATGCCGACCATCAGCTGACCGCCGTGAGCAGCTCGTGGGTGGGGCCCTGGCCGACCGTCCGCCCCGCCTCGATCCGGACCAGCCACTCCGAAACCCGCCGCGCCTGCGCGAGGTCGTGCGTCACCCAGACGACGTCGACCGCGAGTCGCTCGCGTAACTCTCCGATCGTCTCCTCGATCGCTCCGGTCGTCTCCGGGTCGAGCGCCGAGGTCGGCTCGTCGAGCAGCAGCACCCGCGGGTCCAGTGCCAGCGCCCGGGCCAGCATCGCCCGCTGCTGCTCGCCGACCGAGAGCTTCGCGCAGTCGCGCTCGGCGAAGCTCGGATCGAGACCGGCGAGCCCGAGCAGGCGGTCGATGTCCGGCTCGCGGCCGGCGAGGCCGGCGGCGAAGCGGAGGTTGCCGGCGACCGTGCCCTCGAGCAGCGCCGGCAGCTGCGGGACGAGGACGACCTCGCGCCGCAGCTCGAGCGGGTCGCGCTCGCGGACGTCGGCGTCGCGGTAGCGGACCGTCCCGTCCGCCGGGTCCGAGAGGCGGTCCAGCAGTCGCAGCAGGGTCGACTTGCCCGAACCCGACGGGCCGGCGACGCAGGTCGCCCCGGCGGGAATCCGGGCGCTGAGCTCCCGCAGCACCGGCTTGCCGCCCCGCGACAGGCTCACCCGCTCGAGCTCGAAGGTGGTCTCGTCGGTCGCCACCTTGCGATTATCGGGGCATGGCCGCCGCCAAGCGGATGCCCCGCAACCTCGAGCCGATGCTGGCCCGGCCGGCGAAGGCGCTGCCGTCCGGCGACGGCTGGGCGTACGAGATCAAGTGGGATGGGATCCGGGCGCTGACCTACATCGACGATCGCGGCCTGCGGATCGCGGCCCGCCGCGGCAACGACCACACGCCGCGCTATCCCGAGTTCGTCGCGCTCGCCGAGGCATTCAACGGCCGCGAGGTGATCCTCGACGGCGAGATCGTCGCCTTCGACGAGTCCGGGCGGCCGAGCTTCCAGCTCCTGCAGCGCCGGATGGGCCTGACGACGGAGGCGACGATCCGGTTGCGCGCCGCCGAGACCCCGGCGACCTATGTCGCATTCGACCTGCTCTGGCTCGACGGTCGCTCGCTGCTCGGCGAGCCGTACCTGGCCCGGCGCGCGCTGCTCGCCGAGCTCGGCTTCGACGGTCCCAACTGGCAAGCACCGGCACACCACGTCGGCGACGGCGACCGGCTCTGGGATGCGATCCGTCAGCAGGGCCTCGAGGGCGTGGTCGCGAAGCGGACCGACAGTCTTTACCGGCCCGGTCAGCGCAGCGGCGAGTGGCTCAAGGTGCGCTACCGGCGCGGGCAGGAGCTGGTGATCGGGGGCTGGATGCCCGGCGAGGGGTCGCGCGGCGGGCGGGTCGGCTCGCTGCTCGTCGGCCACTGGGACGCGACGCCGGCTGAGGCGGAGCGGCTCGGGCGGCCGCAGCGGCTCGTCTATGCGGGCGGCGTGGGCACCGGCTACACGCAGGAGATGCTGAAGCGGCTGACCGAGCTGCTCGAGCCGTTGCGCCGCGACGACTCCCCGTTCGAGCTCGGCGAGGACCCGGCGCTCAAGTACCGCCAGCGGGCCCGCGATCGGGGCGCCGGGCCGGTCTGGGTCGAGCCGGAGCTGGTGGGTGAGTTCGAGTTCACCGAGTGGACCCGCGAGGGCACCCTGCGCCAGTCGGCGTTCAAGGGCCTGCGCGACGACAAGGACCCTCGGCAGGTCGTCCGCGAGTCCTAGCCATCACCGCGCACGCCCGGAGGCGAAGCCGAGGACGTGGCGCGCATCATTTCTTTCGCGCGACCGATTAGAAAGGAGTCCCTGGGTAGTCTGAGGTACTAGATACCCATGGCACGCGCGATCTGGTCAGGCTCAATCTCTTTCGGGCTTCTCAACGTCCCGGTGAAGCTCTATTCGGCCGTCTCGAAGAAGTCGGTCAGCTTCCGCGAGCTGCGCGAGGCTGACGGGTCGCGGATCCGCCACAAGCGGGTTGCCGAGGCCGACGGCGAGGAGGTCGAGTACAACGACATCGTCAAGGGCTACGAGATCGCTCCCGAGCAGTACGTGGTGATCACGCGCGACGAGCTCGAGGAGCTCGACCCGAAGAAGACGCGAGCGATCGAGGTCCTCGACTTCGTCGACCTCGACGACATCGACCCGATCTACTTCGACCACCCGTACTACCTCGGACCCGACAAGGGCGCCGAGCGCGCGTACCAGCTGCTGGTCAAGGCGATGGAGGATTCGCACAAGGTGGCGGTCTGCCGCTTCGTGCTCCGCAACCGCGAGAGCCTCGCGGCGCTGCGGCCGATGGACGGCGTGATGACGATGGCGACGATGCGGTTCGCCGACGAGGTCGTGTCACCGGACGAGATTTCCGAGGTGCTCGGCGAGGAGGTCGAGAAGCCGAAGAAGAAGGAGCTCGACATGGCCAAGGCCCTGATCGACTCGCTGACCTCCGAGTTCGATGCCGGGCAGTACAAGGACGAGTACCGCGACGAGCTGCTGGCGCTGATCGAGCGCAAGGCCAAGGGCGAGAGCATCGTCAGCGCGGAGACCGAGGCGCCGGAGCCGACCAAGGCTCCGGACCTGATGGCGGCGCTCGAGGAGAGCCTCGCCGCGGTCAAGGCCGAGGAATCGGGCTCGAAGAAGAAATCCAAGCCGACGGCCAAGCCCCGATCGCGAAGCAAGGCAAAGGCAAGCAAGTAGAGGTCGAGGGCCGCGCGCTCTCGCTCACCAACCTCGACAAGGTCCTGTGGCCGGCGCGCCGCGGCGGCAAGGGCGGGTCGAAGCCGGCGTTCACGAAGGGCGAGGCGATCGACTACTACGCCCGCGTGGCGGAGACGATCCTCCCCCACCTGCGCGGCCGGCCGGTGACCAGGGTCCGGTTCCCAGACGGGATCGAGGGTCAGCGCTTCTTCGAGAAGCGGGCGCCGAACCACACCCCGGACTGGGTTCACACGGCGCCGATCGAGATGGGCCGGGTCGGGGTGCTCGACTTCGTCGTCTGCGACGACCTGCCGACGCTCGTCTGGCTCGCGCAACTCGCCGGGCTCGAGCTGCACCCGTCGCTGGCGCTCGCCAAGAAGCCGGAACGGCCCACCGTCCTCGCGTTCGACCTCGACCCCGGCGAGCCGGCGACCGCGGTCGAGTGCGCCCAGGTCGCCCTGCGGCTGCGTGACCTGTTCGCGAAGTTCGACCTCCAGTGCTTCGCCAAGCACTCCGGCTCGAAGGGGATCCAGGTCTATGTGCCGCTCAACACGACGGTCACCTTCGAACAGACGAAGTCGTACGCGCGCGCGGTCGCCCAGGCGATGGAGAAGTCGGAGCCGCAGCTGGTCGTCTCGAAGCAGGACCGCAAGCTGCGCAAGGGCAAGGTGCTCGTCGACTGGAGCCAGAACGACTACTCGAAGACGACGGTCGCGGTGTACTCGCTGCGCTGCCGGCCGCGCCCGTGGGTGTCGATGCCGCTGAGCTGGGACGAGGTCGAGGTCCTGGCCGATGACGGCGACCCGGACTCGGTCCGCTTCGAGGCGCCCGAGGCGCTCGAGCGGATCGCCGAGCGCGGGGACCTGTTCGCCCCCGTGCTCGAGCTGAAGCAGAAGCTGCCGAAGCTCTAGGGGATCGAGCTCAGGTACATCCCTCCCACGCCCTGTCCGGGCGTGTTGCGGCAGGTGCGGTTCCCGCTCGGGACCGCGTAGATCAGCGCGATGCAGCGGCCCATCGCCCGCTGGCCGTAGGCGTTGGGGTGCAGCGACTCCTGCGAGTCGCCCTGGCAGCACCCCGAGTTGAGCCAGCGCACCCATTCGCTGCCGGTCTCCGAGGGTCCCCCGCCGCCGACCAGCGAGACGTTTCGATGGCAGACCTCGTGCCCGTTGAGGGCGTCGCCCACGTCGAGGAACTGGACGCCCTTCTGGGCCGCGATGTCGCGCATGTTGTCGGTCATGTAGGGCGCCGCCGTGTTCTTCGCCCAGTCCGCGTCCGCGTTCCAGAACGGGCAGCCGCCCTCGCTGAGCCGCGACCAGCCGCTCTCCGGGTAACGGATGTCGGCGCCGTGCGGGATCGGCGACGTGTAGCCCATCGCGACGAACCGGTACTGCGACGTCGAGTAGCCGGCCGCCGCCATCACCGCGCGCACCTCGTCGATCGCCTTTGCGAACCCGGCGCGGGCCGCCGGCATCGCGGCCTCCATCTCCGCCTGCTCCTGCGGATGGCAGTAGTGGGGATCGTCGGCGGAGCTGGTCGACCAGGCGACCGTGCAATCGATCACGTGGTCGGAGAAGCCGAGGTCGTTGGCGGTGATCGTCAGGACGACGAGCTTGACGTCCGTCTGCTGGGCGATCGTCGCCAGCTGGTCGGCCTGCGGCGGCTCGCCCTTGAAGCTCTGCCCGCCGGCGGCCGCGCGCCAGATGTTCCTGGTCTGGGCGCCGGAGCACGCGATGTTGATCCGCTGGTTGACGGCGATCGCGGCGCTGGAGATCGGGGCGACGTCCGACCGGTCGCAGCCGTTGTCGTACGAGCTTCCGTAGACGCGGTGAGCGTCGTAGCTGCAGTCGCCGTACCAGGTGCAGTCGTAGGCGGCGCGGTCGGTCCCGTTCCGTGTTCCGTAAGGACTCAGCGCGTTGCCCTGCCAGCGGCCGGCCTCGCCGGAGATGAAGCTGTCTCCGAGCGAAACGCTCGCCGTGGTCGGCGAGCCGGGGCTTGCTTGCGCGGCGGGCGCGACGAGCGCGAGCGCGCAGACGATCATGACCAGGCCCCCCGGCTTGGCTGCGTTCAATTCCCTCTCCCTCGTCCTGCGCCCCCCGACGCGATTCCCCTATCGGCGGGGAAAGCTATCCAACCGGCTGGCGGACCACCGGTCGCCTCGACGCCGCGGCCTCGTCGAGGCGGCGCACCGGCGTCGTGTAGGGCGCGTTGTGGAGGATCCCGGGGTCGGTCTCGGCCTCGGCGAGGATCGACTCGATCGCATCGGCGAGCTGATCCAGGGACTCGCGGGTCTCGGTCTCGGTCGGCTCGACCATCAGCGCCTCGTCGACGAGCAGCGGGAAGTAGATGGTCGGAGGGTGGAAGCCGTAGTCGAGCAGCCGCTTGGCGATGTCGAGTGTCTTGACCTGGAGCTCGCGCTTGGCCGGATCGCCGGTGAGGACGAACTCATGCATCGGGATGCGATCGAAGGCGAGCGGCAGGTACTTGCCCGCCCGACCCTCGCGCAGCCGGGCGAGCAGGTAGTTGGCGTTCAGGACCGCGGTCTCCGACGCCTCGGTCAGGCCGTCGCCGCCGAGGCTCGAGATGTAGGCGTATGAGCGCACGAAGACGCCGAAGTTGCCCTGGAAGCCGCGCAGGCGGCCGATCGACTTCGGCGCCTCGTGCTCGAGGTCGAAGGTCGGGGCGGCGCCGTTGCCTGACGCGTCGCGGACGATTCGCGGAACCGGGAGGAAGGGCGCGATCCGGTCGGAGACGACGATCGGCCCGGCGCCGGGACCCCCTCCCCCGTGCGGCTGGCTGAACGACTTGTGCAGGTTGAGGTGGACGATGTCGAAGCCCATATCGCCGGGCCGGGTGCGGCCCATGATCGCGTTCAGGTTGGCGCCGTCGTAGTAGAGGGTGCCGCCGATCTCGTGGACGATCGCCGCGATCTCGGCGATGTTCTGATCGAAGAGCCCGAGCGTGTTCGGGTTGGTGAGCATCAGGCAGGCGACCTCGTCGCTCGCCTTCGCGCGCAGGTCGTCGACGTCCACTCCGCCGCGCTCGTCCGTCGCCACCTTGATCGCCTCGTAGCCGGCCATCGTCACCGTCGCCGGGTTGGTCCCGTGCGCGGTGTCGGGGGCCAGCACCTTGGTCCGCTGCTCGCCGCGATCCTCGTGGTAGGCGCGGGTCAGCAGCAGGCCGGCAAGCTCGCCGTGGGATCCCGCAGAGGGCTGGAGGCTGACGTGCGGCAGGCCGCAGATCTCGCTCAGCGCCCGCTCCAGGTTCCACATCAGCTCCAGGGCACCCTGGGCCCGCTTCGGGTCCTGGACCGGGTGCAGGCGGGCGTGGCCGGGCAGGCCCGCAACCTTCTCGTTGAGGCGCGGGTTGTGCTTCATCGTGCACGAGCCGAGCGGATAGGGCCCGGTGTCGAGGTCGAAGTTCCGGCGCGAGAGGCGGTTGTAATGGCGGACGATCTCGGGCTCGGAGATCTCGGGGAGCGCCGGGCCTTCGGTGCGCAGGAGGTTGGACGGGATCAGGTCATCGAGCGGCGTCTCCGGTACGTCGGTGGGCGGCAGGACCGCGGCGCGACGCCCGGAGACGGAGCGCTCGTAGATCGTGACGGCGGGGTCTCTTTGCTGCGCGGTGGGCGGATCGGCCGTCGTGGGAGGGGGCTGGGTAGGGGTCACGCCCGAGCCTGCTCTGCCGAGATTGACGACTTAGGGTCGCTATGCGACCCAAACTCGGCAAACCCACCCGTTATTGCCCGTCCCAATGCATCGGCCAAGGAATCGATGTCGTCCTTCGACCGCCTTTCGGTGATCGCGACCAGGAGCCCGTTTTCGAACTCCGGGTAGTCGCGGCCGAGCGGGTAGCCGGCGGCGATCCCCTCCTCGCTGATCCGGTCCAGCACCGCGGCTACGGGCGCATCGAGCGACACCGCGAACTCGCGCGCCACCGGCGCCTGGTGCAGCAGCTCGACCCCGTCGACCGCCGCCAGCGCCTCGCGGGCGTAGGCGGTGCGGCGGACGAGCAGCTCGCCGAGCTCGACGATCCCGCGGCGGCCGAGCCAGGCCAGGTAGATCGTCGCGGCGAGCGCGTTCAGCGCCTGTGAGGTGCAGATATTGTGGGTCGCCTTCTCGCGGCGGATGTGCTGTTCGCGGGTCTGCAGAGCGAGCACGAAGCCGCGGCGGCCGTCGGCGTCGGTGGTCTCCCCCGCGATCCGGCCCGGCATCCGGCGCAGGTGCTCTTCGGTCGCCGCGAAGAAGCCGAACGAGGGGCCGCCGAAGTCGAGCCGGTTGCCGAGCGGCTGACCCTCGCCGACCGCGACGTCGACGCCGCATTCGCCCGGCGGCCGCAGGATCCCGAGCGTGATCGCGTCGACCGACGCGACGCAGAGCGCACCGGCGTCGTGGGCGGCGGCGGCAAGCGCCTCGAGGTCCTCGATCGCGCCGAGGAAGTTGGGGTTCTGCACGAACACGGCGGCGGTCTGGTCGTCGAGGGCCTCGCGGAGCGCCTCGAGATCGGTCACCCCCTCACCCAGCCCGACCTCAACCACGTCTGCGCCGAACCCGCGGGCGTAAGTCCTGAGTGTCTCGCGCGCGTGGGGGTGCACGCCACGCGACACGACCAGCTTCGTGCGTCCCTTGCCCGCGCCGAGCGCCAGGTAGGCCGCCGAGGCGACCGACGACGGCCCCTCGTAGAGCGAGGCGTTCGCGACCGGCAGCCCGGTCAGCTCGGAGATCGCGGTCTGGAACTCGAACATCACCTGCAGGCCGCCCTGCGAGACCTCCGGCTGGTACGGCGTGTAAGGGGTCAGGAACTCCGAGCGCGAGATGATCGCCTCGACCAGCGCCGGCACGTAGTGGTCGTACATCCCGGCGCCGATGAAGCAGGTCTCCGAGTCGGCGTCGGCATTGCGGGACGCAAGTGCCGCGAAGCGGTCGAAGACCTCGGTCTCCGAGAGGCCGTCGGGCAGGTCCAGCGCGCGCCCCAGGCGCAGGTCGGCCGGGATGTCGGCGAACAGCTCGTCGATCGACCCGACGCCGATCGCGTCGAGCATCGCCGCCCGGTCGGCGTCGGTAGCGGACGTATAACGGCTCACCCGGGTGAGGCTAGCGGGGGTTCAGGAGAGAAGGTCCCTGTAGCCGCCGGCGTCGAGCAGCTGGTCGATCTCGCCGGGATCGGAGAGCTTGACCTTGACGAGCCAACCCTCGCCGTAGGGGTCCTCGTTGATCTGCTCGGGCGCATCCGAGAGCGCCTCGTTGACGGCGGTGATCTCGCCCGAGAGCGGCGCGATCACGTCGGAGACCGCCTTGACGGACTCGACCTCCGCGTAGGCGGTGTCCTTGGCGATCGTCGCCCCGACCTCGGGTGGCTCGTAGAAGACGACCTCGCCAAGCGCGTCCTGGGCGTACCAGGTGATCCCGAGCGTGGCCTCGTCGCCATCGACCCGCGCCCAGTCGTGCTCGGCGTGGTACTTGAGATCGTCGGGATAGGTTGCGTCCGCCAAGGTCATCGCTCCTGTCGGTCGGGGTCGTAGAGGGGCTTGGACTCTATGCGCGCGGCTCGCCGCTTTCCGCGCACGTCGATCGCGACCTCGGAGCCCGGTTCGGCGAGGTCAGACCGCACGTAGGCCATCCCGATCCCACGGTCCAGGCACGGCGACAGGGTTCCGCTCGTGACCACGCCGGCCTCGCCGCCCTCGGCGTCCAGGACCGGGTTGCCCTGGCGCGGGATCCCATTCTCGGTCAGCGCGAACGGCACGAGCTTCTCGGCGGTGCCGGCGGCCCGGGCAGCGGCCACGACCTCGGCGCCGATGAAGCCCGTCTCCTCCTTGCAGCACCAGCCCAGGCCGGCCTCGATCGGGTTGCGGTCGATCGACAGGTCGTTGCCGTAGAGGTGAAAGCAGACCTCGAGGCGCAGCGTGTCGCGGGCTCCCAGGCCCGCCGGCGTGGCGCCGGCGGCGAGCAGCTCGTCCCAGAACGGGGTCGCAGCATCGGGAGACAGGAGGATCTCGACGCCGTCCTCGCCCGTGTAGCCGGTTCCGCAGACCAGAACACCTCCCGCCAGAACAACTCCCGCCACGTCCTCGGCTTCGCCTCCGGGCGTGCGGGGTCTTAGCGGCAGCATGGCGGTGCGCATCCTGGCCGGCAGCTCGCCGTCGACCAGGCCGGCGACGATGTCGCGCGCCCGCGGTCCCTGGACCGCGAGCATGGCGTAGTCGTCGAGGCTGTCGGTCACCTCTGCGTCGAAGTCGCCCGCGTGCTCCCGAAACCAGGCCAGGTCCTGGTCGTGGTTGGCGGCGTTGGTGACGGTCAGGTAGCGGTCGCCGCCGAGCCGGTAGGTGAACAGGTCGTCGAGGACACCGCCGTCGTCGCGGCAGAGGACCGAGTACTGAGCGCCGCCGACCGCGAGCCTGGCGACGTCGTTGGAGAGCAGCCGCTGCAGCAGCTCGAGCGCTCCGGGACCCGAGGTCTCGATCTCGCCCATGTGCGAGACGTCGAAGACCCCGCACGAATCGCGGACGGCGAGGTGCTCGGCGCGCACGCCCTCGTACTGAACCGGCATCTCCCAGCCCGCGAACGGCACCAGCTTCGCCCCGGCGGCGCGGTGCGCTTCGAACAGGGGCGTATGCCTGAGGGCCGTCGCTTGCACGACGGTCAGGCTATCCAGCGGGGTGGCTCAGCTGCCGCGCAGGAAGGGCGGGACGTCGATCTCGTCGTCTGAAACCTGGAGCTCGCGGCGCTCGCGATCGGCGAGCCCGCCGACCCGGCGGGCGCGGCTGCGCTCGCGGACCTGCATCGGCTTGCGAGCGAGCGTCTCGCGGCCCTCGAACCCGGTCGCGATCACGGTCACCCGGACCTCGTCGCCCATGCCCGGGTCGATCACGGTCCCGAAGATGATGTTGGCGCCCTTGTCCGCCGTCGAGACGACGATGTCGGCGGCCTCGTTGACCTCGAACAGGTTGAGCTCGTCGGAGCCGGTGAAGTTGAGGAGCATCCCGGTGGCGCCCTCGATCGACTCCTCCATCAGCGGTGAGTTGATCGCCATCTTGGCGGCCTCCTGGGCGCGATTCTCACCGGATGCCGCCCCGATGCCCATCATGGCCGAGCCGGCGTCGGACATCACGGTGCGGACGTCGGCGAAGTCGAGGTTGATCTGGCCCGGGGTGGTGATCAGGTCGGTGATCCCCTGCACGCCCTGGCGCAGGATGTCGTCGGCCATCCGGAACGCCTCCTGGACGGAGGTGCGGCGCTCGACGACCTCGAGCAGCTTCTGGTTCGGGACGATGATCAGCGTGTCGACCTTGGCCCGCAGCTTGTCGATCCCGTCGAGGGCCTGCTGCATGCGGCGGTTGCCCTCGAACTCGAACGGCTTCGTGACCACGCCCACGGTCAGCGCGCCGATCTCCTCCTTGGCGATCTCGGCGATCACCGGTGCAGCGCCGGTCCCGGTCCCACCGCCCTCGCCGGCGGTGACGAAGACCATGTCGGCGCCCTTCAGCGCCTCCTTGATGTCGTCGCGCGACTCGGCCGCCGCGCCGGCGCCGACGTCCGGGTTGGCGCCCGCGCCGAGCCCGTGGGTCAGGTTGTGACCCGCGGCAAGCTTGATGTCGGCCTCGCAGGACTGCAGGGCCTGGACGTCGGTGTTGATGGCGATGAACTCGACGCCCTTGAGCCCGGCGTCGACCATGCGGCTGACCGCATTGGTGCCACCGCCGCCGGCTCCGACGACCTTGATCACCGCGAGATAGGACGACTCGACCATTTCTCCCGTTCCTCAGTTGACCCAAATACGTTGCGTGCGTTCCGTCCGAAGCTGAAGGCAGACTTGAGTGTTTTCCGCAGCAAGCAGCCTATACGTGAGCGCGACGGTACGGCATCGTCGCATCGGTGTCAATTGAGGTCCGGCAGGTGAGCACGGAATCGTGCAACCGCCCAACCATCAATTTCAACTCGAGGGTTCACATATTTCCTAAAGTCTCGACCATGGGTCCAGAGTCGTGCGTCAGGCGGTCGCCGCTCCCCCCGCGGCCGGCCGCTCAGGGACCCGGACGTCGAGGTAGGCGAGAGAGTCGAGCTTCGGGTCCGCGAGCACGGCCGCGACGGCGGTCCACTTCTCCGCCGCCCGGGAGCCGCTGCCGAACCGGACCGGGATCCCACCGCGCAGCGTAACCACGACCCCGAAGTCCTCGTCGTGGTCGATCTTCTCGACCAGTGGGCGCAGCGGCGCGGGCGCGGCGCCGACGATCAGCGCCTGCTGGAGCGGCGCGTCGTTCAGCCTGGCGGAGTTCGGGATCTCGTGGACGCGAAGCACGGGGAGCGCCTCGTCCTCGTCGACCGCGACCCCGGTCAGCAGCGTGCCGTCGGCCGCGGCCGGGACCTGGCGGCCGCCCGCGTCGACGATCATCGCCGGCGGGCGCTCGTTGACCTCGATCCGCATGCCGTGGGGGAAGTTGGGGTCGACGCTGACCGATTCGATCGTCGGGTAGGCGGCGGCGACCTTCTCGATCGCGCCCGCATCGACGTGCAGGGTCGTCTGCTTCTCGGCGGCCCTGGTCAGGTCGGCGCGGATCCGGGCGGGATCGCCACTGCTCACGCCGGCAACGTCGACGTTGGTCACCGCGACCAGCGAGGAGTCACGGAGCCAGAAGAAGTAGCCGGCCGCGAGGCTCGCGGCGAGGATCACGATCACCCCGAGCCGGTAACGCCAGGAGGCGCCCGAGAAGGCCCCGCGGGCGGCCCGTAGGGGCCGCGGACGCGACCAGGCGCGGCGCGTTCGGCGGACGGACGGCCGGCGGGCGCGGGGGCGGCGTGCGGCCGGCCGGCGGGCGGACGTCCGCGAGGCCGGCTTTCGCGGCGTGGCCCGGCGCGTGTTCGCAACGCGCTTGGCGGCCGTGGACTTGGTCGCCGCGCGCGGCTTCGCCTTCGCCTTCGCCTTCTAGCCGGGGCTCCGGCTCGCGACGGCCGGCGGCCGCTGGAACGGCGCTTTCCGGCAGGGGTCGCAGCCCGAGTTCGGCTCATCCGGGACTGTTTCCCCCTGCAGGCGTGGGCTCCTGCCCGGAAGGGGCTGCTGCGGGTCTAGGGGAGCTCCCAGTCGGCGGGCCATGCGACCTCGCCGAGGATCTGTACCTCCGGCTCGAGCTCGATCCCGAATTCCTCGTGGACGCGCCGCCTGCCCGCCGCCATCACCGCAAGCACGTCGGCGGTCGTCGCGTCGCCGGTGTTCTCGACGAAGTTCGCGTGCTTGGGCGACAGGCGCGCCCCGCCGACCGCGAGGCCCTGGCAACCGGCCGCCTCGAGCAGCTGGCCGGCCGTCCGCCCGCCGGAGCGCTCGGGATCGGGATTCTTGAAGGTGGAGCCGAACGTCTTGATCCCCGAGGGCTGGGCCTCGCGCCGCTTGTCGCGCATCTCCGCCAGCGTCGCTTTGACAGCGACCGGGTCGGACTCGGCGAGCCCGAACGAGGCGCGCGAGACGACCTCGCCCGGGCGCAGGTTCGAGCGGCGGTACTCGAAGCCGAGCTCGGCCGGCCCGCGCCGCTCGACCCCCGCGGCGGTGCAGATCTCGACCCACTCCAGCGCCCGCGCGAGCTCGCCGCCGTAGGCGTTCGCGTTCATCCGCACGGCGCCCCCGACGGTGCCGGGGATGTTGATCCCGAACTCGAGCCCGGTCAGGCCCCAGCCGGCGATCTTCGCGGCGGCCGAGGGCAGCCGCACGCCGCCGCCGCAGACGACGCGCTCGCCCTCGCGGACGAGCTCGGCGAGTCCGCCGGCGAGCTTCAGGACGAGCCCGCGAACGCCGTCGTCGGCGACCAGCAGGTTGGAGCCCGACCCGACGACCTCGACTCCGATCCCCTCGCCGTTCGCCCATGCGAGGAGCTCGACAAGCTCGTCCTCGGATTCCGGGCGCGCGAACAGCTCCGCGCTTCCGCCCGCGCGCACGGTGGTGAGCCGCGCGAGCGGATAGTCGCGCTCGGCGCCGGGAGGGATACCCGTCACGCGCGGCCCTCCTCAGACCCCGCCGGCCCCGGACGCGAAGCGGAGGAGCCGGCGGGCATTGTTCATCCACGAGCGAGCTCGCGAGCTCGTGGATGTCGCCAGCGCCGATCGTCACCAGCAGGTCGCCCTCGCGCAGCCGGGGTGCCAGCTCGCGCTCGGCGGTCGCCAGGTCGCGGAGCCAGAGCACGGGCCGCCCGCCGCCGTGCTCGGCGGCGGCGCGGGCGACGTCGAGGCCGCTGACCCCGGCCAGGTCGCCCACCGGCTCCTCGCGGGCCGCGTAGACGTCGAGCACCCCGACCTCGTCGGCGGCGGCGAGGGCGGCGCCGAAGCGCTGGGCGAGCGCCCGCGTGCGCGAGTACAGGTGCGGCTGGAAGACGGCGATCAGGCGGCGCGGCCCGAGCTCGCGCATCGCCTCCAGGGTCGCGGCGACCTCGGTCGGGTGATGGGCGTAGTCGTCGTAGATCTCGGCCCCGGCGCGGGTGCCCTTGCGCTGCTGGCGGCGCAGCATCCCGGGGAACTCCGCCAGCGCCTCGGCGGGCGGTTCGAGCGGGAAGCCGGCCAGCCCGATGGCCGCCAGCGCGGCGCGCGCGTTGAGGACGTTGTGGCGCCCGGGCACGCCGAGCTTCAGCGCCGGCCCGGGGCGGTCGGCGTCGAACCGCTCCACCCGCGCTTCGGCGGCCGCCGCGAGCGGGTCGAGGGCCGGGTCGGAGCCGAGCGCGAGCCCGGAGGCGCCCGCCGCGAAGCGACCGAACGAGTCAAGCAGCTCCGCCTTCGAGCTCCACCGCGAGTGATGGTCGAGCTCGACGTTGGTGATCACGGCGACCTCGGGGCGGAGCTCGAGGAAGCTGCCGTCCGACTCGTCGGCCTCGGCGACCACCCACTCCCCCGCCCCCCAGCCGGCGTTGGCCGGCCCGCCGTCCGAGCCCGCGCCCGGGAGCTCGCCCCCGATCAGGAAGGCCGGGTCGGCGCCCGTCGCGCGCAGCGCCTGGACCACCATCCCGGCGGTCGTCGTCTTGCCGTGCGTGCCGGCGACCGCGATCAGCCGCCGCAGCGAGCAGAGCTCGGCGAGCAGCTCCCCGCGGTGGATGACCCGCTGGCCGCGCTCGCGCGCCCGCGCCAGCTCCGGGTTGTCGTCTCCGATCGCGGTCGAGACGACGACCTCGGCGCCCTCCGGCACCTGCTCGGCGTCATGACCGATCCTCGGCTCGAGGCCCGCCGCCCGCAGGCGCTGCAGGTAGCTGCTGTCGGCGCGGTCGGAGCCCGTGACGCGAGCACCTAGCCCGGCGCAGACCAGCGCCAGGCCGCTCATGCCGGCGCCACCGACGGCGATGAAGTGCAGCTCGCGGCCGCTCCAATCCTCCGAGCTCATGGCCCTACAGGTTTGCCGATCGCGCTGAGGAGCTCTTGGGCGACGCGCTCGGCGGCGTCGGGCCGGGCGAGCGCCGCGGCGGCCGCCGCCATGCCCTCGAGCCGCGGCGGGTCACTGAACAGATCCCGGACCAGGCCGCGCAGGTATCCAGGGTCGAGCTCCGCGTCCTCGACCACGATCGCGGCGCCTCCGTCGGCCATCCAGGCGGCGTTCGCGTGCTGGTGGTCGCCCGTCGCGTGGGGGTAGGGGACGAGGATCGCGGGCCGCCTGGCCGCGGCGATCTCGAAGATCGACCCGCCGGCGCGGGCGAGCACGAGGTCGGAGGCAGCGAGCGCGTCGGCGAGCCCGGGCTCGTATTCGACCAGCGTGTAGCGGTCGCTGTTCGGGGCCTCGGCGAGGGTCTTGGCGACGTCATCGTGGTCGCGGCTGCCGCTGATGTGGAGGACGTGGAAGTCGCGGCCGGAGGCACCGGGGCCGGCAAACGCCTCGAGCGCCGCGAGGTTGATCGAGCGGGCGCCCTGGCTGCCTCCGAAGACGAGCAGGCAGCCGTCGCCGGCGGCGATTCCGAACCGCTCGCGCGCGGCCTCGCGATCGGCCGCGACGATCGCGGCCGGGATCGGCCGGCCCGTCACCAGATACCGGGGCCCGCTGCGACCCTCGATCGGGAACGCGAGGCAGACCCGGTGGGCGCGTCGCGCGAGCATCCGATTGGTGAGCCCGAGATGGCGATCGGCCTCGGTCAGGACGAGCGGCAGCC
Organism: uncultured Solirubrobacterales bacterium; assembly: GCA_963767285.1. Classification (GTDB taxonomy): domain Bacteria; phylum Actinomycetota; class Thermoleophilia; order Solirubrobacterales; family 70-9; genus WHSW01. The sequence continues at coordinate 925,629 of CAVYDJ010000002.1, read as the reverse complement.
GCAGCGTGGCCGCCGCCAGGCCGGCCGGTCCGGCGACGTAGCCGCCACCCCCGAGCACGGCCTGGGCGCCCCGTTCGCGCAGCACTCGCCGCGCTTCGGGCACCGCGGCAGCCGCCAGGCGCAGCGCACCGGCGGCGCGCACCGGGTTGCCACGGTCGAGGCCGCGGAGGCGCAGCAAGTCGATCTCGTAGCCCGCCTCCGGCACAACCGTCGCCTCGGCGCGGTCGGAGGCGCCGAGGAAGGTGACCGCCGCGCCCTCAGCCCGAAGCGCGTCGGCTACCGCGAGCGCCGGAACGACGTGCCCCGCCGTGCCGCCGGCGGCGATCACGACTCTGGGCCGGTCTTCGAGTGGTTCTTGGAGGCTTGGCGGCACCGTCGACGACGCGGAGTCTCCCACCGGCGCTCGACGGCTTCGTCGCCGACCGGGCGCTGCCGCCCCGGGAGACGTTCAGCAGCAAGCCGACGGCGGCCAGCATCACCAGCATGCTCGCGTTGCCGTAGGAGACAAACGGCAGCGGCACTCCGGTCAGGGGAGCGAGCCCGAAGACGGCGAGCAGGTTGACCAGCGCCTGGACGAGGACCATCGAGGTCAGACCGGCGGCGAGCAGCTTGCCGTAGCGGTCGCGCGCGCTCTGGGCGATCCGGAAGCCGGCGTACCCGAACAGGCCGTAGAGGCCGACCAGGGCGCCGATCCCGACCATCCCCAGCTCCTCGCCGATCACCGCGGCGATCATGTCGGTGTGGGCCTCGGGCAGGTAGAAGGCCTTCTGCAGGCTCTCCCCCAGCCCCACCCCGAAGAGGCCGCCGGAGCCGAGCGCGATCTTCGCCTGGATCAGCTGGAACCCGGCCCCGCCGGGATCCCCGCCGGGGTCGAGGAAGGACGTGATCCGCGCGACCCGGTAGGGCTCGATCATCACCGCGAGCAGGACGACGGCGCCGGCGCCGGCGGCGAGCAGGCCGAGGTCGCGCAGCCGTGCCCCGGCGCCGACCAGCAGCGCTGTGATGACCAGGCAGGTGACCAGCGCCGTGCCGAGGTCGCCAACCCCGACGATCATCACCCCGACGCCGACCACGGTCAGGACCGGCAGCATCGGCCCGAGCCCGCCGCGAACGACCTCGGGCCGGGTCGCCAGCAGGTTGGCGGTGAACAGGACGAGCCCGATCTTGAGCAGCTCGGAGGGCTGAATCTGCAGCGGACCGGCGGCGAGCCAGGCGCGCGAACCGTTCACCTCGACCCCGAACCCGGGGACCATGACCAGCAGGCAGAGGAAGATCGAGCCGGCCAGGAGCAGCGGCGTCAGCGGCCGCATGAACTGCACTCCGCGACGGGCGAGGAGGTGCATCACGCCGAGCCCGACGGCGCCGAAGATCAGGGTCCGCTTCAGGTAATAGGCGCTGTCACCCGACTCGCCGAGCAGCGATGTGGTCGAGCTGGCGCTGAAGACCATGACGACCCCGAAAGCCAGCAGGCAGAGGGTCGCGGTGAGCAGCAGCGAGTACTCGATCGGGTGGTTTTTCGCAGGAGAGCGGGCGCCCTTCGGGGACATCCGGAATCTTTTCGCCCCCGAGGGCCGAAATCATGCCTGGGCCGGGCGCGAGCCAAGCTCGGCGACCAGCGTCCGGAAGTGCTCGCCGCGCTGCTCGAAGTCGCGGTAGGCGTCGAAGCTGGCGCAGGCGGGTGCCAGCAGCACGATCTCTCCCGGGCTCGCCTCGGCCGCGGCTTCGGCGACCGCGGCCGCGAGGTCGCCCGGACGGCGGCGAGCAACACCCGCCCCCCAGGCCGGCTCGAGGTCGCGGTCGATTTGCTCCGCCGCCTCGCCGATCAGGTAGCAGGCGACGCAGCGCTCGGCGACCGGCGCAGCGAGCCCGGTGAAGTCCTCGCCCTTGGTCGAGCCGCCGAGGATCGCCCGCACGCCGCCGTCGAACGCGCGCATCGCCGCGGCCGCCGCGGCGACGTTGGTCGCCTTCGAGTCGTTGACGAAGAGGACCCCGTCGACCTCGGCCACCCGCTCGAGCCGGTGCGGCACGCCCGGAAAGCTCGCCAGGGCCGCGGCGATCGCATCGTCGGCGACCCCCATCGCCGACGCCGCGACCGCGGCGGCAGCGGCGTTGGCGGCGTTGTGGCGGCCGGGCAACGAGATCTCGAAGCTCCCGATGCGGTCGGCGAAGTCCAGCCTGCGGCCGGCGCCCGGGATCTCGACCCCGGCGAGCTCGGGGTCGTCGCCATCGAAGACGGCGACGTCGCCCGGGACCTGATTCGCGAACAGGCGCAGCTTCGCGTCGCGGTATTCCGCCATCGTCCGATGGCGGTCGAGATGGTCGGGGGTGAGGTTGAGCAGGATCCCGCACTCCGGCGCGAATGCCTCGCTGTCCTCCAGCTGGAAGCTCGACGCCTCGCAGACGATCGTCGCCCGCGGATCGACCTCGCCGACCAGCGAGGCCAGCGGCGTGCCGACGTTGCCGGCGACCGCGACCGGCTCGCCCGCGGTTCGCCAGATGTGGCCGAGCAGCTCGGCCACCGTCGTCTTGCCGTTCGTGCCGGTGACCGCGCAGAAGCGGTTCGGGAGCAGGCGCCAGGCGAGCTCGAGCTCGCCGATCACCGGCAGGCCGTGCTCGCGCGCCGCCGCGATCACCGGCGCCGAGGCCGGAACCCCCGGGCTCTTGATCACCGAGCCTGCTTGCTCGACGCCTTCGACCCCGTCGGTCTCGAGCCGGACCTCGACCCCCGCGTCGCGCAGCGCCTCGGCGCCGGCCGGCGAGCCGGAGTCGACCCCGATCACCGTCTCGCCACGGGCGGCGAGCATCCGCGCCGCCGCCTGGCCGGAGCGGGCCAGGCCGACGACCAGGAACGGACCGGGCGGCAGCGGCGGACGGAGCTTGTTATCGGGCACGCCGGTAGTTTCGCGCGCGCGGTCCCCGCTACCTTCCCTGATGATGAACGCGACCGAGGGATCGAAGCTCAAGCGGGCCTCGGGGAGAACGGGGCGGTTCGTCCTCGAGATCATCGCCGCGGCGGTGATCGGGGCGGGCGTGCCACTGGCGTGGATCTGGATCGGATCGCTGATCCAGGCCTCGCGCGGCACCGACCACGTCGAGGGGTCGACCGCAGCGATCCTCTTCGTCGGCATCCTCGCCACCTACGTGGTCGTCCTGATGATCGCCGGCGCGATCCAGGCTCGCAGCGAGGCCGCGGAGGAAAAGGCACCGGCGCGCTACCCGTGGAACCGCAGCATGCGCGACGAGCCCTACCGGCCCGGGACCCAGAAGCTGAGCCCGGTCGAGGCGGTCTTCGTCGGCACCGCGGTCGTCGCCTCGATCGGGATGCTGATCTGGTTCTTCGCCTTCGCCGGCTCGCCGCTGCCGGCGTAGGCTCAGGTTTGTTCGAGGCGCTCGACTCGCGAGGAACGAACACCCCGGCGAGCGCCGTCTGGGCCCGCTGGGCAAAGCCTGAGCGATGGTCGGAGTGGGACGCGCGGGTCCAGAGCGCGAGCATCGAGGGGCCGCTTGCGGAGGGAGCCGTGATCCGGGTCAAGCTGCGCAAGGGCGGCACGACGACCCACGAGGTGACGGCGCTGGACCCGGGCCGGCGGCTGGTCACCGAGTACCGGCTGCCGGGCGCCCGAGTCGGTCACGAGCGGATCGTGGAGGCCCAGGGCCCGGGATCCGAGCGCAGCCACCGCCTCTACGTCGAGGGGCCGTTGGCCGGCCTCTGGGCCCTGATGCTCGGCCGGCGGCGACTGCGCGAGACCGCCGCCGGGTTCACCGACACCGCTTAGCTGCCGATCGAGTTCTGGTAGAGCACGTAGCCGATCCCGCTGCAGACCGCCGCGACGATCCAGAAGCGGAGCATGATCTTGGTCTCCGACCACGCCATCAGCTCGAAGTGGTGGTGGACCGGGGCCATCAGCAGGACCCGGCGGCGGAACATCTTGAAGCTGATCACCTGGACGGCGACCGAGAGCGCCTCGATCACGAAGATCCCGCCGAGGATGATCAGCAGCAGCTCGGTCTGGGTCATGACCGCGAAGGCACCGATCGCACCTCCGAGCCCGAGCGAGCCCGTGTCGCCCATGAAGATCGAGGCCGGGAAGGCGTTGAACCACAGGAAGCCGATCGAGGCACCGACGAAGCAGGCCGCGAGGAGCGCCAGGTCGGCCTGGCCGTTGGTGATCGTGATCGCCATGTAGGCGAGCAGGACGATCCCGCACGACCCCGCCGCCAGGCCGTCGAGGCCGTCGGTGAGGTTGACGGCGTTCGACGCCCCGGCGACGACGAGGAAGACGAACAGCAGGTATAGGACCGGGCCCAGGTAGATGGTGGTGTCGAAGATGTGGGAGTCGAGCGCCGGCTTGAGGCCGAGCTCGTCGTAGGCGACCCACCACAGGGCAAGCGCGATCGCGATCTGCCCGAGCAGCTTGTATCGGGCCGAGAGCCCGAGCGACCGCCGCTTCGAGATCTTCGTGAAGTCGTCGGCGAAGCCCAGGACGGCACAGCCCATCGCGACCCCGAACACGGCGAGGCTGGCGGTGTCGCGATCGGAGAGGACCAGGTAGGGGACCGCGATCGCAAGGAAGAGGATCAGCCCGCCCATCGTCGGCGTCCCGGCCTTCGCGTGATGCTCCTGCGGGCCCTCCTCGCGGATCTGCTGGCCGAACTCCCGCACCCGCAGGAAGCCGATGAACTTCGGGCCCAGGAAGATCGTGATCAGCATCGCCGCCATCCCGGCGATCAGAACCTGGCCGCGGTCGATCGCCGTCGAGGGGATGTCGCCGATGTCGATCTGAGCGGCAATCTGTGCAGCGATCACGGTTGCACCCGGGCTAGGAGCGCCTCGGTGAACGCCTCCAGCCCCACCGATCGCGAGCCCTTGACCAGAACCGCATCACCGGGCCCGAGCGACCCGGCAACGACCTCCACCGCGTCGGCCGGCTCGGCGACCCATTCTTCGGCGCCGTAATCGCGGGCGAGGTCGCCGACCCCGACGATCGTCTCGATCCCGAGCGCGCGAGCGTGCGCAGCCGCCTCGCGGTGATAGCCCGGAGCGTCGGGGCCGAGCTCGGCCATCCCCCCGAGGACGGCGATCCGGCGACCATCCGCGTCCAGGGACGCCAGGTGCTCGAGCGCGGCGCGCATCGAGATCGGGTTGGCGTTGTAGCAGTCGTTGACCAGCACGGCGCCTGCGGGCAGATGGACCACCTGGCCCCGCAGCCGCGAGAAGGATATGTCCGGCGCCCGACGGGCCATCGGCTCGACCGGCTGGCCGAGGGCGACGCCGATCGCGACCGCGCACGCGGTGTTGGTCAGGTTGTGGGCGCCCGAGAACGGCAGCTCGAGGGTGACGGCGCCGACCGGGGTGACGATCGTCGCCCGGGTTCCCTCCCCGGCGGCCTCGTGATGGCGGACGAACACATCGCCGCCGGAGCCGAACGTGACGGTCTCGAGCTCGTCGGCGAGGTGGGGCTCGAGCGCCTCGTCGTCGGCGGGAACGACGGCATGCCCGTCGGCTCTGACGCTGGCGAGGATCTCGGCCTTCGCCTCGACGATCGCCTCGAACGTCCCGAGGAGCTCCAGGTGGACGGGGCCGATGTTCGTGATCGCGGCGACGTCGGGCTCCGCGATCGCGCAGAGCTCGGCGATCTGGCCCATCCCCCGCATCGCCATCTCGAGCACCAGCAGCTCGGTCTCCGGGGGCGCCGCGAGGATCGACAGCGGCAACCCGACCTCGGTGTTGTAGTTCTCCGGGCTCGCGTGGACCCGGCCGCCGAGCAGGACGCGGGCGATGTCCTTGACCGTCGTCTTGCCGGTCGAGCCGGTGATGCCGACGACCGGCACGCCGAGCTCCCGCCGCCACGCGCGCGCGAGCCGCTGCAGGGCGGCGAGCGGATCAGCGGCCGCGAACACCCAGCCCGCATCGGCACCGGCCGCGATGGCGGGGGCGCGTGCGGGCTCGACCACCACCCCCCAGGCCCCGGCGGCCAGGCTCGCCCCGGCGTGCTCGCCGCCGTCGGTCCGGGTTCCGCGCAGGCCGAAGAACAGGTCGCCCGCGCCGACCCGTCGCGAATCGATCTCGGCGCGCTCGGGACGGCCGCCCGCACCCTCGCGGACGATCTCGCCCTCGATCTCCGCAGCGATGCGCTCCGGCGCGAGCTCGATCACTGCTTGATGGACGGCAGGGCGAGCAGCTCCTCGCGGGTCACGTCACGGTCGTCGAAGGGGATCTTGCGCCCGTGCTCGAACTCCTGCCCCTGCTCGTGGCCCTTGCCGGCGATCACCACGGTGTCGTGCGGCTCGGCGGCGCCGAGCGCCAGCGCGATCGCGGCCCGGCGGTCAGGCTCGACCTCGATCCTGGCCCCACCGGCGCCCATCCCCTCGCGGATCTCGGCGAGGATCGCCTCCGGCTCCTCCGACCGCGGGTTGTCCGAGGTGACGACCGCGACATCCGCGAGCCGGTCCGTGATCGCGCCCATCAGCGGCCGCTTATCGCGGTCGCGGTCGCCCCCGCAGCCGAAGACGCAGATCAGCCTTCCCTCGGGCGCGGTGATCTGGCGAGCCGAGACCAGCACGTTCTCGAGGGCCTCCGGGGTATGCGCGTAGTCGACCAGGACCGCGAACGGCTGGCCCTCGTCGACCGGCTCGAAGCGTCCCGGGACGCGCTCTGCGTCGGCGAGCGCCGCGACCGCGTCGCCGAACCCGATCCCGAGCGCCAGCGCGCACGCGATCGCACAGAGCGCGTTCTCGACGTTGAAGCGTCCCGGCAACGGCAGGGCGACATCAGCCTCGCCGTCGGCGGTCGCGAGCCGGAACCGGGAGCCGCCCGCGTCGAAGCTCAGCTCCGTGGCGCGCAGGTCGGCCCGCTCGTCGCCGGCGGCCGAGAAGGTGACCGCGTCGAACTCGGCGGCCAGCTTGTCGCCGTAGGGATCGTCGAGGTTGGTGACCAGCCGCTCGGAGCGCCCGGCCTGGAACAGCCGCCGCTTGGCGAGGAAGTAGTCCTCCATGTCGGCGTGAAAGTCGAGGTGGTCCTGGGTCAGGTTGGTGAAGGCGCCGACCGCGAACCGGATCCCGTCGGCGCGGTTGAGGCTGAGCGCGTGTGAGGAGACCTCCATCACGCAGGCTTTATCGCCGGCGTCCGCCATCCGCCGGAACGTGCGCTGCAGTTCGATCGCCTCGGGGGTCGTGCGCTCGACCTCCTCGTCGACGCCGCCGACGATCCGCTTCACGGTCCCGAGCAGGCCGGTCTGGAGACCGGTCCGCTCGAGGATGTGGCGGACCAGGAAGGCCGACGTCGTCTTGCCGTTCGTGCCGGTGATCCCGACGACGCGCAGGTCGGCGGTCGGATCGCCATAGAGGCGCACGGCGGCGTGGGCCATCGCGGCCCTCGCATCACCGACGATCGCCTGGACGACGAACGGCCCCAGCTCCAGCTCGCGCTCGACGACGACCGCGGTCGCGCCCGCCTGGACGGCGAACGGCGCGAAGTCGTGGCCGTCGGCGGTGAAGCCGGGAATCGCGAAGAACAGCGTCCCGGGCCCGGCCTGACGGCTGTCGTAGGCGAGGTCCGAGATCTCGGTCTGCGCGTCGCCCTTGACCTCGGCCACGTCGGCGCCGGCGAGCAGCTCCTTCAACTCCATCGCGCCGATTATTGCTGAGGGATCCGCAAGTACGGGAGCGCGAACTTCGCAATCTCGCCGAACGCCGGCGCGGCGACCGTGCCGCCGTAGTAGTTGCCGCCCTTCGGGGTGTCGACGACGACCGAGACCAGCAGCTGCGGGTCCCGGGCCGGGGCGAACCCGACGAAGGACGCGACGAAGTCCGTCTCGGAGTAGGTCCCGGTCTCGGGGTCGACCGTCTGCGCCGTACCGGTCTTGCCGGCGAGCGTGTAGCCGGGCACGTGGACCTCCTGGGCGGTGCCGCCCGCCGCGAAGACGCCCTCGAGCATCTGGCGCAGGTTGGCGGAGTCCTTGCTGTTGATCACCCGCTTGCCCTCCTGCTCGGGCAGCTTCTCGCCGTCCTCGGCGAGCACCAGCCGCGGGGCCCGCAGGATGCCGCCGTTGGCGATCGCCGCGTAACCGGCAGCCATCTGCATCGGGGTCACAGAGAGACCCTGGCCGATCGGCAGGTTGCCCATCGTCGAGCCCGAGTAGTCGTCGACCGGGATCACGATGCCCTGCTCCTCGCCCGGGAACGCGACCCCCGTCGGCTCGCCGAAGCCGAAGCGGCGGATCCAGTGGTCAAAGTCCTCGGCGCCGAGCTCGAGCCCGATCTTGACCGCGCCGACGTTGGAGGAGTACTTCAGGATGTCGGCCACCGAGAGGGTCCCGTAGCCGACGCCCTCGTGCGCCTCCTCGATCACCCGGTCGGCGACCTGGATCGACGGGGGCAGCTCGAACATCGTCGAGGGCGTGACCAGCCCCTGCTCGAGGGCGCCCGCGACGGTGAACGCCTTGAAGGTCGAACCCGGCTCGTAGGTGAAGCCGGTCGCCATGTTGCCGAGCGCCTCGGGGTCCGCGCTGCCGGGATCGGACGGATCCACTCCCGGCCAGTTGGCCATCGCCAGGACCTCGGAGCTGCGGGGGTCCATGACGATCGCGGTCGCGCCGTCGGGCTGGAACGTCTGGCCGACCCCTTCGAGGATCCGCTCGGTCTCGGCCTGCAGGGTCGCGTCCAGGCTCAGCTTCAGGTCGGCGCCGGTCGCGGACGCGGCGATCGTGTCGCGCTCGAGCTCGTCGCCGAGCGCGTCCCTGGTCACCTCGCGCTCGCCGTCGGTGCCGTGCAGCAACTCGTCGGAGGCCGCCTCGAGCCCGGTCAGGCCCTGGTTGTCGATCCCGACCGTGCCGATCACCTGCCCGGCGAGCTCGCCCTGCGGATAGATCCGGCGGCTGTCGGGCAGGAGGCCGATCCCGGGGAGCTCCAGCTCGCTGATCTTCTCGGCGTCGGTGAGGTCGACCTTGCGGGCGATGTACTCGAACCCCGAGTCGGGCGTGCTGATCGTCTTCAGGATCTCGTCCTGGTCTGGCTTGCCGAGCACCTTGCCGAGCTTGTGAGCGGTCGCCGGCGGATCCTCGACCTGATACGGCGTCGCGAAGACCGTTGCGGCGTCCTCGGAGACGGCGAGCTCACGGCCGGTGCGGTCGTAGATCGTCCCCCGGGACCCGGGCACCTCCACCGTGTCGATCTGCTGGCTCTGCGCCTCCGCGGAGAGGCTGCCGCCGGTCACGCCCTGGACCCAGATCGCTCGGACGAGGACGAGGCCCAAGAGGACGACGAACGCCGCGAACAGCAGGCCGACGCGACGATCGATCAGGTTCACGGGGCGCCGACCGCGCCGCCGCTCGTCGCCTCGGTGGCGGGCGGAGCCGCGGACTCGACGGGCGGAGCGACCGCCGGATCGGCGACCACGGCCTCGGCCGGAGCCACCGGATCCGTGGTGGCGGCCAGTTCCGTAGTCGCGGCCGGGTCAGCCGGGACCGCGGTTTCGACGGGAGCGGTGACGGCCGTCTCGACCGGCACCACCGGGAGGGCCTCGGCGACGGTCAGCTCGCCGCTGCGCAGCCGCTCGGCGGCCGTCTTCGCGTCGCCGGGCGAGCTGCCGACGTAGCCGATCGAGCCGGCGCCGGGCATCACGAGGCCGAGCTTCGCCGCCGTGCCCTGGATCTCGGAGTTCGAGAGCTTGCCGGCGATCTGGGCGCGCAGCGCGGAGTTCTCGCGCCGCAGCACGTCAGCCGCCTGACCGGCGTTGCTCGACGAGGCGCTGAAGCTGAGCGCGATCACGTTGAGGCCGACGATCCCGACCAGCAGCGTTCCCAGCAGGCCGATCCACAGCCGCCCGCGGGTCAGCCAGACGAAGAGGCCGGAGTCGGCGATCCCGCCGACGGCACCCGCCGCCGCGGCGACCGGGACGAAGCCCGTCATCGGGGTGTGGCCGCTGCGCCGGCGCCGCGCCGGCGCGGTCGCACGCCTGGAGGTTGAAGAACTTCTCGCTGTCGCCGTCGCCGCCATTTATTCGCTCCCTGGCCGGGTTTCGTCGGTTATGCGGGCACTTCCTGCGTCGGCGAGCTTGATCGCCGCGCGCAGGCGCGCCGAGCTGGAGCGCGGATTGCGCTCGATCTCGCCGTCGGTGGGCTTCACGGCGCGCTTGGCGACCAGCTCCGCTTCGGGCTCGTGGCCGCAGACGCAGACCGGGAGCTCGGGCGGGCAGACGCAGCCGCGGGCGAGGTCGGCGAAGAACCGCTTCACCCGCCGGTCCTCGAGCGAGTGGAACGAGATCGCGCCCAGCCGGCCGCCCTCGGCCAGGATCCCCCAGGCCGCCGTCAGCCCGCGATCGAGCGAGTCGAGCTCGCCGTTGACGGCGATCCGGATCGCCTGGAAGCTGCGCTTGGCGGGATGACCGCGGCCGAACCGGTAGGCGGGCGGGACGGCGGCGCGGATCGCCTCGACCAGGTCGCCGGTCGTCTCGAGCGGACGGCGGCGGGCGACCTCGGCGGCGATCGGGCGCGCGTAGCGCTCCTCGCCGTAGTCGCGCAGGATCTGCGCGAGCCGCTCCGCCGGCCACTCGTTGACGATCTCGAGCGCGCTCAGCGGCTGGCTCGGGTCCATCCGCATGTCGAGCGGCGCGTCGTAGGAGTAGGAGAACCCGCGCTCCCAGTTGTCGAGCTGCAACGAGGAGATCCCGAGGTCCATGAAGACGATGTCCGGGCGCAGGCCGTCGGCCGCCAGCCGCTCGAGCACGTCGGCGAAGTTCCCGCGCTCGAAGCGCGCCTCGCAGCCCAGCTCCGGCTCGAGCTCGGCGAACCGCTCGGCCGCCACCGGGTCACGGTCGATCGCGATCAGCCTGCCCGTCGGCCCGATCCGCCGCGCGGCGAGCTCCGCGTGGCCGCCGCCGCCGAAGGTGCAGTCGACGACGACGTCACCGGGTCCCGGCTCGACCAGGGCGATCAGCTCGGGTGCGAGGACTGGAACGTGCTCGGTGGGCATGTAGGTGAGTGTGGCCATTCCTAGTTGGACAGTTCTTCGGCGAGCTCTTCGGCTTGCTCGTCGAGCTCGGCGTAGTGCTCGGTCCATCGCTCGGGGTTCCAGAGCTCGATGTGATCGCCGACCCCGACCACCATGCACGGGCCGGTCAGGCCGGCGTGCTCGATCAGGTGCTTGGCGAGCCGCACCCGGCCGGCGGAGTCGACCGTCTCGTCGGAGGCCGAGGCGTTGAAGCGCCGGTACATCATCCGGCCCTTCTTGCCGAGCCGGTTGAGGTCGGCGAGGAAGCGCGCGCTCCAGTCGTCATAACCCTGCGGCGAGAAGACCTCGACGCAGGGGTCGAGCCCGGCGACGAGAACGACACCATCCGAGAGCGGGCCACGCCAGCGCGCCGGGACCGTGAGGCGGTCCTTGGCGTCGAGGGAGTGTTCGTACTGCCCGCGGAAGGCTGGTGACATGAAGAGAGGGCGCTGTGGAGAAGATTTGGACCGGAGTGGAGAGGTGGGAGGAGCCTCACCACCCCGGTCCCTGGGTCAACTGGTTGGGCCACGCTAACCCACTCTGACCCACTTTGCAACACGATCACCGCTGCGGATTGGAACCGATCCGTCGGACGGACTTGCTACGGGGGGCCGGCGCAGCCCCTTTTCCGCATCAACATGCGGATTCCGGCGGCCCGACCCGCGACCCGCTTCACCCGGGGCCGCCCTTTCAGCTGCAAGCGGGCTTGCATTAGGGTGCGCGCCATGAGCGAAGAGGAGTTCACAGCCGCCGAGCCCGAGGACCTGCCGCCGATCCCCGACGACGCCTCCGACACCCGGGGCGCCCACCTGCGGCGGCTGCTCGCCTCCCCCGTGACGCTGCTGATCGCCGGCATCCTCGCCGGCCTCGCATTGGTCGGCGTCGGGACGCAGGTCAACTGGGGCGCGGGCGGCGGCGCCGCGGCCGGGGTGATCGCGATCGCGCTGGTGATCGTCTGGGTGATCGCCAACAACGCCGCGAAGGAGGACTTCTTCAACGCCTACGCGCAGGGACGGAAGCTGACCAGGATCCCCGGCAAGTCGAGCCTGCCTCCGATCACGCCGCTGCTGCAGAAGGGCGACAACCGCTACGCCGAGCAACGGTTCAACGGCGTGCTGCCGGGCGGCATGGACGGCAGCCTCTGTCTCTACACCTACGAGGAGACCTCGACCGACTCCGACGGCAACCGCCAGACCACCTACATCCACTACACGATCGCGATGACCGAGCTGCCGCAGACGGCGGTGATGATGCAGGAGCTGTTCTGCCAGCGGCGATTCGGCTTCCGCTTCATGGACTCGGCCGAGGACGTCTTCCGCCGCCGCCAGCGGGTCGAACACGAGTCGGAGGCGGTCGACAAGAAGTACGAGATCTTCTGCGGCACCAACGACAGCCTGAACATGGCCCGCCAGATCCTCTCCCCCTCGTTCCTCGTCTGGCTCGAGGGCCACTCGCCCGAGGCCTACGCGTTCGAGCTCAGCGCCGGCTCACTCGTCTGCAACGTCAAGGGCCACAAGAAGACCGCGGCCGAGCTCGATCAGATCTGCGAGGCCTCGGCGGCCGTCGCCCGCCGTCTCGCCGAGGAGGCCGACGAGATGATCAAGACGCCTCCGTCGACGCCGCCCCCGGCCTAGAAGCCCGCGCCGACCCCCTAACCTGGCGGGCTCGTGTCCGCCGAATACATCTTCACCATGCACGGCGTCTCGCGGACCCATCCGCCGGACAAGACCGTGCTCGAGAACATCTCGCTGAGCTTCTTCCACGGCGCCAAGATCGGCGTCCTGGGGCTCAACGGGTCCGGCAAGTCGACCCTGCTGCGGATCATGGCCGGGCTCGACGACGGCTATCGCGGCGAGGCGCAGCTCAAGCCCGGCGCCACGGTCGGGCTGCTCGAGCAGGAGCCCGCGCTCGACGAGTCCAAGGACGTGCGCGGCAACGTCGAGGACGGCGTCCGCGAGCTGCGTGAGCTGGTCGACCGTTACAACGAGGTCGCGGCCAACTACTCCGATGAGACCGCCGACGAGTTCGCCCGCCTGCAGGAGCAGATCGACGCTCAGGACCTCTGGAGCCTCGACACGATGCTCGACACGGCGATGGACGCGCTGCGGCTGCCGCCGGGCGACGCCGAAGTGACGAACCTGTCCGGCGGCGAACGCCGTCGTGTTGCGCTCTGCCGGCTGCTGCTCCAGGCGCCTGACCTGCTGCTGCTCGACGAGCCGACCAACCACCTCGACGCCGAGTCGGTCGCCTGGCTGGAGAAACATCTCGAGGAGTACAAGGGTGCCGTCGTCGCGGTCACCCACGACCGCTACTTCCTCGACAACGTCGCCGGCTGGATCCTCGAGCTCGACCGCGGCCGCGGGATCCCGTTCCAGGGCAACTACTCGTCCTGGCTCGAGCAGAAGACCGCCCGGCTCGCGCAGGAGCAGCGCGGCGACAAGGCGCGGGCGAAGACTCTGGCCGCCGAGCTCGAGTGGGTGCGCGAGAACCCGAAGGGCCGGCGCAAGAAGTCGAAGGCGCGTCTGGCCCGCTACGAGGCGCTGCTCGCCGAGGACCGCAACGTGAAGCTCGACGATGTCCAGATCCACATTCCGGCCGGGCCGCGCCTCGGCGGCAAGGTGATCGAGGCCACCGACCTGCGCAAGGGATTCGGCGACAAGCTCCTGATCGAGGGGCTCTCGTTCTCGCTGCCGCCGGCGGGGATCGTCGGCGTGATCGGCCCGAACGGGGCGGGCAAGACCACGCTCGCGCGCATGATCGTCGGCGACGAGCAGCCCGACGACGGCTCGCTCGAGCTCGGCGAGACCGTCCAACTCGCCTACGTCGACCAGAGCCGCGACGCGCTCGATCCGTCCAAGACGGTGTGGGAGGAGATCTCCGAGGGCTACGACCAGATCAAGGTCGGCGACCGCGACATGAACTCTCGGGCATACGTCTCGGGCTTCAACTTCAAGGGCTCCGACCAGCAGCGCACGGTCGGCACCCTGTCGGGCGGCGAGCGCAACCGCGTCCACCTGGCAAAGCTGCTCCGTTCGGGCGGCAACCTGCTGCTGCTCGACGAGCCGACCAACGACCTCGACGTCGACACGCTGCGAGCGCTCGAGGAAGCGCTGCTCGCCTTCGCCGGCTGCGCGGTGATCATCTCGCACGACCGCTGGTTCCTGGACCGGATCGCCACCCACGTCCTGGCGTTCGAGGGCGACTCCGAGGTCGTCTGGTTCGAAGGCAATTTCGAGGCCTACGAGGAGAACCGCCACGAGCGCCTCGGCCCCGCGGCCGACCGCCCGCACCGGATCACGTACAAGAAGCTCGTCCGCAGCTGAGTCAGAACAGGTCGCCGAGCGCGTCGACGGCCGCCTTGCCGAGGACGATCTCGAGCAGGACGCCGCCGGCAAGGACGACCAGCCCGACGATCGCGATCGCGATGTCCTCGAGCAGGACGGCGAGCGAGATCAGGACGACTCCGAGCGCGGGCAGAGTGTCGAGCCCGGTGAACGGCGGGGCGAAGAAGGCGGCCACCGACCCGGCGATCACGACGAGCCCGAAGACGCCGTTGCTGAGTCGCGATCCGAACAGCCAGGCGAACCTCGGCTTCGAGAACCGCTCCAGCCGCGTGATCAGCTTGAGCAGTGCCGCGAGGAAACGCTCCTGCCCCTTGCCCGCCAGCTCGCGCTCGCGCCACCGTTGCGGCAACCAGATCTCGTCGCGCCCGACCACGAGCTGCGCGGCGAGCAGCACCGCGATCACCTCGAACACGTGGGTGACGCCGCCGGTGGGAATCGGCAGGGCCGGGACGCCGAGCAGCAGCAGGAAGGCGATCGCGAAGCTTCGCGGCCCGAACAGCTCGGTCAGGCCGCCGAGCGTCTTCGGCCCATCGCCGTCAAGCCACCCGCCCAGTTCCTGGCTGAGCGGGACGATCGGGCGGTCGGGGTCGGGGAGGTCCACCTAGAAAGGAAGCGGACCATCGGCAAGGCTCGCGACCACCCAGTCGGCGCCAGCCTCGCTCAGCTGCTCGACCGAGTACTCGCCCGTCGCGACGCCGACGACCCGGATCCCGGCGCCGTGTCCGGCCTCGACGTCCCTCGGCGTGTCGCCGGTCGCGATCGAGCCGCTGCGTTCGAGCTCGCCCCCGGCCGCCTCCTCGGCTCGGTCCAGAGCCTTGCGGCAGACGTCGACGCGCTCGTTTGCGTCGGAGCCGTAGCCGCCAAAGGCGAAGAAGCGGTTGAGATCGGCGCGGGCGAGCTTCGTGTGCGCGGCCTGCTCCGTGTTGCCGGTGATCAGGCCGACCAGCCGGCCCTCGGCTGTGAGGCGCTCGAGCGTCTCGACCGCGCCCGGCATCACGCGGTAGCCGGGGGAGGTCTCCACCTCCTCGACCAGGTACTTCTCGCGGAGCGCCATGAGCGCCTTCATCTCCGCCGGCTCCGGCTCGCGGCCGATCGCGCCGCGAAAGCAGGCCAGGCCGACGGCCGGGTCGGGGATCCCCTTGCCCGTGTAGTCGGGGACGTTGACCTCGACCTCCTGCAACTCCAGGAAGGCCCGGTGCCAGGCTCGGTCCGAGGCGCCCCCGGTACTGATCAGCGTCCCGTCGATATCGAACAACAAAGCTGCCACCGGCCCTGTCGGCCCCGGACGCGAAGCGGAGGAGCCGTCAGGCATTTGTTCGGTTCTCTCGGTAGCGGCGGATCAGCTCGTTGGTGGAGGAGTCGTGGGCGAGGTCGCCGTCGCCCTGCAGCTCGGGAATGATCGCCTTCGCCAGCACCTTGCCCAGCTCGACGCCCCACTGGTCGAAGGAGTTGATGTCCCAGATCGTTCCCTGGGTGAAGACCGAGTGCTCGTAGAGGGCGACCAGGCTCCCCAGCGTGCGCGGGTCGAGGCGCCGGGCCATGATCACGTTGGTCGGGCGGTTGCCCTCGAAGTTCCGATACGGCTCGCCCGGCGGCGCGTCCTTCCCGAACGCGAGCGCCTCGGCCTGCGCGAAGACGTTGGAGATCAGCTTGTCGTGGTGGTCGCCGAGCGGGTTGAGCGGCTCATAGAAGCCGATCAGGTCGCAGGGGATCAGCTTCGTCCCCTGGTGGATCAGCTGGTAGAAGGAGTGCTGGCCGTTGGTCCCCGGCTCGCCCCAGTAGACGGCGCCGGTCTCGTAGTCCACCGGCTCGCCCTCGAGCGTCACGTGCTTGCCGTTCGACTCCATCGTCAGCTGCTGCAGGTAGGCCGGGAAGCGCTTGAGGTACTGCTCGTAGGGCAGCACGGCGACCGTCTGGCTGCCGAAGAAGTCGCCGTACCAGACGTTCAGCAGGCCCATCAGGGCCGGCAGGTTCTCGCCCGTCGGCGCCTCGCGGAAGTGCTCGTCGACGGCGTGGAAGCCGGCCAGCATCTCGGCGAACGCCTCGGGGCCGATCGCGACCATCGTCGAGAGGCCGATCGCCGAGTCCATGGAGTAGCGGCCTCCCACCCACTCCCAGAAGCCGAACATGTTGTCGGTGTCGATTCCGAACTCCGCGACGCCGTCGGCGTTCGTCGAGACGGCCACGAAGTGCTTGGCGATCGCGGACTCGTCGCCGCCGAGCCCGGCCAGCGACCACTCGCGCGCAGTCTGGGCGTTGGTCATCGTCTCCAGGGTCGTGAACGTCTTCGAGCAGACGATGAACAGGGTCTCCGCCGGGTCGAGGTCGCGGGTCGCCTCGACGAAGTCCGTGCCGTCGACGTTGGAGACGAAGCGGAAGGTCATGTCGCGGCGCGAGTAGTGGCGCAGCGCCTCGTAGGCCATCACCGGGCCGAGGTCCGAGCCGCCGATCCCGATGTTGATCACGTTGCGGATCGGCTTGCCGGTGTGGCCCTGCCATTCGCCGGAGCGGATCCGCTCGGCGAAGGCGCCCATCCGGTCGAGCACCTCGTGGACCTGCTTGACGACGTCGGTGCCGTCGACGATCAGCGAGCGCTCCCGGGGCATCCGCAGCGCGACGTGCAACACGGCCCGGTCCTCGGACGTGTTGATGTGCTCGCCGCGGAACATCGCCTCGCGGCGTTCCGCCAGCCCGCACTCGCCGGCGAGCGTCACCAGCAGCGCGAGCGTCTCGTCGGTGATCCGGTTCTTCGAGTAGTCGAGGTACAGGCCCACCGCCTCGGCCGTCAGGCGCGTCCCGCGGTCCGGGTCGGCCGCGAACAGCTCGCGGAGGTGTCGCGGCGCCAGCTCCGAGTGGTGGGCCTCCAGCGCCTTCCAGCCGGACCGGTCGCGCAGGCCGCCCATGCTCAGGCGAGCTGCTTCGCGACCGTGTCGATCATGTCGCGCCAGGACTTGTTGAACGACTCCTTGCCCTCCTCCTGAAGGCGGACGGCGAGCGCGTCGGTGTCGATCCCGGCGTCGTTGAACGCCTTCAGCGTCTCGGATGCGTCGCCGCCGTCGATCGGGAGCGGGTCGCCGACGTTGCCGTGGTCGGCGACGGCCTGCAGCGTCTTCTCGGGCATCGTGTTGACGGTGAAGGGCGCCGCGAGGCCCTCGACGTAGAGCACGTCGGAGGCATCGGGGTCCTTCGTCCCGGTGCTCGCCCACAGCAGCCGCTGGGCCTTCGCGCCCTCGTTGCGAAGCCGCATCGCCCGGTTGGAGTCGAGCAGCTCGCGGTAGGCGGCGTAGGTCCGCTTGCCGATTGCGATCCCGAGCCGGTTGCGCAGGTCGTCCGGGACCTCCTCCGTGACCGCGGCATCCCACCGGCTGATGAACAGGGATGCAACCGAGGCCACGTCCGGGTTCAGGCCCGCCTCGACCCGGCGCTCGAGGCCGCGCATGTACGCATCCGCCGCGCCCAGGTAGTGCTCGGCCGAGAACAGCAGCGTGACGTTGACCGGGATCCCGGCGAAGATCGTCTCCTCGATCGCCTTGCGCCCAGCCTCGGTGCCCGGGATCTTGATGAAGAAGTTCTCCTCGGCGCGTCCGTACAGCTCGGCGGCCTGTTTGATCGTGGCGTCGGCGTCGTCGGCGAGCAGGGGCGAGACCTCGAGCGAGACCCGCCCGTCGATCGTGGTGCGCTCGTGGACGGGCCGAAACAGCTCCGCCGCGCGCCGCAGGTCGGTGAGCGCGAGCTCGAAGAACAGGTCCTCGCCCTCGAGCCCCTGGCCGCTGAGCTCGGCGATCTGCTCGTCGTAGGCCGAGCCGCCGCCGATCGCCTTGTCGAAGATGGTCGGGTTCGAGGTCAGCCCGGTGACGGAAAGCTCGTCGATGTAGCCGGCGAGCGTGCCGTCGTCGAGCATCGTGCGGGTGATGTTGTCGACCCAGAGGCTCTGGCCAAGGTCGTGCAGTTGCTGGGTGGGCTTCATCTAACTCTCCTTGCCTAGTAGCTCGCGGGCCGCCTCGACGACCTTCTCGGGAGTGAACCCGAACTTGTTCAGCACGTCCTTCAGCGGGGCCGACGAGCCGAACGTGTGCATGCCGATCTTCCTCCCCCGCGGCCCGACGTAGTGGTCCCAGCCGAGCGTCGAGGCCTCCTCGATCGAGATCCGGCTCGTCACGGACGGCGGCAGCACCTGGTCTCGATAGGCCTGGTCCTGCTGGTCGAAGAGCTCGAAGGAGGGCAGGCTGACCACACGCGAGCGCACGCCGTCGGCGGCCAGTTGCTCGTGGGCGCCGATCGCGATCTCGACGTCGCTGCCCGTGGCGATCAGGATCAGTTCCGGATCTCCGCCGTCGGCGTCGGCGAGCACGTACCCGCCGCGCCGCAGGCCGTCCGCCGGTGCGTAGGTGGAGCGATCGAAGACGGGGACGTCCTGGCGGGTCAGGACCAGGGCAACGGGGCCGTGCGTGCGGTCGACGGCAACGCGCCACGCTTCGGCGACCTCGTTCGCGTCGCACGGCCGGAGGACGACGAGGCCCGGGATCGCCCGCAGCGCGGCGAGGTGCTCGACCGGCTGGTGGGTCGGGCCGTCCTCGCCGAGCCCGATCGAGTCGTGGGTGAAGATGTGGATCACCGGCAGCTCCATCAGCGCCGAGAGCCGGATCGCCGGCTTGGCGTAGTCGGAGAAGGTCAGATAGGTCGACCACGACGGGCGCAGCTTCGAGAGCGACAGGCCGTTCGAGATCGCGGCCGACTCGTGCTCGCGGATCCCGTAGTGGAACTGGCGGCCCGCGCGGTTGCCGGGCTCGAAGTCGCCGCCGCTGATCTCGTCGTCGAGGCGGACGGCGGTCGAGTCGGTGAGGTCGGCCGAGCCGGAGACCAGCCACGGCACCTGCTCGGCGATCGCGTTCTGGACCTGGTTCGACGCCTTGCGGGTCGCTATCCCCTTCGCGTCGGCTTCGAACGAGGGGATGTCGCGGTCCCAGCCTTCGGGCAGCTCCCGCCGCTGCATCGCGCCGATCTGCAGCTCGAGCGACTGGTGGCTCGACTCGTAGCTGACCAGCAGCCTCGCCCACTCGGTGAACAGCTCGGCGCCCCGCTTCCCGACCAGGGCGGCGAAGCGCTCGCGGACGCCGTCGGGGACCAGGAACTGGGCGTCCTCCGGCCAGCCGTAGGCGCGCTTGGTCTCCCTGACTTCCTCCTCGCCCAGCGGCTCGCCGTGGGCGGCGGCCGTATCGACCTTGTGGGGGGACCCGTAGCCGATGTGGCTGTGGACGACGATCAGCGTGGGGCGATCGCCGGTCTGCTTGAAGTCCTCGAAGGCCTCCGTGATCTCGTCGAAGTCGTTGGCGTCCTGCACCTCGGTGACGTGCCAGCCGTAGCCGGAGAAGCGCTGGCCGACGTCGTCGTCGTAGGTGATCTCGGTGCGGCCGTCGATCGTGATGTGGTTGTTGTCGTAGATCCAGCAGAGGTTGTCGAGCTTCTGGTGTCCGGCGAAGGAGGCGGCCTCGTGCGAGACGCCCTCCATCAGGCAGCCATCCCCGGCGATCACGTACGTGTCGAAGTCGAAGAGCTGGAACCCGGGACGGTTGAAGCGCTCGGCCTGCCACTTGGCGGCGACGGCCATCCCGACCGACGTTGCGACGCCCTGGCCGAGCGGCCCCGTCGTCGTCTCGACCCCGGACGTCCATCGGTACTCGGGATGCCCGGGAGCCTTCGAGTCGAGCTGGCGGAAGCTCTCGATGTCGGCGAGGGTGACGGCGAGGCGCCCGTCGATCTCGTAGTCGGGGTCGACCGCGCGCACCCCGGCGAGGTGAAGCAGCGCGTAAAGGAGCATCGAGGCGTGGCCGGCCGAGAGCACGAAGCGGTCGCGGTTCGGCCAGATCGGGTTTGTGGGGTCGAAGCGCAGGAACCGCTGCCACAGGATGTAGGCCACGGGCGCCAGCGCCATCGGCGTCCCGGGGTGGCCGGAGTTCGCCTTCTGGATCGCGTCGATCGCGAGGGTCCGGATCGTGTTGACCGCAAGCTCGTCGACTTCGTCGAAGGGCTGGGGGTCGGCGGTCATCACCGTCAGCCTAATCAGGTTAGATACCGCCGTGGCCGCCGACGACGAGAAGCGCCTCGCCGCCGAGGCCGCCGCCGAGCTTGTCGCCGACGGGATGGTCGTCGGCCTCGGCACCGGATCCACGGTCGCCCATCTGCTCCCGGCACTCGCGGCGCGGAACCTGGAGGGGATCCGCTGCGTCGCCACATCGGTGGCGACCGAGGACCAGGCGCGAGAGCTCGGGATCCCCGTCGAGGCGTTCGAAACGATCGAGCGGCTGGACATCGCGATCGACGGAGCGGACCAGATCGCCCCGGACGGCTGGCTCGTCAAGGGCGGCGGCGGGGCCCACACGCGCGAGAAGATCGTCGCCGCCGCGGCCGACCGGTTCGTCGTGATCGCGGACTCCTCGAAGCCGGTCGAGCAACTCGACGCCCCGATCCCGCTCGAGCTGCTGCGCTTCGGCCTCAAAGCGACCCTGGTCGAGCTGCACGACGCGGTGATCCGCGAGGGCGCCGCACCCTCGCCCGACGGCGGCGTGATCGCCGACTACTTCGGCGAGGTGGGCGACCCGATCCTGCTCGCGGCCCGCCTCTCGGCGTCGCCGGGTGTGACCGACCACGGCCTCTTCCCCCCCGCCCTGGTCGCCGACATCATCGTCGCGCGCGGCGACGAGGTCGAGCACACCACGCTCTAGCGCGAATCAATCGGTCTCGCGGGCTCTATGCGCCCGCCGGAGCGATCGATTCGGAGCTGGCGATGAGGACCGCGTCACGCGGGCGTAGCCGGCCAGCGGGTATCGACTCGTCGCCGGCCCGCAGCTTGGCGAGCGCCTCACGCTTGTCTTCCCCCGTAACCAGCCACAGAACGCTTCCGGCCGCCTCCAGCGCCGCGTACGTCAGCGTCATCCGCCTGTGCCCCTGATATTCGCCCGTCAGTGCAACGCGCCGGTCGCGCACCTCCAGCACCGGGTCGCCGGGGATCAGCGACGCGGTGTGCCCGTCGGGACCGAGGCCCAGATGGACGACGTCGAGCGACGCCGGCAGCTCGTCCGCGTACTGCGCGGCGGCGGCGTCCAGGTCATCCGCCTCCACGGGCATCGGCCGGACGCTGGGCAGCGCGTCTGGCGGCAGGCTCCTCCGCAGATGGGTGAGGTTGCGATCGTCGTCCCCCTCCGGAGCGATCCGCTCGTCGACCTGAAACAGCGCGATTCGCGCCCAGTCGAGCTTGTACTGGCCCAGCAGCTCGAACATCAGCCACGGCGCGTGGCCGCCGCTGACGGCGAGCGAGAACGAACCGCGATCAGCGATCGAGGCTCGGGCCGCCTCCGCGATCAGCTCGGCGCCGCGACGGGCAGCGGCGTCCGGGTCGGGGAGAAGCTCCTCCCTCAGGGCGGCCCCCGCCCCCTAGTGCTGCTTCTCGTCGTGGCCGCCGAACTGCTTGCGCATCGCCGACAGCACCTTGTCGGCGAAGTCGTCGAGGTCGCGGCTGGCGAAGCGCGAGTACAGGGCCTCCGTCAGCACCGGCGCCGGCACCCCCTCCTCGATCGCCGCGATCGACGTCCAGCGGCCCTCGCCGGAGTCCGAGACGCGACCCTCGAAGCCCGCCAGGTCGGGCGATTCCTGCAGGGCCGCGGCGGTCAGGTCGAGCAGCCAGGAGCCGATCACGCTGCCCCGGCGCCACACCTCGGCCACCTCGGGAATGTCGAGCTCGTACTGGTAGTACTCGGGGTCGGTGAGCGGCGCGGTCTCGGCGTCGGCCTCACGCGCGTGCTTGCCGGCGTCGGCGTTCTTGAGGATGTTGAGGCCCTCGGCGTAGGCGGCCATCACGCCGTACTCGATCCCGTTGTGGACCATCTTCACGAAGTGCCCGGCGCCGCTGGGCCCGCAGTGCAGGTAGCCGTTCTCCGCCGTCGAGGGATCGCCGCTTCGCCCCGGCGTCCGCTCGGCCGAGTCGACGCCCGGTGCGATCGTCGCGAAGATCGAGTCGAGGCGCTGTACCGCCTCGTCGGGGCCGCCGATCATCAGGCAGTAACCGCGGTCGAGGCCGAAGACGCCCCCGCTCGTCCCGCAGTCGATGTAGTCGATCCCCTTCTCCGCGGCCGCCTGCGAGCGGCGGATGTCGTCGCGGTAATAGGAGTTGCCGCCGTCGATGATCGCGTCGCCCGGCTCGAGGCGGTCGGCGAGCTCGTTGACGGTCGTCTCCGTGATCTCGCCGGCCGGGACCATCACCCAGACCGCGCGTGGCTTTTCGAGCTTGGCGACGAAGTCGTCGAGCGACTCGCCGCCGGTCGCACCCTCGCCCGCGAGCTCCGCGACCGCGTCGGGGTTGACGTCGAAGACGACGCATTCGTGGCCGTCGCGCATCAGCCGGCGCACGAGGTTGGCGCCCATCCGCCCGAGTCCGACCATGCCCAGCTGCATGGCGCGGATACTAAGCGGGTCGGCGCGGCGAATAGTCTGCGCCTGCATGGCGACCGAGGCCGACATCCTGGTGATCTTCGGAATCACCGGGGATCTGGCGCGAAAGATGACCTTCGAGGCGCTCTACCGGCTCGAGCGCCGCGGCGACCTCACCTGCCGAAAGATCGTCGGGATCGCGCGCAACAAGTGGAGCGAGGAGGAGCTCGACCGGCACGCGCGCGACGCGATCACCGCGAAGGTACCCGACCCCGACGAGGAGGCGATCAAGCGGCTCGATGACCGTCTGGAATACGTCCAGGGCGAGTTCGACGACCCCGGCCTGTATCAACGGCTGGCCGACGAGATGGGCGAGTTCGAGCAGGCCGTCTTCTACCTCGAGATCCCCCCGTCACTGTTCGCGATGGTGGTCAAGAACCTCCACGCCGCCGGCCTGACCGAGAGGGCCAGGGTCGTGCTGGAGAAGCCGTTCGGGCACGACCGCGAGTCGGCCCGCGCGCTGAACAGCGAGCTCCGCGAGGTGCTCGACGAGTCGCAGATCTACCGGATCGACCACTTCCTCGGCAAGGAGCCGGTGATGGACATCCTCTACCTCCGGTTCGCCAACACCATCCTCGAACCGGTCTGGAACCGCCGGTATGTCGACTCGGTGCGGATCACGATGGTCGAGGACTTCGGGGTCGAGGACCGGGGCAGCTTCTACGACCCGGTCGGGGCGCTCCGAGACGTGGTCCAGAACCACCTGCTGCAGATGCTGGGGCTGGTGGCGATGGAGCCGCCGTCCGCCGGGACCGCGGACGAGGACGCCGTCCGCGACCGCAAGAGTGACCTCTTCCGCGCGATGCCCGAGGCCGACCCGAGCCGCTACGTCCGCGGCCAGTACAGCGGCTACCGCGACATCGAGGGGGTCGCGCCTGACTCGGAGACCGAGACGTTCGTCGCCCTGAAGCTGGAGGTCGACAACTGGCGCTGGTCGGGCGTCCCGTTCTACATCCGGGCCGGCAAGGCGATGCCGGTCGAGGCGACCGAGGTCAGGATCGTCTTCCAGCGCCCGCCGCGGCTGGGGATCGGGGGGCGAATGATCCCCGACCCCGACGAGCTGATCATGCGGGTGAAGCCCGAGCCCGGCGCGGAGCTCTGCCTGATCGCGAAGAAGGCGGGTGAGGACGCGCTGCACCGGGTCCACCTCGACATGCTGTTCGAGCAGCAGGACTCCGATCAGCCAGAGCCCTACGAGCGCCTGCTGCGCGACGCGCTGCGCGGCGACTCGCAGCTGTTCCCCAACTTCGACGCGATCGACCAGACCTGGCGAATCGTGCAGCCGCTGCTCGACGACCCGCCTCCGGTCGAGGAGTACGAGCCCGGCTCGTGGGGTCCCGAGTCGGCGAGCCACATGCTGCACGGCCACGGCGGCTGGCGCAACCCGTGGTTACCGGAATAAAGCTCGCCCAGGGTTGACCGCGCACGCCCGGACGCGGGAGCAGAACCACAAGTCCGCGGCGTAGCCGCGGACAATTGATTCGAGCGGGAGCGGAGGACGTGGCGCGAGTTATTCAACGCATTGCCACCAGCGAATCAACGATGGCCAAGACGATCGCTTCGACCTCCTCTCGTGGCGCCGTTCCGTCGACTTGGATCAGGCCGAACTCGGCGGCGAGGACCGGGTAACGCTCCTCCATCCGGGCAAGGACGGCCGGCACCTGGTCGCCCGGCTTGCGCAGGGCGGACGTCGCGGCGTCGATCTCGATCAGGAACGCCAGGTCCGGACGCGGCACGCCGGTCCGCAGGATCCGGTCGGCGAGCCCGTGGCGCCCGTACCGGAACTCGAAGTCGATGAGGTGGTCGACCAGCCAGCGGTCGGCGACGATGCTCTCGTACCGTCGGCGGCGGGCGATCCCCCGGCAGTGAAGCGCGTTCTGGGCCGCGACGACCGCGGCCCAGATCCAAGCGACCCCGCGGCGCGGCGTCAGGTCCGGCTCCCGGTCGGCCGTGTCGTTCCCGGCGTCGCCCGCCGCCAGGTGGTCGGCGATCGGCTCGCCTCGCCGCAGCACCCGCTTGACCGGCGCGGCGATCCGGTCGAGCGCCGCCGTATCGCGCCCGATCCGGACGATCTCGTGACGGGCCGGCAGGCCGGCCGCCTCCAGATGCGCGCGGATCGCGGCAGTGAGCGTCGACTTCCCCGCTCCGTCCATGCCGCTCAGGGTGACGAGCACGCCGTGGTTCGCGCGTCGCTGCGTACGGTCAACCCGCCCTGCGATCCGCTCGCGCAGCGCCCGGCGGGCCGCGGGTGAGCGAATCGCAACCGCCGCCGCCGCCGGGTAGGGAAGTCGCCCCTTGCGGGCGCGGCGCTCGAGCCGATCGGGATCGACGATCAGCGCTGCCAGCGCTTCGAGTCCCTCGGCGCTCGCCACCTCGTCGAGTTGCCGGCGGGCCCCGGCGGTCTCAAGCAGCGGGCGGGCGCGGCGCAGCACCTTCGCCAGCGGGCGGGCGGCCACCGCCTCGGCAGCGACGATGAGCAGCTGATCGGCGGCGGAGGCGACCGGCGGCAGCCCGTCGGTCCGGGTCGCCCGCGCCGCCACCCCGTCGAGCGACGGGTAGTAGGCGGGCCAGCTTCCGGCCGAGAGGACGTCGATCTGCAGCCCCGGGCCGTCCGCCGCGGACCACATCAGGTGGCCGGGGTCGCTGAGCGCGGGTCGCAGGCCGGCGCGGGCGAGCGTCGCGGTCAGCCGCGCCTCCGCGCCCGGCAGCGCGAGCAGATCGACGTCCGAGCCACCGAACCCGGCCCCGCGCCAGAGGATCGTCGCGGGTCCCAGGTCGCGCGCGACCTCCGCCATCAACCCCCGCGCTGCGGCCTCGTCCATGGCGGCCATGTTGCCAGGGGGGCAGGCGTCCGGAATCGCGGGCAGACTGCCGATACGCCTCACATGGACGCCCTGGTCACCGCCACCCACGTTCCAACCGCCGTGTCCGGGCTTCGCGCTCTCAGCCGGGCCGGACTGCGGGTGCTCGCAGTCGCGCCGCGCAGGACCGCCCCCGGGTTGTGGTCGCGCTACGCCGCCGGTCGCGCCCTGGCGCCGGATCCGATCGACGACCCCGGCGGGTTCGTCGAGGCGATCGGCGCGCTCGCCGAGCAACATGGGCCGCTCGTGGTCTACCCCGGCTCGGACGAGGGGGTGAGCCTCCTCGTCAACGCCCGGGGCCGGCTTCCCGAGCAGGCGATCCTCCCCTACCCGGGACCCGCGCCGCTCGCCGCGTTGCGCGACAAGCGCCGCCTTGCCGAGCTCGCCGCGGAGAGCGGCCTGAAGACCCCGCGGACGCTGCTCACCGGGCTCTCCGAGGAGCTCGCGGCCGGCGAGCTGCCCGACGAGGCCGTGATCAAGGCGGCCCAGCCGGGCCAGGCGTTCCACGACCCGGTGGTCGGGGAATCGGCCGGCGAGTTGCGTGCGGCGCTCGCCGGCGTGCCGGCCGGCCAGGAGCTGCTGCTCCAGGAGCGGGCCACGGGACCGCTGATGGCGTTGATCGTGGTCGTGGCGCGCGACGGATCTCTGGTCCGGCGATTTCAGCAGGTCGCAAGCCACGTCTGGCCCGAGCCCGCCGGGGCCAGCAGGCGAGCGTCGAGCGTCGAACCGGACGAGGAGCTCGCCGAGGGTGCCCGGTCGCTGCTCGCCGCGGCGGGCCACTGGGGCCTCGCACAGCTGCAGTTCATCGTGACCGGCGACGGGCCGCGCCTGATCGACATCAACACCCGGTTCTACGGGTCCATGGAGCTGGCGCTTGCGTCCGGGGTCGACCTTCCCGTCGCCTGGCACAAAGTCACCCTCAGCCAGCCTGCGGGCGCGCCGGGGCCCTACACGGTCGGCATGAGCTACCGCTGGCTCGAGGCGGACATCATGGCGACGCTGCGCGGCAGGCCGGTGGGACTGTTCCCGCGGCCGCCCAAGCCTCGCACCGGCCCGATGTGGGCGCCGGATGACCCGGTGCCGACCGCGATGTCCGCCGTTCTCGCGGTGACCGGCGCGCTGGCCCGCCGCCTTCGCGGGGGGTGAGATGGCGGACGAACCAACTCGATCGGAGGCGGCAGGGCAACGGGCGATCGCCAACACGCTGCTCCGAGCCGGCGGAGACATCGTCGGCAAGCTCGCGTCGCTCCTTCTGTTCGCGGTCATGGCACGCGAGCTCAGTGTCTCGGACCTGGGTGTGTACGCCTTCGCGTTCGCCTTCATGCAGATCGCGCTGGTCCCGATCGAGCTCGGCTTCGACCGCTACCTGCTGCGCCGGATCGCCAAGGAGCGCTCCACGGTCCACGACCTCTTCTTCGACATCGTCGCGCTGAAGCTCGCCCTCACGGTCCCGATCCTGGCCGTCGTGGCCATGGTCCTGACGGTCGCCGGCTACGACGGCCAGACCCAGCAGGTCGTCTGGGTCGTGGCGATCGGCTTCGTGTTCGACGCCGTGTCGAACACGATCTACAGCGTCTTTTTGGCCTTCGAGCGCAATGGGCTGATCGCGGCCGTCGCCATCGTCGAGCGGGTCACGGCCGCCGCCGCGGGCCTCGCCGTCCTGGCGCTCGGCTACGGAGTCGTCGCGGTCGCCGTGACGTACAGCGTCTGCGCCGCGCTCGGCCTGGCAATGGCGTCGTTCCTGCTCGTCCGGCGGATCGGCCTGCCGCGGCGCTCCGTCTCGACGCGTGGCTGGCTGCGCCTCACGAACGCGAGCCTGCCGTTCGGCCTCCAGGACGTATTCAGCGTGATGCTGTTCAAGCTCGACGCGGTCCTCCTGTCCCTGATCGCGACCTCCGCGGCGGTCGGCGTCTACAGCGGCGCCTACCGGCTGCTCGAGTCGACCCTGTTCATCACCTTCGCGCTGGTCGGGGCGTTCGCCCCGATGTTCACGTACCTGGAGCGGGACAGCGAGCCGACCGTCGGGGGCGCCTACGAGCGCTCGCTGAAGCTCGGCCTGGCGGGCCTGATGCCGATCGCGGTCGTCTTCGGGGTCCTCGCCGAGCCCGTCTGCCGCTTCTTCTTCGGCGCCGGCCTCGTGGAGGCCGCCGGCCCGCTGCGGTTCCTGGCGCCGGTCGCGGTGTTGATCGGGATCGTGACCCTGTCGTCGTCGGTCGTCGTCTCGCGGCGCAACCCGATGATCATGGTCTGGTCCACGGGGGCGATCGTCGTCATCAACGTCGTCCTCAACCTCGTGCTGATTCCAAGCTGGGACGAGACCGGCGCCGCGGTGGCGATGCTCGTCAGCGAGGTGGCCTTCCTCTTCGTCGTCGTCCCGCTCGCCGCGCGGATCGTGGGCGGCGTGCGCTGGCTGCCGACGATCACCGGCCCACTGGTCGCCGGTGCGGTGATGATCCCGCTGCTGTTCCTGCTGGACGGCGTCCCGCTGGTCGCCGTCGCCGTCGGCTCCGCGGCCTACCTGCTGGTCCTGGTGCTGGTCGAGCGGGTCGTCGCCCCCCGCGACATCGAGCTCGCCACCCGCATGGCCCGACGCTGGCTCCGGCCTTCGTCCTAGCCGTAGCTCCCGACTAAGGCGGGAGCGGAGGACGTGGCGCGAGTTATTCGTCGAACAACAGCGTGGCGCCGATGGCGCCGCCCAGGTCGCCCAGTGATGCGACGTGCATTGCGGGCGGGCGGTCGTCGACGAACAGATGGGGCTGCATCGCCTTGGCGATCTTGTCGACGTAGGGCTGGCCGAAGCGCACACCGAGTCCCCCGCCGATGATCACCGCCTCGACGTCGAGCAGGTTGACCGCCGATGCGACCCCGGCCCCGAGCGCCTTCACGGCGCGCTTGATCAGCTTCTCGGCGAGCGGGTCGCCGTGCTCGAGCGCCCGTTCCCAGATCCCGCTGGTCAGCCGGTCGCGGTCGCGGTCCTCCATGATCTTGAAGAGCTTCGTCTTCGCGCCCTTTTCGTGCTCCTTGCGCGCCTCGGCCTCCATCGCCCCGCGGCCCGCGTAGGCCTCCATGCATCCGTGCCGCCCGCAGGGACACTTCGCCCCGCCGATCTCGACGACCATGTGGCCGATCTCGCCGGCGGCGCCGCGGCCGGTCCAGCGCTTGCCGTCGAGGATCAAGCCGCCGCCCACGCCGGTGCCCCAGAAGACGCCGAGGATCGAGTTGTACGGCTTGCCGGCGCCGAGCTTGAACTCGGCGTTGGTGGCGACGTCGACGTCGTTGGCGACCAGAACCTTGGTGCCGAGCGCGTCGGAAAGCGTGCTGCCGAGCGGGAAGCTGCCCTCCCAGCCGGGGAGGTTGCGAGCCTCCGAGACGTCGCCGGTCTTCTCGTCCGAGTCGCCGGGCGAGCCGACCCCGACCCCGGTGAGCGAGTCGGTCTGCACCCCGGCGGCGTCGGCGGCCTCGATCATCGCCTGCGCCATCTGCTCGGCGACGTCCGCGGGCCCGCCCTCGGTCGGCGTCGGGCGCCGCGCCTCGCCCTTCACGATCCCGGTCTTGGTGACGACCGCCGTCTGGATCTTCGTCCCGCCGAGATCGATCCCCCCACACAGGGCCTGCTTTCGTGCGACCGGCATCTAGTCGAGGTCCGGGAATGCGGTCGTCCGGTCGACGACGTGGATGTTCACCTCGGGCGGTCGATCGAGCAGGTCGCCGAGCTTGGCGCTGAAGCCGGCAACGCTGGGAGCCTGAAAATGCGTCTGCAGCGCCTCGGCCGACTCCCACTCCTCGACCGCGACGAACTCGGTCGGATCCTCGAGCGACGCGTAGAACGCGTAGCGGATGCACCCGGGCTCCTGGCGCGACTCGTTCTGCATCCAGCGAGCCAGCTCGACCAGCTCGTCTCGGCGCTCAGCGGCACAGCCGGCCCTCGCGATCACGATCACCATCCCGGGCAGCGTAAGGGAATCATCGACCTAGACCGATCCGAGCAGCGCGTCCGAGTGGGCGATGATCGCCGCGACGATCGTCAGCAGGACCGAGGGCACCAGCACGAGGGCGACGACGAGCTGAATCTTCGGCGCCGAGCGCGCGGCGCGCTCCTCGATCCGCCGGCGCGCGTCGCGGCGCAGCGCCGTCGCCTGCATGTGGAGTTGCTCGGCGAGCGGCGACCCGTAGGTGCGCGAGCGCTCGAGCGCCGCCGCCAGCGCGCCGACCTCGGCGCCGGGAACGCGGATCCGCAGGGCATCGATCGCCTCGCGCAGCGGACGGCCGCACTCGACCTCGGCAACGGCGCGGCCGAGCTCGGCCGCAAGCGGCCCGCTCGCGCCGGCGGCGATCTCGCTCAACCCCGAAGCCGGGCCGCGGCCCGATGCGGCGCCGACCGCGAGCACGTCGAGCGCGTCGGGCAGGGCGGCGACGAATCGCGCTCGCCGCCTGCGCGCGGCCCGCTCGAGCAGCGCGTCCGGCGCCAGAAAGCCCGCCGCGACCAGGACCGCGCTGACCACCAGCCCGAGCCGGGTGGCGAGGACCGGGACCGCCGCGATGGCGACCAAGCCTCCGAACGCACCGCCGCCGAGTTTTGCGGCGACCACCGCTCGCGGCTCGATCCGGCCGGCCAGTCCGGCGCGCTCCAGCCGCCCGGGCAACCCGAGCCGCTCCGCGGCCTCAACGAGCGAGCCGGCCTGTCCGCCGGAGATTCCGCTCAGCGCCGCCCGGGCCCCGGCGCCGATCCGCTCGCCGGCACCGCCGGCCAGCTCCCAGGCGGCGGCGAAGGCGAGCAGCACCGCCCCGGCCGCGAGCAGCGGGCTCATCCGCCGTCCACCCGGCTCAGCCTCCGGATCGCGGCGAAGCCGGCGAGCTGCAGCCCCGCCGCGAGCACCAGCATCGTCGCCGAGGCCGGATTGGCCATCAGGCCGGCGACGAAGCCCGGCGCCAGCAGCTCGGCCAGCAGCGCTGCGGCGATTGGCATCGCGGCGACGAGCAGCCCGGTGAAGCGCGCCTGGGCCGTCGCCGAGCGCGCGTCGGCCTCGGTGCGCTCGCGGTCGCGGGCGGCGGCGGCGAACCGCCGCAGCAGGGTCGCGAGGTCGCCGCCCGCGAGTTGCTGTGAGAGGAGCGCGGCCGCGAACGAGTCGACCCGCGGCGAGTCGACCCGCCGGCGCAGGCCATCGAGCGCCTCGCGGGTCGGCGCGCCGAGCGCCAGGGCCGCACGGACCCGCTCGATCTCGCGCGAGGTCGGCCCCTCCAGCGAACCGGCCGCGGCGACCAGCGCGGCGCGCGGCGAGCGCCCCACCGCGAGCGCGTCGGCGACGGCGAGGGCGAGGTCCGCCAACCCGCGCTCGACCCCCCGCCGGAAGCGCGCTCGCCGGTGAGCCACCGCCCACGTCGCGGCCGCCGGTCCGGCGGCGGCGAGGAATGGCGCCGGGCCCGGCCCGACGACCAGCAACGCCCCGGCGAAGATCGCGGCCGTTCCGAGCAGCGCGAGGCGTCGGCGCTCGCGCTCGCTCGGCGGCTCGCCCTCGCGGCCGGCGCGGATCAGCGGCTCGAACGCCTCACCGAGCCAGCGGCCGAGGGCAGGCGCCGCGAGGACGAGCTCGCGAACGGCGAGCACCACGAGGCCGCCGGCCAGCCCGGCGGCGCAGATTCGCAGCAGCTCCGGGCCGGTCACTCGCGCCGCCACACCTCGCGCACCCCGACGCCGGCGGCGGCGCGCAGCACCTCGGCGACCTCGGTTACCCGGCGCGCCCCGGCCGCGTCCCGAGCAATGTGGACGACGAGGTCCACGCCGCGCGCGAGTTGTTCGCGGATCGCCTCATGGGGAAGGCCGACCCCGGCCATGAGCGCCAGGGTCTCGACCCGGCGCAGCGCGTCCTCCGGCGAGTTCGCGTGCACGGTCGACAACGCGCCCTCGTGACCTGTGTTCAGTGCGGTCAGCAGGTCGAGCGCCTCAGCACCGCGGACCTCGCCGATCACGATGCGGTCGGGGCGCATCCGCAGGGCGTTGCGGACGAGGTCGCGAATCGTGACCCCACCGCGGCCCTCGACGGATGCCGGACGGCTCTCGAGCCGGACGACGTGCGGCTGGCGAAGCCGGAGCTCGGCGGCGTCCTCGATTGTCACCACGCGCTCGGCGGGGGCGATCCAGGTCGACAGCGCGTTCAGCAGCGTCGTCTTGCCCGACCCGGTGCCGCCGGAGATCAGCAGGCTGCGACCGTTCGTGACCGCCTCGGCGAGCAGATCGCGCAGCTCCGGGCTGAGCGTCCCCAGCTCGACCAGCTCGTCGGGATCCGGGCGCACGGCCGTGAACCGGCGGACCGAGAGCGCCGGGCCGTCGACGGCGAGCGGCGGGATCACGACGTTGACGCGCGAGCCGTCGGCAAGGCGGGCGTCGGCCATGGGACTGAGCTCGTCGACGCGCCGCCCAACCGGCGCGAGGATGCGCTCGATCGTGTCGCGCAGCGCCTGCTCGGACTCGAAGCGGACCTCGCTGCGTTCGATCCGGCCGCGTCGCTCGACGTACACGGTCTCGTGCCCGTTGACCATCACCTCCTCGACCTCGGGATCGGCGAGCAGATCCTCGAGCGGCCCGAGCCCCGCGGTGTCGCGCAGGATCAGGTCGACGATCTGCTCACGGCGAGCGTCCGACAGCACCGTCGCGGCCTCTTCGACCAGCTCGCGGACGCCGGTCTCGAGATCGGCGCCGGCCGCCGCTTCGGCACGGCGGCGGTCGACGAGCCGCAGGCGCAGCTCGCCGGCCAGGGAACGGGCGTGGTCGTCGGCGGTGGTTATGCCTGGAAGAGGCGGCCGGCCGGTGGATCTCTCCCCCGCGAACTAGCCGATGAGCTCGGCGAGGAGCACGGCGGAGCCGAAGACGAAGGCGCCGGCGGCGACCGCCTTCACCACCTTCACCGGCGGTCCGCCGTGGATCCCGGTTTCGTGCACAGCGGCGTGGCCCTTGCCGCGGGCGAGTAGCCAGCGATTCACCGGCACGGTGACCGCGCCGGCGACCGCCAGCGCGAATGCGAGGCTGCCCCAGAAGAGCACCGAATCGAGGCCGGCCTCCATCGCCCCCGGCACCGCCAGGATGATCGCGTTGTCGACGACCTCCATGGTGGCGATCGAGAGGGTGTCGGAGGCGAGCGCAATCGGGATCACCGTGGCAAGGGCCAGGCCCGCTCGCAGGAGCGGCAGGCTCGTGAGCCCGTAGCCGAAGAGGAAGGCGAGTGCGATCGCCAGCGCCACCGTCGCGCCGTTGGAGAAACCGGCCGCCGTCCCGATCGCGACGCCCAGTACCTCGCCGATCGCGCAGCCGGTGAGGCAATGCGCCGTCGCGTCGATTGCCAACGACGTGAGGGCCGGGCCGGACGTCGGCAACTCGTGGTGATGCTCGTGGCCGTGTTCGGCTGTGGTGGCTTCCATCTCTATACCCCCCTGGGGTATTGACAATAGCACGACTATCCTCCTCGCGATGAGCGCGCTCGACCTGCTCCTCGTCGCTGCCGTCGTGGTCGGGATCTCCGTCCAGGCCGCAATCGGGTTCGGGTTCGCCTTCTTCGTCGCCCCGGCAGCGTTCGCCGCCTTCCCGCCCGAGCAGGCGGTCACGCTCGTGCTCCTGCTCGCGATCGCGATCAACTGCCTCGTCCTGTTCGGCGAGCGCCGACGGGTCACGGTCGCCCGCCGCGAGGTGGCGATCATGCTCGCCGCCGCGGTGCCCGGAATGGTGATCGGCGCCTGGGTCGTGACCGAGGCAGACCGTGACCTGCTCCAGGTCCTGGTCGGCGTCGTGGTCCTGATCGGCGCCGCCGTGCAGGCGATCGGGCCGCGCTCCGGAACCGGGCACGCGCCGGCGCTCGAGGTCGGCGGCGGCCTCGCCGCCGGCGCCCTGACGACCTCGGTCAGCGTCAACGGTCCGGCGGTCCTGCTCGTCCTGACGCGGATCGGGCTACGCGGGAGCGCCCTGCGCGACTCGCTCGCCGCCGCGCTGCTCGGCCTCAGCCTGCTGGCGACCCCGATCGTCCTCGTCGCGTCCGGCGGCGACCGGGCGGTGCCGGAGGGCTGGATCGTGATCGCCTGCGTCCCTGCGTTGCTCGTCGGCCACCGGATCGGCGCCGCGGTCTTTCGCCGCCTCGATGACGACTCGCATCACCGCGTGGCGCTGATCGCCGCGGCGCTCGCCGGGCTGCTCAGCATCGCCGGCGCCCTTGCGGGATAGGCGCGGCGTTCGACGACGAGCTCAGCGACTGATCAGACGCAGATCGCGGGCGAAACTCTGGGCGTGGATCAGGCGCAGCGCCTGAGCGCGGTTGAGCGCCAGGGTGGCGATCCACGATTCGCCCGACGAGCCCGGCAGTGGCGCCTCGGTCGCCTCGGCGCTCGCCGGGCGGAGGTCGAGCAGGACGACACCCTCGGCCGCGACGAAGGTCCTCCCCGCTCCGCCCGTCGGGCCTGCCTCCGTCGTGACGACGACGTCGACCCGCGGCCGCCGCGAGCCGGCGAGCGGGGCAGCTCCCTGGACCGAGACCTCGACCGGCGTTCGGCCGCCGGGAAGCTCGGACGCGGTCGACGGGCCGCCCTGCGACGGGGCGCGGAACTGCGAGCCCAGCAGATAGCCCCCGGCCGGGATCGTGGTCACGGGCCGGCGCCCGAGCGCCTGCGCCGGGCTGGTCAGCGCGTCGGGCGGCAGGAAGCGCTCCGGGACGCGTCGGACCTCGAGCGCCTCGGCGACCGCGCTGCGGCCGAGCGCCCGGCCGGCGGGTAGCGCCTCGGTCGCCGCGACGACCTCGCGCAGGGCGCCGTACTGCTCGGCGACATCACCCGCAACCCCGCCGCTCGAACCGGCGGCGAACCCGGCGCAGATCGCCGCCGCGGAGGCGAAGGCGATCGCGCGGGCGCGACGGCTCACTCGTCAGGCCGCGTCGCTGAACGCCGGCGCCGCGGCGACCGGCAGCTCGAGGACGGCGCTGGCGCCCTCGGCGTGCGCGCAGGCCGCAAAGCGACCGCCGTGGGCGGCGGCGACCTCGGCGACGATCCGCAAGCCGTGACCGTGGCGCGCGTCGCCGCCTCGGCGACTCGCCGCCAAGCGCGGCCGGCCGCCCGCCGCGGTTCCGTCGGCGACGGTCAGCCGCAGCCTTCCATGGCGCTCGGCGCCCTCGACGCAGATCGGCCCATGGCCGTGCTCGAGCGCGTTGGCGATCAGGTTGTCGAGCGCCCGTGAGATCGCCGCCTCGTCGCAGATCAGTCGCGCGCCGTTGGCGCGCCATCGCAGCTCGAGCGAGCGGCCCTCCAGGGCCGCTGGTCCGCGCCAGCGGCGAACCGCGTCGGCGGCGAGCGCTCGGCCATCGGCGATCGCCCGGGCCGGCGGCGGCGCCGTGCCGTTGACCGCGCAGTCAATGCCCGAAAGCGCGTCCAGCGCCTGGGCGAGCTGGTCGCGTCCGGCGCTCGAGGACTGTAGGACCAGCGCCTGCAGCGGGCGCCGCAGCTCGTGCAGAGCGCCGTTGAGCAACTCGCGGCGGCGGCGGCGGGCCCGGTCGGCGACAACCACGGTCGCGCAGGTGAGGGCCATCGGGCAGGCGAGCACGAGGCCCTCAACCACCGAGTCGATCACCGGTCACCTCGGGGGCGTCGATGAGGCGGTATCCCACGCCCCAGCAGTTGACGACGTAGCGGCCGGCCTCGGGATCGAGCTTGCGGCGCAGGCGGCTGGCGTGCGAGTCGAGCGTCCTGGTGCGGCCGAGTGAGCGAAAGCCCCAGACGTCGCGCAGCAACTCCGCCTTGGTGAAGACCCGGGTGGGCTCCGAGGCGAGCATCCGCAGGAGGCTGAACTCCTTGTTGGCCAGCTGGACCAGCTCGCCGGCGACCCGCACCTCCCGCCGCGCCGGATCGACGACGATCTCGCCGACCCGCAGCGGCCCGGCCCGGCGCCGGTCGCGGCGTCGCAGCACCGCCCGGGTCCTGGCCACGACCTCCTGAACGGCGAACGGCTTGACGACGTAATCGTCGGCGCCGCAGTCGAGCCCGCGCAGGCGATCGGCGTCCGTGCCCCGGCCGCTGAGCACGATCACCGCGAGCTCGGGGTCGTAGCTGCCGGTTGCTCCCTCGCTGGCGCGGATCTCGCGGAGGACGTCGAGGCCGGGCGCGTCAGGGAGGTTCAGGTCGAGCAGCAGGAGGTCGGGCTGCTTGTAGTGGCAGAGGCGCAGAGCGTCCGCGGCGCTCGGCGCCGCCAGGGCTTCGAAGCGCTCGGCGCCGAGGTGGTCGCAGAGCAGCGCCAGGGTGGGCTCGTCGTCCTCGCAGACGACCAGAGTCGCGAGCCGCTCGGGCTGCGGCAGCGTCATCGCGCTCCCCCGGCCGGCAGCTCGAGCACCGCCGCGGCGCATCGGTTGCCCAGGAACCGGTTCGGCGGCACCCCCGGACAGACGGCGAGCGGTGCGTGCTCGTCGTCGAGGAAGACGACATCGAGGGGGAATCGCATCCCGAAGGTGTGGACGCTGCGGCAGCGCGGGATCAGGAGCCCCTCCCCCGCCCGCCCGGACCTCAGCAGGGCGAGGCCGAGCAGGCGGGAGGGGAGGGTGACGGCCACCGGGACCCGCCGGGAAGCGACCTCCGCGGTGGGGAGCCGGCGGAAGCGGAACGGGTGGGCGGAGGCGGTCACGCCGCCTACAACCCCGACCCCCGGAACGCCGCCCCCCGCACGCCAGCGCTACCGCGCGCTCAGAGCCCGAACCGCTCCCGCTCGTCCTCGGGCACCAGGTCGAGGTACTCGGCGTGCTTGGCGATGTAGCTCTTCACGAACGGGCAGTGGGGCAGCACCTCGAGCCCGCGGGCGCGAGCGTCGTCGAGCGCCTCGGAGACCAGCGTTCCGCCGACCCCGCGGCCCTCGAAGGCGTCATCCACCTCGGTGTGCAGGAACGAGATTCGCCCGTCGCCGAGCCGGTAGGTGACGAACCCCGCGGGCTCGCCGCCGGCGAACGCCTCGTACCGGGTGCGCTCGGGGTTGTCGGCGACGCGGACCTCCATCTCGCTGATCGTACGGCGGCCGCTACAACTAACGCGATGTCGACCGAGATCGCGCTGCTCTGCGTCCTCGTCACGGTAACGGCGCTGCTGATCGCCGCCCAGTTGACGCGGATCCCGTATCCGATCCTGCTCGTCGTCGGCGGGCTCGGGCTCGCGGTCGCCCCCGGGATCCCCGAGGTGGAGCTCGAGCCGGAGATCGTCTTGCTTGTGATCCTCCCGCCGCTGCTGTACGCGGCCGCGTTCTTCACCCCGCTCCGGGAGCTGCGGCGCAACGTGCGGGCGATCTCGGTGCTGGCGGTCGGGCTCGTGCTGGCGACGATGGTCGCCGTCGCGCTCGTCGCTCACGAGCTGCTCGACTTCGGCTGGGCCGAGGCGTTCGTGCTCGGCGCGATCGTCTCACCGACCGACCCCGTCGCAGCGACCGCGATCGCTCGCCGGCTCGGCGTCCCCGGGCGCATCGTGACGATCGTCGAGGGCGAGAGCCTGGTCAACGACGCGACCGCGCTGGTCGCGTACAAGTTCGCGGTCGCCGCCGTCGTCACCGGCGGCTTCAGCCTGCTCGACGCGAGCGGCGAGTTCGTGGTCGTCGTCCTCGGCGGGATCGCCGTCGGGATCGCGGTCGGCGCCGCCGTCGCGGCGATCCGCAGACGGCTCGAAAACCCGCCGGTCGAGGTCACGATCGCGCTCCTGTCGGCCTACTTCGCCTACCTGCCCGCGGAGGCGATCGGCGTGTCCGGCGTGCTCGCCGCCGTCACGGTCGGGATCTACATGGGCCGGCTCACCTCTCGCCTCACGTCGCCGACGACCAGAATCCAGGGCGTCGCGGTCTTCCAGATCGTCACGTTCCTGCTCAACTCGGCGCTGTTCGTGCTGATCGGACTGCAGCTGCCGACCGTGGTCGACGGGATCTCGGAGCTCGGGAGCGGCGAGTTGATCCGCGACGGGGCCCTGGTCGCCGCGACGGTGATCGCGATCCGGATCCTGTTCATCTTCCCGATCACCTACCTGCCGCGGCGGCTGTTCCGCGGCCTGCGCAGCCACGAGTCCTACCCGCCCTGGCGCCACACGTTGATCGTCTCCTGGACCGGGATGCGCGGCGCCGTCTCGCTGGCGGCGGCGCTCGCGCTGCCCCTGACCGTCGATGGCGGCGGCCCGTTCCCGAACCGCGAGCTGATCATCTTCTGCGCCTTCTCGGTCATTCTCGTGACGCTGCTGTTCCAGGGGCTCACGCTGCCGCCGCTGATCAAATGGCTGGAGGTCGACGACTACGACGAGGACCTGCAGAACGAGGAGATCGCCGCACGGCTCTTGGCGATCGAGGCGGCGATGGAGCGCCTGGACGGACTGGCGGAGGAGGAGTGGGTGCTCGATGACACCGTCGAGCGCATGCGCGGCACGTACAGCTTTCGTCGGCGCCGGTTCACAGCGCTCTCGGCCGAGGGCGAGTTCGACGGCGGCGTCGACGGTGACGGGATCGATTACGAGACCCGCTCGCTCGCCTACCAGCGGCTCGTCCGCGAGCTGCTCGAGGCCCAGCGCTCCGCCGTCCTCGACCTCCGCGACCGCGGCGAGATCAACGACGACGTCCTGCGGCGGATCGAGCGCGAGCTCGATCTCGAGGATTCGCGGCTCGAGATCTGAGCGAGGTCCGATCTCGCAAAACAGAGCGGCTTCGACCCCGACGGTGCAAACCCTCTTTCAGGTTCCGGGCCCCTCCTGCGCGGCCGGCGCGCATCGGCAAAGATGCACGCACCTGGGAAGGCCCGCTGGGAAGACTGGTAAACGGAACTGGGCCGGAGCACGGAGAACTGGTGGAGAAGGCAACTCGCAGAGGGAATTACGAGTCAGGGTCTGACTACGTCCTCGAGTACGGCGAGCTTCGCTTTTCCTTCAACGAGCAGGACTTCGGCCAGCGCGTCGAGCAGGCCGCCGTCAAGCTCGACTTCGTCGACGGCGGGCTCGAGGGCGAGGAGCTCCACGACCTGCTCGAGCTGGCCGTCAACGGCGAGATCCGCGAGCCCGGCTCGGCGCTCGGCGAGCACATCAACGAGCACTGGACCGAGCTGGTCGGCCCCGCCAACCGCAGCCTCGTCCACTGGATCCGCCGGCTCGTCTTCCGTGGCGCCTGGCTCGACCAGCGGGTCAAGGAGGGCGAGCTCGACGTCGTCTTCGACGCCGAAAGCCACACCTTCGGCTACGTACAGCCCGATCGCGACGCTGAGCCGATCGAGCTCTCGCGCGAGCCGAGCTGGTCGGCGCTCGCCTACCGCCGCTAGAGGCTTCGAAGCAGCTCAGCGTTCGAGGGCGTGCCCTCGATCCGCTCGCGCAGCAACGCGGCGGCGTCGGTGGGTCGCAGGTCGGCGAGCAGCGAGCGCAGGTTGCGCACCGCCGCCAGCTCGGCGGGCTCGCGGAGCTGATCCTCGTTCGAGACCCGGACCTCGCTGGCGCGCAGCGCTGGGATGACCCCCGCCGCGGCCAGCTCGGGGTCGAGGGCGATCAGCGAGCTCTCGGTCGTCGTCGTCGCCCGCTCGGCCTCGCCCTCGTCGCGCCCGTCCTCGAGCACGGTGGCGATGACGGTCAGCGAGCCGCCTCCGGCCAGGTTGCGGCCCGACCCGAAGAGGCGCTTGACCTCGGCGACGTCGCCGGCCGCGAACGCGAGCCGCGACAGCGAGTCGCAGACCAGCACGGCATCGGTGCCGAGCTCGGCCAGGCGGCGGGAGCGCTCGAGCGCCAGCTCGGCGGTGCGCACCTGCTCGACGGGAGCGAGGTCGGCGGTCGCGATCGCGAACTCGGCAACGGGCAGCGCCTCGCGCCAGGCGGTCGCCTCCTCGGGACGCTCGTCGACCAGCAGGACGATCACCTTCGCGGTGTCGCTGCCCGCGGCGGCGCGAGCGAGCGAGCGCAGCAACGTTGTCCGCCCCGAGCGCGCCGCGGCCCGGACCAGCACCCGCTGCCCGTATGACAGCGGGGCCAGCAGGTCGACGGCGCGGGCCAGGATGTCGTCGGGGAAGGCATCGAGCGAGATCCGCCGCTCGGGCAGCTCGGCAGCGAGGTCGTCGAACGCCGGCCTGGCTTCGGTCTGTGGCTCCTCGCCGTTGACGGTGTCGACATGCACCAGGGCCCGGTGGCGCTCACCGCGGCGCGGTTCGCGCGCCGATCCCGAGATCTCGTCGCCCGGACGCAGCTCGCAGCGGCGCACCTGGGCCGCCGAGATGTAGACGTCGTCGTCCGAGGGCGCCAGCCCGGCAAGGCGCAGGAAGCCGTAACGCTGGCGGGTCAGCTCGATGACCCCGCGGACGTCCTCGGTCGGCAGCTCGTCGTCCGGAACGCCGCTCGAGCCGACCTCGACCGGCTTCTCGGCGGCCGGATCGAGCACCGTCGCCTCGACCACGACCTCCATCTCGTCGGTCTTGGGCTCCGACTCGGGCTCGGCCTCGGGCTCCGTACGGCGGCGCCTGCGGCTGCGCCGGCGGCGCGTCTTCGGCTCGGCCTCGGGCTCTGAGTCCGGCTCGGGCTCCGCCTTCTCCTCGGCCGCGGGCGGGGCGTCGGAGCCGAGCGCGGCGATCAGCTCCTCGCGGCGCATCAGCCGGTATCCGGAGATCCCGGCGGCCGCCGCCTGTTCGTGGAGGTCCGCCAGATGCAGGTCGTCGAGCTCGGTGGCCATCGGGCGCGCAGACTAGCGGGCGCGTCCTTGCGATCGCCTCGGGACCCGGAGTACGCTCGTCAGGTCACCTGGATGGCAGTCGCCCTATCCGTCGTCCTCATGGCGCTTACCGGCGCGGCGGCGGCCGGCGCGGCGGAACCGGCTGAGATCTCCGGCAAGGTGACCAAGCTGCCGCCCGCGGCCGACGGCGGGCGAGCGGTCCAGGTCGTTGCCGTTCACCTCCCCGACGGCGCGATCGTCGACGCCGACCGAGTCGAGAACGCGCGCTACGGGATCGAGGTGCCGAAGGGGGTCAACGTGCTCCTCACCCAGGTGATCCCGTTCGGCGAGGCCAAGACGACCTCGGTGCTCAGCGCCGCCGTCAAGGCGAAGGCGGGCGCTGACCTGACCCTGAAGCTGCGGGCCAAGAAGCGCAAGCGCCGGCCCGGGGGCGGTCAGGGCGGCGGTCGCAAGGTGGCCGCCGCGGCCAGGGTGATCGCCGAGGACGGCCGGGAGTATCCCGGGAAGTCGTTCGCGTTCCGGACGTTCACCGGCGCGACCGGCGACTGGAGATTCGCCAACGGCGGCATCCCGGACATGCTCACCACCGGTCTCTTCGAGATCCCGCCCGGCTGCCCCATCACGCAGGTCGAGCGGCGCCGGTTCGACCTGATCACCGCCGAGCACGCGCTGGCCCAGGCCGGGCTGATCGATCCCGAGACGGCCGTCGAACCCGGCCACCTGATTCCGGTCGAGGTCTGGATCGAGGGCACGCTCTCCAACGAGTTCAACCCCCCCGCGCCGATGCGCTACGAGATCCGGCTGGTCGAGGAGGGCACGGGAAGGGTGTGGACGACACTGCGCGGATTCCTCGGCCAGAACTTCTTCGCCGAGATGGACGCGCTCTCGGCCGAGCTCGCGGCGGCCGTGTGCGCCGGGCCGGTCGAAGCCGTGGATCCGCCACCGCCGGTCGGCTCGCCGCACTACTCGGGATCGATCTCGGGGCGCTACACGGCCGAGATCGGCGGCCCGACACCCTTGAAGATCGATTGGGCCGGCACCGCCGAGTTCACGCTCACGAACGAGTTCTCCTCGCCGCCGTTCGGGAGCGGTCTGCCCGAACCCGGCCCGTACGCGCGCTATGAGACGTCCGCCGGTTCGGTACACGCGACGCTAGACGCCACCGATTCGGACGGCTGCACACTGTCCGGCGAGACCGACATTGCGATCGCCACCGGCGCGCCATGGGGGTTCCTCGAGGCCCAGGAGGTCGCCGCACCCGCCTACCGGCTGGTGATCCTCGCGGGTCCGGGAGCTTCGATCCCCTTCACGAGGTCCGGCGCGGGTCCGAGCTGCAGTGGCAGCGGTACCTGGCCGCTCGATCCCCAGCAGGCCTTCGCCCGCACCCCGACGCCGCAGAGCTCCCCTTCCTCAACCCTGGTCGGCTCGGCGACCTACGTGCCCGGCGCCGGGCAGACCGAGACGTACAACTGGAACCTGAGCCCGGGCCCCTAAGCCTGAGCGGGGTCGATGCCCTCGGCGGCCTTGTCGTCGACCCAGCGCTCGGCCTCGGCGCGCACCCGCTCGGCGTCCCAGCCGAGCTCGCCGCCCAGCGCCTCCGCGACCGGCGTCACGGACTCGGCGGTGCGCAGCTGCGGCGCGGCCAGCAGCCCGAGCCGGGTGCGTCGCAGGAGCACGTCGGCGACCGACCGCGCCTGCTCGAGGCGGGCCGCGACGACGGCCTCGGCGAGCATGTCGGGCTGGCCGTCGACGATCGGCGCCGCCAGCTCGGGGCGCTCGCCCACCAGCCGCAGGACGTTGCGCGCCGCGTGGCCGTAGCGGAAGCCGAGCAGCTTCCGGTAGCCGGTCGGGAGGTCGTCCTCGGCGAGGCCCTCCGGAGGGTCGAGCTCGTGCTCGGACGCCGCCATCCCGAGCGGGGTGTCGTCGGTGCGGCAGGGGGCGACGCGTCCCTCGCGCTCGACCATCCGGTCGACCACCTGCTTCGCCATCCGCCGCCACGTGGTCAGCTTGCCGCCGGTGATCGTCAGCATGCCCGACGAGGTCTCATACAGCTCCGCCTTGCGCGAGATGTCGACGGACTTGCGCGGGTCGCCGGTCGAGATCAGCGGCCGCACACCCGCGTAGGCGCCGGTCAGGTCGGCGATCCCGAGCTCGACGCCGAAGTAGGTGTTGACCGCGTCGAGCAGGTACTCGATGTCGTCCCCGCCGGGCTTGACGTGGG
This sequence comes from uncultured Solirubrobacterales bacterium, assembly GCA_963767285.1. Classification (GTDB taxonomy): domain Bacteria; phylum Actinomycetota; class Thermoleophilia; order Solirubrobacterales; family 70-9; genus WHSW01. The sequence continues at coordinate 883,059 of CAVYDJ010000002.1, read as the reverse complement.
CGATGTCACCGTCGTAGTCCTCGTCGGTGGTCCCGATCAGCGCCCGCCCGTACCAGGGCAGGGCGAAGATCGTCCGGCTTTCTCCGGCGGGCACGACGCAGGCGGCGCGGGTGACCGCGAGCTTGTCCAGCGAGACGGTCACGTGGGTGCCGCGGCTGGGGGCGATCCTCGGCACCTCCTCCTCGTCGTGGATCTCCTCGGGCCGGATCCGGTCGGCCCAGACGCCGGTCGCGTTGACGACGTTGTCCGCCTCGACCTCGAACCGCTCGCCGCTCTCCGCGTCGACACAGGCGACCCCGGCCGCGGCCCCGTCGCGATCGAGCAGATCGGTGACCTCGGCGCCGTTCACGAACACCGCGCCGTAGCGCTCCGCCTCGCCGAGGATCGTCAGCACCAGGCGGACGTCGTCGGTCTGGCAGTCGTAGAACATGTAGGCCTCGCGCGGCTCGCGCTTCGCCAGCGCCGGAAGCAGCTCGGCTACCTCCTCGGCGTCGATCGTCCGGTGGCGGTCGGGGGCCCAGTAGTCGTCCCCGGCGGCGCGCTCGGCGCGCTCGCGGCGCGACATCCCGACCCGGGTGGTCGCCATCGCGTCGTACATGTTGAGCCCGATTCCGAGCGTGCGGCTGCGCTTACCCTCGCCGAGCGTCGGGACCAGGAACGGGGTCGGATAGACGAGGTGCGGCGCCAGCTGGACCATCAGCTGGCGCTCCAACAGCGCCTCGCGGACGAGGCCGAGGTCGAAGTTCTGCAGGTAGCGCAGCCCGCCGTGGACCATCTTCGAGGAGCGGCTCGAGGTTCCGATCGCGTAGTCGTCGCGCTCGACCAGGGCGACGCTGTAGCCGCGCGAGGCGGCGTCGAGGGCGACCCCGGCGCCGGTGATCCCGCCACCGATCACGACGACGTCGAAGCGCTCGCCGGTCACCGCCTTCAGTGCTGCTTCTCGCCTCAGCATCAGTCGAGATACTCCGTCACGTCTTCCGCGGGCTCGCGCTCCGGGGCCGGCTTCTCCTGCACCGGGTGGCCGAGGTGGATGAGGGCGACGAAGCGCTCGTCGTCGCCGAGGCCGACCGCGGCCGCGCCTTCGTTCGTGCGCAGGACGCCCGGCGTGCGCCAGTAGCCGACCAGGCCGCGAGCGTGCGCGGCGAGCAGCACGATGTAGGCGGCGACCGCGGTGGCGTGCAGGTCCTCCTCGTCGGTGACCTCGTCGCCTCCGAGCACGGCTGAGCAGACGACCAGCGTCGGCGCCCGGTCCAGCTTCGCCCCGGCCTCCGGGCCGGCGGCGTCCTTCAACCGCTCGAGCGCTTGAGGTCCGACGACGCGAAACCGCCACGGATTGGTCAGGTGATGGTTGGGAGCCCAGCGAGCGAGGTCGAGCAGGTCATCCAGCGTCTCGCGATCGATCGGCTCGGGCCGGTAGGCCTTGTGGGTGCGCCGGCTGCGAATTGCCGTCTCGACGTCCATCGCCGACAACGCTAGATGGTTGATCCCGGGATCAACCATCTAACGTCGATACCAGAGAAAGCCGCCTGCCGCGATCGCGGCGAGGACCGCCAGGCCGACGAGCAGGTACGTGGTCGTGTTGTCGTCGTTGGACCCCGGATCGCTGTAGGCGACATCCACCGGTGCGGCCGCCGGGTCGGCAGCGGTGGTGGGCTCGGCGGGTTGCGCCGTGGAGGATTCCGGCTGAGGGTCAGCGGCGGTGCCCGCGCCGGCATCGCCTTCGGTGGCCTGAACCGCACCGGGGACGGCTCCCCCGTGGCCGTCATCGCGCGTGCCTCCGCCGCCGCTCTGGGCTTCGGACCCGCTGCCTCCCGACCCTGTCTCGCTCGACGAGCCATCGGTCGACGCACCGGGTGTCTGCGCCGGTTCGTCCCCCCCGTCGCCCCCGCCGGTCCCCGACCGCGTCTGTGCGCGTGCGACCGCGGGCACCGGGAACGGCTGGCGGTTGGTGGCCAGGAGGACCTGCGCGGTGACCCAGACCGGGGTCTGGTCGCTGGCGGTCGAGTAGCGATAGTGGCCGTCGGAGGCGCGCACCCGCGACAGATAGCCGTGCCCACGGTCAATCGCCTCTCCTCCACCGCCCGCGGCCGCCAGACCCTGGATCGCCCATGCGGTCGACTGCGAGTTGACGACGCCGGTGCCGCCGAGCGCCCAGCCGCCGCTCGACCGCTGCGCCCTGCGGAGCCAGGCCGCCGCGTTCGCGGTTGCGGCGCCGCCGGCACCGGCGGCGACGAGGCCCTGGAGCGCAGCCCCGGTCGAGTCGGACTCGCTTGGCGCCTGCGGCTGGATTCCCCAGCCGCCGTCGGAGTTCTGCGCACGGCGCAACCAACGACCCGTGCGGGCGAGCGAGTCCGGGTCGCCGTCCGCCGCTCGGATCGCGAGCGCGTAGAAGGCGGTCAGGTTGACCTGGCCGTCGACGGAGCCGTCGCCGTCACGGCGTGAGCGCAGTTCGGCGACCAGGTCCGTGCCGGCGAACCGGCGCGGGTCGAGTCCGGCCCCGGCGAGCGCCAGGATCGTGCGCTCCAGGTCGCCGACCGATTGCAAGCGGCCGGTCTGCGAGCGCAGGTAGGTGACCGGGGTCTCGCCCCCCGCCCGCAGGTCGCGTGGGTTCTGTCCCGCCGCCTCGAGTCCGAGCATCACCCAACCGGTCATGGCCGGACCGGACGGGCCGCCGGGGGTGGCCGAGAACCCGCCGTCGGAATTCTGCGTGTCGATCAGCCAACTGACCGCCGTCCGCTTGGCGTCTGCCGTCGGCGGTGCGCTCGCCGTGGACGCCGCGAAGATCAGTGCGAGCAGGGCGAGCGGCAGGACCCCCGCCGGCCGCCAGGCAAACGAGGCCCGGGTCCGGAAGCGCGAGATCATCCGCACCAGCGCCGGCCCCGCGGCGAGGGCGATCACGAAGTTGCCCATGGCATGAGCGACGTTGAACGGGATCCCGCGGGCGGAGAGGGCCAGGAAGCGGTCGAGCGACTGCTCGCCGCCGTAGGTGACCATCACCGAGAGGTCCAGCAGCGCCCCGTACGCGAAGCCGGCGAGAGCGCAGACCGTTGCCAGCCCGAGGCGGCCGAGCCGGCGGCGGCTCACGACGCCGATCCAGGCGCCCGCCAGGCCGACGAGCCCCCAGCCCGCCATCTCCCAGGCGGTCCACGGGCCCTGGCCGAGCCAGATGTTCGAGATCGGCGCCGCCAGCGCCCCGACCGCAAAGCCGGGGCCGGCCCCGAGCGCGTAGCCCGTGATCAACGCGATGTCGGTCGTCGCGACGACGTTCGGGATCGGCGCCAGGATGAGCCTCCCGGCGATCGCCAGCGCCGCCAGCGCCGCGACCAAGGCGACCAGCCGCGCGCTGGGACGCGTCCGCTCGTACCAGTAGAAGCCGCCGATCAGGACCAGCGCCAGACCGGCGAATGTGACCGCCTGCCAGGTCATCCGCCACTCCGGTCGTCCTGCGGCTTCGCCCCCGCACGCCCGGAGCCGAAGGCGAGGACGTGGCGGGATTTATTCAGTAACGCCGCACCGGTCTCTGGGGTTATCGCACCGCCGGTGCCCAGGATCCGGGCGACCTCGGTGGCGAAGTACCAGCCGCCGGAGAGGATCTCGTCGGCGGGGCCGTCGGCGATCAGCTCGCCGTCCCCGAGCAGGATGACGCGTGAGGCCAGCCGGGCGGCGAACTCGACGTCGTGGGTGGCTACGAGGGTCGCCGAACCGCGACCGGCGAGCTCGGCGAGCCAGCCGCAGAGCGAGCGCTTGCGCGCTCCGTCCATCCCCCTGGTCGGCTCGTCGAGGCAGATCAATCCGGGCAACTCGCCCGCGGCCCGCCCCGCCATCACGATCGCCAGCGCCAGCCGCTCGCGCTCGCCCCCGGAGAGGTCACGGGGGTCGCTGTCGGTCGCCCACTCCAGTCCGACCGCCTCCAGCGAGCGCCGGCCGGCCTCGCCCGGCAGCTCGTCGCCGACCCGTTCGCGGATCAGCAGGTCGGCCGGGCTCTGGGGCAGGAGGGCGCTCCCGCGTGGCGCGGCCACCGATCCCTGCACCGGCTCGACCAGGCCGGCGATCGTCCGCAGCAGGGTGCTCTTGCCGGCTCCGTTGCGGCCCATCAGGGCGACCAGCTCGCCGGGCGCGATCCCCAGGTCCAGGCCGTGCAGCACCCCGCGCGGGCGGTCGCCGCCATTGAGCTCGACCCAGAGGTCGCGGACGTCGAGCGCCTCGCCGGCCGGGCGCCGGCCGCGGCGCCTCCGCGCGGGCTCGCCCGCAGGTCGGGGTGCCTTGTCCGCCGGTTCGATCCCCGCCAGGGCCAACGTCCGCCGCGCATCCTTGACCGAGACCGGCGGCGGGGAGATGCCCGCCAGCGAGAAGAGCCGCGCCCCGGGCGTCGCCAGGTCCGGGTCGGTGCCCAGCGCCCACTCGCCGTATCCGGCCGGCGAGCCGTCGAACCCGATCCGTCCCTCTTCCAGGGCGATCGCCCGGTCCGCGGCGGCAAGGCAGCGCTCGAGCCGGTGCTCGGCGAGCATGACCCCCATCCCCCACTCCTCGTTCAGCCGCCGCAGCAAGCCGATCAGCTCGTCGCCGGCCACGGGGTCGAGCTGCGAGGTCGGCTCGTCGAGCAGGATCAGCCGGGGGCGCAGGACAAGGGCCGCAGCGAGCGCGACCCGCTGCAGCTCGCCGCCCGACAACGCGTCGGTCGGACGATCGACGAGGTGCGAGATCGCGAGCGCCAGGGTGACCTCTTCGATCGCCCGGGCTCGCGCCGCCGCCGGCTCGCCGGCGAGCTCCAGCGGCAGCTCGAGCTCACCGCGCACCGTCGCCGAGACCACTTGCGTCTCGGGCTCCTGGCCGACGAAACCGACCAGGCCACCGAGGTCGGCGGGACCGTGCTCTTGGACGTCGAGCCCGCAGACCTCGAGGGTGCCGGCGACCTCGCCGCCGTGGTAGTGGGGCACGAGCCCGCAGCAGGCCCGCAACACGGTCGACTTGCCCGAGCCCGAGCGCCCGGCGAGGACCGCGAACTCGCCCGGAGCGAGCTCGAAGTCGATCTCGCGGACCGCCGGCTCGGCGGAATCGGGGTAGGCGTAGGAGAACGCCGCCATGCAGACGAGCGGCTCAGCCATCGCGCCTGTACCTGCGGTCGACCCCGATGTACGGCGCCGCGACCAGCAGGGGCAGCGCCGCGGCCATCGCGAGGGTCGCGGGGTCGGCATCGAGCGCGACCGTCGGGTAGGCCTCGAAATCGCCGACCCCGGCGAGCCGGGCGCCGATCCCCAGCGTCGCGATGGCCGCTCCGGCGGCGGCGAAGCGCCAGCTGTGCCGCGAGCGGCGGCGCGGTCCCGTCCCGCGCGGCGCGCCCCGCGCGTATCCCCGCAGCTCGAGTCCGGCCGCGACGTCGACGGCGCGGTCGAGCGAGCCCGCGACCAGCCTGCGGGTCAGCGCCCCGCGGCCGACCGGCGCCGCCCCCGGGCCGCGCAACCCCTGGGCGTCACGCAGCCGCGCGTGGTCCGCGGCGGCGAGCGGCACCAGGCGCGTGATCAGGGTCGCGGTCAGCGCGGAGTGGCGGGCGAGCGGCCGCAGCAGCCGCAATAGCCGGTCGGGATCGACGCAGGCCGAGTGGACGGCGAACGCGCACAGCACGACGCCGATCCGCAGCGCCAGCACCGCGCCCTCGACGAGCGCCTCGCCGCTGACGTCGATCTGCCCGAGGACCGGGACCTCCCCGCCGCGCAGCAGGATCGTGTCGCCCCGCTGCGAGGCGATCGCGTTGACCGCGACGATCAGGACGCCGAGCATCAGTCCCCATCGCGCCGCCGCGGCGACCGCCCGGTGGGCACCGGCGAGCAGGCCGGCGACCGCCGCCGCGGCGCCGGCACCGGCGAGCACGATCGGATTCGAGTACATGAACGCGATCAGTGCGATCGAGCCCAGGTAGGCGGTCGCGGCCGCCGCGCTCGCCGCGGGGAGCGGGCCGGGCCGGGGCGCGTAGGCGATCGGGGATCTCATTCGGCCGCCTCGGCGGGAAGCGGGGCGGGACCGTCGTCGTCCACGGTCACCGCGTAGTGATCAGCGAGCCCGTCCGTGTGCAGAATCTCGGCCGCGCGCTCGACGCCGAGTGAGTCAGTTCCCGTGACGACCCAGGTCGGAGGGGCATCGGTCGGTTTCAGCGCGGCGACCAGTCCCGCGCCAACCTCAGCCTGATCGACCGGGTCGGCGGCGGAATCGAGTTCCACCAACGACCAGAGTGGCGCGATTTTCCGCTCGAATCGAGCGAATACCCCACTGGATGCCGGGTCGTCCTCGAGATACGCGGCGACGCGGTCGGCGCGCAGCCGCGACCAGGGGCCGACCAGCACGCGTGGCGACTCACCATCGCCGGCGCCCACCGTCACCCCCTCGTCTCGCAACCGGCTCCGCACGCGGTCGCAGGTCGCGGTCGCACCCAGGCACTCGACCGCGACCGGATGACGATCCTCGGGCGGGGTCGACGCCTGCAGAAGCGGCTCGGGAAAGGAGCCGACCACGGCCGAGACGCGCGTCGCGTCGGTCCAGTCGCGGTAGTCCCACCAGATCCGGTCCCCGCCGCGAACGGTGACGTCGGCGCCGCCGCGATCCGACCAGAGCCCGTTGACGTAGAAGAACCAGTCGCTCAAGCGGCCTTCGCCGATCTCGCCGGAGATCCCGTCGATCGACTGCACGAACGCGCCCGAGTAGCGGGTCGTGATCTCGGCCTCGCGGTCCAGGAACCGGATCACGGTCTCGGTCTCGGCCGGGTCCTGTTGGGAGACCTCGAGCAGCTGCTGGGCCCCGTAGTCGCGGGTCACCGTCAGGGTCGACTCGCCCTCGCTCGACTCGCCCGGCCCGAAGCCGCAGCCGGTGGCCGCGGCGGCGATCACGACCGCCGCCGAGGCCACAAGGCCGCGGCCGAGCGTCACGTTTGCTTGACCTTCTCGCAGGAGCCCTTGATCACGACCTGGTCGTTGGTGAACCTGCGGGTGAGGCGGACGAGGTCCTTGCCCTTGCCGCAGTTGACGTGGTCCGTGCCGCCCTGGCGCAGATCGAGGTTGTCGTCACCGCCGCGCGAGCGGATCGTGTCGTCGCCCTTGGTGCCCTTGATCTTGTCGCCCTCCGGGCTGCCGACGAGATCGATCCCGCGCACCGGCGGGCAGACGCTCGCGGTTTCGTCGACGCAGGTGGTGAGGGGCTCCGACGGGATGTCGGTCCCGCGCGTCGCCGTCAGCGTCGCCGCGCCGAGGTCGCTGATGGTGGCCTCGGCCGTGCCGTCCGCGCCGGTGGTCGCCGGGCTATCGATCCCGGAGACCGTCACCCCGGCGGCCGGGCCGCTGGTGCAGGTCGTCTCAAACGACGCCTGGTTGGTCGTGCACTTGTGCTCGATGACCGAGAGCTCGAACGGCTTGCGGGTGATCACACGCGCCGGCGCCTCGAGCTCGAGCTCGGCCGGGTTCGGGTTCGGGAAATTGTCCGGGGCCAGGTAGAACAGGATCTCGTCGCCGTCGGAGATCTCGAGCTGGTCGGCGCCGAGCGTGGACTCCTCGTGATTGGCCTTGAAGTACCAGAACGACTCGCCCGACTTCGCCTCCTGGCCGCCGATCCCGCAGATCCCGAGCCCGAACTCGAACTGGTCGGTGAGCGCGAGCGGCGCCACCGGCTTCGTCGTCCGCCCGGCGGTAGCGAGCAGGCTTAGCGCGTTCGGCTTCTCGTACGTGTACTCGGCGCCCGAGCCACCGGGTGGCCCGAAGCAGTCGGCGTCGGCGCGGGTCGGGACGGTGACCCCCTCGTCGACGATGTATGTGGTCCCCGGGTCGAGGACGCGGTCCGGGGTCAGCACGCGCAGATGCGCGGTCACGGTCGCGGACGCGGCAGGCGCGAGCACCAGCAATCCGAGTAGCGCCAGGAGCGCTGAGCGAGTACGTGTGGTCATCTTGCCACCCTTCCTTCGAGGGTCGAATTGGCTGGCCGGAGGCAGGTCTCCTGGCTTCCGGGCCGGCAGTCGCGCCTTCCCGAGGTTGCCGTGTGCCCCCTCAGTGGCTGACTAGAGCGCCGTGCGACGCCGTTGTTGCCCGGTCACAGTGGCGGGACCGCGCCGGTTTCACACCGGACTTCCCTTGACCACCGACCGTATGTACGCGGGGGAGTCTAGTCCGAAGAGCGCTCTTCGACCTTGGCGCGCAGCTGGTCGACCACCTCGGGCATCGCCTGCTTCATCCGCGACAGCTCCCAGTGCTCGATCTTGATCAGCCGCACCGGGGAGGTCGCGGTCACGGTCGCGGAGCGCTCCTGCTTCTCCAGCAGGCCCTGCTCGCCGAACACGTCGCCGGCCTTGAGGTCGGCCAGGTGCTCGCCCTCGCGCTCGACCTTCACCGTGCCTTCTTCGATGATGTAGAAGTCGTTCGAGTAGCCGCCCTCGCGGATGATCGTCTTGCCCTCGGCGACCGATTCGAGGCTCGCGAAGGTCGCCACCTTGGCCAGCGCCTCGTCGGGCACGTCGGCGAACAGGGGCGTGTTCTTGAGCGCGCTTACGTCCACAGATCTCCTCCGCTCGGTTGGTCGGTCGAGAACCTAACTCATCGCACCCACGGCTGCGCCACGCGCGGCGGCCGCTGCAGGGGGGCGCTCGGCGGCGCGAACGGTGGCCAGGAAGCGCTCGATCGTCTCCACCACCCGCGCCGTGCGCACGCTCGGCAGGATGTCGAAGGCGTGCTCGGCACCGGCGAGCTCGGCGTAGACGACCGGCTGGGAGGAGACGTCCCGCAGACGCTCGACGAAACCGCGCGCGTCGGCGACCGGGACAAGCGTGTCGTGATCGCCGTGGAAGATGCAGAACGGCGGCGCCCCGGCGTGCACGCGGTGAGTCGGGGAGGCAACGCGGAAGCGCTCGGGCTCGTCCTCCAGCTTCGCCTTGAAGACCAGCTCCTCGAGCACCCAGCGCAGCTCGTCGTAGTAGTGACCCTCGGCGTTGGTGAGGTCGTAGACGCCGTAGAACGGCACCGCTGCGGCGACCGAGGTGTCGGCATCCTCGAACCCGGGCTGCAACGCCGGGTCGCCGGCGGTCAGGGCGGCGAGCGCGCACAGGTGCCCGCCCGCCGAGCCGCCGGTGATGCAGATGAAGTCCGGGTCGGCGCCGTACTCGGCCGCGTGCTCGCGCACCCAGGCGATCGCCCGCTTGACGTCGACCACGTGGTCCGGAAAGGTCGCCGCCGGGCTGAGCCGGTAGTCGATGTTGAAGCCGACCCAGCCGTGGACGGCCAGGTGGTTGAGCAGCGGGATCCCCTGTTCGGCGCGGGTGCCGACGATCCAGCCACCGCCGTGGACCTGGATGATCGCGGGGCGCAGCGCGATCGACGGCGCCCGCGGCTCGTACACGTCGAGGCGCAGCGGCCGGCCATCCGGGCGTGCGAACTCGACCCCCCGCCGGTGGCGGACGCCGCGCGGCCACAGCATCAGCGGCGGAAAGACGAGGTGGCTGAGCGGGAAGTCGGAGCGGTGCTCGTCCTCGGGGGGCTCGAGCTCCGCCAGCGCCTCGCGCACCGCGCGGGCGCTGGTCAGGCTCTGCCAGGCGAGGGTCGCCAGCCACCCGGCCCACGCGGCGAGCCCGACGACGACCACGGTCCCGAACCAGCCGTCCAGCCATCCGAGCGCGATCGCGCCGACGATCGCGAGCAGGGTGACGACCAGGAGTCCCCACGCGAACTCGCGGACGACCGCGCCGGTCATCCAGCGCAGCAGCCGCAGCCGCAGGGCGCGCGGCGGATGGAGCTGGAACGCCTTTCGCAGCAGCGCGAACACGGCGCGGGAAGTTACCGAGCGGCGCGGGTGTTCAGCGGCACTCGATCGCCACGACCGCGCCGTCGGCGAAGATCTCGCTGGCGCGGCGCAGCTCTGGCGTGTCGCCGCGGTCGAGGCGCTCCAGCGACAGGCCCTCGAGGCCTGACTGGACGTAGATCGCGATCGCGTCCAGCTCGGCCGCCTCGATCCCGGGCTCCAGTTCGGCGATCCGCTCGCGCAGGATCGCCCGGTGGCCGCGCTTCATCTCGACCATGATCCCGCCGACCTCCGACTCGACCACCGCCTCCGAGGAGAGGTCGAAGTAGACGCGCTGCAGGCCCGGGTCGTCCTCCATCGCCCGCCAGAGGGACTCGACCAACGCCTCGATCAGCTCGCGCGGCGAGGCCGGGTCGCCGACGCGGCCCAGGATCTCGGCGGTGATCGTCTCCGAGACCCGGCGGGCGACCGCCTCGACCAGGCCCTGCTTCGAGCCGTAGTGGTAGGTGATCAGCGCCTTGTTCTGCCCCGAGGCGGCGGCGACCTTGGCGGTCGTCATCCCCGCGAAGCCGTCGCGGGCGAGCACCCTGTAGGCGCCATCGAGGATCCGCTCGGCGGCCCCGGTGTCGGGACGACCGGGGCCGCGCCTTTGCGCAGCTTGGCTCAAGCGGGTGCCGCGATCGCTTCCGACGACATCCCCATCGCCGCGAGCTTCTTCGACAGCGAGCGCATCGCGTACTCGAACATCTCCGAGGAGTGGTAGCCGAACGGCGTGTCGAAGTCGTAGCGGTTCTCGACCCAGTCCGGTGAGAACGCCAGTACCGCAACCGGCAGCGTCTCCGAGAGCGTCTCCTGGATCAGCTTGCGGTAGCGCTCGTCCTCCTTGATCGCGTCGCAGAGGAACTTGACCCCGAAGCCCACGTGGCGCGACTCGTCGCGGTTGACGTGGGTGAAACCGTCGCGGAAGCCGGGCAGGCGATCGGCCTCCTTCAGGTAGCGGAGGATGAACCGCGCCCCGGTCAGGGCCAGGGTGCCCTCGATCACGATCATGTAGACGGTGATCCCGCGGACCAGCTCCTCCATGTTCGACGGGTCCTTGCGCAGGTTCTCCGCGCAGTCATGGAGGATGCCGTCGAAGAGCTCGATGTACTCGTTGTGCATCTTCGGGCGCTCGGCGGCGAGGTTCTCGGCGATCGTCGTCGTCCCCGAGTTCATGACCTCGCGGTAGAAGCGGTCGAAGAAGACGCAGTGGCGGGCCTCGTCGGCGATCTGCGAGGCAAGGAAGATCCGCTGGTCGTCGGTCGGCGCCGCGATCGCGAACGGCAGCAGCTCGGTGGTGACCCGCTCCTCGCCGATGAAGAACGAGGACATCATCCAGTTCATGAACCGGCGCTGCTCGTCGTTCCACATCGAGTCGTCGGCCCACTCCACGGCGTCGCGGGAGAAGTCGAACGTCTCGGAGCTCCAGCCCTGGTTCTCCCAGCGCGAGATCAGCTTGCGATAGGACGGCGCCGCCTCGACCACCTTGTCCAGCTGGGCCATCACCTTGTCGATGTCGCCGTCCAGCAGGACGTCCAGAGCGCTGAGCTCGTCCCCGGTCGCCGGCCCGCCGTTACCGCTCGTGATCGCCATCCGCACGCCTCCTCGGTCGGTCGCTCGCGTCGTCGTGCGAATTCTTAACCGATTGGTTGATAAATGTCAAGCGGCGGACGCAACCGGCTCGCGCTCGGCCCCGAGCGGGCCCCTGGAGATCGCCGCGCGGCGGAGGCGCAGGTACTCCGGGCCGACGTTGCGAAGCCGTGCCGGCAGCACGGGAGTAACCGCCCGTGATGCGGCGCCCAGGGCGCGGAGCTCCGTCTGCTGGCGGTCGGTCCAGCGGACGCCGAAGCGCTCGCGCAGGATGGACGGCAGCAGGCCGAGGGTCGCGGTCTTCAGAGCGCGCGAGGGGGCGACGCGAAGCAGCGGCCACAGCTGGTCGATCACCGGCAGCCCGGGCGCGTCCGGGCGGTCGAGCAGGGAGAGCAGCAGGTCGACGGTCTCGTGGCGCACGAGCCGCTCGGCGATCATCGTGTCGACGTAGTCGTGGAACTCGGCGCGGCTCTCCGGCAGGTCGCCCTCCCGGACGCCGACCAGCCGCCCGAGCGGCATGTACTCGGCGTACAGACGGTCGCGCTCGAGCGCCGTGGTCGGGCCGACGAACCGCTCGCCGGCGGCGAAGGAGGCCTCGATCAGCGTCGCGTGCACCCAGGCGTACGCCTCCGGCTCGAGGGCGTGGTAGTGGCTGCCGTCCGGGTTCGTGCCCTTGATCGACTTGTGCATGTCGCGCAGCCGCCGGCCCATCGGCGGCGCCGCCGGACCGCCGTAGACGAGTAGGTAGAGGTAGTCCGTCGTCCGCATCAGCCGCCCCCAGGGGTCTTCCTGGAAGTTCGAGTGGTCGCGAACCCCGGATCCGACGGTCGGGTGCGCGACCTGCAGCATCAGCGCGTAGCCCGCGCCGAAGAAGTAGCGCGGGTCACCCAGCGTCCGCCACGACAGCGAATCGGGCCCGAGCAGAATCCGGGCGGCCTCCGCGTCGTCGGGGAAGATCGGCCTGCGGCTCATCGCTACTCAGCCTCCATGAGTCGGGGGACCACCTCGCGATCGAGCGCCAGCAAGCCCCCGATCAGCAGCTCGCGAAGCTGCGCCCGCGTCAGCGGGCCTCCCCGCAGCCAGTCGAAGGTCGCCGACTCCACGAAGCCGGCGTAGGCGCGGACGGCGGCGCGGAGCTCGCGGGGCGCTGCGCCGGGGCTCTCCCCCGGACGCAGGATCTCGATCACCTGGTCGGCGGTCCGCTCGCGTGCCTCGTCGAAGATCTCCTCGACCTCCGGGTCGCGGCCGAAACCCTGGGCGCCGTGGGCGGCGAGCAGCATGCCGCTGCGCTCGGTGACGTCGAGCCAGCGGTCCACGGCGGCGCCGAGCGCGGCCTCGGTGTCGCCGCTGGCGATCTGGTCGGCGAACACGCCCTCCGGCAGCGCCAGCAGGGACCGCACCGCCTCGAGGTAGAGGGCGCGCTTGCCCCCGAAGTAGTGGTGGACGAGTCCCCGAGTGACCCCGGCCTCGGCGGCGATCTCGGCGGTCGAGACGGCGCCGTAGTGGCGGGCGGCGAACAGCCGCCGCGCCGCGGCGAGGATCTGATCGCTGCGCTCCGCGACGTCGAGCCGCGACCAGCGCGGCCCGGGCTGGGCGGGTGTCGCGGTCTTCGCCACCGGGTCAGCTTACCGATCTTATTGGCAGATTGCCAACAAGGATCTCACTCACGGGTCGTACGGCTTCAGGTGCGGATAGGAGCCCGGCTCATACGGCTGCGGGTCCGCGGCGTCCCCGGGTTCCGGATAGGCGTTGTGACAAACGCCCCCGGACGCGGGCACGTCACCGTCCGCGCAGGCCGCCGGCAGCGGCGTGTCGGCCACCTCCCCCGGCTCGAACATGATCGCGAAGCGCGCCCACTTGCCGTCCGAATCCCCGTGAGCCGTCAGCGACGCGAAGTTGGAGAAGAAGGAGACGATCCCGGGCGTGCGTGGCGCGGTGTAGGAGAGCAGCGGGATCAGGTTGCGGACCGACGCTTCGAGCCCCGGGACCGCCGGGCCGCCGAGGACGACCACCCGCAGCAGCCGGCGCAGCGACGGCAGCCCGGAGACGTCCTTGACCGTCTCGACCGTGTCGGCGGCGAGCGGGCCGACGTCGGCGAGCGCCGGCGCGAGGTCCGGAGCCGCCTCGCGGATCTCCTCGACCAGCGGCCGCGCCTCGCGCAGGAGCGGCTTTGCGCGCCGCAGCGCCTCGGTCGCCGACGACAGGACGCCGGGCAGCTCCTGGACACCCTGCTCGACCGAGCGGGTGTTGGAGGCGAGCGCGGCGAGCGTCGCCCGCCCGGACGCGACGACACTGCGGATCGCGGCCTCGCGCTCGCCGAGCGTGGTCAGCACGGTGCTCGTGTCGCCGACGAAGCCCGCGATCTCGTCCTCCTGACCCCGCAGCGCGTCCGTGAGGTCGCGCAGCTCGGAAACCGTCCGTGCGAGCTCGCCGATGGTTGCGCTGAGCTGCTCGCCCGAGCGCTCCGAGTCGCTCGCGCGATCGACGGTGTCGATCAGCGACTCGACGTCCCGGCGGCCGTCACGGTCGAGGAAGTCGAACGCCTCGTCGAAGTCGACGCTCGGCAGCGCCCGCACGCGCGCCCCGGACTCGAGCGGCTCGCCCGCGCTACCCGGGTCGAGGTTGAGGTACGGATCGCCGAGCAGGGTGCGCTCCCCGATGGTCACCGAGGCGTCGCGGTGGACCTCGATCTGCTCGTCGTCGACGGTGAACGTGACGATGGCCTTGGAGGTCGAGTGCTCGAAATCGATCGAGGTCGTCTTGCCGATCTGGACGCCCCGAACCAGCACCGGCTGCTTGGTCGGCAGCGCCTCGGTGTCGTCGAAGGACGCCGTGAGCTCGTACGGGTCGCCGTCGATCGGGTCGGCGATGCTCGGGCCCTCGAACGCCTCGTTGAGCGCGATGAACGTGATCGCCGCCAGCACCGTGCAGACGATCGCGAGGACGAGGCCGACGTGGGGAACGCGATGGTCCATCAGCCGGCTCCGCCCCCATCCGTCAGCGGCTCCTTCGGCAGCCCCGGGACCGTGAAGCGCAGGATGCAGGCCCACGGGTTCGTGTCGCAGGTGCGCTCGAACGCGAGCGCCAGCAGGTGCTCCATCCGCGACGGCTCGCCGTCGCGGCTGCGCGCCGCCGAGGCCGGCAGTCCGAGGTTCTCCGGCTTCATCGGCTCGAACTCGAGCACGTCGACCTGACCGTACGCCCCGCCGTCGTCCTGGACCGAGGTCGCGCCGCTCAGCGTGTCGGCGAGCTGGGCCCCGCCGTTGCGGTACTCGTCCATGATCTTGGCGAGGGAAGCCAGGTCGCGCGCGGTCGGCAGCAGCCGGTCGATCTTGGCCGACAGGCGATAGGTCCCCTGCAGGAGCAGGTCCGTGGGCTCGGCGCCGCGCTTGGTGAGCCGGTCGAACTGGCCGACGAGCTCGCTCGCGCGCGGCAGCAGGCCGCGCAGGCGCACGGCGGCGTCGCCGAGCCCGCCCGCCGCGGGCACGAGCCGGTCGAGCGCCGGGACGAGGATCTCGGCCAGGTCGGCGGTCGCCGACAGCGAGTCGCCGGCGCGCTCGAGCGTCGGCGCCAGCAACCGTGTCGCCTCGGCGAGCTCCCGCTCCCGCGCCGCGGTCACCGCGAGCGTGTTGCTGCCGGCGGCGACCACGTTGCCGAGCTCGACCGAGCGGTCGGCGAGCGTCGACGTCACGGTGTCCAGGTCGCCGACGAGCCGCGCGAGCAGCTCCCGCCTCGTCGCCAGCGCGCGGGAGATCGGCGCCGCCTCGTCGGTCACCTTCGCGAGCCGGTCGATCGCCGCGTGCAGGTCGTCGTCGCGTCCCCTCACCCCCCGGGCGAGCTCGCCGATCAGGATCTGCGCATAGGCGCGGGTGTCGGCGTCGAGGATGGAGGTCAGCTCGTCGATCGCGACGAACCCGGTCGTGCTCCCGAGCCCGATCCGCTGGTCGTCCGGCAGCGGCCCCGCGTCCGGGCTGCCCGGGTCGATGTTGACGATCAGGTTCTGGATCGCGCTCGCTGGCCGCAGCTCGGCGGTCGCGTCGGCGAACACCTTGCCGCGAACCTCCGGATCGAGGGTCAGGGTCGCGACCGCCCGGCCGTCCTCGTAGTGCGTCTCGGTGACCCGGCCGACCAGTGCGCCGGCGACCGCGGCCCCAGGCTCGTCCACGCGGTCGAGGCCCTTCGCGTCGGTGAACTCGACCTCGATCTTGTACGGGTCGGTGGACCCCGGCAGCCGGATCGTCTTCTTGGTCAGCGTGTAGCCGACGAAGGCGATCGCCGCCACCATCCCCAGGACGATCACGGTGCGGCCGAACGGAGGCTGGCCGACGCGGGGCTTGGGACGCAGCCGCCGGATCATCTGCAGACCCCCGCGGCCTCGAGCTGGGCGGCGAGACCGGGGTCGAGCTCGCCGACCGAATCGCACGGGATCAACCCGCCGGCGCTGCCCGCCGTCCCCTCCTGGTCGAAGTAGGCGCCGAGCCGGATCATGTGGCCGATTCCGAGCGGACCGTTGGCTTCGGTCTGGAACGGGCGCAGGGCGGCGTCGCCCGCGGCGAAGGCGGCGATCAGCTGGAGGTAGGTGGGGAGCCCCAAGCGCGAGTCGCGCGTCATCGCCGGCAGCACGCGTTCGGCGAGCGTGCCGGTCGGCGTACGCAGCGTTTCGAGCAGGCGCTGCAGGCCCGGGGCGGCGTTAGTCGCGCGGCGCATCAGGGTCGCGATCCCCTCGACGAGCGGCACGGCGCGGCGGATCGCCGGGGTCGCCTCGGCCAGCAGCGGCTGGAGCCCCTCGAGCGCCGGCGCGAGCTCGACCAGGACCGGCCGCAGTTCGACGGCGAGATCGCCCGTGCGCTCGACCAGCGCGGTGATCGCCGCGCCGCGATCGCGCAGCGTCTCGAGCGGCGCCGGCAGCTCGGCAAGCGCCCGGTCGAGCGGGCCGGCGGCGTCGACGCCGAGCGCGGCGAGCGTCCGGTTGGCGCGAGCGGCGAGCGGGGCCAGCGAGCTCTCCCGGGCCGCCAGCGCGCTGACCGCCCGCTCGGACGCGGCGATCGCGCTCGCGAGCTCGTGACCCTCCGGGCCCTGCAGCGCGCGCGCTGTCGGCCCGACCTCCCGGGTCAGGCCGGGCGCGGTGCGCAGCACGCTCTGCAGGTCGTCGGGCGCGTCGCCGGCGATCGCCGCAGCCGCGGTCGAGGTGAGGTCGCGGAGCCCCTCGCGGACCGGCGCGCGCAGGACGCGCAACGCCTCGTCGAACGAAATGTAGACGCGGGTATTGCGGCGCGGGATCGTCTCCCCGTCGGCGATCAGCGGGGCGCTCAGGCTGCCGGGATGGAGGTCGACGAACGCGCTGCCCTCGAACAGCGTGTGCGGCCGCAGGGAGACGGTCGCGTCCGCGTGGACCGCGATCTCCTCGGACACCTCGAGCTCGACCAGGGCGTCGTCGCCGACGCGCTCGACCGCGCCGATCTCACCCTCGTTGACACCGGCGACACGGATGTCGCGATCGATCGAGCCGAGCCCGTTGACGTTGTCGAACTTCGCCCAGATCGTCTGGCGATCGCTGAAGGGGTCGGGCTTGATCACGGCGACCACGACCACGGCCGCGCCGAGCGCGATCACCCCGATCCCGAGCAGGCGGCGCCGGAGGCGGCCTTCGGAGGGCGCGGGCCTCAGCATGGCTCCGAGTGCTCCAGCGTCTCGCCCGGCCCCGGGTACGGATCCCGGGCCCGGTGGCATGTCAGCACCGGCGCGAACCGCAGCGCCGGGTTCCCCGAGGCGGTGTGGCCGACCGGAATCGAGTTGTTGGTCGCGGAGACGATCCCCTTGCCGGCGAGCTGGATGTCCGCCGTGTAGGGGGCGACGGTGTCGACGACCCGGCGCAGCGGGCCGAGCAGCGGCTTGATCGACGCGACGGTCGGCCGCAGGGCGGCGAGCACCGGCGCCGCGGCCGCGAGGACCGGGTTGATCTGGGCGGTGAGCCGTCCGGTCTCGGTGCGGATCTCGTCCCCCGACGCGAGCAGCCGGTTGACCTGCGGCAGGGCGTCGGCGAGCGCCCTGGCGGCCGGTCGCAGCTCGCGCGCGGCCGCCGCCCCCTCGACGAGGACGGGGTCGGCGAGGGGAGCCGCCCGGGCCAGCTCGTCCTGAGCCGGGGCGAGCAGCTCGACGGCCTGGGCGAGCTCGGACTCGTGCGCGGCGATCGCGCCGACCGCGGCGCTGGCCGAGACGACGAGCGCGCCGACGTCGTCGGGGGCGCCGCCGCGCAGGCCGCGAGCGACCCGGGCGCCGCCGGCGATGATCTCGGCGATCGCGCCGGGCTCGGAAGTCGCGGCGCTCACCTGCGAGGCGAGATCGGGTAGCGAGGCGCCGAGGTCGGCGATCGTGGCGTTGACGTCCTCCCCGCGGCCCGCGACGCCGGTGCCGGCGCTGACGGTGATGTCGGAGAGCGCCTCGCGGGCCCGCCGGTCGAAGATCTGGACGACCTCGAGCAGGTCCACGCCGGAGCCGGTGCGCGCGAGCGGGATCGTGCCCCCCTCGGGCAGCGGATCGTCGACGTCGCCCGGAATCAGCTCCAGATAGGTGAGGTAGACGATCGAGCGGACCTTGACGTTGGCGCGCGCGTCGGTGCCGAGCGGCGCGAACTCCGGCCGCAGCTCGGCGGTCACCAGCAGATGGCCGTCGTCGGGCTCGACCTCCGTGATCAGCCCGGCGAAGCGGCCGGCGACGCGGACCGAGTCCCCCTTCTTCAGGATCGGCGCGTCCGCGGGGATCTCCGCCTTCACCTCGTAGCGGTTCTGGAGCGGTACGCCGTTCACGGAGGCCCACGCGATCCACGCCAGGCCGAGGCCGATCGCGGCGACGATCAGGCCGAGCAGCATCTCCCGGCCCTCCAGCCGTCCGGTGGCCGACCGCACGCGGCGGACGAACGGACCGGGCTTCTTCGCGTGCTTGCTCATGGCCCGGTCAGGAAGTCGAGGAGGTCTTCGGCCGGCTCCAGGCCCGACCCGCCGCCGGAGCCCGAGCCGCCGCCCTGGCCGAGCGCGCCGTCGACGATCCCGTTGATCTCATCGAGGATCTCGTCGACGTCGTCGCCGGCCTGGTCGAGGGTGTCGCCCAGCGGGTCGCCGGTCTCGCCGGGGACGTCCGGGGTGGCCGTCGCGCCGCCGGGTGCGCCCGGGGCGCCGCCGCCACCATCGGGCGCCGTGCCCTGCCCGCCGCCGTTGTCCGCGTCGTCCCGCGCGACGCCGGCCGCGACGGCGAGGCACCCCGGCGCGATCCGCAGGCCGAACGTCTCGCAGGTGAACACGGTCTCGGCGCGCAGGAAGCGCCGGTCGGGGTCGTGACCCTCATAGCCCGGCTGCTCGCCGGTCTCGACCCCGACCGCGCCGAGGCCGACGTCATCGGAGGCCTTCGGCCCGTGGCCGTAGCCGTCGGCGGAGAACAGCGACCGCTGGAGGGCGCGCTCCCCGAGCAGTGCGTCCAGCACAGCCCCGGCGGCACTGGCGATGTCCAGCGGCGCGGTGAGCACGCGCGCGGGCGCCTCGCGAAGCGTCGGCAGGCTGGCGCTCAGCAGGTTTTCGATCAGGTTCATCGTGGGCGCGACCGCGTCCATCGTCGCCTCGGCGTCGTCGAGGAACGGGCCGAGCAGGCGGAACGTGTCCGCGAGGTCGGGCGCCGAGGCCGCGACGGTGCGCGCGAGCGGCCGCGCCTGGACCGCGAGCGTGGTCAGCTTGCCGAGCGTCGCGGTTGCCGTCCGGGAGGTGGCCGGCAGCCGCGCGAGCGCCGCGTCCAGCGCGTCGTCGTGCTCGGAGGTCGTGCTCAGCGTCGTGGAGAGCGACTCGACCAGGCTGCCGAGCTCGCGCGAGCGCGCCGCGGTCTGGCCGGTGACGTTCTCGGCATCGGCGATCAGGCTGCGCAACGCGGCGTTTTGCGACTGCACCTCCGCGAGCGCCGCGCCCGCGGCCTCGAGGCCCGGGCGCAGCGCGAGCGCGGCGGCGTTCAGGTCCTCGCCGCGGCGCTCGAGACCCTTGCCCAGCTCGACGAGGATCAGTCTCAGCCCCTGGCGAACCGGCTCGTCGAAGCTGTTGAGCAGGTCGTCGAAGCGCGGCGCGACGAGCGTCCGGCGCGGCCCGATCACCTCGTCGCCGAGCGGCTCGGGGTCGTCGCCCGGGGCGAGCGCGACGTAGCTGTCGCCGGTGATGTCCTGCTGGCGGATCGCGGCGGTCGCGTCGGCGCGCGGCGGCGCGGTGCCCTCGAAGAGCTCGACGGAGACCAGCGCCGTGCCCTGGTCGGTGATCTCGATCTCCCCGACCGAGCCGGCGATCGCGCCGTCGACGCGCACGTGCATCCCGGGCAGCAGCGGATAGACGTCACCGAACTCCGCCTTCACCGTCGTCCCGCCGGCGCCCGGGTGCGAGGTGACGTAGACCGCGATGAGGGTGACCGCGAGCAGCACCGCGGTGGTCAGCGCGACGAGCCGGGCCATGACCGGGTTCACGGGTCTACCTCCGACTCGTCGAGGTAGCTGCGCGGATCCCGGCCCCCGCCGATGAAGCTGCGCGCGTAGTTCTCCCACGCCTCGCCCTCGGCGCTGCCGGGGTTGCGGTCGAAGGGCCGCACGACCGAGCCGGCCGCGTCGCTGGACGGCCCGATCTCGTTGGTGTGGCGGCGCTGCTGGATCAGCAGCGCCGAGACGCGCACCATGTTCCCGTTCACGTCGTAGCTCGACGTCGCGTCGCCGAAGAGCGTGAAGAAGCTGATGATGTCCGGCGCCCGCGCCCGCATGTGGTCGAGCAGCGGGGTCAGGCCGCCGAGGACGGCCGGCAGGTGACGGACGACGGGCATGGTCGCGTCGAGCACCGGCCGCAGCGCCCGCAGCTGGTCGCGCAGCGGGGCCGCGAGCCGCCGGGCCGCGTCGGTCAGCGGCCGCAGCGCCGCGATCGCCGGGCGCAGCGCCTTGGCGGTGGGTGAAAGCTCGGCGACCGCCGGCCGGCTCGCCGCCACGAGGGCGCGCAGCTCCGGCGTCGTGGCCGACAGGGTGTCGAGCGTCGTGCGAGCGCTCGCCAGGCCCGGCCCGAGTGCAGCGGCCGTGCGGCGGAGCTCGAGCTGGCGGGCAGCGGTCGCGTCCAGCGTCGTCGCCAGGCGCTCGGCCGTGGAGGCGAGGTCGTTGCGACTCGCGGCCAGAGCGCCGACGACCACGCGCCCCTGCGAGACGAGCTCGCTCAGCGCCGCGCGGTCGGCGGTCACCTCGGCGAGCAGGTCGGCGCTCTCGCCGAGCGCGTCCGCGCTGTGGCGGAAGGTGCGTGCGAGGTCGGCGCCGCGTCTTTCCGTCGCCGCGTCGAGCTGCGCGAGCAGCTCGCCGATTCGCTCGCGCGTCGCCGGGTCGAGGGTCGAGGTCGCGGAGTCGATGTCGACCGGCTGGTCGGTCGAGCTGGGCCCGAGCGTCGCACCGCCGGCAAGCTCGGGACCCTCGCCTTGGGTCAGGTCGACGTAGCGGTTGATCACGCCGATGTTCGACGCGAGGCGGATGTTGGCGAATGCGCCCTGGCGCAGGCGGAAGTCCGAGTCGATCGACATGGTCACCAGCGGCAGCCCGTCGTCGGTGAACCCGATCTCGGAGACCTTGCCGACCTCGAGCCCGCCCGCCTTGACCTCGCCGCCGTCGATCAACCCGCGGACGTCGTCGAAGACGGCCTTGACCTCGTACGTGCCCTCGGAGCTGAAGGCGATCAGCGCGACCGCGATGCCGGCCAAAGCGACCGCCCCCAGTACCGCAGCGCGCGACCTCATGCGATCGGCAGGTTGGGGTCGAAGCCCCAGAAGACGAAGGTCATCAGCATGTTGAGGACCGTGACGACGATCAGGTTGGCCGCCATCGACTTGGCCGTCGCGATCCCCACCTCAACCGGCCCGCCCCGCACCCGGTAGCCGTAGTAGAGCGCGGTGAGGATCACGGCGAAGGAGAGCACCAGCCCCTTGATGACCGAGTAGACGATGTCGATCGGGTCGAGCGCCGTGTAGAACGCGAACTCCCAGGTCCCCTGCGAGACGTCGCCGAAGCGGACGAACGAGGCAAGCCAGGCGGCCCCCTGGGCGGCCGCGAGGCCGACCAGATAGATGATCGGCAGCATGATCGCGGCGGCCAGCATCCGCGTCGAGACGAGGTAGGCGATCGAGGGGACGCCGATCACCTCGAGCGCGTCGACCTCCTCGTTGACGCGCATCGCGCCGAGCTCGGCGACGATCCCGCCGCCGATCTTCGCGGCGACGATGAAGCCGAAGATGAACGGGACGATCTCGCGCGTCGTGCAGAAGGCGCTGAAGATCGGGGCCGCGATCCCGGTCCCGAGCGCCCGTGAGATCGCCGATCCCTCGAGCCCGCAGGTCGCGCCCGCGAGGAACGTGACCCAGAGGATGACCAGCATGCTGCCGAGGGCGATCAGCGAGGCCTGGCGCAGCGCCTCGCCGGCGTAGTCGCCGACCCGGCGCAGGCCGGCAAACCCCTTCAGCGCGAAGCTCGCGTAGTCGCCCGCGGCGTCCACCACCGGGATGTGGCGGGGGGACTCGATCGCCCGGGCCAGGCGACGCTCCTGGCCAGTTCGCTTTGCCGGCGCGCTCATCCGCCGCCCAGGTTCGCCTCGGGATAAAGCGCGAGGAAGAGCTGCGTGTAGACGACGCTGATCATGAAGATCGCAACCAGGCTCGCCACGACCGACTCGTTGACCGCCCGGCCGACGCCCTCCGCCCCACCACCGACCTGCAGCCCCTTGTAGGAGGCGATGACGCCGATGATCGCCCCGAACAGCGCGACCTTGAGCACCGCCGACCAGAGGTCGATGTGCGTGGTCAGCAGCAGCAGGTTGTCGAAGAAGGCGCTCGGCGTGGAGCCGTAGAGCAGCGTCGCGGCGGCGAAGGTGCCGAAGATGCCGGCCCAGAAGGTGAGCAGGTTGAGGACCGGCATCATCAGCGCGAGCGCGACCACGCGGGGCAGGACGAGGTTGCGGATCGGGTTGACCCCCAACACCGCGAGGGCGTCGAGCTCCTCGCGGATCTTGCGGGCGCCGAGCTCGGCGGTGATCGTCGAGCCGAGGGTCCCCGCGACGATCGCCGTCGTCAGCACCGGGCCGAGCTCGCGCAGGAAGGCGATCGGGGCAACCGCCGAGATCCGGTCGATCGCCCCGAACGCGGAGGCCAGCGAGCCGCCCTGGATCCCGATCGTGGAGAAGCCGATCACGAACGCGACGACCGAGGCCGGGCCGAGCGTGACCCGCAGCGAGAAGATGAACTGGCGCACGAACTCACGCCGCCAGGAGAGGCCGGGGCTGATCAGCTCGGCCCCGACGCGCAGCGCCAGCGCCGCCATCCCGCCGGCGTTCAGCAGCCACAGCTTCGGCGGCACGTCGGGCCGCCACAGGGCGTTGCGGACGGCAACGGCCCGACCCGCCGCGTGCGGGTGCCCTCCTAGCTTGACCCTCGATGCTTCCATCCCCAACCCTCTCGACCCGAACGCTGCACGCGACGCTAAAGACAAACCGGCGCTCGTGCGCCGGTTGGACAGCCAGCTTGACTTCCTACGGTACCGTAGCTACGGTGGCGTAGCTTTGTCGAGGTTGAAGGAGGAGCGATGACCGAGCTCGACCCCGCCGCCCGGGCGGCGATCGCGGATCAGATCGGGAGCGCGGACCTGGAGCCGGCGGCCGTCGCCCGCCTCGTCTCCGAGGTGCCGGAGGAGACGATGCGCGAGCTGCTCACCGGCGAGGTGATCACCGCGGCAACGGAGCAGGTGATCCGGCGCTTTCCCGAGTACGTCGACGCCGAGCGGACCAGGGGCGTCGACGCCGCGGTCGGCTGGGTCATCACGGGAGGCGAGCGCGACGAGCGCTTCTTGGTCGCGTTTCGCGACGGCGAGGTCAGCGCCGGGCGCGAGCTCGACGCCGAGCCCCGGGTCACCCTGGAGCTCGACGCCGTGGACTTCCTGCGCCTCGCGACGGGGAACGCCGATCCGACGATGTTGTTCCTGAGCGGCCGGCTTGCCCTCTCGGGCGAGGAGATGTTCGCCGTCGAGATGGCGTCCTTCCTGCGCATCCCCGGCGCGGAGGGAGACACCGAGGGCGCGCGCGTCCTCGACCCGGCGGCGGTCGACGCGACCCGGATCGCGGCGGTGGTCCGCGACGCGCCCGACGACGCCCTGCGGCGCGGGATGCGGGGCGAGATCCGCACCCTGATCCTCGACGAGATCTTCCGGCGCTTCCCGGAGTACGTCAGGCGCGGGCCACTCGACTCGACGGAGGCGGCGCTCGCGTTCAAGATCACGGGCCGCGCGGACGGTGACGCGGATCGCTACCGGGTGCTGATCCGCGACGGCGAGGTCGTCGCCGGTCGCGACCTCGACGTCGACCCCCGGGTGACGATCGTGATCGACGGCGTCGACTTCCTGAAGCTGGTGACCGGAAACTCGAACCCGGTGATGAGCTTTATCAGCGGGAAGCTGAAGGTCAGGGGCGACCTCGGGTTCGCCGCCCAGATCCCCGGCCTGTTCCGGATCCCGTCGGCGGCCGGCTGAGGCGGATGGCGACGAAGACCCGCAAGCGGACGTACGCGCCGCGGCTGCCGCCGGCCGAACGCCGCGAGCAGCTGCTCGACGTCACCCTCGGGCTGATCGGAGAGCGTGGGTACGAGGGTGTCTCGATGGAGGGGGTGGCGCGGGCCGCCGGCGTGACGAAGCCGGTCGTCTACGACAGCTTCGCCAACCTCGACGCGCTGCTGCGCGCCCTGCTCGACCGCGAGGAGAAGCGCGCCCTGGCCGACCTCGCCGCGGCGATGCCCTCGGACCTCGGCGGCGATCCGGACGAGCTCGCGATCGCGGGGTTTGTCGCCTTCCTGCGGTCGGTCGCGGCCAACCCGACCACCTGGCGGCTGATCCTGATGCCGGCCGAGGGCACGCCGGCGGCGGTGCGCGATCACGTCGACGCCGGCCGCGAGACGATCCGCGGCCAGCTGGAGGAGCTGGTCGGCTGGGGCATCACGCGGCGCGGCGGCCCACAGGACCTCGATCGCGAGCTCGCCGCCGGGAGCCTGGTCGCGGTCGGAGAGCACCTCGCCCGGCTGACGCTCAGCCGGCCGCGTGAGTTCACCCCCGAGCGCGCCGGCGCATTCGTCCGCGCGTTGCTCGCCGCGCTCTGATCAGACCAGGGCGTCGGGCTCGGCGGGGTCGAGCTCGAACCAGACGTGGCTCGAGCCCGGATGCACGCCCCAGGTCGAGAGCGCGTCGACGATCACGAGGCCGAGACCGCCGCCAAGCGGGCCAGGCGTACGCATCCGCACTCCCCCCGAGCCGCGGTCGTCGACCCCACCGCGGAGCCGGCCGCTCCGGTCGAAGCCGACCGCGAGCTCGATCGGTCCGCCGGGGCCGTACTTGACGCCGTTGGTGACCAGCTCGGTGACGATCACCCGCAGGTCGGCGAAGGACTTGGCCGACAGTGAGTCGGCGAAGACCTCGAGCGCCTCGCGCGCAGTGCCGGAGGCACTCGGCACGGGATCGAGCTCGATCCGCAGCTCCGGTCGGGAACGGAAATGGGCGGCCACGGGGGCTTCCGATGACAGGCGCGTCTGGGCCATCGCCACATTGGTACCCGCTGGGAGCGAAAAGACTCGCAATTTCTCAGCCGGACCCAGTCTCAGCCGGCTCGCGCAGGGCTCGCGCCGCGGCCGCCATCCGCTCGCGCTCGAGCTTCTGCTCCTGATCGGCGGCGCGCGCGATCAGGCCCTCCAGGTCCACCGTGGCCAGCGGCTCGTAGTCGCCGCGGACCTGCTGCAGGGCCAGCCACAGGCACTTCTTGCCCGCGACGCCCAGCCGCAGGCTCTCCAGAGCCATCATCAGGCCCTGATCCGGCTCGCCGGAGCCGGCGCCGCTGAACTTCACCCGGCTCGCCTTCTCGGCGACCCAGCCGGTGACCTGCTTGACCGGATTTCGCGAAACGTCCAACCGGTCCATCAGCTCGACCAGCGTCTCTCGATCCTCCTCGATCTCGGCTGCGAGACCGGACATCAGCTCACCGAGCGGCGTCCCCTCTGCCCGGTCGCGGATCTGCTTTGCCAGGTCGGAACCCAGCATCGCCCCGCCGAGGTGGTCGTTGAGGTAGACGTCGATCGCACGGTCGGCCATCGATGGGCGTCTACCCGGCCCGCGCACGCGTATTCGTAGGGTGGGAGCCGAGAGGTACCGCTACCGGGATTCGAACCCGGGTTTCCGCCGTGAGAGGGCGGCGTCCTAGTCCCCTAGACGATAGCGGCGCGAGGGGGCCAGTCTAGCGGCCGGATGATCAGCCTCCGGCCGGCTCGACCGTGACCTCACAGCCCACCCCGCGGCAGTCGCGCAGCTGCTCGAGCGCCGCCGCCAGGGCGCGTTCCTTGTCGGCGTAATCGGGGTCGCCGGCGAGCGATTCGAGCTCGAACGGATCCCGGTTGAGGTTGTAGAGCTCGGTGTCGCCGGTCGCGTAGTCGACGTAGAGGAAATGGCCGCTGCGGACTGCAGCGTAGGGGTAGCCGTAGTAGGTGGAACGATCGCGGACCAGCGACTCGAGCAGCAGCGCGCGGTCGGTCGAGCGGTCGGGGTTGCGGGCCAGCGAGAGCAGCGAATGCCCGTCGACGGTCAGGTTCGGTTCCGCGCCCGCCACCCGGGCGATCGTCGGCGCCAGGTCGACGTTGCCGACGAGGGCGTCGGATGTCTCCCCAGCATTGAGCCGGGGCCCGCGGATCAGCAGCGGAACCTGGGCGGCCGGCTCGTAGGGGAGCAGCTTGCCGAACTCGATCCGGTGCTCCCCGTCGAGGTAGCCGTTGTCGGAGGTGAAGAGGAGGTAGGTGTTCCCGAGCTCCTCCTTGGCGCGCAGCTCGGCGACGATCCGGGCGATCTGGCGATCGACCTCGGCCAGCGATTCGAGCGCCCGCTGGTTGCGGGCGTCGATCCGCGCCCGCGCGGCGGCGTCCAGCGGCGGGCGGTCGCGCAGGAAGCTCGGCTTGTCGGAGACGTCCTTCTCGTTGAAGGCCGGCGTCCGCGGGGCCGTGACGCCGTCGAGGGTGCCGGCGTCACGTGGTGCAGGCGTGCTCGGTGCGTGCGGCGCGTTGAAGCCGACGTAGAGGAACAGCGGGCGGTTGCCGCGTGCGGCGTGGCGGATCGCGTCGACCGCGAGGTGGCCGATCACGCGGGTCTTGTAGTCCTCGGGCGCGGTGCCGTAGTGCGTGACGACCCCGTCCTCGTTGAGGTCGTAGTCGAAGTAGCGCTGCGTCGTCGGCTCGAGCAGCGCTCGCCATTCGCTCCACCCGGGCGGCACGTGCCCGGGATCGGCGATGCCGTAGTCGTTCAGGTACTTGCCGACGAACGCGGTCCGGTACCCGGCCTCGCGCAGCCAGACGCCGAGCGTCTTGGACTCGTCGAACGCCTCGAGCGCGTTCGGGCCTCCGTTCGAGATCACCCCGGTGTTGTGGGCGTACTGACCGGTGAGGAAGGTGGCTCGCGAGGGGCAGCAGAGCGGATCGGTGACGTAGAAGCGCTTGAACTTGACCCCCTGGGTGCCGATCAGCTTCCGGGTCCGCGGCAGGGCGCGCATCTGCTCGAGCGTCTGATCGTCGGTCATCAGGACGACCACGTTCGGCTTCGGCGCCGCCTCCTCGGGCCCGGCGCGCTTCGCCGGCGGCTCGGCCGGGCCGTGGCGCAGGGCGAGGCCGGCGGCGAAGCCGGCGACGAGGAAGGCCAGGAAGGCTGCGGTGCCGAGGACGTTCAGCGACCGGCGGGCCGGTGGCACCGGGTCGTGCACCGGCGGCACGATAGCTGGAGAGAATCGCGGTCCCGGGGTAGGATTGCCCTGCTCGTCAAGTGATGTTGCGCACAATGCGCGAAGCCACGTCTCATCCCGCCCACCCCCTCTCGCCCAGCGATCCGGCCGAGTTGCTCGCCGAGGCCGAGCGGATCGCGCGGTTCGGGATCTGGAAGTGGGATGTGACCGGCGGGCAGGTGTACTGGTCCGACGAGCTACACGAGATCTACGGCCTGCATCCGGGGGAGTTCGCGGGCACAGTCGACGCGTTCATCGAGCGGGTCCACGCCGACGATCGCGACCGGATCTGGGGCCACATCGCGGCCTCGCTCGAGTCGCTGGAGCCGTTCGTGTTCGAGGAGCGGATCATCCGGGCCGATGGCGCCGAGCGGATCCTGCTGTCGCAGGGGCGCGTGATCTCGGGCCCCGACGGCACGGCCGAGGCGCTCGTCGGCGTCTGCCACGACATCACCGATCGCGCCAACGTCGAGCGGGCGCTGGGGACCAGCGAGCGGCGGATGCAGGCGATCCTGGACAACACGCCCTCGATGATCACCGTCAAGGATCTCGACGGCCGCTACCTGATGAGCAACGCCGAGGCCGAACGGACCGCCGGGCTGCCGGAGGGCGATCTGACCGGCCGGCAATGCGCCGATGTCTTCCCGCCGGAGATCGCGGAGGCCCAGCGCGTCAACGACCGGCGAGCCGCCAGCGAGGGCGACCCGGTCTACGACGAGGCGGTGCTGTCCCGCGACGGCGAGGAGCGCACCTACATGACGGTCACCTTCGCGCTGCCCGACGAGCACGGGATCCCGGCCGAGACGTGCACGATCGCCACCGATATCACCGAGCGCCGGGAACGCGACAGCGAGCGGCGCCAGCGCCTCGAGTGGACGAGCCGGATCAACTCGGCGCTCGACGAGGGACGGGTGCTGGCCTACGCGCAGCCGATCGTCAACCTCCAGACGGGGGCCCATGCCTCGAGCGAGCTGCTGGCCCGGATGCGGCCCGAGGGGTCGACGGAGGAGATCCAGGTCCCCAAGAGCTTCCTGCCGGCCGCCGAGCGCTACGGCCTGGTGCAGCCGATCGACGTCTGGATGGTCTCCCAGGCGTTGGAGCTGGCCCCACGGATGCCGACGCAGGTGAACATCTCGGCGGTGACGCTCTGCGACCCCGGCGCGCGCGAGCGGATCGGCCGCCTGCTCGCCGACGCGCCCGATGCGGCACGCCGGGTGATCTTCGAGATCACCGAGACCGCCGATGCCGCCGTGCTGGAGGCGGCGCAGGCGTTCGCCGAGGAGATCACCAGATGCGGCGCCCGGCTGGCGCTCGACGACTTCGGCGTCGGCTTCGGCTCGTTCACCTACCTGCGCACGCTGCCGGTCAGCTTCCTCAAGATCGACGTCAGCTTCGTGCAGGGGCTGGCCGATTCGCCGGACGATCGCCAGGTCGTCAAGTCGATCATCGACATCGCCGGCGAGTTCGGGCTCTGGACGGTCGCCGAGGGAGTCGAGGACGAGCGCACGCTCGAGCTCGTCAGGTCGATGGGCGCCACGTTCGCCCAGGGCTTCCACCTCGGGCGGCCGGCGCCGGTCGGCGCTTCGTAGCCTCGGTTCGCCCCGAAGAGTGCCGCTTCTGCTCCCACGCGGGAGGAGCAGCGAGGACGGTCAGCCTGCGCGGTGTGGGCTGACGCTAGGCGCGGGCAGAAATCTGCTGTACGGCCCAGGCGTTGCCGTCCGGATCGCTGAAGAACACGAATCCGACGTTGTCCAGCGGGTCCGGCTGAGGGGTCGGGTTCTCGCCCAGGACCTGGACCTCACCTACCTGCACCCCTCGCTCCACGAGCTGTGCTCGCGCCGCGTGGATGTCGCCGACGACCAGCTGCAGGCCCTTGAGTGAGCCCGGCGGCATGTCCGGGACCATTCCCTCACCGACGACGATCGAGCAACCCGATCCGGGCGGGGTGAGCTGCACGATCCGGTTGCCCTCACTGATGTGGATGTCGTGGTCGACGTTGAAGCCGAGCTGGTCGGCGTAGAAGGCCTTGGCACGGTCCACGTCCGAAACGGGAACCACAACGACCTCGAGCGTCCAGTCCATATCCATATATGTCTTCCTTGCTTCCGGAGTTGGATGGCGTGTTTGGGGTGAGACCCGGCGGGGTCGCATAACTCATCGGTCGGGCCGATGCTGCTGGTGACCGCGCTTCCGCATCGCGCGAACAGCTGAAGCGCATCCGGCGCGGACGATCGTCGTTTCGGCGGACCAACCTAAGGCGACACGTCCCGAACCGTTGCTTGCTGATGCGGCTGGAGGGAGTCGAACCCCCACGTCCTTGCGGACACGGCGACCTGAACGCCGCGCGTCTACCAGTTCCGCCACAGCCGCCTGTGGACGGTCAAATCTAGCGGGGTAGGCTGGGGTCGTGGTCGAGTCGTACGAGCAGGCCTGCGCCGAGCACGAGTGGATCGTGCCCGAGCGGTACAACATCGCCGCCGACGTCTGCGACAAGCATCCGCGCGACAAGCCGGCGATGGTGTGGGAGCGCTTCGACGGTGCAACGCGGGAGCTCGAGTGGGGCGAGCTTCAGGACCTCGCCAACCAGGCCGCCCATCTGCTGCGCGGCCACGGGGTGGTTCGGGGCGACCGGGTCGCGGTTGTGCTGCCGCCGACCCCCGAGACCGCGGCGATCTTCTTCGGGACGTGGAAGTTGGGGGCGATCCTGCTCTCGATGTCGGTGCTCTACGGCGACGACGGGATCCGCCACCGGCTCACCGACTCGACGCCGAAGCTGCTGATCACCGACGAGGCGAACGCGGGCCGCTTCGACCCCTCACTGGTGGACGAGCTGCTCGTCCTCGACGCCGGCGACGGCCTGCTCGCCGGGCAGCCGACCGAGCGCGTCTGCGAGGACACCTCGGCCGACGACCCCGCGCAGCTCTATTACACGTCAGGGACGACCGGGAAGGCGAAGGGCATCGTCCACGCCCACCGCTACATCCTCGCCCACGAGGAGTTCGTCTACTGCCACGACGTCCGCGACGGCGAGGGCTTTCACGGGATGGGCGAGTGGGCGTGGGCGGCCGGCATCTCCCCCCTGCTCGGCCCGTGGCGTCTGGGCGCGGTCCAGTACGTGCTGCAGCGCGCGGCGGGATTCGTCCCGGCCGACCAGCTCGACTTCCTGTCGCGCCACAAGGTGACGAACGTGTTCACGACCCCCACCGCGATGCGCGCGATGATGGCGATCGAAGACGCGGGCGAGCGCTACCCGCAGCAGTTCCGGATCGTCTGCTCGGCGGGCGAGCCGCTCAACCCCGAGGCGATCCGCTGGTTCCGCGAGCAGTACGGGCTGACGGTGCTCGACTACTACGGGCTGACCGAGTCCTATCCGCTGTGCGCGAACTTCCCGTTCATGGAGGTGCGCGAGGGCTCGATGGGCCGCACGATGCCGGGCTGGGACGTTGAGATCCTCGACGAGGACGAGCAGCCGGTCGCCCGCGGCGAGCGCGGCGAGATCTGCCTGCGCGCCCGCTCGAACCCGCACTACCCGATCGGCTACTGGAACCTGCCCGACGCCTCGGAGGAGACGTTCGGCGGCGAGTGGTTCCACAGCAAGGACGCGGCGACGATGGACTCAGACGGCTACGTCTGGTACGCCGGCCGCGCCGATGACGTGATCATCGCCGCCGGGTACCGGATCGGCCCGTTCGAGGTCGAGTCGGCCTGCATCGAGCACCCGGCGGTCCGCGAGGCCGCGGCCGTCGCCTCGCCCGACGAGGTGAAGGGCAACGTCGTCAAGGCCTTCATCGTGCTCGCCGACGGCCACGAGGCGACCGACGAGCTCGCGACCGAGATCCAGCGGTTCGTCCGCGAGCGCCTCTCGGCCTACGCGTACCCGCGGCGGATCGAGTTCACCGACGAGCTGCCGAAGACGCTGACCGGGAAGATCCGGCGGATCGAATTGCGGGAGCGTGAGTTCAGCCCGTAGGCTGGCGCTGTGACCCGTCGCGTCCTGCTCGCCGCCTGCTCGCTGCTCGCGATCCTGGTCCCGGCGAGCGCGTCGGCGGCCCCGGCAACGCGCGACGCGGCGCTCGACGCCTACCGCTCGGTGCTCGCCGACGAACGGGTCGATGCCGGCTGGACCGGTTCGGTCGACGGCTGCGTCATCGGGAGCGAGTCGCAGGCGTCGCTCGACGCGACGCTGCGGACGGTCAACACGTTGCGCTCGTTTGCCGGCATCGGACCAGTCTCCTTCGACGCGACCTATAACCACCGGGCGCTCGCAGCTGCCCTGATGATGCGGGCCGCCAACGACCTCAGCCACACGCCTGGGCCGGGTTGGCCGTGCTACTCGGACGACGGCGCGTTGGGCGCCGGCCGGTCCAACCTGTTCCTCGGGCTTTCCGGGGCGGCCGCCATGGTCGGTTTCGTCGACGACGGCGGCGTCGACTCGCTCGGGCACCGGCGCTGGGTGATCGACCCGGCGGCGCTGGTCTTCGGCTCGGGGTCGACCGGGACGACGAACGCGCTCTACGTGTTCGGCGATCAGCAGGCGACGGTGCCGGCCGGGACGACGGTGTCCTGGCCGCCGAACGGCTTCGTGCCGTGGCCATGGGTCTTCGCGGACTGGTCGGTCGCGCTCGGGGGCACCTCCGACGCGGCCTCGTTCTCGACCGCGAACGCACAGGTCCGCGTCTCGCTCGACGGCGATCCGCTCGACGTCACCAACGTCCAGGCCCTCGCCGACGGCTACGGCACGGGGCGCACGCTCAGCTGGAGGGTCGCCGTCCCGGCGTCGGCGACGTCCGCGGATCACGACCTCAAGGTCACGATCAGCGGCGTCACCGTCAACGGCGCCGAACGACCGATCTCCTACACGGTGAAGGCGTTCCGCATCCCGGACGAGGCCGCCTGCAACGCCGCAGAGGCAAAGCTCGCCAAGGCCAAGGCGAAGCTGAAGAAGCTGCGTCAGCGCGACGCGAGCAAGCGCCGCATCGCCAAGGCCAAGCAACGGGTCAAGGACGCCAAGGCGGGCGTCGCGGCCGCCTGCTGAGGGTCAGGGCAATGACCACCGCAGAAGAGGGGCTCGCGGCGATTACCGCGCGATTCGGGGTCCACGCCCGCCACCGGGCGCTGCACGCCAAGGGCGTTATCTGCACCTCGACCTTCACCGCGACCGCCGCGGCGGGGACCCTGACGCGCGCCGGTCATATGAGCGGCGAGCCGATCCCGGTAACGACCCGGCTCTCGAACGGCAGCGGCGACCCGAACGACCCCGACTACTCCGCCGACGTTCGCGGGCTCGCGGTCGCCTTTCACCTCCCCGACGGCACCCGGACCGACATCCTCAGCCAGACCCTCCCCCACTACACCTTCCCCGACGAGCGCGGCTTCCTCGACACGCTCGCGATCTCGAAGCCGTCGCCGGCCGCGCTGCTCAAGTTCCCCGGCTTCGCGATCCGCCACCCGCGCGCGGTCGCCGCGCTGCCGCGGGCCAGCAAGATCCTCAACCGGTGCGCGAGCTTCGCCGCGCGCCGCTACTACCCGTTCCACGCCTACCGGTGGATCGCCCCCGACGGCACCGAGCGGTTCGTCCGCTACACCTGGCTGCCGACCATCGACGAGCCCGACATCGGCAAGGCCGAAGCCAAGCGCCGTGGCCCCGACTACCTGTTCGACGACCTCGAGCAGCGGCTCGAGCGCGAGCCGATCCGGATGGAGCTCGAAGTGCAGATCGCCGCGGCCGACGACGACGTCGACGACCCGTCCTCGGTCTGGCCGCGGGAGCGAGAGCGCGTCGTCGTCGGGACCCTCGAGGTCACGGCGATCGACCGCGACGCCGACGACTCGATCGTCATGGACCCGATGCGGCTGGTCGACGGGATCGAGCCCTCGGGCGACCCGGTGCTGCATTACCGGCCCCCGGTATACGACCTCTCCTACGAGCGCCGAACCGCCGGGTAGGTGCACTAGCCTCTCCCCCATGCGGGTGGGTCTCGTCCTCGGAGCAGGAGGCGTCCAGGGAGGTGCGTGGCTGACCGGCGGCCTCGACGCCCTCGCGGCCGCAACCGGCTGGGACCCGGCGACCGCCGACATCGTCGTCGGCACCTCGGCCGGCTCGGTGATCGGCTCGCTCTGCGTAGCCGGGATCCCGCCCTGGTTCATGGTCGCCCACTCGGCGGGCGAGACCTTCGACGGGGTCGTCGACGCGCAGGGTCGCCCGGCAGCCGAGGCCGACCGGTCCGGCGGCGCGCGCTTCCAGTTCGAGCGCGCCTGGCCGCCGATCGGGCCCGGCTCCTGGCCGCTGGCGCTGGGCGCGCTCCGCGCGCCGCACCGCTACTCGCCGGGCGCCGCCTTTGCCGGCTGGGCGCCGCGCGGATTCGTCTCCACGGAGCCGCTGAAGGAGATCATCCGCAGCGTCGTCCCGAACGGGTGGACCGACCACCCCAACCACTGGGTCGTCGCGTGCGACTACGCGACCGGGCGGCGCGTCCCGTTCGGCCGCGCCGACGCCCCCGCGGCCGAGCTGGCCGACGCGGTCGCCGCCTCGTGCGCGATCCCGGCCTTCTATTTCCCGGTCGAGATCGGCGGGCGCCGGTACGTCGACGGCGGCATCTACTCGACCTCGAATCTCGACCTGCTTCGCGACCAGGAGCTCGACCTCGTGATCTGCCTCAACCCGACCTCGACGCTGCATCCCGTCAGCGCCCTGAATCCGCGCGAGTGGCCGAACCTCGCCTTCCGGCGCGCCTCGGGACGGCGGCTCGGCAGCGAGGCGAAGAGGCTGCGCGCCGCCGGGACCGCCGTGGTCCTGATCCAGCCGGTTGCCGAGGACCTCGGGGTGATCAACCGCAACCTGATGAGCAACCGCAACCGCAACGGCGTCATCTCGACGGCGCGGCAAACGGTCGCGGCGCAGCTCGCCGCTTCCGAGCACGCCGACCTCCTCGCGAAGCTGCCCGGCGGCGACGAGCGCCGGGTTCGCCGCCCCCCGGGCGATCCCTCCGGATGGCCGGATCTGGCCGAGATCCGGACGCTTGCCCAGCGGGCGCGCGAAGCGGGCTAGCGGGTCGGAATCCGCAGCGCCGAAATGTCCAGGCGAGGTTCGGCCCGGCGTGCGTCGAGGTGCGGGAACACACGCTCGGCGAAGAGCTCGACCAGAGCCGGGTCGAACTGCGTGCCCGCGCAGCGGCGCAGCTCGGCCAACGCATGGTCGGCGTCCATCGCATCACGGTACGAGCGCTCCTCGGTCATCGCCTCGAAGGCGTCGCAGACGAAGATGATCCGGGATCCGAGAGGGATCTCCTCACCGGCGAGCCCGTCCGGATAGCCGTTGCCGTCCCAGCGCTCATGCGTCGAGCGGACGAGCCTTGCGACCGGAGCCATCGCCGGCGCGGCAGCGAGGATCCGTTCCCCGATCGCCGTGTGGCGGTGCGTCAGATCCCACTCGGCGCCGTCGAGGGGTCCCGGCTTGTGCAGGATCCGATCGGGGATCGCGATCTTGCCGATGTCGTGCAGCTCGGCCGCGCGGACCAGCGCATCGAGATCCTCGGTGTCGAGCTTCGCTACCCGGCCGATCTCGGCCGCCAGCTGCCCCACCCCGCGCAGGTGGTCGCTGAGCGAGGGCTCGCGCTCACGCAGGATGCGGACCAGGACGTCGTGGGTCTGGCGCTGAGCGGAGCTCGAGCGCTGGCCCTTGGCGGCGTACATACGCGCGTCGGCGATCCGCAGCGCGTCCGTCGGGCTGCCGGCCTCGCGTGGCAGGACCACCGTCCCCGCCGAAGCGGTGATCGAGAACCCCTCGCCGTGTTCGCTGAGCGCCGTCTCGGCGGCCGCGACGACCACGTCGACCCGCTTCGCTTCGCCCGGGACGAGGACGCAGAACTCGTCGCCGCCGAGCCTGTATGCGGTCCCCTGCGGAGCGACGGCGTTGGCCAGGTCTGCGCCGAGGCGGCGCAGGAGCATGTCCCCGGCGGGATGGCCGAAGCTGTCGTTGTAGGCCTTGAAGCCGTCGAGGTCGAAGATCGCGAAGATCACGGGGGAAGGCCCCGTGGCCGCGCGCGCCAGATCGCCCATCAGCGAGCGCCGGTTCGCGAGGCCGGTCAGGGCGTCGGTCACCGAGTCGTGCCGCACGGCGCCGAGTAGCCGCTGGTTCTCGCGGAAGGTGAGCACCAGCCGCAGGACGACGGCGCCGAGCGTGGCGACCGCAAGCCAAACCGCGATCTCGTTGAGGCGCTGGTAGTGGTCCCACGCGAGCACGGCCACCGCGATCGTGCCGAACAGGGCCGGGAAGAACATCGACTGGGACTCGCGCCGCTCGACCGCGCGGGGCTTCGAGACGACCGCGGCGAAGGCGATCGCGAGGCCGCCGACCAGCCAGAGCGAGTCGACGTAACCGCCCGCGTAGGTACCGGTCGCGGTCTGGTACAGGTAGATCGGGTCGGCGACCGCCCAGGCGGCGAGGCCCGCTGCGATCAGGAGCCAGCTGCGGGCGGCGCGCAATCCCTCGACCGCGAGTCCTGCAAGCAGGAACGAGATCAGCAGGACGTCGCCGAGGGGGTAGGCGAGGTTGGTCGCGACCGCCGCCGGATCGCCGTCGGTCAGGCCGACGAGCGCGGGGCTCAGAACCGCGGTCGCCAGTGCCGCGGCGGCGAGCCCGCCGATCGCGCCGTCGAGCCACGCGCCGGTTGAGACACGCACCTGGCGGCGGGCGAGCAACAGCACGCCGACGTAGAAGCAGGGGTAGGCGAGGACGTAGCCCAGGTCCGCCAGGGACGGGTACGGCGGATGCTCGAGGTCGCTCAGCGCAACCGTGTAGTAGATGTCACCCGCGGTCCAGAAGGCGAGCCCGAGGCCGAACGCGAGCCAGACCCGCCGGTCGGGCCCCGGCTGGCAGCTCTTCAGCAGGCAGACGGCCGGAGCGAGCACCAGCGCGGCGTTGTAGACCCAGTCCTCGACGAGGACGTCGACCGCGCCCGCGCCCAGCCCGGCGACCCACGCCGCGTGCACGAGCACGCCCAGCCCGGCCGCCGCGAGCATGGCCCACAGCAAGCGGTTCATGTGTGTTTCTGCGCGCGGTCGTTCCACGTTGCCACCTCTGCCTGGGTTCATCGGCAGACCCCGCGCGCCGCTGGAGCCGCGCGGACGCCTGGGCGAGCGCCTTCGCCTAGCCGTGCGCTTGCCGGATCGAGGCGTGAACGGTGCCGTCGACGCCCTCGATCCAGGTCCCGTCGACCGCGCGAAGGACGAAAGCCGGTCCCGGCAGGGCGGGATCGCGATGTTCGACCTCGATGTCGATCGCCTGCGGCCGGGTGTCGAAGAGCTCATCTTCGACCGGCTCCCAGTAGTGCGAGTTGTTCACGTGACCGGCGATGTCGACGTCCGCCGCCCGGAAGGTCCACTCCGACCGCGCGCAGTCGCCCGGCGGCTCGGGGTGCCGAAGACGCACCGGTGCCGGCCGGCCGGCGGCGCTCTCACCGTAGACCTCGACGAAGCGGTCGGGGAATCGCTGTGGCTCGCCGTTGGCGTCGATCCAGACCCACAGGGAAACGGCATCGACGCGTCCGCTCGCGCTCCGGACGGTGGTGCGCCGCTCGGCCGAGAAGCGGCCGACCCCGCTGCAGAAGGTCCGCAGGGTGGCCGGCTCGCCGAAGCGCGGAAACGCCTCAACCCGCAGCCGCAGACGGCGCACGATCCAGATCCCCTCCTCATCGAAGCCCGCGTCGAGCAGATCGGCGTAGGCAACGTCCTGGAGCCAGCGCGCGATCGCGTCGAGGCGGATCCGCAGATCGCCGAGTCCTTCGGCGATCCCCGGCATCAGGGTCTGTTCGAAGACGCGCCCCGAGGCCGGCTCGGCGTCGACGAGCTCAGCGAGCTCCACTACTACTTCGACGCGCGTTCTGGTCGATCGCGTCGGCGAGCTCGCCGTGAAGCTGATGGGGCAGGTCGTGCCCCATGCCCTCGATCAGGTGCAGACGGGCGCCCGGGATAGCCCGGGCGGTCGCCTTGCCCCCGGTGAGCCGGACGAGCGGGTCCGCGGTGCCGTGGACCACGAGGGCCGGCAGGTCGAGCCCGCGCAGAGCCCGGCTGCGGTCGCCTGAGCAGTTGACCGCGTGGAGCTGGCGCGCGACGCCGGGTGGGTGGAAGCAGCGGTCGTGGGCGCGGCCGACCACCTCGCGGAAGTGCTGCTCGTCCATCGGGTAGGCGGGCGAACCGATCACCTCGAACGTTTTCACCGCCTGCTCGACGTAGCCATCGCGGCTCGAAGGCGGCTTCGCCATCAGGGCGCCAAACGCGCGCCAGCGCGGAAATCGAAGCCACCTGCTCCCGGTGGTCGACATGATCGAAGCCATCGACAGCACGCGGCCGGGGTGGTCGATGGCCAGCTGCTGGACGATCATCCCGCCCATGGAGGCGCCGCCGACGTGGGCGCGCTCGATCCCGAGGTGGTCGAGCAGGCCGACCGTGTCGTTCGCCATATCGCGCAGCAGGTAGGCGGAGCGGCCGACCCCGAGCATCATCTTGGCGACGCCGGGCGGCGGCGAGGAATCGATCTTCGTCGAGCGGCCGACGTCGCGGTTGTCGAAGCGGATCACGC
Source organism: uncultured Solirubrobacterales bacterium (assembly GCA_963767285.1). Classification (GTDB taxonomy): domain Bacteria; phylum Actinomycetota; class Thermoleophilia; order Solirubrobacterales; family 70-9; genus WHSW01. The sequence goes on along the minus strand of CAVYDJ010000002.1, from coordinate 845,265 downwards.
GGTAGCCGCGCTCGCCGAGCAACGAGCAGAAGGCCTCGTCCCAGTGGATCATCTGGGTCGCCAGGCCCATGATCAGAACCAGCGGCTCGCCGTCGGGATCGCCGAGCTCCTCGTAGCAGAGCTCGATCCCGTTGGCGGGTGCGAACTGCTCGCCAATGGCGGTCTCGACGGTCGCGCTCATGCGCGGAGCTTAGGGCAGCTCGCGCCCGAGCCAGCCGCGGTAGAAGCCCTCGACATCCGGGAGGAAGTCGTGGACCACGGGGTAGCCGCGGGTGACCGCCTCGACCTCCAGCAGCCGGCCCGAGAGCGGGCAGTAGAACTCGCGCAGCTCCATCCAGTCGGGATCGCAGTGGGCGAGCTCGGGATAGATCTCGCCGAGCAGCTCGGCCGAGTCGCGGACGAACACGGGCGCATGCATCTTCCAGTTGGCGTCGAAGCGGCAGAAATCGTGGCCGGCGTCGGAGCGGATCACCAGCTCGCCGTCGGCAAGTCTGCGGACCACGTTCAGCCCCTCCCCGGCCGGGAGCACGATCGGGTCTTCCCACTCGACCCGGCCCTGGAGCACGGCGAGCCAGTTGTCGAACCGGCCCGGGTCCTTGTAGCCGGACTGGATCGCCTTCACCTCCCGGCGACTGAGGCGCTCGTCGAGCAGCGCCTCGAGCGTCTCGCGCTCCAGCGGCTTGCCGGCGGCGAGGGGCGAATCGACGCGCGCGACCTCGGATCCGGCAAGGAACTCGGCCGCCGACTGCTCCGGCGACACCTTCCCAGGTTCGGCGACCAGGTCGGCCGGCAGGGTCGGGGTGTCGATCTCGAACGCGAAGTCCTCGGGCAGGTCCCAGAAACCGCGGAACTCGGCCGCCCAGCGCGGCGACAGCTTCATCGACTCGGCGTAGCCGACCTTGACCGGGTCGATCAGGTCGCCGGCGAGCACCCGTTCGCGCTCGCCGGCCCACCAGTCGCCGGCCGGCCGGGCGCGATCGAGACGCCGCGCTCGCGCCGCGTCGCGGTCCGACACCGCATAGACCGCCTCGGCGAACTTGGCCTCGATGTGACCCTCGGCGACGTCGCGCTCGACCGACTCCGCCGGGCGCTCGAGCGGGTCCCCGAGCCCGGCGGCGCCCTTCATCACCGAGTGGTAGAGGTCGCCCGACTTGAACGGGGCGAGCATCGTGAAGTTGTCCATCCGCAACTCGCGCTCGCCCTCGATCGCGAGCAGCGCCGGGTCCGAGAACGGGCCGTCGGCGACCGGGTAGGCCTCCCCCGCCGCCGCCAGCTCGGCGAGGTTGTTGTCACGGATGTTGTGGAGGTAGGCGACCGAGCCCGGATAGCCGCCGAAGATCCCCTGCGAGCTGAACAGCTTCGTCGTCCCCAGGTTCTGCAGCTCCCAGAATGGCGTGTTCCAGACCATCTGCAGCGACTCGAACGAGGAGCCGCCGCGGTGGCGCCCCGGCCCGCTCGTGTTCGGCTTGATCCGCCGCGAGAGGTAGACCATCGGGCAGATCAGCTCCCACATCTCCACGTCGCCGGCGTCGCCCTCGGGGTTGAACATCGCCGCGCAGGTGTCGGTGCCGTCGAGCACGTACTTGGCCCCCATGCCCTGCGCGGCGACCTCGAAGTTCATGATCGCCGAGGAGTTGCCGTACTGGTCGATGCCGCCGCCCTGGACGACGTTGCCCGATACGGAGTACGCCCCGATGACCTCCTCGATGAAGCCGCGCGACTGCAGCGCCCGCGAGAGCGTTCGCGGGTAGCCCGTGAACGCCGGCTGGAGGAAGGCCCAGGCAATCCCGGTCGAGCCCTCGGCCTGGCCGAGGTTGGCGACCGAGCCCTCCGGGAAGTTCGTCTCCACCGCGAAGTAGGCGCCGTCGTTGACCTTGTCGTTGCAGATCAGCGTCTGCGTGAACATCACCCAGATCGCCCCCTGCATCCCCGACGGCGTGCAGTTCATCGAGTGCCAGCCCCAGGCCGAGGAGCCGTCGAGGTCGAGCGCGTAGTCGCCGTCGCCCCCGATCCGGACCTCGAACGGCGCGTGCATGACGAAGTCGCGCCGCGCCCGCGCGGGGAGCTGGACCTTGTCGGCATAGGTGACGTCCTGGAACGAGGCGGCGCGATAGCGGCCCGGAACGGTCATCTCGCGGATCCGGCTCTTGAACGAGCGCCGGCCCTCCTCGATCACCTCGCGGCTGAACTGCTTGAACCGCTCGACCCCCTCCTCCAGGATCACCCGCTCGACCGCCTCGCGGATCATGTGGCAGCCGGCCAGGCGTGTGCGCTCGTCGAGCAGGTAGTACATGGGCGCCCGGGTCTGCTTGGCGCATCGCTCCAGGTGCCAGCGCGCGATCTCGTCGCCCTCGCCGATCTTGATGCAGGGTAGGTCGATGCCGTCGTCGAGGCGGTGCGTCGGTCCGACCGGCACGCCGCCCGGCGTCGAGGCACCGATGTCGAGCACGTGGGTGACGCCACCGGCCCAGGCGACCAGCTCGCCCTCCCAGAAGATCGGCACGAAGGTCTGCACGTCGGCGTTGTGGACGTCGCCGATCACGGGGTCGTTGTTGGCGAAGATGTCGCCGGGCCGGATCCGCGGGTTGTCCTCGTAGCCCTGGCGGACCATCCACTTGATCGCGTCGGACATCGTGTGGACGTGGACGATGATCCCGGTCGAGAGCGCGACCGAGTCGCCCTCGGGCGTGTAGAGGGCGAAGCAGAGCTCGCCCAGCTCACGGACGATGGGCGAGGCGGAGATGTTCAGCGCCGTCTCGCGGGCTGAGACGAGGCCGCCGCGCAGGCGGCTGAAGAGCTTCTCGTACTCGATCGGCTGCGAATCCTTGAGCGCCAACTCGCCGTCGAGCCCGGCGTAGGAGCCGGTCTCGGCGAACCTGCGCTCCGACTCCGCGAGCATCTCGTCGAGCCGTTGTCCGCCCCAGCCGATCGGCGCCCCCGCGGGGGGCTCGAGGTCCCGGGTTGCCTCGACGATCGCCACCGAGGCCAAACCTAGCGAACCGCCCCTCGCTCAGGTAGGTTGCGAATCCACACGACCCACTTGAGGGGAATTACCCGATGAACGGACGCAGGCGGCTCGTAATCCTCGTAGCGATGGCGGCCGGCGCCCTGAGCGCCCAGGCGGCCCCCGCCGGCGCCGCGACGACGATCGGGGAGACGTTCGTGCCCAACGTCGATTGCGGCAACGGCAACAGCAGCTTCTATCAGCGGGCCAATCCGACCGCGGGACCGTCCTGGCAGGTCCCGTCCAACGGCGTGATCACCTCGTGGAGCTTCCAAGCCGCCGCCGGCGCCGACGAGGTCGTGAGGCTCAAGGTCGGCCGTGCCGCCGGCACCAATATCTGGACGACCGTCGGGCGGAGCGACAAGGCGTTGACGGCGGCCGGCACCCTGGGCACGTTCCCGACCCGGATCACCGCCCAGGCCGGCGACGTGATCGGCTTCATGCACCAAAGCGGCGGTCCGTGCGCGACCGGGGCAGCGGGTGGGGGCATCAACTTCACCAATCCCGGAGATCCGGGCGTCGGCGAGACGAACTCCTACGGCTCGTCAGGAGCCTTCAAGCTCGACATCTCGGCCCAGCTCGAGCCCGACGCCGACCGCGACGGCTTCGGCGACGAGACCCAGGACGCCTGCGCATCGAGCGCGGCGACCCAGCTCGAGTGCGTACCTCCGGACACGATGATCACCCAGCCGCCTCCGGCGAAGACCAAGAAGGCCGCCGTGACGATCGGGTTCGCCTCGAGCGAGGAGGGCGCAACGTTCGAGTGCAGCCTCGACGGCGGGTCGTTCACTGCCTGCGCGTCGCCGGCGACGTTCTCGGTCGGCAAGGGCACGCACACGGTCGCGATCAAGGCCACGGACGCGGCCGGCAACGCCGACGAATCGCCGGCGACGGCGACCTGGAAGCGAAAGAAAAAGAAAAAGAAGTAGCGACGGTCCTGCCGTCAGGGCGACGGGACCGTGTAATCCTTGGAGCGCGCGAAGCTGCACTTGAGCTTCTTGCGCTTCAGCTTCGGCACCTCGGCGAAATGGACGCCGGTCGACGCGTCCTCGATGGGGCCCGCCCCGGTGGTCCACTCGGCCTTCCAGCGGCCCTTCTCGTCGGTCTTGGCGGTCTGCATCGCGCCATTGCTGTTGTAGGGCGGCCCAAGGCGGCTGAACACGACCACCTCGCGGCCCTTCAGGCACGCGTCGTCGTCGGCCTTCACCCTGCCCCGGGCGGTCCACTCGTCGTCGCCCGGGAGGACGTTCCGCGACATCCCCTCGATCACGACCGTCGTCTTCACCGGAGCAGCGGCGGCCGGGACGGCAACCGCAAGGGAGGTGAGCACTACCACCACAACGCTCAGGATCCTCATCACATGGCCCCCTGAATCTCGCTTGCACGCTCGACGTTATCGAGGATCGCGCCGGCGACCCGCTCCAGCGCCCACGGCGGCAGGTCGTGGCCCATGCCCTCGATCACGACCAGCTCGGCGCCCGGGATCGCCGCCGCCGTGGCCTCGCCGCCCGAGAGCGTGATCAGGGGATCGTCGGAGCCGTGGACGACGACGGTCGGGGCGTCGATCCCGGCGAGATCTCCAGAGCGGTCGGCCGATGCGGCGATCGCCGCGAACTGCCGGGCCGTCCCCTCCGGGTGGTAGCCGCGGTCGAAGGCCCGCTCGGCCAGGTCCCGGGTGCGCTCCACGTCGGGCGGCTGTGATCCGATCACCGCGCGCGCGGCGACGGTGCCGCGAACGTAGCCATCGCGGTCCGTCGGAGCCCGGGTCATCAGCACCGCCATCGCCTCGGGTGTCGGCCGGCCGACGTCCGTTGCGCCCGTGGACGACATGATCGACGCCAGCGAGAGGACGCGGTCCGGATGGTCGATCGCAACCCGCTGGGCGATCATCCCGCCGAGCGAGGCGCCCACCACGTGAGCGCGATCGACACCCAGCGCGTCGAGCAGCCCGACGGCGTCCTCGGCCATCTGCTCGAGCAGGTACGGCGCCTCGGCCTCGCCGGCGACGACCCGGCGCAGGTCGGGCGCCTCGTGCCCGTCGAGCACCGTCGAGCGCCCCGCATCGCGGTTGTCGAAGCGGATCACGAAGTTGCCGTCGGCCGCGAGGAGCTCGCAGAGCTCGTCCGGCCAGAAGATCATCTGCGCGCCGAGGCCCATGATCAGCAGCACGGCCGGGTCCGCGCGGTCGCCGAACGTTTCGTAGGCGAGGTCGATCTCGCCGACCTTCGTGAACTGCTCCCCTGTTCGCGCGATCTCCATACGCTTTGCGCATGCAACGTATCGGAGGCTTGGGGGTTGCGGTGGGAATCGTGCTGGCGGCGCTCGTGGCCGCCGGCGCCGCGGCGGGCGGCGGGCAGCCGGCGGTGCCCGACTCGGATCCTCCGGCGACCTGCTTCTGGGAAGGCCCGATCTCGACCAGGGGTCCGTCGACACGCGGGTTCGACGGGCGCGACTTCAACTTCCCGGAGGAATCCGCGACCTACTGGCTCGCCCGCTTCAACCTCCCCGAGGACTCTGAGCTGACCCTGACCGGGCGATACCCCTATGGCCGCTACATGTCGCTGAACGCCTACTCGGAGGGAGCGCCGACCGACGCCCTGTCCGACACCGCGGTGAAGCCGGATCCCGGCAGCACGAACCCGTTCATCGCCGGGCATCTGCGGGGGCGCTCGCAGCGGTCGTGGACGGTGACGGTCGTCGACCAGCCGGTCCCGGCCGAGGCGCGGGAGCCGAACACCCTCTACGCGCAGCCCTCGGGCAGCGTGCCGATCGAGCTCGCCTACCGCGTCTACGAGCCCGATCCCGGCCGTGACCTGACCGGCGGCACCGGGCTGCCCGCGGCGCAGCTGCGACTCGCCGACGGGGGCGTCCTCGACCCGGCGGCCACCTGCGAGCGGATCAACGACCCGAACCGCGAGATCACCGTGCAGACGGTGCCGGCGGCGGTCTGGCAGGGGGCCCGGGCCGCACCCGGCTGCGACCCCCAGACCAACCCCGCCTACGACCCGATCCGCTGGGAGCGCTTCTTCAACGTCGACTACGCCTCGCTGGCGGTGATCAGCGACTGCACGGCGGCGGGCCGCGAGGCGCGCCTGGGGATGGGCGGCGACCTGGAGGGCGGCTTCTACTCGAACCGCGACAGCGCCTACGTCTACACCCACCTGAGCCGGCTCTTCGGCGGGGTGGTGGTCGTCAACGGCAGGCTCCCCCGCTTTCCCCGCACCTACACCGAGCCGCGCCGGATGCCCGGCGCCGAGCTTCGATACTGGTCGATCTGCTCGGGTGAGTCGCGGGTCACGGCGCGCACCCCGGACTGCCTCGCGGACCGCCAGGTGCTCGAGCGGTCCGGGCGCAACTACACCGTCGTGCTCTCCACGGCCGCCGACCGCCCGGCCAACGCCCGCGCCCGCTGCGGCGTCGCCTGGCTCGACTGGGGCGACCGGGGCGACGGTGCCGGCGATCCGAACTACGGCCTGCTGATCATGCGCAACATGCTCGTCTCCCCCAAGTACGAGCAGGCGATCCAGCGGATCGCCGACCCCGGCACCGAGCCGGCGGAGGCGGTCATGGGTTCGCGCTTCCCCCGGTCCTCCTACACGACGACCGAGGAGTTCGAGGGGCGCGGCTGCTAGCCGGTCCCCGAGAGGTGGAAGATCTGGTTGCGGTCCAGGCGCGCCGTGCGCCCGGGCGGGATCGTGAAGGTGGTCGCGGAGTGCTCGACGATCGCCGGGCCCTCGATCTCGTGTCCCGCCTCGACCTCCTCGAGCCGGATGATCGCCGTCTCGGCGTCGCCGTCGGACCACCTCACCTTCCGCGTCGCGCTGACAGGCGGGGATCCGGCGACCTCGTCGAGCTCGGGCAGTGCCGGCTTCTCCACCTCGACCGATCCGTGGACGATCGCCTGGGTGATCAGATAGCCGAGCTCGGGTGAGCGCGCGGAGCGCGCGTAGACCTTCGAGTAGGCCTCCTCGAACTCGTCGATCAGCGCGTCGACGTGAGCGGCCTCCTCCATCTCCATGTGCGGCGAGACGATCTCGATGTCGTTGAGCTGGCCGTAGTACTGCATCCGCGCCGAGTGGGTGAAGCTGATCCGGTCGCGATCGACCCCCGACTTCTCGAACTCGGCCGCGACCCGCTCCTGCAGCCCCTGCCAGGCCCCGGTGACCATGAAGCCGATGCCCGCCTTCTCCATCTCCCCCGCGCTCGGCAGGATGGGCATGTCGACGGTCTGGTCGTAGCGGTACTCGAAGTCGGCGCACGCGCAGCCGTAGGCGGAGAACCCGGCGGCCCAGGCGGGGATCAGGATGTCGCGGTAGCTGACGCCCTCGGTGTAGCCGGCGACGTGGAGCGGTCCGCCGCCGCCGTAGCAGAGCAGCGCGTAGTCGGCCGGCGAGTAGCCCTTGCCGAGGATCCGCCCGATCGCCTCGTTGCGAAGCGTCTGCTCGAACAGCTCGATCACGCCAGCCGCCGCGTCCTCGACGCCAAGGCCGAGCGGCTCGGCGACCTGGCGCTTGACCTCGGCCCGGGCGCGCTCGGGGTCGAGCGTGATGTCGCCGCCGAGGAAGTAGTCGGGGTTGACGCGGCCGAGGACGACGTTGAGGTCGGTGACCGAAACGGTGTCGAGGCCGCCCTCGGGCCAGCTGACGCCGATCCGCGAGCCCGCCGAGTCGGGTCCGAGCTCGGGGCGGTTGGAGTTCGGGTTGACGCGCACGAAGGAGCCGGTGCCGGCGCCGAGCGAGTCGATGCGGACCAGCGGCATGTTGAGCATGAAGCGGGCGATGTCGGGAGTCGGCGTGATCTCGAAGCGCCCGTCGGTGATCAGCGCGATGTCGAAGGAGGTGCCGCCGATGTCGGTGCAGAGCAGGTTTGGAAGCCCCATCCGCTCCGCGATCGACTGCCCCCCCACCACGCCGCCGATCGGACCGGAGACGAGCGTCGTTGCCAGCTCCTTGGCCTCGATCGAGATCGTCCCGCCGTGCGAGGCCATCACCCGCAGCTCGAACTCCGCGCCCGCCGCCTTGGTCTCGTCGCGGACCTTCTGCATCGTGCCGCGCGACGGTTCGGCCGCATAGGCCTCGATCAGCGTCGAGTTCAGCCGCGGCAGGTCGCGGCGCAGCGGGTAGAGCTCGGAGGCGAGGTAGACCGGCAGCTCGGGGACGCCGCGCTCGGCCTTCACCTCCTCGACGATCTCACCGATCCGGATCTCGTGCGCGGCGTTGCGATAGCCGAACAACAGGCAGACGCAGATGCCCTCGACCTCGGCGTCGATCAGCGCCTCGGCGGACTCGCGCGCGTCTGCCTCGCGCAACGGCAAGACCTCGGCGCCCATGACGTCGATCCGCCCCCGCACTCCCTTGACCAGCTCCCGCTCGACGATCGGCTCGTTGTGGAAGTGGGTCGCGATGTGCAGCCGGTCGGAGTAGGAGAACCCGAGGTAGGTCTGGATCCCACGTTCGATTCGCAGGTAGTCCTCCTGCCCGGCGGTGACGATCGCCCCGATGCGGCGGCCCGTGCGGGTCAGCAGGCGGTTCAGCATGGCCGTCCCGGAGTAGATGCCCGAGGCGATCCGCGGGAATGACTCCGGGGGGGTCGACTCCCACTGGGCGAGCGCGTCGTGTGCCGATTCCATGAACCCGACCGACTCGTTCTCCGGCGTCGTCTGGGCCTTGCCGACCACGAACGAGCCCGCCTCGTCGACGATGAACGTGTCGGTCATCGTCCCGCCGGCATCGATCGCCAGCACGCGGGGGTTGCGCTCGGTCATTCTGACCTGAGCCTATTTGCTCAGTACTTCACGAACCCATCCAGCTCGATGACCCCGTTCTGACCGTCGAGCGTGTTGTGGTCGTGGGCGGCGAGGTCGGTGCCCTTGATGCCGCGGAACCTGCCGGTGCCGCCGGTGAAGTCCGCCGTCCCGACGAAGTCGATCTCGTTGCCGGTGACGATGTACGTCATCTCGACGGTGCCGAACGCCGAGCCGCCCTTGGCGTCGATCGTGAAGCTCCCGGTCGCGGTGGAGTCGTCGCCGAAGGTGACGAACAGGTCGATCGTGCCGTTGCCGAACGGCTCGCCGGAGACGGTGCCGTGGTCGTGGAGCACGCCGCCGGACGAATCGACGAGCTTCGTCGCGCCCTGCAGGTCGACCTCATGGCGCTCCGCGTGCGTCTTGCGCGAGACCAGCTGGTAGGTGTTGGTGAGGTCGTCCTGCACGATGGTCGCGGACCCCCGGGCCTTCAGGATCAGGTCGCGCTTGAGCACCCGGCTGCGGTACTGCCAGCCCTGCGGCAGTTCGAGCCGGTCGCCGAGTGAGCGCAGCTGCGCGAGCGACAGGTCGGGGTCGAGAATCTGCGAGTAGCTCTGCATCACGTAGTTCGAGCCGTTCGGCGCCAGCAGCTCGTAGACGCGCCGGCCCGCCTCCCAGGTCCAGGTGTTGTTGCGCGTGATGGTCCGCTCGGCGTAGGTCCGAGCGACCAGCTCCTCGTTGCTGCGGATCGCGATCGACGCGACCTTCCGCATCTCCAGGCCGTCGAACGACCGCACCGGCCCGGGCTTGCCGGTCGCCGAATCCATCAGGAAGTGGCGCGGGCCGTTCAGGATCACCGCTTTGGCGCCGAGCTCCTGGGTCAGCGCGCCGGCGTCGATCGCGTTCCACTTCTCCGGCGTGCAGTGATTGAGGCCGATCGTGTTGAAGACCGTGACGGTCGCATCAGGCACCTCGCCGGTCAGCACGAGGATCTCGCAATAGCGCGCGTCGTAGAAGTCGATCGGCGGCTTCGCCGCGGCACCCCCTTGAGCCGCGAGCGCGGCCACCGCGGCGAAGGCGCCGACGAGTCGAGCGACCCTCACTGGGGCACGTTGCAGGCGTTGCCCTTGCAGTTCTCGAGCTGCGCCAGCTTCGCGGCCAGATCCGCCTCGACGGTGGCGTAGGCCGGGTCGCCGGCGACGTTTTGCAGCTGGTACGGATCCGTCTCGCGGTCGTAGAGCTCCTTCTCGCCGGTCTCGGTCCAGACGACGTAGGTGTAGCGGTCGGTGCGCACCCCGGTGTAGGGCCGATCCCACGCGTTGACCGGGATATCCGGGCTGGCGAACAGCGGCTCCAGCGCCTCGATCTCGATCGCGCGCTTCGGGCGCTTGTTGGGATTGCGGATCGTCGGCAGCAGCGAGACGCCGTCCATCGTCCGCCCCGCCTTCGCGTTCGCGGCGTCGACGAGCGTCGGGGCGAAGTCGATGTTCGACACCTGGCCCTCGACGGTCTGGTTCTTCGGCACGCCGGGCCCGCGGATCACCAGCGGCACCTTCAGCGACTCCTCGTACGGCAGGAACTTGTCGCCCGGGATCCGGTGCTCGCCCTGCATCCAGCCGTTGTCGGAGAGGAAGACGATCATCGTGTTCTTGAGCTGGTCGGTCTGGTCGAGGATCTCGACGAGCTTGCCGACGTGGTCGTCGACCGCCAGCAGCGAACCGGCCCGGCCCTCGTAGTCGAGCTGCAGCTGGGCGATCGTCGCCTCGCTGAGCGGCCCCGCCTTGGACTGGAAGTTCTGCGACTTGTCGGAGGTGTCGGCCTCGTTGAAGTTCGGCGGCTGGGGCAGCGTGTAGCCCTTGCTCTCGTCCTCGTAGCGGGGTGGCGGCCGCGGGTCGGGGCCCGGGCGGCCCATCAGCGTCGTCGCCACGTCCTCGCGATGCGGCGCGGCCGGCGACCACCAGACGAAGAACGGGTCCTCCTGCCTGCGCTCGGCCTTGACCAGCCGCTCGGTGACCTTGCCGGTCACGTCCGGCGAGTACGCCTCTGTGGTCTCGGCGCCCCAGTAGCTGTAGGGGCGCGGCCCGAACAGCTCCTCGAGCTTGGCGAAGATCGACGTCAGGGTGTCGGGCTCGTTGTCGACCTGGATGATCGCGAACTCGACCAGCTTGCGGGCGAAGTCCTTGTCGCCCCACGCCCTCAGCGTCCCGTCCATGTTCATGACGAAGTTGGAGTAGTCGTAGGCCGAGACGTCGAGCAGGCCGCGCCAGGTGTCGAAGCCTTTCGGGACCTCGCCGTGCTGGTCGCGGCTGCCGTAGCCGTTCAGCCACTTGCCGATCATCGCCGTCCGGTAACCGGCGTCCTGGAGCCAGGCCGGCAGGATGTTCTTGCGGTCCTTCATGCCGTACCAGCCGTAGGGCGCGAAGTTGCCCTTGACCTCGTGGTTGTGGGCGTACTGGCCGGTGATGAAGGTCGCTCGCGCCGGGCAGCACAGCGGGAAGGAGTCGACGGCGTCGTCGAAGGTGGTGCCCTTCTTCGCCAGCAGCTTCTCGACGTTCGGCATCAGCTGGAGGTCGGCGGCGCTCATGTCGTCGGTCATCACGACGAGGATGTTCGGGCGGCCGTCGTCGTCCGCCGAGGTCGGGCGGGCCTGCGCGGGACCTGCGGCGATAAGCCACACGAGGGCGAGCGCGGCCGCGAGTTTCGTGCCTTCCCTGGTCACTGTTGCCTACCGTAACACGCTGTGTCACACTCTGTCAATGGCGATGTCCAGCCCACAGAAAGTCAGAACACGCGAAACGCGCGAACGTACCCGTCAGCGGATCATCGACGCGGCCGGCGAGCTCGTGCGCGAGCGCTCGTTCGCCGAGCTCAACGTGGCCGAGGTGATGGCCCGGGCGGGGATTGGCCGGACCCTCTTCTACCGCCACTTCGACGACCTCGGCGACCTGCTCGTCCGCGCCGGCCGCCAGGCGATCGAGGAGCTCTACGGCGCGCAGCTGAAGCTCGCCGCGACCCGCGTGGACCACGGCCCGGAGGCGATCCGCGAGGCGATCGAGCTGCCGGTCGCCGTCTACCGCCGCCACGGGCCGGTGCTGCGAGCGGTCGCCGAGGCTTCGGCCGCCGATCCCGGGCTGACGCCGGACCAGGACATGGTCCGGCAGCGCTTCGACGAGCTGGTCGCGGACGCGCTTCGCAACTCGGGGGCGTCGTTTGACGACGTCAGCGAGACCGCGCGCGCCCTCAACAAGCTCAACGAGAGCTATCTGCTCGACGCCTTCGGGCGCGAGCCGCGGGTCTCCGCCGAGACCGCGGTCGAGACCCTGACCGGGATCTGGGCCGCGGCGATGAGGAGCTGATGACCGGGGGCTACTGGCCCGGGACGTGGACCTGCGAGGACGGCGGCCCGCGCCGCTGGGGCTCGGCCGCCGGCCAGCCGGGGCTCGATATCCAGCCCGGCGAGCGGCTCGAGGTGGCGGCGGCCGCCGATGCCTTCGCAACCGATCTGCTCGTCCGCCGCGAGCCCGGCGAGCTCTATGCCCTGCGCCACGAGATCCCGATCCGCGGTGTCCAGGCGACCCCGGTCGAGGGCTGGGTCGAGCGGCTCGATCCCCAGACCCTCGCGGTCACCGCCTCGAGCCCACGCGTGCCCGGCGGCGCCTGGTGGCCGGGCGGGATCGCCGCCCACGCGACCGGCGACCTGCACATGGTCTTCGGCCGCTGGGCGCATCGGCTCAGCCCCGAGCTCGAGGTTCTCGCCTCGCACCGGCTGCCCGTCCCCCGCCCCCACAACTCCTTCGTCGTCCTCGACAGCGGCGAACTGGTGACCAAGGACTGCGACGCTCCCGCCGGGCTTGAGCCGTCGACGGTCTCGATCCTCGATCCAGAGACTCTGCTTCCGGTCGCCCCGCCGCTGAGGCTGCCGGAGCCCTCGATCGCCCGGCTCGCGTCCGACGGCACCACGGTGATCGCGGTCGGGACAACGGCCGTCTTCCGGCTGCGCCTGGATCGGGACGCCGGGCGCATGATCCTCGACGACGAGTGGCGCCCGAGCTACGGGCCGGACCCCGACCGCAGCTACGGCTGGGACCCGGTGATCACCGACGAGCACGTCTTCTGGATGGACAACGGGCGCAACCATGTCGACCGGACCATGCTCGGCAGCGGCGAGGCCTCAAGCCCGGTGCGGCTTTGGTGGGCGCGGCTCGACGACGCGTCGGTGCGCTCGGTCGAGATCAGCGGCCTCCCTCATGGGACCGAGTCCAATCCGCCGGCCTGGGACCCGGAGCGCCGGATCGTCGTCGCCTACGACGCCGGCAACGCCGTCGTCCGCGCCTGGCGCCTCGAAGGCGACGAGCTCGTGGACCTCTGGCGGCGCGACGGCCTCGCCCACGCCGGCCACCTGATCCTCTACCCGGACACCCGCGAGTTGGTGGTCGGCGATTGGACCGACTCGCCCGCGCTGCGGAGGCCGCTCGTCCGGCCGCTGGTCCGCGGTTTCACTCAGCTGTTCGGCCGTTCCGCCCGCGCCCGGCGCGCCTCATTGTCGAGCGGCCACGACCGGCTCGTCGTCCTCGATCTCGACACCGGCGCCGACAAGGCCCGCCTCGACGTCCCGTCGCCCTCGCAGGGCTTCCTCTTCCCCGCGCCGGGATTCGGCCGCGACGTCTACTACCAGTCGCTGACCACGATCGCCCGTGTCGTCGTCAGCCCCGAGCGCCGCTCCGTCCCGCCCGTGCGAGGCAGCTGACCGGGCCCGAGGTCGCGGCCTGCCAAGCTTTGGCGATGTCGCGTTCCAAGTGGGGGCTGACCGTGGCCGGGATCGTCGTCTTCCTGCTCGTCGCCGGTCAGATCCTGATCCCGGACATCGGGGAGAAGCGCGTCGAGGCGCGGCTCACCGAGGGCGGCGGCACGGCCGACGTCACGCTCGGCGCGGTGCCGGCGGCCCGGCTGCTGTTCAGCGACGGCGAGCGCTTCGAGGTCAGCGCTCGCGACCTGGACCTCGAGCTCAACCGCCAGACGCGTGTATTCGAGAACCTCGACGGCTTCTCGATCGTCGACGTCTCGATCGCCAACTTCCACGCTGGGCCGTTCGACCTGGCCAGCTTCGAGCTGGAGCGCGACGGCGAGGGCCCGTACCGGCTGACCGCGACCGGGACCACCACGCCCGACGAGCTCGTCAGCTACGGCATCGAGGACCTCTCGCTCCCGGGCAGCAGCATCTTCGACACGGCGCTCGAGCTGCTCGGGATCGACACCACGGTCACCGTGCCGATCGACCTCGACATGGAGCTGACCTCCGAGGACGGCCGAATCCAGGTCGTCTCCGGCGGCGGCGAGATCGCGGGCTTCCCCACCGGCCCACTCGCCGAGCTGCTCACGAGCGCAATCGTCGTGCAGCTCTAGGCACACCTTCGTTGCGTACGCGCACCCCGTATGCGCGCACGTCAATAAGGCTGGCCGGCATGGGCGTATCAATCGGTCTCAGCACCGCTATGCGGGAGTCAAACCGATTGATTCGGGTTGCGCGGGTGGCCAAGCACCAGGGCGGCGTCATCGGAAACCGGCAGCTACGTGATTGCGGGGTCGACCGGACGACGATCTCGCGGTGGGATCGCGGCGGCCGCATCCACCGTTTCCACCCAGCCGTGTACGCCGTCGGCCACACCGCGATCGGGATCCGCGGACGCCTCATCGCGGCGCTGCTCTACGCCGGCCCGGGCGCCGCGCTCTCCCACCAGACCGCCGCGTACGTCTGGAAGCTCCTCCCTACCCAGCCCAACCTCATCCACGTAACGACCCCTCGCGACCGCCGATCGATCGACGGCGTCCGGGTTCACCGAGCCGAGATCACGGTCGTCCACCACAACGGGTACCCCGTCACCACCGTCCCGCGCACCCTCCTCGACCTCGCCACGACGCTCGAGTTCGACGCCCTCCGCCGCACGCTCGCCGAAGCGGACTTCCTCAACCTGCTCGACCCGGCCGCGATCCAACACGAGCTGGGCCGCGGCCGCGCCGGCTCGAAACCCCTCCGGGCCGCCCTACTTGCCCACCTGCCGGAGCTCGCCCGCGCTAACGAAGGCGTCGAGGTGAAGTTCCTGAACCTCTGCCAGGAAGCCGGGATCCCGATCCCCGAGGTCAACGTCTACGTCGGGGGCTTCAAGGTGGACTGCGTCTGGCGCGCCGGGCGCGTCATCGTCGAGCTCGACAGCACCCTCGCCCACGGGCAGGGCGCAGCAGTCGAACGCGACCGCCACCGTGATCTCGTCCTGCGGCGCGCCGGGTTCGAGGTGCGCCGCTACACATGGCGCCAGGTCACCCGGCAGTCCGAGGCGGTCCTCGCGGACCTTCGCGCCGCGCTCAGGAGCTGAGCCAGGTCGCGATCCGCTCGCCGATCTGCTCGCCGGCGTCCTCCTGCAGGAAGTGCGAGGCGTTCTCGATCTTCTCCGGCGGATCCGCGTTGATCGCCGCCGCGAACCGTTCGCCGACCTTGAACGGGATGATCGGGTCGGAGTCGGCCCACAGGTGGAGCTTCGGGCGCTCGTCGGTTCGCAGCGCCTCGAGCGTCCGCTTGCCGGCCGCGGCGCCCGGCATCTCAGGGTTCGTCGGCAGCATCAGCGGGAAGGCGCGGGTGCCGGCCTTCGACTCCGCGGTGGGATACGGCGCCTCGTAGGCGGCCTGGACCTCGTCGGGCATGTCCCGGGCGACGGCCCCCTTGACGAGGAAGCCGACGGGCAGGTCCTCGGTCCGCTCGACGAAGTCGCGGAACGTCTTCCACGCGTCGGACATCGGCTGTTCGCCGGTGAACAGGCCGGTGTCCATGATCACCATGCGCGAGATCCGGTCGGGGTGCTCGACCGCAAGGCGCAATCCGATCGGCCCGCCCCAGTCGTGCACGACGGCGGTGGCGTCGTGCAGATCGAGGTCCTCGAGCATCGTGGCCGTGAGCTCGGTGTGGCGGTCGTAGGAGTACCAATCGAAGTCGGTGGGCTTGTCGGACCGCCCGAAGCCGGCGTAGTCGGGAGCGATGCAGCGAAAGCCCGCGTCGCGGACCGGCGGGATCACCTTCCGCCACAGATACGACCAGGTCGGCTCGCCGTGAAAGAAGATGACCGGGGCGCCGTCGCCCTCGTCGATGTGCGCGAGCCGCAGGCCGTCGACCTCGCGGTAGTTCGGCTCGAAGTCGAAGCCGGGGAGGTTCTCGAAGCGCTCGTCGGGGGTGCGGAAGACGTCCATGCCCCTTCGCAACCTATCGCGAGCTCAAAGCAGGCCGCGCTCCCGCGCCCCGGAGATCGTTTCGCTCAGAGTCTCGGCGCCCGAGCGGAACTCGCCGATCCCGAGCTCGCCGGCGGCCTTCGAGGTGTCCATCAGCACCGGCGTCCGAAAGGCGTTGATCCACTCGGCGATCGCGGGGGTCAGCGGGGCGCGCTCGATCGCGGCCGCCACCGCGGCGATCGCCGCCTTCGGGACGGGAACGGTTCCCCAGCCGAGCTCGCGCGCCAGGTCGGCGGTCGTGATCTCGTCGGGCGCCGCGAGGTTGTACACGCCCGGTTCCCCCTCCCCCGCCACCGCGGCGGCGATCGCCGCCGCGACGTCCTCGGTGTGGACGAGCTGAAACGGAACCCCGGTGTCCGGGATCACCGGCTTGACCACGGGCAGCCGCTCCAGCCCCCGTCGCAGCGGCGCCAGCGCCGCGGTGAGGCGGTTGCCGGTGGTCAGCATCGTGACGAGGGTCGGCGCGTCCGCGCCGGCGACGACCGAGGGCCTGAACACGTAGGCGTCGGTCTCCGATCCGCCCAGCGATTCGGCCAACACCGCCTCGAGCTCCGCCTTGTGGGCTGAGTAATAGAAGTTGTCGGACCCGGAGGCCGGCATGTCCTCCGTCAGCCAGCCGCGGTCGGCGCCCTCGAAGCCGTAGGCGGCGACCGAGGACGTGTAGACCAGCCGCTTCGCGCCGCTCGCCGCCGTCGCCTCGAACACGTTGCGCGACCCCTCCAGGTTGACCCGGTGGGCCTCCTCGTGGTCGCCGAAGATGATGAACGCGAGGTGGACCACGACGTCCGCCTCGGCGACGAGGTCGTCGACCGAGGCGCGGTCGAGGATGTCGCCCTGCCGATACTCGGTCCGCATCCAGCCGTGCTCGGCGGGGTCGAAGGCGCGGCGCGCCATGCCGATGATCCGCCCGACCTCCGGGCGGTCCTCCAGCACGCGGACGGCGGTCCGGCCGATGTCACCGGTCGGGCCGGTGACCGCGACGGTCAGGCCGGCGTCGGAGCTCACGCCGCGGCGATCGCGTGCGCGGTGCGCCGCGCCAGGGCCATGATCGTCAGCATCGGGTTCGTCCCAGAGGCGCTCGGGAAGGCGCTCGCGTCGCCGATCCAGACCCCGGGCGTGTCATGCAGCTCTCCCCACGGGTTGGCGACCGACGTCTGCGGGTCGGCCCCCATCCGGCACGTGCCCATCTGGTGGGCGGAGAAGAGCAGGAAGTCGCGCGGTGCGATCGGGTGCGAGTTGAGATCGGCGATGAACGCTTCGAGGTCGTCACCGCGCCGCCAGTCGGCGGCCTTGCGGTGGCTGCCGATGATCTCCTCGGCCCCGGCGGCCTCGTGGATCCTGACCAGCTGCTCGACCCCGGCGCGTATGTCGCGGATGTCGAGCTCGTTGGTGACCGGGTACTGGGGGACCGAGTTGCCGTCCCCGTCGATCACCACCCGGCCGTGGCCCCGCTCGCGCAGCAGGCTGATCAGCGGCGCCGCGTGGTCCCAGCGGCTCATGATCTCCTTGTGCTCGCGACCCGAGCGCCACGGGATCGCGCCGGCGGTCAAACCGGTGGTCGACTGGGCGGCCTCGAACAGGAAGCCGTGGCCGTCGCCGAGGTTCGCGAACTCGTGGGAGAGCGCCGCCTGCGGCGGCCCCCAGACCCAGTTCTGAGGCTCGGAGTAGAACGCGGTGATGGCCGCGGTCGGATGCAGGCGCAGGTAGTCGCCGGTCGCGGGGCCGCCGATCGACGAGCGCAGCAGCAGCGCGGGGGACTCGAGCGATCCGCAGGCGACCACGACGACGGGCGCCCGGACCACCACGCGGGTGCCCGTAGCGCCGTTCGACGGCTCGGGATCGGTGTAGATCGCCTCGACCCCGGCCGCCCGCCCGTCCTCGACCATGATTCGCTCGGCGCGGCAGTCGGAGATGATCTTCGCGCCGGCCCGCTGAGCATCGAGCAGGTACGTCTTCGCGGTGGAGTTCTTCGAGCCGGACTGGTCGCCGAAGCCCATGTACGCCGCCGACTCCGGGTCGTAGAGCTCGGGGTCGGTGTTGCGGGTGATCTTGCGGAAGTCGTAGCCGAGCACCTCGCAGGCTTCTTGTAGGCGGCGATGGGGCCCCGAGAGGTCGGAGCAATCTGCGTTCACGCCCAGGCGGTCCCAGACCGCGTCCATATGGGCGTCGTACTCGGGCTGGTCGAGACCCTCGAGCCCGTGCTCCGTTGCCCACTCCTCGCGCACCCAGTCGTGGGTGCGCAGGCAGTTGGTCCAGTTGATCACCGTCCCGCCCCCGACGCCGGTCCCGGCGACCAGCCCGACCTGGCCCTCCTCGGTCGGGAACGGCCCGCCGTTCAGGAACAGCCGCTGGTAGGCGGAGAGCTCGAGCCCGTCGAAGTCGCGGTCGTCGTGGTAGCCGCCCATCTCCAGCACGACCACCGACTTGCCTGCGCCCGCGAGCTCACCGGCGATCACCCCGCCGCCGGCGCCGGAGCCGACGATGCAGACATCGGCCTCGATCACCTCCTCGGCGCCCTCGGGCCGGTGCATCTCCAGTGGCCGCGGGCGGTCGGGAGGCGGCATGATCGGGCCCGGATAGCCGATCGCGTCCCAGTTGACGTTGCGGCCGGTGCCGAGGTCGGGGAGCGCGTAGAAGAGGCTGCCGGCGATGCCGCGCAGGGTCGAGATCCCGGCCAGCGCCTCGGGGCTCTGGTCGCAGAAGCCGAGCACGATCTCCTCGCGCAGCTCGGCCGGGGTCGCCATCGCCATCCCGCTCTCGGCCAGCGAGTCGAGCAGCTGCCGCAGGCCCTCGATCTGCTCGTCCGGCAACTCGGCCTGGAAGAGCGCGATCTCGACGCCCTCCGGGACCGCGGCGTGGGATGCGGCGCGGGCCCAGAAGCCGTGCGGATCCGGCTCGCCATCGGGCGGCGCCAGCGACGGGATGAAGGTGTCGCAGAGCGCGATCAGCGTCGCCCGCTGGGCGTCGTCGAGGATGTCGCTGGTCGCGAGCGCCGCGAACGCCTCCCCCATCGCCTGGCTCGCCTGCGCGCTGTAGGGGAAGTGGTGGGCGTCGCGCGACGGCGCGTAGCCGGGCACGACCATCAGCGACTGGCGGCGGGTGTACTTGCGGATCCCGTCCTTGCCGTGGCGCGAGCCGAGGCCGGACTCCTTCCAGCCGCCCATCGGCAGCTCGAGCGCGGCGTAGTTGACCTGCGCGTCGTTGACCATCACCGTGCCCGCCTCGACCTGCCGGGCGACCTCCTCCCCGCGCAGCTCGTCGCGGGTCCAGACCGAGGCCTGCAGGCCGTACGGGCCTTCGTTGGCCAGCTCGATCGCGCGTTCGGCGTCGGCGACCTTCATCACCGGCAGGGTCGGGCCGAACGTCTCCTCGACCATGCAGCTCATCGAGTGGTCGACGCCCGTGAGGATCGTCGGCGGGTAGAAGCGCCCGGGCCCGGCGGCGGGCTCGCCGCCGGTGACGACCGTGGCGCCCTTGGCGACCGCGTCGCGGACGTGCTCTTCGATCACCTCCATCTGGGGCGGGAAGATGATCGCGCCGATGTCGATCGTGCCCGGCTCACCCGGGGGGCCCTGGCGCAGGCCCCGGACCTTCTCGGTGAGCTTGTCGACGAACTCGTCGTGGACCTGCTCCTCGACGTAGATCCGCTCGACCGAGATGCAGACCTGCCCCGAGTTGTTGAGCCCGTACGAGATCGCGGCGTTGGTCGCGCGCTCGAGGTCGGCGTCGGCGAGCACGATCATCGGGTCCTTGCCGCCGAGCTCGAGGCTGACCGGGGTCAGCGTCTGGGCGGCCTGGGCCATCACCTTCTTGCCGGTCCGCACCGAGCCGGTGAACATCACGAAGTCGACCTCGTCGATCAGCGCCGCGCCGGTCTCGCCCCGGCCGGTGGCGACCTGGAACACGTCGTCGGGGATGCCGGACTCGGCCAGCATCTCCGCCATCAGCAGCGAGGTCAGCGGAGTGATCTCCGACGGCTTCATGATCACCGAGTTGCCGGCGGCCAGCGCCGGGATGCAGTCGCCGAACGAGTTGTTGAGTGGGTAGTTCCAGGGCCCGATCACGCCGACCACCCCGAGGGGGGCGTAGCGGACGACCATCCGCCTCCCGCGCACGAACGGGGACGCCGACTCGATGTCCTCGTCGGCCAGGTACTCCGGGGCCTTTTTGGCCCAGAACTCGAGCGCCGACAGGCCGTAGGAGAGCTCGGCGAACTGGGTCTCGTCCGCGGGCCGTCCCGTCTCGCCGACGATCGTGCCGATCACCCGCTCGGCGTTGGCGACCATCCAGCGGCGGGCCGCGAGCAGAACCTCTGCCCGGCCCTCGAATCCGAGCTCCTCCCACCCCGGCTGGGCGGCGCGCGCGGCGGCCACCATCTCGCGGACCTGGTCGCCGGTGAGCTCGGGAACGGTCGCGATCGTTTCACCCGTAGCCGGGTTCTCGACCGGGATTCCCCCGTTTATCGCTTCCTCGGTGCTGGTCGCACCTGACATGGCGCGAGTCTATTCCCTGGGCGGATCGGGGTCCGGGAGCCGCTGGCGGGGGATGTCCCAGCCGACGTGCTCTTCGGCCGGGCCGCGAATCAGAGCGGGTACCTCCGAGCGAATCGCCGCCGCGGCGCTGATCGCCCGCAGATCGCCGTTGCCCTGCTCGCCCCGCTGCTATGGCTTGCCGCACCGCCAGCGCGTGGGTGGCGGCGGTTACTCGCTCATGCCGGCGACGCTAGTCGGGCGTGGCGGCCGGCTGCGACCAGGGCGCCACGGCCGGTTCGACGCGGACGACGTCGGTGTCCGCATGTCGGTCCTGGAAGCCGCGCTGGTTGTCGCGGGTGACGACCCCGAGCAACCCGAGGCCGAACGGGATCAGGGCCAGAACCAGGCCGACGAGCCGGCGGCGGGCGACGCGCGGGCCGAGGACGTGCGAGCCCTGATGCTCGATCCGGATCGACAGGAAGCGCATCCCGGGCGTCTGGCCGGCCAGCGACCAGAACGTGAACAGGTAGAGGCCCCCGAAGAACACCCACGCGGCGGCGCCGACCACCCAGCCCGCGGTCGAGAGACCCTCGCCACCGAACAGGGCGCTGACCACGGCCGCGGCGAGCAGGAAGGCGCCGTTGAGGAGCGCTCCGTCGATCGCGAAGGCGATTCCGCGGGTCACCAGCCCGACCGAGTCGGTCGGCGCGGTCCGCGGCTTGCCGATCACCCGCCGCACGAAGCGCTCCAGGCCGCTGTCGAAGCGGTCCGCGATGCGGCGAACCTGGCGCCCGAGATCGGAGACGAGGCCGGCTCCCTGGGAGGCGATCGCCGCGCGAACCTCCGGCGCCTCGGCGATCCGCTCGACCAGCTTCTGGACCTCCTCCGAGGCAAGGAGCCGGTCCCAGGCTTGGTTGACGACCTCGGAGTCGAGCGCCCTGGCAGCGGCGCGCTCGACCGCCGGGCTGGAGAGGGTGCGCTCCAGTGATTCCTGCGCGGCCTCCGATTCGAGCACCCGCAGGATCGCCCGCTCGACGGCCGGGCTCTCGAGCGCCCGGACGATCGCCTCCTCGGTCGCGCTCTCGACCGCGGTGTCCAGCCCCGTTGCCGCGGCAACCCGTTCCCCGGCGCGAGCGCCCGCGCCGATCAGTCGCGCGGGCAGCGGCGGGCGGCGGGCGGGTGGTTGCCGGGGCGAGGACATGCGCGCGATCGTCGCAGGTTGAGCCGACGCGAGTGCGACGATTGCGAGCGTGACCACAGCGATCGTCTCCGACCTCCACCTGGGTCTCGGCAGCGGCGCCGACCTGTTGCGCCGCGGCGAGTTCCGGGACCGGCTGGCCGAGGCGCTCGCGGGCGTCGACCGCCTCGTGCTGCTGGGTGACGTGCTCGAGCTACGCGACCGGCCGCTGCCGTGGGTCCTGGAGACAGCGGCCCCGGTGATCGCCGCGCTCGGCGAAGCGATGGCGGACGGCGAGGTGATCGTGGTCCCCGGCAACCACGACCACCACCTGATCGAACCCTGGCTCGAGCGGCGGCTGCTCGAGGGCGCGCCGTCGCTCGGCCTCGAGCAGGCCGGCGAGCCGGAAGGGCGCGCCTTCGAGGCGCTGTGCCGCCAGGCGGCGCCGGCGACGGTCCGCTTCGCGTACCCGGGGCTCTGGATCCGCGACGACGTCTACGCACTTCACGGCCACTACCTGGACCGCCACCTGACAGTGCCGACCGTCGAGCGGCTCGGCGTCGGGTTGGTCGAGCGCGTCCTGGGAATGCCCCCCAGCACCGGCCCCGACCCATTGGTCCCACCACAGGAACGTGAGCCGGTCGAGATCGACGAGTACGAGCGCGTGCAGACGCCGGTCTATGCCTTCCTGTTCGCCCTCGCCCAAGCGACTCCGAGCGAGGGCCGCAGCGCCGCCTCGCCGTCGATCCGGATCTGGCAGATGCTCGGCGGCGGCGACTCGCGCTCGGCCAAGGTGCGCAGCTGGCTGGTCGGCTCGGTCGCGATCCCCGGTGCGGTCGGGGTCGCGAACCGGCTGGGCCTCGGCCCGGTGCGGTCCGACCTCTCGGCGGGCGCCATCGGCCGCGCCGGCTTCGAGGCGATGGGCGACACGGTCGACGCGCTGCGAATCGACGCCGAGCACGTCGTCTTCGGCCACACGCACCGTCGCGGCGGGCCCGTGGTCAAGCACGAGACAAAGCTGTGGAACACGGGCAGCTGGGTCCACTCGCCGTCCCTGCTGGGCGCGTCGGCGGCGGTCAGCCCATACTGGCCGGGGACGATCTGCATCGTCGAGGACGAGGGCGAGCCCGAGCTCCGCCACCTTCTGGACGACCTCTCCCGCGAGCAGCTGGACGCCGAAGCGTGATCCGGTCGAGCTCTAACCTCAGCGCCGGATGAGCCTGCTCACGCTCCCGATCGACCTTCTGCAGCGAGCGATCGACGATCTGGCCACGGTCGCCGCGGGCGCCCGCGAGCTGCCGGCGCGGATGCAGGAGCTCGACGAGCGCGCCTCGCGCATGCAGGACCAGCTCGACCGGGCGCTGGCGCTCGGCGAGGTGATCGCCGCGAACACCGCAGCGATGGTCGAGATGGCACAGCGGGTCGAGGCGCGGGGCGAGTCGATGGTCGACCTCGGCGAGCGGATGATCACCCTCGGCAACGCGGTCACCGAGCAATCGGAGGCGATCGTCCGGACGCTCGCGATCGCGACCCCGCTCGAGGGCACGGTCGAGCGGCTGGGCCGGGCGCTGGACCGTTTGCCCGGCGGGAAGCCGCGCCCAGACTGATGTGACATCGGGCCATGCGCCATAACCGGCCCTAGACTCGGGTGAGATGGCGCAGGCGACCGAAGAGCTGACGATCGACGAGCTCGCGCGGCGCACCGGGATGACGGTGCGCAACATCCGCGCCCATCAGTCGCGCGGACTGCTCCCCGCGCCCCAGGTCCGCGGCCGCACCGGCTTCTACGGCCGCGAGCACGAGTCCCGGATCAACCTGATCCGCGAGCTGCAGGCCGACGGCTACAAGCTGGAGGCGATCGGGCGGTTGGTCGACTCGGCCGGCGGGTCGAGCGAGGAGGTCCTGCGCTTCACACGAGCGGTGAAGGCGCCGTTCGAGGATGAGCAACCTCAGATCGTCACCGCCGAGGAGCTGGCCGAGCGCTGGCAGGCCGGCGAGGCGGCGCCGGGGCTGCTGCGCAAGGCCGAGAAGCTCGGCATCCTGCGCCCGCTTCCCGACGGCAACTTCGAGGAGCTAAGCCCGACGCTCGGCCGCGCCAGCGCCGAGCTAGCGAGCCTCGGGATCCCGGCCGAGACGGCACTCGATGTCGCGAGCGAGATCCACAAGCACTCGAGCGCCGTCGCCAAGCACTTCGTCGACCTCTTCATCCGCCAGATCTGGCGCCCGTTCGAAGAGCGCGGCAGCCCGGACACCGATTTGCCCGACGTCCGCGACGCGCTGGAGCGCCTGCGCCCGCTCGCCTCCGACGCCCTGCTGGCGATGTTTCAGCTGGTGATGACCGAGGCGGTCGAGAAGCAGATGGGCCGCGAGGTCGAGCGGATCCAGAAGCGCCGCTAGGCGACGCCTGCCGGCTCGGCGGCCCGCAGGATCAGCTTCTCGCGGATCGTCGTCGTGTCGAGCTCGGCGGGCTCGGTCTCGGCGATGAACTCGGCCAGCAGGCGGGCGAACTCGTAGGGACGCTCCAGCTGCGGGAAGTGACCGATGCCATCGAGCAGCTCGAAGCGGCTGCCCGGCATCAGCTCGTGGGCGTTGCGGCCGTGCTCGGCCGGGATGATCGGGTCGTTCGAGCCCCAGACGAGCAACGAGGGCAGCGACTCGGTGAGGTAGAGGCGATCGAGCGCCGAGACACGCTGGCCGCCGGGATCGAGGACGGCGCGCATCGTCTCGATGAACGCCGAGCGAGCCTCGGCGTCGTTGAGCGAGGCGAAGCCGCGGGCGACCTCGGCGAAGTCCGTCCCCGCCTGGAGCTTGAGGACACCGAGCATCCGCGCCACCGCCTCACCGGCGCCGACGACCTTGTCGTGCATCAGCCACGGCATCACCCATTCCGATCCGGGGAGGGTCGAGGCGCGCAGCAGCGGATGGACCTCGCGCCCCAGGCCACCGCTCGAAACCAGGGCCATGCGCTCGCAGCGCTCGGGGAACTGGTAGGCGAACTGCATCGCGATCCCGCCGCCGAGCGAGTGGCCGACGACCGTCGCCCGGTCGTGGCCGAGGGCGACCATCACGTCGCGGACTCCGCTCGCGTAGGCGCCGAGCGAGTAGTCCCCGCGTGGCTTCGCCGACTCGCCATGGCCGAGCAGGTCGGGCGCGAGCACCGTGTGATCGGCGGCCAGGTGCTCGAGCGCCGGCTCCCACTGCTCGGAGCGGCCCGTGATCCCGTGGATGAGGACGACGACCGGGCCCTCGCCCTCGAGGCGGAAGCAGACGCGGTGGCCGTGTAGTTCGATTTCGTTGATCTTTGACATGCTCAGGCGTAACCCTTACCCTGACCGATGTTACATAAGCCGATGTCGTATACGGGAGACAAGACTTGAACGCCACCAGCACCGAGGACCTAGTAGAGCAGGCGGTCGGCGCGACCGCGCCCGATGACGCCCCCACCTTCTCGCTCGAGCTGACCCAGGACCAGAAGGACATCCGCGAGTGGGTCCACGGCTTCGCCGCGGACGTCGTCCGCCCCGCCGCCGCCGAATGGGACGAGCGCGAGGAGACGCCATGGCCGGTGATCCAGGAGGCCGCCAAGATCGGCCTCTACGGCTACGAGGGCCTCGCGCAATTCTGGTTCGACCAGTCCGGCCTGACCCTGCCGATCGTCAACGAGGAGCTGTTCTGGGGCGACGCCGGGATCGGGATGTCGATCATGGGCACCTCGCTCGCGGTCGCCGCGATCTTCGGCCAGGGCACGCCCGAGCAGATGGCCGAGTGGATCCAGCAGTGCTTCGGCACCCCCGAGGATCCGAAGGTCGCCTCCTTCTGCTCGTCGGAGCCCGACGCCGGCTCCGACGTCTCGGCGATCCGCACCAACGCCAAGTACGACGAGGCCACCGACGAGTGGGTGATCAACGGCCAGAAGGCCTGGGCGACCAACGGCGGGATCGCCGACGTCCACGTCGTGATCGCGTCGGTCGACCGCGAGCTCGGCTCGCGCGGCCACGCGGCCTTCATCGTCCCGCCGGGGACCAAGGGCCTCGAGCAGGGCGCAAAGGTCAAGAAGCACGGAATCCGCGCCTCGCACACCGCCGACGTCCACCTCGACGATTGCCGTGTCCCCGGGGCCTGCCTGCTCGGCGGCAAGGAGAAGCTCGACGAGCGGCTCGCCCGCGTCCGCGAGGGCAAGAAGAGCCAGTCGCAGGCCGCGATGCAGACCTTCGAGGCGAGCCGGCCGGTGGTCGGCTCGCAGGCGCTCGGGATCGCCCGCGCCGCCTACGAGTACGCGCGCGACTACGCCAAGGAGCGCGAGCAGTTCGGCAAGGCGATCATCGAGAACCAGGCGATCGCGTTCACGCTCGCCGACATGGCGACGGAGATCGACGCCGCCAGGCTGCTGGTCTGGCGCGCCGCGTGGATGGGGCGCAACCAGATCCAGTTCAAGAACGCCGAGGGCTCGATGTCGAAGGTGAAGGCCGGCGAGGTCGCGACCTGGGTCACCGAGCGGGCGATCCAGATCCTCGGCGGCAACGGCTACACGCGCGAGTTCCCGGTCGAGCGTATGCACCGCGACGCGAAGATCTACGACATCTTCGAGGGCACCGCGGAGATCCAGCGGCTGGTGATCTCGCGCGCGATCTCCGGCGTCCACATCAAGTAGTCAAAGACCACCGGTTCCGGAGGAGGAGCAGACGATGAGCGAACAGGGTGCGGCCGAGGCCGCGACGACCAACGGCGCGGCGGAGATCGATCCGACGCAGATCGATGCCAACGAGCTCGCGCAGAACATGGCGAAGGCGACCGACGAGCAGCTGGCCGAGCTGATGGCGGGCCCGATGCGCGGCCAGATCCTGAGCGAGATCTTCCGGCGCATGGCCGAGCACTTCAAGGCCGACGCGGCGCGCGACATCGACGCCGTCCTGCACTGGAAGATCAGCGGCGGCCCGGACGGTGGCGTCGACGAGTACGAGACCGTGATCGCCAACGGCGCCTGCGAGGCCCACGAGGGCTTTCAGCAGGCCGATGCGCGGGTCACGTTCACGATCGGCGGCTCCGACTTCCTGCGCCTCGTCACCGGCAACGCAGCCGGCCCGATGCTGTTCATGAGCGGCAAGCTGAAGATCGAGGGCGACATGATGTTCGCCGCCTCGGCCGCATCGCTGTTCACGATCCCGAAGGGGTAGCACCGCAAACCGCAATCATCCGTCGATGCTTGCGGAAGCATTGACGGTCGCTTCGATGGCGGTCGGGCTGGTCGGCGCCGGCCCGCAGCCGGTCGCCGCCGACCTGGGCGACGCCCAGCTCGTCGGCCAGCGGATCGTCACCGGGTTCGCCGGCGAGACGGTGCCCGGGGACCTGCGCAAGCGGATCGCCGCGGGCCGCCTGGCCGGCGTGATCCTGTTCGACTCGAACTTCGACTCGCGCTCCGAGGCGCAAGGGCTGGTCGACGAGCTGCAGTCGATCGACCGCCCACGCGGGCTTCGCGACCCGCTGCTCGTGATGGTCGACCAGGAGGGCGGCCTCGTGAAGCGGCTGCCGGGGCCGCCGAGCATGTCGGCGGAGGAGATGGGCGCCGCGGGTAAGGCGACCTGCCGCCGCCAGGGGGCGAAGACCGGGCGCATGCTCAGCGAGACCGGCGTCAACGTCGACCTCGCGCCGGTGCTCGACGTCGCCCGGCCAGGCTCGGTGATGGACGACGAGGACCGGTCGTTCGGGGCCGATCCGGACCTCGTCGAGGCGTGCGGCGGCGCGTTCGCCGCGGCGCTCGAGCGCAAGGGCGTCTCCCCCACCGCCAAGCATTTCCCGGGCCTGGGCGCCGCTCGATTGAACACCGATTCCGCGGTCCAGCGCATCGACCTGTCGAAGTCGCGCCTGCGCCGGATCGACGAGGCGCCCTACCGCGAGTTCGCCGGCAACCGAGGCCGCCTGGTGATGCTCTCCAGCGCGATCTACTCGGCCTTCTCCCGCAAGCCCGCCGCCTTCAGCCGCTCGCTGGCGACGGTCGAGCTGCGCCGGCGGCTGGGCTTCGACGGCGTGACGATCACCGACGCGCTCGAGACCGCCTCGACGGAGGCGTTCGGGGGGCCGACCCGGGCCGCGAAGCTCGCCGCACGTGCGGGCGCTGACCTGCTGCTGTTCGCGAGCTTCGACGCCGCGAGGGACGCCGCGAAGGCGCTGCGCCCGATGGCCGACCGCGGCCGCTTTCGCGGTTCGGTTGCGCGGGTCTTGGAATTGCGGAAGCGCGTGGCAGGACGAGGGCAGTAGAGGGTGGTCACGTGCGGCCGCGGCGGGTGCGGCGGCGTCGCCCTCGACGAACGCGGGTTTACCCGGCTCCTGTACCGGTAGATCGGCGTTCGTCATCGACGGACGCGGCTCTGGCCACCTCCTGTGTGGTCAAACCCGCGTTCGTGACCGCCACCACCCCACCCAGCCCAGCGCTGCCGCGCGGCTCCGCGCTACAACGCGTTGTGCGGCGGCGTCAGGTGCTTGAGCGGCTTGCGCAGCAGCCGCGCGAAGGCCTCGGCGCCGTCGAAGGTCAGGTGCAGGCCATCGGGCTGAAACCACGCCGGGTGGCCGGCGCTGGCCTTGACCCAATCGATCAAAACGGTGCGGTTCTTGTGCTTCTTCGCCTGGCTGCGGACGACGTCGGCGTCGCTGGATGAGCCGCCGCCGGACTCGCGCGGGGTGACCAGGCCAAGCATCCGCTTCTTGCCGACGAGGTCCAGGGCCTCGCGGATGTTGCCCTTCGTGACCGAGCCGTTCGAGCCCAGGGCGACGACCACCAACTTCGGCAGCTTGTCCTCGTTGCGGAGCTTGCGGACCAGCGCCAGCCCCTCGGCCCACTGGCGGCAGCCGCGGGCGTTGGCGCGGTAACCCTCCTGGGCGAGGTCCGGCAGCGCCAGCAGCATCGGCGAGTCGCCGATCGCGATCGGCGCCCGGCCGAGGTTGACGTCCTTGCGCGGCTTCTCCTCCTCGACCCCGCCACAGGCGGCGTGGGCCGCGGGCGCCGTAATCGCCAGCAGCGCGAGCAATGGGACCGCATGTAGCATCGCCGCTCGTTTCAAGGGGGGAAACCTACCCGACGCGGGCCCCGCCAAGCACCCTTCCGACGATGCTCTTCCCGACGATCGAGTTCGCGATCTTCTTCCCGATCGTGCTCGCGCTCTCCTGGTGGCTGATGCCGCGCCAGCACTGGTGGAAGCCCTTCATCCTCGTCGCCAGCTACGTCTTCTACGCGGCCGCCGACCCGATGTTCTGCCTCCTGCTAGGCGGGATCACGGTCGGCAACCAGATCGCGGCGGTGGCAATCTCGCGCAGCGGCGACGCGACAATGCGCAAGCGGATCTGCGCCGCCGCCGTGGCGCTCGACCTGCTCACCCTCGCGGTGTTCAAGTACTACGCCTTCTTCGTGACCGACGTCGGGGACGCGCTCGACTCGATCGCGCTCGGCATGCCGCTGCCGCTGCTGACGATCGCCCTGCCGATCGGGGTCAGCTTCTTCGTTTTCCAGGCGATCACCTACGTCGTCGACGTCAAGCGCGGCGACGCCGAGCCGGCCTCGCTGATCGACGCCGCCGTCTATCTCAGCTTCTTCCCGCACCTGGTCGCCGGGCCGATCGTCCGCGCCAGCGAGTTCCTGCCGCAGCTGAAGGTGCCCCGCGACCCGCACCGGGTCGCCGTCGGCGCCGGCCTGGTCCTGATCGGGCTCGGCCTGGTCAAGAAGGTCCTGATCGCCGACACCCTGGCGCGTGAGGTCGTCGATCCGGCGTTCGGCGTCCCCGAGGCGTACTTCGCGCCCGACGCGATCCTCGCCACGGTCGCCTACGCGGCGCAGATCTACTGCGACTTCTCCGGCTATACGGACATCGCGATCGGGCTCGCGCTGCTGCTGGGCTTCATCTTCCCGCAGAACTTCAACAGCCCCTACCGGGCGACCGGATTCCGCGACTTCTGGCGGCGCTGGCACATGACCCTCTCGCGCTTTTTGCGCGACTACCTCTACATCCCGCTCGGCGGCAGCCGCGGGAGCCGGCTGTTCACCTACCGCAACCTGATGATCACGATGGTCCTCGGCGGGCTGTGGCACGGCGCGGCGTGGACGTTCGTGCTCTGGGGCGCCTTCCACGGCGCGATGCTGTGCACGGAGCACGCCCTCGACGGGCGCCTCGGTCGGGTGCTGCCGCGGGCGCTGCTGTGGCTCGGCACGTTCGCCGCCGTCTGCTTCGGCTGGATCCTCTTCCGCTCCCCCGACCTCGACGTCTTCTGGGCCTTCCTGGGACGGTTCGCCGAGTGGGGCCCGGCGACGCTGTGGACGGTCCCGGTCGCGCTCATGGTCCTAGTGGTGATCGGCATCCAGGTGCTCCCGCAGCGTCCGCTCGAGCGCCTCCAGCTGCGAATCGAGAGCCTGCGCCCGGTCGCGCTCGCGGTCGGGCTGGCGGCGGTGATCCTGATCGTCGGCGCCACTGTGCCGAGCCAGGGCGTGCCTCCTTTCATCTACTTTCAGTTTTGATGACCCACCACGACGACAGCGAGATGAGCCGCTTCGAGCGCCACGGGCAGCACTCCTACAGCGCCCGCGACGCGGTGGGCGCGGTCGCGCTCGTCGCCCTGCTCCTGATCCTGTTCGCCGGCGGCTCGATCCGCGATGCCACGGCTCAGATCGACCCGGGGATCGGCCGCGACATCGTCGACGCCGTCGGCGGCCCGACCGAGTGGGTCGCCGACCGCTTCCCGCTGGACGAGGCCCAGCACGAGCTGACCGGCGGGCTGTCTCCCGACACGGAGCTGACCGCGGGCGGGTTCGACCAGGCCGCGCCCTCGGCGGCGGGCGGCGCCGCGGAGGTGCCGCCGGTGACCGCGGACGCCTTCGACCCGGCGGCGATCGGCGCCGAGCCGGCGCCGAAAGAGGCCCTGGAGACGTTGCTGGTCACCGGCGACTCGCTCTCGACCCCGCTCGACACCGAGCTGGCGCGCCGGCTCGCGCCCGACGGGGTCGAGGTGATCCGCGAGCCGCACCTGGGAACCGGCATCTCGAGCTCGTCGGTGGTCGACTGGGGGCAGCTCTCGGCCAGCCAGGTCGGCGCCGACCATCCCGACGCGGTCGTGGTCTTCATCGGCGCCAACGAGGGCTATGCGATTCCGGGGCCGGACGGCAAGGAGGTCGAATGCTGTGGCACCGACTACGCCGCCGCGTACGGGAACCGCGTCCGCCAGGTGATGGACACCTACCGCCAGGACGGCGCCGCGAAGGTCTACTGGCTGACGGTGATGACACCTCGCGACGACGACCAGGCGCGGGTCGCCAAGCTGGTCAACGCGGCGGCCGAGGTCGCGGCGCAGCCCTGGGCCGCCCAGGTACGGATCATCGACACGGTGCCGGTCTTCACACCCGGCGACCGCTACACCGACGCGATCGAGGTCGACGGCCACGAGACGATCGTCCGCGAGTCCGACGGGATCCACCTCAACGACGAGGGCTCATCCATCGCCGCCGACCTCGTCCTCGCCCGGATCGACGAGGACTTCACGCGCTAGCGGTCAGGTGTTCTGCGCGTAGTGGAACTTGACCTTCTTCGAGCCGTTCTTGCAGACGACGTCGGCGAAGTACTGGGACGGCGCGGACTCGCGCTTGCCCTCGTCGCAGCTGTAGCCCTCGACCTGTGAGTTGCAGCGACCGTCGGCGCCGCCGTTCTGCTTGCGGCACTTGTTGAAGGCCTTGATCACCTTCTTGCCCTTCGAGCAACTCGTGTTCTTGACCGTGAACGGATCGACGTAGGACGCGCCGAGGTGCTGGCCCTCCTCGAAGCTCAGGTCGCAGTTGCGCTTTGGCGTGGATGCCGATGCCGGCGCCGCGGCGATCGCCGCCAGCGCGATGACGCTCACAAACGCGACCCCGATCCTCGTACCTGCCCTCATCGATTCCTCCAGTCGTTCCCCTGTCTTTGTGCGAGCGGGCGATTCTAGACATGACGCCCCGGGCGAATAGGCTCGCGGCGGCGTGGAAGTCAGCCACACGGACATCCTCATCGTCGCCGTCGTCGCGGTCCTGGCCCCGGTGCTCGCCGACCTCTCCAAGCGGGCGAAGCTGCCGATCGTCGTCGTCGAGATCTTCCTCGGGATCATCGTCGGGCCCGAGGTGCTCGACCTCGCCTCGACCGACGACTTCATCGAGGCGCTGTCGACCTTCGGCCTCGCCTTCCTCTTCTTCCTGGCGGGGATGGAGATCGACTTCGAGCGGATCCGCGGCAACCCGGTCAAGTTCGGGGTCCAGGGCTGGCTGATCTCGCTCGCGATCGGGGCCGTTCTGGCCGTAATTCTCCACGCCACCGGTGTGATCCACGCCACCGTGCTCGTCGCCCTGGCACTGACCACGACCGCGCTGGGCACGCTGATGCCGATCCTCCGCGACGCCGGGATCCTCGACCAGCGGTTCGGCAACTACGTGGTCGGCGCCGGCGCCGCCGGCGAGTTCGGGCCGGTGGTGATCGTCTCGGTGATCCTCGCGTTCGAGGCCGACGAGCCGCTGCGCGCGCTGCTCCTGTTCGCCTTCGCGGCGATCGTGGTCGGCGCGACGCTGCTCGCGCTGCGCGCCCGTCCGGGCCGGGTCGTGCGGCTGGTGCAGACGACGATGGGGACCAGCGGCCAGCTCGCCGTCCGGCTCTCGATCCTGGTGGTCGTCGCGCTGGCCGTACTCGCGACCGAGTTCGGCCTCGACGTCATCCTCGGGGCGTTCGCCGCCGGGATCGTGACCGGGATCGTGATCCGCGGCAGCGACGCGGAGGAGTACCTCGGCAAGCTCGACGCGGTCGGCTTCGGCTTCCTCATCCCGGTCTTCTTCATCGCCACCGGTATGGACTACGACCTCGACGCCCTGTTCTCGGACGCGAGCTCGCTCTTCCTCGTCCCGGGGTTCGCCCTCCTGTTCCTGTTCACCCGCGGCGTTCCGGCTTGGCTGCTCTACCGCCGTGACCTGATCACCTCCGACCGGATTGCGCTCGCCCTGTTCTCCGGCGCCGCTCTGCCGCTGCTGGTCGCGATCACGCAGATCGGGCTCGACACCGGGACGATGCGTCCCGAGGTTGCCGTGTCGCTGGTCGGGGCCGGGATGCTGTCGGTGCTGATCTATCCGCTGCTCGGGTTGGCGCGACACCGCAAGGCGGAGCGCGAGCGGCCGCTTGGGGACTAGCGGCTCTTTCTCAGGCCTCGACCACGGTCCGCAACCGCTCCAGCGTCTTGCGCGCCTCACGTCCGCCCGGCGCCGCGGAGAGCAGGCCGCCCGCCGCCTTGCCGAGCGCACCGCCGGGCAGCGCGAACTCGTTCTCGTAGTCGAACCTGGTCCCACCGTCTTCGGGAGTCAGCTTGTAGACGACCTTGGCCGTGGATCCCGCGGGTCCCTCGCCCTCCCACCGGGCCAGGGTCGGCGCCTCGGCCTCGACCACGTGCCAGCGGACCTTGAACGACTTGCCCGCGAGCCGCAGCTTCTGCGTGAACTCGTCGCCGGCCGTCAGCGGTCCCGCACCGGCGCCCTCATACGAGTCGTGGGTCGTCACCCAGCGCTCGAGAAGCGACGGGTCCATGACCGTGTCCCAGACCCGCTGCGGCTCGGCGGCGAGCACCACCGACTCGCGGACGCTGCGGGCCATCAGCTTCTCGCCGCCGCGGCGGCGTCGACCGCCTCGGCGAGGACCGCGTCGAGGCGGTCCGGCCTGATCGTGAACAGCTCGGCGCCGCTCGGATCGTCGACCACGGTCGGCGTCGTCAGCCCGAGGCTGATCTGCGCGGCGACGTCGGGGTCGCCGGAAGTGACGGCGCCGGCGCCGGCGGCGACCGTCGCCGGCCGCGCGAGCTCGCCAGACATCCGGATCCGGCGCGGGGCCCTTCGCCCCAGCGCCCGTGCCATCTCGTTGACCAGCTCCAGGTGGCTGACGACCTCCGAGCCGCCCACCTGGATCTCGCGGCCCGCCGACTCGGGGACGTCGATCGCGTCGCGCAGGTAGTCGACCAGGTCCGCGCCTCCGATCGGCTGCGTCTTCGTGTGCAGCCAGTCGGGCGCGGGCAGGACCGCGAGGCGCCCGACGATCCCGCGCAGCAGCTCGTAGGACTCGCTGCCGGGACCGATCACCATCGCGGCGCGGAAGTAGGTCAGCGGCGGACCCTCGGCCGCGAGCGCCAGCGCCGCCTCGTGACGAGCCCTCAGGTGCTTGGAGGCCTCCTCGTCGCCCAGGCCGCCGAGGTAGATGACCCGTTCGACCCCGGCCGCCTTCGCGAGCCTGCCGAAGCGCGCCGCGGCGGCCCGTTCGATCGCCGGGTAGTCGTCGCCCTCGCCCATCATGTGGACGAGGAAGTAGGCGATCCGGACTCCCTCGAGCGCCGCTCCGACGCCGCCTGGGCGCGTCAGGTCCGCCACCACGATCTCGCAGCCGAGCCCGGCAAGCGCCTCGGCGGCGTCCGACTCCCGGTCGCGGACCAGGCAGCGAACCTCGAAGCCGTCCTCGAGCAGCCGACGCGCCAGCAGGCCGCCGACGAAGCCGGTCGCGCCGGTGACCAGGATCCGGTCGTCAGTCATCGGCAACATCTTCCCCGGTCTGCGAGGCCGAAACGGTTTCCCCGCCGGCGGCGATCTCGCCGGCCAGCGCTCCGACCCGCGATGGCGGCAGGTCGAGCCGCGCCAGCGAGCGCAGGAAGCCGTTGCAGACGATCGCGTGGATCCGCAGCTGGGTCTGCGCGTACAGCCACGCGCCGAGACGCGCAAATCGCCCCGAGCCGCGAAGCCACGGGTAGAAGTTGCGGACCTCGACGCGCACCCGCAGGGCCTCGGTCCCGTCGTCGCCGGGCCCGCAGCGCTGGACGCTCAACCGCAGGAAGCCGTCGCCGTCTCGCCCCTCGCGTGCGACCAGCAGGCCGCGCTCGATCCGCCAGGTAACGCAGCCCAGCCCCGGCTCGATCTCGTAATCCGGCACGTGGAAGATGAGCAGCGGCAGGCGCCGGCTGATCAGGACGACCGCGCGCCCCTCGTCGCTGTAGACGACCCGGATCAGGCCGAGCGTGACGCGGGACAGAAAGCGCCAGTAGGCGCGCGCCAGCCGCTCCAGATACTCGGGCTTCCAGAACTCGGCGACGAGCTCGGACGGCATCGTCATCTCCGCCTCCTGAACGGAGGCGGCGGCCCCGGTCTCGGGGACCCGCTCGGTCTCGCCGGACCGGATCAGCCGAACTTCGGCCCGGACGGCCCTCCTACGCCGTAGCAGCGCGATCACGCGCTACTGGTAGCACGGACGGCGCGACCAGGGGCGCACCGGTGTGCTCCGCCGGCTCGAAGCGCCGAAGCGCCCGGGCGAACTTGAAGCTGAAGCCGGGCCAAAGCGACGTGTTGCGGCCATTGGCGTCCAGGTACCAGCTCGAGCATCCGCCCTCGAGCCAAACCGTGCCGTCCATGCGTGCCTGGATCGCGTCGTTCCAGTCGCGCTGGGCCTCGGCGCGGACCTCGATGGTCCCGAGGTCGTGCTCGCGCATGTGGGCGAGCGCCCGCATCACGTAGCCGGCCTGGGCCTCGGCCATGTAGACGACCGAGTTGTGGCCGAGCCCGGTGTTCGGCCCGAGCAGCAGGTAGAAGTTGGGAAAGCCCGCGACGGTCGTGCCGCGGTGCGCCTGGGGGCTGCCGTCCCAGTGGTCGGCCAGCGAGCGCCCCACCCCGTCGCGGATCCGGTCGGCGACCGGCATGTCGAGGACGTGGAACCCGGTCCCGCAGATGATCGTGTCGACCTCCCGCTCGCTGCCGTCGGTGCCGATCACGGTCCGGCCGCGGACCTCCGCGATCCCCTCGCAGAGGACCTCGACGTTCGGCTTCGCCAGCGACGGCAGGTAGTCGTTGGACACGAGGATCCGCTTGCAGCCCGGCAGGTAGTCCGGCGTCAGCTTCCGCCGCAGGCCGCGATCGGGAACCGAGCGCCGCATGTGCATCAGCCCGACCCGCCTCAGCAACGGCGCGAAGGCAACGCGCAGCAGCGGGATGGCGATCGCCTCACGTGCCCAGTAGATCCCGGCGCGCGCCGCGCGCTGCAGAGCGGGAATGCGGCGAAACAGAGTGCGCTCGGCGCGGGTGATCGGGCGCTGGCCGCGCGGCATCACCCACGGCGGCGTGCGCTGGAACAGGTGCAGCCGCTCGACCTCGGGCTGGATCTGCGGGACGAACTGGATCGCGCTCGCCCCGGTGCCGATCACCGCCACCCGCTCGCCGGCGAGGTCGTGGTCGTGATCCCAGGTGGCGGAGTGAAAGAGGGCTCCCTCGAAATCGAGCAGGCCGGGCACGTCGGGCAGCTTCGGCTCGTGCAGCGGCCCGGCACCGGCGATCAGGACGCGCGCGGCGAGATCCCCGCTCGAGGTCCGCAGCCGCCAGACCTTCGCCTCCTCGTCCCAGCTCGCGTCCTCGACCTCGCAGCCGAAGCGGACGTGCTCGACCAGGCCCTCGTCGGCGGCGACCTTGCGCAGGTAGTCGAAGATCTCGCGCTGCGGGGAGAACGATTCGCTCCAGTCCGGGTTGGGCGCGAACGAGAACGAGTAGACATGGCTCGGGACGTCGCACCGGCAGCCGGGGTAGCTGTTCTCCCGCCACGTGCCGCCGACCTCGCGGGCCCGCTCGAGAATCACGAAGTCGTCGCGGCCGGCGCGCTTCAGCCGCGCCGCCATCGCCAGGCCGGAGAAGCCGCTTCCGACGATCGCGATCTCGATGTCCGTCTCTCGTTCCATCTTCATCTCACCTTTGTTACACGAGTGTAAGTTACAGTTGTGTAACCTAGCACACAGCATGCAAGCAAGCGCCACCCGCAAACGCATGAGCGCCGAGCAGCGCCGCGAGCAGCTGCTCGACGTAACCAAGGGCATGGTCGGAGAGGACGGCTTTCATGCCGTCTCGATCGAGGCGGTCGCCCGCCGCGCCGGCATCACCCGCCCGGTCGTCTACGGCCACTTCGGCGACCTCCCGGGCCTGCTCGAGGCGATGGTCGACCGCGAGGGCGAACGGGCGCTGTCGCAGCTCGCCGAGGTCCTCCCCACCCGGCTCAGCGTGACGGGCAGCCCCCGCGAGGACCTGCTCGTCGCGCTGCGCGGCTACCTGGAGGCCGTCGCAACGGACCCCGTCACGTGGCGGCTGGTGCTGATGCCGCCGGAGGGCGCGCCCGAGGTGCTGCGCGACCGGATCACCCTGGGGCGCACCGCCGTGGTCGCCGCCCTCGCCGAAGTCGTCCGCCCCGGGCTCGGGTCGAGCTCCGAGTCACCCGACCCCGAGCTGACCGCCCGGACCCTGTCCGCGGTCTCCGACGAGGCCGCGCGGCTGCTCCTCACCGATCCGGACAAGTACTCGATCGAGCGCCTGCTGACGCACGCCGACTGGATGCTCCAGCGCCTGGCGCCGTAAGGTTGCGCGTCGTGATCGGGCTGATCATCGCCGCCGTCCTCTTCGTCGCAGTTGCCGCGTTCGTGTGGGTGACGTACAACCGGATGGTCGCCAAGCGTCAGACGACCGAGAACAGCTGGGCGCAGATCGAGGTCGCGCTGAAGCGCCGCCACGACCTGATCCCGGCCCTGGTCGAGTCGGTCAAGGGCTACGCGGCCCATGAGCGCACGACGTTCGAGGACGTGACCCAGGCGCGCAGCACGGCGATCGCCGTCCAGGGACCGGCCGCCAAGGCGGCGGCCGAGGCCGAGGTCGGGCGCGGAACCCAGCAGCTGCTCGTCGTCGCCGAGGCATACCCGGAGCTCGAGGCGTCGAAGAACTTCTCCAAGCTCCAGGACGACCTGCGCGAGGCCGAGGACCAGATCGCGATCACCCGCCGCGTCTACAACGACACCGTCGAGACCTACAACACCCTGATCCAGGTCTTCCCGTCCGTGATCGTCGCCCGCAGCTTCGGCTTCGACAAGCGTGAGTTCTTCGATGCTCCGGCCGGGGCGGAGATCGCGCCGCAGGTCAGCCTCTCCCCCGGTCCGGCGTGAACCCGCGACGGCTCGTCATCACGACGCTGCTCGGCCTGGCGCTGGCCTTGGCGCTCGCCGTCCCCGCGATCGCGAAGGACTATCGCGTCACCGACGCCGAGACGACGCTGCGGCTGGCGCCCGACGGCAGCCTGCTCGTCAACGAGCGCCTGACCTTCGACTTCGACGGCCACTTCGAAGGGGCCTACCGCGACATCGACCTCAACCGCATCCACGACGACAAGATCACCGGCATGACGGTGAGCGAGGGCGGCCGCGTGTTCCAGCCCGGCGGGAACACCGGGCTCGGCAGCCACGATCGGCCCGGAGTCTTCGGCACCGCGGACTTTGGCGACACCTACCGGGTCGTCTGGCACTACCGGGCCACGGACGAGGAGCGGACGTTCGAGCTCTCCTACCGGGTGGCCGGCGTGGTGGTTGCCTACGACGACGTGCTCGACATCGGCTGGGCGGTCTGGGGCGATGAGTGGGACTTCGACCTCGATCACCTGACCGCTTCGTTCACAAACCCGGCGCTCGACCCGGACGATCCTCTGTATCGGGTCTGGGGTCACGTCGTCAACGTCGACGCGGCGGAGCGAATCGACGGCGAGACGGTCCGCGGGGCGGGGATGGCAACGCTCGAGGCCGACGACGTCGACTCCGGGGCGGGGGTCGAGCTGCGGGTGACGATGCCGCGCGATCCGGCCCAGAACTATCCGGCGGCCCGCCACGAGGAGGGTGATGGCCTGCCCGCGATCCTGGCCTTCGAGGAGGATCTGACCGAGGACTTCAACTCCCCCTGGAACCGCTTCAAGCGGTTCGTCGCCAAGCATGCGTTCGTGGCCGCGCTCGGGATCGCCGCGATCGCCTGGCTGCTCGCAGGGCTGCTCCTATGGCTCACCCGCGAGCGGAGGACCGGCACGCCCGAGTACCTGCCCGAGCCCCCCGACGACGCGCGGCCGGCGGTCGCCTACGGCCTCGCCCACGAAGGCGCCAACAGCACCAACACCGTGCTCGCGACGCTGCTGGACCTCGTCGACCGCGGCTATTACGAGAGCAGCCAGGCGACGACGGAGGACGAGAAGCTCGACCTGGCGCTCAAGCAGAAGGCCGAGCGCCCCGCGGATGAGCTGACCGCCTACGAGCAAGAGGTGCTGGCGTTCTTCGACCAACTGCTCGACGGCAAGCAGGTGGCGATGAGCGAGATGAAGGACCAGGTGCCCAAACACTCAGACGTCTGGCGCGGGCGCTGGGAGCGGATGACCGAGGCGCTCGACGATGCCGAAACCGGCGAGCTCGCCTGGGACCGCAACCTCAACTGGGCGAGGTGGCTGATCGTGCTCGGCGCGATCCTCGCGTTCGGGACCGTGATCCTGATCGCCCTCGCCGAATCGAAGGGCTGGATCGGCGCCTCGATCGTGGCCTTCGTGACCGTTGTCGGGATCCTGGCGCTCCCGGCGACCCGCCTCAAGCGCCTCGACGCCGAGCGCGTGGACCGCACCGCGCGCTGGCAGGCGTTCGAGCGCTGGACCCAGGACTTCCCGCGCCTTTCCGACGATCCGCCGGCCACGCTCGAGCTGTGGAAGCGGATCCTCGTCTACGGCGTCGCCTTCGGGACCGCCGAGCGGATGATCGCCTCCGGGCGGATCCCGGCTCCGGTGATGGAGGACGCGACCGCGTCGGGCGTCTGGACCGGATACGCGTTCACCGGCGGCTTCCACTCCGACTCCTTCGACGCCGGCGGATTCAGCTCCGCATTCGCCTCGCAGGTCGCGCCGCAGAGCTCATCGAGCGGCGGCGGCGGCGGCTTTTCGGGCGGCGGCGGGGGCTTCTCCGGCGGCGGCGGGGGCGGCGCGTGGTAGCGCGCTAGGCTGGTCGTAGACCGACGCAGCGGCGAAGTGCCAAATACGAGGCCGCGCCGGCCGCCAACGGATGAGCGGACCATGCACGCCGTGCACGGGACGGGCATCACGAGCGAGGAGGCTCAGATGAGCCAGGGCGCGCGTGCCACGGGCACCGAGCTGTCGTCGATCACGGTCGCGATGGTGCAGCTGCACCGCCGCTTCTACGGCAAGGGACCGACCGAGGCGAAGACGTACGCGATCAACGACACGATCCTGGTCATGCTGCGGGGCGGGTTCACGACGGTCGAGAAGACGCTGATGGCCGACGGCAAGATCGACGAGGTCGAGAACATCCGCCGCAGCTTCCAGAAGACGATGAAGGACCGGTTCGTCGAGGTGATCGAGTCGACCCTGGACCGCAAGGTGCTCGGGTACATGAGCCAGATCAACGCCGACCCCGACGTCGCGATCGAGCTCTTCCTCCTCGAGCCGCACGAAGAGCAGCTGCTCGGGTCGCACGAGGGTCGCTTCAACGGCGACGAGGAAGCGGCCCCGACCTAAGGGGAAGCTTCGGGCGCGAGCCGGAAGAACTCGAGCTCGTAGAGCGGGTCGACGCTCATCGCGCTGAGGAAACCGGCCACCTGACGGCCGGTCGCGTGTTCGACGATCGCGATGAAGGTCGGTGCGATCGCCTCCTGGAACGCCTCGCGGGTCGCCTTCACCGCCTCCCCCTGGTCGGCCTCCAGCAGGGTTTGCTCGGCCGCGGTCAGCTTGACGTCGATCACCGCCAGGACCACGTCGCGACTGGCGTGGACCTCGACCGCGGGAGACCCTGCCTCATAGGAGTCCTCGTGGACCCGCCGCAGCTCCGCGGCGATCGCTGATTCGATCTCGGTGCGACTGGGGCCCGCCGGCCCATCGCTCACTCCGCACCTCCGTGACCGTCCCGCCCCGGGACCGCGACCGCTGCGCGGGGCTCGAAGAGAAAGAGCTCGATCGCGACGCCCGTCGCGAGGTCGACCTGGCTGATCAGCGTGCGCACCGGGCGCGCCGTCGTCTCCTCGACGATCTCGACGAACGAGTCCCTGACCGCGTCCTGGAACGCCATCCGGGTCGTCTGGACGTGCTCGCCCTTGCCGGCCGAGATCAGCGTTCGCTCGGCCGGAGTGAAGATCTCCTCGAGCACCGAGAGCAGGTAATCCTCGGTGATGTAGGTCTTGGCGCGGGTCGGGCCACGGCCGTAGAGGCGTGCGTGAAGCTGCACGATCTGGCGCGAAACCTGGGAGGAAACCTCGCCGAGGTCGTTGCGCGTCGGCGCGGCATCCTGGTGGAAGTTGGGCTCGTCAGACATCACGGCTCCGGGGTAGCGGAAAATGAACCGGTCTGAACGAGATGGCCCCCTATGCGGCCTTCCGTCCCAAACCGTTTCCGTGGGAGCCGCTTGCCTCGGCGTCGTTGCTGACGCTGCCGAAGCACTCAGGCCCATCCATCATACGGCCCGACCCAAACGGCTGGGCAGGCGGCCGAACCTGCGGTAGGATCGTCCACGGCGAGTTCGTTCCTATAGCGAGAGGGCGAGCGCGTCTGACCAGGCGCTGCAGACTGATCACGGCCGAGATGGCCGCAACGGGATGGATGGCGTCAGCTCAGCTGGAGGGATCCAAGAGTGTTGGTCGCGTTCAGCCAGGAAAACGACTGCTGAGATGCGGGTCGGCCGCTGGAACAACAACGGCGATGGCCGTGCGGATCACACCGAGCTGACGATCGAGGCCAGCCGCAGCAGCGACGCCTACAGCCTCACCCTGCACGGCATTCTGGACCTGAGCACCGCGCAACGCCTCGAGGCCGCGATCGATGCCGCCCTGATCAGCGACGCGGAACGGGTCACCGTCGATCTCGACGGGCTCGAGTTCATCGACTCGACCGGGCTCGCGGCGATCCTGCGCGCCACCCGCCGCGCCGACGGCAACGGAAGGCTGAGGATGACCCGCGGCACGGGCGAGGTCGCGCAGCTGTTCCGGCTGACCGCGCTCGACCTCGTCCTGCCGTTCGATTGAGAGCGCCCGCTCGGGCGGGTTCTTAGCCGACCAGCTTCGCCTTCATCTTCGCGAACTCCTCGTCGGAGATCGTGCCCTTGGCGTGCAGGTCGGCGAGCTTGGCCAGCTCGTCGGCCGCAGAGCTCCCGGCCGTGTCGCGGATGTAGGTGTCCATCTGCGACTGCGCCTCCTGCTGGCGCGCCATCATCCGGTCGCGCATTCCCGCCCCGCGCACGCCGAGGTAGATCAGCGCGGTCAAGAACGGCACGAAGACGAGGAAGAAGACCCAGCCGGCCTTGCCCCACCCGGAGGTCTCGTGATCGGAGAAGAGGTCGGAGAGGATCGTGATCAGGATCCAGATCCAGATCACGAAGAAGAAGATCGAGAGGACGGTAAGGAGGGCCTCACCGAGTCCGAATTCGGCAACTACGAACAACGCGGTTCCCCTTTCGTGGGGTGAGTGGTTGGGGTGATCCTATCCGCCCGTTCAGGCGGTGACCGTCTGCGCGCTCAGGTACGTGTCGCCCTCTCGGCGCCAGACGTTCTCGCCCTCCGGCACCCCGGCGGCGCGGAGCTCGACCGCGCTCGGCCGGTACCAGGTCGTGACCGGAATCTCGTCGACCACGCAGACGATGTCCGGCCGCTCGTCGGGCGCAAGGCCTCCGAGCGCCTGGCTCACGGCCTCCGCGTCGATCCCGCGGCTGGACCGCAGAGTGACCGCGGCGATCGCGAGCTGCACGCCGGAGTCCGGGTCGGGGACGCCGTACACGACCGCGAGGTCGACCGCGTCGAGGTCGCCGAGGGCGTCGATGATCGGAAACGAGGCGAGCCGGCCGTGCTCGGTCGGGATCAGCGCGGCGGCGTTGTCGACCAGCCACAGATCGCCGTCCTGGTCGGCGCGGAAGAGGTCGCCGGTCGCGAACCAGGCGTCGTCGGGCTCGAAGACGCCCCGCAGCGGGCTCTCGCTGCTCGTGACGACCCCGCGCACGCGCGTCAGCAGCATCCCGACCTCGCCCGGGCCACACGCGATCGCGAGGCCGTCGGGACGCTCGCGCAGGCGTCCCGCGTCGGCGTCGTAGGCGGCGAGCCGAACCTCGGCGCTCCCCGGCAGGGGCCGTCCCTTGGCGCCGGGCTTGTCGCCGCTGACGTTGACGAGGATCGCGTCGCCCTCGGTCGAGGCATAGAACTCCAGGACGGTCGCGGGGTAGAACCGCCGCTCGACCCGGCGCCAGAGCCCACGCGGCATCCCGGCGCCGATGAACAGCCGCACCGGGTGATGGTGCTCGGCGGGGTCCTCCGGCGCCGAGGCGATCGTGTCGAGCATGGTCCAGGTGTAGGAGGCGACCGTGAT
Source organism: uncultured Solirubrobacterales bacterium (assembly GCA_963767285.1). Taxonomy (GTDB): domain Bacteria; phylum Actinomycetota; class Thermoleophilia; order Solirubrobacterales; family 70-9; genus WHSW01. The sequence continues at coordinate 802,400 of CAVYDJ010000002.1, read as the reverse complement.
CCCGTAGCGGCGCACCTCCTCCCAGAACGTCTCGGGCTCGAACTCGCGCGCGATCGCCAGCCGGGCGCCGCCGGCGATCGCGCCGCCCAAGCTCATCAGCAGCCCGGACGGGTGGTAGATCGGCGTGACCGCGTAGACGGTGTCGTCGTTGGAAAGCGTCGCCGCCGACGCGGTCGCGAACGCCGACAGCGCCCAGCGCCCGTTGGTGAGCCGGTTCGACCGCGTCCGCTCGCCCTCGCCGGTGAAGAGGATGAAGCCCAGGTCCGACGCGCGCCCCGGATTCGGCCGATACCAGGCGGGCAACTCGACCCGGTCGGGGTCGATCCGCTCCATGTCGGTCACCCCCGGCCCGAGATCGCGCTCGGCCGCGCCGCCGCCGAGTACCAGTACGTCCCCGCCCTCCGCCTCGCGGGCGCGTTCGGCGAGCTCGGGGTCGGCGACGATCCGCGTCACCTGGCCGAGCTCGGCCTCACGGGCAACCGCACCGTCCGGGCGCATGAGCACCGCGACCGCGCCGAGCCGGTTGAGGGCCGCCACCACGGAGAGACCGCTCGGCCGGGTGCTCATCAGCACGCCGACATGCTCGCCCTGGTGGACGCCGACCGAGACCAGGCCGCGGACGACGGCGTCGATCCGGTTCTTGGCCGCCGCATGCGAATAGGCGCGGTCCTCGAACAGGAAGAAGTCGGCGTCGGGATGGCGGTCCGCCTGCTCGTCGAGCAGCAGGCCGAGCGAGATCCGGGTGTGCGGCTCGAGCCTCCCCAGCCGCGCCAGGCGCGGCAGCTGTCCGGTGATTTCCTCGGCGAGCACCCGGGCGCCGCCGATCGCGCGGGAGGCCGCGCCGGCCAGCGAGCGCGCGAAGCTGCCGCCGACCCCGGCCGCGAGCTCGAGTCCGACCCCGAGCCGGGTCCCGACCCCGGGGGCCGCGGGCTCCGGCTCGTCGTCGGCGACCCGGTGGATCTCGGGCGGCAGCTCGCTCGCGCCGGCGCGCCAGCGCGTCCACTCCGCGACCGCGGGCCAGGTGGTCGCGGTCGCCGCCGACCCCACGACGAGCCCGAAGTGACCCGCGCGGAGGCTCAGCTCATAGACGTCGGCCTTGGGCGCGGCGCGCTTGATCGCCCGCACCCCGGCCGCCGGCGCGATCTCGTCAACCGTGCCGACCACCGTCAGCATGGGACGGTCGATGTCGGCCAGGGTGACGGTCCGGTCCTCGATCACGAACCCGCCCTGAAGCATCCGGTTGTGGGCGATGAACTGGCGCATGAAGTCGGCGACCGCGGGTCCGGGCCACGCGACCCACCCCTCCCCCATGAGGAAGCGGCGCTGGCGCTCGCGCGGCAGCAGTGCCTCGCGGTCGTGCAGCTGGAGGATGAACTCAGCCTGTTGGCGAAGCGACTTGACCGGGTCGAGCAGGCGAAACCCGGTTCGGCTCATCCAGGCCGGGACCGCGGTGCGCCCGAAGATCGAGGCGAGCGCGCCGGCCGCCGACTCGGCGAGCTCCTCGGAGATCCCCAGCGGCAGCGCCACCCGGGTGTCGACCGGACTGCCGAACGTGACCAGGGAGTCGATGCCCTCGCCCCGGCGGTAGGCCGCGGCCTGGTAACAGAACATCCCACCCTGCGAGTAGCCGCCCAGGTGCACATCGCGCCCGGTCGCGGCACGGACCCGGTCGACCGCCTCGGACACGGCGACGACGTGGTCGGCGAGGTTGCGCTCCAGCCCGCCCTCCTCGTGCGCGGGGGAGCCGAAGTCGACCACCCAGGGGTCCGCGCCGTGCTCGTGGAGGACGGTGACAGCGCTCGAGCCCGGCGAGACGTCGTAGACGTCGGCGGCGAGCATCATCGGCGGCACCAGCAGGATCGGCGCGCCCTGCGGATCGTCGGCGTAGTAGTGGCGCAGCTTGTAGACGGGGCGCTGCGCGTGGATCTCGAACGGCGACGGCTCCTCGTCGGTCTCCAGACCCCCGAACCGCGCCACCTCGACCGCGTTCTGAGCGGCGGCGCCAAGCCGCGACGCCGAGCCCGTGATGCCGTCGATCAAGCCCACGTGCGGAAGCTACCGCCAATTTCGAAGGTACGGACCTACTCGGCGGCGGGCTCGCGGACGGTTCCGCGGGGCGCCGGGCGCGGTGTCACCGAGGGCGCGAGCTCCGCGATCGGCTCGGCGTCGGCCGGCTCCGACTTGCGCAGCAGCGCGACCGCGAGCACGATCCCGGCCAGGACGAGCGCCGCGGAGATCTTGAGGCTCGTTCCGAGCGCGGAGATGAACGCCTCGCGGACAGCGTTCTCGATCCCGGCCACGTCATGGCCGGCGAGCTTGTCGAGCTCGTGCTGGGCGCCGGGCGTCCCGGACAGGACACCCTCCAGCTCGAGCGCCGCGTCCCGGCCGACCGTCACCCCCTGGTCGCCGACCTCGTCGATCGTGTTCTGGGTCTGCAGCTCGCCGAAGATCGCCCCGGTCACGGCGACGCCGAGCGTCGCGCCCAGGCCGCTGAGCGTGACCAGGATCCCGGAGGCGGCGCCCGCGTGGTTGCGCGAGACCGCGTTCATCGCCGCCAGGTTCATCGGGGTGAGGGCGAGGCCGATCCCGAACCCCATGATCGCGGTCGGGATCCAGAGGTCGGAGTAGGTCGTCGTGAGGTCGAGCGTCGAGATCCAGTAGATCGCGATCAGCATCCCGGTCAGCCCGATGACGATCGGCGGCCGCGGCCCGACCCGCGCGGCGATCTTGCCGCCCAGCGGCGAGGCGATCACCATCAACGCGGTGAGCGGCAACAGCAGGGCCCCGGTCTCGGTCGGCGTGTAGCCGAGGATGTCCTGGAAGTACTCGGGAAGGAAGAACAGCATCGCCCCGAACGAGAAGTCGATCACGAAGATCGTCGTCGTCGCGCCGGTGAAGTTGCGGTTCTTGAAGAAGTCGAGGTTGATCAGCGGGTTCTCGGTCCGCCGCTCCACGATCACGAAGGCGACGAACGCCGCCACCCCGCCGACCAGCAGGCAGACGATCGCCGGCGAGTCCCAGCCCCAGGTCGCTCCCTGGATCAGCGCCAGGGTGATGGCGGTCAGGCCGGTCGCGATCAATGTCGCACCAGGGACGTCGACCTTGCGGGACGCGTTCGGGTCCCGTGACTCCGGCGTCCCGGCCCGCGCCAGGACGACGATCAGGATTGCGAAGAGGATGTTGACCACGAAGATCCAGCGCCAGGAGAGCTGGCCGGTCAGCACCCCGCCGACCAGCACGCCGATCCCCGAGACGAGCTCGGTCGCCGCCCCCCACATGCCGATCGCAAACCCCCGCTTCTCGCCCGTGAACACGTTCGTCAGCAGCGACATCGACGCCGGCATCAGCGCCGCCCCGCCGATCCCCGAGAGCGCGATCCCGAGGATCAGGAACTGCGCGTCGGGCGCCAGGGCGGCGATCGCCGAGCCGCCGGCGAACAGCGCGCAGCCGCCGAACAGCAGCATCCGGCGCCCGAAGATGTCGGCGAGCCGCCCGGCGGCGATCAGCAGCGCCGAGAACGGGATGTAGAAGGCGGTCACCGCCCACTGCAGCTCGGCCAGCGAGGTGTCGAACTCGGCGTGGATCGTCGGCAGGGCGACGACGATCGCCGCGGTCGGCAGCTGCACGATGCCCGCGGCGCAGACCATCGCGACCAGGGTCTCCGTACGGGCGCGCGAGCTCACGGCGCGATCCTATTGCGACTCAGGGCGGCGGGCGTGGCTATCGTTTCCGGCGCAGGATGCGCCCCTTCGCGAGACCACTCATTGCGGCTTCGGTCGTCCTCTTCGCCCTGCTCGCCGCGAGCCCGGCCGCGGCCAGGGTCCCGCCGACCGAGCGCGACACCCGCTCCGTGATCTTCGTCGGCAACAACTGGGAGGGAACCGCCGACGTGATCCAGCCGTACGGCGATTTCCACCGCATCGCCCGGCTCAACATCATCCCCGACTACGACGAGCGGATGGCCGAGATCGCCACCAACCCGGTGCGGCTCGGTTACTTCCTCGCGATCCGTGAGCTGATCGGAGAGGGCAACGACCAGTTCGTCGACGACATGTACTCCAGCAACGACGGGCGGCTGCTGGTCGTCTCGCGGCCCAGCTTCGCCGACGTCGTCGGAATCGACATCGCCAGCGGCGAGATCGTCTGGCGCTTCGTCGTCGACGGGCAGCGTTCCGACCACATGGCGCTCTCGCCTGACGGCACCCAGGTCGCCGTCTCGGCATCGACCGGCAACGTCGTCCACATCCTCGACACCCAGACGGGCGAGGAGATCGGGCGCTTCCCCTCCGGCGACTCGCCGCACGAGAACACATACTCGGCCGACGGTGAGCTGATCTACCACGCCTCGATCGGCCTGGTCTACACGCCGGCCGACGACCCGACCGTGGACACGAGCAAGGGCGACCGCTGGTTCCAGATCGTCGACGCCGACACCTTCGAGGTCCTCGAGCGGATCGACATGGGCCAGAAGCTCGCCGAGGCCGGCTACCCGGGCATGAGCTCCGCGGTGCGGCCGATGGCCCTGTCGCCGGACGAGAAGAAGGTCTACTTCCAGGTCTCCTTCTTCCACGGCTTCGTCGAGTACAGCTTCAAGCAGGACCGGGTCACCCGGGTCGCAAACCTGCCCATCGCCGACGGGATCCAGGACCTGCCACAAGAGCAGTACCTGCTCGACTCCGCCCACCACGGGATCGCGATGAGCGGCGACGGCAAGCGCCTCTGCGTCGCCGGGACGATGTCCGACTACGCGGCGATCGTCTCCCGCAAGAGCTTCCGCTTCAAGCGCCTGAACCTCGGCGAGAAGCCCTACTGGTCGACGACCTCCAACAACGGCAGGCGGTGCTTCGTCTCCTGGAGCGGGACCGACTCGATCTCGGTCATCTCCTACCGCAAGCGCAAGGAGATCGCCCACATCCCGGTGGGCGACCACCCGCAGCGCGTCCGCATGGGCCGCGTGCGCACCGACTGGATCAGGTCGCTGCGCTGACGCCGTTCGGGGAGACGGCCATCGCCAACATCGCGACGTCGTCGGGAACCATCTCGGCGCCGTAGGTCTCGGCAAGCTCGTCGAGGCAGCGGGCGGCCCCCATCGAGCAGCCGGCTAGCGTCTCGCGCAGCCGGGCCAGGGCGCTCTCGAGGTCCTCGCCGCGGCGCTCGATCAGGCCATCCGTGTAGAGCAGCACCAGGGTTCCGGGCGGGATCGCGACGCTGTGAACGACGAACTCGATCTCGGGCAGGATCCCGAGCGGTGGCGTGCCCGTGCCGCGCAGCTCCTCGGTCGACCCGTCCGGGCGGCGCAGCATCGCGGGTGGGTGTCCGGCCCGGACGTACTCCGCGGCTCCGGTCCGTGGGTCGTACTCGAGGTAGAAGACGGTCGTCAGCTCCGGCCGCCCGGCCTCCTTGATCAGGCTGTCGAGGCGCCGCATGACCTCGGCCGGCGGGTGGCCATCGGCGACGAAACCGCGCATCGCGGGGCGCAGCCGGCCCATCGTCGACGCGGCCCGGATCCCGCGGCCCGCGACGTCGCCGATCATGATCCCGAAGGTGCCGTCGTCCCGAACCACGACCTCGTACCAGTCGCCGCCCACCTCTAGTCCGGGCGCCGCAGGCTCGTAGCGAGCCGCGAACTCGATCCCGGACACCTCGGGCAGCGACTCCGGGAGCAGCGCCCGTTGCAAGGTCACCGCCGCCTCGTGCTCGCGGCGGTAGAGCAGCGCGTTGTCGATGGCGAGGGCCGCGCGCCGGGCCAGGTCCTCGGCCAGGGTCAGGTCGCTCGCGTCGTAGTGCCGGCCCGACTCGGCGGAGACGAGCGTCAGGGCGCCGAGCGTCCTCGCCGGTGCTCGCAACGGGACGATCATCGCCGACACGAGGCCGAGCTCGCGGGTGAGGCGCAGGTGCTCTTCGTCGCGCGCCGATGCCGTCAGCAGCTCGTCGCTGATCTCCGGATAAAGCTCCGACTCGCCGGTCCGGACCACGTTTGCCGCTCCGATCTTGGCGCTCTCGTCGATTGGATAGCGGTCACGGAGCTCCCGTGCCAGCGCGACCCGATCCGGGTCCCTGTGCGCGACGGCCGCGCTGCGCAGGGCGCCGGAATCGTCCACCAGCTCGATCCCGCACCAGTCCGCGAACCGGTCGACCGCCAGCTGTGCGAGCCCGCCCAGCGCGGCGTCGACGTCGAGCGACCGTGCCAGCACGTCGCTGGCGTCGGCGAGGAACGAGAGTCGCTCGGCGGCCGCCCGCTCGGCATCGAACAGCCTCGCGCGCTCGAGCATATGCGCGGCCTGCTGCGCCGCCGCCGCGAGGAAGGTCCGCTCCTCGGGGTCGAACTCGCGGGGTTCCGCGAAGCTGAGTGAAAGGGCGCCCAACGGCTTTCCGTCGACCGCCAGCGGGATGACCGCGAGCGCGTCGAAGCGGATCTCCTCGGCGCTGAGATCGGGGTAGTCCTCGGACAGCTCCGCGGCCGACGTCGTCCAGACCGGCTCGTTGCGCCGGATCGCCTCGGACATCGGCACCCGTGCCGCGAGCGGGAAGCGCTTCCACGCCCCGATGCGGTCCTCGGAGTGGCCCATCGCGCCGACGAGCTCCACCTCGGCCGTCCCCTGCCGCAGGATGCCGACGCTTCCGGCGGCGGCACCAAGCGCTCCGAGCGTCTGCTCCAGCAGCACCTCGATGGTCCGTTCGGAGTCGATCTCCATCGACAGCGCGGTCGTCAGCGCCTGGAGGCGCTCGCTGAGCTGCCGCGAGCGGTGGCTGGCGGTGATATCGCGGGCGATGACCGAGGCGCGGACAACCTCGCCGGCCTCGTCATAGATCGGCGAGACGGTCAGCGAGAGGACCTTGAGCCGGCCATGCTTGGTCAGGCGCTCGGTCTCGTAGTGGTCCACCCGCTCGCCCCTCAGCACCCGGTCAAGGATGTGGCGCTCTTCGCCGGCGCGGTGCGGGGGGATCAGGATCGAGATCGGCTGGCCGATCGCCTCATCCGCCGTGTACCCGTAGATCCGCTCGGCGGCCGGGTTCCAGCTGGTGATGATCGCGTTGCGGTCCTTGCTCAGGATCGCGTCGTCGGAATACTCGACGAGCGCAGCGAGCTGATCGCCCGTCAGCGCCGCCGAGCTCACGGGGCTCCGTCCGGCGGGCCCCCGAGGGCCGCCTCGACGCTGTCGTAAATCGCGAACCTATCCCGCAGCTCGGCGAGCTCGAGCAGCCGCGCGACCGGCGCGCCGGGGCTCAGCACCAGGCAGAGGCGGTCGCCCAGGTCGGCCGCGGCGACCAGCAGCGCCTTCAGGCCGCTCGAGTCCATGAACGGGACGCCGAGCAGGTCGAGGGCGATCCGGTCACCCTGATCGGCGGCGGCCGTGCGCAGCGCCGCGGTCAGCCGCTCGGCGTTGTCGAGGTCGACCTCGCCCTCGGCGCGCACCACGGTCACCGGCTCGAGCCGCTCGACCGAGATCCGCAGCGTGCCGACCTCCGCGTCCCTCATCCGGACCCGCCGAAGCTCATCGAGACCGTCAGGCCGGCGGGCGACGAATCGAAGCGGACGTCACCGGCCATCTTCGTGATCAGCGAGATCCCGAAACCCAGGCCGGGGCTGTTCACGTTCGGCCGCATCCCGCTGCCGTCGTCGGCGACCACGACGATCAGCTTGTCGCCCTCGGTTCGCGCCCGGACCGAGATCGTGCCGGCGTCGCGATCGCGAAAGGCATGCGTGATCGAGTTCGAGACCGCCTCGCTGACCGCGAGCTTGACGTCGCTGACCGGTACGCCGGCGCGCTCGGCGAGCTCGGCGACGGCGTCGCGCGCCCGCTTGATGCTGCGCGGGTCCGACGGTAATTCGAGCTTCACCTCGTCGCGATCCTTCGCGGCGGCCTGCATGAGGCGAAGTATGCCCGTCTCAAGCGGGCTTGAGGGGATTCAGGCCTTTTCGAAGACGAGCCGGAAGTGGTCGAGCAGCTCGCGCTCGAAGCAGATGCTGTTGGCGCTGACGCCGGAGGTGAAGGCGAGGCGGAAGTTGGGGCTGGTCAGATAGCGGGGCACGAGGCGGGTCTTGAGCAACGTCTTGCGCCAGCTCGGCTCGGCGAACCGGGCGCGCCACTGCCTGATCGTCTCGATGTAGTCGAGCCGCCCGCTCTCGGCCGAGACGAGGCGGAAGTGCGGCGCCGCCGTCTTCACGATCTGCTCGTGGCCGAACGGCAGGAGCGAGCCCGGGAACTGGTGAATCATCAGCGCCAGGATCCACTCGTCGGAGTCGCGCGGGGCGTCGATCGAGGCCTCGTCGGGGTCGATCATGTTGCGGCCGAAGACCATCGTCTGCAGGTAGAGGCGACCGTTGTCTGGCAGCAGCCCGGCGAGGTTTCCGAACAGCTCCTCGTAGACCGCCTCCTGGCGCCCGGCGTGGTAGTCGTCGAACGAGCAGAAGTGCTCGAAGGCGCCGAGGCTGGCAAGCGCGTCGAACTCGCCGAAGCTCTCGCGGGTGACCTGGCGCGCATCCGTGATCCGCGCGTCGAGCCCGTTCCGGCGACAGGCCTCCGCCTGCGCGGATGACAGGGTCACCCCCACCCCGTCGGCCTCGCGCTCGCGGATGAAGTTGAGCAGCGGCCCCCAGCCGCAGCCGACGTCCAGCACCCGCCGGCCGGGCTCGATCCCGATCGACTCGGCGACGTACTCGTGCTTTCGGCGCTGCGCCTGCTCGAGCGTCAGGGAGAAGTCGCCGTCGTACTTGGCGCCGCTGAAGTCGGCCATCTCGCCGAGGCTCAGCCGGAAGATCCGGTCGATCAGCGAGTAGGTGAACTCGAGGTCGCGCTGGTCCGCCACGAGCGGGCGAGCCTAGCGACCCCTAGTCGACGGCGACGATCACCTTGCCGGTGTTGCCGCCGGTGAACAGCAGGTTGAGCGCATCCGGGGCGTTCTCCAGGCCCTCGACGACGTGGGTGCGGAACTTGACCTTGCCCTCGGCGATCCAGGCGCCCATCTGCGTCTGGCCCTCGGCGAAGCGCGGGATGAAGTCGAGGATGATGAAACCCTCCATCCGCCCGCGGCGCGCGATCAGGGCGCGGTAGTTGGCGGGCCCGCGGATCCCGCCGCGGTCGTTGTAGGAGGCGATCGCGCCGCAGAGCACGATCCGCCCGCGCAGGGCGAGCTGGGCGAGGCAGGCGTCGAGGATCTCGCCGCCGACGTTGTCGAAGAACAGGTCGATGCCGTCGGGACACGCCTCGCGCAGGGCCGCGGCGACGTCGTCGGCCTTGTAGTCGATCGCCGCGTCGAAGCCGAGCTCGTCGGTGAGCCAGGCGCACTTCTCGGCGCCGCCCGCGATTCCGACCACCCGGTCGGCACCCTTGATCTTGGCGATCTGGCCGACGATCGACCCGGTGGCCCCGGCGGCGCCGGAGACGACGACGGTGTCGCCCTCCTTCATCTGACCGACCTCGGTCAGCCCGAAGTAGGCGGTCATCCCGGTCACTCCGAAGACGCTGAGCGCCGCCTCCGGGTCGATGCCCTCGGGCAGGGTCTGCATCGAGCGCTCGGCGCCGTCGGCGATCGCGTAGTCCTGCCAGCCGTTCATCCCGAAGACCAGGTCGCCCTCCGCGTAGCGATCGGAGTTGGAGCTCACCACCTCGCCGATCGCACCGCAGCGCACCACCTCGCCGATCCCGATCGGCGGCAGGTACCCGGGCGCGTCGTCCATCCAGGTGCGGATCGTCGGGTCGATGGACAGGAAACGGTTGCGGACGAGGGCCTCGCCGTCGCCGGGCTCAGGCGCGTCCTCCTCCTCCATGCGGACCGTGGAATCCTCGACGTTGCCGGTCGGGCGCTCGGCGAGCACCAGGCGGCGGTTCTTGTCTGACATCTACACCCTTCGGTTGCGCTGACCCGTCCATCCTCTCACCCGCTACGGTGCGGCGCTGACATCTACGAAAGGCAGCATCGAAAATGAGCGAAGCACTCACCTCGGCGGACATCGTCGAAGCCGCGAAGGCGCTCGGCACGGAGGAGTTCTCCCGCGGCGACCTGGCCGGCCAGCTCGGCGTCGAGAAGCAGGACATCAAGCCCGCCTTCAAGGAAGCGCGTCACCAGGGCAAGCTGGAGAAGGTCCGCGACGACGAGGAAAACACCGGTTACTTCCGCCTCACCGGCGAGTAGGCGCCGCTAGTAGACGACGACGGTCGTGCCGAGCTTCGCGAACCGGTAGACGCCGGGCGCCTCGGGCGAGGGCACGCGGACGCAGCCGTGCGAGGCCGGGAACGGCGGCACGTCCGGGTACTCGTGGAAGGCGATCCCGCCGGTGAAGTAGGACGCGTACGGCAGCCAGACCTGGAACGGCACCGACCAGGACGGGTTCTCCTTGCGGAAGACCTCGAAGCGTCCCGGCGGGAGTGGCGTTCGCCCCGGCGCCCGAGGAGACGTGGATCGCGCGCTTGACGCGATCGTGCGCGACAAGGAGCGCGACGCCCTTGTCCCGGTAGACCTCCATGCGCCGCGATGGGCCACTCCCGCCCGGCCGCGGGGGCTTCGCCTTCGCCAGCGCGGCCTGGGTGATCGGCCCGGCGACGCCGTCACGATCGAGCCCCTCCCACGCCTGGAATGCCATCACGGCCTGTTGGGTGCGGTACCCCTCCTTCCCGTCGACCGCGCTGCGCGGGAGGTACTCCAGGTCGGCGAGCCGCGCCTGAAGCTCGCGAGTGCTGGAGCTCGGTGGCCCCTTCTGGCGCTGCGGGAAGTCCGGCCCGCCCTTCGGCTTGGCGTAGTCGGCGCGCTCGACCTCCCGCTCGACCGGTTCGCCACCGGCGACGACCTTGACCGACTCGACATCGTCGAACTGGGTCAGCGTGTAGGTGACCTGCCCGAGCCGGGCCGCGACCTCCTGGCGCTGCGCGTCGTCGCGCGCGGCCGACCCGGCCGGGACGCCGGCGAGGAAGTGGGCCGAGACCTCGACGGTCGCGGTGCCGTCCGCGGCGACCTCGATGTCGTCGACCTCGGTGTGGGCGGGGATCTGCGTGTCGGCCTTTTTGCCCTTCGGCGGCCCGTCGACGAGCTGCTCGGTGGCGGCTTCCAGCTGCTCCTCGGTGCCACCCTGCGGCAGGTCCGCCGGGACCTGCGCGAACTGCTCTCCCGCGGTGAAGTAGAGCTGGGGCGCATCCTTCTGCCCGCTCTCCTGGCTGGCCGTGGAGGTGGTCGTCTCCGCCGACGTGTTTTCGGGCTGGGTAGAGGTGGTGGAGCTCGCCGCGGTCGTGCTGTCGTCGCCGCCGCTGTCGCAGCCCGCTAACGCGACCGCGACGAGAACTCCGGTTGCCCACAGCCTCCCTGCCATCACGCGAAAAGCCTAGACAACCCGGTTGACGGGCCGAACCGCGTCTAATCCACCGTAGGGGTGGACTACACGCGGCTCGCTCAGCTAGGCGGCCTCGGCGACCGGCTCGCGGGGGCCCACCTGATCCTCGTTGCCCTCCCCCATCATCGCCGCCATCTCCTCCTGGCTCGGCGAGCGCAGGGCCTTGAGGGCGACCACGAACGACGCCGCCACCAGGACGGCCCCGAGCAGGTAGGCGAGGTGGTACCCGGAGTTGAGCGCCACGAGGTTCGACTCGCCGTCGGCCAGCAGGTTGTCGGTCCGCTCGGTGGCCAGCGTCGCCAGCACCGCGAGCCCGATCGCGCCGCCGACCTGGACGGTCGCGTTGACGAGTCCGGAGGCGAGTCCGGAGTCCTCCGGCGTCGAGCCCGACATCGACAGCGACATCAGCGCCGGGAAGCCGGTGCCGGCACCGAGGCCGATCAGGACCATCGCCGGCACGAGATCGAGGGCGTAGCTGCCGTCGACCGGGGTGCGCGCCCACAGCAGCAGGCCGACGGCGATCGAGACGATCGCCGGCAGCAGCGTCCGCTTCGGGCCGAAGCGCATCTGCAGGCGCTCGGAGTAGCGCAGCGACATCGCGCCCATGACCAGGGTCGAGGGCAGGAATGCCAGCCCGACCTGGAGCGGCGTGTAGCCGAGGATCCGCTGCAGGTACAGCGCCCCGAGGAAGAACATCGCGAACATCCCGGCGACCATCAGCGCGATCGTCACGTTGGCGCCGGCGACGTTGCGGGCCTTGAACAGCCGCAGCGGCATCAGCGGGTTCGGGATCCGCGACTGGCGCACGACGAAGCCGCCGACGAGTACCGCGGACACCGCGCCCAGGCCCAGGACCTGCCAGGAGCCCCAGCCCCGCTCGGAGACCTGGAGGATCGAGTAGACGCCGATCATCAGCCCGGTCGTGAGGACGATCGCGCCGGGCAAGTCGGCGCCCTTGTCCCAGCCGATCCCCGGCCGGTCCTCGACCAGGCGGCGGGCGAGGATCGCGGTCGCGATCCCGATCGGGACGTTGATGAAGAAGATCCAGTGCCAGCTGATCGCGTCGGTCAGGATGCCCCCGGCCAGGAGCCCGATCGAGCCGCCGGCCGAGGCGACGAATCCGTAGACCCCGATCGCCTTCGCCTGATCACGCGGCTGCGGGAACATCGTCACGATCATCCCGAGGACGACCGCCGACGCCATCGCGCCGCCGGCCCCTTGGATGAAGCGGGCGGCGATCAGCATCCCCTCGCTCTGCGAGAGCCCGCAGAGCACAGAGGCGGTCGTGAACACCGCCAGGCCCGCGAGGAAGACGCGGCGCTGGCCGAGCAGGTCGCCGAGCCGGCCGGCCAACAGGAGCAGGCCGCCGAACGCGATCAGGTACGCGTTGACCACCCAGGCGAGACTCGACTGCGAGAACCCGAGGTCGTCCTGGATCGAGGGCAGCGCGACGTTGACGATCGTCGCGTCCAGGACGATCATCAAAACGCCCGCGCACAGCACGTACAGCGCGGTCCAGCGGTGGTCGGGGTTCGTATCGGCAGTCACTTCTTCTCGCTCCTTGGGTGGTTTCCAATTTAGACAGGTGCCCCCGCGGAAACTCATCGCCGCTAGGGTGGCACCGCTCAGACCGCCCGAAACAGGGAGACAAGACGTGAAACTGGTGATCGGAATCGTGCGCCCGGAGAAGGCGAACGACGTGCTCGAGGCGCTGTACCGCGCCGAGGTCAGAGGTGTCTCGATCAGCCGCGTCGAGGGCCACGGTGGCGAGCTCGACCGGGTCGAGACCTACCGCGGCACCACGGTCAAGGTCGGACTCGCGGATAAGGTCCGATTCGAGATCGCGGTCTCCGACGACTTCGTCGACACGACGATCGACGCCCTCTGCGAAGGCGGCCGGACCGGTGAGGTCGGCGACGGCAAGATCTTCGTCGTCCCGCTCGAGCGGGCGGTCCGGATCCGCACGGGCGAGTCCGACAAGGCCGCCGTGACCCCGGTGGGTGCGTGATGGATCTCTCGGGCCTGATCTCGATCGCCAAGATCGACACCGGCGACACGGCCTGGATGATGGTCGCGACCGCGCTGGTGCTGATGATGACCCCGGCCCTCGGCCTGTTCTACGCCGGGCTGGTGCGCGCGAAGAACACCCTGAACACGTTCATGATGTGCATCGCGGCGATCGCGGTCGCCCTCGTGACCTGGGCGGCGGTCGGCTACTCGCTCGCCTTCTCGGAGGGCGGCAGCCTGATCGGCAGCTTCGACTACGCCTTCCTGCAGGACGTCGGGTTCGAGCCGCGCGAGGGCCAGACGATCCCGCACATCGTCTTCTTCGCCTTCCAGGCGACCTTCTGCATCATCACCACGGCGCTGATCTCCGGCGCGATCGTCGAGCGGATGCGCTTCTCGGCCTTTCTCGTCTTCGCCGCGCTGTGGTCGGTGCTCGTCTACTCGGTGCTCGCCTACTGGGGCTTCGGCTTCGGCTGGCTGATCGACGGCGGCACGCTCGACTTCGCGGGCGGGATCGCGGTCGAGATGGCCTCCGGTTTCTCGGCGCTCGCCGCGGCGCTGGTCGTCGGGGCGCGCAAGGACTACGGGCGCCAGGCACTGCTTCCGCACAACGCCGTCTACGTACTGCTCGGCGCCGCCCTGCTGTGGTTCGGCTGGTTCGGCTTCAACGGCGGCAGCGGCTTCAACACCGGTCAGAACTCGACCCTTGCGTTCACGAACACGCTGCTCGCTCCCGCGTGCTGCCTGCTCGTGTGGATGGCCCTCGACGCGATCCGCGGCCGCCAGGTCACCGCGATCGGCGCCGCGACCGCGATCGTCGTCGGCTGCGTTGGCATCACCCCCGCGGGCGGGTTCATCAGCCCCGGGTTCGCGATGTTGCTCGGAGCGCTGGTGGCGCTGCCCTGCTACGCGGTGATCGCGTACCGCACCCGCACCCGGGTCGACGAGACGCTCGACGTGCTCGCCGCGCACGGGGTCGCCGGCTTTTTCGGGATCCTGTTCATCGGCTTCTTCGCGCAGGCGTCGTGGAACGGGATCTCCGACGGCTGGATCTTCGGCAACTTCGACCAGATGGTCGATCAGCTCCTGGCCGCGGTCGCCGTGCCGGCGTACGCGTTCATCGCCACCTTCGTGCTGCTGAAGGTGATCGGCGCGGTGATGCCGCTACGCGGCGAGGATCGCGACGAGGCGCTGGGGATGGATCTGATCCACCACGGCGAGGAGGCCTACGCGACCGGCGAGGGCGCCATCCTGGTCACGCCCGAGGCCGGGATCGCGGAGCCGGTGCCGGTCGCCGACCCCGGCTAACCGCTACTTCCTGCCGCCCTTCTTCTTCTTCTTCGGCTTGATCTTGAAGGTCGTCGTGGCGGCGGCGGACCGCAAGCCGCCGGAGTCGGTCGCCGTCGCGGTCAGCTCGTACTTGCCCTCCTTCAGCTTCTTGCCGCTGAACTTGCCGGAGAACGGGAGCGTCTGGTTGCCGGCGGCGAGGGTGCGCGTGAAGGTCTTGTCCCTGACCTTCGGCTTCTTCTTCGTCTTGTGGACCAGGAAGCTGACCGTCGACGCCTTCGAGAGCGCGAAGGTGATGTTGGAGCCCTTCTTCGTCAGCGCCAGGTCGGTGTTCGACGGCTTGAACTTCTTCGGCGCGACCAGCAGGTTGGTGAGCGTCGGCGCCGTCGCGCCGACCTCGAGCTCGAACGGGGCCTGGCCCGTGTTGCCCTTCGAGTCGGTGCCGGTGATGAACACGGTCTTCGACGTCTCCTCGGCGCCCAGGTTCTGGGTCCAGCTCCAGTTCCCGCCGCCGGTGTCGGTGATCGTCCCCTGCGATGCGCTCAGCGTGACCGCATCGCCGTCGCGGTCGTCATAGGTGCCGTTGATCGTCGCCGTGCCGCCCTGGTTGCCGCCGGTCTTGACGCCCGTGACCCCGACCGTCGGCGCCTCGTTGCCGTTCGCGTCCGTGACCACCAGCTCGCTGAGCATGCCGTCGGTGGCGTGGAAGAAGATGTGGCAGTGGAACAGCCAGCGGCCCAGCTGGCCGCCTGGCGTCGTCCCGTCGGCTTGCGGCCGCGGCTCGATCCTGACCGCGAAGTTGAGCCGGTAGTTCTTCGGGATGTCGACGTTGTCGCGGAACTCCGGGTAGGGGAACACGAAGTCGTTGCCCCCGGCGGCGGGGTCGAAAGGCGCCGCGTCGAGCTTCAGCGGCTGAATCGAGAACCCGTGCAGGTGGAACGGGTGATGCGCGGCCGTCCCGTTGACGGCGGTCAACCGCAGGACGTCGCCCGTCTTCGCGTAGCGGGTCGATCCGAGGTGGGCGGCGTCCGTGTAGTCGACGCCGGGCGGCAGGTCGTGGGTGCCGATGAAGGTGTCGATCCCCAGCGCGGCCCCTGCCGGGCCCATCACGATGTTCTGGGCGGCCATCCCGGTCTTCGCCGGCGAGAACGTCGCCGGGTTGAGCAGGTTGCCCGTCGCCGCGGGCGCGGCCGGGACCACATCGCCGGTCGCCTGGCGCAGCGGCGTGCCCGAGGCGATCGTGTACGTGGGGCTGGCGTTGGGTCCATTGAGGTTGAGGTGCATGACCGGCACGGACGGCAGGTTCGGGAACCCGCCCCCGGTGCGGTTGTAGTCCCTCGTCCACAGGGTCAGGACGCCGGTGGTCGGCGCGGCCGGGATCGCGGCGACGATCTCGGCTCGCGTGCCCGGCGGAAGCATGATCTCGCCGAGGTCATATCCGGTCGGCCACGCACCCTGCGTGCCGCCCTCCTGGATCGCGTTGTTGAGCAGGCCGCCCTCGCCGCCGACCTTGTACAGGGGCACGGCACTGCCGTTCGGCGCGGTCAGGTGAAGGCGCATGTACCGGGTGGTCGCGGCATTGAGGACCTGCAGCCGCAGGCCCTGGCCCGGCTGGACGTTGAGCACTTCGGCGCCCGCCGCCAGCGCCCCCGGCAGCGGGGCGGGCTGATCGGCCAGGGGTCCGCCGGCCCGGAAGCCGACGTTCTTGCCGTTGGTGAGCACCGTCTGGCCCTCGTTGACCCGCCCGTTGCCGTTCTTGGTCTGGATGTTGGGGATGTCGCCGGCCGCGAACGGGCCGGTCGGATCGCCGCTCTCGTCGACCGGATATGGGTCCATGCCTCCGCCGGCCGAGTTGACGGCCGGGCCCTCGCAGAGGTTCTTCGGCGTCGGAGCGAGCTGGTTCGGCAGGTCGTTGGCCGCGGCGCCGCCGGCCCACGGCGCGCTGGGGAAGTTGTAGGTGCTGACGTCGTTGGTCCCGGGCGCCTTGCAGACGGTCGTGTCGCTGAGCACGAGCGGGACCGTCTGGGCGTCCGAGGGAAGCGTGCCGACCGCCTGCAGCGGGTCCTCGTTGGGGTCCTTCACGAGGATCATCCCGTAGAGACCCTTGAAGACCTGGTTGGTCGAGGCGTGGTGATGGGGGTGGTACCAGAAGATCCCCGGGCGGGTGACGGTGAAGTCGTAGAGGAAGTCGCCCCCGGCCGGGACCATGTTCTGGGTGAACGGCGTCCCGTCCATGCCGTTGGGCAGCTCGATCCCGTGCCAGTGGATGCCGCTCTCGTGCTCGAGGCGGTTCTGGTAGTGGACGATCATCCGGTCGCCCACGTTGAGGGTGAAGGTCGGGCCCGGGATGGCCCCGTTGTAGGCCTGCGCGTGAGCGGTCACCGCGCCGCCGATCTCGACGTCGGACTCGTCGGAGGTGATCGTCACCTCGGTGACGTTCGGAGCGGGGTCCACGTCGATGTCGGACGCGAGCGGGACCGCGTAGGCGTTC
Organism: uncultured Solirubrobacterales bacterium; assembly: GCA_963767285.1. Taxonomy (GTDB): domain Bacteria; phylum Actinomycetota; class Thermoleophilia; order Solirubrobacterales; family 70-9; genus WHSW01. Next base: position 785,289 of record CAVYDJ010000002.1, on the reverse strand, counting down.
CCGCCCGACGTCGCCTGACTGGTCGACCGCGAGCCGGCGAGCACGATCAGGGCCACACCCGCGATCGCGATGGCGAGCACGATGAGCCGGTATGACCACTGTCGAACCGCCACCAAGGACATCCATTTCCCCTTCGAGTTGAGTTCTCCCTGTGGTGCGTTCATACCATCCGCCCCGGCGCAACGCAAGGAATCCGCCTGCGTGCGCTCAGTCGCCGGGGACGTCGAGCTCGACCGCACCCCGCATCCGGGCGCCGTCGTCGCGCCGAGCGACGACGGCGATCGTGTACGGACCGGACTCGAGGTCGACCTCTGCAACGAAGCGGCTGCGGGTCAGCCGCCGCACCGGCTTCTGCTCCGGTGGCTCGTCCCCCGCGGCCCCGGTGACGACGACGCGGTCGGTCGGCGCCGGCAGGTCCGCGGCCCCGCCGAAGATCCGCACGTAGACGTTGCTCGGCCCGGCCAGCTCCGGGTCCGGCACCACGCGGATCAGGCCGTACTCGACCTGGAGCGTGTACTCCGGCGGCGCGCCGGGCAGGCGGAGGACCGACGGAACCGGCTGTGGCAGCGGCAGGTCGAGCTCCAGCGGGACCTGCACCGAGCCACCGTCGCGCTCGATCAGCGCGGTCACCGCCCAGCGGCCGTCGAGCGTCAGGTTCGTTCCCGGCGCCGCGTAGGCGCCCTCGCCCGCCGGCCGCAGCTCGAGCGAGCTCGGCGCGACCTCCGGATCGTCGAGCGACCGGAACCGCAGGCCGGCCCGGTCGGCCTCGACCGGCTCGCCCGTCTCGTAGTCGTCCACCTCGAGCACGAACCGGTTCGGCCCGGGCTCGTCCGAGGAGGCGGTCAGCCGGACCCTCACGCTGGCTGCGAAATCGGCCCCGGAGGCCGAGAGCGGCGGCACCGCGCCCGCCTGGCCGGTGACCGGCGGGGCCAGCGTCCCGAGCAGCGCCGCGGTGGCGAGCGCCGCGACGGCGAGCCCGAGCTCGATCCTCGAGGTGCGGCGCACCGGGCTCAGGTCGGTCGCCGCCGCGGGGACGCCGCGGTTGCGGTTGCGCGCCGCCAGCGCCGCGATCAGCGCGATCAGCACCAGCTTCGCGACCACGGCTCTGCCGTAGCCGGTATCGAGCAGCTCGCCCCACGAGGAGAGCTCATCGATCGCGCGCACGGTCCCGGTCACGAGAACGACCACGAGCGCGGTCGCCGCGACGACGGCGAAGCGCCGCACCGCGGCCGCCTTCTCGGCCGACGGGGCGCCGCGAAGCCCGAGCAGCAGCGCCGCGAGCCCGCCGAACCAGACCCCGGCGGCAGCGAAGTGAGCGACCTGCGTCGTGACGCTCAGGGCCGCCGACCAGCCGCCGGCCGCGGCGTGGCCCGCGTCGACGTGGACCGCGATCGTGGCCAGGGAAGCGGCGGCCGCGACTCCGAGCGCCACGCGCCGAAGCGGCGGGCGCCGCGCCGCGTAGAGCAGCGCGGCGCCGCTGAACACGAGCGTGACCCCGCGCCAGATCAGCGCCTCGCCGACCGGGGTCTCGAGCAGCTCCCCGAGCGAGGACCCCGCGGTCCGGCGCTGAGCGACGGCGAGGAGGACGACGCCGGCGATCGCGACCAGCCAACCGCCAGTCGCCAGCCTCAGGTCGGTCCCCTCCCTCCCCCCGAAGCCCGCGGCGCCCGCCACGGCGGCGCCGAGCAGGGCGACGAGGCCTCCGAGCAGCAGCCAGCGAGCCACCACTTCGAGCGCCGTGGCGTCGGGCGTCGTGGTCGTTGCCGTCGTTGCGACGCCGGTCGGCGACGCTCGCACGCCGAACGCATACGTGCCGGAGGTCGCGTGCCCGTCGACCGCCGACACGGTCCGGTACTCGACCGTGTAGACGCCGCGCGCCAGGCGCGGAACGGGGATCGCCAGCGACAGCTGGTCGCCGGAGACCGCATGCGGCCGCCCGAACGCCACGGTGGCGCCGGCTCCGTCGCGCACCTTGACCTCCGACAGCGAGGCCTCGGGCTGCTCGGAGAAGGTCAGCGTCACCTCCGCTGGACTCGCGCCGAGCTCCGCTGCGTACGCCGGGTCGGAGGCGACCAGTCCCGCATGCGCCTCGGCCCGCGCCGCGCCGATCGCGGGCAGCAGGGCGACGAGCAGCACGGCCGTGGCGACGCAGTGGCGTCGCACTAGCCGCTGTGGCGACGGGAACGGATCGCGATCGCGATCGCCGTGCCGAGCGCGATCAGCGCGATCGCGATCGCCGCGATCGCGAGGCGCTGGGCGCTGTCCGCGTCGTCGGCCGCCTGCTCGGTACGGGGAAGGGTGTTGGTGATCCGCCCGGCGATCTCGCCCGTCGTCGGGTCGGCGACCGGGAACTGGACCTCCGACGCCGCGATCACGCAGTCGAACGTCCCCTCACCACAGGTCGCCCCGGTCGAGATCCGCCGGTCGTCGACGACGGCGCTGACCCGGAATGCGTAGGTCCCGGGCCGGGTCGGGACCAGCGCCGCGTGGAACTCGCCCGGTGCGGCGGTCGGGAGCAGCGGCACGGTCGTGCTCGCATCCCCGAACGTCACCTCAACGGCCGCATCCGCGCCCAGGTCCGCTACCGGGCCGCCGGGATCGATGGTGGCTGTGACCTCGACGAAGTTCTCGAACCCGGCGACAGGCGGCTCGTTGCCCCAGCCGATCTCGACCTCGACCGGGCCGACGGTGCGCACCACGTGCGCATCCGCCGCGGGCGCCACCGCCAGCGCCAGCAGGGCCGCGAGCAGCACCGGCGGCCAAGTGGGTCGTCCCGCGCGATCCATCGTGCGGGCAGTATCGCGCCTGGTGGACCCGGTTCAGCCCTTCTTGCCGGCGATCGCGCGCTGCAGCTGGCCCTTGTCCATCTTGGAGCGGCCGTCAATCCCGAGTCGCTTCGCCTCCTCGTAGAGCTGGTCGCGGGTGCGGCCGCGCGGACCGGGCCTGCCGGAGCGCTTGCCGCCGCGACGCCCGGACGAGATGTCCTGCGTCGAGGTGCGTGAGCGCTGCCGGGACTCGCCGGAGCGGGCGCGCTCCTTGTTCACCGTCCGCGCCGCGATCTCCTCGGCTCGGCTCTCGGAGCGACCCTGCTTCTTCTCGCTCTTCTTGATGTGCTCGTACTGACGAGCACGCTTGGTCCCCTTCTTGACTCCACGCGGGGGCATCTGGACCTCCTTCGCTCGATTACCCGTCGGCTCCCAACTACCCTCATCTCATGCGCGACACCATCGGCCCCCCACTGCGCGCGGCGGCGTTCGTCGCCTTCATCCTCGGGCTCGCCCTGCTGTTCCTGAACCCACCGTCGTTCGCGGGCCTGGGCGACCTGATCGCGATGCTGGCCGGGGCGCTCGCGATCGTTCTCGTCACCGCCTGGGTCACGGTGACGCTGATCGGCCGCGAGACCCCCGAGGAGGAGTTCCAACGGCTCGAGGACCGCAGCGAGGCGCTCGCCGCGATGCCGCCGCCGGACTTCCCGCCGACCGAGTTCGACCTGCTGGTGATGCAGGCGCTCGACGGCCTCCCGGATCAGTTCCGCGAGCTGCTGCGTGACACCCCGGTGATCGTCTCGCACCTCGGCCGCGAGCATCACGCGTACGGCCACTACATGGGCGGCACGATCGCCCGGAACCAGTACGCAAACCGGATCGTCATCTACCAGGACACGCTCGAGCGCGACTTCGGCCACGACCCGCGCGTGCTGCGCGCCCAGGTCGAGCGCACCGTCCGCCACGAGGTCGCCCACCACCTCGGCTGGGACGAGCCCGGAGTGCGCGGGCTCGGGCTCTGATCAGTAGGCCGCGGTGCCGAAGGTGTCGCCGGCTTCGGCGGTGTCCGGGATGCCGACCGTGTTCTGGGTGATGTACTGGCTGCCGGTCGGGGTCAGGCCCGTGCTCGACCCGTAGAGGACACCGAACGCACCCGCCGCGTTGACCGTCCCGACGTCCGCGAAGGGGCTGCCGATCACGAGGTCGGCCTCGGCGCTCTTGCCGAAGTTCCAGGCCGTCAGCGACGACCCGTAGCCCGCATCGTTGAGCGCCGTGCCGGAAACACCGGAAGGCTCGAGGTGCCAGGTCTGCGGCGTGCTCGCCAGGCCGCCGGCGACAGTGCCGTAGTAGACGTGGACCGCGCCGGCCTGTCCGACGGCTCCCGCCGTGCCGCTGGGCTGTCCCACGACGAGATCGGCGACGCCGTCCCCCTGCAGATTGCCGGTGACCACGCGGCGCCGAACTCGCTGAATTGGAAGCTCGAAAAGGTGGTTGCGGCGGGGGTGATCAACCGGTTGCCGGCCGAGGTCAGGCCGCCGGCCGAGCCGAACATGACCTGCACCGATCCGACGCCCAGTCCGTCCACCGTTTCACGGCTGGCCCCGATCGCCAGGTCGGCGAACCCGTCGCCATCCAGGTCGCCCGCGGTGACGGCCGAACCGAACCGATCGCTCCTCTCGGGCTGCTCACTCAACCCGTCACGGCCCTGGCGCAGGAAGAGCGCCCTGTTGACCACGAGGCCCTTCTCCGAGCCGGGCAGCACCACCACCGCACCGGCGTCCCGGATCGAAGCCCCGGCGATGTCGTCCCCGGGCGATCCAGGCGGCGGATTGAGATCGAGCGAGGAGGCCCCGATCGCGAGATCAGCGTAACCGTCACCGTCGAAGTCGCCACCGGTCAATTCGGCGCCGAAGCCGGCGAAGTCCTGCTCGGTGGTGGCGCCGAAGATGCTGTCCAGGGAGAGCACTTGGGCCGGGTTCGGCTGGACGAGCCCGCTCGGCGAGCCGAGCATCACCGCCACCGAACCCTGGCCGAAGTCCCCTGGGATCCCGACCGCAAGGTCCGCCTCGGGTCCGCCGCCGAACTGGCCCCAGGCTAGAGACCCACCGAGGTTGTCTCCGGCGAGCGGCAGGCTGGAGATGGTCGTGATACCCGGCCCAGCCTGCTGGAGCAGCACCTGCTTCCTTGCGGCTGACAGACCGGATGCGGAGCCGAAGATGATGTCGACCTCGCCGACCCCGTCTCGTGGAGGGTTGACCGGAATCTCGTCGCCAGGAGCCCCGACGGCCAGGTCACTGAACCCGTCGCCGTCGAAGTCGCCGGAGGCCAGGGCCGAGCCGAACCGGTCGCCCGGCAGAGCGCCGCCGTTGGGCGTGTTGAGGGCCACCTGGTCGAAGAGCTGCGCGTTGCCGGTCAGGTTGAGCCCGTTGGCCGAGCCGTAAACGACGGTCACGGTCCCGGCGTCGGCGACCGTCCCGACGTCCTCGCCCGGCGACCCGATCGCCAGGTCGGCGAAGCCGTCGTTGTTGAAGTCACCCCTTGCCTGGCCGCCGCTGGCGCCGCAGGTCGAGACGCGGACCTTCTTGCGGGTGCTCGGCTTCGCCGATCTCACCGGCGGCGGCGCCGCCTTGCCCGTGACCAGGCAGGTCCTGCCGCGCTTGCGAAGCTGCTTGATCTCGCTCGCGGGCTTCTCCGCGACCTCCTTCGCCACCGGGCGAGCGTCCGCGCCCGCGGGAATCGCGAGGACGGCGAGCGCCGTGATCGCAACGGCGAGCGATCGCCCGAGTCTCCCCGCACGCGCGCTTCCCTTCGGCCGGCCGCCTCCCGGCATCCAGACGCCCCTAACCGCAACTGCCGCGGGGAGCAAGCCCCGCGGATGCAATCAGCCGACGGTATTCCCGTCGCAGTCCTGATCGATGCCGTCGTTGACGCCGGGCGGGTCGAATGCACCCGGATTGATCGCGGCGTTGGTGTCGTTGCAGTCCGCCGGCGGCGAGAAGCCGTCGCCATCCGCATCGACCGGGGCGATCTCGACGTAGGTCAAGCCGGACGAGCAGGGTGAGAGATTGCCCGCCGCGTCGGTGGCCGTGGCGCGGAAGGTGGTGCTTGAGCTAGCGGCGACGGTCACGGTGAGTCCGGGGCTGCTGAAGGCCGACGCGGTGCCGCTCGCCGCGATCGCGGCACTGCAGTCCGACGTCGTGTAGAGCCTGACAGTCGAACCCGCCTCGGCGGTCCCCTTGATCTCGGGGTTGTTGTCGTTGGCGGGCGAGTTGGGGTCGGTGTCGGTGATCGACGGAGCGACGGGCGGGGTCGAGTCCTCGGTGTAAGCGAAGGGCGAAGGGCAGGGCGAGGCGTTGCCGGCGGCGTCGGTGGCGGTCGCCCTCAGGTCCGTCGTCTGATCACCCGCAACGGCAGCCGTGATCCCGGTGGCGCCGTTGAAGTCGGCTGCGGAGCCGTTGCCGAGGACGGTGTCGGTGCAGGTCGCGTCGCCGTAGATCCTCACGGTCGAGCCGGCCTCGGCCCCGGTCCCCTTGACCTCGGGGTTGTTGTCGTTGGCCGGGGAATCGGGGTCGGTGTCGGTGATCGACGGAGCCGTCGGGGCCTGGGTGTCGACCGCAAAGCTGCGCGAAGCCGGGCTCGCGTCGGTGTTGCCCGCCGCGTCGGTGGCCTTGACCTCGAGCGTGTGAGCGCCGTCGGTGAGGCTCGCGGTCGTGTGCGCCGAGGTGCAGGAGGCAAACGGATCGGAATCGACGCGGCATTGGAAGCTGGAGCCGCCGTCGGGCGATGAGAAGGTGAAGGTCGGGGTCGAGTCGTTGGTCGGGCCGGCGGGGCCGGAGTCGATCGTCGTCTGGGGAGCGCCGGTGTCGATCGCAAAGCTGCGCGAAGCCGGGCTCGCGTCGGTGTTGCCCGCCGCGTCGGTGGCCTTGACCTCGAGCGTGTGAGCGCCGTCGGTGAGGCTCGCGGTCGTGTGCGCCGAGGTGCAGGAGGCAAACGGATCGGAATCGACGCGGCATTGGAAGCTCGAGCCGCCGTCGGGCGATGAGAAGGTGAAGGTCGGGGTCGAGTCGTTGGTCGGGCCGGCGGGGCCGGAGTCGATCTGGGTGCCGGGCGGGGTCGAGTCCTCGGTGTAGGCGAAGGGGGAAGAGCAGGGAGAGACGTTGCCGGCGGCGTCGGTGGCGGTCGCGCGAAGGCTGGTCGTCGCGTCGGCGGGGACGGGGACCGTGATCCCGGCTCCCTCGAGCTCGGCGGCGGTGCCGGTGGCGACGGCGGCGAGGCAGTCGGCCGCTGTGAAGATCGAGATCTGGGCTCCGGCCTCTGCCAGACCCTTGAGCTTGGGGTTGTTGACGCTCGAGGGCGAAGTCGGGTCGGTGCCGCTGAGCGTCGGCGCCGCGGGGGCGGTTGTGTCGGGTGGGGGGTCAGGATCGGTGGGCGGTGGCGTGGTCGAGGACGCACCCGCCAGGGACGTCGGCGCGTTCGAAGCTCGGCAGTTGTTTCGGTCGCTGCTCTCCTCGACGTCCTCGCCTGTGTCAGCGCATGCGATCACGAAGTACGAGCCCGGTGGAGTCCCCGAAGGAACCGCGAGGTCGGCCGTGCCGGCGGTCTTGGCGTCCGGCTTGAGCGCGCGTGCCCTTCGAGTCGCCGTGAGCTTGACGTCCGCGTCGCTCCGCTTGCCGTCGGTCGAGAGCAGATAGCCCGTACGTGTGGCCGGCGCCCGCTTCTTGCCCTTGTTGGCAGTCGTGTCGGTGACCGAGAAGGCGTCCCCGACCTTAACCGAGGCAGGGGGATTCGAAACCGCCTTGACGACCAGGTCCGGTAGCGGCTTGTCTCGTGCGCCGGCGAACGCGCTCGCGCCGATCGAAATGGCCGCGAGACAGATCGCGACCTGGATTCGCCGTGCGCGTCCGTTCCCGACCATCACCGTGCGTCGACTCCCGTCCTTGGATAGCAACCCATCTTGCCCTCCGCCTGATGCGCTTCAGACCCTAACGCCGATGACGGGTTTCACCAAACGGCATGCCGCCGGAGTGCTCGAGCGCCCGTCGAGTCCGTGGCACCCACCAGGCGAGCTCCTCTTCGGCCCAATCGCGCTCGGCCGGGTCGGGATGGATGCGAGCCGAGTGTCCGAAGATCCAGCCGTACTGGACGAGGCCGGTGAGCATCCCGAGCTCGTGCGCCCGGTCGCTGACCCGCTCACCCTCGGCCGCGCGGAAGTCGCGCTCGATCTCGTCGTGGCCGGCGTCGATGCGCCAGGCGTCGTGGCAGAGGTACCAGGCGAACTCCACCGTCGCCGGGCCGCCGGTCGCCAGGTCCCAGTCGATCGCGACGACCCCGTCGCCCGTCAGGCCGAGGTTGTCGTCGCGCAGGTCGCCATGAAGGAGCGTCGCCTGTGACGCCTCCAGCAGCGCCACCGCCAGCGCGCCTGGGTCCCGGGCGGCGGCCAGGACCTCGGCGCCGACGTCGTCTGGAACCGCCTCTGCAAACGCGTCCCACGCCGCCTCGATCTGCTTCGGGAGCAGATCGCTGCCGGCCCGCTCGGACTCGGCGACCCGCGGCGAGCTCATCGCCAGGCGGTCGGCCAGCTCCGCCGCCCCGGCGGGGACGTCGCCCGCGAACTCGGCGTGCATCGCGGCCGCCGCACCCAGGATCCGCCGGCTTTCCTCGCGCGTTAGGCGGCGCTCGTCGCCGATGAAGGCGGGCGACACGTCGCGCATCACGACCCACCACGCCATGCCGTCACGCTCGACCGCCTCGATGCCGTGGTCGAGCGCGGCCGGCATCCGCGCGAAGGCGCCGGCATCCCACAGCTGCGCGGTGCGGCCGCGATCGCGGGTCACGCGCCCGAGCCAGTCGGCGTCGCCCCCCACCCGCTTGGCGATCAGGGTGGTGCCGTCCGCGCGGACCAGCCGCTCGATCGACGCGCCCGAGTTCCCGCTGTGCTCGAGCGGCGCGGCCGTTGCCTCGAGGCGATCAAGCAGATCGGCGGGCATCGTCGCGGCCACGTCCGGCTCACCCGCCGGCACGGCCGCGTAGCTCCACCAGCCGGTGATCGCCTCGCCGTCGCGCCGCAGATACCAGCGACGCCGATCGACCCCGCTCGCCCCTCGCCACTCGAACGTGGCCGCCACCCCGGTCGGCCACTCGCGGGCCTCCCACTCCAGGACGTCGCCCGGACCCGGCGCCTCCATGTGCCCGACGATCGCGTCCCGCCCCATGATCCGCACCCGGCCGCGCTCGCTGCTCGAGTCCAAGGCGGTGCGGTCGCCGAGCAGCCAGCCGACACGCGCGAACTCTCCGCTGCTGACCGCGTCACGAAGCAACGCCGCCAGAGATTCGGATTTCATTGTGAGATTGTCGCGCGATCGGTTAGGGTCGGCGCGAGGTGCGAGGGAACGCGCGGCAGTCGGAGGAGCGACGGATCGTTCGCAGGCGGTGGCGGCGAGGCGCGGCCCTGGCCATCGCCGGCTCTGTGAGCCTGCTCACCGCCGCGGTCGCCTGGGCGGCAAAGGGCGAGCTGAGCTTCAACGAGCGGGTGCCGGAGTACGACGTCCAGGTCGCCTCCGGCGTCGCCTCGTCCCCGGACGGAAACAACCTCTACGTCACCGGCGTCAGCCAGATCACGGTGCTGAGCCGCACGGCAGCGACCGGTGCGTTCAGCTACGTCGAGACGGAGAGAGACGGCGTGGACGACCCATCCGACGCGGGCGCCCTGGTCAACGGGCTCGGCTCCGCGTCGGGGGTGGCGGTCTCGGCGGACGGGAAGCACGTGTACGCAACCGGGCGCACGGATGACAGCGTCGCGGTGTTCGCGCGCGACAGCACGACCGGCAAGCTGAGCTTCGTCGAGGCCGAGTTCGACGGCGTCAACGACGGTGGCCCGGGGGGAGCCGTCGCCGCTCTGTTCGGGCCCTTGGGCGTGGCGGTCTCGGCGGACGGGGAAAGCGTCTACGCCGTGACGGGCTTCTTCGACAACTCTGTCGTCGCCTTTGCCCGCAACGCAACGACGGGCGAGCTCGACTACTTGGAGTCCGAGGTGGACGGCGTGAACGACGGTGGCCCGGGCGGGACGGTGGACGGCATGCTCGCCCCGACCGGGGTGGCGGTCGCCCCCGACTCCGAGGGCGTTTACGTCACCACGTCGACCGACGATTCGCTCGTCGCGTTCGCGCGCGACACCGGCACCGGCGAGCTCGACTACCTCGAGTTCGAGAAGGACGGAGTCGGGGGGGTGAATGGGCTGAACAACGCCCATGCGGTGACGGTCGCGGCCGGAAACAACGCGGTGTTCGCAACGGGGGGCAGCCCCGACAACGCCGTAGCCGTCTTCGATCGCAACACGACGACCGAGGAGCTGAGCTTCATCGAGGCCGAGGTCCAGGGCGTGGACGACACGGACCCGAACGACACCGGCCCGGCCGTCGCGGGCATGCTCGACCCGCAGGGGCTCGCGATCTCGCCCAACGGGTTGAACGTCTATGTCGCCAGCGAGGACAGCAACGCGGTTGCGGTCTTCCGCTGGGTGCCGGGCGACAGCGAGCTCTCCTTCCGAGAGGCCGAGACAAACGGCGCGAACGACGGCGGCGATCCCGGCGGAGCCGTGACGGGGCTCTCGCTCCCACGGGCGCTCGCCGTCAGCCCCGACGGCGACCACGTCTACGTGGGCGGGGTCGACGACCCCGGACTCGCCGCGTTCAGTCGTCAGGCCGGCAGCCCCACCTTCGGGTCGCTGAGCTTCCTGCTGTCCGCCCCGGCCGTCGCCCTCCGCGACCCGCGCGGCGTGGCCGTCGCGCCCGACGGCAATCACGTCTTCGTCGCGACGAACGGCGACGAGTCGCTCCGCTCGTTCAGCCGCAACGCGACGACGGGCGCGGTGTCGCTCGTGGACACGGAGACGGAGGGTGTCAACGATGCGAGCGATTCGGGCGGCCTGGTGACCGGGCTCAACGAGCCGAAGGCGGTGGCCGTGTCGCCCGACGGCGCACACGTCTACGTCACCGATACGAGCACCTACTCGATCGGCACATACACGCTGAACGCGGCGACCGGCGAGCTCTCGTTCGTCGAGATAGTCGCGGATCCCGACGGCGGTGGTCACACCGGACCGGTCGACGGGCTCTACGAGCCCTGGGACGTCGTCATCTCGCCCAGCGGCACGGGCGTTTACGCGGCCGCCAACAGCGCGGACGGCGTCTCGGCCTTCACCCGCAACCCGGCGACCGGGAAGCTGACCTTCGTCGAGGCCGAGTTCGACGGGGTCGGCGGCGTCGACGGGCTCGAGCGCGCTGAGGCGGTTGCGATCAGCCCCGACGGCAACTCCGTCTACGTCGCCGGGAGCAACGACGATGCGGCCGGTGTCTTCTCGCGCGACACGACCACCAACGCGCTGACCTTCCTCGAGGTGGAGCGCCAGGGCGTCAACGACGGCAGCGACGCCGGTGGCACGGTCAACGGGCTGGACAGCGGGCCGCAGGATGTGGTCGTCTCCCGGAACGGGGCCCACGTCTACTTCCTCTCGAGCACCTCGATCGCCGTGTTCGACCGTGACGCGGCGACCGGGAGACTGAGCTTCTCCGAGGTCGAGCGCAACGGCGTTGACGACCCGGGCGACGCCGGCGGCGCGGTCGACGGGCTCACCAGCGGGCGTGCGCTGGCGATCTCACGCGACGGTGGCGAGGTCTACGCCGGGGGCCGGACAGCGCCAGGAAGCCTCCTCACCTTCTCGCGCGACAAGGCGACCGGCAAGCTCAGCTTCCTCGAGGTCGAGCGCGGCGGCGTCGACGACCCATCCGATGCCGGCGCCCGCGCGACGGGCCTGGCGGGCATCGAGGACCTCGTGGTCGCCCCCGACGACCGTCACCTCTACGGGGTCGCGGAAAACGACAACGCTCTGACGATCTGGGATCGCGAGGACGACTTCGTCGCGCCGGACACGACGATCGCCGACGGGCCTGCCGAGGGCGCGACGATCACCGATCCGACGCCGTCGTTCACGTTCACCTCCAACGAGTCTCCGGCGACATTCGCTTGCAGCGTCGACGGTGGCGCCGCGGCGACCTGTCCGGCGGAGCTGCCGGCTCTGAACGACGGCGCGCACTCGCTCTCCGTGGCCGCGATCGACGCCGAGGGCAACGCCGACCCGACGCCGGCAACCCGGAGCTTCACCGTCGACGCCACCGCCCCGGACACCTCGATCACCGGCGGTCCGAGCGCCCCCACCAGGGACGCGCCGAGCTTTAGCTTCACGTCGACCGAGGGGGGCTCCAGCTTCGAATGCCAAATCGACGGCGAGGCGTTCGGGGCCTGCTCGTCGCCCAAGTCCTACAGCTCGCTCACCGACGCCGAGCACACCTTCCGGGTCCGCGCCACCGACGGCCCCGGCAACGTGGACCAGACGCCCGCGATCCGCACCTTCACACTCGACACCAAGGTCGACGGGGTCGAGGTCACGGCCGAGAAGAAGCAGAAGCAGAAGGGCGAGAAGATCAAGGTGAAGGTCGACGTCGAGGCGGCGGAGGCCGTGACCGCGACCGCCGAGGGCACGATCGAGGTCCCGAAGGGATCAGGGAAGCGGAAGACGAAGACCTACAAGCTCGCCGAGATCAGCAAGGACCTGGTGGCCGGGGCGCCGAGGACCCTGAAGCTGAAGCCGAAGAACTCGAAGGACAAGCGCAAGATCGCCGACGCGCTTGCCGATCGCAAGAAGGTGAAGGCGAAGCTGACGATCACGCTCGTCGACGCGGTCGGCAACGAGCTCGTCGAATCGAAGAGCGTGAAGCTGAAGCGAAAGTAGGCGCTAGGTGTCCTGAGCGCAGACGTCGAGGCCGAGCTCCTTCGCGAGCGGATCGCCCTCGAGCGCCTGGATCTCGGTGAGCAGCGACTGGACCTGCTCCGCGTCGCCCGCCTCGGCGGCCGCCTGCAGCTCCTGTGTCTTCGCGAGCTGCTCCCGCGCCTGGGACAGGTACTCGTCGAAGGTCGATTGCAGCTCCTCGGGCGGCGTCAGCGCCTCGAACTCGGCGAGCGCGGGCTCGGTGATCGCCAGCCCCTGTTCGGCGAAGTCCGCGATGGTCGCCATGTCGTTGGTCGGCGCCTCGAGGGTGGCGAGCTGGCTGTTGACGTCCTCGCAGATGGCGTTGCCCTGCGAGACGAACTCCTCCTGGCTGAGCGGCGCGCCGCCGGTCCCTGTCGCGCCGGTGGTCACGGCGGAATCGGTCGTGTCGTCACCGCCGCCGCAGCCGGCGATCCCGATCGTGGCCACCACGGCGACGGCCACCAGGCGATTTCGTGGGAGCTCCAGCCCGCGCATCGCGGCGGAATGTAACCGACCGATCAGGGGATGGCGGCGCGAGCGCCTAAGGCGCCCGCGCCGCGCACCCGGCTACTGGATCTCGAACTCCTCGAGCTGGCCCTGCTGGTAGTGCCCGGGGATCGGGCACAGCAGGATGTAGCTGCCGGGCTCGATCGGCTCGGTGACGTCGATCGTGACGGTCTCGCCCGGTCCCGGTGACGTCTTCTCGTCGCTCTCGGCAACACTCGTCGCCGACCCCTTGCGACCCTGCAGCTCGTAGGCCTCCTCGAGCGTGAAGCCCTCGCCCAGGCGAGCGAAGACCAGCGCGTGGGGCTGCTTGCTGTTGTTGACGTAGGAGATCGTTTGCGTCTCGGGGGTCGGCGTGGGCTCGACGTCCCATGAGAAGCCGCCCTCTGCGTCGCCGGTGGTCACCGTGACCTCCGTCGCGGACGCGGTCTCCTCGGAGGAGGTCTCCCCCGCGCCGGTCGTCTCCTCGTCGTCTCCGCACGCCGCCAACCCGCCGGCCGCCGCCAGCGTGAGTACGCCAGCGGCAATCGCTGCCTTGATGTTCATCCCTGCCTGCCTTTCGATGGGTAAATGGGCGCGTGAGCCTAGCGGCCTTCGCGGCGGGCGACGCGCTCGCCCGCGCGCTCTTTGAAACCTCCCGGTACCAGCCTCGAGAGCTGCGGCCGGTGGTCGGCGACCCACCGGTACCCGCGGTTGGTCAGCCTGGGGAACCGTGCGAAGGCGGCCGCCGGGAATCTCCCGCCGGGCAGCAGCCGCAGCAGCGGCGCGAGCGCGGCGCCGCCCGAGCGCCGCTCGCCCGCCGGTGAGATCAGATGCCACGAGGCGACCCGCTCGGCGGGCGGCAGGTCGGCGAGCAGCTCCTCGGCCTCGGGTCGCTGCAGCGAGAGAGGTCTCAGGGTTTCGTGGCGATCCCAGCGCAGCAGGCCGGCCAGCAGCCACTTGCAGAAGCCGCAGTCGGCGTCGTAGACGACCACCGAGTCGCTACGCATTGGCCGGCTTCGGCTCGGCCGGCCGAGCCTTCCACCGCCGTCCGATGTCCTCGATCAGCCGCGGGTAGACGAGCGCGTGCCGAACCGGTCTGATCGCGGCCATGTACGCGTTGCCGAACAACCCGTTCGGCTTTACCAGGACGGCCATCTGGCCGCGGTAGCCGCCGGTCCCGTCCGGAACCCAGCCGAGGTGCATCACCCCGTGCATCGTCCGGTTGGCGATCTCGCCGGCGAACTCGTCGTCGGTCATGTACAGCGGTGAGAACGGGAGCCGGTCGAAGCCCGGACCGGACGCGCCCTCCCGCAGGTCGGCCGGCAAGCGATCGCGGAGCGTCGGTACCCGGGACCCGACGCCGTCGTCCTCGTCGTCCCAGCCGAACAGCTCGCCGAGCTTCCAGCGGATCGCGAACAGGGCGCTCACGACGCGGGAACGCCCCTGCGACGGCTCGCCGCCGGCGAACTCCTCGACGAGGAGCTGGAAGTCGTCAGGGCCGCCCGGCGTCGGCAGCGCCCAGACGTCCTCGAGCCGAAAGTCGGCCGCGATCTCGTGGATCCGCCAGGGCCTGGACGTGTGCGCTGAGCTCGGGAGCTTCACCCGAGGAAGGCTAGGCGGTCAGCAGACCGCCTTGACCTTCTTCTTGGCCTTCGCGACGTTCTTCTTGGCCTTCTTGATCTTCGCCGCGTCACCCGACTGCTTCGCCTTCTTCAGCGCCTTCTTCGCCTTCTTCAGCTTCGCCTTTGCCTTCGCGCAGGCGACATCGTCCTTCGGATCGCAGGCGTCGCCGATCTTGTCGCCGTCCACGTCGCCCTGGCCCGGGTTCACGGCGCTCGGGCAGTTGTCCGAGGCGTCGGCGACACCGTCACCGTCGGCGTCGGCGATGCCGCCGCCACCGCCGCCACCACCGCCACCGCCACCGCCGCCGCCATCGGTGTCCGTGCAGCCGTCGCCGTTGGCGTCCGTCGTTGCCGCCACGGTCGGGCACGCGTCGTTGCCGTCGAGGACGTTGTCGTTGTCATCGTCCGGGTCGCACGCATCGCCGAGCGAATCGCCGTCGGTGTTGGTCTGGGCGGCGTTGGAGACGGCCGGGCAGTTGTCGCTTCCGTCAACGACGCCGTCACCGTCCGAATCGGCGGGCGGCAGTGCGGTGCAATTGATCGTGCCCTGACGCAGCACATTGCCGCCCAGAGGAGCGTCGTCGTCGGCCCAGATCGCCGGCTTGAGGCCATTCACGCATTCGGCCTGCGGAGTGATCGTGAAGCCCTCGTTGTTGAGGTCCGGCATGCCCGCCGGGCGCTGGAAGGCGTCCTTGACGACGAACTTCCCGGCCGGGTCGACCTCGAATCTCGTGTACCTGCCGCCGCAGTCGTTGTCGCACGCAGCCCAGAGCAGGTTGGTCTCGGTCTCAAACACGAGGTCCATCACGTTGGGCGGGTTCTGGATCGTGGCCACCCGCGTGAAGCCGTCTGTGGCCGAGTTGACGGCGTAACCCACCACGTGGCCCAGTGCTTCGACCCCGACGAAGAACAGCCCGGCGCCGTGGTTGGCATAGCTCCCTGGGTTGTAGGGCAGACCCGTGGACTCGTCCTTGAATCCCTCCGACACGAGGAAGCTGTCGGGGATCCAGGTGACCGCCTCGAGACCACCGTTGTCGTTCAGGCCCGGAAGATTCGCGGTCAGATTGAAGTCGTTGGTCGCCGACAGTTCCGTTCCTGCCGCCGTGACGTCGAAGCGCAGGATTGCCGGGCGGGTTCCCCCCCACCATCGCGCTCGGTCGCCACATAGATCCCGTTCGGATCGCCGCCGGCCAGGGTCACGCCCTCGGCGTCGGGATTGCTGAACGGCTGACCGGAATAGCGCAGCAGCTTGCCGCTGCTCCACCCGTTGGTCGTGTCCGGCGTCCAGATCGTCCCGTTCCAGATCAGCCGGTAGAGCGTCCCGGGATCGTTCTTCACGGCCCACAAGACGCCAGGCGCGCTCGTCCCGGACGGCTGATAGGCGAGCCCGCTGACGTCCTGGCCGAGTACCCCGGGGCCGTCAACCGGGGAGACCGTGGCCGCGCCGGGCCACGCCACCGCCGGGATCGGGCAGGCGTTGACCGCCCCGGGCGTGGAGCTCGTGCCCGTAAAGGCACCAGTGCCGTTGGGACAGCGCCCGTATGTCGCCGACGGGTCCGCGCCCCACGTGTGACCGTCGACGAGGGTCACGCCGTCCGGTTGAAACAGGCGCGCCTGGTCGATATCGCTCAGGCCGAAGCCGAGGTTGTCGAACGAGAGGTGCCCGCCCACCGGGATAGTCGTGGCGGCAGGGATCATGAAGATGTTCCCGTTGTTGCTGTCCTTGAGGATGAAGTTGGAGATGTCCTCGACCCCGGCGCCGTTGTTGTGCAACTCGATGAAGTCGACGCCCTGCGTCTCCACCTCGTTAACGACGACCGCCCCCGATGCGGACGAAGCCCCGAGCAGGGGAACGGTGAGCGCAAGGGAGGCGATGAACGCCCTGATCGGTACCCGCCGTGCAGTGTTCAACGTAACCCTCCCGCTGTTGTGGACCGAAAAGCGGCGGGAGGCTCTGGCACCCCCACCACCGATGCCGGGCTCACGCTAACACAGCCCTGGCCGAGGACAAAATCCATCTTCGGGCGCGCGCTGAGTCCGGCTAGCAGGCGTCCTTCACGGCCTGCTTGGCTTCCTTGACGGCCTTCTTCGCCTTCTTGATCCGGGTCTTGTTGCCGGATTTGCGTGCTTTGTCCAGCTTCTTCTCCGCCTTCTCGAGCTTCGCCCGCGCCTGCAGGCAAGCGGCGCTTTCGCCATCGGCCGGCGGGTTGGATGGTGTGTCGGCAGGCGGAGTGGACGGTGTGTCGGCAGGCGGGTCGGACGACGGGCCGGATGACGGCGGGACAGCGGTGTTGTCGGTCGGGTCGCACGCGTCGCCGATGCCGTCGCCGTCGAGATCGGCCTGGCCCGGGTTCGCGACGGTCTGGCAGTTGTCGGACGTATCGGCGAGGCCATCCCCGTCGTCGTCGGCGTCCTCGGAGTTCTTGCAGCCGTCGTTGTCGGGGTCGCTCCCGGTCCCGATGACGCCCGCCGGACAGGCGTCGGCGCCGTCCGCGAGCGTGTCGTTGTCGTCGTCCGGGTCGCAGAGGTCGCCGAGCAAGTCGCCGTCGTGGTTCTGCTGGCCGGCGTTGGAGGCGTTCGGGCAGTTGTCGCGCGGGTCGGCGACGCCGTCGCCATCGGAGTCCGGCGCGAACGCGTATGCGGCGCCGCTGGAGAGGGCGCCGTTGCTGGCCTGGTTGCCGTCGATGCCGGTCGCGCTGCTGCCCTCCTGCGGGGCAGCGATCGCGAGCGTCTCGCCGGAGACCGCGACGGCGTCTCCGAAGTTGTCCCCGGCGCCCGTGTTCGAGGCTTTGATGTACGCGCTCTGGGTCCAGGTAACGCCGCTGCGCGTGAAGGCATAGGCAGCGCCGGCGTCCATCAGGCTGTTGTCGGTCTGGTTCCCGTCCACACCGGTCGCGGCGCTGTCCTCGCCCAGCGCGCCGACCACGACCGTGTTGCCGGAGACCGCGACGTGGCCGCCGAAGTCGTCGAAGAGGAGGTCGGTGTTCGAGCCCTTCAGGAACGACTCCTGGGTCCAGGTCGTGACGTTGCGGATGAAGACGTATGCGCCTCCGCTGTCGTTGTTGGCCTGGAAGGGAGCGCCGACCACGACCGTGTCGCCGTCGATCGCGACGGCCTCGCCGAACAGGTCGCTGGCGTGCGGGTCGTGGGCCTTGAGGTAGGCCTGCTGGCTCCAGCTTCCCGAGCTGCGGAAGAAGACGTATGCCGCACCGCTGGCGGGGAGGGTGTTGTTCGTCTGATCCCCGTCGACCCCGGTCGCGTTGCTCGCCTCGCCGGCCGCGCCGACGACGATCGTTTCGCCGGAGACCCCCACGGAGCCGCCGAACGAGTCGAACGCCTGGGCGTTCGAGGCCTTCAGATACGCCTGCTGGTTCCATGTCGACCCGGTGCGGAGGAACACATATGCGGCGCCGCTCCCGTCCGCGCCGTTCGCCTGGCTTCCGTTCACGGTGGTCGCGCTGCTGTCCTCGCCGGAAGCGCCGACCACGACCGTGTTGCCGGAGATCGCGACGGAGCCGCCGAACGCGTCGTCGTTTTCCGCGTTCGACGCCTTCAGGTATGCCTGTTCGCTCCATGTCGCGCCGCTGCGCGTAAAGACGTAGGCGGCCCCGCTGCCGAGGGCTGCGTTGCCCGCTCCGTCCTCGGCCGGGGCGCCGACCACGATCGTGTCGCCGTCGATTGCGACCGACCGTCCGAACAGGTCGCCCTGCCCGGTGTTCGAGGCCTTCAGGTAAGCCTGCTGGACCCACGTCTGGCCGCTGCGGACGAACACGTAGGCGGCCCCGCTCTGCATCGCGAGATCGTTGGCCCCGTTTCCGTCCACCCCGGTGGCGTTGCTGTCCTCGCCCAAGGCGCCGACGACCATCGTGTTTCCAGAGAGCGCGATCGCGGAGCCGAACTGGTCGGAGGCCGCGGTGTTCGATGCCTTGAAGTAGGTCTCCTGCGTCAGCGCGGCTCCAGCAGTCGACGGAGAGGTCGCCACGGCGGCCAAGAGCGCCAGCGACCCCAGGAGGATCACCCGCGCATTGAAGTTCCGATGCCCGCGCTCGACGCCCACGCTGCTTCCTTGCCACGCGTTTTGGGTTGGGCGCCCGGAGTCGCGCTCACATCCCGCCTCCGATGTCAGCGCGACGCTAACACAGGATTCGGTGGCGACAAAATCGGAGCGACTCGAGTCGCGTTGGGGTTTCAGGTCTGCTTGCGACGCTTCAGCTTCGGCGAGAGCTTCTGAGTGACGTCGCGCGAGTTGCCCGCGGGATCGACCACGGTCGCCGTGAAGCGCAACCTGAGCTTTCCCTTGCGGCTGAGCGGTCGGCGAAGCTGCTTGGGCAGCTTCATCTTGACCGTGGCCACCCCGGCCGGCTCCGGCCTCGCGCCGCGCTCAGCCGGTCGGACCGAAGCGCTCGGTGCGGATCATCCGCCGGCCGACGCCCGCCTCGAGCGCGAGCGACGACGCGGTCTCGACGAAGCCGTTCGAGCCGCAGATGAAGACGATTCGCGCGTCCGCGGCCCGCGCCCCGATGAAGCCCGCGTCGATGCGGCCGGTGTGGCCCGTCCATCCCTCCGGGGCCTCGCGGGTGAGGGTGACGGCGACGTCGCCGTCGAGCTCGTCGGCGTAGATCAGCTCCTCGGCGGTTCGCGCCGAGTAGATGAGCTCCATCGGCACGTCGGGCATCGTCCGGCGGCGGTGGCGCATCATGGCCATCAGCGGGACCACGCCCGAGCCGCCGCCGATCAGCAGCGCCGGAGACTCGCCGCGCCAGACGAAGTACGACGCGAACGGACCGCGCACCTCCACCAGGTCGCCCTCGACGACCACGTCGTGGAAGTAGCCCGAGACCTCACCGTCGTCGAGCCGGTCGATCGTGAGCTCGACCTCACCCTCGTCGAGCGGTGAGGAGGCGATCGAGTAGGAACGCTGCGCGTGGTAGCCGTCGGGAGCGGTGAGCCGGACGTCCATGTGCTGGCCGGGAAGGAACGGCATCCACAGCGGCAACGCCAGGCGAAACGTCTTCGTCCGGGGCGTCTCGGTCTTCACGGTGGTCACGGTCGCAATCTGCCACCGGCCGGGTGCCCGCTGGCTGACCTCCATCTCGGTCAGTCCGTCCAATAGCGCTCCTCCTTCCAGGGGTCGCCGCGGTTGTGGTAGCCGTTGGCCTCCCAGAAGCCGGGCTCGTCGTGGTCCATGACCCGCAGGCCGGCGACCCACTTCGCGCTCTTCCAGAAGTACAGATGCGGGACCAGCAGCCGGGCCGGCCCGCCGTGCGCGCGCTCGAGGGGCTCGCCCTCGTGCTCGGTCACGACCCAGGCCTTGCCGTCGGTGAGGTCGTCGATCGGGAGGTTGGTCGTGTAGCCCCCGTAGCTCCAGGCCATCGCGTACGCGCCGAGCGGCTCGGCGCGGTCGAGCAGAAGGTCGACCGAGACGCCGCTGAAGCTCGTCCCGAGCTTCGACCAGCTGGTCACGCAGTGGATGTCGCAGGGGATCTCCTCGAACTCGAGCTCTGCGAACTCGTCCCAGGTCCACTCGGCCTCCTCGGCGACCATGCCGTCGATCCGGAAGCTCCACTCGGCCGTCACGATGTCGGGCGTCGGACCGGCGGTGAGGACCGGAAAGCCATGCTCCTCGTACTGCCCGGGCGGCAGGCGGTCGTCGCCGCGGTGGGCGTGACCCGTGAATCCCCGGGAGACGAAGTCGTCGGTCACGGGACGTGCCTCGTCAGCCGCCGAGCGGCGATGGCGGGATCCGCGTCTCGCCGTGAACGCTCGGGATGACCAGCCCCACCTCGTCGACGAAGCACCACGACCAGGTCTCGCCCGGCTCCAAAGAGCGGATCAGCGGATGCCCGGTCTCCGCCGAGTGGCCCGTCGCGTGGCGGTTGGGCGAGTCGTCACAACAGCCGACATGCCCGCACTCCAGGCAGATCCGCAGGTGAAGCCACGGGTCCCCGGTCTTCAGGCAGTCCTCGCAGCCGGCAACGGTCGGCGGGAGGTCGGTGAGCTTGGCCTGATCGAGATGTGTGCAGGCCGCCATACGTGATGTCTATCCGAACGTGAACACGTAGGCCTCGACGCCCGAGTCGGGCTCAGCCTGAGAGCTGCGGCGGACCGTCCTCGCGGGAGATCTCCTCGAGGGAGCGTGCGTCTTCGGCTTCGATCGAGCGCGCCTCGGCCAACACCCGTTCCAGGTCGGACGGTGGGATCACCACGCCGCCCGACGAGTCCGCGAAGACATACATGGGGCTCACGTACGTCCACTCGTCGCACGCGAGCACGCCGGTCGAGGTCGTCGCCGCAGCCGCGCCGAACGGCTCGCGGTGGTTGTGGAAGGCGGGGCTGGGCGAAGTTCGCTTCGAGGACGTGCTGCTGGTCACCGATGACGGCTCGACGACGCTGACCGAGTATCCCTACGACCTTGCGCCGTAAGCGGACACGACAGGATTCGCGTGGATCCGCGTGGAAGCGGAAGCTGCGACTTAGCCGAATGCTCGCTTGCTGAATCGGGGCGACTGGATTCGAACCAGCGACCGCTCGGCCCCCAGCCGAGTGCGCTACACGTGAATTGGTGTGTCGCCGAGTGCCGTCCACGCCTGTTCAGGCGCGTGGAGTTCAGTTGAGTGCCGCTGAGTTACGTGCAGATTGGGCCCTCGAATGGGCCCTCGGGACCCACTCCCTGCCGCGTTCAACGTTGGTGTTCAGGTCAGGGTGATGACTGGCGGGCGCCGACGGTCAGTCCTTGAGCTTGACGCTCTTGCTGAGCGTCGTCTTATTGGCGGCGCCGTCGGTGACCGTCACGGTGATCTTCGCCTTCGGCCTCTTGCCCTTCGAGATCGCCTTCTTGATCTTCTTCAGCGAGCTCTTCTTGAACTTGAACTTCAGCTGCGCCGTCCCGCTGGCCGGGATGCTCGCGGTCGCGGCCTTGGACGTCACGGGCTTCTTGCCGCCGGGAACGCTCACCGAAGCCTGACCGCTAGCCGTCGCGGTCTCGTTGGAACCCACGGTGAGCGCCAGCTTGTCGACGTCCTGCGAGCCCTTGCCGGCGAGTGTGCCGCTCGGCGGGGTCGTATCGGCGCCGGCACCAGCACCGCCACCCCCGCCGTCACCACCACCACCGTCGCCGCCACCGCCGTCGCCGCCACCGCCGTCGCCACCGTCGCCACCATCTCCACCGCCGCCGCCGCCACCGCCCGCGGGCGCCCAGTCGACCGTGTTGTCGTCGCTGTTGGAGGCGGTGTTGGGGTTCCCGGCGCCGTCCGTTGCCGCGCCCGCCGGGATGGAGGGGGTCACGGTCCCGGCGACGGTCATCCCGCTCACCGCCACGTCGTAGGTGGTGCCGTCCTCCGGCGCGATCTGGGTGACGAGGGCCGTCGTCGCGCCGGCCGTGCCGCCCAGCAAGACGTCGTCGTCGGTGAAGCCGAAGACGGGCTCGCCGAAGGTGGCCTTGAAGTGGATCGTGGCGTCGCTCGTCGGGTCCGCCTGGCCCGCCGCCTGCTCGATCGAAACGATCGGGGGGACCGAGTCCACCGTGGGATCGAGCGCCCCAACGTACGTCACACCCGCCGAGTTGAAGGTCACACCCGACACCTCGACCGAGCTGTATCCGGGCGCGGGACCGGCGGGCGTCGGGCGGGTGTAGGCCCCGAGCTCCTGCGTCCAGCTTCCCCCGGCCGCCGGGCAGCGGTAGATCGCAAGGTGGTTGGGCATCACGCCGGGCGGCAGCTCGTCGTCGCGGAAGCTAAAGCGCGCCGTGCCCGTGCCGCCGGTGGTCGGCGTGACCTGCCAGAAGCGCTTGACCGCGCCCGCGGGCAGCGCGCCGCAGCCGTTGTTGAAGGGGTTCGTGCCCCCGGCCGCGCTGTTGGTGACCGTGGTGCCGAACACGGCGCTCAGGTTGGACAGGCGCGCGGTCTCGAGGCCGCGGCCGTCGACGTAGCTGAACGGCCCGGCCATGGCGTTGAGGCTCTGCGTCTGGTTGTGGCGGATCTGGCCGTTGTTGGTGTAGCCGCCGTTGAGGGTCAGGAGGTTCGTCGCCGTGTTGAGCACCGCGCCGGCATTGACCGTCAGCGCGCCGTTGACGGTCGAGGCCGTGAGGAGCGTCACCAGGGCCGCGGTGTTGGCGTCGGTCAGGTTGTTGAAGGCGAAGCCGGGGATCGATTGCGCACCCGTGCCGTTGAAGCTGACCGTGCTGCCGGTCGTCGTGTAGCTGTTGGCCCCCGGCGTGAAGGCGCCCGCGACGCCCACGGTTCCGCTGTTGGCCAGCGTCCGCGCGCCCGACGAGCTGCTCGTCAGGTTGTTGTAGGCGAAGGCCGGAATCGTCTGGGCGCCCGCGCCGTTGAAGTTCACCGTGCTGCCGGTCACCGTGTAGGCGTTGGTCCCGGGCGTGAAGGTGCCGGCGACGCCCACCGTGCCCGCGTTGGCCAGGGTCCGCGCGCCCGACGAGCTGCTCGTCAGGTTGTTGTAGGCGAAGGCCGGAATCGTCTGGGCGCCCGCGCCGTTGAAGTTCACCGTGCTGCCGGTCACCGTGTAGGCGTTGGTCCCGGGCGTGAAGGTGCCGGCCACGCCCACCGTGCCCGCGTTGGCCAGGGTCCGCGCGCCCGACGAGCTGCTCGTCAGGTTGTTGTAGGCGAAGGCCGGAATCGTCTGGGCGCCCGCGCCGTTGAAGTTCACCGTGCTGCCGGTCACCGTGTAGGCGTTGGTCCCGGGCGTGAAGGTGCCGGCCACGCCCACCGTGCCCGCGTTGGCCAG
Source organism: uncultured Solirubrobacterales bacterium (assembly GCA_963767285.1). Lineage (GTDB taxonomy): Bacteria > Actinomycetota > Thermoleophilia > Solirubrobacterales > 70-9 > WHSW01. Next base: position 761,872 of record CAVYDJ010000002.1, on the reverse strand, counting down.
GGTCCGCGCGCCCGACGAGCTGCTCGTCAGGTTGTTGTAGGCGAAGGCCGGAATCGTCTGGGCGCCCGCGCCGTTGAAGTTCACCGTGCTGCCGGTCACCGTGTAGGCGTTGGTCCCGGGCGTGAAGGTGCCGGCGACGCCGGCCGTGCCGCCGTTCGGCAGCGTCCGCCCGCCGCTCGAGCTGCTGGTCAGGTTGCCGTAGTTCACCCCGGTGATCGTCTGGGCGCCGGATCCGTTGTACTCGACCGTGCTGGTGGTGCCGAGGGCGTTGGTGTTGTAGTTGGCCGGCAGGTCGCCCGTCCCGCCGATCTTCAGCGTCGAGCCGTTGGCGACCGTCAGCATCCCGCCCGCCACGGTTCGGTCGGCCGTGAAGGCGCCGAGATCGAGGGTGCCGGTGTTGACGGTCAGGTCGCTCTTCACCGGCGAGTTCACGCCGAGGGTGAGCGTGCTCCCGCCCGTCTTGTTGACCTGCAGCGTGTTGAAGGTCGGCGAGCCCGGGCCGGTGATGCTCTGCGCCCCCGACCCGTTGAAGTTGAAGATGCCCGTGCCGCTGTTGAACGTGCCCGACGAGAACGTCAGGTTGCCCGCCATATTCGTCGTGGAGTTGTTGGCGTTGAACGTCCCGCCCGCGATCACGACGTTTGTCGGCGAGATCGTGCTCCCCGAGTTGTTCGTCCAGCTCCCGCCGGGGCTGATCTCGATGTCGCCCGCGAGCGTGACGTTCGAGCCCGAGACCGCGACCGGGGCGGCCGTCGAGATCGTGCTCCCCGCAGTGGTCGCCGTGTTGCCCGAGAACGTGACGCCCGGGCTGGTCGTGCCGTCGAGGAACACGTCGCCGCCGCCGAGGTAGACACCGCCGCCGCGATTTCCAGCGGAGTTGTTCGTGAACGAGGTTGAGGCGATGTCCACGTCGGTGAGGCTCTCGACCACGATTCCGCCACCGGTCCCCGTCGCCTGGTTATTCGTGAACGTCGAGTTGGTGATGTCGGCCGAGCCCGACCCGATGCCGCCAGGGTCGGCAAACGCGAAGATCAGCAGGTCGGCCCCGCCTCCGCCGATCCCCCCCGCTGTGTTGCGGCTGATGGTGCTGTCGGTGATCGTCAGGACGCCGGTCCCATCCTCGTGCTTGGGTGAGGAGGGCGTGTAGGTCAGGCCGCCGCCGCTGATCGTGGTCGAGTTGGCGAGGTTGACGTTGGTGCGATCGGCGCCCGGCGCGCTGGTACCCCCGATCGTCGAGTTGTTGATCGTCAGGCTGCCGCCGGTGATCTGGATGCCGCCGCCGCCGAGCCCGGTCGTCGTCGCCTGGTTGTTCGAGACGACCACCGAATTCAACGTCAGCGAGTTGTCGAGCTCGCCGCCGATGATTCCACCGCCCCCGATGTTGTGGGTCTCGCGGCCGCCCGTGATCGTGACGCCGGAGAACGTGTACTGCAGGCCGATCGTGAAGAGGGCGTTCAGGCACATCACCCGGTCGCCCGTGCCCGTCTGGCGGATGATCGTGGTCGCCGCGCCGGCGCCGACGATGTCGGTGCTCTGGTTGACCTCGAGGTCGCCGATGCTATTGCTCTCGCCCCCGCCCAGACACCCTCCGTTCCCGTTGATGTTGAGCACGTATGTCCCGGCGGGCAGGTTGATCGTCGTGCCCGCGTTGGCCACGACGTTCGCAAAGGCCACGGCACCGCGCAGGCTGCAGTCGTTCGCCGCGCCCGTGCAGGCCGACGCCGCCGCCGTGTCGTCGGTCCGGTCCACGGTGATCGTCGGGCCCGCGAGCTTGAGGACCATCTGATCGCCTTCAGCGCCTGCAACTACCGCGCCCCGGTCACCATTCGCCGCCTGCGGCATCGCGACGACCGCCGCCGGGAAGTCGACGGCCGTGCGGAACTCGTTCGTCGCGGCGAGCGACGACCCCGGCGCGGCGGACGCGCGGACCAGGCGCAGCCCATGCGTAGCCGTCGCGACCAGCAGGTCGTCGGTGTCGAGGGGCGAGAGCTTTGCGGTCGTGACCAGGTGCTGCGCCGCCACGCCACCGGCGTCGCGCGCGATCCGGCGGCCCAGGTGCCAGTCCGCCGCCGTCGACGGGCTCCACGCGGGCTGCGACTTCACGTCGCGCGGGCGCACCCGTGTCCCCGCCGCCCGGACGGCGGCGCCGAGGCCGCTTATCTCCCCTGTGGGGGGGCCCGTGTCGAGGCCGTCGGGGATCAGCAGACGGACCGTGCCGCCCGCGAACGTCACGGCGATCTCGTTGCGCCCGTCGCTGTCGCGGAGGAAGTTTCCGATGGCGATGCCGCGCGCTCCCGACACGCCCGCAACCCCCTCAACCCGGGAGGAGGGCGCCGACCGACCGCGACCCCAGCCGTGCAGGATCTCGAGCCCGCCGCCGGTCGCGATGGCGATGTCCGCGTAGGGATCGGAATCGAGCGCGCCGAGCGCGATCGCGATCGCGTTGCCGGGCAGGGCCAGGCGCCTCGGCTTCGCGACCTTCCCGCGGGCGCCGTCGTAGACCAGCAGCTGCGGCCCCGTCGGGCCCGCCACACCGACCGCGACTTCGGGGTCCCCATCCGCCGCGCCGAACTCCCCCGTCGCGAACGTCGTAACCGGCCCGGGCAGCGCGACCCGCCTCGCGGGGCCGAGCCCACCCTTGCCGTCGCCCGCCAGTAGGTACATGCCCCCGTCCTGCGCCGCGACCAGGGCGTCTGGAGAGTCGTCCCCGTTGAAGTCGCCCGCCTGGACGTAGCTGACCGGGTCGGGCACGCGAACCGCCCGCGCGTCGCCGGCGACCCAGCTCGGATGGGCCCCCTGCTGCATCCGCTGCAGGACGGCCGGGTCCTGCGGCGCGAAGGCATCCGGATTCCCGCCTTGAACGGTGACGATCCCGCCCCCGCCCCAGGAATAGCCGGCGATCAGGTCCGGCGCACCGTCGGCGTCGAGGTCCGTCTGGGCCAGGGCGCCGGGCCGCGCTTCACCGCTGCTCAGCGCCTCGACGAGCGCGCCGGGCCCGTCGTAGGCGGCGGGCAATCGGTTCGCGGTCGAGCTGCCGCTCGCCACCTCGGGAAAGGCGGATCCAAACAGCGCGCCGCTCGCGAGAGACCCCGGGGCCGCCGCGCCGGCCGGCTGTGCGGCGAGCAGGCCCGCACAGACTCCCGCGACTGCCAACGCGCCGAATGTCCGCTCCCGCCGGGTTCGTCCTGGAACCATCGACCGCCTTCTTCGCGCCCATCCTCGCACGTCGGGGGCGACGTGTCGAGGACTCTCGCACGTTCTACGGACTGGACGCCCGAAGGGATTGCCCCGCGCGATGCGCGGGCCGGCTCAATCACCGCACGGAACCGGGTCCGCCACCGCCGGCGCCGCCCGAGGTTCGCGCGTGCGTCAGTCCCGGGCAAATTGGGCCCTCGCGTGGGACCTTGGCGAACTCGGCTGGGGGTTTCCGTGCCTGGTGACTGACCCCCAGCCCTAGTACCCCTGCCAAACCCGCCATTTCCGAAAATAGTGCGATTTGCGGGCTAAATCGGGGCGACTGGATTCGAACCAGCGACCGCTCGGCCCCCAGCCGAGTGCGCTACCAGACTGCGCCACGCCCCGTGACGGGACGAATCTTAAGGAACGGCTGGCTCTCGTGAGGGCGCTATCGGTACGCGGGCCGGGCCGACGAGGCGCGCGACGGCGTGGACCACTTCTTGTTGCCCTTCTTGCCGCCCTTGTGCTTCTTGCCCTTCGCCGCGGCCGGCGTTGCGATTGCGTCCGGTGCGATCGAGGCGATCCACTCGCGCATCGCCGTGTCGGCGAGCCGGCCGTAGACGCCGGGGTACCCGGGCTCCGCGCAGCCGTTGCCGTAGCTCGTGTCACCGACCAGCCGCATCGCCGTGCCGGCGGAGACGAGCAGCGGCCCGCCGGAGTCGCCCTGGCAGGTGTCGACACCGCCGTTCGGGAACCCGGCGGCGACCTGCGTCCCGCTCTCGAAGCCGCCGAACAGGGGATCGACGCCGTCGATCAGATACGGGTAGGCGGCCGCGGCCTCAGCGTCGGGCACGATCGGGACGCGGGCCTCCTGAAGAACGTCGGGTTGATCGCCGTCGGCCTCGGTCACGCCGAACCCGGCGATCGTCGCCATGGTCCCGGGGCTCCAGAGCGAGCGCTCGGCGGCCGCGGCGACCTTCACCGGTTGCTTCGAGGACGGCGTGTCCAGCTCGATGATCGCGGCGTCGTGGCTGACGGCACCGATCCCGAGATAGCCCGGATTGACGGTGACCGTGCTCGCGACGTGCTCCTCGCCGTCGGACGCGTAGCCGCCCAGCGGGTCGAACGAGGGCGTCTGGTGCGCGCCGATGCTGAGCTCGATCAGCTGCCCGGGCTGGCCGATCGGCGTGTTGACGACCCCGGCCGGCGTCAGCGACGAGCAGTGCGCCGCGGTGATCACGTGCCGCGGCGTCACCAGGGTGCCGGTGCATTGGAAGTTCTTGTCGATGACGATGTGCGCCACGTACGGGTACTCGCCCGGCGCGGCGTCGTTGCCGCCGACGACCGCCTGGGCAGGCGCGGCGAGCCCGAGCGCAAGCGCGGCTGTTGCGACGAAGGCCCCTAACCTCGACATCGCGGGCAACGTAGCAAATGCGTTTCCGGCGATGCGCCGGTTCCACTCATCGCGGGGAACCAAGCGGGCGACGAGGCTCGAACTCGTTCTTCGACCTTGGAAGGGTCACGTGCAACCAGTAACACTTCGCCCGCGCGCGATGCGAATGATAGGGCGGCTTTCGCGCCCGGGTCAGCCGACGCGGAGGCCGAAGTCGGTCGTGTAGATGCCGCCGGGGGCGCTGCTGCCGCCCGGGGTACCGACCGAGAAGCCGACGCCGATTTCCTTGAACGAGCGGCTGAGGATGTTGTCGCGGTGCCCGGAGCTGTGCATCCAGGCGTCGACGATCGCCTCTGGCGTGCCGCGGCCGCCCGTGCCCCAGGCGATGTTCTCGCCGAAGGCCCACTGCGAGAGGCCGCCGACGAGATAGCCGACGCCCTCGAGTCGCGCATCGAGCCCCGCCTCGCCACCGCACTCGTGCTCGAAACAGCCCGTGCCGTCCATGTGGTCGTTGTGGCGCTGGGCCGCCTTCTGAAGCTTCCTGTCGCGGTCGAGGTTTCCGAGGCCCGCCTTGTCGCGCTCCTTGTTGACCAGGCAGAGAATGGCCTTTCGTGCCTGGCCCGTGCGCAGCTCGGTCGGCTCGGCGTCGCCCCACTTCTTGCAGGCGCTGGCGGAGGCGCCAGGCGTGGCGGGCGAGGCGGCGAGCGCCAGCATCGCGACGATGAACGCAAGCGCGAGCGCCAGGTTTGGCTTTCGATACCCCAGTAACGCCATACGCTCGCTATCGGCAAGGCGTGTTGCGCGGCTTTAAGCCGTAGCCGTGAGCTCGTACAGGCGGCTAGGTCGCTAGGGCGTGCGGTCGCCGAACACGACCGCGAAGGTCGCGTAGCCCTTGCCGCAGCGCCCGGCGACGCGCTTCCGCGAGATCCCGACTCCGATGTCGCGGAAGTCGGGGTCGAGGATGTTGATCCGGTGGTAGGTGATGTCGAGCCAGTTGAGGACCATCGCCTCGGCGCTGACCCCGCAGCCGGTGTTCTCGGCATAGCGCCAGGAATCGGCACCGTCGAAGTAGCCGGCGCGGTCGAGCCGGGTCTCGAGGTCGTCCTCGCCCGGGCAGCGATGCGCGAGACAGGCGGTCTCGACCATCGCCTTCACGTGGCGCTGACTGGCGGTCTCCAGCGCGTCGTTGCGGGCCAGCTTGCCGAGGCCACGCACCGCTCGCGCCTCGTTGACCAGACAGCGGATCGACTTGCGCAGATCGCGCGCGCTCGCCTCGGAGGCCGGCACCGGGGCGAGCTCACACTGCGTCTCGCCGCGCTCGGGCGGGGTCGGCGGCGCGGTCTGACCGGCCGCCCCGGCCAGCGAAGCCACGGCAGCGACGCCGAGAACCGCGAGGGTCCCGACAGTCGCGGCGCGACGCCGCAGGCCTGCTTTACGAATCTGAGTCATACGCGGAAAAAAGTAGCGCGCCCCTGCCGGCGCGCTATCGGTTCAAACCCCTTTGACAGCGCGGAGTTGCGGGATCTGATGTAACGGGGCAGCCAGGACTCGAACCTGGAATCGCCGGTTTTGGAGACCGGAGCCTTTGTCCAATTTGGCCACTGCCCCGCGGCGGCGAAGTCTAGATGCGCGCGCCTCATGACTTCGCACCGATGAACCGGTCGAGCATTGCCACCGAGTCCTTGCGGTAGATCGCGATCTGCCGATCGCACGGGCGGGTCCACCGCACTCCGAGAGCGTCAAGCGACGAACAGAAAAGGCGCTTGATGTCCTCCGACAGGTTGGCGAAGTGATAGGGCCATGCTGCGGAAGCAGGCACGGCCAGTGTTGCCAACCGTTTGAAACCTCGACGCATCTCCAGTCCTGAACATCCGAGGGTGTTCGGAGCTGCCACACCGTCCCGGATACAACCCGGCAGTACGCATACGCCTCGATGGCTGCGACACGACTCTCCGGTTCCTCCCCGGAACAGCGCGCGCATCGTGAGTCACGATCCGGAGACTGAACCGCGCCGCCAATCGCGGATCGTTGACCTCGGAGATGCAACTGTCACGAGTGCGACCCACACGTGCCATCGAACAGGTGTTCGTAGCATCGCACCGAGTTCGGACGCTGCCGACGTCCATAGAATCCGGGGTCGCCCGCGGGCGTGCTGGAATTGGGTAGACAGGCCAGGCTTAGGACCTGGTGCTCGTAAGAGCGTGTGGGTTCGAGTCCCTCCGCCCGCATAGCGATCCAACCTTCGCGCCCTGCCGCTCGCGCGTTTATGCTTGCGGCGATGGAGGTTGCGACAGCCCGGCCGGGCTACGAGCTCTGGCGGCCGAATCGCGAGAAGGCCGAAGCGAAGACGATGAAGGCGGTTATCGCCTTCGTCCTGCTCGTCAGTGCCGCCCTGCTGATCATCGTCACGATCGGCGGCTGGGAGCGGCTGCTTGGACCAAGCGTCGGCTTCATGTCTCTGCTGTGGGCGGCGCTGTACATCGTCTTCGCGATCCTGATCTTCCGGTGGTCGCGCGGAGTCCTACCGGTCGCCGCCGCCCTGGCCGTGATCCTCGCCATCTTCGCGGCGATCGCCGCGCCCGACTGGTTCGCGCGCTCGAAGGACGGCCTCTCCTCACCGGCCCTCGACGAGGATTTCCTCGGGCTGCTGACACTGATCATCGTCCCGGTGCAGCTGATCCTGGTCATCGTTTCGATGATCGGCTTCAACCAGGAGTGGCACGTCGAGGAAGAGCGTCCGGTCGGTGGCCGCCCGCTTCACGGTGAGGGCGAGGCCGACGATGCCGGCGCCGCGCCCGCGCCCGCCTAGCCCGCCTTTTCAGAACAGCGCCGGCTGCTCCTCGCGGGGCTCGATCAGCTCGGGCCCGTCCTTGCGAACGTCGTTGACCAGGTCGTTGACCTCGAGTCCGGCCAGCAGATCGTCGGGCGCCGGGACGAGCAGCTCGCGCAGCTCTGCCCCTGAGCGGTCCGGGTCGAGCCACTCGGCCTCGGCCTCGACCGGCAGGACGACTGGCATCCGGTCGTGGATCGGGCGCATGAAGTCATTCGGCGGACAGGTGACGATCGCGCAGCTGTGCAGGACGTCGTCGCTGTCGCGGACCGGCAGCTCGGCCCAGATCCCCGCGAACGCGAACGGTTCATGGTCGAGGCGGCTGAACCACAGCGGCCGCTTGCCGCGCTCGTCGGTCAGCCACTCGTAGAAGCCGTCGGCCGGGATCAGGCAGCGGCGTTCGCGAAACGACTTCGCGAAGGCCGGCTGGGTCTCCAGCGTCTCGGCGCGGGCGTTGATCAGCGGCCGTCCGCCCTTCTTCTCCGCCCAGCGCCCGGGCACCAGCCCCCAGCGCAGGCGGCCGAGGTCACGCGCCCCGTCGTCGAGCCGCCGCACCGCGAGCACCGGGTCGGTCGGCGCGATGTTGAACCTCGGTTGCTCCTTCACCTCGACCGATTCGAGGATGTCGAACCGCGCCCGCAGCTTCAGCGGATCCGGGTTGGTGAGCGTGTATCGACCGCACATATGCCGGAGGCGGGATTCGAACCCGCATGCCCATAAGGACAATGGATTTTGAATCCATCGCGTATGCCAGTTCCGCCACTCCGGCGCGGCCACAACGATAGTCGCGCCCGCAGGCGATAATCCTCCGCTCGTGGACGCGGCGGGACGCATGGAGATCATTCGCGAGCTCTGCTCGTTCGAGGGCCGGCTGGCCGGGACCGACGCCGAGCGCCGCGCCGCCAACCGCCTCGCCGAACGCCTGCGCGATCTGGGCCGTCGGGTCGAGGTCGAGCCGATCTACGTCCACCCGCAGACGCCGCTCGTCGAGGCCCTCCACTGCCTGCTCGGCTTCGCCGGCAGCCTGATCGCGATCACGATCCCGGCGCTCGGCTTCGGGCTCGTCCTGCTCGCCGCGACCTCGATGTACCTCGACCTCAACGGCCGCCTCTACGTACTGCGCTCGCTGTTTTTCCGCCGCGCCTCCCAGAACGTCGTCTCGCAGGGCCCCAAGCCGACCGCCCCGGCCCGGCTGCTCATCACCGCGCATCTGGACGCGGCCCGGACCGGCTCCGTGTTCGCCGCCGAACGGGCCCGGCGGTTTGCCCGGCTCGCGCAGCGGTCCCGGCTGCCGCTCGGCCCGTACCGGATCCTGTTCTGGGCGCTGGCGGTCCTGCTCCCGCTGCTCGGCCTGCGGATGGCCGACGTCGACTCGCAGATCGTCTCACTGCTCCAGCTCCCCCCCACGCTCGTCCTCCTGGTCGGCCTCTTCGCCCTGGTCGACATCCAGCTCGGCAAGGTGGTCCCCGGCGCCAACGACAACGCCAGCGGGGTCGCGACCGCGGTCTCGCTGGCGGCCGAGCTCGAGGACGACCCGCCGGCGAACCTCGACGTCTGGATCGTCCTCGACGGCGCTGGCGAGTCGCTCCACGAGGGTCTGCGTCGCTTCACCCGGTCGCGGCGCAAGCGCTTCGAACGGCCGAACACGTTCCTGCTCGACATCGACTCCGTCGGCCGCGGCGATGTGCGCTTTCAGACCAGCGCCGGCTGGGTGGTGAGTTACCGCATGGACCGCCGCCTGACCGAGCTCTGCGAGGCGATCGCGACCGCCGACGCCGACGGCGACCAGCGATTCGGCGCCGCCGGCTACGCGAGCGGGCTCGGCGGCGGAGCGGCAACCGGCGCCGCGGCCGGCTGGCGCTCGATCGGGATCACCTGCCTCGACGCCGACGGTTACGTGGCCAACCGCCATCTGCCCACCGACACCCCGACGGCCGTCAACCACGCTTCCCTCGACCGCGCCCACGGCTTCGCACTCGAGCTGATCCGCCGCCTCGACGCCGATCTCGGGCGTAAGCCGAAGCCCTGATAGAAGTGTGCCGGTGAGCGAGACGGCCGCAACCGGGCGCGCCGAACTGCTCTGGGAACCCACCCCGGAGGCGATCGAGCGCTCGAACATGACCCGCTACATGCGCTGGCTCGAGGCCGAGCGCGGCCTGCGCTTCGACGGCGACTACGAGGCGCTGCGCCGCTGGTCGATCGACGCGCTCGACGAGTTCTGGGCCTCGATCGTCGACTACTTCGATGTCCTGCACGACGGCGATGCGGAGACCGTCCTCGCCGACCGCTCGATGCCCGGCGCCGAGTGGTTCCCCGGCGTGGCGCTCAACTACGCCGAGCACATCTTCCGCGGCCGCGAGGCGGGCGAGATCGCGGTCCGCCACCAGGCCGAGGGCGGCGAGCTCGGCGAGATCAGCTGGGGCGAGCTGCGCGACCGCGTCGCCGCCTTCGCGGCCGGGCTGCGCTCGCTCGGGGTCGAGCGCGGCGACCGGGTCGTCGCCTATCTGCCGAATTCCCCCGCCGCCCTGGTCGGCTTCCTCGCCACCGCATCGATCGGCGCCACGTGGTCCTCGTGCTCGCCGGACTTCGGCGTTTCCACGGTCGTCGACCGCTTCGCCCAGATCGAGCCGAAGGTTCTGCTCGCGGTCGACGGCTACCGCTACAACGGCCGCGAGTTCGACCGGATGGACATCGTCGCCGAGCTCGAGGAGGCGATTCCGACCCTCACCCACACCGTGCTCGTCCCCTACCTCGACCCCGACCCCGACCCGTCGCGGCTCGCCCACGGGATCGGCTGGGCCGAGGTCGCGAGTGCCGGCGAGAGCGCCGAGCTGACCTTCGAGCGGGTCCCGTTCGACCATCCGCTCTGGGTCCTCTACTCGTCGGGCACGACCGGACTGCCGAAGGCGATCGTCCAGGGTCACGGCGGGATCCTGCTCGAGCAGCTCAAGAAGCTCAGCCTCCACCTCGACGCCCAGCCCGGCGACCGGGTCTTCTGGTTCACGACCACCGGCTGGATGATGTGGAACTTCCTGGTGGGCGTCCTGCTCACCGAGGCCTCGATCGTCCTCTACGACGGCAGCCCCGGCCATCCGGAGATGGGCGTCCTCTGGGACCTCGCCGAGGAGGCGGAGGTCACCTGCTTCGGAACCTCGGCCAGCTACATCGCGGCCTGCATGAAGGACGGCGTCGAGCCGGGATCGGGCCGCGACCTCTCGGCGCTGCGCGCGGTCGGATCGACCGGGTCGCCGCTCTCGCCCGAGGGCTTTCAGTGGGTCTATGACCACATCGGCGCCGATACCTGGCTGTTCTCGACCTCCGGCGGCACCGACGTCTGCACCGCGTTCGTCGGGGGCGTCCCGATCCTGCCGGTCTACCGGGGCGAGCTGCAGGGACGCTCGCTCGGCTGCGCGGTCGAGGCCTTCAACGAGGCGGGCGAGCCGGTGATCGACGAGGTGGGCGAGCTCGTGATCACCCAGCCGATGCCGTCCATGCCCGTCTTCCTCTGGGGCGACGCCGACGGCTCGCGCTACCGGGAGAGCTACTTCGACATGTTCCCGGCCATCTGGCGCCACGGCGACTGGATCGAGATCACCTCGCGCGGGACGGCGATCATCTACGGACGCTCCGACTCGACGATCAACCGCTCCGGGATCCGGATGGGCACCTCCGAGATCTACCGCGCGGTCGCCTCGATCGACGAGATCACCGACGCCCTCGTCGTCGACATCCCGCGGCCCGGAACCGAGGGCTGGATGCCGCTCTTCGTCGTGCTGCGCGAGGAGGCGGAGCTCGACGACCAGCTCACCGCCGAGATCGCGAGGCGGATTCGCGAGCGCTGCTCACCGCGGCACGTCCCCGACAAGGTCTATGCGATCGCCGAGGTGCCGCGGACCCTGAGCGGGAAGGTGCTCGAGGTCCCCGTCAAGCGGATCCTGACCGGCACGCCCGCCGAGCAGGCGGCGAGCAAGGACTCACTGGCCAACCCGTCGTCGCTGGACTACTTCGTGGAGCTGGCCGGAGAGCTCGGAGCCGGCGATGGCTAGGACGGCGGCGATCGCGCTGGTCCTGGCCCTCGGCTGGGCCACGGCGGCCGAGGCGCGAACGTTCACGGTCACCGAACGCGACGACCCGAAGCCGGGGAACTGCACCAAGCGCCACTGCTCGCTGCGCGAGGCGATCATCGCCGCCAACGACGCCGCCGGGCCCGACACGGTCGAGTTGCCGGGACGCCGCCCGTACAACCTCTCGCTGAAAAGCACGGGAGAGGACGAGTCGCTCGACGGCGACCTCGACATCACTTCACCGCTGGTCGTGCTGCATCGCAGCTTCGGCGCCAGGCCCGCGATCGACGCCAACGGCATCGACCGCGTCTTCGACGTCCACGCCGCGGCCACGATCCGCAACGTCACGATCCGCGGCGGAAGCGCCCATCCCGTGGACGGCGACGGTGACGGCGGCGGCGTGCTCACCGACAGCGAGCTCGGGCTCAAGGGCACGCGGATCGTCGACAACGAGACCACGGTCGTCGACGGGAACGGCGGCGCCGTTGACAACGACGCCCAGGCGAAGGTGCAGATTCGCAACAGCCTGATCGAGGGCAACACGGCCCTCGGCGAAGCGGGTGGCGTCGCCGGTTCGCTCGACGGCCCCACCCGCATCGATCAGGTCGTGATCAGGGGCAACACGGGCGGCGAGGGGGGCGGCGTGCAAGCCGTTGGCGAGGTGACCATCACCCGCAGCACGATCGTCGATAACCACGCGGTCTCGGGACTCGACGACGAGCTCGGTGACGGCGGTGGCGTCTACGTCGACGACCAGGGCGTGCTCGCGGTCGAGAACTCCACGATCACCGGCAACTTCGCCCTGCGCAGCGGCGGCGGTGCGTACGGGGAGCCGGGTGCGATCGCGGACATCAAGTCGGCCACGATCGCCCGCAACCGCGCCGACTCCGGCGACACGGGCCTCGGCACCGGCGGCGGCGTGCAGATCGACGCCGCGACCTTCGAGGTCGTCAACTCGATCATCGCCCTGAACACCGCGACCGGCGGCGCCGGGTCGGACTGCGGGGGCGGGACCTACTTGGGCACCGCACCAAACCTGATCTCTACTGCTGCGGGCGGCTGCGCGCCGGGGTCGCCGATCGTCGCCGCGGACCCGGGACTCGGTGAGCTTGCCGGCAGCGGCCACGCGAGCAACGGCGCAACCCCGACGATCCCCCTGCTCCCCGGCAGCCCTGCACTCGACGCCGCCGATCCAGCGCTCTCCCCGCCACGCGACCAGAGGGCAACTCTGCGCGATGACGGTCACCCGGACCTGGGCGCGTATGAGCTCTGACCAATGCGCGAGCTTCAGGCGTCGGAGTGAGCCGAGATCCACCCCTCCACCCCTCTAATCGGCAGCCGTCGCGAAAACCTTTAGCCCTCTGGGCGTAGCTTCATCTGAACTTAACAATTGGCCTCGCGGCCGCATGCGCACCAGCGCCCCACGCTCCTCGTCCCAGAGCTTCAGGCGCAGGCAAGCGAGGCTGCTTCGGATCGTGACCACGGGAGTCTGCGCGAACATCGGCTGCTCCTCGTGGGCGGCGCGAAGGCGGTAGTTCGGGATCCTCGCGCTCAGGTGGTGGACGTGGTGGTAGTTGGCGTTGCCAACGGCCCAGGCCAATGCCGGCGGAAGCGCGAGGTAGGAGCTTCCCTTGAGCGCCGCGAGCTCGAACTGCCACTTGTCCGGGGCCTGGTAGTAGGTCTCCTCGTACTGGTGCTGGATGTAGAGCATCCAGGCGGCGATCGCGCCCCCGGCGACGAGCGTCGTGCCCTGCATCAGCAGGAAGGTCTGCCAGCCCACCAGCGCGCTCCAGCCGAGAGCCCATCCGACGAGGGCGAGGTTGGTCATCACGACGCTGAGCAGGATCCGCGGCGACATGCCGCGCTGCGGGAAGCGCCGCTCGAACATGAACACGAGGCTCGGGCCGATGAGCATCATCAGCCACGGGTTGCGATAGAGGCGGTAGCCGAGCCGCCGTAGGCGCGACGCCCGCTGATATTCGACGAGGGTCATCGTGTAGATCTCACCCGGTCCGCGCTTGTCGAGATTGCCCGTGTGCGCGTGATGCAGGCTGTGCTGGCGCTGCCACCACCGGTATGGCGTGAAGAGCAGGAAGCCGAGCAGGTGGCCCCAGTGCCTGTTCGCCGCCCGCGACTCGAACATCGCGTTGTGCGTGAGGTCGTGAAAGAGCGAGTACATCCGAATCAGGAATACGGTCGCGACAAGGCCGAGCCCGATTGCGACCCAGGCAGCGGGCTGGACGATCGCCGCCAACGCCCAGACGCTGAGGTACGGCACGACCGCGCTCGCGAGCTGCGCGAGACTGCGCCTGCGGTCGATGCGCAGATACGGGGCGAGATCCTGTTTCCAGACCGTGCGGGGAGGAACTTCCGTGCTCATTACCGGGTCATACGCTTGCGACGCGGAGTCGGATCAGCGCCGCAAGCCTCCCCGGCGGGGCGGCAGTTCGTCAAGCCCGGGTTGAGCTAGCGCCGCTTGCGTTTGCTCTTGAAGCTCTGGCTCGCCGGCGAGGAATCGGCGTCCCCGTCGGCGTCGCGTGCCTGCACCTGGAACGTGTAGCGGCCCTTCTTCAGCTTCTTGTACGACACCGGCGAGCTGCAGGGCTTGAAGGTCGGCGACCCGTTGCGCGCGGCCAGCAGGCACTCGAACTTGAGCGGCGCGGTCCCGCCCGAGCCGGAGAACTCGAACATGGCCTTGCCCTTCTTCGCCTTGATCTTGGCGGAGTCGATCCTGGTGTCCGGCCTGTCGTCAGCGCCGCCTCCGCCGCCGTCACCGCCACCGCCGCCGTCTCCCCCGCCGCCGCCACCACCACCGCCGCCGCCCCCGCCGCCGGCGCCCGCGAAGTTGGCGGTGACGGTCTGGCTGTCGTCCATGATCAGGACGCAGTTGCCGACGCCGCCGCACGCTCCGCCCCAGCCGGAAAACGTCGAGCCCGCACCCGGCGCAGCCTGAAGCGTGACCACAGTTCCCTTGAGGACACTGGCATTGCAGGTCCCTGGGCAGTTGATCCCGCCGACGTCGCTGGTCACGGTTCCGGCGCCGCTCCCGGCCAGCGACACCGCCAGGTTCACATTGACCGGCGCGGTCATCGCGGCGTTGACGTTGGTGACCTGTTGGCCGTCCAAGGGGGCGACGATGTCCGCCCCCGCCTGGTTCAGCGACCCCTCGTACCACTGTGTCTGGTAGTTGCCCGCGTTTCCGCAGGCGCCGCCGGCCGAGAACCTGACCGTATAGACGCCGCTGCCGATGCGATTCATGAGGTACGTGCCGTTGGCCGCCGTGCAGGCGCTCGTGATGACGCTGCTGTCGATGTCGATCAGGTCGACGGTGACGTTCGCCAGTCCCGTGCCGGTGGAGGCATCGGTGACGGTGCCGGTGATCTCAGCACCGATCTTGAGCGCGGCGTTGATGCCCGGCGTGGGGACGCCGTCACTCACGGTCACCGGCTCGGCGTGCCGGCGAAAAAAGTGGTCGTTCCACCACTCCGGCGCGTGGTTGGTCCCGGTGCAAGGCGCGTCGGCGTCGCCGGAGAAGCGCACCTCATACGTCCCGGCCGGCAACGGGGTGAGGTCGTATGTGCCGTCGACCGCCGTGCACGTCGTCCTCGTCGGAACCGCCGCGCCGACCGTGTACGCCTCGACCTCGAAGTTGCTCAGGGGTGGTGTGCCCGGCGCGTCCGCATCCGTCACCGTGCCGGTGATGTTGCCGTCGGCGAACGCGCCCGCCGGCGTCAGAAGTGCGAGCGCCCCGACCGCCAGAGCCGCCGTCAATCCCATCCTCGTCGATCCCCCTGCCATCGCACCCCTCCTACTCGCTTTGGCCAGACAGCCAGTCTGACAGGTCAGCCGATCCCGAGTCCCCGGGCCCGCTCGCGGGCGCGGGCGACGACCTCGTCGGCGCCCTCGACCACTCCCCCGCGCATCAGGACCTTGCCCGCGACCACGGTCGTATCGACGATCGAGCCCGAGGCGGCGTAGACGAGCCCGGCGTCGAGCGTGCCCAGCGACAGCGTCGGGTCCTCGGTGCGGACGAGCAGGAAGTCCGCCGGCGCGCCGACGACGAGGCCGCGCCCGCCGAGGAGCCCCGAGCGACGGCCCGTCGCGATCGCCAGCGACTCGGTCGCGGTGACCGCAGCGGGGTCGCGCGCCTCGTTCTTTTGCAGCAGCGCGAACGTCTTCGCGTCGGAGAGCAGGTCGAGCGAGTTGTTCGAGCCCGGGCCGTCGGTGCCCAGTCCGACCTCGACCCCGACGTCGCGCGCCTCGGCGTAGGGGAAGACGCGGCCGACGGCGAGCTTCAGGTTGGCGACCGGGTTGGTGACGACGGTGGCGCCGCGATCGGCGATCAGGTCGAGCTCCGCGCGATCGAGCCAGCACCCGTGGGCGAGGATGGTGTGGGGCCCGAGCATCCCGACGCGGTCGAGGTAGAACGCGGGGCGCTCCCCGTGCTGCTCCAGGCAGGTGCTCACCTCGTCCTCGGTCTCGGAGAGGTGGATCTGCACCGGCAGCTCGAGCTCGGCCGAGCGCTCGGAAACCCAGCGCAGCGACCGCTCCGACAGGGAGTAGATCGCGTGCGGCGCGAACCCGGGCCGCGCGAGCTCGCCCCCGGCCTCGGCAATCCGGTCGAGGCTGCGCTCGGCGTCGGCGCAGGCGCGCTCGGACTTCGCCGGGTCGGAATCGTCGATCAGCGGCGCCGCCGTGACCGCGCGCACGCCGGCGTCCTCCACCGCGCGCGCCGTTGCGTGGGCGTGCCAGTACATGTCCCAGAAGCACGTCGTCCCGGTGCGGATCATCTCGACGCACGCGAGGCGCGTGCCCCAGTACACGTCGTCGTCGTCCATGCGCTTCTCGACCGGCCAGATGTGGTCGGTCAGCCACTCCATCAGCGGCAGGTCGTCGGCAAACCCCCGGAAGAGGGTCATCGCCGCGTGGGTGTGGCCGTTGACCAGGCCCGGGATCAGCGCCATCCCCTCGCCGTCGATCACCTCGTCGCCGGGTTCCGGCTCGACCGAGGGACCGAGCGACACGATCTCGCCGCGCTCGCATCGCAGGCCCACCGCGACTCCCTCGGCGGTGGCGTTGATGACGGCGAGTCCCACTCCTCCTAGCGTATGCGAGTCTTGGCGCGTGGGAGAGGACGGCGTCCGAGACGACCTCGCCGAGGCGCTCGAGCGCCGCAGGCTGACCGGCGACGACGCCCGGCCCGAGGCGGTCGAGCGCCGCCACGCGGCCGGCGGCCGGACCGCGCGCGAGAACCTCACCGACCTCGTGGATGCGGGCAGCTTCGTCGAATACGGCGGCCTGGCGATCGCCGCCCAGCGGATGCGCCGCGACGAGGAGGAGCTGATCGCCCGAACTCCGGCCGACGGCCTGATCGGAGGGACGGCCCGGATCAACGGCCACGCCTGCGCCGTGGTCTCCTACGACTACACGGTGCTGGCCGGAACCCAGGGCGCCGTTGGCCATCAGAAGAAGGACCGGCTGTTCGAGCTGATCGAGCGGATGCGACTGCCGACGGTGATCTTTGCCGAGGGTGGCGGCGGGCGGCCCGGGGACACCGACTACGCGGTCGTCTCCGGGCTGCAGGTGCGCGCCTTTGCCCTCTGGGCCCGCCTGTCCGGCGTCGTGCCGCGGATCGCGATCGTCTCCGGGCGCTGCTTCGCCGGCAACGCCGTGCTGGCCGGCGCCGCGGACCTGATCGTCGGGACGCGGAGCATGGCGCTCGGGATGGGCGGCCCGGCGATGATCGAGGGCGGCGGCCTGGGCACGTTCGAGCCGGATGTGATTGGACCGATCGACGTCCAGGGTCCGAACGGGGTCGTCGACGTCGAGGTCGCCGACGAGGCCGAGGCGGTGGGAGTCGCCAAGCGACTCGTCTCCTACTTCCAGGGCTCGCTGGCCGAATGGGAGGCGCCCGACCAGACCCTCTTGCGCGACGTCGTCCCGGAACGCCGCCGGCGCGCCTATGAGGTCCGCGCCGCGCTCGAGGGACTCGCCGACACTGACTCGGTAACCGTCCTGCGCGAACGGTTTGCGCCCGAGATGCTGACCGCGCTGGCGCGGATCGAGGGGCGTCCCGTCGGCGTGATCGCCAACAACCCCATGCGCCTTGCCGGCGCGATCACCAGCGACGGCGCCGACAAGGCGGCGCGTCATCTGCAGCTGTGCGACGCCTTCGGGCTGCCGGTGATCTCGCTCGTCGACACGCCCGGGATGATGGTCGGGCCCGAGGCCGAGGCGACTGGCCTCGTCCGCCACTGCTCGCGCCTGTTCGTCGCCGGCGCGAACCTCCGCGTGCCGCTCTGCGCCGTGATCCTGCGCAAGGCGTATGGGCTCGGCGCCCAGGCGATGGCCGGCGGCAGCACCCATGAGCCGCTGCTGACCGTGGGCTGGCCGACCGCGGAGCTCGGCGCGATGGGCCTCGAGGGCGCCGTCAAGCTGGGCTTCCGGCGCGAGCTGGAGGCGATCGCCGACGAGGCGGAGCGTGCGGAACGGCTCGAGCAGATGGTCGCCCACGCGCACGAGCACGCGAAGGCCCTCAACGCCGCGACGATCTTCGAGCTCGACGACGTGATCGACCCGGCCGAGACCCGGCAGGTCCTGGCGAACACACTGGCCGCCGCAACGTCGCACACCAAACCGGTGTCGAATCGCTACGTAGACACCTGGTGACACCCCGCACGCCCGGACGCGGAGCGGAGGACGTGGCGGGAGTTATTCCAGAAGTGGCAGAACGGCTTCGAGCGTCGCCCGCAACGCCTCGCGGTTGCGCTCGCGGTTGAGCTCGATCTCGGTCAGCGTCAGATCTTCGCCGCCGACGCCGTTGGCGAGGTTGTCCACCACGCAGAGCGCCGCGTAGCGCAGCCCGAGCTCACCGGCGATCACACACTCGGAGGCGACCGTCATCCCGATCACGTCGGCGTGCGGCGCGATGAACCGGATCTCGGCCGGCGTCTCCAGCCGCGGTCCCCGAGCCTGCCAGTAGACGCCGTCCTCGACCGCCTTGATCCCGGCCTCGCGCAGGGCCTCGCGCAACTCGCCGCGCAAGGCCGCGTCGAAGTGCGGCACCCGGTGCGCGGCGGCACCCTCGAGCGCCGTCAGCGGGTCGGCGTCGAGCGCGATGAAGTCGCTGGGAACCAGCAGCGTCCCCGGTCCGAGCTCGACCTTCAGGCCGCCGACCGAGGCCAACGCCAGGACGCGGTCGCACCCGGCGTCGGCGAGCGTGCGCAGGTTGGTGACGTGGTCGATCAGGTGGGGCAACCGGTACCCCTCACCCACCTCATGGCGGCGGATCGCCGCCCAATCGCCCTCCGGCAGCTCGTCGTCGCTGAGCGAGCTTCCGGCGATCAGCCCCAGGCGTCCCATGGTTTGAGAGTAGCCTCGCCCGCTTCATGGATCCGCTCGAGGCATTGGCGATCTTCGCCGCCGGGATCGCCGCCGGGGCGATCAACGCCGTCGTCGGCAGCGGCACCCTGATCACGTTTCCGGTCCTGATCGCGCTCGGCTATCAGCCGCTGATCGCCAATGTCTCCAACAACATCGGGCTCGTTCCCGGCGCGGTCGCCGGCGTGTTCGGCTACCGGCGGGAGCTCGCGGGCCAGCGCAGCCGAATCATCCGCCTCGGGATCTTCTCCGTCGCCGGCGGGATCGCCGGCGCGACTCTGCTCCTCGTCCTCCCCGCCTCGGCCTTCGACGCGATCGTTCCGGCGCTGATCGCGGTCGCGCTCGTGCTGGTCGTCGCCCAGCCGCGGATCGAGCGCGCGCTCGCGCATCGCCCCGACCCGAAGGGCGAGCACGGCATCGCCCTGCGAGGCGCGATGGCCGCGAGTGGTGTGTACGGCGGCTACTTCGGCGCCGGCCAGGGCATCCTGCTGATGGGCATTCTCGGGATCGGGCTCCGCGACACGCTCCAGCGCCTCAACGGGCTGAAGAACGTCCTCGCGGGCCTCGTCAACGCCGTCGCTGGCGTGATCTTCGTGTTCGCGGCCGACGTCGACTGGGGCGTTGCCGGCCTGATCGCGGTCGGGTCGGTGCTTGGCGGCCTCGTCGGCTCCCACTACGGCCGGCGGCTCGATCCGAACATCCTGCGCGTGCTGATCGTCGTCGTCGGCCTGACGGCGATCGCCAACCTGACCGTTCTTTAGGCGGGTGTGATCGGGTTGCGCCGCTCCGTGAACGAGCGGTCGCGATCCTCGGCCATCGCGAAGCGGCGGATCAGCTCGGCGCGCAGGATGTCGGGCTCGATCACCGCGTCGACGACCATCTCCGAGGCAAGGTGGAGGATGTCGATGTCGGCCGAGTACTCCTCGCGCTTCTCCTGGATGAAGCGCTCGCGCTCGGCCTCGTCGTCGATCGCCTGGATCTGGTTGTAGAAGACGGCGTTGATCGCCGCCTCCGGTCCCATCACCGCGATCGACGCCGTCGGCAGCGCGATGCAGCAGTCGGGCTCGAACGCAGGGCCCGCCATCGCGTAGAGCCCGGCGCCGTAGGCCTTGCGGACGATCACGGAGATCTTCGGCACGGTCGCCTCGGAGACCGCGGAGATCATCTTCGCGCCGTGGCGGATGATCCCCTGGCGCTCGACGTCGGTGCCGATCATGAACCCGGGCACGTCGGCGAGGAAGAGCAGCGGGATGTTGAAGGCATTGCAGGTCATGATGAACCGGGCCGCCTTGTCAGCCGAGTCCACGAACAGGACCCCGCCCTTGAACTTCGGCTGGTTGGCGACGATCCCGATCGCGCGGCCGTCGAGCCGGGCGTATCCGACGACCAGCTCCTTCGCCCAGCGGGCGTGCACCTCGCAGAACGAGCCGGCATCGACCAGCGCCCCGAGCAGCTCCTTGATGTCGAACGACGTCTTCTCGTCGGACGGGACGATCTGCGAGATGGTCAGGTCGCTCTCGGGCTCGGCCGGAGGCGCTGACGGCGGACGCTCGCGCCAGCTGGTCGGCATGTACGCCATGTAGCGCTGCGCGAGCTCGATCGCCTCCTCGTCGGACTTGACCAGGAAGTGCCCACAGCCCGAGACGCCCGTGTGCATCTTCGCGCCGCCCATCTCCTCCAGCGAGACCTTCTCGCCGATCACCATCTCCGCCATCCGCGGCGAGCCCAGGTACATCGACGCGTTGCCCTCGCGCATGATCACGACATCGCAGAAGGCGGGGATGTAGGCGCCGCCCGCCGCCGAGGGCCCGAATAGCAGGCAGACCTGCGGCACGCGGCCCGAGAGCTTGACCTCGTTGTAGAAGATCCGGCCGGCGCCGCGGCGGCCCGGGAACATCTGCACCTGGTCGGTGATCCGGGCGCCGGCCGAGTCGACCAGATAGATCATCGGCAGCTCCAGGCTCAGCGCCCGCTCCTGGATCCGCAGGATCTTCTCGACCGTCTTCGGGCCCCACGATCCCGCCTTCACGGTCGGGTCGTTAGCCATCAGGCACACCTTGCGCCCGCCGACCAGCGCCAGTCCGGTGACGACCCCGTCGGCCCCCAGGCCCTCCGCATCCCAGTTGGCCAGCAGCCCCTCCTCCGTGAACGACTCCGCGTCGACGAGACGCGCGACCCGCTCGCGGACCGCGAGCTTGCCCTGCTCCGCCGTCTTTACGTGATGGCGTTCGGGGCCGCCGGCCAGCGCGGCCTCAAGAGCGCCCTCGAAGGAGGTCCCCTCACGCGTCCCCATCCGCCCCCTCAGCTCTTCTCGGTTGCGAGAACGCTGGTCTCTTCGGTGTCGTCGTCCTCCGCCTGGGCCTTCGCCTCGGCGACCTCAGCCTTGGCCGCCTCTGCGTGCGGGCGGTGCTCCGTGGCCGTCCCGGCGATCCCGCTCGCCAGCCGCTCGAGCTCCGCGAGCACCGCCTCCCGGCGCTCTTCGAGATCGGAGATCAGCCGCTCGATGTCCGCCTTGCGGCGGTTCGCCTCACCGACGATCCGCTCCATCTCCTTGCGTGCCACCCCGCGCTCCTCCTCGAGCTCGGCCTCGATCTCCGACCGGCCGCGCTCGGCGTAGGTGTCTGCCTCCGTTCGGACCTTGCGGGCGTACGCATCGGCCTCGTCGCGCGTGTCGGCCGCGTATTCGCTCGCCTCCGTGCGCAGGTTCTCGGACGTCAGGTTGGCGTCGACAAGCGACTGGCGCACCTCGGCGGCTGCGTCGTCGCGGATCGCCTGCGCCGCGGCATGGGCCTCGGTCAGGATCTGTGCGGTCTGCTCACCGACCCGTTCCAAGGCGTTATGCACGGCCTCGTCGCCGGCCGCCGCCTCGCCGCCGCCGGTCTCCAGCCAGTCGGCCAGCTCGGCCAGGAACCGATCGACCTCGTTGCGGTCGTAACCGCGGACCGTCAATGAGAATTCGGCCTGGCGAATGCGCTCGATCGAGTACTCGTCCACTGCTCTCCTTCCGTAGCTCTGGACCCCGTCGCGAGGGTACCGACTGGGATTCGCGGGGCGCTAGGCAGAGGGGTCGACTGCCACGGGCTTCTCACCCGAGTAGTCGTAGAACCCGCGCCCGGACTTGCGGCCGTAGTGGCCGGCCTCGACGAGCGTGCGCAGCGTCTCCGGCTGGGCGAAGCGGTCCTCGCCGTAGTAATCGACCATCACGTCGGCGATCGACGCAAGTGTGTCGAGGCCCACGAAGTCGGCCAGCGTGAGCGGGCCCATCGGGTGGCTGGCGCCGGCCATCATGCCCTGGTCGATGTCGTCGACCGAGCCCACGCCCTGCTCGTGGGCGCGGATCGCGTCGAGCATGTACGGCACCAGCAGCCGGTTGACGATGAAGCCCCGGTTGTCGTTGGCGGCGACGGTCGTCTTGCGCAGCTGCTCGCCCAGCGAGAAGCCGAGGTCGTAGGCGTCGTCGGCGGTCTCCGCGGCCTTGACGACCTCGAGCAGCGGCATCACCTGGGCGGGGTTGAAGAAGTGGAGGCCGAGGAACCGCTCGGGACGACTCGTGACCGCGGCCTGATCGGCGACCGCGAGCGACGACGTGTTGGTGGCGAAGTAGGCCTCGGGCTTGACGATCTCGTCGACCTGCTTCCACATCTCGAGCTTGCGCTCGAGGTCCTCGGTGATCGCCTCGATCACCAGGTCGCAGTCGGCGAGGTCGCCGTACTCGAGCGAGCCGCTGATCCGGCCGCGAACGGCGTCGGCGTCGGCCTGCTCGAGCTTGCCCTTCTCGACCGCGCGGCCGAGCTGCTTCTCGATCTTGCCGAGCCCCTTGTCGAGAGCGTCCTGGTCGGCCTCGACCACGGTCACGTCCCAACCGGCCTGGGCGCAGATCTGCGCGATCCCATGGCCCATCAGGCCGCAGCCGAGCACTCCTACCTTGGCGATCTCCACGTCTTGCGTTCCTCCTGGAAGTTCGGGGACGCGAGAGCCTACGCGGATGCCGTGTCGAGCATCTTCTGCATCGCCTCGGCAAGGGCGTTGACGCCGCTCATCGGGCGGACCATGACGGTCATCTCGGCGATCCGGTCGTCGCCGCCGAACTTGAGGATGTCGACCCCCTGAACCGTCTTCTCCCCGACCCGGGCCTCGAACATGAGCACGGCGACATCGCCCGTCTCGACGTGCTCCAGATAGCGGAAGTCTTCGAAGACCTGAACCACGGCGCCGAGCAGGACCTTCACGGCGTCGCGGCCCTCGTAGGGCTTGTAGACGACCGGGCTGCGGAAGGTGACGTCGTCGGCAAACAACTCGTCGGCCGCACCGAAGTCCTTGGCCTCAGCGGCAGCACGGAAGGCATCGGAGCGCATCTCAGGCCTCCAGGGTCGCGTCGAGATTGATCTCGGGTACGGCCGCGAGCGCCTTCGAGACGGGGCAGCCCGCCTTGGCGGCCTCGCCGATGCGCTGGAACTCGTCCTCGTCGATCCCCGGCACCCGGGCACGGGTGGTGAGGTCGATCCTGTTGATCGCAAACCCGCCGTCGGCCGGGTTCAGGTGAACCTCGGCGGTCGTCTCGACCGATTCCGGCGTGTGGCCCGCCTGCGCGAGCTCGTGGGCGAAGGCCATTGAAAAGCAGCCTGCGTGTGCCCCGGCGATCAGCTCCTCCGGGTTGGTGCCCTCACCCTCCTCGAAGCGCGACTTCGCCGAGTACGGCCCGGTCCAGGCGCCGGTTCCCAGGTGCATCGTGCCCTTGCCGCCGGCCAGGTCGCCCTCCCAGCGCGCATCTGCGGATCGCTTCGGCATCGGCCTTGCAGCCTATCCCGCGTTCCAGTTCACGGGCCCCGCGGTCAACACGTGGGCGCCGAGCGGGCGACCGAGGAGCTCTTGCACCGCGCGCGAGGCCTCGATCAACGCGGGCAGGTCCACGCCGGTCGAGATCCCCATCTCCTCCAGCATCGAGACCAGGTCCTCGGTGCCGATGTTGCCGGTCGCGCCCGGCGGGACCGGGCAGCCGCCGAGTTCCCCGAACGCCGACTCGAACGAGTCGATCCCGGCGCCGAGCGCCGCGTGGACGTTGGCGAGCGCCTGGCCGCGCGTGTTGTGGAAGTGAGCCGTCAGCTCCGGCCCGGGCAGCCGCTCGCGGGCTGTCGCGAAGAACTCGCCGACCTGGCGCGGGTTCGCCATCCCGGTCGTGTCGCCGAACGCGACCTCCTCGCAGCCCGCGGCCGCGAGCCGCTCGGCGATCTCGAGCACCCGGTCGACCGGGACCTCGCCCTCGTACGGGCAGCCGAAGCTGGTCGAGATCACACCCTCGCACCGCAGGCCCTCGACGACGGCGCGCTCGATCACCCGCTCGAGCCCGGCGAGCGACTCCTCGATCGAGCGGTTGACGTTCTTTCGATTGTGGGTCTCCGACGAGGAGAGGAAGAGGTTGACCTCGTCGAAGCGATCGCGGTGGGCCAGGGCGCGGTCGAGCCCCTTCTCGTTCGGGATCAGGACCGAGTAGGCCACCCCGTCGAGCTTCTCGTAGGACGCGAGCACGTCCTCGGCGTCGGCGAGCTGCGGGATCACGTCGGGGCGCACGAACGAGGTCAGCTCGATGCGCTTGAACCCCGCGGCGCCAAGCATCCCGATCAGCCGCACCTTGTCGGAGGTCGGGATCACCTCGGGCTCGTTCTGGAACCCGTCGCGCGGCCCGACCTCGCGGATCCGGGCGCTCTGGGGAAACTCGCTCACACCCGAGAGGCTATGCGGCGACCCGGTATTTCAGATGGGTGACGCCGGGCGCCTCGACGGCCCGGACCTGCTCGAGCTGCACGTCCCCGAGGTTGTCGAAGAGACGAGCACCGTCGCCGAGCACCACCGGAACGACGTGAAGCTCGAGTTCGTCCAGCAGTCCCGCTGCCAGGTACTGCCCGGCGACGTCGGCGCCGCCCCACAGCCCCACGTCCTTGCCGCCGGCGGCCTCCCGTGCCTGGTCGAGCGCGGACTCGATTCCATCGGTGACGAAGTGGAACGTGGTCCCTCCCTGCATCTCCACGGGATCGCGCGGGTGATGGGTGACGATGAATACGGGGTAGTGGTAGGGAGGGTTGTCGCCCCACCAGCCCGTCCACTCCTCGTCCCACGCACCCCCGCCGATCGGCCCGAACATGTTCCGGCCCATCACGGCGGCCCCGACGTTCTCGCGCGATTCCTCGACGATCCGGGTGCTCTCGTTCACCTCGCCCCCCTGCTTGCCGTGGGCTTCGCGCCACTCGGCCAGCTCGACCACCCAGTCGTGAAGCCGCTCGCCGCCCTCGCCGAGCGGCTCCTCCTCGCTCTGGTTCGGGCCGGCGACGAAACCGTCCACTGAGATCGAGATGTCACACCGGAACTTGCTCATCGCGCCTCCTCGCTAGTGGGACTTCACTTCGCCGACCGTGATCATCCGCCGCTCGTGGGTACCGACACCGATCGTCCGGTCGCCCTCGGTGACCTCGACGTCGAAGCGGAACTTGCGCTCGTCGGCCACCTCGCGCAGGGTCGCGCGGACCTTGCAGGCAGCGCCCTCGGCCGCGGCGGCGACGTGCTTGACGCAGACTTCGAAGCCCACCGTCGCCTTGCCCTCCGGCAGGTTCTCGAACGACAGGATCGAGGCACAGCGCTCCATCATCCCGATCATCCCCGGGGTCGACAGCACGCGGACGCCGATCGTCCCGCCGACGTCGGTGACCAGCCTGTCCTCGACGGTGAACTCGTCGATTCGCTCCATCCCGGGCTCGAGGCTCATCCCACCATCCCCATCCCGCCCGAGACGCCGATCGTCTCACCGGTGACGTAGGACGAGTCGTCGGAGGAGAGGAAGGCGACGACCGCCGCAACCTCTTCGGGCTGGCCGAGCCGGCGCAGCTGCGTCCCGGCCTTCATGTTCTCGACGATCTTGGTGCCCATCTCGCCGAACTGGAGCGCCTGCATCAGCAGCGGCGTCTCGATCGGCCCGGGCGCGATCGAGTTGGCGGTGATCCCGAACCGCGCGCCCTCGCGGGCCATCACCTTCATGAACGAAATCACGCCGCCCTTGGCCGCCGAGTAGACCGCCGAGCCCTTGGAGCCGATCCGTCCCGCCTCAGACGCGATGCTGACGATCCGCCCATACTTGGCCGCCTGCATGCCGGGGAGCACGGCGTGCGTGCAGGCGAAGACTCCGAACAGGTTGACGGCCGTCACCCGCTGCCACTGGCCCGGGTCGGTGTCGGCGAAGAACCCGAACTCGTCCGTGCCGGCGTTGTTGACGAGGATCGAAAACGGTCCGTGCTCGGCGACGAGCCCGGCCGCCGACTGCGGGTCGGTGACGTCCAGGTGGGCGGCCTCGGCTCCGACCTCGCTCGCCACCTCGGCCGCCAGCTCGTCGTTGAGATCGCCGATCACGACCTCGGCGCCCTCGGCTGCGAGCCTGGCGACGGTCGCGGCGCCGATCCCGCTCGCGCCGCCGGTCACCAGTGCCTTCCTGCCCTCGAGCCTCATCGCGGCGCACCCTATATCTGCGAATACACTCCCGCGCCGTGGCCAAGGGCGAAGCGATCCCGATCATCGGCGGCACCGGAGCTCTCGGCTACGGGCTCGCGCTTCGCTGGGCTCGCGCCGGTCACGCGGTCGTGATCGGCTCGCGCAGCGAGGAGCGCGCCGCGGCGTCGGCCCGCAAGCTCTCCGAGCTGGCCCCCGACGCCGAGATCGAGGGCCTTCCCAACGATCAGGCGGCAAAGCAGGGCAGCGTCGTCTTCCTCACCGTCCCGTTCCGGGCTCAATCCGAGAACCTGACGAACCTCCGCGAAACGCTCGAGCCGGGCCAGCTGCTGGTCGACTGCACGGTGCCGCTCGCGGCCGCGGTCAGCGGCAAGGCGACCCGCTCGCTCGGCGTCTGGCAGGGCTCGGCCGCCCAGCAGGCCCAGGAGATGGTCCCCGACGGGGTCGCCGTGGTCGCGGCGCTGCACACCGTCAGCGCCCCCAACCTCGCCGACACCGGGGTCGACCTCGACGAGGACGTCCTGCTCTGCGGCGACCGCAAGGCCGACAAGGCGAAGGTCGCGCGGCTGATCGAGGGGATCCCGGGCCTGCGTGCGGTCAACGCCGGTCCGCTGGAGATGGCGCGAATCGTCGAGCAGCTGACCCCGATGCTGATCTCGATCAACGCCCGCTACAAGACCCACGCCGGGATCCGGATCAACGGCCTGCCCGACGGCGACCACTGGGCGTGACCGTTGCTTGTCTCGCCGGGGGGACCGGCGGGGCGAAGCTGGCCGCGGGCCTGCAGGACGTTGTCGGCTCAGAGCTGGCGGTGATCGCCAACACCGCCGACGACACCGAGGCCCACGGACTCCTGGTCTGCCCCGATCCGGATCTGGTCACCTATTGGCTCTGCGATCAGATCGACCCCGAGCGCGGCTGGGGAATCCGGGACGACAGCGTGGTCGTCCACGAGCAGCTCCAGCAGCTTGGAGCTCCGGGCTGGTTCTCACTTGGCGACCGCGACCTCGCCACCTGCCTGTACCGGACCCACTTCATTGCCGAGGGCGGGACCCTGACCGCCGCGCAGGGCCAGATCGCAAGAGCCCTCGGAGTCCGGGCGCAGGTACTCCCGATGAGCGAGCAGCGGGTGCGGACGATCGTCCACACACCGGCCGGCCCGCGTGGCGTGCAGGAGTTCCTGATCCTCGATCAGGCGAAGGCTCCGATCGAGCGGGTCGAGCTGGAGGGAATCGCCGACGCAGCGCCGACCCCGGAGGTGCTCAAGGCGCTGGCGGGCGCCGAGGTCGTGATCATCGGACCCTCGAACCCGGTGATCTCGATCGGGCCGATCCTCGCGGTCCCGGGGATGCGGGAGGCGATCGCCGCCGCGCGTGGCCCGGTCGTCGCGGTCAGTCCGCTGGTCGGGGGGCGCGCGATCAAGGGGCCGACCGAGGCCTTCGTCGCCGCGCTCGGGCGCCCGATCACCGCCGCCGGGGTCGCATCCCTCTACGAAGGGCTGCTCGACGGCATCGTCGTCGATGCGGGCGACCCCGAGCCCGAGGTCGACGGGATCCCCGTCCACGTCCGCCCGACGCTGATGGAGTCGGCCGGCGATCGCCGGGCGCTGGCCGAGCAGGTGCTCGAGTTCGCGCGCGGGCTGTAACGCTCTGAGCCGTGCGGGCGACCGCGATCATCCCGGTGAAGCGCTTCGGTGACGCCAAGCAGCGGCTGCTCGAGCGCCTGGACCGTCCCCAGCGCGCCGACGTGGTCAAGGCGATGCTGAGCGATGTCCTCGCGGCGGTCTGCGAGACGGAATCGATCGAGCGGGCGATCGTGGTCACCGGCGAAGGCCGGGCGGAGCGGATCGCCCTACAACAGGCGAAGCGCGCGACGACCCCGATCGAGGTGCTCCAGGAGCCGGCCGACCATGGCCATTCGGAGGCCGCGACCCTGGGGATCATCCGGGCACTGTCGCTGGGAGCCGAGTGCAGCGCCCTGCTGCCCGGCGACTGCCCGCTCCTGGACCCGGCCGAGCTCGATGCCGCGCTGGCGCGCATGGCGCCGGGCCGGGTCGCGGTGATCCCCGATCGTCACGGAACGGGGACCAACGGCCTGCTGCTGGCGCCCGCCGACGCCATCGGCCCCGCGTTCGGCCCCGACAGCGCCGAGCGGCATCGCGACCGCGCGCAACGCGCGGGGTTCGAGGTGGTGATCGAGCCGCTCGGATCGCTCGGCCTCGACCTCGACACCCCTGACGACCTGACCGACCTGGCCGCGGCGGTGGCCGAGCGGCCCGATCGCGCTCCGCAGACGGCCGCCGCGTTGGAGCGACTGGGGCTGAGGGCGTGAGCGGCCCGCTCGAGGTCGTCGCCATCCCCGGCTTGCCCGAGGTGGCGGAGGGCGATTCGGTCGGCCGCCTCATCGCAGAGGCCTGCCCGGGGCTCGCCGACGGTGAGATCGTCGTCGTCTCGCAGAAGGTCGTCTCGAAGGCCGAGGGGCGCGTCCGGGATCTCAGCTCGGTCGAGCCCGGTGACCGGGCGCGCGAGCTCGCCTCGGAGACCGACCGCGACCCACGTCTCGTCGAGCTGGTGCTGAGCGAGTCGAAGCGGATCGTCCGCGCAACGCCGGCGGCGCTGATCGTCGAGACGCACTCCGGCTGGGTCTGCGCCAACGCCGGGATCGACGCCTCCAATCTGCCGGACGAGGACGCGGTCGCCCTGCTGCCGGTCGACGCCGACGCCTCGGCACAGCGAATCCGGGCCGAGATCGCCGCCGCCAGCGGCGGGGCGCGACCCGGCATCGTGATCGCCGACAGCTTCGGGCGCCCGTGGCGCCTCGGCCAGACCGATGTCGCGATCGGCTGCGCGGGCGTGGTCGTCGTCGACGACTGGCGTGGCCGCCCCGACGCTCAGGGCCGCGAGCTCGCCGCGACCGCCATCGCCGCGGCGGATCAGCTCGCCGCAGCGGCCGACCTGGTGCGGACGAAGGACGCCGGTACGCCAGCGGCCGTGATCCGCGGGGCCACCCGCTACTGGACCGCCGACGACGGCCCGGGCGCCGCCACGGGACTCCAGCGCCCGAAGGACCAGGACCTCTTTCGCTGAGCCGGTCTAGTGCTCGTGCTTGTCCATCGGCGGCATCGCGCCGCCCTCTTCCGAGAAGTCGGGCGGATCGTATGCCTGTCCCGGTGAACCGCCGACCGCGAGCACGCGTGCAGGCTCATCGGCCGTGATGATCTTGCGCTTCTCCGCCGGCCCAACTCGGATCCACACTCCCGGCTCGAGCGAGTGCTCCTCACCACCGGGGCCGCCCACGCGCAGTGTCGCCCGCCCGCTGAGCAGCGTGTAGACCTCCTCCTGGTTGTCGTGGCTCTGGTCGTGGTCGGGGTAGACCGTGAAGTCGGGCGGCAGATCGATCACCGCGAGCCCGAACGAGCTCACCCCGAGGCCGGCGCGAGCGCGGCGAAAGCCGCCGCCGAAGATCGCCTCGAAGTCCTCGATCCGCTTGACGGTGACGTCGGCCATCGGCGCGCTAGCCCGACTGAGCGGCGAACGGGTCCGGCTCGCCCTCCTCGGTGGGCTGGAAGATCTCGAAGGACTTCCCCGGGATCCCGCCGAGCGCCAGGATCGTGGCGCCCTCCTCGCCGGTGGTCAGCATCCGCTTCTCGTTGGGGCCCACACGCGCGAATACCCCCGGCTCGAGATCGTGCTTTTCACCGCCGGCTTGCAAGTGGGCACGGCCCTCGAGCACGATGTAGACCTCCTCCTGCCCGCCCTCCGAGTGATCGTGCTCGGGATAGCGGTCGGCGTTCGGGGGAAACCGAAGCAGCTGCATCCCGAACGACGTCACCCCCAGTCCGGATCGGACCTTCAGCATCGCGCCGCCGAAGGTGGCCTCGAAATCCTCCGTGCGCTTCACGGTCACATCCGCCATCCGCTCTCCTCTCTCAGGGTTGCAGCACCGCCGCGCCCCGAACCCTACCCCCGCGCAACTCGCCGAGTGCGTGATCTGCCTCACCCAAGCCGAAGACGGCGATCTCGGCCTCGATCCCGGCCTCGGCCGCCGCGGCGAGGAACTCCACCCCGTCGCGGCGGGTCAGGTTGGCGACCGAGCGGATCTGGCGC
Source organism: uncultured Solirubrobacterales bacterium (assembly GCA_963767285.1). Taxonomy (GTDB): domain Bacteria; phylum Actinomycetota; class Thermoleophilia; order Solirubrobacterales; family 70-9; genus WHSW01. The sequence continues at coordinate 731,431 of CAVYDJ010000002.1, read as the reverse complement.
TCGCGCCAGAGGTCGGCGTAGGGGAACGACGGGACGTCACTCATGTGGATCCCCGCGCAAACGACGACACCGCCCGGGGCCAGCGCCCGCAGCGCCGTGGTCACCAGCTCACCGGCCGGCGCGAAGACGATCGCCGCGTCGAGCTCCTCCGGCACCTGATCTGCGGTCCCCACCCACTCGGCGCCGAGCCCGAGCGCGAACTCGCGCTTTTCCTGCTCGACCGACCGGGTGACCGCGAACACCCGGCGTCCCTGGTGGGCGGCCACCTGGCAGATCAGGTGCGCCGAGGCCCCGAACCCGTACAGCCCGATCCGCTCCGCATCGCCGCACATCCGCAGGGCGCGGTAGCCGATCATCCCGGCGCAGAGCAGCGGCGCGGTCTCGGCCCCCGCCCCCGGATCGAGCGGCAGGCAGAAGCGCTCGTCGGCGACGGTGTGCTCGGCATAGCCGCCGTCGACGTCGTAGCCGGTGAAGCGGCCTTGCTCGCAGAGGTTCTCGCGCTCCGAACGGCAGTAGCGGCACTCGCCACAGGCCCAGGCCAGCCAAGGGATGCCGACCCGGTCGCCGGACGCGAACCGCTCCGCCCCCTCTCCCGCCCCGACCACCTCGCCGACGATCTGGTGGCCGAGCACCACGGGCATCCTGTGTGGCTCGAGCTCGCCGTCGGCGATGTGCAGATCGGTGCGACACACCCCGCAGGCGATCACCCGGACCAGGACCTCGCCGGACGCGGGCTCCGGGTCGGGCAGCTCGGCCGCGACGAGCGGCCGACCTGGCGCCTCCAGGACCATTGCGTTCACCCGCCAATCATCGTGCCTGTGCGCGAGCGCACGCGATCCGATCCAGGACGCCGTGGATCCGGGCGTTCGTCTCCCAGCCGGAGATTCCGGCGCCTCGAAGCAGCGCGAGCAGCTCGCGTTCCGCCGGCGAGCGGGTGCGGCGCGGGCCGCCCGGCAGATCGAGGACTTCTCGCAGAGCACCGGGGCTCGGTAAGGGGTGAGGTTCCAGAGGGCGGTGCAGGATTCGTGGCTGATCGTGGCGACGCCGCGGCATGCGATAACGGCCGCTGCTTCGTGCGCATATTTCGGCGCGACCTCATGGCCGACGAGGTAGACGCCACGGTGGATCTCGTGGAGGCGGCCACCAGCTGCCACCGCGCCACCACCCACGCTGTCGCCCCGCGAGCCGCGAAATCACCTCATCCGCCCATATTGACCGTTGTTGTTGGTCAGTACGTCTCGACGATCTCGTAGAGCGTCGTGCGCTGCGCCGGGGTGCGCCCGCCGCGACGCGCCGCCTCGATCAGGTCCGACGGCTCGAGCCGCACGCCGTGCTGAGAGCCCGCCATCCGCGAGATGTTCTCCTCCATGAGCGTCCCGCCGAGGTCGTTCACTCCCCACCGAAGCGACTCGGTCGCCGCGTCGAGCCCCATCTTCACCCAGCTCGCCTGCAGGTTCGTAATCGTCCGCCCGAGGGCGAGCCGGAAGACCGCGGTGTGCTTCAGGTTCTCCTCGCGCGAGATCTCCTCGATCCCGTGGGTTCGCCCGAGCAGTGTCTGGAACGGGATGAAGCTGAGCGGCACGAACTCCGTGATCCCGCCGGTCCGCTCCTGGAGCTCACGGACCACTCGCATGTGACGTGCAAGCTCCCACGGTTCTTCGATGTGGCCGAACATCACCGTCGAGGTCGACCGCAGCCCGGCGCGGTGGCAGGCCTCGATGATCTCCACCCACCGCCCCGCCGGCAGCTTGTTCGGCGAGATCCGGCCGCGCACGCCGTCGTGGAGCACCTCGGCCGCGGTCCCCGGGGTCGAGCCGAGGCCGCATTCGCGCAGGTAGTCGAAGACCGCGTCGGGCGACTTGCCCGAGCGCTCGCACATGTAGTGGATCTCCATCGGCGAGTAGGCATGCAGGTGGAGTTGCGGCGCGGTGTCCCTGGCGAGCCGCAGCCATTCGCCGTAGTGCTCGAGTGTGTAGTCGGGGTGGATGCCGCCCTGCATGCAGATCTCGGTGGCCCCGAACTCGACCGCCTCGCCGATCCGGGCCTGGAAGTCGTCGCGGCTGACGTGGTAGGCGTCGGGCGAGCGCTTGCCCTGCCCGAACCCGCAGAAAGCGCAGCCCACCACGCAGATGTTCGTGAAGTTGACGTTGCGGTTGACCACGAAGGTCGCGGTGTCCCCTGCCAGCTCCGCGCGCAGCTCGTCCGCGGCGACCCGCATCGCCTCGATCACGTCGGGGCGCGTCTCGGCAAACAGCGCCGTCAGCTCCTCCTCGCTGAGCGCCTCGCCGGCGCGGCCACGCTCGATCGCCCGCGGCGCGACGTCGGGGTCGATCGTCCGCTCCTCGCGCCGGCCGGAACCCCGACGGGGGATGAAGCTCCAGTACTTGACCTTCACGAGGTCGAGCACCCCCTGGTCCATCCACTCGGGGTCGAGGTACTGCGGATAGGCGCAGAGGCGCTCGGTGAGCGCGTAGCCGCGCGGCGCCAGACGCTTGCGCACCTGATGCGGGCTCGGGAAGGCGTGCTCGGGTGAGATGTGGTCGCCGTTGGCCGACAGGCCGCCGAGGTCGGTTGCGCCGGCCTCGACGAGGTCGTCCCACCAATCGCTGAGGTTCGGCGGGATCTGGACCCCGACATCCGGCATCAGCCGCCTGCACTCGGACACCAGCCGCCTCATCTCGTCGAGGGTCACGTCGCTGGCCCAATCCGGCGCCGGCTCCTCGTTGCCCAGCGGTGAGCCATCGCCGGCCCAGCGCTCCTTCGCCGCCGCGTCGGCGATCTCGGCCACCTCGCGCCCGTAGTACCGCGGGTGGGGCACGAAGTTTTGGAGGATGACCTCCTGAAGATGCCCGTGCTCGGCGTGCACCTCGGCGAGGGCCTCGAGCGCCGCGACCCGCTCGTCCGCGGTCTCGCCGATCCCGACCAGGATCCCACTCGTGAACGGGATCCTCAGCTCGCCGGCGGCGCGGATCGTCTCCAGGCGTCGCTCAGGGTGCTTGGTCGGCGAGCCCTGATGGACGACGAGGTCGGGGTTGATCGACTCCAGCATCAGCCCCTGCGAGGCGGTCACCTCGCGCAGCCGAGCGAGGTCGTCGCGATCGAGCACGCCGAGGTTGGTGTGCGGCAGCAGGCCGCGCTCGATCGCCCGCTCGCAGGTCCAGACGACGTAGGAGACGAAGTCGGCGTGCCCGTGGGACTCCAGCCTCCTCGCGACCTCCGGATTCACCTCGGGCAGCTCGCCGGTCAGGACGAGCAGCTCCTTGGCGTTACGACGCACCGCCTGCTCGAGGCGCTGCTCGACCTCGTCCGGCGCATAGAGATGGGCCCTATGTGTCGCGAACGCGCAGTACTTGCAATAGCACCGGCACGTCCGCGACAGGGAAAGCGTGTAGTTGCGCGAGAAGGTGACGCGCCTCACGCTGCGCAAAGTACCGGGTATCGCGCGGGATTCCCCGCGCTACTTGTTGCGCTCCCGCACTTCCGCGTCCTTGACCGCCTGCGCGACGCCCCGGACGTCGGAGGTCGGCGGCTCGGCGCCCTCGGCGTACTGCGGCCCGGCGATCACGAACCGGTAGACCGCGAACGCGAGCAGCGCGCCGACGATCGGCCCTACGATGTAAGGCCAGGAGTCACTGAAGCCGTTGAACGCGTCGCCGATCAGCGCGGGGCCGAACCAGCGGGCCGGGTTGAACGAGCCGCCAGTCAGCGGGCCGAAGATCATCACGGCGAAGCCCAGCGTGGTGCCGATCGCCCACGGCGCCCACTCCTGGCGGGCGCGCGGGTTGAACGCCACGGCGCAGACGGCGAGCACGAGCAGGAACGTGCCGAGCCCCTCGACCACGAAGGCCGCGAACGGGCCGCTGAGGATGGGGCTGATCGTCGCCGCGCCGTAGTCGGTCGCCCGGCCCTCGTCGAGAAGGATGCCCTTGACCGCGAGCGCGCCGAGCACGGCGCCCGAGAGCTGGGCCAGGATGTAGACGACCGCGTCGACTCCGTCGATGCGCTTTGCGGCTACGGCCGCAATCGTCACCGCGGGGTTGAAGTGGCCGCCGCTGGCCACCCCGAAGGTGATGATCAGCGCGAACAGCGCGAACGCGTGGACGAGGCCGATGACCGCGAAGTCCGAGCCGGTCTGCGCGGCGGTGCCGGTCGACACGAACAGGCTGACCACGGTGCCGACCACGAGCACCAAAAAGAACGTTCCGATCAACTCTGCGATGTAGGCGGCAAGGCCTCGATCCTGCACTGAAAATCCTCCTCGGGTGGGGTGCGGGCGGCAGTGTATAGAGGCCCCGCGCTAGCTGCGGCGGGGAGCGTCGTGCGCCATCTGCAGGCGGCGCCCGTCGGCGATCACCTCGAGCGCCTTCTCGCGCGACTGCCAACCGTCGACCTGGACCTCCTTGCCCTCGAGCTGCTTGTAGACGGAGAAGAAGTGGGTGATCTCGCGCTGCAGCTGGGCGGGGATGTCGTCGAGCGTCTCCGCGTGGCTCCAGCCCGGATCGTGAGTGGGCACGCAGACGACCTTGTCGTCCTCACCCTTCTCGTCCTGCATCACGAAAAGCGCGATCGGCTTGACCGGGATCACGCAGCCGGGGAAGGTCGGCTCGGAGACGCAGACCATCGCGTCGAGCGGGTCCCCGTCGCGGCCGCGGTGGCCCATCAGAAAGCCGTAGTCGGTCGGATAGACCATCGACGAGGAGAGGAAGCGGTCCAGGACGACCTCGTTGATGCCCTCGTCGTATTCGTACTTGTTGCGGCTCCCCTTCGGGATCTCGACGAAGCAGAGCAGCTCGCCGGTGATCGGGTGCTCGTCGGTCAGGTGAGCCATGGCACAAGGCTATCTGCGCGACCTCTACCCTGCCGCCGACATGCGAAGGGTCGTCGCGTCGCTGGCGGCCGTCGTGCTCGCTGCCGCCGGATTTGGCTGTGGGGACGACGGTGCTGAACCGGGCGCCTCTGATGAGGCGACCCTCGTGCTGGACTTCCAGCCCAACGCCGTGCATGCCGGCATCTACGCGGCGCTGGCCGACGGCGCCTACGAGGACGCCGGGATCGAGCTCGACGTCCGCGAGCCCTCTGCCTCCACCGACGCTCCCAAGCTGCTCGAGGCCGGGCGGGCGCAGTTCGCGATCCTCGACATCCACGACCTGGCGCTGGCCCGCGAGCGCGGCCTCGACCTGGTCGGGGTCGGCGCGATCGTGCATCGCCCGCTGGCGGCGGTGATCGCGGGCGATCGCGAGGAGGTGAGCAGCCCGGCCGACCTCAACGGTGGAACGGTCGGGGTGACGGGCCTGCCGTCGGATGACGCGGTGCTCGACGCCGTGCTCGAGTCCAAGGACGTCCTCCCCGACTCGGTGAATCGGGTCACGATCGGCTTCGACTCCGTCGCGGCGCTGGAGGCCGGGCGGGTCGACGCCGCCACGGCGTTTTGGAACGCGGAGGGCGTCGTCTTGCGCCGGCTCGGCGTCCCGACGCGCGAGTTCCGCGTCGACGCGTTCGGCGCCCCCCGCTACCCCGAGCTCGTGTTGACGACGACGCCGGAGACGATCGGCGACGAACCGCATCTGGTCGACGCAGTCGTCGCCGCGACCGGGGACGGATACGACGCCGTGGTCGCCGACCCGCAGGCGGGCCTCGACGACCTCGTGGCCGCGGTCCCCGAGCTCGATCGCGACGAGCAGGAGGCGCAGCTCGACGCGCTGCTCGAGGCCGGCGCGGTCGGCCCGGGGCTGGAGCTCGACCGGGCGGCTCTGGACGCCTGGGCGCGCTGGGAGGCGCAGGCCGGGATCGTCGCCCGCGAACCGGTCGTCGAGGACGCCTTCGAGCTCGGCGGCTAGGCGTCTGCCAGGCGCGCGCCAGGCACGGCCCACGCTCAAGCGTCCTGGCTACGTAGCCGATGTCATATGTGCGGGGGAAACCCCTGCACACGATGCGCAACCTGGTGCAGAAACAAGGCACGATCCCGGCCCGCTCCCGTGGGTGGATGGCGGCCGTCGCCGCGCGCGCCCTGCGCCGGTACGCGACCCTCGACGGCCTCGCGGGAACCGATGCGCTGACCGGCCTCGACAACCACCGTGGCTTCCAGGAACGCCTGTCCCAGGCGGTCGAAGCGGCCGCACAGAGCTCCGAGCCGGTCGCCGTGGCGATCCTCGACCTCGACGACTTCAAGGCGATCAACGACGCGCATGGTCACCCGTACGGTGACGAGGTCGTCCGCGGGGTCGCCGCCGCCATCCGGACCGCCGTCCGTACCCATGACGTCGCGGCGCGAACCGGAGGCGGGGAGTTCGCGCTCATCCTGCCGGGCGCGGACTCGGACACGGCATTCGCCGTCGCCGAGCGGGCCCGCGCGGCGATCGCCGAGGTTCCGGTCATCGCCGGCCTCGAGCTCTCAAGCTCGGCCGGGGTCGCCGCCTATCCGGACGACGCCGAGGATCCACCGACCCTGATCCAGCTGACGGAGAGCGCGCTGTTCTGGGCGAAGCGCGGCGGCAAGGGCCGTACGCGCCAGTTCGATGCCGAGCACGCGCCCGCGACGTGGACCGACCACCAGCGGACCGAGGTCGAGCAGCTGCTGAGCCTGTTTCGCCCGATCACCCCCGTCTTCCAGCCGGTCGTGAGCCTCGGAACCGGCCGCGTGGTCGGCTACGAGGCCCTGGCGCGATTCCCGGGCGACACGGGCCGCACCCCGGACGTGTGGTTCGCCCAGGCCCACGGCGTCGGACTCGGAGCCGAGCTCGAGGCGGCCGCGATCCGTGCCGCCCTCGAGGCGCCCGGCCGCCCGCTCGACGTCCATCTGGCGATCAACGTCAGTCCGTCGGCGCTCGCTTCCCCGACCGTCCAGGACGCGCTTCGCGGAAGCCTCGAGGGGATCGTGATCGAGATCACCGAGCACGAGTTCGTCCCCGACGACGGCTCGCTGTCGCGGGCGGTTGCGGACCTGCGCGCCCGCGGGGCCCGCATCGCGATCGACGACGCCGGCGCCGGCCACGCCGGCCTGAGGCAGTTGATGCGCGTCCGGCCCGACATCGTCAAGCTCGATCGCGATCTCTGCCAGGACATCCACCACGACGCCGCCCGCATGGCGCTGGTCGAGTCGTTCGTGCGCTTCGCGCGCGACGTCGGCGCCACGGTCTGCGCCGAGGGGATCGAGAGCCTCGACGAGCTTGCCGTGCTCGCCGACCTCGACGTGCAATGGGGCCAAGGCTTCGTCCTGGCGCGGCCGTCGGCGCCATGGGCCGAGGTCTCGCCGATCGCCGCGGACGTGTGCCGGGCGGCGCTCGCCGAGGCCTTCCGCTCGCTGCCGACCGAGCACCATCCGATCGGTTCGAGCGACCGCCGGCTCGTCCACGTCAGCGCCCGGCTCGCCGCCGCGTCAAGCGCGCGCGATCTGGAGAGCGCGCTCGCGCTGATCGCCGCCGAGCTCGGCTCGTCGAGGATCTGCCTCTCCGCCTTCCACGCGGCCGACGGCGTGGTCGAGACCCTGGCCGAGAGCGGCGAGCGCAACGACCAGACGATCTTCCCGCTGGCGGACTACCCGTTGACCGAGTCGGTGCTGCGCAGCCAGGAGGTCGCCCAGACGATCGCCGGCGACCCCGACAGCGACCCGAGCGAGGTCGAGCTGATGCTCGAGCTCGGCGCGCGCTCGCTGCTGATCGTGCCGGTGATCAGCCGCGGCGAGAGCGTCGGCGTCATCGAGGCCTACCGCCCCGACGAGCGCGCCTGGTCGCGGGCGGAGATCAACCGTGCCCGGGTGATCGCGAACCAGTTCGCATCGGTGATCTCGACCCTCTCGGGCGAGCGGCGGCAAGGATCGATCCCGAGCCCGCCGGTCTGACCGGCGCGCCGGCGGTTCTACAGCGAACGACGGGCGCGGAACTCGCGCCGCACCGATTCCGGCCGCCCCCACATCTGGACCACCTCGGCGCGACCCTCGTGGACGTCGCGGACGATCAGCTCGCCCTCGATCCCCTGGTCGTCGAGCAGCGCCAAGGTGCCCTTGACGGTCTCGGCCGCGGCCGCGTGGCCGAAGCTGTGGGCGACGTTGATCCGGAAGTGCCAATCGGCCTTCGAGTACGGCTGGGCGTTGATCATCGTCATCAGCACCGCGGCGTCGATGTACTGATCCTCGTCGGCAAGCCGCAGGTCGCAGACGATGTCGGTCCAGTCAGCCGGCAGCGAGTCCAGCACCTCCTGGAAGTCATCGGCGAGTGCCATCCACCGGAGCCTATCCGGCGACACTGACCCGCATCGCGCCCGCGAGCCGGTGGCCTAGCGCGTGCTCGGTCCCGCCGACCTCGACGAACAGCGGGCCCTCGAACGGCTCTCGCGCCCGCACCACGAGCTCGACCCCGGGCTGGATCCCGCGCTGGCCGAGGTAGCGCAGCATCTCGGGGTCACGGTCGGAAACGCGCTCGAAGGTCGCCGCGACGCCGGGCTCGAGCTCGGTCAGCGCCAGGGTCGCGTCGGCGGCGATCGACAGCTCAGCGCTCGGGATCGGGTCGCCGTGCGGGTCGACGCTCGGGTCGCCGAGCTTCTGGGCGATCAGCTGCTCCAGGTCCTCGGAGATGTAGTGCTCGAGCACCTCCGCCTCGTCGTGGACCCGGTCCCAGGGCATGCCCAGCGCCTCTGCCAGGTAGGACTCGAGCAGCCGGTGATGGCGGATCACCTCGAGCGCGACGCGCTCGCCCGCCGCGGTCAGGCGCACCCCGTGGTAGGGCTCGTACTCGACGAGCCCGCTCTCGGCCATCCGCTTGACCATCGTCGTCACGGTCCCCGGGGAGACGCCGAGCATCGTCGCCAGCGCCGAGGTCCCGACCGGACCGGTCTCGCGCCCGGCGAGCGCGTAGATCGTCTTCGCGTAGTCCTCGACCGCCTCCGTGTTGGCGGCCCCGCGGTCGCGCCGTGTGTGTGCCTCGGCGCTCATCAGACGCTGACCAGCAGGCCGGTCAGGTAGAGGACCGCGATCCCGCCGAGCAAGCCGGCGACCGCGCCGACGTGCAGGGCGCGGCCACGCTCGTCGCGCATCGACGGGACGAGCTGCCAGATCACCTGAGCGATCGCGCCGACGCCGGCCCCGAACAGGAAGGCGGCGAGGCTCGGGTTGAAGGCGGCGGCGCCGATCCAGGCGCCGAGGATCGCCGGCGCCCCGGCGATCAGCCCGAGCGCGAGCAGGCGGCCGATCCGCGGCGACTGGTCCGCGAGCGGCGCGACGATCGCCAGGCCCTCGGTCGTGTTGTGGATCGCGAACCCGACGACCAGGAAGGCGCCGAGCGCGAGCGCGCCGGTGCTGTAGGCCGAACCGATGGCCAGCCCCTCGCCGAGGTTGTGAAGGCCGATGCCGATCGCCACCATCAGCGCCAGGTAGGCGCCCGTGGCGCCCGCCGCGGACGCCTTCTCGCGCCGGCGGCTCAGGTACGCGTCAACCCCCGCGAGGACCAGGAACGCCACCATCGCGCCGAGGAAGACGAGCGCCGTGCCGCCGAACGCGCCGGGGGCCGCCCCGGCGATCTCGAGCCCCTCCAGCCCGGCGTCGACGAGCAGGAAGGCGAGTAGCCCGACCGTGAAAGCGATCAGGATCCGCAGCCACTCGGCGCCGATCCGGCGCACGAACGGCAGCCAGAGCATCCCGAGCGAGACCGGGATCACGCCGACGTAGATCCCGAGCAGCGCCATCAGGGCGAAGAAGTCGGTGTCGGTCTGCGGCGTCTCGGCGGCGACCGGGATCTCGTGCTCGATCGTGCCGCCGGTCGCGGTGAGCAGGAAGATCGAATAGGCCTCACCCTCGATCCACGGGTAGGCGATCTCCAGCGTCGTCGATCCGAGCCTGCCCAGTGTCGTGCCGTCGGTGGCGCCGAACGAGACGTAGCCGTCGTTGACCGCCACCTGGGCGATCTCCACGGGGTCGGGACCGTCGTTACGGATCGTGAGCTCGATCGTCCCGGGATGCAGGACGGTCTTCTCGACCGCGATCTCCTCGACCGGCGGGCCGGTTCGATCGCCAAGCCCCGGGCCGCCGAGCAGCGCGAACGCCCCGATCGCCGCGCCGATCAGCAGCAGCGGTACGAGCCCGAGCAGCCAGGGTGAGACCCGCTCGAGCGGACCGCCGGCAATCGCTCCGCGCGCCTCCATGGACTCAGCTCACCTCGAAGAAGCCGGTCCAGCCGAGCTCGGCGAACTCCGAGACGTGGGCGTGGAACATGTAGCGGCCCGGGTGCGGGAAGCGCAGCTCGAGGATCCCGCGCTGGCCCTGGCCCTGGATGATCGTGTCGGTGAACTCGGTGGGCTGCAGCGAAGTGCCGGTCGGGTAGTAATGGAAGAAGTTCGCGTGGACGTGGAACGAGTTCACGAAGTCGAACTCGAGGATGTTCACGAGGAAGATGCGGACGAGCTCGTCGCGCTTGATCTGGATCGGGTTGTCGACGTAGTGGAAGCCGACCGTGTTGACGGCGTAGACCTCGTTCGCGAGGTCGAAGTTGGTGTCGAAGCCGTTCATCACCATCACCATCTCGTCGGCTTCGGGGCGGCCCTGCTTCGGGTCGATGATGAACGCGCCGTACAGCCCGCGGGTGATGTGGGAGGCGAGCGGCGAGATGTGGCAGTGGTAGAGGTGGAGGCCGAACGGGTCGGCGTCGAACTCGTAGGTGAAGCTGGCGCCGGGGGCGATCGCGCCCCCGCCGCGCTCCTCGCCGATCCCCGGCATCCCGTCCATGAACGCCGGGTGGACGCCGTGAAAATGGATCGTGTGCGGGTGCTCGGAGGCGTTGACGAACCGGATCCGCAGCGCCTCGCCCTCGTTGCAGCGAAGGGTCGGGCCGGGGACACGGCCGTTGTAGGTCCATGCCGGGTAGAAGACCCCGGGCGCGACCTCGATCTCCTTGTCGATGGCGACCAGCTCCCACTCGCGCAGCACCCTCCCGCTCGCCATCCGAGTCGTGCGCCCGTAGTCGAAGTCACGCAGGATCTCGGTCGGATCGAAGCCGTTGCGGCCCTGGTCGACGCCGCCGGGGACGAAACCGGCATGCGCTGTGGTCGCCGTGTGTCCCTTGTGCGCGGCGGGACCGACCTCCTGTCCGGCCGCGGCGCTTGCCTGCCCGCCGCCGAGCGCGGTGTGCACGCCCTGGTGCGGCACCGTCTCGTGCAGCAGGGCCAGCGCGGGCGCCGCCGCGACGCCGCCGGCGAGCAGCTTGCGGCGGCTGATCCCCTTGCGCGGCTCCGGGTCATCCGTGTTGGATTGCTCCTCGTTGTTTGGCTCCGTCATAAGCAGAAGTTTGACAGATCAAAACCCGTCTGCCTAGCCGTAAACTGCCTCGCATGCCAACGACCGACGTCGAGCTCGACGGCCAGTATCGGGTCCTGCGCGAGGGCGCCGGTGTGGTCGAACGCATTGGCCGGCGGGTCCTGGAGGTCGGTGGAACCGAGGCCGGCGAGTACCTGCAGGGCCAGCTGACCCAGGACGTGGAGTCGCTGGAGCCCGGGACCGGCGCCTACTCGGCCCTGCTCGACCGCAAGGGACGCATGCAGGGCGACATGCGCGTGCTGCGCCTCGACGACGCCTTCGGCATCGGCACGGAGGAGGTGGCGGGGCCCGCGGTGATCTCGCACCTCGACCGCTACAAGATCGGCCGCGACGTGGAGGTCATCGACCGCACGGACGAGCTCGCCGTCGTCTCGGTGATCGGCCCCGCCGCGACTCAGCTCGTGCTCGGCGGCCCGCTCGGACCCGAGCACGCCCACCGCGAGCAGGACATCGGAGGGATCGCGAGCGTCGCCGTGGCAACCGACCTCGGCGTGGACCTCACGCTTGCGCGCGAAGAGGTGGCAGCGCTGCTGGGCGCGCTCGCCGAACGCGGCGCCGAGCCGGTGACCGAGGAGGCCGCGGAGATCGTGCGAGTCGAGTCGGGGCGCCCGCGCTTCGGCCGTGAGATGACCACCGCGACGATCCCGCAGGAGGCCGGCATCAACGACCGCGCCATCGACTTCGGCAAGGGCTGCTACATCGGCCAGGAGACGGTCGCCCGCCTGCACTACAAGGGCAAGCCCAACCGCCACCTACGCGGCCTGCGCCTCTCGGCGGCCGCCGCCGCGGGCGAGCCCGTGCGGCTCGGCGAGCGCGAGCTCGGCACGATCGGCACCGCCGTCCTCTCCCCCGCCCACGGCCCGATCGCGCTCGCGATCCTGCGCCGCGAGGCCGAGCCGGGCGCCACGGTCTCCGTGGGCGAGGGAATCGAAGCGGAGCTAGTACCCCTTCCCTTCGGCTAGGCTCCGCAAGCATGAGGGTGAGGAGCTTCGTAGCCGTCGGCGTGGCGCTCTGCGCGCTGACGCTCGCGGCGTGCGGTGAGGACGACTTCGAGAACAACCCGCGCCCGCCGGCGCCGATCTCGCTGACCGCGAGGATCGGCGACACCGAGGTCAGCGTCGGACCTCAAGAGGTCGGCGCAGGCCTCGCCAACATCACGATCTCCAACCAGACCGCCGATCCCGCGCGACTGGTGCTGGAGGGCCCGACCGACGAGTCGAGCGACGAGATCGTCGCCGGCGGCACCGGCGCGGTCAAGGTGGAGCTCCAGGAGGGCGACTACCAGGTCACGAACGGTGGCGAGGGAGCCGAGACGCTGCTCACTGTCGGTCCCGAGCGACCCAGCTCGCAGAACGACCTCCTGCTCCCGTAGCGCTTACTTCGGCTTGACCTTCCAGGTGTAGGCCGCCGGGGTGGCGTCGGTCTTGCCGGCGAGGTTGGTGGCCTGGACCTTGAAGGTGTGTTTGCCGGGCGAAAGCCGCTTGTAGGTCGTCGGCGACGAGCACCGCTCGAACGGCTGGGAGTCGAGCTTGCACGCGAAGCTCGAGCCTGGCTCGCTCGATGTGAACTCGAACTTCGCCTTCCTACTCGGCGTCTTGCTCGCCGGCTTCTTGCTGATCGTCGTCTCCGGGATCGTTGTAGCCGGGTTCGTCGGGTCCGGAGTCGTCGGCCCCGGGTTCGTGGGCCCCGGAAGCGTCGGGTCCGGGTTCGTCGGGTCCGGGGTCGTCGGGTCCGGGGTCGACGAGGCCTCGGTGTAGGCGAAGGCGCCCGAGCAGGCGGAGGCGTTGCCGGCCTGGTCGACGGCGCGGGCGCGAACGTCGGTGGTGTGGTCGCCCGCGACCGCGAGCGTGATCCCGGCGCCCGTGAAGGCGGCGACGGTGCCCGTGGCGCCGGCGGGATCGGCGCAGGTGGAGTCGTCGCTGTAGAGCTTCACGTGGAGGGTGCCCGAGCCAACCGTGCCGATGACCTCGGGGCTGTTGTCGTCGGCCGGCGAGCTGGGAGAGGTGGCGGTGATCGAGGGCACCGCGGGAGGTGTTGAGTCCTCGGTGTAGGCGAACGCGGCCGAGCAGGAAGAGAGGTTGCCCGCCAGGTCGACGACGCGGGCGCGAAGCTCGGTGGTGTGGTCGCCCGCGACCGCGACCGTGATCCCGGCGCCCGTGAAAGCGGCCACGGTGCCGGTGGCGCCGGCGGGGTCGGCGCAGGTGGAGTCGTCGGTGTAGAGCTTCACGTGGGTTGGCTCCCCGGCGCCGAGCGTGCCCGTGACCTCGGGGTTGTTGTCGTTGGCAGGCGAGGTGGGCGACGTAACGGTGATCGCCGGAGTCGCGGGCGAGAAGGTGTCGACCATCCAGATGTAGGAGGCGGGGCTTGGGTCGACGTTGCCGGCGGCGTCGAGGGCGCGCACCTCGAGGGTGTGCGAACCGTCGTCGAGGAACGGGGTGACGTGGGGCGCGCCGCAAAGGCTGAACGGGCCGAAGGGCGCGTCGTCGAGGCGACACTCGAAGGAGGTGCCGCCGCCGGGCGAGGCGAACGTGAATTCGCCGACCGAGGCGCTCGATTGGTTCGGCGGCGAGGTGACGATCTGGGTGTCGGGCGGGTCCTCGTCCTCGACGTAGGTGAAGCCCTTGGAGCAGGCGGAGGTGTTAGCGCCAATGGTGGCGGTGGCGGTGAAGTCGGTGCTTGTGTTCGACTCGACCCTAAGCGGGAGCCCGGGGTCGTCGAACTCCGAAGCCGGACCGCTGACCACCTCGAATGCGGTGCTGCATCTGTCGCTCGCGAAGATCGTCACGGTCGAGCCCGCCGGAGCCCTGCCCTTGATGTCGGGGCGTGGGTCGGGGGATGGTGAGTCCGGATCGGTGCCGGTGATATCGGGCGTCGTCGGGATGGTCGAGTTCTCGGTGTAGCCGAAGCCGGGCTGGGAGCAGGCGGAGACGTTGCCGACCTGATCGGTGGCGGCGGCGTAGAGGTGGGTGGTCTGGTTGTCGGGGACGGTCGCGGTGATCCCCGTGGCGCCGTTGAACGCGGCGGCGGTCCCGGTGCCGACCAGGGAGCCGCCCTCGCAGGTGGGATCGTTGTAGAGCCTCACGGTCGAGCCTGTCTCCGCGCCGGAGCCCGTGACCTCGGGGTTGTTGTCATTGGCGGGCGACGCAGGAGAGGTGGCGGCGATCGCCGGCGCCGTGGGGGCGCTCGAGTCCTCGGTGTAGGGGAACGGGTTGGGCCCCGAACAGGCGGAGGGGTTGCCGACCGCATTGGTGGCGGTGGCGCGCAGGTTCGCGGTCTGGTTATCGGGCAGGGTGACCGTGATCCCCGTGGTGCTGTTGAACTCGACGGCGGTGCCGGTGCCCACGAGGTTGGTGCAGGAGCGATTGGCGTTGTTGTAGATCTTCACGGTCGAGCCGAACTCTGCGCCAAAGCCCTTGACCTTGGGGTTGTTGTTGTTCGCGGGCGAGTCGGGGTCGATGTCGGCGATCGAGGGGGGAGCCGGCGCCGTCGAGTCCTCGGTGTAGGGAATGGCGCCAAATGAGCAGGGCCCGGCGTTGCCAGCCTGGTCGAAGGAGGCGGCGGTCAGGTCGGTGGTCTGGTTGTCGGGGACGGTCACGGTGATCCCCGGGCCGTATTCATAGATGGCTGCGGCGGGGCCTGTCCCGAGAACCGGTCCGGCGCACGCGGAGTCGCCGTAGATCTTCACGGTCGAGTTCGGCTCGAAGTACCACGGTTCCGCGACACCGATGACCTCGGGGTTGTTGTCGTTGGCGGGGGAGGGCGGTTCGGTGCCGCTGATCGGGACGCGTTCCGAGAAATTGGTTGAGTCCTCGAGGTAGCTGAAGGGCCCGGAGCAGGCGGACGTGTCTCCGGTCGCATCGGTGGCGGTGGCGCGCAGGTTGGTGGTCTGGTTGGAGGGCACGTTCGCGGCGGTGATGCCGACGGAGCCGTTGAAGTTGGCCGCGGGGCCGGTGCCAAGCGGCGCGCCCGAGCAGGCCGCGGTGGCGTAGAGCTTCACGGTCGAGCCCGCCTCGGCGCCTGTGCCCTTGACCGCGGGGTTGTTGTTGTTGCTGGGCGGGATCGGAGACGTAGCGGTGATCTGGGGGGCTCCGATCTTGTTTCGCAGCACCGAGACAAGGCCGCTGAAATTCGCGACCACGAGGTCGGGGCGGGAGTCGCCGACGAGATCAGCGACGGCAACCCCTTCCGGGCCGTCGTCCGCCGCCCATAGCGTGCCGCCGAAGGTGCCGTCCCCCCCGCCCTGCAGGACGTTGACCCTGTCGTTGCTGTTGAGGGCGACCGCGAGGTCGAGGTCGGAGTCGCCGTTGAAGTCGCCGGTGGCGACGTCGCGGGCGCCGTTCCCGCCCAAGGAGAAGAAGGTCGGCGCCCCGAAGGCCAATCCCGGCTGGCCAAGGAGCACCGCGACGTCTTCGGTCAAGGGGTCTCCCCAATCGCCGGCCGTTACCGCGAGGTCGAGGTCGGAGTCGCCGTTGAAGTCGCCGACGGCGACCTCGTCGGGGCCGACCGGCTCGCGGTTGCCGGCGTGCAAGTCGAAGTTCGCCGGCGCCGAGAAGGCGCCGCCCGCCCCGCCGACGAGCACCGAGACGGTCTCGGCGTGGTGGTTCACGACCACGAGGTCGGGGTCGGGGTCGCCGTTGAAGTCGCCGGTGGCGACGTCGCGGGGGCTGTCACCCACGGGGAAGTTGGTGGGCGCCCCGAAATTCCCGCCCGGCCCGCCGAGGAGCACCGAGACGTTGTCGCTGTCCAGGTTGACGAGCGCGAGGTCCGGGTCGGAGTCGAAGTCGCCGTTGAAGTTGCCTACGGCGACCGAGACGGGAGTAAAGCCCGCGGAGAAGTTGGCCCCCGCGAAGCTCCCGTTCGGCCCGCCGAGGAGCACCGATACGCCACCCGGGTTCGCGCCGACGCCGGCGTAGGCGACCGCCAGGTCGGGATCGGAGTCGAAGTCGCCGTTGAAGCTGCCGGCGGCGATCGATACGGGCCTGGGGCCCACGATGAAGCTCGTCGGCGCCCCGAATGTCCCGCTCGGCGAGCCGAGGAGGATCGAGACGGTGTTGTCGGAGGAGTTTGCGACCGCGAGGTCGAGGTAGGAGTCGACGTCGCCGTTGAAGCTCCCAACCGCTACCGCCACTGGCCCAGAGCCCGCGGAGTAGTTGGTCGGCGCCGAGAAGGCGCCGCTCGCCCCGGGCGCGAGCACCATCGGCGCCGCCAGGGCAACCGTCGTGGCGACGAGCGCGAGCGGTGTCCGGGTGCGGACCTTGCTCAGGCGGGAACGGAACGCAGCATCCATGCGGGGCCTCCGACGAGTAGTTGGCGGAGACCAAGCAGATGGCGAGCTAACCCCTTATGAAAACCGGTCAGCCGATCAGCGTCCGTGGGCGCGAGTGTAGACGGTTTGTGTCCACTGCCACAAACGAGGGGAGTTACTCGGGCGCGCCCTGCGCGGCCGCCGCGACCAGGCCCTCGATCCGGGCCAAGCACCGCTCGACGTCGGCGACCATCTCGTCGAACTCCTCGCGCGCGGTCTCGGCGCTGCTGGTGACGCTGGTCAGCGACTTGCGGACCCGATTCGCCCGCTTCAGGCGCGCGGCGGCCTCCTCGGCCGCGTCGCGGACGCCGGCGGCATCGACCTCGAGCTCGTCGGTGCGTGCCGCCAGGACCTGCCCTCGCACGTAGCGGTAGACAAGCCGCAGCGCCAGCGGATCGGGCTCATCGCGGTCGAGGACGGCGATGATCTTGTTGCCCTGGTACTCGGTCAGCTCCTCGAGGCCGGACGGGATCTTGTCGTCGCCGGCGACGACGAGCACGGCGAACGCGGCGTCGCGCTCCCCCATGCAGCCGTTGAGCTCCGTCCAGGCGTCGTTCTTCGACAGCTTCTTGTTCTTCGCCTCGAAGACGACGGTCGCCAGCGGGTTGCCGAGCGCGCCGCCGATCTCGACGACCGTGTCGCCCTTCTTGCCGCCCGACTCGCTGGAGGAGTCGCCGACGTGGTGCGCGGCGTCGCCCTGCCCCTGTGCGATCTCCTCGATCGTCGCGTGGACGAGGTCCTCGAACGTACGCCCCTTCGCCGTCCCACGCTCGGCCTCCTCTGCGACCCGGCTGTCGGCGTCGGTGCGCTCCTTCAACTCGACCAGCTCGCGCTTAAGTTCGGCGATCACCTTGCGGTTCTCCGCGCCCTCGGCGCGCTGGCTGGTGCCCAGCTCCTTGTAGACCTTGACCATCGCGTCCTTGAAGTCGAACAGCGGGTTCGAGCCCTCCTGGGCCGAGAACTGCTTCATCAGCGCCTCGCGCTGCTCGACCAGGGCCTGGCGCAGGAGCGTGTCGATGTCCTTCTGCACCGAGCCATCGCGCGAGCCGTCGAAAGTCTCGGTGATCCGCTCCGCGAGCAGTTCGTCCCCCGACTCGAGCGCCTTGCCGAGCCGCTCGCGCAGTTCCGCGGCGTGGCGCTCGAACTCAGCCCGCACGTAGTCGACCTCGGCCGCCGTGCCCTCGCGCTCCAGCACGCGCGCGCCGATCTCGATCGCGTCGCGCACGGTCTGGGCGGCGGCGTGGCCGCCCTCGGCGCGCTCGATCACGAGCTTCGTCGCCCTGGGGTCGTCGACGGTGAGCCGTTCGATCACCAGCCGCTCGCCGAGCGGCCAGGAGATGGCCGCCTCGTCGGCGTGGTCAAGCGGCAGCTGTGGTCTTTCGGACGCTTCCATGAGAACTTGCCAAGGTAGTCGGGGCCTCGGACACGATCCTGACACTGCAATGAGCCGCCCAAAGCCCCTGATCCCCCCCACGCTCAGCGAGGAGATCATCTGCGCCGAGTCGCCCGCGGTCGCCTCGACGAAGACCGACGAGGAGCGTCTGGCGCTGATCGACAGGGAGCTGCGCCAGGGGTTCGAAACGCTCGGAGACCTTGGCCCGGCCGTCTGCGTCTTCGGCTCGGCGCGCACGCCGCGCGACAGCCCCGAGTACGAGCGGGCGCGCGAGATCGGGCGCGCGATCGGCGAGGCGGGCTACGCGGTCATCACCGGCGGCGGCCCGGGATTGATGGAGGCCGCCAACCGCGGCGCCCAGGAGGCCGGCGGGACGTCAGTCGGGCTCAACATCCTGCTTCCGCTCGAGCAGGCGATGAACCCATACGTCGACATCGGCGTGACCTTCGACTACTTCTTCACGCGCAAGCTGATGTTCGTCCGCTGCTCGGACTCGATCGTCTGCCTGCCGGGGGGCTACGGGACTCTCGACGAGCTCTTCGAGGTCCTGACGCTGATCCAGACCGGCGAGGCCGTCGACCATCCCGTGGTCCTGGTCGGCGGCGACTACTGGTCAGGACTGTTCGCCTGGGTCCGGGACGAGCTGCTCGACGGCGGCCGGATCTCGCCCTCCGACTTCGAGATCCCGACCCTCGCCGAGGAGACCTCGGAGATCGTGCGCATCGCCTGCTCGGGAACGCGCGGTAGCGGCGCGGATGCCGCCGGTCGGCCGGCCGGCATCGTGGATCTCGAGCACGTCGCGCCGGACGCAGGAACGCCGCCGCCAGCTCGGCCACGGACTCCGCGCTCTGGCCGCCGTCGGTGAGCTCGTGAACCTCCATCGCCTCCAGTACCTATCCCGTAGCATCAGCGCCCCTTTAAGCGACCGCTAGGAGTGATCCCTTGGCCGTAGACGTGACCGAAGTCTCGAAGCTCGACGTGGAGCCCGGGACGGTGCCCGAGACGATGGCCGCATGGGTGATCCGCCAGGAGCGCGAGGGCGAGCCGAAGGACGCCTTCCAGATCGAGCAGATCGAGGTGCCCGAGCCCGGCGCTTTCGAGGTGATCGTCCGCGTGATGGCGGCCGGGGTCAACTTCAACAACGTCTGGGCGGCGCTCGGCAAGCCGGTCTCGGTCTTCAACTACGGCGATCACCCCGAGTACGGCCACCACATCGGCGGCTCCGACGCCTCGGGGATCGTCTGGAAGGTCGGCGAGGGCGTCACGCGCTGGAAGCCCGGCGACGAGGTCGTGATCCACTGCAACCAGGCCTCCTACGAGGACGTCGAGGTCCACGGGCTCGACCCGATGGCCGCGCCGAGCCAGGAGATCTGGGGCTATGAGACCACGTGGGGCTCGTTCGCCCAGTTCACCAAGGTCCAGGCGCAGCAGCTGCTGCCGAAGCCGCGCAACCTTTCCTGGGTCGAGTCGTCGGCTTACGGGCTCACCTACTTCACCGCCTACCGGATGCTGTTCAACCGCTGCAACATCCAGGCCGGCCACAACGTGCTGATCTGGGGCGCCGCGGGCGGGCTCGGGGTCTTCGCCTGCCAGCTCGCGAAGGCCGCCGGCGCGAACGCGGTCGGCGTCGTCTCCTCCGACGAGAAGGGCGAGCTGGTCAAGCAACTCGGGGCGGTCGACTACATCAACCGCGCCGAGTTCGGCGAGATGATGCGCTCCGACGCCAACCATCCCGCCGTCGACCCGGCCGCCGACAAGGAGCGCTTCAAGGCCTCGCGGGGCTTCGCGAAGCGGGTCAAGGAGATCCTCGGTGATGCGCCCGACATCGTCTTCGAGCACGTCGGCCAGGCGACCTTCCCCACCTCCGTGTTCACGGTCAAGCCGTTCGGCAAGGTCGTGATCTGCGGCGCCACGTCGGGCTACACGCTCGACTTCGACGTCCGCTACCTGTGGATGAAGCAGAAGGAGATCCTCGGATCCCACTTCGCCAACGCCTACGAGTGCACGCGCGCCAACCAGCTGATGGCGGAGGGCAAGGTCCGCCCCGTGCTCTCCCAGGTCATGGACTTCGACGGCGTCCCGGAGGCGCACCAGATGCTCCACGAGAACCGCCACTCGGGCAAGATCGCGATCCGCGTCGGCGCGGAGAACGACACCGACGGCAAGCACGAGGACGGCGAGGGCGCGATCTGGGCCGAGGTCGGGGCCTAGCCCGACCGCCTCACGGCAGCACCTCGTACCAGTCCAGGTTCCGGCCGCAGAGGTCGGCGGCGTCGGCCAGGTCGATCACCTCGACCAAAGCGTCCGCTGCCTCGTCGCTGGTCAGGATGATCGGCCCGAGTGGCTCGACGAACCCGCCGCTGCCGGGGTGCAGCAGATCGGCGCCGGTGTAGGTCAGCTCCAGCGAGTGCTCGCCCGCGCCCAGCCCCGCCTGGCCGAGGTCGACGAACAGGCCCGAGTTGTTGAGCAGGTGGCGACCCGAGCCTACCTCCTCGCCGTCGATCAGCAGCTCCATCTCGCCGCGGATCGAGCCGTAGATCCACACGCGCCAGTCTCCGTCGTCGGGCAGCTCGACCGTTGCCGAGGCCGTGCCGTCGTCTTCCGGCAGGAAGGTGGCGCCGATGCCACGCGGCCAGGACTCCGGCAGCGTCAGGTTCTCGGCCGGAACGGGCACCGTCGCGGGACGCTCGACGAAGGCGATCGTTCCCTCGCCGCCGGATGCGAGCCGGCGCAGCTCGTCGCACGGGGCCGGACCGGTGGGATCGAGGCCGGCGCCGAGCGGGAAGCGCTGCGGGACTGGAAATCCGGCCTCCGGTTCCTGCCAGACGTCGTAGTAGTCACCGCTGTACACGAGGTCGTATGCCGACGGCGGGCGGCTCTGCAGCGGAGAGCGACGCAGCACCAGGGTCCGATACATCAGCAGCGCGTCGGTCGCGATCGGGTCCGTGTCGCTCCACTCGCCCTTCCGCACGGTGGCCCCGTTGTTCAGCGGGATCACGTTGCGGCGCAGCTCGGAGATGCCCTCGCCGTCCGAGTCGCGAAGCGCGTGGCGGGCACCGTACGGCAGGTACTCGGTCATCAGTGCCGGTCCCTGCCCGGCGATCCGCTCGCCGATCTGCTCGAGCTCGTGCAGCTGGTCGTATGGCGCCAAGTTGGCGTCGCGGAACGCGAGCGCGTTCGACCACAGCACGCCGGTGGCGATCGCGGCGAGGGCGATGGCGCCCACGGCCCGCGCGCCGCGCCCGATCGCGGCCGCAGCGGCGACGCAGGCGAGCGTCAGCAGCGCCGGTGACGCCGTCGCGAGCGACTTGCCCTCGACCCACGGCGACCCGATGGCGACCAGGACCAGGGCCGCCGCGGGCACGCCCAGTCCGTAGATCGCGGCAGCCAGGGCCCCGGAGCGCACCGCGAACCAGAAGCCGACCCCGGCCGCGAGGATCACGAGCGCGATCAGCACGGCGGTGAGGTCGTCGTTCACCGCGTCGAGGCGGAAATCGCCGGCCGGCCAGATCCCGGCCAGGCGTTCGAGCCCGAGCGGCTCGATCAGGTTGCCCTTCGCATCCGCGCTGGTGAGGGGCGACGACGTCGGCGGCAGCACGTGCCCGTCGAGCAGGGACGGGATGAGCAGCGGGGCGCTCAGAACGAGGACCCAGGCCGCAAGGGCGCCGGCGCGGGTCAGCGCGGCCCGGTGGCCGACCGTGCGCCAGACGACCACCGCGAGTGCCGCGAGGCCGGGCAGCACCCAGATCACGCCCCCGGCGCTGAGCATCGCGAGCAGCGACGCCACGCCGACCGCGAGCACGGCGGTCCAGCCCCGCCGGAGCTCGGGCTCGGCGAGCTTCGGGGCCACCGCGAGGCTGAACGCGATCAGCGCAGCCGCGGCCACTTCCTTGATCCCGCCCCACTGCACATAGCCGACCAGCAGCGCCGGCTGGGCGGCGATGGCGACGACCGCGGCGCGCAGGGGGCGCGACGGGACGAGCGGCGCGACGATCTCCCAGAGGGAGAGTGCGAGGCAGGCCGCGAGCACGGACATGTAGGGCTGGATCAGCCAACCGGCATCGATCCCGGTGAGCTTCGTGCCGACGCCGAGCGGGATGAAGACCCCGACCGGGTAGCCATCGCCGAGGTTGAACGCCAGCGTCGCCTCGTAGGTGGAGGGAGCGAGGCCCGAGAGGCTGTGGCCGTGCTCCATCACCCGGTCGGCGAGGGTCAGCCAGGTCGCAGTGTCGTCGAGGCGGATGAAGCCCGAGAAGGTCGGGTCGCCGGACAGCAGGACCGGCAGGCCGACCATCGCGAACACGAACACGGCGGCGGCCACGGGCCAGGGGTCCGGGCGCTCGTTCCGCCAGCGATCGGAGAGCAGGATGCCGCCGATGGCGAGCGCACAGACGAGCGGCACCGTGAGCTCGGCCGTGGCGTCGGCGGCCGTCGTCAGCTGACCCACGACGATCATCACCGCCATCCCGGCCGGCACCACCAGCGCTCCGGGCAGGCGGACCTTCGCGACCCACTCGAGCGCCAAGCCGCACCCGGCCGCGAGCACCACCAACAAGGCCGGGAACAGCAGCCAGGCGCCGATCACCTATGCCCCCCGGCCCGCGAGGGCGCCCGCCGGTTCAGCGGACCGGCTGGATCTGCCCTGACTCGACGAGCTCGCGAGCACGTCCGGCCTCCGGGTCGAAGACCTCGATCTGAAGGTCGGAGCCGGCCGGGCTGAAGTACACGCGCTGGGGCTGAGCCGCGTCGACGACCGCGATGCTCCCGTCCGGAACCACGAACGACTCCCGGCCCTCCCGCCCGGCGATGTCCTCCAGCGCCGCCTCAGCGTTGTCGACCTGGTACGTGCCTACCGTCAAGAAGTTCGCCTGCTCGTCGCCCGGACCCGCGCCGTCGGTCAGGTAACGGACGAACGCGCGACCGTCGGCGGTCAGCGTGAACTCCAGCTCGCCGTCCTGCTGCTTGCCGGCCCAGTAGATCGGGTGGCCGACCTGGACGGCGGCGTCCTTCAGTTCGCCGCCCCCGGCGAACCCCGGCCCGAACGGATCGACCTCGGTCGCGACGACCGTGCCGGGCGGGCCCGAGGCCTCGTCGTCATCGCCCTTGATCAGGAAGAACCAGACGGCGACGCCGATCAGCACGGCCACCGCAATCACGGTGCCGATGCGACGCCAGTTGTAGTCGTAGTAGTCCATCATGGTTCGAGCCCGCGGCAGCGCCACGTAAGCCTAAGCAGACCGGTGGATGCCAGCGCTCAGTAAACCTGGATGATGATGCTGGTGTTCGTGAACTGTGCCGTGTTGGCGGCGGTCCGGTAGGCGGCGGTGAACGTCGTCGGCCCGGTGACCGTGACCAGGTACGAGGAGCTCGACGCGAAGACTCGCCCAGGCGCGACGCCGGGTGAGCGGCCGCTGCCGGTCGCGTAGTCGTCGGACGCGCTCTGCGTGAGACCGCCGGTGGCGCTGAAGCTCATGAGGCAGCCCGAATCGTTGGTCGTGTTGTTGCACGCCGACGTCAGGGTCACGAGGACCTTGTGCGTTCCCGCCTTGCTGTCCGTGATGCTCGGTGCGGTGCCGCCGAGACCGGACGAGGTGTAGGTGGTCGAGCTCGTGCTGAGCATGACCGAGTTGCTTGCCGAGTTGATCGTATTGCCGGAGCCCTGCGCGCCCTCAGCGCCGGTGGCGCCCTTCGGACCGGTCGCGCCCTGCGGGCCCTGGTTGCCCTGCGGGCCCTGGTTGCCCTGCGGGCCCTGGTTGCCCTGCGGGCCCTGGGCGCCGGTGGCGCCGGCGACGCCCTGGTTGCCCTGGTTGCCCTGGATGCCCTGGTTGCCCTGGATGCCCTGCTGACCCTGCACGCCGGTCGCACCGGTCGCACCCTGCGCGCCCTGCACGCCGGTCGCCCCGACCGCGCCGGCAGGGCCCTGGATTCCTTGGATGCCCTGGATTCCCTGGTTGCCCTGGATGCCCTGGACGCCGGTGGCTCCGGTCGCTCCCTGCACGCCCTGTGCGCCGGTCGCGCCGGCGGCGCCGGCCACGCCCTGGGCGCCGGTCGCACCCGTGGCACCGGTCGCGCCGTCGTTGCCGTCGGCGCCATTGGTCCCGTTCGTGCCGTTCGTGCCGTTTGCTCCCGTCACTCCGGTGGCTCCGGTGGCTCCGTCGGTGCCGGCGGTGCCCTGGATGCCCTGAATCCCCTGGAGGCCTTGGGCGCCGGTGGCACCGGTCGCGCCCTTGACGCCCTGGACGCCCTGGACGCCCTGGACGCCTTGGACGCCTTGGTTGCCTTGGTTGCCCTGCACGCCCTGAATGCCCTGAGGGCCGGTGGCCCCGTCGGCTCCGATCGGCCCGGTGTCGCCGGTGGCGCCCGTAGGCCCGGTCGCACCCGTGACCCCGGTGTTCGGACCGGCAGGGCCGGTCGCGCCAGTGGCGCCCGTCGCGCCGATCACGCCCGAAGCACCGGTGGCGCCGGCCGCGCCCGCAACGCCATCGAGCCCGTCGGCTCCGTTCAAACCTTCGGCGCCCGTTGCGCCTGTCACGCCCGTCACGCCGGCCGCGCCCGTGGCGCCGGTCGCCCCGGCGACGCCGGCCACGCCGCGGCGTCCCCTCTGCCCTGTCTCCCCCTGCTTACCGCGCTTCCCGCGGTCGCCGTCGACGCCGTCGGTCCCGTCGGCTCCGGCGGGTCCCGCCGCGCCGGGCAAGCCGGGCGCGCCGGTCGGTCCGGGCGGTCCCGCGGGACCTGCGAGGCCAGGCGGGCCGGCGGGGCCTTCTGGGCCGGGCGGGCCGGCGGGGCCGGTTGCGCCCTTGGCGGACCCGTCGCCGTCGCCGCTGCCTCCCGCGCGATCGCCCCGCGAGGCCTGGGCGCACTCGCCGGAGCTCGTGGCGACCGTCGTCTGGCCCTGGACTGAGTTGTCCCGCTCAACGCAGACGAGAAGCTGTTCGGGGTCGACCGCGCCTACCTGAGTGGAGGGCGCGGCGACGAACGCCAGCGTGGCGAAAACGCCCACCGTCACCGCCAGGCTGATCGAAACTCCCTTTGTGCTTGTAAGCGTGGTCTTGGGTTGCATGCGTCACGGCTCCGCGTGTGTGGCTGGTGGCGTCGCCGTCCCCTATCCCTTCATCGGCATGAACCACGGGTTTATTAGCCAACATTCGTTTAGAAGCGCGTGCCTGCGTCGTGCTTGGGCGAAATCTGCCGACCGGGGGCCTGGAGATTCAGGCTCGCTCCCCGGGCGCGCCTGAGCGTGGGACAGGCGTGGTCCGCAGGCCTCAGTAGGCCTGGATGATGACGCTGCTCGAGTAGAAGCGAGCCGTGTGGTCGCTCGCCCGATACGCGGCGGTAAACGTCGTCGGCCCGGTAACGGTGACCAGGAACGAGCCGCTGCCGGCAAGGACACGATCCGGCGCCGGGCCGGGCGAGCGCCCGTCGCCGAACGCCCAGTTGTCGGAGGGGCCGCGTGTGAGCCCTCCGGTGGCGCTGAAGCTCATCAGGCAGCCCGAGTCGTTGTTGGTGTTGTCGCAGGTTGCCTGCAGCGTCACCAGAACCTGATGGGGCCCGGCCTTGCTGTCGGTGGCGGTCGCGCCATTGGCGAGCGACGTGTAGGTCGTCGAGGTCGTGCTGATCGTCCCAATGCTGCTGCCCGAGCTCACGGTCCCAACCGTGCCGGCGGGTCCGGTCGCGCCGCGAGCGCCGGCCGGCCCAGCGGGACCGGTCGCGCCCCTGGACCCGGCCGGTCCGGCCACGCCCTGGGCGCCGGTCGCGCCTCTAAGGCCCGCCGCCCCGGTCGCACCCCTGGCTCCGGCTGGTCCCGCCGTACCCGTCGCGCCGCGGGCGCCGTCAGCACCAGTCGCGCCGCGGACTCCGCCGGCGCCGGTGGCACCACGGGCACCGGCCGCTCCGGTCGCACCCCTGGCTCCGGCTGGCCCCGCCGTACCCGTCGCGCCGCGGGCGCCGTCAGCACCAGTCGCTCCCCGGACGCCGGCCGTCCCGGTCGCGCCGCGGGCACCGCCCGCCCCGGTCGCGCCCCGGATCCCGTCGGCACCAGTCGCGCCTCGGGCTCCGTCGGTTCCGGTCGCGCCTCGGGCACCGTCAGCGCCAGTTGCACCGCGCGCACCGTCGGCTCCGGTCGCACCACGCGCTCCATCGGCACCGGTGGCGCCCCTCGTTCCGTCTGCTCCGGTCGCACCGCTCGAACCGTCAGCTCCGGTGGCGCCCCTCGTTCCGTCTGCTCCGGTCGCACCGCGCGCTCCGTCGGCTCCGGTCGCACCGCGCGAACCGTCAGCTCCGGTTGCGCCACGCGCACCATTCGTGCCAGTTGCGCCGCGCGCACCATCGGCGCCGGTCGCGCCGCGCGCTCCGTCGGCTCCGGTCGCACCGCGAATCCCGTCGGCACCCGTCGCGCCGACCG
Source organism: uncultured Solirubrobacterales bacterium (assembly GCA_963767285.1). Lineage (GTDB taxonomy): Bacteria > Actinomycetota > Thermoleophilia > Solirubrobacterales > 70-9 > WHSW01. The sequence continues at coordinate 705,033 of CAVYDJ010000002.1, read as the reverse complement.
GACCTGCGACGCCGGCGGGGCCGGTCGCGCCGCGGAGGCCGTCCGCTCCGGTCGCGCCACGCGCACCATCGGCGCCGGTCGCGCCTCGGGTCCCGTCAACGCCCGTCGCTCCGCGGGCTCCGGCGGCACCCGTCGCGCCCCGCGCACCATCGGCGCCGGCAACGCCCTGCGCCCCATCGGCGCCCGTAGCCCCGGTTTGGCCGACGGCACCCGCCGTCCCGGTCGCACCCCGGCCGCCCGTCGCGCCGGACTGCCCGGCGGTCCCGGGCGTGCCGTTTGTACCGGCGGCGCCCGTTGCGCCTCTCGCACCGACCTGCCCGCTTGCTCCGGCAGCGCCGCGACGGCCGGTGGCGCCGCGCCGACCAGCGTCCCCGGTCGAGCCCTCGGGTCCGCGCCCGCCCGTGGCACCGTCCGCACCGTTGGCGCCATCCGCGCCGGCAGGACCGCCCGCGCCCTGTGATCCGGCCGGCCCAGCGGCGCCCGTTGAGCCCGCCGAGCCGGAGGAGCCCCGCTCGCCGGCTCGTCCCCGTGCGCCCCTCGACCCGGTCGCGCCAGTCGCGGGTTCGCTGGGGCGATCGACCAGCGCGAGCGGCGGGTTTCCGGAGCACTGGCCGGGCTTGAAGACAACGGTGGATTGGCCGTCGTTCACCGCATCCGCCCGCGCGCAGACGACGAACCTCTCGTGTTCCAGCTCATGCGCCTGCCCGAAGGGCCCGTTGAGGAGGACGATCGCGAGCACGACGGCGACGGCGATGCCGAGCACCGCCCAAATCCACCTGCCGATCACCATCTCGCCTGATCCGATCTCATCTGGACCCCCCCGGCCCGACCAGCCCTGGCGCTGAGTCTATGACCGAAACGCGGCGTCGCAAGGGAGCGGCTCTCGGCAATTCGTCCATCGCCTCCCAGCGACTAGAGTTTCCGCGCGTGGCAGAGGTCCACTACATCGAGTGGCACATCGTTCCCTTCCGGCGGGACGCCTTCCTGGAGACCTGGGGCCCGGCCCTCGACCGCGCGCTTGCCTACGGGGCCAGGTCGTCGTTCATCAGCCGCAGCGAGGACGACACCCTGCACCTGCGCCAGGTGACCGTCTGGGACAGTCGCGGCGACTGGGAGCTGTGGTGGTTCTCTGACGAGATCTCGGCTCTGCGCCAGGCGGCGCTGAAGTACTTCCACAAGCCGGTCGACTCCCATTGGCACGCGCGGGTCGCCGAAGCGGCGATCCCGACCAACGGCCAGCCTCAGGTCTAGGCGGCCAGGGTCAGTTCGCCGGTGCGCTTCTGGTAGGCGGCACCGACCTCGACCAGGATCCCGATCATCTCCTCGGTCGCCGGTGAGCGGGCTCCCTGGGGCCGGCTGATCGCCCACACCCGCCGCTCCGGCGCCGGGGGGTCGGTCGGCCGGACGACGATGTCTGGGCGCAGGTTCGCGAGCGCCAGGTCGGGCAGCAGGGTGACCCCCATACCCGCGGCGATGAACCCCTGCATGACGTTGTAGTCGTCGGACTCGAACCCGATGCGCGGCTCGAAGCCGGCGTTGCGGCAAGCGCTGAGCACGACCTCCCCGCAGGTGCTTGGGGCCGACCCGCACAGCCACTCGTACTCGCAGAACTCGGTCAGGGGCACGACCTGCCGGTCGGCGAGCGGGTGGTTCTTGGGCAACGCCAGGTGCATCGACTCGCTCAGCACGAGCGTCTGCTCGAGGTCGCGCTCCTCGGGCTTCGGCACCGACGGGTAGTCGAAGGTCAGCGCCAGGTCGATCTCGGCGGCGCGCAACCGCGGCAGCGCCTCCTCCGGCTCCGCGTCGGCGACGCTGAGCCGCACCGCGGGATGGCGTTGGTGGAAGATCGAGACCGCCTCGGTGAGGATCGTCGCGCTCGCGGTCGGGAAGCTGGCCAGCCTCAACTCGCCGCCCTCCAGCCCGGCGATCGCCGCCAGCTCGCGCTCCGCCTCGTCGAGCCGCGCGATCGCGGCCTCGGCGTGGCCGACCAGCACTCGGCCGGCGTCGGTGAGCTTCGGGCCCTCGCGGGTGCGGTCGAGCAGCTGCATCCCAACCTCACGCTCGAGCGTCGCGATCTGCTGGCTGATGGCCGACTGGGAGAGGAAGAGCGCCTCGCCGGCCCCCGAGAACGAGCCCCGGCTGGCGACCTCGCGCAGGATGGTCAAACGCTTCACATCGAGCATTAGCCCATCTTATTAGGTCTGTCAAGAAAGCATGTTGCGCTAATGCCCTCGCCCGCCGATCATGTTCATACAGACCCCACGAAAGAGGTGACGAAGATGACTACCAACACGACCCAGACCAGCGCCGCGATCACGATCCGGCGCGTCGACGTCACCGGCGATGACCAGGCGGCGCTCGCCCGGCTCGCCCAGCTCGACTCCCGCGCGATGCTCGAGGGCCAGCTGCTCGGCGCCGAGGTCGAGGGCAGGCTCCTGGCCGCGATCTCGACCGAGACCGGCGAGGTGATCGCCGATCCGTTCAGCCGCACCAGCGAACTCCGCGCGATGCTCAAGCTCCGCGTCGCCCAGCTCGAGCGCCGCCGCGTCGCTCCCCGTCGCGGCTCGCGCCTGTTCGGCCACCGCTCACGCCCGGCGGTCGGCGGCTCACCGGCCGGCCAACTCGCCACCCTGCAGCGGATCGTCTAAGCAACTCGTTGCTCAGTGCTGTTCGAGCGGGGCCATCGTGAGCCCCGCTTCGGACAGCTGCTGCCAGTAGAGCTCGGCCGGCTCGCGCGGTCCCGCCCAGACGATCGCCTGCCCGCTGTTGTGGATCCGGTCGGCGAGCCGGTGGCCCCCTTCGAGCGAGACCCCGGGGATCACCCGCGCGAGGGTGTTCGCCACGTGGTCGAACGTGTTGTGGTCGTCGTTTCGGACGATCACCTGCCAGTTGCCGCCCAGGCCCGAACCCGGTCCGGCGCTGCGCGGCCGCTCGATCGTCTCGGTCGAGATGACTTACCCCCGGCGCTCGCCCGGCCTAGGGATCGGGGACCGAGACGGCGATCCGCTTGAACGTCCCGACGACCGTCTTCTCGGTGTCGCGCTGGGAGCCGCTGCCGATCGCGAAGCGGACCTTGCTGCCCTCGACCTGGCCCGGGTTCGAGTCGGTGACCTTGGCGACCTGCTTGCCATTGATCAACGCCGTGATCACGCCGCCGGTGGCGATCACCTCAATCCGGTTCTTCTCGTCGATCTTGTTGATCGCGGTGCTCTTGCCGGTGGCCGGGAAGTCGCGGCCCCCGGGCGTGCGCCGGAGCTCGTAGCGCTGCTTCTTCGGGTAGACGCGCAGCGCGTACCCGGTGTTGCTGCCGCCGGCGCGGACCGTCGCCTCGATGAAGGCCTTGTTGCGAAGGAACTTCGGCGTCTCCTTGAGAATCTTGCCGTCGACCGCGACACCCTGATTGGCGAGCTCGTTGTCGCCCTGCACGGGCGGCCGGAAGGAGCAGGTCGTGGGGGTCTTCTTGACCGAGGCGAGCATCGCCTTGCTCTTGTGGCGGTACTTCTTGTCGCAGCGCTTGCCGCCGCCGGACCGCAGGATCTCGTCGAACTCCGACTCGGTGCTCATGTCGTTGGTGTAGACGGTCACCGAGGCGACGGCCGCGACGGCGCCGAACGCGAGCATGGCGAGCACGATCGCGAGGGCTGTGCGTGGACGCAGGAAGCTCATGATCATCGGCAGCGTAGCCGCTGGACATCCTTCAACACACGAGCGGGGCGCTAGCTGCGGGCGGTCCCTTGCAAGTACCGGTCCAGCCCCAGCCACTGCTGCTCGGGCGGCGTCGCCTGGATCATCGCCGCGGCCGTGCCGGCGTCGCAGCCCGCCTCGACGCTGGCGGTGAACGCCCCGAGGAAGGCGTCCCTGCCGCGCTCCGCCAGCTCGACCCCTCGCCTCAGCGCCTCCCGCACGCGGTCGAACTGCTCGCCGACCTCCTCGGCGAGCCCGAAGTGCGTCAGTCGCAGCCGCTGCGGAGCCAGCGCCTCGATCCGCTCGATCGAGTCGAGCCACGCCTCGACGTCGACGTCCGGCGGCGGCGTCGGCGCCAGGGTCACATCGCACGGGGGCACCCGGACCCCGGCCATGTCGCCGACGTAGGCGTCGCCCGTCTCGAGGTGATGCCAGCAGAGGTGATGGCGGGCGTGCCCGGGCACGTGCTCGACCCGGAAGCCCTCGACCTCCTCCCCGCCGGCGAGCGCGACGATCCGATCCTCGGGCACCGGGGCCACCTCGCCCCAGAGCGGACCCATGTTCTCCTCGCCGTACAGGCGCCCGGCGCTGCGCAGCAAGCGTTCCGGATCGACCAGGTGCGGCGCGCCGACCTCGCTGACGTAGACGCGCAGATCGGGGAAACGGCGCGCGAGCACCCCCGTCGCCCCGGCGTGGTCGAGGTGGATGTGGGTGAGCAGGAGCGCGCGCGGCTCGACGTCGATTTCGTCGATCCAGTGGTCGAGCGCCGACGCGGGGCCCGGATCGACGATCAGGTCGTCGACCAGATGGGCGGCGATCACCCGGTCGCGGCCCAGGTGCATGGTGTCGATCGTGCGGACGATTCGGGCACGCTACCTGGGAGAATGGGCACATGACCGATCACCGCCTCGAGCAGCCCGACCGTCCGTGGGTGATGCGCACCTACGCCGGGCACTCCGACGCCCGGCGCTCGAACGAGCTCTACCGGCGCAACCTCGCCAAGGGCCAGACCGGGCTCTCGGTCGCCTTCGACCTGCCGACCCAGACGGGGTATGACCCCGACCACGTCCTCTCGCGGGGCGAGGTCGGCAAGGTGGGCGTCTCGATCGTCCACAAGGGCGACATGCACACGCTCTTCGACGGCATCCCGCTCGACGAGATGAACACCTCGATGACGATCAACGCGACCGCGGCCTGGTTGCTCGGCCTCTACGTCACGGTCGCCGACGAGAACGGCGTCGATCGCGCCTCGCTCAAGGGCACGACCCAGAACGACATCATCAAGGAGTACCTCTCGCGCGGCACCTACGCCTTCGGGCCGGTGCCCTCGATGCGGCTGATCGCCGACACCGTCGCGTTCACCGTCAACGAGATGCCGAGCTGGAACCCGACCAACGTTTGCAGCTATCACCTGCAGGAGGCCGGGGCGACGCCGGTGCAGGAGATCGCCTACTCCCTCTCCACCGCGATCGCCGTGCTCGACGAGGTCAAGAAGCGAGGCCAGGTCGCCGAGGACGACTTCCCGAAGGTCTTCGGCCGGATCTCCTTCTTCGTCAACGCCGGCGTCCGGTTCGTCGAGGAGCACGCGAAGCTCCGGGCGATGGGCGAAATGTGGGAGTGGATCGGGCGAAACCGCTACGGCGTCACGGACGAAAAGCTGTTGCGGATGCGTTACGGCGTCCAGGTCAACAGCCTCGGGCTGACCGAGGCCCAGCCGGAGAACAACGTCCAGCGGATCGTCCTGGAGGCGCTCGCGGTGACGCTCGGGCGCAACGCCCGCGCGCGGGCGATCCAGCTGCCGGCCTGGAACGAGGCCATGGGCCTGCCGCGACCGTGGGACCAGCAGTGGTCGCTGCGGATCCAGCAGATCCTCGCCTTCGAGACCGACGTGCTCGAGTACCCCGACATCTTCGAGGGCTCGAAGGTCATGGACGGACTGGTGGCCGAGCTGGTCGAGGGCGCGGAGGAGGAGATGAAGGTGGTGGCCGATCAGGGCGGCGCGGCCGAGGAGTCCGCCGTCGCCTACATGAAGGCGCGCCTGGTCGAGTCGCACCGCGAGCGGATCGCGAAGATCGAGCGCGAGGAGATCAAGGTGATCGGCCAGAACTGCTTCACCGAGACCGAGGACTCCCCCCTGACCGCCGGTGCCGACGGCGGCATCCTGACCCCCGACCCCCAGGTCGAGCGCGAGCGCCGCGAGGCGCTCGAGGAGTGGAAGGCCGAGCGCGACTCCGACGCGGTCGAGCGGGCGCTGGCCGACCTGGCGACCGCGGCGGCCGACGAGTCGGCCAACATCATGCCGGCGACGGTCGAGGCCGCGAAGGCCGGCGCAACGACCGGCGAGTGGGCGCAGACGCTGCGCGACGTGTTCGGCGACTACCGGGCGCCGACCGGTGTCTCGGGCGCCGCCGCGAGCGGCAACGCGGAGCTGCTCGACGCGATCCGCGCTCGGGTCGACGAGCTCGCCGAGCGCATCGGCCACCGGCCGCGGATCCTGGTCGGCAAGCCCGGGCTCGACGGCCACTCCAACGGCGCCGAGCAGATCGCCGTCCGCGCGCGCGATGTCGGCATGGAGGTCATCTACCAGGGCATCCGCCTGACCCCGGAGCAGATCGCCGCCTCCGCGCGCGACGAGGACGTCGACGTCGTCGGCCTCTCGATCCTCTCCGGCTCGCACCTGGAGCTGATCCCGGAGACCGTGCGCCTATTGGCGGAGAACGGCGTCGACGCCCCCGTGGTGATCGGCGGGATCATCCCGGTCGCCGACGCGGAGAAGCTGCGCGCAGCGGGGGTGGCGGCCGTCTACACCCCGAAGGACTTCGACGTCAATCGGATCATGGGCGAGATCGTCGACCTCGTCGGCGCGCGCAGCGAAGCCCCCGCGGCCTCGCCCGCCTGACCCTGTCGCCTTGAACCGGCCGCGGATCGAGTTCCCGGTCGAGGGGCTCGGCGACGGCGTGGTCCGCTTGCGGCTGATCACCGACGCCGACGTGCCGGCGATCGTCCAGGCGGTCCAGGACCCCGATATCCCGCGATTTACGACGGTGCCCGATCCCTATGGCGAGGGCGAGGCGCGGCTATGGCAGCGGACCGCCGCCGCCGGGATCCGGTCGGGCAGCGACCTGGCCACGCTGATCGTGGACGAGGGCGAGGGAACGCTGCTCGGCTCCGTGGGACTGCACAACCTCGACCCCGAGAGCGGGCGCTGTTCGGCGGGCTACTGGGTCGCGGCGCCGGCACGCGCCCGAGGCGTTGCCCGGCGCGGCCTGCGGCTGCTCTGCCCGTACGCGTTCACCGAGCTCGGCGTGCAAAGGATCGAGCTCTGGATCGAGCCCGCGAACGCCGCGTCGCTCCGAGTGGCCGAAGCGGTCGGCTTTCATCGCGAGGGCCTGCTGCGATCGTTCATGTACGTCGGCGGCGAACGCCGCGACATGCTCATGTACTCGCTCTTGCCGCAGGACATCTCCTGAGCCACGCGCCGGTCTACCGGCGCTACCCTCAGGGGGATGGAGCAGATGAACGGCGATCGCTCCGCCTGGCTGCGCTGCTACCGCTGCTGGTCGACTCGACTCGAAGCGCAGGTCCACTACGACGCGATCATCCGCGTCGACCCGGACTCCGGCGAGACCGCCGAGCGGGTCGAGGAGATCCAGGAGGCCGTCGTCCAGTGCCTCGACTGCATGCACGACCAGCCCCACCTGACGATCGAGGATGGGCGCGTCGTGCCGATCAACGAGCGCTGGGAACGGATGGTCGCCGGCACCCCGTGGGTCGCCTCATGCACCGTCACCGTCGACCAGGACGCGGTCGAGACCTGCTCCGGACCCGAGGCCGCGGACAGCCTGACCTACGCCGCGTTCGGCGACCCGGGCACCCGCGAGTTCTTCACCCACGTGCGCTTCCACAAACACGACGAGGAGCGCATCATCGTCCACCTGCTCGTCGAGCTCTACGCCCGCTCGGCCGAGGAGGCGACCGACGTCCTCGAGGACGCCTCCCGCGGCGTGCTCGAGCTCACCTCATTGGCGGAAGAGTCCCGCCCGCCGGCCCACGCGGCCGACGAAGCGCACTAACCGAAGCCGAGCCGCGCGAGCAGCGCCGGCTCGGCGAGCGACGAGACCACCTCGTGCGCCTCGTCGAGCTCCACGCCCGGGAGCGACGGGACGCCGATGACCGTCATCCCCGCCGCCCGGCCGGCGGCGACCCCGGTCGGCGAGTCCTCCAGCACCAGGATGCCTGGACCGGCGTCGAGGCCGAGTTGCCGGGCGGCCGCCAGATAGGCGTCGGGCGCGGGCTTCGGCGCCCGGACGTCGTGGCCGCTGACCACGGCGTCGAACGAGCTCGAGATCCCGACGACGTTGAGCGCCCTGGCGATGAACCGCGCGGGCGAGTTCGAGACCACGGCGGTCGGGACGCCGTGCTCGCGCAGGCGGGCGACCAGGTCGAGCGCCCCCGGCATCGGCTCGACGCCCCGGCCGAGCCCGGCGAAGACGAGCTCGTCGAGCTCGGCGATCAGCTCGAGCTCCCGGCCCGACTCGTGGAGGTAGCCGGCCAGCAGCCGGCCGCAGACCGCGGCCGAGGTGCCGACCAGCTCCTGTTTGTGGGCGAGCGTGAACTCGCGCCCACGGCGCGCGAACAACTCCGCCTCGCCCTGCGTCCACACCTTCTCGGTGTCGAGCAGCAGCCCGTCGTTGTCGAAGATGACCGCCGCGGGAGTCGCCACGAGCTAGCCGTGAAACCGCGCGATGCGCCGGTGGCGGTGGCGGAACAGGAAGCCGACCACCGCGCCCGCCACGCGGGCGAAGCCGGGGATCCAGGCGACACCGCGCTTGAGCTCGAACCCGAGTCGGTCGGTGACCCGGCAGCTCCCCTCCCCCTCCGGCTCAACGATCCGCTCGTGCTGCCAGAGGGAGAAGCTCAGCGTTCGCGAGCGCTCCAGGAAGCGCCGGCCGGGCTCGAGCTCGGCGAGCGCGAGGTCGTCGTAATCCACCGGCAGTAGCCCGCCGAGGAGGATCCAGCTGCGGCCGAGGGGAACGCCGACCTCCACGGTCTCGACCGTCTTGTCGCGCAGGCCCTCCGGCATCGTCATCTTCAGGATGGGCCGCAGCTCGTCGTTGATCCCCTCCTCGGTGATCGCGTGGTCCCACACGACGCTCGCCGGGCGCCCGATCACCGACGTCTGCTCGACCTGATGCACGGCGGATTCGTATATGAATCCAGCCGTGGCCGGCATCTCCGCCTTCATCTCCCCGGGTCGCTCGCTCGCCACGACGTTGGAGCGGGTGAAGCTCGCGGACGGGCTCGGCTACGACGCCGCCTACACCACCCACATCGCCGGACGTGACTCGCTCACCGTGCTGATGGCCTACGCGGCGGCCAGCGAGCGGATCCGCCTCGGCACCGGGGTCGTCCCGATCTTCAGCCGCACGCCGGCGACGATGGCGCAGACCGCCGCGACGATCGACGAGTACTCGGAGGGCCGGATGGTGCTCGGGCTCGGCGTCTCGCACCGGGTGACGGTCGAGAACTGGCACGGGCAGAAGATCACCAAGCCGGTCTCCCAGATGCGCGAGTACCTGAACGGGGTGCGGGCGATCCTCCGCGGCGAGTCACCGCCCGAGTCGGAGTTCTTCCCGACCAGGTTCGCCTTCATGGGCTACGAGGCGCGCGCCGACCTGCCGATCTACGTCGCCGCGCTGTCGCCCAACATGATCAAGCTGGCCGGCAAGCTCGCCGACGGGGTGATGCTGTGGCTGTGCTGTCCGTCGTACATCGAGTCGACGGTCATCCCCGCTCTGCGGGAGGGCGTCGAGGCGTCGGGCCGCTCCTTCGAGGACTACGACGTCGTCGCCGCGGTCCCGAGCGCGCTCACCGACGACCCCGACGCGGCCCGGGCGGCGCTGCGACAGGAGCTAGTCACCTACTGCTCGCTGCCCTTCTACCGGGCGATGCTCGAAGCCTCGGGCTTCACCGAGGAGATCGCGGCGTTCGACGCGGGCATGGCGGAGGGCGACGTCGAGAAGGCGAAGGCCGGGATCTCCGACCGGATGCTCGGCGAGCTCGCCGGGATCGGAGGCAGGGACGAGCTGCACGCGGCGGTGCGCCGCTACCAGGACGCCGGGGTGACCTCGCCGGGGATCGGCGGCCTCCCCGGCACCGACTTCGACGCCGCAATCGAAGCGGTCGCCGAGCTGATCTAGCGCGGGGTTAGTTGTCGCCGAAGACGTCGGCGCCGAAGCCACGCACGTCCTCGTGGGCGGCGTAGCCGAGGTGCCCGAGGCTGAAGATGTCCTCGACCGTGCGCAGGTAGTCGTAATGGTTGTAGGGCTCGTCGTTGACCGTGCCCGGCTCGATGAACGGCGAGATCAGCACCGCGCCGATGCGTCCCCCGCCCGGGCCGTATCCGCCCTGGCGCTTGACGTTGGGGCCGTCCGCCACGAAGCAACAGGCCGACGCGTCGGCCTCCGACTCGTCGAAGGTGATGATCAGCAGGCCGTCCTCCCCGAAGGCCGGCGAGCGCAGGATCCGCGGCACCCAGAACCGCAGGAAGGCGTCGATCCCCGCGTAGCCCCCGGGTTGCGCCGGGTCCGCGCACGGGTCGTCGTGGCCGTCGCTGCACAGGTCGGGCACGATGTAGGCGAAGTTCGGCGTCGTCGCGACGGTGCGCAGATCCCGCTCGAGCGCGCTCAGGTTGACGACCCGCTCGGCGCAGCCGATCTTGTCATCGATGATCGAGTGGAAGTAGACGAACGGGTTGTGGCGGAGCGCGTACTGGTCGTTCGGCGCGGCCTCCTGGGTCAGGTCCCGGGCGCCGATCCGCGGATGCGCGCAGTTCGTCCCGCCGTCGCGGGCCGGATCCTCGCCCATCGACTCCATATAGCCGCGCCAGTCCAGGGCGGCCGCCTCGAGCTGATCGGCCAGCGTGACCACCTTCTGCGGATAGACGCAGCCGCTGCCGATCGCCTGGTCGTAGGCCCCCACGCGCTGGAGCTGGAAGTCGACAAAACGCGGACAGCTCCGCTGAACCGTGTCGTTGACCGCCTGGCCGCTGATCATCGCGATGTAGTTGCCGAGGCTCGGGCGGCTGGTCCCGTAGTAGCGCGTGAGCAGCTGGCCTTTCGCGGGCAGGGCCTCTGCGAGGTAGCGCGCCGGCGGGTCCTTGCCGAAGGTGACCCTGTAGTCCTTGTTCTCGAGCACGATCGTGAACACGTGCCCGATCGCGGGCGGGTCGGACTCGCCCTCGGAGGAGTCGCCGCCACAGCCCGCGATCAGCGTGGCCGTCACCGCCAGCGCGACGAGGACACTTCTCATCGCCGGGTCAGCGCGTCGATCAGCTCGCCGTAGACGGCGAACGCCGGCTTGGGCGTGTAGTCGTCGCGCAGGATCCCGTACTGCTGCTGGAAGTTGGCCGAGCTCGTCCGGTGGTCGCGGAGGTCGAACCAGCGGTAGTCGGTGACGTTGTAGGTGCCGCGGAACTCGTCCACGGCGCCGACCATCTCACGCATCGCCTGTACCTGGGTCTCGTAGCTGCGCGCCGGCTCGAGCGTCGGGTAGCCGTTCTCCTCGACCTTGATCGGCACGGAATCGCCGATCCCGGCAATCGGCAGGTAGCACTCCCGCAGCACGCTCAGCGCGTTGACCATCCCGTCGCGATATCCCCCCGGCGCCTCGACCGGCGGGAACACGGTTCCGGGGTAGGCGTCCAGGCCGACCCAGTCGAGCGCCCGCACGAACGGCTCGCCACCGAGCGCGCCGATCTCGGTCCAGAACGAGCGCTCGCGGTCGGGGTCGGTGCGGTAGGCCCAGTTGAAGCCGATCTTGAGCTGGTCGTGGCCGAGTCGCACCGCCTCGGCCTTCGCCGCGATCACACCATGCACGAGCGCCTCGCGCGCCCCGGCGTAGTAGCTGTCGGAGGCGTCTGGGGCGACCGGGAAGAAGTTGACCTCGTTGGTGACCTGCAGCGCGCGCACGCTCGGGTTGGCGCCGAACTTGCGCACCACCCGCTCCACGAACCGCACCCATGCGTCGATGTTGCCCTCCTGCTCGGGCCGCGGGTGGTAGCGCAGCTGCAGCTCGATCAGGTACCCGCGCCGGGCGTAGCGCTCGGTCAGCTTCATGAAGTGGCGGATGCCGGGCGGGCCCAGCGACCAGAAGAAGCGGTTGAGGCGGATGTAGAAGGGCGCGCCGCCGCCGGGCTCGAGCATCCGCAGCGCCTCGCGCGTCTTGCCCGGCGAGTCCGGGCACCGGCTCGACCGGCGGCCCGAGCGCGCCGGCGGTCCCGGCCGGGTTGATCCCGAAGCGCAGCTTCGGCCCCGGCTCGGCGACCACGCCGGCCGCCTCGGTGGCGCCCAGGCAGGGACCGTCCTGGGCAACCGCGGGCGCCCCGTGCAGAGACGCAGCCGCGCAGATCGCGGCGAGTACGCCGAGCGCGGCGCCCGCCCGCGCGATCACGGGCCTAGTCGACGTCGCCCTCGCCCGTGGCGGGGTTGCCGTTCGGGCGCTTGGGGATCAGGACGGTGCGCTTGAACTCGGCGACCAGGGTGTTGTCCTGCTTGAAGACACGCGTGTGGACCTTGACGATCCCGCGGTCGGGCTTCGACTCGGACGCGCGGACCTCCAGCACCTCGGACTCGCAGTAGAGCGTGTCGCCGTGGAAGACCGGGTTCGGGTGGCTGAGCTCCTCGGTCGCGAGGTTGGCGATCGCCTTGCCGGAGACGTCGGAGACGGTCATCCCGACGGCCAGCGAGTAGACGAGCGGGCCGACGACGACGTTCTGTCCCTGCTGCGACTGGGACGCGTAGACGTCGTTGATGTGCAGCGGGTGGTGGTTCATCGTGATCAGGCAGAAGAGGTGGTCGTCGGCCTCGGTCACCGTCTTCGCGGGCCAGTGCTTGTAGACGGCGCCCTCCTCGAACTCCTCGAGGTAGCGGCCATAGGCGTGGGCGCCGGACGCCTCGCGCTCGGCCTGGTCGGTTGACAGAGTGTGTTCTGAGTCGTTCATGGGCGCGGGATCGTAGCGACGAGCCCCTCGAAGCGACCCAGGTCCTCGACCTCCGCCTCGATCGCCGCGGTGATCTCGGGCGCGAGCATGGCGAATGGCTCGATCGTGACAGCCAGCCGCTTGCCCGCGCGCTTGGACGACCACGTGCCGACGATGCGCCCGTCGACGATGACGGCGGGGCGGATGATCCCCCCGCCGGGGTTGACCTTCCGCTGGTGCTCGGGCTCGATCGCGAACGAGCGGTCGACGTAGCCGAGGTTGTAGTTGTCATAGGCGCCCAGCAGCCGCACGACCGGTGCAGGCGCGGCGCGGGCGGGGCGGCGGAGTTCGGCGGCAATCCTCCCGAACGCGAGCTTGGTATCGCGCAGCGGCAGGCCGGCCCAGCGCGCCATGTCCCGCTCGTCCGCGGGCCCGTACGCCCGCAGGTAGCGGCGTGCGAGCTCCGCCAGCGACTCGTCGCGAGGCCGCGGCTCGAGCGGACCGAGCCAGTCCTCCGTGCGCACCAGGCAGGTCTGGCCGCCGCGGTCCGGCCCCAGACACAGGCTCCCGTCGAGCGTCGCCAGTAGCCACAGGTGCACCTTGAACTCCTGACCGGTCTCGAAGCCGGCCCGCTCCAGCCGCTCCCCCAGCTCGGGCCTTGTCAGTGGACCATCGGCGCCGACCGCGTCGTGGAGCAGCTTCAGCGCCCGGTCTTGCCCGCGGCGGTCGAGACCGAAGTCGGCGAGCCGCTTGCGCGACCAGCGGACGATGATCGGGGCGAACAGCGGCAGGATCCAGCTGGCGTCCTCGGCCGGGAACAGGTGAACCGTCCTGCGCATACACCAGGCGCGCAACAGCGAGCGCTCCTCCGTTCGGGCCCGGTCGATGTCGGCCGCGGTCAGCCCCCGCGCCCGGGCGCGGAAGGCGAGTCGCGCCGCCCGCGGCTCCTGAGCCTGCATGGGGCCCGCAAGCCGCACCACGTCCACCGGATCGCGCACCGCGGCCGGGCGGTGCATGAGCTGCGAGGCGGCGCGGCGCCTGGCGAGCACTACGTGGACGCGCGGATCGCCTTGCCGAGCAGGCTCTTGACCCGCGCGTCGCCGCCGACCTTGAGGTGGCCGTAGTGGAAGGCCTCGCGCCAGTCGGCGACTCCCCCCTCCTCGGCGAGCAGCGTGAACATCGCCTTCGGGACGCTCAGGGTGATGCGCGCGTCGTCGCCCTCGCCCGCGGTCACCTGCGGCCCGGGCACCTCGATCCGGAAGGCCTCGGACTTGCCGGGCCCCATCAGCCCGCCCGAGGTGAGCTCGAGCGAGAGGACCAGCTTCAGGTTGGCGAGCGCCGGCACCTCGCCCTGCACCCGCTGCACGGCGGCGACGATCAGCTCGCTGGTCGCGGCCACGTCGCTAGGAGCGGGCGCGCCGCAGCCCGGCGCGGGCCTCCGCGTGAGCGATCACCTGGCCGACGAGCTTCTGGATGTTCGGATCGCCCTCGACCTTGACGTGGCCGAGGTCGTACGCCTCGTGCCAGTGCTTCGCCTTGCCGTCGGCGGCGAGCTCGTTGAAGTGCGACCGCGGGATCGACACGTGCAGCCGCTCGTCGTCGCCCATCCCCTTCGAGATCTTCGGCCCCGGGACCTCGACCCGGTAGAGCTGCACGTCGCCGCGCCCGCGCAGCTCGAGCCCGACGACGAGCTTCAGCTTCGCCAGCGCCGGGACCTCGGCCTGCAGGCCCTCGACGGCCTGCTTGATCAGCTCGGGGGTCGAGGCGCTCAGATCTTGTTCCTTTCCAGCAGCTTCTTGCCGATGACCATCTTCTGGATCTCGGAGGTGCCCTCGCCGATCAGCAGCAGCGGCGCGTCGCGGTAGATGCGCTCGATCTCGTACTCCTTCGAGTAGCCGTAGCCCCCGTGGATGCGCAGGCACTCCTCCGCGTTCTCCTTCGCGGACTCGGAGGCGAAGAGCTTCGCCATCCCGGCCTCGATGTCGGAGCGCTCGCCGGCGTCCTTCATCCTCGCGGCCTTCATCGTCAGCAGCCTCGCCGCCTCGACCCTGGTGCCCATCTCGGCGAGCTTGAAGGTGATCGCCTGGTGCTGGGCGATCGGCTTGCCGAACGTCTTGCGCTCCTGGCTGTAGCGCAGCGCCAGCTCGAGCGAGCGCTGGGCGACGCCGACGCCGCGGGCGGCGACGTTGACCCGGCCGAGCTCGAGGGCGTCCATCATCTGGCGAAAGCCCTCGCCGACGCCGTCGCGGCCGCCGAGGATGTGCTCGTCGCCAACCTTGAAGCCGTCGAAGACGAGCTCCGTCGACTCGACGCCCTTGTAGCCCATCTTCTTGATCTGCGGCGGGATCTTCAGCCCGGGAACCTCGGACTCGCCGGGCTCCTTCTCGCAGATGAAGCAGGTCATTCCCTTGTAGGGCGGGTCGGCCTTCGGATCGGTCTTGACGAGCACGAAGACGAGCCCCGAGCGCAGGCCGTTCGTGACCCACATCTTCTGGCCGTTGATCTCCCAGCCGCCGTCGACCTCCTTGGCGGTCGACTTGATCCCCTGCACGTCGGAGCCGACCTCGGGCTCCGACAGCGAGAAGGCGCCGCGAAGCTCGCCGGTCGCCATCTTCGGCAAGTACTTCTCCTTCTGCTCGTCGGTCCCGAACTTCATCAGCAGGTAGGAGCCGATGAAGTGGGTGTTCACGACGCCGGAGATCGAGATCCAACCGCGCGAGAGCTCCTCGACGATCATCGCGTAGGTCGTCAGGTCGAGCCCCATTCCGCCGTATTCCTCGGGGATCGTGACTCCGAACAGGCCGAGCTCCTTCATCTGCTCGACGATGGGCTCGGGGAACTTGTCCTCGTGGTCGTACTCCTCGGCGTGAGGGAGGATCTCCTTGTCGGCGAACTGGCGCACCATCTCGGTGATCGCCTCCTGCTCGTCGGTCTTTTCCTGGTACGTCGCGGTGTCTAGGGCCATGGCTCCTGTTTCAGTCGTTGGAGAACGTGAGAATACTGAGGGGATGTCGAACGCAGAGCGCCTGATGGCCGTCCTCGCACCGATCTTCGGAGGCGGCGAGCTGGACGTCGACGCCGCACTGCTCGAGCGGATCGGGGACTCGCTCAACGAGATCAGCTCGGACGAGATCAGCGGGGCGATGACCGCGGATTCGAGCTTCACCACGGAATTTCAGGGCCGCGAGGGCCTGCAGGCCACCTGGGCTGACTGGCTCGAGACGTTCAAACGCGTTCGGCTCGAGCTCGAGGAGGTGTACGAGAACGGCGAGAACGTGGTCACGTTCGTCAACCAGACTGGGACCACCCGCCACGGCGTCGATGTGGAGCAGCCCAGCGCGGCGGTATGGAAGTTCCGCCGGGGCAAGCTCGTCCGGATCGAGTTCCACCTCGATCGCGACTTCGCTCGCGCCTCAGCCGAAAAGCAGCTCTAGCCGCCGACGCGGCTGATCCCGGCCTCGGCGCAGCCGGCCTCGAGGGCGTCGAGGCCGAACGCCTCGGCCGGGCCGAGCGCGCCGGCTCTTCTCGATCCCGCCGGCCAGCGCCGGCCGCAGCGCCCCACGCGAGGACGTTGGCCCGTGAACGTGTAGCCGTTGACGCCGCTCGATCTCGACCGTGGCTCAGTTCCTCGCCGCCGGGCCCGTACGCGACCGCCACGATCTCGCGATCCGGTCGCGGCGCGGGCCTCGGCGTCCGGGCCGCCGGTGGATGTGCTTCACGAACCGCTCGACCAGGGCGTCCATCCCGCGTCTTGGCGCCCGGAATCGTCGCGCGATGCCGGCGTTGACCGCCGACATGGCCTGCATCGGGCGCACGATGGGCGAACCAGCCGAGGTAGGCGTTCACCTCGCGCAAGCCCGGGTGGATCCGGGGCAGCGTGAAGTGCTCTGACGCCCCGACCGAGATCGCGGGCCTTCGGTGCGACCCGCCGACCGTGAAACTCCCGCGCCTTGCGCGCGCCCGCGCTCGGTGCGGATGCCGCCGCGCCAGGCGAAGCCCGGCTCCATCATCGCGCCCGGCCGCCGAGGCGCGGGTGCCGCCGCTCATCCCGCCGAGCCCGCCGCGGGTGAAGTAGCCGACGTCGATGCGCGTGGCCGTGTCGCCGGCCTCGCGCAACGCCAGCGCGCCGGCCAGGTTGCCCGGCACCCAGTCGTAGCCGAAGGCGGTCAGCATGGCCGCGCTCCGCTGCGCTCGGCCTCCGGACCGAACCGCTCGAACACCCGGCGGATGAACTTCGGGCTCGCCGGTCGAGTCGAAGTAGCGTCGCCCCGGCCGCGATCGCGGCCTCGGCCGCCGGATCGCCCCAGCGGGCGAACGGCCCGACCGTGGAGACGATCACGTCCCCGGGTTCCAGAGCGCGCGCACGGAGGCCGGATCGGCGACATCGGCGACCGCGGTATCGAGGTCCCCGCCGAGCTCGCCGGCCAGCGCCGTCAGCCGCTCGGCGCTCGCGCGCCGCGAGCACCGGCCGCTCACCGCGGGCGACGAGGCCTCGGCGGTCAGGCGGCCGGTGTAGCCGGTGGCGCCGAAGAGAACGATTCGTCCGGGCATTGCGTTGACCCTATCGGCCGGATTAGGATCGGCGCATGGCGCGGAGCGCCCACGTGATCTCGTTTGTCGTCCTTGCGGTGGTTGCGGGTATCGGAGGCCTTTCCGCGGCCGGCGCCGATCCGCGGCCGCAGGAAAAAGCAACGGGCGATATCGAGACGGTCCGGGTCCTGCCGGACGCCGCCCCGGTGACGACCAAGACCACCTTTCAGCCCGGGCGCTCATATCTGGTGCAGATCTCCGGGACGATCACCAGGACCAGCACGGGCGGCGGCGACACCACGTACGTGCAATCTGCCTTCGACTGCCTGCAGGGTCCCGGCTGCCCCGACGACGCCAACGACGACTACACCACCCAGTACTTCGTGCTGACCGACGAGCAACGCAGCGGAACGCCCTTCACCGGGTACGCGAAGAGCGCCAGTGAGCCCCCATTCGACGCGCAGGGCAACTACCGCTACAGGCTCGACGGGTTCGAGGTGCCGACCACCCTCACCTTCTCGATCCCGGCGGACTCGGCGACCGTGAACCACAGCGGCAACGGATTTACCTTCGATTTCGTCGAGGAGGAGGTGGTGCAGGCCGCCAAATTCCAGGCGAAGATCGAGGGACAGCCCCAGGGCGCGCCGAAGGACATGATCTCCGGCATCGTCCAGACACGCGGCAAGGTCATTATCGACGTGAGCGCGAAGCGCGTCGACGCCAACGGGGCGACGAGCGGAAAGGTCGCCTTCGTCTCGATCAACGAGGGCAAGGATGAGCTCGTGGTGCTGAAGCTGGGCCCGGAAGGTGCCTACCGGGAAAATGACGGTTCGCGGGGCGCCGTCTCGACGGGGAAGGTGAGCAAGTCGACGATGAAGCGCTGCGAGGAAGGCGACAAGGGGAGCTTGTCCCTGATCGACCACTCCGACACGTCCAAGGATGCCCTCGCGCTGGTCTCCGCCAAGTGCAAGATCAAACTCAATTGGAAGCGGGCCCCCGACACCGATGAGTTCGCGCTCGAGGTGAAGGCGCCGGAGTGACCCGCGCGGCTCAGAGCACCCAGCCGAAGCTGTAGCGACTTGTACTCGGCGCCCTCGCGATCGTAGAAGCGGTGGGCGTCGGTGCGGGCGAGGGCTGAGTCGAGTTCCAGGTGGGTTGCGCCGCGCTCGCGTGCCCAGGCCTTGGCCGCGTCGAGCAGCCCCTTGCCGACCCCTTCCGAGCGCCGGTCTGGATGGACTGCGAGATCCTCGACCCAGGCCCGGTAGCCGAAGCGGACCGAGTGCATGTCCTGATAGCCCGTGCAGAAGCCGACCAGCTCGCCGTCGTCGTCGGCGACCAGGACGGCGGAGTCGTGCGACTCGATCGCCTGGCGCAGGGCGACGGCGGCGCGGCGTTCGTCCCATGACTCCGGCTTCGACCCCGGGGGCGCGAACAGCCACTCGTAGAGCGGGATCACCGCCAGTTCCTCTCCGGGGCGCGCGGCCCGGACCTCGACGCTCATCGTGCGCGAGGCTAGACGGTGCCGGCCCGGCGCAGGGACTCGACCGCGCCCGCGCGCAGGCCGTGGATCCGCTCGACCTCGATCGGCGACTCAAACCGGCGCCGCTCGCGGGCGGCGAGGAAGCGGGTCGCGTCGGCGGGCGAGAGCCCGATCGCGCGCAGATCCTCGAACGTCGCGGTGTTGAGGTCGATCCGCCTGGGCGGCGACGACGGCTGCAGGCCGCGCTTGGACCCCTCTCGCCCTACTTTCTCCATGCGCTGCTGAGGGTAGCTGTACATTGCCCGCCGATGAGAAACCCACGTGACTTCTTCAAGCCCCTTGCGATCGGCGCCCCCGAGCCGGTCACCGAGGTGCCGTTCAAGCCCTCGCGGATGATCCACTTCTTCGACGCCTCGAACGAGAAGATGGCAGCCAAGGTCCCGGATATGGCCAAGCAGGCCGACATCCTGCTCGGCAACCTCGAGGACGCGGTAACGGTCGACAACAAGGTCGCCGCCCGCGAGGGCCTGGTCCGGGTCGCCAACGAGGTCGACTTCGGCGACACCGCGCTGTGGACGCGGGTCAACGACCTCTCGAGCCCGTGGGTGCTCGACGACCTGACGACGCTGGTCACCGAGATCGGCGACAAGCTCGAGGTGATCATGGTCCCGAAGGTCGAGGGGGCCTGGGACATCCACTACGTCGACCGCCTGCTCGCGCAGCTCGAGGCGAAGGCCAAGATCTCACGCCCGATCCTCGTGCACGCGATCCTCGAGACCGCCCAGGGCGTCGTCAACCTCGAGGAGATCGCCACCGCGAGCCCGCGGATGCAGGGGATGAGCTTCGGCCCGGCCGACCTCGCGGCCTCCCGGCGGATGAAGACCACCCGCGTCGGCGGCGGCCACCCCGGCTACCTGGTCATCAACGACCCCGACCCCGACGATCCCGAGGCGCCCCGGGCAACCGCGCAGCAGGACCCGTGGCACTACTCGATCGCGCGCATGGTCGACGCCTGCACCTCGGCCGGGATCCTGCCGTTCTACGGCCCCTACGGCGACATCAAGGACGTGCAGGGCTGCGAGGCGCAGTTCCGCGCCGCCTTCCTGCTGGGCTGCGTCGGCGCCTGGTCGCTGCACCCGGTCCAGATCGAGATCGCGAAGAAGGTCTTCAGCCCCGACCCGGACGAGGTCAAGTTCGCCAAGAAGGTGATCGAGGCCATCCCCGACGGCCGCGGCGTCCACATGATCGACGGCAAGATGCAGGACGACGCGACCTGGAAGCAGTGCAAGGTGATGGTCGAGCTCGCCGAGATGCTGGCGAAGAAGGACCCGGAGCTCGCCGAGGCGTACGAGCTCTAGCGCCGGCGAGCGGCCCGATGGCGGACGAGTTCAAGCACACGATCCGGGTCCGCTACAACGAGTGCGACCCGCAGGGCCACGTCTTCAACGCCAACTACCTCCTCTACTTCGATCTGGCTATGACCGAGCTCTGGCGCAAGCTGGGCGGCTACAAGGAGATGAAGGAGACGGGCGTCGACATGGTCGTCGCCCAGGCCGAGATCCACTACTACGCGGCGCTCGGCTTCGATGACGAGGCCGACCTGACCGTGCGGCAGATCAAGCTCGGCAACACCTCGATGACCAGCACCCTGGCGATCGAGCGCGGCGGCGAGACGGTCGTCGAGGGTGAGCTGCGCCACGTGTTCGTCGACACCGAGGCGGGCGGAACGCGGCCGATTCCGGAGCAGATCCGCGAGGGGCTCGGGCGCTACTCCTGAGCGTCCCGGCCGGCCTGGCCCTGCTCGTCGGCGATCACGATGTAGTCCTCGAGCATCCGCTGGTCCTTGGGGCGATTCGCCGCCCGCTTCATCGCGATCAGGTGATCGATCGAGGCGACCGGGACGGTATGCCCGGCGATCCGCTTCTGCTCGGCATTGCGGCGGAGATCCTCGTAGCTCTTGACCCCTCCCACATCGGCCAGCACATCGAAGTCTCCGTACTGAGTACTGAAGGTGAAGTTCGCACCATTTTCGAGAGTCCGCACCTCGAGCTGGAACGGAAGGTCCGGCGGAGCCCCTCGCAGAGTCACTCCGATCTCTTCGAGTGCGAAAACGAGCCGCTCGAGGTTCTCGCGCCCCCGCGCGTAGGCGATGTCCAGGTCGTAACTCGGATAACTCGACCCATGCGCCATCCCAGCGATCCCCCCGATCACCACGAAGTCGACGCCGTGTCGCTCCAGCACGGAGAACAGCTCGGCGAGTCGCGGGACGCTCGCCGGCCGCTCGGGGCTCACGCAGCGTTTGCCTTCTGCGTCTCGAGAACGAGCTCTCCGAAGGCCAGGCCCTGGTCGACGCGCTCCTCCGGTGTGGCCGTCAGCCGCTCGCGGACCTGCGAGCGGTCGATCCCCCACTCGCGCGGCTTCGTGTGGAGCACCAGATCCTCACCGAGTAGGTGAAGCAACCCGCGCAGCGTCGCGACGCTCGGCGAGACGCGATCGCTCTCGATCCGCGAGATCACCGACTGAGTCGTGCCTGCGCGGGTCGCCAGGCGCTTCTGGCTCACACGGTGGCGCGTGCGTGCCTCATTGAGTAGCTGTCCGGGCGTCGGGCAATCCATCGCCCCGCACATACTATCGCTTATATGCGATTATCGCAAATAAGCTATAGCTCGAGCCGCTGCTTCAGCGCCTCGAGCTGCTCGCCGATCTGGGCGGGGAGCTTGTCGCCGAACTGGGCGAGGAACTCCTCGACCTGCGGCAGCTGAGCCGCGACCTTGTCGCCGTCGACCGTCAGCAGCTCGTGCATCGCATCGTCGGAGATCTCGAGCCCGGTGAGATCGAGGTCGCCCTCCGCGGGGACGAGCCCGATCGGGGTCTCGACGGTCTCCCCCTCGCCGTTGCAGCGGCGGAAGACCCACTCGAGGACACGGCTGTTCTCGCCGTAGCCGGGCCACAGGAACTTGCCGTCGGCGTCCTTGCGGAACCAGTTGACGACGAAGATCCGCGGCATCCGGTCCGGATGCTCGCTGGCGACCTTGATCCAGTGCTCGAAGTAGTCGGCCATGTTGTAGCCGCAGAACGGCAGCATCGCCATCGGGTCGAAGCGCAGCTTGCCGACCTCGCCGGCCTGCGCCGCGGTGGTCTCCGACGACATCGTCGCGCCGAGGAAGACGCCGTGGTCCCAGTCGAACGACTCGCTGACCAGCGGCTGGACGGTGGCGCGGCGGCCGCCGAACAGGAAGGCGTCGATCGGCACGCCGGCGGGGTCCTCCCACTCGGGCGCGATCGACGGGCACTGCCCGGCGGGCGTCGTGAAGCGGGCGTTGGGGTGGGCGGCCGGCTCGGTCGACTCGGGCGTCCAGTCGTTGCCCTTCCAGTCGATCGTGTGCTCCGGGGCCTCGCCGGTCATCCCCTCCCACCAGATGTCGCCGTCGTCGGTGAGCGCGCAGTTGGTGAAGATCGAGTTGCGCTCGATCGTGTCCATCGCGTTCGGGTTCGTCTTGTGCGACGTGTTCGGAGCGACGCCGAAGAAGCCGTACTCCGGGTTGACCGCGCGCAGGCGGCCCTCGGAGTCGAACTTCATCCAGGCGATGTCGTCGCCGACCGTCTCGACGGTCCAGCCCTCGAGCGTCGGGACCAGCATCGCGAGGTTGGTCTTCCCGCACGCCGACGGGAAGGCGCCCGTGACGTACTTGACCTCGCCGTCGGGCGAGGTCAGCTTCAGGATCAGCATGTGCTCGGCCATCCAGCCCTCGTCGCGGGCCATCGCCGAGGCGATCCGCAGCGCGAAGCACTTCTTGCCGAGCAGCGCGTTGCCGCCGTAGCCCGAACCGTAGGACCAGATCTCGCGCGTCTCTGGGTAGTGGACGATGTACTTGTTGTCGGGGTTACAGGGCCACGGGACGTCATCCTGACCCTCCGCGAGCGGCATTCCCACCGAGTGGACGCAGGGCACGAAGTCGCCGTCGGCGCCCATCGCGTCGAGGGCGCCCTCGCCCATCCGGGTCATGATCCGCATCGAGACCGCGACGTAGGCGGAGTCGGTGAGCTGGACTCCGATGTGGGCGATCGGCGAGCCCAGCGGGCCCATCGAGAAGGGAACGACGTACATGGTCCGGCCCTTCATCGAGCCCGCGAAGAACCCGTTCATCCGCTCCCGCATCTCGGAGGGGTCGAACCAGTTGTTGGTCGGGCCCGCGTCCTCCTCGCGCTCTGCGCAGATGAAGGTGCGGTCCTCGACCCGAGCCACGTCACCGGGATCGGAGCGCGAGAGGTAGGAGTTCGGCCGCTTCGCGTCGGAGAGCTTCTCGAAGGTGCCGTTGTCGACCAGTTCCTGGCAGAGGCGGTCGTACTCCTCCGCCGACCCGTCACACCAGTGGATCGAGTCCGGCTGGGTGAGCTGCGCGATCTCCTCGACCCAGGAGATCAGCTTCGGGTTGTCGGTCAGCTGCTTGGTCGCGGCCGTGCTCTCGCTCAACTTCTGGTCACTCCCTCTGAATGGCGATTATCGAACGTGCTACCCGGGGACCCCCGTCAGAACCGGGGCGCCATTGTGGCGGACGGGGCGGCGATTGGGCGCCAGACGATCATGACAGCGCCCGCCTCGAGTCGAGCGCGGCCACCCGGCGTACGGTCGCCACGACGCGCACCGGGTCGTCGACTACCTGTCGCCAGGTGAAGCGCAGGACGCGCCAGCCCGCAGCGGCGAGCAGCGCGTCGCGGCGGCGGTCCTCCTCGAAGGCCGCCCGGTCGCCGTGGGTCTCCCAGCCATCGACCTCGACCACGAGGCGCAGGTCCGCCCACGAGAAGTCCACCTCGAAGCCGTCGCCGGGCACGGCGATCCAGGCGTTGACGGCGGGCCGCGCCAGGCCGGCGTCGGCGAATAGGGCGAACGCCCTGCGCTCGAGCTCGCTGTTCGTCCACTCGAGCTCGATCGCATGGCCGGCGAGCGCGGTCCGCAGGGCGGGTGCGCCGGGCCGCCCGGGAGCGCGGCGCAGCAACTCGTCGACCGCTCGCAGATCGAGCAGGGATCGCCGCTCGGCGGCGGCGATCGCGCCCTCGAGCGCGGCCGGATCGACCGCGGCGAGGCCGAGAAGGATCCGCGCGACACTCGCACACGGGATCCCGTCGACCTCGTCGTAGTCGCAAGTCGCGAGGTTGGAGGTCAGGTAAGGGCGGATTCCCGGGCGGCGGCGAACCTTGCGCGTGGTCGCCACCTCGACGAACCCGGGCGACCAGTCCCGCAGGCCGCGCAGGTGCGCCGCCGACCGGTGCGAGAGCAATGCGCCGTCGCCGCAGGCGAGCACGGCGGCCATCCACCGCCCACGCTGCGTTATCCGCCGATGTCCGACCGCGTAGACGCCTCGGAACAGTCGATGAAGGCGCCCACTCGCCACGCGGTCCTCGACCGCGCTTGTCGACCAGCCGAGGGCGTGGAGCTGGAACAGCGCTACCACCCCGTGCTGACGCCGGGCGAGCTCGGCGAGTGCTCGCTCCCTCCACCCACGCTCGGAACGATCTGTCGGCATATACGACACTTCGCGCCGTCGGCTGGGCATGGGGCCAGGGTTGCGGCGCGAGGCGCGCGGGTGGTGCGCGACGTGTGGCGGAAGTGTGGCGCCGGCGCTACGAGAGCCGCGCGGCGACGGCCCGCGCCGCGTCCCGGCCCGACCCGACCGCGCCGTCCATGTAGCCGTTCCAGACGAGCGCCGTCTCTGCCCCGGCCCAGTGGATCGGGCCGATCGGCTCACGCACGGCCGGGCCGTAGTCGGTCCAGGCGCCGGTCGGCATGAAGCCGCCGTAGCACCCGCGCGACCACTCGTCGGCGGCCCAGGCGCGGTCGACGTAATCGATCGGGTCGGCGGCCTCGGGACCGAAGAAACGGGCGAAGCAATCCGCGACCATCCGCCGGCGCTCGGACTGCGGCAGGTCGGCCGCCTGGCGCGCCGCCCGCCCCTCGAGAAAGCCCAGCAGGACCCCGGGCCTGCCGTCGGGCGGCGAGTTGTCGAAGCCGACCGAGACCGGGCCCGTGACCGAAGTGACCGCGCCGGACAGACCGCGCTCGCGCCAGAACGGCCGCTCGTAGACCGCCATGCACTTGACCACGCTCCCCTGCGCCATCCGCTGGCTGAGCCCGTCGCGAATCGCCGGCAGCGGCGGGTCGTAGGAGATCCGCCCGGCCAGGGTCGGCGGCACGGCGACGATCGCCCGCTTGGCGTCGACGGTGAGCCGGTCGGAGACCACGGTGACGCCGGCGTCCGAGTGACGGATCGCGCGCACCGGCGTGGAGAGCTCGACCACCGCCGAGCCGAGCTGCTCGGCCATCCGCAGCGAGATCAGCTGCGAGCCGCCGACGATCCGGTCCTGCTGGGCGCCACCCTCGGTGTCGGTGAGGATCTCCAGCGAGCCCGCCGAGCGGATGTAGAAGAGGACGTGGAGCAGCGAGACGTCCTCCGGTTCGGCGGCCCAGACGCCGATGATCGCCAGTCGCAGGATGTCGCGGGCGACGTTGGTGCGCACGTTGCGCCGCATCCACGTCGCGAACGTCTGCGAATCCCAGCTCGCCGCCTTCGCGGCGCGCCAGGGGGCCTCCGGCGGCACCTTCGCCGCCATCACGTTCAGGCGCTTCATCGCCACACCGACCTCGACGAGGCCGACCGGGTTGGTGCGCGGAATCGTCCCCGAGTACCGGCTCAGGGCTCCCCCGCGCTCGAAGATGTTCTTGCCGGCGACGTAGGTCGGGAAGGTCTCGAGCCCGAGCTCGCCGATCAGCGCGATGACGCGATCCTGGGTCGGCCCGACCCACTGGGCGCCGATCTCGACCACCTTGCCGTCGCCGATCGGCTCGTTCAGGGTCCGGCCGCCGACCCGGTCGCGGGCCTCGAGCACGACCACATCGCGGCCCGCGGCGCGCAGCTCGCGGGCCGCGGACAGTCCCGCGAGCCCGGCGCCGACGACGACCACGTCCGCGTGTCGCTCACTGCTCGGGGGCATCGAGGCGACCCTACCGCTCGTCGCGAGATCGCTTGAACTATCGGATTCGGACGGCGTTCGAGCCCGCCGCCGAGCACTCGGCGACACCCGGGACGACCGCGACCGCGACGGACGCGAAGTACTTCCCGCGCTTCGCCCGCTGCTTGAGAGCGAAGCTGCCGTCCGAGGCTGCCGACACCGTCCCCAGCTCGCGGTCGGTGCCGCGTTTGCGTCGCAGGACGGTCACCGGCGCGTCTCGCTCGCATTCCAGCGAGGAAGAATCGATGGCGCCCCGAAACTCTTTCGCCCGTTTCGAGTAGGACAGGCTCAGCGTGCGGACGGCATCGGGGCAGCCGCTCGCGGTCGTGGCTGCGAGTACGTGGCAGCGGTCGGTGCCGTCGGCGGTTCCGTCCCCGTCGTCGTCGCCGTCGCACGCGTCCCCGTCCGCGTCGGCGTCGTGGTTCGCCTGGTCGGGATTCGCGATCAAGCGGCAGTTGTCTGAGGCGTCGCTCGCGGCGTCGTTGTCGTCGTCGTCGTCGCAGGGATCGCCGTAGGGGTCACCGTCGTTGTTCTGCTGATCCTCATTCGCGGCCAGCCGGCAGTTGTCGGAGGCATCGGGGGCGTTGTCGTTGTCGTCGTCTCCATCGCAAACGTCCCCGTCTGCGTCGGCGTCGTTGTTCGCCTGGTCCGAGTTTGCGGCCAGTCGGCAGTTGTCGGAGGCGTCGGCGACGTTGTCGTTGTCGTCGTCCTGGTCGCAGACGTCGCCCTCGGCGTCGGCGTCGTTGTTCGCCTGGTCCGGATTGACGACCAGCCGGCAGTTGTCGGAGGCGTCGGCGACGTTGTCGTTGTCGTCGTCTCCATCGCAAACGTCCCCGTCTGCGTCGGCGTCGTTGTTCGCCTGGTCGGGGTTGGCGACGGCCGGACAGTTGTCGTCGACGGTGGCGACGCCGTCGGCGTCGGCGTCGAGACTGGTCTCGCACTCGCTCACGGTGTCTCCCACGTCGGCGAGAAAAGAGTCCGTGTCCGCGCCACAGTCGACCGAATCGGCGGCGCCATCCAGCGAGAGAAGGAGGTCGGCGCCGGCCCCTCCGAACTGGTCGTCGCTCCCGGCGCCGCCGTCGACGGTGTCCGGATCCTCGCCGCCGTGGAGCCCTCCGCGAGTGGTTGTGCAGGAGATGCCGGAAGGGACGAACACGATCCTGTCGCTATCGGCATCCCCTTCGAGGACGTCGCTTCCGAGACCACCTTCGAGATTATCCGTGCCGGTTCCGCCCTCGATGTGGTCGGCTCCGGTGCCTCCGAGCAAGCCACCCGGCATGGTGAAAATGGCCACGCATCCGCCGCCGAAGGGGTTGCCGCCGTGCGTCACGGGTGCATCGGGCCCGCCACCGCCCTCGATGTGGTCGTCACCACCTCCACCGTCGATCAGGTTTTGTTGCGGACCGCCGATCAGGTGATCGGCACCGGCGCCGCCGACGATGCTCCGGGTTTCAGCACCGACGTTGTCGTTCTCACCCGCCGTCCCGTCGTTCGCGACGCCGTCGACCGTCACGGTGACGGCGTCGCCGGGAAGCGTCCGGTCGGCGTAGCTGACGGTGTCGCCGGCGCTGGCGAACGCGTCGGCGCCCAGCCGGCCCATCAAGACGTCGCTCCCGGGACCGCCGTCGAGCGAGTCATCCGCGTTGCCGCCGGTGAGCTCGTCGTTTCCCTCTCCGCCGTTCAGGGTCGCGCGCGTCCCGTTGATCCCGGGGCCGGTGCCGACGGTTACCTGATCGTTTCCACCAACGGCATTGACCTCGATGACCGCGCTGGCCATCCCGCAGGTGACCTGGTTCGCGCCGGGCCCGGTGGCGCAGTCGGGGTCGCTCTCGGTAACCCCGGCGCTGTTGGTGACCGTGTAATCCACGGAGCCGACGGCGAGCGAAGCGGTGATCGTGATCACGTCCTCGGCGCCGCCGTTCGAGGTGACCACCAGCTTCGTGTTCGCGTCGGTGGTCTCGACGACCGCTCCCCCCGCGGGCGCGGCGAATGCGAGGCATGCGACCCCGGCAAGCACGAATCCGCACTGCCGAAGCAACGCAACCACCCTTCAGGCCGGATCCAGGCTCCGGCGGTCGACTGGCCGAGCATACACCCGACCCGCCGACCCTCCGCTAAGGTTCCGCGCCGCCGCGCCGCCGTTCGCTGCCTGTCCACGATGCGCTTCTACGAATACGAATCACGCCGGATCGTCGAGCGGGCCGGGATCCCGGTCACCAAGTACGGCTTCTGCACGAGCGCCGACGAGGCCCGCAAGGCCGCCGAGGAGATCGGCGGCTCGACCGTGATCAAGTCGCAGGTGCTGACCGGCGGGCGGATGAAGGCCGGCGGGGTCAAGTTCGCCGACACGCCCGACGAGGCGGCCGAGCACGCCGCCGCGATCCTCGAGCTGGAGATCGGCGGCCACATGCCCGTCGGCGTGCTGGTCGACCCGAAGGCCGAGGTCGCGCACGAGTACTACGCCGCGGTCCTGTGGGACGGGCGCGCGAAGCGGCCGATGATGCTCTTCTCCGACATGGGCGGGATCGACATCGAGCAGGTGGCCGAGGAGCACCCCGATCACGTCGGCCGCGGCCACCTTTCCAACCTCCACCCCATCGCAGACTTCCAGGCCAAGGAGACCGTCGCCCGCTGCGGCATGACGGGCCGCGAGCTCGGCCAGGCAACGCGAATCCTCGCCGCGCTCGCCCGTCTGCAGCGCGACTACGACATGACCCTGGCCGAGATCAACCCGGTCGCCCGGCTCGAGGACGGCTCGTTTGTCGCCCTCGATGCCCACATGGAGATGGAGGACGAAGCCGTCGGCCGCCACAAGGCGATGCTCACCGAGATCGGAGTCGACCTCGAGGAGCCACGCGAGCTCTACGAGCCGTCCGACTTCGAGCGCAACGTCAAGGCGATCGACGCGGCCGACCACCGCGGCGTGATCCAGGGCAAGGACCATGGCTTCACGGGCAACCTGGGCCTCGTGATCGGTGCCGGCGGCGGCTCGCTGACGCTGACCGACGCGGTCCGCAGCCAGGGCGGCAAGCCCGCCAACTACGCCGAGATCGGCGGCAACCCCTCGGTCGCGAAATCCAAGGGGCTGGCGATGGAGGTCCTGAAGAAGGACGGCGTCGAGAAGATCGCCGTGATGATGTCGATCGTCTCCAACACCCGGGTCGACATCGTCGCCCGCGGGGTGATCAAGGCCTGCCTGGAGCTCGGCAAGGACCCGGCCGAGACCATCGCCGTCTTCCGGATCCCCGGTGCCTGGGAGGAGGAGGGCGCGAAGATCCTCTCCAAGTACGGGATCGAGTTCCGCGACCGCACCACCTCGATGTGGGACGCGGCGGGCGAGGCGGTGGCGAAGATCCAATGAGCGTCCTGCTCCACGAGGACTTCACCTTCATCGTCCAGGGGATCACCGGGCGCGAGGCGGTCAACCTGACCCGGGAGTGCCTGGACTACGGCTCCAAGATCGTCGGCGGCGTGACCCCGGGGCGCAAGGGCCGAGAGGTCCATGGCGTGCCCGTCTTCGACACGGTCGAACAGGCGGTAGAGCACCACGGCTCGCCGCCGGACGGCGCGGTCGCCACCGTCCCCCCCGCGTTCACCAAGGACGCCGTCTTCGAGGCGATCGAGAACGGCATCAAGCTGATCGTCATCGTCACCGAGCGCATCCCGCGCCGCGACGTCGCCGAGATGGTCGAGCTCGCCAACGAGCGCGGCGCCCGCATCATCGGGCCCAACTGCCTCGGCCTGATTGCCCCCGGCGTCGCCAAGATGGGCGGCATCGGCGGCCCGGCCAAGGACGCGGCGAAGGCCTACGAGCCCGGCCGCGTCGGAGTGATGTCGCGC
Organism: uncultured Solirubrobacterales bacterium; assembly: GCA_963767285.1. GTDB lineage: Bacteria > Actinomycetota > Thermoleophilia > Solirubrobacterales > 70-9 > WHSW01. The sequence continues at coordinate 675,511 of CAVYDJ010000002.1, read as the reverse complement.
TCGGGCGGGATGACGACGGAAATCTCCTCGTCGCTGACCGCCGCGGGCCTCGGCGTCTCCACCGCCGTCTCGATCGGCGGCGACGCGATCATCGGGTCCACCTACGCCGAGCTGATGCCACTGTTCGAGGCCGACGAGCAGACCGAGGCGATCGTGATCTACACCGAGCCCGGCGGGCGGATGGAGGCCGAGCTTGTCGACTGGCGCGAGGCCAACAACTCGCGCCTGCCGATCGTCGCCTTCATGGCCGGGAAGTTCATGGACGACGAGGAGATGCAGGGGATGAGCTTCGGCCACGCCGGCACGATCGTCGAGGGCAAGGAGGACTCGGCGACGGAGAAGATCGCCCGCCTCGAGGCCGCCGGCATCCCGGTCGTCGAGCGGATCCACGAGATCCCGGATGTCGTGAAGGAAAAGCTCAATGGCTGACGCGGACGGCACCTTCATCGAGGTCGAGGTCTCCGGCGAGGCCGCGACCGACCCGGAGATCGCGAAGAAGCTCGAGGAGGTCTGCCCGGTGGACATCTTCAAGGCGGCTGGCGAGGGTGTGCAGATCGTGCGCGAAAACCTCGACGAATGCGTCCTGTGCGAGCTCTGCCTCGACGCGGCGCCGGCCGGCACCGTCGTGGTCAAGAAGCTCTACGACGGGACCGAGCTGCGCCGCTAGCGAGCGCTCAGCAGTTGACCGGCGCGGGATCGAGCGCGTCGACGTTGGCGACGTCGCCGGCCCCGGCGCCGCAGTCGATGAGGCCGTCGGCCACGCCGTCGTCCGCGTCGAGCACGTCCGCCCCCGCCTGACCGCTGAAGTTGTCGCGGGCGGGGCCGCCGACCAGGTGGTCCGCGCCGTTCCCGCCCCGCATGACGACGTCGCGGCCCGCCCCGCCGAGGAGCGTGTCAGCTCCGTTCTTGCCGCCGATCTTGTCCCGCCCGCCAGCGCCGTCGAGGACGTTGTCGGCGCCACTGCCGAACACGTAGTCGTTTCGCGGGCCGCCGGTCGCGTTCTCCACGTCGGCGGCGATCGTGTCGCGGGCGCCGATCGGGCCGTCGGCGCCGTTACCGGACACCGGGCCGAGCCCGCCGAGCCGGATCGTCAGCCCCCCCGGAGTGGCCCGGGAGGCGTAGGTCGCGGTGTCCTTGCCCGCCCCGCCATTGAAGATGTCGGCGCCGTCCCCACCATCCATGGTGTCGTTCCCGCCGCCCCCGTTGAAGATGTCCGGGCCGGTACCCCCGCTCATGAAGGTCTCGACCGCGGTCGGCACCGTCGCGTCGATGAACAGGTCGTCGATCGCGCCGGCGCCATCGATCGTGATCTTCGTGATCCCCGCACCCGGGCATTGAACCGCCGTCGCCCCCGGGTTGGCCACGCAGGGCGCGACCGCGACCATCGTCGGCCCGCCGCCGTCGTCGACCAGATAGTTGCCGGACACCGCGTCGTAGGCGACCGTGGTCGCCTGGGCGATATTCGCCGGATCGGTGACCTTCAGCTTCACGCCGCCCGTCGAGACGGTGCTCGCGGATGCAACGCTCGGCAGGACGACCATCGCAAGACCCGCGGCGGTGACCGCCGCTCGCAACCGCACTGTCACCGACGACCTCCCATGTGACCACCCTAACCCGCGTCGAGCCCCGAAGTCTCGGTGTGATCGACGTCCGCGATGCTGAACACCCAACTCGGGCAAATCCGTAGAAACCACGGATGCGCCGAGCGCCGCGGTTGCCTACTTTCTGGCCGGTTGCCCGTACGGAGGCGGGATGTAAGAGGGGGAGAAGCGGAGTGTCGGGTGCAGTCGTCTCGTTCGCGGTTTCACCACGCGGCGTCGCGTGGTCGGAGACTGATGACGCTGGTTGGGTTCGTCGCGATCGCGCTGCTGGGGCTCGAAACGGCCGTGGCCAGCGCCGCGGACGTCTCGCTCAACGGCACGACCGTGATGGTCAACGGGACCAACGACGACGCCGGCGGCGGCAACGGCAACGCGATGACCGTGGATTTGGGTCCGGGCGCGGGCCAGATCACGGTCACTGATACGGCCGTCAGCCCCAGCACAACCGACCCCGGCTGCACGGACAACGGCAACAACGTCGTCTGCAACGTCACCCCCGCGGAGTTCAACATCACCAGCAGCGTCAGAAACGACACGGTCACGGTGCTGGCCAACACCCCGGCGATCATCGACGGCCTCGACGGCAACGACACCCTTCAGGGTGGCGGGGGCGGCGACAGGCTCTTCGATGGCGGCGGCAACGACACCCTGAAGGGCGGCGGCGGGGCCGACCAGCTCTTTCAGGAGGCGGGCTCCGACACGCTCGACGGCGAAGGCGGGTCCGACGTCGTCGACGCGGTGGCGTTCTTCGGTGCCGAGGTCGCGGACACCTTCCGCGACACCGGCGCAACCGGGACCGACAGCATCGGCTACTTCAGTTCGCCCACTGGCGTGGACCTCCACATCGACGACGGCCTCGCCAACGACGGGACGGCTGGCGGAGCGGAGGGCGACCTGCTGGGCCCGGGCTTCGAGTCGATCGCCGGTAGCGGCCAGGACGACGAGATCTTCGGGAGCGCTGCGGCCGAGACACTCCTCGCCGGCGGCGGCGAGGACGACATCACCGGCGGCAATGGAGCCGATTCGCTCGTCGGCGGGATGGGCGTCGACCACCTGATCGCCAACGACGGCGTCGCCGACGCCGATATCGACTGCGGCGACGGTGCCGGCGAAGTCGCCGCAATCGACGCGATCGACCCGGCGCCCGTCAGCTGCGAGAACGTGCAGACCGGCGGCGCGGCGGACACCGATGGCGACGGCGTCCCCGATTCGTCCGACAACTGCCCCACGGTCGCGAACGCCAGTCAGGCGAACGCCGACGGGGACACCCAGGGCGATGTCTGCGACGCCGACGACGACAACGACGGCGTCCCAGACACATCAGACAACTGCCCGAACCAGGCGGCCGCGACGCCTGACGGCTGCCCCGCCGGTGGCGGCGGCGGTGGAGCGGGAGATGCCGACGGCGACGGCGTCCCCGACGCCTCCGACAACTGCTCGGCCGTGGCGAACGCGAGCCAGGCGAACGCCGACGGGGACGCCCAGGGCGACGTCTGCGACGCCGACGACGACAACGACAACGTCCCGGACACGTCCGACGCCTGCCCGAACCAGGCGGCCGCAACGGCGAACGGCTGCCCCAGCGACGGCGAGGGGATCACCGCCCCCGTAGGCGCGGTCGTCACCAGCTTGCTTCGGGGCCGGATGCCGAAGGTCGCGGGACTCGACGTCGACGAGGCCCGGGACGCGATCACGAAGAAGTTCCCCGGCGCCGCCTTCGATCTCGACTTCGTCAAGTCGTGCCAGGCGACGAAGAACCTCGAGGTGATCAAGCAGAGCCCGGCGGCCGAGAAGAAGCTCTCGAGCACCGCCACGGAGCCCTTGATCGCGAAGCTCGACGTCTGCCTCGGCGATGACGACTTCCTGAACGAATGCGACACGTCGTCGCTGAAGCAGGACATGAAGCCGCTCGCAGGCAAGATCGACGGCAGCCTGGCAATGGCCGTCGCCGGCCAGCTCGCGGACTGCAAGGTCGACTACGACGTCAAGATCAGCCAACAGGCCGAGGAGGCGGCGAAGCTGGCCGCGCAGGGCAAGAAGAAGAAGGGCGAGATCAAGCTCGCCGTCGACTGTCCGGCGGAAGGAGACCTGATCGCCTCCGTGGGGCAGGGCTTCAAGGTGGGCGGCAAGGACACCTTCGGCGTGCGCGTCAACGGCGACGAGAACGAGCTCTGGACGCTGCCCGCTCCGACCTCGAAGGGCAGCTCCTTCTTCTCGATCGTGTCGCTGACCGTCAAGGACACCGCCGGCCAGTGGCCGGTGGTCAGCGCGATCGTCGACGACGACTCGGTCAACCCGTCGAGCAAGAAGACTGACGTCTTCAAGTCGCGGGAGGGAGTGGTCACGATCCCGGTCACCGCAACGCAGCCGGGAGCGCTCCGGATCTGCGTCATTCAGGAGACCGCCGGCGCCGAGCTGCTGACCAAGTCGATCGAGATCGACGTGATCCCCGCTCCGAAGTTCGGCTCCGACGAGATCTACAAGACCGCCAACGGGCAGTACTTCCAGTTCGCCGCCGACGGCCTGAAGAAGCTCACGGCCGACCAGGCGGGCGCCGCAGCACGCCCGACGCTCGCGGGCGCATTGACGCCGCGTCGCGACCTGGTCGGATGCCTGTTTGACCTCTGGAACTGCGTCTCGAGCCTGTTCAACGGCAGGAGCCAGACGATCTCGAGCCTCGACGGTGACGGGACGGTCTCGCGTCCGCGAAAGGTCTCGCTGGCATCCGAGCAAGCACAACTCGGGATCGCGCAGATCGCGATGGGACCGAACCTCCAGGCCTTCCCGGGCCAGCCTGTGATCGTGACCCAGGATTGCATCGTGCTCTACCAGCGCGTCTACTACCTGACGAAGTGCCCGGTGATCACCGCGCCCGGCGGCGCTGCGCTCGTCGGCGCCAACAACGGCGGCGGCGCCGGGATCGTGGCGGCCGGCGGAGGCAACATCCTCGGCAATCACGGCGGGGCGATCGTCGCGGCCGGCGCCGGCAACCTGATCGGCTCCGACGGTGCGACCCTGATCGGGTCCGACGGAGCGTCGATCGTGGCCGCGGGCGCCGGGAACCTGGTCGGCAACGCCGGCAACACGATGGTCGCCGCCGGTGGCCTGAACCAGACGAACGGGATCGTCGCGGCGGGCGGCGGGAACGCCATCCAACCCGATACGGCCGGCATCGTTGCCGCCGGCGGCCTCAACCTGATCGGCTCCGACGGAGCGTCGATCGTGGCCGCGGGCGCCGGGAACCTGGTCGGCAACGGCGGCAACACGCTCATTCAGCCGGGCGGGCTCAAGTAACGCGCGTCCGGTCGGATCGACCGGCGCGCGCGCGTGCGCCACAATCCCGGGCCGATGCAAACCATGTCAGGACATCGAGCCGCTGCTCTCGTCGCGCTCGCGGTCGCCATCCCGGTGACCGCCGCGTCCGCGAAGCCGAAGCCGCCCCCGCCCCCGCCGCCCCCCGAGCTCAGCCTGCGCACCGGAACCGAGCAGGGCGTCCTGCGGCGTGGTGAGATCAAGATCGCGGTCGAGGCGAAGCGGGCCAAGAAGGTCACCGTGACCGCCGTATTCACGGTCGATGGCTTTCCCGAGGACTACGTCTTCAACCTCGGGCCGCAGCGCCAGAGCATCAAGGACGGTGACGCGCAGATCAAGTTCGCGCTGAGCCCGCGCCAGAAGGAGGTGCTCGACTTCGCGATCAAGAGCTGCCGCGGCGCGAGCCTCGCGATCACCGCGAAGACCGAGAAGCGCACCGCGACCCTGGGGGCTGCGCTGAAGATGCCCGGCGACTGCTAGTCGTCGAGCGGTCCGGCGAAGATCCCGAACGCCGCGCCCTGCGGATCGGCGATCGCCGCGAACGCGCCGCCGTGCGGCCACGAGATCGGACCGGCGAGGACCCGGCCGCCGAGCTCGGTGGCCTGCGTCGCTGCTGCCTCCGCCGACTCGGCCGCGAAGTAGGGCATCCAGTACGGCGCCACCCCGCCCTGGCGCTCGTCGGGGCTGAACTCGCGGATCCCGCCGTTCTGGTTCTCGCCGACCTCAACGATCGTGTACGACGGGCCATCGCCGGTGTCCATCGCCTCCGTCCCCCAGCCGAACAGGGCCGTGTAGAAGTCGGCGGCCGCGCCGGCCTGCGGGGTCCCGAGCTCGTTCCAGGTCAAGCAGCCGGGCTCGTTGACCCGGCCGGCGCCGACGTGCTGGTTGGGCTGCCAGAGGCAGAGATGGGCGCCGGTCGGATCCCGGAACACGCCGATCCGTCCCGTGTCGCCGACGTCGAAGGTCTCGCCGAACAGCTCGGCTCCGAGCTCCGCGGCGCGAGCCTGCGTCGCCGCCGCGTCCTCGACGCTGACGTAGTTGTTCCAGTGCGGCGGGACCCCCGTGTCGCTCTCCGATCTCGCCTGCGGCACGACAGCGGCGACCGGCTCGCCGCCAACCTGCGCCATCGAGTAGGTGCCGTGGGGGCCCGGAAGGTCTTCGATCTCCCAGCCGAGCAGGGCTGAGTAGAAGCCCTTGGCACCCTCGACGTCGGGGGTCGTGAGGTCGACCCAGCAGAAGGTTCCCGGCTCGTACGCGGTTCTGGTTCCCATGATCGGCACACTAGTCGCCCCGTGAATCTGATTGCCGACCTGCTCGAGAGGTTCCCGGCGTCGAGGCCGGCGCTGCTCGCGCTCGACCGCGAGGGCGGCCGCCGGGTGTGGCACTTCGGCGAGCTGGTTGCGATGTCGGCGGGGCTCTCGGGCGCCTTCGCGGCCCGCGGCGTCGGGCGCGGGGAGGTGGTGATGATCCTGGCCGGCAACCGGGTGGAGTGGGTGCTCAGCCTGCTCGCCTGCTGGCGGATGGGCGCGATCGCGCTGCCCTGCAGCACGCAGCTGCGTCGCAAGGACCTCGAGCTCCGCATCGCGGCGACCAACCCGGCTCTCTGCGTCGGCGAGGAGGAGCTGCTGGGTGAGTTGCCGGATGGGGTCCCGTGCATGACCATGGCGGAGGTCGCCGGCGTGCTCGACGAGGACCGCGCCCAGGAGACCCCGGTCGAAAAGGCCGACCTGGGCCCTGAGGACCCAGCGCTGATCGTCTTCACCTCGGGCACCACGGGCGAGCCGCGCGCCGCACTTCACGCCCAGCGCTACCTGCCCGGCCAGCGGGCGCAGGCCGAGCACTGGCTCGGGGCCCGCGAGGGAGAGCTCGTCTGGTGCACAACCGCGACCGGCTGGTCGAAGTCGGCCCGCAACGTCTTCCTCGCCCCCTGGCTCTGCGGCGCCGCGGCGATGATCGTCGACGGCCGTTTCGAACCCGGCGAACGCCTCGAGCTGATCGCGCGCGAGCAGGTCGGCGTCGTCTGCCAGGCACCGACCGAGTACCGCGTCCTGGCGAAGCGCACGGAGCTTCGCGCCCTGCCCTCGGTTCGCCGCATGGTCTCCGCCGGCGAGCCGCTCAATCCGGAGGTGATCGAGGCCTGGCGCGCGGCGACCGGGTTGACGATCGCCGACGGGTACGGTCAGACCGAGACGGGCCACCTGGTCGGCAACCACGACGACGCCGAGATCCGTACGGGCTCGATGGGCAAGCCCCTGCCGGGGCTCGACGTGCGGATCGCCGACGGCGTGCTGGAGGTCCGCGTCGGCAGCTGCCCGACCTTCTTCAGCCGCTACCTCGACGCGGAGCCCTACGCCGATGAGTGGTGGTCGACCGGCGACGTCGTCCGCGCCGACGAGGACGGCTACCTCTGGTACGAGGGCCGCGACGACGACCTGATCCTCTCCGCCGGCTACCGGATCGGCCCGTTCGAGGTCGAGTCCGCGTTGCTCACCCACCCCGACGTCGCCGAGGCGGCCGCAGTCGCCGCCCCCGACGCCGAGCGCGGCTCGGTCGTGCGGGCGATCGTCGTCCCCCGCGACCGCGCGCCCTCCGACGAGCTCGCCCGCGAGCTCCAGGACCACGTCAAGGCGACCACGGCCCCCTACAAGTACCCGCGGATCGTCGAGTTCGCCGACGAGCTGCCGAAGACGGCGAGCGGCAAGATCAAGCGCGCCGAGCTGCGCGCCGGCTGATGCCGACCCCCCGCTCGATCCAGCGCACCTACCTGATCCTGATCCTCGGCAACACGCTGGCCGCGTCGTTCATCTGGGGGATCAACACGATCTTCCTGCTCGACGCGGGGCTCTCGAACGCCGAGGCGTTCGCGGCGAACGCCTTCTTCACCGCCGGGATGGTGCTGTTCGAGGTGCCGACCGGGATCGTCGCCGACACGATCGGCCGGCGGGTCTCCTACCTGCTCGGGATCGTCACGTTAACCGTGTCGACGCTGCTCTATGTCGCCCTCTGGCAGGTCGACGCCCCGTTCTGGGAGTGGGCCGTGGCCTCGATGCTGCTCGGCCTCGGGTTCACCTTCTTCTCCGGCGCGGTCGAGGCCTGGCTGGTCGACGCGCTCGACGCCACCGGCTTCGACGGCGAGCTCGAGTCGGTCTTCGGCCGCGGTCAGATCGTCTCCGGGATCGCGATGCTGACCGGCTCGGTCGCCGGCGGCCTGATCGCCCAGGCGACCAGCCTCGGGGTCCCGTTCGTGGTCCGCGCCGCCGTGCTGGTGGTGATGTTTGTGATCGCCTTCCGGCTCATGCACGACGTCGGCTTCACGCCGGAGAAGGGCAGGCGGCCGCTCGCCGAGATGGGCCGGATCGTCTCCGATTCGGTCGAGTACGGCTGGCGCGTGCCGGCGGTCAAGTGGCTGATGCTTGCGGCGCTGTTCACCGGCGGCGTCGGCATCTATGCCTTCTACGCGCTGCAGCCCTACCTGCTCGAGCTCTACGGCGACCCGAACGCGTACTCGATCGCCGGCCTGGTGGCGGCGATCGTCGCGGGGGCCCAGATCCTGGGAGGGATCGCGGCGCCGCGGATCCGCCGCCTCTTCCACCGCCGGACCTCGGCGCTGATCGCCGCCCTGCTGCTCAGCACCCTGTCGCTCGCGCTGATCGGCGTGGTCGAGAACTTCTACGCGGTGATCGGCCTGATCGTCGTCTGGGGGCTGCTCTTCGCGGCGGTGACCCCGATCCGCCAGGCCTACCTGAACGGGATGATCCCGTCGCGGCAGCGGGCGACGATCCTCTCCTTCGACTCGATGATCAACTCGGCGGGCGGAGTCTGGGCGCAGCCGGTGCTCGGCCGGGTCGCAGACGCGTCCGGGTATGCGTCCTCGTACCTGTTCAGCGCCGGGATCTCGGCGCTGGCATTGCCCTTCCTTGCCCTCTCGCGACGCGCGCGCAACCCGGCCGACACGGGCGTCGGTGGCCTGCCGATCGGGGCGCCGCCGGCGCCCGACGAGCCGGTCGCCTCGGTGGAACCCACGCCGGTCGTCTAGCCGCTACTCCTCCTCCGCTCCGCGTCGCTTGACGACCTCGTCGAGCTCCTTGACGACGTCGGGGTCGCGCAGGGTGGTCACGTCGCCGAGCTCGCGGCCCTCGGCGATGTCGCGCAGCAGGCGCCGCATGATCTTCCCCGAGCGGGTCTTCGGCAGGTCGTCGGCCCAGACGATCCGCTTCGGGCGGGCGAACTTGCCGATCCTGTTGGCGACCTGTTCGTTGATCTCGGCGATCAGCGTCCTCCCCGCCCTCGAGGTCCCCCTCCAGCGTCACGAAGGCGCAGATCGACTGCCCGGTGTCCTCGTCGGCCTGCCCGATCACCGCCGACTCCGCGACCTTCGGGTGCGAAACGATGGCCGACTCGACCTCCGCGGTCGACAGGCGATGGCCGGAGACGTTGATCACATCGTCGACGCGGCCGATCACCCAGAAGTAGCCGTCGTCGTCCTCCCGCGAGGCGTCGCCGACGAAGTACGTCTCGGGCCCGAACTTCGAGAAGTAGGTCTCGACGTAGCGGTCGTCGTCGCGGTAGAGGGTCCGCAGCATCCCCGGCCACGGCCGGCCGAGGGAAAGCAGTCCCTGCTCACCCTGAACCCGCTCACCCTCCTCGTCGACCACCGCGGCCTCGATCCCCGGCAGCGGCTTGCCGGCCGAACCGGGCTTGGCGGCCTGCGCGCCGGGCAGGGTCGTGATCATGATCCCGCCGGTCTCGGTCTGCCACCAGGTGTCGACGATGGGGGCCTGCCCGCCGCCGATGACCTTCCAGTACCAGAGCCAAGCCTTCGGGTTGATCGGCTCGCCGACGCTGCCGAGCAGCCGGATCGCCGAGAGGTCGTGGCGCCCCGGGTACTCGGCGCCCCATTTGATGCAGGCGCGGATCGCCGTCGGCGCGGTGTAGAAGATCGTCACGCCGTAGCGCTCGCATAGCGCCCACCAGATGTCCTTGTCGGGGTAGTCGGGCGCCCCCTCGTACATCACCGAGGTCGCGCCGTTGGCGAGCGGCCCGTAGACGATGTAGGAGTGCCCGGTCACCCAGCCGACGTCGGCCGAGCACCAGAAGACATCCTCGTCGGGCTTGAGGTCGAAGACGTGCTTGTGCGTCCAGGCGACCTGGGTCAGGTAGCCGCCGGTGGTGTGCAGGATCCCCTTCGGCTTCGCGGTCGAGCCCGAGCTGTAGAGGATGAAGAGCGGGTTCTCGGCGTCCAGCTCGGCCGGCGGGCACGCCGCCTCGGCGCCCTCGATCGCCTCGTCGTAGTAGATGTCGCGCCCGCCGGTCATCTCGATGTCGGCGCCGGTGTTGCGGACGACGATCACCGTCTCGATCGACGGCACGTCTCCCATGAACGCGTCGACCGCCGGCTTGATCTCGGCCGTCTTGCCCTTGCGCCGGGCGGCGTCGACGGTGATCAGCGCCTTCGCGTCGGAGAACTGCATCCGCTCCTTGACCGCATCCGGTGAAAACCCGCCGAAGACGACGTTGTGCGGCGCGCCGATCCGCGCGCAGGCGAGCATCGCGACCGCCACCTCGGGGATCATCGGCAGGTAGATGCCGACGACGTCGCCGGCCTCCACCCCACGGTCCTTCAGGACGTTGGCGAGCCGCTGGACGTCGCGGTGCAGGTCGGAGTAGGTGACCTCGCGTTCCTCGCCCTCCTCCCCGTGCCAGTGGAAGGCGACCCGGTCGCCGTTGCCCGCCTCGACGTGGCGGTCGACGCAGTTGTACGACGCGTTCAGCTTGCCGTCGGCGAACCAGCGGTAGAAGGGCGGATTGGAGTCGTCGAGGGCCTCGGTCGGCTCGGCGAACCAGTCGAGCGCCGCCGTCTGCTCGAGCCACCACGCCTGCGGATCCCGCTCCGCCTGCTCGTGCAGGGACTCGTCTTTGACCAGCGCCGACTCGCGGAACCCCTCGGACGGCTCGAAGATCTCCTGGTCGAGCAGCTCCGAGAGCTGCCCCTCGAGGCCCGTCGCGTCGCCGGTTGCCGCCTCCATCTGTCCTCCTTCGTGATCTAACTGCGGGGACCGCGGATCGTCGACCCGCGGTCCCCTGCAGTGTCCTCTATCGCCTCTGCCCCGTCAGCGCGGGCTCGCGCTCCGCCGGCCTCGACGGGCGCTTGGGCCGTGGCGTGAGCCCGGCCCCCTCGATCGGGACCTCGGCGCCGAGGCCCGTCTCCGAGCGAACGTGCAGCTCGTCGAAGTCGCGCTCGGCTTTGCCCTCCGGGCGCGAGAGCATCGTGCCGAGGAAGCACGCGAGGAACCCGAGCGGCACCGAGAGGATCGCCGGCTGCGACAAGGGCACGCCGGGGATGATCTCGAGCGGATCGCTCCGCACGTCGGGACCGATCAGCACCAGGCCGACCGAGGTGACGACGCCCGTCACCACCCCGGCAACCGCCCCCGTGGTGTTGAACCGCTTCCACGTCAACGCCAGCAGCAGGGCCGGGAAGTTCGCGCTCGCGGCAACCGCGAACGCCAGCCCGACCATGTACGAGACGTTGAGGTCGGAGCCACCGATGATCGCGATGGCGATCGCGATCGCCCCGATCCCGGCCGCGGCGATCCGCGCGACGTGGACCTCCTCGTGCTCGGAGTCGCGACCCTTGCGGATCACGTTCGACCACACGTCGTGGGCGACCGCGCCCGAGGCCGAGATCACCAGCCCCGCGACGACCGCGAGGATCGTCGCGAACGCCACCGCCGCGATGATCGCCAGGAAGGCGTCACCGCCCACGGTGCCGGCTCCGCCCCCGACCTCCTGCGCGAGCAGGGGCGCGGCCAGGTTGCCGGCCTCGTCGATACCCGCCGGGGATCCGCCCAGGATCGCCCTGGCGCCGAACCCGAGGAACGTGGTCATCACGTAGAAGGCGCCGATCAGGCCGACGGCCCAGACGACCGACGAGCGAGCCGCCTTCGCGTCGGGCACGGTGAAGAACCGCATCAGGATGTGCGGCAGCCCGGCCGTCCCGAGCAGCAGCGCGAGGCCGAGCGAGATCGTGTCGATCGGCTCGGTGAACCGCAGCCCCGGCGCCAGATACGCGGCACCGTCGTCCGACTGCGCCTGTGCCTGGTCGAAGATGTCGATCGGGTTCCAGCCGATCTTGCCGAGCACGAACAGCGACAGCACGACCGTCGCCGTCATCAGCAGGACCGCCTTGATGATCTGCACCCAGGTGGTCGCCAGCATGCCGCCGAAAATGACGTAACAGAGCATGAACGCCCCGGTGGCGAGCACGGCGACGCTGAAGTCGATCCCGACCAGTGCCTGGATCAGGATCCCCGCCCCGACCATCTGCGCGATCAGATAGAAGGCGGCGACCGTCAGCGTGCCGAGCGCCGCCGCAACCCGCGCCGGCCGCTCGTTGAGCCGGAACGACAGCACGTCGGCGATCGTGAACTTGCCCGAGTTGCGCATCCGCTCGGCGAGCAGGTAGAGCACGATCAGGAACGCGACCAAGAAGCCGACCGAATACAGGAACCCGTCGAATCCGAACAGGAAGATCAGCCCGGCGATCCCCAAAAACGACGCGGCCGACATGTAGTCGCCGGCGATCGCGAACCCGTTCTGGACTCCGGTGATCCCCCGTCCTGCGGCCCAGAACGTGGTCGCGTCCTTGGTCCGCTTCGACGCCCAATAGGTGATTCCGAGCGTGATGGCGACGACGACGGCGAAGATCGAGACCGCCTCCACGTTGACTTCTGCGAGCGGCAACATCAGCGGCTCACCTCCCTGTCGGTCCTCGAACTGCTCGCGCCGTTCCCGGCGCCGTTACCGCCGACGGACTTCGATCGATCCAGCGCGCGCTGCGCGGCTCGCTTCGCCAGCGGGTCGAAGACGCGGTCTGACTTGCGCAGGTACAGCCAGCCGAGGACCCAGGTCATCAGGAACTGGGTGAGCGCGAGCGCGTAGCCGACCGTGAACCCGTCGATCAGCCGTTCGCCCATGAAGTCCGGCGCATAGCCGGCGAGCGCGATGAAGCCGAAGTACCAGATGAACACGAACGCCAACACCGGGATCACGAACGAGCGCCGCTTGTGGACGAGCTCCTTGAACTCCGGCGAGCTCGCCGCGGCATGCCAGTCGATCTCGGGATGGTGCTGCGAGCCCCCTACGGCCTGCGTAGGCATCTCTCGCCTCCCTTGTCGGGGTGTCGACCCCGGGTCCCCCGGTCGCCCGGAGTCCTCTCCACCCCCTTCACTTCCCGAAGGCATGCCCGTCAAACCAAAGCTCCGCTATTCATTCACGGGTGAGCTTCCCCCGACCCACGATGACCCCCGACCGCACCGCCTTCGCCGGGATCTTTGTCGTGACCGGCCTCGGGCTACTGGCGGTCGGCGCGACGCTCCCGGTCCTGCCGCGATACGTCAAGGGCCCGATCGGCGCCAGCGACTTCGACGTCGGCATCGTCACCGGCGCCTTCGCGATCACCGGCCTCGCCTGCCGCCCGCTCGCCGGACACCTCGCCGACCTGCGCGGGCGGCGCCTGGTCGTCGTGATCGGCTCGGTCTTGACCGCGATCGCGGGGCTCCTGTACTTCATCCCCGCAGGGGTGCCGGGATTGATCATCGCGCGCCTCTTCCTCGGCGCCGGCGAGGGCGCCGTCTACACCGCCGGCGCGGCCTGGGTCGTCGACATGACCCCGCCCGAGCGCCGTGGGCGGATCATCGGGCTGTACGGGCTGGCGATCTGGGGCGGCCTGGCGCTCGGGCCGCCGATCGGCGAGCTGATCCTGCAGGCGACCAGCTACGAGATGGTCTGGGTGTTCGCGGCGGCCGCGCCGCTGCTGGGCGCGGTGTTGGCGCTACGGATCCCAGAGAACTTCGTCCCCCACCCGGCAGTGTCACGGGCGGAGCGCCAATGGATCTCGAGGGAGGCGCTGCGTCCCGGGATCGGCCTCTCGCTGGCGATCGTCGGCTACGCCGCGATGGCGGCCTTCCTGGTCCTCCATCTCGACGAGCACGGCGTCGGCCACGGTGCGGCCGTGTTCACGGCCTTCGCGGCCAGCGTCGTGGCCATGAGGGTGATCGGCGGCGGGCTTCCGGACCGCTACGGCTCGATCCCATGCATCATCGGGGCGGCGCTGACCGAGGCGGCCGGCCTGCTGATCATCGCCGCCGCCCAGTCGATTCCGGTCGCGGTCATCGGCGCGGTCGCGATGGGCGCCGGGTTCTCGCTGCTGTTCCCGTCGCTGGCGCTGCTGGTCGTCAACCGCGTGCCGGAGGAGCGCCGCGGGGTGGCGATGGGCACGTTCACCGCCTTCTTCGATCTCGGGATGGGGATCGGGAGCCCGATCGTCGGCGCCGCGGCCGCGATCGGCGGCTACGAGGCCGCATTCGTGCTCGCCGCCGCCTGCGCCCTCGCCGCGATCGCGGTCGCCCTCTCGCTGCGCACCGTGGCCGCGGCGCTCCCCGCGACCGCCCCGACGTAGCCTTGGACCCGTGAGCAGCCCCCCTGACAGCCCCGATCTCGATGCCTGGCGCGCGCTGCCGGCCGCCCAGCAGCCGGATTGGCCCGATCCCGCGGAGCTCGAGGTCGCGATCGCCAGGCTGGAGGGGATGCCGCCGCTGATCTTCGCCGGCGAATCAGACCAGCTCAAGGACCGGCTGGCCGCCGCGTCCCGGGGCGAGGCGTTCGTACTGCAGGGCGGTGACTGCGCGGAGATGTTCTCCGGGTCGACGGCCAACGAGGTCCGCAACAAGCTCGAGACACTGCTGCAGATGGCGCTCGTGCTCACCTACGCGGCGAGCGTGCCGGTCGTCAAGATCGGGCGGATCGCGGGGCAGTTCGCCAAGCCTCGCTCGCAGCCCATGGAGTCACGAGACGGGATCGAGTTGCCCGCCTATCGCGGCGAGGCGGTCAACGGCCTCGAGTTCACCCCGGAGTCGCGCCGCCCCGACCCGGAGCGGCTCGTGCGCGCCTACCACAGCGCCGCCGCCACCTTGAACCTCGCGCGAGCCTTCACGCACGGCGGCTACGCCGACCTGCACCAGGCGCACGCGTGGAACCAGGACTTCGTCGCGCAGAGCCCGGCCGGACAACGCTATGAGCAACTCGCCGGCGAGATCGACCGGGCGCTCGCGTTCATGGAGGCGTGCGGCATCGACCCGGAGGAGCTCCACGGAGTCGAGTTCTATTCCAGCCACGAGGCGCTGCTGCTCGAGTACGAGCGGGCGCTGACCCGGATCGACAGCCGCACCGGGCTGCCCTACGACGTCTCCGCGCACCTGGTCTGGATCGGCGAGCGGACCAGGGACCTCGACGGCGCGCACGTCGAGTTCTGCAGCCGCATCCGCAACCCGATCGGCGTCAAGCTCGGCCCAACGGTCTCGGCAGAGGAAGCGCTGGCGCTGATCGATCGGCTCAACCCGGAGGGCGAGCCGGGCCGGCTCACGTTCATCACCCGGATGGGCGCCGAGAAGGTCCGCGCCCTCCTGCCGCCGCTGGTCGAGGCGGTCAGCGCGAACGGCTCGCCGGTCGCCTGGATCTGCGACCCGATGCACGGGAACACCTTCGAGGCTCCGAGCGGGCACAAGACCCGCCGCCTGGACCACGTCCTCGACGAGGTCGCGGGCTTCTTCGAGGTGCACCGGGCGCTCGGAACCCAGCCCGGCGGCATCCACGTCGAGTTCACGGGCGATGCCGTCACCGAATGCATCGGCGGCGGCGATGACATCGTCGAAGGCGACCTGCACCAGCGCTACGAGACGGCGTGCGACCCCCGGCTCAACCGCCGCCAGGCGCTCGACCTGGCGTTCATGGTCGCCGAGATGTACGGCCGTCAGGCCTAGTCGATCAGCCGCCGCTCCATGCGGCGGACGGCCACCCGCCAGAGCGCCAGCGAGAACCCGACCAGGGCGAGGTAACGCAACGCGTCGACCGCCTCGAAGCCGAAGGCCGCGCCGCGGACCAGCTCAACGAGCTGGTAGAGCGGGTTGAAGTTGGCGGCGATCTGAAAGCCCTCGGGCAGCTGGTCGATCGGGAAGAACGTCCCGGCGACCAGGAACAGGGGCGTGATCACCAGCGTGGTCACGTAGTTGAACTGGTCGATCTTCGCCACCGAGGCGGCCACGGCGATCCCGAAGGCGGCGAAGCCGAGCGCCGTCGTGAAGCAGAAGATCGGCACGAGCAGCATCTCGATCGTCGGGTCGAGGCCGAAGAAGAACGTGACGATCAGCGGGAAACAGCCGTAGAAGCCGGCGCGCAACCCGATCCACAGCATCTCGGCGGTGACCAGCTCCTCGACGTCGATCGGCGCCGCGAGGAGCGCGTCGTAGGTGCGCTGGAAGCGCTCCTTCACGAAGGTCCCGAACATCGCCGGCAGGGCGCTGGAGAAGATCACCGCGGTCGCGACCATGCCGGTGCCGACGAACTCCTCGTAGCTGAGCCCGGGTTCGACGTCCTCCACGAGTGTCGCTCCGAGGCCGACGCCGAAGGCGAGCAGATAGATGATCGGCTCGAGCACGCTCGAGAACGTGGTCGCCTTCCAGAAGGTCCGGAAGTTGGCGAGCTCGCGGCTCATCACGGCGCCGATGGCCACCGGGTCGAGCCGGCGGGTGCGTACCTCGGCGGGCGCGCTCACTCTGCCTCCTCCCCGGTCAGCAGGACGAAGACGTCCTCGAGCGAGGCCGCACGCCGGATCGCGTCGTCGGGCACGCTGCCGTTCGTAGAGCGCTCCGCGCCGACGATCGCAATCGCCGGACCCGCGGGCCTGACCGCGAGGCCGTCGGACTCGGCCAGTGCACGCGCCTCGGCCAGGCGGTCGGGCGGTCCGTAGACCTCGGCGGTTTCGCGCCCGGCGTGCTTGGCGATCAGCTCCGAGGGCTTGCCGCGGGCCACGATCTTGCCGTGCGCCATCACCGCGACCTCGTCGGCGAGCCGCTCGGCCTCCTCGATGTAGTGGGTAGACATCAGGATCGTCGCCCCGCGCGAGCGCAGGTTGTCGATCAGCGTCCACATTTGCGTGCGGATCTGCGGGTCGAGGCCGACGGTCGGCTCGTCGAGCAGGACCAGGCGCGGCTCGTGGACAAGGCCGCGGGCGAGCAGCAGGCGGCGGCGCATCCCGCCGGAGAGCTCGTCGACCGCGTCCCTGCGCCGGTCCTGCAGCCGCGCCAGGTCGAGCGCCTTGTCCACCGCGGCGGCCACATCCGGCACGCGGTAGAGCCGCGCGAACACGGCGAGGTTGTCCTCGACCGTGACGTCGACGTCGAGGTTGTCGAGCTGCGGGGTGACGCCCATCACCGCGCGCGCCGCCTTGGCCTGACGCGGGAGCTCGAACTCGAGCACCCGCAGCTCGCCGGAGTCGGCGATCGCCTGGCCCGTCAGCAGCCGCATCGTCGTCGACTTGCCGGCTCCGTTCGGGCCCAGCAGTCCGAGGCAGATCCCGGCGGGGACGTCGAGGTCGAGCCCGTCGACGGCCGTGATCGGCCCGAACCTCTTGACGACGCCGCGCAACGAGATCGCCGTCTGCGTGGATGGGTCCTCGGTCATCTGTTCAGGGTAGACCGGCCGCGGCGCGTGAACTCATCGCCCGCCAGGCGAGTAGCTGACGAG
The DNA here is from genome assembly GCA_963767285.1 of uncultured Solirubrobacterales bacterium. Taxonomy (GTDB): domain Bacteria; phylum Actinomycetota; class Thermoleophilia; order Solirubrobacterales; family 70-9; genus WHSW01. Next base: position 658,016 of record CAVYDJ010000002.1, on the reverse strand, counting down.
CTCCTCGAACCCGGGGGCGCCACCGGAGATCGCCGCCGCCATCACCGGGCCGACGCCCTTGGCGTAGAACTTCAGCTCCTCCACCCGCGGCTCGAGTGGCACCAGGTCGCGGGTCATCACCACGTCCGCGAAGTGGCCCGCGGGGACTTCGACCTGCTCCTCGCCCACGCTGACGATCGCCGCCCGATCCTCGGCCTCGCCGCGGTAGTACTCCTGGCGGTAGCTCATTCCGGGCTGTGGATCGGCGGGCATGATGATCCCCGGCTCGGCGCCGTCCACCCCGGCTTCGAACGAGCCCGCACGCGAGACCACCCGGCCGTTCTCGTATTCGGCCGTGTCCTCGCCCATGTACCAGACGTTGCCGGCGGAGTCCTGCGCGTACCAGTCGTCGGTGATCTCTACGGGCTGGCCGCCCTCGGTCACGGTGTCGCGGACGACCACGGCCTCGATCCCGTTCGCGATCCGCTTCGTCTCGTCCGTCACCTCCACGACCACCTTCTGCACGGTCCCCTCGGTGTCGGTCTCGGTGTAGACCCAGCGGCTGCCCGGGCTCATCGGCCAGTAGGGGTTGTCGATCTCGGTCGTGAAATCGGCCGGATCGAGCTCGACGTGCTCGCTGCCCTGGGGTAGCGCTGTCGCGGTCGCGGTGGTGCCGGTCCGCTCATCGTCGTCGCATGCCCCAATCGCGATGGCCACGGCGATCGCAGCGATTGCGGTCGCGAGGAGCTTGACCCGGGTCTTCATCTGTGAACACTCAGAATAGGCTCGGCTGACGGGACTGGGGTTCCGCGGAACCGCCCGGCTCCCTCGGAGCCGTCCGGAACCGCCGCGGCCGTCGCGCTCTGCCCCGTGCCCGCTTGGCGAGCTTCTCGCGCTCTTCCGGCGGCATGTAGGCACCCCGCCGGTAGAGCTGCTCGTACCGAGGGACGAGATCGGGCCGGTACTGGCGCAGCCAGTCGAACCAGATCTCGCGCACCTCGCCGCGCAGGTGGAGCCCGACTCCGCCGATGCTCTCGGCGCCGGCCTCCCCGCACGCCTCGGCGAGCTCCTCGACCTGCCCGGGAGCGTCGTTGACGCCGGGGATGAGCGGCGCGATCAGGACCCCGACCGGGATCCCGGCCCGGCGCAGCTCGGCGATCGCCTCGATCCGCTTGCGGGGATGCGGAGTGTGCGGCTCGGTCGCCCGCCAGGCCTTCTCCTCCAGGGTCGGGATCGAGAGGTTGGCGACGAACTCGGTCCGCTCGCAGATCTGCTTCATCAGATCGATGTCCCGGAGCAGGAGCGGCGACTTGGTGAGCACAGAGCACGGGTTGGCGGAGTCGCGCATCGCCTCCCAGATGCCCTCCATCAGCCGGTAGCGCCCCTCGACCCATTGATAGGGGTCGGTGTTGGTGCCGAGCGCGACGTGCTCGCCCTTCCACGATGGCCGGCGCAGCTCGGCGCGGACGACCTCGGGGACGTTGACCTTGACGACGATCTCGCGCTCGAAGTCCTCGCGTGCGTTCAGGTCGAGGTAGGTGTGGGTGGGGCGGGCGAAGCAGTACACACAGGCATGAGTGCACCCGCGATACGGGTTGATCGTCCAGCGGAACGGCATGCGCGACTGCTGCGGCACACGATTCAGGCCGGAGCGCGCCTCGACCTCGTGGAAGCGGATCCCCAGCGCCTCGGGGGCGTCGAAGGTACGGACGGTCGATTCGCCGAGGCCGGGCAGCAGGCCCTGCGTCCTGGCATCCGTCTCGAGTTTCTCCCAGCGCACGAACACATGTTCGCATACGGTGCGGACGCGAAGGCGTCTACAGCTCGAGCTCGGCCGGCGTGACGCGCAGCTCGCGCACCGAGCCGTCGCGGACGAGCCGCACCTTCGCCGCCGCCCCGATCCGCTCGGCGACCATCAACCGCTGCAGGTCTGTCGCGGACTCGATCGAATCGCCGTCGAGCTCGAAGATCACGTCGCCGACCCGTAGGCCGGCCGCCTCGGCGGGGCTGCCGGCGACGATCTCGACCACCTCCACCCCGCGCTCGGCGCCCACCTCGCTGCGCGCACGCGGCGGCAGCGGCGCCGGGCCGCCGGCGACCCCCAGATAGGCGCGGCGCACGCGGCCGTCGGAGATCAGCGCGGCGATGATCCGCTGGGTGATCGGGCTGACGGGCACCGCCAGGCCGAGCCCCACCCCCGCGACCGCGGTGTTGACGCCGACCACCTGGCCGCGGCTGTCGGCCAGCGCCCCGCCCGAGTTGCCCGGGTTGAGGGCCGCGTCGGTCTGGATCAGGTTGTCGATCACCCGGATCGCGCGGCCGGCGCGCGCGGGCAGCGCGCGGCCGAGCGCCGAGACGACCCCGGCGGTCACCGAGCCCTCGAAGCCGTGCGGATTGCCGATCGCGACGACGAGCTGGCCGACCCGCAGGCGCTGTGCATCGCCGAGCTCGGCCGGGATCAGATCGCCGTCCTCGGCGCGGACCACGGCGAGGTCGGACAGCGGGTCCAGGCCGACGACGTCGAAGCGCAGCTCGCGCCCGTCCGTGAAGCGGGCGCTGCCGCCGTCGTTGCCGTCGACGACGTGCGCCGAGGTAAGGATGTAGCCGTCGTGGGTGAGTACGACGCCGCTGCCGGCGCCGGCCTGGACGCGGCCGCGGCGGGTGCGCCGCTGTACGCGCAGGCTTGCCACCGAAGCCGCCAGCCGCTCGGCGACGCCGGAGACCGCGCGCGAGTAGGCGTCGAGCGCCTCCTCCTCGGTCGGCGGCCCAGGTTCGACCGGGACGTCGAACGCCGATGGCCCGGAGGCCGGTGCCTTCCCCTCGATCAGGCGCAACGAGGCCACTCCGAAGAGCCTAGCCGGGTGGTCTCGCCGGCTCGATCACGCGGGCTGAACGCCCGCCTACTCCTCGTCGCAGTAGACCTCGACGAACCCGTCGATGGGGTTCCCGAGCGCGATCTCGGCGGTGCCGCTGTCCGCGGTGTACCAGTGTCCCTTGTACCCCTTGAACGCCCCGGACTTGAACTTGATCGTGTACCCGCGGAAGGTGGGATCGTCGTAGCCGGGGATCGGGACCTTGTTGCCGCCCGCCTTGTACTCGCCCTCCTTGCCGAAACGCGTATAGCTGTCGCTCCCCTTGATCTTCATCGTGCCGCTGGTGTAGCCGCCGATGGTGCAGCCGTACTTGCCCTTCGGCGGCGACTTGGCGAGCGCCGTCCCGGCGCCAAGGGCCAGGCAGGCGACGAAAACCAGCGTTGCGAACCCAAACTTCATGTCACTCCTCAGTTGATCTTGAACTTGATGAACGCACCGCCGGTGCCCCGATTGTCCTCCGGCTGGACGACCTCGAGGAACGTCGCATTCAACGGAATCTCCTGCGCGTTACCGAGCCGGCGATTCGCCTGCCCGAGCGTCTTGATGATCTGCTTGCCCTTGTTGGTGAGCGTGAAGACGGCCTCGTAATTCCCCTGGGCGTCCAGATCGGTGACGGTGTAGCCACCGAGAGCGAAGATCTTGTATTTCTGCTTGGGCGCCTTGTGCGTACTCCGAGGAGATCCGTCACGGTCAGCAGGACGGAGGTTTCCGCCGTTGCCAACCAGTGTGTTGCCCGCGCCGCCGACCAGCGTCGCCCCGTCCGCTCCGACCAGCGTCGCCCCGTCCGATCCGATGAGGCTCCCGCCGTCCGATCCGATCAAAGACGGTGGCTCGGGCGACTTCGTCTTGAAGTTCCCGGCGCCGGCGGCCACGATCGATGCGCCGTCCGATCCGATCAGCCCGGTCTTGTCCGACGGCCAGCCGACGCCCACGACGCCCCCACCGTCGGCCGTTTGGATATCCGGGCGCTGCAAGATGGCGTTCGGCGTCGAAATCGAGCCCTTCTTGCCCGGGTCGACGCTCTGGTCATACGCGGACGCAAGCTGGTCTGCGGTGCCGGCAAGCGATGGGAGCAGCGCGTTCCCGAGCGGCTGCGACCGGAGGTAGAACACTCCGAAGAGCGCATCCACCTTGTCGCTCTGGATCGTCAGACCGCAAGCCGGATTGGACACGCAGAGCGTGTCGGTCTCGATGCCTTCCTGCCAGATGCTGAAGCGCGAGTCCGCGTTCGGGACCGCCTCGAAGTTGACGAACGTGCCCGCTGGATAGAACTCGTCGCAGTCGCCCGCGGGGAATGGGCCACCGACGATCGAGCAGCTGATCCCAGGAGCCGTGATCGTGCCGGTTCCACCTCCGAACCCGCTGAACGCCAGTCGTCCGTCGGGAGGCGGCGGCGGGGCCGGAGTTGAGTCGTTTCGAGCCGCGTAGTGCTGTGTGACGTCGGACGCGGGCAGCACGTGGTGGTAGAAGGCGACCTCGTCGATCGCGCCGGCGAACTCGAGAATGTTGGTGTGCAGCGAGCCGATGGTGATGCCCACGGTCGCGTTTCGCGAACCGCCTGGATGCGAGCTGGATTCCACCTCCAGCTGTCCATCGACGTAGAGCTTCATGTCGCCGTTCGTGCTGTCGTAGGTGGCGACGACGTGGTGCCACTGGAAGTCGTTGACCACCTTCGCGGACTTGATCGTGATGTCGGGGCTGCCGACGCCGAAACCGACCTTGCCGCCGCCGACGAGCGCTGTGCCGAAGTCGCTGGTCACCCCTGACTGCTCGCCGTCGACGAGCCCGAACCCGTCGTACCAGTTGCTGACGCCGGCTCCGACAGTCTGGTTCGTCTTCATGAAGAACTCGATCGAGAACCTGGAAATCGTGCCGACGAGGTACTCCGAGCGGTCCGAGTTCGCCCCATCGCGGTAACCGACCGACCGATCCCCGGTGTCGTTGGGCAGTGCGCTCTCGACGCCGAGCAAGGGGCTGTTGCGGTGGTTGCCATCGCCGTGCCCGACGATCTCGTTGCGCATCGTCGCGTCCGAGTCGGCCATCCGGAAGTACCCCGTCGGGTTGTCTGCTCGCACCTCTGCCGGGTAGTCAGCGAGCGCCTCGGCGGCCAGCGCCCCGAGCCCGGCGAGAGCGAGGATTGACGAGACGACGGCCTGGCGGACACGCGAACGAGACGACATCCCTGCGACTCCGGTTCCCCCCCTTTTTCATCCCGCCTCCGACAACGGGAAACCGCGAAGGACCCTAGGCCAGTGTGAGGCCCCTCGCATCCGGGTTTTCTACGGATTTTCGGCGCCGACTGTCTCCGAGACCAGCGCCGCAGCCCGCGCCACCGCCTCCGGCGGCAGCCAGTGCCCGGCGTCCGTCTCCAGGTAGTCGACGTCGAGCCCGGCCGTGCTCAGCTGGTCCCGGGCGGCATGCGCGAACTCGACCGAGATGATCGGGTCCTGGCGACCGTGGTGGATGAGCACCGGCAGCCCGGCGCGCCCTTCGAGGTCGGCGCCCCACCCCTCGACCGTGGGGATGAAGCCGCTGAAGGCGAGGATCGCGCGCGGCGACGGGCGCCCGGTCCCGAGGCCGACCGCATACGACATCACCGCCCCCATCGAGAAGCCGCCGATCACGGTGCGGTCCCAGGCGATGCCCCGCTCGGCGAGCAGGTCGTCGGCGAACGCGGTGAGCTGCGCGTAGCTCCCGGCGAAGGTGACCGGGTCGGGGTAGCCGACCCGCGGCACGAGGTACCAGTGGCGCCCGCCCGGCGGGATTCCGGTCAGCGGCGCGCCGGTCGTGACCCCGAGCAGCCGGCGGTCGGGGTCGAGCGCGTCGAGCAGGCCGAAGAGGTCGTTCTCGTCAGCCCCGCGGCCGTGGTTGAGGATCAGCGCCCCCTCCGGCTTGCCGGCCGGCTCGCGCAGCCTGTGGACGAGCTCACTCACCGGAGCTCGCGTGCGCGGCATGGCGCGGGTTGACGACCGGGGTCAGCTCGGCCTCGATGTGGGCGCGGCGGCGCTCCAGGAACGGCGGCAGGATCAGCTCCTCGCCGAGGTGCTCGGAATCCTCGTCGATCCCGAATCCCGGACCCAGCGTGGCGATCTCGAACAGGACGCCGCTCGGCTCGCGGAAGTAGATCGAGCGGAACCAGAAGCGGTCGATCACGGGCGTCGGGTGGGCGCCGCCGATGATTGCGCGCTCGCGCCAGGCGAGGTGCTCGTCCATCTGCGAGGCCCAGGCGATGTGGTGGACGGTGCCGGCGCCCTCGATCCCGGGCTCGGCCGGCGGCTCGTCGTAGATCCAGATACCGCCCCGGTCTGAGCCGCGTGCCTCCCAGCCCTCGCCACCGCGCTCGAACTCGAGACTCTCGAGCAGGTCGGTGCTTGCCTCCGGGTCGGCGGCATACGCCCGCGCGCCGTGGAACCCCTGGAGGGCGAGCTCCCCCGGGACCTCGGGGTGGTCGGCGATCAGCGGCTGGTCGGAGACCTGGGCCACCAGCAGCTCGTGTCCGAGTCCCTCGGGATCGGCGAAGCGCAGCGAGTCGCCGTCGCGCTCGATGTCGATCGCGGCCGCGCCCAGCCGCTCGGCCCAGAAATCCAGCGCCTCGGCGGACGCGACCCGCCAGAGGATCCTGTGAACCATCCCGGCGCCCGCGCGACCGCGCGCGGCGCCGCGGAACTCGAAGAAGGTGATGTCGGAGCCGGGGCTCCCCTGCTCGTCGGCGTAGAAGAGGTGGTAGACGTCGGGCGCGTCCTGGTTGACGGTCTTCTTGACCATCCGCAGGCCCATCGTGCCCGCGTAGAAGTCGACGTTCGCCTGCGCGTTGGCGGTGATCGCGGTGATGTGGTGGACGCCCTCGAGCTTCATCGATCTCTCCTCTGCATCTCCAAACTAGTTGACCGCTCAACTATACCAGGTAGTTGAGCCCTCAAGCACTGTTACCCTCAAAGCCATGTCCTCATCCTCCTCCCTTCTCAGCGATCGTGAGCTCGCGGCGTGGAAGGGCCTGCTCGCGACGCACAGCCGGCTCGTCCACGAGCTCGACGCCGAGCTGGAGAGCCGCCACGGGCTGCCGCTGAGCTCCTACGAGGTCTTGATGAACCTCGACTACGCCGACGGCAACCGACTGCGGATGGGCGAGCTGGCCGACCGCCTGCTGCTCAGCCGCTCCGGGATCACCCGGCTCGCCGACCGGCTCGAGAAGCAGGGCCTGATCGAGCGCCGGCGCTGCGACGACGACGGCCGCGGCTACTTCGCGCAGCTCACCGATCGCGGTCGCGACCTCGTCACGACCGCCCGGCCCGACCACCTCGCGGACGTCCGGCGCCACTTCGTCGACCGCCTGGATGCGGAGGAGATCGACGCGCTCGGCGCGATCTGGAAGCGCCTCAACGGCGCCGGCGACTGAGATGGCGGGCGGCCCCGCGGTCCGCCTCTACCGGGCCGAGTGGTCGACCAACTGCGAGCGGGTCGGCCTCGCCCTCGCCCACAAGGGGATCGAGGCGCAGTCGGTGCTGATCGAGTACTCCAACCGCCGCCCGGTCGAGGCGATCAGCGGCCAGGGGCTCGTGCCGGTGATCGAGGACGCCGGAGAGGTGATCCACGACTCGGTGGCGATCATGCGCCATCTCGAGCGCCGCACGCCCGAGCCGCCGATCTTCCCGTCCGATCCGTCCCACCGCGCCGGGGTCGAGATCTTCATCGAGTGGTTCGAGGCCGTCTACAAGGGCCCGCCGAACGCAATCGAGGCCGAGCTCGAGCGCGACGATCCCGACGAGGCGCTGGTCGAGCGGCTCGGCGCCCGGATGGCCGCACGCCTCGATCTGTTCGAGGGCCTGCTCGCAGGTGGCGACTTCCTGCTCGGGGAGCTCGGCGTCGGCGACTTCCTCGCCTATCCGTTCCTCAAGTACGCCCTGCGTCGCGACCCGGCGGACACGGAGCTCTTCCACGTCATCCTCGACGACCACCAGCCGCTCGGCGACGAGCACGCCAACCTCCGCGCCTGGATCGAGCGCATGGCCGGGCTGCCGCGCGCATACTGAGGCGATGAGCGACGAGGTCGAGGAGCTGCGGGCCCGGGTCGCGGAGCTCGAGCGGCGGGTGGCGGTCCTGTTCCAGCAGACCGGGGCCGCCGACTGGGAGGCCGACGCCCGCAACGCGCCGCCGGTCTCGGACGAGGTCCGGCTGCTGCTCGAGCGGGGTGAGACTCGCAAGGCGGCAAAGCTCTACATGCAGGAGACCGGAGCCGGGATCGGCGAGGCGGCGGCGGCGCTTGGCGAGCTCGCGAAGGAGCTGGGTGAGCAGCAAACCTAAAGGGGGGTCTGACCCCCTTTACGTTCGGCTAGCTCGGCAGTCCGGCAGCGTCGAGGGCGGGTCGGCGCTCGAGGAAGATCTCACAGCGGGTGACGAGCCCGCCGTCGTCGAACCACCAGACGGTCCAGACGTGTTCCTCTGACATACCCCCGCTTAGTCCGAGTCGACTTCGAACTCGAGAACGTTGCGATACGCCTTGCCGTCAATCGCGGTCTGAGTGAGGACGCCGCGGGCGCCTACATACTCGCCCGTGCCCCCGACGATCGGGCGTTCGACGCCGCCCTCGGCCGGGACAACCGCGCCGACCGGCGCGACGTAGATCCCGGACGCGACGATGTTGCCGCCGTCGAGCGTGAGCTGGATCGTGCCGGCGCGGAACTCGACCTGCACGCCGTCACGCTCTTCGACGTCGGTCACGACGACGGTGCCATCGAGCCGACCCACCTCCTCCTGCGAGCCCTCCTCGGTCAGTGGGGAGGTGAACGCGCGGATGTCGCCGCTGGAGGCGTTCTTCGGAGGGCGATCGGTGACCGCGACGTCGATCGTGGGCGAATCGAACGTGAGCGACGTGGTCTCCACGTCGTCGCCGCAAGCCGCCAGAAGCAGCGAGAGCGCCGCGGCGAGGGGCAACGCAACGACTCGGAGTGACTTCACGCGGCGATCCTATCCGCTTCCGGCGCGGACGACAGGCTGCCGCTTCGCGCGAGGAGCGACTGCTATGGCTCCCGATCCGTCGTGCTTGTGGCACGCCCGTCGCAGGTGGATCCACACCGCGGGCGCTCAGTCGTCGGCCCACCACCCGCCGTCACCGTCGTGGCGGGCGCCGACGACGACCTCGATGATCTCTTCGTAGGGGCTTGCCATGTTGGTTCCTTCCGTCGCGGGTAGCCTCAAAACGATGCCCAACAGGCTCGCAAGCGAAACCAGCCCGTACCTGCTCCAGCACTCCGACAACCCGGTCGACTGGTATCCGTGGGGCGACGAGGCGCTGGAGCGGGCGCGCGAGCTCGACCGCCCGATCCTGCTCTCGATCGGCTACTCGTCGTGTCATTGGTGCCACGTGATGGAGCACGAGTCGTTCGAGGACGCCGACACGGCCGCCTACATGAACGAGCACTTCGTCCCGATCAAGGTCGACCGCGAGGAACGCCCCGACGTCGACGCGATCTACATGGAGGCCGTTCAGGGGATGACCGGCCACGGCGGCTGGCCGCTGACGGCGTTCTGCGATCCAGGGGCGGTGCCGTTCTACGGCGGCACCTACTTCCCGCCCGAGCAGCGCCACGGGATGCCGAGCTTCCGGATGGTGATGGAGGCGGTCGCCGGCTCGTGGTCGACCCAGCGCGATGAGATCAACGCCGCGGCCGGCCGGATCCGCGAGCAGCTCGCGGCAGTTGGGCGGATGGAGCCGTCGGACGAGCGGCCGGGGCCGGAGGTCGTCGTCGCCGCGGTCGCGAAGCTGGGCGAGCACGCGGACCTGCAACATGGCGGCTTCGGCCCGGCGCCGAAGTTCCCGCCCGCCTCGGCGCTCGAACTGCTGCTCGCCCGCGGCGAGACCGAAGCCGTCGAGGTGACGCTCGACGCGATGGCGGCCGGGGGGATCAACGATCAGATCGGCGGCGGCTTCGCCCGCTACTCGGTCGACGAGATCTGGCTCGTCCCCCACTTCGAGAAGATGCTCTACGACAACGCGCTGCTCGCTCGCGCCTACCTGCACGGCTACCAGGCGCTCGGCCACGAGCGCTGGCGCCTGGTCTCCGAGCGCACGCTCGACTGGATGCTGGCCGAGATGCGCGGCCCCGAGGGCGGCTTCTACTCGGCCTACGACGCCGACTCCGAGGGGGTCGAGGGCAAGTTCTACGTCTGGACGCCGGCCGAGATCCGCGACGTGCTCGGCGACGGTGCCGAAGCGGTGATCGACTACTACGGCGTCACGGAGAAGGGCAACTTCGAGGGCGCGAACATCCTCAACCTGATCGGCAGGCCCGGCACCGAGCCGCCGCCCGGCCTCGACGAGGCCCGCCGCGCCCTCTACGAGCACCGCGCCGAGCGGGTCTGGCCGGGCCTCGACGACAAGCGGATCCTCTCCTGGAACGCGCTGGCGATCGCCGCGCTTGCCGACGCCGGCGCCGTGCTCGGCCGCGAGGACTATCTCGACGCCGCCCGCGCCTGCGCCGACTTCGTCTGGACGACGATGCGCGACGGCGAGGGCCGCCTGCTGCGCACGTACAACGACGGCCGGGCGAAGCTGAACGCCTACCTCGAGGACCACGCGTACCTGCTCGACGCGCTGCTGGTCCTCTACGAGGCGACGTTCGAGGTGCGCTGGTTCGACGCCGCGCGCGAGACCGCCGATGCGATGATCGAGCGCTTCGCCGACCCCGAGCGCGGCGGCTTCTTCACCACCTCGGCCGATCACGAGCAGCTGATCGCCCGGCGCAAGGACGTCGACGACCACCCCATCCCGTCCGGCAACTCGGCCGCCGCCTACGGCCTGTTGCGCCTCGCCGCGCTGACCGGCGAGCACAGCTATGAGCGACAGGCCGAGGGGGTGTTCGCGCTCCTCGGCAGGATCGCCGGCACTCACCCACAGGCCGTCGCGCACCTGCTCCGCGCGATCGACTTCCACCTCGCGCCGGTTCGCGAGGTCGCGCTGGTCGCGCCGGCCGAGGGCGGCGACCTCGCGCCGCTGGCCTCGGTCGTCCGCTCGGAACTGCGCCCGCACCTCGTGCTCGCCGGCGGCCCGGAGGGATCGGAGCGCCCGGAGCTGATGCTCGAACGCCACGCGGTCGACGGCCGCGCCGCCGCCTACGTCTGCGAGGGGTTCGCCTGCCGGGCGCCGGTCACCGAGCCGGGGGAGCTTGCCGAGGCGCTCGACGGATAGATTCTCGTCATGGCCACAGAGACAAAGACCAAGACCGAGTCGAAGCCCAAGACGACCGCGCAGATCGCGAAGGCGTACTTCACCGCGATCGGCGACAAGGATCTGGACCTGGCGGCCTCGCTGTGGAAGCCGGGCAGCAAGGACGTGCTTCACGGGATCGCGGAGCTAACCGCCCCCGCCGACGTGAAGACGTTCTTCAGCGGGATGTACGCCGCATTTCCCGACTGGAAGTTCGAGATCCTCGAGCTCTGCGCGAGCGGCAAGAACGCCGCCTGCCGCTGGCGCTCAGAGGGCACCTTCGACGGCCCGGGCCGCTTCCAGGGCCTCGCCCCGACCGGGGATCGGATCGTGATGGAGGGCTGCGACATGCTGCGCGTCGAGGACGGCCAGATCGTCGAGAACAACGCCTACACGAACGGCGTCCTGATCGCCCAGCAACTCGGGCTGCTACCGAAGCAGGGAACGACCGCCGACCGGGTGATGACCGGCGCCTTCAACGCGAAGACCACGGCGGTCGGCGCGATCCGCAAGCTGCGCGAGCGGTAGGCGCTAAGCGCGCCGCTTGCGCGTCCGCAGCGTCGTTTCCATGCCGCGCTCGCGGTGGTCGGACAGCGAGCACCACAGCACGTACTTCGATCCCTTGCGCAGCCGCGTGTCGAGATTCGAGTAGGTGCTCGGCGGGACGACGCCGATCGAGACCTCCGTGGAGTCGCCGACCCGCTGGATCTTCAGGTCGTGCGGGTCCTCGCCGTCGTTGACGAACTGGACGATCGCGCGGCCGGGCGCAAGCTTGGTCTTCGAGACCGTGAGATCGAACTCCGTCCCCGTCACCTGGACACGCTCGGGCGGCTGCTCGGCAGAGGTCGCGGGCGCGGCTCCGAGCACCGCGAGGCAAGCCGCGATGACCAGCGGCCGGCGCATCAGCCGATGAGGGTCGGGCGCGCGAACGCGCCCGCGTCGGGGATCACGGCGGCGGCGTCGAGGCCGAACCACTGCTCGATGATCGAGCAGTAGAGGCCGCGGAAGTCCGAGGTCGCGCGCAGGTTGTCGTCGGCGTCGAGCTGAGTGAGTCCCGGGAACTCGCCGATCATCTCGCCCTTGACGTTGCTCCCGATCACGAACGCGGCACCGCCGGCGCCGTGGTCGGTGCCAGAGTCGTTCTCCTCCGGGCGGCGGCCGAACTCCGACCAGACCAGGGTGATCACCCGGTCGGCGAGGCCGCGGGCCTCGAGGTCGGCCTGGAAGGCGGCGATCGTGTCGGCGGCGAGCTTCAGGTCGGAGTCGAAGTCCTCGGCCTGGTCGTCGTGGGTGTCGAACGACCCCGGTGCCGAGATCGCCGCGCAACGGATCGGCATCCCGGCGGCGAGCATCGCCGCCAGGCCGGCGAGCCCCTCGCCGAAGTAGTCCCCTTCGCCCTCGGGATACGCCACGGGCGGGCTGATGTCCTCGCCGGAGAACGGGTCGAGCTGGGCCTTCAGGCGGATCGCCTGGTCGGCGGCGTACCCGGCGGTTCGGAGGCCAAGGTCCTTCGAGCGCGCGCCGATCCGGCCGAGGTCGCCGACCGACTCGTACATCAGGTCCTGCGGATCGCCCCACACGCCGTGCGCCCAGATGTCGTAGGAGGGGCCGTCGATCGCCGACACCGGCACCGAAGCGGTTGCCAGCCCCGGCGAGAGCGAGCCGTCAAGGCTCAGCCCCTGCAGCGGGTTGTCCGCGGTCCCGATCCGGTCGAGCAGGCGGCCCATCCAGCCCGTGACCTCTCGCGGGGACACGCCGCCGACCTCCCAGTAGTGGCGCGACGTGAAATGCGATTGGTCGGGGCTCGAGTAGCCGACGCCCGGGAGCACCGACATCTTGCCCGCCCGGTGCAGCGACTCGAGTCCCTTCGCCGCCGGGTTCCAGGACAGGGTGGGATCCTCCAGGAAGGGAGTTCCGATCCCCTCGGGCAGCGCCAGCTTCGGGCGCAGGGCGCGGTAGACCGGGTCGAGGGTCGGGGAGAGCACCGACAGGGAGTCGATCCCGCCGTCGAGGAAGATCGAGACGAGAACGCGGTCCTTGCCGCCGGCGGCCTGGGCGATCCCCTCCTCGAAGTGGCGCAGGCCGAGCTTGGATGCCCCGTAGACGGAGAGCATCGCAGCGCTCGAGCGCAGCAGGAACGACCGGCGGTTGAGGCCGGTGCCCGCCGGAGCCGGCATCCCGGGCTCGACCGCGGGCAGGCCGCGACCGGCTTCGGCGATCGCCTGGCGCATCAGGTGCGAGCGGCTGAACTCGTCGCAGTGGTTGCACGCTCGCCGGGTCATCAGCAGACCTGCATCTCGGGCGCGGTGGCGATCAGGGTGCGAAGGGCGTTTTGGCGCAGCAGGCGGTAGGGCTCCTGCTCCCATTCCTCCTTCGCCGACGCGGCCACGGCGTTGGCGTAGCGCTCCAGGCCCTTGCGGGTCTCCTTGCCGATCAGCGGCTTGCCCCAGAACTTCAGGGCCTTGTTGACCGCGACCTTCGTCGTCTCACGCGGGTCGTAGGACGACTCGTCGTCGATCATGTCGTCGCCGATGATCTCGTTGGCGGCGATCCAGCGGCCGCGGAAGGTCGAGGTGTTGAGCCAGCGCGAGTCGTCCCAGCCGGACACGTTCGGGGGCCGGAAGATCCGCTGGCCGGCGATGTCGCAGACCCATGCCCAGTCGCCGCTTACTCCCTTGCGGCGAGCGCGGTGCAGCCCCGCCATGTAGACGATCGGCGGCTTGACCATCGAGGGGCCGCGGTAGAAGGCCGGGTGCATCAGGATCGCCTCGACGACCGGTCGTACGTCGTAGCCGCCCTGGACGTAGAGGCGCTCGAGCGCCTGGCGGTCCGGCGTCGACGGCGGGACCGGGATGAAGTAGCTCCAGAGCTTGTTGACGAAGAACGTCTTGTGCGCCTGATGCTCGATGCAGAGGCGACAGGAGTCGGTCCAGCCGAAGTTCCCCGTCTGCCCGAAGATCGTCTTCGAGCCCGTGTCCTGGCGCCGGGAGTCGAGGCGGAAGTTGACGAAGCCCTCGTCCTCCCACGTCGCCGTCCAGCCGGTCAGCGCCCGCGCCTGCTCGCGGACGTCGGTCTCCGAGTACGGGTAGCCCGAGGCGTCGGACGCGCCGAGCGTGAACAGCTCCATCATCTCGCGCCCGTAGTTCTCGTTCGGCGCCCGCCTGCTGTTCTGCAGACCCGATAGCCACTGCAGCATCGCGGGATCGATCGTCACCTCGGTCAGCAGGTCGGAGAACGGCCCCATCCAGCGGCGCTGGAAGAGCTGGATCTGCTCGATCGCGTGCTGCTGGGTGTCGACGTCGCCGGTCGCGAACCAGTCGTGCCAGATCAGCGCCATCCGCTCGACCAGGGGGTGGTTCGTGCGCACCATCCGATCGAGCCACCACAGGAGATCGTGACCCCAGGCGTCGAACGGCGCCACCGGCAGACCGTCATCGTCGAGGGGCGCCGGACCCTTCAGGACCTCGGCGCCCTGCGGCCGGGTCAGCGAGTGGACGGCGCGCGTGAGGTTGTACTTGCGCGCCATCTTCGCGGCCTCGCCGGGCTTGGGCCCGAAACCGGCGCGCCAAAGCAGGCGAGTCGCTTCGCGCTCGCCGAACTTCCCGCGATAGACAGGTACGTCCGCCACTGAGAATCCCATCGGCGCCCAGGCACGAACCTTTAGTGGCGCGGACGCGACGCTTGGACGTGAGACTGAGGGGGTGCGAATCCGCCTCTCGACCCTCCTCGCCGCCTCGCTGCTCGGGCTGCTCGCGGCCCCCGCCGGCGCCGGCGCGGCGGCGACCCCACTCGGGCTGACCGATTGCGGCCCGGCCGAGGGCGTCTATTCGTGCTCCGGGCTGGTCCCGACCTGGGACGGGGTGCCGCTCGACACCACGGTGACGCTTCCGGGCGATGCGGCGACCGGGCCGCTGCCGCTCGTCGTCCTCGTGCACGGGTTCGGCAACTCCAAGTACGAGTACCTGAACCCCGACGAGACCGCCTACACCGGCAACGCCTTCGAGTGGGCTCGCGCCGGCTATGCCGTGCTCACCTTCACCGCCCGCGGCCTCTGGGGATCCTGCGGCACCCCGGATGCGCGGCTCGCCAACCCGGTCGCCTGCGCAAGCGGCTACATCCACCTCGCCGACGTCCGCTACGAGGCTCGCGACATTCAGGAGCTCATCGGCCTTCTGGTCGACGACGGCACCGCGGATCCCGACGCGATCGGCGTGACCGGGGACAGCTACGGCGGCGGCCAGACGCTGATGCTGGCGGCTCTGCGCGACCGGGTGATGCTCCAGGACGGCTCGCTGGCCCCCTGGTCGAGTCCCGGCGGCACGCCGCTGCGGGTGGCAGCCGCCGCGCCCGTGATCCCCTGGAGCGACCTGGTCTCGGCCGCGGCGCCGAACGGGCGCGTCTCGTCAACCGGGGTCACGGACATGGCGACGGCCACCGACCCGGTCGGCGTCGAGAAACAGACATTCGTCAACGCGATCTTCCTCGCCGCGCAGACGGCGACCGGGCCGGGCCAGCCGGTGGGCGAGCCGTTCGTCCCGGGGCGGCCGATGGGCTTCCTGGCGCCTCCGGGCCTCGATCCCGAGGCCGATGTCGCCCACTGGGTCACACGCACCGACCAGGGCGAGCCCTACGACGACGCCGACGCGCAGGCGGTGGTCGACCTGCTGGCGCGCTACCACTCCGCCTACTACGTGCCGACCGGCAGCGGACCCGCCCCGCTGCTGATCTCGGCCGGCTTTACCGACGACCTCTTCCCCGCCGACGAGTCGCTGCGGTTTGCGAACCGGACCCAGCGCCGGTTCCCCGACGTCCCCCTCTCCGTCCTGCTCGGCGACTTCGGCCACCAGCGCGCGTCGAACAAGGCCAACGAGCGCAAGGCCCTGATCCGCGCGATCCACGCCTGGATGGACAGCTTCCTCCAGGGCGAGGGCAGGGCGCGCGAGGGCGTCGCCGCCTACGTGCAGAGCTGTCCGCGCACGCAGCCGACGCGCCGGCCGATGCGCGCGCCGAGCTTCGCGGAGCTCTCACGCGGCGCGATCGCGCTCCGCGCCGCCGAACCCGGCACGATCAGCTCCAGCGGCGGCGATCCGACCGTGGGAACGGCGCTCGACCCGGTCACGGGCGGCGGCAACGCCTGCGTCGAGGTCGACCCGGCCAAGGCGCCGGGCACCGTGACGCTCGCGAAGACCGTTCGCCCCGGCCGCGCCGTGACCCTGATCGGCGCCGTCAGGATCCGCGCCGAGCTTGCGATCGACGGCGCCGAGCCGACCGGATCCCAGATCGCCGGGCGGCTCTGGGATGTTGCGCCCGACGACTCGAGCCAGCTGCTGGTCGCCCGTGGCAGCTTCCGCCCCGCCGCGCAGGGCGCCGCGACATGGCAGCTCCACCCGGCCGCTTGGCGCTACAAGCCGGGCCACACGATCAAGCTCGAGCTGCTCGGCAACGACATCCCCTACTCCCGCGCCTCAAACGACCAGTTCACGATCGAGCTGACGAACCTGCGCGCACGCCTGCCGGTGCGCCGCTTACCGCGCTAGAGGATCGAGAGGAAGCGGTCGAGCTCCCAGGGCGTGACCTGGACGCGGTACTCCTCCCACTCCTCGCGCTTGATCTCGATGAAGCGCTTGAAGGTGTGCTCGCCGAGGATCCGCAGGACGAGCTCGGACTCCGCGGCGATCTCGATCGCCTCGCCGAGCGTCTCGGGCAGCTGCTCGATGCCGCGCTGCGCCCGCTCCTCCGGAGTCAGGTGGTAGAGGTTCTGCTCCATCGGCTCGGGCAGCTCGTAGCCATGCTCGATCCCCTCCAGGCCGGCGTGGAGCATCCCGGCGAAGCACAGGTACGGGTTGCAGGCAGGGTCGGGGCAGCGCAGCTCGGCCCGGGTGGCCGCCTCCTTGCCCGGGTGGTAGAGCGGCACCCGGATCAGAGCCGAGCGGTTGCGCCGTGACCAGGCCAGGTAGACGGGCGCCTCGAATCCGGGGACGAGGCGCTTGTAGGAGTTGACCCACTGGGCGAACAGCGGCGCGATCTCGCGGGCGTGGCGCAGCTGGCCGGCGATGAAGGCCTTCGCGGTGTCGGACAGGAAGTACTGGTCGTCGGCGTCGTAGAAGGCGTTGCGGCCGTCCGCCGAGAGCGACTGGTGCACGTGCATGCCGGAGCCGTTCTCACCGAACAGCGGCTTCGGCATGAAGGTCGCGTGCATGCCGAACTTCATCGCGTACTCCTTGACCGTGATCCGGTACGTCATGCAGTCGTCGGACATCGCGAGCGCGTCCTTGTAACGCATGTCGACCTCGTGCTGGGAGGGCCCGACCTCGTGGTGCGCGTACTCGACGTGGATGCCGAGCTGCTCGAGGGCGAGGATCGTCTCGCGCCGCACGTCGGAGCCGGCGTCGAGCGTCGTCAGGTCGAAGTAGCCGCCCTCGTCGAGCACCTCGGGGATGCCGCCCTCGGGCTTCGAGCCCTTGAAGTAGAAGTACTCGAGCTCGGGCCCGATGTTGTAGGCATCGAAGCCCATGTCCTCGGCGCGCTTCAGCGCCCGGCGCAGGATCCACCGGGGATCGCCCTCGTACGGCTCGCCCCCCGGCACCTGGACGTCGCAGAACATCCGCCCGGTCGCCTTCTCACCCGGGCGCCACGGCAGAACCGCGAACGTCTGCGGGTCTGGCATCGCGATCATGTCCGACTCCTCGATCGGGTTGAACCCCGTGATCGAGGAGCCGTCGAACCCCATCCCGCCCTCGAACGCGTCCTCGAGCTCCGAGGCGTTGATCGAGAACGACTTCAGCTGGCCGAGCACGTCGGTGAACCACAGGCGGATGAAGCGGACATCGTGCTCACGCACGGCCGCGACCACGTCCTCGGCGCTCTCCGGCCGCTTGGGCTCGTCTGCCATCGGCCCGGAAGGTTATCCGTGATGAACCGGGCTGCGTACTAGTAGTTGGTCCAGAGATTTGCTTTTCGGATCGCCCCGTTGTAGGGTGCTTATGTTAGGTAAGTAATGGGCTAAAAGTAAAGTAAAGGCAGGATAACGGCCGGATAAAGACCCGGCCGATGGAGGAGCCCCAACATGACCATCAAGACCGACGTCAGCCGCTTTCATATCCACGACGAGCTCACCGCCCCCGAGGGCAGCGTCAAGATCCTCAAGAGCGTCCACGGCGCCGCCGGAGAGATCTCGAAGTTCGTCGGCGTCCTCGCCGGTGCGCCTGCGGCCCTTCGCGCGTACGCGCGGATGCGCCACGAGCTGCGAGGCGGGAGCCTTCCCCAGGCGACCCGCGAGCGAATCGCCCTTGCCGTCGCCGAGCGCCGCGGGGACTCGTACTCGATCGCCCAGCACGCGCGCACGGCACGCGCCGCCGGCCTCGGGATCGACGAGGTCACGCGCGCCCGCCGCTTCCAGTCGGGTGACCCGAAGGAGCAGGCGCTGCTCACGTTCCTCGAGGCGCTGCTGGACACCAACGGGCGTCCGGATCAGCACCTGGGTGAAGAGGCGCGGGAGCACGATTGGACCGACGAGCAGCTGCTCGAGGCGATCGCGCAGGTGGCGATGAACGAGTTCCAGTGCCTGATCGCCAACGCCGCCGCGCTGCCCCAGGACCAGGTCGATTCGGCGGTCTTGCCGGCGGCCGCGTAGCTACTTGACCGTCGGCGCGGCGAGCTTCGCGACCCGGATCTCGTCCGTGTAGGTGAAGCGGAGCTTCTGCGCGGTCGCCTGCGTGAGGTCCCACTTGGCGCCGTTGGCGAACGGGCCGCGGTCGATCACGGTAGTGCGGACGAAGCGGCCGTTGTAGTGAAGGACCACCTTCGACCCGCAGGGAAGTGTCTTGTGGGCGACGCCGGGCGTCGTCCTGGTCAGCGTCTGGCCACAGGCCGTCTGGTTGCCGAAGAAGCCCGGGCCGTACCAGGTGGCAAGCTGCGGCGGCATCGCGTTGACGATCGCGTCGGTGGTCTCACCGTCGACCACGCCGTTGACGGCCAGATCGGCGTCGCGCTGGAACAACTCGACCGCGGCCTGCGTGGTCGCCGCGAACTGGGAGTGGAGCGCGGGGCTGCCGTAGTCCTTCGCCTTCAGGATCCAGTTGAGGGTCGCGACGTCGCCACCGCAGTCGCCGAGCCGCAGCGTGCGCTTGCCCAGTTGGGGGTTCGGGCATCCCGGGGTGACCGGGGTCGTCCCCGTGCCGCCGCCGGCGCCGGTGCCGCCGGAGCCGGCCGCGCTGGTGCCGCCACTCGAGGCCCCGGCGACGGCGACGGGCATCACGGCGAGCGTGACCAGCGCAACGATGGCTTTGCGAGTCCGAAGCTTGTGCATCCGTGTTGGCGCTGACGGGGTTAGCTGACGGGCTCGCGCCGGAAGGTCCGGCGCTACGCGGCAGAAGCTCGCGATTCGCCCCGAAGGGAACGCCCTCATTGGGTCCCCCGCTCCCCGCGGTATGCGGCGGGGATTAAGCGAGGGGCGACACTAACAAAGTTCTTCTGAAGCGCTGGCATCTGGTCAAGGATTTGTTGCTCGTAGCGACCTTCGACCACTTTCGAGCCCGGCTTCAGGCGTGCAACCCGGCTCGCGCCGCAGCGTAGGATCGGCGGGATGAGCTGGCGTGTGGCGAGGGCGATCCTGGCGCTGCCCTTCGTGGCCACGGTCGTGATCCCGGCGGTCATCCTCCTGCCGCTGGTCGAGGAGCCCGTTCTGGTGCGGCGATTCGGCGCGGACTACGAGCGCTACATGAACGACGTCGGGCGCTGGCTACCGCGCCGGCGTCGATAGCGCCCGGCCCCCGAGCCAGGCGATCAACGCAGCGAGCGCAGCGAATCCGAACGCGATCAGAAACACGGTGGTCGTCCCGGCCTCGTCGACGATCGCCGCGGCGAGCGCAATGCCGATCGCCAAGCCGCCCTGGTAGGCGGCGCCGGTCCATGCCATCGCCTCGGCCGCGGTCCCGGTGGGCGCGACGTCGGCGATCAGCGCGAGCCCGACGCTGTTCATCGGCGCGACCAGCAGGCCGGCGACCCCCATCAGGACGGCCAGCACGACGATCGTGTCGGCGGTGGCCAGCGGCAAGGTCAGCGCGGCCATGATCGCGATCAGCAGCGCGTAGCGCCTTGCAGTCGCGCGCCGGGTCCGCGATCCGTAGACGACCCCGCCGATCATGCTGCCGACCGCCAGCGCCGCCAGCACCGCGCCGGCCGCGGCGGCGGCCCCGTGCGCCTTCGCGAACGCGGGCACGGCGATATCGAGGGCGCCGAACATCGCCCCGATCGGGACGTCGGTCGAGACCAGGACGCGCATCCCGGCGCTCGCCATCGCCCCGGCGCGCCCGACGGTGCGCTTCCCGCTTCGCCAGGCGCGCGATGCGGGCGTGGCGGCGAAGGCAAGCACGCCGAGCATCTCGGCCGTCGCGATGGCGATCACGGCCGCTGCCGGGGAGCCGAGCGCGATCAGGGCGGCGGCGGCCAGCGGACCGGCGATGAAGAAGACCTCGAGCAGGATCGCCTGCAGCGCGTACGCGCTCGTGAGCTGCTCGGGATCGTCGACGAGGTCCGCCCACAGCGGCTGGGTCGAGGAGAGCAGCGGCGCGTGCAGGCAGCCGGCGATAACGGCGCAGAGGATCGGCACGACGAGCGGGGCGCCGGCGAGGGTCGTCGCCACCAGCGCGAAGAGCCCGGCCGCGGAACTGACCGCGAACCACGGCAGCGTCCGCGACTGCCCGTGACGGTCGACCATCCGGCCGCGCACGGGGTTCGAGACCGCGCTCGAGATCGCCAGTGCCGCGGTCACGGCGCCGGCGTCGGCGAACGAGCCGGTCTCCTCCTGCACGAGCAACACGATCGGCAGCGCGACCCCGACGCTGAGGCCCGCGACGATGCTCGAGCCGACCACGACCTGGACCTGGCGCTTGGCCAGCAGCTCCCCGTAAGCGGTCAGCGGCATCCGAGCAGGGTGCCAAACACCGGCACCGCCGCCGCAGCGAGCTACTCGTCAGCGCTTGCGGACGACCTTGATCGTCTTGGTCTCGGTGCTCGCGTTGCCCGCCTGATCGGTGGCGGTGACCGTGACCGTGTGCTTGCCCCTCTTCAGCTTCGGGGTTACGAACCTGCCTACGCACTCCTCCGCCCCCCCGTTGTCCACGACGCACGTGAGCTCGGCCGGTTCCGAGGCCTCGATCTTCAGCTCGACACGAACCTTCTTCTTGCGCGTCTTGACCTTCCCCTTGCCGGAGATGTCGACGTCGGGCTCGCGAGTGTCAATGGTGAAGGTGCGGGTTGTCGGGGCCGAGTTGTTGCCCGCGCGGTCGGTCGCGGTGACCGCGAACGTGTGCCGGCCGTCGCCGAGCGGAGCGCTCGGCGCGAAAGGTGAGGCGCACGTCGCGGAGAGGCCGTCGAAGCCGCAACCGAAGGTGCCGCCCGGCTCGCTCGCGGTGAAGTCGAAGATGGGGGTCGGGTCGTTCGTGAACGAGCCCTCGGCAGGCCCCGAACCGATGGTCACGGTGGGAGCGACCGCGTCCCCGATCAGGCGGACCAGCGCGAAGGCATCGTTGCCACCGCTGGGTGCATTGCCTGCGACTACGATCCGGTCCACGGAGTCGATCGTGGCCGCTCGCCAGATCCCACTCGGTCCTGTGGTCGTGCCTCCTTGTCCGAATCCTTGATCGAGGGCCCCGCCCGTCCCGTAGCGCGAAACAAGCACGGACGCACCCGTGCCGGGTGTGATCGCGTACCCCGCGGCGACGATCCGCCCCTGCGAGTCGATCCCGACGCCGGTGGCCAGGCCCCCCGCGCCGGTCGGAGACGGGGTCACCACCTTCCCATCATCCGAAAACGAGGTGTCGAGGCTGCCGTCCGGGTTGTAGCGCGCCAGGGCAGGCTCGACGTTGGCGCCGATCTGCGCATGCCCGGCGGCGACGATCCTGCCCTGAGCGTCGACCGTCACGGCGTCCGCGACGTCGTCCGCGCTACCGATCGGGGTGGTCACCTGGCCCGGCTTCCCGGGGGTATTGCCGAAGCCGGGGTCGAGTATGCCGTCCCCGCTGAGTCGGGCGAGCGCGAAGTCGTCGATCGAGGGCTGCCGCGTGACACCCGCAAGCACGATGCGGCCCTGCCCGTCGATCACCATCGCGTTCGCATAGTCATTGTCAGAGCCGACGGGGGTGAAGTCGACGTTCGTCCTACCCCCGGTCCCAAAGTTCGCGTCCGGGTTGCCCGTGGAACTGAACCGGACCACGCCGAAGTCGTAGTCGCCGCCGACGCGGCTCGTGCCCCCCACGATGATCCGCCCCTGCGCGTCGAGCGCGATCGCGTTGGCCGTGTCTTGCTGGCCATAGAGATCTCTCCTGACGATGCCGCTCGAGCCGGGCGGTCCGAAGCTGGTGTCGAGTGCCCCGTTACCGCTGACGCGGATCAGGGTGAAGTCGTCACAAAACAGCCCAACAAAGCCGAATCCTCCTTCGCAACCCGCCGCGAGAATGCCGCCGCCCGCGTCGATCGTCACCGCATACGCGAACTCCTCGTCGCCACCGCCCGGGAGGTCGAACGTCGCGATCCCGTCGCCGCTGAAGCTGGCGTCGACGGCGCCGTTCGGAAGGTAGCGGGCGACCGCCATGTCCTGGTCCGCCATCTCGGCGGTTCCGACCGCCACGATCCGGCCCTGCGCGTCGGTCGTGACTGCGTAAGAGTCCGCGTCGGATCCGACCGGCGTGACGACTGTGCCGAGGGTTCCGAAGTTCGGGTCCAGGTCGCCGTCGGCAGCCCGGGCCGTGGCGGCGCACCACATCCACACCACCGCAAGCGCGGTAGCGCCAATGACCCAGACCTCCGTGCAAGCCCGCCTCTCGATGAACCGACCATAGCCGCAGGGTCAGCCGAGAGCAAATAGAAAGGCCCCGCCGAAGCGGGGCCTTCCGTCAGCTGGTCTGTAAGCCGGATTCTGTCGAGTGCAGCCATCCATCTCGCCGGTCCTAGGTCCGACGGGGCTTTCGCTTCCTGCGGCCTACCTGGATCTCGCCGGGCCGGGTCAACGATCCTGCTTGGCCTTGCACCGGGCGGGGTTTGCCTGGCCGCCACGTCACCGTGGCGCCGGTGCGCTCTTACCGCACCATTTCACCCTTGCCTGTGCGCGCCTTAGCTATTGGCGCGCCATCGGCGGTTTGTTTCTGTGGCACTTTCCCGCGGGTTTCCCCGGGTGGGTGTTATCCACCACCTTGCCCTTTGGTGTCCGGACTTTCCTCGAGAGATTCACACCTCCCGCGACTGCATAACCAGCCCCGCAAGTGTACGGCGCGAACGCGGTTCCGCGGAACCGCTTTCCGTCTACGAAAGCTCCGACCCGCAGCCGTCGCAGCCGTGCGCGGTATGGATCCGCCCGCCGCAGACGGGACACCCGGCCTGACCCTCGCGGGTGAGGTCCTCCCACACTCCGAGAAGTCGCTCCTCGAGTGAGACCCCACCATCGGGCTGCTGCGGCTCGAACAGCCGCGCTGCCGGGCGCACCGCCGCGGGCGGATCGGTGACGAAGGCCGGGCGCCTGCGTGTCGCGACCGCACTCATCGTCAGACGCTCCTGAAGACTCCGACCACGCGGCCGAGCAGCTCGACGTCGGCGGTGCGGATGGGCTTGTACGCCTTGTTGGCCGGCTCGAGCCGGACCTTGTCCTTCTCCTTGTAGAAGCTCTTCACGGTCGCTTCCCCGTCGATCATCGCAACCACGATCTCGCCGTCGTCGGCGACTTGGGTCTGGCGCACGACCACGAAGTCGTCCTCGAGGATCCCGGCGCCGATCATCGAGTCACCCTTGACCCGGAGGATGTAGTCACCGGTCTCGCCGCCGATCACGTCCGGCACTTCGAGGTAGTCCTCGATGTTCTCCTCGGCGAGGATCGGCTCGCCGGCGGCGACCTGGCCGACCAGCGGCAGCCCGGCGGGCGCCATGACCTTCTTCGCCTTGTCGACCAGGAGCTCGATCGCGCGCGGCTTGGTGGGGTCGCGGCGCAGCAGCCCGATCTTCTCCAGGTTGTGGAGATGCGCGTGCACGGTGGAGGAGGAATGCAGGCCGACGGCCTTGCCGATCTCGCGCACGGTGGGCGGGTATCCGGTCTTCGCGGCGTACTTGCCGATGAAGTCGAAGATCTCCTTCTGACGCTTGGTCAGGTCCACGGTCAGCTCGCTCCTTCGATCGTTGGACAGAACATATGTTCGTAATAGTAGGGGCCCCTCCGGACGGATGCAAGGTCCGTCTACAATCGCCCTCCCTCGAGCGGCCGTGGCGGAACTGGTAGACGCGCAAGGTTGAGGGCCTTGTGCCCCTCACGGGGCGTGGAGGTTCGACTCCTCTCGGCCGCACTCGAAAAGCCTGCAAACTGGACACTTCCTAGGTGGCGGTCCGCTCCAGGTCAGGCGGCCAGCCATTCGGTCGTGGGCCCAAATCGTGTGTTCCGCCCTCGGAGCTCCGGCATCAGATTGGGCCCTCGAATGGGCCCTCGGCCTCAGATTGGGCCCCGGAACAGGACCCCCTGGGCCAGCGTGGCGAGGTTGACCGACACGCTACCGCTCGCACGCGAGAGGAACAGCGCGGTGATCGGAGTTCGCGCCGCCTGAAAAACACACGAAAAGCAATGGAAGGCGTGTGTCTACTCGCGGAGGCGAGAGCGCGGATCAGCGCTTGACCCGCGCCGTCCACCTGAGGGCGCCGTCAGTGGTGCACTCGACGGTCGAATCACCGCGAGAGCCGTGCGAAACGAGAGCGATCGATCCGGAAGCTCGGTGTGCGGACACCAGGGTCCCACGAACGCTCAAGATCGACCACCTCCCGTCGCGTGCTGACCCGAATGCGACCTCGTAGAAGCTCCGGGGTCCGTCGAGGTCGTAGGGCACCCGGGGGAGGAGTAAATGCGTATCCCTTCCGTCGTCGCACTCGATCGGGATGCCCCTGCCGCCGAAGATAACGCCGGTCGGCTTGCCCTGCGCCTCGGTGAGCGAGAAGTGGAGTTCGGCATCCGGATTGGCCGCGAGATGGGTCTCGTACGGCACGGTTTCGACCTCGTCGGCCGCGCGAGTGGCGGGCGGGCGCAGGACGCCGCCTCGGCGCGGGCCGGCCTGCGCGCGGCAACAGGGCGAGGGGTGTTTCTGGCTGTCACGCGTCGCTTGCCAGTCAAGGCCTCCCAGGGTGACGCAACTTGGCCGTGCGTCCCCGGGCAGCGCCGATGGATCCTCGAACGAGATCAACTGGCCGGTTAGGACATCGCCCTGGCGCTGACCCGCCACCTCCAGATAGCTGCGCTGAGCCGAGCTCGGGTGGCGAAAGCGCTCCCCCTCGAACGCGTTGGGGCGATAGAACGGGACGGAGATCCAGTCGAGGTCGACCCTGATCCTCGAACCGTCTGTGCAATCGAGGGGCAGTGATTGGAACCTGATTCGGGCCTCATCATCGATGCGGGGGTGGTTGGGTAGTCGAACAGTTACATCCGCCCCCGCGGTCCGCCCGCGAAAAGTGGCGCTCTGCGCCTCGCTGGAAGCGATCAAGCAGATCGACGCACAGATCGCGAGAGAGACCCATCCAAGGAAACGGTTATGTCCCACACCAACCAGATACCCGAGATGCCAAGAAGTTGCGCTTTGGACGAGGAGTAGCTCTTTTCGTCACTCGCGTGCAAGATTCCGGCTCGTGGCGGACACTTGGTGAGTAATGGCCTCGTCAACGAGGCGCTCGCGGGATGGGGGCTCGGCACGCGATCGCTTTGAGCAGATCTGGAACCAGGACTACCGCGCGGTCTTCGCGTACGTCAGGCGGCGCGTGGCCGACGACGCCGCTGCACTAGATGTCACGGCGGAGGTCTTCCTGGTTGCCTGGCGTCGACTGAGCGCAGCACCTCCCGAACCGCGCGCGTGGCTGATCGCCATCGCACGTAAGCAGTTGGGCAATCAGCGCCGAGGTGAGAGGCGGGCACTGGCATTGGCAGCTCGTCTGGAATCCACCGCTGAGAGGCCCGTAATGGATCCGATGGACCCGGACGCTGGCGCCGTCGCCGAGGCTTTCAACCGTCTCCGCGCGGCTGACCGAGAAGTGTTGGCCTTGGTCGTCTGGGAAGGGCTCAAGCCGCGTGAGGGCGCGAAGGCGCTCGGAATCACAGCGGCCCAATTCAGCGTGCGCCTCCACCGCGCCAAGCAGCGACTGCGCAAGGAAGTCATCGGTGCCGGACATCTACCCAACGAGGCCGAGGGCATTAGTCGCCCGGCCAGTTCACAGCCGACGAAGGCGAGGATCCAATGACCGACCAACTTCTTGAAACCCTCCGGCACGCTGATCCGCTAGCCCGGTCCAGCTTGCCCGATCCGCCGGCTCACACGCTGCAGGCGATTCTTGCCACCGACCGTGAGGTTGTGACATCGGGCCGCGGACGGGCGCGAATGCCTCGGGTCGCGCTCGCATTGGCTGCGGCTGGGGCGACGGCCGCAGTCGCCGTCGCGGTCCTTGCCGGTGGGTCACCTGATCAGCCCTTCGGACCTTCGACAGCGTCCGCGGCCTTGCATCAGCTTGCGCTCGCGGCGACGGCCCACAAGAGCAGCGACCCGCCACTCAAGCCGGGTCAGTTCTACTACCGGCGCGTGGTCGGCTACGGAAGCGTCCACGAGTCGTGGACCTCGCGCGACGGCGTCGTGTATTTCCGGAGGTCTCCGCTCGGCTCGGGTCCGTTGATTCCGCCGGGAACGAACGCACTCGAACGCTCCGACTCCGGGGGCGCCTACGCCACCTTCGGGAGTCTTGAGCCACTCACCTACGACGAGATGCTCGACCTTCCTCGTGACACCGACAAGCTCTATGACTGGGTCAGGACGCACGTGCAGCTCTCGATTCCGGGCGACCCCCGTCCGCCCGAGAACAAGACGATGTTCTTCGAGATCCGCGAGTTCCTGATCACCACCCCGGTGCCAGCGGATCTGCGAGCCGCGTTCTACGACGTGGCAGCCCAGATCCCCGGCGTCGAGCTACTTGGGGCCGTGCGCAACGAGCAAGGCAAGTCTGGCCTCGGTATCGGCATGTGGCGATCCGGGGGACCCGATGACGACAGCCCACCCGAAACTGCGGATGGGGTCGAGATTCATCAGCGAGAGGATCTGATCTTCGACCAGCAGACGGGCGAGATCATCGGTGACCGAACCGTCGTCAACGGCAAAGCCAGCGGCGAAGCCCTCGTTGAAGCGGGAATCGTCAGCGACGCCGGCGAGCGCCCCTGAGCACACCCAAACACACACACACACTTCGTGCAAAGCGCAACTTTTCATCGGCGACTGGGTAGGCGAGGGCTGATGGCAAGAACGATTATCTGCATGACCGTCGCTTTCGTCGCAACGAGTTCGTCAGCTGCAGGCCTCGATCGACGGGGCTCACCCAGCGGTGATCCGCCGATCTTCCCGGGAAGCAAGGTGTCCGCCGAGCGCGGCCGGTTCCTCGGTATCAACGCAACCACGGGGAACAGCCGCATTCGGGTGGCGGTCGACAGTGATCGCCAGCGAGTGGTCGTGACCGATTCAGTCGGCGCCATGGTCGATCCCCAGCGAGGAGACCGCGGCGAATGCCACCAGGTCTCCAGGACGACGGTGAGTTGCCGACACATTGCGCAGGGCATTCTTGGGGCGTTCTTGGGATCGGGCGCCGACCGCCTGATCATCGAATCCTCTTACCGAGACAAGGTGGTCGGATCGGCTGGGGCGGGCGACGATGTCGTCGCGGTGTCGGCGAACCGGCAGACGAGGCTTGTTTTCAATGGCTCGGGCGGCAACGACCAACTGTTGGGCGGTAGCGGATTTGACTGGCTGGACGGTGGAAGCGGACTCGACGAATTGCGGGGTAAGGAAGGTGCGGACACCGTCATTGGGGCCGGCGGGCCAGACGTTCTCTCAGCGGGCGTCGGGCGCGACCGAGTCAAC
Organism: uncultured Solirubrobacterales bacterium; assembly: GCA_963767285.1. GTDB lineage: Bacteria > Actinomycetota > Thermoleophilia > Solirubrobacterales > 70-9 > WHSW01. Next base: position 630,048 of record CAVYDJ010000002.1, on the reverse strand, counting down.
GCGGAGGACGGGACCCCGGATCGGCTGATCGACTGCGGCTTCGGGAGGGACACATTTGCGTCCGACGGATCGACGGACCCGCCCCGGAAGGGGTGCGAAAAGATCGGTTCGGTCCCGCCCCCGAGTCCGTGACGGTTAGCGACCTACTTTCCATGCGGAGTAGCCGTTCTCCACACCGCTAATCGTGGTCCAAAGCGAGTGTTCGTGGGAGCATTGCGGTCGTGAACCGGTCGGATGAAAACATCGCGCTTGCACTGGTCGCGGTTCTGGCTGCGCCCGTGGTCGGATTTCTCACGATGGCGCTGATCTGGGCGGCCGTCTCATCAGACGGACGCGGCGGAATGGACATCGGCGTCATGCTGCTGGGTGCCGCTGCAGCTGCGGCTTTCGTCGGCTGTTTTGCGCGGTGGGGGCCAGTTAGGCCTCAGACCGTTGCCCCTTGGTTGACCGTCTCCTTCGTCTTGACGTTCGGAGCTGCTTTCGGCGTGGTTTGGCTTTTTTACGCCGGTCCGTTCAGCTTCGAGTTCAGCGGGATGGACTGACCGAAGGAAAGACCCGCTTCTCGTCCAAAGCGCTACTTTCGGCTGGCTGCTGGGTATGGGCGTTGGCATGACTCGTGGGACGATGGTGAGTGCGACGGTCCTTTCGGTGGTCTCCCTGCTCGCCGCGTTCCTAGCGTCCGCGAACGGGGCTGAGACGATTCGCTACGGCGGGACAGTTGCCCGCGATGAGTCAACGCGACTCCTACTGACCGTCACCGGCCGGGAGGTCGTCTTTGACACGGGAAAGATCCCAATGGCCTGCGACGACGGCACCACCGAGCGAATTCGTCCAGGCAAGGTGACGGCGAAGCTCTCGCGGAATAACGAGTTTCAGACCGACCGCAGCTTCGCCGACCCGCACTCGGGGACACAGGCCTTCTACTTCGTCGAGGGTGAGCTCAAGACCCGATCCCGAGCTAAGGGTCGTCTGTTCTTTTACGAAGACTTCGGAACCGGGGTGTCAGGAGATGAGGGCCCAGCCTGCAACACGTTCGGCGCGGTTGGCTGGAAGGCTTCCGCCGACTAGGGGCATTGAGAGCCTCCTTTCCCATGAGAAGCGACTTGGTCGCTTCTCGTCCTAAGCGCAACAATTCTGGGGTGTCGAGCGATCGCCGCATCGTCATCGCCGGGGTCGTGGTCACCGTGCTCGCTCTCATTGGGCTCGCGGGTTTCCTGTACCGACCAGCGGCAGTCCTCGGCGTCGACGACGATGCGTTAGAGCGGTCGCTGGGCGGTGAGAGCGACTACTCGAAGTGCGCTGAGATCACGGACGGACGCTGGAGATGCAGTCTAAGCCGCGGCAGCGACAGCACGGTCGTCACCGTCCGTACCCGGCGTTTCGGCTGCTGGACGGTGGTCGAGGGCGGTCGTGGCTCTGTGTTCGAGGTAGCCAACTCCGGCTGCATCGATGGATTCGATGCGTTCGTGAATCTTTAGCCGCTACTCGTCCAAAGCGGTACTTCCCGGCTTAACGCAGGTTTAGGGTCGTGCAATGGAGAGATTGCTTCCAAGTGCGAACGTCGTCGCGGCCCTCGCGCTGGTCGGCGGACTCCTGATGATCGTCGGTCCTTTGGCGGCGCCTGCGGCGAGCAAGCTGCGATATGTACGCACGGTCGAGCTTCACTCTCGAAGCAATGGAACCGTCGCACTCGAGCTGCGGGTGAGCACACCAGTGTCCGGACGCGGACCCCAGGTCTTTGCGTTCCGAGCGGCAGATGGTCTGGTGGTCGCGGCTCAGCCGACGGCGAGACGGCGGCTTTGGCGAATCGGAGCGAACACCAACGGGGCGACGCATTTCCTGACCAGGCTCCGTAATCAGGTTGCGGCCGGGGGCACTCCGAAGCTGACCGCGGGTGTCAAAGACGGGGTTCCGTTCCGATTTGAGCTCAGAGGCTTCGATCAGCGGATTCACGGGGTCGCGGACATTCGCTGTCGCGCGGGCAAGTGCCTGACTGGCCCATCGCGGGTACGGGACTAAGGCGCGTGGTCCGCCCTCCTACGGATGCCGCTTCTCATCCGGAGCGCAACTTGTTGGCTGGCCGGGTATTGACCTGAAGTGGTCGAAACGATGGGAACCAGAACGCTGGGCGCTTTAGGCGTAGGGATCGCGCTCGCGGCCTTGGCGTTTCCCATTGGAGCCTCAGCTGCCCCGGGAGATCTCGATTCCCAGTTTGGAAAGGGAGGGATCGTCCGGCTCACCCCATTTGGCGACGTCGACGCCGTGGCGATCGACGACCAGGGTCGCATCGTCGTTGCCGGACTGAGCATCGACGGCTCGGGCCTCGGGCTCGCTCGCTATGCGCCTGATGGCACGTTCGATCATGGCTTTGGCCACGACGGGATCGCCGAGGTCAATCCCGCTTCATCGGCGAGCGTCTCGGACATTCTCATCGAGCCGACGGGGCGCATCTTGCTCGGGACGCGGGCCGACGGTCGGTCCACGCTGACGGCGTTCAATGACGACGGATCGGCAGCGGACTCGTTCGGTAACGGTGGCCAGGCCACGGAGCTGCGCGTTTCAGGAACGTTGCATCTCGCCTCAGGGACGGCCGGCCGGCCTTCGTCTTGGGCTCAGCCGGAGGTCCGGCCGTCCAGCGCCTGCTGAACGATGGAGCTAACGACCCGTCCTACGGCGTCGACGGCGTCGCCGCGGCCCACGGCTACACCAGAAGAGGTGCGCTGGCCGTGGCGCCCGATGACTCGGTGATCGTCGGGGGGAGTGTGATCACTCGCCTGACGCCCGAAGGGACCGTGGATTCGAGCTTCGGCACCAGCGGGACGGTTACGATCGATTCTGTCGACGCTGTGAAGACCGAGTCGCTGGCGCTCGGCCCCGGCGGAGAGATCCTGGTCGGCGCCCTCGAATGCGACGACCCCTCACAACGCGAACAGGATTGCCTCGAAAGCCTGGTCCGGGTTGACCCGTCAGGAGCATCGCACCGACAGCTGGCCGTCAGAGTCGGCACGCTCGTCAATACCCTGGCCGACGGGTCGCTGACCTTGGTCGGCAGTTATCAGAGCGGGGGACTTCCGCCAACGATCACGCTGACCCATCACACGGTCGGCGGAAAGCTGATCACGCCGTTCGGGGTCGAGGGACACGGTGCGGCCCTCCAGGGATTCCAAGGGCTCGACATCATCGACGCCGCCATGGGAGCCAACGCCGAGACGGTGATCGGCGGAGGCAAGCACGGGCCCGTGGTGGCTCGGTTTCTCCTTGGCCCCTCGCCCGATGCCGATGCAGATGCGGACGGCGTCGCGAACTCGCGGGATAAGTGCGACCTTGGATTCGGGCCGGCACCGTCGGGCTGTCGCAAGGCACAACGATCGCTGCACATCAGTGATTTTGACAAGGACGGAGTGGTCACCGAGCTCAGGTCGCGGGCCAGCTCGTGCGTCCACCGGGTCCAGGTCAGCCTGTTCTCAGGCCCTGGACGCCGCCTCGTAGAACGACAGAACACAGATTACGATCCGTTTGCTCTTCTTCCGCCTCGAGGAAGCCGGGAAGTACTTCGCCACGGTCGATCGCGGGAGCTCGGCGTTGGCCCGCTGCAGCGGTGCACGTAGTAGGCCGATCGTGTTTCGCTAACCGGCCGAGGCACCTGACGCACTTCTCGTCCAAAGCATGCCTTTCTCGGCTGTGCGCGAGGCGGACGATCAGTGGCGCGTCAGCCGAACGTCATAGCTCGTGGCGCTCGAGTTGCCTGACGTGTCCGTGAACCGAAGCTCTATTGCGCGGTCGCCGACTGACCGTCCTTGAGCGCGGCCAGGATCTCGTGCCGGTCCTTTCGTGTCGGCTTGACGGCGAGCGAGGATTCCGTCGGGCCGACCGTCGCAGTGGTCCGCTTGAGGTCGTAGTGCGCGCCGGCGACCTTCGCTCGACCCGAGGCGCGAATGCGTGACCTCCTCGCACGCCTCGAACCAGACTTCGAATTGGATCTTCCGGCCGCGCTGGCGCTGCTTTCGGTGCGTCGCGTCGAGACTGCAATGCAACCCGCCCTCGGCGAGGTGCGCCCAGTACACGTGACCACCGTCGACCGCTACTCCACCGAAGGGATCGGTGACGCTCGGATCGGCCGTGGTCGTCCAGGACGGTGAGCACGGCGGTGGAGCGTCCGCGCCGAACGACCTGATCTCGTCGTCGGTGAGGCCGGAACGCACGCGGTAGAACACGCGGCTGCCGTCGGCACCCAGAGGTCCGTAGTAGCTGCCGTGCAGACCACCACCTGTCAGCACCCTCTCGACGCCGCTGCCGTCGAGATTGGCGCGACCGATATCCGATGTCGCGTTGCCGAGGTGGTAGGTCGAGTAGACCCAGAAGGCGCGGGTGCTGTTGACCGCCAGTTCGGTCGGGGGATATACGCCCTCCGGTGAGTCCGAGGTGACGGTGACCCCGGTGTCGATGGACTTCGGATCGGCCCCGGTCCCATCAAGGTTCGCGCGGCCGATCCCGACGTCAGAGGTCCAGTAGAGGTATTGCTCGCTCGCGGCGACGTCGTCAGCGCCGCCGCTTGGCGTCATGAAGTTCGGCTCGACGTCGGTTCCGTCGAGCCGCGCCCGTCCGATCGAAGCGCCTCCCCAGTACAGGTATTGATCGTTCGCGGTCAAGCCGGCCGGGGAGTTGAGGCCGGTGATGAAGGCAGGATCTACACCCAGGCCGTTGAGGTTCGCGCGGCCGATTGCGTTGCCGGTCACCCAGTAGATGTGGTCCCCGCCCACGGCGATGTCGCCAGGGGCGCCGGTGCCGGCGTTGTCGATGAAGGCCCGATTCATACCCTGGCCATCAGTGTTCGCTCGGCCGATCGAAACGGCGCCGGACGCGGGAGCAGCGCATGTCAACAGCGCCATCAGCGCCACCCAGCAAAGCCGCTTCAGAGATCGTCGTCTGATCACCTGACCTTCAAGCGTATGGGCCGCGAAAAAGTTGCGGTCTTCCATGCGGAGTAGCGGTTCTCGTCCGTGCCGCTACTCCGAGGATTAGCGTGAAGCAGTGCCTAGCTGCACCGTATGGGTGCGCGCCGCTTCACATCGGCCCAGTTTCGGTTCGAAGTGCTGCGGCGCGAGCGCGTAGTAATGGCCAGGATCGGGCTTGGGGAAACGAGGCTGCGCCCGTTGGACGGCGTGCTCTGGGTGCGGTCGACCAGCCGGTCTGGCACCCGCTCGTCGCTCGAACAGCAGCACCTTCTGCACGAGCGTCGCAAACGCTGATGCGGGTCGCGAAGCGCAGGGCGAGCCGATGTTGTGGTTGGGCGGCGACGAATCGGATCCGGCGGTGAAGCGTGGGGCATCCGGAAGGTGGCGGCGCGCGGAAGAGGCGACAGGCGTCCGCGTCGTCGGTGACACCATCGGCATCGGCGTCGGACGGGCCGGGCTCGCTCGTCAATCGCATCAGTGAGTCGCCAGTCGAACGCGAGGACATCGCCGTCGGGCGCTTCGGCGACATCGGTTACCGGGCGGCCGCGCAATCCGCGATAGGCGTAGGCAACCGAGCCGAGCTGTCCATCCAACGTGTAGCGCTTGACCGACGAGGCGAAGGGAAACCGCGGGCCGGGTGACTCGGCGCCACCCACGAGGATCTCGGCATCGGTGACGGCTACCGCCACCGAAACCACAGGGCCGCTCCAAAACGTTGGGTCAAGCCCGCCGTCGCTCGTCACCCGGGCAAAGCTCGAGTCGCAGTAGGTGCCGCCGCTCGGGCCGAGCGTGGTTGTACAGCCTTTGATCGTCGCGATCAGTCGCCCTGCTGGATCCACCGCAAGATCGGTGACGGTATCGGTCAGCCCAACCTTGTCGAGTCGAACCTCACCGCCGTCGCCGAAGCTCAGATCAGGCTGACCATCGGGCCCGAGTCGGACCAGAGCTGTCGGCTTGGCCTGGTCGTAGGCGTTGGCAGCGCCGCCGACGAACAACGCGCCGTCTGCGCCGGGGCCGACCGCGGCGCGCTCTGGGCGGATGGAAAGTTCAGTTTGGATTCCGTCCTCATCGAAGCTTGGATCGAGTTGACCGTTCGGCAATAGCCGAATCACGCCGCGGGCGCCGGCAAGCAAGACGCGGCCCTGCTGGTCGACTGCTACCGACGCCGCCCCGCCGGTGAGATCGACCAAGACGCTTCGGCCCGAGGCGAAGCCCGGGTCGGGCATTCCATTCGGCCTGAGCTTGGACACGAACCAGTCGCTGTCGCTGGTGGCCTCGTCGAAGGCTGAGCCGGCCACGTAAATCGAACCGTCTGGTCCGATGGCGATGTCGCGGGGGCTCGGGCCCCTCCCTACAGGCGCCAGCGACTCTGAGATGCCGGTTTCGGTGAACCCTCCGTCGATCTCACCCGCGGCGTCGTAACGCACAAGCCTCCCGGCCCCAACCGCAGTGATCGTGGCACCGTCGCTGGTCACCGCTAGATCCCATGCCTCGTAGGGCTCTTTCAGGTTGACGAACCCGTCACCGGAGAACGCCGGATCGAGGTCGCCCGGGGCGGCCGAGACGACTGGGCTCAGCAACGTCAGGCCTGACACGGCCAAAACACCGACCACCCCGGCGATCGACCGAATCAGTTGAGACAAGTTGAGACGCCCACCTCCCACCGCTCGCTTATACCCGCGCCAGGGCGCAAAGTAGCGGCCGATATCTGAGCGGTCGAGAGCGTTGAGGCGCTGCTGGACACGGCCGGGTCATTGACGCCCGCTAGCTAAGTCGTCTGCGTGCGACCTGACATCACAGAGTTGCACTTTCTCTTTGATCGACGTCTCGCTGTCAAGCCAGCGAGCATCACCACCCTCTCGTCGCTCCCAGTTCGCTGAGTCGAGCTCATTTCTCTTTCGGCGCTCGTAGCGCAGAGTGTTCGTGGGAGCTGCCGCGGCCTCTCAATTCCATGCAGGACCGTCAGGCGGTCTGAAAGCGCGAGGAGTTCGCCGCGGCTGTCTTTGGGTGGGACGGTTTGAAGGTCTGGCCTCGAGAGAGCATGTGCCAGGTGCAGATCAGGAGCTTGCGAGCAACCGAGACGCGGGCCGGGTTGACGCCGTGGCTCGCGGCGAGGCGGCGATAGTGCTCGTGAAACGGATTGCTCGGCCGCCAAGAATGGGTCGCGGCCTCGACCGCTGCCCAGCGAAGCGTTCGCGACCCCGCCTTCGATAGCCGCCCGGTCGCCGAGCGATCGCCCGACTGGATGATCCGCGGCGCCAGGCCGGAATAGCCGACGAGCTTTGAGGCCGACGAGAACCGAGAGACCTCCCCGATCTCGCTGGCGAAGACGAGGCTGATCAACGGCCCGACCCCGGGGATCGTCTGCAGCAGCTGCGCCCTCGGATCCGCATCGGCGATCGGTCGGAGCTCCGAGTCGATCGGGCGGATCCGCTTCTGCAGCTCGTCGATCTGGTCGAGGTGCTCGGCGATCGAGTCGCGCCAGACCGCGGGCACCCCGCGACGCTCGAGCAGCTCCATCGCATCGGGCTGGTTAAGCCGGGTGAAGCCGATCCGAAGGCCGAACTGGGTCAGCAGACCGAAGATCCGGTTTCGATGCGAGGTGCGGAGCTTGACCAGATGAGCCCGACGTCGAAGCCGCTCGCTGATCGCGCGATCCTCAGGCGAGGCGACCCAGACCGCCGGCACCAGGTCGCGCCGGCAAAGCTCGGCCAACACCCGCGCGTCGACCTTGTCGGTCTTGCAGGCAAGCGGGGCGATGTCTCTGACCTTGCCGGCGTGGGCGACGTCGACCGACCAGCCGGCCGAGCTCGAGTTGGTCCTTGACCCAGACCGCGCCGCTCATCGCCTCGACGCAGCCCTTGACCTCGACCCCGAGCTCCAAGACCAGCCGGGCAAGGCCATCCTCATCGGCGGGGATCATGCCCTCGCCCTCGATCCGCCCGCCTCGTTGACCGCGCACCAGGCGGCGCGCCGATAGGCCCAATCGATTCCGACATAGTTCATGCCGGGTCTCCTCTCGCTCCGAACAGCAGTGACAACCGCCGTTCTAATGAGCGTGGCGGAGGCCCCTTTTCAGTCCGGCCTCAGCGCTGGCCGGTCATGCCATTCCATGCTTTTCGTGCGTTTTGCGGGACGGGCTCGCTCCTCCTTCGCGCGAGATGCAGCAGCGCCGTGCTAGCTCCGTGCGTCGCACCGAGATCCGATACGCGGCCCGATCCGTTTCTCGCTACCACCCACGAATATTCGAGCAAGTGCGGCGAGGTGCTTGAAGTCTCTGGGATGACGCGATTGAACAGCCGGATGCGCCTCCTTCCGCCCCGCCGCGGCCCCTACCCCCCGACGATCAGCACCACTCCGACCATCGCGGCGCCGATACCGGCGCTCTGGCGGGGGTGGAGCCGCTCAGCGAGGAAGACCCGAGCCAAGATGAGGGTCGCCACCGGGTAAAGCGAGGCCACTATCGCGACAAGCGCCAACAGGCCCTGCGTGGTCGCGAGTGCGTAGAGGGTGTTAGCGCCGGCGTCGAGCACCCCTATTGACGCGAGCCGAGGAAACCGCGATCTCACCCCTGTAAGCGGCGGCTTGAGAATGAGGAGCACCCCACACAAAACCGCCACGGCCGTCATCCGCGACCACAGCACTGCGCTGACCGCGCCCGAGGCAGCGGCCCGATCCAGCGCCGCCAGCGTGATCCCGAGGCAGAGGGCGGCCAAAAGAGCGAGCGCTACCCCCTTCGGGATCGCCCCTTTGAGCTCCTTTCCGGGTGCTACATCCTGAGCTACCAGGAGCACACCGACCGCGGCCGCGGCGATTCCAAGGACCTGCACCTCCGTGGGGGCTTCACCCTCGGCCAGTCCGACGACGATGGGCACTACCGCTCCCGTTGCGGACAGCGGCGCCACGACGCCCATCGGCCCTATGGCAAGCGCGCGGTACAGAACGATCACTCCCACGGAACTACTCAGGCCCGCTGCCAGGACCGCCGGCACGGCATGTGAATCCAGAGCGATCTCGCCGAGAGCCGCAGCCAAGCCGATCAATCCGACGAGGCCAACCACCTGGCTGAGGCACACCACAACCAGGCCCGGGAGACGTCGGGTTTCCATTCCCGCGACGAAGTCGGCGAGGCCCCAGCACAACGACGCGGACAGTCCGAGTGCGAAGGGGAGCAAAGAGCTACCTCAGCCGCCAGCTCTACGGCTGAGGGCCGGGGTTTCCGAGCGAAACCGATGCGTTGAGAGCGACGTAAGCTCTTCCGTCCTTGCTAGCACTGGATCGGCTGCGCCCGCTCAGATGGCGGATCGGCCACGCTTGCAGCGTGATCTGTTGCAGTATAGTGCTGTAGTTGTACAGATGACCGAAACGACTCTACCCGTCGCGTGGCAGCAATGGGGGCGCGAGTTCTTCGGGGTGCACTGAATTATCGGGCCTTCCTCGAAAACGACCGACATTCCCGTCCGAGGGGGGACGGCGCGAGAGATCGCGGCCAGCTTGGAAGCTCTCGTCGCACAGGGACGTCTATCCCCCGGTGAGGTACTCCCGTCCGTTCGCGGCCTCGCGCAACAGCTCGGCGTGAGTCCGGTCACGGTGGTAGCCGCATACCGCGATCTGCGGTCGCGGGGGATCGTGACTACGCACGAGCGCAGACGCACGCGTGTGAGCAGCCGGCCCCCGATAGCTCCGCGGAATGTCATCCCACTCGCAGATCACCTCCGAGACGTAAGTAGCGGGAATCCGGATCCCGAGTTGCTTCCTCGACTGCACGATGCAATCCCGCGATTGAAACCGCCCCAGCATCTCTACGGAGAGACGCCCGTCCTGCCCGCTTTGGCCACCACGTTCGATCGCATGTTTGGCGAGGTCGGGGTCAACCCGGCCCATATAGCCGTCGTGAATGGCACGTTCGACGCAATCGAGCGAATCCTGTCCGCCCGCTTAAGAGCCGGCGACGCCATTGCGGTCGAGGATCCGGGGTATACGGGCGTGCTCGACCTGGCCCGGACGCTGGACCTCAAGCTGATCGGATTCGAGATCGACGAACAGGGGCCGCGCCCGGACGCACTCGAGCGGGCTCTGCATGCCGGTGCGATGGCGTGCGCGCTGACACCGAGAGCGCAAAACCCCACTGGAGCCGCGATCAGCGCCGAACGCCGGTCCGAGCTACAGGACGTGCTCGACCAGCATCCGGACGTGCTGTTGATTGAAGATGATCATGCGGGCCCCGTGACGCTCGATCCGTACCACACCCTGACCGCTGGGCGCCGCCGCTGGGCGGTCGTGCGATCCGTTTCGAAGTTTCTCGGCCCGGACCTGCGCCTGGCGGTGCTCGCCGGTGACGAGCACACGATCAGCCGCGTCCAGGGGCGGCAGTTGCTGACGAGTGGTTGGGTGAGCTACCTGATTCAAAGTCTCGTTGTCGATCTTCTCCACGACCAAGGCGTGAGCGACCTGGTCGACCGGGCCGCTGCCACCTACGTCAGCCGACGCCGGGCGGTGGTGGACGCACTTGCAGCCCGCGGAGTCGCCTCTATCGGGCGTTCCGGCCTCGAGCTTTGGATTCCCGTCGAGGAAGAGGGGACGGCGGTCCGCAATCTGATGCAACTGGGCTGGGCCGTCGCCGCCGGTGAGCGATTTCGAACCGCCACGCCACCCGGGCTGAGAGTGACGATCGCCGGGCTCGAGGAGCGAGAGGCTGACGATTTCGCAGACGCGATGGCTGAGGCACTGAGCCCTGCGTCGCGCACGTCTCGGGCCTGAGCGCTCCGGGCTGCGGCTACGTCTATGCCCGCGACGCGTCCTGCCCGTTATCTGGCTCCCGATACTCGACGCCGGGAAGCACGCAGAGCTCCTCGTAGAGGATGTTTGCGCCCACGAGCGCGGTGTTCCCCGACGGATCGTAGGCAGGGGCAACCTCGACCAGATCGGCTCCCACGAGATCGAGACCTCGAAGGCCTCGGATGATCTCAAGGGCCTGAGGCGCGGTCAAACCTCCGATCTCAGGGGTGCCTGTGCCGGGTGCGAGACTCGGATCGAGTGAGTCGATGTCGAAGCTCAGGTAGACGGGCCCTTCGCCCAGTTGCTCGCGCACCTCAGCCATCAACGGGACCAGCGAACGGTGCCAGCATTCCTCGGCCTGCACGACCCTGCAGCCGATGCTCCGAGCCCAATCGAAGTCTTCGGCCGTGTAGCCGGTACCCCGAACCCCGATCTGAACGACCCGCTCGGGCGCGACGAGCCCCGCCTCGATGGAGCGACGTATCGGGGTTCCATGGGTGACCGCCTCGCCGAACATCTGGTCGTTTACATCCGAGTGCGCGTCGACGTGGACCAGACCGACCGGTCCGTGGCGTTCCGCCACGGCTCGCAAGATCCCGTAAAGCACCGTGTGATCACCGCCGATCGACAACGGGCGGCAACCGGTTTCAAGGACGCCGGCCATCGCCTCGGTGATGATGTCGACACTCTTGGCGAGGTTGAACGTGTTGATCGCGATGTCACCGAGATCCGCCACCCGCAGGGAGTCGAAGGGCGCCGCACGAGTGCCCATGTTGTAGGGACGAAGCAGCACCGATTCCGCGCGGACGGAGCGCGGCCCGTACCTAGCGCCTGGACGATTCGAAGTCCCGACATCCAAGGGGATGCCGATAAAGGCGGCGTCGAGGCCTTCTGCTGTCGTCGCCGACGGCAGCCGCATCATCGTCCCAGGGCCGCCGAAACGAGGCATTTCATTTCCGCCCAGTGGCTGAGGAAACGTTTCAGGCATGTCTTCTCCTCGCCCCATCTAGCGCAGCGGATCTTCGCCGTTGTCGGCGCCCCGCGGTCGCTCATAGTCCCGGACATAGGCCGGAACCTCAATTTCAGGGGGCACACCAGGATCGGTAACGGGCTCGCGCACCGCGAGCTCCAAGGGGATGACCCCGGCCCACGCCGGATGGTCGAGGTCGTCTCCTTCGTCGACCGGCATTCCCGTTCGGATCTTCGCCGAGGCTTCCTGGATCGGAAGTGTCAGGAGGGCGGTGGCCTTGATCTCTTGGCGGGTGGGCTTGCGGACATCCGGCCAGCGGCCGGGGACAATCCGCTCCGCGAACTCCTTGAGTGCACGCTCGCGCTCCGCGGGATCACTGACCGGGGTCGCCATGCCGAGCATGAACACCGAGCGGTAGTTGAAAGAGTGATTGAAGGCGGACCGCGCGAGGACGATGCCATCCGTCAGCGTTACGGTGAGACAAACCGGGATACCGGCAGAAGTGGCACGCAGAGTGCGGCTGGCCGACGAACCGTGGATGTATATGTCGTCGCCGATCCGCGCATAGGCAGTCGGGACGCAGTAGGGCTGGCCCGCGTCATCTGCGAAGGCGAGGTGACAGATCAACCCCTCGTCGAGAATGCGATAGATCGTGTCGCGCTCGTAGACAGCTCGCTGCGGGAAACGCTTTAGTCGCGTACGAGGCGTGCGCTCGATCTCGTTCGAACCTTGGGTCGTCATCTGTCCCGCCTTCCGGTCATGCCCATCCGCGGGCGCTCATCCATCACCTGTGAAGTTCGGCTCGATGCGAGCGCCAAGAGGCGCCTCGGGTTGTGAATCAGCATCTGGTCGACTGTCTCCGTATTGACGCCGTAGTCCTGCTCGAGGGCCGGTCTGATTCGCGCGATCAGATGGTCGTATCCGTATCCGCCGAAGGCATGGAGGTGAGCCTTAGCGAACACGTCGTGTCCAAGCACGATCCGATCTGCGTATCCGTCTTCCAGCAGGCCAACGAGGGCAGCCAGTCGCTCGCGGTCGCTGGGATGGTGAAAGACGCCGGAAAAGTTGAGCTCGGAACCGAACGTGTCGAAGGCAATATTGGCTCCGGTTTGAAGGACAGCGCGGTGGTAATCCGGGTCAAGCCGCTCGTCCATGTGACAGATGACGATGCGCTCTGGCGCAAGTCCCGCCTCGGCGCAGTCCTCGACGTGATCACATCCGTATGCGCCGGAGTTGTCCGTGTGGACGTGCAGGGACATGCCATGTCGAGCGGCGACCCGCGCTGCTGCCAGCAGTGCCCGCTTCTCGCAACCACGCGGCGGTGCGCTCATTCCGATCTCGCCGATCACGCCGGGCCGCACTGAGCTGCCGCCGACCCCTTGCGTGACCTCCCGCTCGAGTTGAGTCTCGAGTTCTTCGACCGTCGCACCGCACGTGGTCTGCTCGTGGGTCGAGTGAACGTAGTGGCCCGCTCCGAGGACGACATGCACATTGGATCGCCTTGAAATCTCCTGGAGCGCATCCGGCTTACACCCGAGCCCCCTGCTGGTCAGATCTAGGATCGTGTTGCCGCCTGCGAGCGCAAGGGCGCGCAGCTCGGTGACCGCAGAGTCCACGTCGTCGAGCACAAGGTTGTCCAGGCAGGAGAACGCATTCCACCGCACCGACGGGAGCGTGTCGCGGGAAACCGGTTGCTCTCGGAGATCCACATCGTCGAGCGAGCCCGGCGTGTAGAACACCCGGCAGTCGAGGAGCAGATGCTCATGCATGCTCGTCTGTCCGATCGCAGCCGAGTCGACGTCTCCAAGGACGGTCCTAACCGTGCCGTTGACGCGCGAGGCTGAGCCCATGCCCGTCACGCGACGACCGTCTCCAGCGCCTCGGCGCGAAGGCTTTCCACAATCCGATGCTTCAGTCCCGCGAACTGCTCGTCTTTCGTCATGTCGAAAGACCTAGGGCGGGGCAAGGTGACGGCCACGTCCTGCTTGATTCGGCCGGGCCGATTGGTCATCACAACCACCCGGTCAGCGACAAATACCGCCTCGTCGACATCGTGCGTCACGAAAAGAACCGTCATCCGATGGCGCTCCCAAACGGCGGTGAGTAGCTCCTGCATCATCTGACGCGTCAAGGCATCAAGGGCGCCGAAGGGCTCGTCCATCAGCAGCACAGCCGGGTGATATGAGAGCGACCGCGCGATGGCCACCCTCTGCTTCATTCCGCCGGACAGCTGGCTCGGGTAGGAGTCGGCGAACCTTGTTAGATCAACGAGGTCGAGGTTCTCTATTGCGATCTGCTGCCGGGTCTTTTTATCGGCACCCGTATGGCGGAGTGCGAACTCCACATTCTCCCGAGCGGTAAGCCAGGGAAAGAGCGTGTAGGTCTGGAAGACGACCCCACGATCACGGCCGGGGCCCTCGATCGGCTGGCCGTCGATGAGCACGTGGCCCGCCGTGGGCTCCTGAAGGCCGGCGACGATCGACAGCAGCGTGCTCTTGCCGCAACCGGAGGTCCCGACCAGACAACAGAATTCGTTCTCGTTACAGGAGAGATCGATCCCGTCGAGCGCGACCATCTGCTGCTTGCCGTCGTCGAATTCCTTTCGCACCCCGACGATCTCCAGCTTCGGAGATTGTGCGGTCATGCGCGGGCCCACGGGAAGAGCCGGCGGCCACCCGCCCTCATCAGTTGGTCGGTTAACAGTCCCAGGAAACCGAGGACGAGGATGTATCCGATGATCGTTTCGGTCTGGAAGAACCGCTGGGCAACCGTAATCCGGTAACCCAACCCAGAGCTGGCGGATACGAGCTCAGCCAGCGTCAGATAGGTCCACGCCCACCCGAGCGTTATTCGCATCGAATCCCAGATCGCCGGGGCCGAGCTCGGGGTGATGATGCGCGCCAGGATCGATCTCTCCGGCATTCCGAGTGTGCGCCCGATATCGACGAAGTCTTGGGGCGTGCGTTTAACGTTGTCCTGGACCATCAGGACCTGCTGGAAGAACGTGCCGATCCAGATGACGACGAACTTTTGCGAGTCGTCGGTACCCACCCAGATGATCGTGAGGGGAATGAACGCTACGACAGGCATGTACCGGATGAAGTCAGTGAGCGGCTCGAACACTGCCTCCCAGAACCGGTAGGTGCCCATCACGATGCCGAGGGGAACCGCCATGGCGGTCGCGATTACAAAGCCCACCGTGATCCGGTAGATGCTGATGCTCGCGTCGTCCCAAAGCGTCCCCTCTTTCGCTAGCTCGACCAGGCGCGACGCTACGTCGGCCGGGCCGGGAAGGAAAAGGGGATTGACGAGCTCAAGTTCGGTGACCAAGACCCACGACGCGAGCAGGAACGAGAAGACGGTCACGGCTGTGATCACAAACTGCCAAGGCTTGACCTCACCGCGTAGACGCAGGATCCTGGGACGGCTTCGCCGGCCCGTGCGCGGAGGCTGGACGTCGGTCGCCCGGGAAATCACGCCAGCTTGAGTGTCCTCAGCGTCCGAGGAAGTGTGCGCAGTGCCCAGAAGCTCTCGATCCGCGGCCATCCCTCGTCAGCGCAGGGGGACGTCGGCGCGCCGTCTTTGGGGACGGCGCGCCGTGCCGACCCCCCGTCCCGAGAGGAGACAGGGGACGGGACGACTAGTTCGCGGCCGCATCAACAAATTGTGAATCGATCAGATCCTCGGTATTGGCTTCCTGCTCGAGAAGCCCGGCGTCGAGCATTAGCCCCTCCACGTCGGCCACGATTTCCGGGTACGGCCCGGAGAACTGTTCCTGGTTCTGTTTTAGATCGTAGAAGTCGATCCCGTCGAAAGCGGTCTCAAGTTCGCTCGCATCGGCACCGAGCGCGTCGCCGATGATCTGCTGAGCTTCCGTGGGATTCTCGTCGTAGAACTCGAGTGCGGACTGATAGGAGCGCAACAGAGCTGCCACCTGCCCAGGTCGTTCGTTGATCATGTCTTCTGAAACGACGAGTACGTCGGAGACCAGGCCCTCCTTCTCACCGGCGGTGTAGATCGGCTTGACCGCACTGTCCTCCGTCTGAGCCTGGGTCACATAAGGCTCATAGGTCACGGCTGCGTCGATCCTGCCCGCGATCAATGCCGTGCCCGCCTCGGACGCCGGCGTCGGAATGACGTTGATGTCGTCGAGCGTCATATCGTTCTCCTGCAGCGCGTAGCGCAGCATGAGATCGCCGACGGCGCCTTCCTCCACCGCAACGTCCTTGCCTGCCAGATCAGCGACCGAGTCGACGCCTCGGCCCAAGATTGCGTCGGCTTCCGTACTGACGTCCTCGAGAAGCACGAGCTTCACAGGAACCCCCACGGACGTGAGCGTGAGAGCCTGAGTGAGCCCCGCGTTCATGGCGTCCAAGCGCCCACTCGCGAACGCCGCACTGATGTCCTTATCGCTCTTGAAGTTCTGGATCTCAACGTCGGTCAGGCCCTCTTCGTCGTAGATCCCCTTGGCAGGGGCGATGTCAGCCAACGGGCCGTAGCCGATCCAGGGCTGAGTGCCAAGAACCAGCGTCCCCGACTCGGGTTCGGGCGGAATCTCGCCTGTGGCCGATGCCGTTGATCCGCCGTCGTCACTACCGCAGGCCGTTGCGAACAGCGCAGTAAGGAGCAGCGCAACTAACGCGACAACAACGCGAACCGATGAACGCTTTGAAGCTCTTGTGCCAGCCATGGACCGTCTCGCTTTCTGAGTGTCTCGGGCCATCTCGAGAGTGCGGAGCGAGCCACCAGAATGCGAAACGTGGTGAGCCTCACCCGAAGCAACGAACAGCCCATGGACCGCAATCGGCGCGACTGTATCAGAACACTTAGGCATCTGCAACAGGACCCATTACAACTGGAATCGCCTGAACTTCAGAGCAGCTGATGGGATTCGAACCCACGACCTTCTGCATCGCGGCTAGACCCCTACTCGCGACTTTGCCGCCATCTCGGGGCCTTCCGTTGCCCCCGTGTTGCCCCGGAGCTCGGTTGGGGCCCGCGGCAGCGGCCCCGCTGGCGGCAGCGCGTTGGTCTCATGCTCCCGACTGACTGCTCCTGCACGCGAGCGGAGCACCGAGGGACCTATGAGTCACGGCTCATCCCGCATGGACACGCGTCGACCGAACCGGGTTCGAGCAGACGCCAGCTCCGCTCGACCGGCGGTCGGTAACCGATATCGATCCACTCCTCCTCTTGGCGGGCGTAATCGGCGGCGTCGTCACCCCATCGCCGCCGAGCATGCTGATCCTCAGGGCACCGCCGAGCCCCAGCTGGGCCAATCCTGTGGATTGCCGTGGTCTTCTCGTTCCTGCAAGGCGCGAGGAGGAGTACTTCCTCCACCACGCGATAGTGGTGATTCCGACCGTCTACGAGCGAAGCTTGAGAAGGCCGGCGGCAGTCGCCAGATGTGTCGCGCCGAACAGAACTGCGATCAGGGCTTACCGCTTGACCGGCACATTGACCCGCTGCACGTCAAGCCCGGGTAGCGCCAGCTCGATGACGACTGACTTCCGCGACGGGGGAACCTTGCCGGCGACCTTGACATTGGTGGCGCCCTCCTCGAGCGTCGCACGGCCGACGGTCTTGCGGCCGGCGATCAGACGGACCTGACCCTCGATGTCGGTGCGCTCCGCCAGCCGCAAGGTGCATCCGACCTTCTTCTGCTTGCGCGAGCACTTGGCGGTGGTGAGCACCGCGGCGAGCTGCGGTGCGTCCGACGACCCCGGCGGCCCCTCGGGTCCCTGGGGACCCTGAGGACCGGTGGGCCCCGCCGGCCCGGGCGAGGGCGCGGACCCCTCGCCCGATACCGGGATGACGAGATCGGCGGCGTGGGCGAGGTCGACGCGCAGCTGCGCTGAGCGGGTGCCGACGTCGGATGGGCTGAGCCGCGCGGTCAACGTGCACTGCTCGCCGGGGGCGAGCACGGCCGTGCAGGCGTCGACCGCGAGGATCTCCGACGCCGCGGCTCCCTCGACCCGCACCGATCGCACGCGCTCCGTGCCCTCGCGTTGGTTGGTCAAGGCGATCTGAACCGGTGAGCCGGTGCGCCCCACCTCGACCGTGCCCAATGCGGAGGGGTTCGGCAAAGCGACGACAGCACCCGGGGAGACGTTCGTCAGCACGTCGATCGAGCGGCCCGCGACCACCACCTCGTCGGCCCCGTCCCCCTCCAGGTCGACTGCGAGCACCGTCTCGACGCCGTTCACGGTGTCGGACGTCTGCGGGACAGCTGGCGTTGTCCCGGTCACCTCGAGCAGCGCGATTGCAACTGTCGATCCGAGACCCGCGGCGACCTCCGGCGTACCGTCGCCGTCGACGTCGGCGGCGGCGACGTCGGGGACCACATTGAACGCGCGTGACGACGTCACCCCGACGACCGGCCCTCCGGTCCCGGTCTCGTTCCGTGCGATCGAGACACCGGCGTTCGTGCCGAGCAAGACGTCGCGGCGCCCGTCGCCGTCGAAGTCGGCCAACTCGAGGTCGCGTGGGTTGGCGGGAGTGGTGCCGCTGACGAACCCGCTGAACGTGATGGGTGCCGAGCCCGTCGCGGTCGCGACTCGCACCATCTCCTCGCCAGCGCCAGAGGTCAGCACGACGACGTCCGGGAGCGTCGAGCCGGCGACGTCGGCGTAGCGCACGACGAGGGGAGTTCCGGCAACCGAGCCCAGCGGGACGGTGTTGGCGACGTCGAGATCGAACGAGAACCCTCCCTGGGGGATCACGGGAATCAGCGAGACCGTGCCGTTGCTGAGCAGGACGACGATGTCGGGTAGCCCATTTGCGTTTGCGTCACCGATCGCAACGGACTGGATGTTCGCCGCCAGGCTCTTTTGGTCATGAAAGTTGATGATTCCGTCATCCCGCCCGAATAGGTCGATCACGGTGGACCCGGGATCGGTTTGCACGAGCCACGGCTCTCCGCCGACCACCGCAGTGACAAGGCCGTCGAGCGGCTGGATGTTCCCGCCGCCCGCTACCGGACGAGAGATCGGCGCCTCGAGGTTCGGGACGCCTGCCGCGGTCGGACGGGCGTAGCGATAGTCGGCGTCCCCCCTCAGCTCCCCGGCACTGACGACGTCGGGGAGCCCATCAGCATCGACGTCGAACGGCGCCAGTGCCGTGTAGCGCTGGACGTTCGCGGGGTCGTCGAGCTCGCTGTCGACCACTTGCATGCCCACGGCCGCGCTAGCCACTGGTACCGCCAAGACGCCGAGAGCAAGCACAGCAACTGCGGACGCGAGAGCAAACCCCTTCACACCAGGATGGTACCGGCGGAGTCCACAACCACGCGGCGGCTCTCTACGACAGGGCCGGGGCGAGCTCTGCGGCGGGTACGTCGCTGGGCACCGGTAGCGTCACTCGTAGCTCACCGTCGCGCTCGAGCAGCCGCTTCGGCCGAACGAGGCCCCTCACGGGGCGTGGAGGTTCGACTCCTCTCGGCCGCATACGCAGGCAAGCGGAAATCCTGGAGCTATCCTCAGTGGTCGGCTGTCTTTGGGTGCTTTGCCGATTCCCTCCCGCCACCGACAGCGCAGTCCGCCGAGGGAATCGAGATCGAGGTCCCATGAGCGACTCATACGTGCGCCTCCTTGCGGCGGTCACACGCCGTCGGGAGCGCGAAAGGGACGAGGTCCACCGCGTGACCCGGACGAGGAAACAGATGAGCGCTGCTCGCGCCCGTCGGCGGCTCGCGACCGGCGACGAGCGCAACTCGTGACCGATCACCGGCGCCTCGACGCGCTGGAGGCCAATGCGCGGCATGCGAGCGAGCGGTACCGGCTCTACCGGGCCAGGGTGACCGGGCCGCAGCCGACCAGCAACGGTCGGCTTCGCGAGCTCGAACGCGAGGCGAAATCAGCCGAGGGTGCGCTCGTCCGAGCTCGGAAGACGCAAACTGAAAGCGACAAGTAAGGAGAACGATGCAATTGACCGTCACTGAAGAGCAGCTCGTTACGGCTGCAAAGGAACTGGGCCAGGATGAGTTCACCCGGGCCGACATAGCCGGGAAGCTCGGCGTCGAGAAGCCCGACCTCAAGCAAGCCTTCGTCCACGCCCGCAAGGCCGGTCGTCTCGAGAAGGTCCGCGACGACGAGGACAACACGGGCCACTTCCGGCTCATCTGAAAGCCGGCGACGATGGCCTCAAGCACCAAGCGGAAGACCACGATGGCGAAGCTCAACCGTGAACGGAAGCTCCTCGAGCGCCGGCAAGAGAAGCAGGCCAGGAAGGCTGCGCGGAAGCAGGCGGCCGCGGACGCCGAAGTAACCCACGAGTAGCGTCATGTAGGTCCGCGCCAAAACTGGCGGACCAGCCAGGGGTTCCCGGTTGCGAGGGCGCGGAGCGCGGACTATCGTCGCGCGCCGGGCTTATGGAGGAAGACGAAGAGCCGCGCGGTCGGGCGCGTGTGGTCGCTGTCGTCGCGCTGCTCGTCGGGGCGGTGGTCGGGGCCGTCGCGTTCTTCGGCAGCGACGACGAGTACACGATCACGGCGCAGTTCCAGAACGCCAGCGCGCTGGTCCCCGGCAACCAGGTCGTGATCGGCGCCCGGCCGGTCGGGAGCGTCAAGGAGATCAGGCTCGCGCCCGACGGCCAGGCGAACGTCACCTTCACGGTCGACGAGGAGTTCGCCCCCCTGCGACGCGGGACCGTGGCGACCGTGCGCTGGGCCTCGCTCTCGAGCGTCGCCAACCGCCAGGTCGCGCTGACACCGCCGGTGGAGTCAGCCGGACAGGAGATCGAGGACGGCGGCCTGCTCAGCCAGACCGAGACGATCACTGACGTCGAGGTGGACCAGTTCTTCAACATGCTCGACGACAAGACCGTCAAGGACTTCAAGCGGGTCATCAAGGGCTTCGCGACGTCCTATGAGGGGGTCGGGCCGCAGGCCAACCGCGGCTACAAGTACCTCAACCCGATGCTCTACACCGGCCGGCGGGTCTTCGCCGAGCTGAGCGTCGACCAGGCGGCGCTCGAGCGCCTGCTCGTCGACGGGTCGCGGTTCACCGGGGCGCTCGCGGATCGGTCGGGGGACCTCTCGGAGCTGGTTCACAACCTGAACCTGATGATGAACGCGATCGGCGACCGCAAGCTCGAGCTGGCGCGAGCGATCGCCCTGCTGCCGCCGTTCATGCGCAACGCCAACACGACGTTCGTAAACCTACGCGCGGCGCTCGACGACCTGCAGCCGCTCGTGATCGCCGGCAGGCCGGCGGCCAAGCAGCTGCGCCCGTTCCTGGTCGACCTGCGTGCTACCGCCCGCGACGCCGTGCCGACCGTGCGCGACCTCTCCGCGATCATCCGCCGGCCGGGCGAGGGCAACGACCTGATCGAGCTCCAGCAGGCTCAGCCGCCGCTGCGCGACGTGGCGATTGGGTCGGGCTCCCCGAAGTGCGGCCCGGGCCCCGAGCACCCCGAGGACCTCCTGGTCGCCGCGAACGATGACTACACCGAGGGCAGCTTCGGCGAGGCGATCTGCTCGCTGACCAACGGCCACGAGAATCTGAGCTTCTTCCGTGCCTACACACCCGAGCTGGTGGGGTGGTTCGACGGGTTCGGCCACTCCGGCTACGTCGACGCGATCGGTGGCATCGGGCGCGTGGAGCTGACGGTCAACACGTTCAGCCCGACGCTTTCGTTATTTCCGGACCTGACCGATCCCGACTCCGCCGCGGAGCAGTTCTCGGCGCTCAGCACGGGCAACGTCGTGCGCTGCCCGGGGTCGAACGAGCGGCCGCTCGGCGTGGCGGACCCCGACGACGATTCGGTTCCGTTCACCGACGGCGGGGCGCTGACCGACGGCGTCCCGGGCGATTGCGATCCGACGAAGGTGCAGCCCGGTCCATGAGGCGGATCGCCGTCATCTTCATGTGCCTGGCCGGCGCCGGCGGCGGGATCGCCGCGGGCGCGGGTGCCGCCGACGAGGCCCATACCTACAAGATCGAGCTCTACAACGCGTTCGGGCTCGTCACCGGCTCCGACGTCCGCGTCGCCGGGGTCAACGTCGGCTCGATCACCGACCTGACCGTGAACGAGGACAAGCGGGCGGTCCTGACGATCGAGATCGAGGGCGACCTGACCCGGCTCGGGGACGAGACGACGTGCGAGTCCTCGCCCCAGTCGCTGATCGCCGAGTACTTCCTGGACTGCGACCCGGCGGGAGTGCCGCTGGAGGAGGGCGGGATGATCCCGGCCAGCCAGGTCAAGCAGACGGTGCAGCCGGACATCGTCGCGAACACGATGCGCGAGCCGTTCCGGCGCCGGCTGACGCTGCTGATCAACGAGTTCGGGACCGCCCTTGCCGGCAATCCCGACAACCTGCGCGAGGCGATCCGCCTCGGCGCCCCGGCCCTGACCGAGCTCGAGGAGACCACCGAGATCCTCGCCAACCAGGCGGAGATGATCCGGGCCCTCAACGTCCACTCGGAGAAGGTGTCCGGCGAGCTCGCGGACTACCGCGAGCGGATCGTGAGCTTCGTCGACGAGGCCGAGGACGTCGCCTCCACGGCGCTGGAGCGCCGCGAGGACGTCGGCCGCGGGTTCGACCTCTTCGACGACTACATCAACGAGCTGCGACCGACGCTCGCCCAGCTCAACGACACCGCACAGCAGCAGACCCCGCTGCTCGCCGACCTGCGCGACGCCGCGCCCGAGCTGCATCGCCTCTCGATCGCCCTGCCGAACTTCCAGCGCGCCTCCGAGGATTCGCTCGCGACGCTGGGCGACGCCGCGGTCATCGGGCGCCGCGCCCTGGTCGAAGGACGAGACGAGCTCGAACTGCTCGCCAAGGCCGGGCGCAACGCCCCGGTGACGACGGAGATGATCGCCGACTTGCTGCGCGACATCGACGATCCGCGGCGCGCGGTGGAGATCAACGACGCCGCCGAGGGGACGACCGGGCGCACGAGCGAGCAGCCGGGGACGAAGAACACGAAGGGCTACACCGGACTCGAGGGACTCCTCAACTACGCCTACTACCAGGCACTCGCCATCAACCAGTTCGACCGCGGCGGCCACGCCCTCCACATCAACCTCTACGAGTACCAGACGGGACCGTGCGGAAGCTTCTCGTCCGGTCGCGACCTCGAGACCGGCGAGCCGGGCATCCCGACCGAGGACGGCGGGACGACCACCGACTTCCTGGAGATCGCACGCTGCGCCACCTGGCTCGGCCCCAACCAGCCCGGGATCAACGAGGACCTCGGCCTTCCCCCCTACGACCCGTCGGTGTGCCCGGGCGGAACCGCGCCCGACCATGCGCAGGCGACGCTCTGCGACTCGGAGCAGGGCTCGGCCAAGCCCGACCGCCGCCGCGACGGCGACCGCGACGACGAGCCGGGGCGTGACGGGCCGCGGGGCGACGGGCCGGCGGCGCCGGGTCCGGGCCCCGCGGGCGAGCCCGGCTCCCCCGGCCCGGGCTCGCAGGTGCCGGGCGGCATCGACGACATCGTCGACGAGATTCTCGACCTGCCCGACGAGACCCTCGACGACCTCGGCATCGACGTTCCCGAGGCCGGCGGAAGCTCGCCGCAATCGACCGAGGACCTCCTCGACTTCCTGTTCAGCCCATGAGACGACGCAGCCGATTCGCCACGCTCACAGCCTCGCCGACGATGGTCGGCTCGCTGACGGTCCTGGTCGCGATCGTCGCCGTCTTCCTCGCGTACAACGCAAACAGCGGCCTGCCGTTCGTACCCGTCTATCGCGTCTCGGTCGACATCCCCAACGCGGCGCGGATGACCGACAACAACGAGGTCCGGATCGGCGGCGTGCGGGTCGGCGTCGTGGAATCGATCGACCCCGTGGCGGCCGACGAGACAAACGGTGCGACCGCGGCGACGACCCTTCCGACCTCCGGGCCCGAGCTGCCGCCGATCGCGGCGCGGGTGAACCTGAAGCTCGACAAGACCGCCGAGAACCTGCCGGAGGACTCGATCTTCCGCGTCCGCTACCGCTCGGCGTTCGGCCTCAAGTACCTCGAGATCATCCGCGGCGCGGGCCCGGCCGTACCCGAGGGGCACGTCTTCGACGGCACCGACGACGGCGTCGAGTGCGACCTGCCGACCGAGGAGGGGCAGTTCGCGTCGGCGCTCTCCGCCGAGGGCAAGAACGGCTGCTTCCAGCAGCAGACCGAGTTCGACGACATCAACGACACCTTCGACAAGCCGACCCGCCGCGCGCAGCGCGAGAACCTGGTCGGGTACGGGAGCGCCCTCGCCGGGCGCGGGGTGTCGCTCAACGACACGATCGCCGACCTGCCGCGGTTGTTCCGGGGCCTGAAGCCCGTCGGCGAGGCGCTCTCCGACCCGGAGGTGAACCTGGCCCGGTTCATCCGCGGGCTCTACAACTACACCCGCTACGTGGCCCCGGCAGCACGCGAGCAGGGGCAGTTCTTCGACTTCGCCGCGATCGCCTTCCGCGCCATCTCCTCCGATCCCGAGTCGCTGAAGGAGGCGATCAGCGAGGCGCCGCTCACCTACGCGACCGGGATCCGCCTGCTGCCGGCCCAGCGCGCCTTCCTGGGCAACGTCGAGCGGTTCGCCCGCCTGATGCAGCCGGGAGCGGAGGATCTGCGCGTCACCCTGCCGGTCCTCAACGACGCGCTCGAGGAGGGCGCTCCGGTGCTGCGCGACTCGCCTCCCGTCAATCGCCTGCTGGGCGAGGTCATGGGGGAGCTCGACGAGCTCGTCAGCCAGCCGAGCACCCGCGTGACCCTCGAGCGCCTCGTCGAGACGTTCGGCACCGCGCGGCCGCTGGCGCGCCACGTCGTCCCGGCGCAGACCGTCTGCAACCTCTTCAACTACTGGTTCACGTTCTTCCCGGGCGCCCTCTCGGAGCCGGGCCAGAGCGGCTACTCGCTGCGCCAGGCGATCGTCCGGGTGCCGGGCGCGCCGAGCTCCCAGGTCGGACTCGGCGGGTACACCGGCATCGGGCCAAACGGCAAGACCGGTACGGGCGAGTTCCGGCCGTATGAGATCCCGATCACGAACTCCCACGCCTACGGTCCGACCGGCCAGCACGACGCCGACTGCCAGCCGGGCCAGATCGGATACGAGCTCGGCCAGCAGCTGGTTCCCGGCCAGCGCGCCTCCGATCCGGGGAACCGCGCCTCCGACCTACCCGGCAGCCGCGGGCCCCTGATGGCGTTCTGGGACGCCGACCGCGAGCGGGTCCTGTTCGACAGCCGCGTCGATTCGCGCCAGCCGGAGTCCTGGCAGGAGGTCGGCGAGTGAGGGGCATGGACGCCAGCCGCAGGCTGCCGAACTGGCTGCTCGGCCTGCTCCTGCTCGTGGTGATCGCGATCGGCTCGCTGCTCGCCTACACGAAGCAGCTGCCGTGGACCGATCGCTACGAGGTCCACGCCGTCTTCAGCTCGGCGCAGACGATCCGGACCAGCTCGCCGGTGCGGATCGCCGGCGTCAACGTCGGCGAGGTCACCGCCGTCGAGCTGACCGCCGAGGCGGCGGACGACACGACGGTCGCGACGCAACCTGCCGGCTCGGTGGCGACCCAGCCCGCGGTCCGGGTGACGATGGCGCTCGAGGAGAACGCCCTGCCGCTGCGGGAGGACGCGTTCTTCCAGGTCCGACCGCGCCTGTTCATCGACGGTAACTACTTCGTCGACGTGCATCCGGGCAGCCCGAGCGCGACCGAGGTCTCCGAGGGCCATACCTTCGGCCTCGACCAGACGGCCCACTCCGTCCAGCTCGACGCGGTCCTGACAACGCTTCAGGGTGACGTGCGCGGCAACCTGCAGACGCTCCTCGACCAGCTCGGCAACGCGCTCACCCGTTACCGGGGCGCCGAGGGCCTGCAGGAGCTGTTCCGCACCTCGCCGCCCGCCTACAAGTACACGGCGATGGTGTCCGAGTCCCAGCTCGGAACGCACCCCGGCGATCTGCGCGGCGTGATCAGCGGCCTGGGCCGGGTCTTCCGGGGCCTGAGCCGCAATCCCGAGGCGCTGAGCGACCTGGTGACGAACCTCCGGCGGGTGAGCGGGGCCTTCGCGGTCGAGGACGCGGCCCTGGCGCTGGCGATCGAGCGGCTGCCAGGTTTCCTCGCCGAGGGAGAGCCGACCTTCAAGGCGCTCAACGAGGCGCTGCCGAGCGTCCGCGCGTTTGCGCGCGAGGCGCTGCCCGGCGTGCGCCTCAGCCCCGAGGCGCTGCGGGCCGGGCGTCCGATGCTCGAGCAGGTGCGGGGGCTGATGTCGAGGTCGGAGCTGCGCGGCCTGGTCGCCCGGCTGCGGCCGACGATCCCGCAGCTCACGCGCCTCGCCGAGGCCAACGTCGGGCTGTTCACCGAGCAGCGGGCGTTCTCGTCCTGCTTCAACGAGGTGATCGTCCCGTGGTCGCACTCGACCGTCGAGCCGCCGGCCGACTACCCGCTTGACGTCGGCGGTCGGGTCTTCGAGACGACGGGCTACTCGATCGCAGGCAGCGCGGGCGAGAGCCGCAGCGGCGACGCGGCCGGCCAGCACCTGCGCGTGCTCGGAGGCACCGGCTCCAACGTGATCCGGTACCCGGCGGCCGGCGGACGCGACGAGATCTTCGGGCTGACGCCGTTCCCGGTCCTCGGTGCGATCCCGCGGATCAACGACTCCAAGAAGAGCGCCTACCGGCCCGACGTCCCCTGCGAGCAGCAGGAGCCGCCGAACCTCTCGGCGGGGATCGGGTCGCCGCCCGAGCAGGCACCCGCCCCCGCGTCGGCCGACCTCGACAACGCGGTGGGCCCGGGAGCCGATCGGCTGGCGGAGCTCGTGGGGCTGCTCGACGACCCCGACCGACTCGCCGCCTTGGGTGACCTGGACGACGCGCAGCAGTTGATCGACGCGCTCGGCTTCCTCGAGGTCGACCTCGAGCGCCTGGCGGAGGAGAGCGACTGATGGCGCGCCAGCTGCGCGGACAGCTCCGCAACGCGATCGCCGTGGTGGCGATGCTGGCGCTGGGCTTCGCCACGACCTACGTCATCTTCCAAAACCAGCGGGTGCGGATCCCGGTCCTGGAGGAGCGCCCGTTCGAGCTCAAGGCGGAGTTCGAGACGGCGCAGGCAGTCGTGCCGGGGCAGGGGCAGACGATCCGGGTCGCCGGGGTGCGGGTTGGCGACGTGGAAGAGGTCGAGCTCGTCGAGGGCCGGGGCGTGGTGACGTTCGCCATCGACCGCGAGTACCTGCCGATCTACCGCGACGCAACGATCCTGATGCGGCCGACCACCGGACTGAAGGACATGTTCTTCCAGCTCGACCCGGGCAGCGAGGGCGCCGGCGAGTATGAGGAGAGCGCCGTCATCCCGATGACCAACACCGCCCCCGACGTCAACTACCACGACGTCCTGTCGGCCCTCGACGGAGAGACGCAGTCGTACCTGAAGCTGCTGCTGGTCGGAGCCGGCCAGGGCCTGAGAGATCGCGATCGTGAGCTCGGCAAGCTGCTCGGCAGCCTCGGACCGATCAACCGCAACATGGCAGAGCTCAACCGCACCGTCGCCCAGCGCCGCGACGAGCTGGCGCGGTTCACCCACAACCTCAACGTGCTCGCAACCCGCGTCGGGCGAGCGGAGCTCGAACTGACGAACCTGGTCAGCTCCTCGTCGCAGTACCTGGGAGAGATCGCCGACGAGGACATCGACGTCTCGCGGCTCGTCCGCGGCCTGCCCGGCACGTTGCAGGAAGGGCGCCAGGCGCTGGTCTCGATGCGGGAGCTGGCCACCGTCATGGGCCCGGCCTTCGAGGACCTGCGCCCGTTTGCCCGCAACCTCGAGGGCCTCAACGAGTCCAACATCGCGTTCGCCGAGACGGTGACGCCGGTGATCCGCGACGAGATCCGGCCCTTCGTTCGCGAGGCCCGCGCGCGGGTGCCCGACATCCGCGAGGGCGCGACGCGCTTCGCGGCCACCTCCCCGCGGCTCGAGACGATCTTCGGCAAGCTCAACCGGCTCGCCAACATGGCCGCCCACAATCCCGGCGGAAGCGAGACGACCGGGACGCCCGGACGCAACGAGGGCTACCTGTTCTGGGTCAGCTGGCTGGCGAACAACACCTCGCAGCTGTTCTCGTCCGGCGACGGCAACGGGTTCTATCGCCGCGTCTACCTAACGATGGGTTGCGAGCAGGCGGCCGCGATCGTCGACAACCCCAACCCGGCGGTCGAGGCGCTGACCCAGCTCGTCTCGGGCTTCACCGACCCCGTCCTCGCGGAGGTCTGCTGATGCAGAAGCAGGCGCCATCACTCGCTCGCATCCTGATCGCTGCCGGCTTCACGCTGTCGTGCTTCGGCCTGATCCTCTTCCTCTGGGTCACCTTCGGCGGGCCGGTCCCGCTGACGCCGGAGAGCTATCGGTTCACGGCCTACTTCCCGGAGGCGACCCGGCTGGCGACCGAGGCCGACGTCCGGATCGGCGGCGTCTCGGTCGGCAAGGTGAAGGCGATCGAGCTGGCGCCGGGCGAGTTCCGCGTCAACGGCAAGGACGTCGCGGCCGCCGAGCTCGAGATCGAGCCCCAGTTCGCGCCGATCTCGACCGACGCACGGGCGATTCTGCGCCAGAAGACGGTCGTCGGCGAGACGTTCGTCGAGCTCACCGCGGGCAACGAGGAGGCGGGAGAGGACAACCTGCTGGCCGCCGTCTCGCACGGCGAGGCGGTGGACCTACCCGATGGGGTCGAGCCGGCGGGCACGCCCCTGCCGGAGGGCGGCAGCCTCGGCGTCCAGCGCACCCAGGAGGCGGTGCAGATCGACGAGATCTTCAACGCCCTCGACGAGGAGACGCGCCTCGCCTTCCAGCGCTGGCAGCAGAGCTCGGCCGTCGCGATCCGCGACCGCGGGCTGCCGGTCAGCGACGCGCTCGGAAACCTGGCGCCCTACATCACCGACGCCAGCGACACCCTCGACATCCTCGCCGGCCAGGAGGAGGCCCTGCGCGGGCTGATCCGCGACGCCGGGATCAGCTTCGAGGCGCTGTCCTCGAAGCGCGAGGAGCTGACCTCGGCGATCCGCGGCCAGAAGAACACCTTCGAGGGCCTCGCAGCCGAGGACGAGGCGCTCGCCGAGGTATTCGAGATCCTCCCCACCTTCCAGCGCGAGACGCGGGCGACGATGGAGCGTCTCGAGACGTTCCGCACCGACGCGAACCCGTTCATCCGCAACATGATCCCGGTCGCGCGGGAGCTCAGCCCGACGCTGCGCAGCGTCCGGAAGCTGGCGCCCAACCTGCGCAACCTCTTCCGCGACCTCGACCCGCTCTACCGGGCCTCGCTTCGGGGCCTGCCGGCGCTGCGCGACATCCTCGACGGCCTCGCCCCGGTGATCGAGGAGCTCGACCCCTTCCTCGCCAACATCAACCCGTTCCTGAGCTACCTCGAGTTCAACAAGGGCACCGTCACCGACTTCCTCTCCGGCCCCGCGGTCAGCCTCTCCGGTGCCGCCGACGGGTTCCCCGACGACCCGGCGCCGCGCCACTTCCTGCGCCAGATCTCGATGACCGGGACGCAGACGGCGTCGATCTGGCCCGTGCGCCTGGCGACCAACCGCGGCCACGGCTACCTCACCGACGGGCTGCTCAACGGCTTCAGTCTGGCGAGCAACGGCATCTTCCCCAACTTCGACTGCAAGAACACCGACTACTCGCCGGCGAGCCAGGATCCCGACGAGCAGGAGATCCGCCGCGGCGAGAACGTGACCGGCGTCAACAACGGAAATCCGCCGGACGTGCGATTCGCCCCGTGCTATATCGAGGGCGGCTTCCCTGGCGACGGCGCCTTCGGGGACGGTCGCGCCCCGGAGCTCTACGCCGACCCGTAGGCCGGTCGCTCAGGTCTTGACGGCGAGCCTGGTCCGGGCGGGCCGCGAGCGGTTGCCGGCGGCATCGGTGGCGATCGCCTTGACCCGGTAACGGCCGGTGCCGAGCTTGCCCGGCCTGATCCGCAGCCTGTTCTTGCCGGCCGTGCCCGCGTAGCGAACCTTCAGCCTCGCCTTCGAGCTCCCGCCTGCGCGGCGGAGAATCAGATCGACGGTCGCCGCCTCGGAGAGCTTCAGCTTGACGACGCCGCCCGCATCCGCCGTGAACCCGCGCTTTGCCTTCAGCCGCGTGATCAGCGGCGGCTCGGTGTCGGCCTGGTTCGGCCCCGGGTCCGGATCGGAGGGTCCGGGGTCGTCCGACGGCGGATCGCCGGACGGGGGATCGCCCGAGGGTGGGTCCGCTGCGGGCGGTGGATCGCCCCCGGGAGGCGGATCTCCCCCGGGGGGCGGGTCGCCTCCCGGCGGGTCGACGACCGGCGGCTGGAACTCGAACGCCCCCATGTCGCGGCGGGACGTGCCGTCGGCGTTGCCGTCGACCGGGCGGGGCGCGCCGTCGTAGTCCTCGGTCGGCAGCGTGACGGTGGCCGGATCGCCCTTGTCGATCGCCGGCGAGTTCGCCGGCAGGTGGTAGTTGCCCGGCCCGACGAACTGCGGTTCGCCGACCGCGAACGAGTCGATCGTGTTGGGGTTGGAGAGCGTGCAGTCGCCGGTCACGTTGGCGCTGTGGGTGAAGTACGAGTAGCGCACGGTGAGGTTCACGTTGCCGATGGCGTTCGAGGTCGGCGCCTCGCACCAGAGCGGGTTGTCGTACCCGGCGATGATCGTGTCGGTGACGACGAGGTTGACCGGCCCGTTGCCGGCCGCGTTCTGGACGACGGCCTTGACCGCGGGGTCGTTCTGGTCGGGCGGCGGCCCGACGATCGTGGTGTGGCGGATCGTGGCGATCACGGTGCCACCGTCGTTGGACTCGGCGATCACCGGATACCCGGTGTCGGCCACGATGATGGTGTTGTCGACGACGGCGAAGCCGCCGTTGGTGATCCGCACGCCGTAGGCGAGGGGGTCGATGATCCGGGTGCGCTTGACGCGAACCGCGATGTTGCCGTCCTGCGCGACGACGCCCCAGGAGGGTTCCTCGATCGACGTGCGCTCGATCAGCAGCTCGCCGCTCTCGGCCCCGTTCGTGGCGAAGCCGGTGTCGATCGAGCCGCCCATCGACCCGTACAGCCGGCCGTCGCGGAAGGTGCTGCCGCCGATTGCCGAGCTGATCCCGTCCGAGCGCACGTTGCGGCTCTCGATGTCGACGTTCTCGAACAGGCTCTTCTCCGCCTGCAGGGCGCCGCCCTGGTTGTCGTTCATGCTCGCCGGGACCCGCACCGTCAGGTCGCGCATCGTCACCTTGCGGGCGCCGTTGAGGTTGATCACGAACTGATTGCCGCTCTGGGTCGACGTGATCACCGTCGCCGCGGGCCCGGCGCCCACGATCTCGAGGTCGTCGTTGTCGCCGGAGTCGAGCCCGTAGCTGTCGGCCTCGGTCACCGTCCCCGCCGCGAGCACGATCCTGTCGGGGACCGTGTCGTCGCCGTTCGTCTGCATCGCCGTCTCGAGGCCTGTCTGCGCGACGTTGGTGCCGTTGTCCGGACAGGCGGCGTGGAATCCGGGCACGCAGAACGTCGTCGCCGCCGCCGGCGCCGCGCCTGCCAGGAGGGCCGCTGCGCCCGCCAACATCGATCCGATTCGAAGTCTCATCCGTGCTCCCGGTCCGTGGGCCCCTGCCCCGTCAGTATGCTTCTGCGTGTGCAAATCGCAAGCCAGGTGACGCTACTACCGTGAAAACAACTGCGATTGACGATATAGACCGAGAAATCCTCGGCCAGCTTGTGGGAAACGCTCGCCTCAGCTACAGCGAGCTCGGCAAGCGCGTCTCGCTCAGCGCGAACGCGACCGCGGAGCGCGTCCGCCGCCTGCGCGAGCGCGGGATCATCGCCGGCTTCCGCGCCGTCATCGACCCGGCGGCCGCGGGGCGGCGGCTGGTCGCGCTGATCGACGTCCGCCTCGGCGACCCCGCCGACGCCGAGCGCTTCGAGGCCCTGGTGGGGTCCCTCGACGAGGTCACCGACGCCGCCCACGTGACCGGGCGCTTCGACTACCAGATCCGGGTCGCGTGCCTCGACCCCGCCGATCTCGACACCCTGATCAAGCGGCTGAAGGCGGACGGCGGCGCGATCGAGACCGACACCCGGATCGCGCTGCGGACGGTGGTCCGTCGCTCCGAGCCGTTGCCGGGCCTCGGCGAAACGGCCTGAGGCGCCCGCGTCTCAGGCCGCGGCGATCAGGTAGTGGAACTCGTTGTCCAGCAGGTAGGCCCCGTCGGCGTTCCGGAACGGCGCCAGGCCGTCGACGATCGCCGCGCGCACCTCGTCCTCGCGGTCAGGGCCCACCATCGCGGCGAGTCCGGCCGGCGCCATCATCGCCCGTCCCAACGTCGCTGAGTCGGGGTACTCGTAGGCCCAGCTGAGGTCGAAGCTCTCGCCCGCCTCGAGCCCGGCGGCGGCCGCCATCTCCTCGAGCGCCCCGGGCTTCCACAGCTCGGGCTGCAACGGGGCGCCGTCGGGACGGGGCGGCAACAGGGGGCGCATGATCTCCTTCATCGCCTCCAGGTCGCAACGCTCGTGACGCCCCCAGACCTGGATCACAACCGGAGCGCCGGGCTTCGCGACGCGGCCGGCCTCCCGCAGGGCGGCGACCATGTCGACCGCGAAGAAGAACGAACTGAAGCCCGTGACGACGTCGAATGAGTCGTCCTCGTACGGGAGCGCTTCCATGTCGCCCAGCCGCAGGTCGGCCTCAGGCGCCCGCTCGCCAGCGAGTTCGAGCAGCGCCTCGGACGCATCGAGCCCGAAGGTTTCGGCGCCGCGGTCCGCGGCGAGCCGCAGGAACATCCCTGTACCGCAGCCCAGGTCGAGGACCTTCTGCCCGGACCCGATCCCGATCCGGTCGAGCGCCGCCTCGTAGGTCGGCACCTGCTGTGCCTCGGTCATGTCCCAGTCCGTCGCGCGAGAGCCCCAAAGGCGCCCCCACTGCTCCGCTCGCTCTGATACTTCGCTGGTCGATTGCATCGTCCGCTCCTCCCCTTAGGCTATGTTCCGCAGTTATCCTACACTATGAACCGTAGTTATGCCGAACGATGAGCTGACCTTCTTCTCCTACGAGATCCTGGGCCTGGTCGGGCGCGGCGGCGCCGGAGCGCACGACCTGCTGCGGATGGCGCGGCGCGGGAGGATCCTCGACTGGGCCGGCGAGAGCCAGTACTACGTCGAGCCGAAGCGGCTGGCCAAGCTCGGCTATCTCGACGCCCGCAAGGAACCGGGGAAGACCCGCGAACGCACCGTGTACTCGCTGACCGAGAAGGGAATGGCGGCGCTGCGGGACTACGCGAAGACGCCGGTCAGGTTCATGCCGGTCAAGAGCGACGCGCTGCTGCGGCTGCTGATCGCCGACCTCGTCGGTGACGACGTCACGGTCGAGAGCCTCTCCGCCCTGCGCGAAGACGTCGCCGACCTTCGCGAGCGACTCGACGAGAGCGATCGCAGCGCCCGCGCCCTCCCCCACCGCAGCCGCAACCTACTGCTCGCCAACCGCTACCTCGGCCGGCTGCTCGACCTCCACCTCGAGCTGGTCGACGAGGTCGAGGCCGAGTTGGCGCCCCGGCGCGCCCGCGCGAAGGCCGATCGCGGATAGGCTCACGCCGTGAGCGCTTCCATCACGGGCGACGAGCTGCGCGAGCGCCAAGGACCGCTCAAGGACCGCTACCGCGACGATCCCGGCTCCGCCCAGATCACCCTGAGCGCGGACGCCGCGCTGGACGAGGGGATCGCGTGCTCGGTCCAGACCGGCCGCGCCCTCGTCACCGCGGGCCTGCATCCCGACACGGGCGGGGACGGGAGCCTCGCCTGCTCGGGGGACATGCTGCTGCAGTCGCTGGCCGCCTGCGCGGGGGTGACGATGCGGTCGGTGGCGACCTCGATGGGGCTCACGGTCGCCGGCTCGATTCACGCCGAGGGCGACCTCGACTGGCGCGGAACGCTCGCGGTCGACAAGGAGGCCCCGGTCGGCTTCCGGGAGATCCGGCTGCGGTTTGAGATCGAGTCCGACGCGACCGACGAGGAGCTGGCGACGCTGCAGCGGCTGACCGAGCGCTACTGCGTCGTGCTCCAGACCCTGGCCTCGAGCCCCGCGCTGTCGGCTTCCGTGAGCCGGGCATGACCGATCGCCCCCTGATCACCCTCGAAGAGCTCGGTGAGTCCGGTGTCAAGGTCGTCGAGGACCCCGAGCTCGGCACGCTCGCCGTCGGGATCTCAGACGGCGAGCCGTTCGCGACCTCAAACCGCTGCCGCCACCTCGGCGCCTCGCTCGGGACGGGCAGGGTCGCCGAGGACGGATCGCTGGAGTGTCCCTGGCACCACGCCCGCTACGACGTCCACACCGGGAAGATGATCCGCGGCCCTCAGGGCGCCTTCAAGCCGCTCGCCGGCGTCGTCCGCCAGACGGCCGGCCGTCTGGCCCTGGCGACCCACCCGGTCGAGCTGCGCGACGGCGCGATCTGGCTCGCCTGAACCCCGACCTCGGGGTATCTTGCGGGCATGGACCTTGAGGAGCACAGCGGCGTCGAGGACAACCTCGCCCGCACCTGCGCGGTCTGCGGCGCGACGTTGAGCGACGCGGAGATCGAGGCCTCGCGCGAATCGGAATCGGGCACGTTCCTGTGCACGATCCATGCGGCCGAGGAAGTCCCGGTCGGCGACGACGCGCCGGTCGAGTAGCCGGGTTCAGCCGGCGTCGATCCCGGTCAGCCAGACGGCGTTCAGCGACGGCGCCGTCTCCCCCGCCGGGATCCCGCGCACCGAGCGCTCGAGGCCGAGGATCGCGCCGCCGCCCTGCGGCTGTGAGGTGAGCAGCGGGTCGTCGCGCACGTCGCGCCGCTGAGCGCGATCGAGCTCGGCGACCCGGGCGCTCCCGTCGCTGAGCGCCGCCACCCGGTCGGCCGGGTCGGAGATCACCCGCAGCTCGATCTGGTCGACGCCCGGCCCGAGCTCGTGCTCGGTCCCCCACCAGCCCGTGTTGCGGGCCAGCAGCGCGCGGTCGGAGCTGCGCTCGCGCAGCTCGAAGGGGCCGGTGCCGCTCGCCGGCAGGCGGCTGGTGTCGAGCGGGCCCCCGCCGGAGGCGACGATCGCTCGCGGCGAGACGATCCCCAGCCGCGGCGAGGCCAGCCGCTCGGGGAAGGCGGGGTCCGGCACCGGGAGGATGAAGCGGACCAGGTCGGGACGCGGCGCGTCGACGAGCAGGTCGCCGAGCTCGGCACGACCGGCGGGCACCGTCCGCCACCGCTCGACGTTGGCGAGCACCGCCGCCGCGTTGAAGGGCGTCCCGTCCTGGAACTGCACGTCAGGCCGCAGCCGCGCCCGCCACACGGTGCCGTCGGCCGACGGGGTGACGCCGAGCGCCAGCCCGGGCGAGCTGCGGAGCACGTCAAACGGCCCGTCGAGCTCCTCGACCAGCGGCTCGTGCAGCTGGCGGGCGGCGAGGCGATCGGCGGCGCTCTGCGCGTAGAGCGGGTCGACCGTCCGCGGCCGCTCGCCGACCGCCCAGACGAGCGTCCCGGTCGGGGTCCCCTGGCCGGCGGCGCCGATCGCCGCGTTGTCGGGCTCGCCGTCGTTACAACCGCCGAGGATCCCGACCGCGGCCGCGGTGGCGATCAGGCGGAGCGTTCTCAGATCTTCAGCAGAACGAGCGTGTTCACGACGAACAGGATCCCGAAGAAGATCGTCCACCGGTCGAGGTTGCGCTCGACCAGCGAGCCACCGACCGAGCCGCCGGTGGCGCCGATCCCGAAGGCGCCCGAAAGCCCCGCGTCCTTGCCCGAGTGCAGGAGCACCAGGAAGATCAGGACCACGGAGATGACCACCTGAACGACGCCAAGAATGGTTTCCATCGCGGCGGGAGTTTAGACAGTCAGTCTTCGTTCCCCGCCTCCACGGCGTCGATCCGCTTCAGGACCGCGATCGCCTCGCGGCGAAGCTCGGCGTCGAGCCGTTCCCAGTCGGCACGCGAGAGCTTGCCCTGCTCGCGGTCCAGCTCGGCATCGCGGATCTGGCGGTACATCGCCTCCTTGCGCGCTTCGAGGTCGGCGAGCTCGGGCCCCTCGGCCGGCTCCCCGGCCCCGGCGCGCCTGCGCAACGGCGCGACGACGAAGGCCGCGAGCACGGCGCAGATGAGGAGCGCAAGGACGACCTCCATTCGAGTCGGAAGGCTAGGCGCGCCCGAGGTCCCGGGCGAGGCGGGCGGCGTAGACGTCGGCGACCCGGCGGCGGCGCGCCTCGGGTGCCGGCCAAACGGCGATCAGCGCTCCGAGGACCGCGATCGCCCCCCCGATCCAGATCCAGATCACGAAGGGATTGATGTTGACCCGGAAGTCGACCGGCAGCGGGTTGGCGACGTAGAACGCCGCGAGATTGCGAATCGCCTGGCCCTGGCTTTCGGTGTAGGCGCGCATCGCCTCGACCTGAGCGGGCGTCGGGCCCTCCGCCCCGATCTCGGGCAGATCCGCCTGCAGCCTGCGGTCGACCCCGGCGATCACCTCGTCGAGCGGCGCCAGGTCGGGGCGCATCGCGGTCCACAGATCGCCCCCGACCCGCGTCTGGCGGCCGACCTCGCTGGTCGCCTCACCCTCGAAGAAGCCGGCGATCGTCGGATCCCCGCTGGTGGACGAGTAGTACTGGCGGGCCGGGTGAAGGGTCGCGAACTGCCCGCCGTCGCGGTCGACGTCGAGCACGGCGCCGAAGCTGAGCTTCTGCTCCTCCGGGTCGATCGACTGGGTCGCGCGCACGTAGGTGACGGTGTACTCGCCGACGTCGGCGCTGTCGCCGGGCATCATCCGCAGGTCCTCGGAGGTCTGAAAGCTCGACGACGCGGCGACGGCACAGAACAGGACCGCGATTCCGGCGTGAACGATGTAGCCGCCATAGCGGCGGCGGTTGCGCGCGACGACCATGCGCAGGCCGCTCAGGTAGCCGCCGCCGCTCAGCGCCCGCTGCGCGGCCGCGCCGCGCCAGAACTCGGCGGCCAGCGCCGCGAGCGCGAAGAAGGCGAACGCGAACAGGACCAGCGCCGCGAGGTGGTCGAGCGCATCGGTGAACAGGGCGACGACGACGGTCGCGGTCGCGGCGACCGCAAGCGGGACGCGGACCAGCCGCCAGAACGCCCCGGGGCTCACCTTGCGCCAGGCCAGCAGCGGCCCGATCCCCGTGAACAGCACCAAGACGATCGCCAGCGGCGCTGTGTAGCGGTCGAACCACGGCGAGCCCAGCGACGACTTCTCGCCCGTGAACGCCTCGGAGATCAGCGGGAAGAAGGTGCCCCAGAAGATCACTACCGCGAGCCCGACCAACAGCAGGTTGTTGACCAGGAAGACCGCCTCGCGCGAGGCCAGCGATTCGATCCGTCGCTCGGAGCGCATGTCGTCGAGCCGGCTGACGATCAGCGCCGCCGAGCCGACGATCACCACCGCGATCAGGCCGAGCAGCGGCGTGCCGACCGTCGAGGCGCCGAAGGCGTGGATCGACTCCAGGATCCCCGAGCGGACCAGGAACGTGCCGAGCAGGGCGAGCGCGAACGTCGTGACGATCAACGACACGTTCCAGACCTTCAGCATCCCGCGCTTCTCCTGCACCATCACCGAGTGCAGGAACGCGGTGCCGACCAGCCACGGCATCAGCGACGCGTTCTCGACCGCGTCCCACCCCCAGTAGCCGCCCCACCCCAGCTCCGAGTAGCTCCAGCGGCTGCCGAGCAGGATTCCGATCCCGAGAAAGGTCCAGGCGACGAGCGCGAACCGCCGCGTCGAGCGGATCCAGCTCGCGTCGAGGCGGCGGCTGATCAGCGCCCCGATCGCGAAGGCGAACGGGATCGACCACAGCACGTAGCCCGAGTAGAGCATCACCGGATGGATCGCCATCATCGGGTGGCGCAGCAGCGGCGTCAGCCCGGCGCCCTCGACCGGCGCCGGATCGAGGCGCCCGAACGGGTTGACGTCCGGGGCCAGCAGCATCAACAGGGTGAAGAACAGGCCGATCCCGGCCAGGACCGCGGTCGCCCACGGCACGACCTCGCGATGGCGGTTGCGGGTCAGGTAGAGCACCCCGCTGGAGGCGATCGACAGCACCCAGGCCCACAGGAGCAGCGAGCCGCCCTGGCTCGACCACATCGCCGTGAGCTTGTAGCCGGTCGGGGTCGTGGTCGAGGAGTGCTCGGCGACCAGGGCGACCGAGAAGTCCGAGCGCAGGAAGGCCGCTTCGAGCACGACGACGCAGACGGTCAGCAGCGCGCACAGCGCGTAGATCGCCCGCCGCGACGAGTCGACCAGGCGCCGGTCCTGTCGCCGGGCGCCGACGATCGCGGCGATCGCGGCATAGGCGCAGGCCACCGGGGCCGCGATCAGGCAGGCGGCGCCGAGCGCGACCATCAGACGGAGGCTCCGGGGTGCGGCACCTGGCGATTATCGCAACGCCGTCGCGGCGGTTAGGGTAGGCGCGTCGTCCACACCGCCCCCGGTGTGCTCATCACGGAGGGACCAAATGAAGCGAAGCGCACGCGTACTGACCGTCGTGACCTCACTCGCCGCAGCGGCCGCGCTCGCCGCCGGCTGCGGCAACGAAGAGCAAAACGACTACGTCGACGAGGTGAACTCGATCCAGACGGAGATCGCCGACGCGGCCACCGAGGCCAGCACGTCGGCGCCCACCAACCCGCAGGAGGCGGCGGAGGTCGGCCGTCAGATCGGTGACGCGTTCGCCCAGGGTGCGGAAGATCTCGCCGCGATCGACCCGCCCGAGGAGGTCGCCGACCTGCACGAACAGCTCACCACGCAGCTCAGCAGCGTCGCCGAGGACATCAACAACGCCGCCGACGCGTTCGAGAGCGGCAACGCGCAGCAGGCGGCGCAGGCAGCGACCGACCTGCAGACCTCGGTCACCGAGGCCCAGACCCAGGTCAACAGCCTGATCGACCAGATCAACTCCGAGTTCGGAGGCTGACGGCTGAGAGAGCGGTCAGCGCGCCGCTTCTGTGAGCGCGCTGACCGCCTCGTCCCGGGTCCAGTAGACGTCGACGAGATCGTCGACCCCGGCCAGCCCCAGCGTCCGCCGCACGTTGGGGCGGTCGCAGGCGATCGCCGCCGGACAGCCGCGATCGATCATCGCCCGCGCCCCGCTGACGATTGCCGCAATCCCCAGTGAGTCGATGAAGCCGCAACTGCAAAGGTCGATCAGCAGGCCGCCGGCCGGCGGCGCGGCAACGCTCAGCAGGCGGGTCTCGACGTCGGGCGCCGCGGCCGCGTCGAGCTCGCCGTAGAAGGCGACCAGCTCGCAATCGAGCTCGGGCTGAAGGGAGGCATGGGTGATCATCGATCCCCCTATGGTCCCCCTACCCGCCTGGCTACTGGATGATCACGTGCTCGGGGTCGGCGGCAGCCTCGTCGGCGAACTTCGACGGGCACTTGGTGATCAGGCTGTCCTTCTCGGCGACGAACGTGCCGTCATCGACCGTTCCGGAGACGATCACCTCGCGTCCCTCGCGGAACGGATCGGGGATCGTGCCGGTGTAGACGACCGGGATCGTCGCCGATGGGTCGTCGCGGTCGGCAACCTCGAAGCGGAGCTCCGTCCCCTGGTGTGAGACCGAGTCGTCGGCGACCTTGCCGGTCAGCTCGTAGTTGCCGCCGGTCACCCCGTGCAGGTCCGAGGGCTCCTTGGTCTCGCTCGAGGCGGAAAACGACGTGTAGACGAGCGCGACCGCCAGCAGCACGGCCGCGCTCAGCGCCACGACGAGGCGGATCTTTCGCTTGCGGTCGGGGTCCATCGTGAGCCCCCGATTATGGCGATCGTGGTTCGGGTACCGTGAGCTTCCGATGGCCGACGACCCCGTCCTGCTGATCACCGGCGCCTCGAGCGGCATCGGCGCCGCGACCGCCCGCGCGGCGGCCGAGCGCGGCTACCGGCTGGTCCTAGGCGCCCGCTCGCAGGACAAGCTCGATGATCTGGCGGCCGAGCTCGGGGGACCGGAGCGGGCGATCGCGGTCCGCTGCGACGTCACCGAGTGGGCCGACAACGAGGCGCTCGCCGCCGCCGCGCACGACGCCTTCGGCGGCTTCGACGCCGTGTTCGCGAACGCCGGCTTCGGCGCCACCCGCGGCTTCCTCGAGGAGTCGCCCGAGCACTGGCGCGAGATGGTGCTGACCAACGTCTACGGGGTCGCGCTGACGATCCGCGCCACCCTCCCCCACCTGCTCGAGCGCGGCACCGGCCACTATCTGATCACCAGCTCGGTCGCGGGCCGGCGCGCGCTGCCCGGGCTCGCTGTACTCGGCGACCAAGTGGGCGGTGACCGCGATCGGCGAGGCGCTGCGCCAGGAGCTGCGCCAGATGCACGAGAACCAGGGCGTGCGCGTCACCCTGATCGAGCCCGGAATGGTCGACACGCCGTTCTTCGACGACCGCCCGGGACCCGAGCGGGCGCTGCACGAAGACGACATCGCGCGGGCGGTCATCTACGCGCTCGAGCAGCCCGAGCGCGTCGACGTCAACGAGATCCTGATCCGGCCGACCTCGCAGCCGATCTAGCGCGCTCAGCCCTTCAGCTTCACGTTCTGGAACAACTTGCGGATCAGCCCGTCCCCGACGTCGAGCTCGGCGAGGATCTGCGCCTTGAGCTTGTTCGCCTTCTCGAGCTTCTCGAGCGCGTCCTTGTCGAGCTTCAGGGTGACGGTCTGGGTCTCCCCCGGCTGGATGCCGAACTCTCCCGTCCGCGACAGCGTCTCCCCCTTCTTGTCGACCAGTCCGACGTCGCCGAAGCACGGGTCGCCGCCGGCCGGGCAGCCGACCGTGACCTTCGCGCGCCCCTTCTTGTCGACCTTCTTCTTGGCTCCGAGCGTCGGGTCGGGCTCGGGCGCGAGCATTCGGTCACCTGCTCGCAGCGCTCGGCGCCCACGGTCTCGACCGCGTCGACCTCGTCGGCGTTGACGTCATCGTCGCCGGTGCCGCAGAGCACGTCGTCGGCGGCGCCGTCGTTGGCGGTGATCGTGTCGTCGCCGGCTCCGGTGGAGAGCAGGCTCGGACCGGGCGGTCCGGTGACCGTGTCGTTGAACCCGCCGGTCAGCAGGTTCTCGACGTCGCCGCCGAGTAGGTCGCCCTCGTTCACCTCACCGTCGGGAACCGCGTCGCCGGGGGTCAGGGTCACGGGGCTCTGGGCGCCCGTCCAGTCCCCGGTGTCCGTGCCGTTGCCGCCGTTGATCGCGTCGGCATCGGATCCGCCGTTGAGCAGGTCGTCGCCGTCGTTGCCGTTGAGCCCGTCGATCCCCTGCCCGCCAAGCAGCACATCGTCGGCGGGGCCGCCGTTCAGGGTGTCGCCCCCGGCACCGCCGTCGAGTACCGTCCCGACGCTGCCAGCGCTGATCGTGTCGTCGCCGCCCGCGCCGCGGATCTCGAGCGTCCCGGGGCCGCCGACGAGCCCGTCGTTGTCCGGGCCGCCGACCATGAGCTCGATGTCCGGGCCGATGTTGGCGGTCCTGGGTGCATTGGCGTAACCGTCGTCGGCAACCCCGTCGGCCGTGAAGATCGCCGGGGCTCCGACGTTGAGGGCCGCGATGTTGTCGCGACCCGAGCCGCCGAAGAGCGAGTCGCTGTTGTTCGGCTCGCCGATGTTCGCCCCGACGAAGTCGATGCTGAGCGAGTCGTCGCCCGCGCCACCCTCGACGAGGTCGTTGAACTCGTCGCTCTCGGTCCGCAGGATGTCCTCGTCGGCACCGCCGCGAAGCGTGTCTGCACCCGGGCCACCGAAGAACCCCTGGTCGTTGCCCGGTCCGCCGTCGAGCGTGTCGTCGCCGTCGCTCGTGCTGAACCCGATGGGGGCGCCGTCGTCACCGGGGCCTGTAAGCACGGTGTCCGCGCCGCTACCTGGGAACGTCAACTCGTTGACGTTGCGATCGTTGCCGGGGCCGAGGTCGTAGGTGTCGTTGCCCGGGCCGCCGTCGATGAACGCCAGGAAGCCCGCGCCGCCGTCAACCCCGTCGCCAAGGTCGATCGTGTCGTCGCCCGGCCCGGCGTTGAGCGAGGCGAGCCCGCCGGTGAAGATGAACTCGGTGGCGGCGTCGTTGCCGCCGAGCAGGCGGATCGTGTCGTTGCCGCCGGCCGTGACGATGTCGCTCTCGGGGTCGGGGCCGCCGATGATCGTGTCGGCCGCGTCACCGGTTTGCGCGCGCTGGAAGGTGAAGAAGAAGCCTTCGCCGAGGTCGACGGTCGTCGGGATGTTGATCCCGGTCGAGTCCCAGACGTCGACGTCCTTGAGCAGTGAGGCGGTGATCGAGGTCACGCCCGCCATCGGACAGTCCACCGGCCCGGCTCCCACACAGCCTGGACCCGCGGCGGTCGCCCCACTGAACCGGTAGTTCGCGCCGTTGATCGTGACAACGAGGTTGTTGGGAGCGTTGTCCCCCTGCACGCTGATCGCGCCGCCGCTCGACGACACCGTCACCGCGCTGTTCGCGGCGGGCGCAAAGACCAGCAGCAGGCCGAGGATCAGGGCAAAGGTCCGGGCGGTACGCATCACGTTCCCCTCCTAGTTCGCTCGGCCCGATCCTTTCACGTTCTGGCGTCGCGCAACAGCCTTTCGACTTCGGCCGTCAGCGCCGGATCGTCCGGCCCGGTGCCGGCGTCGTAGTGCTCGACGACCTCGCCTGAGCGGTCGAGCAGGTACTTGTTGAAGTTCCAGCTCGGCGGCCCTGCGGCGGAGTTGAGCCGCTCGTACACCGGGTTGAGCGGCTCGTCGACCACGTTCGACTTCGCGAACATCGGGAACGAGACGCCGAAGTTCTCCTCGCAGAACTCGGCGATCGCCTCGTCGTCGAGGGGTTCCTGGTCGGCGACGTCGTCGGCCGGGAAGCCGAGGATGACGAAGCCGTCGTCGCGGTGGCGGCGGTAGAGCTCCTCGAGCCCCTCGAACTGCGGGGTGAACCCGCACTCGCTGGCCGTGTTGACGACAAGCACGACGTCACCCCGGTACTCGCTCAGATCCTGAGGCTCGCCGTTGAGCAGCGGCAGCGAGCCGCTCAGCACCGGCCCGGCCTCTGCAGGCGGGGCGCTCACGCCGTCGTCACCGCAGCCCGCAAGGGCGGCGACCACAACGAGGATCACGAGCGACCTCAGGCCCATCCACCAAGGGATACGGACCGGAGGCCGCGAGGGATCAGCCCTCGCCCGGCTGGCCGACCTCGAAGCGCAGCTTCTTGCCGAGCTTCTCGCCCATGTACTTCCACTTCACCAGGTAGCTGCCGAAGTCGCTCGGGAACTCCTTCTCCCAGTTGACCTTGTCGGACCACACCTCTTCATCCGGCAGCTGCTCGAGGACGAAGTCCTTGCATTCCTTGCCGTGCGGACCCTTGACGCAGAGCGTGTAATCGCCCTGGACCGCGGCCGTGAAGCTGAACAGGCTGAACTTCACCTTGCCGCCCTTCTTCGAAATCGTGATCTCCTGGCAGACGTCGCCGGAGGGTGAGCAGTAGTTGTCGATCTGGGTCGGCGTTGCGCCAGCCATGACGGTCAGCGCCAACAGCGCGGCGGTGGAAAGTGTCGACAGGGCGGCGAGTTTCAGCTTGTTTGTCATCGTCGCGCGATCGTATAGGTTGCCCGCAGTGAGCCAACGCCAACGTCGGGCACGGGCGAAACGCCGGAGGCACTCGGCGCCGTCGCGCTCGCGGACGCTCGCCGCAACCGCCGCGCTGACCCTCGGCGCCCCGGCGGCCGCCGACGCCGCCACCTTCGACGTCGTACAACCGCTCGACATTCGAACCGATGGCGCCGGCAGCGAGACCATCGACCCGGTCAACATCGGCGGCACGCTCTACTTCAGCGCCGACGACGGCGCCGGCGGGTTCGAGCTGTGGAGGTCCGACGGCACCGCCGGCGGAACGGTCCTGGTCAAGGACATCCGGCCCGGGGGCTACGGCAGCTATCCGTACCACCTCACCAACGTCGGCGGCACCCTCTACTTCAGGGCCAACGACGGGTCCGCCGGGGACGAGCTGTGGAAGTCCGACGGGACGGCGGGCGGCACGGTGCTGGTCGAGGACATCCGGCCGGGCGAGGCGAACGCCAACATCAGCGAGCTCGCCGACATCGGCGGCACGCTGTTCTTCCGGGCCAACGACGGCACCTCCGGCTCCGAGCTGTGGAAGTCGAACGGCACGGAGGCGGGCACGACGCTGGTCAAGGACATCCGGCCGGGGGCGATGGGCAGCTACCTGAGCTCTCTGACCAGCCTCGGCGGCACCGCCCTCTTCCGGGCAAACGACGGGACCAGCGGCGTCGAGCTGTGGAGGTCCGACGGGACGGAGGGCGGCACGATGGTCGTCAAGGACATCGTGCCTGGGGCGTCGAGCGCGTACCCGACCGAACTCGTCACGGTCGGCGGCACGCTCTTCTTCGCGGCCAACTCGGCCGGAGCCGGACGCGAGCTGTGGATGTCGACCGGCGCCGTGGGCAACGCGGCACAGGTCAAGGACATCCAGCCCGGTCCAGGGGGCAGCTCGCCGGGCCGGCTCACGAACTTCGCCGGCACGCTTCTCTTCAGTGCGAACGACGGAGCCACCGGAACCGAGCTGTGGAGGTCCAACGGCACCGGCCCCGGCACAGTGCCGGTCAAGGACATCCAACCGGGCGCTCCGAACAGCTATCCGGGTGACCTGACGATCGTCGGCGGCACCGTCTTCTTCGCGGCCAACGACGGGACGAACGGATCCGAGTTGTGGAAGTCCGACGGCACGAACGCGAACACGCAGCCGGTCAAGGACATCGCCCCCGGGGCTCCGAACGGCGATCTGAACCTGCTGACCGCAGTTGGCGCCACGCTCTTCTTCCGGGCCAACGACGGGACGAGCGGGGAGGAGCTCTGGAGGTCGGACGGCTCGGCGGCCGGCACGGTGCTGGTCAAGGACCTCCGGCCGGGCGGTGAGAGCAGTGAGCCGCGCGACCTGATCAACCTCGGCGGCACGCTGTTCTTCAGCGCCGACGACGGCGCCACCGGAGAGGAGCTGT
Organism: uncultured Solirubrobacterales bacterium; assembly: GCA_963767285.1. Lineage (GTDB taxonomy): Bacteria > Actinomycetota > Thermoleophilia > Solirubrobacterales > 70-9 > WHSW01. The sequence continues at coordinate 585,416 of CAVYDJ010000002.1, read as the reverse complement.
GGAGGTCGGACGGCACCGCAGGCGGGACGATGGTCGTCCGAGACATCGGGGGCGGCACGGCAAGCGGCTACCCGTACGGATGGACGAACGTCGGCGGCACCGTTCTGTTCGCCGCCGTCGACCGCGCCAACGGGTATGAGCTCTGGAAGTCCGACGGGACCGCGGCGGGCACCGTGCTGGTCTCCGACATCAAGCCCGGCGAGCAGAGCAGCTACCCGAGCGAGCTCACGGCGGTCGGCGGCACGCTCTTCTTCCGGGCCGGCGACGGCACGAACGGCTACGAGCTGTGGAAGTCGGACGGCACCGCCGCAGGCACGGTGCTGGTCAAGGACATCCGGCCGGGGGCAGGGCACAGCTTCATCGGCGACCTCATCAACGTCGGCGGCACGCTGTTCTTCAGAGCCACGGACGGGACTGGCGGCGGCGAGCTGTGGAAGTCCGACGGCACCGAGGCCGGCACGGTGCTGGTCAAGGACATCCGGCTGGGCCTCCCGGGCAGCTACCCGACCTATTTCGGCACCTCCGGTGGCACGCTCTTCTTCAGCGCCGATGACGGGACGATCGGACGCGAGGTGTGGAAGTCGGACGGCACGGGCCCTGGCACGGTGCCGGTCAAGGACGTCCGGCCGGCCGCCATTGGCAGCTCTCCGAGGAACTTCGCCGCCGTCGGTGCGCTGGTCTTCTTCAGGGCCAACGACGGGACGGGCGGATACGAGCTGTGGCGGTCCGACGGCACCGAGGCCGGCACGGTGCTCGTCAAGGACATCCGGCCGGGCGCAATGGCCAGCGCCCCGGAGCGCCTCACCAACGTCGGTGACACGCTCTTCTTCAACGCCAACGACGGGACGAGCGGGCTCGAGCTGTGGAAGTCCGACGGCACCGACGCCGGCACGGTGCTGGTCAGGGACATCCGGCCCGGGGCCGAGAGCGGCGATCCGGGCAACATCACGGACGTCGGCGGCACGGTCTTCTTCACCGCCAACGACGGGACGAGCGGAGCCGAGCTGTGGCAATCCGACGGCTCCGAGGCCGGGACGGCGCTGACCGCCGACATCCGGCCGGGCGCTCCGACGAGCATCACAGCGGGCACCAACACGGGCTACTTCTTGAACACCGGCGGCGCGCTCCTCTTCCGAGCCAACGACGGGACGCACGGGTTCGAGCTGTGGAAGCACGAGGGCGGGAGCACCGAGCTGGTCAGCGACATCCGTCCCGGCGAGGTGGGATCCCGCCCCCGAAACATGACCGAGGCCGGCGGCGCAATCTTCTTCTCGGCCGACGACGGCCTGACGGGTCTCGAGCCCTGGAAGGCCAGCGTGCACGTCGACCCGACCCCCCCGCCCGTACTGCCCAGCAACGACTTCAACCTCCCCAACAAGGGCAAGTTCAACACCAAGAAGGGGTGGCTGACCTTGAAGGTCAACCTGCCCGGAGCGGGCCTGTTGGAGTGGGTGCAGAGCCTCGGCCAGAACCGCGCCGAGCTGGCGAAGAAAAAGAAGCTGATCAAGGCGGGCAAGGTCACCGCCAAGGGTCCCGGCAAGGTCAAGGCGGTCATCAAGCCGAACAAGAAGGGCCTGAAGAAGCTCAAGAAGGCCGCCAAGGGCAAGAAGACCGGCAAGCTCAAGTTCAAGCTCAAGGCGACCTACACGCCGACCGGCGGGACGGCGAACTCCGAGACCCACAACTACAAGCTGAAGCTGAAGTAGACGCGGCGACCCCGCTGGGCTAGGCTGGCGAGCAGTGAGCCAACGCCAGCGCAGGGCACGGGCAAAGCGCCGACGGCACTCGGCGCCCGCGCGCTCCGGCGCGCTCGCCGCGACCGCAGCGCTGAGCCTCGCCGGCTCGGCCGCCGCGGAAGCCGCGACCACCGACGTCGCCCTGACGCGCGACATCCGCACCGACGGTCGGGGCAGCGATCCAAACGCCATGTTCACCCTCGGCGGCACGACCTTCTTTTCCACCGACGACGGCGTGAACGGAGCCGAGCTGTGGAGGACGGACGGCACGGCCGCCGGCACCTTCATGGTCAAGGACATCCGCCCGGGCGGCTACGGCAGCTATCCGTACCGCTTCGCCAACCTCAACGGCGTCCTCTACTTCAGCGCCCTCGACGGCGTGAACGGGCCCGAGCTCTGGAGATCCGATGGAACCGCCGCGGGCACGGAGATGGTCAAGGACATCCGGCCCGGGGAAAGCGGGAGCGCTCCGTCACGCCTCGTGAACGCCAACGGCACCCTCTTCTTCACCGCCAACGACGGCGTGAACGGAACCGAGCTGTGGAGGTCCGACGGCACCACGGCCGGGACGATTTTCATGAAGGACATCCGGCCCGGCCTCAGCGGCAGCGGGATCTACTCGATCGCGACCATGGGCGGCACCGCGTTCTTCGCCGCCAACGACGGCACGACAGGAGCCGAGCTGTGGAGGTCGGACGGGACCCCCGCCGGCACCGTGATCGTCAAGGACATCCGCGCAGGCGGCCCGTCGAGCAGCCCCAATGGCCTTACCGAGATGGGCGGCGTCCTCTTCTTCTCGGCGGACGACGGCAGCGGCGCCGGGCGCGAGCTTTGGCGGTCGACCGGCGCGGTGGGCAACGCGGCGCTGGTCAAGGACATCCGGGCCGCCGGCTCGGGCTATCCGCAGCAGATCACCAACCTCAACGGCACGCTCATGTTCAGCGGCGACGACGGGGTCGCCGGGCGCGAGTTGTGGAAGTCGACCGGCGTCGTGGGCAACGCGACGCTGGTCAAGGACATCCGGCCCGGCGCGGCGAGCTCACCCGCGCGGTTCATCAACGTCGGCGGTGTCCTGTTCTTCATCGCCAACGACGGCACCAACGGGTTCGAGCTGTGGAAGTCGGACGGCAATCTCGCCGGCACGGCGCTGGTCAAGGACGCCACCCCGGGCATCACGGGCAATCCGAACCTGCTGACCAACGTCGGCGGCACCCTGTTCTTCGCCACCGACGACGGGACGACTGGACTCGAGCTGTGGAAGTCGAACGGCACCAATGCAGGCACCGTGCTGGTCAAGGACGTCCGCGCCGGCGACCGGGACAGCTACCCCAGCAGCCTCGCGGCCCTCGGCGGGACGGTGCTCTTCAGCGCCACCGACGGCATCACCGGACACGAGCTGTGGAAATCCGACGGCAGCGAAGCGGGCACGGTGCTGGTCAGCGACATGCGCGGTGGCACCGCCGGCAGCTATCCGTACTCGCCGACAAACGTCGGCGGGACCCTCTTCTTCACCGCCGACGACGGGACGACCGGAGCGGAGCTGTGGAAGTCGAACGGCACCGCCAACGGAACGGTGATGGTCACGGACATTGCCCCCGGCCCCTACAACTACGACCCGCCGCAGTTCCTGACGAACGTCAACGGCAGGCTGTTCTTCACCGCCGGCGATGCGACGAACGGAGTCGAGCTCTGGACCTCCGACGGGACAGCGGCCGGCACCGTGCTGGTCAAGGACATCCGGGGCGGGATCGAGGGCTCCGACCCGTTCGGTCTCACCAATGTCGGCGGCACGCTGTTCTTCGGGGCCGACGACGGCGTAAACGGACGCGAGCTCTGGATGTCCGACGGAACCGCCGCCGGCACGACGTTGGTCAAGGACATCCGGCCCGCGGTGGGTTCCGGCCCGAACACGTTCACCAACGTCGGCGGCACCCTGTTCTTCTCCGCCAACGACGGGACGACCGGCTATGAGGTGTGGAAGTCGAACGGCACGACCGCCGGGACCACGCTGGTCAAGGACATCCGGCTCGGGGCCACGGGCAGCAACACCTACGAGTTCACGGACGTTGGCGGCACGCTCTTCTTCCGCGCCGATGACGGGATCGTCGGCAACGAGCTGTGGAAGTCGGACGGCACCGAAGCCGGGACCATGCTGGTCAAGGATGTCCGGCTCGGGCCCACGGCCAGCGCGCCCTCAGAGCTCACCAACCTCGGCGGCACGCTCCTCTTTGCCGCCAACGACGGCACCAACGGCGAGGAGCTGTGGAGGTCCGACGGCACCGGCGCCGGGACGACGCTGGTCAAGGACATCCGGCCTGGTGCTCCGAACGGCGGGATCTACCCGCTCACGAACGTCGGCGGCATCCTCTTCTTCGGCGCCAACGACGGCACCACCGGCTACGAGCTGTGGAAGTCCGACGGCACCGACGCCGGCACGGTCTTGCTCAGGGACATCCAGCCCGGGCCGGCCAACGGCTACCCGAACTCGTTCGTCGACGTCAACGGCACCGTTTTCTTCAAGGCCAACGACGGAGCGACGGGATACGAGCTGTGGAAGTCGGACGGCACGACCACCGAACTGGTCGGCGACATCCACCCCGGCGTGGTCGGCAGCAACCCCAGCACGAAGGGCTCGGGGCCGCTCGTCGCCGTCGGCGAGACCGTCTTCCTCGCGGCGGACGATGGCGCCACCGGTGGTGAGCTCTGGACGGCCTCACCGCACGTCGACCCGCCCGAGCCCGTCCTGCCGAGCAACGAGTTCAACCTCCCCAACAAGGGCAAGTTCAACACCAAGAAGGGGTGGCTGACCTTGAAGGTCAACCTGCCCGGAGCGGGCCTGTTGGAGTGGGTGCAGAGCCTCGGCCAGAACCGCACCGAGCTGGCGAAGAAAAAGAAGCTGATCAAGGCGGGCAAGGTCACCGCCAAGGGTCCCGGCAAGGTCAAGGCGGTCATCAAGCCGAACAAGAAGGGCCTGAAGAAGCTCAAGAAGGCCGCCAAGGGCAAGAAGACCGGCAAGCTCAAGTTCAAGCTCAAGGCGACCTACACGCCGACCGGCGGGACGGCGAACTCCGAGACCCACAACTACAAGCTGAAGCTGAAGTAGCCTCGCGCGCATCGACCTCGCGCGCCCCATCTTCGTCGTCGGACCGCCGCGCGCCGGGGCCGGTCTGCTCTCCTCGGCGCTGACGCGGGCGGGCGGCTGCTGGAGCGTCGGCAACGAGCTGGGAGCGCTGCTCGCCGGCCTTCCGGAGCTCGACTCGCCGTCCGGCCGCCCGGCCGGCAACCGGCTGGTCGCCGAGGATGCGGCCGGTGTCGCCGAGCACCTGCGTCGCGGACTCGAGGCCAAGCTCGCCGCGCGCGGCGACCGCTCCGCCACGCGGCTGTTCGACGCCTCGCCGCGCAACGCCCTGCGCGTGCCGTTCCTCGATGCGGCGTTCGACGACGCCATGTTCGTCTACGTGCACCGCGACCCGGCCGGGTCGCTGGCCGAGTCGCTGGCGATCTGGCGGAGCGGCGACGCCGTCACCTATCCGCAGCTGCCCGGATGGAGCGGCCCCCCGTGGTCGTTTCTGCTCGTGCCCGGCTGGGAGGAGCTGCGGGGGCGGGACCTCGCCGAGGTCATCGTCGAGCAATGGGTTCGCACGGTCGGGCGGCTGCTCGACGACCTCGAGGCGCTGCCGGCGGAGCAGTGGTGCGTGACCGAGCACGAGGCGCTGCGCGCCGATCCCGCCGGCGAGCTCGAGCGGCTGTTCGGCTTCCTCGGCCTGACGTGGGATGCGGAGCAGGTCCTGGACGAGAGGTTTGACGGCCCGCGGGCGCTGCGCCCCGACGCCCAGGAGGCGCTGCTCGACGAGCTGAGCCCCTATCTGCCGCGGACCGACGCGCTCGCCGCCCGCGCCGCGGATTGGATCGCGCCCCGCGCGGGAGCCTGACTACTTCGCCGGCAGCGAAGCCGCGAAGTCGGCCCCGGCGTCCACCCACCCGGCGAGCGCTTCGTCGTCGGCGGTGCCCGCCGGCGCCACCATTGCCATGTTTCGCATCGGCCGGCCGGTGAAGTCGAACGGGCGGGTGTGCGGCTCGGCCAGGGCCCGCTCGGCGTCCTCGGGAGCGAGGCGGACGATCAGCTCGTCGCCGAGCACCCCGCACGCCATGTTGCCCGCAAGCATCCAGGCGATCCCGCCGAACATCTTGCGCTCGACGACGTCGGAGCGCAGGGCGATCAGCTCGCGGACCCGTTCGGCGAGGGCTTCGTCGTAGGCCATCGAGCGACAGCCTATGCCTGGGGACGGAGCGCGATCGTGACCCGCTCGCGGCGCACGACGCGCATGCCCCTCGCCGTGTAGTTGGCGAGTGCGTGCGGGCCGTCGAGCGTGTTGGTCGAGACCGACACCTTCGGCCCCAGCTCGAAGCCGCGCCGGAGCGCCGCCGTCAGCACGTGGCCGCCGATCCCGAACCCGTGGTAGCGCGGCAGGAGGCCGAAGTAGGCCAGCTGGACGAGCCGGCCGCGCTGGTAGGGCTCGAGCTCGTAGTAGCCGGCGCGCTCGCCGTCGACGCTGACCATCCAGGTCTCGACCCGTCCCTCCCACTTCGCCCACTGCTGATCGGACCACGCCAGGCGGTCGGTCCAGGAGTAGTCGGCGCCGACCTGCTCGTAGAACCAGCGGTTGAGCGCCGGGTCGTGGACTTGACCGAGCTCGAAGGGGCGCTCGGGCGGTTGCGCGGGCGCGCGCAGCTCGGCGGGGTCGAGCATCTCGAGGTGGGTCTTGACGACCTGCTCGCGAACTTCGCTCACGGCGCGGGAGGCTAACGCGCGTCGCTCAGCGCCGCCGCTGCTTCTTGATCACAGTGAACTTCGCGCGCGCCGGAGTCGGATCGGGGATCTGGTTGAAGATCGCCCGGATCAGGACGACGTGCTCGTCCTTGGTCAGCCGCTTGAGCTTCAGCGGCGAGGTGCACGCCTTGTAGGCGGCCGAGTCGAGCGAGCACTGGAAGGTCGAGCCCGGCACGTTGGAGACGAACGGGATCTTCACCTTGGTCTTCGTCGTCTTTCGCTTCGGCTTCTTGCGGATCTTCGTCTGCGGCGCGCCGATCGCGCAATCGAGCTGCGTCGTGGGGATCTGCGGGCAGGCGTCCTGCGTCTCGTCGCCGAAGCCGTCGCCGTCGACGTCGGGCTCGACGTCAGCGTTCAGCAGGAGCTGGACGCCGGGCCCGGTCTCCGCGTACGGGCCCTCCGTGTAGGCGGGCGGCGAGGTGCCGTCGGCGATCGCGGGGACCCATTCGCTCAGCAGGTCGGCCGCCGGCGCCGGCGAGCGGGCGATCGTCACGCCTTGGCCGGCGGGGACATTCCGCAGGTCGACGCCGATGCGGTCCCCCGCGCCGACCGCCAGCCGCGTGGCGAACGCGGAGACCGCCGACCCCGCGGGCAGCGTCACCTGCGCCGACGTGCCCGCCGCGATGCCGTTTCGGATCACCCGCAGCGCGGCCTGGACCGGGAAGTTGTCGGGACCGCGGCGGATCCGCCAGCTGGTGACGATCCCCGGCGAGGGGACGATCGCGCCGAACGGCGCCGCGTCGGCGGCGGCGAGCCCGGAGATCGCCACCGTGCACGTGTGGGTCGGCGGCGCGGCGAGCTGGTCGCAGAGCGTCGTGTCGGGGACGGCGTCAAGGCTGGACCCGACCCGCTTTGCGGCCTGCGCGCCCGGCGCGGCAAGCGCCGCGACGGCGATCGCTGCCAAGCCCACCCTCAACCCGCGGCTCATGGCGCCAGGCTACCTAGGGCGTGGTCTGCCGCATCCGGTCGCGCTGGTCGTCCGCCTGGTCTCGGGTGCGTGAGGCGGGAACGACCATCGCGAGGGTGCCGACGCCGACGAGGACGACCACGCCGGTCAAGGCGAGGCTGGTCGCAAGGCTCGCGTCGCTCGCCCACACCGCTCCGATGATGAGCAGGAACGCCAAGCCGATGCCGGCGATGATCAGACGCGCTGTATCCCTCTCCATGACCCAGAGCTTACTCCGGGCGCCATGTCGGCCCGGCGGTGGCGAGCGTCCGGCCCGCTCGCCGGGCGACGAGAGCGGGAGATAGGTTGAACATCCCCGCCATCTGGCTTGAGTATTGAGTTTGTGAGAGACGCGCTACCAGCCTCGCTACCGGTTTTCTGATCCAGTGTCGGCGAAATTCGGTGGTAGCCGGCCAACCCTCGCTCTACCATCTGGTTGATGAGCGAATCGCTGCGATTCACGATCGTCTACGAGGACGGCGATGACGGGTGGCTCATTGCCCAAGTCAAGGAGGTTCCGGGCGCCGTGAGCCAGGGCCGCACGCGTGCCGAGGCTCGCGAAAACGTGATCGACGCGCTGCGGCTGATGCTTAGCCCCGAGCCCGACCCGACGGCCGGCGACACCGAGGCCTTGCAGCTCACCCTCGCTTCTTGAAGCGGCGCGCACTCGAACGCCATCTGCGTGAGCACGGCTGTCGCGTCATCGACGAGGGCGGCAACCACACCCGGTGGGCAGGACCGGCGGACGGGGGCCGGAGCGCCGTCCCGCGCCATCGTGAGATCGACTTCCGACTCGCCCGGGAGATCTGCAAGCAGCTGGGCGTTCCGGCTCCGGCCGGGTCGCGGTAGCAACCGTCGTCGCCGACCAGCCCCGGCTACCAGTCAGCTACCGCTTGCGTCCCGCTGGACGGTCCAACCCGTCAGATCACGCTTGTCGCGATCTGACGGAGATCCAGAAAAGAGCGGGAGACGGGGCTCGAACCCGCGACCCCCAGCTTGGGAAGCTGATGCTCTACCAACTGAGCTACTCCCGCAGAGCGGCGGATTCTAATGAGTGGCGCCGTCTAGCCTTGGGCCGGTGAGCGCCCGCACCCTCGCTGTCTTCATCGGCGTCCTGGCCCTGATCGGCCTGCTCGGCTTCGGCCTGGTCAGCAAGGGCGAGGCGCGCCTGGAGGTCGGCGACGAGGTGCCGACCACCGAGCTCCAATCGCTCGGCGAGGCCGAGGAAACCGGCTCGCTCGCCGACTACGCGGGCAAGTGGGTGCTGGTCAACGTCTGGGCCTCGTGGTGCGCGCCGTGCCGCGACGAGGCGCCGGCGCTCGAGGCCTTCTACCGCGAGCACGGCAGCGAGGACTTCGAGGTCCTCGGCATCGACACCCAGGAGACCGGCGAGGGCGGGATCGGCTTCGTCGCCGAGTACAAGCTGAGCTACCCCCAGCTCCACGACGGCGACGGCGCCTACGCCAAGGACGGCCTGAAGACGACCGGCGTCCCGGAGAGCTTCCTCGTCGCCCCCGACGGCACCCTCGCCCTCTCCTTCCCCGGCCAGGTGAGCGAAGAGTGGCTAAACGAGCAGGTCGCGCCGATGATCGAGGGGAGCTGACGTGCGCCGCCTCGGCCTGATCCTGGCCCTCGTCGCGCTCGCGATTCCGCCTGCGGCGGCTGCGCAGACACCGGAGCCCCAGACCTCCCTCCCCGACATCGAGGACGAGGTCATGTGCATCGTCTGCGGCGTCGTCCTCGAGCACGCGATCGACGCCCCGCAGGCGATCCAGGAGCGCGAGTTCATCCGCGACCTGATCGCCCAGGGCCTGACCAAGGACGAGATCAAGGACCGGCTGGTCGACGAGTTCGGGTCCGAGGTGCTGGCGATCCCCGAGGCGTCGGGGTTCGACCTGGCGGCGTGGCTGGTGCCGGGCGTGGCGATCGTGGTCGCCGGCGGCGCGATCTTCGTCGGGCTTCGGCGGTGGCGGCGGGCCGGGATCTACCGCGAACGGTGGAGGTTCCGCGGTACCGGAACCGGTCGAGGCGGAGGATTCGGAGCGGTTGGACGCGGATCTGGCGCGGTACGAGCTGTAGGGTGCCGGGCTCGCTGACCGCGACCGCTGCGATCGTCGGGTTGTCGATGGTCAGATTCGACGCCGACTCCGTGCAGCGCAGGGCCACGGTGTGCGGCCCGGGATCGAGCGGCGAGCGTGACCTTGGTCAGCGCGAAGCCATCACGCTCGCTTCCACCACCGAGGAACTCGACGTTTGACCCGGTCCCGTCGACCGCCATCGAGCAGACGCCCGGATCCAGGAGTCTGCCCCCTTGCTGGCGGTCGCGATCACCAAGCAGGGCGCTCTCGCGCCTCAGATCGATCGTCTCTCCCGACGCAGTCCACCGGCGATGCCGGGCCCCGGGTCACAGCCCCCGGACGGCTCGTTTCCGACCGCGATCGGCCCGTTCAGCTTCGTCTCGGCCACCTGGCGCCCGCCGAGCGTGTCGTCGGCGACGTCCGCGCCCCTGATCGAGCGGTTCTTGATCTCACCGGAGCCGACCTTCGAGACCGCGTACGCGCTGCCGCCGATCGCGACGAACAGCGCCAAGTAGGCGACGACGGTGCCGTGGCTGGGAGCTCGGAGCTTCACGTTCTATTCGCATTCAACAAACAGCCCGCAGCCGCCGCGGTTGCGGCGTGGCTAGTGGGCGCGGACGATCACCTTCCGCCAGTTCGAGACCGAGCCCTTGAACGGCCAGTTGCCCTCGTTGCGCAGCTTGAGCCGGAAGCGGAACAGCGCGTCGGCGGTCAGCGCCTTGGAGAAGCGGTAGGCGAGTCGATAGGAGCCGTCCGGCTCGGTCCGGAACGGCTCCTTGAGGGTTCGTTGCCTGCCCGTCTTGAGTCTGTACTGGACCTCGACCAGCTTGCCGCCGGCCGGGATCCGAGCCCCATGGTGCCGAACCTTGCCGCTGAAGACGATCGCCGTGCCCTCTCGGATCTCGTCGGCCGAGGTCTTGAAGCTCGCGGCACCCTTGACCGCGAACTTGCCGACCTCGTCCTCCGCCGGGAGATAGCGATTGGTGCCGGCGAAGACGGCCTCGATCGAGCGGGTCGGCCCCGCCGGCTCGGGAGTCGCGAAGCGTCCCTCCTCATCGGTGACCACCGGGCGCTCGGCCGTCGGAAACAGCGCGCCGTTGTCGAAGTGATCGACGATCACGACCTGCTGGCCGGCGAGCGGCTCGCCGTGGGCGTCGAGCAACCTCCCGTGGACCTTGGAAGCGGTTCCGTATGGCACGGTCTGGCCGGTCGAACCGCCGGGGCCGAGGCTCGTCCGCAGCTCCACCGGACTCCGAAGCGGGAAGCTGAGGCGCATCGGCGTCCCGTCGGCGCGCAGCGTGGTCTCGAACGGATTGCCGGCGACGTCGGTCGACCGCGAGCCGGAACTCGTACTCGCCCGCCGGGACGCCCGAGGACTCGACGTACGCGCGCGCCTCGCCGTCGGCGACGCGGGTCTGAAGGGGCTGCCAACTCGTCGCGCCAACGGCGCGGTAGAAGATCTGCGCGGCCGCGACGCCCGAGTGCGCATCGGAAACCGAGGCGACGATCAGCTCAGGGTCGTCGGGCCGCTGCTGATCAGCGAACGCGGCCAGCGGGGGGGCGTTGTCCACGTAGACCGTCTTGTCTCGGTGTCCGCAGTTGGCTCCGTAGTCGGAGGCGGATACGGTCACGACGTTGGCGCCGTTCACGAACGGGGCGCACGCTCGTGTCGACCGAGGCGTTCAGGGAATCGATGTCAGAGCGACACGGGAGCAACCGTGGGGAGAAGTTCCATTGCGAGGCCATCCGTGTCGCAGTTCAGCTTGCACCCTGACCGATCTCGACGCCATTCGCAGATGCAACGAGCTGATACGCACCCGCCCCGGCGTCCACCGCATCGGCAACGAGGCTCTTTGACCCGCGCATCCACCCGCCACCCAGCAGTTCCCCACCAAACGCCGTAATCACCGGATCGACATCATCCGAGATCCCGAGCACCACGTTCCTCACAAGCGCATGCGCGTTCGGCCCCGCCGGGCAGCCGCCTGCCTGACTGCACGAGAGGCGGATGATCAACTGGGCGTGGTTGATGTCGAAGCACTGGTTGACCCATCCCTCTGGGCCGTCGCCGCCCGCGGCGAGGACGTCGAACCCGGGGAAGGCGAGGATCTCGGCGCGGTGGTGCTCGTCGCGCCGCAAGCGGTGGTCTAGGCAGACCGACTCGATGTGCGTGCCCGAGCGAGCGCTGAACATGTACTGGCTGTAGGAGTTGTTGCCGGCGGCGCCGGAGTCGTAAATGCCGAACTTCGGATCTCCAGACGACGTCTGGCAATCGTTGACGGTCGTGTAGCTCGGATGGCCGCCCGCCTCCTCGACCTCATCGATCTCGATGTGCCACGGGTGGCACTTGACGACGTTGTAGATCCCGCCCGCGGCCGAGGCCGGCTGCGGCGCCCAGGCCGCGACGAGCGTGACGAGGCCTGCGATCAGAGCGACGCGCGCCCTCACGGACCGAACTCCTGGTGGACGGCCTGCGTCGGAGACGGGTCGCCGCCCGCCGGTTGCGCGGGCGGTGACGGCGAGGATGGCGTCGGAGGTGCGGTCGCGGCGGCGCCGACGCCGAACTCCTGCTCCTCGGGAGGCGCGGTCGCGGCGACGGTGGGCTCGCTCACCTCGGGCCGGGATTCGGGCTCGGTCGTGGGCTCCGGCTCCGCAACGACAGCTCGATCGTCGCCGTCGCCCGAGTCGGGCGCCACCGTCGCCCCTGCGCCGACCTGCGATGGAAGTGTCTCGGTGGTCAGATTGGGACGGGGCGCGAGCCTGGGTTCCTCTCTCGGGGAACGCTCGGCCTCGCGACGAGGTGACGGCTCGTCACGGCCTTCGGACCCGAACGGCGTCACCCCCGCGGCTATGCAAGCCGTGGCCGCGATTCCGCCGCCGACACAGGCAACGGCGACCTTTCCCGCGGCGCCGAGAGTCGCGATCTTCGCCACGACGCCGGCGCCGGCGGCACCCGCGCCGCGCACTCCGCCGGTACTCGCCAGCTGGGCAACGGTCTCGTCAGCTCCACCCGAACCGCCCCGCCCAACCAACGCCGTCGCGCGATCGCCGAGCTCGAGGAGCCGATCACCGATGCCGAGATGACCGTCCAGGCCGTCGATCGCTCCCATCGTCGCCACCGAGCCACCCAGGTCGTGCAGATGGCCGCCGAGCCGGGCAACGAAATCGGAGCACGGTCGGCAGTGGGCCAAGTGGGCGCGGGCTTGGCGCTCCTCGTCCTCCTGCGCGAGGCCGGCGACGTACGCCTTCAGCACCGGCTCGCGATCCTCACACCATCGGCCGCTCTCGACCGCGCGCATTCGTTCGGCAAGCTCATCGACTCCGCGAGTGACCTCCTTGCGGTAGGCCCGCGGCGACAGGCCGGCGATCAGACTGCAGACCTGACTCGGCTCCAGTCCCCAGCCGTATCGCAGCAGCATCACCGCCCGCCGGCGGGGCGGCAGCGAGGTCAGCACGTCGCGGGCGATCCGCGATCGCTCGTTCCTCGCGGCTTTCTCCTCCGGTCCGTCCGTTTGATCGGGCACGGCGCCGACGAGCTCGAGCGGCGCGGTCGGCTTGCGCCTTCGCCGCCGCAGTTCCTTGCCTGCCTGGTTGGCAACCGCGGTCAGTACGTAGCTGCGGATCTCCTCATCGGTGAGCTGCGCGTGGCGGCCCGCCAGCGCGCGCAGAGTCCCGACCCAGGCGCTGGCGTAGATGTCATCCAGCTCGTCGGGGCAGAACGCCCCGCGGAAGGCCCGCGACACCATTCCCTTCGCCGGGCGCTCGAACTCGCCGAACAGCCGCCCGGCGCGTTCGCGCCACTCGGCGTCCGCGGATCGGAGCGGAGTTCGCGTGGGCGCGGTGGCGGCGGTGACGGGCTTCATCCGGCTTCCCGTCGTCGACAACCCCGCAGGGCTCGAACGCGCCCCCCGTACGCGGTCCGCACACTCGCACCTACGTCTATTTCCCCATTCACCCCGTTCCCCCGAACAGCGCTGTCGCTACCGCGATCGTATGAGCGCGCCGGTATTCCTGTCTCAGTCAGCGGCCCCGCAAGCGACAATCGACGCATGAATCACCGCAAATTGCGATGACTTTCTCGGAACGCGCGGTGAGCTACGAGTTTGTCGCGGGGGTCGCGACAAACTCGTGGCTCGTCGAAGGCCGTACGTGGCTAGGGTTGGATCTATCGTGAATGACCGAGTTCGCGCGCCGTTCATCGCCCTGCTGGCCGCCGCCGGCGCGCTCGCCCTGAGCGCCACCGCCTCCGCCGCAACGCCGATCGTCGACACCGGCAACCCCTCGCTACCCGCGTTCACCGGCGCCGCCGCGACCGCCCACCAGATCAAGGACCCGACGATCGCGCCGCAGAACCCGTTCATGGCGTCGAACCCGAACTCGAACATCCACAACGACACCTGGATGACCGACGCCTATCAGCGCTCGGGGCCGCTCGGCAGCAACCTGCAGACGGGCTCGGGCTCGCTGCCGCCGTCGTTGTGCGGATCGATCACGTTCGACTCGAAGGGCCGGATCGTCAGCGTCTGCCCCTCGCTGATCGCGCCGCCGACGGCACGGATCATCGACCCGGTGACGCTCGACGTCATCTCCAACTACGTCCTCCCCACCGCCCCCAACGCGCCCGGGACCCAGGAGTACCAGAACTTCACCGGCGGCGGTTACTTCTACCTCGACCCCCAGGACCGGATCGTGGTCGCGACGAAGACCGACCACATCTACGTCCTCAACCAGGGCCCCGACGGCAACACGCTGACGCTCGAGCGCGACTACGACCTGACCTCGGTGCTCGACGAAGACACCGAGCGGATCAGCTCGGCGCTGCCCGACTTCGACGGCCTGATCTGGTTCATCTCGAAGACGAACGGCAAGGTCGGGACGCTCGACCCGAAGACCGGGGACCTGCAGATCAAGACGACCGGCGAGGAGATCCAGAACTCGTTCGCGGTCGGGGAGGACGGCGTCTACATCGTCTCCGACAAGAAGATGTACCGGTTCAACGCGAAGGCGAACGGCAAGCCGCGGCTGATCTGGAAGAAGCGCTATCCCAACTCCGGGATCGTCAAGCCGAGCCAGGTCAACGCCGGCTCGGGGACGACGCCGACGATCATGGACAACGGCCTGGTGGCGATCACCGACAACGCCGACCCGATGAACGTCGTCGTCTACCGGACGGAGAAGAAGCTCGCCAAGGGCGAGAAGCGGGTCCTCTGCAAGGAGCCGATCTTCGACAAGGGCAAGAGCGCGACCGAGAACTCGATCATGACCGCGGGGCGCTCGCTGATCGTCGAGAACAACTACGGCTACCAGGACCCGTTCGGGTCGAACTCCGGCGCGGTCACCGAGCCCGGCTTCGTGCGCGTCGACGTGAACAAGAAGCTCACGGGCTGCAAGACCGTCTGGGTCAACGACGAGGTGCGGTCGCCGAGCGTGGTTCCGAAGCTGTCGACCAAGACCGGGCTGATCTACACCTACAGCCGCCCGGCCGACGAGTCAGCGCAGGGCTACTACTGGACCGCGATCGACTGGCGCGACGGCTCGACCGAGTGGATGCAGTACGCCGGCTCCGGGCTGAGCTTCAACAACAACTACGCCGGGCTCACGCTCGGGCCCGACGGCACCGCCTACCTGGGCGTGATCGGCGGGATCATCACCCTGCGCGACGGTCCCTGAGCTAGCCGGCGGGCGTCAACGCGCCCTGGCCCAGGGCCTGGGTGTTGAACAGGCAGTTGGTGGTGTTGGGCGCGCCGAGGTTCTCGATCCAGGCCTCGATCCGCACCGTCCCAACCCCGCCGCGTACGAGGTAGGTAATGCGGTCGGCAGTGTTGTCGGCGACGGCGCTGCCGACCGGAGTCGTCGATGCCCCGTTGCCGAGGGGCGCGTTGACCGTCGGGTCAGCCGCGCCCGTGTCCGTGTAGACGCGCAGGTTGGAGCCGGAGACGTTCTTCAGCGCCACCGTCGGATTGCCGCCGGCGTCGCAGGCCAGGTCGAGCTGGGCGAAGTCCGCGAACGGGATATAGGTGCCGGTCGTGGCGGCGGTCAGGTTGGCGAACCGCGCGTCGGCGAGCGGGAAGCGCTCGTCCGTTTCGAGCTTGGTGTAGAGGTTGGAGGAGTCGAGCTCGTCGAGGGAGTCGGCGGACAGGCTCGAGCCCGCGCCGTCGACGGTCTTCAGCTTGTCGAGCAGGGCGGTGGACGTCTCGCCGGCGAGGACGAGCGACGACTCGTTGACGTCGAAGCCGGTGATCGTGTCATCGAGGACCTCCTCGCTGCGCACCGCGCCCGCCTTGATCTGCTTGGACTTGACGCTGTCGCGGGCCAGGCCGGCGGCATAGGTGACGCCGCCGAGCGCGATGAACAGCGCGACGTAGCCGACCACGTTCGACCGCAGATGAGTTCCGATCCTGCCGCTCACGTTCCCTCCTTCTTTCCGAGTCCGGGGCGACCCTAATACTGCGGGCATCTCCGAGCAAGCAGCGACAGCGCGCGAGAGCGGGAGCGAGTTCGACTACGACCGCACGGTCGCGCTCTCCGACGGCGTCTTCGCGATCGCGCTGACGCTGCTGGTCCTCAACATCCCGCTGCCGGCCGACGACGGCGACGACGACCTCTGGTCGCAGCTCGACGACCTGCTGCCGAACCTCGGCGCCTACGCCCTGAGCTTCGCGGTGCTCGGGTTCATGTGGCTGCGCCACCACAGCTTCTTCCGCGAGCTGAGCGGAATCAATCGCCCGCTGGCGCTGCTCAACCTGCTCTACCTGGGCTTCGTCGCCCTGATCCCCTTCCCCACCGGCCTGATCGCCGAGCGCGGCGACGAGAGCGCGGCGGTGGTCGTGTACGCGCTGACGATCGCGCTCAGCTCGGCGGTCGCGGCGCAGATGCGGGTGGTCGCCGAGCGCGACGGGCTGGCCGAGCCCGAGCCGTGGACACTGCTCGAGCGCTTCGCGGTCCCGCTGGTGTTCCTGGTTTCAGTGCCGATCGCCGTCATCGACCCGACGGCGGCGACCATTTTCTGGGCGGCGCTGATTCCGGTCGGGCGCTGGCTCGACAGCCGCGCGGCCGCGCGCCTCGCCGGCTAGGCCGGTCAGCCCGCCGCGCCGATCTCGACCTTGATCGTCAGCGCGGTCTCGTTGCCGGCGGCGTCGACGGCGGAGACGAGCACGCGCGCCTTGACGACGTTCTTGTTCTTGTCGAGCGCGCGGCGGCCGGCCTTGTCGGGCAGCAGCACCAGCTTGGCCTTGCCCTGGTCGTCCTCGAACCGGACCGCGGTCCGGGCGAGGACCGTCCGCTTGGCCCGGGCGAACGGCCGGTTGCCGCGCGGCTCCTTTTCGAGGTCGGCCGTATCGAGCCTGGCGGCCACCTGAGCCGCCTCGTTGAGCTCGAGCGTCACCGCGAGCCCGTTTCGTCCGAGCGCCTTGCGGCTGATCTTCTTCTTCGCCTTCAGCTTGCCGTTGGGGTCCTTGCGGTCGCCGCCGGGGTTGAGCGGCCCGGACGGCCGGACCTCGCCGGCTGGCGGGCCGAAGTTCAGGTCCTCCGGCATCCCCCCCTTCGGCGCCTTGAACGGCCCCGAGATCTCGTAGACCGCGCCGCCGCCGAGCGCGCGCTGAGAGGTGCAGTAAAGGCGGGTGCCGCTGGGGTCGAAGGTGACGCCGCAGACCTCGGAGCCGTCGTGATCGGGGCCGACGAACTGGAGAAGCGGTGAGACGTGGCGGTCGCTGGTGATCAGGCCGATCTCCATGTTGCCGCCGTCCTCGCAGACGAGCACGTCGCCCACGGCACTGACGGTGACGTTGTCGACGGCGTCGAGCGAGGAGTCGAGGGCGAGCTCGCGGTCGAAGATGACCTCGATCCGCTCCGCGACCGTGTCGTAGGCCCAGACCTTCTTGTCGGTCTTGGTCGTGAAGTAGCAGATCCCGCGCGCGTACCAGATCCCCTCCGCGTTGGCGAACGGGGTTGAGCCGGGCACCTGCAGCGCGGTCCGGACGCCGGTCTGCAAGGTCGTGGGGTCCGGCACGACCAGCCACTTCACCTTCCCGTCCAGCGCCACCTGGGCGATCTCGAGCACGCCGGCCGCGAGGTCGGGATAGCGGGTCGGCGTGAACCGGTAGAAGCCCGCCGGGAAGTTGTCCTCGGTCAGATAGAGGTGCCCGCCGACCGGATCGACGGCGACCGCCTCGTGCTTGAAGACCCCCATCCCGGGGCGCGCCACAGCGGGCAGGACCCCGGCCGGGTCGGCCTCGTGAACGGTCCCGTCCTCACCCTCCTCGCCGGACAGCCACGTGCCCCAGGGGGTCGCGCCACCCGCGCAGTTGAGGTCGGTGCCGCCGAGGATCCGGTAGCCGTTCGTGATCGTGCCGTCGGCCTTGAAGCGGGTCGCCGACGCGCCGCCGCTCGGCTGGGGCGACTCCGAGTTGGTGACCAGGATCCAGCCGCCGTCCTTGGTGCGGAAGGTCGCCTCGCCGTCGGGGAAGATCGGCCAGATGTAGGCGCTCTCCCCGACCGGCAGGCCCGCCCTGGCGATGACCCGCGAGCTGAAGCCCTGCGGAAGCATCAGGCCGTTCGCGTCCGGCCCCGTCAGCGGCCCGTAGGGCGAGGGGCCGGCGGTGGCGGTCGCCGCGAGCGCCTGGCGCAGCCACGCGGGCCCGAGCGCCATCGCGCCGGCGCCGGCAGCGGTCGCCGCGAGCAGCTCCCGCCTGCTCAGCTCCATCCGACCACGCCCCCGCGCATCACGGCACGTACGGTAGCGCGGAACAGGTCAGCAGGCGTGGTATTCGGCCTGCGAGCGGACGACCTCGAACGCCGAGCCGGGGATCTCCTTGAGCTGGTTGAGGTTGTCGTCGTCCCAGCGGCGGTCGGAGGTGCCCTGGAAGTACCAGTTCGAGCCGTTGTCGGCGTTGAAGAACCCGTACTGCTTGAGCGCCTCGGCGATCACCCGGGCCTGGCCGCTGAAGCCCGAGATGTCGTAGCCGGACTTCAACCGGAAGCGCATCCCCATCGGGGGTGCGTCGGCCGATGGGGTCGAGCCGGCGCAGTGGCTGGCCGGGTGGAGCCAGCCGTCACGGGTGGTGTCGAACGTGACCCGGATCGCGTGGTCGATGTGGCCGGCGGCGACCTCGTCGAGGCGGATCAACCCGGCGAAGATCGAAAGCCCGGCGGCGTCGGCGGACGTGTACCCGTCGGGCCGGAGGCCGGCGCTCTGGGTGTCCCAGATCACCCCGACCCCGGCGTCCCAGCGGTGCTGCGACTTGCGCGGGAAGCCGCGGTAGAGCTCGTAGATCTTGCAGCGCGCCTTGTCGTAGGCGATCACGTGGCGGTCGCCGTCGGAGCCCGGGCCGCCCTCGACCGGTGCGTTGAGCGGCACGAAGTACTTGCCGCGGTCGGCCTCGTCGGGGTAGTCGGTGAACTTGACCTTGACCCGCTTGTCGCGCTTGCCGACCACGACGTAGGGGATCCCGTACTCGCGCGGCGACCCGAAGTCCGGGTGCAGCATGTCGCCGCCGTTGGAGTTGATCGCGTCGATGATCTGATCGGAGCGCGGGTCGACCGGCGCCTTGGAGATGTCCTGGTTCCAGGCACGCTGGTCGTCGAGCGACGGCGCGTCGGCGGCGACGTCGTTGCCCGGGCGCGGGAAGACGCCGCACTTGGAGCCCAGCGAGCCGGGCGGGTTGAGCGCGGAGGGCGCCTGCGTCGCGAAGCCGACCAGGGCGGCGGCGAGCGCGACGAGCGGGACCAGCCTGCGCGGTGACATCAGCTGCAGGGTAGACGCGAGCGCGGGCCGCGAACCGGGAGGTGGACGAAAGTTCAGCGCGCGACGTCGATCAGGCGCGAGGCGGCGAGGAAGAGCTCGCGGCCCTCGGCGGTCTCCGCCGGGCAGGAGAAGCTGCGCCCGCCCGACAGGTGCACGCGCGCGAACGGACGCCTGGTCAGCCGGCGACGGCGCAGGTAGGCCGAGGCCTCGTCGGCGTAGCCGGTGACGCGGTCGATCAGCACGCGGTGGGGCTTTGGAGGCATCAGGCCGCCCTGCGCGCCGGGTCGCCGGCCGCCACCTGCGGCGCGCGGGCGAGGTCGCGCAACACGTTGCGGATGTCGAACAGCAGCAGGCCGGCGAGCGCGAACCGCTCGGCGGCGGCGACGATCGCGAAGCCGTCGGAGCGGACGGCGAACGCCTCGCCGTCCTCGGTGCCGACATGGGCGTGTTTGACCGGCTCGCCGGCGGCCGCGTCGGCGGCGGCGAGCAGCGCTCGCCCGGCCTCCGCCCAGCCGTCGAGATCGCCGCTTGCGGCGAGCGCCTGGCCGTCTGGCGACAGGATCACGCAGCCGCGCAGATCGGCCGACATCGACGTCAGCCGCGCCAGCGCAACCTCGGCGTCGGCCGCGCTGGGGGCCGCTTTGGGGTCGGGGTCCGCCACTTTCGCGACAATACCGAGCGTGACCCTGCAGCGAGCCTCATGGCTGACGGTCGTCGCGATCTGCCTGATCGGGGCGCTGCTGCTTGCGATCAGCGGCTACAGCGGCTATGCGATCGTCTCGGTGGCGGTCGGCGCCTCGGCCGCGATCAACCTGTTTTAGCCCGCGCGGTACGGCCCCCGCGCCGCCTCCTCGGGCGGGAGGTAGGACTGCTCGGGCTCGACGTGGATCAGGACCTCGGCGTGCGGGATCTCCGCTTCGATCGCGGAGCGGACCCGGTGGGCGACCTCGTGGGCGTGTTCGAGCGAGGTGCCGGTGTGGAACTGCAGGTGCAGGTCGATGTAGCGGCGGGCTCCCGAGCCCCGGGCGCGGAGCTTGTGGTAGCCGGCGATCTCCGGGGCCCGGTCGCGCTCGGCGGCGATCGCGGCCTCGACCTGGTCGAGCTCGGCGGCCGGCAGCGACTCGTCGACCAGCACCCGACCCGAGCGGGTCATGATCCGGACCCCGGCGACGACGATCGCGAAGGCGACCCCAAGCGCCGCGATCGCGTCGAAGGCCGCCTCGCCGGTGATCTCGACCAACAGCAGGCCGGTGAGCACCCCGAGCGAGGTCAGCACGTCGGCGCGCAGGTGCGCCGCGTCGCCCTCCAGCGCCGCCGAATCGAGCGCCCGCGCGCGCCGGTAGAGGAACGTCGAGACGCACAGGTTGGCGACCGCCGAGAAGCCGATCACCGCGATCCCGACCCCGAGGTCGTCGATCTCGGCGCCGGTGACCAATCGCCGGGTCGCCTCGTAGATGATGATCCCGGCGCCGACCAGGATCAGCATCCCCTCGATCGTCGCCGCGAGGTTCTCGAGCTTCTCGTGCCCGTAGGGGTGCTCGCGGTCGGCGGGCTCGTCGGCGGCGCGAACGCTGAAGAACGCGACGCCCGAGGCGAGGAGGTCGATCGCCGAGTGGATCGCCTCGGTGAGGATCGAGATCGACCCGGTGACCGCGCCGGCGACGAGCTTCAACACCACCAGGGTGGCGTTGGAGACGATCGAGAGGCCGGCGGCCGCCGCCTTCGTCTGGAACACGGCCCTCCCCTACTCCGCCAGTCCGAGCTCGGTGGCGAGCGCCCGCGCGGCGCGGCCGCGGTGGCTGATCGCGTGCTTTTCGCCCGGCTCGAGCTCCGCCATCGTGCGCTCGTCACCGGGCCCGGTGTCCACCGGGACGAAGGCCGGGTCGTAGCCGAAGCCGCCGGCGCCGCGAGGCTCGGTGATCAGGCTGCCCTCGCAGCGCCCCTCGAACAGCCGCTCCGCGCCGTCGGCGTCGACGTGGGCGATCACGCAGATGTAAGCCGCCGAGCGATCCTCGTGGCGGGCGATCTGGCTCAGCAGCAGGTCGAGGTTCTGCTCGTCGGTCGCGTTCGCGCCCGCGAAGCGCGCCGAGTGCACGCCCGGCCGCCCGCCGAGCGCCGCGACCGAGATCCCCGAGTCGTCGCCGATCGCCGGTTCGCCGGTCGCCCGGTGCGCGGCGCGCGCCTTGATCACCGCGTTCTCGTTATAGGTGGCCCCGGTCTCGGGCGGGAGCACGACCTCGGCCGGCAGCGGGAGGAGCTCGACCGCGGTCAGGATCTCGCCCAGCTCGCGCAGCTTGTGCTCGTTGCGGGTCGCGACGACCAGCCGCGGCCGCTCGGCGGCGGCCGCCATCAGCCCGGTAGCGGGCCGCCGCAGGCCTCGGCCTGGGCCTCGCGCAGCGCGACGATCGCGGGCTCTGCGAGCTCGAGCAGCTCGTTGAGCGAGGCGCGGGAGACGGGCGTGCGCTCGGCGGTCGCCTGGACCTCGACCAGGCCGCCGTCGCCGGTCATCACGATGTTGGCGTCGACCTCGGCAGTGGAGTCCTCCGAGTAGTCGAGGTCGCACAGCAGCTCGCCGGCGACGACCCCGCAGGAGATCGCCGCGATCGAGCCGGTCAGCGGATCGCGCTCGAGGTCGCCGGCCGCCAGCAGCGACTGGGTCGCCAGCCGCAGGGCGACGTAGCCGCCGGTGATCGAGGCGCAGCGGGTCCCGCCGTCGGCCTGCAGGACGTCGCAGTCGACGTAGACGGAGCGGTCGGGGAGCGCCGTCAGGTCGACGACGCCGCGCAGCGCCCGCCCGATCAGCCGCTGGATCTCCGTCCCGCGCCCGTCGGGGCGGCCCTTCTTGGAATCGCGCTCCTTGCGTTCGCCGGTTGAGGCGGGAAGCATCGCGTACTCGGCCGTCACCCAGCCGCGGCCCTTGCCCTCGAGCCAGCGCGGCACGTTGGCCGAGACCGAGGCGGTGCAGATCACGCGCGTCTCGCCCTGCTCGTAAAGGCAGGAGCCGGTGGCGGTGCGCACGAACCCTGGCTCGATCGAGACCGGGCGGTGATCGGCGTTGGTGCGGTCATAGCTTCGCGGCATCGCGGCGAGTCTGCCAGACGCGGCCCGAGCCGCGTGGACCTGCGGCGATTCCGCGTTACGGTCGGCCGGTCATTGACGGATCGAGGGGTGAGGCGGCACGCTGCTCCTCAACCGCACGAAGCTCAGCAACTGACGCGAAGCGGATTCACCGCCTGCGCTTGACCCGGAACGTCCAGCTCACCGGGGTCGGATCGCCAAGCCCCTCGGCGTCGACCGCGCGGACCGCGAAGGTGTGCTTGCGCGCCTTCAGGCGCTTCGCCTTCGCCGGCGACGAGCAGGGCTCGAAGGTGCTCTTGTCGAGGCGGCATTCG
The DNA here is from genome assembly GCA_963767285.1 of uncultured Solirubrobacterales bacterium. GTDB lineage: Bacteria > Actinomycetota > Thermoleophilia > Solirubrobacterales > 70-9 > WHSW01. The sequence goes on along the minus strand of CAVYDJ010000002.1, from coordinate 562,691 downwards.
AAGCTCGCCGCCGGGTCGTCGGAGCTGAAGCTGAACTTCGCCTTGCGCTTGGCGAGCTTGCGCCTCGGGCCCTTGCCCTTGAGCGTCTCGGGCGGTTGGTTGGCCGCGGACACGTCCGCGGGCAGCGGATCGTCGGGCGGCGTACCGTCGGGCGGCGGGTCGTCGCCGTCGGGCGTTGGGTCGGGTGGCGCCGGGGCGTCGAGGGTGAGCTTGACGTTGTCGGCGCTCGCGTAGGTGGTGAGGGTGAACTTCCCGTCGTGCAGCGGGATCAGGCTGACCTTGATCTGCCGCGTCCCCACCGGGACAGTCTGGGTCGAGGTCCGGTGAAGCAGGGTCGTACGGTTGTTTCGCCCCGCGGCGGTCACCGGGCCGATCTCGAACGAGCCCAGCTCCGCTCCGGCAGCGTCGAGGAACCTGGCCCGGGCCAGCATTCGGTCCGCACTCGCCGCGCCGCCGCCGAGGTGGGCCGACAGCGTCGCGCTTGCGGTCCCGGTGTCGATCCCAGCGGCGCTGTCCGCGACCGAGACGGCCTGTGACGCGCTCGCGCCCGACCCGAAGGCCGAGGAGAGGAAGCGCTCCCCCCCCTCGACCTGGGCCCCGTCGAGGCGGTCGGGATAGCGAAGGTCGGTCGGCGGGCGGTAGCGGGCGTCGATCATGTTGCCCGAGCGCTGCCAGCCCGCGATCGGGGCGGCCGCCGTCTCGCTCAGGTCCTCGAAGCCGCCGTTTTGGAGCAGGTTGCCGGCCAGGCGGGGGGTGCCGGCGCCGAGGCGGATCGAGACGTCGTTGTCGTCGTAGTTGGCCACCGCGAGGTCCTCGTTGCCGTCGACGTTGAAGTCGCCGACGGCCAGGGCCGCGGGCCGGTTCCCAACCGGCAGGTCGACGCCGTTGGTGAACATCGCGCCGGCCGCGCCCAGACGGGTCGAGACGGCGTCGCCGCCGGCGCTCGCCACAGCGAGGTCTTGATCGCCGTCGGTGTTGAAGTCGCCGACCGCAACGTCGGTCGGGGCATCGCCGACCGCCACGGCCGCGGCGGCTGTGAACGTCGCTGCATCAGCGCCGAGTCGGATCGAGACGGTGTCATCGCCGGGCTTGACGACCGCGAGATCGTCGTCGCCGTCGGCGTTGAAGTCGCCGACGGCGAGGTGGCTCGGACCATCGCCGACTGGCACGTCCGCGGCGTTCGTGAACGCGGCTCCGCTCGCACCGAGTCGGATCGAGACGGTGTCGCCGTAGGCGTTGGTAACCGCGAGGTCCTGGTCGCCGTCGGCATTGAAGTCGCCGACGGCGACGTCATCGGGGAGGTGGCCTACCGGCACGTCGGGCGGGCTCGTCGCGGCAGTGGTGAACGTACCGTCGCCGGTACCGAGGCGGATGGCGACGGTGTCGGCGGAAATTTCCGCGACCGCCAGGTCCTGGTTGCCGTCGGCGTCGAAGTCGCCGACCACGACGTCATCGAGGTGGGCGTCGAGGGTCACGTCCGGGGCCTCGCGGAACGATCCTCCGCCGTCACCCAGGCGGACCTCGACGGTGTCGTGATTCGCCCTCGCCACCGCCAGGTCCTGGTTGCCGTCGGCGTCGAAATCTCCGACCGCGACGTCAGCGCTGGAACTGTCGGTGTGCACGTCCGGACGGTCGGTGAACGAGCCTCCGGCCGCGCCGAGGCGAACCGAGACGCCGAAACCGGTCCAGTTGACCACCGCGAGGTCCGGGTCGCCGTCGCCGTTGAAGTCGCCGACGGCAACCGAAGCGGGCTGACTGCCGACCCCGAGGTCCGCTGCATCCGTCGTAAAAGTCCCGTCCCCGGCGAGCGCGGGCGCGGCCATGGCCGCCAGTCCGACCACCAAGACCCCGAACGTTGCGATGCCGATTCGCATGCTCATGCCGACCTCCCCGTGACCCGTGGCGCCCTCCCCATTGAGAGCGTGAGGCCAGGATGCCTTGCGTTCAGGCCCGCGGAAAGCCCAAAATCTGGACCTGGCTAGGGCCGGATGTTCTGGTTACGGCGAAAGAGGTTGGTCGGGTCGTAGGCGCGTTTGAGCGCGACCAGCCGCTCGTAGGTCGGCTCGCCGTAGGCCTCGCGCACGCGGTCCGCCCCCTCGTCGCCGAGGAAGTTCAGGTACACGCCACCGCGCCCATGCGCCTGCATCGCATCGAAGTACTCGCGCGTCCAGGCGATGTGGCGCCCGGGCTCCGGATCGTCCTCCGTCCAGACGGCGTTGACGTTCACGTCGAAGGCCGCGTCGCGCTGGCTGAAGGCGGTCTCGGCTTCGCCGACCCGGCCGAGGGCACCCCCGAGCTGGAAGACGATGCAGTACGACCTCGGCGAGGTCTGCGCAGCGGCGCGCTCGACGAGCGTGTCGATCGCCTCGTCGGTGAGCTCCGGCAGCTCCGACGACTTCCAGTAGTAGTGCCAGCCATGCGGGACGGCGGCGTCGAACATCGACTGCAGCTCCAGGTAGGGGCGCGGCTCGAGCAGGTCGGCGATCGGGTCGCCGAGCTCCTTGAGCGGCCGGACCGCCTCGATCCCGTCCTCCAGAGCGCCGGCGTAGCAGGAGCCGATCATCACGACCGGCTTGCCGTGCACCTCCTCGGGCAGGAACGACAGGGGCGGCGCGACCCGAAGCTGGAAGATCGTCGTCAGCTCGTCGGGCGCGGCGGCGGCGAAGTCGCGGTAGGCGCGCAGGATCTCCGGCGCCCGCTCGAGCGGCCAGAAGATCGGCCCGGCGAGCACGGTCGGCCCGACCGGGTGGAGGCGGTACTCGAAGGACGTCACGACGCCGAAGTTGCCGCCGCCGCCGCGGATGCCCCAGAAGAGCTCCCGGTTCTCCTCCTCGCTCGCCCGCACGACCTCGCCCTCGGCCGTCACCAGTTCGGCGGCGATCAGGTTGTCGACCGTCGCCCCGTGCTTTCGCATCAGCCAGCCGATTCCGCCCCCGAGCGTCAGGCCGGCGATGCCGGTGTGGGTGATGATCCCGCCCACGGTCGCGAGCCCGAAGGCCTGCGTCTCGCGGTCGAGCTCACCCCACAGGACGCCGGCCTCCGCTCGCGCGGTCCTCGCCTGCGGATCGACCCCGATCCCCTTCATCCGCGACAGATCGATCACCAGACCGCCGTCGCAGAGCGCGTGGCCCCCCACGCCGTGCCCGCCTGAGCGCACCGCCACCTCGAGATCGCGCTCGCGCGCGAACCGGACCGCGGCGACGACATCGCCGACGCCGGCGCAGCGCGCCACGCAGGCGGGTCGCAAATCGATGGCGCCGTTCCAGATCCGGCGCGCCTCGTCGTAGCCCGGGTCGTCCGGGCGAAGGAGATCGCCTTTCAACGATTCCGCGAGGTCGCCGAACCCGATCGATTCAGTCACCGTCATCTCCCCAAAGCCAATCAGCGCACGGCGGCGATGCAAAGTCCAAGATATGGACTTGAACCTTCGCATTCCTGAGGGAGACTGCGCGCATGAGCCAAACCTACGGTCAGTACTTCTGCCCGATCTCCCGCGCAGCGGAGATCTTCGCCACCCGCTGGACGCCGATCATCGTCCGCAACCTGATCCTCGGCTGCTCGACGTTCAGCGAGATCCGGGAGATGGCGCCCGGGATCCCGCGCAGCCTGCTGACCGAGCGGCTGAAGCAGCTCGAGCACGCGGGGATCGTCGAGCGCCGGCCGAAGCCGAAGGGCCGCGGCTCGATCTACGAGCTGACCCCGATGGGCCGGGAGCTCGAACCAGTCTGCATGGCGCTCGGCGACTGGGGGGTCCGGTGGCTCGACGCCGCCGTCGTCCCCCTCGACCCGAGCGTCATCCTCTGGGCGATCTGCAAGCACATGGACCCCGACCGGATTCCCGATGAGCGGGTCACGGTCCGGGTGAACTTCCGTGACGCGGAGAAGGTTCGCCGCTGGATCCTCGTCCAACCTCCCGAGCCCGAGGTCTGCAATTTGCCCCCGGGCTATGACGAGGACCTGGTGGTGACCAGCGACACCGAGTCGCTCGCGAAGTGGTTCATGGGCACGACCTCGCTCGGGCAGGCGATGCACGCAGGCAAGATCCAGATCGAGGGACCCAGCCACCTGGTGCGCGAGTTCGGAACCTGGGGCGGCCAGAGCAGCTTCGCGTCGAGCACCGCCTGACCGGCGCTCCCGTCCACGCCGATTGGCTATGGTCGATCCATGGGGTATGGGAGGCCGCTGCTGGTCGCGGCCGTCGGGCTTGCGCTCGCGGCGCCGGTCGCGCACGCCGAGCCGACGTTCGAGAAGTACAAGGTGCCGACGGTCGGCGGCGCCGAGATCAACGTCGAGGTGATGCGCCCGCCGGGCAACGCCCCGGTGCCGGTGATCCTCACCTACTCGCCGTACAACACGCTCGGCGAGACCACCACCCCGAACCTGGCCAACGACGACCTCGGGCAGCGCTACGTCCCGCGCGGGTACGCCCGGGCGGTCGCCGACGTGGTCGGCACCCGCAACTCGTCGGGCTGCTGGGACTACGGCGGCGCGGACGAGCAGCAGTCGGGGGTGGACCTCGTCAACTTCCTGGCAGCCCAGCCGTGGTCGAGCGGCAAGGTCGCGATGATCGGCGGCTCCTACGACGGCACCACGGCGAACATGGTCGCGGCGCGGGGCCGCGACGCGCCGGGCCTGGTCGCGATCGTGCCCGAGGCGGCGATCTCCCGCTGGTACGGCTACGCGTACGGCAACGGTGTCCGTTACTTCCTGAACTCCGAGGTTCCCTCCGACGAAGGCTTCGACACGCCGCTCGCCTTCGACTTCGGCCTCACCCGTACGCCGCCGACGGACCCGAGCGACCCGCGCTTTGCCCAGAAGCTGGCGAGCCGCGCCAACCCCTGTGAGTCCGTCGAGCACACGCTGCAGGGCTATAGCCGCAGCCCCGACTACGGCGCCTTCTGGCGCGAGCGCGACTACCTGAAGGACGCGGACAAGTTCCGCGCCGCGGTCCTCATGGCGCACGGCTGGCAGGACTACAACGTCAAGCAGGACGAGGGTGTGCGGCTGTTCGAGGCGCTGGGCAAGCGGGTGCCGTTCAAGCGCGCCTATCTGTTCCAGGGAACGCATCAGACGCCGAGCGGCGAGACCTGGCAGGCGCTGCTCGACGCCTTCTTCGAGCGCACCCTGCGCGGGGTCAGGAACGGCGTCGAGCGCGGGCCCCGGGTGATCACGGAGGGCCGCACCGTCGGCCCGGACGGCTACGCGAGCACGGGGTTTCACGAGGAGTCCTCCTGGCCGCCCCGCGGAACCCGGGTAAAGACGCTCTGGCTGCGGCGCACCTTCGATCAGGACATCCCCGGCGTCACCGTGCCGCCGCCGGGCACCGGCGAGACCGGCGTGCTCGCCGAAAAGCCGAACACCGAGCCCAGCGACAATGTCTTCACCTGGGTGGACACCGGCACCGCGACCGAGGAGCTCTCGACCAGCGATCCGCTCAACGAACCCGGCCACGGCTACTACTCCCTCTACTTCAAGTCCGAGCCGCTGCCGGCCGACACCCGCCTCGCCGGCCGCGCGGTGCTCGACGCGGTCGTTCGCCATGACCAGGCGGGCGCGCATCTGACCCCGATCCTCGTCGACGTCGCGCCCGACGGGACACTGCGAACCGTCGAGCGCGGCTTCCTCAACCTCGACTACCGCGACGGCCTCGCGCAGGCCGACCCGGCCCCGGCCGAGTGGGTCGGGGCGCGGGCCGAGTTCCTGCCGCAGGACTTCACCTTCGCGGCCGGCCACCGGATCGGCCTGATCGTGCAGAGCTCGAACACCGTCTGGGCGGTCCCCGGCGCCGCGGGGACCGCGAACATCCTCACCGGGCCGCTTCCCGACGTCAGCCCGGTCGGCTCCTCTCTGCAGCTTCCGCTGGCGAACCCCTAAGCCCGAGTCCCGACCGAGACCAGGTACTCCTGTTCGAAGCGGGCCTGATCGGCGTCGCCCAGGTTCCACTCGTCGCAGAACTCGGCGATCGCCTGGTCGAGCTCGTCCGACTGGCCGTTCTTCTCCGCGTTGGCGCGCGCGGCGATCGTCGGCCCGTAGTAGGACTTGAAGTGCTCGCCGTAGTCCCCGGGCCGCTGGAACGCGGTGATGTCCAGCATCTTGCGGTCGTGAGACTTCCAGTCGACCCGCTCGCCGAACAGCTCGTCCAGGTGGTCCTCGCTTCCCCACAGCGGCGGCGGCGAAGCGCCCGGCGGCGGCGGCGGGGCGAACGGGCCCATGGTCCGGAACAGGCCGCCGATCATCCCCTCCGGTGTCCAGCTCATCAGGCCGATCGTCCCGCCCGGCTTGCAGACGCGGACCAGCTGGTCGGCGGCCTCCTGGTGGCGCGGCGCGAACATCACGCCGATCGACGACATCACGACGTCGAACGACTCGTCGTCGAAGGGCAGGTTCTCGGCGTCGGCGACCTGCCAATCCAACTCGGCGCCGGCGGCCTCCGCGCGGGCGCGGCCCGCTTCGAGCAGCTCGGGCGTCAGGTCGCTCGCCGTGACGTCCGCCCCGGCCTGCGCCGCGGGGATGGATGAGTTGCCTGTCCCGGCGGCGACGTCGAGCACCCGCATCCCGGGCCCGATCTCGCACGCCTCGACCAGGACGGGCCCGAGCGGTGTCAAGAACGTCTCCACCATCTGCGGGTAGTCCCCGGACGCCCACATCTTCGCGTGGCGCGCCTTGAGCTCCTGGTCCGGTGCCGCTGTACTCATCTCAGCCTCCCCTGGTTGGTTTCTCCGCTTGTCACGATCCTAAGACCTTCCACCGAACCCGCCCGGGCGTCGGGTCGGCGTTGCCGGCCGCGTCGATCGCCCGGACCTGGAAGCGGTGCTTGCCCGGCTTCAGTCGCCTGAGCTTCGCCGGCGAGCCGCAGGGCGCGAAGGCACCCCGGTCGAGCCTGCACTCGAAGCTCGAGTTCGGCTCGGTGGCGCCGAAGGCGATGGTCGCCTTGCGCTTGCCGGTGGTTCGCTTTGGACGCTTCCCGATCAGGGTCTCTGGCGCCAGCGTGTCCAGGGTGGGCGGCTGGGCGTCCTCACCGGCGAACGCCGGATCCTCCGTCGGGTCCGTCTCCGGCTCGGGAGCGGACGCGTCGTCTCCGTCGGCGGGCGGTGGGACCGGCTCGGGAACGGGCGGCGCCGGCGGGTCCGGCGGCGGAGGTGGGGGTGGCGGTGGCGGAGGAGGCGGCGGAGGAGGTGGCGCCTCGTTCGCCGGGACCGTCACCGTCGCGCTCGACGGGGTGCCGAGCGCCGCGTCACCGCTGGGGCCGGAGAGCGTCACCGTGAAGGTCTCCGCGCCCTCGGCGCTCTCGTCCGCGAGGGCGTCGACGTCGACCGTCTTCTGCGTCTCGTTAGCCGCGAAGTGCAGCGTCCGGACGACCGGCGTGAAGTCCCCTGAGGTTGCCGTCCCCGGTGCGCTTCTGACGTCGATCGCCCCCGCGGCATAGGAGCTCGCCCCGGTCCGCCTCACGGTCAGGGTCCCCGTCTCGCCCTCGGCGACCTCCAGCGCGGACTGCGCGAACGACGTGCTCGCCAGGGGCCGCGTGACGAAGTTGAGCACGAACTGGTTGGTGAAGAACCCCTCGTCACCGGACGCGTCGTCGGCGACCCACAGTCGCCAGAACCCGTTCGCACCGAGGAGGTCGAAGTCCGACAGACGGGTCGAGTAGGGCGCCTGGGGGGCGGGGCTCGGCAGGCTGTCGCCGGGAGCGAGATTTGTCGGTCGGTAGAAACGCGTTCCTCCGCACACGTTGGTGTGGTCGCCGCCTGCGGGCATCGATGCCTGCGCCTCGTCGTCCCAGACCCACCCGTACGCGTTGGCGTCAAACGACCCGCAGGCGTCGGACATCAGCATCACGGCGGGACCCCCCTCCTTCTGGAGGACCATGTCGATGTCGGCGGGATGGGTGTGGAAGATGCCGTCGACGGTCACGTTCAGGTCGGTGATCAGGCCGGACTGATTGATGACCGTGCGGGCCGAGGGATAGGGGCTCGCGATCCCGCTCGTGATCCCCGCGCCGCCGTTCGGAACATCGAGGTTGAACCCGCCGGTCTGGATCGTGATCGACCAGCTCTCGATCCGGTCACCCGACCCCCGACAGCCGTTGAAGCAGCTGCGGTAGGAGTACAGACGCCAGGTGCCGTTCGCGTTCTCGTTGTTGAAGTTGTCGAAGTTGACCGAGTGCGGCGCGCCCGGGACGTCGGTCTCGAATTCACAGGAGCTGCCGCCGGCGCAGCCGTCGCCCGGCCGGTAGGTGCCGGCCGGGCAGTTGCCGCTCAGGGGCGCGGCGGCCTGCTGATCGAAGACGAGGTTGAGGTCGCTGACGTTGTTCGTGTTCGCGCAGAACGCGCGCTTCGCGATCTCGGTCTCCCCGCTTGGTGAGACGAGCAGCAGGTTCAGCTGGCCGAGCTTGCCGAAATCGATCCCGTCGACCTGCAGGTTGACGTCGAGGATCGGCCCCTCCTGCCCGCTCACCTGAACCGAGGTGGGCGAAGGCCAGCCCGCGGTCTCCTGATTCTCGCCCGAGAACACGATCGGCACGTCGCTGGTGTACGTCTCGGCGGAGGCCGCCGGCGCTGCGACCGCGACGGCGGCGGCGATCGGGACCGCGGCCGCCGCGAGCGAACGGATCAGGCGCCTCATCGCCGCACCCTCCATCCCGCCTTCGCGGGCGTCGGATCGACGTTGCCGGCGGCGTCGATGGCCCGCACCTCGAACCGGTGCCTGCCGCGGCGGAGCTTCTTGAGCTTCGCCGGGGACGTGCAGGGCCCGAACTCGGCCTTGTCGAGCTTGCACTCGAACGTCGACCCGGCCTCGCTGGCGCTGAACTCGATTCTCGCCCTGCGCGTCGCGCTCTTTCGCTTCGGCGCCTTGGCGATCGAGGTCTCGGGCGGAGTCGTGTCCGTGGCGGTCTCACCTCCGCCCGAGCCGTCGTTGGCCGTAGCCCCTCCATCGGCGGGCTCGCCGGGCGGGGGCTCAGTCGCGGGCGGCTGGTTGGCGGCGATGGTCACGGCGACATCCCGCGGCGAGGTGAGCCGCGCGTCGCCGGTCGGCCCGGAGAGCGTGACCGTGAACGTCTCGGCAGCTTCGGTCGCGCCATCGGTCGGCACATCGATCGCGATCGTCTTCGTGGTCTCGCCCGTCGCGAACTCGAGCCTGCGCGAAACCGGCGCGAAGTCGCCGGCACCGGCGGTCCCGGAGGAGGTCGCAATGTCCACCGCGCCCGCTGCGTAGCTGTCCGCTCCGCTGCGCGTCACGGTGAGCTCGACGGCCTCTCCCTCGGCCACCGTGATGGCGCTCGTCGTGAAGGCGGTCGCGGCCATCGGGCGCGTCCGGATATCGAGCGAGACGCCGTTGGTCATGAAGCCCTCGTCCCCGGAGGCGTCGTCGGCGACCCAGAGGCGCCAGGTCCCGGAGGGCTCCGTGAGGTCGAAGACCGACAGGTCGGTGCCGTAGGGCCCCGGAGGCGCCGGCGCCGGCAGGTTCTCTCCCGGCTGGTGGTCGGTCGGGCGGTAGCTCGGCGTGCCGCAGACGTTGGTCGTCGCGTCGTCGGTCATCCGGGCGGGCGCCTCGTCGTCCCAGGTCCAGATGTACGCGTTGACGTCGAAGCCGCCGCACGCGTCCGACATCAGCATCACCCGCTGCCCGCCCGGCCCCTCGACCATGATCTCGATGTCGTCGGGGTAGGTGTGAAAGACGCCTCGCATGGTGGCGTTCACATCGGTGATCAACCCGCTGCCGAACATGGTGACGGAGTTCGGGTAGGGGGAGGCGGGGCCAAAGGTCCCTCCGCCGGCCGGCAGGTCGAGGGCGAACGGCCCGGTGTCGATCGAGAGCGACCAGCCGGCACCGATCCGATCGCCGGTGGCGGGGCAGCCGGCCGAGTCTCCGTAGCACTCGCGCCAGGCGTACAGCCGCCAGGTGCCGTTCGCGTTCTCGCCGTTGAAGCTGTCGAAGTTCGAGCTGTGCGGCGCGCCCTCGATCGAGTCCCAAAAATGACAGAAGGACAACCCGACGCACTCGCTGCTCGGCTTGTACGAGTCGCTCACGCAGGTGGTGTCACTGAAGTAGAGCTCGCCCCCCGCCTGCTGGTCAAACGTCAGGTACAGGTCGTCGGCCGCCTGGCCGCCGCAGTGGTAGGCCTTGGCGACCTCGGTCTCCCCGGTCGGCGACACCAGCAGGAGCATGAGCTCCCCGAGGCGCGCCATGTCGATCGCGTTGATGTTGAGGTCGACATCGGTGATCGGCCCCTCTTGGCCGCTGACCTGGATCGTCGACGGGTAGGTCGACCCGCCGCCGCTCCTGTCGTCTCCCGAGAACGTGATCGGCGCCGTGTTGAACACCGTCTGCGTCTCCGCCGACGCTGCCGGAGCCGCGATTGCACCCACGATCCCGACCGCCGCGATGAGTCCGATTCCCCTCCTGATCATCTCCCCGTAACCCCCCACGGTCACGCCTGAGCCTTGATGTGGTCGAGGACGTGGTTGAACTCGTCGCTCGGCGAGAAGTCGACGTACTCGGAGTCCTCGAGTGCCTCGGGCGCGTGGCCGGGCGCCCAGTAGAACGACTGGCCGGCCTCGTAGACCGCGCCGCCGTTGCGGGTGTGCATCTTGACCTTGCCCTTGAGCATGTAGCCCCAGTGCGGGCACTGGCAGAGGTCACCCTCGAGCCCGACGAGCGCCGGACGCAGGTCGGCGCCCTTCGGCACCTTCACGAACGCCGTGCTCATGCCGCCGCCGAGCTCCTGGAGGCGGATCTCGACTCCGTCGCCCTCGATCGCGATCGGTGCCTCCGCCTGTGTGGTCGCCTTCATCGTCTTCCTCCTGTGAGTGGTTGATTGACCGATGGGGCGAGACTCGCGAAGCGCCGTTCCTGAAACGTTCCCTTGGCGCCCTTGAGCTTCGCCTTCACCGTTCTGGCGACGGCGCGAGCGTTACCGGCCGGGTCTCGAACCTCGGCCTGAAGGCGAAGGGTCAACTTGCCGGTGCGCAGCAGCCGGCGCCGCAGCGCCCGGGACAACCGGAGCCTCACCGCCTCAGTGGATCCGGCGGCGACGCTGAACGTCTCGGGACCCTTACGCCCCTCGGGCTTCGGCGCCTTCGCCGACACCGTGCCGGCAACCTCGAACGCGTTGCCGTTCTTGACCTCGATGCGCACCGGCGCTTTGGCGCCGATCGGCTTTCCCGCGAGTGCCAGCGAGACCGACGTGTCGGGTCCGAACGAATCCGGATCGACCGCCGGCTTCGCGAACGCGGCGCTCGCGGCCGTGTCCTCGGTCAGGGTCACCGCGCAGTCCCCGTCCCCGGAGCAGCCGCCCCCCGACCAGCCTGCGAAGGTCGAGCCCGGATCAGGGACCGCGGTCAGTGTCACCGGTGTCCCGAGCTCGAACCCGCCCTGGCAGGTCGGACCGCAGTCGATCCCCGCGGGGGTCGAGACGACCGACCCCGAGCCCGAGCCCTCCTTCGCGACCGAGAGCGTGTTCGGGTCGCCGAGCAATCTGAAGACCCACGTGCCGGCGTCCCCGGCCGCCGCGACGACCAGCTTGCGGTCGGGCACCGCAACCGCCGCCAGGCAGCGGACCATGCGCCTCATCGCCGCACCCGCCAGCCCGCCTTCGCGGGCGTCGGATCGACGTTGCCGGCGGCGTCGATCGCGCGCACCAGGAACCGGTGCTTGCCGCGACGGAGCTTCTTCACCTTCGCCGGGGACGTGCAGGGCCCGAAGTCGCGCTTGTCGAGCTTGCACTCGAACGTCGATCCGGGCTCGCTGGAGCTGAACTCGATCTTCGCCTTCCGCTTCGCCGTCTTGCGCTTCGGAGCCTTGGCGATCGTCGTTTCCGGCGGGTCGAGATCCGTCTCCGGTGCGGACGCGTTCGAGTCGCCGGGCCCCGAGTCGCCGGGTGCGCTCGCGTCGCCGGGTGCGCTCGGTTCCACTGGATCGGCCGGGATCGTCACCGTCGCGCTCGACGGGGCGCCGACCCCCGCGTCGCCCGAGGGCGAGCCGACGGTGAGCGTGAAGGTCTCGGCGGACTCGCCGCCCGCGTCGGCCAGGACCTCGATCGGAACCCTTTTCTCGGTCTGTCCCGGAGCGAAGTGGACGGTCGTCGAGATCGGCGTGAAGTCGGCGCCCGACTCCGCTGTACCGGACGCACCCGTTACCTGCACCCTGCCGTCCGTATAGCTCGTGGCGCCGCTTCTGGTCAGGGTCAGCTCGCCGGCGGCCCCCTCCGCAATCTCGACGGCCGACGGGCCCAGCGATACGGTGGCGCGCGGCCGAGCCGAGTAGAAGATCCGGAACCGCTGGGTGAAGAAGCCCTCGCCGAAGGCGAAGTCGTCGTTCACCCACAGCTTCCACTCGCCGCTGGGATCGGTGAGATCGAACGCCGAGAGGCTCGTGGCGTACGGGCCCGGCGGCGCCGGCAATGGCAGGCTCTCGCCGACCTGCCTGTCCGTGGGGCGGTAGGTGAGGGCCCCGCAGGCCTGCTCGTCGGGCATCGCCCCGACCGCCTCGTCGTCCCAGAGCCAGTACTGCGAGTTGACCCGGGAGTTCCCGCACGCGTCCGACATCAGCATCACCCGCTGCCCGGTCGGGCCCTCGAGCATCATGTCGATGTCGTCCGCGTACGAGTGGTAGATCCCGCCGATCTGCACACCCAGGTCGGTGATCAGGCGCGAGTCGCCGGGGAGTGTGATCGTCGCGGGGTAGAGCGACGCTTTCCCCGACGTGGCCGAGCCCGCGGGCACGTCCAGGTCGATCGGTCCGGTCGTGATCCTCAGCGACCATCCGTCGCCGATCTGGTCGGTCGCCTTGCAGACCCGGTTCTCGCAGCGCTTCAGCGCGTACAGCGTCCACGTGCCATTGGCGTTCTCGTCGTTGAAGCTGCTGAAGTCGTGCGTGTACGGGGCACCGGGCAAGCCGTCGAACGGATACGAATTGGGTGGATAGCCGTCGCTCGGCTTGTACTCGGAGAGCGGACAGTTCTCGTTGTCGTTGACGGAGTACGGCATCTCGCGCTCCGCGCCCTGATTGAGCGTGATCGTCTTGTTGGTCACGTTCTCGTCGCGGCAGTTGGACGACATCGCGACCTCGCTCTCTCCATTCGGCGAGACCAGCAGCAGGCTGAGGGTGGACAGCATCGCCCAGTCGATCCCGCGGACCGTGAGGTCGACGTCGGTGATCCCGCCCTCGACACCATGGAAGTCCATCGTCACGATCTCGCTCGAGTCGCCACCCGTGGCCGGGAGGGCGATCGCCGTCGAATCCGTACGCGTGACCGTCTCGGCAGCCGCCGGCGAGGCCAGCGTTGCCGCAGCGAACGCGGCTGCAAAGAGCACGGCAACGGCCCGCTTGATTGTCCCCACGTAACCCCCCACGCTCGTCGTCATCGTCTTCCTCCGTTGGTTCGTTGATGGACCGATGAGGCCAGACTCGCGGCGCGGCGTTCCGGAAACGTTCCCATCACTTCCTCCCCATCCCGTGGTGCTTGGTCCGCACTCTCCCGGCTCCGGTCGGCGCTTCCAAGCCCGAAATCTGGACCCGGAGAACGCTTCCGGTGTTAGGTTTGGCGGCGGGGAAAGCGAGGGGAATGGCTGCTGATACGAAGGACGGCGTTTGGATCGAGCTGCTCGGCGGCTTCCGGGTCGTCGCCGGGGCCGGCGACGTGGCCGCCGACGCGTGGCCGGCGCGCCGCGCCGCCGAGCTCGTGCAGCTGCTCGCGCTAGCCGAGGGCCACCGGCTGACCCGCGACCAGGTGATCGAGGCGCTGTGGCCCCATCTCGACGCCCACGCCGGCGCCGCCAACCTGCGCAAGGCTGCACACCACGCCCGCCAGGCGCTTGGAAGCCCCGAAGCGGTCGTGCTGCGCGGCGGACAGGTGGCGCTGTTCCCGTCGCGAGCGGTCGAGACCGACGTCGCGCGATTCGAGGCCGACGCTCGGGCGGCGCTGGCCGGCGAAGAGCCCGCCGCCTGCGCGACCGCCGCCGAGGTCTACGGCGGCGACCTGCTGCCTGACGCCCTGTACGAGGAGTGGACCCAGGCGACCCGTGAGCACCTGCGAGCGCAGCAGGCCGAGCTGCTGCGGCGCAGCGGCCGGTGGGAGCGCCTGGTCCAGCTCGACCCGACCGACGAGGCGGCGTACCGGGAGCTGATGCGACACGAGCTCGACCAGGGCAGCCGCCCGGCGGCGATCCGCTGGTACGGGCGCCTGCGGACCGCGCTGCGCCGCGAGCTGCGGATGTCACCGAGCCCCGAAACCCAGGCCCTGTACGCGGAGTGCATCTCGGGATTGGAGGCGGACGAGCCCGGGTTCGTCGGCCGCCAGCTCGAGCTGGCGCGGGCGACGTCGGCGCTCGAGCAGGGATCGAACAGCGCGCCCGGCGCCCTGATGGTGCGCGGCCCAGGCGGGATCGGCAAGACCGCGTTCTGCCGCGAGCTGGCCGCCGTCGCGCGGGGTGAGGGCTGGAACGTGGTCACGGTCACGGCGACCGAGGCCGAGAGCCCCTACGGACCGGTCACCAACGTCATCGAGCAGCTGCTGGCCGGCGACCCCGGGCTGCTCGATGCGCTTGGCGAGCGCCGCCGCCCGGTGCTCGGCGAGCTCACCCCGCTGGCGGCCCGGGGCGAGCCGCTGGAGACGCCGGTCACCCGCCATGAGGTGATCGGAGCGTTTCGCAGCCTGCTGCTGAGCGCCGGCAACGGGGCTCCGGTGCTGCTCGTCGTCGACGACGCGCACCTCGCCGACGAGGCGACGATCGACCTCCTCCTGCACCTCGGATCGCTCGCCGGAACCCCGCTGCGCACGGTGCTCGCCTACCGGAGCGAGCCGGCACCCGAGGCACTGAGGCGCGGCGTCGCGCGCCTGGCCCGGGCCGGCAAGGCGGTCGAGGTCGACCTCGAGCCGCTCGAGCGCGAGGACGCCACGGCCCTGGTGGCGGCGGGCACCCGGACCCCGCGCACCGCCGAGGTCATCGACCGGATCGTCGAGCTCGCCCAGGGGAACCCTTTCCTGACCCTGGAGCTGGCGCGCAGCGCTGTCGCCGGCGTGCCGGCGCTGGCGCCGACGGCCCGCGACGCGATCGCGGCCAAGTTCCTCGACCTCGACCGCGAGACGGCGCTGATGCTCGGTCGCCTGGCGCTGGCCGGCGACGCCCTCGATCCCGCGACCGTCGTGGCGCTGGCCGACGAGTCCGAGGCGGATGCCTTCGCGCTGCTCGATGTCGCGCTGGAGACCGGCGTGCTGATCGTCTCCGGAGCCCGCTACCGCTTCCGCCACGAGCTGGTCCGCCAGGCCCTGGTCGAACAGCTCTCCCCTCACGAGCGGCTAGCCGTCCACCGCGAGACCGCTCAGCGGCTCGCCGACGCCGACGCCCCACCCGCCCAGATCGCCCGTCATTGGCTCGACGGCGAGCGCCCCGAGGAAGCGGTCGATTGGCTGCTCGCCGCCGCCCGGGAGGCGATCGGTCTCGGCGCCTACGCGGACGCGCTCACCGATCTGCAACCAGTGCTCGATCACGGTCCCGAGCACGGTGAGGCGCTGACCCTGCGAGCCGAGGCACTCGACGCGCTCGGCGACCCCGGCGCCCCGGCCGCCTATGCGGAAGCGGCGGAGATCGTCGGTGGCCAGGACGCTCACGAGCTGAAGGCGAAGCAGGCCCTGGCGACCGTCAAGCTCGGCGACCCGCCACGAGCCCTGGAGGTGCTGGAGGGAGTCGAGCCGGTGACCGTGGACGGGCGCCTCTCGAAGGCGCTGGCGCTCTGTGGCTGCGCGGCACTCGGGCACGGCGATCCGGAGGTCGGCACGGCTAAGGCAGCCGAGGCGCGCAAGCTTGCGATCGAGTCCGGCGACTCCGACTCGCTCGTGATCGCATCATGGGCCCAGGCTGCCGCCGCCCACGCTCGGGGCGAGTTGCGAAACAGCGTCCAGGCCGACCTGCGCGAGACGCAGTCGCTCGGCAAGCTCGCGGTCAACGTCTTCGACGGCCAGCTCTGCATCACCCAGCGGCTGCTCTACGGCGCCCGGCCCTACCCGGAGGTGATCGAGTTCGCCGACTCACTGGCGGCCGAGGCCGAGCGGCTCGGGGCGGCGCGCGGGCGCGCCTTCGCAGTGACGATCCGCGGCGAGGCGAAGCTGCTCGCCGGGCACCTCGACGACGCCGAGCGCGACCTGATCGCCGGAACCGAGCTTCATCGGCAGATCGCCGCCCCGACCGGCGAGGCGTTCGCGCTGCAGCGCCGCGCCGAGGTCTCCCTCCAGCGCGGCGACCGCGCCGAGGCGCTCGCGCTGCTCGACGAGGCACTCGCGGTCGCACGCGAGTCCGACGTCGGCTTCCACCTGCTCGACCGCATCTACGGGACGCGGATCGCCGCCGCCGCCGATCCCGAGTCCGCGCTCGCCGAGCTCGAGGAGGCGGAGGCGGCGGTGCGCGGCCCGATCGAGACCTGCCCGGGATGCCGGATCACGCTCGCCGTCCCGGCCGCGATCGCCGCCGCCAGGGGCGGGGACCTCGAGCGGGCGGCGAGCTGGGAGCGGATGTCGGAGTACCTCGCCGACGTCGTCATGCGGCTGCCCGCATGGGACGCGGCGCTGGAGGAGGTCCGCGGCCATCGCGCCCAGGCCGCCGGCGACGACGACGACGCCTCGGAGCGCTTCCGGGCGGCCGCCGCCGGCTTCGCCGCGGCAGGCCAGCCGCTCGACCAGGCCCGCTGCGCCGACCTTGCGGCGAGCGCGCTACGCAGCCCTCGGTCATAGAGGATCAGAGTCGGGACCGGGCCTAGCGGAATGTGATCGCGTTCACCGCCTGCTTGATCTTGTCGATGATCACCTCCGCGATCTCGGTCCCGGAGGTGCCGTTGAAGCCCTTCATCGCGGCCACCATGCCGACCATCAGCAGCGAGACCAGCAGGATCAGGCCGACGTACTCGACGGTCCCCTGACCGCGCTCGGAGGCGTTCGCGGCGAGGTGGGCACGGGTGAGGAGGTTGCGCATCGCTGTCCTTCCGTTCGGTTGCCCGGGCGATGCTGGCCGCCGGGGTGTGACCGATCCAGACGCGGGCGGTTCAACACCGTCCCGCCCGTGTCACGAGACGGCGTCGGCGTCCGCTACCGCAGCGCGCGCTCGAGGTTGTCGAAGCACCCGCCCCAGCCACCCTCGAACGACTTCCGCAGGTCGGCGTCCCAGATGCCGCTGTGCGTGAAGCGCATCGTGGTCACGCCGTCGGTCTCCTCGAATTCGAGCTCGAGCAACTGCTCGACCTTGTCGTCATCGTCGTCCCAGACCCAGGTGAACGCCAGCCGGCGCGGCGGGTCGATTTCGGTGTAGATCCCGCCGCCGCCGTGCTCGACGTCCTTGTGAGGGTCTCGCATCAGGACGCGCACCGCACCGCCGACGCGCAGGTCGACCTGTGCCTCGGTCGTCTCCCAGTCGTGCTCGACGTGCCACCACCGGCGCATCACCTCCTCGCTGGTCCAGGCGTCGAACACCGCCGCCGCGGGCGCGTCGTAGGTCCGCTCCATGCGCAGCGTCAGCGTGTCGGTCATGTGCGGGATTCCTTTCGGCGGCTCAGCCGGATCATGATCCAGGCGCGGGCGACCAGCAGGCCGGTCAGCGCCCCGGCCGCCGAGGGCACCGCCTCCTCGACGGGCACGCCCCCGATGTGGGCGATCACGCGTCGTCGCCGTACTCGTCGTGGCGCTTCCACCATCCGTACGGCGGCGTCTGCGGGTAGCCCTCGGGCGAGTCCTCCCACCCCTCCTGGCGCCCGAGCGCGGTGATGTCGAGGTAGCTCCAGGTGCTCCCCATCGCCTCGTCGCCGCGCGCGTCGATGAAGTACGTGCGGAAGATCTGATCGCCGTCGCGGATGAAGGCGTTCGTGCCGTGCCACTCGCGCACCCCGAAGTCGGTGTCGAAGTCGTCGGTGATCGTGTACCAGGGCATCTCCCACCCCATCCGCGCCTTCAGGTCCCGGATGTCCGCCTGAGGGGCACGCGAGACGAACGCGAGCGCCGTGTCGCGCCCGCTCAGGTGAGCCGGGTGCGCCACCTGGTCGGCGACCATCGAGCAGCCGATGCAAGCGGTCTCCGGGTAGTTGCCGGTGGTGACGTCCGGCCCGTAGAAGGCGCGGTAGACGACCAGCTGGCGGTGTCCGTCGAACAGATCGTGCAGGCTCGCCGGGCCGTCCGGGCCCTCGAACGCGTACTCCCTCTCGAGGGCCATCCACGGCATTCGCCGGCGCTGGGCGGCGAGCGCGTCGCCGGCGCGGGTGTGCTCCTTCTCCTTGACCAGCATCTCCGCGCGCGCGGACTGCCACTCCTTGGGCGAGACGATCGGTGGGGTGTTCATTTCGGTGAGTCCTCCTTCAGGTACTCGTCGACGACGTCGGCCAGGCGCCCCCAGAGGGCGCGCTGGCGATCCATCCAGGCGACCGCGTCGCCGAGGGCGTCCGGCCGCAACGAGAGGCGGTGCTCCCGGCCCTGAACCGTCCGCTCGACGACGCCCGCAGCCTCGAGCACCCTCAGGTGCTTGGTGATCGCCGGCTTCGAGACGGCGAAACCGGCGGTCGCCTCGCCGACGGTTGCCGGGCCGGCGGCGAGCTGCTCCACGATCCCGCGTCGGATCGGATGCGAGATCGCTCTGAATGAATCGTTAACCATTTAGTTAACGATAACAGACGGTAGCTTCGGCGAACGCGGTGGCTCGTACGGGACTTGCCGCCCGCCGGTCTCATAGAGTGCGCATCGATGGCGCGTCGCCGTTTCGGGATCTTCAAACGGGAACGGGGTGGACAGCCGGACGAGGCTGCGCTCGACCGCGCCGAGGAGGCGGAGGAAAGCGGCGCGGACGAGTCCTCCGCGGGTGAGACCGAGGAGTTCACGCCGGCCGAGCCGGCGGGCGTCTTGACGGCGGACAAGGACGAGGCTCCGGACGACGACGAGGCCGCTGCCGACGGCGAGGACGAGGAGGACGAGGCCGGCGACGAGGACGACACGGACGGGGACGAGCGCCCGACCGGCAACGGCGCAACCGCCCCGGGGGCCGATACCGGCGACCGGATCCGGCTCGCCGCCCAGCGCGCCGCCCAGCGGGCCGAGGAGCGGGCGATGGACGAGATCATGGCCCTGGAGGAAGATCTCGAGCGGGCCAAGGACCAGGCCGCCGGGCAGCTGCAGGTGATCGAGGGCCGGCTGGGCGACGCCGAGCGGCAGGCGAGCGAGGCGCAGCGCCGTGCCGAGGAGGCCGAGCGCCGTGCCGAGGAGGCCGAGGAGCGGATCTCCGAGGCCGAGCGCACCCGCGCCGCGGCACAAGCCGAGCGCGACGTCGCCGAGCGGGAGAGCGAGACGCCGCACGTCGATCCGCATGCCGCCCGCGCCGCCGCCGAGGACCAGGGTCGCGCCGCGGCCGCCGGCTGGCTTCGCGACCAGCTCGAGGCGGCGCGCGAGGAGGCCGACGAGCGACTCGCGAAGGCCGTCGCCGAGGCCGAGCAGCGGGTTCGCGAGGAGCTCGCCGAGCGCGCCGAGGAGGACGAAGACGCGGCGCCCGCGGTGGACGAGGCCGCGCTCGAGCAGCTGCGCTCCGAGCTCGACGAGACGCGGTCCGAGCTGGAGCTGATGCGGGCACGCGCGGCGGTACCGGCGGAACCGATCAAGGACGGCCCGGACACCGAGATTCAAGAGGCGCTCGGCGCGGTCCAGGCCGCGGAGGCGCGAGCGACGGACGCGAAGCGCCGCCAGGCCGAAGCGGAGCGCCGGGCGCGCGAGGACGCCGAGCGGATGGTCGAAGCGCAGACCGCCGATCTGCGCCGCGAGCTCGAGACCCTCCAGGCCGAGCTCGAGGAGCGGGTTCGCGAGGCCGCCGACGCGGCCCGCGCCGAGGCCGAGGAGGCCGCCCGCGCCGAGGCCGACCGCCGGGCGCGCGAGGCCACCGAGGACGCGCGCCGCGAGATCGAGGACATGGCGCTGCAGTCGACGGAGACGACGCGGCATGAGATCGAGGAGCAGGCCGCCGCCCAGGCGCGCAAGGGGTCCAAGCTGGAGCTCGAGCGGCTGCGCGCCGAGTGGAAGCAGCACACGAAGCTCGAGGTCGAGGCGGCGCGCGAGGCAGCGCTGGAATCGGCCGCCGCCGAGCTGCGGATCCGCGACGCCGAGCTCGAGCAGGAGCGCGAGGAGAAGACCCGGATCATCGAGAGCTCGGACGAGCGCCTGCGCGATATCGAGCAGCGGGCACTGGCCGCTGCCGAGCGGGTGGCGACCGCCGAACGCGAGCTCGCCAGCGAGGCGGAGCGCCTGCAGGAGAACGCCGAGCGGCGGATCGCCGACGAAACCAAGCGCGCCCACCGTGAGGCGACCGAGCTCGCCGAGGGCCGGGTCCGCCAGAAGGAGGCCGAGCTCGAGCGCGCGACGGCCGACGCCGAGCACGCGAAGTTGGAGGCCGAGCGGATCGGCCGCGACGCGGTCGAGCGGGCACGCCGCGAGACGGCCGAGGTGACGGAGCGAGCCCGCAAGGACGTTGAGAACGCGCGCGAGGAGGCGAAGCGCAAGGTGGCCGAGGGAACCGCCGAGGCCGAGCGCAGGATGTCCGAAGGGATCGCGGCCGCGAAGCGCGACGCGGACTCGATCACCCGCTCCGAGGAGCAGGCGAAGCACCGCGAGGAGGTCACGAAGCTGACCGAGGAGGCCGACGCGGCGCGCAATCGGGCGGTCGCCGAGGCCGTCGCCGAGCTCGAGGCCAAGGCCGAGGCACGCGAAGCCGCGCTGAAGGCGGAGCTCGGCACCGAGCGCGCGCAGAAGTCGAAGCTGCTGGCCGAGGCCGAGCGAAACCTGCAGGAGGCGACCGAGCGCGCCCGGGCGGCCGAGGAGGTCGGCGCCCGCGCCGCGGTGGACACCCGCACCGCGGCCTCGAACTGGCTGCGCACCCAGACCGAGGCGCTGCGCAAGGAGGGCGAACGGCGAGTGCACGGAAACGTCCGCGACGCGGTCGCCGAGGTGGAGGCCAAGGCGGCCGAGACGCTCGATGCGAGGCTCGCCGAGCAGGCGGAGCGGTTGACGAAGGAAGCCGAGTCGAAGGCGCTGCGCGAGGCCGCGGAGGTCCGCCGGATCGCCGATCAGGAGGCGAAGGAGGCGCTCGGCGCCCGCGAGGACGAGCTGATCCGCGAGAAGGGCGCCGTCGAGGGCGAGCTGGCGGCGGCGAGGCGCCAGGTCGATGAGGCCAACGCGCGGGCGGCGGAGGCCGAGCGCCGGGCGACCGAGGCCGAGCTCGAAGCCCGCCGCGCCGCCGAGCGTGAGCGCGAGGGGCGCTACCGCGACCTCGAGGGCAAGCTCGGCGAGGTCGGCGAGCGCGCCGACGAGGCGGTCTCACGCGTCCAGACGCCCGAGGCCGAGGAGCCCAAGAAGTCGAAGAAGGACAAGAAGGGCCGCAAGAGCGCGCTACGCGCCCCGGGGATCCTCCGCTCCCGGGATCCGGAGCCCGAGACCGAGCCCGATCCGGAACCCGATCCCGAGCCACCACCGCCCCCTCCCGAGGGCATGGTCAGCCTCAGCACGGCCTCGTACGACGACCTGCGCGGGCTCGGGATGTCGGTCACCCAGGCCAAGCGGGTGATCCGCTACCGCGAGGAGCAGAACGGCTTCACGTCGATCCACGAGCTCGACGACGTCCCGGGCTTCCCCCGCGCCTTCCTCGACGGGATCAAGGACCAGCTGGTCCCGTAACGGGCCGCTAGTGCCGCGAGGCGAGGCTGAAGGCCTCGACCCAGTTCGACGCCTTGCCGGGCTTGTAGTCCGGAGCGTGATTCCACGACAGGTGGAGGTGATCGCCGCAACCGTGGTTGTCATCCCCGTCGTAACCCACCCAGGCGAAGGGCGCGACGGTCTGGTCCCGGTCCGGCTCGACCACGTGAGCGAGCTTCGTAAGCGGACGCCAGGAGCGGTCGCAGCCGCGGCCGTCCCAGTACAGCGGGTAGATGTCAACGGCGAGCCCGATCTTGTGATCGGAGTCGCGGACGTGGCAATGGCAGCCGATCTGACCGACGCCGGGCAGATGCCCCGCATACCCCTCGCCGACGTAGATCTCGAAGCGCTTTGCGATCCAGACCAGGTCGTCGCGGATGCGGTTGTCGACGTATGCGTCCTCGCCATGCGGGACCTCATCCGGTATCGGGACGAAGTGGCCGTCACCGCGCTTGATCTTGGTCTTCGGGACCTGGTCGGGGTACCGGCCGGCCGTGGCCGGCTGGACGACGAGCAGCACGGCTGCGAGCGAAATGAGACCAGCGAGGGCGCGGCGCATCAGAGCGGCCAGCGCTCGCGCAGGCGCGAGCGGTGCGGCTCGGCGGCTTCGGTGGCAACGCCGCGGGGCTCCAGGTCGCCGCTGAGTGCGGTGACCGTCGCGAGCACCGAAGCAGCGAGTGCGCTCGGCGAGTAGCCACCCTCCAGGCAGACGAGGACGGGGACGCGGAGCTCGGCGGCGACGTCGCGGATCGACGCGGTCATCTGGCCATACGCCTCGGTCTCGACCGCGCAGCTGGCGAGCGGATCGTCACGGTGGGCGTCGTAGCCGGCCGAGAGCACGATCAACCCCGGCTCGTACGCGCGAGCGATCGGGCAGATCACGTGCTCGACCAGGGCGCAGAACCCGTCGCTGCCGGTCCCGGCGGGGACCGGGAGGTTGACCGTGTGGCCCTCGCCCTCGCCCTCCCCGTCGTACTCGGCGGCGCCGGTGCCCGGATACAGCGGCCACTGATGGATAGAGGCGTAGAGGACGCTCGGGTCGGCGGCGAAGATCGCCTCGGTGCCGTTGCCGTGGTGGACGTCCCAATCGAGCACGAGCACCCGCTCGGCCCCGCAGGCCGCGATCGCGTGCGCGGCGGCGACCGCGGCGTTGTTGAACAGGCAGAAGCCCATCGCCCGGTCGCGCTCGGCGTGGTGGCCGGGCGGCCGCAGCGCGCAGATCGCGGCGCGGTCGCCGTTGGAGAGGAGCCGCTCCGCGGCGGCGACGGCCCCACCCGCCGCGTGCAACGCCGCGTCGAACGATTCCGGCGAGGCGACCGTGTCCATGTCGATCATCCCGCCGCCGCTCGCGCAGAACTCCTCGATCGCGTCGACGTGGGCCGGGTCGTGGACGCGAAGCAGGTGCTCGCGGCCGGCGGGCGGCGCCTCAACGCGCTCCAGCCCCGGCCAGCCCGCGCGCTCGAGCTCGGACTCGATCGCCACCAGCCGCCCCGCGTTCTCCGGGTGGCCACCGGTGTCGTGGCGGTGCGAGGATGGATGCGAGTAGTAGAGAGGCAACGCCGCGCAAGTACCGTACCCCGCCCGTGGCGAGTCCCAGCAGCTCAGACGTGGTGATCGTCGGCGGCGGCGCCGCCGGCCTGCACGTCGCGCTCGAGGTTGCGGCGCTCGGCGCCCGCTGCACGCTTGTCTCGCGAAAGCCGCTCGCCGAGAGCTCGAGCTTCTGGGCCCAGGGCGGGCTGGCGGCCGCGCTGGCCGACGACGACTCGCCCGACCGCCACGCCGCCGACACGCTGGCCGCCGGGCGCGGGCTGTGCCGGACGAGCGCGGTCGAGGTCCTGACCCGTGAGGCGCCGGCGGCGGTCGAGCAGCTGATGAGCCGCGGCGTGCGCTTCGACACCGAGCCGGGCGGGGGACTCGCGCTCGGGCTCGAGGGCGGCCACTCGGCGCGCCGGATCGTCCACGCGGGCGGCAGCGAGACCGGCCGCGAGATCACCTCCCGGCTCGCCGAGCAGGTTGCGATGACCGAGGAGGTCGAGGTCCTCGAAGGGGTCTCGGCGGTGGCGCTGCGAAGCGACGCGGAGGGCTGCGTGGGCGTGATCACCGACGCCGGTGAGATCTCGAGCCCGGCGACGGTGCTGACCACCGGCGGGGGGGCCGCGCTGTGGTCGCGGACGACCAACCCGCGCGGCGCGATCGGCGCCGGCTCCGTGCTCGCCCACGCCGCCGGGGCCGAGCTCGCCGATCTCGAGCTCTGCCAGTTCCACCCGACCGCGCTGGCGCTCCCCGGCAGCCGCTACGACGGCGCCCTGGTGACCGAGGCGGTGCGCGGGGAGGGCGCGACGCTGCTCGACGCCTCCGGCCGCCGTTTCACCGACGAGCTCGCGCCCCGCGACCAGGTGACCGCCGCGATCCTCGACCGGATGGAGGCCGACGGCACACCGCACGTGCTGCTCGACCTGCGCGACCTCGACCGGCAGCGGTTCCCGAACGTCTTCGCCGTCTGCCGCGACGCGGGCCTGGAGCCGGAGTCCGAGCCGGTCCCGGTCGCGCCCGCCGCGCACTACCTGATCGGAGGGGTGACGACCGACCTCGACGGGCGGACGACGCTGCCCGGCCTGTTCGCGGTCGGCGAGTGCGCCTGCAGTGGCCTTCACGGCGCCAACCGCCTGGCCTCGAACTCGCTCAGCGAATGCTTCGTGTTCGGGACCCGGGCTGCCAGCGCCGCCCTCGCCGGGCCGGCCAGGACGATCGAGGCGCCGGCCGCCTGGCGGTTCGAGCCGCCGACCGAGGCGACCCGCGAGGCCGTCTGGCGTCACGCGGGCCCGCAACGCGATGCGGTCGGCCTCGAGCCGCTGCTCGGCGATCGGTATCCGCTGGCGCGGATGATCGCCGCCAGCGCGATCGCCCGCCGCGAGTCCCGCGGCGCCCACAGGCGCACCGATTACCCGCTTCCCGACCCCGCCCTCGACGGGATCCACCTGGTCGTCGACCGATCCGGCGGCGTGCGCGCGGACCGCTGGGTCTAGCGCCTGCGCCTCCTCCGATCGGAGGAGATAGCTCTCCATCGGTCGGTTAATACTTTCTTAATCAATCGGCCTTGAAATTTCACAATCGATTGAGATACTTTCTCCTCCCCCCAGGGATGGAGCACGGAAGTCCCGGGGGTTCCACGGAATGGACAACACGGGGTAAGGAGAGAAAGAGATGTATCGCTTCAGCCGCTCGATCTACAGAGAGATCGCCTCCGCTGTCGTAGAGGACGCCAGCGACACGACCGGTTGCCGGAACAAGCAGGCCGTACTTGACGCGTGTGAAGAGACGATTCGGCGTCTCACCTACGACCGCCGTTACTTCGCCCGCCCGGCCCGCAGCCTGTTCAACCAGGTGCGCATGCACTTCCTGATCGGTGACCAGCTCAAGGTCTGGATGGTCATCGACCGCAACATCAAGCTCGCCCAGCAGTTCCTCGAGGAGATGCCCGAGGGCGCAGGGCTCGACGGGATCGCACGAGAGTGCCGAGCGCACACGCGCAAGGGCACGCCGTGCCAGCGCGAGCCGCTGCCGAATCGCGACTACTGCCCGTCACACAAGCACCTTGAAGAGACCTTCGACGGGCCGGAGATCCCGCTCGAAGAGCTCGAGACGCTGCACGAGGTGGGCGCAGCCGCATAACCACTACATCGACGTGGGGAGCGGCCGCGGGGGCGCGGCCGCCATGGGGATGAGGCCCCGGCTCTGAGATCAGCGCCGGGGCCTCTTTTTTTGCCCAAACGGCGGGGCTCGGGCGCAACTCTCGCGATCGCCTAGGGTCTTCTGAACAGATGCGGAGACTCACGACCCTCTCGCTCGCGGTCGGCTTGATGTTCCTCGGCGTTGACGCCGCAGCCGCCCCCCCTTTCACGCCCACGGACGGTCGCTACAAGGGCGAGTACACGAGCGGGGATCACGGGCCGGGCAAACTTCGACTCCGCGTCGAACCCCTGCGCCCGGGGCTGCACGGGGTCCGGCTCCTCAAATGGAGCGGGAACCTTCGATGCGAGGGACAACCCACGCAAACGGTGGACGTGCCGATGACCGCGGCACGTATCGGTCGCACGTTCAGCGGATTCGTGACCTACACCGTGCCGCCTGGCAAGGACAGCTTCACTGGCCGGTTCACGGCCAGAGACGCCCTCGAGGCGACCGTTCGGGTGAGGCGCGGCGAAGGAGCAGAGCGCTGCGACAGCGGACCGATCACGTTCGTTGCGCACCGCGTAGGGCCGTAGGCGTCGGAGGCATCGCTCTTTAGGCTTCGGGCGTGCTCCTTGGAGTCGATGTCGGCGGGACGTTCACCGACGCGGTGCTGTTCGACGGCCGCTCGCTCCATACCGCGAAGACGCCGACCACGCCCGACGACCAGTCGCGCGGAGTGCTGGCGGCGATCGAGGCCGCCCTCGACCGCGCCGGCGCCGATCCCGGCCAGGTGGAGGGCTTCGCTCACGGGATGACGGTCGGCACGAACGCGCTGCTGACCGAGCGGGGCGCGCGTACGGCGCTGGTCGCGACGCGCGGCTTCGCCGGCCTGCTGGACGTGGCCCGCCAGGACCGTCCCAGCCTCTACCACCTGTGCGCGCCGAAGGCGACGCCGCTGGTCGGCGGCGACGACCGGGTCGAGGCGGCCGAGCGGGTCGGGCCGGAGGGCGTGCTCGAACCGCTCGGCGACGCCGAGCTTGAGCGGATCGCGTCCGAATGCCGGCGAATCGGCGCTGAATCGATCGCCGTCTGCCTGCTGTTCTCATATCTCGACCCCGCCCACGAGCGGGCGATCGCCGAACGCCTTCGCGACGAGCTGCCCGACGTCCATGTCTCGGCCTCCCATGAGGTACTGGCGCAGTTCCGCGAGTACGAGCGCTGCTCCACCACCGTGATCGACGCGTACCTCTCCCCATTGCTCGGCCGGTATCTGGGGCGCCTCGGCGACGCCGCGGCCGGCCGGGGGCTGCCCGAACCGACCGTGATGATGTCCTCGGGCGGCGTTGCGCCGGCGGGCGAGGCCGCGAGCGCCGGAGCATGGAGCGTCCTGTCGGGACCGGCCGGCGGCGCGGTCGGCGCGGGCCTGCTGGCCCGGCTGTCGGGCGACGGTGACGCGCTGGGCTTCGACATGGGCGGGACGTCGTGCGACGTGTGCGTGGTCGAGGACGGCCGCGTGCGCAAGACCGACGCCCGCAAGATCGCCGGCCGGGTGATCCAGTTGCCCATGGTCGACGTGCACACGGTCGGGGCCGGAGGCGGCTCGATCGGCTGGCGCGACGGCGGCGGCGCGCTACGGGTCGGGCCGCAATCGGCGGGCGCCGAGCCGGGGCCCGCCTGCTACGGGCGCGGCGGGGACGAGCCGACCGTCACCGACGCGAACCTGCTGCTCGGCTACCTGAGCGCGGATTCGCGCCTTGCCGGCGGCGTCGAGCTCGACGCCGAGGCCGCCGAACGAGCGGTCGCCGGGCTCGCGACCGAACTTGGCCTCGAGCCGCTGCAGACGGCCGAGGGGATCGTCCGGGTCGCCAATCAGGAGATGATCCGGGCCCTGCGGGTGGTCACGGTCGAGCGCGGCGTCGACCCCCGCGGCTTCGCCCTGATGCCGTTCGGCGGCGCCGGGCCGATGCACGCGGCGGCGATCGCCTCCGAACTTGGGATCGAGCGCATCCTCTGCCCGCGGGCGAGCGGCGTGCTCTCGGCGCTCGGCCTGCTCGCCTCCGAGCGCCGGCGCGACAGCGCCCGGACGGTGATGCTGCGCGACGACGAGCTGACCGCCGAGCGGATCGCCGCCGAGGTCGCGGACCTGCGCGACCGGCTGGCCGAGGGCCTCGCGAACGCCCGCATCGAGGTCGTCTACGAGCTGCGCTACCGCGGGCAGGCGTTCGAGCTGGCGGTCGACGCGGGCGAGAGCCCCGAGCCCGAGGAGCTCGCGGATGGCTTCGCCGCCGAGCACGAGCGCCGCTACGGCTACCGCGACGCCGCGGCCCCGGTCGAGCTGGTCAACATCCGCCTGGCGGCCATCGAGCCGGGGCCGTCGCCGCGCCCGGTCGCGGCCGGCGAGGGCGAGCTCGAGCGCGGGAGGCGCCGGGCCCGGTTCGACGGCGAGTGGCTGGAGGCCGAGGTCCTGAGCGGGGAGCCGTCGGCCGGCACGACCGCGGCAGGGCCATGCGTGTTCGAGCTCCCGGAGGCGACCCTCGTCCTGCCGCCCGGCTGGCGCGCCGAGGTCGACGCGGTCGGAACGATCGTCGCGGAGCGAGCCGGGTGAGCGACCGACTCGACCCGATCGCGCTGCAGGTCCTGGTCGGGGCGTTGCGGGCGGCCTGCGACGAGATGGGCGCAGTGCTGATCCGCTCCGCGCACTCCCCCAACATCACCGAGCGGCGTGATTGCTCGACGGCGCTGTTCACGGCGCGCGGCGAGCTCGTGATGCAGGCCGAGCACATCCCGGTCCACCTCGGCTCGATGCCCGACGCCGTCGCCGCGGTGCTCGACTCGGAGCAACGCCCGGGAGCCCTGTGGATCCTCAACGACCCCTACCGGGGCGGAACTCACCTGCCCGACGTGACTCTGATCTCGCCGCTGTTCGCCACGGACGAGCTGATCGGGTTCGCGGCCAGCCGCGCTCACCACGCCGACATCGGCGGCCCGACGCCGGCCGGGATGCCCGCCGACTCGGCGACCCTGGAGGAGGAGGGCGTCGTGATCGGACCGACCGCGGCCGACGACGAGACCCTGCGCGGTCTCGCCGAGCGGATGCGCAGGCCCGAGGAGCGGCTCGCCGACCTGCGCGCCCAGCGGGCGGCGAACCTGACAGGGGCGCGACGGGTCGAGGAGCTGGTCGAGCGCCACGGCTTCGCGGACCTGCGCGAGGCGATGGAGGGGATCCTCGACTACTCCGAGCGCCGCGCGCGGGCCGCGATCGCAGCCCTCCCAGACGGCAGCTACGAGGCGCGCGACGTGCTCGAGGGCGGCCCGCGCGACGACGGCGACCTCGAGCTGCGCGTCCGGCTGACGATCGCCGGTGAGGCGCTCGAGCTGGACTTCGCCGGCAGCGCCGATCAGGTCGACGGCAACCTCAACTGCCCGCTCTCGGTGACCAAGTCGGCCGCCTTCTTCGCGGTCCGGGTGCTCACCGATCCGGACGGGCCCCCTTCGGCCGGCGCGCATCGGCCCGTCAGCGTGGTGGCGCCCTCAGGATCGCTGCTCAACGCCCGGCCGCCGGCGGCGGTCGCGGCGGGCAACGTCGAAACCTCGAGCCGGGTCGCCGACCTGGTCCTGGCCGCGTTCGCCGGAGCGACGGCGGTGCCGGCGCAGGGCCAGGGGACGATGAACAACCTCACCCTCGCGGGGGATGGCTGGACCTACTACGAGACGATCGGCGGCGGCCAGGGGGCCTGCCCGGACGCCGACGGGCCGAGCGCGATCCACGTCGCGATGTCGAACACGCTCAACACCCCGGTCGAGGCGCTGGAGAGCGAATATCCGGTGCGGGTCCGCGAGTTGGCCTTGCGCCGCGGTTCGGGCGGCACAGGCGGGCACACCGGCGGCGACGGGATCGTGCGTGAGATCGAGGCCCTGGCGCCGATGCGCTTCACGCTGATCACCGAGCGCCGGCGCCACGCACCGCGCGGGCGCGACGGGGGCGGCGACGGCGAGCCCGGACGCAACCTGAAAAACGGCGAGGAACTGCCCGCGAAGTGCGCTGGAGACCTCAAACCGGGCGATCTTCTGCGCATCGAGACCCCGGGCGGAGGCGGCCTTGGGCACGCTTAGAGCGGATTTTTCATGCAACGAAGGTCACAAATTTGGCATTCCGGCCAGCCTCGCCTAGAATGCCTCCCCTCAACCGGGCCTGAAGGCCCCGTCGGGGCCGATTTCCAGACCCGACCACGTACCTCCCAACCCCCAGCCACAAGAATGCCGATTGCCTTTAAAGAATGGGCCGTGACGGTCCGCGCCCTGTCTGAGGGCGAGCAGCTGGTCACCCTGCGCAAGGGTGGCATCCGCGAGGACGACAAGGACTTCGAGCTCGAGCACGAGCAGTTCTTCCTCTATCCGACCTTCGACCACCAGCGCAACGACCTGGTCCGCGAGTCCCACCACCCCGAGCTGCGCCGCGCGCTCGAGGAGGGCGTCTGGCCCGACGAGGAGCCGCCGCCGCGGGCGCTGCTCCAGGACGGCGGGATCCCGCAGCCCGACCGGGTCCGGATCCGCGCCTGGGCCGAGGTCGCCGACCACTTCGAGACGGACGACCCGCGGATCGTCGATTCGCTGTCGCCCTACCACGTCTGGACTCAGGACTACGCGACCAAGCGCCTGCGCTGGAAGCGCACCCATCCGCTCCACGTGCTCCTGCTGCGGGTCCACCGGATCCCGCGACCGGTCACGGTCCGCGTCCGCGACGAGTACCACGGCTGCCGCTCATGGGTCGAGATCGACCGCGATCTGCCCTTCGAGGGCACCCCGGTGATGGCGGACGAGGAGTTCGTCCGCGCCGCGGCCGCGATCCGCGAGATCTGCCAGGCCGAGCCGGCCCTCGTCTAGGAACAACTCCCGCGAGATGCTCCGCTTCGCGTCCGCTCTCGCGGGGTAGCCGATGGCCGCGCTCTCCTTCGATCGCCGCGTCTCCAGGGCGCGGCGGGCGTTGGTGCTCGGGATTGGTGGCGGGGGCGATGTCGCGGGCGCGCTCACGGTCGGGCGGCGCTGCGAGCAACTCGGGACCCCGTTCGTGCTCGGCGGCGTCGCCTGGGAGCGGATGCCGGTCGACCCGAAGCCCGGCCCACGCCCGGTGAGCGAGATCGTCGACGGCGACCCGCTCGGCAAGCACGCTGTGCTCGCCGGTCCCCGGACCGCGACCGTCGACGGCGCGGTGTTCTCAGAGGCCCATGTCGCCCGCCACCTCGACAACCCGACCGTCCTGATCGACGTCGCCGACGGCGTCACTGGCGCCGCGGAGGGGATCGGCGCGGCCGCCGGCCTGCTCGGCTGCGATCTGGTGATCTACCTCGACGTCGGCGGCGACGCGATCGCGACGGGCGACGAGCCCGGCCTCGGCAGCCCGCTCTGCGACGCCGTGATGCTGGCCGCCGGCATGCGGCTGGGCACCCGCCTCGACAGCGTCGCCGCGGTCGTCGGCGCCGGCTGCGACGGCGAGCTCACCGTCCCCGAGGTGCTGGGGCGGGTCGCCGCGCTCGCCGCCGCCGACGCCTGGATCGGGACCTCGAGCGTCGACGCGCTCCAGGCCGACGAGCTCGAGCGGGCCGCGGAGGCCTGCGGCACGGAGGCGAGCATGCAGATCGTCCACTGCGTTCGCGGCAAGGTCGGCGAGGTCGAGATCCGAGGCGGCCGCAGGAACGCGCCGCTGGGGCCGATCGGGGCGCTCGCCTTCTACTTCGACCTCGAGGCGGCGGCGCCCGTGCTGCCGCTAGCCGGCGCGGTCATGGAAACCGACGGCCTGGAAGGCGCCCGCGAGGCACTGGCCGCCCGCGGGGTCCGGACCGAGCTCGACTTCGAGCGCGACCGCGCCGCCGAGCCGCCGGCGGCCTGAAGCAGCCGCGGCCGGCTTGCCGCACTGCGGGTTTCTACGGATGTCCCGGTGATTGGACTCGCATAGGGTCGTGCGAAGGGACGCCAACCCGGTACCGGCGCCCGGAATAAGAGCAAGGAGGCTCATTGTGCATCGGTTCCCCGTCCCGCTGGCTGCCGTCCTATCCATGTCGCTGATCGGCGCGAGCGCCGCCGGGGCAGCGACCACCACCGTCTCCGGGAGTTACGCCGGCGAGACGACGGCCCTCGCGCGACCCATGCTGCCTCCCACGGACTGCGCCGCGTTCCTCGGGGGACCTCCGTTTCCATTCACCGGAAATGAATGCCTGTTCGAGGGCACCGGGACCATGAGCGGCACCGACCAGGACAGCAACCCCGTCTCGGCCGCCTACCAGGCGCACCTGCGCTGGGCTCCGGTCGACGGTTGCGCACCGGTCAGCGGTGAGGTCTGGTTCGCGCCCGGATGGACCGACCCCGACAACGCGCCGCCCACGGGACACCTGCGAGCGACGATCGACTCGAGCCAGAGCACGGCGTGCACGAGCGGGCCGCCGACGCTTGCGACCTCCACCTTCACGGTTCACCTTGAAGGACCCGTCGATGGTGTGGGCGTCGGCCCGTGGCAGGACGCGACCGGGACATTCGAGCGCGACGGCACGCTGGCCTTCGGCCAGTTCCCTGGCGTCGATAGCGGGACGTTCACCTTCAGCTACACGATCCCGGATCCCGACACCGACGGTGACGGCATCCCGGATGGAGACGACAACTGCCCGACGACGCCGAACGCCGATCAGCACGACGCGGACGGCGACGGGATCGGCGACGAGTGCGATCCGTCCCCGGGCTCGTCCGCCGGCTGCAAGGTGACGGGCGGCGGCAACATCACGACGGCCGGCGGTGACCAGGCGTCCTTCAGTGGGAACGCGCAGGTGAAGAAGGCCAACTCGGTGTCCGGTCAGCTCCGGTACACCGACCACGGGCCCGCGACCCCGTTCGAGTTCAAGTCGCAGACGGTCACCTCGGTGATCTGCAACGGGACCCGGGCGACGATTCGCGGCACCGGCACGGCCGCCGGTTTCACGGGCGTCAGCTATCGGATCGACGTGCACGACAACGGCGAGCCGGGGCGGTCCGATAGGTACCGAATCCGTCTCGGGAATGTCTACGACTCGGGTGAGCGCGTGCTCGACGGCGGCAACATCCAGGTGCACTAGCCGGCGTCCCGGACACGCCGCCGGTGGGAACCGGCGCACCGGCGGCCGACGGTGACTACAGTCGCCGCCGGTGTTCGTGGGTCGGCTCATGGGGGCAACGATCGTGGCTGTCGCGCTCGCGTTGCCGTGCGTCGCCGCGGCCGCTCCGCAGCCCGGTGCCTACGGCGACAACGACAGCGGCGGGTTCCGCAACATCCTGCCGCCGGGGCAGGGCCAGAGCGTCAACGCGGCCGAGATCACCGCCTTCCTGACCACCGGCGCGCGACCGCCGCACGACACCGACCAACTGCAGATGTACGAGGACCTCGTCTACGCCACGCCGGGTCTGAAGGAAGCGCAGCTCGGGGACTTCTTCAAGGACGCGACCTTCGGGGTCGAGCCCGGCAACGTCGACCGCACCTACAGCCCGCGCGCCGACGTGACGATCGTCCGCGACCAGTTCGGCGTCCCGCGCATCTACGGCGAGGGCCGGGCCGGGGCGATGTTCGGGGCCGGCTACGTCGCCGCCGAGGACCGGATGTTCTTCATCGACGCGCTGCGCCACGCCGGCCGCGCCCAGCTGGCGTCGTTCGCCGGCGGCTCGGAGGGCAACCTCGCGATGGATCGCTCGGTCTGGGCCGACACGCCGTATAGAGACGACAACGAGCTGCAGGTCCAGTACGACCTCGCCGACGAGGCGTATGGCGCCGAGGGCCAGCAGGTCGCCTCGGACGTCCAGCACTACGTCGCCGGAATCAACCACCGGATCTCCGAGATCCGCTCCAACCCGCTGCTGATGCCGGGCGAGTATCCGCTGCTCGGCCACCCGGCCGGGCCGGAGGACTGGAAGGTCACCGACGTGATCTCGATCGCCTCGCTGGTCGCCGGGATCTTCGGCAAGGGGGGCGGCAACGAGGTCAACTCGGCGCTCCTCCTCGAGGCGGCGCAGAAGCGGTTCGGCAAGCGCGCGGGCAAGCGCGCCTGGGCGGATTTCCGGGTCGCCAACGACCCCGAGGCCCCGACCACGGTCCACGACACGCGCTTCCCGTACATGCGCGTGCCCAGGCGCCCGAAGGCGGCGCTGCCCGATCCGGGGACGGCCGTCCCCGCCGAGGTCGTCGCGTCGTCGAGCGCGAAACCTGAAACCGAAGCAGCCGAGGGCCCGCTGCCCGACATCGGGAGCCTGTTGAGCGCGGCCGCGTCGATGCAGGGCTCGTCCAACGCGCTGCTGGTCTCCGAGGCCGAGTCGAAGGGCAACGCCCCGGTCGCCGTCTTCGGGCCGCAGGTCTCCTACTACACGCCGCAGATCCTGATGGAGCAGGAGATCCACGCTCCCGACGGGCCGACCGGCCCGCCGCTCGACGCGCGCGGGGCGGCGTTCCCGGGCACGAACCTGTACGTGCAGCTCGGCCACGGCCGCGACTACGCCTGGTCGGCGACCTCCTCGGCCCAGGACATCACCGACACCTTCGCGGTCCCGCTCTGCAACGCCGACGGCTCGAAGCCGACGATCGACTCGATGGGCTACCGCTTCCGCGGCGCCTGCCAGCCGATCGACGTGCTCGAGCGGGTCAACGCCTGGACCCAGTCGCCCGGCGACACGACGCCCTCGGGCTCGGAGACCTACCGCGCCGAGCGCACCGCGCTCGGGATCGTCACCCACCGGGCGCGAGATCAGGGGGAAGCCGGTCGCGTTCACGAAGCTGCGCGCGACCTACTACCACGAGGTCGATTCGGCGCTCGGCTTCGCCGACTTCAACAACCCCCAGAAGATGGGGTCGCCCGAGGAGTTCATGGAGTCGGCGTGCGGGATCCAGTACACGTTCAACTGGTTCTTCATCGACCGCGACCACATCGCCTACTTCAACTCCGGCATCAACCCCAAGCGGTCGTCCCGGGCCCACCCGGACCTGCCGACGCCCGCGAAGTACGAGTGGCAGGGCTGGACGCCGCCGCCCCAGAAGCTGCTCGCGGGAGGCCCGATCGAGGCAAGCGACGTCGACCCGCGCACCAACATCTCCGACCAGGAGCCATGCGCGGCGCACCCCCAGGTCGTCGACCAGCGCTACATCACCAGCTGGAACAACAAGCAGGCCCCGGGCTTCCGCAACGCCGACGACGACTACTCGCGGGGCGCGACGTTCCGCTCGACCCGGCTCGATGACCGGATCGAGCCGCGGATCGCGGGCACGAAGAAGATCACGCCGGCCAAGCTGGTCGATGCGATGGAGGACGCCGGCACCGTCGACCTGCGCGGCGACGTCGCCGTCCCGTATGCGCTCCGTCTGATCGGGAACTCGGGCGGCGCCAAGGTCCAGGCGGCGGTCAAGGCGCTTCGGGCGTGGATCGCGAGCGGCTCGCACCGGCGCGACAAGAACGCCGACGGCGTCTATGACCAGGCAGAGGCGGTCCGGATCATCGACGCCTGGTGGCCTCGCTGGCTGGAGGCCGAGTTCAAGCCGGAGCTCGGCGGCGGCATGTTCGGCGCGCTCGAGAACATGATCGCCTTCCATGACGCGCCCGGCCCGCTCGGCTCGGCCTTCTACGGCGGCTGGTACGGGTACGTGAACAAGGACCTGCGCACGATCCTCGGCGACCCGGTGCGGGGCAGGTTCTCCCGCGTCTACTGCGGCGGCGGCTCGGTGTCGAAGTGCCGCAAGGCGCTGATCAAGTCGCTCAAGCAGGCGCTTGCCCACACCAGCGACGCCGAGCTCTACCCGCGCGGACCCTGCGAGGGCGGCGATGCCCAGTGGTGCAACGACGCCGTTCGTCACACCGCGACCGGCGCGATTACCCAGCCGCCGATCCACTGGATCGACCGGCCTACGTTCCAGCAGGTAGTTCACATCCGCTAGTCGCTCGGCGCTTTGATGGTCACCTTGTCGGTGCTCGTCGCCGAGTTTCCGTTCGCGTCGGTCAGCACGATCTTCGCGGGGCGGTGGACTGGGGCTCGGCGTCGAACCTCCCCTTGCCGAGGCTTCCCACACCGAAACGACCCGCGCGCCGCCCCGGCTGCACGCTCATGCCGGGACCGGGGTCGCCTCCGCGCTCCGCGCTCGGGTGGTCACTGCGACCCGCGATCCGTTGCCGGGACGGATGGTGATGTTGCGCCGCGTGGCGATCTCGTGGCCGGCGGCCACCGGCTCGACGGCGTATGCGCGCAGCACGGCGGCGAGGACGATCTTCATCTCCAGGTTGGCGAAGCTGGCGCCCAGGCAGCGGCGGCGCCCGCCTCCGAAGGGGATCCACGTGTATGTGCCGGGGCCCTCGTCGAGGAACCGCTCCGGCCGGAAGGCGTAGGGGTCCGGGTAGACGTCCGGATCGTGGTGGAGCAGGTAGGAGTTGGCGACCAGGCAGACGCCGGGCTCGTAGTGCCAGCCTCCGACCTCGATCGGCTGCACGACCAGGCGCGGCGCGGCGTTGGGAAGGACCGGCCGGCGGCGCTGGGTCTCCTGGATCGTCGCCGTGAGGTAGGCGTCGCCATCGCCGGCGTCCACCTCCTCGGTCAGCCGGGCGAGCACCGCGGGCTCGCGGGTGAGTCGCTCGAAGGCCCAGGCGAGCGTCGTCGCGGTGGTCTCGTGGCCGGCGACGAGCAGGGTCATCAGCTCGTCACGCAGCTCCTGATTGGACATCGGGGTGCCGTCCTCGTGGCGCGCCTCGAGCAGCATCGAGAGCACGTCGTCGCGATCAGCGTGGTCGGCGCGACGTTCATCGATCAGCTCGAACAGGAGCTCGTCGACCTGATCGCGGCGGACGAAGAAGGCCTTCAGGGGCCCGAACCTCTTGAAGAACTCCTCCGACCCCTCGCCCGGCGGGCCGAACAGCGTCAGCGGGTGGTCGCCGAAGGCGAGTAGCTGGGCGAGCCGCTCGCGAACAGCATCCAGACGTTCGCCCTGGTCGAGCCCGAAGACGGCGCGGAGGATGATCTCGAGCGTCAGGGCCTGCATCCGCGGATGGAGCTCGAGCTCCGGCTCGGCGCCCCAGGCCTCGACGTCGCGCTCGGTGACCTCGGCGATCAGGTCGGTGAGTCGCTCCATGCGCTCGCCGTGGAAGGCGGGGAGCATCAGCTTGCGCTGGCTCATGTGCGCGTCGCCGTCGAGCAGGAGCACCGAGTTGGAGCCGACGATCGGCCGCAGGACGCGCGCGCCCTCGCCCGGGTGCAGGACGTCGGGCGGGGCCGTGAAGACCTGCTTGATCTGGTCGGGCTCGGTGATGAAGACGAACGGCGGCGCGAACGGGAACTGGAGCGTGAACCGCTTGCCGTACTGCGCGCGCAGCTTCTCGAGGTACGCGAGCGGGCGTGTCCAGAAGCCGATCCCCTGGATCAGCGAGGGATAGGAGGGCCCGGGCGGCAGGTTCGACGCCATCCCCTGGAGCATCCCACCTGATCCGGCCCGGGGCGCCAATCGGCGTGTGAGATCGGACACAGAGCTAACGAATACCCTGATCGCGCGCCATGGCCTGGGTCGAGACCGAATCGCTGAGCTTCACGGCCCGCCATGAGTCGGAGGACGAGGGCTGCGCGACGCGGACCCTCGACCGCCTCGAGGACCTGCGGCTACGCCTCGAGGACCGCTTCGACGAGGCGCCGGGCGGGATCACGGTGATCGTCCATCCCTCGCCGGGGTGGCTCGCGGCCGCGCACCCGTTCCTGCCCAGCGCCCGCCTCGCCGCGGCGCCCGCCGGGCGGCGCTACCTGGCCGGCTGGGCGATGGCCTCCGAGCTGCACATCCTGAACGACGAGTACACCGACCGCCGCGCCGCGGGCGACGACTCGCTCGCCGCGCTGCGCGGGACCGCCGAGCGCCTCTACGCCCAGATCGTGATCGCGGCCAACAACGACCGCCTGCCGCCGCCCTGGGGGCCGCGGCGCTTCGCCCGCTACGTGCGCTGGGCCTGGCTGATCGAGGGCGGCGCCCAGTACTTCGCCGGCCAGACCTCGCTGTTCCGCGCCGCCGTCAACACCCGGATGGCGCACGGCAAGCCGCCGGCCTTCCCGCCCTCGGCCCGCGATGCGATCATCCTCGGCGGCACGGTCTTCGACGTGCTCGAGCGCGAACGAGGGCCCGACGCCTGCGCGGTCCTCGTCTCCCGGCTGCGCCGCGAGGGCGCCGAGAAGGCGATCGAGCTCGCCTTCGACGACCGCTTCCGCCACGTCGAGCGCGAATGGCGCCGCTACCTGCGCGAGGACCTGCCGCGCTCGGGCTCGCTCGACGACCTCGGCGACGAGGACCCGTTCGCCTAGCGGATCCCGAGCGAGACGAGCCAGATCAGCAGCGCGCCGATCGCGAGCGCGATCAGGATCCCGAGCGCAAGGCGGAGCGGGCGCTCGCCGCCGGCCGTCGGATCGGGAGGGAGCAGTTGCTCGCCGGTGTCGGTGAGCAGCGCCCGCGCGTCCTCGGCTGCGGCGCCCGGGACCAGGATGTCGCGGGGGCCGGCGGCGAGGAAGTCGGGAACGTCGAAGCCGCGGCTGCGGCGCTCGAAGCTCGGGATGCCCTGGTCGAGCAGGATGCCCTGGATCAGCTGCGCCTCGGCGAGGTTCTGGGCGAAGGCGACCTTGACCGGGTCGCCGCCGGTGTACTCGGGCCTCACCTTGCGCGCCTTCTCGTGCGCCTCGGTGATCGGCTCCTGATCGCCGCGGCCGATGTAGACGAGCGGCATCTCGCAGTCGGGGCAGAAGCGCGCGGTGAGCGGGTACTTCTTCGCACACGTCGGGCAGCCGAGCGGCTCGACCGGCCGGTCGCCGAGCTCACTCGACATCGAGCTCCACCTCCTCGATCTCCCGGCCCTCGATCCGGAAGGCGCGGACGACAGGCTCGTCGGAGGCGAGTGAGCAGATCACCCAGATCAGGCCCGGCCACCAGCGCGCGAGGTTGACGTCGGTCTGCGAGGGCGCCGCCTCGCTGTTGGGATGCGAGTGGAAGATCGCCCCGATCTCGTCGCCGCGCTCCTCGATCTCCTTGGTGATCCGGATCTGGTCGCGGGAGTCGATCTGGAAGCGCATCGGGCTCGCGAACTCGTTGCGAGCGGGGAAATGAGCGGTGAACTCGCCGTCGCGGGCGGCGATCATCCCGCAGCACTCGTTCGGGGCGTCCTGGCGCGCGTGGGCGACCAGTTCGTCCAGCAGCTGAGCGGGTAAACGCATGCTGCCGAGGCTACCCACCCGGGCTCCCTTACCGGGGAGTGCTACTTGACTAGCACAGTATGTGGTATTACTGTGTCATCTTGATGGCACAGTCCTCTACAGCGGTCACCCCCTTCCAGGCCGACGCCGAGAGCGACCTCCCCGTCGGCGTCCAACTCGCCTGGCGGCTGCGGGCCCTGATCACCGCCGGCAGACTGGCCCCGGGCGAGCGGATGCCGAGCGTGCGCACGATGGCCGAGTGGGCCGAGGTGAACGTGAACACCGTCCGCTCCGTCTACGCGCGGCTCGAGGACGACGGACTGATCGAGACCCGCCACGGCCAGGGCAGCTACGTCGCCGCGGGGTCCACGGGGTCCCCCGAGGTCGAGCGGATCGCCGCCGAGACGATCGACGCCGCACGCGCGGCCGGGGTCGACCCGCGCGACGTCGCGATCACGGCGCTGGTGTCCTCCTCCCTGCCCGAGGCGCTCGAGTTGCCGATCCCGGCCGACGACGAGCCGGGCGACCTCACCCTCGACGAGCTCGCGAAGGAACTCGACCTCGACGAATCCTGGCTCGACGTCGACGAGGGGGCCGCGAGGCGCGAGCTCCGCCGCCAGATCGGCCGAATCGAGGCCGAGCTGGCGAGCTACACCCGCGACATCGAGCCGCCCTCGGGCCCGATCTTCCTGAATCCCGACGAGCCCCGCATCGCCGGCGTCGACGAGCTCGCGCAGACGCGTGACTCCTTGCTCGCCCAGCTCGCCGATGCCCGCTCGGCCGCGGTCGCGCGTGCTCGTCGCGAGCGTCGGGCCCGCAAGGTGCGCGACGCGATGGTCGAGGACCCCGCCGGACACCGCTGGGAGGTCATCTCGGCGGCGGAGACCGGCGAGGAGGGTTGCACGACCTGGCGAGCCGGCCCGCGGTTCGGCCCGCTCGGGGCGCTCGTCAACTGGTGGCGAATCAAGGTCTCGGGCGGATGCCCGTTAGCCGGGCCGCTTGCGGCGGTGACCCAGCATGATCGGCGCGGTAGCTGACCGGGCGTTCCTGCCGGTCAAGAGCACCTTCGAACAGGTCGGGAACATGGTGATCCTGACCAGCAAGACGCTGGTGGCCGCGGCCAGGCCGCCCTACCCGTATGGCGGCGAATTCGTCGGCCAGTTCCTTTTCGCGCTGCAGCTCTGCTGGTTTCCGATGGCCGTGTCGATGGTCGCGGTCAGCTTCGGGGCGCCGGGCCTGCAGGCCGCGAACTTCCTGAGCCTGATCGGCGGCCTCGACCGCCTCGGTGGCTTCTTCATCCTCGCCTCGGTCCGCGAGTTCGCCCCCTTCGTCAGCGCGATCATCGTCGCCGGCGTCGCCGGCACCGCGATCACCGCCGACCTCGGCGCCCGCAAGATCCGCGAGGAGCTCGACGCGCTGCAGGTCCTCGGCGTCGACCCGATCAAGAACCTCGTCGTGCCGCGCTTCCTCGCCCTGATGCTGATCACCGGGCTGCTCGACGTCTACGCGATCCTGTTCGGGCTCTCCGGCGGCGTGATCGTCGAGATCATGTACGGCCAGCCCCTGGGCGGGTTCGTGGCAACGATGTTCAACAACGCGTCGATCACCGACCTCTGGGGATCGCTGTTGAAAACGACCATCTTCGGAGCGATCGTGGCCGTGGTCTGCTGTTACAAAGGGATGAATGCGTCCGGAGGGCCGGAGGGGGTCGGTAAGGCCGTCAACGAGGCGGTCGTCACGGCGCTGCTCGCCGTGTTCGCGTTCAACTACGTGTTCACCCAAACCCTGCTCGCAACCCACCCCGAGATCTCGGTCATCAAGTGATGCCCGGCTGGCTTGCAGTACCCCGCGACTGGCTCGGAAGCCTCGGCGACATCGCCCGCTTTAGCGGCCGGGTGATGGGGATCGTCTACTCGGGCCGGGTGTTCCGCTACTTCGGCGAGGCGCTGCGCCAGGCGGGGATCCTGATTCTCGGCTCGACGATCGTGATCTGGGGCCTCGTGTTCATCTTGGGCCTGCAGTGCGGGATCGAGGGCGCCTACTTCAACCGCTCGGTCGGCGCCCCCGCCTACGCCGGCGTCTTTGCCGCCTGGTGTGATCTGCGCGAGGTGATCCCCTATGCCTTCGGCTACATGATGTCGGCCAAGGTCGGGACCGGGATCGTCGCCGAGCTCGGCGCGATGCGGATCTCAGACGAGGTCGACGCGCTCGAGGTCATGGGCGTCAACCCGATGATCTTCCTCTGCGCGACACGGCTGCTGGGCGCCTGGATGACGCTTCCGTTCATGTATCTGGCCGCGATCGGGGTCGGCTACCTGGCCTCCTATCTGGCGGTCGTCGAGCAGATCGGCGAGGTCTCCTCCGGCGGCTACTTCCTGATCTTTTGGATGTTTCAAAACCCGCCCGACCTCTTATTCAGCCTGATCAAGGCGATGGCGATGGCAACCGCGATCGTGCTGGTCGGCTGCTATTACGGCTACACCGCATCCGGTGGCCCGGTCGGAGTGGGTACCGCGACGGCGAAGTCGATGGTCTTGAACATCGTGTTGGTGCACATCATCGGGATGATGGGAACCCTGGTCTTCTGGGGTGCGAATCCGCGCGCGCCGATTGGCGGCTGACGTGGACGCTCGACGCCTGCTGGGCGGACTCGCGGTCACCGCCCTCCTCCTCGGGCCGTTCACCGCGCTGGTCTACCGCGCCGGCCTCGCGCAGAGCGCCGCCGCGGTCGGCGGACTCGCCCTGCTGCTCTGCCTCGCACTCGGCGTAGCATGGGCCTCGAACCGAAAGGAAGCCAAGGAGTGACCGCGCGGCTGGACA
Source organism: uncultured Solirubrobacterales bacterium (assembly GCA_963767285.1). Taxonomy (GTDB): domain Bacteria; phylum Actinomycetota; class Thermoleophilia; order Solirubrobacterales; family 70-9; genus WHSW01. The sequence goes on along the minus strand of CAVYDJ010000002.1, from coordinate 521,296 downwards.
CGAGGGAACGTGTGCTCGGGGCCTTCGTGCTCGCGGTGATGACGGTCGCCTGCGTCGGCTGGTGGATCGGCGTTCCCGTGCTGACGCTCTGGGGCCTCGCCCAGGCAACCGACGACGGAGCGACCCACTTCGTCGGCGGCCTGCTGGGCGTGCCGCTGATGATGGTGCTGACGGCGCCGATCCTGATCTGGCTCAACGGGCTCTACCTGCGGGTGACCGGGATCCTCGCCCGCGCTGAGGCCGACGAGGAGGAGAGCGGCTGGAGCCGGCGCCTGCGGGGCCCGCTCGAGCCGCTGATGTTCGCCTCGCTGGCGATCGCGATCGTCGCGCTCAGCATCTGGTTCTTCTTCTTCGCGGACACCGCGCCGACGAGCATCCTGTAGGCGAGGCCCAGCCGTCACTTCACGCGGAAACGTGCGGTCGCCGGCGTCGGATCGGCCTTGCCGTTCGGCCCCGTCGCGACGACCGAGAAGACGTGGCGACCCGGCTCGAGGCCCCGATAGTCCTTGGGCGGACGGCACGGCTCGGGCGAACCGTTGTCGAGGGAACAGACGAAGGCGGAGCCGGGGATCGAGGAGCGGAACCCGAAGTGCGAATGCGCGGACCTGCGGTTCTTCGGCGTCCGGCCGATGGTCGTTTCGGGAACGGCTTCGAACTTCGCGTCAACACTCGCGAGCGCCGATCCGACCGTCACGGTGCAGGTGTTGCCCGAGCCCGTGCAATCGCCACCGCTGAAGCCCTCGAAGTCGGATCCCGGGTCGGGGTGGGCGGTCAGGGTCACCGCGGTGCCCTCGTCGACATCCGCGCCACAGACGCCGGGGCAGTCGAGCCCCGCCGGGCTCGAGCTGACCGAGCCGGAGCCGGAGCCCGACCTGGTGATGCTCAGCGCGTGACGCTTCAGGGTGAAGGTCGCCGTCACCGACTTGGCGGCGTTCATGCTCACCGTGCAGGTCGCGTCCGAGCCGGAGCAGCCGCCACCGGTGAAGCCGGCGAAGTCGGAGTTCGCGTTCGGCGCGGCGGTGAGGGTGATCGTCGAGCCGTCGGTAACCGTCTCGGAGCAGTCGTTGTGGCCGCCGGCGCCGCAGTCGATACCCGCGCCGGTGACGGTGCCGAAGCCCGACCCGGTTGCGAAGACCGTGAGCGTGCGCGGGATCAGCGTGAGGGTGGCCGCGGCGGACGTCGCGCTGCCGACGGCGTTCGTGTAGACGGCGCGATAGCGATTGCCGCTGTCGCCCGACGCGACGGTGAACGAATGACCGTTACCCGTGGCGCCGGCGATGTCCGAGAAGCTCGCGCCGCCGTTCGTCGACCGCTGCCACTGGACCGCCGGAGCCGGGAAGCCACTCGCCGCCGCGGTGAAGGTGACCGTGTCGCCGACGTTCGCCGTCCGCGGTGACGGGTCTGTCGTGACCAAGGGCGCCTCACGGGTCGACAGCGTGAACGCCTGCGTCGCGTCGGGGTTGACGCCGTTCGAGGCCGTGATCGTCAGCGGATAGCTGCCGCCGCTCCCCGCCGCGGGGGTCCCGGACAGGGTCGCCGTGCCGTTGCCGTTGTCTGTGAAGGTGACGCCGTTGGGCAGCGCGCCGGCCTTGCTCAGCGTCGTCGCCGCCGGCGAGCCGGGCGACGTGGCGACCGTGAACGAGCCGGCGCTGCCGACCGCGAACGTGGTGTTGTCGGCGGAGGTGATGGACGGAGGTCCGTAGGTCACCGAGGCGACGCCGTTGCCGCTGCGGACCCCGGTCTGGAACGCGACGCCCGCCGGTCCGTAGCCGGAACCGCCGCCGCCGGCTCCGAGGTTGTACCCGCCGGCGCCGCCGTAGTAGCCGCCACCGCCGCCGGCGGTCCCGTAGGGCGCGGCAACCCCGGTCTGAAAACCGGAGCCGCCGGTTCCCAAAGCCCCGTTGCGGCCCGCATCGGCCGAGTTCGTCCCCCCGCCGGTCTGGGTCCCGCCTGTGCCGCCCGTGGTGCCGATTCCGGCTGCGCACCCGCCCGCGGACGTGGCGTCGCCGCCCGTCGTCCCCCCTCCGAGTCCTGCTGTGGGAAAGGCGGGGCTTTGATCGCAGCCCCCGCCCCCGCCCCCGCCCCCGGCGACGAGGACCCGGTCACTGAGCCCAGCAATACCGCCGATCCGAATGTCGGTCGCACCGCCACCGCCCGCGCCGGCTTCTAAGCCGCCGCTGACTCCGTTGCCCCCACCGTTGAAGCCGCCAGCCGCATTGCCACCGGCGCCGCCGACGAAGATCGAAACCGTGGCGCCCGGGGTGACGGCGATCGTCGCCGTCGCGCTGCCACCCATCCCTCCCGCTGAGCTCGCACCGGTGCCGCCCTGCGCGCCCTGGACGTTGAAGGTCGCCGAGGTGACGCCGACGGGGACGATCCAGGTCTGCACGGCGCCCGTGTAGTTGAAGGTGTCCGTGGTCGCCGACGCCGGCGTTGCGACGGCGAGCATGCCCGTGGTCGCGAGTACGGCAAGCGTCCCCGCCCGCGTCCGACGCTGCATGAAATCCCTTCCGTCGTCCACCGAATCCCTTCGGCCTGATCACAACTAATACCACGCGGAGTCCGGATCGCGAAACGGCTCACTGAGGTCGCCGGCGGCGCGGCCCAGTAGATCCGGATCGTCGCGGCCGAGCTCCCAGAGCAGGTCGTCGAGCAACGGCGGCGAGATCCCGGCGCGCTCCGCGACGCGCTTGAAAGCCGACCGGGTCGCGGCCCGCACCGCGGCCAGGTCGCCCGGGTCGACGAGCCCCGAGCGCAGCGCGAGACGCATGAGCACGTTGTCGGCCGAGACCTCCCAGCTCTCCGGATCGGCGACGTCGAACCAGCCGCGCCGCTCGCAGATCTTCGCGAACAGCTGTGCCTTCTTGGCCAGCGGGTCGGCGTAGGCGTCGAAGGCCGCGAGGCGGTCGAGCAGACCGTCCGGGCCGCCGAGCCGCCCGCGAGCCGCTGCGAGCAGCGTGGTCGCCTCTCCCCCGTACTCGCCGGACACCCCGGCGGCGAGGTCGCGCCACAGCTCGGCGCGGCGGCCGGGGTCGGCGACCGTCTCGTCGTCGATCCGGAACAGGTGGGCGACCTGCTCCGCCGTGATCTCCGCGAGCGCGGCCGCGGTCAGCGGGCGCCCCGCCGCGAGCGCCACCTCCCACATCAGCTCGCTGCCGGAGACGGGCGCACCGCCGCCGATCGTGTGCGGGCGCTCGTAGCCGGTCTTGTGGTCGACCGCGCACAGGAACAGCGCCGCGTCGGGATCGGGGACGTGGCCGAAGTCGGGCGGGCGGTAGCTGCGCCTGAGCTCCGCGACCCGGGCGACGACGCCATCGAATGCCGGCTCAGCCACCGCCCGGCAGCGTACCTGGCGCCCAGTCCCGATCGTCTACGGTCCCCCGATGCCGGCCGACTCGGGCTCAGACCGCGGTTTGACCCTGCTCTCCGACGACGAGTGGCAGATGTCGTTCGGCGACCGCGCGGCGCTCGAGGGCGTCCTCGCCGCGGTGCAACCGCAACTCGCCGTCGAGATCGGGACCGCTCAGGGCGGGAGCCTGCGCCGGATCGCCGCCCGCAGCGCCGAGGTGCATTCGCTGGACATCACGTTCGAGTTCCTGACCGGCGAGCGCCCTCAGAACGCGATCCTGCACGAGGGCAGCAGCCGCGACCTGCTCCCCGGCCTGCTGTCCGAGTTCGCCGCCGGCGGCCGCACGGTCGACTTCGCGCTCGTCGACGGCGACCATCGTCCCGAGGGCGTGGCCGCCGACGTGCAGGCGCTGATCGAGTCCCCAGCGACCGGCCCGACGGTGGTGCTGATCCACGACTCGTTTCATCCCTGGGTCCGCCACGGGCTCGGCACCGTGGACTGGACCCAGCCGAAGGTGCGTCAGTTCGAGCTCGACCTGGTGGCCGGCCGGGTGACGCTCGGGAGCTTCGACGGCGAGCTCTGGGGCGGGTTCGCCCTGCTCATCCTCGACGACCAGCCGCGCGGCTCGGAGCCGGACATCCGGATTCGCCACATCGACGTCGACGAGCGCCTGGAGGTCGCGGATGCCTGGGAGAGCGCCGTTCGCGCGGCGCCGCTGATCACCGCGATCAGGACGGGGGAGCAGGCGCAACCGCGCTCGCGCCTGCACCGGCTGGCCGCGCGGATCCGGGGCGCCGGTCGCAGAAGATGACGCCGAAGCGGCCGAGTCGCACGCCGTACTGAAAACGCGGACGCGAGAGGATCGCCGACCACGCGTCCCGCATCCCGCTCCAGGTCGAGCTGACGTCGTCGAGGACGAGCACGGCCCCCGGGGCCAGTCGCGGCTCGAGCGCCGCGAGGGTCTCGATCGTCGATGACGCCCGGTGGTCGGCGTCGATGAAGGCGAACTCGACCTCCCCGCAACGTTCGATCGCGGTCGCGAGGGTCTCGTCGGGCGGACCGGCGATCGCCGTCACGTTCTCGAGCCCCAGCGACCGGAACCCCTCCGTCGCGATCGCGACCGGGCGCGGGTCGACGTCGACCGTCAGCAGCGTCCCGCGCGACGAGAGCTCGAGGCCGGCGCCGATGTAGGCGGCCGAGATCCCGAACCCGGTCCCGATCTCCAGGCACGCGCGAGGCTCGAGCCGGCGGACGAGCGCCAGCAGGAGCCGCCCGAGTACCGGCGGCACGCTCATCCACTGCACGGCCAGCGCGATGTCGTAAACGCCCATCTCGTCCGGCGTGCGGACGCCGCGAAGCGCAGCGACCTCGGCTCGGCGGTTCTCGACCCTGCCGATCCACGCCCGCTCGGCCTCGTCCGGGCGCCTCAGCGCCGTCGCCGACAGGGCTCGCGCCGCCGCCCGGGCCTCGGGATCGCGGCGAACGGCGAGCGAGGGCGCCGCCAGCAACATCCGAACGCGATGCGCCGCCGCCTTCGCCGCCGCATCCGGCGAAATTCTCGCTCTGTCCGGCACGGGGGTAGACTGGCAGGCTCGTGGCAGGCGTACCGTCAAGAGGGGTCGGAGTCGCGGTGCTGGGCGCAGGTCCAGCAGGGCTGTCGTCGGCGTGGGCGCTTGGCATGCGCGGACGGCCGGCCACGGTCTTCGAAGCCGACGGGACGGTCGGCGGAATCGCGAAGACGGTCGAGTTCGACGGATACCGCTTCGACCTCGGCGGTCACCGCTTCTACACGAAGCTCGAGCCGGTCCAGCGGATGTGGGAGGACATGCTCGGCGAGGACCTGCTGACCCGCTCGCGGATGTCGCGGATCTTCTATCGCGGCAGCTTCTTCAACTACCCGCTCAAGGCCCAGGACGTGTTCAAGGGCCTCGGGTTGATCGAGTCGGCGGCCTGCGGCGTGTCGTACTTCTACTGGCGCCGGCGCATGCGCAACGTGACGCCCCGCAGCTTCGAGGACTGGGTGGTCCGGCGGTTCGGCAAGCGCCTTTACGACGCCTTCTTCCGCTCCTACACGGAGAAGGTCTGGGGCATGCCGGGCTCGGAGATCCAAGCGGAATGGGCGGCGCAGCGAATCCAGGAGTTCAGCCTGTGGCAGGCGATCCTCGGCATCGTGGGCGTGCGGCGAAAGCACGTTCCGACCCTGATCGAGGAGTTCCTCTACCCGCGCCTTGGGCCGGGGCAGATGTGGGAGGCGTTCGCCGACTGGGTCGAGGAGCGCGACATCCCGGTCCTGCGCAACCACCGGTGCGTCGAGATCAAGCATTCCAACGGCCGCGTCGAGTCGGTCGTGATCGATGACACGACCGAGCTCATCGAGCACGACGTCGAGGGCGTGCTCTCGAGCATCCCGCTGACCGAGCTGGTCGAGGCCCTCGACCCGCCGGCGCCCCCCGAGGTACGCGCTGCGGCGCGGAAGCTGAAATATCGCAACCTCTGCCTGGTGGCGCTGATGACCAACCAGGCCGAGCCGTTTCCCGACAACTGGATCTACCTCCACGACCCGCGGGTCACGGCGGGCCGGGTGCAGAACTTCGGCGCCTGGAGCGAGGACATGGTCCCGCCGGGCAAGACCTGCCTCGGGGTCGAGTACTTCTGCTCCTCCGACGACGAGATCTGGAACATGTCGGATGCCGAAGCCGTCGAGCTGGCGACGCGCGAGCTGGAGATCCTCGGCCTGGTCGACCCCGCGCAGGTGTTCAACGGGGTCAAGGTCAGGGTCCCGAAGGCGTATCCGGTCTACGACCAGACCTACCGCGAGGCCGTGGCCGAGATCCGGGGATACCTGGAGCACCTCGAGAACCTGCGGACCTTCGGGCGCAACGGCCTGCATCGCTACAACAACCAAGACCACTCGATGTGGACGGCGATCCTGGCGACGCTCAGCTACACCGACGGGACCCAGCGCGATGTCTGGTCGGTGAACACGAAGGCCGAGTACCTCGAGGAGGGGCCGCTGGCCGAGAGCCTCGAGGACCTCGACCTGGTCTCGTAGGGCAGACTCAGGCGCCCCGTTCGCGGTTCCCGATTCCCTTGCGCGCCCAGCTCCGACAGAACCTCGACGTCCTCCGCATCCTCGCGGTCTCCGACCTCCAGGCCCGCTACGGCCGGGGAGGGCTCCGGGTCGTCAAGTGGCTGCTGGATCCGATCGCCGCGCTCGGCGTCTACCTGGTCCTGATCGCGGTCGTCCTCAACCGCGACACCCGCGGAATCGGGCTCAGCCTCGCCTGCGCGATCGTCCCGTTCCAGTTCATCGTCACCTCGGTGATCAACTCGCTCGGCGCCGTTGGGTCGCGCGGTTCGATCATCGTCAACATGGAGTTCCCCCGCTTCCTGCTCCCGCTCGCCTCGACGGCGACCGAGACGGCGGCCTCGGCGGCCAGCCTGATCCTGCTGCCGGTGATGATGGTCATCTACGGGATCGGCGTCACGCCGGCGATCCTCTGGGCGCCCGTTGCCCTGGCGGTCACGATCCTGCTCGCGGCCTCGCTCGCCTACCCGGCGGCGCTGATCGGGATCTGGTATCCGGAATACCAGGGGCTGCTGGTCTCACTGGTGCGCACCTTCTTCTTCCTCGCGCCCGGCCTGGTCGCGCTCGACCAGATCACGGGCAGCGCGCACGACCTGCTCCCGATCAACCCGCTCACGGGGATCTTCGAGGCCTTCCGCGACGCGTTCTTCTACGGCCAGGCGCCCGCGGCCTGGGAGCTGCTGGTCCCGCTGCTGGCCGCCGGCATCGTCCTTGCCGTCTCGCTGCCGATCTATCGCCGCGAGCAACGTGAGTTCGTGAAGCTGGTCGGATGAGCGCCGCCGCTCCCGCCACGACTCAGGGCCGGATTCACGCGCAGGGCGCCGGCATCCGCTTCGACTTCGATCGCCGCCAGCGCGTCGTCACGGCGACGCTCGCGCACATCCGCCGCATCAAGTCGACGGCCTGGGGGCTGCGGGGGATCGACCTCGACCTCGACCCCGGCTCCGGCGCCGCCCTGGTCGGGCCGACCGGCTCCGGGAAGACGACGATGCTGCAGGATGATCGCGGGCGTGATCCCGCCGGACGAGGGCTCGATCGAGGTCACCGGCCGGGTCGCCAGCCTGCTCTCGACCGGGGCGGGGCTGGGGGCGCTGCTGACCGGCCGTGAGAACGCGGTGCTGTTGGCCGTCCTCGCAGGGCTCTCCCTGAACGAGGCCGAGGAGGACCTCGACTCGATCGCCGAGCGCTCCGACCTCGCCGAGGCCTTCGACCGGCCCCTGCATACGTACTCGGAGGGGATGCGGGCGCGGCTGCACTTCGCGGTGATCCAGGCCACCGAGCCGGCGGTGCTGCTGCTCGACGAGGTCTTCGAGGCGCTCGACCATGAGTTCCGCGGCCGGGTCGAGGACTACGCCCGCAACCTGCGCGCTCGCGGCGGCGTGGTGGTCGCCGCCGGGCACGACCACCTCGCGCTCGAACGCATCTGCCCCGACGGGATCCTGCTCGACCGCGGCCACGTGCGCGAGCTGGGCGCGTTCGACAAGGTCATCTCCGTCTACCGCGGCTGAAGGTTCTCGGCGCCGACCGACTCGATCAGGTCGGCGATCGTGCTGGCCGGATCGTTCTCGGCCGCCCAGGCGGCGATCTCGCCGGCGCGCCGGCGGTAACCGGGCTCGTCGAGCAGCCGCCGGGTCGCCAGGCGCAGGCGGCGGGGCCCGAGCAGCCGCTTCGGCAGCGAGACGCCGGCGCCGAACCAGGCGACGCGGGTCGCGTTCTCCGCCATGTCGCCGGCGAACGGGCAGACGAGGACGGGCACTCCCGCCCCGAGCGCCCGGGCCAGGGTGCCGTGTCCGCCGCGACAGACCACCGCTGACGCCAGCGGCAGGATCTGCGTGTAGGAGACCCAGTCGCAGACGACCGCGTTCGGGGGGACCGGGCCCTCGAACACGGATCCCGGCTGGTTGGTCGCCGCCACGACCCGCACCGGCTCGGACGCAAAGGCATCGAGGGCGACGCGGATCAGCTCGAGCTCGAGGTCCTGGCGCGTGCTGGCGGCAACCAGAATCAGCGGTCCGTCGCCGGGCGGCAGCTCGATGCGGTCGTGCGGGAGCTCGAAGATCGGTGGCCCGGTCACGTGGAAATGCGCCGGCCAGTCGCGCGGGTACTCGAGCTGGGGGAAGGTGGCGATGACCGTCAGCCGATCGCTGATCATCAGGTTGTGATCGCCCATCGGACCGAGGCCCACCTCGGCTCGTAGATCGTTCAGCAGGGTGCGGCCGCGGCGGCGGCCGCGGGTCTCGACCAGCTCGCGCGTCGTCCTCCACAGGCGCGAGCCCACCGCTGTGCGCGGAGGCATCAACCCCCAGGCAAAGGGGGGCTCGGCGCGGGACGGCTCGGGATAGGCGTGCGGCATCATCGTCGCTCTGCGCGCCCCGGCGGCTTCGGCGGCGAGCCCGGGGATCAGCGAGTAGAGGTCGTGCAGGGCGACGTCGGGCTCGAAGTCCCGGAGCTTTGGGACCATCGACAGCGCGGCCTCGGCAAGCGTCGGGCACGGCGGAGCCGGGCCGCCGCGGCCCCGGGAAGACCACCTCCTCGGGCTCGGCCGCGAACTCGAGCCCGAGGTCCTCGGCCACCGATCGCCAGCTCTCGGTGCTCTCGAGCATCACCCGATGGCCGCGGCCGCGCAGCTCGCGGGCGACCGCGAACGCGGGGAAGACGTGCCCGGCCCATCCGGCGGCCCCGACGACGACGTTGAGCGGTCCCGGCCCCGCCACGCTAACGGCCCGCCTCCGCCCCGCTCCGGTCCTGCCAGGCGGAGATCCGCTCGGACGGGCCGCGGCGCAGGCGCCGCCGCACCCCGGCGGGGATCTTGATCAGGTCGGTCGCCGTCCGGGCGACCGCGCCGGCGACGCCACGCCGCAGGCGCTGGGGGAGCGTCGCCGGATCCACGCGGACGGCGACATCGGGAGCGAGCAGGGTCCGGGTGAGGAGCCGGGAGTAGACGTTTGCACGCGTGCGCACCAGCCACGGCTTGCGCGAGTAGTGGTGGAGCATGTACGGCCGCTCGCCGTCGGAGTACTCGCAGCGGAGGGTTGCCGGGTCGCGCAAGCGCAGGCCGTCGAACGGCGGCACCGGGGCCAGCCGCGTCGGGACGGCGCTCACCCGCTCGGCCGGCAGGCGATCGAGAGCCACGGCGTTGATCAGGTCCTGATCGGCGAAGAAGAACGGGTCCGAGCGCTCGCCGCCACTCAGCCAGGTCTGGCCCTGGTCGAGGCTCCGCTGAAGGTCCGCGACGACGGGCAGGATCTCCCGTGCCGTCCGCGCGGCCATGATGAGCGCGCTCGACGACAGGTACGGGCCGCGCCGCAGCGCGCCGGACCCCAGGGCCGTCCCCCACTCCCGCTCGAAGTAGCGGTCGGACTCGTTCTCGAACCCGACCAGGGTCCCGGCCGCCGCTCGCTGGATCAGCTCGCCGAGGTGCCGGATGACGATGATGTCGGCGTCGAGGATCACGATCACGTCGGCCGTCGAGGCGAGCGGGGCGACCAGCTTCTGCAGGCTGGGCGGTGACCCATCCGGAGCCGCGACCACGTCGACCTCGCCCGCGATCAGCTCGCGCTGGGCGTCGTCGAGGCCGCAGTCCAGGAGCGTCACAGGCTCGGTGTGGCCGACGAGGCGCAGGGAGTTGACGAGCGCGACGGCGCCCGGGAAGAAGTCCCGCCCGCTGACGCAGAAGAACTCGACCCTCATCGACCCGCCGCGACGCGCCGCCGCTGGCGTTCGTCGGCGCGCTCCAGCGCCGCCTTCGGGATCAGGTCCCGCCCCCGCCAGCGCGCCAGGTCCCAGACGTCGACCAGCTTGCGATTGGCCCACGCGAGCGGCCCCTGGCGCATCCGCAGCGGCATCGCCTCGGCCGGCACGGCAACCGCGACGTCGGGCCCCAGCAGCAGACGCGACAGCAGTCGGGAGTAGATCCCGTGATACATCGGGCGCAGCCAGGGCTTCTCCAGGTAGTGGTGCAGCACGAACGGGCGCGCGCCGTCCGCGTACTCGCAGGCGAGCGTCGCCTCGGAGGCCAGGCTCAGGCCCTCGAACGGCTGCGTCGGCGCGAGCCGGTGCTCGAACGCCACCAGCTTCGACTGATCGGGCCGGGTGGCGAGGATCGCGTTGAGGACGTCCTGCTCCGGATAGAGAAACGGGTAGCCCGGGGCGTTGGAGCCGTAGAACGTGCTGTCGAAATCGACCCGTCGCTGGCGGTCGTCGAGCAGGTCCAGCACCTCGGCTCCGAGACGCCCGCCGCAGGCCACCAGCGACGACGAGACGTACGGCCGGCGGCGCGCCTTGCCCAGCTCGAGCAGCTCGCCCCACTCGGGAACGAAGCGGTCGACGTTGTTCTCGAACGCCACCACCCGCCCCTCGCGCGCGGTCTCGATCAGCTCACCCAGGTTGCGGGTGGCGATCATGTCGACGTCGATCAGGACCATCACCTCGGCGGGGTGTGCGAGCGGGGCGATCGTCTTCAGCAGATAGGGCGGGGTGTCGTCGGGGGCGTCGACGAGGACGACCTCGTCGGCGACCAGGGCTCGCTGCTCGGCGGTCAGGCCGCAGTCGAGCAGGTGGATCGGCTCGGCGTGGCCCTGGAGGCGAAGCGAGTTGATCAGGCCGACGGCGCCGAGGAAGTAGCGCGAGTCGCTGACGCAGTAGAAGGCTGTGGTCATCCCGGCGACCCGGCGCGCCGGTCGTCGAAGCGATCGACCAGCGATCGGGGCAGATGGTCGCGCGCGAACCAGCCGAGCCGGTCGCGGCCGAGGATCCGCGCGCGCTCGATCCGTCCCCTCGCCCCGTCGCGGAAGCGGACCGGGATCTGGCTCGCCGGCAGCCGAACCGCCAAGCGGGGGCCGACGAGCAGTCGCATCAGCAGCTGCGAGTAGACGCCGTGGTACATCGGCGCCAGCCAGGGCTTCGACGGCAGGATGTGGTGGACGACGAAGGGCTCCACGCCGTCGGGATAGGCACAGCGCAGACTCTCGAGGTCGGTGACCTCGAGGCCGCCGAACGGGGTCGGGGCCGCGAGCGTGTAGTCGTAGGCGCGGATCCGGTCGGGCTCGACCCGCGTCGCGAGGATCGCGTTGAGCAGGTCCTGATCGGCGTACAGGAACGGGTAATCGGGGACGTTCTGACGCCAGAAGGTCTGGGAGAAGTCGACCCGGTCACGCAGGTCGCGCATCAGCCGCAGGACCTCCTCGCCGGGATCGCGGGCGGCCGCCACGAACCCCGAGCACAGGTAGGGATGGCGGCGCGCCTCCCCCAGCTCGAGCAGCTCGCCCCACTCGGGAACGAAGCGGTCGACGTTGTTCTCGAACGCCACCACCCGCCCCTCGCGCGCGGTCTCGATCAGCTCGCCGAGGTTGCGGGTGACGATCATGTCGACGTCGATCAGGACCATCACCTCGGCGGGGTGTGCGAGCGGGGCGATCGTCTTCAGCAGATAGGGCGGGGTGTCGTCGGGGGCGTCGACGAGGACGACCTCGTCGGCGACCAGGGCTCTTTGCTCGGCGGTCAGGCCGCAGTCGAGCAGGTGGATCGGCTCGGCGTGGCCCTGGAGGCGAAGCGAGTTGATCAGGCCGACGGCGCCGAGGAAGTAGCGCGAGTCGCTGACGCAGTAGAAGGCGGTGGTCATGCGTTGGCCCCCTGACGGCGACGCTGGCGGCGCGATTCGATCCTGGCCCCGATCCAGGCCGGCAGGCGGTCGCCGAAGTAGTAGCGGCCGAGATCGTGGGCGTTGACGAACGACCGGTCCAGCCACGCCGACGCCCCGCTGCGCATCCGCCGCGGGACGGCGTCGGACCCGACCTCGATCGCGATCCCCTCGCCGAGCAGCAGGCGCGCCAGCAGCCGGGAGTAGATCCCGTGGTACATCGGCTCCAGCCACGGCTTGCGGACGAATTGATGCAGGACGTACGGGCGGACGCCGTCGCGAAAGGCGCAGTGCAGGGCGGCCGGATCGACCAGCCGCAGGTCGCGATATGGAGGAGTCGCCGCGAGCCGCTGGTCGAGGTCGACGAGCGCGTGCGGCAGGCTGGTGCGAAGGACCGCGTTGAGGACGTCCTGGTCGGCGTAGAGGTACGGATAGCCGCGCTCGTTGGCGCGCCAGAAGGTGCGCGAGAAGTCGACGCAATCCTGCTTGTCGGCAAGCAGCTGGAGCATCCGCATCCCCTCCTGGCCGCCGGCGAGGACGAGCCCCGAGGACACGTACGGCCCCGGCTCGGCGCTGCCGAGCCCCAGCGTCCCCCACGCCTCGAAGAAGCGCTGCTGGCGGTCGCGAAACGCCACCACCCTCCCCTGACGCGCGGTCTCGATCAGCTCGCCGAGGTTGCGGGTGGCGATCATGTCGACGTCGATCAGGACCATCACCTCGGCGGGGTGTGCGAGCGGGGCGATCGTCTTCAGCAGATAGGGCGGGGTGTCGTCGGGGGCGTCGACCAGGACGACCTCGTCGTCGATCAGGGCGCGCTGCTCGGCGGTCAGGCCGCAGTCGAGCAGGTGGATCGGCTCGGCGTGGCCCTGGAGGCGAAGCGAGTTGATCAGGCCGACGGCGCCGAGGAAGTAGCGCGAGTCGCTGACGCAGTAGAAGGCGGTCGCAGCAGCCGTCAACGCGACGCCGGCCTCCACGATGCGGCCCCGCGCGCGCGGCCGGCCCACGAACCGAGCGCCAGCTTGGCCCGCAGCGCCGCTTGCTCGCGGCGGCGGGCGAGCTCCGCGCGCCGGCCCTGGCGCACCCTCATCGGCAACCGCTCCTGGGGGATCTTGATCGCGACATCGTTCTCACCGAGCAGCCGGCGCAGCAGCAGCGAGTACAACCCGTCGGGCATCGGCTGCGCCCACGGCTTGCCGGGAAAGACGTGGTGGAGCAGATACGGCTGCGAGCCGTCGGCGAACTCGCAGCGCAGCGTCGCCGCGTCGGTGAGCTCGAGATCGTCGAACGGAGGCAGCGCGGCGAGCCGAGTCTCGAGTCCGGCCACCCGGTCGGGGTCGACGCGGCTGGCGAGGATCGCGTTGAGCACGTCCTGGTCGAGATAGAGCAGCGGCTCGTCGCCGAGCGGCTCGCGCAGGAAGTTGATCGTGAAGCAGTTGCGCTCGAAGTCGTGGCGGCGCTGGCGGTCGTCGAGCAGGCGCAGGATCTCGTCGCCCGGGTCGCGGCCCATCGCCACGAAGCTCGAGCTCAGATAGCGGCGCGGCGTCACCGGGCCGAGGTCGAGCAGCTCGCCCCACTCGGGCACGAAGCGGTCGCCCATGTTCTCGAACGCGACGACGCGTCCGGCGCGGGCTCGCTCGATCAGCTCGCCGAGGTTGCGGGTGGCGATCATGTCGACGTCGATCAGGACCATCACCTCGGCGGGGTTTGCGAGCGGGGCGATCGTCTTCAGCAGATAGGGCGGGGTGTCGTCGGGGGCGTCGACGAGGACGACCTCGTCTGCGATCAGGGCGCGCTGGTCGGCCGTAAGGCCGCAGTCGAGCAGGTGGATCGGCTCGGCGTGGCCCTGGAGGCGAAGCGAGTTGATCAGGCCGACGGCGCCGAGGAAGTACTCGCCCGAGGAGACGCAGTAGAAGGCTGTGGGGGGAGCGGTCACGTTCCCGCCCCTCGCAGCATCGCCACCCTGCGCTTGGCGCGCGCCCGCCAGAGGCCGGCCCACAGCCGCGCGGAGAGCCAGGCCTCGGCCGAGCCGCGGGCCAGGGCGGCGCCGGCCCCGTCCCGCAGGCGCGTCGGCACCATCTCGGGCGGTACCTCGATCGCCAGCCCGTCGCCGACCAGCGTCCGTCGCAGCAGCCGCGAGTAGATCCCCTCGGGCATCGGCTGCAGCCACGGCTTGCCGGGCAGGATGTGATGCAGCAGGTACGGCTCCGTCCCGTCGGGCGCGGCGCAGCGCACCCGCTCGCGGTCGACGATATTCAGCCCCTCGAACGGGGTCGTTGCCGAGAGTCGCCGTGGCAGCGTCTCGATCAGGCTCGGATCGATCGACCCGGCGAGGATCGCGTTGAGCACGTCCTGGTCGAGGTAGAGGAACGGGTAATCCGGCAGCGGCTCCTCGAGCACGTTGACCGAGAAGTAGCTGCGTCCGTAATCGACGCCGCGCTGGAGGTCGTCGAGCCGTCGCAGGATCCCCTCGCCCGGGTCGCGGCCCATCGCGACGAAGCCGGAGCAGACGTACGGCCGGCGCCGCAGCTCCCCCAGTCCGAGCAGCGGTCCCCACTCCGGCACGTGGCGGTCCTCGAAGTTCTCGAACGCCACCACCCGCCCCTGCACGCGCGGTCTCGATCAGCTCGCCGAGGTTGCGGGTGGCGATCATGTCGACGTCGATCAGGACCATCACCTCGGCGGGGTGTGCGAGCGGGGCGATCGTCTTCAGCAGATAGGGCGGGGTGTCGTCGGGGGCGTCGACCAGGACGACCTCGTCGGCGACCAGGGCTCTTTGCTCGGCGGTCAGGCCGCAGTCGAGCAGGTGGATCGGCTCGGCGTGGCCCTGGAGGCGAAGCGAGTTGATCAGGCCGACGGCGCCGAGGAAGTACTCGCCCGAGGAGACGCAGTAGAAGGCTGTGGGGGGCGTGCTCACAATCGCGGCACCGGGTCTCGGGGACGGATGCCGAGCCGGGCCCGCAGCCGATCGACGCGCGTGCCCAGGTGCCAGCGAAGCCAGACCGAGGCGTCGATCCGCTTGCGCTCCAGCCGCGCCGCGGTCCCGCTCCGCATCCGCAGCGGCACCATCCGCTCCGGCACCTCGATCGCGAGGCCCGGGCCGGTCAGGCATCGCTTCAACAGCCTCGAGTAGGCGCCCTCGTGCATCGGCTTCAGCCACGGCTTGGCCGGCAGGATGTGGTGGACCACGTAGGGCTCGAGCCCGTCGTCGAACCGAACCTCCAAGCGATCCACGTCGGTCACCTCCGGGGGCTCGAAGGCCCGTGGCGCCATCAGGCGCGAGGCCAGCGACTCCACCCGCTCACGCTCGACCCGGGCGGCCAGGACGGCGTTGAGAACGTCCTGGTCGAGATAGAGCAGCGGGTAGTCGGGGTCGTTTGAGGCAAAGAAGCTGCGCTCGAAGTCGACGCGGCCCTGGCGGTCGGCCATCGTCTCGAGCACCTCGATCCCGGGATCGGAGCCCAGGGCGACGAAGCCCGAGCAGAGGTAGGGGCGTTGTTCGAGCTCGCCGAGGTCCAAGAGCTCGCCCCAGGCCGCCTCGAAGCGCTGCAGATCGTTTTCGAACGCCACGACCTTGCCCTCGCGCGCGGTCTCGATCAGCTCGCCCAGCGGGCGGGTGACGACCATGTCGACGTCGATCAGGACCATCACCTCGGCGGGGTGTGTGAGCGGGGCGATCGTCTTCATCAGCCAGGGCTCGGCCCCGGCGGGGGCGCTGATCAGCTCGACCTCGGGCTCCAACAGCTCGCGCTGGGCGGGCGTCAGGCCGAGGTCGAGCAGGTGGATCGGCTCGGTGTGGCCCTGGAGGCGAAGCGAGTTGATCAGGCCGACGGCGCCGAGGAAGTAGACGTCCGAGGACATCGCATAGAAGGCTGTGGGGGGAGTCTCAGGCACCGAGCCTCCAGCGGATCTGCTCCCTGAGGTTGACGCGACGGCGTTCGAGCGAGGCGAGCGAGCCGCTGCGCAACCGCAGCGGCAGCGACTCCTCCGACACACGGACGGCCAGGCCGGGGCCCGTGAGCAGGCGGCGCAGCAGCTCCGAATAGACGCCGTCGTAGGTCGGGCCCTCCCAGGGCTTGGGCGACAGGTACTGATGCACCAGCCACGGCCGCTCACCGTCGCCATAGCCGCAGGCAAGGGCCTGGGCGTCGATCATCCGCAGGCCCTCGAACGGGGGCATCGGGGCCATGCGAAGCGGCAATGACTCCACCCGCTCACGCTCGACCCGGGCGGCCAGGACGGCGTTGAGAACGTCCTGGTCGAGATAGAGCAGCGGGTAGTCGGGGTCGTTTGAGGCAAAGAAGCTGCGCTCGAAGTCGACGCGGCCCTGGCGGTCGGCCATCGTCTCGAGCACCTCGATCCCGGGATCGGAGCCCAGGGCGACGAAGCCCGAGCAGAGGTAGGGGCGTTGTTCGAGCTCGCCGAGGTCCAAGAGCTCGCCCCAGGCCGCCTCGAAGCGCTGCAGATCGTTTTCGAACGCCACGACCTTGCCCTCGCGCGCGGTCTCGATCAGCTCGCCCAGCGGGCGGGTGACGACCATGTCGACGTCGATCAGGACCATCACCTCGGCGGGGTGTGTGAGCGGGGCGATCGTCTTCATCAGCCAGGGCTCGGCCCCGGCGGGGGCGCTGATCAGCTCGACCTCGGGCTCCAACAGCTCGCGCTGGGCGGGCGTCAGGCCGAGGTCGAGCAGGTGGATCGGCTCGGTGTGGCCCTGGAGGCGAAGCGAGTTGATCAGGCCGACGGCGCCGAGGAAGTAGACGTCCGAGGACATCGCATAGAAGGCTGTGGGGACGGCGGCGCTCATGCGCGCTGCCGGCCGAATCGCGTCCGGACCGGGTCGAGCAGGTGCCAGCGCGCGCGGTGGCCGGCGTTGATCCACCGCCGCTCCACGTCGGCGAGCACCCCGTCACGCAGGCGCGACGGAAGCATCGCCGGCGGCACCGAGATCGCCAAGCCCGGACCGACGAGCAGGCGACGCAACAGCCGCGCGTAGACCCCGTCGTGGAGGCGGTCGGTCCACGGCTTGACGCCGAAGTGATGCACCAGCCACGGCCGCTCACCGTCGCCATAGCCGCAGGCAAGGGCCTGGGCGTCGATCATCCGCAGGCCCTCGAACGGGGGCATCGGGGCCATGCGAAGCGGCAATGACTCCACCCGCTCACGCTCGACCCGGGCGGCCAGGACGGCGTTGAGAACGTCCTGGTCGAGATAGAGCAGCGGGTAGTCGGGGTCGTTTGAGGCAAAGAAGCTGCGCTCGAAGTCGACGCGGCCCTGGCGGTCGGCCATCGTCTCGAGCACCTCGATCCCGGGATCGGAGCCCAGGGCGACGAAGCCCGAGCAGAGGTAGGGGCGTTGTTCGAGCTCGCCGAGGTCCAAGAGCTCGCCCCAGGCCGCCTCGAAGCGCTGCAGATCGTTTTCGAACGCCACGACCTTGCCCTCGCGCGCGGTCTCGATCAGCTCGCCCAGCGGGCGGGTGACGACCATGTCGACGTCGATCAGGACCATCACCTCGGCGGGGTGTGTGAGCGGGGCGATCGTCTTCATCAGCCAGGGCTCGGCCCCGGCGGGGGCGCTGATCAGCTCGACCTCGGGCTCCAACAGCTCGCGCTGGGCGGGCGTCAGGCCGAGGTCGAGCAGGTGGATCGGCTCGGTGTGGCCCTGGAGGCGAAGCGAGTTGATCAGGCCGACGGCGCCGAGGAAGTAGACGTCCGAGGACATCGCATAGAAGGCTGTGGGGGGAGTGTTGACGGGGCCTGCGGACATGCCGCGGGTAGCGTGGCAGGGAGGCGCCCAAGTCGCAGTCCACGTAGCTTGCTGGCGTGTTCAAACGCTCCGCGGACAGGCTTGGGATCGCGCCACAGGCGCTCGGGGCCGCGATCGCGACCGCTGCGTTCATCGGGATCAGCATCTGGTGGCTGCTCTACGACAAGCGCACCCCCGGGGGCGGCGACCCGGCCGACCATCTGGCGACGGCGCTGCGGATCGCCGACATGCTCCGCGACCTCGACCTCGGGGGCATCTTCGAGGTCGGCTTGAACGCCGACACCGACCGCTTCTACCCCCCGCTCGTGCCGCTGGTCGGCTCGATCGCCCCCCTGCTCGGCCTCAACGTCGTCGACTGGGGCACGATCGCGGTCAACCTCGTGTTCGTGCCGATGCTGAGCGCCGGCACTTACCTGGCCGGCAAGCGGATCTACGGCCCGACCGCCGGGTTGCTCGCGGTGATCTTCGTGCTCGGGGTCCCGATCGTCGGCAGCCTCTTCCACGTCTTCCTCCTGGACGCTCCGCTGGCGGCGACGGTCGCCGCCGGGTTCGCCGCGCTGCTGGCGAGCGAGCGGTTCGAGCGGCGCAACGCCAGCATCGCGTTCGGGGCCCTGGTCGGACTGGGCCTGCTGGTGAAGACGATCGCGCCCCTGTACCTGGCGGGGCCGGTGGCCGTCGTCCTGCTGCGGCGGCGGGTGGCGCCAGTGGCGCAACGTCGCGCTCGCGGGCGTCGCCCTGCTGGTGATCGCCGGTCCGTACTACGCGATCAACCTGGGCGACGCGCTCGGGGCCGGCGAGGAGGCGACGATCGCCTCGGACATCACCGCCACCGGGACCGCCTTCGACCGCGATTCGAGGATTTCGTTCGACAACCTCGCCTACTACCTCTGGGCGGCGATCAACGAGCAGTACTACCTGCCGCTCCTCGCCCTGTTCGCGGTCGGCGTGGTCGCCTCCCTGCGCGAGGTGCGGCAGCGGGCCGGCGTCGCCGAGGCGCTCGCCGGGGTCGCCGTGACCTACCTGGGGCTGACGATCCTGTTCGGCATCCGCGACCCGCGGTACACGCTCCCGTTCGCCGTCTTCGTCGCGGTGATCTCGACGGGCTGGATCGCGACCTCACAGCGCCCCGCCGTTCGCACCGGCGGAATCGCCTTCCTGGGGGCCTTCGCGGCGATCAACATCGCGACCTCGATGGTGGGCTGGATCCCGGCGGCGCGGATCGAGCCGCCCGGCACCGACTACAAGTTCGGGATCGACCCGGGCAGCGTCACGCTGGTCGAGGACCGCGGCTACTGGGTCGGGCCCCCGCAGCCCAACCCGTTCTGGGAGCGGCTGTTCGAGGGCGCCGAGCGCGAGGGGCTCGACACGGCACGCCTCTACATCCGCGAGCAGCCCGCCTTCTGGGCGACCGACAACAAGGCCCTCGACGTCTTCGGCGACGACTACGGAATGAGCGAGGTCACGGTCAACCAGCCGCCGCCATACGCGCCCGCCGACCTGCGGATCACGATCTGGAGCGACGATGCGCGTCCGTTCGACGACACACGCCTGCCCGAGCCATGCGGTGCCGTCGAGGAAGGGGCCGGCCTGCTCGACGGCGAGCCGATCACCGAGAGCGTGCTGGTGGAGCGGCGGACGCCGGAGGGGTTCGAGCGCTGGTGTGACTTCTGACCCAGCGTCCGGCCGTTCAGCGAAAGACGCGGATCGCGATCGCCCGCACTGCGGGCTTCAGCCGGCGCACGGCCCAGGCGGCGAGGTGGCGCGGCCAGCGCAGCGGCGTCGTCACCCGCCAGCTCAGTGACCGCTTCATCCGCTCGACCTCGGCCTCCGTCGCCTCGAGCTTCAGGGCCATGCTCGCGGCGGCCGAGTCCTGGACCGACAGCCGCTCGCGGCCGAGCCGCTCGTTGGTCCGCCAGAGGTGCTCGTTGGCACGCTCGAGCTCGGCGATCCGGCGTTCGAGCTCAGCGATCCGGCGGTCCGTTTCGTTTCCGGCGCTTACTTCGGCGGTGTCCATGACATCAACGTCTCTCTGATCTGGGCCCGGATCTCGCATTCGATGCGCTCCTGGTTCGGCGAGCCGATCTGGCGCAACATCGATCCTTCCCGAATCCTGTAATCCAGAGCCGCTCTGGAATCACCGTTCCGATCAGGCCCAGCTCGTGCATCTCACGGTAGAGCGCCCAGTCCTCGAAGGAGGTCAGCTCGGGGCTGTAGGCAAGGCCGTTGTCGAAGACGCTGCGGCGGAAGACGGCCACCGCGTCGCCGGCGACGTTGCGCTCCTCGACCAGCTCGGTCCAGTTCCCGAGCGGGTGGTATCCGGGCTGCGAGCCGCGCCACGGCTCGCCGTGGTCGTCGATGTAGCGCAGCCAGGAGGTCACGTAGGCGAGGTCCGGGTCCGCCTCGAGCGCGGCGACGCAGCGCTCGACGAAGGTCGGCTTGATCGCGTTGTCGGCATCGAGGAAGGCGACGTAGTCACCGCGCGCCTGGATCAGGCCGGCGTTGCGGGCCGCGCCGAGGCCCGAGTTGACCTGGGTCAGGATGCGAACCTCGTAGCGCTCGGCGAGCTCGGCGAGGATCCCATCGGCCTCCCGGAAGCGAGCCGTCGTTCACGACGATCACCTCGATCCGGGGGTAGGTCTGCGCCGTCGACCGAGGCGACGGCCGGCTCGATGAAGCGCTCGAGACGGAAGTACGGGATCACGATCGAGACCAGGGGCGCGTCGCCGTTGGCCTGGGCGCCGGTCGCCGGCGCCGGGCGGGCGCTTCCCTCCGCCGCGAGGTCGAGGTAGCGCGGCGCGGATCTCGTCGGCGTCGGTCAGGCGCTCGAAGGTCGCGCGCGGGCCCCCGGATGCGATCAGCTCCCCGATCTGCTCGGGCCGCTCGAGCAGGCCCTCGATCGCCCTCGCGAGTGGCTCGGCGCCGGGGGCGCCGGTGAGCCAACCGGAGGTGCCCGGGATCGACGATCTCGTTGTAGCCGCCGGTCGGCGTCGCGAGCACCGGGCGGTTGCGCTCCAGCGCCTCGAGCCCGACCGCCGGCCAGCACTCCCACAGCGACGGCAGGACGACGACGTCGTGGCGGTCGACGATCCGCGCCAGCTGCGAGCGTGGCAGGCGGTCGATGAACTCGACCCGCGGGTCGTCGCCGATCATCACCTCGAGCACGGACCGCGCCGACTGGCCGAGCGGCGCGTGCTCGGTGTCGCCGCCGACCAGCGTCAGCCGGAGGCGCTCGTCGCCGATCGCCGAGACCGCCCGGGCGAGGTCGAAGACGCCCTTGCGGCGCTCGAGGCGGCCGACGTAGAGCAGTCGCAGCAGGCCATCCTCCGACGGCTTCCACTCCGGCGGTGGCCCCGCGTCGCCCTCCTCGAAGAGCGGGTGGCGGACGCGGACCGGCGAGGCGATCGCGTCGACGCCGAAGAAGCGCTCGTAGGTGCCCAGCACGTCGCCCCCAGGCCAGAGGAAGTGATCACAGTGAGCGAGCGCGTACCGCTCGATCTGGTGGCCGAGCCGCGTCTCGAAATCGGCCCGCAGATCGCTGTCGAGCACCGCGGTCATCTCCCCGGTCGTGTAAGCACGGGCGCAGAGCGTCGTCCGCCGCATCCGCTGGTCGCCGGCGTGCCGCGCCTGGGCGGGGACGAAGCCCTCGCCGAGGTAGTCGGGGAACTCGACCAGGTCCGGACCGCCATCCGGATAGGCCGCGCACACCGCCTCGAAGGCGCGCCCGCTCCACAGCGACAGCGTGCCCTCGTTCTCGCCGATCTCCCAGCCTCGGGGCTCCTCGACGAAGATCAGCTCGAACCCGTCGAGCAGCCGCGCCTCGTCCGCCGGCATGTTCTTGTGGGCGGCGCGGTGACGGGTGGTCGTGAACACCTTGACGTCGGCGACCGGCGACAGGAGGCGCGCGATCGCGGTCACATAGGTGCCGATCCCGCCGCCGTGGAACGGAGCGACCTCGCGTGAGACGAAGGCGATCTGCGGCCGCGCGCTCACCGGCCCGGCAGCCTCGTGCGGACGGCGGCGCGGAGCCGCTCGCCCGGAGAGCGGAGGCGGCGGTCGCGCACCTCGCGCAGCAACGTCGCCGTCTCGCACGATCCGCTGCTGGATCGCGGTGGCGCCGGCCGCGCGCGGCGCGTCGGCGTCCACGAGCACGATCCCGAGCCCGCCCCAGATCTCGTTCTCGAGCTCCGGAGCGCTGAACACCGTAGCCGGCGACGAAGTCGCAGCTCGACGTGGACGACCTTCGGGTGGGCGTCGAAGTCGACCGCGTCGATGCCCCTCCGGACCTCCTCGTTGGCGGTGTCGTGGAAGAGGATCACCGTCTTCGCGATCGCCGGCGAGGCGAGCAGGTCCTCGACGTCACGGCGCACTCCGTCCGCCGAGTGGTCGCCGTCGACGAGCACGAAGTCGACGTCGCGGCCCTCGCCGGCGAGCTCGCTCGAGGAACTCCGGCAGCAGCCGGTGGCTGTCGCCGGAATGGAAGGTCGCGTGCGCGATCGCCGCGACCTCGGAGTCGGGCTCGACGAGGTCGAACGAGTGGACCTCGGCGCTGTGCTCGGCGATCCGCCGCAGGCTGCCGCCCTCGGCGGTCCCGATCTCGATCGCCAGCCGCGGGCGCAGCGCCGCGAGCACGCCCTCCATCGCGGCCCGCTCGCCGAGGCTCATCTGCTGCGGCCCGCCGAGCAGGGCTGAAAGTCCCTCGCTCATCGCGAGCGAGAGGCTAGACGAGGGCTACCACCAAACGGTGCTGTCGATGCCCTCGAGCTCGTCGATCGGCGTCGTGTAGACGCCGGAGGAGAGGTACTTCCAGCCGTCGTCCGGGACCAGGAAGACGACGTTGCCGCCGTCGAGCTCACCGGCGATCCGGACGCAGATCGCGGCCACGGCGCCGGCCGAGACGCCGGCGAACAGGCCCTCCTCGTGCAGCAGCTTCTGGGTCCAGACGATCGCGTCGCGGTTCGAGACCATGATCTTCCGGTCGAGCACCGAGAGGTCGATGATCGGCGGGATGAAGCCGTCGTCGAGCGAGCGCAGGCCCTGAACCAGTTCGCCCTGCATCGGCTCGGCGGCGACGATCTTCGTCTCCGGATCGGCCTCCTTCAGCCTCCGCCCCACTCCCATCAGGGTGCCGCCGGTCCCGAGCCCGGCCACGAACGCCGCGACCTCGTCGAGCTCGTCGAGGATCTCGACCGCCGTGCCGTGGTAGTGGGCGCCCGGGTTGGCCTCGTTGCCGTACTGGTAGGGCATGTAATACGAGGAGTCCGCGCCGACCATCTCGAGCGCCAGCTCGACCGCGCCGTTCGACCCCTTGGCGCCCTCGGAGTACACGATCTCGGCCCCGAACATGCGCAGCAGCTGCGAGCGCTCCTCGGTGACGTTGTCGGGCATCACGGCCTTGAACGGGTAACCCTTGCGACGGCAGATCATCGCCAGCGCGATCCCGGTATTGCCGGAGGTCGGCTCGAGCACCGTCTGGCCGGGCGCGATCGCCCCCTCGGCCTCGGCGGCCTCCATCATCGCCTTCGCGACCCGGTCCTTGACCGAGCCGGTCGGGTTGCGGCCCTCGAGCTTGGCGAAGATGCGCACGCCGGGCTTCGGCGAGAGGCGCGGGAGCTCGACGAGCGGCGTGTTGCCGACGGCCTCGATCAGGTTGCCGTAGCGGCCCCCGCAGGGCCGGTTGAGCGTCGGCTCCACCATCGCTATAGAAAGGATAGTGAGGTGTCCGAGACCGCACGCCTGAACCGACTGCTCGCAAGCGGGCCACCGCTGCGCAGCGACGATTGGTCGCTCGACGATGGTGCGCTCGAGGCCGTGCTCGCAGCGCTCGAGCCCGGCCCGCGCCACGTCGTCGAGTGCGGGTGCGGGCGCAGCAGCGTGGTGATCGCGCGGGCGCTGCGCGAGCTCGGCGGCGGGGAGCTGCACAGCCTCGAGCACGATCCGGCGTGGGCGCAGCTCTGCCGGGCCCAGCTTGCCGCCGAGGGATTGGCGGAGATCGCGACGGTGATCGAGGCGCCGCTGGATCGCCACCCTCTGGCCCAGCCCGGCTGCCTGTGGTACGCGGCGTGGGCCCTGCGGCAGCTCCCCGAGGCGGGCGTCGAGCTGCTGCTGGTCGACGGCCCGCCGGCGGGCGAGCCGGCGATCGAGCGCAGCCGCTATCCGGCGCTGCCGGCGCTCGCCGGACGACTCGCGCCCGAGGCCACAGTGATCTGCGACGACGCCGGCCGCGCCGGCGAACGCTGGGTGCTCGACCGCTGGGAGGACGAGTTCGGGCTGCGGTTCGAGCGCGCCGAGCAGGAGGGCGTGGCGATCGGCGTGTATTTTCCGCCCCACACTCAGAACACGGGATGAAAGGGGCACTTGCCTGATGAGAGGAACTCGACCTTGGCTACTGATCTCGCTCTTGGCGCTGCTCGCCTGCGGGCTGGTCGCGGCAGGATGCGGTGACGACGACGAGACGACCAGCGAATCCGGCTCGACCGAGACGACCGCGAGCGGCGACTTCACGACGATCTCCGACGGCACGCTGCTGATTGCCGTCGATGCGCCGTACCCGCCGTTCGAGATCGGCACGCCTCAGGACGCCGACTTCAGCGGCGTCGACGTCGACGTCGGGAAGGAGGTCAGCGAGCGACTCGGGCTGACGCCGGAGTTCCAGGACACCTCGTTCGACACGATCTTCCGCGACACGGCAGCGGGGCAGTTCGACGTCGCGATCGCCGCGGCGACGATCACCCCGGGCCGCCAGAAGACGGTCAACTTCTCCGACCCGTACTACGAGGCCCAGCAGGCGCTGGTCGTCCCCGAGGGCTCGGACATCACGAGCCCCGAGGACCTGGCCGGGCTGACTGTCGCCGCCCAGGACGCGACCACCGGCGAGGTGTACGCCAACGAGGAGACCGACGCCGCCGAGGTCCGCGGCCTTCCCGAGGGCCCGGACGCGATCGCCGCGGTCGTCACCGGACAGGTCGACGCCGCGATCATCGACGAGCCGGTCGCTGTCGACGCGGTCGACAAGGGCCAGCCCGTCGAAATCGCGGCCACGATTCCGACCGCCGAGCTCTACGGGGCCGCGATCTCGAAGGACAACCCGGAGCTGCTCGAGGCGTTCAACGGGGCGCTGCAGGAGATGAAGGACGACGGCACCATCCAGGGCCTCTACGACAAGTACCTGGGCGGCGCCGAGGCGCCGGACTCGGTCCTCAACGGGACGACCCAGAACCCCTGATCTCGGTCAGGCAGCAGAGCGAATTCGCGAAGGGGCGCCAATGGGCGCCCCTTCTGTTTGCGGGATAGCCTCCGCCTGATCTCGGCCAAAGGAGCGCCATGGACTACATCGTCAACTACTACTTCGACTTCAAGAACGTCGTCTTTCAGGACGGCCACTTTGAGTTGCTCCTGGAGGGCTTCTGGCTGACCCTGAAGCTCTCGATCCTGGCCGGGATCCTGTCGCTGACCTGGGGGCTGATCCTCGCCGTCCTGCGGCAGCTGCCCGGCCGCGCGCTGGCGCCGGTCCGCTGGCTGACGATCGCCTACATCGACGTCTTCCGCGGCATCCCGCTGCTGCTCGTGCTGCTGCTGGTCTCGGGGATCTCGGTCTTCGGTGCCCCAATCGGCGGGGAGGTGCTGCCGAAGTGGCTGGCGACGCCGAACTGGCTCGGGGAGACCTCGCCGTTCTGGTACGGGGTCTTCGGCCTGACGCTCACCTACGGCGCGTACATGGCCGAGGTCTACCGGGCCGGAATCGAGTCTGTGGCCGGAGGCCAGATGGAGGCGGCCAGGTCGCTGGGGATGAGCCACGGGCAGGCGATGCGGTTCGTCATCGTGCCGCAGGCCGTGCGCCGCGTGATCCCGCCGCTGCTCAACGACTTCATCGCGCTGATGAAGGACACGTCGCTGGTCAGCGTGCTCGGCGCGCTCGACGTCGTCCAGGCCGGCCGCGACATCCAGTCGGAGACCTTCAACGGGTCCGGCCTGATGTTCGGCGCGATCCTGTTCCTGATCGTGACGATCCCGCTCGCCCGGCTGGTCGACTGGCTGATCGCCCGCGAGAAACGGAAGGTGGGACGGGGCGGCGGAGACGGTGACAACGAGGTCGTGCCGGCCGACCCGGCGTTTTCCGGCGGCGGCGGGGTGACGGTGTGAGCACCGAGGCACCGAGCGGCGGCCCGCTCCTCGAGCTCGAGGGGGTCCAGAAGCGCTTCGGCAAGCTCGAGGTCCTGCGCGGGATCGACCTCGACGTCAAGCGCGGCGAAGTCGTCTGCGTGCTCGGTCCGAGCGGCTCGGGCAAATCGACGCTGCTGCGCTGCATCAACCTGCTCGAGCCGCCCGAGGGCGGGCGGATCCTGATCAACGACCACGAGATCACCGGGGACGACCCGGCCTACGGGGTCGACTACGTCCGCGAGCGCGTCGGGATCGTGTTCCAGCAGTTCAACCTGTTTCCTCACAAGTCGGCGCTCGACAACGTTCGCCTCGCCCAGGAGAAGGTCCTGGACCGCTCGCGGGCGGAGGCGACCGACAAAGGCGCGGTCCCTCCTCGCGCGGGTCGGGCTCTCCGAGAAGGAGGACGAGTACCCCGAGCGCCTCTCGGGCGGCCAGCAGCAACGGGTCGCGATCGCCCGCGCGCTGGCGATGGACCCCACCATCATGCTGTTCGACGAGGTCACCTCGGCGCTCGACCCGGAGCTGGTCAAGGAGGTGCTCGACGTGATGCGCGAGCTCGCCGCCGAGGGAATGACGATGATCGTCGTCACCCACGAGATCGGCTTTGCGCGCGAGGTCGGCACCCGCGTCGTGTTCATGGACCACGGCGTGATCGTCGAGCAGGGCACGCCCGCGGAGGTGCTCGACAGCCCGAAGCAGGAACGCACCCGCCAGTTCCTCGGCCTCGTGCTCGAGCACTGAGGCATGGAGGATCGCGAGGGCGATGACCCCGTCGCCAGGGTGCGCGCGGAGCGGGCGGACGGCTGGGCCGACGAGGTCGCCTTCTGGGACCACTGGCTGATGACGAAGGGGTTCAACTGGCCGGACGACTACCGGCGCAAGACGGACCCGGACGCGCGCGTGATCGTGCCGCGGCGGTACCTGCCGGCGCGGGCACGCCGGCCCTGGCGCTTCTTGCCCGGCCGGCGGGCGCGGGTCTCCGTCCTCGACGTCGGCGCCGGGCCGCTTTCGCTGGTCGGCAGGCGCCTCCCCGGGGTGGAGGTCGAGCTGGTCGCGGTGGACCCCCTCGCCGCCGAGTACGACGCCCTGCTCGCCAAGCATGGGATCGAGCCGGCCACCCGGACCCGCGCCTGCCCGGCCGAGGCGGTGGCCGACGTGCTCGGCGACGCCCGCTTCGACGTCGTCTACTGCCAGAACGCCCTCGACCACAGCGCGAACCCGATGGCGGGGCTGGAGCAGATGCTCCGCACGGTGCGCCCGGGCGGCTGGGTCGTGTTGAAGCACACGATCGACGAGGCCGAGACCGAGAGCTACGGGAGCCTTCACGACTGGAACTTCCGGATCGAGGACGGGCGCTTCGTGATCTGGAACCGTGAGCAGCGCTTCCACCCGGACGAGCAGCTTGCGCTCGCGGGCGAAGTCGAGGCGAAGCAGGTCCTCGATGAAGGCTATGAGTGGGTGCTCGTCGGCCTGCGCCGCCGGTCCGCGTGAGCGGTCGAGCCCCTATCCTCGGCCGCCGCTCCCGCCCATGCTGATCACCCGCACGCCACTGCGAATCTCCATCGGTGGCGGTGGAACCGACCTGCCGAGCTACTACGAGCGGCGGGGCGGCTTCGTGATCTCGGCGGCGATCAGCAAGTACATGTACGTCGGCATCAACCGCACCTTCACCGACGACTACCTGATCAAGTACTCCGAGCTCGAGCGCCGCACGTCGGTGTCGGAGATCGAGCACCGGATCGTCCGCGCGGTGCTCGAGCGCCACGCCGTCGAGCCGGGGCTCGAGCTGGTCTCGATGGCCGACATCCCCTCGAGCACCGGGCTCGGCTCGTCCGGGACGTTCACGGTCGGCCTGCTGCGCACCGTCTACGCGCTCAAGCGCGAGCACGTGACGGCCGTGGCGCTGGCCGAGGAGGCCGCGCACATCGAGATCGAGGTGCTCGGCGAGCCGGTCGGCAAGCAGGACCAGTACATCGCCGCGTTCGGCGGCCTGACCTGCTTCGAGTTCGCGCCCGACGGCAAGGTCTCGGTCAGCCCGCTGGCGATCGACCAGAAGACGCTGCACGACCTCGAGGAGCACCTGCTGCTCTTCTTCACCGGCTACGCGCGCTCGGCGGGCGAGGCGCTCTCCGATCAGGACAAGCGGTCGACCGCCGGCGACACGGAGATGCTGGACAACCTCGACCGCACCAAGGAGCTCGGGCTCGAGATCAAGCGTGAGCTCGAGGGAGGCAACGCGCCGCGGGTTCGGGGAGCTGATGCAGCGAGCACTGGGAGCGCAAGCGCAAGCGCTCCGCGGGAATCTCCAACGAGGCGATCGACCGCTGGTACCAGGTCGGAATCGACGCCGGGGCCGTCGGCGGCAAGCTGGTCGGGGCGGGCGCGCGGCGGCTTCCTGCTCTTCTACGCCGACGACCCGCGCAGCGTGCGCGAGGCGATGCTCGACGCGGGCCTGACCGAGACGCGGTTCGGGTTCGACCTCGACGGCTCGGTCGTCCTCGTCCGCGGAGCTGATGCAGGTCGCGATCCTCGCGGGCGGCCGGGCGACGCGGATGGGCGAGCTCACCGCCACCACCCCGAAGTACCTGCTGCCGGTCGCCGGCCGCCCGTTCGCCGACCACCAGCTCGAGTGGCTGGCCGGGGCCGGGGTCGAGAGCGCCGTGCTCTGCGTCGGCCACCTCGGCGAGGCGATCCGCGAGTTCGTCGGCGACGGCTCGCGCTGGGGGCTGGACGTCGCCTACGTCGACGAGGGCTCGGAGCTGCGCGGGACGGCGGGAGCGCTGCGGCTGGCCGCCGACCAGGGTGCGCTCGAGCCGAGCTTTCGGCGTCCTGTACGGCGATTCGTACCTTCGGTTCGACCTCGCCGACGCCTGGCGCACCTTTGCCGACGCCGGGCGGTTGATGCTGATGTGCGTGCTCCGCAACGAGGGGCGCTGGGACAAATCGAACGCCGCCGTCGCCGACGGGCGCGTAACCCGCTATCAAAAGGGGCTCGCGGACCCGGCTTCGGAGGGCTCGACCACATTGACTACGGCTTTTCGATCCTCGACCGCGACGCGACGATGAAGATGATTCAACCGCACGCCCAGACCGACCTCGCCGAGGTCTACGAGCGGCTCGCCGCCGCCGGCGACGTGACGGCCTATGAGGTCACCGAGCGCTTCTACGAGATCGGCTCGCCCGCAGGGCTGGCCGAGCTCGAGGCGCTGCTGCAGAGGGAGTCTTCGTGAGCGCCGAGGCGACCACGGACCCGGCCCTCGCACCCGGGTCCGACGGCCGCCCGACGGAGGTCGAGCTGCTCGTCCCCGCCGACGACGTCGAGGCGCCGGAGCTCTCGATCGTGATCCCGGCGCTCGACGAGGAGCTGACGATCGTCGAGTTCGTGCGCTGGTGCAAGCAGGGCCTCGCCGACGCCGGCGTCGACGGCGAGATCGTGATCGTCGACAGCTCCAAGGACCGCACCCGCGAGCTGGCGCTCGCCGAGGGCGCGCGTGTGCTGCGGGTGCCGAAGCGCGGCCTCGGGCGCGCCTACATCGACGCCCTCCCCCACGTCCGCGGGCGCTGGCTGCTGATGGGCGACTGCCGACTGCACGTACGACTTCCGCCTCCTCGAGCGGTTCGTCGAGCAGTTTCCGCGAGGGCTACGAGTACGTGATGGGCTCGCGCTGGAAGGGCTCGATCGAGAAGGGGGCGATGCCGCCGCTGCACCAGTACCTCGGCACCCCGGTGACGACCTTGATCCTCAACCGCGCTGTTCGGCTCGAAGTTCTCCGACATCCACTGCGGGATGCGGGGGATCACGCGCGACGCGCTCGAGCGCATGGACCTGCAGTCGCAGTCGTGGGAGTACGCGTCGCGAGATGGTGCTCAAGTCCGTGCACATGGAGCTGCGGACGACCGAGGTCCCGGTCCGCTTCCTCAAGGACAAGGAGGGCCGCTAGTCGCACCACAAGCGCGCCGGCTGGTTCTCGCCGTGGCAGGCGGCCTGGATCAACCTGCGGGCGATGTTCGTCTACGGCGCCGACTTCTTCGCGCTGAAGCCGGGGATGCTCGCTGCTCGGGCTCGGGCTGCTGCTGACGGTCGCTCGCCGGCGTTCGGACCGGTCGAGGTCGGCCCGGTGACCCTCTCGCTCTACTCGATGCTGTTCGGGCTGATCTTCACCGTGATCGGCCTGCAGGGCGTCTTCCTCGGCTGCATCGCCCAGGTCCTGTTCGACTACACGGGCGAGGCGACGGCCCGCTGGATGCGCCGCTTCCCCTACACGCGCACCGTTGGCGCCGCCGCGGCGCTGTTCGCCGCTCGGGGTCGCAGCCACCCTGCCGCTGGTGATCGACGTACCTCGACCGCGGGCTCGAGCTCGGGGACCCGGCCGACGTCGAGAACCACCTCGCGGTGTTCGGCGCGACGCTGATGGTCAGCGCCTTCTCGATCTTCGTCTTCACCCTGATCCTCCACGGCGCCGTGGTCGCGACCAAGCGCGGCGGCGCGTGAGCCGGCGCCGGAGCGAACGAAGTCCTACGGCGAGGACCGTGACCCTTCGGCGGTCGACCGCTTCGGCGTCTGGCTGAGCGGGCGCGCCGTCCGCCGCCACGCCTCGTCGACGGCGCCCGGTTCGCCGACTTCGGCTGCGGCTACGAAGCGACGTTCGCGCGCAGCGTCCTCGACCGGGTCGCGCTCGGTCACCGCTGGTCGACGTCGCGCTCGACCCGGCGCTGGCGCGCGACCCGAAGGTGACGGCGGTCGAGGGTCGACGATCGAGGAGGTCGCTCGCCGACGCTGCCGGCCGGCTCGTTCGACGCTGTCCTCTGCCTCTCGGTGCTCGAGCACCTCTGGGAGCCCCAGGAGGCCCTCGCCGAGCCTGCGACGGCTGCTGGCCCCGGGGGGAAGCTGCTGGTCAACGTCCCGAGCTGGCGCGGCAAGCGCTTCCTCGAGTTCGCCGCCTTCCGGCTCGGCACCAGCCCGGCCGACGAGATGGACGACCACAAGCGCTACTTACGACCCCTCCGACCTCTGGCCGATGCTGGTCGCCGCCGGCTTCCTGCCCAGCGGTATCCGCTGCCACCGTCACAAGTTCGGGCTCAACACGTTCGCCGTCTGCACGGCCGGCGAGAAGGGAGACCAGGGATGAGCGGACCATTCGCCGACACGTACCTCTCCGAGAGCGAGCGCGCTGCTCGACGCGCTCGACCCGGATGCGATCGAGAGCGTCGCCGAGCGGCCTGGCGGCGGTGCGCGAGCGCGGCGGGCGGCTGTTCATCCTCGGCGTCGGCGGCTCGGCCGGCCACGCCTCGCACGCCGTCAACGACTTCCGCAAGCTCTGCGCGCTCGAGGCCTACGCGCCGACCGACAACGTCTCCGAGCTCACCGCGCGCGCCAACGACGAGGGCTTCGAGACCGTGTTCGAGGAGTGGCTGCGCGGCTCGCGGCTGGGCGCCGACGACGGGCTGCTCGTCTTCTCGGTCGGCGGCGGCGACGCCGAGGCCGGCGTCTCGGCCAACCTCGTGCGGGCGCTCGACCTCGCCGCCGAGCGCGGCGCCGCGGTCTTCGGGATCGTCGGCCGCGACGGCGGCCACACCGCGCGCAGGTCGCGACCGCCTGCGTGGTCATCCCGCCGCTGCTACCCGGACCGGATCACCCCGCACACCGAGGGCCTGTGCCGCCGTCGTCTGGCACCTGCTGGTCAGCCACCCGGTCGCTGCAGCGCAACGCCGACCAAGTGGGAGTCGGTCGCGCCGGGCGACGGTCGATGAGCGAGCCGAGCGCGAGGTCGTCGATCGTCGGCGGCGCCGGGTTCATCGGCAGCCACTTCACCGACGCGCTGCTCGCCGACGAGCGAACCGAGCGGCTGACCCTCTTCGACAACTTCAGCTCCGGTCAGGAGTGGCACTACGCCGAGCACGCCGGCGACCCGCGGCTGGAGGTCGTCCGCGGCGACGCCAAGGACCTGACGCGGCTCGACCGAGCGCGATGGCCGGCCACGACCTCGTCATCCACCTCGCCTCGAACCCCGACATCGCCGCGGCGATGGCCGACCCGACGATCGACTTCGACGAGGGCACCCTGCTCACCCACCACGTCGTCGAGGCGATGCGGCGCACCGGGACGCCGGCGATCGCCTACGCGTCCGGCAGCGGCGTCTACGGCGACCTCGGCGAGCTCGAGGCCGACGAGGACCACGGCCCGATGGTCCCCGTCTCGACCTACGGCGCCAGCGAAGCTCGCCGGCGAGGCGCTGATCTGCGCCTACGCGCTACATGTTCGACCTCCGCGGCGTCGTGACCAGGTTCGGCAACGTCGTCGGCCGCCGCCAGACGCACGGGGTCGGCTTCGACTTCGTCCGCCGCCTGCGCGACGACCCGTCGCGGCTCGAGGTGATGGGCGACGGCACGCCAGTCGAAGAGCTACATCCTCGTCACCGACGTCGTCGCGGCGGTGCTGACCGCGGTCGACGCCGCCGGAGCAGCCGTTCACGCGCCTACAACGTCGCGACCGGCGACTACATCACCGTCCGCGAGATCGTCGGCGCTGGCGCTCGAGGCGCTCGACCTCGACCCCGCGCAGGTCGAGGTCGCCTACGGCCCCGAGCCGCGCGGCTGGAAGGGCGACGTCCCGATCGTCCGGCTCGTCCACCGACCGCATCCGCGCGCTCGGCTGGAAGCCGAGCGGCGGCTCGGCGCGACGCGCTGCGGGCCTCGATGGCGGCGATGCTCGCCGACCTCGAGGCCGGCGTCGGCAGCTGACGTGCGAACCGGCGCGCGTCTTCCTCGACCGCGACGGCGTGCTCAACCGCGCCCGGGTCGTCGACGGCGTCCCCCGGGCCGCGGCGAGCGCTCGACGACCTCGAGATCCTCGACGACGCGCGCGAGCGGCTGCGAGGCGCTGCGCGAAGGCCGGGTTCCTGCTGATCTGCGTCACCAACCAGCCCGAGATCGCCCGCGGCGGCGCTCGATCGCGAGGACGTCGAGGCGATCAACGCAACGCTCGCCGAGGAGCTCGGCCTCGACGAGGTGATCGTCTGCCCCCACGACGACGCCGACGACTGCGATTGCCGCAAGCCGAAGCCGGGCATGACCCTCGACGCCGCCTCGCCGCCACGACATCGACCTCGCCGCCAGCTTCACGGTCGGCGACCGCTGGCGCGACGTCGAGGCCGGCCGGGCCGCCGGGACGCGGACGGTGTTCGTCGACCACGGGTACTCGGAGGCGTTGCGCAGCGCGCCCGATGTCGTGGTGAGGGATCTGGCCGAGGCAGCGGCATGGATCGTGGATGAAACGGGCAAGTAGGGGCGGCGGACTGGGACGAACGTGAGTTGACCCGGACAGGAGCCGGGTAAACCGGCGTTCGTCGGCACGAACCCCACCTGACCCATGCGGACCCGCGGAACCACATCGGCCGGGGTTGGCCCGTGTTTCGGGTGCGAGTCCCTACGATCAGGCGCGCAAATGAGTCTCGAAACGAGGGAAACGATGCAGACGACCGAAGCGACC
This sequence comes from uncultured Solirubrobacterales bacterium, assembly GCA_963767285.1. Classification (GTDB taxonomy): domain Bacteria; phylum Actinomycetota; class Thermoleophilia; order Solirubrobacterales; family 70-9; genus WHSW01. The sequence continues at coordinate 487,809 of CAVYDJ010000002.1, read as the reverse complement.
CCGGCACCGGTGGGGGTGCGGGCCGAGGAGCTGCAGCGTGAAGATCTTCGCCGACGGCGCCGATGTCGAGGGCATCCGCGAGCTGGCGGCCAATCCGCTGATCGCGGGCTTCACCACCAACCCGACGCTGATGCGCAAGGTCGGGGTGACCGACTACGAGGCGTTCGCCAAGCAGGCGCTCGAGATCGTCGGCGACCGCCCGATCTCATTCGAGGTCTTCGCCGACGACTTCGCCGAGATGGGGCGCGAGGCGCGGATCATCTCGGCCTGGGCGCCGAACGTCTACGTGAAGATCCCGGTCACCGACACGTCGGGCAACCCGAGCACCGACCTGGTCCGCGAGCTCGCCGCCGAGGGCGTCAACCTGAACGTCACCGGGCTGCTGACGCTCCAGCAGGTCGAGACGATCGCCGCCGCGCTCGACGAGGGCGTCCCGGCCTGTGTCTCGCTGTTCGCGGGGCGGATCGCCGACGCCGGGGTCGACCCGGTGCCGATGGTCGTCGAGGCCGTTTCGATCCTCGAGCCGCTGGCGCAGGCCGAGCTGATCTGGGCGAGCCCGCGCGAGGTCCTCAACATCGTCCAGGCCGATCAGGCCGGCTGCCAGATCATCACGGTCACCCACGACCTGCTCGCCAAGCTCCCGACGCTCGGCAAGGACCTGGCGGCGTTCTCGCTCGACACGGTGCGGATGTTCCACCGCGACGCCGTGGACGCGGGCTACCGCCTCGATGGCTGAAGACTCGGCTCCGGCTCCGGGCGCGATCACGGCCGAGCAGGACGACTGGGATCGCCACTGGGACGAGTTCGCCTCGGCGAGCGAGCGCAACCCCGCGGTCGCGTACCGGGCCCGGTTGCTGCGCCGCCACGTCGCGGCGGAGGGAGCTCCGCAGCGGCTGCTCGACATCGGGGTCGGCAGCGGCGACTTCCTCGAGCTCGCCGCCGCGACCTGGCCCGGCGCCGAGCTCGGCGGGGTCGACGTCAGCGAGGCAGGGGTGCGGATGGTCGCCGGCAGGGTCCCCAAGGCGACCGTCGCGGTCGCCGACCTGACCAGCCCGGGCTCCGCGCCGGCCGAGCTCGAGCGCTGGGCGACGGAGGCCGTCTGCTCCGAGGTCCTCGAGCACATCGACGACCCGGTCTCGCTCCTGCGCAACAGCGCGGCGATGCTGGCGCCGGACTGCCGGCTGGTGGTCACCGTGCCGTCCGGCAAGATGTCGGCCTTCGACCACCACATCGGCCACCGCCGCCACTACACGCCGGAGCTGCTCGCCTCGCAGCTGGGCGAAGCGGGGTACACGGTCGAGCGGGTCGACCGCGCCGGCTTTCCATTCTTCAATCTCTACCGGGCGGTGATCCGGGCCCGTGGCGAGGCGCTGGTCGCCGACGTCGGCGGGGAGCGGACCGAGCCGAGCGCGCCCGCGCGGATCGCCATGGCCGGGTTCGACGGCCTCTTCCGCCTCAACCTGGGGCGGTCACCCTGGGGGCTGCAGCTGCTGGCCGTGGCTCGTCCGCGGGCCTGAGCTCCGGCTTCGGGGCGCTCAGGCGCCGCGCGCCGCCGGCTGCGGTCGTAGACGACCTTGGCGGCGACCGCCACACAGACCAGCGAGATCATCGCGACGGGGAACTCGAACCGCCACTGCGTGCCCATCGTCCCGAAGAACAGCCCGAACTGGTAGATCCAACGTGCTGAGCCCGAGCGCGCCGACGATCATCGCCGTGCCGCCCGGCGACGAAGCAGGACGATCGCGACGCAGAGCGCAAGCAGCAGGTAGAACCACGCGAGCTGGATCTGGTGCCCGTTCAGGTACTCGTCGGCAAACAGCTCCTGATAGCCGGTGACGACGTCGTTGAGGGCCGGAAACGCGATCGCATAGCCCCACGGGTTCGGGTCGATGACGGGGTGGTAGACGAACACCCCGGGGCTGGTGACGCCGATCTGCTTCATGTACGCGTCCCAGCGCCATTCGACGTACTGCGCCGGGGTCGTCGGTGATCTGGTCGAACCACTCGTCGCGCATCTCGGCGACCTGGGCATCGGGCCGCGGCATCGGGATCGCAGCATCCTGGCCGAACGCCAGCGGGATGATCGTGTCCAGGGAGCTCTGCTGCGTCGAGCGTCGCAACGTCGCCGCATGTACACGTCGGCCGGGAAGTCGTTGCTCCCGTCGCGGACGGAGAGCCCGGCAAGGTCGTAGAGGTAGAGGTACTGCTCCGGGTGGACCGGATCCGCACCCGTCGCCTTGGTCGCCCCGACCTGGAGGCCGAGTCGCCAGGACGACCGCGGCCAACCCGGCGGCGACGGGCGCGCCCCAGCGGACCAGGCGCCCGCGCTCGGCGAATCGCGGTCCGAGCAGGATCGCGAAGCCGGCCACGGCCACCACGACGACGGCGGCCGCGGCGTTCTGGCGGGCGAACATCGTCAGGACCGAGAACACCAGGGCCCCCCACAGCCCGAGCTTGCGCCGCTCGGGCGAGCGGGCGGCGAGAACGAGGAATCCGAAGGCGAGCAGCAGGAAGCCGAGGAACCAGGTGTCACGGCTGATGACCCCGAGGTTGCCGAACACCGGCGGCGACAGGCAGGCGGCGATCGAGACGAGTCGCGGCGCCGAGCCTGGCAAAGGCCGCGCGAGCGACGAGGTATCCGCCCGAGGAGCACCGCGGAGACCTGCAGCACGAGGATCTCCCCGGGCCGGATCACCGGCCAGGCGAGCTTCCAGAGCCAGACCAGGACCGGCGAGTGGTGGTCGTTGAGCTCGTAGGTCGCCGCGCGCCTCGCCGATCATCGACAGCGAGTCGCCGTTCATGTGCCCGGGCCAGAACCCGAGCGCGAAGACGATCACCGTCAGGCCCATGAGCAGCCATGGGAGTGCTTCCCGCCACCTCGACATCGCGCTCAAGGTACAGATCAGCCTGACGCGGTCCAGCCGAACGCGGACTCGCGGCGGTGGGCCTCGAGCTCCCCGCGGAGCAGCGCCAGCTTCTCGGGCGTCACCCCGCGCAGCATCGAAGCGTCGCGGACCCGGTAGCGAAGCAGCGGTTCCGGGATCACGTGGCCGAACTCGCCGCGATCGCGGAGCTCGCAGAAGAGGAGCCAGTCCTCGTAGCTGGTCATGTCCTCGCTGTAGCGCAGGCCACGCTCGAAGAGCCGGCGGCGGAAGACCGCCATCGCCGACCCGGCGAGATTTTCGGACTCGAGGTCGGTGACGTTGTTACCGAGCGGCCGGTAACCGCCTCCGTGAGGGTCGCCACGCTCGTCCATGAACTCGGTCCAGGAGGTGACATAGGCGAGCTCGAGGCGGCGCTCGAGCACGTCGACGCAGCGCTCGACGTATTGTCGGCAGCAGGGTGTCGTCGGGGTCGACGGGGAGCACGTAGCGTCCGCGCGCGAGCCCCACCCCCAGATTCCGCGCGGCCCCGAGGCCCGAGTTGGGCTGGGTCACCAGGCGCGCGTCGTAGCGATCGGCAAGCGCCTCGACGATTGCGTCCTCGGCGCGTAGGGAGCCGTCGTTGACGAGCACGACCTCGATCCTCGGATGGGTCTGCTCCCGGATCGAGGCCAGCGTTTCCTCGAGATGCTCTTCCATCCGGAAGTACGGGACCACGACCGAGACCAGCGGGACGGCGGGCGGGCGGGCGCTCCATCCGCGGCCCGGCGTCGCGCGCTCGAGCAGCTCCAGGTAGCGATCACGGATCGGGCCCGCGTCGGTGAGCTCGCGAAAGCGCTCGCCCGGGCCGCGCGGGCGGGTGACCTCGCCGGCCCGCTCGGCCTTGCCGGCGATCAGCCCCTCGATCGCGGTCGCGATCGCTTCCGGCCCGGGATCCTCGGTCAGCCGGCCGCAGCGGTCCGGCTCGATCATCTCCGAGTGCCCGCCGACCGGGGTCGCCAGCACGGGCCGGTTGTGGTCGAAGGCCTCGAGCACCGCGAGCGGCCAGCAGTCCCACAGCGACGGCGAGACGATCACGTCGGCCGCCTCGTAGCGCTCGGAGCGCTGCTCGCCGGAGAGCGGTCCGGCGAACTCGATGCGCGGGTCCTCGGCGGCCATCAGCTCGAGCTGCTGGCGCATCGATTGGCCCAGCGGCGCGGTCTGCGTGTCATCGCCCGCCAGAGTCAGCGTCCAGTCCTCGAGCCCGAGCGAGTTGGCGGCGCGGATCAGGTTCTGGACCCCCTTGCGGCGCGCCAGCGAGCCGATGTAGAGCATTCGCAGCGGGCCCTCGGAATCCGGGTCGGTGGGCGGGCGCCCGGCGGAGGGGAGCGGGTGAGGGACCTGCACCGGGCTGGCGATCCGGCCGTCGAAGAAACCCCGGTAGGTGTCGAGCACGCCACCGCCCGGCCACAGGAAGTAGTCGGCGTGGGCCAGCGCGTAACGCTCGAGCTCGAAGATCGTCCGCGCCCGCCGTTCGGCCGCGACGAAACCGTCGAGCACCTGCTGCATCTCCTGGGTGCCGTAGGCCCGGACGCAGAGCGTCGTGTTGCGCAAGCCGCGATCGGCCGTCTGGATCGCCTGGGCGGTGACGCAGCCCGCGCCGCCGCGGTCGGGGAACTCGACTAGGTCCGGCCCGCCGTCCGGGAAGGCACGCCGCAGGGCCTCGTACGCGCGAGCGCTCCAGAGATGCAGGTCGGAATACCAGTAGTCGGCCTCCTGGCCGCGGGGCGTGTCGATCAGCTCGACGCTGACTCCCTCCGGAACGGTCGCGTCCTTTTGGTCGTCAGCGGTCAGGAGCGTCACCTCGGCGATCTGGGCGAGCGCCGCGGCGGCCGCGAGGACGTACGCGCCCGTCCCGTCGGGGTCGGTCGGGTCCAGCTCCCGGGAGACGAAGGCGATGCGCGGCGTGGGCATCGGGTGACCGGCGTCGGCCCGCGCTAGAGCCCGGCCGGGAGCATGACCCGTGCCGCCGGCTTGTCGCGATCCTCGACCTCGGTCTCGAAGGCGTCGCCGGCCCCCTCGACGGCGATCGTCTCCGGCGCCGGCCCGTCGAACCGCAGCGCGACCGGAAACGGCCGCGGCAGGGGCACCCCGCGGGCGCGATCCACCGCCAGCAGCCACTCGCCACCCCGGCGATCGAGCCGCACCCGCAGGCCGAGCGCGCTGGAGAGCTCGTCGAGGTCGGCGAACCGCGTCGCTCCGGCCCGTCGCCAGGACTCGAACGCCCGATCGAGCCACTCGGGTCCGTGCAGGGCGACGTCGCGATCGTGAAACCCGGCCACCACCGGTCCATCCGTCTCGGGCAGGAGGGCCGCGCCGGATTCGAGGCTGGTCACCGCGACACCCGACAGCCTCGTGAAGCCGTGGCCGTTGCGGACGCCGAGCCAGTCCGCGCAGAACATCTCCAGCCCCTGGCGGTGGGCTTCGTCGACGGTCTTCGGGTTCCACGCCTCGCCCGGGCAGATCAGCGCGACGGGCTGACGATCGAAGCTCTCGGCGAACAGCTCGAGACCGCGCTCGACGCGGTCGTCGGGCGCGCCGTTTCGCGAGGCCGCGTTCTCGGGCGCGAACTCCTTGAACCAGCCGACCTTGCGGCGGCCGCTCTCGGCGACCGCCCAGCGCTCGCGGTCGGGGTGGACGTGCGTGTAGCCATGCAGCTCCACGGTCCCCACGCCGAGCCGGTCGAGCGCCTCGAGACCCCGGCGCGTCCCCGGGCCGTCGGCGGTCAGCCCGTCCGCGGCCCGGTACTCGACGCGCGACGAGGGATGGATCGCACCCGCGACCCGCTCGGCGAGGCGGCCGTCGACCTGCAACTCGCCACCGTCGGGATCGCCGTCGTCGACCCAGCCGGGCGTGAAGCCGACGGAGATCCGCGCGTCGTGCCGGCGCGCCACCTCGCCGATCGCCGCGTAGCCGGCCTCGTCGAGGCCCTCGAAGCGCCAGCCCTCGAAGTAGACGCTCGCGCAGCAGCCGGGGTCGTCCATTCGCGGGACCACGACCCCCCGCAGGTCGAGCCAGGCGCAGGCGCCGCGGGCCTCGATCAGTAGCCGCCGCAGGGCCGCCGCGACACCCGGAGAGCCGTTCGCCTTCAGTCCAAGATGCAGAAAGGCCTCGCCCGGCAGGCGGACCCGAGAGATCACCGGGACGCCGTCGAGCCGGGCCCAGACCTCGCCGCCGTAAGTGCGCCGGGCGTCAACCGGGGCGTCGAGCCGCCAGCTGCCGGCCTCGCCCGGACCCGTCCAGTCCAGTCGCGTGCCGCTCACCGGACGGCCCCGAGCAACGCGCACCGCTGAAACCCCATCGGGGCAATCCCAGCCGAGCAGGGCCAGATGCTCGGCCCACGGCAGCGGGTCGACGCGGTCGGGGGTCAACGCCATGACGTAAACCCTAGACCGCCGCCGTCAATCGTCCAAGGGCCGCCGTGCCGTCAGCGTCAGGCCGGCGGGGTACTGAAACGGTCCCTGATGCCAGCGCCGCTCGGCGCGCGACAGCAGCGCTGCCGCGGCGTTGATGGCCAGGCAGGCGAGCCGGTACAGGGGCCTGGTCACGGTCCGCAGGGGCTTCGGCCCCCATTCGTGCAGGCCGCGGACCACGCGGCCGCTGATCGCGGCCCACGCGGCCGAGTAGCCGCCGTTCTCGCCGATCCAGATCCGCTCCCACTCGGGCTCGAAGACCTTGTAAAGGGTCATCCGGGTGAACCGCTGCTCGGTCGTGCGGGTGTCGTACTCCCACGAGTAGGGCACGGTGATCAGCACCGTGCCCCCCGGTCGCACGACCCGCCGCAGCTCCGATGCGGCCGCCGCGGGGTTGTCATGGAAGTGGAAGGCCTCGGTGAACATGACCAGGTCGAAGCTCTGGTCAGCGAACGGCAGGAACTCCTGCGAGACCACGTCCTGGGGCCCGAAGTGCTCGTCGATGTCGATCGAGACGTATGTCTCGTGCGGCGGCAGCAGCTCCTTGTAGGGCTTGGTAGCGGCCCAGATGTCGAGCACGCTGTTCACCGGGTGGCCGATCTGCCCGAGGGCGAAGGCGATCTGCTCGCGCAGGACGTGCAGGATCAGGTAGTCGGCCTGCAACCGGCTCGGGTTGGCGCGCTCGGCACGGATCCGGTCGAGGACCCGCGGCGAAAGCGGGGGGCGCGGATCGAACCCCATCAGCGGCTGGCTGCCCTGCTCATGGCCGGCGGCAATGTAGCGAGGTCAACCCGCGGGCGGCTCGTCGGGGGAGCGCCGCAAGCGCTGGCGGAGGACGACCAGTCCGTGCGGGACGATCATCGTGATCGCCCGCTTCACGGCCCGAGCCACCCGGCGCGGCAGCGACGGCGGGGGCGGCTCGGCGAGCAGCCGCGCGGCCTGTTCGTCGTCGCGGCGCAGGCGCTCGAGCGCCGCGGCCGCGGCGGAGTCGGCGATCCCGAGGCGATCGCGGGCCATGCGACGGTTCTCGCGCCACAGCAGGCGGTTCGCCCGCTCGAGGTTGAGCATGTACGTGTTGGACGCCGGCGCCGCGGTCAGGTGCATACGGGCGGATGCGTCCCCCCCGCCCCGGTCGCCGAGCCCGGCGATCGCGATCACGTTGTTGCAGTGTTCGGGCTCGCCCCGCTCGGCGAGCTGCGAGGACCCCGACAGCGGTGCGTCGTCGCGCGGGCGGATCAGCGATCCCTCGGCGAGGTACTGGTAGAGGAACGTCGACATCCCGATGCGCCGGAACGCGTCGACCGCGCCCTCGAAGTCGAACTCGGTGAAGTGGTAGGGGTTCTCCTCGGCGAAACCCTTGCTGTTCGGCAGCGAGACGATCAGCCCGATCCCGCTCTCGCGCTGGTTGGAGAGCAGTTCGATGGCGCGGTCGAGTCCCGGCAGGTGCTCGAGGCCCTCGAACAGCACGATCAGGTCGAAGTCGTCGACGAGGCGGCGCTCGAGGACGTCGAAGGCGTCGGCCCGCTCGAAGCTGACGTTCGCGCGGCCGCCGTACTCGCGGGTGGCCGCCTGGATAGCGGCCTCGTCGATGTCGACGCCTCGCACCGACGCGGCCTGCTCGGCGAGCACCCCGGTGCCGTAGCCCGTCCCGCAGCAGAGGTCGAGCACCCGCCCGCCCTCGGCCAGTCCCGCCGCGAGCTGGTAGCGGTGGACGTGGCTGATCCCGATCAGGGTCGGCTCGTGAGCCTCCTCGTCAGTGAGCCGCTCGACGACTTCCATTCCGGGCGAAGTATTAGCAAGCGGCTTGCGTACCCACCCTGGCCGGCGGGTCGCTGCCGATCCGCCTCTACTATCGGCCCCCAACCAGGATGAGCACGCAAGCGCCACCCGATCGTGCCCGCACCGCGGTGCACGAGACCCCGCCCTCGACGCTCGCCCCAAGCGCCATCGAGGTGACGGACCTGACGAAGGCCTTCCGGATCCCGACACAGCGGGTGGACACGCTCAAGGAACGGGCCGTCAGCTTCTTCGAGCGCCGGGAGTACCGAAGCCTCGAGGCGCTGCGCGGCGTCTCGTTCTAGGTCTCGCAGGGCGAGTTCTTCGGGATCGTCGGACGCAACGGCTCGGGCAAGTCGACGCTGCTGAAGCTGCTCGCGAGCATCTACAGAGCCGACTCCGGCGGGATCCGGATCGCCGGGCGGGTCGCGCCCTGCATCGAGCTCGGGGTCGGCTTCAACCCCGAGCTGTCGGCCTACGACAACGTCGTCCTCAACGGGGTGATGATGGGGCTGACCCCGGTCGAGGCGCGGGAGCGCTACGACGACGTGATCGAGTTCGCCGAGCTCGAGCGAGTTCACCGACATGAAGCTCAAGAACTACTCGTCGGGGATGCTCGTCCGGCTCGGGTTCTCGCTGATGACCCAGGTCGACGCCGACGTGCTGCTGATCGACGAGGTGCTCGCCGTCGGCGACGCCTCCTTCCAGCAGAAGTGCTTCGACGCCTTCGCCCGCCTGCACGCGGAGGGCAAGACGATCATCCTCGTCACCCACGACATGCCCGCGGTCGAGGCGCATTGCGACCGCGCGATCCTGCTCGAGAACGGGCTGATCGATCGCGCCGGCGACCCGGCCGAGGTCGCCCGCCGCTACCTCGAGCTCAACTTCCCCGACGACCGCCACCAGGTCGTGCCGCGAGGATGTGGGGGTCGAGGGCGAGGACGGACCGGGTCCGGGTGCTCGATGTCGACGCTGCGCGACGAGCAGGGCCTCGCCGTGGGCGAGCTTCGAGCAGGGCGAGCGCGATCCGGCTCGAGGTCGTCGCTCGAGGTCCTCGACACCGCTCGATTCGAGCCTGCTCGGGCTTCCAGATCGTCAACGGCGACGGGCTGCTGCTGTTCGCGCCCGCAGCCGCTGCCTCTTGGCGACGGCAGCGCCCTCGAGGCCGGCGACCGGGTCAGCGTTCAGCGCTCAGATCTCGCAACCCGCTCGCCGCCGGCCACTACTACGTCAACTGCGCCGTCGTCGCACGGCCCCGACGAGCCGCGCCCGGTCGCGTTCCGCAAGAACGCCGCCGACTTCGTCGTCTTCGGCACGCGCCCGTTCGGCGGCGTCTGTCGCGCTCGACTACGAGGCCGAGGTCATCGACGACGGAGGTGATCCGGCGTGAGCGCCCCCGCGGAGCCGCTCGAGCTGCGAAGAGATCACCGGGCCGTCGGCCATCGGCGGCGGCCGGCGGCGGTTCTTCGACCTGCTCTGGCTCAACAGCATGACCGAGTTCAAGCTCGGCTACCACGGCACGGTGCTCGGCTTCCTGTGGTCGTTCGCCCGGCCGCTGATGCTGTTCGCGGTCCTGCTCGTCGTCTTCACCCAGGTCTTCCGAGCTCGGCGAGCGAGGTCGAGAACTACGCGCCGATGCTGCTGCTCAACATCCTGCTGTTCCAGTTCTTCGCCCAGGCGACCGAGCAGGCGACGAGCTCGGTGGTCCGCAGCGAGAGCGTCGTCCGCAAGATGCAGTTCCCGCGGCTGGTGATCCCGCTCTCGGTCGTCGTCGACGAACATCCTCCAGCTCGCCTTCAGCATGATCGTCGTCTTCGTCTTCATGCGTCCTCTACGGCGTCGAGCCGCAGTGGACCTGGATCCTGTTCCCGATCGGCCTCGGGGCGCTCATCGTGCTGACGACGGCGGTCTCGATGCTGCTCTCGGTCCTCTTCGTCCGGGTCCGCGACATCGGGATCCTCTGGGCGGTGGCCAGCACGGCGATCTTCTACGCGGCGCCGATCCTCTATCCGATCGAGTTCGCGCCACAGAAGTTCCAGGACGTGATCCTGCTCAACCCGCTGACCCCGATCTTCGTGCAGATCCGCGAGTGGGTCTTCGACCCGAACGCCCCGGGAGCGGTCGAGTCGGCGCACGGCAACCCCCTGCTGCTGATCATCCCGTTCGGAATCGCGATCGCGATCTGCGTCGCCGCGCCGCTCGTCTTCAACCGCGAAGCGCCGCGGGTCGCGGAAGAGCTCTAGGCCCGGGCTCAGCTGCCCAGCGTCCAGGCGACCGAGCGCTGGAAGCCGGCCAGGCTGTGGGCCGGGGTGAGCCTGGAGTCGATGATCTCCCGCGCGCCGGCGACCACGGTTTCCGCGAGCTCGGGGTCGGCGAGCAGCCGGAGCACGGCGGCGGCGAGCGCCGATGGATCGTCGGGCTCGACGATCAGCGCCGATTCGCCGTCGACCAGCAGCTCCGGGATCGCGCCGACCCGGGTGACGACGGCGGGCTTGCCGGCGATCGCCGCCTCGAACGGGACGCGGCCGAAGGGCTCGTTGAAGCGCGCCGGGTTGACGATCACGTCGGCGGCCGCGTAGACGTCCTCGACGTCCTCGAGGTGCCCCGCGAGGGTGATCGACCCCTGCAGCCGAAGCTGCGCGATCAGCCCGACCAGGTACTGGCGATAGGCGAGATCCTGGGGCCGCGGGAACGGGCTGCCGACGATCACGTAGCGGGCGTCGGGAAATTCGGCGAGGATCTCCGGCATCGCCTGAATCAGAACGTCCTGACCGCGGCCCTCGGTCAGGTAGCCGACCGAGACCAGGCAGGGAGCGTCGGGCGGGATCCCGAACCGCGCCCGGGCGGCGGTACCGTCGCCCCGGCCGTAGCGCTCGTCGTGCGGCGGGTAGACGACCTCGACCGTTCCCGGCGGCAGCTGGTCGAACTGGCGCGCCACCACCTGCGAGCACGCGATCAGGCCGCTCGCCAGGCGACCGGTCAGACGGGCGAGCTCACGGCCGGCCAGCGCCCGCACCGGGCCCACGCCGTAGCCGCGATCGAAGAGCTCGCCGCAATAGACCAGTACGGGGACCCGCTCGAGCCGCGCGGCGATCGAGACCGCCGGGAGAAACGAGGTGACCGCCACGATCATGCTCGGGCGGCGCTCGCGGATCAGACCGCGGAACTCGCCGACCTCGGTGATCAGCCGGCGCAGTTGATACAGGAGGCCGCCGCGGGCCCGGGCCGGGGTGGTCAGCGCCTCGTAGTCGCGGACCAGCACCGTCGCCCGCTGCGGCAGCGCGTCACCGACGCTGCCCCGTGCGGGCAGGACGACGTCGAGCTTGCCCTCGGAGGCGAGCCAGGCGAGCTCACGCTCCAGCGAGCGCGACGGGCCGCTGGTATCGGCGAGATGGAAGACGGCGAGGGTGCGCAGCTCCTCTGACGGCTGTTGGCGCCGCCGTAGACGCCCGCGGCGCCGGGCGCGGCGGACCAGCTCCGCACGCAGGCCGCGGTTGGTGCCGTCGCGGGCCAGGAGCACCTGCGGATAGCGCTCACTCGGTCGCGCGGCCGCCCAGCCGCGCAGCCGCCCGGCGATCCCGCTCGCCGTCCGGTCGACGACCAGCTGCCCGGCGCAGAGGATCCCCTCCCGAACCGCGATCCCGGGCGCCCTCCGCGGCGTGACCACGTTCCACTTGCGCAGCACGTAGCCGCGCCCGAAGCCCATCAGGTAGTTCTTGCGCGGCGAGCCCGAGCGCAGGGTCGCGGAGTGCTGGTGGACCCCCTGGGCGTCGGCGGCCAGCACGCAGCGGTGCCCGGCCCGGCGCAGCCGCAGCACGAGGTCGACGTCCTCCCAGTACGCGAACAACCGCTCGTCGAAGCCGCCCTCGGCCAGAAACGCCTCACGGTCGAACGCCGCGGCCGCTGCCGACGGGCCGATCGGGTGGCGATCGATCCGCTCCAGCGCCGAGAGCGGCTCGCCGTTCAGCCAGTCGAAGACGAGCAACGTCGCGTCGAGCTCCATCCCGGCGGTGTCGATGCGCGACTGGTCGGCCCAGTCGCGCATCACCCCGGCGACCATCCCGACCCCGGCGCCCGGATCGAGCCGAGCACTTATCCGCTCGACGAACCCCGGGTCGCAGACACAGTCGTCGTTGACGAGCACGATCGCCTCGCCGTCGGCCCGCGCGGCCCCGAGGTTGACGGCGGCCGAGTAGCCGAGGTTGGTCGGCGAGCGGACGACCTCCGCCCCATGCTCGGCGCAGACCGCGGCGACGTCCTCGCCGGGTGAGCCGTTGTCGATCACGATCGTCTGGTGATCGCCGCCCTCGAGCGAGGCGAGCAGCGTGCCGAGCCGCTTCGCGTCCATCGTCGGGACGACCACGGTCGCCGAGCGCAGCGCCATCACACCGCCCTCGCCTCGACGACGATCGAGCCACCACGACCGCAGATCCCCGCCGCCAGCTCGGCGAGCACCGCGACCGGCGCCAGCAGCAACCCCCCGATCAGGGTCACCGGCCAGTCGCGGATCCGCGACGCGCCCGTGCGCGGCCCAAGGTCGCGCTTCAACGCGCGGAAGGCGAAGTCGCGTTCGCCCGTCAGGCGGTTGAGCATCGTCTGCCACATGCCCAGTGGATTCTGCTCAACAAGCAGATGGCGTATCCGCTCGACCCGGAAGCCCCTGCGTTCGAGCAGGGCCGTCGCCCCGGCCGGGGTCAGGTGCACCCGGTGGCGGGGCACGTCCTGGTGAAACCAGCGGTCGCCGCCCAGCCGCGCCTGCAGCGAAGCGAGGTTCGGGACCGCGACGATCAGCGCGCCGCCGGGCCGCAGCCAGCCATGAATCCGCGCCAGGGCCTCGGCGGGCTCGTCGAGGTGCTCGAGGGCATGCCAGACGACAACGGCGTCCATGCCCCCGGCGGGCAGCTCCGCGTCGTCGATCCCGACATTGACGACCTCGACCCCGAGCGCGCGCGCCGCGACGCAGGCTGCCGGCGAGGGGTCGATCCCGCTCGCGTCGAGCCCGGCGCCGCGCATCGCCGCGACAAGCTTGCCGTCGCCGGCACCGACCTCGAGCACCCGCGAGCCCGGCTCGAGCCCCGAGACGAAGCGCAGGCGGTCGCGCTCGGCGAGGCCACGCAACGGCGCGAGCAGCCGCCGGGCCAGGCCCCGCGCCGGGGCGTAGGTGCCGCCCTCGTACATCGCCGCGCGATCCGGGGCGTCACCGACCGTGGCGGCCGAGCCGCAGCTTGCGCAGCGGCGCAGCGCGAACGGCGCGTTCCCGGCGAGCTGGGGATCGGACGCGGTGGCGGCGCGCCATGCGTGCAGCGACGGCCGCCCGCAGGCGGGGCAGGTCGAGGCTTCCACCGGGCCGGAGTTCAGTACGCCCCGGACCCGCGCAGGGTCACGGGGACGGTCTCGGCGATGATCCGCAGGTCGCGCGCGAGCGAGAGGTTCTCGATGTAGTCGAGCTCGACCGCGAGCCGCTCGTGGAAGGTGAGGTCGCCGCGGCCGAAGACCTGCATCGGGCCGGTGATCCCCGGCTTGACGCTGAGCCGGAAGCGATGCTCGGGCCGGTAGCGCTCGACCAGCTCGACCTGCTCGGGACGCGGGCCGACGATGCTCATCTCACCGCGCAGGACGTTGATCAGCTGCGGCAGCTCGTCGAGGCTGAGCCGGCGCAGGAAGCGCCCGACCTGGGTCACCCGGGGATCGTCGGAGAGCTTGAACACGGGGTCGCGCAGGTCATCGAGGCGGACGACGTCCGGCAGCCGCTCCTCCGCGTCGGCGACCATCGTGCGGAACTTGTGCATCGAAAACGGCCGCCCGTCGAGGCCGGCGCGGGTCTGGTTGAAGAACACCGGCCCGCGGCTGTCGAGCTTGATCGCGAGGGCGATCAGCGGGAAGAACGGAGCCGTCAGCAGCAACCCGAGGCTGGAGACCGCGATGTCGAAGCCGCGCTTGATCAGCGCCGTCGAGCGGGACGGATCCCAGGTCTCGTACTCGAGCACCGGCAGGTCGGCGACCCGCGCCAGCCGCACAGGCCCGGCGCGGCCGTGCAGAGGCGAGATCACGCTGAGCTTCACCTGGCGCTCACGGCAGAGCGCGACCAGGCCCCCGACCTCGCCCGGCTCCATCCGGTCGGAGGCGAAGATCACCCGGTCGACGCCGCCGGCGAGCGCATCGAAGGCCTCGACCTGATGCTCGTCGACGAGCTCGAGGTGCATGTCGGGAAACAGCTCGAGCTTGCGGCGGATCATCTCCGCCAGGTCGCCGTCGCCGAGCACGGCGGTGACCTCGGGCGGGGTCAGGCGCCGCCAGGCCCAGCGCGCTCCGCCGCGCAGGAAGAGCGCCGCGGTCGCGGCCACCGCCCAGGCGGCCACGGCGGCGCTCGGGGCGACCTCGCCGGCCGGCGTCTGCGGCAGGACGAGCGCCAGCAGCGCGACCCCGGCGGCCGCCCAGGCGGCGATCGCCGGGAGCTCGTCGACGGTCAGGTGGCGGATCGCGACGTGATCGCGGTCATAGAGGCCGATCAGCTTCGCGAGCACGACCCAGGCCGGCAGCAGGATCAGCGCCCAAAAGGCGTCGGCCGACGAGGAGGCGATCACGAGGCCGGCCCCCGCGGCGGCGATCAGATCGGCCAGCGCGAGCATGCGGCGGCGAAGGGCATCGCGCCAGAAGCGTGGTTTGCCGGCCTCCTCCTCGCTGCCCCATTCGCGCTGGAGGGGAGGCGATCCGTCCCTTGCCATCACACCAAGACTAACCCGGCGCGGGCCGAAAAGGCGCGTTGGGGCGCGGTTCCGGGCGCGCCATCGCACCTGAATTCGGCGGGCTCTACCCTCCTGCGCCCGTGAATCAGGCTTCCGATCCTCCCGCGTTCCTGTTCTGCGTCGAGCACGGCCGGCTCGAGAGCGAGGCGATCCTGCTGGCCGAGAGCCTGCGCGCCTGGGGCGGGTCGTGCGCGGAATCGCCGCTCTACGCCTTCGCCCCACGGCCCGAGTTCCAGCCGACGAGCGAGACCGTGGCTCGCCTCACCGAGCTCGGCTGCACGCTGATCGACGAGCCGCTGGTCGACCGGTTCGCCGACAACCCGACCTTCAACAAGATCCCGGTCTGCGCCTGGGCCGAGCGCGAGCTCGAGCACGAGACCCTGGTCTTCACCGACACCGACTGCGTCTTCATGGGCGAGCCCGCGGAGCTCGCCGAGGGCGACTGGGTCGCGGCGATGCGGCCCGTTGACCGCCGGATCGCCGGCTCGCGGGGCAAGGGCAAGGGCGAGCCCTACTGGCGGAAGATGTACGAGGCGCTCGGGGTCGAGAACCGCCCCTTCGTGCGAACCACCGTCGGGCAGATGGAGATTCGCGCGTACTGGAACAGCGGCCTGATCGCGGCCCGCCGCAGCGCCGGCCTGTTCGGCGCCTGGATGCCCACCCTGGAGCGGCTCTACGAGGCCAACCTGGTCGACGACCGCTGGCCCCAGTTCATGGACCAGATCAGCTGGGCGATGGTCGCCACCGACCACCACGACCGGGTGCGGATCCTCTCTGACGCCTACAACTACCCGCTTCGCCACCGGCCGTCGCTGACCGCCGAGGCAATCGAACTCGACCTCGCCGAGCTCGTCCACGTCCATTACCGGCTCTGGTTTCACATCCCCGACGCGCTCGCAAAGGTCGAGCCCCCGTTCGATCCGCAGAGCGAGCGCTACCGCTGGCTGGCGGAGCGGCTGCCGCTCGAGCCTGAGATCGAGGCCGAGGACTGAGCGCTCAGCCGACCTCCTCGATCGTCGCCAGGATCCCGGGATCGCGGGGGTTGAGCCGGTGGGCCTCGAACAGGGCCGCCTCCGCCGCTGCCTGGTCGCCGTCCTCGCCGGCGATCCGCGCGGCCAGCAGGCGCAGGCGATAGTCGTCGGGCGATCGCTCGATCGCCTCGTCGATCGCCTCGGCGGCCCGCTCGTAGTCGCCGGCCTGCTCGTAGACGAGCGCCAGCTCCGTGCGCGGCTCGGCCGCCCACGGCTGGAGGTCGATCGCGTCGTTGGCCGAATCCAGCGCCACCTCGATGTCGTTGTCGTCGGCGGCGCCACGAGCCGAGTCGAGCGAGTTCGCCGACAGCAACAGCAGCGCTGAGCCGCAGATCGAGATCCAGGCGACCAGCAGCAGGACGATCCCGGCCGCGAAGCGGCGGCGGCTGCGGACCGCCCACCGCCCCGGCGCCGGCCCGCCGTCGGGGCCGGGCAGCGTCGCCGGGCCGGTCAGCAGAGCCGCGGCGACGATCGTGACTCCGAAGACCGCGGGCAGATCCCAGGTCCAGTCGACCGCAGCGGCCGCGAAGCCGATCACCAGCAGCGCCAGCGCCGGACCCGCCTCGACGATCCGCTCCGGGGGCCGTAGCCGCTTGATCGCACCGACCGCGGCGCAGGCGAAGAACCCCAACAGCAGGCAGAGCCCGGCGATCCCGAGCTCGGCGAGAGTCTCGAACACCGCCGAGTGGGCCCGGGTGGCGGGAATCGGTACAGCGCGATTCTCGAACCAGTACGGCGTGTAGTCGCTGGCCCCGACGCCGCCGACCGGGGCGCTGGCAAAGGCGTCGACCGCGGTCTCCCAGAACTGGTAGCGGCCGCTGCCGCCGCCACGCAGCAGGCCGACGTTGCCGCTCGCCACATCCTCGCCGGTCGGCACCGCCTTGAAGTCGTTCCACTGCTGGACCGGGTCGGCCGCAACGACCACGACCAGGACCGCGACGACCGCGACCGCAATCTCGATCCGGCCGGCGCGCGCGGAGATCCGCAGGTCCTGGACCCAGCGGTCGATCCCGTAGCGGACCGCCCAGGTCGCGGCCACGACCAGGACGGTAAGGGCCAGCATCGCGTCGCCCTGATCGATCGCCGCCTGCGTGGCGGGCTGGTTGAGCAGCTCGTCGCGCGTCTCGGCGATCGCGATCAGGATCGCCGCGGCGAGCGCGCCGAAAAAGAGGTTGGCGACCAGGCGGGAGCGCAGCGGACCGGTGAGCAGCAGAACGCTGATCGCGAGCGCGGCCGCGATGATTCCTCCCCGCGAGTCGGTGATCCAGAGCGCCAGGAGGATTGCGGGCATCGCCGCGACCGCCGCCGAGCGCAGGTGCCGTGACGGCGAGCTGGCCGAGAACCACCCCAGCAGCACGATTGCCGCCGCCATCACCGCCGCAAGGCCGTTCCAGTATCCGATCGGGTAGGTGAGCCGGCCGAGGACGGCCGGCAGGCTTTCGGCTAGGTCGGCGTCGGGGCTGCCGAACCACGAGGGCTCGAAGCGCCCGAGCAGCGCGATCGCGCCCACCGCCGTCGTCCCGATCGCCAGCCCGGCGAGCCACGGGCGCGCCTCGCCGCGTTTCGACGCCAGCACGACGACCACGAAGAGGCCGAGGTAGGCGAGCGTCCTGACCACGTCCTCGAAGCCGTTGCCGTCATCGCTCGCCCAGGCGAGCGAGAGCGCCGTCAGCGCGGCGAGCCCGGCGAGCGCCAGGCCGGCGAGAACGGCGGCTGACGGTGGCTCGGAGCGCGGCACGATCCCGGTGGCGAGCCCGACCAGGACGAGCGCCCAGACGACGAGGCCCGCGGCCGCGA
Source organism: uncultured Solirubrobacterales bacterium (assembly GCA_963767285.1). Taxonomy (GTDB): domain Bacteria; phylum Actinomycetota; class Thermoleophilia; order Solirubrobacterales; family 70-9; genus WHSW01. The sequence goes on along the minus strand of CAVYDJ010000002.1, from coordinate 470,125 downwards.
ACGCGGTGGGCCCGAAGCCACCTCCGGCCAGCGCCAACACGACGCCGCCGGCCGCAACCGCGCCCGTGATCACGTGTTTCAGCTCGAGACGTCGGATGGCACTCATTGTCGGCCCCACTCTGTACCCTGCTCGGGCCCCCACCCCTTTAGAAGGACTGAACTACGGATGACGCAAGGCAGGAAGTCTAGGACCGTGCTCGCAATCGGCTGCGTGCTCGCCGCCCTCGTGGCGGGGGCGCTGGCGCCGGCGTTCGCGGGCGCCCAGGCTGCCGCGCAGCAGGAGTACGAACTTGGCCCGATCGGCGGCAACGGCGGCGGGCAGGGCGGCAGCGCCCAGGATCCCGGCGGCACTACCTCCGACGGCGGCAGCGGCACTCCGATCGTCCTCATCGGGCTCGCGGCGGTCGCGGCATTGTGCGCCGGTGTTGCGGTCTGGCGCCTGCGTGAGCGCCCCGGCGAGCGGACGGGGAAGGTCGGACCTGGCGCGCCGGAGGCCGCAAGCGAGACACAATAGGGCGGTGCGGCCCGCCGCCTCGGGGAACATTCACGACTCACCGTCGATCCCGGCCCACCGGCGCCTGGCGGCGATCGGCGCTGCGGCCCTGACGATCGTCGCCGTCTTCGCGGCGCCCACGGACGCCGCCGCGGCGCAACCGGTGTTCGGGATCGTGCCGCAGGACGGCGGTCTGCCCCCGGCCGAGGACCTCGACCTGATGCCGTCGGGCGGGATCGGCGGCCTCCGGACGATCCTCTCCTGGGCCGCCGTCGAACGGCAGCGCGGAACCTACGACTGGAGTCAGACCGACCCGCTGATCCGCGAGACGACCAACCGCGGCATCCAGCCGTTCGTCTTCCTCTACGGGACGCCCGAGTGGGCGGCGAAGCTGGACGGTCGCGACTGCTCTGGCGAGGCCTGCGTGGTCTACCCACCGCAGACCGATACGACTCGCGACGCCTTCGGCGCCTTCGCCGCGGCCGCCGCGGCTCGGTATGGCCCGGGCGGCTCGTTCTGGGAGACGCCGATCCCGGTGCCTCCTGGCGTCCGGCTGGCCGACGATCCGTACGGCGAGACGCCCAGCTGCGACGTCGCGCCGGAACTCTGCATCCCGGAGCCGCCGCCCACCCCGCCGCCGGTGCCGCCGTTCCCCGAGCCGCTGCCGACCGAGCCGCCGTGCGGCTGCACCGAGCCGAGCCCGATCGTCGTCTGGCAGATCTGGAACGAGCAGAACTCGCCGAAGTACTTTGCCCCCAAGGTCGACGTTCCGAAGTACGCGGCGGTGCTGAAGGCCGCCGCCGCCGGGATTCGCTCGGTCGACCCGGCCGCCGAGATCGTGCTCGGCGGCATGTGGGGTCCCTATTCGGCCCGCGAGGTGGTTACGACCACGAGGGACTACCTGACGAAGCTCTACGCGCTCGGCGCCGCCGAGGACTTCGATTCGATCGCCATCCACCCGTACGCCAACAACGCGGAGCTCTCGGTCGCACAGCTGCGCAGCGCCCGCCGCCTGCTGGTCCGCCAGGGCGACCGGAGAGCCGGGATGTGGGTCACCGAGGTTGGCTGGGCGGCGCGCGGACCGGGCGACAATCCCTACGTCAAGGGCCTCAACGGCCAGGCGCGGGTCCTCGCGCGGGCGCTGTCGGAGTACAAGCGCAAGGCGCGCACCCTCAAGCTCCGCGGTGTGTTCTGGTACTCGTGGCGCGACAAGAAGGGCGGTGAGACGATCTGCGACTGGTGCGGTCACGCGGGCCTGAGGACCAAGAACGGCGAGCCGAAGCCGGCCTGGGAGGCGTTCGTCCGAGTCGCGCGCGGATGATCGTGCGGTGCCTGACGGCGGGCAGCCTGGCCGGCTCGCTCGCCCTGGCGCTGATCCCGCCTGCTCCCGCCCCCACCGCCGCACCGCCGCCGAGGCCGTTCTTCGGCGTCGACCCGCAGTCGGCCCTCGACCCGGTCGACTACGGCCGGATGCGCGAAGCCGGGATCGGCACGTTGCGCTTCCAGCTCTCCTGGGCCGCGATCGAGCCCGGTCCGGACGGCGAATACGACTGGTCGTCGGTGGACCCGGTCGTGGCCGGCGCGGCCGCGAACGGGGTGCGGGCGCTGCCGTTCGCACTGGGCGCCCCGGAGTGGGCGCTGGCGCTCGATCGCGGCGGTCTGCGGGCCGGCGACCGGCCCAGCGCCCCGCAGGGCCCCCGGGCCCTCGCCGCCTGGCGCGCCTTCCTCGCCGCCGCGGTCGACCGCTACGGACCCAGCGGCACGTTCTGGAGCTCACACCCCACACTGCCACGATTGCCGATCCGCGACTGGCAGATCTGGAACGAGATGAACTCGCCCACCTACTGGAGGCCGAAGCCCGACGTAAAGGGCTACGCGAGGCTGCTGGAGGCCGCCCACGAAGCGATCACCGACCGCGACTCCGGCGCCACCGTCATCCTCGGCGGGATGTTCGGCACTCCGTTCGGCGGCCAGAAGCCTGGAATCGCGGCCTGGGAGTTCCTGGCACGACTCTACCGGCGGCCCGGGGCGCGGCAGGACTTCGAGGCCGTCGCGGCGCACCCGTACGCGGCGCGGTTCGCCGACGTCCGCGCTCAGATCGAACGCCTGCGCGGGCGGATGGTCAAGGCCGGGGACGAGCGGTCCGAGCTCTGGGTCACGGAGCTCGGCTGGGCATCGGGCGGCGAGCCTCACCCGCTCAACCGCGGCCCCGCCGGGCAGGCGAGGCGGCTCGCGCAGTCGTTCCGGTATCTGATCCGGCAGCGCCACCGGCTCGAACTCAAGAACGTGACCTGGTACTCGTGGCGCGACAGCTCGGCGACCGGGGCCGGACTATGCGAATGGTGTCCGCAATCCGGCCTGCTGAACGAGGACCGCTCGGCGAAGCCGGCGATGGACGAGTTCATGGAGCTCACCGGTGCGCGCTGAGCCCGCGACGGCCCGAAGGCTCCTCGCCTCGCTCGCGGCGGCGACCTGCATCGGCCTGGCGGCGGCTCCGAGCGCAGGTGCTCAGGGCACCGCGGTCGTCCCCCCTGACTTCTTCGGAGTGGCGCCGCAGAACACCCTGGCGCCGAGCGACCTCGAGCGCCTCGCCCAGGGACGCGTCGGGACCGTCAGGACGTTCATCAACTGGGCCGGGGTCGACCCGACCAGCGCACCCGGCGACAGCAACTGGGCGCAGATCGACGCCCTCGTCGGCGCCGCGGCCGCGCAGCGGATCACGATCCTGCCGTTCGTGTTCGGGACGCCGACCTGGATCGTGAACGGGCTCGAGGGCCGCACCTGCGCGCCGGAGGACTGCCTCCTGTTCGCACCCAGGACCCCGGCGGCGCTGGCGGAGTGGCAGCGCTTCCTGACCGAGGCGGTCCGGCGCTACGGGCCGGACGGGGAGTTCTGGCTGGCCCATCCTGACCTGCCCGTGGTCCCGATGACCGACTGGCAGCTGTGGAACGAGCAGAACTCGGAGAGCTTCTACCAGCCCAAGGTCGACGTCAACGCGTACGCGAACCTGGTCGCGGCCGGGGCACAGGCGATCCGGGCGGTCGACCCGAACGCGACAATCCTGCTCGGCGGTATGTTCGGCACCCCTGGAGGCGTGGACGAGCCGAAGTTGTTCGCGTGGAACTATTTGCGCCGTCTGTACCGGGTACCGGGGATTGCCGGGCACTTCGACGGCGTCGCCGTCCACCCGTACGCTGCCCGGCTGACGAAGGTGATCGAGCAGGTGAAGCTGATGCATAAAGAGGTCGTCCGTGCCCGCGACTCGGCGGGGATGTGGGTGACCGAGGTCGGCTGGTCCTCGGGCACCGGCGACAACCCGCTGGAGCGCGGCAAGGCCGGCCAGGCCGCCAGGCTCGGCGAGACGATGCGCTACCTGATCGGCCACCAGGCCGCCTTCGACATCCGCAACGTGACCTGGTTCGCCTGGCGCGACCTGGGGGGCGAGCCGATCTGCCAGTGGTGCGGCAAGGCCGGCCTGTTCGCCGCCGACGCGTTGACCCCGAAACCGGCGTGGCGCGCGCTGATGACCTTCACCGGCGGTAGCTGAGCGCGATGCGCAGACTCATGCTCGGCATCGCGGCGCTTGCGGCGCTCGCGCTCGGAACGGGTGGGTGCGGCAGCGCCGACTCCGATCCCGAGCCGGCCGCCGCCGAAGTCCCGACCGGATTCTTCGGTGTCGTCCCGCAGGCGGGAATCGGCGAGGAGGACCTGTCGCGGATGGACCAGGGCGAGGTCGGGACGATCCGGCTCGTCGTCCCCTGGGCCGGGGTCGACACCACGCCGGAGAAGGACGACCTCAACTTCGCCTACGTCGACACGATCGTGCTCGGCGCCGCGGCGCGCGGCATCCAGGTCCTGCCGACGATCTACGGGACGCCGACCTACGTCGCCGAGGGGCTCGACGGCTACGAGTGCGACCCCGACTGCGCCGCCTACGGTCCCCGGTCCCCCGCGGCGCTCGCCGCCTGGAAGGACTTCATCGAACGGACCGTCGAGCGCTACGGCCCGGAGGGCGCGATCTGGGCCGAGCATCCCGAGCTCGACGATATGCCGATCACCAGCTGGCAGATCTGGAACGAACAGAACTCGCCGACCTTCTATCAGCCGGAGGTCGACCCGGCGGCGTACGAGAAGGTGATGGCCACCGCCGCGGAGGCGATCCGCTCGCGCGACCCCGGCGCCGAGGTGATCCTCGGTGGCATGTTCGGAACCCCGTACGGCGGCAAGCCGCCCGGCCAGACGGCCTGGGCCTTCCTGCGCGACCTGTACGAGATCGACGAGGCGGGCTCTTCGTTCGACTCGATCGCCGCGCATCCGTACGCGGCTCACCAGACGAAGATCGAGGCTCAGGTCGCGAAGCTGCACGGCGTGGTCGAGCAGGCCGGAGACGACGAGGTCGGGATGTGGATCACCGAGGTCGGGGCCTCATCCGACGAGGGCAAGAACCCGCTGCTGCGCGGTCCCGACGGGCAAGCAGAGCAGCTGACCGAGGCGTTCGACTTCTTCCTCGCGCGCCGCGCCGACTGGAACATCAGGGGCGTGACCTGGTACTCGTGGCGCGACACGAGCGACCCGAACCAGTGCGAGTGGTGCCCCGGCTCGGGCCTGTTCGAGGAGGAGTCGCTGGACGCCCCGAAACCGTCCTGGGACGCGTTCGTCTCCTATACCGGCGGCAGTTAGACCTGGAGCCGGCTCCGCCGGCTACGAGCCGCCGGCCATGGCCGGCAGGATCACGACGGTGTCGGAGGCCGAGACCGAGGTCTCGAGACCGTCGAGCACCCGCACGTCCTCGTCGTTGAGATAGACGTTGACGTAGCGATTCAGGGCGCCGTCGTCCGCGAACAGCTGCTCGCGGGTCTCCGGATGGGCGCCGGCGAGCGCCTCGAGCACCTCGCCGACGGTCTCGCCATCGGCGGGAACCTCGGCCTCGCCGCCCGTGCGCGGGCGCAGCACCGGAGGGATCTTCACCTGGGGCATGCGGAGAAAGCTACCGAGGCGCCGGTCAGACAGCGGCCGGAGTCTCCTCGCGGGCCGGGGCACCGCAGAAGAGCTCGTAGTCGGGGAACTTGCCCATTTCCTCGGCCGGGATCTCGGCCGAGTGCTCGCCACAGATCGGGCACTCCGGGTCGCGCTTGACCTTCAGCTCGGTGAACCGCGTGCCGAGCGACTCGTAGAGCAGCAGCCGCCCGATCAGCGGCTCGCCGATCCCGGCGACCAGCTTGATCACCTCGTTGGCCTGCAGCAGGCCCATCACCCCGGCCATCACGCCGAGAACGCCGTTGGCGCCGCAGCTCGGGGCGAGCTCGGGCGGCGGCGGGACCGGGTAGAGGCAGCGGTAGCACGGCCCCTCGAACGGGACGAAGGTCGAGATCTGCCCGTCGAAGCCGAGGATCGAGGCCGAGACGACCGGCTTGCGCAGGCGCACCGAGGCGTCGTTGAGCAGGTACCGCGTGGGGAAGTTGTCAGCGCCGTCGACGATCACGTCGTACGGCTCGATCAGCTCGAGGATGTTGGAGCTGTCGAGGCGAAGGTTGTGCTCGACCACCTCGACGTCGGGGTTCAGTGCCTCGATCGTCATCCTCGCGGAGGCCGTCTTCGCGATCCCGACCCGCTCGGTGTTGTGAATCACCTGGCGCTGCAGGTTCGACTCGTCGACGACGTCGTCGTCGATGATCCCGATCGTCCCGACCCCCGCCGCGGCGAGGTAGAGCGCCGTCGGCGCGCCGAGGCCGCCGGCGCCGAGCAGCAGGACCTTCGAGTGCAGGAGCTTGAGCTGGCCCTCGACCCCGACCTCGGGCAGCAGCGTGTGGCGCGAGTAGCGGTTGCGCTGGTCCCGGGTCAGGCCGGAGGCGCTGACGGTCGGCAGACCGGCGCCCTCCCAGCCGACGATCCCGCCCTCCATCACCCCGATGTCCTCGTAGCCGAGCGCTGCGAGCTCGGTCGCCATCTTCTGCGAGCGGTTGTCCGTCCGGCAGTAGAGGAGGATCCGCTCGGAGACGTCGGGGGCGACCTCGTCGGCGCGCGCCACCAGCTCGTCCATCGGCACGTGCTCGGCGGCCTCGAGGTGGGACTCGTTCCACTCGTGAGGCTCGCGGACGTCGATCAGCTTCGCGCCCGCCTCGATCTCCCGCTGAGCGGTCTCGAGATCAATCAACTCCACCGGCATCTGCCCAAAAACTCCTAATCCCTATCCGGAATCACTGTATTACTTCAAAAAGAATAGCAACGCAGGCCTGGAGGCAGGGCATTGCAATAAAGGGTGGGCGTTGCCGAGTTTGTCCCGGTATGCGGCCCTAACTCGGCAATTCCCCCCAGGCCTCCCCCTTATTGATCGTTGTTGCCCCGCCCCAGCTCCGGGACCGGGCGTGCGGAGAGCACCGCGTGCACAGCGGCCCGGTCGCGCTCGGTCGCCCGGCGCAGGACGGTCTTGGCAAGCAGCCGCAGCCGCAGGTTCGTCCGCAGAGCGATCCACGCGAGCGTCTCCCGCCGCGGGCCGTACGCCCGGCGCAGGGCCGCGCGCCAGTTCAGCGTGCCGGTGGCCCGCCAGGCCTCGCGTGAGCCGTAGGCGAGCGTCGTCGAGCCCTGGCCGTGGTGGACGATCCGGCACGCCTCCGGGTCGAACCACGAGCGAACGCCGCCGGCCGCGGCGCGCAGGCCGAGGTCGATGTCCTCGCCGAACATGTGCAGGGCCGGGTCGAACGGTCCGAGGCGCGCAAGCACGTCGGTCGGGCCGGCGACGCAGGCGCCCCGAAGCCAGGTGACGCCGACCCGGTGCTCGAGCCGGTACGGCTCCGTCCGCGCCCGCACGGCGGCCGGCTGGACGGCTGCGGGAACGAGGGCCCGGACCCAGGGCCAGACGCCGACCTCGGGCCCGCTGGCCGAGGGCTGGATGGAGCCATCGGCGTTGAGGACCCGCGGCCCGACCAGACCGCCGAGCTCGAGCGCCACCGCAGCCAGCCGGCCCAGGCCGTCGTCGAGCAGCTCGGTGTCCGGGTTGAGCAGCACGGTGGCGTCGCCGGTCGCCTCCCCCACGCCGACGTTGTTGGCGGCACCGAACCCGACGTTCTCATCCAAGCCGACGAAGCGGTGCTCGCCCTTCCACTCGGCGGCCGCCGCGCCGGGCGAGTCAGAGGAGGCGTTGTCGACGACGACGAGCTGCTGGGCGCCGTCGAGGTGCCGGTTCATCGTCGTCACCAGGGTGCGCAGGTGATCCGCGCACTCCCAGGTGACGACGACTACCGAGTACTTGATCGCGGTTGGTTCCTAGCCGATCGTCGGGCGCATCTGCCGCAGGCGCCGGACGCGCTCCTCGATCGGCGGGTGGGTCGAGAACAGGCCCGCGATCCCGCCGCCCTTGAACGGCTTGACGATGTAGAGCGGCTCGGTGGCCTGGTTGACCTGCATCGGCATCGCGGCCGCACCCTCCTCGAGCCGCAGCAGCGCCGAGGCCAGCGACTCCGGGTTGCCACAGAAGTCCGCCCCGGTCGCGTCCGCCGCGTACTCGCGCTGGCGCGAGACCGCGAGCTGGATCAGCGAAGCCGCGAGCGGCGCCAGCAACACCATGGCAATACTGCCGATCAGCCCCAGCGGCGAGTCGTTGTCGCCCCCGAACCACAGGAAGAAGTAGGCCAGGTAGGTGATCATCGCGCCGATCGCCGAAGCGACGGACTGGGTGAGGATGTCGCGGTTGCTGATGTGGGCGAGCTCATGGGAGATCACGCCGCGCAACTCGTCCTCGGAGAGCAGCTTCGTGATCCCGCTGGTCACGGCGACCACGGAGTGCTTCGGTCCGCGGCCGCTCGCGAAGGCGTTGGGCTGCTCGGACGGGATCATGTACAGGCGCGGCATCGGCAGGCCGGCGCGCGTCGTCAGCTCGCGCACCATCTGATACAGGCCCGGATTCTCGCTCTCCTCGATCGGCTTCGCGCCCGAGGCCTTGACCGCGATCTTGTCGCTGAAGAAGAAGGCGACGAAGTTCATCAGCAGGGCGATCGCCAGGAAGAGGGAGGCGATCTGGATGCCGCCGATCGCGTAGCCGATCGCGACCATCAAACCGCCGAGGGTCGCCATCAAAATGGTCGTCCTCAGGGCAGCCGAGAAGTTCGACTTGCGGGTGGTTGTCATCGCTGGGTGCTCCTTGATGCCTGCCCGGCTCTCAAGACACAGGCGGCCGGACTTGAACCTGTGCGGACATTCTGACGATGCGACGGACCGACCACATGGGGGCTGGCCCCTATTTCGGAATGGGGTCAGACCCCCTTCTTGCGGAGCCGGATTCGCGGCCCCGGTGTCGAGGGGTCTGACCTCGCGTGAATACTTCTCGCATGCGCCGGCCGGCCCTCCTGACCCAGGTCCTGCTCGTCAACCTGCTCCTGGTCGTGGTTGCGGTGGTCATGGCGGTGATCGCGGCGAACGCCGACACGGACCTGCTCGATACCCAATCCGGCATCGTCCTCGGGCTTGCGGTGGCGCTGACGATCGTCTTCAACGTGCTGCTGATCCAGCGCCGCTTCCAGCCGCTCGAGCAGCTCGTCGATCAGATGGAGCGCGCCGACCTCTCGCGGCCGGGAGCGAACCTGAGGGACGGTGACACCCCCGCGGGGCCCGAGGAGGTCGTCCGCCTGCATCAGGCGTTCGCGCGGATGCTCGAGCGCCTCGAAGCCGAGCGCCGCCGCGCCTCGAGCGCGGCGCTGACCGCGCAGGAGCGCGAACGTACCCGCGTCGCCCGCGACCTCCACGACGAGGTCAACCAGTCCCTGACCGGCCTGCTGCTGCGCCTCGAGGCGACCCGCGGCAAGGCCCCGCCCGAGCTTGCGACCGAGCTCGCAGAGATCCGGACCGTGGCCAACCAGGCGATGCGGGAGCTGCTCGACCTCGCGCGCCAGCTGCGCCCGACGGCGCTCGACGATCTCGGGCTGGAGCCGGCGGTGGCCGGCAATGTGCGCGAGATCTCGCGCGGGGGGACGATCGAGGCGAGTTTCGAGACCGAAGGCGACCTCGGCGGCCTGCCCGAGGACGTGCAGCTGGTCGTCTACCGGGTCGCCCAGGAGGCGCTGAGCAACGCTGTCCGCCACTCGGAGGCCGAACACGTCCAGGTCGCCCTGCGTCGCGAGGGTGACGCGGTGGAGCTCAGCGTCCGCGACGATGGACGCGGTTTCACCTTCGACCAGACCAGCCGCGGGCTCGGAATCGGCGGCATGCGCGAACGGGCGCTGCTGGTCGGCGGCGACTTCCAGATCGAGTCCCGGCACGACGTCGGCACAAGGGTTCGGCTCGTCGTGCCGATAAACCTCAGTGATGACAACGGAAACGAGGGATGACCAGGTGCGGGTACTGATCGCGGACGACCACGGCATCGTGCGTTCGGGGCTGCGCGTCCTGCTCGAGCAGCAGGACGACATCGACGTCATCGCCGAGGCCTCCGACGGGGCCGAGGCGCGCGACCTGGCCATCCGCGAGCGGCCGGACCTCGCGATCCTCGACGTCAAGATGCCGAAGCTGACTGGGCTGCAGGCCACCCGCGAGATCCGCGAGCAGGCTCCCGACGTCGCCGTGCTGATCCTCTCGATGTACGACGACGAGCAGTACCTGTTCGAGGCCCTGAAGGCGGGCGCCTCCGGCTACGTGCTGAAGACGCAGGCCGACGTCGACCTGCTCGGCGCGGTGCGCGCGGTCGAGCGCGGCGAGCCGTTCCTGACCCCGGCAGCGCAGCAGGCTTTGATCAAGGACGTCCTCGGCCAGGGCGCCGGGCGCACCGACGAGCTCACCCCGCGCGAGGAGGAGGTCGTGAAGCTGGTCGCCGAGGCGCACACCAACAAGGAGATCGCCGAGATCCTCCACCTCTCCGAGAAGACGGTCGAGAACCATCGCTCGAACGCGATGCGCAAGCTCGGGATGCGCGACCGGGTCGAGCTGGTCCGCTACGCGATCCGCCGCGGGCTGATCGACGCCTGACCCTTAGGGAAGCTCGCAAACCTTGGGGTCGGGTCTAGGAATCACCCCAATGCGGTGACGCGATGCGCGGCTTACGGTCGCGGCATGAATGGATTCCGCGCATATCTCCCCGCCCTTGTCACCACGATCGTCCTCGTCGCCTCGGCCGCGCCCGCCGCAGCCGCCGACGAGGGCCTCCCAATCCCGGCCGACCCCTCGGCAGCCGACGGCCTGCGTGACCTGCTGGCCGCCACCGGCCCCGCGGGCACGCGCAAGGGTCTGGGGATCCCGAGCTTCGCCGACCTGCTCGGCAAGGGTTGGAAGGCCAAGGCCGCACAGGCCGATGCAAAGCTCGTCGCCCAGCTCGACACAGCCGCCGGCGCCGCTCCGCGCGCCGCGCGCGCCGCGACCGCCCCGGACTCCAACGGCGCCGACCCGCTGGGCGCCGCCGACTCGGTGAAGGGCAAGGGCGGCAAGCAGACGCGGCGCTTCCGGATGCAGGCGGCCGTCGATCCCTGCCCGGTGATCGGCACCAGCTACGTGGAGGACGGCAACTTCGAGGTCCGTGGCGATTTCCGCGCCGAGTACGAGGTCACCACGGTCGAGCGCGTCGGCAAGTACGACATCACGACCAACGTCGTCTTCGACATGCGTGGCGCCACCAGCTCGGGGACCGACCTCGACGCCACCCTGACCGGCATCGGCGCGCGGGACGTCACGGTCTCGGTCACCCGCTCGCAGAACGCGACGAACCGCAAGACCGGCAAGACCAAGTCGACCGGGCCCGCCCAGACCTACAGCCAAGCGCTCTCGACGATCTGGGTCCGCGAGGGCAACTTCGAGGAGTTCATCGCCCAGCAGGACGGCGACGAGTCGCCCGCTCCGAAGCGGGTCCTGCGCAGCGCCGCCTGGGACGCCGCGGTCGACAAGTTCGTCGAGCTGGGCTTCGTCCAGCTCGCCGGCGCGTATCTCACCACCGAGAAGCGCGCGACGACCCCGGGCGGCTGCCTGGAGCTGACCCTCGAGGCACCGCAAACGCTGACGCCCGGCCAGACGACGCCGATCACCGGGCATCCGTTGACGACGCAGGCCACTGCCACGACGAAGCAGATCCTGATGCAGGGCTTCGGCGCCAAGGCGGAGTACGCGAACCCGCAGGGCCAGACCGCGGAGCTGCGCAGCGACTACAACCCCGGCTGGTCCGAGGGGCGGCCCTGGTATGACTTCACGGCGCCCGCGAAGGCGTGGCCGCTCTCCAGCCAAGTCGGCCTGACGGTCCACCTGACCACCGGCGCCGGCGTCGCCGACGCGACGATCCACTTCAAGCCGGCCGAGGACAGCCTGTACTACCGGGTCGTCAACGCGACGATCTCGTACCACACGACCGCGTCGGCGCCGGACACCCTGTGCGGCACGCAGTCCGGCTCGAAGTCCTTCGACGGCGAGTTCGCCGAGACCGAGTTCGATCCCGAGAACGCGATCATGCTCAAGAACGGGCGGCTCAGCGGCGAGGTGCAGGGACGCGTCCACGGCCGCTGGCACAGCCACCACCTCGAGGGGTGCAAGTCCGGCCCGGGCGGCAGGGTCCCGTGCGTCGCCGACATGCCCGACCGCACCCCCGGGCTGGACGGCACGAAGCCGGTCTCGTTCTCGGTCAGCGACGGCGCCAGCCCCGGCGAGGCGCGGCTCAGCTGGGGCATGGACGATCCGGAGGTCGGGTTCGTCGACGCCGGCGACGACGAGTGCAACGTGCACGTCTGGAGCTACTTCCCGCAGGAGGTCCAGCAACGCACTGTCTCGCTGGACACCCTGCGGAGCACCGAGCCGATCACGCTGAACTTCAACGGGACCGGCCACCTCGACCACGACAACGCCGGCCGCCCGGCCAGCATCGACCACACGTGGTCGTACTCGCTGACGATCCAGCGGGTCGACTCCAGCGGCCAGCCGCTCGGCTGACCGCAGGTACCTAACATCCGGCGGCCGATGCTGGGCCGCCGGATCAAGGACGCGCTCATCGACGCGCCGATTCCGGCGCGCGAGCGCGTGCTGCGCGCCGGCTACCGCGGCTGGGAGCGCTACAAGGGCCTCCGCGCGGCGGGCGACCGCCGGCGAGTGGGCCGCGACGGCCTGCCGCTGCCGCCCGCGAGCCTGCGGACGCTGGTCGTTGACAAGCCGGGGGCCGACTACTTCCTGGACTCGGGCTCCGAGCACGCGGGCTTCTTCGCCGAGCTGCTGGCGCGAAACGGCCACCCGATCGCCGGCCTGCGCTCGGTCCTCGACCTCGGCTGCGGCTGCGGGCGGGTGGCGCGCTGGTGGGCACCGGTCTCCGGCCCGCGGTTCTACGGCTGCGACTACAACCCGAAGCTGGCCGGCTGGTGCGCGGAGAACCTTCCGTTCCTCGACGCCCGCGTCAACGGGCTCGAGCCGCCGCTGCCCTTCGACGACGCGAAGCCGCTCGGGCTGATCTACGCGCTCTCGGTGTTCACCCACCTCCCCGACGACGTCGAACGCCGGTGGCTCGACGAGATCCGTTCCTCGCTCGGCGCGGGCGACCTGTTCCTGTTCACCGTCAGCGGGGAGCGCTACGCGGACCGGCTCGGGACTGCCGACAGGGCCCGCTTCGATCGCGGCGAGCGCATCACCCACTTCGACGAGACGGCGGGCACCAACCTCTGCGCCGCCTTCCACCCGAACGCGTACGTCGAGGGCGAGATGCTGGCCGGGTTCGAACTGCTGGAGGCGGTGCGCTCGGACAGCCCGCAATACCTGGGCCAGGACGCCTACCTTGCGCGCCGCGTAACCGACGCTGAATAAACCGACCGCCGCGCTAGGATTTATCGTTGATGCTGTTCTCGACCAAGGCTGAATACGGCGTGCGGCTGATGGTGGAGCTCGGCCGCCGGACGGGCGAGGGCCCCCCGGAGGAAGCCGAGCCGGTCGCGCTCGCGTCGGTCGCCGAGGCAGAGCTGCTGCCGCTCTCCTACCTCGAGCACCTGGTCGCGAAGCTGCGCCAGGCCGGCCTCGTGAGCTCGGTTCGCGGCGCCCATGGCGGCTATCGCCTGGCCCGGCCGGCGAGCGAGATCGAGATGCTCGCCGTTGTCGAGGCGCTCGAGGGCCCGATCGCGCCGATGGAGTGCTTTCACTCCGACCGCGAGGGCCGCGTCCTCTGCTCCCACGAGGTGGACGCCGGACACTCGTGCGCGACCAAGCTGCTCTGGACCCGCGTCCACGGCGGCGTGACCAGGGCGCTGACGGGCACGACGCTCGCCGACCTGGTCGAGTTCGCCGGCCCGCCCGCCGTGAAGACGGCCGCGGTGGCCTGACCGACTTTCAACCACTACCCATGGAGACCGATGGCTGATCTCGAAATCCGCAACCTGCACGTGAGCGCCGAGGACAAGCAGATCCTCAAGGGCCTCGACCTCGAGGTATCGAAGGGCGAGGTGCGCGCGCTGATGGGGCCCAACGGCTCCGGCAAGTCCACGCTCGCGAACGCGATCATGGGCCATCCGGCGCTCGAAGTCAGCGAGGGCGAGATCGTCTTCGAGGGCTCCGACATCACCGAGGCCGACCCCGAGGAGCGTTCGCGCGCGGGGCTGTTCATGGCCTTCCAGTACCCGGTCGCGATTCCGGGCGTGACCGTCGCCAAGTACCTGCGGATGGCGATCAACGCCCACCGGGAGGCCCGAGGCGAGTCACAGATCAGCCTCAAGGACTTCCGCCGCGATACCGAGGCGGCGATGGAGATGGTCGACATCCCGCGCGAGTTCTCGAGCCGCTACGTCAACGACGGCTTCTCCGGCGGCGAGAAGAAGCGTCTCGAGATCCTGCAGATGGCGATGCTGAAGCCGCGGATGGCGGTCCTCGACGAGACCGACTCCGGGCTCGACATCGACGCGCTCCGCATCGTCGCCGAGGGCGTCAACCGCCTCGCGGGTCCCGAGATGGGCGTCCTGATCATCACCCACTACCAGCGCATCCTGCACCTGGTCGAGCCCGACTTCGTCCACGTCATGTACGACGGGCGGATCGTCAAGGAGGGCGGCCCCGAGCTCGTCACCGAGCTCGAGGACAAGGGTTACGGCTGGATCAAGGAAGAGGTCGCAGGAGCCGCGTGAGCCAGACGGCGGCCAAGGGCCTCGACATCGCGCGCGTCCGGGCTTCGTTCCCGGCGCTCGAGCGCGAGGTCGGCGGCAAGCCGGTCGCCTACCTCGACTCCGGCGCAAGCGCGCAGCGGGTCCTCGCCTCGATCCAGGCGGTCGACCGCTACGAGCGTCGCCACCACTCCAACGTCCATCGCGGCTCGCACACGCTCTCGGCGGAGGCAACCGCGGCCTACGAGGGCGCCAGGGCGACCGTCGCCGATCACATCGGCGCCGCCGACCGCCGCGAGGTCATCTTCGTCCGCAACGCGACCGAGGCGATCAACCTCGTCGCGCGGGCGTGGGGCGACGCGAACGTCGGCGCCGGCGACCGCATCGTGCTCACCGAGATGGAGCATCACTCCAACATCGTCCCCTGGCAGCAGCTCGCCGAGCGGGTCGGCGCCGAGATCGACTGGGTACCGATCACCGACGACGGGCTACTCGACATGGATGCGTACGCATCCCTGCTCGAGCGGGCTCCGAAGCTCGTCGCCGTCGCCCACGTCTCGAACGTGCTCGGAACGGAGAACCCGCTCGTCGAGATCTCCCGCCTGGCCCACGAGGCCGGCGCCCTCGTGATCGCCGACGGCGCCCAGGCGGCGCCGAAGCTCGGGGTCGACGTCGCCGAGCTCGGGATCGACTTCTATGCGCTCACCGGCCACAAGGCCTACGCGCCGACCGGGATCGGCGCGCTGTGGGCGCGGCTCGAGCTGCTGCGCGAGATGCCGCCGTTCATGGGCGGCGGCTCGATGATCCGCAAGGTCACCAGGGAGGGGACGACCTGGGCCGATCCCCCGGCCCGCTTCGAGGCCGGGACGCCGGCGATCACCCAGGCGATCGGCTTTGCCGCGGCGCTGCGCTGGCTCGACGGCCTCGGCATGGACGCGGTCTCCGCCCACGAGCGCGAGATCGCCGCCTACGCGCTCGAGCGGCTCGCCGATGTCCCGGGCCTTCGCGTCTTCGGCCCGCCCGCGTCGCCGGAGCGGCTCGGCCCGGTCTCCTTTGAGCTCGACGGTATCCACGGCCACGACGTCGCCGAGATCCTCGACCGCCACGGAGTCGCCGTCCGCGCCGGCCATCACTGCGCCCAGCCGCTGATGGACCGCCTCGGCGTCGCGGCCACCGCCCGCGCGAGCTTCGGCGTCTACACGACGCCCGAGGAGATCGACCGGCTGGTCGAGGGCCTCGACGACGCCCGCCGGATCTTCGCCTGACGATGCCGCGGACCCTGCTCACCGTCGACGAGTCGCCGCTCGGCCTCAGCTGGGTGATGGACGAGCCGATGGCGCGCGCCTGCCATGCGATCCTCGCGGACGGGAAGGTCTGGTTCGTCGACCCGGTGGAGGTCGGCGACATCGTCGACCGCGGCGCGGCCCTCGGGACGCCGGCCGGGGTGCTGCAGCTGCTCGACCGCCACAACCGCGACTGCGCCGCCGTCGCCGAACGCCTCGGGATCGAGCGCCTGACCGTCCCCGACGCCGTCCCGGGATCGCCGTTCGAGGCGATCCCCGCGCACCGCTTTCCGGGCTGGAAGGAGACCGCGCTTTGGTGGCCCGCGGAGAGGGCGCTCGTCGTTGCCGAGATCGTCGGGACCAACCCGGTCTTCAACGCCGGCCGCGGCGGCGTCGGGATGCACCCGATGCTGCGCCCCTGGCCCCCGAAGTCGATCCGCGGGTACGAGCCCGACCACCTGCTCACGGGACACGGCGCCCCGGTCCATGGACCGGAGGCCGCGGCGGGACTCGAGCACGCCTACGAGCGCTCGCGCCGGGACATCCCCAAAGCGCTGATCAACCTGCCGCGCGCGTACCGCTGATCAGCGGATCAGCGCCGGCTCGAAGTACACCTTCTCGCCCTCGGACAGGAACGGTTTCCACATCCGGCAGCCCTCGAAGACGTAGTGGGTGACCTGGCTCCACCGGGTGCGGGAGCGGTCGGTCTGCGGGGACCCGCCGTGGACGAGGTTGGAAGCCCAGATCAGCGCCTGGCCCTTGTCGAGGGTCGCGTATGCGGGCTCGATGCCGGCCTCGCGGACGAGGTCCATCACGTGCTCCTCGTACGCGTCGCCGTCGGTGCGCCCGGTCGCCGCCTTCAGCTCGGCCGCGGTCAGCTCCGGGAGCTTGTGGCTGCCCGGGTAGTAAACGACCGGGCCGCATGTCTCGTCGATGTCCTCGAGCGCGAGCCAGACGCCGCACATATAGCCGGACGGATCGGAGTTGAAGTACATCGCGTCCGAGTGCGCGTTCTGCTCGGAGCCGACGCGGAAGTTGAGCGTCTGCCACGGGATCGGCTCGCGCTCGTACAGCTCCTCGAGCGTCGCCAGCACGGTCGGCGCCCCCGCGATGGCCCGCACGTTGTCCGACACCACCCACGCGTCCTGGACGCGCCGATCCGTGCGCGCCGAAACGGCCCGGTGCTTGCCGAGCACCGCGCGCTTGGCGCGGCGCGCCAGCCGGGCCGCCGAGCCCTCCGGGTGGATCTCGGCGTCGGTGTCGGCGCGGGCGGCGTCGATCGTCTCGGGAGGGATTCCGGAGTCGACGATCACGTACCCGTCGCGGTCGAGCTGTTCACGCAGCGCCCCTGGCAAGCGGCTCACTATAGGGCCACCTCGTAACCTGATTCGTGATGGACGACCTCTACCGCGAGAACATCCTCGACCACTACAAGCGGCCGCGCCACTTCGGCCGCCCCGCGCAATTCGACCTCGAGTTCGAGGACACGAACCCGCTCTGCGGCGACGAGCAGCACGTCTACATCGTGCTCGGCGAGGACGGCCTGGTCTCCGAGGTCGCCTTCGAGGGCAAGGGCTGCGCGATCTCCACCGCCGCGACCTCGATGCTGACCGAGGAGCTGGCCGGCAAGACGCGCGAGGAGCTGCTGCGACTCGACAAGGACTACGTGCTCGAGCTGCTCGGCATCGACATCTCCGCGACCCGCCTGAAGTGCGCGCTGCTCGGGCTCAAGGTCGTCAAGTCGGCCGCCCTGGGAGACGCCGCCGACTGGGAGGACGAAGGGGCGGCGCCGGCCGACCCAACCGCCGAGCGCGAGCGGATCTGACCTACTCGATCTCGATCGTGCGCGACTTCGCGCGCAGGCAGACGAAGATCCCGGCCGGGTCGTCCACGCTGCCCAGGCGGTGCTTGGGCGCCGTGGCGAAGTAGCTGCCCGGATCCGGGTCCGCAGGAACCAGCCACTTCGCCCGCGGAGCGCTGAGATCGGACTCGGTGATTCCGATCTGCTCGCGCTCGCCGTTGGCGAGGCGCTCGAAGACCTTCACCGGGCGCGGACCCGCGCAGGTCTCGTTCTCCGCCCCCACCCGGCCGTGGAAGTACGGCGCGTTCTTGCCGATGTACACCTTCCCGCTGACGTGAGCGACCGGCGTCGTACCTAATCGACGACGATGCCGGGCGCGAAGTCCGGCAGGCAGCGGACCAGGACACCGTCGATGTTGACGATGTGCTGCTTGACCTTTGCGTAGTAGCCCCCGTCGGCCAGCGGGCTGACGTCGATGAACCAGCGGCCCTTGAAGTCGCTGTTCGTGCGCCCGATCAGCTCGCCGCCGCCGATACCGCGTTTCGGGTTGGCGACGTAGAACAGCTTCACGCGGCGATCGGACTCGCAGTCGGGAACGTCGGTCTTGACCTTGCCGTGGAAGGCCGGCGCGCGGTTCGCCATCGTCAGCCTGGTTGGCGCGTCCTCGCTGATCCCGGCGACGGCGCCCGTCGCGCCCGCGAACAGGAACGCCGCGGCGGCAGCAAGGGTCAGGGCTCTCGCACTCATTGGACCGACCGTATCCCATAACGTAGGCTCGATCAATGCGGCGGGGAATCGCGGTCGCGATCGTGGCTGTGGGCGTGCTGGCGACAGGCGGGCCGGCGCCCGCCCGAGCCGACGCGGACGAGCCCGTCTTCGGCGTCGTCTCGCAGCGCTCCCTGAGCGAGGCCGACATCGAACGGATGGCCGCGGGCCGGGTCGGCGTGCTGCGCATGAACCTCAGCTGGGCCGAAGTGGACTCCGGCGCCGCTCCGAGCGGATTCAACTGGTCGGAGTTCGACCGGATCGTCGCGGCAACGGCGCGGGAGAACATCGACCTGCTGCCGGTCATCTACTACGTCCCCCACTGGGTCTCGCTGCTCGAGGGCTGCGACGGCGACGACTGCCTGAAGGCGCCGCCGCACACCACAGCGGGCCTCTCCGCCTGGCGCGTGTTCCTGACGAACGCTGTGCGCCGCTACGGTCCAAACGGCGTGTTCTGGGCGGCCCATCCGGAGTTGCCGCACCGCCCCCTGCGCAGGTGGCAGATCTGGAACGAGCAGAACGACCCGGGCTTCTTCAAGCCCCGGCCGGACGTGGGCCGCTACGCCGATCTGTTCGTCGCCGCGTCGGAGGCGATCCACGGACAGGACCCGGGCGCCGAGGTCCTCCTCGGGGGGATGTGCTGCTACCCGCTGCGCGGCCGCCTCGGCGGCATCCGGCTGACCGACTTCCTGCGCGGGCTGTACGCCGACCCCGACGTCGCGGCGGCGATCGACGGGGTCGCGATCCACCCGTACGGACAGCGGATGAGAGGCGTCGTACACCAGGTGGAGACGACCGCCGCCGTGGTCAGGCAGGTGGCCCCGCAGCCGCAGCCGCCGCTGTGGATCACCGAGATCGGCTGGTCGTCGGGCCGCGCGCCTCATCCGCTCAACCGGGGCCCGCGCGGCCAGGCAAAGCGGCTACGCCAGGCGTTCTCCTACTTCGAGCGCGAAGGGGACCGGCTCGGGATCGAAGCCGTGCTCTGGTACGCGTGGCGGGACCTGCCCCGGGACACGCAGACGTGCATCTGGTGCCCGTTCTCGGGCCTCTTCCCGGTCGCCTCGCTCGACCTCCCGAAGCCGGCCTGGGACACCTTCCTCTCCTTCACCGGCGGCAGCTGACCGCCACGGCCACGCGGCCGGTCAGTCGACCGGGATCACGACGGACTTCGCCTTCAGGCACTCGTAGATGGTGCCGGCGGTCCCCTGCTCGACCTTCGGAGCGATCGCGAAATAGCCGCCGGAGGTGACCTTGTCGAAGAGGACCTTCCACTTGCCGCTGTCGGAGGCGTGGTCGGTGCCCAGCAGCTTCTTGCCGCCGCTGCGCTTCTCCTTGTACATCTTGACCTCGCGGTCCTCGACGCAGTTCTCGTTGTCGGCCTTGACCTTGCCGTGGAAGGCGGGGGCCTGGTTGCGGAGGATCAGCTCGGTGTCGACCTCGACCGTCCCGCCCTGGGCGAAGGCGAGCGAGGCGCCGCCGAGGACGACGGCGGAGGCGGTGGCAATGGCGAGTCTGAGAGGCGTAGCGGCAGTCATGGGCGCGAAGCTATCAGAGCGCGGCGAGCACGCCCTGGACGTCGAGCGTCGTGTTCGGCGAGCCCGCGGCAAGGACCTGCAGCTCGGCGAGCCGGCTCAGCTCCATCTGGTCGAGTTCCGAGATCGGGAACCAGAGCTTGCCCTCCAGCACCTGGCCGGCCGCGAACGGCTCCGGGTCGAGCGCCTGTGAGGGGAAGATCACCGCGCACAGGCCCCCCTCGCCCTCGACGACCTCCTCGCCGGTCTTGGTCAGGTAGGTGACGAGCGCGCCCTCGTAGAGATGGAAGCTGAAGTTGTGGCGGCCGTACGCGAGCGCGGCCTGGTCGCGGTTCCACGCGTCCACGCAGCGCTCGGGTGCGGCGACGACGTCGCGCCCATCCGAGCCGCCACCCGAGGCGACCGCGATCACCGCGATCACCGCCGCCAGGGCCACGGCGGCGCCAACCGCGATCAAAATCCGTGCTCGTGAGTCCCCGGTGCCGTCCGCCATGGCCGGGAACCTAGCGGTAGCTAAAATCCGACCTGGAGACTAGGAATAAGTGACCACTGACACAACCATCGTCGTCTGCAAGCTCACCGACCTGCCGGTGGGCGAGATGCGCCTGGTCGAGGCCGACGGGCGCAAGATCGGCGTCTTTCACACGGCGGATGGCGGGCTGTACGCGATCGAGGACCGCTGTTCGCACGACGACGGCCCGCTCGCCGAGGGGGAGTTCGACCCGGCGGCGTGTACCGTGGAGTGCCCACGGCATGGCTCGCTGTTCGACATCACGACCGGCAAGCCCCGCACCCTTCCTGCCTACCGGCCGGTCGACACCTTCGAAGTTCGCGTCGATGACGACGAAGTGAAGCTGGAGCTCTGATTCTCAGATGACCACACCCCCCGAGACCCTCACCCCCGCAGGAGGCGCAGCCTCCGCGGGCACGTCGGGCAAGCAGCTGACCGAGGCCGAGTCCGGCCTCAAGACCATCGGCTCGGACTACGAGGAGAAGTTCGGCTTCCACGACCCCGAGACCGGCTATTCCTTCAAGTCGGAGAAGGGCCTCAGCCGTGAGCTGATCGAGGCGATCTCCGAGTACAAGAACGAGCCGCAGTGGATGCGCGACTTCCGCCTCAAGGCCTACGAGCACTACGAGGCCCGGCCGATGCCGAACTGGGGCGGCGACCTCGGCCAGATCGACTTCGACGACATCCACTACTTCGTTCGCGCTTCGGAGAAGAGCGAACGGAGCTGGGACGACGTCCCCGAGGACATCAAGAACACCTTCGACAAGCTCGGCATCCCGGAGGCGGAGCGCAAGTTCCTCTCCGGCGTGGGCGCTCAGTACGAGAGCGAATCGGTCTACCACCAGATCAACGAGAAGCTCGAGGCCCAGGGCGTGATCTTCACCGACATGGACACGGCGCTGCGCGAGCACGAGGACCTGGTCCGCGAGTACTGGGCGACGATCATCCCGCCCAACGACAACAAGCTCGCCGCGCTCAACTCCGCGGTCTGGTCGGGCGGCTCGTTCGTCTACGTCCCCGCCGGGGTCAAGGTCGAGATGCCGCTGCAGGCCTACTTCCGGATCAACACGGAGAACATGGGCCAGTTCGAGCGCACCCTGATCATCGCCGAGGACGGCGCGGACGTGCACTACATCGAGGGCTGCACGGCGCCGGTCTACTCGACCGACTCGCTGCACTCGGCCGTCGTCGAGATCTGCGCCAAGAAGGGTTCGCGGGTCCGCTACACGACGGTCCAGAACTGGTCGCAGAACGTCTTCAACCTGGTCACGAAGCGCGCCGTCGCC
The DNA here is from genome assembly GCA_963767285.1 of uncultured Solirubrobacterales bacterium. Lineage (GTDB taxonomy): Bacteria > Actinomycetota > Thermoleophilia > Solirubrobacterales > 70-9 > WHSW01. Next base: position 448,424 of record CAVYDJ010000002.1, on the reverse strand, counting down.
CACGAGGACGCGACGATGGAGTGGGTCGACTGCAACCTGGGCTCGAAGCTGACGATGAAGTACCCGTCGATCTACCTGCTCGGCGAGCGCGCCCACGGCGAGATCCTCTCGATCGCCTTCGCCGGCAAGGGCCAGCACCAGGACGCCGGCGGCAAGATCATCCACGTGGCGCCGAAGACGACCTCGTCGATCTTCTCGAAGTCGATCTCCAAGGACGGCGGCCGCGCCACCTACCGCGGCCTGCTCGAGGTTGCCCAGGGCGCGACCGAGTCCAAGTCCAAGGTGGTCTGCGACGCGCTGCTGCTCGACGAAGCGTCGCGATCCGACACCTACCCGACGATCCGCATCGACGAGTCAGACGCCAACGTCGGCCACGAGGCCTCGGTCTCGAAGGTCGGCGAGGAGATGCTCTTCTACCTCCAGGCCCACGGCCTCGACGAGGAGGAGGCATCGAAGATGATCGTCAACGGGTTCATCGAGCCGATCGCCAAGGAGCTCCCGATGGAGTACTCGGTCGAGATGAACCGGCTGATCGAGCTGCAGATGGAAGGGTCGATTGGCTAGCGCTGCCACTGACGGCGCGGCGGCGCCCTCGGTGGTCGAACCGGACTGGCTGAGGGAGGCGCGCGACCGGGCCAAGGAGCTCGCGATCGAGCTCGAGCTCCCGACCCAGAAGGCGAAGGGCTGGGAGTTCACCGACCTCTCCGAGCTCGAGCTCGACGGCTACAACGAGGCGGTCGCGACGGTCGAGGGGCTGAGCTCCGTCAGCGACGACGGAGCGATCGTGATGCCACTCGCCGAGGCCGCGGCAACCCACGCCGAGCTGCTGCGAGACCACCTCGGCTCGATCGTGCCGGCGACCGACGCGTTCACCGCCCGCAATCAGGCTCGCTGGCGCGACGGGGTTCTCGTCTATGTGCCGGCCGGCCGGCGGCTCGAGGAGCCGATCAAGCTCACCATCTCCGGCGCCCCGGGCGACGAGATCGAGTGGCGGGCGCTGATCGTCCTCGGCGAGGGCGCCGAGGCGGAGGTCTGGGAGCGCTACGCGTCGGAGGGCGACGGGCTCTTCAACGGCGTCGTCGAGCTCGTGGTCGGCGATGGCGCCAACCTCCGCTACGTCTGCGAGCAGGACCTCTCCGACCAGGGCTGGGTGTTCGCCACCCAGCGCGCCGAGGTTGGTCGCGACGCCAACCTCGAATGGGTGGCGCTCGGATTCGGCTCGGCGCGCGGCAAGGTGCGGATGGAGACGAAGCTCGCCGGGCGCGGCTCGAGCGCCAAGGTGACCGGCGCCTACGCCGGCGACGGCAGCCAGCACCTCGACTACGACACCACCCAGGAGCACGCGGCCGAGGACACGAACTCCGACCTCGCCTTCCGCGGGGTGCTCGCCGAGCGCGCGACCGCGGTCTGGCGCGGGATGATCCGGGTCGACAAGGGCGCCCAGCGCACCGACGCCTTTCAGGAAAGCCGGAATCTGCTGCTCTCCACGGACGCCCACGCCGACGCGATCCCGGGCCTCGAGATCGAGGCCGATGACGTTCGCTGCACCCACGCCGCAGCGGTCGCCCAGGTCGACCCCGAGCAGCTCTACTACCTGCGCTCCCACGGGCTCGCCGACGCGCAGGCGAAGCGGCTGGTGATCGAGGGGTTCCTGTCCGAGCTGGTCGAGCGCGCGCACGAGGGTCCGATCCGCGACGCCCTGCGCGACGAGCTCGAGGGCCGGCTCGAGCGCCTGCTCGAGCGCGCCTAGGAGCGGGCGACCCGAGCCCGTTCGAGGTCGACGCCGACTTCTTCGGCTCCGGCGCCGTCGGGGCGCTGCTCGCCTGGCTCTACCGCCTCGCCTGCATCACCCTTCCGCTGGCGGTGGGGCTGGTGATCGGCTTTCGCCTTCAGCGGCCGCCTCGCGGCGCTCCCGCCTGATCGACGCGACGATCGAGGCGAGCACGACGATCACCGGGACCACGTAGAGGACCCAGAGGGCCCAGTGGCCGGCGTGGGCGATCGGAAGCATCAGCTGATTATCGCGATGGACGGACGCCTGGATCACGCGCCCGCGCAGCGCGCGCACCGGCCCCGGATCAGCACGTCGTGGCCCTGGACCCGATGGCCGATGCGGTCGGAGAGACGTTTGATGGCTCGCTCCAGGCCGGCGTCCTCGAACGGGGTCAGGCGACCGCACCGTTCGCAGACCGCATGGTGATGGTGCTCGCCCCCGGGGACGACCGCCTCGAACCGGGCGCCGCCGTCGCCGACCTCGATCCGCTGGACGAGGCCCTCGCCGTGCAGGAGGTCGAGCGCCCGATAGACGCTGGCGACGCCGACCCGCTTACCGCCGGCCCTGATCCGGTCGGCGATCTCCTGGGCGCTGAGGCAGCAGTCCTGCTCGGCGAGCAGCCCGATCACGGCGCGCCGGGCGCCCCCGGCTCGCCGGCCCTCGCTCGAAAGGGCGTGCGCCGCGAGCTCGGACCACGCCCGATCGGAGGCCTCATGCATACCGCGAAGCATACCGCCTTTGAGAATGATTATCATTCTCGCTTCAATGGAATGGATTGCGCTCCCCTTCGCCTTCGCCACGGTCGCCGCGACCTTCGCGGGTGGCGCCCTCGCGCTGCGCCTCGCGCACTCGGTGCCGACCCTGATGGCGCTCACCGGCGGAGTCGTCGTGGCCGTCGCGCTGTTCGACATCCTGCCGGAAAGCATCGAGGCGGTCGACGACCCGCAGCTGGTGGGAGGGCTGGTCGGCGCCGGTTTCATCGCCTTCTTCCTGGTCGAGCGCGTGCTGGTGCTGCATCACCGAGACGACCCGGACCAGGCGCGTTCCCACGAGCGGGTTGGCGTCGCCGCCGCCCTCGGCCTCTCCGTGCACAGCTTTATCGACGGGCTCGCGATCGGGCTCGCGTTCGGCGTCGACACGGTCACCGGCGTGCTCGTCTTCGTCGCCGTGATCGGCCACGACTTCGCCGACGGGCTCAACGCGGTCAGCTTCATCCTCAACCAGTCCGAAGATCGAAAGCTCGCGAAGCGCTGGCTCACGATCGACGCCTTCGCCCCGCTGTTCGGCGTCCTCCTCGGGGCCGCCATCTCGATCTCCGAGTACAGCCTCGGCACGATCCTCGCCGTGTACACGGGCTTCTTCCTCTACATGGGCGCCACGGACCTGCTCCCCGAGGCTCACGGTCACGGCGAGCACCCATCCTGGAGACGGGTGTTGCTGACGGTCGCCGGCTTCGCGGCGATCTTCGGGATCTCGCGCCTCGCGGGCCACTGACGCGCGCCCCCGCGGCGCTGCCTACGATTCGGGCGGTGTTCGCCGGCGGGAGAAGGCGCGTCCTCGCATTCGTGGCCGCGCTCGCGGTCTGCGCTCTACCCGCGGCCGCATCCGCGGCCGAGCGGCCGCTCGTCTACGTCGTCGTTCTCGACGCCCTCGACGGCGACCGCGTCGAGGGCGGCGGTGCGCCGTTCATCTCCTCGCTGCTCGCGGGCGACGACGCGCACGCGACCTACTTTCCGAACTCGAGCTCGGTGATCCCCGCCGAGACGAACCCGAACCACACGGCGATGATGAGCGGCGCCTACCCGGGTCGTTCCGGGATCCCCGCCAACGCCTTCGCCCTCTACGCGCCGCTCGCCGACGAGGACAGCTGCGCGCGCACCGGCCCGTTCGACTTCAGTGTCCTGCCGACCGAGACCAGCGGCGAGAGCCGCACCTGCCCGCAGGCCGAGATGGTCTTTGAGGCGATCGGCCGCCAGAGCAACCCCGACCACCTGGCCACGGCGGGCATCTTCGGCAAGCCGAAGCTGGGACGGATCTTCGCCGGCCAGAACCTCGACGCCGCCCGCCCCGACATCGACTACCTGTGGGCTCCGTGCGCGTCGGGCCCCGACGACGATGCCTACTGCGAGTCGGTTCCTACGAATCCGGTCTCGGGCTACGCGCTCGACGACAAGACGGTGATGGACAGGGTGCTCGGCTCGATCGACGGCGGGGTCGGCCTTCCGGACGGCAAGACCCGCCCGGACCTGACGTTCGTCAACCTGCACCAGATCGACACCGCCGGCCACGCGACCGGCACCGGGCCGCTCTACGACGCCGCGATCGGGATGGCCGACGACGAGGTGGAGCGTTTGGTCACGACGCTGCGCGAGCGCGGCGAGTGGGGGCGCACTGTGCTGATCCTCCTCTCCGACCACTCGATGGACACGACCTCCTCGAAGGTCAGTCTCACCGAGGCGCTCACCGACGCCGGGGTCCCGGAGGCGCAGTTCGTCGCCCTCAACAACGAGGGCTCGGTCGACTTCGTCTACCTGGCTGACCGCACCAGCCCTGACCGGTTCGAGCTCCTGAAGCGGATGCGCGAGATCATCGTCGCCCAGCCGGGCGTGGCCGAGGCGTTCTACCGCGAGCCGAACCCCGCCGACGGCGGCACAGCGCACACCCTGCCCGCGAGCCACCGCAACTGGCGCTCGCTCGGCGAGCGCTCCGGTGACATCTTCGTCACCGCGAACCCAGGCGTCGGCTTCGGCGAGCCGTCGGCCTCGAGCAACCCGCTGCCCGGCAACCACGGCGCCCCGCAGACCGCGGACAACTTCCTCGCGGTGACCGGCGGCAGCGACCTCGTGCGCCAGCGCACCATGAGCGGAACCAGGCGCGCCGCGAACCCCGTCAACGTCGACATCGCACCCACGGTCATGGGCCTGTTCGGCCTCTTCGCGCCCGCGGACTCGCGGGGCAAGTTCCTGCGTAAGGCCTTCGATCTCGCCGAGCTGAAACGGGTCGCCCGCCCTCATGCCCCGGAGCTCGGAATTCGCGGCAACGCGCTGGGGATCAGGCCAGCCGGCGGCAGCTACGACATCGAGGCGCATCGCAACGGGAAGTGGCGACGGGTCGCAAGCGCACGCGAGAACGCGAAGCTGAAGCTCTCTGCGCTCGGCCGCGACGCCCGCGCCATCCGGGTGCGCGCCCTCTCGGCCGCCGGGATCGCGAGCGGCTGGAGGCACATCCGCGTTCCCTAATTGTTCGACTGCGAGAGCAGGAAGAGGCCCAGCGACGTGAAGCCGACCATCAGCGCCAGCATCCAGTACTGCGAGCGGGCTGCCAGACGCGCGTCGCCGTAGACCTTCAGCGCCCGGTCGTGGCCGAGCACGAGCGCGGTGACGTGGCCGGCGATCAGGGCGCCGACCTGCACGTACCAGATCGCGTTGGCACTGATCACCCCGTAGTCGATCCCGCTCCCCGCGGTCCCGAAGATGTCGGAGCCGTCACCGAGCGGGTCGGAGAGCAGGAAGGTGAACTGCGCCTGCTCCTGGAAGACGACCAGGCTGAAGTAGTGGGCGACCAGGTAGGCGAGGGCGATCGGGATGAACGCGTGGGCGAACATGCGCCCGAGCTCGAGCGTGCTGAGCTTCGTACGAACCGTGTGCATGCCGTAGATGCCCGCCCAGTACAGGCCGGCGACGAAGCCGAGCGCGAGGGCGAGGAAGAGCGTGTTGGTGACCCGCAGCGCCGCCAGCGGGCCGAGCCCGAGGTCGCCGAACCAGTCCTCGACGGTGCGAATCGGCTCGGCGAGGGTGCCCTCGGAGGCGCCGTCGAACGTCGTCGCGCCGATCGTGAACAGGACCAGGGCCACCGAGCCCGGCGCCTGCGCCACCCAGCGGGTCGACGCCGAGAGCCACCGGCGGACGCCGAGCCGGCGGTCTCTGGCCTCGAACGGGGCCAGCGTGGAGAACATGTGGAAGTAGACCGCGAACGCCTCGCCGCGCTCGAGCCACTTCTCGGATCCGAACAGCGTCATCGCGACGAACGTGTAGGCGCTGTAGATCAGCGTCGCGACGGCGACCGTGTGCGGGGTCAGGCCGACGGTCTGGAACCCGCCCTGGCCGTAGACGAGCTCGAGCCACACGAACGCGACCACGGCCAGCGCCGCCGGCCACCGGCCCCAGCGCTCCGGGTAGGCGAGCGGCGCCGGCGCCGACTGGCCCGCGACGAGCTTGAACAGCCCGCCCGTCACCCGGGCGATCGCGCGCCACGGGTTGAAGGCACGGAAGACATCGCCGAAGGCGACGCTGACGACGACCAGCCCGAGCCAGACGGTGACGAAGACGAAGGTCACCGAGAAGTTGCGATCGGGCGCCTCGGTGCCGTTCAGCCCCGACCAGACCGTGACCCCGAGCAGGAAGACGCCGATCGCCCCGCAGGCGATCTCGACCCCGCGGTTGAGCAGCGCTCGTGAGATCCAGGACCGCACCGGCCGCCAGGTGTCGTCCTCGAACCGGGTCGTCTGCCAGGCGACCGAGAGCGCGAAGAACGAGACGACGAGGACCGCCGACGCGGCCCACGCGAACAGCCACTCGGGGATCGGGAGGTCCTGGCGCCCGACCAGGGCGTGGCCGGCTACGTGCAGGGGCGCGAGGACGTCAGGCAAACTCAGCCCGGGTTAACGGTGATCTCGGCGATCGGTACCACCCGGTCTTCGAGCTCGGCCTCGAACACCCCGGTGATCGTCGCCGGGACGTCGAACTCGACCGTGCCACCGGCCTCGACGTCCTTGAAAACGTCGTAGCCGTGAAGGTGCACGTGGTCGGTGACGTCCGACTCGACCTTGAAGCGGATGTCGTCACCTTCATCGAACTCCAGCTCCTGGACGCCGCCGACGGGCTCGCCGTCCTTGATCACGATCGTCGGCACCTCGGGCTTCGGCTCCGGCTTGGGCTCCTCCTTCGTGGTCGACTCCTCTTTGGTGGTCGACTCGGTCGTCGTCGCCTCGGCGGTGGTCGTCGACGCCACGGTGCTCGTGGTCGACTCGTTGTCCTCGCCGCCGCGGAGGATGAAGAACAGGGCGACGATCACGACGAGCGCGGCGGCGCCGATCAGGGCGGGGGTCCTCTGCATGGCGCCGGATCTTACGGGGGGTCCGCTAAAGGCCGCCTCAACCGGCTTGCGGGTTTGGCCCGGCGGCCAATTGGGTAACGTGCCGCGCCAATGGACCGGGTCCTATGGGGGGCCCGGGGGGAACACAGACGGGAGACACGTATGCATCAGAGCAAGCTGCTCGGCCTGCTGGCTGGGCTGACGCTCGCCATCGCCGGGCTTGCGCCCAGCGTCGCCGGCGCGTGGGCACCGGCCGGCTCGGCCACGATCCACCCAGGTGTCCAGACGGTCACCGGGGGCGGTCAGTGCACCGCGAACTTCATCTACCAGGACGGCGGCGGCGTCTACATCGGCCAGGCGGCCCACTGCTCGGGCACCGGCGCGGCGACCGAGACGGACGGCTGCGACAGCGGCTCGCTTCCGGTCGGGACGCCGGTCGAGATCTCCGGCGCCAGCCGGCCCGGGACGATGGTCTACAACTCGTGGATCACGATGCAGGCCGTCGGGGAGACCGATCCCGACACCTGCGCGTACAACGACCTCGCGCTGGTCAAGATCGACCCGGCCGACGTCGCCAGCGTCAACCCCTCCGTTCCCGGCTTCGGCGGCCCGACCGGGCTCGGCTCATCCGCCGCGATGCTCGGCGACACGGTGTTCACCTACGGCAACTCATCGCTGCGCGGCGGGGTGACGACGCTGAGCCCGAAGCAGGGCATCGTCATCCAGAGCCAGGGCGGCGGCTGGAGCCGTGACGTCTACACCGTGACCCCGGGGATCCCGGGCGACTCGGGCAGCGGGTTCATGGACGGCTCGGGGAACGCGATCGGCACCCTCAGCACCGTCCAGCTCGCGCCGCTTGCGGGCTCCAACGGGGTCGGCGACCTGCGCCATGAGCTCGACTACCTGCACGCCCATACCTCGTTCGGGGGCGTCGGCGTCGTCAACGGCACCGAGCCGTTCAACGGCGACCTGGTCGGGGCGATCCTCGGCAGCTAGGGACCAGTACCTACGGTCCAGCGGAGCGTTCCGTCGACGTCCCCTCATCGATCGAGGGGGCGTCGACGGTGTCTTCGCTGAACACGAACACGAAAATCGCGACGATCGCGAGGCCCAGGGCGAGGCCCAGGGCGATCCCGATCAGTCGGTCGCCCCTGGAATGCATCTAGCGGCGGGTCAGACCCCGTCGAGCAGGCGCCAGTTGGCTCGGAACGCGGACTCGGCGGCGGCGACCAGATCATCCGGATCGACGTCGGTCCCGACCTCCTCGATCAGCTCGCGGACCTCGGCGGCGTGCTCGACGTCGCGCTGTTCGTGGATCCGGAAGTAGGCGGTGCCGGCGCCGTCGGCGAAGCCGTAGCGGTCGAGCAGGCCCTCGCGCTTGGTCCGTGAGATGGGCGGCTGACCGCTCTCGATGGCATACAGGCGCACGAGTCTCTCGCCGAGCTCGCCGGGGGCCGTCCAGGCGCGCACGCACTCCTCGGTCTCGACCGTCGGCGCGTCGCCGGCGTCTCCGCCGGCCGCCTCGACGAAGCCGTCCCAGAGGCGCACGTGGCCGAGCTCCTCGGCGGCGTGGCGCCGCAGCTCGGGACGCTCGGGGAGCTCGTCGGCGGCCTCCGCGCTGATCGTCGCGATCGCCTCGACGGCATGGCGGTACTGGCCGGAGTAGCGGGCGAGCTCGTCGGCGGTCAGATCCCCGTTCGACCACCGCTGGTAGAAGGGATGGCGAAGGACGTCCCAACGCTCGCGACTGCCCTCAATCCGCTCCCAGATCCGTTCGTTCACGCGTGCTCCCCTTTCGCAGGATGCCCAAGATTTGACGAGGGAGCCAGCATAACGGGCGGCGCCGGCGGGCTTTCGCGACCTCTACGCTTCCCCGCCCCTGCGCCCCGAACGCGACAACATCGCCGCGCCCGTGCTGCCGCCGCGGCTGCGCTGGCTGAACGTCGACAAGCCCCCGGTGCTCGCCGAATTGACCGCGGCCGGGCCGGTGCTCGTCCACTTCTTCGACTTCGCCCAGCTCAACAGCCTTCGCGCGCTGCCCTACGCGCTCGCATGGAGCGAGCGCTACCGCGACGCCGGCCTGGCGATGCTCGGCATCCATTCGCCGCGCTTCAAGTTCACCAGCGAGCGAGACGCCCTGGGACCGGCCCTCGAGCGGCTCGGGGTGACCCACCCGGTCGCCGACGACAGCCGCTACGCGGTCTGGCACGACTACGGCTGCAGGGGCTGGCCCTCGCTGTTCCTGTGGGGACAGGGGGGCGCCCTGCGCTGGGTGCACTTCGGCGAGGGTGAGTACGAAGCGACCGAGCGGGAGATCGCGGCGGAGCTGGCGGCGCTCGACTCGGGCTTCGATCCTCCCGCGCCGCTCGACCCGCTGCGCCCCACCGATGCGACCGGGGCGATGGTCGTCCCGCCGAGCGAGGAGGTGCTTCCGGGCGGCTCGCTGACCGAGCCGTTGACGGGCGGGCCGGACGGCGTCCTGGAGCTCGATTACGCGGCCGGCGGCGCTCACGCATCGGTCGACGGCGAGGGCGAGCTGCGGGTGACGCTCGACGGCGGCGAGCCGCGGCCGCTGGCGGTCGAGGCGCCCGGCCTGTACGACCTCGAGCTGCATCCCGGCCATGAGCGGCACACGCTGCGGCTCGAAACCGGCGCGGGCCTCGAGCTCTACTCCGTCAGCTTCTCGCCCGGGCTGCCGTAGAGCTCGGCGGGCGAGACCTGGCGGACCATCCGCCGCTCGCCGTCGCGGACGAAGCCGAAGCGCTCGTAGAGGCTGTGGGCGTCGAGCGTGTTGAGGGTCACCATTCGGAGGCCCCGCAGGCGCGGATGGGCGAACAGGGTCTCGACCAGCCAGACGCCGAGCCCGCGTCCGCGATGCGGCTCGAGGACGAAGACATCGGCGATCCAGGCGTAGGTGGCGCCGTCCGTGACCGCCCTCGCAAACCCGGCCTGCTCGCCGCCGGGCGCGTAGAGCCCGAGCGCGAGCGAGCCCTCGATCGAGCGCTCGACGACGTCGCGGGGAACGTTCGGCGACCAGTACGCCTCGCGCAGGTAGTCCCAGACCGCGTCGAGGTCGATCCTGGCGGGATCGTCGTCGATCTCGTAGCCGTCGCGTTGTGTGGTGGTCATGAGCCGGCTTCGCCGGGTCCTGTCGTGGTTCTGATCTGCAGCAGCTCGCCGCCCTCGTGATCGACCTGCAGGGTGGTGTGATCGAGCCCGAATCGCTCGTGCAACATCGTCTCGAGCTCGCGGCGGGTCGCGTGGCAGTCGGTGTCGCGATCAACCAGGACGTGAGCGGCGAGCGCCGGGAAGCCGGAGGTGATCGTCCAGACGTGGAGGTCGTGGATCTGCTTGACCCCCGGGACGCCGGCCATCGCCAGGCCGACCTCCTCGACCTCCATGTCCGACGGCGAGGCCTCGAGCAGGATGCGCACCGAGTCGCGCAGGATCCCCCACGAGCTGGCGAGGATCAGGAGCCCGATCGCGACGCTGACCGCCGGGTCCGCGTACTCCCAACCGGTCGTGAGGATGATCAGCGCCGCGAGGATCACTCCGACGGAGCCGAGCAGGTCGGCGATCACGTGGCGCAGCGCGGCCGACACGTTGAGGCTCTCGCCCGAGTGCCGCTGGAGGATTCGCGCGGCGACCAGGTTCACGACCAGCCCGCCGATCGCGATGCCGAGCATCAGCCCTGCCTCGACCTCCGGCGGGTCGGTGAACCGCATCCCGGCCTCGATGAAGATCCAGATCGAGATGGCGACGAGCGTGACGCCGTTGAACAGGGCCGCGAGGATCTCGGCGCGCCGGTAGCCGAAGGTTCGGCTGGGGCCGCCGGGCTGACCCGCGAGCCACGCGGCGAACAGCGCCACCCCGAGCGAGAACGAGTCCGACAGCATGTGGCCCGCGTCGGCGAGCAGCGCCAGGCTGCCCGAGATCAGGCCGCCGACGACCTCCGCGACGAGGAAGGTCGTGGTGAGGACGAGGACGAGCTTCAGGGCGCGCTTCGATCCGGCGCGGTCGAGATCGACGCCGTGCGAATGGCCCTCGGCCATCTAGGCCCGGGCGGCGAGCTCGGTGCGGATCTTCTTGGGCAGCATGAACCGGACGTCCTCGTCGACCGCTCGCAGCTCGGAGACGTCGTCGGCGCCGCGCTCGCGGAAGTACTCGACCAGCTCGGCGACCAGTTCCTCGGGAGCGCTGGCGCCCGAGGTGATGCCGATCGTCTCGACCCCGTCGAGCCAGGTCTCGTCGACCTGGGAGGCGTTGTCGATCAGGTGCGAGGCGGCGCCGTGCTCGCGCGCGACCTCGACGAGGCGGTTGGAGTTCGACGAGTTCGTCGAACCGATCACCAGCACCAGCTCGCACTCGCGGGCGAGCTGCTTGACGGCGATCTGCCGGTTGGTGGTCGCGTAACAGATGTCGTCGGACTTCGGGGATGTGATCGCCGGGAACCGCTCGCGCAGCCGGTCGATGATCACGCCCGTCTCGTCGACCGAGAGGGTCGTCTGGGTGATGAAGGCGACGTGGTCGGGATCGGGCAGCTCGAGCGCGTCGACGTCGGCGACGGTCTCGACGAGAATGATGTTCTCGGGCGCCTCGCCGGTCGTGCCCTCGACCTCCTCGTGGCCCTCGTGGCCGATCAGGATGATCGTGTAGCCCTGCTCGGCGAACTTGCGCGCCTCCACGTGGACCTTGGTGACCAGCGGGCAGGTGGCGTCGATCGTGCGCAGGCTGCGGGCGGCCGCGTTCTCGTGCACGCTCGGCGCGACGCCGTGCGCCGAGAAGACGACCAGGGCACCCTCCGGCACCTCGGTCTCCTCCTCGACGAAGATCGCCCCGCGCTTGGCGAGCTGCTGGACGACGTGCTTGTTGTGGACGATCTCCTTGCGCACGTAAACGGGCGGCCCGTACATGTCGAGCGCCTTCTCGACCGTCACCACGGCGCGATCGACGCCCGCGCAGTAGCCGCGAGGCGCGGCGAGCAGGATGCGCTTGGGCGCATGCGTTTTGGCGGCCGGCACCATCCCGACAAGGGTACTCAGCGGATCTTCGGGATCGCCCGCAGCGCCGTCTCGCCGACCGTCTCGAGGCTCGCCGGGCAGACCTTGTCGATGGTGTCCTCGGTCGTGTGCCAGTAGAGGCCGGGCGGCGCGCCGGGGCCGAACGTGAAGTCGATGAAATCGGCGGTCGGGATCCCGGCCTGCTTGAACGGGACGTGGTCGTCGCCGACCGGGAAGGTGTTGAAGCGAAACGGGTCGGCATCGCCGCCGTTGAGCTCGGCGCGCGTGACCGCGAACAGGGCGTAGAGGTCCTGGTCGGAGTTCTGCTCGTACGGAAGCTGCAGATCGCAGTCGCCCACCAGGTCGAAGAGGACCATCGCCTTGATCTGCGTCAGCGGGACCGAACCCTGCTGGCCACCCGCGCGCGCGTAGTCGACGTACTGGCGGCTGCCGCGGGTCCCGTCGACGTCGAAGTCGCGGTCGCCGCGCGCCTCCTCGGCGTCGAAGGCGACCAGCTGCACCGACGGACCGGACAGGCGAGCGGGTAGCGAGCGTGCGAGCTCGAGCAGGACGGCGACCCCGGAGGCGCCGTCGTTGGCGCCGACGAACCCTGGAATGTCCTTCGTGTCGTAATGCGCGCCGGCGATCACCGTGCCCGGCAGGTCGCCGGGGATCGTCCCCAGCACGTTCTCCCACGGGCCCTGGATCATCACCCCGTCGAGGCCCGCCTCGCGCATGCGGGCCGCGATGAACTCGGCCGTCCGGTGGGCCGCGGGCGACCCCGCAGGGCGCGGTCCGATCTCGACCTGGGCGGCGAGGTCCTCGAACGCCCGCTCGGCGTTGAATCCGGCCTCGGATGCCGTCGTCGTCGCGTTGTCAGCGCCGCCGCATCCAGCAAGGGCAAGCGCGAAGAGGCAGGTGGCGGCGAGGCGGCGCATTGGCGGTAAGTTAGGCACATGGCCCAGGGGCACATGGACCGGCTGTCGGCGCTCGACGTCAGCTTCCTCGCGAACGAGAGCTCGGCCAGCCACATGCACGTGGGTGGGATCTGCATCTTCGAGGGGCCGCCGCCAAGCTACGACGACCTCCTCGACCACGTCCAGTCGCGGCTGCACCTTGTGCCGCGCTTCCGCCAGAAGCTCGCCTACCCGCCGGCGCCCACCGGGCGGCCGTTCTGGGTCGACGACCCGGCCTTCAACCTCGAGTACCACGTCCGCCATTCGGCGCTGCCCTCGCCGGGCTCCGAGGAGCAGCTGCGCAACATGGCCGCGCGCGTCTTCTCACAGCAGCTCGATCGCACGAAGCCGCTCTGGGAGATCTGGATGGTCCAGGGGCTCACCCGCAAGCGCTTCGCCTTCGTGACCAAGACCCACCACGCGCTCGTCGACGGCGTCTCCGGCGTCGACATCGCGACCGTGCTGTTCGACGTCCAGCCGGTGCCCGAGCCGGCCGAGCCGGATCGCGACTGGCTCGCCGGCCCGACGCCGTCGGCCGCGCAGCTGCTCGCCAAGGACGCGGAGGGCCTGCTCCGCACGCCGATCCGCTTCGCGCGCCGGATCGAGCACGCCGTTCAGAGCCCGCGCGAGGCGGTCCAGAAGGCGTCCGAGGCGGTCGAGGCGCTCGGCGAGGTGGGCTGGAACTTCGCCAACCCGGCACCCGAGGTGCCGCTCAACGTCCCCGTCGGCTCCCACCGCCGCTTCGAGTGGGTACGCGCCGACCTCGACCAGTTCAAGCGCATCAAGTCGACGCTCGGCGGCACCGTCAACGACGTCGTCCTCGCGGTCGTCACCGGCGCCGTGCGGCGCTGGCTGCATTCGCGCGGCGTGCGGACCGAGGGCATGGAGCTGCGCGCCCAGGTCCCCGTCTCGATCCGGGGAGCCGACGAGCGCGGACAGCTCGGCAACAAGCTGGTCGCCCTGCGCGGCCCGATCCCCGTCTACGTCGAGGACCCGGTGCAGCGGCTCGAGATCTGTCGCCGGGGCATGGAGGGCGTCAAGGACTCGAAGCAGGCGCTCGGCGCCGAGGTGATCTCCCGTTTCAACGACTTCGCCCCGCCGACGCTGCTCGCGCAAGCGGCCCGGGTCAACTTCTCGACCCGTCTCTTCAACCTCGTCGTCACCAACGTCCCGGGGCCGCAGATCCCGCTGTACGTGCTCGGCCGCGAGCTCGAGGACATCTTCCCGGTCGGCTTCCTCCCCCCCGAGCAGGCCCTCTTCGTGGCGATCATGAGCTACAACGGCGGGGTCAATTTCGGCCTGCTGGCCGACTACGATGCAATCGACGACGTAGCGGTGATCGCCGACGGGATTGAAGAGTCGATCGCCGAGCTGGTGCAGGCCGCAGAGGCGGCCGAGAGCGAAGCGCGGGACGCGGAGCGGGCGCCGGCGTGAGAACCGAGAGGGAGTGACGGCATGGAAGCGAAGCGGACAGCGGCAGTATTGGCGGCGGCGGTCGGTCTCAGCCTCGGGGTGGCCGGGATCGCAGCGGCGGCCCCCGGGGACACGATCTTCACGGGCACGACGGCCGAGGGCGTCAACGTCAAGTTGACGGTGGCCACGGCGGGCAACGCAACCGCGTTCAAGATCGGGAAGACGAGCGTGACCTGCGCCGAGGGCGGCGAGCTGAGCAACCGGGGTGGCACCTACAAGGAGTTCGACACCTCCGACCCGGGTGAGTTCTCCGACAAGCGCGCATCGTCGAGCGACAACGGCGGCTACCACTTCGAGACGAAGTCGACGATCAACGGCGAGCTCGGCGCCGACAACGAGACCTGGGGCGGCACCTTCAAGCTGGTCACCAAGGTCTTCAAGCGCAACGAGAAGATCGACACCTGCAAGCTGAAGACGGAGTGGAGCGCGACCGCCTGAGGCGGGCCTCGGTCAGCCGAGTGAGCGTAAAGCCCGCTCGGCGCGGGGAGCGTAGAGAGGGCTGAAGCGCGGGCTCTGCTCGAGCAGGCTCGCCAGCAGGTGGCGAGCGTGCGCCCGGTCGCCCTGCGCGCGGGCGATCATCCCGGCGTGGTAGAGGAACAGCGGGTCGGCCGAGCCGAGGCGCATCGCCTCCGCCGAGAACCGCGCTGCGGCCGCGATGCGGCCGGCGCGGTAAAGCGCCCAGGAGTGGGCGTCCGCCGAGGTCACGCTCGGCGCCGTTCTCCAGGCGCGCCTGCCGAGCCCCACCGCGTAGTCGACATCGCCGTGATTGGCGAAGAAGCGGACGACGGCCCCGTCGACGCCCGCGCCGCCGGCGATCGCCTCGCGCTCGATCCGCTCGGACGCCGCGTAGTGCCGCTGCGCGGCGCCCGTCAGGCCCGCGGCCTGTTCGAGCTCGCCGAGCTCGGCGAGGGCGTCGGGCGATGGCGGATCGGCGAGCGCGGCGCGCATGCCCTCGATCGCCGCGTCGAGGTCGCCGCGCCGGGCGGCGAGGTGCGCCAGACCGACCTCGGCGGCGCGATTCGCGGGGTCGATCGCGAGCGCCTCGCGATAGCCCGCGGCCGCCACGCCCGCACGGCCGCGGTGCGCGTTGAGGTTGGCGAGCAGGACGCGCACGTAGGCGGAGCCCTCGGCCGTCCCCGAGCCGGCCGCGATCGCCAGGCGCAGGGCCTGCGCGGCACCGTCGAGGTCGCCGTGAAGCTCGCGAAAGTACGAGATGCGCGTGTAGGCGGCAAGGCCGGGACGCAGGGTCGCGAAGCGCTCGAGCGTGCGGCCGGCCTCCGCGTAGCGCCCGGTCTCGATCAGGCCGTCGACGAGCGCCGGATAGGGCGCGACGACCGCCGGGGCAATCCGGTGGGCATGGCGGGCGGACGCGAGGCCGTCGGCGAAGCGGTGGCCGTTCAGCTCCAGGGTCGCCTGGCCCGCGATCGCGGCCACGTTACGGGGATCGATCGCCCGGGCCGCCTCGAAGGACCGCTGCGCCTCGTCGAAGTAGGCGCCGTCGCCGGTCTCGCGGCCGCGCTGGTAGAGGAGGTTGCCGATGCCGGCCAGCAGCTCGGGGTCGTCCGGCGCTGCCGCGGCGGCCCGCTGCAGCTCCGCGAGCTTGTCCTCGGTGTTGGCGGGGGGCGAGGTCGCTGACTGTCCGACCGCGGAGCCGGACTGGCCGTTGACGTGCCGGAGGATCGCCCAGAGCGCCGCGAAGGCGATCAGCGGGACCAGCAGCGCTGCGAACCGGGGCGTTGGAAGCTTTGAAATCGTCGGCATCTCGGAAGACCTTTCGATGAAGGAGGCGGGGGGAGCGCCCTGGCGGGCGCTCCCCCTGGCCATCCTTGGCTCAGCTACCACCTGCCGGGACCGGCGGGTGGGCCGGCTCCACGTACTGGCCCGGGTCCGAATCGAATCCGGACTGCGGGTCCGCCAGGTACGGGAACTGATCCAGGAACGGGATGTCGGTCTGATCGACGCCGTCGCCCAGCGGCACCTTGTTGCCGACCAGGAATCCGGCGATCACCTGGAGGTCGATGTCGACGACATCGTCGATCAGGCGGCGGCCGTTCGGGTAGCCGGCGTTGTCGCCGCCGATCACTCCGAAGCGGCTCGGGTCGGCCGACGGCGGCACGCCGAGGTTGAGCTTCAGCGTGTCCACGGGCGTGCCGGCGAACTTGCCGGAGTGCTCGTTGAGCCCGGGGATCCCCTGCAGCACCGCCTGGACGATGTCGGTGCGATCGGTCTCCGGAGCGTTGATGTCGAACAACGCGTTCAGCACCGCCGCCAGCTCCGGTGTCGTGGCGAACGAGCCGTAGAGCTCGGCGTCACGGTCCGGGGTGGTGCGGTTGAACTTGTCCTTCTTGCCGAGCGGGATCACGACCTCGTTGATGAGCGGGTTGCCGAGTCGCGAGACCTGGACCCACTTGTTCCTCTTGCCGTTGACCTGCTCGCTCGAGCCGGCGCCGTAGTTGGCGTTGGTGACCTCGAGCTTGCGCCGCTCGGTCGTCGACCAGACGCCGACCACCGCGTTGGCGGCGTCAGCGGAGGCGACCGGCTGCTTGTCGCGGGTGACCAGAGCCTCAGGGATCTGCATGACCGTCGACGAGGTCCAGTAACCGGAGAGGTCGTCGCGTCCGGAGCCCTGGTTGCCGGTCAGGACGCGGACGTTGATCGCGTCGAACGCGGCCCCGAGGTCGACGAAGAACGGATCGTCGCGGGTACCGACGAACAGCTTCGTGCCGTCCTTGAGCGTCCGGGTCGCCCCGGCGACGAAGTTCCCGTAGTTGGGGAACGTCTTCGGCCCGATGTTCGGCGGCGCCACGGGGAGGTCCTTCGCGAGTTTGGTTTGTTTGACGACCTCACCCTTCTTGTAGTCCTCGCGGACCAGATCGTAAGTCTGGATCACGTTCAGGCCGTCGTAGTCCTGCGTCCCCGGCCCCGCGTACAGGAACGAGTTCGGGTTGCGAACCTCGGTCTCGAAGGTGAACCGGTAGGCGATGTCCTCGACGCCGTCACCGTTGTTATCGATCTTGTTGTAGTACCGCGCTCGATCGTCGAAGCGGAAGAAGTTCGGGCCGTTGGCCGGAACCTGTCCCGGGATCCAGTTCGAGGCGATCGTGATCGCGCCGGTCGCGTCGTCCGCGGTGAACGCGTAGACGTCGGTGTTGTCGGCCGAGGGGTCGAGGCTGATGTTGGGCGCCTCGCGGTGGCTCGAGCCGATCGCCATCGGCAGAGCGATCGCCGTCGCGAGCGCCAGGGCGCCCACGAGCGACCAGCCTCTGGCAGTCATTCGCTTCCTCATTGCAGGTCCTTTCTGCTGAGTGGCGCCGCCCTCCGCGGCGACCGTTGTCGGATCTGCCTAACGCGGCCGAGACGCGAATGGATCAGTGCTTCGCGCTAGGCGAGCACGGCGTGGCGGTAGCGCCGCACCGCCAGAGTCCCGAAGAACGCGATCATGGCGACGCACCAGGCGATCGCGATGGGGATGTCGCCGGCGCCCGGTCCGCCCACGAACAGGTGGCGGACGGAGTCGACCATGTACGAGAACGGGTTGATGTCCTCGGCGAAGGTCCGCAGCGCATCCGGCATCGACTCCGTCGGCACGAAAGCCGAGGAGGCGAAGGTGAGCGGGAAGATCGCGATGAAGCCGAAGGTGTTCGCCCCTTCGGGCGTCCTCGAGTAGAGCCCGACGCAGGCGAACATCCAGGAGAACGCGTAGCCGATGAGCAGGCAGAGGGCGATCCCGGCGAGCACGTCCGGCGGCGAGGTCGCGAAGGAGAAGCCGACCACGTAGCCGACGACGATCATCACCGCCAGCGCGAGCGCGTTCATGGCGATGTCGGAGAGGGTGCGGCCGGTGAGTACCGCGCTGCGCGACATCGGCAGCGAGCGGAAGCGATCGACGAGGCCCTTCTTGAGATCGTCGACCAGCCCGAGCGCGGTGGCGAATCCGCCGAACGACATCTGCTGGACGATGATCCCGGGGATCATGAAATCGGCGTAGCCGTCGTATCCGGGGGTCGCGATCGCACCGCCGAAGACGTAGACGAACAGCAGCGTGAACATGATCGGCTGCACCGTGTAGGCGGTCAGCAGCTCCGGGTTGCGCGGGATCCGCCGCAGCGCCCGCAGCGCCAGCACCAGCGTGTCGGAGATCGCGTAGCTCACCGCACGGCCTCCGTCTCGCGCTCGACGGCCTCGGGGTCCTCGCCGTCCTCGCCGTCCTCGGGCTCGGGCGGTCGCCCGGTCAGCGTCAGGAAGACGTCGTCGAGGGTCGGACGGCGCAAGGCGATGTCCTCGACCTCGATCCGCGCGGCGTCGAGCCTGCGCACGGCGGAGGCGATCGCGCCCCCCTGGTCGCGCACGGGAACCCGGACGACGCCGTCGGTTGCCGACGGCGTGTCGCCGGCGAGCTCCGTCAGCGCCGCGATCGCCTCATCCGCCTGCTCCGGACGCTCGAGCCTGACCTCGATCCGCTCGCCGCCGACACGCTCCTTGAGCTCGTCCGGGGTGCCCTCGGCGATCAGGTTGCCGTGATCGATCACCGCGATCCGGTCGGCGAGTCGGTCGGCCTCGTCGAGGTACTGGGTGGTGAGCAGGACGGTCGACCCCTGGGCGACCCGCGCCTCGATCACCTCCCACAGCGAGATCCGGCTGCGGGGATCGAGGCCGGTGGTCGGCTCGTCCAGGAAGAGCACCTCGGGGCGGGCGACGAGGGCGGCGCCGAGGTCGAGCCGTCGGCGCATCCCGCCCGAGTACGTGTTCACCAGCCGGTCTCCGGCCTCGACGAGGTCGAAGTCCTCGAGCAGCTCGGTGGCGCGCTGCCGTGACGGCCCGCGGCCAAGGTGGTAGAGGCGGCCGACCATCTCCAGGTTCTCGAACCCGGTGAGGCCCTCGTCGACGGCGGCGTACTGGCCCGCCAGCCCGATCCGCTCGCGGAGCCTGGCGGCATCGCGGACGACGTCGAGCCCGGCGACGCGGGCGCTGCCCGCCGTGGGCGGCAGCAGCGTGGTCAGGATGCGGACGGCGGTGGTCTTCCCGGCGCCGTTCGGGCCGAGCAGCCCGAGCACGGTCCCGGGTTCGACCTGAAGGTCGATCCCGCAGAGCGCCTCGACGTCCTTGAAGGACTTGCGCAGCCCCTCCGTCTCGATCGCCCAATCGCCGCTGAATTCGCCTCTGATCGACACCCCGAACGAAGGTAGCGAACCGTAGGTAAGAACTGGCTACACGGCCAGCGATACGCGTTATTCTGGCTGCGGGGTTATGGGAATCGTTCGACGTCGTGGGGCGTTGATCTTTGGCGTACTGGCCGCTTGCGCTTGCGGCGTCGTCGCGCCGGGCGTGGCCGGCGCCCACGATGAGCTCGCGATCGGCCCGCCGCTGCCGCCGTTGCCGGTCTCCGACGATCCGGCGCAGTCGGGACGGTTCGGGAAGCCGTTCTCCGAGCCGCAGATCAACGGCGAGGACGCGAACACGAAGTGCATCACGGGCGAGGACGGTGCCCTGCACTGCAAGCCCGCCGCCGGCTCGCTGGCGATCATGCCGGACGGGCGGATCCTGTATTGGAACGCGCTCGAGGGGACCGAGCGGATCAAGCTTTCGATCGTCGCCGAGGCGGGGAGCACGGGAATCCTCAACGACCAGACCCGGGTGCTGACGTTGCGCGGCAAGGGACGCAAGCCCCGCTGGGAGCACCCGACTCCGGTCGACGGCGGCGCGAACCCCGACGGTCACGACAACCACGAGATCTTCCCCGGCGGCAACAGCGAGACGAACAACGACGGCGCGCTCTTCTGCTCCGACCTCGTCTTCCTCCCCGACGGGCGCGTGCTCGCCACCGGCGGGACCTCCTACTACCTCGACCCGGAGGTCGCCGACTCGGGCCTCGGCGTCTCCGAGCTCGAGGGCCTGGAGAACACACGGATCTTCGACCCGGAGACGAACACCTGGACCCAGAGCGGCTCGATGCAGATCGGCCGCTGGTACCCGAGCATGGTCACGCTCGCCGACGGAGACCTGTTCGTCGCGAGCGGGGTCCAGAAGCTGCTCAAGCCCGTGTATCCGGATCGGCCTTTCGGCTCCGGCACCAACGTCACCGAGACGGAGACCTACGACACCGCGACCGGCACCTGGGCCGACAACGGCGCCGCCGCGAAGCGCTCCCTGCCGCTGTATCCCCGGCTGCATCTGCTCCCGGACGGCAACGTCTACTACGACGCCGCCGGACAGTCGTTCAACCCGTTCGGCCAGTCGTACGACATGGCGCTCTGGAACATCGCCGCCGCCTACGACCCGCAGTCGAAGACGTGGACCGACCTCGGAATTCCCGGCCTCGGCGGACTCGACCCCGCGGCCGGCGGACTGGAGACCCTCCAGCACCAGATCACCGACCTCCAGGGGCTCGGCGTCCCGGGCCTCGGGCCGGGCGCGACGATCCCCGGCTTCCGCGGCTCGACCTTCTCGATCATGCTGCCGCTGCAGCCCGAAGGGGACGGCGGCTATTCGAAGGCGAGCTTCCTGACCGCAGGCGGCGTGCTCGGCTACCCGGTCGCCAGCCCCGGCAGCTACGTCGCGACCTCCGACAGCCGGATCACGACGGTCGACACCGCCAACGGGGACGCGATCACGACCGAGCCCACGGGTGACTTCGCGCGGCCGCGCTGGTATCCCACCGGCGTCCTGCTGCCGACCGGCGAGGTGATCGCCTTCAACGGCTCCGACCGCGACGCCGTCGACGCGCCCGGGACGGAGTACCCGATCCGCCAGGCGGAGCTCTTCGATCCCGAGACCCGGACCTGGCGTCCGCTCGCCCAGAGCCACCAGCCGCGCACCTACCACAACACCGCGGCGCTGCTTCCGGATGGGAAGGTCCTGATCGGTGGCCACGCCCCGATCACGACGCTGTATCTGAGCCACATCACGATTCCCGGCGGCTTCGGGCCCAACGACGGGCGCGACCCGAGCTTCGAGGTGTTCGAGCCGCCGTACCTGTTCCGCGGCCCGCGCCCGAGGATCGATGAGGCGCCGAAGCGGATCCGCCACGGCGACGAGTTCGAGCTTCGCTCGAGCATCGACGCCGGCCAGGTCGAGAGCGTGATGCTGATGCGCAACACGGCCCTCACGCACGTGATCGACGCCGATCAGCGGGCGATCGAGCTCCCGGTCGTCTCCCACCACGGCCACTCGCTGCGGGTCGCGGCGCCACCGAACGCGAAGGTCGCGGCGGACGGTCCGTACCTGCTGTACGTCAACCGTACGGACGCCGACGGCCCGGTCCCGTCCAAGGGCCACCAGCTCTACGTCCGCTGAGAATCCTCCCCGCGGCGTCATAATGGCGCCGTGGAGTCGATCAACTATCACCTCGAGCTCACACCGGCGCAGCTGAAGATCACGCACACCGCGCTGCGCGGGCTACTCGACGACTTCGGGCACGACGAGCGCCAGATCCAGGCGATCGTCCAGGAGGTGCTGGCGAAGCTGCCCGACGAGCACGCGATCCGGGCGATCCAGCTCGACGCCGAGCTCGAGCCGAAGTCGCCCGAGTCCGAGCAGGACCCCGACCCCGATCCGGGCACCGCGGCCTAGCCGACGAGCGCACCCCTGAGCCTCTCGGTTCAGATCGGCCTGCTGCTGGCGCTGGCGACGGCGTTCGCCTCCGTGCTCGGCTTCCTCTACAAGCATCGCGGCGCGATCGAATCCCCGGCGGTCGAGATGCGGCGCCCGATCCGCACCTCGCTGGCGCTCTTTCGCTCCCCCTGGTACACGCTCGGGATCGTCGTCGCGATGGCCGGCTGGGGCCTCCACGTCGGGGCGCTCGCGCTGGCGCCGATCTCGCTCGTGCAGTCGGTGATCGCCGGCGGGCTGGTGCTGTTGACGGTGACCGCGGACCGCCTGTTCGCGCACCAGGTCACGCGCCGCGAGTGGATCGGCGTCGGCCTCGCGGCCCTCGGCCTCGCGTTCCTGGCGGCGACGCTCGAAGGGGCAGGCAACGAGGCCCACTCCGACTACGAGACCGGTCGCCTGGTCGTTTACGTCGCCATCGTCACCGCCGCGGCGATCGCAGTCGCCGTCGCGGCGATCCGCAATCCGCGCGAGGGCGTGATGCTGGGCGTCTCGGCCGGCCTCTTCTGGGCCGCATCCGACACGACGATCAAGGCGCTGTCGGGAGAGCTGGGCGACTCCGCCTGGACAGCGATCGTCCTCAGTCCCGGGGCTGTGGTAATCGCGCTCTGCTCCGCCGTCGGCCTGGTCGTCTCGGCGCGCAGCCTGCAGATCGGCAAGGCCGTGCCGGTGATCGCGCTGACCAGCGTCGCCGCGAACGCGCTGACGATCGCGGCCGGTCCGCTCGTCTTCTCCGAACCGTTCCCAGACGAGCCGCTCGGGGTCGTCGCGCGACTCGCCGCCTTCACGCTGGTGATCGTCGCCGCAGGGCTCACCCCGGCCCCCGTCAACGCAGCCGAGACGCTTGAGCGCGCGGACCTCGATCAGGCACAGCCCTCGAGCGGACTGCGCCGCTGATCAGGCACTAAACCTTCCCCGCCGGGGTGCCGATGGGGAATCGGAGATGTCGCAACCGCGCGCGCCCATATTCCGGGGACTGCCCCTGGCTGCCCGCTGCTACATCGGCAGCGTCGCCGGGTTTGCGGCCGCGGCCGTGGTCGCCGGCACGATGCTGCAGGAGGGTCCCGAGCTCGAACCGGCCCTGTTCGTGGTCGCGGCGCTGCTCTGCGCCGTCGCCAACCTGTTCGAGGTCTTCGCCCCGGCGAACTTCTCGTTCCAGCCCAACCTGATCATCTTCTTCGCCGCGTCGGTCCTGCTGCCGCCCTGGGCGGTCGCGGTGCTCGCGGTCGTCTCGTTCGTGCCCGGCTGGGTCTCCCACCACTTCCGCTGGTACATGGTGGCGTTCAACGTCGCCAACTACACGCTTGCGGGGATGGTCGCCCACGCGATCGTGGTCGCGGGCGGGACGCTTAACGGATCGAGCTTCGGGCTCGAGGTCCCGGCGGCGCTCGCGCTCGCCGCCCTCGCCTTCGTGGTGGTCAACCACGCCCTGATCATCGGCGTGGTCAGCGTCACCCGCGGACGCAGCCTCACCCAGTGCGCACGCGACATGTTCAGCTGCTTCCCGATGGACATCGCGCTGACCATGACCGGCGCCTGCGTGGCCGCGTTGTGGGCCGTGGCGCCGGCGCTCACCCTGCTCGCCGCCGGGCCGATCGCGCTCATCTACCGCGCCCTTTGGGTGCCGCTGCTCGAGCACAAGTCACGCACCGATCCGAAGACCGGGCTCTACAACTCCGCCTACCTGGCCGTCGAGCTCGAGGATGCGCTCAGCGCCGCGGCCCGCCGCGAGGGCGGGCTGTCGGTCGTGATGATCGACCTCGATCAGCTGCGCCTGGTCAACAACCGCCACGGCCACCTGGCCGGCGACGAGGTGATCAAGGCGGTGGCCGACACGGTCGCGAAGGCGGCGGAACGCCACGAGGGGATCGCCGCCCGGTTCGGCGGCGACGAGCTGTGCGTCCTGCTGCCGAAGAGCCCGCTCGACCGCAGTCGCGAGATCGCGGAGGAGATCCGCGCCGCGGTCGCCGAGATCGAGGTCGAGTTCGCGGGCGCCCACGAGACGCTCGGGATGACGATCAGCGCCGGCATCGCCTCCTTCCCCGAGCATTCCGACACCGCCGAGGGACTGCTCGGCGCCGCCGACGCTGCCGTCTACGACGCCAAGCTCGGCGGCCGCAACCGCACCAGGATCGCGCTCGCCGCCGGGATCCGCGACGCGCTCGCGCAGTCGGACTCGAGCTCCGCGATCGCAGCCGAGACCGCGATCGCGCTGGACGCGATGCCCCACACTTCCGTTCCTACGCCCGCGTCCGTCGCGCGCATCCACCCCGCGCCGACCTCCGCTTCCGCCGCCGCCGCTGGGGCAACCGTCGAGGAGGAGCAGGAGGCGCCAGACCAGCCCACCAAGCGCAACCCGGCGATCGAGATCTACATCGGCCTGCTCGTGGCCGCGACCGCGGTCGTCGGTGCGCTCTCCAGCCACGCGGGGATCGCCGCCGAGCCGTGGCTGTTCGTGGCGCTGGTCGTCTCCGTGGTCGCGCTCGACGCAGCCCGGATCGACGTCTTCGAGCGCGCCAACCTCTCGCCCGCCGCGATCCCCGTGCTCGCGCTCGCCTACTTCTTCGGCCCGCTTGGCCCGATTGCCGCCGAGGCGATGATCGCGCTCGGCCGCGTGATCCGCCACGATCCGGTGCTCAAGTGGGGATTCGACTTCGGGGCCCTCTCGCTTGCCGGCGCCGCGGCGGCATGGGTCTTCCAGGTGGTACCGGCGGGCGAAGGCGGCGCGCTGATCGTGGTCGGAGCGCTGGCCGGAGTCGTCTACTACGCGGTCAACTCGGGCCTGCTGGCCATCGTGATGGGGCTCGCCGAGAGCCGCAGCCCGCTCGCGGTCTGGCGCGAACGCCTCGCCTGGATGACGCCCCACTATCTCGCCTTCGGCCTGCTCGCCGGGACCTTCGTGATCGCCGAGCTCAGCTTCGGGCTCTACGCGATCGCCGTCTTCGGGCTGCCAGTGCTGATGCTGTGGATCGCCGAGAAGCAGTACCTCGATCGCTCCCGGGCCACGGTCACCGAACTGAGGGCGACCAACGACGACCTCGAGCAGGCGAACGCGAGCCTGCGCGGCCTGCTGAACGACAACCAGCAGCTGCTCGGCCGCATGCACCACTCCTATATCTCGACGATCACGTCACTGGCACGCACGGTCGAGGCCAAGGACCCGATGACGAGCGGCCACACCGAGCGGGTCGCCGACATCGCCGTCGTGCTCGCCGACGAGCTCGGCTTCGACGACTCGCAGCTTGCCGCGATCCGAGTGGGCGCGGTGATCCACGACATCGGCAAGATCGCGGTCCCGGACGCGATCCTGCTCAAGCCCGGCCCGCTCGACCCCCAGGAGTTCGCGATCATGCGTCGCCACCCGGAGATGTCGAGCTACATCGTCGCCGAGCTCGAGCTGCCGGCGGTCGTCAAGCAGATGGTCCGCAGCCACCACGAGCGCTTCGACGGCGCCGGCTACCCGGACCGCCTGCTCGGCGAGGAGATCCCGCTCGCGGCGCGGCTGCTCTCGGTCGCCGACTCGCTCGACGCGATGATCAGCGACCGCCCGTATCGCAAGGCGCTGCCGCTCGAGGTCGCGAAGGCCGAGATCGAGAGCAAGGCGGGCACCCAGTTCTGCCCCCGCGTCGTCGCCGCGCTGCTCAGCGCGATCGAGTCGAAGCCTGGCTTCTGGGCCGGCCTCGAGCACGATACGGGCGTTCCCGGACCCGCCGAGGCAGCCGACAACCGGCGCTCGCTGGCCGACCCCACAAGGGAGACG
Source organism: uncultured Solirubrobacterales bacterium (assembly GCA_963767285.1). Lineage (GTDB taxonomy): Bacteria > Actinomycetota > Thermoleophilia > Solirubrobacterales > 70-9 > WHSW01. The sequence goes on along the minus strand of CAVYDJ010000002.1, from coordinate 422,762 downwards.
GTCCCCGGCTAAGCGTATGTCCTATCGAGCCCCGTGCCCTGGATGGCGATACGGATGCGAAGGGGAAAACGGCATTCGTCCCGTGACAAAGGAGTGTCGAGTGAGTTCGGTAACTGTTGGGAACGGAAGTTGGCGGTGGATGGTCGCCACAGGCCTCGCCGCCGCCCTCTCAATCATCAGCTTCTTCGCGCTGCAGTCGGCAGCCAACGTAACGGCCGACGGCTCCAGCGCCGCGACGACGTCCACCTCGGACGCCCCGTCGCCGATTGCTGAGCTCGCCGCCTCCAACCCGAACAAGCGGGTCGAGGTAATCGTCCAGCTGCGCGCCGGGGTCGACCAGGCCGATGGCGCCGCTCTCGTCCGCGCCGCGGGTGGCACGGTCGAGCATCAGCTGCCGATCATCAACGGCTTCGGCACCACGCTGACCGCCGCCGAGGCGCACCGTCTCTCGCTGACCGGGCCTGTTCACGCGGTCTCGCTGAACGCCGCGGTCGAGACCGAGGCGATCGACCAGAGCCGCCTCGCGACGGCCTACAACCAGTCGATCCGATCGAACAAGGTCTGGAACGGGACCGGAAACCTCTCCGGCGCCATGTACACCGGTGAGGGCGTCGGCGTGGCCGTGCTCGACACCGGGATCGACGGCAGCCTGCCGGACTTCCGCAACTCGGCGACCGACTCGACCTCGCGGGTCGTCGCCTCGGCGATCGTCAACCCGGCCGCGACGCGCGCCGGCGACACGTTCGGCCACGGCACGCATATCGCCGGGCTGATCGCCGGCAACGGCACCAACCGCGCCGCGACCGACCCGCTTTACGGCAAGTACATCGGCGTCGCCCCGGACGCGAACCTGATCGACGTCAAGATCGCCGACGAGCAGGGCAACGCTTCCGTCATGGACGTGATCGACGGCCTGCAGTTCACGATGGACTACGCAGCCGACTACAACATCCGCATCGTCAACCTGTCGCTGCGCTCGACGGTCGCCGAGTCCTACAAGACCGACCCGCTCGACGCGGCGGTCGAGGCGGCCTGGAACAGCGGCCTGGTGGTCGTCGTCGCGGCCGGCAACGAGGGCGAGGCCCCCGACGCCGTCAACTACGCCCCGGCCAACGATCCGTACGTGATCACGGTCGGCGCGGTCGACGACAAGGGCACCAAGGCGATCGACGACGACGCGCTCGAGGCCTGGTCGAGCCGCGGCACGACGCAGGACGGCTTCGCGAAGCCCGACGTGCTCGCGCCCGGTTCGCGCATGGTCTCGACGATGGCGCCGGGCGCCGAGTACACGCGCCTGTGCCCGACCTGCGTCACCGACGGCAGCTACTTCCGCGTCGGCGGGACCTCGATGGCGGCGGGCGTCGCCTCGGGCGAGGCCGCGCTGCTGCTGGAGGCCGATCCGACCCTGACCCCGAACGAGGTCAAGGCGCAGCTGGTGCGCCGCGCCCGCGCGGTCGAGTCGTCGAAGCCCGGCGAGGACGTGCTGGTCGATGCGAGCGGCGCCCCGGTCGCCTTTGACGCGAACCAGTACAAGGTCAAGGAGGGCGCCGAGCTGGCGGCCGACAAGGCGGTCGTCAGGGACGTCCGCAAGCAGTGGAACACCGGCCTGACGATGAACACCCTGCTCGACCCGGCCACCGGCCTGATCGACTACTCCCGCGCCTCCTGGAGCCGCGCGAGCTGGTCGAACGCCGCAGAGGGTCTGCGGGCGAGCTGGAGCCGCGCCTCCTGGAGCCGGGCCTCCTGGAGCCGCGCGAGCTGGAGCGCCACGGCGGAGTCCTGCGCCGACCTCGAGCGTGCGAGCTGGAGCCGCGCCTCCTGGAGCCGGGCGAGCTGGTCTCGCGCCTCCTGGAGCCGCGCCAGCTGGAGCGCCGACGGGATGTCCGCACCGGATCTGCCGGCGGCCGACATCGCCCAGATCGACGCCGAGATCGCTGCCGCCAAGCAGAGCTGCTCGCAGCTCCTGGCCCAGATCGACCCGACCCGGGCGAGCTGGAGCCGCGCGAGCTGGAGCCGCGCGAGCTGGTCGTCGAGCTTCACGAAGTGAGCTCGGCGGGCCGCGCCCGCACACAAGCCAACCGGTGGAGCCACCTCTCGGCCACCGCGTTCCGAACGCCCCGGCACCGCCGGGGCGTTCGCGTTCAGGCGTCGCCTCTAGCCGGATGTCCGATCGTGTACCACGCGTGAACGGGCGATACGGAGGCAACGGGAAATCGCGGCAACGCAACGACAAAGGAGTGTCAAGAGTGAGCTCGGTCCTGGTTCGAAACGGAAGCTGGCGCTGGCTGGTCGCCACCCTCCTCGCCGCCGTCCTGTCTACCGCGAGCTTCGTCGCGCTCCAGTCTTCCGCCCGCCTCGGGACCGCGGGCTCGGGCTCGTCCGGTGGCACCTCGACCTCCTCGCCCCTTTCCGAGGTCGCCGCCTCGAATCCCGCGAAGCGGGTCGAGGTGATCGTCCAGCTGCGGCCCGGCGCCGACCAGGCCAAGGGCGCCGCGCTCACCGCCGCCGCCGGCGGCGTCGTCGAGCGCCAGCTGCCGATCATCAACGGCTTCAGCACGACGCTGCGCGCCGCGAAGGCCGAGGAGCTGGCCGCCAGCCCGGCGGTCCACGCGGTCTCGCTGAACGCCGCGGTCGAGCACGAGGGTTTGCTCAGCGCCTCCGACCTCGAGACGTCCTACAACCAGTCGATCCGGTCGACCACGGCCTGGTCGTATGGGAAGACGGGCGAGGGAATCGGCGTCGCTGTGATCGACACCGGGATCCAGGGCGACCTCGTCGACTTCCAGGATTCCCGCTGGGACGACGACTCGCGCGTGGTCGCCTCGGCGGTCACCAATCCGGCGGCGACGACCGCCGATGACACGTTCGGCCACGGCACGCACGTCGCCGGCCTGATCGCCGGCAACGGCGAGAACCGGTCCTGGTACGACCGGCTGGAGGGCGATTACATCGGCGTCGCCCCGGACGCGGACCTGATCGCCGTCAAGGCCTCCGACGACGCGGGCAACGCCAGCGTCCTCGACGTGATCGACGGCCTGCAGTTCGTCGTCGAGAAGAAGAACTACTACGACATCCGCGTCGTCAACCTGTCGCTGCGCTCGACGATCGCCGAGTCGTATCGGACCGATCCGCTCGACGCCGCGGTCGAGGCCGCCTGGAACGCCGGCATCGTCGTCGTCGTCGCGGCTGGCAACGACGGCAACTCGGCCGACGCGGTGCAATACGCGCCCGCCAACGATCCCTACGTGATCACGGTCGGCGGAGTCGACGACGTGGGCACCTCGACGCAGTCCGACGACTTCCTAGCCTCGTGGTCGAGCCGCGGCACCACCCAGGACGGGTTCGCGAAGCCCGACGTCCTCGCACCCGGCGCGCGCCTGGTCTCGACCATCCCGGCGGGCTCGGAGTACACCGAGCTCTGCCCGACCTGCATCGTGGACGGCCAGTACTTCCGCGTCGGCGGCACCTCGATGGCCGCTGGGGTCGTCTCCGGCGCCGTCGCCGATCTGCTCGAGGCGCGTCCGTACCTGAGCCCCGACCAGGTCAAGACGCAGCTCATGTACCGCAGCCGGCCGGTCTACAAGTCGCAGGCCTCGTCGACCCTGGTCGACGCGTCCGGCGCCTCGCTGCCCGGCAACGTGACCACCGCGAGCACCGTCATCGGCGCTGAGATCGCGCTCGACAAGGCGCTGTTCGAGAGCGTCCCCTACCGCTCGGTGAACTCTGGCCTGACGCCGAACTCGATGCTCAACCGCTACACCGGCCAGATCGACTGGAACCGCGCTAGCTGGAGCCGCGCGAGCTGGTCGAATGCGGTCGCGGCCCTGCGTGCGAGCTGGAGCCGTGCGAGCTGGAGCCGCGCTAGCTGGAGCCGCGCAAGCTGGAGCGCGACGCCTGAGTCCTGCGCCGACTTCGAGCGTGCGAGCTGGAGCCGCGCCTCCTGGAGCCGGGCGAGCTGGTCTCGCGCCTCCTGGAGCCGCGCGAGCTGGAGCGCCGACGGGATGTCGTCCGCCGAGCTCTCGAGCTCCGACATGGCTCAGATCGACGCGGAGATCGCGGCCGCGAAGCACAGCTGCTCCCAGCTGCTGGCCGAGATCGATCCGACCCGTGCGAGCTGGAGCCGCGCGAGCTGGAGCCGCGCGAGCTGGTCGACCAGCTTCAACAAGTAATCAACGACGTCGGCTAGAACCAGAGCCGCCGAACGAACGCCCCAGCCACGCCGGGGCGTTCGTGCTTGTTGGGGCCTAGTACCCCAGCGCGAACTTGGCGTCCTCGGACATCATCTCCGGGGACCAGGGCGGGTCGAAGATCATCTTCGGGTGGACCTTCTCGACCCCGTTGAGCTCGCCGACGAACTCGCGCATCTGCTCGGAGACCTGGGGGCCGATCGGGCAGGCGGGCGTGGTCAGGGTGAAGGTGACGAACACCTCCGGACCCTCGATGTCGACGTCGTAGACGAGCCCGAGCGAGACGAAGTCGAGCCCGAGCTCCGGGTCGATCACCTCTTCGAGCGCCTCGTAGACATCCTCTTCAGTTGGCATGCCATCAGGTTAGACGGTGCAGTTTCGTAGCCTGTCCTTCGATGGGCCTGATCCTCTTCTGCCTCTTCATCGTCCTGCCGATCGCCGAGATCTACGTGATCATCCAGGTGGCCGACGGAATCGGCTGGGCGCCGACGCTCCTGTTGCTGATCCTCGACGGTTTCGCGGGCGCGGCGCTGGCCCGCTCACAGGGCCGTGTCGCCTGGGAGCGGTTCAACCTCGCCCTCACTCAGGGGCGTGTGCCGGCGAGCGAGACCTTCGACGGCGCGATGATCATGCTCGGCGGCGCGTTCCTGCTGGCCCCGGGATTCATCACCGACGTCGTTGGCTTCGCGCTGCTCATCCCGCCGACCCGCGCAGTGTTCAGGACGGTCGTCGCTCGCCTGGCGCGGCGGCGCGTGTCCTTCGGCTGGACCGTCTCCGGACCGCCCCCGCGCAGCGATCGGGGTTATGACTACGAGGGCACCGCTCACGAGGTGAGCGAGCCGGCCACCGAGCTCGGCTCCGGCGACCGCGATGCCTGAGGCGCTGGCGCTCCAATTCGAGTCGCCGACCGGCGATCGGCTGGACTTCGAGTGGTGGCCCGACGCCTTCGCCCGGCTCGAGCCGTCGGCACCGCCGGCCGACCCGGTCTGGACGCTCGGCGGCGAGCTCGACTGGGACGAGGTCGACTCCGTGCGGGTTCTTTCGGCCCGCCTCGGCGACGGCCGCCTGGTGGCGATCGCCGCCCTACGCCCTGCCGGCGCGGCGGGACACGGTGAGGACCTGGTCGCCGGGGCGATCGGCGACGGCGAATCGTTCTCGGGAATCGCCGAGCCGCTGATCTCGATCGAGTACGGCCCCGACGGCCGCCCGCGCCGGGTCGGGCTCGAGATCTACCCTTCCGAGGACGGTCTGGCGCTGCGGGTCGCCGGCGACGTCGCCGCCCTCTCCGCATCGGTCACCGGCGGCGTCGAACGGGTGGCCGCCGCCCTGGAGATCCGCGGCGGCGCGGACCGAGGAGGCGCCGGCGTCCTCGACACGCTGGCCCGCGCCTGATGCCGCCGACGATCACCGCGGTGATCTCCGATTTCGGCGGCGTTCTCACGACGCCGCTGCTGAACTCGTTCGCTGCCTTCCAGGATCAGACCGGGATCGCGCCCGAGGCGCTCGGGCGGGCGATGCAGGCGATCGCCGAGCGCGACGGCGCGCATCCGCTCTATGAGCTCGAGACGGGCCGGCTCACCGAGGCGGAGTTCCTGGCGCTGCTCGCCACCGCGCTCGAGGCCGAGCTCGGCCACCGGCCCGAGCTGCACGGATTCCGCGAGATCTACTTCGAAGCGCTGCAGCCCAACGAGCCGATGATCGAGATGATGCGCGAGGCCAAGCGCAGCGGCAGGCGGATGGCGCTGCTGACCAACAACGTGCGCGAGTGGGAGCCGCTGTGGCGGTCGATGCTGCCCGTCGACGAGATCTTCGAGTTCGTCGTCGACTCGGGGTTCGTCGGCGTCCGCAAGCCCGATCCCCCGATCTACGAGATGACGCTCGCCCGCCTGTCGGGGGTCAGCGCCGAGCAGTGCCTGTTCGTCGACGACGTGCTCGTCAACGTCGAGACCGCACGGGCGATCGGAATGATCGGCGTCCACTTTCGCGACAACGAGCAGGCGATCGGCGAGATCCGCCACGCGCTGCGGCTGGACGAGCCAGGCGCGTGGCGTTAGTGCACTAGGTTAGGCCCGTGAAGCGCGATGCCGCCGTCGAGGCGGTGTTCCAGCCGGTTCGCCCGCCCACCACCTTCGAGGAGACCGTCGAGCGACTCGGCACGGCGATCCGGGTCGGCCTTCTGCCACCCGGGAGCAGGCTGCCACCCGAGCGCCAGCTTGCCGAGGAGTTCCGGATCTCGCGCTCCACGCTGCGCCAGGCGCTGACGACGCTCGTTCAGTCAGGACACCTGAAATCCGTTCGAGGGCGGTCCGGAGGCACCTTCGTGGCCGAACGACCGCCGCTTTCCGAAAGCGAGGCCGACGCGCTCGGCCGCGACGCCTGGGCGGTGCTCGACCACCGACTCGCGATCGAGGTCGGCTCGGCGATCCTCGCCGCCGAGCGCGCCGAGCGCGCAGACATCGACGCGCTCGTCAAGCTGGTCGAGCGGATGGCCACGGCGACCGCCTTCGAGCGATACCGCCGCGCCGACATCCGCTTTCACATCGGCGTCGCGGAAGCGGCGCGCTCGCCGCGGCTGGTCGCGGAGATGACCGAGGTCCAGGGCCAGATGAGCGACCTGATCGCCCGGATCGCCCATCCCGAGGAGGTGCTGACCAGGTCCAACGCCCAGCATCGAAAGCTCGTCGCCCACCTGCGCGAGGGCGATGGTCCCGCAGCCGCGGCGCTGATCCGCACCCACATCCGCGGCACCGAGCACATCCTCGCCGGCCTCGTCTGAGTTCAGGCCCGGATTCGCTCGCCCTTCGGGTCGAAGAGCGGCTCGGCCGCGACCTCGCCCGGAACCCACCCGCCGAAGATCTCGACCTCCACTCCGGTCCCGGGCTCGGCGTGCTCGGGCGGCAGGTAGGCGTACGCGATCGACCGCTCGACGGTGTAGCCGTAGCCGCCGGTCGTCACCCGGCCCGCGATCTCGCCGCCGATCCGGACAGGCTCGTTGCCGAGCGCGACCGAGCGCGGGTCGGCGAGGGTCAGGCAGCAGAGCTTGGTGCGAAAGCCCGCCTCCTTAGCCTCGACGAGCGCGTCGCGGCCGATGAAGCCGCCCTCCTTGTCGAGCTTGACGCAGAAGCCGACCCCACCCTCGTACGGGGTCTCGTCCGGGGTGATGTCGGCGCCCCAGACCCGGTAGCCCTTCTCGAGCCGCATCGAGTCGATCGCCCGGTAGCCGCCGGCGACCATCCCGTGGCCCTCCCCCGCCTCCCAGAGCATCCTCCACAGGCCCAGTCCGTACTCGGTCGGGCAGTAGATCTCCCAGCCGAGCTCGCCGACGTAGGTGACCCGCAGGGCGCGCACCGGGACCCCGCCGAGCGTGGTCTCGCGAACCGACATGTACGGGAACGCCTCACTCGACAGGTCCTGCGGGGTGAGCGGCGCGAGCACCTCGCGGGTCCGGGGCCCCCAGATCCCGAAGCACGACCACGCGGCGGTCACGTCGCGCACCTGTGCCGAGCCGTCCTCGGGCAGGTGCTTGCGGATCCACTCGCGGTCGTGGTTGCCGAACGCGGTTCCGGTGACGATCGAGAAGAGCTCCTCACCCAGCCGCGCGACGGTGAAGTCGCACTCGATCCCGCCCCGGCGGTTGAGCATCTGGGTATAGGTGATCTTCCCGACCTCGCGGGCGACGCGGTTGTCGCAGAGCCGCTCGAGCAGCGCCGCCGCGCCCGCCCCCTCGATCTCCATCTTCGCGAACGACGACTCGTCGAAGATCGCCACCGCCTCGCGCGTCGCGCGGTGCTCGGCGCCGATGGCCGGCGACCAATGCTGCCCCGCCCAGCCGCGGGGGCGCAGCGACTCGTCGCCGGCGGGCGCGTTCGACTCGTACCAGTTGACCCGCTCCCAGCCGGACTTCTCGCCGAAGTACGCATCGTGGCCGGCGTGCCAGGTGTTTGCCGCCGAAACCCGCAGCGGTCTGCCCGCCGAGCGCTCGTGGTTCGGGTAGCGGATGTCGTAGTAGGTCTCGTAGGTCTCGCGGATCCGGGCGTGGGTGTAGGAGGGCGACCGGTATTGGGCGCCGAAGCGGCGGACGTCCATCTCCCAGAGGTCCAGGCTCGGTTCGCCCTCGGCGATCCACTCGGCCATCTGCCAGCCGATCCCGCCGGCGCCGGCGAGCCCGTGGGCGCAGAACCCGGCGGCGACGAAGAAGCCGCGGACCTCGGACTCGCCGAGGCAGAACTCGTTGTCGGGCGTGAACGCCTCGGGTCCGTTGATCAGCTTCGTGATCGTGACCTCGTCCATGACCGGGACGCGGCGCTTCGAGTTCTCGGTGATCTCCGCGAAGCGGTCCCAGTCGTCCTCGAGCAGGCGCCCGTTGAAGTCCGGCGGGATCCGGTCGAGGCCGCCCGGCCCGTCGGGGAGAAACGCCGGCTTGCTGTCGCGCTCGTAGCCCCCCATTACGAGCCCGTCGCCGTCCTCGCGGAAGTAGATCAGCAGGTCGGGGTCGCGCAGGGTCGGCAGCCGCTCGCCGCCGCGATCGCGGAACGGCTGGGTGACCAGATACTGGTGCGACATCGGGATCAGCGGCACCCGCACGCCCGCCAGGCGGCCGATCTCGGCCGCGTACATTCCCGCGGCGTTGACGACGACCTCGGCCTCGATCCGGCCATCCTCGGTCTCGACCGCCCGCACGCGGCCGCCGACGACCTCGATCCCGGTGACGCGGGTGTTCTGGAACACCCCGACACCGCCCTCGCGGCGGGCGACGTCGGCGAGCGCGTAGGTGAGCTGGGCGGGATCGATGTAGCCGTCCGTCGGCAACCAGGCGGCGCCGAGCACCCCGTCGGTCGACATGAGCGGGAACATCTCCCTCGCCTCCGCCGCCGAGATCAGCTCGAGCGGCAGCCCGAACGTCTTCGCCCAGCCGGCCTGGCGGCGCAGCTCCTCCATCCGCTCGTCGCTGGAGGCGAGGCGGATCCCGCCGCATTCGACCCAGCCCGGATCAAGCTCGGACTCGGCGGCCAGGCCGCGGTAGACGTCGACCGAGTGCATCATCATCTTCGTCAGCGTGACTGAGCCGCGCAGCTGGCCCACGAGGCCGGCGGAGTGGAAGGTCGATCCGGAGGTGAGCGCCGAGCGATCGAGCAGGACGACGTCGCGGTAGCCGAGCTTCGCCAGGTGGTAGGCGATCGAGGCGCCGCCGACCCCGCCGCCGATGATCACGCAGCGGGCGGCGTCGGGGAGCTCAGCCCGCCGCGGCACGGACCTCCTCCAGCCAGCTCTCGAAGCGCGGATCCGACGCGGTCTCCCCGAGCCGGCCGAAGTGCTTGTCCGCGTATGCGGCGAAGTCGAACTCGATCTCGGACACCACCGACTGCACGACGCCCCACATCGCCTCGCGGAAGTCCGACATGAACCGCATCAGGCGCAGGCTCGCGATCCGTGCAGCCCCGGGAGCGCCCCCGAAGTAATCGGCGAGCAGGGTCTCCTCGGCGGCCTCGTCGAGCCCGTTGTTGACCGCGAAGTTCGCGAGGTCGAAGTAGCGGTCCCCCATCCCCGCGTACTCCCAATCGACGATCCACAGCTGGCCGGCGGAGCCGGACCCCGTGCGCCCGCGGATGAAGTTGGCCGCCAGGAGGTCGTTGTGGCACGGGACCGGCTCGTGCTCCGGCCCGGCCAGCGACGCCTCGATCCGCGCCGCGTGCTCGTGCGCGTCGCGGTAGGCGCCGGGCAGCTCGGCGCCGCGCTCGCCGGCGGTCGCGGCGTAGGTCTCGACGATCCGGAAGGAGTCGAAGCTGGTCGGCAGCGGCTCGCCGAGCTCGTGGATCGCGCGCAGCGAACGGGCGACGGCGCTCAGGCTCTCCGGCCGGCGCAGCTCCGCCGGCTCCATCCCGCCGCCCTCGACGAAGACGGTGACGATCGCCTGCGGCTCGGCCAGCATCGCGGCCACCGGCGGCGCGATCCCGACCTGCGCGGCGCGCTCGTTGGCGATCCGTTCCGCGTCCCGGTCGATCCCGAGCAGCGAGGTGTCCTTGCCCGGCACCCGGATCACGTAGTCGATCCCGCCGAAGCGCGCGCGGTAGTTGCGGTTCGTGATCCCCCCACCGAGCGGCTCCGGCGCCTGGTCGAGATGGCCAAGCGCACGCTCCAGGGACTGGACGATTCGGACCAGATCGGCCTCCGCCCCTTGACGTGTGTCCGGTTCCGGGTTTAGGGTCGCGTCGTCCATAGGTCGGGCCAACACACCTTTTATCGCAAGATGCGATGGGTGGGCCCACGGAGAGGGAGTCTGAATGTCCGAAGGCGCGAAGCGGATCGACCAGATCAAGGACGAGGACGAGCGTCAGCTCGCCGAGATGGGGATCCGGCAGGACCTCCGCCGCGGGTGGAGTGGCTTCTCGAACTTCGCGATCTCGTTCACGATCATCTCCGTCCTCGCGGGCTGCTTCACGACCTATGGGCAGGCGTGGAACAACGGCGGGCCGATCGCGATCTCCTGGGGCTGGCTGCTGATCTCGATCCCGATTCTGATCATCGGCTTCTGCACATCGGAGATCGTCGCCAAGTACCCGACCGCAGGCGGCATCTACTGGTGGGCGGCGCGCCTCGGCGGGCCGGTGTGGGGCTGGTTCACCGGCTGGTTCAACTTCGTGGGCCTGGTCGGCGTGGTCGCCTCGGTCGTCTACGCCTCCGCGACCTTTCTCAACGTGGTCCTCGGCCTCTACGGCGTCGAGATCTTCGGGGTCAACTTCGGCGACGCCGAGCACATCCTCTCGGAGACGTTCCTCTTGTTCGCGATCATCCTCGCGATCCAGGCGACGATCAACATCATGCGCACGCACCTGCTCGCGGTGATCAACAACGTCTCCGTCTTCTGGCACGTGGCCGGGGTCGCGGTGATCATCGGCATCCTGGTCTTCGTCCCCGACGACCACGCGAGCCTCGACTTCGTCTTCACCGAGCGGATCAACAACTCCGGCTTCAGCATGGACATGTTCTGGTTCTACGTCCTGCCGCTCGGGTTCCTGCTCACGCAGTACACGATCACCGGCTTCGACGCCTCGGCGCACATCTCCGAGGAGACGCACGACGCCTCGCGGTCGGCGGCTCGAGGGGTATGGCAATCGATCTTCTACTCGGCCATCATCGGCTGGTTCGTGCTCCTGGCGATCACGTTCGCCGCCACCGACGCGGCGGCGGTCACCGCCGGCGAGGGCTACGGGGCCGGCAGCTCGCTCGAGATCTTCAGCCTCTCGCTCTCGACCTCGGCATTCAAGACGGTGGTGATCATCTCGACGATCGGCCAGTTGTTCTGCGGGCTCGCGTGCCTCACGAGCGCCTCGCGGATGTGCTTCGCATTCAGCCGCGATCACGGGCTCCCGTTCTCGAGCCGGCTCTCGAAGGTGAACGCCGCCGGCACCCCGCGCAACGCGGTGATCACGATGGCGGTGCTCGCCCTCCTGATCACGCTGCCGGCGCTGAAGGGCAACTCGGCCGGCGACCCGTTCCCGTTCGCGTTCTTCGCCGTCGTCTCGATCACGGTGATCGGCCTGTACATCGCCTATGTGATCCCGATCTTCCTGCGCTGGCGCATGGGCGACAAGTTCGAGCAGTCCCCGGTCTGGAACCTGGGCAGCAAGTGGCGGTGGATGAACCCGTTCGCGGTCTTCTGGGTCGGGCTGATCACGATCATCTTCTGCCTGCCGTTCACCCCGGCGGCGGTGCCGTGGAACGACGAGTTCAGCTGGGAGGCGGTCAACTACGCGCCGCTGACGGTCGGCGCGGTGGTCCTGTTCGCAGCGATCACCTGGGTCGCCGGCGCGAAGGATCACTTCACTGGCCAGACCCGCAACATCGACATCGACGAGGCGCTCGCGGCCGAAGGGGACCAACCCAAGACCAGTCCGTAATGTCGTCCGGGTGACCCTCGACGAGCTCAAGCAGGCGGTCGCGGATGGCGCGGTCGACACCGTGCTGCTGGCGATCGCCGACATGGAGGGGCGGCTGCAGGGCAAGCGGCTGACCGCGACCCACTTCCTCGACGACGTGCTCGAGCACGGCGCCGAGGGCTGCAACTACCTGCTCGCCGTGGACGTCGACATGGAGACCGTCGGCGGCTACGCGATGTCGTCGTGGGAGCGGGGCTACGGCGACTTCGAGATGAAGCCGGACCTCTCCACCCTGCGGCCGGTGCCGTGGCACGAGGGCACGGTGATGCTGCTCGCCGACCTGCAATGGGGAGATGGCTCCGAGGTGGTGGCCTCGCCGCGCCAGATCCTCCGCCGCCAGCTCGCGCGGCTGGCGGAGCGCGGCCTGATCGCCAACGCCGGCACCGAGCTCGAGTTCATCGTCTTCAACGACACCTACGAGGAGGCCTGGAAGAAGGCCTACCGCGACCTCGAGCCGGCCAACCTCTACAACATCGACTACTCGCTGCTGGGCTCGGCGCGGGTCGAGCCGCTGATCCGGCGGATCCGCAACGAGATGGGCGCCGCCGGGATGACGGTCGAGAACTCGAAGGGCGAGTGCAACCTCGGCCAGCACGAGGTCAACTTCCGCTACAGCGAGGCGCTGGCGGCCGCCGACGACCACGTCGTCTACAAGAACGGCGCCAAGGAGATCGCCGCCCAGGAGGAGATGGCGATCACGTTCATGGCGAAGTTCAACGAGGCGGAGGGCAACTCGTGCCACATCCACTGCTCGCTCGCGCAGGCTGACGGCGGCGAGAACGCGTTCGGCGCCGACCGTCAGCTCTTCGACCGCTTCATCGCCGGCCAGCTCGCGTGCATGCGCGAGCTGACCCTGCTCTACGCGCCGCACGTCAACTCCTACAAGCGCTTCGCCGCCGGCTCGTTCGCTCCGACCGCGGTCGCCTGGGGCAACGACAACCGCACCTGCTCGATGCGGGTGGTCGGCCACGGCGAGGGGCTGCGCGTCGAGAACCGGCTCCCGGGCGCCGACGTCAACCCGTATCTGGCGCTCTCGGCGATGATCGCCGCCGGCCTGCACGGGGTCGACTCGGAGCTCTCGCTCGAGCCACCGCTCGACGGCAACGCCTACACGGCCGACAAGCCACGCGTGCCGGCCAACATGTACGAGGCCCGCGACCTGTTCGCCGGCAGCGCCGTGGCCCGCGAGGCCTTCGGCCAGGAGGTGATCGACCATTACCTCAACCGGGCGAAGGTCGAGCTCGAGGCCATGGAGCGCAGCGTCACCGACTGGGAGCGCTTCCGCGGCTTCGAGCGTCTCTGATGGCCGGGCGTCCGGTGATCGGGATCTGCGCGATGGTCGAGCGCGCGGCGTGGGCGGCGTGGCAGGAGATCGAGGTGAACGTCTCCCAGCGGACCTACTCCGAGGGGATCGACCGCGCGGGCGGCCTGCCGCTCCTGCTGCCACCCAGCGAGGCGGGAACGACCGAGCCTGCCGAGCTGGTCGACCTGGTCGACGGCCTGCTGATCGCCGGCGGTGCCGACCTCGACCCGTCCGTCTACGGCGCCGATCCGGACCCCCGGACCCGGAACACCAGGATCGCTCGCGACCGGTTCGAGGTCGCGCTCGCGAGGACGGCCCTCGAGCGCGACCTGCCGGTGCTCGGGGTCTGCCGCGGGATGCAACTGCTCAACGTCGCCTGCAACGGCACGCTCGTCCAGCACCTTCCCGACGCGGAGCTTCATCTGCATACGCCGGGGGAGTTCTCCGACCACGACGTCGTGCTCGAGGCCGGATCCCAGGCGGCGAGGGCGGCGGGGGGCGAGCGCGTCTCGGTCCGCTCGCACCATCATCAGGGCATCGATCGCCTGGGCGACGGCCTGGTCGCGACCGGGTGGACCGACCCGGGCGGGTCCATCGAGGCAATCGAGATGCCGGAGCGACGCTGGGCCCTGGGGATCCTCTGGCACGCCGAGGAGGATCCGGAGAGCCCCGTGCTCGGCGAGCTGACCGCAGCGGCACGGAGCGTGACGGCGTGATTGAGGTCATCGAGCCGGCCACGGAGCAGGTGATGGCCGAGGTCCCGCGCGCCGGCGTCGAGGAGACCGACGCGGCAGTGGCCGCGGCCAAGGCCGCGTTCCCGGCCTGGCGCGCGGTCTCGCCCGGCGACCGCGCGACGATGCTGCTGCGCCTGTCCGAGGCGATCACGGAGCGAGCCGAGGAGCTGTCGACGCTCGAGGCACGCAACGCCGGCAAGCCGATCTCCGACGCGCGCGGCGAGATCGGGATGGTCGCCGAGTGCTTCCGCTACTACGCGGGCGCCCCCGAGCGGCTGCTCGGCCAGACGATCCCGGTCGCCGGCGGCGTCGACATGACCTTTCGCGAGCCGCTCGGCGTCGTCGGCCTGATCACGCCCTGGAACTTCCCGCTCGTGATCGCCTCCTGGAAGATTGCGCCGGCGCTCGCCGCCGGCAACACGATCGTGCTGAAACCCGCGGAACTGACCCCGTTGACGGCGTGTGAGCTGGAGCGAATCGCTCTGGACGCAGGACTCCCTGAGGGGGTGCTCAGCGTCGTCGCGGGGCCAGGGTCCGTGTGTGGCAAGCGCCTGGTCGAGCATCCCGACGTCGCCAAGATCGCCTTCACCGGCTCGACCGAGGTCGGACGGGGGATCGCGGCCGGAGCGGCGCAGACGATCAAGCGGGTGACGCTCGAGCTCGGCGGCAAGTCGGCGAACGTGATCTTCGCCGACGCCGACCTCGAGGCCGCGGCGGCTTCGGCGCCGATCGCCGTGTTCGGCAACGCCGGCCAGGACTGCTGCGCGCGCTCGCGGATCCTCGTCGAGCGCGCGGGAATGGACGAGTTCATGGGCGCGCTGGAGCGCGCCGTGACCTCGATCGTCGTCGGCGACCCGCTCTCGGAGCGCACGCAGATGGGCCCGCTGATCTCCGCCGGCCAGCGCGAGGCCGTCGGCTCGTTCGTGCCCGACGACGCCCCGGTCGCGATCCGCGGCACCGCCCCGGACGGGCCCGGGTTCTGGTTCGCGCCGACCGTCCTGGCGCCGGTCTCGAACTCGGACCGCGCCGCCAGCGAGGAGATCTTCGGGCCGGTCGCCTGCGTGATCCCGTTCGAGGGTGAGGAGGAGGCCGCGGCGATCGCCAACGACACGATTTACGGCCTCTCGGGCTCGATCTGGACCCGCGACGGGGCCAAGGCGCTGCGAATGGCACGGGCGATCGAGACCGGGGTGCTGTCGATCAACTCCAACAGCTCGGTTCGCGTCAGCACGCCGTTCGGCGGCTTCAAGCAGTCCGGGGTCGGGCGCGAGCTCGGCCCAGATGCGCTCGAGCACTACACGGACGTCAAGAACGTCTACTACGCGACGGAGGACTGAGATGCAGCTCCAGGACAAGGTGTGCGTGATCACCGGAGCGGCGAGCGGGATCGGGGCGGAGTCCGCGCGGCTGTTCGGCGAGGAGGGCGCCACGGTCGTCGGGGTCGACATCTCCCCCGGCTCGGCCGGCTCCCTTGCGCTCGAGGCCGACGTCACCGACGAACAGCAGGTGATCGACCTCTACGCGCGGGTGCGCGAGGAGTTCGGTCGCGTCGACGTGCTGTTCAACAACGCCGGCATCAACCCGCCCGACGACACGAGCGTCACCGACACCGACACCGATGCATGGCAGCGCGTCCAGGACGTCAACGTGCGCGGCGTCTTCCTCTGCTGCAAGCACGGGATCCCCCACCTGCTGGAGGGAGGGGGCGGCTCGGTGATCAACACCGCTTCGTTCGTCGCCGTGATGGGCGCTGCGGTCTCCCAGATCTCCTACACGGCATCGAAGGGCGCCGTGCTGGCGATGTCGCGCGAGCTCGGGGTCGAGTTCGCCCGCCGCGGGGTCCGCGTCAACGCACTTTGCCCCGGCCCGATCAACACCCCCCTGCTCCAGGAGCTGTTCGCCTCCGACCCCGGCAAGGCCGCGCGGCGGCTCGTCCACCTGCCGATGGGGCGCTTCGGCGAGCCCGGCGAGATCGCGAAGGCCGCGATCTTCCTCGCCTCCGACGACTCCTCGTATATCACCGCCTCGACCTTCATGGTCGACGGCGGCCTCTCGGGCGCCTACCTGACCCCGGAGACCGGGGAGTAGGTCGCGCGCCCCTAGGATTGCGGCCGTGTCGTTCACGCTCAGGAACCTCAAGGAGGACCTGGAGGACGTCGGGTCCAACTTCGACGGCGCGCCCGACCTGGAGTTCCGCTTGGCGACCAAGGCGCTGGGGCTCGAGCAATCCGGCCTGGGTTACCAGCGCGTCCCGCCCGGCTATCGCTTTCCGTACGGCCACACGCACAAGAAGCAGGAGGAGGTCTACGTGGTCCTGCGCGGGAGCGGGCGGATGAAGCTCGACGACGAGATCGTCGACCTCAAGGAGTGGGATGCGGTGCGCGTCCCGTCCGGTACGTGGCGCGGCTACGAGGCCGGGCCCGACGGCCTCGAGATCTTCGTCATCGGCGCGCCCAATCTGGGCGATGATCCACGCGAAGACGTCGAGGGTCAGCGCGACTGGTGGGCTGACTAGCGCCGGCTAAGAGCCGGAAAGGTCGCGCGCGGCGGCTAAGAAGCGCCCGCACAGCTCACGACCGAGCGCGCTCCAAGCGGCCATCCGGGGCGCCGTCTCCGCATTGAGAGCCTCGGGATCGACCCCGATCCGGACCGCGTCGGGGTCGGAGCGGTAGTCGTCGATCCAGTGCGCGGCGTCGGCGGCCGAGACCTCGGGGTGCGACTGGATCCCCCAGGTGGTGGTCCCCACCCTGTACGCCTGAACGCAGACCGGGCTCCGGGCGAGGATCGCCGCGCTTTCGGGCGGAACGCACTCGTAGCTGTGCCACTGGAAGGCCTCGAACGAGGGCGCGAGCGGGGCGAGCAACGGGTCGTCCGCCCCCTCGGCGGTCACCGCCACGGGGTGCCAGCCGATCTCGGGCTCCGGGGCCCGGCGCGCCGAACCGCCCGCGGCCTCGCAGACGAGCTGAGAGCCCAGGCAGACGCCGAGCAGCGGCACTCCGGCCTCGATCAAACCGGTGAGCAGCTCCTTCTCCGGCGCGATCCAGGCATGTCGTTCGGGCTGATCGACGTTCATCGCCCCGCCGAAGGTCATGACCGCGTCATAGCCGTACGGGTCGGCGGGCGGCTCGGCCGACTTGTCGATCGCCCACACGTCGAGCTCGCCTCCCGCGCCGGCGATCGCCTCGGCGAACACGCCCGGGCCGGCGTCGCGCTGGTGGGAGATCGCGAGCGTCCGCATCAGGCCAGTCTGCCAAGCCCGATTCACGCTCCGTGCCCAGAACGCCGATGGATAGGTACGTCGGCGGTCCGCCCGGCGCCGAACCGGACCTGCCGAGGAGGCAACGATGATCGCGACCCGCCCGACGATGCGTGAGCGCAACGACGAGCGCCGGAGACTGCAGCGCGCCGAGATGGAGACCGCGATCGCCGAGAACCGGCTCACGGTGCGCCAGATGACGGCCGCAGAGCGCCGCGAAGCCGACGGCCGCCGAGCCGTCTTCGCCGAAGCGCGTGCCGCGCGCGCCGTGAGGGCTCGCGGCTAGCGACTAGTTGTCGCTGCCCGCGCGGTCCCAGACGTAGAGCTCGACGGCTTCCGCCGCGAGCTCCATCAGCCGCGGCGGTGAAAGCCACTCGAGCACCGTCTCGAGCGCCCGCTCCTCGGTGACGCCGCGATCGACCGCCTCCTCGCCCCGGAAGCCGGCGGCGAGCTTCAGCGCCTCGCGGCGATGGACTCCCAGCGACGGGAAGGCGCCCATCAGGTAGTCGCGGTTGGGGATCGGCACGCCCACCTCCATGGACGCGTGCCAGGCGGCGAGCATCGAGATGTCGTGCTCGTCGAGCTCGGAGATCGCCTTCGCGTAGTGGGCCTCGAGCTCGTCGTCGGGGATCTCGTCGACCCACGCGCGGACCGCCTCGCCGAGCAGTTGGCGGCGGGCCTCCCGGCCGATCGAGTCGGCGATCGCGCGGATCGCGTCGGCCGGGTCGATGAAGCACAGGGGCATGGCGCGGAAGATAGGACCGCCCCAGGACGTCAAAACGCAGGCCGGAATCGCGCAAGATGCGGGTTGGAGGTCAGATGGGCGCGCCGGGTCCCGACCTATGCTCAGCCGGTGTCGATCGAGCTGATAGTCGGACCCCCGAACTCGGGCCGCGCGGAGGCCGTGATGGCGCGGTTTCGCGAGCTGCTCGACCGCGATCCCGTGCTCGTCGTTCCGACGGGCGACGACGTCGCCACCTTCGAGCGCCAGCTCTGCGAGGAGGGCGGCGGCAGGAGCCTTGGAGGCTCGATCGCGACCTTCGTCGCGCTGACCGGCCAGGTGGCGCGCGCGCTGGCGCCGCCGCTCGGTCCGGAGCTCACGGCGTCGCAGCGCCAGGCGCTGATCCGGGCGGCGATCGTGCGCGCCGCTCCGCGCCGGCTGCGCCGCTCGGCCTCGCGCCCCGGCTTCGCGCCGGCCCTCGACGCGCTCGTCGCCGAGCTGCAGGCGGCGCTGATCCCCCCGGACGAGTTCACGGCGATCGTCGGCGAGCTCGACGACCCGGGGTACGAGGCGGAGCTCGCGTCGCTCTACGCGGCCTACGTCGAGCTCCGTGACACCGGCGGCAGCGGCGACTCGGCGACCACGCTCGCCGCGGCTACCGCCGCGCTGCGCGCCGATCCAGAGGCGTGGGGCGGCCGCCCGGTGCTCCTGTACGGGTTCGACGACTTCACGCGGGCCCAGATCGAGCTCGTCGCGGCGCTCGGCGCCGCGGCGGACGTCACCGTCGCCGTCGCCTTCGCCGACCGCCGCGCCCTAGCGGTGCGGGCCGGGCTGATCTCGCGGCTCGAGGACGAGCTCGGCGCGGCGCTCCTTCCGGAGCTCGCCCGCGACGACGGCTACGCGACCAGCGCGACCTTGCGCCACCTCGACCGCGACCTGTTCGAGCCCGCGGCCGGGACGGTCGAACCCGACGACGGGCTCGTCCTGCTGGAGAGCGCCGGCGCACGCGGTGAGGCGGAGGCGATCGGGGTCGAGATCGCCCGGCTGATGGACGACGGCCTCGAGCCCGATGAGATCTCGATCGTCGTTCGCCATCCGGGCCGCTCGGGCCCGCTGCTCGCGAGCGTGCTTGGCGACCTCGGGGTACCGGTCGCGCTCGAGGCATCGCTGCCGCTCTCGGCGACCGCGGTCGGAGGTTCGCTGATCGCGCTCTGCCGCGCGGGCGCCGACGAGACCGCGACCGGGGCGCTGCTCACCCACCTGCGGCTCGATCCGTCACTCCCGCCCGGTCCCGTGGACATCGTCGAGCGGCGGCTGCGCCGCGGCGACGCCCAGACGGTGACCGCGGCAACCGAGGGCTGGAAGAGCCCGCCCCGCCACCTGGCGCGGCTGCGCGAGGCGACCGACGACGCGTCACGGCTGCGGGCGTTGGCGCGGTCGGCTCGCGAGCTCGCGGAGGGCGCGCACTACAAGCAAGCTCCGCTGGTCCGGTCCGCCGGGCACGGGACGCCGTTCTCCGCGGTCGAGCTGCGCGCCGGGGTGGCAGCGTCGGAGCTGCTCGACGAGCTCGCGGGGATCGGGGCGTTGCCCGGCTGCGAGCAGCCCGGACTCGGCGCCGCGGTCGAGGCGCTCGAGTCGGCGTCGGTGGCGCTTTGGCGCGGCCCGGCCGCGGGCCGGGTGCGAATCATGAGCCCGTACCGCGCCAGGGCCGCGCGGGCGCGGGCGCTGTTCGTGGCGTCGCTGCAGGACGGCGAGTTCCCGAGCGCCGCCCCGCCGGATCCGCTGCTCTCCGAGGAGCGCCGGCGGCAGATCGGCAACCCCGATCTGCGCCGCTCCGAGCAGGCCGACGAGGAGCGCTACCTGTTCCACTCCTGCGTCTCGCGCCCGACCGAGCGCCTGTACCTGAGCTGGCAGAGCTGCGACGAGGACGGCACCGCGCTGGCCCGATCGCCGTTCGTCGACGAGGTCCTCGATCTGCTCGCCCCCGACCCCGCAGCCGCCGAAGCGCGCCTGGCGCGCACCCGGGGACCGGAGCGGGCGGTCTTCGCCCCCCGCGAGGCCACCAACGAGCGCGAGCTCGCCCGCGCCCTGGCGCTCGGTGGCTGGTCGGCCGACCGGACCGCGGTGCTCGAGCGGCTCGGGCTCGGCTCGCGCGCCGCGGCGGTCGAGGCCCTGTTCGACGACCTCCCGGACCCGAACGCGCTGCCCGGGCCGCTCACGGTCCCCGCGGTCCTCGGCGACCTGAGCGCGCGCGAGGTGTTCAGCGCCAACTCGCTCGAGGGGTGGATCACCTGCCCCTACAAGTGGTTCGTCGAGCACGAGCTGGCACCGCAGCGGCTCGAGCCGGAGGCCGACCCACTGTGGCTCGGCTCGCGTCGTCCACGATGCGCTCGAGCGCCTCTACCGCGAGCCGCCGGGCGAGGACTCGATCCCGAGGCCGGGCGATGTCGGCCGCTGGCGCGATCGCTTCGCCGAGCTGCTCGTGAGCGGCGCGACCGAGCGCGCCCGGGCTCCGCTCAACCATTCGCGCCGCGCCGCGCTGGAGCGTGCCCGCATCCAGGTCGAGGCGTTCCTCGACGCCGAGGCGGAGTCCGAGGGGGAGTTCCGCCCGCGACCCGACCTGCTCGAGGTCTCGTTCGGCCCGTTCGAGGACTCAGACGACGAGCCCCGCGAGCCGCTGCGCATCGGCGACGTCGCGCTGCGCGGGCGGATCGACCGGATCGACGTCGACGACGCGGGCAACGCCGTCATTCGCGACTACAAGACCGGCAAGTCGGTGACGGCGGCCGGCGACTTCGCCGACGAGGGCAGTCTGCAGATCCAGCTCTACATGCGGGTCGCCCAGCGCGTCCTCGGCCTGACCCCCGTCGCGGGCCTCTACCAGCCGCTGGGCGCGGTGAAGCCGAACGACCGGCGCCCGCGCGGCCTGGTCGCGCAGGAGGATGAGGAGCGCCTGAAGGCATTCCGGATCGTCCGCACGGACCGCCGCGAGGCCGAGGACTTCGAGCGCGCGCTCGACGACGCCGAGGTCGCCGCCGGCAACGCCGCGCGCGAGATGGGCGCCGGTGAGATCGGGCGCCGCCCCCTTGGCGGCAAGTGCCCGAAGTACTGCACCTTCCAGGCGATCTGCCGCTTGGAGCGCGCCGTCGGCGCGGTCGGCGACCAGAACGGCGAGGGCGAGGATCGGTGAGCGCGGTCGAGGGACAGCTCGCTCTCGCCGGGCTCGAGCCGCCCGAGGCCGAGCGGCCGGACGCGGCGGCGGCCCAGCACCATGGAGCGCCGAAGGCGCGACCTGTTGCTCAATTCCAGCCGACCGCCGAGCAGGCGGCGGCAATCGCTGCCCGCGAGCGCGACGCCTTCCTCGAGGCGGGGGCCGGCAGCGGCAAGACGAGCGTGCTGGTCGACCGGTACGTGGCGGCGATCGCCGAGGACGGGGTCGAGGTCGACAGGATCCTCGCCTTCACCTTCACCGAGCGCGCGGCCGCCGAGATGCGGACCCGCATCCGGCGCCGCCTGGTCGCCCGCTCGCGCGCGGTTCGCGTGGCCGGCGACGAGCAGCGCGCCGACGAGCTCCTGCGGGCTGCCCGGGCGACCGAGCGCGCCTGGGTGATGACGATCCACGCGTTCTGCCGGCGCCTGCTCGGCGCCCACCCGCTCGCCGCCGGGCTCGACCCGCGGTTTCGCGTCCTCGACGGGCCCGAGGCCGCGCGACTCGCCGACCGGGCCGCCAATGACGCGCTCGACGACCTGCTGGGGGCCGGGGACGCCGACGTCGGCCGCGCCGCGGCGGCCTACCAGCCGTGGCGGATCACGCAGATGGCGGTGGGAGCCCACGCGCGGCTGCGAAGCCAGGGGATGAGCGAGCCACGCCTGCCGCCAGTCACCGAGCCCGTCCACTCGCCGAAGCGCGACGAGGAGCAGCGCGCGCTGACCCCGGCCGAGCTCGAGGCGGCAAGGAGCGCGAGGGCGGCGCTCGAACGGCTGCTCGAGGGCTTCGACCGCCAGTACGCCGTGCTCAAGGAGCGGCGCTCGGCGCTCGATTTCCAGGATCTCGAGCTCGGCGCGCTCGAGCTGCTGCGGGCGAGCCCGGCGCTCGCCACGGCCTGGAGCGAGCGCTTCGAGCACGTCATGGTCGACGAGTTCCAGGACACCAACAGCGTCCAGCTCGGCCTGATCGAGCTGCTGCGCGGGCCCCAGACCCGGCTCCTGCTGGTGGGCGACGAGAACCAGTCGATCTACCGGTTCCGCAACGCCGAGCTCGAGGTCTTCCGCGGTGAGCGCGCGAAGGCCGACGAGGCGCCCGACCGCGACGTCCTGCCGCTGCTCGGCAACTTCCGTTCGCTGCCCGAGGTGCTCTCGGGCGTCAACGAGATCGGGCGCACACTGCTCGACGGCTTCGCGGAGCTCACCTCGGGCCGCGACGCCGGCGGGCGGGAGGGCGAGGTCGAGCTGCTGCTGACCCTGGACGAGGGCCGCGGCAAGGAGGCTCGCAAGTGGGCGCAGGAGGAGATCGACCTCGAGCCGCCGCCGGGCGGCTCGGCCCCGCGGATCGTCGCGGAAGCGCGCTTCGTGGCCGAGCGGCTGCGCGAGCTGGTCGAGTCCGGCGAGGCCGAGCGCGGCGAGATCGTCGTACTGCTTCGCGCCTTCACCCACGTCGACGCCTACGAGGAGGCCCTGCGTCGCGCCGGGCTGCGCCCGTTCGTGGTCGGCGGCCGCGGCTACTGGACGCAGCAGCAGGTCGAGGACCTGGTGCGGCTGCTCGGCGTCGTGGCCAACCCGCTCGACGACGAGTACCTGTTCGGCGCGCTCGCCTGCTTCGCGAACGCGGTCAGCCCCGACGCGCTCTGGCTCCTGCGGCGCGCGGCGACCGACGAGGACGGCCGGCCCCGGCCCGTGTGGCCGCTGATCGAGTGGCGGTTCGGCGCCCGCGACGAGCCGCCGGCAGACCACCGCGACGAATGGCTCGAGTCGATCCCGGCGGCCGACGAAGCACGGCTACGGCGCTTCTGCGGGCTGCTCGCCCAGCTGCGGGCGGAGGCGCCCCTGCTGACCCTGGAGCGGCTGATCGAGCGCACGATGACCGCATTCGGCTACGACCTGGGCCTGATCGCCCGCGACGGCGGCGCCGGGCGGATGGCAAACGTCCGCAAGCTGATGCGCCTGGCGCGCGACTACGAGGCGAACGAGGGCCGCGACCTGGCGGGCTTCCTGGCGCTCGCCGCCGAGAGCACGAAGCGCGACGAGCGCGAGGGGATGGCGGCCGTGCAGGCCGAGGGCCACGACGGGGTCCGGGTGATGACCGTGCACGCCGCCAAGGGGCTCCAGTTCCCGGTCGTCGCGGTGCCCGACCTCGGGCGCAAGCTCAACGCCGGCCACCAGGCCGGCGATTTGTTCATCGGGCCACCGCCGAAGGATGACGTTGAGCGCCGCTTCGGCATGCGGCTCGCGTTCCCGTCGGCGGGCTCGCTCGGGCTCTGGGAGCTCGCCGACCTGAACGCCGCCGAGAGCAAGGCGGAGGCAGAGGAGGGCTGCCGGCTCGTCTACGTCGCCGCCTCGCGCGCCCAGGACCGGCTGATCCTCAGCGGCCTCTACAGGCCCGCGGACCTGGAGCCCGCGGCCGAGCGAAAGCCCAACGACACCCCCCTGCGGCGACTGCTGCCGGCGCTGGCTGAACGCGGCTTCGACGGCGCCGAGGGTGAGGTAGCCCTCCCCGGACCGCTGCCCGTCGACGGCTCCGACCGGCTGCCCGACGCCCGTCTGCGAGTCCGGATCAGCGAGCCGGGCGCACAGCGGGCGGCCGAGCTCGTGCGCTCCTTCCCGCCGCCGGCTGAGGACGATCCGCTGGCCACCGCGAGCGAGCCGCCGCCATTGCTTGACCCCAGCCCGGGACCGGTGCCCATCGGCCACCTCTCCTACTCGGCACTGTCGCAGTACGAGGGTTGCGGCTATCGCTTCTACGTCGAGCGGGTGCTCGGGGCGCGCGAGTCGCTCGCGACATCGGACGACGCCGCGGCGGAGCAGCCGCCGGAACCGCCGACCGAGCTCGTAGAGCCGGTCGTCGACCGGGGGCTGGCGCTCGGGATCGGCAACGCCGTCCACGCGGCCCTCGAGTGGAGTGCGCGCCGCGAGTGGGAGGCGCCCTCGGGCGATCTGGTCGGCGAGCTGCTGGGACGCGAGGGACTGACGGGCCCGGAGGCGGCCGAGCGGGCGCAGCGGCTGGTCGCCGGCTGGCTCGACTCGGAGCTGCGGCGCTCACTCGGCGCGGCGCCGGCGCGGGCCGAGGTCCCGTTCGTGCTCGACCTCGGCTCGACCGTCGCCCGCGGGCAGATCGACCTGCTGGTCGCGGGCGACGGGCTCCCGACGGTGATCGACTACAAGACCGACGCGCTCGACGGGCGCAGCGCGGCCGAGCTCGGCGAACGCTACGAGGTTCAGCGGCAGGTGTATGCCCTGGCGGCGGGCGGCGGGGTCGGAGCGCGCACGGCGCACGTCTTCCTCGAGGCCCCGGACGACCCGGTCATCGAGGAGTTCGGCGCCGAGCGCCTCGCCGCCGCGCGCGAGCGGCTGGTCGCGCTGGTCGAACGGATGCGCGCCGGGGCCTTCGAGGTGACGGAGAGCCCGTTCCCGGCGCTCTGCTTCGGCTGCCCCGCGGCGGCGCGGCTGTGCCCGCGGCCGAAGTGGAAGCCTGCGTCGTGAAGCTGGCGGTCTTCGGCTACGCCTCGCTGGTCAGCCGGGAGAGCGCCGCGCAGACTCTCGGCCGCCCGGTGGAGAGCCCCGTGCCCGCGCGGCTCGAGGGCTGGGCCCGCGGCTGGACGCTGGGCCGCGAGCAGGCGAAGTCGGAGAAGACATTCGCGCGCCCGGACGGCACCGTGCCCCGCTTCTGCCTCGGTCTCAACCTCGACCCCGACCCGGGAGCGCCGGCACCGAACGGAGTCCTGATCGAGCTCACCGAGGCGGAGCTCGACCGCCTCGACCTGCGCGAGATGCGTTACGACCGCGTCGACGTCACCGACTCGATCGCCGCCGACCACGTGGCCTTCGACCGCGTGATCACCTACACCGCGAAACCCGAGCACCACCACCCCACCCCGCCCGCCGACGCGGTCGTCGTGTCCACCTATCCCGCCGCGATCGAGGCGGCGTTCGACCGCCTCGGCCCCGGCCAGCTCGACCGCTTCCACGCGACGACCACCCCGATCCCCGTGGCGCTCACGGACGCGACCCTGATCGCCGACCGCATCCCGCCCGGCAACCCGCGCGACTGGTGACGCTCGCCCCGGCGGCCTCGAGGGCTTCGCGCGGCTCGGTATACGAGACCACGCTGGTCACCCGCCCCTCGCGGATGCCGTACACCGAATCTCGACGTTCTCCAGCGACATCTCGCGGGCAGCATCTCGCTTCGCATGTCCGGCTCAGCGCGAGCCCACGAACTCGATGAACGCGGCCGCGGCGGGCGAGCGGTGGCGGTCGCGGCGCCAGAGCAGGTAGACGGGCAGGCTGACCGCCGGGCGCAACGGCCGGGTCTCCACCGGCGGGCCCTCGCGGCGGGTGATCGAGGCGGGCAGGATCGCGGGGCCGAACCCGTCGGAGACCAGGCAGCGGATCAGATAGGGGTCGCCGCTCTCGAGCGTCAGCTGCGAGCGCTCGCCCGAGGCGGCGAAGAACGAGTCGACCACGGTCTTGATCGCCGATCCCGAGCGCGGCGTCGCCAGCGGACGTGCGGCGAGGTCGGCCGCCGACAGGACTCGCTTGGCCGGCGCCGTGCCCGGCGGGAAGGCCGCGACGACCTCCTCCTCGCCGAGCCGGATCCCATCGATGCCCTCGGGTAGCTCACCGGGGAGTAGCGCGAAGGAAACGTCCAGCCGGTCGGACTCGATCAGGTCGAGCATGTCGCCCGCCGTCCCCTCGCGCAGGCTGACCTCGATCCCGGGGAACGCCTGGTTGAAGCTCGCCAGGACCTCGGTCACCTCGAGCTCGCCCGCCGGCAACAGAGCGCCGATCGTGATCCGGCCGCGGACCAGGCCGCGCAGCTGGTCGAGCTCGCCGCGGATCGCGTCGGTCTCGGCGATCACGCGCCGCGCTCGCAGCGCGACCGCCTCGCCGGCCGTGGTCGGGATCACCCGGCGGCTGGTGCGCTCGAACAGCACGGTGCCGAGCTCGGTCTCGAGCCGGCGGATCTGGTGCGAGATCGCCGACTGCGCGACGTGGAGCTCCTCGGCGGCGCGGGTGAAGTGGCGGTGGCGGGCGACCGCCTCGGTGTAGACGAGCTGCCGGAGTTCCATCGATCAATCGTAAATCACGATTGATCCGGTGACAACTACATCTTGCATCGATTGATCCGATCGGCGAGGATGGTGGCGTCATGAACTCCGCCGCCACCGTCCGCCGCGACCTGCGCCCCGGAGACCTGGGAGCGATCATCGCCCACCACGGGCGGGTCTACTGCCCCGAGTACGGCGTCGACCAGGTTTTCGAGGCAAACGTCGCCGCGGCCGTGGCGGCGGCGGGCAAGCGGGGCTTTCCGAGCGCCGGCGAGGGGATCTGGATCGTCGAAGTCGACGGGCGCCACGCCGGCAGCGTCGCGCTCACCAACGAGGGCGACCAGGGCTGGGTGCGGTGGGTGGTGCTCGATCCCGAGTTGCGCGGCCAGGGCCTGGGCCGCCGGCTGATCGGCGAGGTGGTCGCCGAGGCCGAGGCGACCGGCTACGAGGGCCTGGCCCTGGAGACGTTCAGCGACCTCCGCGCCGCCGCGCACATCTACCGCTCACACGGCTTCGAGGTGACCTGGGAGGAGACCGGCCCGCGCTGGGGCCGCCCCGAGCTCACCTACCAGCACTACGAGCTGAGCTTCCAGTCCCGCGCCCAGTCGCGCAGCTCGGCGAGCGCGGGCTCCAGCGAGCGTCCCTTCTCCGTCAGCGCGTAGGAGACCCGCGGCGGGGTCCCCTCCTCGACCGAGCGCGCGACCAGGCCCGCCGACTCCAGCTCGCGCAGGCGGCGCGACAGCAGCCGGTCGCTGAGACCGGGCACGGACGCGGCAAGCTCGGCGAAGTAATGCGGCCGCGCGGCGAGCGTCCACAGGATCGCCCCCGCCCAGCGGCGGCCGATCAGCTCGATCGCGGCGTGGAAATCGGGAGGGACCGATGCGGGCGGGCCTGGGACGACGGCACCGTCGGCCTGAGGGTGTTCGCTTGCGGCCTCCACCGTGCGCCAGAGACTAATGAACGACCCTTCTCGCCCAGAAGGGCGATGCCGAGCCGCGTTTCGATCAGGCTGCACATGGTCCGGTGTCCGTCGGCTCGAGCTTACTCCCGACCGCCCGCGCGACGATCGGGTTCGGGACCCCGAGCCCGTTCGCGTGACCCGGGCCGGTCGAGGAGGCGAACACGGTCGTCAGCACGTTCCCGTCGAGGTCGACGACCGGTCCGCCGGAGTTTCCGCTGCGCACGTCGGCCCTGAAGGGGGTCATCTTGCGCTGGACCGGCCCGCGCCCGTAGGAGTCCTGGCTGGTCACGGTGCCGGTCCGTCCGACTCGCGCCGGGGTGAAGGCCAGCGGGCCGTTCTCCGGATAGCCGATCACGGCACCCTCGGTGCCCTTGCGGGGGCGATCGACCAGGGCCAGCGCGCCCGCGTCGAGCCCCTCGACCGCGAGCAGCGCGAGGTCGTTTCGGCTGTCGTAATGGACCGCAGTCGCGTCGAGCTCCGAGCCCCCCTCGACGCTGACCGTGGTGTCGTCCTCACCGGCGACGACATGCGCGTTGGTGACGACCAGCCCGGGTGCGGCGACCCAGCCCGAACCCTCGACCCCGAGCCCGCAGGCGGTGCCGATGACGCGCACGGTCGAGTCGCCCGCCTCGCGGACATCGGGATCGCCGGCCGAGGCGTCGTCCGGCGCCGCGACGTCGGCGTCGGGTCCACGGACCGTCGGCGTCGGGTCGACGCGGCGCAGGACGTTCAGCAGCGGGCCCGAGGGCGGCAATGCGTCGTTGAGCACTCCGAGAATGGCCGACCGCTGGACCGCCCGGCGCAGGTCGCGGGCACCGTCGCCGCTGGCGTGGAGCGCCACCGCCCCGAATCCCCAGACCAGGAGGAGCGCCAGGGCGCCGAGCAGGATCGCGCCGCCGACCCCGTCGAGGACGCCGGCCGGCCGGCCCAGCATCCGCGACCGCAGGCGGTGGCTTAAGCCGTCGATCGCGACCGCGAGGAAGGCGCCGAGCAGGACCCCGGTCAGGACCGAGACCAGCGGCGCGTAGGAGGACTCGGCACCATCGGGCAGCAGCTCCGGTCCGATCCGGGCGCCGAGCGCCGCCCCGCCGACGAAACCCGCAAGCGGCAGCGCGCTCGCGACGAGGCCCCGCTGCCAGCCGATCGCCGCCAGCGAGATCACGAACAGGACGATGCCGAGATCAACCAGGGTCATCGGACGAAGCCCCTACCCTTTTCCGATTGAGGTAAGGGGGCAGGTGCGACAAGTCGGAACCGAGAAGCTAGCGAAGAACGGACTCCACGCAGTTGAGTGCACAAGGCTCCGCCGGGGATCGGCGCCACCGCAGGATCACCCGGGCGCTCCCCATCGTGGTGATCGCGGTCGCCGCCTTCGTCGCCGGGATGATCGTCTCGGTCGAGCCCGACGCACCGGGCCCGCAGCGCTTCCTCGACGCCTGGGAGGCCGGCGACTACGAGGCGATGTACGCCGAGCTGACCCCGCAGGCGCGGGAGGCGTATTCGCTGGAGCGCTTCCAGCGCACCTACGAGGAGGCGGCGACGGTGGCGACGGTCGCCGAGCTGACCACGGGTGAGGTCAACGAGCGCGACGACCTCGCCGTCGCGCCGGTCCGCCTGAGCACCCACATCTTCGGCGAGCTCGGCGGCGACCTCGAGTTGCCGATCAGCGACGGCGCGATCGCTTGGACGCCGAGCCTGGTCTATCCCGGCCTCGCCGCCGACGAGGTGTTGAGCCGGCGCACGCGGGCGGCGGAGCGGGGCCCGATCCTGGCGGCCGACAAGACCCCGCTGTCCGAGGGACCCGCCGTAGCGCGCTCGGTCAGTCCGGCCGCGCTCGCGGTCGTCGGCGAGGTCGGGGAGCCGGACCTTGATCAGGAGCGAGAGCTCACGAGGCGGGGCTTCCCACCGAGCACGCCAACGGGGATCTCCGGGCTCGAGCTTGCGTTCAACGAGCGCCTCGCGGGGCGCCCCGGCGGGCAGCTACTCGCGGTCGGCGTCGGCGAGGAGAGCACGATCGGCGGCGGACGCGTGCTCGCCAGCAGCACCCCGGTCCGCGGCAAGGCCGTCCGCACCAACATCGATCCCGAGCTCCAGCAGACTGCGGTCGAGGCGCTCGGCGGCCTCTACGGCGGCGCCGCGGTGCTCGATGCCCGCAGCGGGGACGTGCTCGCCCTGTCCGGGCTCGGCTACTCGGCGCCCCAGCCACCCGGCTCCACCTTCAAGGTGATCACCGCGACGGGCGCGCTCGACGCAGGGATCGTCAAACCCTCTGACCAGTTCCCGGTCGAGACCTCGAACTCCGAGATCGGCCGCGAGATCCCGAACGCTCACGACGAGCCCTGCGGCGGCAGCTTCACCGACTCGTTCGCGAATTCGTGCAACACGGTCTTCGCCCCCCTCGGCGCCCGGCTCGGAGGCGAGGGGCTGGTCGAGACCTCGGAGCGGTACGGCTTCAACTCGCCGCCGCAGCTGTTCAACGCCGCGACGACCGAGATCGTCCAACCGCCGGAGAGCACGATCCCGCCCGACCTCTCCGAGAGCGTCGCGACCGGGGAGTCGGCGATCGGTCAGGGCCAGGTCCTGGCGACGCCCCTGCAGATGGCGTCGGTCTCGCAGACGATCGCCAACAAGGGCGTGCGGATGCCGACCGCGATCGCCCGCGGTCACGGGCTCGAGCCGACCGGCGAGCCGGTCAAGGTCACCTCGCCCGAGACCGCCGAGACGATCAAGAACCTGATGGTCGGCGTCGTCCAGTACGGAACCGGGGTTGCCGCCGCCCTGCCCGGAATCGAGGTCGCCGGCAAGACCGGGACCGCCGAGCTCGGCCCCTCGGCGCTCGAGCCCGGGCAGGAGCTCGGCCCCGGCGAGGAGCCGCCGCAGGACACCGACGCCTGGTTCACCGCCTTCGCCCCCGCCAACGATCCGAAGCTCGCGGTCGCGGTGATGGTCGTCGACTCCGACGGCGACGGCGGCACGGTCGCGGCCCCGATCGTGCGCCAGATCATGGCCTCGTACTTCGGCGTCGCCTGATTCGGCCTGACCGCTCACTCGCCTCTTACCGCCACTCGCCACAATTGGGGGGTGTCCGCTGGGTCACGTGAGCTGGACGGCAGGCAGCTGCTGGTGGTCGACGACGAGCCGCCGATGCGCACGGCGTTGAAGCGCGCGCTGGAGCTCGGCGGCTACGAGGTCGCGCTCGCCGCCGACGGCGAGGCGGGCCTGGAGAGCGCCGCCGAGCTGCGCCCCGACCTGGTCGTCCTCGACGTGCTGATGCCCGGCGTCGACGGACTGGAGGTCTGCCGCACGCTGCGGGCCCGCGGCGACCGCACGCCGATCCTGATCCTCACCGCCCGTGACGCGGTCGCCGATCGCGTCGAGGGGCTGGAGGCCGGGGCCGACGACTACCTGGTGAAGCCGTTCGCGCTCGAGGAGCTGCTCGCCCGCGTCAAGGCGCTGCTGCGGCGGAGCGGCGAGGGCACATCGGAGTGGCCGCTGACCTTCGCCGACCTGCGGCTCGACCCGGTCAGCTACGAGGTCACCCGCGGCGAGCGCCGGATCGAGCTGACCCGGACCGAGCACCTCCTGCTGGAGCTGTTCCTGGAGAACCCGCGCCGGGTGCTGTCGCGTGAGCGGATCTTCGAGAGCGTCTGGGACCACGACTTCGGCCCGCGCTCGAAGGCGCTCGATGTCTATATCGGCTACCTGCGCCGCAAGACCGAGGCCGAGGGCGAGCCGCGCCTGATCCACACCGTGCGCGGCGTTGGCTACGTGCTGCGCGAGCTGTGACCTTCCGCGGGCGGATCGTCCTGCTCTCCGGGCTCGCGACCGCGGTCGTGGTGGCGACCGTGTCGATCCTCACCTACGTGCTGGTTCGCAACGAGCTCCGCGACCGGATCGACTCGGAGCTACAGCGAGACGTCGAGGAGCGGTTCGACATCCCGCTGCTCGGCTCAGGTGACCTGCCCCGCCTCGTGGTCCGGCGCTCGGCGGCGACCGGCCGCACCGAGCTCGTCCCGGTCGGCGGCAGCGATCGCGCGGACGTGCTCCGCCTGTTTCTGCCTCCCGGACAGCCCGGCGGGCAGAGCGTCTACGCGCAGCTGGTCTACGGTGACGGCAAGCTCATCCGACCCGAGGGCCCGCACACTGACCTGCCCGGTCGGACGGAGGCGCGCGAGGTGGCAGCCGGGGACCGGCCGGCCTTCTTCTCCGACGTCGACGCCGCCGGCTCGCACCTGCGCGTCTATACGGCGCAGACCGTGGGCGGGCGGGCGATCCAGGTGGCGCGGTCCCTCGACGACGTCGACGACACGCTCAGTGACCTCGCGTTGATCCTGGCGCTCGTGAGCGCCGCGGGGATCGGGCTGGCGGGGGCCCTCGGCTACCTCATCTCGCGGGCCGCGGTGGCCCCGGTCGAGCGATTGCGCCGCGCCGCCGAGCAGGTCGCGACCACCCGTGACCTGAGCCGTCGCATCGATGCCGCAGGCACCGACGAGCTGGCGGCGCTGGCGCGCAGCTTCAACCTGATGCTGAACGCGCTCGAGAGCTCGCTCGACGCGCAGCGCCAGCTGGTCGCCGACGCCTCGCACGAACTGCGCACCCCACTCGCCAGCCTGCGGACCAACATCGAGGTGCTGAGCCGCTCGGAGCGAATCAGCGAGGGCGATCGCCGCGCCCTGCTGGTCGATGTGATCGACCAGCTCGAGGAGCTCACCGAGCTGGTCGGAGACCTGGTCGAGCTCGCCCGCGACGCCGAGCACGAACAGGAGCCGGCGGAGCTGGTGCGCCTCGACCTGGTGGTCGCCGATGCGATCGAGCGGCGGCAGCTGACGGCGGGCGGGGTCGAGTTCGAGCTCGACAGCGTGCCGAGCACCGTCCTGGCGGTCGAGCGCCGGCTCGAGCGCGCGGTCGCCAACCTGCTCGACAACGCCGTCAAGTGGAGCCCGTCCGGGGGCACGGTCGAGGTCCGGGTCGCCGAGGGCGAGCTCTCGGTTCGCGACCACGGGGCAGGGCTCGCGCCCGAGGACCTCCCCCACATCTTCGATCGCTTCTACCGGTCGGCGGCCGCCCGCGGTCTGCCCGGCTCCGGGCTCGGACTCGCGATCGTCCGCCAGGTGGCCGAGACCCAGGGCGGCTCGGTCTCGGTCGCCAACGCCGACGGGGGCGGGGCCGTCTTCGTTTTCAGCCTGCCGCCGGTCGCCGCCGCGGCGACGGTCCCCGCCTGAGCGCCGCGCGTGCGGTCAGCGGGTCGGAAACCCGATCGTGATCCCGACGAGCGCCAGCGCCGAGCCGGCGATCGCGGCGATCCCGGCCTCCGTCTCGGCCGGCTCGGAGAGCTCGGCGACGGCGAAACCGCCGACCGCGAGCGCGGTCCCCAGGGCGACGAACCACCACCAGCCGCCGCCCGAGCGGCTGCGCTCGGGCTCGGTCAGCCAGGCCCCGGCGACCAGGACCCCGAGGCAGGCGATCCGGGCCCCGGTCGACAGCAGCCCGGCCATCACGATCACCGCGGCGGCAGCGGTGACGATCAGCGTCAGCTGGAGGGCGCGCAAGGTCACCGGCGGGGCCTAGGGCACTAAATGTCGAGGATGACTTCGCCGACCCCGTCGAAGGTCTCGATCTCGAGCTTCAGCGGGCGGTTCTCGGAGACGCCGTCGGCGACGGGGAAGATCAGCAGCGAACCCTGGTTGGGCCCCGTGGCCGCGGTCGAGTTCGGGATCGGGATCTGGCCGTCGGCCGGCACGTCGGCGCCGACCTCGAGCGCGTAGGGGCTCTCGCTCTCGGCGATCTCGAATTCCTCGTCGAGGGTGTCGAGGACCGTGTAGTTGGTCGCCGACGGGCGCGGCTCGTCGGTCTCGTTCTCGATCACCATGAACACGCCCAGGTACGAGGTGCCGGGAGGCGCCGGCGGCTGGCCGACCAGGTACTCGACGTCCGACGTGTCGTCCGGGTTGAGGAAACGGGTGATCTGGACGTTGTACTCGAGCCCCGCGACCTCGATCGGCTCGCCCTCGATGACCTCGGATTCAGCCTCCTCGCCGCAGGCGCTGAGCCCGCCGACCAGGACGAGGCCGGCGGCGGCGAGGGCGACGATCGTGGCAATCCGGGCGCGCATGGCGGGCGCAAGCATATTGAGAAGCGACCGTTTTAGCGCGCGAACGCGGGCAGGCGCTCGCCGCCCGCGACGGTGACCCGTTCGACGGCCGTGCCCTCCTCGGCGATCGCCCCCAGCCGCCGCAGGGCCCGCTGCCAGTCGCGGCGCAGGCGGCGGCCCGAGCGGCGCTCACGCAGCTTGTCGAACACGTTGGCCGGCTCGCTCCAGAACGTGACCGTCGCCTCGCAGGTCTGCGACGAGGGGCCCTCGGCCAGCTCCCAGACGGTGAACACCCCGACCCGATTCGAGCGTCCCCCGCGCCCATGCTCGCGAACCAGGTGCGGCCGCTCGGCGACCTCGATCACCGTGCCCATCCAGCCGATCCCCCGGCCGATCTGAAACCGGGCCGCCGCCCCCACCCCGACCGGCTCGAGTCGCTCGAGCCGATAGCCGCTGACGAAATGGTCGGTGAACGACGGGTCGCACCCCGAGGTCGACGAGCAGGTCGAAGACGCGCTCGCGGGGCACGTCGATGAGCTCGGTGGCGGAAACAGGTCGCAAGCTGGCGCGATTCTATTCACGGCGGGCCGACTGACCCCGCAATTTCCGTCCAAAGCGGCCGTGCCGCCCCCGCCGACCCGGCCAGCCTCGTTAAGATCAACACAAGTGGGGTAGGTGAAGCGCCGTGCTAGCCGAAAGCATTACTACATCCCGTGAGGAGCTTCACCAGAGCGGTGAGCGAATCACCGAGGCGCAACCGGGTTCCCTGTGCTGCGTCGACTGCGGGTTCGCGATCTCGACCCTGTCGCTCGGATCACTCCCGGAGTGCCCGAACTGCGGCGGCCGCGAGTTCCGGCGCGGTTCGCTGTTCGATCCTCGGCCGACCGTCGATGTGGCGGCGCTCGACGTCGACGCGAAGGCGCCCGAATGGCTGGCCGAGGCGCGGGCGGAGCTCGAGCAGGCCGGCCACTACCTGGCCTTCGACGAGGGCGGCGGCGACTACGCCGTGATCCGCCTCGAGCCGGGCTGGGCGCGGATCGGCCGTTCCGGCGCCGCCGACGTCCGCCTCGACGACGCCACCGTGTCGCGGCGCCACGCGCTCGTCGTCCTGACCGACGGCGGCGAGTTGCGAGCGCTCGACGACCGCAGCCTCAACGGCCTGTTCGTGAACGGCAAGCGGGTCGATTGGGCACCGCTCTCAGACGGCGACGAGCTCGAGATCGGCTGCTACCGCCTGCACGTGCTCGTCGCATAGCTACCGGGGGCACTGGCCGGCGTCAGATCTCCTGGGATAGACCGAGCTCAACTAGGGCTCGGGGGCGGCTCCAGTACATCACCAGGCTGGTCACTTTGCCGCCGCTGAGTTGGAATAGCACCGCCCCCTCAGTCCGCATCTCCTCCATGTCAACGCCGCTCGTTTCGCCGCGTCCGCTGAAGTGGTCGAGGACGAGCACGCGCTCATCGTCCACCTCGCGATATTCGTCCGCTCGCGTGCGCCATTGGTCCCATGGGCTGAGAAGCTCCTGCAAGCATCGCCTGAGGCCGGCGACTCCTTGCCATCTCCGGCGTGTAGGACCATCGGCAAACAGGCACTCAATGTCTGGGTCAGCCCACTCAGTGGAGCTCCAGTCACCGGTCTCCCACGCTCCGTAGATCGAGCGAACCAGAGCAACGTTGTCTGGGGATGTCGCCACAACGGAATGTTCGCCGATTGACCTCCGCGAGGGAGCACCGAGAGCGCCGTTTCTCATGCGTTCCTCGTCCGGAGCGTCAATCTCGGCTGAACGTCCGTGAACTGGCATGATGTGCCCAGTTGAGGGACGTTCACCTTCTGCGACGACATGCACTCCCCATGCAGAGTGTGCGTTTCTTGCGGCGTGGCTCGGTTGCGCCGGCTAGAGCTCGAGCTCGTAGAAGAGCATCTTCGGGCCGTCCGGTCGGCCCTCGCGGTTGGTGAAGCCGGCGCTCTCGTAGAGGGCGAGGGCGGCGGTGTCGTCCTCACTCGTGTTGAGCTGCAGGTGGGTGGCGCCACTCTCGCGCGACAGCTCGATCGCGGCGCCAAGGAGCTTGCGGCCGAAGCCCTCGCCGCGGCGGTCCGCAGCGATGTACAGCTCCTCGAGGTAGGCCTCGGTCCCATTGCTCCACATCGACGGGAAGAAGCGCAGCTGCGCGAGCCCGAAGGGCTCGTCGCCCACCAGCAGCACGGTGATCTCCCCCTGATCGATCAGCTGCAGCGCACGCACGGTGAGCGCCTCCACCCCCGGCGTGTACTCGTCGTACTCGGTGTTGAAATCGTCGAGCAGCCGCGCGACGTCGGCGGCGTCGTCGACTGTCGCCCGGCGGATCACTCGGTCGAGATGTTCGGGTCGGCCTGCACCTTCTCGGGGATGATCATCAGGAAATGGTCCGAGGCGGCCGCGGCGAGCTCGGCGATCCGCTCGGCCTCCGCCTCCTGATCGGTCACCCGCAGCTCGCCGGCGTAATGGCCGAGCAGGTCCTCGATGTCGAGGACCCCCTCGGCGTCGAGCTCGGCGATGCTGACCTTCGCCCCCTCCCCCAGCCGTGACTCGATCGTCTCGCGGTCGAGGTTCCAGTCCGGGCTCTGGCGCACGTAAACACGCCCGCCGGTCATGCCGGCGCACGCCCACGGTCCGATGTCGCCGAGCACCACGGCCCGGCCGGAGGTCATGTACTCGAACGCGAACCCCTTCGCGTTGGCGCGATCGGAGACGCAGCCGAGCGAATCGTCGATCGGGGCTTCGGGCTCGCCGCCGAGCACGACGTCGGCCCCCGAGAGCCGGATGCAAAAGCGCGAGTCCGCCGAGCCCTGAACAAATAGCCGGCCTCGCTGTGCTCCATAGGCGAACGACTTGCCGACCGAGCCGTTGACCCGCTGCCCGCCGGCGCCCTTGCCCTTCATGATCGAGACGGTGCCGCCGAGCATCGTCTTGCCGACGCCATCCTGGGCGCCGCCCTCGACCCTGACCACGAGCCCGTAGGCGTTGAAGGCGCCGAAGCCCTGACCGGCGACCGAGCCGCCGTTGAAGTCGAGCTCGGCGAGCACGTCGAGCGAGCCCTCGGGCGCGCCGTCGTAGATCCGCGCCCGGGCGATCGCGCCGGCGAGCTCGGCGCCGAGCACGCGGTCGTTGGCGTCGGTCGGGCGCGGGAACTCGAGCCGCACGCCCGGCTCGGTCGCCACCCGCTCGGCGAGCGCCGCGATCTCGGCCGATGCCCGCTTCGGCTCCATCCGAATCGGGCGCGCCCGCACCAGGCCGGCCTCGGCGCGCGCCTCGACCGGCTCGGGCTCGGCGACGGGCAGGTCGGCGGGGGCGAGCTCGAGGAACTCGTCGAGCGGCGCGATCAGGCCGGCGAGGTCCAGCCGTTCGGTCGCCGCGACCTGCTCGAGCAGGTCGTAGCGGCCGACCAGGTCCTGGGTGCGCTCGTAGCCGAGCTCGGCGGTCAGGGCACGGACCTCCTCCCCCATCGAGGAGAAGAACCGGGCGCAGTTCTCCGCGGCGGTCCTTACGTCCTGCGGCGTGAACTTCTTGAGCCCGTGCTCGGTCGCCTGCTCGGGCGTCTCGATCTGGGTCGCGATGCCGACGTGGCACGTGTCGAGCTGACACCCACGGCAGATCGTGCAGCCGAGCGAGACCATCGCGAGGGTGCCGAACGCGACCCGGTTCGCCCCCATGCAGGTGAGCTTGAGGACGTCGTGGGCGTGGCGGTAGCCGCCGTCCGCCCAGATCTCGACCCGGTTACGGATCCCGGCCTCCATCAGCGCCCGGTGAACGAGCCGGGTGCCGATGTCGGACGGCAGGCCGACGTGGCGCAGGGCGTGCTGGCGCGCCGCGCCCGTCCCGCCCTCGAACCCCGACAGGGTGATGATGTCGGCGCCCGCCTTCGCGATCCCCAGCCCGATCGTGCCGATGTTCGGGACCACCGGGACCTTGACCGAGACCCGCAGGTCCGGGTTCACGGTCTTCAGCTCGTCGATGAGCTCCGCGAGGTCCTCGATCGAGTAGAGGTCGTGGTTGTTGGAGGGCGAGATCAGGTCGGTGCCCGGGCTCGCGTTACGGGCCGCGGCGACCTTCTCCGACACCTTCTTGCCAGGCAGGTGGCCGCCCTCGCCCGGCTTCGCGCCCTGGCCGATCTTGATCTCGGCCACGTAGGAGGAGTTGAGCATCTCGGCCGAGACGCCGAAGCGGCCGGAGGCGACCTGCTGGCCGCGCCACTTGCGGTAGCGGCCGTACATGTCGCGGATCTCCCCGCCCTCGCCGTTGATGCAGAGGATGTTGATCTGCTTCGCGGCCTCGGCGTAGGCGCGGAACGCCGGCTCGGACTGCGAGCCGAAGCTCATCGAGCTGATCACGAGCGGGTAATCGTGGTGGCCGACAGAGGTATCCACCTGACCCGGTTCGATCGGGTCCCGATCGGACCGGACGTTCATTATGTGGCGCATCGAGATCGGGCTGGCGGCCTCGAGCTCGCGGACCTTCGCGGAGTACTCCAGATACGTCCCGGCCCCGTTCGCCGCCGCGATCGCCGCCTTGTAGACCTTCGGATAGAAGCGGAACGTCTTCGCCGGCTTCGCGGCGCCCTCCTCGTCCCGGACGATCGCCAGCCGCTGGTCCGTGTCGGCGTCGAGGTCCGCGAACCCCACCCCGGCGCCGGCCGAGGCCGCGAAGGCCCCGGTCTGGAAGATCTCGGCGAGCTCGGGCTTGATCCCGATCGATGAGAACTGGCGCGCGTAGCCACGCACCTCGTGGATCCCGATCGTCGAGATCACCTTCTCGATCCCCTTGCCGAGCGCGGCGCAGACGTTGGCGACGTCCTGGGCGTAGTCGTCGACGCAGACCACCTCCAGCATCACGTACGGGTTGACGCCGTTGGCGCCGAGCCCGAGCGCCAGGACGACGTCGTGGACGTTGCGAATCGCGGCCGAGCGCAGGACGATCGAGCAGCGCCGGCGCAGGTTCACCTCTCCGGCCGCGACCTTGAAGGTCTTCAGCGCCTGGTCGATCGCCGAGGTCGCGAGGTGCGGGTCGAGGTAACGGCGCTCGCCGTCGTACACGGTGCGGTCGGTGAGCACGACCAGCTCGGCGCCGTCGCGAACCGCCTTCGCGGCCTCCTGCTTGAGGCGCTCGATCGCCCCCGCCGTCGTCTCGGACTCGAGCAGCGAGATGTCGAGCGCCGCGGCGCGGCCGCGAAACTCCTCCCAAAGGTCCTCGATCAGGTACGTCTGGTGCGGCCGGGCGATCTCGCGGTAGACGGTGTCGGAGAGCGGCGCGAGGCCATGGTGGCCGCCGAGGATGACCGGGAACGAGGTTTCGACGGTGTCGGTGTCGGTCGCCGGGTCGTGCAGCGACGGGCGGCGGCCGAAGACGGCGCGGGTCGAGAAGTGCTCCATCTCGCGCTCGCGGTCGATCGCCGGGTTGGTGACCACGGCGACCGTCTCCTTGAAGTAGTCGGCGAGGTTCTGGCGCTCCGGGCTGAGCGCGGCCAGCGGGCCGTCGTAGCCGAGCGAGCCGATCGGCTCGGCGCCGTTGGTCGCCATCTGCTGGCAGAGCTTGACGTCGTCGCGCTGCCAGCCGAAGCCGGCGAGCAGGTTCTCGGGGACCTTGACCGGCTCGGCCGGTCCGGCGTCGCTGTAGCCCGGAACCTCGCGGCCCTCCAGCGGGCCGCCCGTGCGCAGCGCGCGGTCGTACGGCGCCACCGTCGCCGCACCGGTCCGCTCCATCCACCGACGCGCGACCTCGCGCTGCATCTCGGCGTGCGACCACAGTCGCGACCGCCGCGCCTCGCAGTCGATCGTGACCATGGCCTTCTCCCCCGGCCCCAGCGGCAGCGGCTCGGAGACCATCTCGCGGACCCCGACGACCCCCGGCTCGGAGCTGAAGACGAAGTCGTCGGCGGTCTCGACCCGCCACAGCGGGCGCAGGCCGAGCGCGTCGGCCGAGAACACGCACTCGTCGTCGTGGCGGGCGATCAGCGCGACCGGGCCCTGGGCGAACGGCCCCATGACCTCGCGCAGGTACATGAAGAACGGATGCAGCGCTGCCGGCAGCGAGCGGATCTCGTTGACGACGGGAGGCACGATCAGCTCCATCGCCTCGGCAAGCGACAGGCCCTCGGCGCTCGCCAGGTGCTCGATCGTGCGGTTCAGGTCCTGGCTGTCCGAGCCGCCGGCGGGGATCCGGACACCGAGCGCCCGCGCCTCCTGGCGCAACTGCTCGATCGTGTTGATCTCGCCGTTGTGGCCGAGGACCGAGAACGGCTGAACGCGCCGAAACGACGGCCAGGTGTTGGTCGAGTAGCGGTTGTGCCCGAAGCAGGCGACGGTCTCGAACCGCTCGTCGGTCAGGTCCGGGTAGTACTCGCCGAGCACTCGCGGCGCGCCCATGACCTTGTAGACGCAGGTCGTCGCCGAGAACGACGCCAGATGGAAGCCGAGCTCGGACTCGAGCTCGTTCGAGAGCTCGAACAGGTCGCGATTGACCCGCTCGGGGGCCGACAGCAGGCCGGCGACCTGCCAGAAGTGGGGCTCCTCCTCGCGCGCCGTCGCGCCGAGCGCCTGCGACGCGACCTCGCCCAGACGCTCGGCGAGAATTCGAAAGCCCGCCCGGGCCAGCAGCTCACGGGCATCGTGCAGGACCGGCTCGAGCTCGGCCGACCGCTCGACGAACACGTGGGCGACCGCGAACGCCGGGTCGTGGACGAGCGCCGGGTTGTGGCCGCCGGCCCGCACCTCCTCGGCCCAGATCCGCCGTGGGATGTCGACCAGGACACCGCAGCCGTCGCCCTCGCCGTCGACGTTGCCCGCGCGGTGCAGCATCTTCTGGAGGCTGCTGAGCGCGAGCGCGAGCGGTTCGCGGCTCGGGGTCGCGTCCTTGCGGACCGAGGCGTAGAGGGCACAGGCGTCGTGGTCGTCGACCGACGGCGGCGAAACCAGCGGGCGCCAGGGCAGGTGCGGGGAGTAACGCTTCAATTTTGACCTCCCGGGGTCCGCGCCTTCTTCGAGCGGGCGCGCGACGGGATCAGGACGAAGCGATTATAGGTCGGGATCCAGCCGGCTCCTGGGCGGGGAGCCAAGGATGTTCACCCGCACCCAATCGGTAAAGAATGGCTCGGCGATCGTGTAGGCGCCGGCGTCGGCCGCGACGATCTCCCGCTCGACCAGCGTCCCCGCGGCGCGCTGCAGGTGGGAGGACGACGGCAGATCGTGGGCGCGCCTGTAGTCCGCGCTGAACGGACGGCCGGGCTGCTGTGCAGCGAGCGCCTGGAGGAGGAGCTTCTGGTTTGCCGAAATCGAGTCCCACAGCAACGAGAAGTGGGCGTGCTCGGAGCGCAGTACCGCGTTCAGACCCCGCGCGAGCTCGTCCTCGCCGGCCTCGCCTCCCGGCGCCGTCTCCTCCCAGACGAAGTAGCAGAGCTCCTGCGTCGCGTATGGGTGCCCGCCGGTCCAGCGCATGATCGTCCGCGCGGCGTCAGGCTCCAGCAGCTTGCCCGACCCTTCGAAGCGCGTCCGCACGAAGCCGGCGAAGACCTCCGCCGGGATCGGTCCGAGCTCGACCGGCTTTGCGCTGCGCCAGAACGGCTCGTTCTCGTCGTTGAAGATTCGCTCCATCACGTGCCGGCGACTACCGAGGTAGACATGCGCGACCTCGGGCTGTTGCTGGAACACGGCTCGCAGCAGCCGAGGCAGGGTGCGATCGATCTCGACGATCTCCTGAAACTCGTCGAGGACCAGCGCCACGCGGCGATCGCGACCCCCTCCCAACTCGGCCGGCAACGCCAGCAGTCGCTCCAGGGTGGCGTCGAGGTCGGCGGATGCCCGGGCGGTGCTGAAGCTGAAGCTGAAGCTCCCGTCCTCGGGATCCACGGTCACGGTCGGCTGGATCCGGAGCCCGCGGAACGGGGCCAGAGCCTTCTCGCGAACGCGCTCCAGGGGGCTCGCGATGTTCTCGTAGATCGAGGACGCGAGCTTCTCGGCGAGCTTCTCCTTCGTCGGAGTGGTCATCAAGTCGATCTGGGCGACGAGCACGCCCTCCGTCCCCAGCTGCTGGGCGGCCCTCCACACCAGCGATGACTTGCCCAGTCGGCGAGGCGCGAAGATGACGACGTCCTGTCCGTTCACGACGTCAGCGACCAGCTCCGCGACCTCGCGCTCGCGGTCGGCGAACGCCTGATCCAGGGCGAGGGCCCCGAAGCGGAAGGGGTTGGTTCGGTCGGGTGTCATATACGTCTTTGTATTATACGTCTTCGTATAGAGAAGGGAGTGTCAAATGTCCCAAAGCCGTATACAAAATCGTATAACACAGCGACGTATACGCAGCACGGCCTGCTGCCCGATGGCTCGAGGACGACTAGGATCGCGAGACGATGGCGACCACGATCGCGGTTCTGTCCCAGAAGGGTGGCACCGGCAAGACGACGGCAACGCGCACCCTGACCGACGTCTTCGGACGCCTCGGACTCGACGTGCTCGCGATCGACGCGGACCCGCAGGGCAACCTCTCCGACTACTTCGACACCGACCCCGCCGCCCACCCGACGCTCGCGGATGTCCTCCAAGGCCAGGTTCGCGCCGCCGAGGCCGTCCACGGCCAGGTGATCCCGGCGAACATGCGGCTCGCCGAGGCGGAGCTGATGCTGGCCGGCAAGATCGGCCGCGAGGTCACCCTCCGCAACGCGCTGCGCGACCTGAAGCGCGAGCGCGACATGATCCTGATCGACTGCCCGCCGACCCTGGGCCTGCTCTCGGTGAACGCGCTGGTCGCGGCCGACTACGCGCTGCTGACCACCGAGGCGCAGTACTTCTCGCTGCACGGCGTCGAGCAGGCGATGGAGGTCGTCGACCTGGCGCGCGACTCGCTCAACCCCGAGCTCGAGCTGCTCGGGGTGGTGCTCAACATCGCCAACATGCGCACGAAGCACGCCCGCCAGACGCTCGAGTCGCTGCGCGAGAAGTTCGGCGACAAGGTCTGCCGGACGGTGATCCGCCAGTCGATCGCCTACGCCGAGTCGGCCGAGCGCGCCGTGCCGATCCTCGACTACCGCCCCGACCGCGGAGCCGACTACCTCTCGCTCGCCGGCGAGCTGCTGCGGCGGCTGTCGCGACAGGACCTGCTGGAGCAGCTCGACGAGCTTTCGACGGAGCTCGTCCCGGCGGGCGCCTCCGGATAGGATCGGCGCGCAATGGGGGACGCCGACTCAGCTGACGCGCTCGAGGGCGCGATCGCGCGCTACAACGAGGCTTGGAACGCCCACGACCTCGACGCGATCATGGCCATACACGCGCCCGACATGGTGTTCGAGAACCACACCGCCCACGAGCGCGCCGAGGGCGAGGCTGTCCGCGCTCACATCGCCTCGATCTTCGAGACCTGGCCCGACATCCGCTTCGACGGCCGTCGCACCTACTGTCGCGAGGCACTCGTGGTTCAGGAGTGGACCGCGACCGCGACCCACGCGAACGAGATGCGCCGCGGCGACCTCGTCGCCGAGCCGACCGGCAAGGTCGTGACCTGGGACGGCCTCGACGTGATCCCGTTCGAGAACGGCTTGATCAAGCGCAAGGACGTCTACTCGGACTCCGTGGCGATCCTTGGCGCCCTGGGCCTGATCTAGGTCCGATCCCCTTTAGTTCCGGGGGTTCTGCGCCGAGTAAGTAGGTGTGAAGAAGACGAGAGGGTCGGCGCTGGCGGCGATCGTCGCCGTGTTCCGCGAGGACCAGACACATGCATATGAGGGGGCAGACGCCGACAATGCGACGCGTCTGGTCGGCCTGCTCAGGCTGCTCGCCGGCATCCTGACGCTGGCCTTCCTGCCGCTCGAGACACCCGACAGCGCGCTCGGCGTCGCGGCGATCGCCGCGCTGGGACTACTCGGCGTGGGCGGTGCGATCGGCATCCTCAAGCGCAAGACGGGCCTCGGCTTCAAATCCATGCTCGCGATCAGCTACTCGGGACTTGTGCAGACCGCGGTGCTGGTCGCCCTCGCCGGCGGTGCCGGCGCCGCGTACCAGATGCTTTACCTGCTCTTCCTGGGCTCGGCCATGGGCGTCCACCCGCCACGTCGCGCGTTCACGTTCCTCGCCGCGACGGCCGTCGCCGCCTCCGCCCCGCTCGTCTACGACGGGTGGTCGAGCGCGGCCGCTACTGACATCTTCACCCACCTGATGTTGTGGGCCGCACTCGGCACCGCGATCCTGATGTTGATGGTCACGGTCCGCGCGCAGCGGGTCCAGGCCCGCGCCGACGAGCTTCGCGAGCACGACCTGGCCCGTGCCGACGCACTCACGGGACTGGGAAACCGGCGCGCGTTCGACGAAGCGCTCGACCACGAGATCGCCCGCAGCCGCCGCGCCGAGTCGACTGTGAGCGTGGTGCTGATCGATGTCGATCGCCTGAAAGCGGTCAACGATCGCTGGGGTCACGTTGAGGGAGACCGCTGCCTGGTCGACGTCGCGAGGGCGATCGAGGACGGCGTGCGCGCCGGTGATCGCGCCTTCCGCTGGGGCGGGGACGAGTTCGCGGTCCTGCTTCCGGACACCGACCTCTCCGGCGCCAAGGCGGCCGCCGAGACGCTGGCCGCGGAGGTGCGGCGAAGCTGCATCGACGCCGGCGGCGAGCCGCTCTCCGTCTCGATCGGCCCGGCGGAGATCAGCTTCGCGATGGGCTCGGCGGAGCTGGTCGCGCGGGCCGACATCGAATTGATGGCGCGAAAGCGCATGCAGGCGTACACTGAAGGGGACCCGTCGGCCCCTTCACGGGCCGGGGCACCGCACTAGGGGAAAGTGGGGGTTGGGGATGCGGACAGGCAGTAGCGCTGCGACCGTTTGGAACAGGGCGCGGGCCGTGCTTCCGCAGGGCAACACCCTGCCGCACGACGTTTGGCTGCGCCGCCATCGGTGGTTGGTCGGGATCCTCGGCGCCCAGGGCGTCGGAATGGTCATCTACGCCCTCGCACAGGGCCTCCCAGTCCTCCACAGCTTCCAGGAGGGCGGCGTCATCATCGCGTTCGCCGTCGCCGCCTGGGCGGCCCGCGACCACCAACGTCTCGCCGGCGTCGTCTGCTCGGTCGGGCTGATCACCACCTCGGCGGTCCTCGTCCACGTCTCCGGCGGTCTGATCGAGGCTCACTTCCACTTCTTCGTGATGATCATCCTGCTCACCCTCTACGAGGACTGGATCCCGTTCCTCATCGCGGCCGGCTACGTCCTGATTCACCATGGGGTCCTGGGCACCGCCGACCCGGACGCCGTGTACAACCACCCCGACGCCATCGCGCATCCGTTCAAGTGGGCCTTCATCCACGCCGTGTTCGTCACGGGAGCGGGCGCCGCGGCAGTCGTCGCCTGGCGGCTGAACGAGACCTACCGCGCGGAGACGGGGTCGGCGCTCGAGCTGGCGCGCGACCGCGAGCGCTCTCTTGAGGAGGCCCAGGAGCTCGCAAAGCTCGGCGGCTGGGAGTACGAAAT
Source organism: uncultured Solirubrobacterales bacterium (assembly GCA_963767285.1). Taxonomy (GTDB): domain Bacteria; phylum Actinomycetota; class Thermoleophilia; order Solirubrobacterales; family 70-9; genus WHSW01. Next base: position 377,832 of record CAVYDJ010000002.1, on the reverse strand, counting down.
CGCCACGGAGGACGTGCGCTGGTCGCCACAGACCTACCAGGTCCTCGGCCTCGATCCCAAGACCTTCATCCCGACCAGCGACAGGTTCCAGGAGGTCATCCACACCGTCGACCGCGAGCAGCTGGCCGAGGCCTACCGGGCCGCGATCGCCAGCCGCGGGACCTTCTCGACACAGTGCCGGTACCTCCACCCGGACGGCACGACCAGGTTCCTCCAGGTCCGCGGCGAGGTGGTAGCCGACGAGGCCGGGAAGCCGGTCCGCGTCACGGGAACGTTTCAGGACGTGAGCGCGCGCGAGCGCGTCCGCGAGCTCGCCGAGCGCAGCGCCGCCGCCCAGCGCGCCGTGGCCGAGCTCGGGGAGCGGGCGCTGGGCGCGACCGATCTGGAGGGCCTGTTCGAGGAGGCGGCGCAGATGGTCGCGGCGGTCCTGCAGGTGGAGATGGCGGGCCTCTCCGAGTGGATCCCGGAGGACGACGAGTTCGTGATCCAGGCCGAGGTCGGGATGGGCGCGGTCGGCACCCGCTACGCCGGCAATAGAGGATCGCTCTCGGGCCACACGCTCCTGACCGGGAAGCCGACGGTGGTAACCGACTGGTCGACCGAGGCCCGCTTCCAACGCCCTGCGATCGTCGACAGGCTGGGCGCGGCGAGCGCGGTCAACGTCCTCGTCAAGCAGCGCGCCAAGTCGTTCGGCGTGCTCATCGCGGCGAGCACGGAGTTGCGCACCTTCGACACCGACGAGATCAGCTTCGTCCAGGCGGTCGCAAACGTCCTCTCCGCCGCTATCGACCGCGTCGAGGCCGAGGACGAGATGCGCCACCAAGGACTGCATGATCCTCTAACCGGCCTGCCAAACAGGGTCCTGTTCGTCGACCGGCTCGACCAGGCCCTCGCACAGGCGAAGCGGGAAGGGGGCCCGGTCGGGGTGCTGTTCTGCGACGTCGACCAGTTCAAGCTCGTCAACAACAGCCTCGGACACGAGACCGGGGACGAGCTGCTGAGGGCAGTGGCCCAGCGGCTCAGTGAGCTGCTGCGGCCGGGTGACACCCTGGCCCGGTTCGGCGGCGACGAGTTCGGAGTCCTGGTCAGCGGGATCCAGACGGTGCGCGAGGTGACCCGGATCGCCGAGCGCATCGCGGCTGCGCTGGCGTCGCCGTTCGTGCTCGGCGACGGCGAGCACTTCGTGACCGCATCGACGGGGATCGCGATCGGAGACGGGACCGAGTCGGCCGAGGCGCTGCTTCGCGACGCAGACCTGGCGATGCGCCGCGCGAAGGAACGCGGCCGCGGTCGCTACGAGCTCGTCAACGACCTGATGCGGGAGCGGGCGATCGACCAGCTGCGGACCGAGAACGACCTGCGCCGTGCGCTCGAACGCGACGAGCTGCGGGTCCACTACCAGCCGATCGTCTCGCTGACCTCGGGTGCGATCGGCGGCTTCGAGGCTCTTGCTCGCTGGGAGCACCCCGAGCGCGGGCTCCTCTCCCCCGTGGAGTTCATCCCGATGGCCGAGGAGAGCGGCCTGGTCGTGGAGCTCGGGGATCTCGTGCTGGAGCTCGCCTGTGAGCAGGCAACCCGGTGGCGCACCGAGCAGCCGGCCGCGCCGATCGGAATCTCGGTCAACATCTCCGCACGCCAGCTGGCCGACCCGGAGTTCCCGGACCGCGTCGCCGACGTGCTCGAGCGGACGAAGCTGCCGCCGACGTCGCTGCGCCTCGAGGTCACCGAGACGACCCTGGTCGAGGAGAACCAGTGGTCGGTCGACAACTTCGCGCGCCTGAAGGAGCTCGGGGTGGGCATCGTGCTCGACGACTTCGGGACCGGGTTCTCCTCGCTCGGATACCTGCGCCGCTTCCCGTTCGACCTGTTGAAGGTCGACCGCTCGTTCGTCGATCAGATCGCGGTCAAGACCAACGCGGCGATCGTCACCGCCGTGATCGGGATCGCCGAGGCACTCGATCTCGAAGTGGTCGCCGAGGGAATCGAGACCGAGTCACAGCTCGCGGCCATCAAGGCGCTCGGCTGTCACCACGGGCAGGGTTATCTGTTCTCGCGTCCGGTCACCGCCCAGCAGGCAACCGCCCTGCTGCGCGGTGTCCGCCTTCGAGAGGCCACGAGCGCCTAGAGCTCGGGGACGTCCGCTCCGAGCGGGCTGAACGGGATCCGCCGCACCTCGGCCCAGCCCTCGGCGGCGTTCGTAGCAGCCTCTACCACTTTCCCGGTGTCCTGCCAGAAGCACCAGAGCATCACCGACGGGCCCGCACCCGAGATCGTCGCCCCGACGGCGCCGAGCTCGCGGGCGCCCTCGAGCAGCTTCATCGAGCGCTCGTAGAGCGACCGCCGGGCCGGCTGGTGCAGGCGGTCGGCGAGCCCGCGGGCAATCAGCGTCAGGTCCGAGCGCTCGATCCCGAGGACGAGCTGGGTCGCGGCGGCAACATTGGCCACCGCGTCGGCGATCGAGATCGCGGCGGGCAGCGCGGTCCGCGCCTCGGCGGTCGGCACGGTGTCATCGGGGATCACCAGCACCGCCTCGACGCCTTCGGGGGGATCGAGTCGCACGGGCGACGGGAGCTCGTCCGACCCTTCACCGCCGGGGCAGAGGACGAAGCCGCCGTAGAGCGCCGCCGCGACGTTGTCCGGATGGCCCTCGAGCTCGGCCGCGTGGCGGTAGATCTCCTCGCGATCGTTGCCGAGCTCGAACATGTGGTCGGCGGCGACCAGGCCCGCGACGATCGCCGCGGCGCTCGAGCCGAGGCCCCGCGCGAGCGGAATGTCGCTGCGGATCTCGAAGCGCAGGCCGTCAGCGGGATGCAGGCGCTCGAAGGCCCGAACGCAGAGGTTCGAGCGATCGGTGGGAAGGTCGTCGCCGGCCGCGACTGCGAACTCCCCGGCCTCGGTCACCTCGAGCTCGAGCTCGAGCTGCAGGGCGGCCGCGAGCACGTCGTAGCCGGGCCCGAGATTCGCCGAGGAGGCGGGCACGCGTACGAGCCGTCTGCGAGCCGTCATCCAACCACCCCGACGACAGCGGACGCGAAGCGGAGCAGCCGGCGGGAGGTATTCATTTCCATTTGATCGAGCAGCCGACGGGCTCGGTGCTGTGGGGCGGCTCGTCGCCGGCGAGAACGGCGTCGAGCGCCTCCCGCAGCCAGCGCGCACGCAGGCCCGGGTCTTGATGGTCGGCGTCGGGGGCGCCCTCCCAGAGGATCCGCTGCTCCGAGTCGAGCACGAACAGATGCGGGGTCGTCCGGGCGCCCCAGGCGCGGGCCGCCTCCTGGTCTTCGTCGTACAGGTACGGAAACGGCCAGCGCTCGCGTTCGAAGCGCTCTCGCATCGCGTCCGGACCGTCGGCCGGGTAGCGCTCGGCGTCGTTGGAGCTGACTGCGAGAAAGCGGACCCCGCGATGGGCGTACTCCCCGGCGACGTCGACCAGCCGCCCGTGCCAGGCAAGCGCGTACGGACAGTGGTTGCAGGTCCAGACGACGACCGTCGCCGCCGCCTCGGCGGGACCGGCGGGCAGCGCGTGCACCTCGCCGGTCGTGTCCGGCAACTCGAGCGGCGGCGCCGGGCGGGGCTCGGTCATTCAGCGCTCACCCGCGTGAGTGCAGCCCCTACGTCGGCCGGATCGGGGATCGCCGAGATCCGGCCGTCGGCGAGCCGGTAGACGCGGCACGTCAGGCCGATCGGCTGGTCGCCGGGCTCGTCGATGTCGCGGCCGTCGACCCTGACCGTCGGCGAGCCGGGGAAGCCCTGGGCCTCGGCTTCCGCTTCGGTGCGAATCTCGCGCACGTCCAGTGCCGACGGGTCGAGTCCGGCGAGCGCCATCTGCTCGCGCACGAGCTCGATCGTCGCCTCGGTCGACGGACAGCCCTCCCACCACAGCAGCTCGACGTCCACGCGGCTAGGCGGCGAGCAGCCGTTCGACCTCGGCGAGCAGCGCGTCGGCCTCGAACGGCTTCTTCATGAACCCGTCCGAGTTGACACCGTGGCGGCGGATCTCGCGCTCGTCGTCGATCGTCGCGGTCAGGATCAGGACCTTGGTCGATGCGGTCTCGGGGTCATCGCGCAGACGCTGGAGGATCTCGTAGCCGGCGAGCCCGGGCATCCGGCCGTCGAGCACGCAGAGGTCGGGCCGGCGCTCGCGGATCAGCTCCAGCGCCCGCTCACCGTCGTCGGCGGTGATGACCTCGTAACCGGCACGGCCGAGGACGATCGCGACGAGTTCGACGATGTCACGTTCGTCGTCGGCGACGACGACGAGCTGGCGGTCACTCATCCCCGCTCGCCCTGCGGATCGGGGTGCGCCTGCGATCCGCCCGCCCGCGAGGCCTCGCGCGCCGGTCGGGGCGGACGCCGGCCGAAGCGGGGAGCTTGACCGCGAACGTCGCGCCCTTGCCGATATCGCTGTCGACGGTGATGGTTCCGCCGTGCGCGTCCACGATCGCCTTCACGATCGTCAAGCCTAGCCCGGTTCCCTGAATGTGTCGACGTTCCGCCTCGCGGGCTCGGAACATGCGCTCGAAGAGGCGGCCCCGGTCCTCGGCGGGGATGCCGATCCCGGTGTCGGCTACGGCCACCTCGGCGAGATCGCCGTCGCGGGAGGCGCTGATCGTCACCTCGCCTCCCTCCGGGGTGAACTTGATCGCGTTCGAGACCAGGTTCTCGAACACCTGTCGCAGGCGATGCGGATCGCCGGCGATTACCGGCGCGCCGTCGACGGCGAGTGAGATCGTCACGCCGGCGTGGGCGGCATCCGGCGCCATCGCCTCGGCGGTCGCGCGCGCCAGGTCGCCGAGGTCCGCCTCGCCGCGCTCGATCTGGAAGGTGCCCGCGGTGATCCTCGTCAGCATCAGGAGGTCCCCGACCAGGTTGAGCTCGCGCTTGGAGTTGCGGTCGATCACCTCGACGAAGCGCCGCCCCTCCGGAGAGAGGTTGTCGGCCTCGATCTCCACAAGCAGCTCGGCGTACCCGACGATCGAGGTCAGCGGGGTGCGCAGCTCGTGCGAGACGAGTTGGAAGAACTCGTCCTTGAGCCGCTCGGCCGCTCGCTCAGCGGTCACGTCGCGGCTGGTTCCGATCAGCCGCGTCGAGCCTTCGCGGGTCACGAACGGGCGCCCCTCGACAACGATCTCGCGGACCGTGCCGTTCGCCAGCACGACGCGGTAGGAGCGCTCGAACGAGCGCGGCGCGGCCTCGATCTCCTCCAGCAGCGCGAGCACCTCGTCGCGGTCGTCGGGGTGGATGGCCTCGATCAGCTCCGCCGGGCTCGGGGGCGGGCGGCTGGGATCGAAGCCGTGGTTTCGGTACTGCTGGTCGGACCAGCGGCGCTCGCCGGTCGAAGGTTCGAACTCCCAGCTGCCGACCTTTGCGATCTGCTGCGCGTCGGCGAACTGGCGGCGCTCCGAGGCGAGCGCCTGCTCGGTTCGCATCCGCGCACCGATCTCCCGCCCGCTGCAGTGGAAGTAGCCCAGCTGGGGATCGGGGTCGGGAACCGCCGACCACTCGGTCCACACCCAGCGGCCGTCGCTGGCGGCGACGCGGATCCTGAAGTCGGCGGTGACGCCGCCGGCGGCAAGCTGCGCGACCTCCTGCTCGACCGCATCCCGGTCGTCGGGGTGCACGATCTCGAGGAACGGGTTCGGCAGCAGCTGGTCGTCGGTCCAGCCGAGGACCTGCTCCCAGGCGCCGTTGATGACCTTGAAGTAGCCGTCGTACCCCGCCGTCGCGACCAGGTCCTGGATCAAGTCGAAATGACGGGCGCTCTCGGCCAGCCGCGCCTGGACCTGGCGCGACTCGGTGATGTCGCGCGCGCTGGTCACGAGGCCGACCACCTCGCCGCCCGAGTCGAGGACCGGGGCGGCGGTCAGCGCAACGTCGATCCTGGTCCCGTCCTTGCGGACCCGCGCGGCTTCGAGCCGCTCGACCCGGCCGCCCTCGCGAACGGTGTCGATGATCTCGGGCAGCTCCGAGCGGTGCCCGGGCGGGACGAGGATGTCGTACGGCTGGCCGATCATCTCCTCGGCCGCATAGCCGTAGATCCGCTCGGCGCCGCGATTCCAGGTCGTCACCTTGCCATCGAGCGACCAGCCGATCACCGCGTCCGCGGCGCTCTCGAGAATCGCCGCGAGCTCGCGGTTCTTCTGTTCGGTGACGCGGCGGGCGGTGACGTCGCGCAGCGCCGCCGAGACGAGGAGGCCGTCGGCGGTCTCCAGCGGCGCGAGGCTGATCTCGACCGGGACCTCGGTGCCGTCCTTTCGCCGCGCCCAGAGCTCGAGCCCGGAGCCCATCCGGCGGACCGTCGGCTCGGCGATGTAGTTCCCGCGATGGACGCGGTGGGTGATCGCGAACCGCGCCGGGATCAGGATCTCGACCCGTTCGCCGAGCAGCTCGGAACGGGCGTATCCGAGCAGCTCCTCGATGCGGGAGTTGACGTGGACGATCGCGCCCGCCTCGTTGACGATCACGATCGGGTCGGGCGCCGCGTCGAGCAGCTCGCGGAACAGGAGCTGGCTCTCGTGGTCGGCGTGCATCGGCCCCGTCCGCCTAGTGTCGGCGTTCGGCGGCAGCGATCCCGGCGAGCGCCCGGGCGCTGCCCGCGATCGCTCCCGCGAGCAGCCCGTCGGCGGGGACCTCGGCGCCCGCCAACAGCACCGACTCGCGCAAGCGCGCTCCGGCGCCGATCTGCGCGCCGGGGCCGATTACCAGCGGGCCGTCCAGCCGGGCGCCCTCGCCGATCCGCACGCCCTGGCCGAGCAGCACCGGCCCGGAGAGCTCGACCTCGCCCCCGAGGCCGGCCGCGGCCGCTGAGTCGACGATCTCGCCCGCCGGCTCGACGTCGACGGCGCCCGCGAGGACGTCGAAGTTACCCTGCAGGTACTCGGGCAGCGAGCCGACGTCGTTCCAGTAGGCGTCGGTGACGTGAACCCCGAACGGGACCCCGCGCTCGAGCAGCGCCGGGAAGACGTCGAGCGCGAAGTCGACCTCCTCGGCGTCGGGAAAGTGGTCGAAGATCTCGGGCTCGAGCACGTAGATCATGCAGTTCGCGAGGTCCGACTTCGCGTCGGCCGGCTCGGGCTTCTCCTGGAACCCGACCACGCTGCCATCGTCGGCGGTGACGACGACCCCGTACTCGGTCGTGTCCTTGACGGGCTTCACGGCGAGGGTCGCGATCCAGTCGTGCTCGGCGTGGGCGCGGGCGAGCCCCGCCAGGTCGATGTCCGTGAGCGCGTCGGCGGCCATGACCACGAACGGGTCCGAGCCGAAGTAGTCGCGCACGTTCCGGACCCCGCCGGCGGTGCCGAGCAGCCGCTCCTCGTAGCTGTAGGTGAGGTCGGTTCCGAGCGCCTCGCCGTCGCCGAAGCGGTCGCGGATCGTCTCCGGGAACCAGTGCAGGTTGGCGATGACCTCGCGGAAGCCGTCACGCGCGAGCCGATTCAGGATGTGCTCCATGATCGGCCGGTTGCCCACCGGCACGAGCGGCTTCGGGATTTCGTACGTGAGCGGCCGCAGCCGCTTGCCGAGCCCGGCTGCCATCACCATCGCCCTCATCCCACCGCAGGCTACCCAGCTACGGCTTCTCTAAGGTGTGCAGGCCAATTTCCCGCAACAGGAGCAGCATGACGACGACTCAGACCGCAGAGGACTACAAGGTTGCCGACCTCGGGCTCGCCGAGTTCGGCCGCAAGGAGATCACGCTCGCCGAGCACGAGATGCCCGGGCTGATAAAGACGCGCGAGGAGTACTCGGCCTCGCAGCCGCTCGCCGGCGCCCGGATCACCGGCTCTTTGCACATGACCGTCCAGACCGCGGTCCTGATCGAGACCCTGGTCGCGCTCGGCGCCGAGGTGCGCTGGGCCTCGTGCAACATCTTCTCAACGCAGGATCACGCGGCCGCCGCGATCGCCGAGGCCGGGGTCCCGGTCTTCGCCTGGAAGGGCGAGACGCTCGAGGAGTACTGGTGGTGCACCGAGCAGGCGCTCACCTGGCCCGGCGAGGACGGCCCGAACATGATCCTCGACGACGGCGGCGACGCCACCCTGCTCGTCCACAAGGGCGCCGAGTACGAGCGCGCCGGGGCGGTCCCGGACCCGGAGTCGGCCGATTCCGAGGAGCTGAGGATCGTCCTCCAGACGCTGCAGCGCTCCCTCGAGGCCACCCCGGAGCGGTTCACGAAGATGGCCGCTCAGCTCAAGGGGGTCACCGAGGAGACGACGACCGGCGTCCTGCGCCTCAACCAGATGGCCGAGACCGGCGACCTGCTCTTCGCGGCGATCAACGTCAACGACTCGGTCACGAAGTCGAAGTTCGACAACCTCTACGGCTGCCGGCACTCGCTGGTCGACGGGATCAACCGCGCGACCGACGTGATGATCGGCGGCAAGGTCGCCGTGATCTGCGGCTTCGGCGACGTCGGCAAAGGTTGCGCGACCTCGCTGCGCGGCCAGGGCGCACGCGTGATCGTCACCGAGATCGACCCGATCTGCGCGCTGCAGGCGTCGATGGAGGGCTACGAGGTCCGCACCCTCGACGAGGTCATCGAGACCGCCGACATCTTCGTCACCGCGACCGGCAACAAGGACGTGATCACGGCCGACCAGATGGCGCGGATGAAGCACCAGGCGATCGTCGGCAACATCGGCCACTTCGACAACGAGATCGACATGGCCGGGCTCGAGTCCCGCGACGGGGTCGAGAGGGTCAACATCAAGCCGCAGGTCGACAAGTGGGTCTTCTCCGACGGCAAGGCGATCATCGTCCTCTCCGAAGGCCGGCTGCTCAACCTCGGCAACGCGACCGGGCACCCGTCGTTCGTAATGTCGAACTCGTTCACCAACCAGGTCATCGCCCAGATCGAGCTGTTCACGCACGAGGACTTCTACGAGAAGAAGGTCTACACGCTGCCCAAGCACCTCGACGAGAAGGTCGCCCGCCTGCACCTCGACGCACTCGGGGTCAGCCTCAGCGAGCTGACGCCGGAACAGGCGGCCTACATCGGCGTCCCGGTCGAAGGCCCGTACAAGTCGGACCAATACAGGTACTGATCCCCGAGGGCGAGATCGAGCTGCGGGCGTCCCGGTCCTCGGGCCCTGGCGGCCAGCATGCCAACGTCACCGCCTCGAGGATCGAGGCGGTGTTCGAGGTCGACGAATCGACCTCGCTCTCGTCCGAGCAGAAGCAGCGCCTGCGGGCGCGGTTCGGGTCTCGGGTGACGGCGGTCGCCCAGGACTCGCGCAGCCAGTCGCGCAACCGCGAGCTCGCGATCGCCCGGCTCCAGGAGCGGATCGCCACGGCGTTGCGGCCACGCAAGCGCCGCCGGCCGACGAAGCCAAGCGGCGGCGCTCGCGAGCGACGCATCGCGGCGAAGCGGCGGCGGTCGGACCTGAAGCGGTCGCGGCGCCCGCCGGGCGCCGACGACTGACGGGCATGATCCGGCCCTGCCGCGCAGACGAGCTGGACGAGATCCTGGCGATCGTCAACTCGGCGGCGGAGGCCTACCGGGGGGTGATCCCGGCCGATCGGTGGAAGGAGCCGTACATGGACCTGGCCGAGCTCGAGGCCGAGACGGCCGCCGGGGTCCGGTTCTGGGGTTACGAGGCCGACGGCGAGCTGATCGGCGCGATGGGCGTCCAGCGCGTGCGGGACGTTGAGCTGATCCGTCACGCGTACGTCCGCCCGGACAGCCAGCGGCGCGGGGTCGGCGCGGCTCTGCTCGCGCACCTGCGCGATGCCGGCTCGCTGCCGATGCTGGTGGGCACCTGGGCCGACGCGGACTGGGCGATCGGCTTCTATCGCCGCCACGGGTTCGAGCCCGCGTCGCCGGAGCGGTCGCGCGAGCTGCTGAGGGCTTACTGGACGATCCCTGACCGCCAGATCGAGACCTCGGTCGTGCTCGTCGAGGCGCCCTAGCGCCGGGCCGGGATCAGCCCCTCTGAGCGCAGCCACCGCTCGGCGCGGCGCATGCCCTCGTCGAGGTCGACCGCGGGCTCGTAGCCGAGCACCGCGCGTGCCTTGTCGATCGAGTAGGAGGTCCGCCGCGCGAGGTAGCGGGCCGCGGCCGGCGTCACCTCGCCGGTCGCCGCAAGCCGGGCGGCCACGCCCGCGAGCAGGGTCACGACGGGGGTGGGTGCCGCCGGGACCCGCTTGCGGCCGAGCATGGCGGCGTAGCGCCGGAAGAAATCCCGCGCCTCCACGGACCGTTCGCCCGTCACGGTGAAGACCTGGCCCGCGGCGTCCGGCGACGAGCCCGCGAGCACGACCCCCTCCCGCGCGGCATGTCCATGCCGGCGACCTCGGCCCCGGCCGCGCGATATCGCTCCGCAAGCCGCCGTCCGATGAATCCCAGGGCGCCGGTGATGAAGACCCGCTCGGGCACCGCTACGGGCGGCCGAGCTGGTCCTTGAGCCGGTCGATGATCTCGATCGGCCCCGGGTCGACCCCGTTGTGGGCGGCGAGGTGAAGCGAGACGAGGTCGCCGAGCTGAACGGCGCGCAGAAGGCGCTCGACCCGCGTCTCGCCGTCCGTCTCGACGCGGACGACCGCCGCGGCCGAAGGCTCGATCAGCTTCGCGGTCAGGTTGGCGCGCTCCCGTTGCCGGGGATGCTGGTCGGAGTCGTTGAGGAAGACCGCCGAGAATTGCTGCGCGCTGCCGTTCGGCGCCCAGCCGACGATCTCGTTGTGGTCGAGCTCCGGCAGCTGGTGCTCGAAGGCGTGTTGCTTGGCGTTCTCGTTGACCTGCGTCTTCCAGCGGTAGGCGACCGGCACGGTCAGCTCGCAGCCGTAGATCAGCGGCACGGTGCCGGCGAGCTGTTCGGCGATCTCGGCGGCCTGCGCGAGGAGGAACTCGCGGTCCTCCTCCAGGTGCGCGGCCGCGGTGTCGATCTGGGTCCGCATCCCGGGGGCCACGCCCAGCAGGGCGGCGACCTCGCAGGCGACCGTGAACCCGTACCCGACCGCGTGGCGTGGCTGCAGCCCGCTCGGCAACCCGATCACCGGCACGCCCCCCTTCCGCGCGGCCTCCGCGAGCCGCCCGCCCGTCGTCGCCACGTAGCGCGTCGCGCCCACGGCCTCGGCAGCGTCGAAGGCGGCCAGGGTCTCCTCAGTGTCGCCCGAGTAGCTCGAGCAGAGCACGGCGCGGTCAGGCTGGGTCCAGGGAGGCAGCTCGTAGTCGCGATAGACGAGCATCGGCTGGTTCAGCGCGTCGCCCATCGCGGCCCGTGCGAGCACCCCTCCGATCGCCGAGCCGCCCATCCCGCAGACGATCAGCCCGGAGACGTCGGCCGCGTCGAGCACCGTCGATTCGACCCGCCAGAGCGCGTCGCGCAGGTGTTCGGGCAGGGCGAGGACGTCGTCGAGCTGGCCGCTCGCATCAATCGCCCGGATCTCGTCGACGCCGACGCTCAAGCTGTTACCTCCGCCTCGACGACCTCGTCGGGCTGAACCCGGGCGCCGGGCTCGACCGTCGCTCCGGCCTCGACCTCGGCGCCCTCGCCCACCACGCTGCCGGCGCTCACCGTCGCCCCTTCGCCCACCGTCACCGCGGCCGCGAGGATCGCGCCGCGGACGTCGGCGCCCGGGGCGATCGCGCAGTCATCGAGCAGGACGGATTCGGAGACCGTGGCGCCGGAGCCGATCCGCGAGCCGGAGCGGACCACGGCCCGGGACTCGACGGTGGCGTCCTCGGCGACGTCGGCCCGTTCGCCGATGAACGGCCCGCCGGTGCCCGGCAGCTCGGTCTCGACCTTGCCCTCGAGAATGTCCCAGCTCGCCTGCAGGTAGCGCTCCGGCGTCCCGATGTCCATCCAATAGCCCTCGAGGCGGCGGCCATAAAGGCCCTGGCCCACCAAGCGCGGGAAGACCTCGCGCTCGATCGAGACGGCACGGCCGGACGGGATCAGGTCGACGATGCCTCGCTCCAGCACGTAGGCGCCCGCGTTCACCTCGTCGGTGTCGATCTCGGCCGCATCGGGCTTTTCGAGGAAGCCGAGCACCTCGCCGTCGGGGGCGCGGCGGACCAGCCCGTAGGAGGTCGGGTCGTCGACCGGGTGGAGCGCCAGCGTTGCGATTGCCGAAGTATCGACGTGCTGGCCCTGGAGCGCAGTCAGGTCGAGGTCCGTGAGCACGTCTCCGTTCAGGACCATGAACCGGTCGGCGAGCAATCCGCGGTCCGCGGCGAGCCGGATCGGGCCGGCCGTGCCCAGCGGCTCGTCCTCCTGGAGATAGCTGATCGTCGGGCCGCCGGGGACCTCGTCGCCCAGCGCCTCGCGCAGTCGCTCCGCTCGGAACCCGCAGGCCATGATCACCTCGTCGATCCCGTGGCGGGCGAGCCAGTCGACCATATAGCGGATGAACGGGCGGTCGACCAGCGGCAGCGCGGGCTTCGGTTGGGTCAGCGTCAGCGGCCGCAGCCGCGTCCCCTCTCCGCCGACCAGGACCAGCGCCTGCATCAGGAGCGGCCGATGCCCTCGTAGGTGAAGCCGGCGGCGCGCATGCGGCCGGGATCGAGGAAGTTCCGGCCATCCACGATCAGGGGGTTCGCCATCCGCCCGGCCAGCTCCTCCCAGTCGAGCTCGCCGAACTCAGCCCACTCTGTGACCAGGATCGCGGCATCGGCTCCGTCGAGCGCCTCGGCGGCGGAATCCGACAGGGCGACGCTCGGCAGCAACTCCCCCGCGGGGCGCTCGGCAACCGGGTCGTAGGCGACCACCGTCGCGCCCTCGCCCTGCAGCCGCGCCGCGAGCACCAGGCTCGACGCCTCGCGCATGTCGTCGGTATTCGGCTTGAAGGCGAGCCCGAGCAGCGCAATCCGCTTGCCGACCAGCGACCCCAGGTGCTTGGCGAGCTTCGAGATCACCCGCCGCTTCTGCAGCTCGTTGACCTCGATCACCGAGGTCAGCAGCTGGAAGTGGTAGCCGGTGTTGCCGGCCAGCATCTTCAGCGCCGAGACATCCTTCGGGAAGCAGGAGCCTCCGTACCCGATGCCCGCCTGCAGGAACTGGGGCCCGATCCGGGCATCGAGGCCCATCCCGCGGGCGACCTCGTTGACGTCGGCGCCGACGCCCTCGCAGACGTTGGCGATCTCGTTGATGAACGAGATCTTGGTCGCCAGGAAGGCGTTCGAGGCGAGCTTGATCATCTCCGCTGACGCGACGTCGGTGCGGACGATCTCGCCGCCGAGCGGCTCGTAGGCGGCGGCGACCGCATCGGCCGCCCATTCCGAGCCCGGGTCGGCGCCGACCACCACGCGATCCGGCTCGAGGAAGTCCTTCACCGCCGAGCCCTCCTTGAGGAACTCCGGGCAGGAGACGTAGACGAGGTCCGGCTTGTCGCGGCGGATCGCCGCCCCGGTTCCGGCCGGGACGGTGCTCTTCATCACCAGCGCGTGCTCGCCGCCCTCCGGCAGCGCGGCGACGACCGCCTCGACGCGCGAGAGGTCGGCGTCGCCCGAGTAGGTCGGCGGCGTGTCGACGCAGCAGAACAGCAGGCGGCAGGTGTCGAGCACGTCGGCGATCTCGGTCGTGAAGGTGAGCCGCTCGCGGTTGCGTGCGACCAGCTCGTCGAGCCCCGGCTCGTAGATCGGCAGCGAGCCGCCGGCGCGCAGCGACTCGACCTTCCGCTCGTCGATGTCGACCGCAACCACCGTGTGGCCGATCTCGGCGAAGCAGGCGGCGCTGACGAGGCCGACCCAGCCCACCCCGATGACGCCGATCGGCGGCTTTTCGCTCGCGTTCACGATGCCCTGGAAGCTACTTCTCTTCGTACTCGCGCATCGAGGTCGCGATCGAGAGCATCTGTCCCTCGTCGAGCGACTGGAGAAGGGTGTTGTTGACCCAGTAGGCGCCCTGGTTGGTCTTGAAGCCGACCAGCCGCAGCCGATCGCCGTCGTAGAAGAGCTGGTAGTCGCGGCCGTCGATCGACCGGGTCTCGCTTGGGTTGGCGAGGATCGGCGCGTCGACCCAGTCGGTCCCGGAGACCCCGTAGTACTCGTCGGTGAGGCCGTGGCCGAAGGTGTCACCGGGGACGTCGACGACGAACTTGTAGCCGTGGTAGACGTCCTTGTCGGGGCCGTCGATCACGAAGGCGCGCGAGTCGCGCGCGATGAACGACCCGGGCGCCAGGCGGGTCGGGTAGTAGACCGGGAAGTCGATCATCGGGTCGCCGTTGTGCTTCTTCTTGTGGAGCGCCTGCTTCGCGTAGGTCTGGCCCTGCTCGGTCGAGTCGTCCATCGGCGGGCCCTCGAAGTGGTCGTCGTCCCCCTCGTCCGGCTTCGGCTTGTCCTCGTCCGGCTTGTCGTTGTCGCCGCCGCCGTTCGGCTTGTCGCCGTCCGACGGCTTGTCGGGCTCCTCGTTCGGCGGCGACTCGCCGGCGGGCCGCTCACCGGGCGTCCCCTCGACGTTCAGGAACTGCTGCACCGCCTCCTGGATCGCCTTGTCGCTGGCCGTCACGTACTCGGTGCCGAGCTCGGCCGGAAAGTGGACCTCGCTGACCGGCGCCGACTGCACGGCGATGAACGTCTTGAGCAGCTCGAGCAGCTGGACGGCATCGCCGATGTCCGAGGTCGTGTACTCGGTGAAGATGTCGAGCAGCTCGTTGCGGTCGTCAATCAGCTTCCTCGGCGGCAGCTTCTGGCGCGCCTCGCGCAGGAAGTCCTGCTGGCGCGCGGCGCGCACGAGGTCGTTGTCGAAGTGGCGGAAGCGCACGTACTGGAGCGCGTTGTAGCCGCACATCCGCTGGTAGCCGGCCTCGATGTTGATCTCGGCGGTCCCCGTCTCGGGCGGGATGTAGTAGCGGCGGTCGACGTCGATGTAGACGCACTCGATCGCGTTGACGGCGTCGGCGAAGCCGGTGAAGTTGATGTTGACGACGTGGCTGATCTCGAGGCCGGTGAGGGCCTTGACCACGCGCAGGGTCTTCTCGGGGCCGCCGGCGGAGTACGCGGCGTTGAACTTGTCGACCCCGACCCCGGGGATATTGACCTTCAGGTCGCGCGGGATCGAGAGCAGCGCGATCCGCTCCTTGTCGGGATCGACCCGCAGCAGCATCGTCGTGTCGGAGCGCCCGGGGTCGCCCTTCATGTCGAGGCGCTTGTCGGAGCCGAGAATCAGGATCGTCTGCGGGTCGCCGCCGTCGACCTCGGCGAGCTGATCACGCAGCGGGGCGAGTCTGTCGTTGTCCGACAGGCCCTTGGCGATATCGGTGAGGTAGACGAGCAGGCTGATCGAGGTCGCCGCGGCGACCGAGATCACGATCATCACCGCCGCGGCCAAAAAGCGGGCCCAGAGGCGCTTCGCGCGCGGCACCTTGCCGTCGTCCCCGTCGTCGGCGACATCGGCGACGGCAACGGCGGCCGGCGCTGCCTCGGCGGGGGCCGGCTCGGCGGGCTGCGCGGGAGCCGGGCCCTTGCCGGCGGCGCGGGCCCGTAGCGCGGCGAGCGCCGCATCGGTCGCCTCGTCCTTGTCGACCTCCCCCGCGTCCGCGTCGGCCTCGGTGATCGAGTCGGCCTCGGCCGTGGCACCGGCTTCGGGCGCCTCGGCCTCCTCCACCTCGGGCTCGGGCTCGGCGGCCTCCTCCGGCTCCGGCTCCTCCTCGACCTCCGCGGGCTCGGGTTCCTCGGGCTCGAGCTCCTGGGCGTCGTCCTCAGCCTCGGGTTTCGCCTCCGCGGCGGGCAGCTCGGGCTCGGTCGGCGGCGGCTCGCTGAGACCTGCGAGCTCGGCGTCAAGGTCGCGCTCGATCTCGTCAAACTCCTCGGTGAACCCGGCGCGCAGGTCCCCAGGGGCTTCGCCCCCCTCGGCCGCGGGCTCCTCCGGCTCGGCCGGGGGCTCCTCAGCCTCGGCGGCCGGCTCGTCAGGCGTCCCCTCCCCGCCCTCGGCGCGCTTGCGACCGGCGTATGTGGCCGGGGGCGGAACCTGGTGCTCGCCCGCCTGATCGCCGGCCGGCGCCTCGGCGCCCTCTTCCGGCTGCTCGTCGTCGCGCTTGTCGTCCTCGGGTCTCACGCCGCCTCACCGCCGACCGCACGCAGGTGCGTCTGAAGGGATTCGACGAACTCCACCAGCGCCCTGCGGTAGTTGACCAGCGAGCTGACCGACACCCACTCGTCGGGGCCGTGGTGGCCGGCGCCGACAGGTCCGTACTCGACGGCCGGGATCCCGACGCGCAGGAAGGAGACGGCGTCGGAGGCTCCGTCGCGGCCGACGCTTGTCACCTCGCCCTCGCTGTGCGAGGCGGTCGCGGCGCAGAGCGCGCGCACGAACGGCGACTCGGGGTCGACCATCGCCGGCGGCCGGCGGAAGGTCGAGACGATGGTGGCGCCCGGGATCCCCTCGACCTCGGCGAGGATCGCATCGGGGTCCTGCTCGGGCAGGAAGCGCACGTCGACGTCGATGAAGCAGGTGTCGGGGACCTTGTTCAGGGCATCGCCCCCTAGGATCCGGCCGAGATTGATCGACGGCCGGTCGAAGAGCTCCGAGCTTTGAGAGGCGAACGGCAGCGACTGGATCGCGCGGAAGACGTCGATCGCCCGCAGGATCGCGTTCTCCCCCAGCCATGGCGTCGCTCCGTGCGCGGCGCGCCCGTCGACGCGGACCCGCATCGCCACCACGCCCTTGGCGGCAACCCCGACATGCATGTCGGTCGGCTCGCCGGTGATCACGAAGTCGCCCAAAAAGCCCTCGGCGACGATCAGGTCGCCGCCGCGCTCGACCTCCTCCTCCGACTCCTCGTCGGGGACGACGCCGAGGCGCACCTTGACGCCGCTGTCGCGCAGGTCGGCGACCGCGAGCAGCATGGCCGCCAACGCGCCCTTCATGTCGTAGGCGCCCCGGCCGTAGAGGCGGTCGCCCTCGACCCGTGGCTCGAACTGCTGCACGTGCCCGGGAACGACGTCGAGGTGCCCGTGCAGGAGCAGCGTCGTCCGGGCATCGGATGCCCCGACCTCGGCCAACGTCACCGGCAGCCCGCGGCAGTCGAGCTGGCGGGTCTCGATGTCGCGCGCATCGAGCCAGCCCTTGACGAAACCGGCGCACTGCTTGATCCCCTCGGCCTGCGAGGTGTCGTAGGCGATCAGCTTTTCTGTCAGCAGCTGTTCATCCATGCGGAAATGCCGCCTCCGCGACGGGAAACGGCCAACACAGGTTAGGGACTCAGGCGCGGGTGACCCGCGTCAGGACGACTCGGCGATGTTGATGAAGGCCTCGCAGCGGGCGCGCTCGCGCTCGGCCTGCTCGGCGGCGGCCGAGCCGTCCTCGGCCTCCTTCAGGGCCTGCTCGGCGTCGTCCAGGCGCTGCTTGAGCTCGGAGACGTCGAGCTCGTCGGGCGACTGCGCTTCGGCGACCAGCACCCTGACGCGATTCGCGAACACCTCCAGCCAGCCCTCGCCCTGCGCGTAGGTCTTGACCTCCGAGTCGGACTCGTGGAGGCGCAGCTCGGCCGGCAGCAGGCGGGCGACCATCGGGATGTGATCGGCGAGGATGCCGACCTCGCCGGTCGCCGTCCGCGTGGAGAGCATCCGCAGCTCGCCGGTGAACACCGACCCCTCGGGGGTCAGGACCTCGGCCTCGAGCTTCTTGTCGCCGGCCACGGCCTACTCCTCGCCGTCGCCGTTGTCGGAGTCCGAATCGCCGTTCTCCTCGCGCTCGCGCTCCTCGTTCTCCTTGCGCTCCTCCGCCTCGGCGGCCTCGCGCTCGACGCCCTCGTCCTTCTCGCCCTTCTCCTCGGTCCCCGTAACCTGCTCGATCGAGCCCTTCATGTAGAAGGCCGACTCCGGCAGGTCGTCGTGGGTGCCGTCGAGGACCTCGCGGAACGAGCGCACCGTCTCGGAGACCGGCACGTACTCGCCGTCGCGGCCGGTGAACTGCGAGGCGACGAAGAACGGCTGGCTCAGGAAGCGCTCCAGCTTGCGGGCGCGGTTGACGGCCAGCTTGTCCTCGTCGGAGAGCTCGTCGATCCCGAGGATGGCGATGATGTCCTGCAGCTCCTTGTAGCGCTGCAGGTTCTCCTGGACCTCGATCGCGACGCGGTAGTGCTCCTCGCCGAGGATGTCGGGCTTGAGGATCGTCGAGGTCGAGTCGAGCGGGTCGACCGCCGGGTAGATCCCCTTCTCCGAGATCGCCCGCGACAGCGTCGTGGTCGCGTTGAGGTGGGCGAACACCGACGCCGGAGCCGGGTCGGTGAGGTCGTCGGCGGGAACGTAGACCGCCTGGATCGAGGTCACCGAGCCCTTCTGGGTCGAGGAGATCCGCTCCTGCAGCCCGCCCATCTCGGTCTCCAGCGTCGGCTGATAGCCGACCGCCGAGGGCATCCGCCCGAGCAGCGCCGACACCTCTGAGCCCGCCTGGACGAAGCGGAAGATGTTGTCGATGAACAGGAGCACGTCCTGGCCGCCCTCGTCGCGGAAGTACTCCGCCATCGTCAGGCCGGACAGGGCGACGCGCAGGCGCGCCCCGGGCGGCTCGTTCATCTGGCCGAAGACGAGCATCGTCTTATCGATGACGCCCGACTCCTTCATCTCGCCCCAGAGGTCGTTGCCCTCGCGCGAGCGCTCGCCGACCCCGCAGAAGGCGGAGAGGCCCTCGTGCTCCTCCGCGAGGTTGCGGATCAGCTCCTGGATCAGCACGGTCTTGCCGACCCCGGCGCCGCCGAACAGGCCGACCTTGCCGCCCTTCGCGTAGGGCGCGAGCAGGTCGACGACCTTGATCCCGGTCTCCAGGATCTCCTGCGACGGGGCGAGGTCCTCGACCGAGGGCGCCGGGCGGTGGATCGGCCAGCGGGTGTCGTAGTCGACGTCGCCCGCGTTGTCGATCGGCTCGCCGAGCAGGTTGAAGATCCGTCCCAGCGTCCCCTTGCCCACCGGGACCGTGATCGGCCCGCCGGTGTCGACCACCTCGTCACCGCGCTGCAGCCCGTCGGTGGCGTCCATCGCCACCGCGCGCACGCGGTCGTCGCCGAGGTGCTGCTGCACCTCCAGCGTCAGGTCCATCGCGGACCGGTTGCCCTCCTCCGGCACGTCGATCTTCAGCGCCGAGTAGATCTCGGGGAGCTGCTCGGAGAAGAGCACGTCGACGACGACGCCGGCGACCGACTCGATCCTCCCGATGTTCTTCCCGTTCTCGCTTGCGTTTCCGTTGCTCTCAGCCATGTTCCCTTTCTATGTCGACGGTCAGCCGAGCGCCTCGGCGCCGCCGACTACTTCCAGAATCTCCTGCGTGATCTCCGCCTGGCGGGCCCGGTTCATCGCCAGCGTGAGGTCGCCGATCATGTCCTGTGCGTTCTCCGCCGCCGAGCGCATCGCGGTCATCCGCGCGCCGAGCTCCGAGGCCGAGGACTCGAGCAGCGCCCGGTAGACCGAGAGGTCGACGTACTCCTCGAACAGCATCGGGAGCAGCACGTCGGGCTCCGGCTCGTAGTCCCAGTAGGCCTTCTCGTGCGCCTCGGCGAGCTCCGGGTCGGCGGGCTCCTCGGGCTCGGGGATCCCCTCGCCGAAGACCTCGGCCTCCTGCATCGGCAGCAGCGTCTGGCGGCGCACGTACTGGGTGAGCGGCGAGACGTAGCGGTTGTAGACGAGCTCGACGCGGTCGAGCTCCTCGTCGACGTAGGCCGCGGTGACGTCGCGCGAGATCCCGCGCGCGTCGGTGAAGGCCGGCCGGTCCGTGAACCCCGCGTAGGAGTGGGCGACGGTCTCGCCGCGGAAGGTCATCGTCGAGTTGCCGCGCCGGCCGACGACCGAGAACTGGACCTCGGCGCCGTCGGCGGCGAACTCGCGCTTCAGCCGCGTGCCCTCGCGGATGATGTTGGTGTTGAAGGCGCCCGCGAGCCCGCGGTCCCCGGTCACGAGGATGATCCCGACCCGCTTTACCTGCTCGCGCTGCTCGAGCAGCGCGATCCGCGGGATCGTCGCCGAGGCGTCGGCGACCTGCTTGGTCATCTTGCGGATCGCCTGCGCGTAGGGGCGCATGTTGTCGATCCGCTGCTCGGCGCGCCGCAGCCTGGCCGCGGCGACCATCTCCATCGCCCGGGTGATCTTGTGGATGTTCTTGACCGAGGAGATCCGGTTCTTGACTTCCTTCTGGGTGGCCATGAGAAATTGCGCGTAGGGGGACCTACGCCTGTCACTTCCTCCTCGGCCTTGTCGACCGTCTCCTCGGCGGCCTCGGCATCGGCCTCGGCGGCCTCCTCGGTCTCCTGCTCCTCATCCGTCCGGCCGGGGCGCTGGCGCTCCTCCTCGGAGTGGACGCGGTCCGACTCGCCCTCCTCGAGCGGCTGGCCCTCCTCGTCGAAGTCGGGCCCGAAGTCGTCGACCGCCTCGGCGATCGCCTTCCCGAGCTCCTCCTCGTCCTCGTCGGAGAGCTGGCCGTCGTCGATGCGGCCCATCAGGTCGCCGTTCTCCGACTTCAGCCTGCTCAGCATCTGGTCGAGGAACTCCGGGACCCGCTCGGTCTTGATCCGGTCCAGGTAGCCGCCGGTGCCGGCGTAGATCGAGGCGACCTGCTCGCCGACCGAGAGCGGGCTGCGCTCGCTCTGGTTCAGCATCTCGACCAGGCGCTCGCCGCGGCTCAGCTGCTTCTGCGTCTCGGGGTCGAGCTCGGAGCCGAACTGCGCGAAGGCCTCGAGGTCGCGGTACTGCGAGAGGTCGAGCTTCAGCTTGCCGGCCACCTTCTTCATCGCCTTGGTCTGCGCGTTGCCGCCCACCCGCGAGACCGAGATCCCGACGTTGATCGCCGGCCGGACCCCCGAGTAGAAGAGGTCCGACTCGAGGAAGATCTGGCCGTCGGTGATCGAGATCACGTTGGTCGGGATGTAGGCGGACACGTCATTCGCCTGCGTCTCGATGATCGGCAGCGCGGTCATCGAGCCGCCGCCGAGGTCGTCGTTGAGTCGGACGGCCCGCTCGAGCAGCCGCGAGTGCAGGTAGAAGACGTCGCCCGGGTACGCCTCACGGCCCGGCGGGCGCCGCAGCAACAGCGACATCTGGCGGTAAGCCGAAGCGTGCTTGGTGAGGTCGTCGTAGACGACCAGCGTGTCCTTGCCGTCGTAGAGGAAGTGCTCGGCCATCGAGCAGCCGGCGTACGGCGCCATGAACTTGATCGGCGCCGCCTCGTCGGCCGGCGCGGCGACGATGATCGTGTTGTCCAGGGCCCCGTTGTCGTCGAGGATCTGGGCGACCTGGACGACGGTCGCCATCCGCTGGCCGACCGCGACGTAGACACAGATCAGGTCCTTGTCCTTGTTGTTGATGATCGTGTCGATCGCGATCGCCGACTTACCGGTCTGGCGGTCGCCGATGATCAGCTCGCGCTGGCCACGCCCGATGGGGATCATCCCGTCGATCGCCTTCAACCCGGTCTGGACCGGCGTATCCACCGGCTGGCGCTCGACCACGCCCGGGGCCTTGAACTCCGCGGGCCGGGTCGTGGAGGTATTGACCTCGCCCTTGTCGTCGAGCGGGCGTCCGAGCGGATCGACGATCCGGCCGAGCAGCTCCTCGCCGACCGGGACCTCGAGCAGGCGGCCGGTGCGCTTCACCGTGTCGCCCTCCACCACCTTGTCCCACTCGCCGAACAGCACGACGCCGACGTTGTCGGCCTCGAGGTTGAGCGCCAGGCCGGTGACCTCGTGGGGCAGGTCGAGCATCTCCAGCGACATGCAGTTGTCGAGCCCGTGTACGCGGGCGATGCCGTCGGCGACCGAGAGCACGGTGCCGACCTCCGAGAGGTCCGCGGCGTCGGTCTCGAGTCCTTCGATCCGTGCTCTGAGGATCTTCGAAATCTCGTCGGGCTTGATCTCCACGCTTCAGTCGCTCCTTTGGTTGCAGTCGTCGCGGCGCGGTTACGCAGCCGACGCGACTTCCTTTCTCAGTCTTTCCAGCTTGCTGCGAAGGCTCGCGTCCAGGACCCGGTTGCCGACCTTGAGCACCAGCCCTCCGAGGATGTCCGGGTCGACGTCGGCGGTCATGTCGATCTCGCGGTCGGTCTGGCGCTCGATCTCGGCGCCCACCTTGTCGACCACGTCGGAATCGAGCTCGACCGCGCTGGTCAGCGTAACCTCCAGCCGCTTCTTGGCCTCGGCCCAGAGGTCGTCGAGGCGCCGGCGGATGTGGAAGATCGCCGGCATCCGGTGCTTCTCGGCCAGCAGCTCGAGGAAGTTGATGAGCTCCTCGGCGGCTCCCGAGACGGAGGCCTTGATCGCCTCGCGCTTCTCAGTCGAGGAGAAGTAGGGGCTGAAGAAGAACACCCGCATGTCGTTCGACTCGTTCATCGCGTCCGCGAACGCGTCCAGCTGCTCGTGGATCTCGTCGAGCTTGCCGGCGTCCTGCGCCGCTTCGAACAGCGCCTGGGCGTATACGCGGGCGATCTCCTCCATCTAGTTCTGGCTCCCGTCCCCCGCCAGGGCCGAGAAATCGACCTCGGCCAGCGCCTCCTCGACGAGCCGCTTCTGATCGGCGTCGTCGAGCGACTTGCGGGTCACCTTCTCGGTCGCGAGCACGGTCAGGTCGGCGACCTCCCTGCGGATCTGCTCGAGCGAGCGCCGGGTCTCGGCCTCGATGTCACGGCGCGCGGCCGCAACCAGCTCCTCGCGCTTCGCCTTGCCGTCGGCCGTCGCCTCGGCGACCGCCGACTCGGACGCCTTGCGCGCCCGCGCGACGATGTCGTCGGCCTGCTCGCGAGCCTCCTTGAGCCGCTGGCGGTATTCGCCGAGCAGCTCGTCGGCCTCCTCGCGGGTCTTCTCCGCGGCATCGAGGTTGTCCCGCACCGCCGCGGCGCGCTTCTCGAGCGCCTCCGCGATCGGCGGGAAGGCGAACTTGTAGAGCACGTACATGGTCACGAAGAACAGGATCAGCGTCCAGATCATCAGCCCGAGGTCGGGTGAGACCAGGAAGCTCCCGCCCGAGTCCTCCTCGGCCGCGTGCTCGGCCTGGGCGATTACGAACGTCGCGATGTTTGCGAGGACTTCCACGGCCTAGAGGAAGAAGGCGATCAGGCCGAAGATGAACGTGTAGAAGGCGACCGCCTCGGTGAGCGCGAAGCCCAGCCAGCGGATCGACTGCAGCTCGTCCTTCATCTCCGGCTGGCGGGCGACCGACTCGATCTCCTTGCCGAAGATGATCCCGATGCCGATGCCGGCGCCGATCGAGCCGAGCCCGGCGCCGATGCCGAGCGCGATCGACTTGAGGCCGTCGTCGGTGACGCCCTCTGCCGCCTGTGCGAGCGGAATCAACAGATCCATTTGCTTGCTCCTTTTCTTAGTGCTCCGCGGCGACCGCGCCGCCGAGGTAGATGGCTGTCAAGGTCGAGAAGATGAATGCCTGGAGGGTGGCGATCAGGCCCACCTCGAGGATGAAGAAGACGAACGCGAGCGGGAAGGTCGCGATCCCGAGCGCGGCGATCCCCAGCAGCACAGCCAAGCCGCCGCCCATGAACAGGAGCAGCAGATGGCCGGCGAGGATGTTGGCGAACAATCGCACCGAGAGCGAGATCAAGCGGGCGAAGTGCGAGATCGCCTCGATCACGAAGAAGAACGACTTGCCGAAGATGTTCATGCCCTCCAGGCCCGGCGGCAACCAGCTCGCCAGGTAGGGGAAGAAGCCCTTGGCGCGGATGCCCTCGACGTGGTACGAGATCCAGACGACGAGGGTCAGTACGAGCGGGATCGAGAGGTTCGCGGTCGCGGCGTAGAAGGCGAGCGACGGCACCTCGAAGCCGAGGACGTCAACCTTGTGCTCGGTGTTGATCGGCAGCGGCAGGAAGCCGATCATGTTCGAGAACCAGAGGAAGAAGAAGAGGCCGGCCAGGAACGGGAACCAGCGGTTCGCGAGCTTCTCGTCGTCGATGTTGTCGGTGGTGATCGTCTTGCGGGTCAGGTCGTATGCCAGCTCGACCGCCATCTGCACCTTGTTCGGCCGCTGCTGCATGCGCCGTGCGATCCAGACCATCGTCACGATCGTCAGCACGCTGGCGAGCATGAGGTAGAAGACCGCCTTGTTGATCGAGAGGTCGAGGCCGCCGAGGTTGATCTCGATCCAGGGGTCGAGCTTGAACTCGTTCTGGGGCTGGAACTCGTCGTTCTTGCCCGCGTCCCCGACGATCACGAACAGGGCGATGATCAGCAGGAAGTACGTGGCCAGGCCGACCAGCACCCAGCGCTTCGTCGTCATCGCGGCTCCTCCGGGTAGAGCAGCCTGGTCCACGCCAGGGAACCGAGGTGGACGGTGACGAGGGCGAAGGTCAAGACCGCGGCGGCGAGGCCGTCCTCGCGTTCGCCGAGCAGGCCGACCAGCAGGATCGCCAGGGTGACCAGCCACAGCCGCCCCATGGTCGAGACGCCGACGATCCCGAGGGCCCGGTTGCGCTCGCCGCGCCGCAGCGCCGCGACCGAGGCGCGATCGGCGTAGAAGAGGATCACGTGCTGGGCGAGCCAGGCGCCTGCCGCGGCCGCGTAGCCGACCAGCGACCAGCCGGCAACCACGAAGAGCGGCAGCGCCAGCGCCAGGAGGACGAGGTCGGCATAGCGCAGCAGGGCGCCTGGCGCGGCGGCCTCAGGTCCGGCGGCGGGAGCCGCCTCAGTGCCTAGCGCGAGCGTTGACAAGAGCAGGACCGGCGGCGGAGCCCTCGATCCGCCCAAACGGGACGGACCGGGCCGTAGGGGCCCCCGGCGAGACGCGCCCGCACGCGCCCGCCAAGCCGGCCGGAGTCAGCCCGGCCGGCGAAATGCGGGCCGTGACGGCGTCCACCCTCGTCGGAGGGGCGGTCATCGGAGTGGTTGAAGTAGCGGCCAGGCAATGGCGGTCGCGGGAACGAGAAAGGAAGATCTCCCAGGGACTAAGAGCAACCGCCCGTTGGTGCATCGGCCGGGCGGGTGACGACTATAACCCACGAACGCGCGAGGCGGAGTCGCGCTTGTAACAAGTTTGTGACAGGCGGCGCCATGTGTATGTACTTGACACAAGGGGATTCTTCACCTAGAATCACCCTTAGTGTTCTGCTTCCGGCTATTCAGAGCGGTTTTCTCGGCTTCTTCCCGGACCTTTTTCGGGAACATCTTCCGGAAAACCTCAGGCGTGGATAGCTCATTTGCAGGCTTTTTCCGTCTAGGCATGGAGGCCACCCCATGAATCTGGTTCGTTTGATCGAGGACTTCCGCTCCGAGGACAAGTGCCGCGCGTATCTGGAAGAGCTGCGCTGGCCCGATGGCTTGGAGTGCCCGCGCTGCAAGGGCACGACGATCTCGCGGATCGCCAAGCGAAATCAGTTCGATTGCGATTCATGCCGCTACCAGTTCTCGGTCACAGCCGGCTCGACGTTCCACGACTCCCACCTGCCGCTGTGGAAGTGGTTCCTCGCCATCTACCTGATGGTCGAGTCCAAGAAGGGGATCAGCGCGAAGCAGATGCAGCGCACCATCGGCGTCTCCTACAAGACCGCGTGGTACCTCTGCCATCGGATCAGGGACGCGATGGGCAGCGCCGAGGAATCGCCCCTGGTCGGCGTGATCGAGGTTGACGAGACGCTGATCGGCGGCAAGCGCAAGGGGATGGGCGCGGGCTACCGGGAGAACAAGAGCGTCGTGATCGGCGCCGTCGAGCGCGGCGGCGACGTTCGCCTGCTAACCGCTTACTTGCCCCGCTTGACGCGTTCGCAGTCGGCCTCGATCTGGTCGCTTGGGCCGCCGCGCTTCGCCTTCACCTTGTCGTCGCCGGGCCCGCAACCGGCGCGGTCCGGCGATCCGTCGGCGATGTCGAGGGAGTCGTCGCCGGCGTCACCGCCGAGCGCGTCCCGGCCCTTGCCGCCGTCGATTGAATCGTCGCCATCGTCGCCGAACAGGGCGTCCCCACCGCCCTTGCCGACGATCCGGTCGTCGCCACCACCACCGAAGATCTCGTTGGGGCTGTTGTTCGCGATCAGCGTGTCATCCGCGGGGCCGCCGAAAAAGCGCTCGATGTCGCCGAGCACGTTGTCGCCCTCGTCCACCCTGCCGTCGTCGGGGGTGTCGTTCAGGGAGATGGAGATCGGTTCGGTGGTGGAGTAGTCGACGGAGTCGATCCCCCCGCCGCCCGCGGTCAGGTCGGCGCCCTCGCCGCCGAACAGGTCGTCGTCGCCGTCGCCGCCGTCGAGGGAGTCATCGCCGTCGGAGCCGTTTACCGAGTCGTTGCCCCCCAGGCCGGCAATGACATCGTCGCCGTCCGAGCCCTCGATGCCGTTGTTGGCCGCGCTGCCCATCAGGTTGTCGTTGCCGGTCGAGCCGTTCAGGTTCTCGACGTCGCTGTGGAGGTTGTCGTTCTCACCGGGGTGGCCGTCGCCGGGCAGGTCGTCGAGGGTGACGGTCGCACCCGCGACGTCGTGGCTGTAGCTGGTGCCGTCCTCTCCGGGACCGCCGTGGATGTCGTCGGCGCCCTCGCTGCCGTTGATGAAGTCGTCGCCGTCGCCCCCGTCGATCGCGTCGTCGCCCGGTCCGCCATCGATGAACTCGTTCCCGGGGCCGCCGAGAGCGGTGTCGTTGCCGAAGCCGCCGCCGATCCCATCGCTGCCGCCCTCGCCGAGCAGCACGTCGTCGCCGGCGTTGCCCGTGAGCTGCTCGTCGCGGCCACTGCCGCCAAGCGTGTCGTTGCCAGGGCCGCCGTCGAACCCCTCGACGTCGCTGTGCACGTTGTCCCCCTCGGCGGAATTCCCGTCATCCGCGATGTCGTTTGGAGTGACGGTGACGCCCGCGGAGTGATCCGACCAACTCCCGAAGTCGAACCCCGGCCCGCCGCGGTGGTCGTCGGCGCCGAGCCCGCCGGTCATGAAGTCGTCGCCTGGGCCGCCGTCGAGCAGGTCGTTGCCGTCCCCGCCGGTGATGGAATCGGAGGAGTCACCGCCCCGGAGCGTGTCGGCGCCGGGACCCCCGTCGAGCAGGTCGCCGCTCCCGTTGCCGTCCAGGATGTCGTCGCCCTCCTCGCCGATCAGGAAGTCGAGGGCCGGACCGCCGCTGAAGACGTCGGCGCCCGGGCCGCCGACCAAGATGGTCTGGACGTTCACGCTCGAGGTCGTGGTATCCGCCATGTCGTCGAGGAACGCGGTCAGCTGGATCAGCTCTGTGGTCGGGCACGTAGCGACGTTTGCGACGACCGAGCATCCGGCCCCGCCGTCCGCGTCCGTTATCGCCGCGACCCCGCTGTCGACGATCCGCACGGCGCTGCCGGTATAGGAGAAGTCGACCCGGTTGGCCTCGCCCGCTTCACCGGCGAACTGCACCTCGGTCGTAAAGCCCGTGCCCGCTCCGCCGAACTGCCCAACCAGCGCGGCGCTCGCCGCCGCCGGCACCGCGAGCCAGACCCCCAGGCGGCCGCCGCCGCGAGCGGGGCGCGCTTCACTTGCCGCCGCCCTTTCCGCCCTTCCGCTTGACGCGTTCGCAATCGGCCTCGATCTGGTCCTTCGGCTTCCCGTTGCCGGTCGTCACGTTGTCATCGCCGGCCCCGCAGTCCACCTGATCCGGCGAGCCGTCCTTGACCTTGACGTTGTCCTCGCCGGAGCCGGCCGTGACCTTGTCCCGACCGTCGCCGGCCTTGACGAGGTCATTGCCGAGGTCGCCGTCGAGCGCGTCGCCGCCCCCCTTGCCGAGGATCCGGTCGTTGCCCTCGTTGCCGAAGATCTCGTTCGCGCCGTCGCTTCCGATCAGCTCGTCGTCGTCGCTGCCGCCGCTGAAGCTCTCGACGTCGGGGAGCATGTTGTCCCCCTCCCCGGCCTCGCCGTCGTTGGGGTTGCCGTCCGCCGAAACCGAGACCGGATCGGTGCGGAAGAAGCCCGCGAAGTCCCAGCCCTCGCCGCCGGAGATCACATCCGTCCCGAGGTCGCCGGCGAGGCTGTCGTCGCCCAGCCCGCCCGAGACGTTGTCGTCGCCGGTGCCGCCCGAGACCGAGTCGCTGCCGTCGCCGCCGTCGAGCGTGTCGTTGCCGCTCAAGCCCGAAAGCGTGTTGTTGGCGGCGCTGCCGATCAGCGTGTCGTTTCCGACCGAGCCGTTGACCGACTCCACGTCGCTGTGGACGTTGTCGCCCTCGCCGGGGTGCCCGTCGCCGGGCAGGTCGTCGAGGGTGACGCTCGCGCCGACCACATCGTGGCTCATCGAGGTCGAGTCCTGGTCGGGCCCGCCGACGAGGTCGTCGGAGCCGAGGCTGCCGCCGAGCGAGTCCTGTCCGGACCCCCCGTCCAAGCCGTCGTTCCCCTCGCCGGCGCTGAGGCTGTCGTTCCCGGCCTCGCCGAGCAACGAGTCGTTGCCGTCGCCCCCGTCGAGGCTGTCGTCGTGCGGACCGCCGCGGATCGTATCGTCGCCCCCACCGCCGCTGATCGAGTTCGGGGCCGCCGTGCCAGTCAGGGTGTCCGCCCCGGTTCCGCCGGTGTAGTTCTCGACGTCGCTGTGGACGTTGTCGTTCTCGCCGGCGGGGCCGTCGTCGGCGACGTCGTCCGCGGTCACCGTGACCGGGACCACGAAGATCTGGTAGTTGACCCGGTCGGTGCCCGACCCTCCGACCACGTCGTCGGTACCGACGCCCGCCTGGAGGGTGTCGCTCCCGGCTCCGCCGATCAACGCGTCGTTGCCGTCGCTGCCGTTCATGCTGTCGTTGCCGCCCTCGCCGGAGAGCACGTCCCCGAGCTCGTTTCCCTGCATGCTGTCGTTGCCGTCGCCGCCGATCAGGGTGTCGATGTCCGCGCCGCCGGTGATGTTGTCGCCGAGCGGGCCGCCGATCAGGGTGTCGTTGCCCGCCTGGCCGCTCATGCTCGAGGCGAAGACGCCGCCGATCGACATCGTGTCGTTGCCGTCGTTGAGGCTTGCGCTGAGTTGGTTGAGCGTGACCGTCGGGCACGTGGCGACGTTGGCCGCGACCGAGCACCCGCCTGCCCCGTCACCGTCGACGATCGCCCCGACCCCGCTGTCGCTGACGGTGAGCACGCCGCCGGCATACGTCGTGGTGACGTTGTTGGTCTCTCCCGCGAGCGTGGTGTACGAGACGCTTGGCGCGCCCGACGGGTTCGGGTTCAGGGAGATGGTCGCCGCACCGGCGCCGGCGGGCGCCGCGCAGAGCGCCACAAGCGTCATCCCGGCGACGACGAAAAGGCTGCCCCTGCTAGGCGTGCGAGCGGTTGTCGGACCCATCCTGCCTCCCCAAAGTCGATCGGCGCCGTGTCTGCGGTGCACACTATCGCTCCGGGTCGATCGCCTCAAACTCTCCGGTATCGGGGTCGACGACGGGGAAGCTTCCGGTCTCGAGCTCGCGGGCGACGCCCTCGTCCACCATCTGCTCCTCGGCCGGGATCCCGGCGTCGATCAGCTCGCTCGACCGCCGGCGCCGCAGCTTCAGGATCTCGAGCGTGATCACCAGGTAGACGCTGGCGGCGAGGGCGGCGAGGGCGCAGGCGATCATCACCGCCGTCCACAGCAGGTCGAAGTTGCCGTGGTCGTCGGAGTAGGGCACGAAGCGAAGGGCCAGGGCAAGGCCCGCCATCACGATCGCCCAGCCGTAGAGGTAGGCCAGCGTGCGCCGCTGAGAGAAGCCGATATTGGTGAGCCGGTGGTGCAGGTGCCAGCGGTCGGCGCGGTAGATCGGCTGGCGATACTTGATCCGCTTCGCGATCACGAACGTCGTGTCGACGATCGGCACGGCGAGGATGAGCAGGGGCAGGATCAGGGCGATCACGGCATTCGTCTTCAGGGCCCCCTGGACGGCGACCGCACCAAGCAAATATCCGAGCAGGTTGGAGCCCGTGTCGCCCATGAAGCTGGAGGCAGGCGGGAAGCCGTGGCGCAGGAAACCGAGCGCCCCGCCCGCGGTCAGCGCGGCCAGGACCCCGGCGCCCGGCTTGTCGAGCGACAGGGCGATGACCGACAGGGTGGCGGCGGAGATCGCGCACACGCCGGCGGCGAGCCCGTCGACGCCGTCGATCAGGTTGATCACGTTGATCACCGCGACGATCCCGATGATCGTCAGCAGGTGGCCGAGGTGCACGCTGCCGATCACGCTGATGTCGAAGAGCTCGACCGAGCGCAGGTTGACCCCGCCGACGAAGGGGAGCGTGAACGACGCGACGTTGACCCCGTTGAGGACGGGGATCGCGGCCGCAACCGTCTGCCCGGCAAGCTTCAGCAGCGGGTTGAGCTCGAAGATGTCGTCGACCACGCCGACCGCCACGATCACGACGGCGCCGACCAGCAGGGCCTGGGTCTGCTCGGCCCACGGCAGGAACAGGATCATCGCGACGCTGGCGCCGACGAAAATCGCCAGGCCGCCCAGCTTCGGGGTCGGGGCGGTGTGCAGGCTGCGCTCGTTGGGATAGTCGAGCGCCCCCATCCGCCGCGCCAGCCGCTCGGCGGCGGGGACGAGCAGCCAGGCGATCACCGCGGCGACCAGGAACGCGAACAGCGCCTGGACGTCCTCGGGCCGGCCGTCGACGAACACGGCTACTCCGCCGCCTCGAGGATCCCGTCGACGAGGACCTGGGGGTCACGGGGGTGGCGCGGACCGGGCTCGCCGCCCCGCTTGACGAGGTCGAGCGCGCCCGCGTCTTCGAGCGGGCGCAGCAGCCCGGCGGCGATCAGGCCCTCGTCGACGGCGCCCATCCGGCCGCTGAAGATCGTGTAGACGGGCGTCCCCAGCGCGACCGCCTCGCGATTCATCGTCCCGCCCGCGCCGACCACCAGGTCGGCATAGGCGATCAGGCTCTGCGCGTCGATCGCCCGCTCCGGAACGATCAGCGACGGATCGGAGCGGGCCCGCACCGCGGCGCCCTGTGCGTCGGTGCGCGGGATCACGACGGCGAGCGCCCGCTCGTCGCCGGCGAGCCGCTCGAGCACCTCGTCATAGACGGAGTTGCGCTCGTGATAGGCCGAAGTCTCGGGGGGCGGGCGGACGACGGCGAGCACCGCCTCGGGATCGATCGCCAGCGAGTCGAGAATCGCCGGGTCGGGCCGGAAATCGGCCAGGTAGTAGTCCTCCTTCAGTCCCGGATAGCGGATCAGCTTGCGCTCCGCCGCCCCGGCGCGGCGCATCGCCTCGACCCCGATCGCGTCGGGGACGAGGACGCGGCGGGCGGCACGGAAGGCGAGCTGGCGCTGCAGTCCGGCGTACTCGTAGTCCTGCATCTGGGCCGAGGGGATCCGCAGCAGCTTGCTGACCACAGCGAGGTCGACCGAGCCGTGGCCGAGCGCCAGGTCGAAGCCCCGTGGACGCGCCCAGGAGGCGAGCGCCCGGCTGCGCCGCGCGACCGCCAGCCCCTTCGCGGCGGTCGCGCCGTCGGCGTGGCTTCCGATCACCTCGTGCGCGAGGCCGAGCCGCTCGAGGATGCCGACCGTCTGCCCATACTCGCGAGTGGTGATCTGGACCTCGTCGCCGCGCTCACGCAGGCGTTCGATCACCGGCCGCAGGACGAGCGGATGAGCCGCGGCGGTGCAATCGACCCAGATCCTCATTGGCGGGGGCCCACTAGGCGCCGAAACTTACGGCCACCGCCGGGGGTTTGACCGGTGGGGGGAGTCAATGACTCCGATTAGGGAGGTTCAAAGTGAGTGGCAAGAGGCTGCCGTCGCCGGCGATGCTGGTGGCGATCTGCGCGTTCGTGCTGGCGCTGACGGGCTCCGCGGTCGCCCTGCAGGGCCAGAACTCGGTGAAGTCGAACGACATCGCCGCAGGCGCGGTCAAGGGCAAGGACATCGCAACCGGCGCCGTGAAGCCGGACGATCTGGATCTGATCAAGGTCGACGGCGAGGTCGGACCGCTGCCGACCGCGTCGGTCCCGGCGATCGATCTCGGCGGGCCGTCGGTGACGATCCGGGTTCCCCAGACGGGCCTGGTCGCGATCTACGCGCGTGGCACCGGTGAGATCGACGGCGGGGGCAACAACGCGCTCGGCCAGATCCACCTGTTCGAGCCGACCCTGTTCCCGAACGCGCCGCGGATCATCGAGTTCGACTCCGCCAACCCGGAGCTGCGGATCAGCACCCCGGGAACCGGCAACCTCGACGGCACCTCGTCGCTGACCCGGGGCGGCTGGATCGTCTTCCCGGCCGAGGAGGGCACGTACACGTTCTCGCTCTTCTACAGCGTCGCCGGCGGCGGCACGGCGAACTTCCAGAACACCGGCCTCTGGGCGGGGGTGATCGGCTGAGCTAGGCGGTCGCGGGCGCGAGTTGCGGGTAGAGCGGATAGCGCTCCATCAGGGAGCGCGTCCGCTCGCCCAGCGCCTCGCGCTCGGCGTCGAACCGGTCGGACAGGGCGACGGCGATCACCTGTGCGATCTCGCGCATATCGTCCTCGACCAGCCCGCGGGTGGTCAGCGCCGGGGTCCCGATCCGCAGGCCGGACGGGTTCATGGGCGGGCGCTCGTCGAACGGGATCGCGTTGCGGTTGACGGTGATCCCGACCTGCTCGAGGCGCTCCTCGCCGGTCTTGCCGTCGAGGCCGGTGGGACCCAGGTCGACGAGCACCAGGTGGACATCGGTGCCGCCGGTCAACACCTCGACGCCGTTGTCGATCAGGCCGGCCGCGAAGGCCTGCGCGTTGGCGATCGTCTGGCGCTGGCGGGCCCGGAAGGGCTCGGACTGCGCGATCCGCAGCGCGACCGCCTTGGCGGCGATGATGTGCATCAGCGGGCCGCCCTGCTGGCCCGGGAAGACAGCCTTGTTGATCGCTGTCGCGAGCTCCTCGTCGTTGGAGAGGATCATCCCGCTGCGCGGTCCGCCGAGCGTCTTGTGGACGGTCGTGGTGGTCACGTGCGCGTGTGGGACCGGGGACGGGTGCTCGCCCGCGGCGACGAGCCCTGCGAAGTGGGCCATGTCGACCATCAGCTTCGCGTCGACCGCGTCGGCGATCTCGCGGAACGCCGCGAAGTCGAGCTGGCGCGGGTAGGCCGACCAGCCGGCGACGATCACCTTCGGCCGGTGCTCGTGGGCGAGGCGCTCGACCTCCTCCATGTCGCAGCGGAAGTCCTCGCGGCGGACGTGGTAGGCGACGACCTCGTAGAGCTTGCCCGAGAGGTTGAGCTTCATCCCGTGGGTCAGGTGGCCGCCGTGGTCGAGCGCCATCCCCATGATCGTGTCGCCGGGCTGCAGCATCGCCATGTACGCCGCGTTGTTGGCCTGCGCGCCCGCGTGTGGCTGGACGTTGGCGAACCCCGCGCCGAAGACCTCCTTGGCGCGGTCGATCGCCAGCTGCTCGGCGTCGTCGACCTCCTCGCAGCCGCCGTAGTAGCGGCGGCCGGGGTAGCCCTCGGCGTACTTGTTGGTCAGCACCGAGCCGGCGGCGTCGAGGACCGCCTGCGGAACGAAGTTCTCCGAGGCGATCATCTCCAGCGTGTTCTGCTGGCGTTCGAGCTCGCGCTGCAGCACCTCGGCGATCTGGGGATCGACCTCGGCGAGGGGGGCGGTCTGGAAGTCATCGGGCAGTTCGATAGTCATCGCGTCCGACGATACTGAACCCGTGGGAAGCCATAAAGAGCTCGTCGAGCAGGCCTTCGGTCTCCTCCAGTCCGACACCTACGAGCAGGTGCTGCCGCTCGTCCACGACGACTTCGAGATGGTCACCACCCGCGAGGTCGCGAGCGAGCCCCAGGTCTACCGCGGCCCCGAGGGCGTGCGCCGCTGGTGGACGTCGTTCCTCGAGGTGATGGACACGGTCAACCTCGACGCGGGCTCGTTCATTGATCTCGGCGACGGCCGGGTGATCGTCGAGTTCGTGATCCGCGCCCGCGGTCAGGCGAGCGGGATCGAGGCGACCCAGCCGGCGTTCGCGATCGCGACCGTCGCAGACGGCAAGCTGATCCGGCTCGAGTTCTTCACCGACCTAGAGCACGCTCGAGCAGCGGCGCGAGATCCGCGCGGCTGAGCGCGCCCTCGCGCAGGATCGCCGGCTCTCCCCCGTTCTCGATCGCGGTCAGGTCGACCACCGTCGACGGCATTCCCGTCAACTCGCCGCCGTCGATCACGAGGTCGGCCCCCTCGACGATCGCCGGGTCGACGTCCGCCAGCCGCGCAGGCGCCGGCTCCCCCGATCGATTGGCCGAGGTCTGAAAGACGGCGCAGGCCGCTCCCGCCAGCGGCCCTTCGATCAGCCGCACCCCGAGTCGCTCCGGATCCTCGCGGCAGGCGAGCGGATAGCGGTGCTGCGGGTTGGCCACCACGAGCGTGACCGGCCCGGGCAGCAGCGCACCGAGCGCGTCGCGCGTCCGGGGCCCGAGCGCGGCGATCAGCTCGCGCATCGCCAGCGGCGAGAAGTACATGACCGCGCTCGGCTTGCCGTCGTCGCGACCCTTGATCTCGTGGATCCGCCGGATCGCGTCCGCGCGCGTGGGATCGCACGCCAGCCCGTAGAGGCCGTCGGCGGGAAACAGCGCAACCCCGCCACCCAGGATGCACGCCTCGAACTCGGCCCTCATCTGAACCCTGCGACCAACCGCTCGATCCCCGCCAGGTCGGGACGGATCTCGATCCGCTCGTACCCCGCCCTGCGCAGCAGCCCGGCCACCGTGCCCGCCTGCCCGATCCCGACCTCCAGCCCGATCGCGGCCGGCTGCTCGATCATCACATCGAGCTCACGCAACACCCCGTCGAACGCCTCGAGCCCGCTCGGACCGGAGACGAGCGCCTCGCGCGGCTCGTACCCGCGCAGCTCGGGCTCCAGGCCCTCCCACTCCGGCTCGCCGACATAGGGGAGGTTGGCGAGCACG
The DNA here is from genome assembly GCA_963767285.1 of uncultured Solirubrobacterales bacterium. GTDB lineage: Bacteria > Actinomycetota > Thermoleophilia > Solirubrobacterales > 70-9 > WHSW01. The sequence continues at coordinate 343,159 of CAVYDJ010000002.1, read as the reverse complement.
AGGTCGAACGGCCCCGGCTCCAGCGTCCCGTACGCGAGCCGCACCCGCTCGGTGAGTCCGAGCCGGTCGCGATTCGCCTTCGCGACCGCGAGCGCGTCGAGCGAGGTGTCGGTTGCCGTCACCTCGGCCGCGGGAAGCTCGTCGGCGACGGCCAGCGCGATTGCGCCCGAGCCGGTGCCGACGTCGAGCACGGTTCGCGGCTCGAGCTCGAGCGCCAGTTCGACGAGCAGCTCGGTCTCCGGGCGCGGGATCAGCACCCGGCGGTCGACGGCGAGGTCGATGCGGCGAAAACCCTTCGTGCCCAGGATGTAGGCGACCGGCTCACGCTGAACACGGCGCCGGACCATGGCTCCGAAGGCGCGCGCGGCGGCAGCATCGACCGGCGTCTCCGGCGACGCGATCAGCTCGGCGGAACCGGCACCGGTCGCTTCCGCGAGCAGCAGCCCGGCGTCGAGCCCGGGCGCGTCAACGCCGGCGGCGGCGAGGGCGTCGGTCGCGGCGGCCAGTGCCTCGGCGACCGTCCCGGCGGCAACCGGGCTCATCCTTCGTCGGCGGTCTGCGCCTCCAGGCGCGCCCGCTTCTCCTCCGCCCCGAGCGCCGACGTGAACTCGCTCAGGTCGCCGTTCAGGATCTCCTCGAGGTTGTGGGCGGTGAGCTTGATCCGGTGGTCGGTGACCCGGCCCTGGGGATAGTTGTAGGTGCGAACCTTCTCGGCCCGCTGACCGGTGCCGACCTGTGACTTGCGCTCGGCGGCGATCTCGGCCTGCTGCTCCTCCAGCGCCCGCTCGTAGATCCGCGCGCGGAGCACCTTGCATCGCCTTGTCGCGATTCTGCAGCTGCGACTTCTCGTCCTGCATCGAGACCACGATCCCGGTCGGCGCGTGGGTGATCCGCACGGCTGAGTCGGTCGTGTTCACCGACTGCCCGCCCGGGCCGGAGGACCGGTAGACGTCGATGTTGAGGTCGTTCGGGTTGATCTCGACATCGACCTCCTCCGCCTCGGGCAACACGGCGACCGTGGCGGTCGAGGTGTGGATGCGCCCCTGGGACTCGGTCTTCGGCACCCGCTGCACGCGGTGGGTCCCGCCCTCGAACTTGAACACCGAGTACGCCGCGTCGCCGCGGATCTCGAACGTGACCTCCTTGAAGCCACCGACCTCGGCCGGCGACTGCGAGAGCACCTCGGTCTTGAAGCCACGCTCCTCGGCGTAGCGGGTGAGCATGTTGAAGAGGTCGCCCGCGAACAGCGCCGCCTCGTCGCCGCCTGTCCCCGCGCGGATCTCGATGATGACGTTCTTGTCGTCGTTGGGGTCGCGCTCGACCATCGCCAGGCGCAGCTCCTCCTCGAGCGTGCGCAGCTTCGCCGGCGCGGCGGCGACCAGCTCGCGCAGCTCGGCGTCGTCGCCGTCCTCGGCGAGCATCTCCTCCGCCCCCTCGAGGTCGCCGCGCAGGCGCCGCCACTCGGCGGCAAGCTCGTGCGCCGACTCCAGCACGCGGTACTCGCGCCCGACCGCGGCGTAGCGCTCCCGATCGCCGATCACCTCGGGATCGGACATCTGGCGCTGGAGCTCCGCAAAGCGCTCCTCGACCTGTTCGACCAGCTTCTCGATCACGTAGCTGAGGCTACCGCCGGCCGCGGGCCCGATCGGCTACGCGACGATCTCGATGTGGTCCGGGTCCTTGGCCATCTCGGCCGGGTTCTCGACCGCCAGCACGGCCTCGAGCGAGGCGATCGCGACCGCGAGCTGGTCGCGGTCGGGCTCGCGCGTGGTCAGGTTCTGGAGCATCAGGCCGGGCCACATCAGCGTCCTCACCCAGCGCTTGCGCCGGTTCTTGCCGGCCCACTTGATCACCTCGTAGGAGAGCCCGGCGATGAGCGGGATCCCGAGGATCCGCGAGAGCACGAGCCAGTACCACTCCGGCAACCCGATCGGGGCGAAGACGAAGATCGCCAGCACCATCACGATCAGCAGGAAGCTGGTCCCGCAGCGCGGGTGCAAGCGCGAGTAGACCTCGGCGCGCTCGGGGACGAGGCGGTCGCCGGCCTCGAAACAGGAGATCGTCTTGTGCTCGGCCCCGTGGTACTCGAACACCCGCCGCAGATCGGGCAGCCGGCTGATCGCCCAGATGTAGCCGATGAAGATCGCCGTGCGCAGGATCCCCTCGACGAGCCAGAACAGCCAGGCCGAGCCGAGCTGGTCCTTGATCAGGCTGGTCGCGGTGACCGGGACGACAAAGAAGAGGCCGACTGAGAGGAGCAGCGAGAAGAAGATCGTCAGGCCCCAGGTGAACCCCCCGATCGGCTGCGGCTCCTCGCCGTCCTCCTCGACCAGCTGCGCGTTCGCGGAGATCGCCAGGGCGCGAAAGCCGATCTTCAGCGACTCGCCGAGGGCGACGACGCCGCGGATCACGGGCAGGCGCAGCAGGCGGTGACGCTTCGCCCACGAGACCAGCGGCTCGGAGGTGACCTCGATCTGCCCCAGGGCCGGGTCGCCGCCGTTGGCGCCCTCGAGCGCCGGCTTGCGCACCGCGACCGCCCAGGTCGAGACGCCGCGCATCATCACGCCCTCGAGCACCGCCTGGCCGCCGATCGGCGCGTCCTTGGAAGCCACCGGCTTGCCGTCCGGCATCCGCACGGTGTCGATGCTCAGGCCTCCGTCGGGGCTCATCGACGGAGGCAGGTCAGTCTTGCTTACTGCGGGCCGCCCGGCGACGGAAGCGCTCGACACGGCCACCCGTATCGACCAGCTTCTGCTTGCCCGTGTAGAAGGGATGGCAGGCCGAGCAGATCTCGACGTGCATCTCGGGATTGGTCGAGCGCGTGTGGAACTCGTTCCCGCACGAGCAGCGCACGTGCGAGAGGCCGTATTCCGGATGGATCCCCGTCTTCATCGCCTTCGATTCTAGCGACGCGTAGGCTCACGCCTGATGTACCGAACGATCCTGGTCGGTTACGACGGCCGGCCCACCGGTCAGGACGCGCTCGCCCTCGCGGGCGCCTTCGCCGCGATCGAAGGCGCGGAGCTGGTGCTCTGCGTCGCGCTCGAGCTCGATCCGCTCGCCACTCCCGCCCACGCCTACGAGCGGGCGATGGCCGAGGCGGAGGAGCGCCTGTCGAAGCAGGCCCGCGAGATTCTGGGCGAGACGGCGTTCCGGATGCGCGTGGTAGGCGGCGTCGCCGCGCCGCGCGCCCTCCACGAGGTCGCCGAGGACGAGAGCGCCGACGCGATCGTCATCGGGTCCACCCACCGCAGCGGCCTCGGCCGCGTGCTTCCCGGCAGCGTCGGGGAGCGGCTGCTGCACGGGGCCCCGTGTGCGGTGATGGTCGCACCGCGGGGATTTGCGACGCGCGAACGGCTCGAAATCCGCCGGGTCGGGGTCGGCTACGACGGCAAGACCGAGTCCAGCCACGCGCGCGAGGTCGCCGCCGGCCTCGCGGAGGAGCTCGGGGCCGCGCTGGAGCTGCTCACGATCGCCGGCAAGGGCGGCGGGGAGCCCGCCGACCCCGGTGACGCCGCGAAGGAGCTCGTCGAGCGCTCGCGCGAGCTCGACCTGCTGGTCGTCGGCTCACGCGGGTACGGGCCGGTCCGCCACGCGCTGCTCGGCAGCGTCACCCAGAAGCTGATGGAGTCGGCCGCCTGTCCGGTGCTGGTGGTGCCGCGCTCGCCGGACGGCTAGGCCGCCACGGCGGAAAGCAGGCTCTGGATCGTCTGGCCGGCGTCGGCGCGGGCCTGCTTCGGGTCGTCGGCGCGGGCGACCAGCATCGCGATCTCGTCCAGCGCCCCGAGCAGGGCGTGCGAGAGCGGCTCGATTGGCTGGCGGCGGATCTCGCCCGACTCCATGCCCGCCGTCAGCAGGCCCTCGATCAGGCCGAGCCCGTAGCGGGCGCCGATCTCGCGCCACTCCTCCCATCCGAGCACGGCGGGCGCGTCGAGCAGGACGATCCGCTGTACCTCGGGCTCGAGGCAGTGGTCGAGGAACATCTGCGCCCCGGCGGTGAGCGTCTCGAGGACGCTCGCCCCCGGCGTGGCGCCCGCGGCGACCTCGTTCGCGATCTCCGACTCGAGCTGCTCGTAGACGGCCCGCAGCAGGTCGCGCTTGCCGTCGAAGTGGTGGTACAGCGCGCCGCGGGTCACCCCGGCGGCGCGGACGATCTCCTCGGTCCCGACGCCGGCGTAGCCGCGCTCGGCGAACAGCGCGCGCGCCGCGTCGATCAGGGCGCCGCGAGTTGCCTCGGAGCGCTCGGCTTGGGTCCTGCTTGACATTCGTACAGCCTGTATGTTAAAACGTACCGGCTGTATGTTACCTGCGAGATCGGAGCGAACCGCACGATGACGACCACCGCCGTGTCCACTGACATCGAAGCACTGATCGCCGACTACGCCGCCGCCTGGGAGGCGCGTGACGCGGACCTGATCGCCCCCTATCACGCCGAGGACGGGACCTTCCACCTCCACTCCGCCGCCGAGCCCGTGCAGGGCCGCGAGGCGATCCGCCAGACGTTCGCCGGCCTGTTGACGATGTTCCCCGACCTGACCTTCGTCGAGCAGGAGCTGATCTCCGGCGACTGGGGCTGGGTGGTTCGCTGGCGGATGAGCGGCACCGCGGCGCAGCCGTACCCGGTCGGTGACAGGGTCGCGGAGCCCGGCTCCCACTTCGAGATCGACGCCCTCGACATGATCACCGTGGCCGACGGCAAGCTGACGGCCAAGCACACCTACCTCGACTGGCAGGACGCGCTCAACCAGCTGGGGCTTTCGTGAGCACCGCCACGGCCAACGGCACCGCGACGCGGACCGCCGCCGAATGGGTCGAGGAGTTCGCCGCCGGCTGGCGGGCACCGACCGACGCCGACAGCTTCTGCGATCACTTCGAGCGCGTCCTCGATGACGACATCCGGCTGATCCAGCCGCAGTTGGCGGAGACGGTCGGCAAGCGGGCGTTCCGCGAGGAGTTCGCGCGGCCGCTCTTCGACCTGCTCTCCGAGGTCCGCGGGACCGTCGAGTCCTGGGCCTCGCGTGCCGAGGGCGCCGACGAGGTCGTCTTCGTCCAGCTCACGATCCGCGCCAAGCTCGCCGGCGGGCGCGCGGTCGCCCTGCACACGATCGACAAGGTCACGCTGCGAAACGGGGTCGCGGTCGAGCGCGTCGCCAGCCTCGACCCGCTCGAGCTGCTGGGCGGGGTCGCCCTGAGCCCCCGTTCGTGGCCGACGTTCCTGCGCGCGAGGCTGGGCCGATGAGCGCCACCGTGAACACCCCGCAGGGGCCGATCGCCTGCCGCGAGGTGGGCGACGGGAACCCGATCGTGTTCGTCCACGGCCTGCTCGTCGACAGCCAGCTGTGGGGCGGCGTGGTCGAGGGCCTCGCCGACCGGCACCGGTGCATCGTCGCTGACTGGCCGATGGGCTCGCACCGGCTGGCGATGAACGACGGCGCCGACCTGAGCCCGCCGGGCCTCGCCAGGATCATCGCGCTGCTCATGGACGAATTGGGAATCGAGCGAGCGACGATCGTCGGCAACGACACCGGTGGCGCCGTCTCCCAGATCCTCGCCGCGAACCACCCGGAGCGGGTCGAGCGCCTGGTGCTGACGAACTGCGACACGTTCGAGCACTTCCCGCCCTTCCCGTTCAACCTCCTGCCGAAGGTCGCCCGGCTGCCTGGGGGCCTCTCGCTGCTACAGGCGCCGCAGCGGTTTGCCGCGGTCCGCCGCACGAGCTACGCGTCGCTGGTCAAGCGCCCCCTGTCGCAGGACCTGGTCGACTCCTGGATCGAGCCGGCTTCGGGCGACCCGGCGATCAAGCGCGACCTGCGCAAGATCCTGCGCGACATCCACAAGCGGCACACGCTCGAGGCGGCCGAGAAGCTGCGCACGTTCGAGCGGCCGATCAGGTTCGCGTGGGGCACCGACGACCGCTTCTTCAAGCTCACACACGCGGAGCGCCTCGCGGCCCAGGTCCCGGACGCAAGGATCGAGGAGATCCCGGGAGCGGGCACGTTCGTGCCGCTCGACGAGCCGGCGAGGGTCGCCGAGCTGGTGGCGCAGTTCGTCGCCGCAGACGTACCGGTCCGGAGCTAGTCGGCCGCGACGACCCTCGGGACGCCGGTCATGTGGTCTTGACCGGGGAGCCGCACCACCGTAGGCTCGGCATATGACCAAGGGAGCTTGGCGACGAGGCTCCACGGGCGCGATCGCAGGGGCGATCGTCGCGCTTCTAGCCGCCCCGGGCATCGCGTTCGCCGCGCCTGACACGATCATCGACAGTGGGCCGAACGGCACGGTCGCCAGCACGTCGGCGACATTCACGTTCCATTCGACGGAGACCGGGTCCACGTTCCAATGCGCGCTCGACGGCGCCGGTTTCGGGGCGTGCCCCGCGGGCTACACCGGCCTCGCGCAGGGCTCGCACGTCTTCCAGGTCCGGGCGACGAGCGCGTCGGGCACCGACCCATCGCCGGCCTCGCGCACCTGGACGGTCGACACCGTCGCACCCAACACCTCGATCGACACGGGTCCGAACGGCACGGTCGCGAGCACTTCGGCATCGTTCGCGTTCAGCTCCAACGAGGGTGGGGTGACCTTTCAGTGCGCGCTCGACGGCGCTGGCTTCGGTGCCTGCCCCGCGGGCTACACCGGGCTCGCGCAGGGCTCGCACACGCTCCAGGTCCGCGCCGTCGATGCCGGTGGCAACACCGACTCGAGCCCCGCCTCGCGCACCTGGACGGTCGACACGGTCGCACCCAACACCTCGATCGACACGGGTCCGAACGGCACGGTCGCGAGCACTTCGGCAACGTTCGCGTTCAGCTCCAACGAGGGTGGGGTGACCTTTCAGTGCGCGCTCGACGGCGCTGGCTTCGGTGCCTGCCCCGCGGGCTACACCGGGCTCGCGCAGGGCTCGCACACGCTCCAGGTCCGCGCCGTCGATGCCGGGGGCAACACCGACTCGAGCCCCGCCTCGCGCACCTGGACGGTCGACACCGTCGCACCCAACACCTCGATCGACACGGGTCCGAACGGCACGGTCGCGAGCACTTCGGCATCGTTCGCGTTCAGCTCCAACGAGGGTGGGGTGACCTTTCAGTGCGCGCTCGACGGCGCTGGCTTCGGTGCCTGCCCCGCGGGCTACACCGGGCTCGCGCAGGGCTCGCACACGCTCCAGGTCCGCGCCGTCGATGCCGGGGGCAACACCGACTCGAGCCCCGCCTCGCGCACCTGGACGGTCGACACGGTGGGGCCGGACACGTCGATCACCGGCGGGCCGGCCGGTCCGACCTTCGACGCCACCCCGACCTTCACGTTCGGCTCGACCGAGGCGGGGACGGCCTTCGAGTGCGCGATCGACTCCGGCGGGTTCTCGTCTTGCACCTCACCGTTCACGGTGCCGGAGCAGAGCGACGGCCCGCATGCGGTGTCGGTTCGCTCGGTCGACGCGGTCGGCAACGTCGACGCGAGCCCAGCCGATCGCAGCTTCGTGGTCGACACCGGCCCCCCGCAGACCACGATCATCTCCGGTCCCGGCGACGGCGCGACCATCTCCAACCCGACGCCGAGCTTCGGCTTCGAGGCGAGCGAACCGGCGAGCTTCGAGTGCGCGGTGGACGCCGGTGCCTTTGCGTCGTGTTCGAGCGGCGACCCGCTGCTCTCACTCGCCGATGGCCTTCATACGTTCGTGGTCCGGGCCGAGGACGCCGCGGGCAACGCCGACATCAGCCCGGCGGCCCGCGCGTTCACGATCGATACCCGCCCGCCCGACACTCTGATCGAGATCGCGCCGCCGAACAGGCTGCGCACGAACCGACCCCGGGTGACGGCTGAGTTCGCACTCGGCTCGACCGAGCCCGACGGCTCGTTCGCGTGCTCGCTCGATGGAGCGGCGCCCGCGCCATGCGATCGGATCGCGAGGTTCTCCGTCAAGGCAACACGCCAGAAGGGCAAGCGCCACACGCTGACCGTGTTGGCCACCGACACCGCGGGCAACGCCGACCCAACCCCGGTGACGGACTCGTTCCGCGCGATCAGGCGTTAGAAGCTGCGCGCAATCCCCACGGCGGGGTCGCCATCTCGACCGTGCCGCCGGCGACCACCCGCAGCACGCCGGCCATGTGGTCGCCGATCCCCTCCTCGGGAAGATCGACCTCGATCTGAACGGTGCCCGCCTCGCGCGAGATCACGTGCGAGGGCCCCAGCGACGCGAGCACGTCGTGCATCTGCTCGTTGCCCGCCAGCAGCAACGCGGCGAAGCGCTCCACGCCCTCCTCGCGGGCCCGTTCGGCGAGCAGCTGGGTGAGCGTCGTCCCGAGGCCGCGCCCCTGCCACTCGTCGATCACCGTGACCGCGGCCTCGGCAAGGGTCGGATCGTCAAGCCGGACGAAGCGGGCGACGCCGACGGCCGCGCCGCCGGGATCGACGGCGATCAGCGCCTCGTGGTCGTGATGGTCGACCTCGGTCAGGTATCGGAGCTGCGAGTCCGACAGCTCGGTGATCGCCGTCAGGAAGCGCTGGTAGCGCGACTGCTCGCTGAGGTGGTCGAAGAGCCCGGTCAGGCCCGCCTTGTCGCCGGCCTCGATCGGCCGCACGACGACCGTCGAGTCGTCGCGCAGCTTGAGCTCGGTTGCCGCGTCAGACCTCTTGGTAGAGGGGCCCGTCGCCGCCCTCGGGCATCGTCAGGCGCCCGCCCTTGGCATTGATCGCGCCGCACTGGACGCAGTTCGACGCGGTGACGTGGACGTCGACCTCGGCCGCTCCGCTCTCCAGCTGGTCGTCGGGGATCTCGTAGACCTGCGCCGGGCAGAGGTTGACCCAGGTCTTCGCGAGCTCGAGCGGCACGTGACTCTGCACCTTGACGTGGTTCGGTGCGTCGTCGCGGGTGGCGTTCCCGGACAGGAAGACCGAGTCCAGCTTGTTGAAGGTCAGCTTGTTGTCGGGCTTCGGATAGGTCTCCGACGCGCCGCCGTCGGACATCGGGAGCTCCGTGTCCGGCTCGTACTTCCACTTGCCGCCCGGGAAGAGTCCCTTGGTGATCGTCATCGCGCTGGCGATCGCGCCGCCCAGGAAGAAGCCCTTCGAGAACGGCTGGCGCATGTTGCGCGACTCGAACAGGTCGTTCTCGATCTGCGACTTACGGACCTTCTCCTCGTAGCCGTCGAGGTTGACCGAGTCCTTCTTCAGCGCCTCGAAGATCGCCTCGGCGGCGTACATCCCGGCGTGCATGGCGTAGTGGACGCCCTTCAGCGTCGGGATGTTGACCATGTTCGCCGCATCGCCCGCGATCGCCATCCCGGGGACCGTGAGGCTCCGCGGCATCGAGTAGTAGCCGCCTGAAGGAATGGTCTTTGCTCCCCACGCCACCCGCTCGCCGCCCTCGAGCATCTCCTTGATGAACGGGTGCTGCTTCATCTCCTGCAGCAGGTCGTGGCAGGACAAGGTCGAGTCCGTGTAGTCGAGCCCGATCACGAGCCCGATGCAGAGCTTGTCCTCCCCCATCGGGTAGATGAAGCTGCCGCCGAACTCGTTCCATTTCGCGCGCTTTCGCAGCGGCCAGCCCATCGTGTGGATCACCCGGTCGAGCGGCTTCTCCACCTTCCAGACCTCCTTCACGCCCAGCTCCCAGCGGGTCGGGAGGCTGCCGTGGAGGTCGAAGTAGTCGAGCGCTCCCTGGGTCAGGTGGCCGAGCGTCCCCTCGGCGAGCACGGTCGCCTTCGCGACCACGTCCGAGCCGGGCTCGAAGTTGCCCAAGGGCTCCCCGTCCTTGCCCCGGCCACGGTCGCCTGACCGAATGCCTCGCACTATGCGATCCGAAACCAGCAGCTTGTCGGCGACCGTCTCCGTGAGGATGTACGCGCCCTTCTCCTCCGCCTGCTCGGCGAGGAACCGCGACAGCTTCGAGATCGAGATCACGTAGTTGCCGTGGTTGCGGAAGTTGGGCGGCATCGGCTTCAGCGGCAGCGCGTGCTTCTTGGTCAGCAGGTAGACGGCGTCCTTGGTCACTTCCTGGTAGGCGAACGGCCAGTCCGACGGGTCGAGGTCCGGGAAGAGCTCCCGCATCGCCGACGGCTTCATGTTCGCCCCGCTCAGCGTGTGCGCCCCGCAGACCTTGCCCTTCTCGACGACCGCGACCGGGACCTCGCCGAGCTTCTCCATCAGCTTCGGCTCGTCGGCGAGCAGATCCAGCAGCCGGTTCGCGCAGGCGAGGCCGGCCGGCCCCCCGCCGACGATCGCGACGCCGACCTCGATCCGCTCGTCCTCGGGATCGGTCGGCTCTACGACCAGCTCGCGGTCGTCGAACGGCGGCGGGTAGTCCTGCGGGACGACCGCCGTGCCCTTGGCGGGTGTCATCCGCGCCTCAGCCGCCCTTCTTCGCCTTGATCGCCTCGGTCAGCTTGGGCATGATCTTGTGGAGATCGCCGACCACGCCGAGGTCGGCGAACTCGAAGATCGGGGCATTCGGATCCTTGTTGATCGCGAGGATGTTCTCCGAGCTCTGCATGCCGACCTTGTGCTGGATCGCGCCGGAGATCCCGGCGGCCAGGTAGAGCTTGGGCGCCACCGTCTTGCCCGTCTGGCCGATCTGGGCCGCGTACGGGTACCAGCCGGCGTCGACGACCGCGCGGGTCGCCGCCACGGCGCCGCCCATCGCGCCGGCGAGGTCCTCGGCGAGCTTGAAGTTGTCCTTCTCGCCCAAGCCGCGACCGCCGCCGACCAGGATGTCGGCGTCCTCGATGTTGACGTCGGCCCCGCGCTGCTCGCCACGCTGGCGCATCCGCGCCTTCGTCGACCACTCGGAGAGCTCCACCTCGACGTCGACGACCTCGGCGTCGCCGCCGGAGCCGTCGTTCTCGGCGAACGCGTTCAGCCGCGAGATGATGATCCCGGGCTCACCGACGTAGCCGACGTCGACGATCGCCGAGTCCTGGAGAACCGGGCGCTCGGCGATCAGCTTGCCGTCGGCGACCTTGACCGCGGTGACCTCCATCGTCACGCCGGCGTTCAGCCGCGCGGTCAGGCCGGCGCCGATCTCGAAGCCGAGCAGGCCGCCGCCGAACAGGGCGTAGGTGAAGCCCTCGTCGGAGATCACCTTCGCCATCACGTCGACGATCGGCTGCGCGAGGCCCTCCGGGGCCGACTTGCAGCGGAACACGCGCTTGGCGCCGTGGGCGCCGAGCTTGGCCGCCGCGTCATCGGCGACCTCGCCGACCACGACCGCGGCCGCCTCGGTCCCGAGCTCGTCGGCGAGCTTCGCCGCCTCCGAGATCGCACCGAGCGAGTTCTTGTTGAAGTTGCCCTCGTCGTCATGCAGGGCGTAAACCAGGATGCCCGCCATCTAGATCAGCTTCCTTTCGTCGAGCCAGGCGACGATCTTCTCGACCGTCTCGTTGGTGTCCTCGTCCTCGATGATCTCCCCGGCCTGCTTCTCGGGCGGCGGGTTGATCTCCAGCACCTGCGTCTTCGAGCCGGCCTCGCCGACCTCGCCGGTGTCGATCCCGACGTCGCCGGCGCCCTTCGTGTCGAGCGGCTTCTTCTTGGCCCCCATGATCGCCTTCAGCGACGGGTAGCGGGGCTCGTTGATCGCGTCGCCGACCGAGATCACGGCGGGCAGGTCGATCTCGACCGTGTCGTAGCCGTACTCGGCCTGGCGCTCGCAGACGAGCTTGCCGTCCTCGATCTCGATCTTGATCACCTGCGTCAGCGACGGCATCTTCAGGTGGTCGGCCACCACGGCGCCGATCGTGTAGCACTCGCCGTCGTCGGACTGCTGGCCGAGCAGGACGAGGTCGGGCGACTCGGACTCGAGCACCTTGGCGAGCGCGTAACCGGTCGCGTTGACGTCGGAGCCCTCGAGCGCGCCGTCGGTCAGGTGGACCGAGCGGTCGGCGCCGAGCGCGACGGCCTTGTGGAGCGCGCGGGCCGCCGTCTCGGGACCCATCGTCACGGCGACGATCTCGTCCACTTCGGCGTTGCCGCCCTCGCGGATCTGCATCGCGGCCTCGATGCCGTGGGTATCGAACGGGTTGAGGTTCTTCTCACCGGAGCGGTCGAGCCGCTTGGTCCCGGAATCGATCCGCTTCTGCACGGCGGCGTCCGGGACTTCCTTGACGAGACAGCAAATCTTCAAGTCAGGGTCCTCCTTGGGGAATGAGCGGCGGGCATCTTACCGAATTGACTGACGAGTCAATCAGGTACCCGCTTTTGGCTTTGACATGCGCTAGGCCCGTGAACCGACGGCGCTCTCGATGAACTCGACGATCGCGTCCGTGGGTGACCCGGGTGTGAAGACCTCAGCGACCCCGAGACTCTTGAGCTCGCCCACGTCGTCGGCCGGGATCGTGCCTCCGACGGTGATCACAACGTCGCCGGCGTCCTGCTCGCGCAGGAGGTCGACGATCTTCGGGACCAGCGTCATGTGAGCGCCGGAGAGGATCGAGAGCCCGACCGCGTCGGCGTCCTCCTGAATCACGGTCGCGGCGATCTGCTCCGGCGTCTGGTGGAGGCCGGTGTAGATCACCTCCATGCCCGCGTCGCGCAGCGCGCGCGCGATGATCTTCGCGCCGCGATCGTGGCCGTCGAGGCCGGGCTTGGCGACGACGACACGAATCTTCCGAGCATCACTCACGCGGGGGAGCGTAGAGCAGCTAGGTCGGGTCCAGCGCCGCCGCGACGCGGTCGACCAGTTCGGCGGGCGAGAACGGCTTCTTGATGAAGTCGTCGGCGCCCGCCGCGAACCCCTTCTCGACCGCGGCCTCCTCGACGCTCGCTGTGAGCAGCAGAATCGCGACGTCGGAAAGCTCGTTCGAGGCGCGCAGGCGCTCGGTCACCCCATAGCCGTCGAGCTTCGGCATCATCACGTCGATCACGCATATTTCCGGGCGGCGGCTCAGAGCGAGGTCGACCGCCTCCTGTCCGTCGCCGGCGGTGATCACCTCGTAGCCGGCGCGCTCGAGGCGGAAGACCACCAGCTCTCGAACGTCCTCGTCGTCGTCGGCAACCAGAACGAGCGGCTCGTCGCGATCTTCCCTCATACCCCGGCGCCAGCGTAGCCCAGGGGCACGGCGTCGGGGCCGCTAGCTGCCGAAGTCGGTCAGGGAGCCGGTCAGCGCCAGGACGATGATCAGGATCGTGATCAACGCCAGCAGCCCGCCGAGATACAGGAAGGCCGGCTTCATCCCCTCCCGCGTGTCGTCGATCGCGTGCACCTCGTCGGGGGCGACGACGACGGGCTCACCGCCGGACTCGCCGATGTGCTCCTCCTCGGACCGCAGCTGGGCGGCCGCCTCGGCCGAGGCCCTGTCGGGATGGTTGGACAGCGCGACGTCCTCGTCCTCACGGACGACGTCCCAGCCGTCGACCTCGTTGCGAACCACCTTCAGGGGCATACGGGCCGAATACCCGTCGGGCGGGCGGAGAAACGCGGCCGCCTAGAACTGCGGGTGCTCGCTGTAGGTCCCGAAGACCGACTGGAGCGCCGCGACGATCTCGCCCTCCGAGACGCGCACCCGCGCCGCGTCGATGAACGCCGGCATCAGATTGTCGCCCTGCTCCGCGCCCCGGGTGATCTCGGCGAGCGCCGCATCGACCTGGCCCTGGTCGCGTCCGGCCTTGGTCCGCTCGAGGCGGTCGCGCTGGCGACGCTCGGCCTCCGGGTCGGGGCGGTGGATATCCATCGCCTCCTCGCCCTCGAGCCGGTACTCGTTGACGCCGACGACGATCCGCTGCTTCGAGTCGACCTCGCGCTGGTAGCGGAAGGCGGCGTCGGCGATCTCGCGCTGCGGGAAGCCGGTCTTGATCGCGTCGACCATGCCGCCGAGCTCGTCGATGCGGTCGAAGTACTCGTAGGCCGCCGCCTCCATCTCGTCGGTCAGCCTCTCGACGAAGTAGGCGCCGCCGAGCGGATCGGCCGTATTGGTCACCCCGGACTCGTGGGCGATCACCTGCTGGGTTCGCAGCGCCACGCGCACTGCCTCCGCGGTCGGGAGCGCGAGGGCCTCGTCGTAGGAGTTGGTGTGCAACGACTGGGTTCCGCCCAGCACGCCGGCGAGAGCCTCGATCGCCGTCCGCACGATGTTGACCAGCGGCTGCTGGGCGGTCAGCGAGACACCCGCGGTCTGGGTGTGGAAGCGCATCATCTGCGAGCGCTCGTCGCGTGCCCCGAAGGTGTCGCGCATCTCCCGCGCCCAGATCCGGCGGGCGGCGCGGTACTTGGCGATCTCCTCGAAGAAGTCGATGTGGGCGTTGAAGAAGAACGAGAGGCGCGGCGCGAACGAGTCAACGTCGAGGCCCCGCTCGATCGCCTGCTCGACGTACGTGAACCCGTCCTTGAGCGTGAACGCCAGCTCCTGCTGAGCGGTCGAGCCGGCCTCGCGGATGTGGTAGCCGGAGATCGAGATCGGATGCCAGCGGGGCATCGCCTCAGTGCACCACTCGACCATGTCGGTGACCAGGCGCATCGCCGGGTCGATCGGGAAGCACCACTCCTTCTGGGCGATGTACTCCTTCAGAATGTCGGTCTGGATCGTGCCGCCGAGCTTGTCGGCCGCGATCCCCTTCTCCTCCGCGGCGACAACATAGAAGGCGAGCAGGATCGCGGCCGGGGCGTTGATCGTCATCGAGACGGTCACCTGGTCGAGCGGGATCGAATCGAAGAGGGTGAGCATGTCGTCGACCGTGTCGAGCGCGACCCCCTCGACCCCGACCTCGCCCAGCGAGCGGGTGTGGTCGGAGTCCAGCCCCATCAGGGTCGGCATGTCGAACGCGGTCGAGAGCCCGTGCTGGCCGTGGTCGAGCAGGTAGCGGAAGCGCTCGTTGGTCTCCTCGACGGTGCCGAATCCGGCGAACTGGCGCATCGTCCACAGGCGGCCCCGGTACATCGACGGGTAGATGCCGCGGGTGAACGGGAACTCGCCCGGGTGGCCGAGCTTCTCGTCCGGATCGAACCCGGGCAGCTCCTCCTGCGTGTACAGGGGCTCGATCGGGTGCCCGGACATCGTCTCGAACAGCGCCTCGCGCTCGGGCGTGCGCTCGTAGAGCTCTGACCGCCATTGGTGCGCGCGACGGCGCGCCTCGGGTTCGATCGCCATGGGCCCAGTTTAGATGCGGCCCGGGCTACTTCTTGGGCTTGATCCGCCAGGCGGCGGTCGCCGGCGTCGGGTCGAGGTTGCCGGCCGTGTCGATCGCGCGCACGTCGGCGAAGTGCTTGCCGACCTTGAGGCGCTTGTAGGTCTGCGGCGAGCCGCAGAGCACGAACGGCTTGTGGTCGAGGCTGCAGCCGAAGGTCGCGCCCGGCTCGGTCGCGGTGAACTCGAGCGTCGCCTTGCGCTTCGTCGTCTTGCGCTTCGGCACCTTCGTAATCGTCGTGTCGGGCAGGGCGATGTCGGGGCAGCCGTTGGGCGTCCCGCCGGCGAGCGCCGGGCAGGCATCGGCCGAGTCGCCGGTCCCGTCGCCGTCGCTATTGATCGAGCGCGGGTCGGAGCCGATCGCGGCCTCGAAGGCGTCGGAGAGCCCGTCGCCGTCCTGGTCGGGATCGCAGGCGTCGCCGGCGCCGTCGGCGTCGAGATCCGCCTGGTCGGCGTTGGCGGCCCCCGGGCAGTTGTCGACGGCAGAGACCAGGCCGTCTCCATCTGGGTCGGTCGCGACGGTGAGCCCGTACACCTCCGTCTCGCCACCGCCGATCGGCCCGACCGCCGTGGCCCTGCTGCCGGGGAGGTTGATCGTGTAGAGGCTCGTGACGCCGCCGACGCTGAGCGCCGCGTACGCGGTGCCGCCTGGTGTGATGTCGAACCCGGCGTCGCGGGACGCGTCCAGCGTCACGCCGAGTGGGCCACTGTCCGTGACCATGCCCCCGTTCGCACCGCCCGGCCCGCCCCCGTTGGGCCCGCCGATGACCCCGAGCGAGTTGCCGTTGCGGTCGATCTCATAGAGCGTCGTCTGCGGACCGGCCGGCGCGGGCGGCGCAACCGGCCCGAACGGCGGCGCCATATACGTGTTGCGGTCGTAGGCGGACCCGACGATGTCGGTCGTGGCGGCGGGCGTGATGTTCGAGTCGTCGCCCGCGAGGGCGCCGTTGTTCGGGTTGAAGCGGGCGTGCTCGTCGTTGACGTTCGAGTAGCGAATCCGGTCCACAACCGAGTTGAAGTCGACCCCGGCCGGGACGTCACCGAGGCCCGGAACCACGGCGGGCCCGACCGAACCGACCAGGGTCGCCGCACCCGTCCCCGGGTCGATGGCGTAGATAGCGGTTGCCGAGTTGTTGGCCGAGCCCGTCGTGAAGGCGACCCCGAACAGCTGCCCGTTGCCCGGCCGGAAGTCGATCCCGCGGAGCGTCTGGGCGGAGCCGAGGCCGGTGACGGGGATCGGCCCCGTGACGGTCTGCGGCGTCGCCGTGTCGAAGGTGACGATCTGGTTGCCCGGCAACAGCGCCACCGCCGGCTCGGCCTGCGCCGGCGCGGCCCCGATCGCGAGCGTCGCTGCGCCGATCGCGGCAATCGTCAAAGTGCGGCTCATCCTGGCCCTCCCCAAGCGGTTTCGGGTCCCCTGCCCTGGCCCAAGGATACGACTAGATTGCTGCCGATACCAGTCGTTTGGAGCGACGAGGTCGACGAGATCCTCGGCAACGACCTCGCCGCCGCCCTCGCCTACGCGACCCCGGCGAAGGGCGTCGTGGTCACGCCGATGGCGCCGCTCGGGATCCGCGACCGCGACCGCGGCACGGTGACGCTCTCAACCTCGCTCGGGCTGCCGAAGAAGCTGCGCCGCGATGGCCACGAGGGCGCAGCGTGGCTCTACGACCTCTGGCTCGCCGAACGGCTCGCCGCGTGAGGCGCGAACGTCCCGCAACACGGCCTGGAGGCCCAGGTCCGGGACGTTCGGCTAGGAGACCGGCGGGCGCCGCTCGGCCCAGGGGCGCTCGGCCTCCATCTGAGCGGCGAGCGAGATCAGGGTCGGTTCGCCGCACGGGCGGCCGATCAGGGTGACCGACCGCGGCAGGCCCCGCGCCGTGAAGCCGGCCGGAACGGCCATGGCGGGCTGGCCGGTGTGATTCCAGATCGGGGTAAAGCAGAAGGTGCGGCTGACGCCGAGCAGCGTCCGCAGCGCCCCCTTTCCGGCCCAGCGCCCGACCTCGACCGCGGTCTCGCCGACCGTGGGCGTCACGAGAACGTCGAAATCCGACCAGCTCGCGTTGATCTTGTCCGCGTCGGCGGCAGCCGCGCGCCTGGCCCGGCGGGCGACCCCGCCCGAGTAGGCACGACCGAGCCGGCCGAAGCCCCGGGTCTGCGCCGACGCCCGCTCGCGGTGCGGGATCGCCTCGACGTCCTCGCGGATCCCGCCCAGGTAGCGGGAGACGAAGTTGTTCCCGGTCATCCCGAACGACGGCTCGTGGCGGCGCACGTCGTGGCCGAGCGAGCGCAACAGCGTCTCGGTCTCGGCGAGGCCGACCTTGACCTCGTCGGTGACCACCGGCGGCAGGATCGCCCGCGACGGCTTCTCGGAGATCGCGATGCGCAACCGCCCGGGCGGCGTGGCCGCGGCGACCGCGTACGGCTGGACCGGCGGCTCGGGGCCACCCGGGTCGCCGCCGCCCGCCGTCACCGCGTCCAGGTAGACCGCCGTGTCGGCGACGGTCCGGGTCACGCAGCCAGCCGCCGAGAGGTTGTTCCAATGGTCGTGGGGCTCCATCGGCACCCGGCCGCGCTGCGGCTTCAGGCCGACCAGGCCGCAGAACGCCGCCGGGATCCGGATGGAGCCGCCGCCGTCGGTGGCCGACGCGGCGCCGACGAGCCCTGCCGCGACCGCGCCTCCGCTGCCGCCGCTCGAGCCGCCGACCGTCCGCCCGGTGTCCCAGGGGTTGCGGGTCGCCCCCCAGCCCTGGGTCTCGGTGAACGGCATGATCGCCAGCTCGGAGAGCGTCGTCTTGCCGATCACCAGCGCGCCCGCGGCTCGCAGGCGGCGAACCACCTCGCCGTCGGCGTCGGCCGGGGCGTCGGGGTAGCCGAGCGAGCCGAACCGGGTTGCCGCCCCCTCGACGTCGACGTTGTCCTTGATCGCCACCGGGACGCCGAGCAGCGGCGCCTCGTCGCCCGTGGCGCGCCTGGCATCGGCGGCGTCGGCGTCGGCGAGCGCGCGTTCACCGAGGACCTCCGTGAAGGTGTTGAGCTCGGGATCGAGGCGTTCGATCCGCTCCAGGCAGGTCTCGACCACCTCGCGCGAGGAGACCTCGCCCGCCCGGATCAGCTCCGCTTGGCGAGTGATCCCGGCGAACGCGAGCTCTTCGGAGTCCACGCCGCGATCCTATGACGTCCGAGCATCCCGGCGGCCACCAGGGCGAAGCTCAGCCCGGCGAGCGCCAGGCGCCGCCCGAGCCGCTCGAAGCGCATCACCCGCCAGCCCTGGTCGCGGGCAATCGCGGTCAGCTCCTCGTCGGGGTTGACGACGACCGGGTGGCCGACCGCACGCAGCATCGGCAGGTCGGAGACCGAGTCCGAGTACGCGTACGACGTGGAGAGGTCGATCTCGTGCTGGTCGGCGAACCGGCGCATCGCCTCGACCTTGCCGTCGCCGTACATGAAGGCGCCGCCGAGCTCGCCGGTGAACAGGCCGTCCTCGCCGATCTCGTAACTGGTCCCGATCCCGCCGTCCATGTAGAGGATCCGGGCCAGCAACTGGACCAGCTCGTCGCCGGCGGCGGAGACGATGAAGGTCGGTCGCCCCGCGTCCTGGTGGGCGTAGACCTCCTCGAGCATCTCCGGGTAGATCCGCGGCAACACGCCGACCAGGACCTCGGGGGCCATGCGGGCGAACTGCCGCGCTGGAACCCCCTGGAAGATCTCCTTGATCTCGCCGAGCAGCCTCTCGGTCGCCTCGTCGGTCGAGCCCCGGAACCGGAACCGCATGGCGTCGACGCCCCAGCGGAGCATCTGGCCGCGGCTGATCAGACCCGCCTTGGTCGCCGCCCGCGCCCACGGCAGCCCCGACGACCCCGAGATGAGGGTCCTGTCTAAGTCGAAAAAGGCCGCTTCGCGGGTCAGGACCCGTTGACCTCGATGATGATCGCGTCGCCCTGCCCGCCGCCACTGCAGATCGCGGCGCAGCCGAGGCCGCCGCCGCGCCGGCGCAGCTCGTGGACGAGCGCGCCGACGATCCGCGAGCCGGAGGCGCCAATCGGATGGCCGAGCGCGATCGCACCGCCGTTGACGTTGACGTTCTCCTCGTCGATCCCGAGCATGCGCACCGAGTTCAGCGCAACCGAGGCGAACGCCTCGTTGATCTCCCAGACGTCGATCTCGTCGGCCGACTTGCCGATCTTCTCGAGCGCCTGCTGCGCGGCCTTCGCCGGTGTCTTCGCCAGGTACGGGAAGTCGTCGGCGACGGTTCCGTACGCGAGCACCCGGGCGAGCGGCGTGCGGCCGTTGGCCTGCGCCCACTCGTCCGAGGCGACGACGACCGCGGCGGCGCCGTCGTTGACGCCGGGCGAGTTGCCCGCCGTGTGTGTGGCGTCGTCGCCGCCGATCGCCTTCAGCTTTGCGAGCGTCTCGACGGTGGTGTCGGGCCGGATCGCCTCGTCGGCCTCGACCACGTCCTCGGACTTGCGCGTCTTCACGGTCACCGAGACGATCTCCTCGGCGAGCCGTCCCTCGTCGGTCGCCTGCGCGGCGAGCCGGTGCGAGCGCTCGGCCCAGCGATCGAGGTCGGGGCGGGTGATCTCGAGCTCGTTGCCGACCTCGCTCGCCTCGTTGATCATCTGCTTGTTCGTAAACGGGTTGGTGAGGCCGTCGTGGGTCATCGAGTCGACCGCCGTCACGTCGCCCATCCGGAAGCCGAAGCGGGCGCCCGGCAGCAGGTACGGGGCGTTCGACATCGACTCCATGCCGCCCGTGACCGCGATCTCGAGGTCGCCGGCGCGAATCGCCTGGTCGGCGAGCCCGATCGTCCGCATCCCCGAGGCGCAGACCTTGTTGATCGTCTCGGAGGGGACCTCCTTCGGGATCCCGGCCTCGATCTGCGCCTGGCGCGAGGGGATCTGCCCCTGGCCAGCCTGTAGAACCTGGCCGAAGATCACCTGCTGGACCTGCTCGGTCCCGACCTCGGCGCGCTCGAGCGCAGCTTCGATCGCTTCGCCGCCCAGCTCGGGCGCGCCCTTGGAGGCGAGCGCGCCACCCATCTTGCCGAAGGGAGTCCGGGCGGTTCCGAGGATGACTGTCTGGGACATCGAAGCCTTTCTGCTCTGTCGTGTGGGGGCGGCGGAGGCCGCGAAGGACGCCCCGTCAATGCTAGTGACCGCGCCCGTAGCAGCGGTTGGTTCGGTAGCCAGGACACCTTCTGCAAGACTCGCCGCCCCTTGCGACTTGAGCTCACAACAAGCCCGATCGGCGATCTCGAGGCCGATCTCCTCGCCGTCGGACTGGCCGAGGGCGAGGCGCTGCCCGATGAGCTCGCGAGCGCGCCGGGGGCCGGCGACGCCAAGGCCGGCTTCAAGAAGGTCGCGCTGCTGCACCCCGAGGCACCCGGCCGCGTGGTTGTCGTCGGTCTGGGCGACCCCGCTGACGTCGACGCCGAACGGCTTCGGGTCGCCGCGGCACTCGCGGCGAAGCGCGCGACGAGTTTCGGCGCCAGGTCGATCGCGTGGATCGTGCCGGCGGGCGAGAACGCCGGCGAGCGGGCGGCCGCCCTCGTCGAGGGCACCGTGCTGGCCGATTACCGCTTCGACCGCTACCGCTCGGGCGATGACGAGGACGACTCCCCGTCGTCGCGCCTCGAGCGGCTCGTCCTGGTCGCCGACGACGGCGTCCGAGCGCCCGCCGAGGTTGCGCTGGTCGCCGCCGAGGCGGCGAACCGCGCCCGCGACCTGCAGAACCTGCCGTCGAACGAGCTCACGCCGGCCGCGCTGGCCGCTCGCGCCGAGGAGATCGCCGCCGCCCATGACTCGATCGAGGTCGACGTCCTGGATCGCGAGACGATCGCGGCGCAGGGCATGGGCGGGCTGATCGCCGTCTCCCAGGGTTCGGAGGTCGAGCCGCGCCTGATCGCCCTCCGCTACAGCGGCGGTGGCTCGGGCCCGCGAGTCGGGCTGGTCGGCAAGGCGGTGACCTTCGACAGCGGCGGGATCTCGATCAAGCCGTCCTCCGGGATGCACGAGATGAAGTTCGACATGTCGGGCGGCGCCGCGGTGCTCGAGGCGGTCGCGGCGATCGCCGAGCTCGGGCTCGAGCTAGACCTCGTGGCGGCGATCCCGGCGACCGAGAACATGCCCAGCGGAACCGCGATCAAGCCGGGCGACATCATCACCCAGCTGAACGGCAAGACGGTCGAGGTCAACAACACCGACGCCGAGGGCCGGCTGATCCTCGCCGACGCGCTCACCTACTGCGTCCGCGAGCTCGGAGCCGAGCGTCTCGTCGACCTGGCGACGCTGACCGGCGCGGTGCTGGTCGCGCTCGGCTCGACCTACGCGGCGCTGATCTCCAACGACGACGACTGGGCCGCCGAGGTCGAGCGCGCGGCGACTGAGAGCGGCGAGCTTGCGTGGCGTCTGCCGCTTCATCCCGAGTACAAGCAGCTGACCAAGGGCACGGTCGCCGACCTGACCAACGCCTCGTCGAAGCGCAAGGCGGGGACGATCTACGCCGGCTCGTTCCTCGAGGAATTCGTCGACGAGGTCCCCTGGGTGCACCTCGACATCGCCGGCACCGCCTGGGACACCGGGCGCGAGTACGTCGGCAAGGGCGCCAGCGGGTTCGGCGTCCGGCTGCTCGTTCGCCTCGCCGAGGATCTGGCTAGCTGAGGATCATGCAGGTCGCGGTCGCGTGGGCCAACAGCTTGCCCGTGGCGGCGTCGGCGAGCTTCGCCTGCGCCGTCGCCTGGCGGCGGCCGCGGTAGAGCACCTCGGCCTCGGCGCGGACGAGCTCGATCTGCGAGGTGATCGCGCGGACCATCTTCACCTCGAGGGTCAGCGTCGTGTAGGCCTCGCCGCGCTCCAGGGTGGTGTGGACCGCGCAGCCGAGCGCCGAGTCGAGCAGGGTCGCCGCGTAGCCGCCGTGGACGACGCCGATCGGGTTGTAGTGCTCCTCGCCGGGCGCGCCCTCGAAGACCGCGTGACCCGGCTCGATCTCGACCGGCTGCATGTTGAGCAGCACCGCGATGGGAGGCGGCGGCAGCTCGCCGGCGGCGAGCTTGCGCATGTAGTCGATCCCCGTCAGCTCGGCCCCCGCGGCGGCGCTGGCCATCGGGTCCTGCCACGTGATCGTCCGCGTGCGGGTTGCGGTGGCGGTCGTCAACGGGGGCCCTGGTACGTCAGGTCGGCGAGGATTTCCTCGAGCGTTACCTGGATCTCGATCGGCTGCAATTCGATGGTCCTCATCGTGACCTCCCGGTCATGGTTGCTTGATGAAACCGACTGTAGCAATCACAGTTGCGTCATGCAACCTAGTGTGCGAGAATCACACAGATGCTCCGCCGCGAGTACGACCAGGTTTGCTCGATCGCCCGCACGCTCGAGGTGCTGGGCGAGCGCTGGACCCTGCTCGTGATCCGCGACGTCTTCAACGGCCGCCGGCGCTTTGATCAGATCCAGGAGAACCTGGGCGTGGCCCGCAACGTCCTCTCCACCAGGCTCGGCCTGCTCGTCGACGAGGGCATCCTCGAAAAGCGCGCCTACCAAGAGCGCCCGCCGCGCTACGAGTACTTCCTCACCGAGAAGGGCCTCGACCTGTGGCCGGTGCTCGTCGGCATGCTGCACTGGGGAGACCGCCACCTGGCCGCGGGCGACGGCCCACCGATGCTCGTCCGCCACAAAGGCTGCGAGGGCCTCGTCGACGACCGCGGCTGCTGCGAGAAGTGTGGGCAGCGGCTCGGCGCCCGCGACGCCTACACGGAGTACGGCCCCGGGGCGCCCGCCGAGTGGCACCGGGCTGCGTAGTCTTCGCCGCCGCTTGAACTTCGATCTCACAGACGAGCAGCGGCTGCTGCGCGACACGGTCCGCGACTTCGCCCGCAACGAGGTCGCGCCGGTCGCCGAGGAGCTCGACCGCACGAAGGCGTTCCCCTACGAGCTGGTCGCGAAGATGGGCGAGCTCGGCCTGATGGGGATCCCGTTCCCGGAGGAGTACGGCGGCGGGGGCGGCGACTCGCTCACCTACACGCTGGCGGTCGAGGAGCTGACCCGGATCGACTCCTCGGTGGCGATCACGATGGCCGCCCACACCTCGCTCGGCACCCAGCCGATCTACCTCTTCGGCTCCGACGAGCAGAAGCGCGAGCTGCTCCCCGACCTCTGTGCGGGCCGCAGGATCGCGGCCTTCGGGCTCACCGAGCCCGAAGCCGGCTCCGACGCCGGCAACGTGCGCACGAGGGCGCGGCTCGAAGACGGCGAGTGGGTGATCGACGGCGCGAAGCAGTTCATCACCAACGCCGGGACCGACATCTCCGGGCACGTCGCGATCACGGCCCGGACCGGCGACGACGAGATCTCGAACCTGATCGTCGAGCGCGGCACCCCCGGCTACGAGCAGGGCGAGCCGTACCGGAAGATGGGCTGGAACGCGTCGGACACCCGGCCGCTGACCTTCACCGAGTGCCGGGTGCCGGAGTCGAACCTGCTCGGCCCGCGCGGCGCCGGCTTCAAGCAGTTCCTGCACATCCTCGACATCGGCCGGATCGGGGTCGCGGCGATGGGCGTCGGCCTCGCCCAGGGAGCGCTCGACGAGGCGCTCGCCTACGCGAAGGAGCGGCGCGCGTTCGGCAAGCCGATCTCGAAGTACCAGTCGATCCAGGCGAAGCTCGCCGATCTCTCCGCGCAGATCGAGGCGGCACGCCTGCTCACCTACCGCGCGGCCCTGCTCAAGGACGCGGGCGACAACTTCACGCTGACCGCCGCGCAGGCGAAGCTGATCACCGGCCGGCTCGCGGTACGGGCGACCGAGGAGGCCGTCCAGATCCACGGCGGCTACGGCTACATCGAGGAATACCCGGTCTGCCGCTTCTATCGCGACGCCAAGATCCTGACGATCGGCGAGGGCACCGACGAGGTGCAGCAGATGGTGATCGCCCGCGCGCTGGGCTGCTAGCGACCCGACAGACGGGTCAGTAAGGGGGTGATTCCCTCGCCGGGACAGCTCGCGGCGGACGAACGTGAATTGACCCGGCTCCCGTCCCGGTAAAGCGGCGTTCGTCGAGGACGGATGCGGCTTTACGCACCTCCTGTGTGACCAAAGCCGCGTTCGTCCCGGCGGCACACGCCGGAGTCCCCAACCACCCTCCCTACCCAGCCCAGCCCCGCCACGCGCGCCAAAAACCCCTTGAGAAAGCCGTATTTTGCGGCTTCGTTGCGAACCGCACCAGAAAGGCGTCCGGTGACGGCGCTTACACTCGCCGCCGGAGTCACCGTCAACATCGAGGAGAGTCGATGGCAAGCATGGACAGTGACGCGAGGTGGCAGGAAATGGCCGCCCTGCGCGATGAGGTAGACCGCCCAGCCGTTGTGGTGCCGATCTGCGTCAGCAGGCTCGACGGGCGTCCGCACGAACTGTCGCCGAAGGCGATGCGGTTCGCCGAGGCACTGTCGTTCACCGACGGTTGGTCGCGGATCTCGGACGCGCGCCACCGTCGCGCAGCCTAGGTAGAGGAGAAGGTCAGGCGGGGCGGGCGCTGACGGCGCCGTCGCCCAGCTGGTCGAGCTCGGCGTGGCGGCCGGCGTCGACCGCGATCCCGTAGTGGACGAGCAGCGCGCGCTCGGTCCCCGCCGTCAGCGGGGCGTTCGGGTCGATCCGCGGCGCCTTGCGGATCTGGTCGCGCGAGTAGGGCACCCAGACGTGGCCGACCCCCTCGACCGCGTCGCGGCCGGGTACGAGCGTGTAGTGGCCGAAGCGGCCCATCCGCGCCAGCAGCCACTCTGGCGCGCCGGTCGCCTCGTCGACGAAGGCCCCCTCGACCCGGCCGACGTTGCCGCCGGAGATCTCGTCGAGGCGGTGCCCGGTCCATCCCCGGACGTCATCGACGTCGGGGCGGGCGATCGTCTCCGTGGCGGCCTCAGCCATCGAGCTCATCTAGTTCGGTTTCTACCAACTCGCGCGCGGCCGTGGCGGGGTCGATCTCGCGGCGGACCACGCGATCGAGCAGCTCGTTCCAGCGCGGGTCGGCGGAGGCGCGCTGCTCGAGCTCGCGGCGCATCCGCGCCGCGGCGATCCCGAGCACCTCGGCGCGCAGGTTCCGGGCCCGGCGCTCGGCCAGCGTGCCCGCCTCCGCGATCCGCGTGCCGTGGGCGTCGATCGCCTCCAGCAGCTCGGCGATCCCCTCGCCCTTCGAGGCCTCAGTGCGCACCACCGGCACCTTCCAGTCACGCTCGGGGCCGAGCGCCAGCACCGACTTGACCTCGCGGATCATCGTGTTGGCGAGCGGGTGGTCCGCCTTGTTCACGCAGATGACGTCGGGAATCTCCATCACGCCGGCCTTCAGCGCCTGGATCGAGTCGCCCGACCCCGGCATCAGCGCGAGCACGATCGTGTCAGCGTGATCGACGACGTCGATCTCACCCTGCCCCACTCCCACGGTCTCGAGCAGGACGTCGTCCTTGCCGGATGCGTCCATCAACAGCGCCGCCTGCAGCGCCGCCTCGGCGAGGCCGCCGAGCGACCCCCGGGTCGCCATCGAGCGGATGAACACGCCCGGGTCGAGGAAGTGCTCGGACAGGCGGATCCGGTCGCCGAGCACCGCACCCTGGGTGAACGGGCTCGAGGGATCGATCGAGAGCACGCCGATCTGCCGATCTGCCTTGCGCAGCTCGGTGCAGATCGCGCCGATCAGGGTGCTCTTGCCGACCCCCGGCGGCCCGGTGAAGCCGACGATCCGGGCGTTGCCGGTGCGCGGGAAGAGCTCGGCCACCAGCGCGTCGCCCTCCGGATCGCGGTTCTCGACCAGGCTGATCGCGCGAGCCAGGGACCGCTTGTCGCCGGCGACGAGGCGTTCGGCGAGCGAGTCGGTTGCTGCGGGCTCGGCCACGGCGGCGCAGTCTAGAGTCCGCGCCGCCGTGATCCGGACGCTTCGGTTTCTCGCCGCCAACCGCATGCTCAACCGCCGCTACGCCCGGCTTCTGTGGCGGTATCTGTGGCGCCGCTTCCTGACCCCGGCGGGCTGGCGGTGGGAGACGAACGGCCCGGTCTTCTTCGGCAAGGACCTCGAGCTGCAGATCGGCAAGCGCGGCAAGATCCGGTTCGGCCGCTTCGTCTGGATCGGCGACGGAACGAAGATCCGCTGCCACGAGGGCGAGGTGGTGATCGGCCAGAAGACGGTGCTCGGCCAGGAATGCACGATCTCCGCCTACAAGCGCGTGCGGATCGGCGAGCAGTGCGTGATCGCCGACCGGGCGATGTTCATCGACTTCGACCACGGCGTCGTCGAGGTCGAGCGCCCGATCCGCGTCCAGGGGATCTACATGCGCCCCGTCGAGGTCGGCTCGAACGTCTGGATCGGCTACGGCGCCTGCGTCCTGCGCGGGACACGCGTGGGCGACAACTCGATCCTCGGTACCAACGCTGTGATCACCAAGGACGTGCCCGCGAACGCGGTCGTCGGCGGGGTACCGGCCGAGGTGATCCGGATGCGCGACGTGCCCGAGACGCTGCGCTGGCCCGAGCCGGTGGAGCCCTGATCGAGGCCGGACCTCTCTACGCCGGCGAGTGCATCGACCGGATCGACGAGGTCCGGCCCGCGGCCTAGGTGACTCGCCCCGGCGCGCCCTCGAAGTCGCGGTGCCCGCCCGCCTCCACGAGCCGGCGGATCCGGTCGACGGCGTCCCAGACGTCGACGTGGCGGGTGTAGAGGGGCGCGAGCCCGAGCCGGATCGCATCCGGGCCGCGGAAGTCGACGATCACCTTCGCCCGCTCGGCCAGCGCGCAGCGGACGGGCCAGGCATCGGGGTGGCCGAGGCAGACGTGCGACCCGCGGTGTTCGGGTTCGGCCGGGGTGAGCAGGGCGAAGTCAAGGGGCTCGAGCCAGGCGCGGTGCAACTCGATCGCCAGCTCGGTCAGCTGCACCGACTTCGCGCGCAGGGCGTCGGTTCCCGCCTCGGCAACGAGCCGGACGCCCTCCTCCACGGCGGCCAGCCCATGGATCGGCGGGGTGCCGGCGAGGAAGCGCTCGATCCCGGCGGCCGGCTCGTAGGGCCGATCCATCTCGAACTGGGCGCGCTGGCCGAACCAGCCCTGGATCGGGGTGCGCAGCCGCTCCTGCAGGTCGGTGGCGACGTAGAGCCAGGCGGGCGCTCCCGGCCCGGCATTGAGGTACTTGTACGTGCAGCCGACGGCGAACGCGGCGCCGGAATCCGCCACATCGATCGGGAGCGCCCCGACCGAGTGGGACAGATCCCAGATGATCGTCGCGTCGCGGGCCCGGGCGAGCTCCTCGAAGGCGCTCATCGGCGCCAGCGCCCCCGACCGGTAGGCGACGTGCGACAGCACCACCAGGGCCCGTCCGGTCTTGGCCAGCACGGCGTCGAGATCGTCCGGTTGCGGGCCGGCGATCGGGTCCGACTCGAACTGCGCGAGCGTCAGGCCGCGTTGGTCGCAGAGGCCCTCGAGCACGTAACGATCGGTGGGGAAGTTCGCCCGATCGGTGACCACGGTCGTGGGCGCGTCGGCGGCGTCGAGGAGCGCCCCGCAGAGCTTGAACAGGTTGACGGTGGTCGAGTCGCAGACGAGGACCTCGCCTGGCGCCGCCCCGAGCAGCTCGGTGCCCAGCGCGTCGCCGATCGCCGTCGGGTACTCGATCCAATCGGGCCAGGCCGACACTCCCCGCTCGGCCCACTCGCCGACCATCGCGGCGAGGCGCTCGCGAGTGGCGACCGGCAACAGCCCGAGCGAGTTGCCCTCCAGGTAGATGCGATCCGGGTCGCCGAGCTCGAAGCGCTCGCGGAAGTCGCGCAGCGGATCGCGCGCGTCCGCCTCGGCGGCGCTGTCGCGATCGGGAACGCCCACGGCGCCTAGGCGCGGCTGGGCTCGCCGGCGAGCTCGGCGTAGACGCCGGCGGTGGTCTCCGCGACGTCGGCCCAGTCGAATCGCAGCACGTGCTCGGATCCCTCTGCGACCAGGCGGTCGCGGAGCCTCTGGTCCGTAAGCAGGCGCTCGACCATCTCGCCGAGGGCCTCTGGGTCGCGGGCGCGGAAGCGAAGGCCGGCCTCGTTGTGGGGCACGACCTCGCGCAGGCCGCCGGTGTCGGCGACGATGCAGGGACAGTCGGAGGCCATCGCCTCGAGCGCGACGAGCCCGAACGGCTCGTAGATCGAGGGCACCACGCAGACGTCGGCGATCCGGTAGAGCGAGTGCAGGACGTCGTCGCCGATCCAGCCGAGGAAGGTGCCGTGCTGCATCAGCCCGAGCTGCTCCGCCTGCGCGTGGAGCTCGTCCTCGTGGGTACCCGAGCCGGCGACCAGGAAGCGGGTCCCCGGCACGGCCTCGATCAGGCGCGGCATCGCCTCGAGGGCGAGCTGGAAGCCCTTCTCGTAGACGAGGCGGCCGATCAGCAGGACCAGGTTCTCGTCCGGCGCCGCGAACTCGGAGCGCAGGCGGGCCAGCTCCGGCCCGTCCTGGGGCTGCAGGTCGCCGGGGTCGATCCCGTTCGGGATCACCGCCACGCGGCTCTCGTCGACACCGAAGATGTCGACGATCTGCTCGCGCATGTAATACGAGCAGGCGATCACCCGGTCGGCGCGGTTCGTGATCCAGCGCTCGACCCCATGGATGTGGCTCTGTGGATGCTTGTCCACCCAGCCCTGATGGCGGCCGTACTCGGTCGCGTGGATCGTCGCGACCAGGGGGGCGTCGAAGCGCTTGGCCAGGTGGTCGCAGGCCATCGCGACCAGCCAGTCGTGGCCGTGGACGAGGTCGAACTCGAACCGGTCGCCGAGCTCCACCCCGGCGGCGAGCATGTCGGAGTTCATCCGCTCGACCCAGGCCACGAACTCGCCGAGATCGGTCGGCCGGGTCGGCTCGCGGACGCGGTGGATGTGGACGCCGCCCGTCGTCTCCTCGGGCGGGGCCTCCTCGTCGCCGCGGGTAAGCACGTGGACCTCGGTCCCGGTGCGCGCGAGACCCTCGGAAAGTTTGCGCACGTGGCGTGCCAGCCCGCCCTCGATCAGCGGCGGGTACTCCCAGGAGAGGATCAGGACTCGGGTCAAGGGTTTCGGGGGTTCAGGGCTCGAGCAGCGGGCTGAGACTGAGGTCGGGCGCCAGGGTGCGCAGGCGCGCGTCCGGTGGCTGGGCGCCGGAGTTTATGGCCTCGAGCCGAGCCCAGGCGTGGTCGCTAGTTCTTCGGCTTGCCCTTGCTGAACACCGCGCCCACCTTCGCGCCGGCGGCCAGCTCGGTGCCCGCCTTGACCCTGAGCTTGACTTCTTGGTCACGCCACCCAGCTCGCAACCAGCCTCGGTGAATGCTCAGGGCTCGAGCAGAGGGCTGAGGCTCAGGTCCGGCGCCAGGTTGCGCAGCCGCGGGCCGGGCGCCTGGGCGTCGGAGTTGATGGCCTCCAGCAGGGCCCAGGCGTGGTCGGTGCTGCGCTGCCAGGGGTAATCGCCCGCCTGGCCGCGCCGGTCGAGGAACGCCCAGTCGCTGGCCTGAACGGCGAGCAGTTCGCGCGCGGCCCGCTCAGCGGCCGGCGACGGCACCGCCCCAAGGCCGCGCAGGACGCGCAGCTCGAGCCGGCGCGCCGCCGTCGCCATGTCGGCGACCGCCGGCGAGTCCCAGGTGCGAAGCCCCTTGTCCTCGCCCCAGGTGGAACGCCGCAGGGGACGCTCTTCCGCGGGGTGGCGCTGGTGAGCTTCGCGCAGGGTGACGAGCTCGACCCCGTGCCGTTCGGCCGTCGCCACCACCTCGTCGAGCCAGGCCGGTCCCTCCCACCACCAGTGTCCGAGCAGCTCGGTGTCGATCGCGAACACCAGCAGGCCCGCCCGTCCCCGCTCGGTCCGGAAACGCCCGAGCCGTTCGCCGGCGGCGGCGGCGAACTCGCGACCGAGCCCGCGCGCCCGGGCCTCCGCGGCCTCGGGGTCATAGGGCGAGCCGTCGATCGCCCAGGGGCGGGCCCCGCGCAGCGACTTGCGGTGAAAGTCGGCGAACCCCGGGTCCGACGGGTAGCCCTGCAACGACCACAGCCACTGGATCGCCTCCCAGTCGATCGTGAACGCCGTCGTCGGCGCCCCGCCGACGGCGACCGGGGCGAGCGCCGCCAGCGGCTCCTCGCCCGCGCTCTGATCGGTGCAGAAGTAGTCGATCCCGCGCTCGGCGAGCAGGCGCTCGAGACCGGGTTCGTACGCGCACTCGGGAAGCCAGAACCCGGCCGGGTCGCCGAACCGCCGCCGGTGCGAACGCAGCCCGGCGTCGATCTGAAGCCGCCGGCCGGCTGTCGTCGCGACCAGCGGCAGGACGGCATGGGTGGCGGCCGAGGCGAGCAACTCGACGCGACCCTCGGACTGCGGGCCGCGAAAGAGCGCCAGCAGGTCCCCGTCCAGCGACTCGAGCCGCTCGAGCGCGGCTCGGTACCGGTCGGCCTCGGCGCGGCACGCGTCCTTCAGCGCCGGCTCGACGTCGTCGACGTCGGCCTCGCAGGAGCCGACCCTGAACTCGCGGCAGAAGGCGAGCAGCCGCTCGTTGACGCCCTCGGCCTCGAGCTGGTCGGCGAGCACCGGGGTGACCGTCATCGTCAGCCGCTCGGCGAACTGCGAGAGCGGCGCGTACGAGCGGATCACCGCGTCGAACAGCCACTCCTCGCCGAACGGATAGGTACCGAAACCCTCGACGTAGGGCATGTGGGAGTGCAGGACGATCGCCAGAGAACCAACGCCGCCCGCGTGCTCCGCTTCGCGTCCGCCGCGGGCGGGTCTGCCGCTAGTCACGAGTGACAGACGGCGACGAAGTCCAACGCCCGGTCCAGATCACAGTCGGCCTCCGGGCGGAGCTCGAAGTCGGAGGCCGCGATCGCCGGGGTGAACCGGTCGTAGAACGGCTTGGTCAGCCGCAATGCCTTGTGGACGCGGTCCCAGCCGGCCTTCAGCGCCAGCTCGTGCACTCTCAGCTTGCGTGCGTGGTAGAGCCCGTAGAGCTGGACCGATCCGAAGTGCGGGGCCAGCAGCTCGCGGTACTCGGCGGGCGTGTACTCACGCAGGTGCCACGGGTTCTCGGACTTCTCGGCTCCCTCCGGCGCGAGCGTCAACCGGTTCGGAGTCGAGACGTAGGCGACCGGCGCCAGCTTGGCGAAGTGGGCGAGCAGCGAACCCGGGTCCTCGATGTGCTCGATCGTCTGCAGGAACGTGATCGCGTCGCACGGCTCGTCGAAGCTCTCGACCAGGGTGCGCTCGAAGCGCAGGTTGGGCCGGCGGTAGCGCAGCCGGGCGTGCTCGTGCGCCTCGGGGTTCGCGTCGACGCCGACCACCTCGGCGGCGGCCCCGGCGAGCAGGTCGGCGCCGTACCCCTCGCCGCACGCGAGCTCCGCGACCCGCAGGCCGCTCACCCGGGCGGCGATCCACTCGTAGACCGCGAGGTGGCGGCGGTACCAGTAGTTCTCCTCCGGCACGTCGGGCAGCGTCCGCTCGCCGGTCAGCGGCAGCGGCGGCACCCCGGCCGGCTGGTTCTCCTGTAGATGAACGTGCGTCAAGTCGGCAGTAATAGTGCCTACCCTGTAGCGCCCGATGCCCGCTTCCCCGTCCGCGACCCCGGAACAGATCAGAGACGCGAACACGCGTTACCACGACGCCGCCGCCGACGAGTACGACGCCAAGTGGGGGATCGACTTCGGTGCCGTGGGGCAGAAGCAGGTGCGCTCGAAGCTGCTCAAGGCGCTCGGCGGCGAGCCCGACGGACCGTTCGGCGACGCGCTCGAGATCGGCGCGGGGACCGGCTACTTCTCGCTCAACCTGATGCAGCTGGGCCTGGTCGAGCGAGCGACCGCGACCGACATCTCGCCGGGCATGCTGACGACCCTGTCGCGCAGCGCCGCCGAGCTCGGCCTCGAGGTCGAGACCGCCTGCACCGACGCCGAGAGCCTGCCGTTCGCCGACCAGAGCTTCGACCTCGTCTTCGGCCACGCCGTCCTGCATCACATCCCGAACCTGGGACGGGCGTTTCGCGAGTTCCACCGCGTCCTGCGCCCCGGCGGCACGATCGCCTTCTGCGGCGAGCCGTCGCGCTACGGCGATCGGCTGGCGGCGGTGCCGAAGCGCGCCGGGCTGCTCGCCGCCCCCGCCTGGAGGCGGCTGGTCGGGGCCTCCCCCGCCCCGCCGTTCCCCGACGCGGAGGTCGACGACCACGCGCTCGAGCCCGAGGTCGACGTGCACGCCTTCGACCCCGACGGGCTTCGCGCGTTCGCCGGCGAGGCCGGCTTCGTCGGGGTGCGGTTGCGCGGCGAGGAGCTGGTCGCCAACGCCTACGGCTGGCTGCTGCGCACGCTCGAGGCGACCGCCGAGCCGGCGGAGGTCCCGTTCGGCTGGCGCCACTTCGCCTACCGCAGCTACATGGTCCTGCAGCGCGTCGACACGGCCCTGCTCGAGCCCCGGCTACCGCCGGAGCTGTTCTACAACCTCGTCCTCAGCGCCCGCAGGCCGAGCTAGGACGCGGTCGCGTAGCGCTCGGCGGCGCGGGCGCGGCGCTTGGCGGCCTCGACCTCGCGGTCCTTCGGCGACGCCGTCGTCACCAGCCCGTCGAGCAGCTCACGCGTCGCCGCGGCGACCTGCTCGACCGCCCGCTCGAAGGCGTCCTCGTTCGCCTTCGACGGCTTGGTCGAGCCGCTGATCTTGCGGACGTACTGAACCGCTGCGTCGTGAACCTCCTCCTTGGTCGCTGGAGGCTCGAAGTTGTGAAGGGTCCGAATGTTTCTGCACATGCGTTCAGCGTAACCAGCATCGGACCGGCGCGCATAGGCTGCCGCCCATGACCGAACGATTGACCGAGCGCCTGCTCCTCATCCTGACCATCGTCGGGTTCGTGGCTCCCAATGTGCTGCTGGGAATCTTCATCGCCGACGAGGGCTTCGACGTCAGCGGCTACTTCTCCCTGTGGACCGACAGCACGCCCTCAACCCAGCTGACGCTCGACCTCTGCATCGCAGCCGTGGCGTTCTTCGTCTGGGCCGCGCTCGAGGGGCCGCGGTCCCGGGTCAGGAACTGGTGGGTCGTCTACCCCGCGTCGCTGCTGGTCGGCCTCTGCTTCGGACTGCCGCTGTTCCTGCTGATGCGGGAGCGGGCGATCCGCGGTGCCCAAGCGGTCTGACTACGACGTCGTCGTCGCCGGCGCGAGTCTCGCCGGCTGCGCGGCAGCGCGCCTCTACGCGCTCGCCGGGGCTCGCGTCGCGCTGGTCGAGCGACGCCCTGACCCCGCCGCCTACAAGGTCGTTTGCACGCATCAGATCCAGTCCAGCGCCGTCCCGGCGATCGAGCGGCTCGGGTTGGCACCCCTGCTCGAGCGAGCCGGCGCGGTGCGCAGCAGAGCGACGGGATGGACGCCCTACGGCGGTTGGCTGCTCACCCCGCGCGACGCGCCGACGGGGTACGGGATCACCCGCCGTCGCCTCGATCCGATTCTGCGCGAACTCGCGGCCGAGACGCCCGGCGTGGAGACCTTCCTCGGCCAGACGGTCGTCGGACTGCTCGCCGATCGAGGCCGGATCGACGGCGTCGAGGTCGAGAGCCCCGACCACCGGCGCGCCGCGCTGCGCGCGCCCCTCACGGTCGCCGCCGACGGGCGCGACTCGACGATCGCCCGGCTGGCCCGGATCCCGGCCCGGGTGCGCCCCAACAACCGCTTCGCCTACTTCGCGTACTGGCGCAGCGTCGGCTCGCCGCCGGACGAGGCCCGCCTCTGGCTGCTCGATCCGGACGGCGGCGCGGTCTTTCCGATGGAGGATGGGATCACGCTGATCGCCACCGTCGTCCATCGCCGGCGCCTGGCCGAGTTTCGCGCCGATCCCGAGGCGGCCTACGGTCGCACGATCGGCGGGCTGCCCGACGGCCCCGAGCTCGGCGGCGCCGAGCGCGTCTCGAAGCTGATCGGCAGCCTCAAGATCGCGAACAAGATGCGCCCGGCAAGCGGTCCCGGAGTCGCGTTCGTGGGCGACGCGGCGCTCGCCGCCGACCCCCTGTTCGGCGTCGGCTGCGGCTGGGCCTTCCAAACCGCCGAGTGGCTCTTGGATGAGACTCGCTCCGCGCTCCTCGGCCACGGCGACCTCGACGCCGCCCTCGACCGCTACCGCCGCGTCCTGCGGCGCCGCCTCGGCCCGCACCACCTGCAGATGACCGATTACTCGACGGGCCGGCCGATGCGGCGCAACGAGCGGACCCTGTTCCGCGCCGCCGCCACGGACCCGGTGGTAGGCGCCGCGGCCGAGGAGTTCGCGACCCGCCGGGCTTCTCCGCTGCGTCTCCTGGATCCCCGGCTGGCTCCGCGCGTGTTGCGCGCCGCTATCCGAACGTGAACGCGTAGCCGGAGATCCCGTCCTCGAACCGCAGCTCCAGCGTGTGGCGGCCGGCCTCGGGCAGGTCGACCAGCCGATACAGACGCTGGTTGGTGATCGTCGATCGGGCGTCGCGGACGTCGTCGCCCGCGTCCCCGTCGGCGATCGGCTCGCCGTCGAGCAGGACCTCGACCTCGCGCGGCTCGCCGCCGTCCGAGCCGAGGACCAGGAACACTCGCCGGGCCTGAAACGACAGCGCCAGCGCGGACTCGCCCAGCGCCGTCGCGGACTCCTCGTCGACGTCCCAGGCGCCGCCGTAGCCGAACTCGTTGAGGTCGAGGCTTGACGGATCGAGCGGGCCGTAGTCCTTGGATCCGGGCTGCGGGCCGTTGACCCAGCCCTCGGCGCGGGCGAAGCCGAGGTAGGTCTCCGGCGTCCGCAGCTCGGGATCGATCGTCTCGGTCTCGCCCTGCGGCCGCGCCTCGCCGCCGAGCCCCGAGTCGCCGGCCTCGGCGAGCAGCGACCGGATCGCCTGCTCGGTCTCCTCGTAGCTGCCCTCGCCGAAGTGCACGTAGCGGACCTCGCCCTCGGCGTCGATCAGGTACTTGGCGGGCCAGTACTGGTTCGCGAACGCGTTCCAGGTGCCGAGCTCGTTGTCCTGCACGACCGGGTAGGAAATCCCCTGGTCGGCGACCGCGTCCTCGACGTTGCCGGCGTCCTTCTCGAAGGCGAACTCGGGCGCGTGCACGCCGACGATGGTGAGGCCGTCGTCGCGGTAGGTGTCGTCCCACGACTTGAGGTACGGCAGCGTGCGGATGCAGTTGATACAGGTGTAGGTCCAGAAGTCGATCAGCACCACCCGGCCCTCGCCCCGGGTCAGCTCGGCGATCGAGAGCGGCTGGCCTCCGGGCGTGTTGAACCAGCGCTGGGTGTTGGTGAAGTCGGGGGCGGCGCCGTAGTCCGGCAGCGTCTGGCCGGCCGCGGCCTCGGCAGCTCCCCCCTCCTGCGCGCCGTGGCCGCCGCGAACGTCGGCCAGCTCTTCGGCGACCGCGTCCGACTCCTCCAGCTCGCCGCTCGGGTTCACGAGCACGGAGGGCAGGTCGTCGGCGATCGCGTTCTGGAACTTGAGGTCGAGCTCGGCGGTCATCGCCACGGCAACCAGGACCATGACCACGCCCGTCGCCGTCTGGACGAAGGCGCGCGCCGGCTTCACGCGGTCGACGAGCTTGCGACCGCCGAGCATCAGCAGGTAGAGCACGGCGCCCGAGCCAACGGCGTAGGAGAGCGCGACGGCGAGCTTGCCGGCGGTGAAGTCCTGCGCGGCCGAGACGGTGATCACGCCGGCGAGGATCGGACCCGCGCACGGCGTGTACACGAGCCCGAGGCTGGCGCCAAGCAGCAATCCGGAGCCGAATCCGTCGCCGCCGACCCGGGCCGGCCCCGGCGCGATCCGGCTGCCGAACGCCTCGATCCGGTCGCCGAGGCCGGGGATCAGCAGCGAGATCCCGAACACGAACAGGGTGACGATCGCCAGCGTCCGGACCAGGTCGTCGGGCAGGCCGAGCGCGTCGATCACGTAGACCAGCGCGATCGTCGCGAAGGTGAAGGCGATCACGAGCCCCGTGACCACGCCGAGCGGCCGGCGGCGCCCGCCCGTGACGCCCGCGCCGAGCACGGCGGGCAGGACGGGCAGCACGCACGGCGAGAGCGCCGTCGCGGCGCCCGCGAGAAACGCGAACAGCATCAGCAGAACCATCGGTTTACCTAGAGTCGCTCGAGGTCATAAACCGTTACTGAATACGGTCTCGGCGATGCAGGCGATCAACGAGGTAGATGTGGCGGTGGTCGGCGCCGGCTTCGCCGGCCTGGTGGCGGCGCGGGAGATCGATGCGGCCGGGCGCTCGGTCGTCGTGCTCGAGGCGCGCGACCGGGTCGGCGGACGGACCGTGAACGCCGACCTCGGCGACGGGCAGGTGGTCGAGGCGGGCGGCCAGTGGATCGGCCCGACCCAGGACCGCGCCTACGCGCTCGCCGAGGCGGTCGGGGTCGAGACCTTCCCGACCCACACCGACGGCGCCAACCTGATCCGCCTCGACGGCCGCCTGCGCCGCTACCAGGGCACGATCCCGAAGCTCAACCCGCTGGCTCTGCTCGACATCGCCCGGGGGCTGCGCAAGATGAACGCGCTCTCGCGGCGGATCGACCCCGAGGCCCCGTGGGAGGGCGACGAGGCGGCCCGGCTGGATGCGACCAGCGTCGCCGAGTGGGTCGAGCGGACGATGTTCACGCGGACCGCGAAACGGCTGATGAGGGTGACGACGCGGACCGCCTGGGGGGCCGAGCCCGAGGAGCTCTCCATGCTCTACATGGCCTTCTACCTCCGTTCCGCGGGGAGCTTCGAGCTCCTGACCGACGTGGAAGGCGGCGCCCAGCAGGACCGGCTGGTCGGCGGCTCGCAGGAGATCGCGATCCGGATCGCCGCCCAGCTCGGCGACCGGGTCGTGCTCCGCTCGCCGGTCTCGCGGATCACCGAGCGGGCCGGCGGCCTGCGAATCGACGCCGGCGCGGCCGAGGTTCTCGCCCGGCGGGCGATCGTCGCCGTCCCGCCG
Organism: uncultured Solirubrobacterales bacterium; assembly: GCA_963767285.1. Classification (GTDB taxonomy): domain Bacteria; phylum Actinomycetota; class Thermoleophilia; order Solirubrobacterales; family 70-9; genus WHSW01. Next base: position 306,139 of record CAVYDJ010000002.1, on the reverse strand, counting down.
CCGCTGCGCTCGCGGATCGAGTTCGACCCGGCGCTGCCGCCCGCACACGCCCAGCTCGCGCAGCGGATGCCGATGGGATGGCTCGTCAAGGCGACGGCGATCTACGACGAGCCCTTCTGGCGCGCCGACGGGCTCTCGGGCGAGGCGCTCAACGAGGAGGGCCCGGTGACGATCACCTTCGACAACAGCCCGCCCGCGGGCTCGCCCGGCGCGCTGGTCGGCTTCGTGGGCGGACGCGACGCGCGGGACTTCGCGCGGCTCGGCAAGTCGGAGCGGCGGCGGGCCGTCCTCGGCTGCTTCGAGTCGCTGTTCGGGCCGCGGGCGCAGGCGGCCGAGCGCTACATCGAGCAGGACTGGGCGGCCGAGCGGTGGAGCGGCGGCGGGCCCGTGGCGACGTTCGCCACCGGCGGCTGGACGGCGTCGGGAGCGGCGCTGCGCGAGCCGGTCGGGCTCGTGCACTGGGCCGGAACCGAGACCGCGACCCGCTGGTCGGGTTACATCGACGGGGCGATCAGCTCCGGCGAGCGCGCGGCGGCCGAGGTGCTCGAGCGCCTCTGACTCTCAGTCATCGCCGCCGTCGTCGTTGCGCCGGCAGCGATACAGCTTCATCCGGCCGTCGATCCCCTTCAGCCGCCGCTCGCCGGCGAACGACCACTCGAACTCGTCCCCGAGCGCCGCGCGCACCTCCTCGGCGGCGAGCACGCTCCCCGGCCGCGCGATCGCCGTGATCCGGCTCGCCAGGTTGACCGGGCGCCCGTACCAGTCGCCCGCGCGCGGCAGGGCCGGCCCGGTCGCCACCCCGGCCCGCAGCATCGGGAAGTCCTCGCCCTCCGCCTCCGCCGCCTCGACCAGCTGCAGCGAGGCCTCGACGACCGGCCCGGGCTCGGGGCCGACCATCATCGCGGCGTCGCCGATCATCTTCACGAGCCGGACCGGGGGCTCGACGGCGGCTGAGGCAAGCTCGCCGAGGCGGCCGGTGACGCGGCCCAGCTCCTCCGGCTCGAGCGTCTCGCCCAGCCGCGTGAAGTCGACCAGGTCGGCGAAGCAGATCGTCGCGTCCTCGGCCGCGTCGGCCCGCCCCGCGGAGAGCTCCGCGACCCCGAACGCGTCGTGGCGGATCTGCTCGCGCAGGTGCAGGGAGAGGACGTACTCGAGCGTCCTGCCGATCAGCGGCAGAAACGCCTCGGCCGCGCCGGCGAAGCGTTTCGCGGCGTCGTACTCGGTGTCGCCCTCGCGCAGGAACCCCTCGGCGATCACGCGGCGGTTGGCGGCGGCAAGCTGCGACATCGACATCCCCAGCAGGCGGGCGATCTCCAGCACCGCCTCCTCCGGGATCCCGCCCTCCAGCAGCGCGCCAACCCGCTTCGCCGCCTCGACGTCGCGCTCGGTGTAGATGCGTGCGTCGTCGCCCGCCGACGCCATCCCCAGCGCCCGCCAGTCGCGCGCCAGGAAGTCCGGGTCGACGCCCGCCCGCTCGGCGGCCTCGTCCATTGTCAGCCGCTCGTCGCCCCCGCTGAGCAGGCGCTCGACCGGCAGCAACGCCAGGCGGTCCTCGGCGACGGCCGTGCGCAACTCCTCGAGCTCGACGCCGTCGTCGTGCAGCTCGTCGAGCAGCTTCTCGCGCGCCGCCCGCGCCTCGCCCTCGAGGCCCGCGAGCAGGTCCTCGGCTTCCCAGTCGACCTCAGCCATCCGCAGCCCCGCATTCTGTCGGGTCCTAGAATCCGTGCATGGCGGGTGCCGGCCTCGAGTTGCCGATCTTCGAACTGCCCCTCGTGCTGTTGCCGGGCGAACTGCTCCCCCTGCACATCTTCGAGGACCGCTACAAGCGGATGATCGCCCGCTGCCTCGAGGACGGCGAGCCGTTCGGAATCGTCTTCCGCGACGAGGAGCTCGGCGCCCGCCGGGTTGGCTGCGAGGCGCGGGTCACCGAGGTCACCGAGCGCTTCGACGACGGCCGCATGAACATCATCGTCACCGGCGAGCGCCCGTTCCGGGTCCTCGACCGCTACGAAGCCTCCGACTATCCGGCCGGCGAGGTCGAGCCGGTCGAGCCACGGACCGAGGGGGGCGACTTCAACGACGCGGCCGCCGAGGCGCGCGAGGCGTTCGCGGAGCTGATCAGCCGGGTGGGCGGCGAGCCGCCGGAGCCCGAGGAGCTCGAGACCTACGACTCATACGGAATCGCCGCCCGCGTGGAGCTGCCGCCCGAGACCAAGCAGCAGCTGCTCGAGCAGCGCTTCGAGCCGGAGCGGATGCGGATCCTTGCCGTCGCGCTCGGCGTCCTGGTCGCGGCGGTCAGCCGCTCGCGCGAGATCGCCGAGCGCGCGAAGGTCAACGGCAAGGTCATCATCGGCGACCTGTAGTCCGGGGTCACCGCCCGGCGTACTCCCGCAGGAACAGGGCCTCGGCAAGCGCGATGTTCTCGATCTCCGAAGGGTCGACCGACTCGTTCGGGGCGTGGATCCCGCAGAGCGGCTCCTCGACCCCGAGGAGGATGATCTCGGCGTCCGGGAAGGTGTCGGCCAGAACGTTGCAGAGCGGGATCGAGCCGCCCTGTCCGGCCGTGGTCGTCTCGGCGCCGAACGCCGTCTGCATCGCGCGCTCGATCGCACGGTAGGCGGGGCCGTCGGTCAAGGCGGCGAACGGAGCGCCGGTTCCCTCGCGCTCGATCTCGACCAGCGCGGCGAGCGGGGTGCGGGCTTCCAGGTGCGCGGCGAGGGCGTCCTGCGCGTCGCCGGGGTCGATGCCGGCGGGTATGCGCATGCTGATCCGCGCCCGAGCGCTCGCCTGCAGGGAGGGGGTCGAGCCCACGACCGGCGGGCAGTCGATGCCGAGGACGTTCACCGAGGGCCGCGCCCAGACCATGTCGGCGACCGTGCCGTCGCCGGCGAGCTCCACCCCGTCGAGCATGCGAGCGTCGGCGCGGAACCGCTCGGCGGGGTAGTCGGCCCCCTGCCAGGAGCCGTCGGCCGGGATGGCGTCGACCGTGACGTTGCCGCGCTCGTCGTGGAGCGTCGCGAGCATCTGGGTCAGGAGCACGAGCGCGTCGGGCGCGGGACCACCGAACATCCCCGAGTGAACGTCGCCTTCGAGGGTCGAGACCTTCACTCTGATGGTGGCGACGCCGCGGAGCGTCGTCGTCAGCGTCGGGACGCCGACCGCAAAGTTGCCGGCATCCCCGATCACGATCGCGTCAGCGGCGAGGAGGTCGCCGGACGTCGGCACGAAGCTTTCGAGCCCGCCTGTCGCCTGCTCCTCGGCCCCCTCGGCGATGAACTTGACGCCGCAGGGGAGCTCACCTTCGAGCGCTCGCAGCGCCGTCAGGTGCGCCACCACGTTGCCCTTGCAGTCGGCCGAGCCGCGGCCGTACCAGCGGCCGTTGCGCTCCACCAGCTCGAATGGCGGGCTCTCCCACTCGTCCTCGCCGAGCGGTGGCTGGACGTCGTAGTGGCAGTACAGGAGGACGGTCGGCGTGCCGTCGGGCCCGGGTGCATGGCCGAAGACGGCGGGGTGGCCGTCGGGCATGTCGAGCAGGCGGGCATCCGCGATGCCGGCGTCGGCGGCCTCGTCGCGGACGTACTCGGCCGCCTCCATGCAGCGCTCGGGCGGGTACTGGGCGGGGTCGGCGACGCTCGGGATCGCGACCAGGCGCTCGAGATCGGCGCGCGCCCGTGGCATCAGCCCGCGGACCCGCTCGCGCACCTCCTCGCCTGCCATCCCTGGATTCTCCTGCATTCGTTCGAAGACGCCTCCCCGGGCGATACCGTCCGCCGATCGCAGCGCCTCGTCTATGCCACTGATCGCGAACACGCTTCACCGCGTGCACCACCTCGACATCCCGCATTCGGAGGGCGCCATCGCGGCCTCGTGCTGGCGACGATGGCGCTTGCGTCGGGCTCGCCAACTTCCCAACCGCGGCGATCGTCGTCGCGCTGCCCGAGATCCACGACCAGCTGAACGCCTCGACCGCCGAGCTGAGTGGACGGTCACCGGCTACACGCTCGCGCTGTCGGCATTCCTGATCGTCGCCGGGCGCCTCGCCGACATCTACGGACGCCGCGCGGTGCTCGTCGCGGGCTCTCCTCTTCGCCGCCGGCTCGGTGATCGCCGCCCTCGCGCCGAGCGGCCCCGTCCTGATCGCCGGCCTCGCCATCGCCGGGCTCGGCGGCGCGGCGCTGATCCCGTCCTCGCTCTCGATCGTGCTCAACGCGTATCCCCCGTCCGAGCGCGGCCTGCCGCTCGGCATCTGGGGAGCCGCGTGCGCGCTGGGCCAGGGCTTCGCGCCGCTGATCGGCGGCGTGCTCACCGGCGCGCTCAGCTGGAAGTGGATCTTCTGGTTCCAGCTCGCCGTGGCCGGCGTCATCGCGCTGGCGGCCCTCGCGTGCGCGGCGGAGTCGCGCGATCCCGAGGCCGAGCGCCAGATCGACGTCACCGGCCTCGCCTTGGCCGTCGGCTCGCTGACGACGCTGACCCTGGCGATGATCCAGGCGCCGACCTGGGGGCTCGCGTCGACACCGACGCTCATCCTGCTCGGCGCCGCGATCGCGCTCGGGATCGCGTTCGTCGTCGTCGAGCGCCGGGTCCGCAACCCGCTCGTCGACCTCGACCTCTTCCGCCACCGGAACTTCTCCGGCGCGGCGATCGTCCTCTTCATCCTCAACTTCGCCCTGATCGCCGCGCTCTTCCTGATGCCCCTATTCCTCCAGGAGCAGCTCGGCGATTCGCCGACCGAGTCGGGCCTCGCGCTGATGCCGCTGATCATCGGCATGGCGGTCGGCTCACCGATCGGCGGCCCGCTGGCGCAGCGGCTCGGACCGCTACCACCCTTGGTCGCCGGCGGCGGGATGATCGCCGTCGCTCTGTTCGTCCTCGCGGGCGTTGACCCCTCAACGACCTACGCCGATCTCTGGTGGCCGTTTCTGATCCTCGGCTTCGGGACGGGCCTCTCGCTGACGCCGATGAACCTCGCGGCGATGAACTCGATCCCGACGCGGCTCTCGGGGCAGGCGGGCGGCGTCTTCACCACGCTGTCCGGACTGGGCATCTCGTTCGGGGTGGCGATCTGCGGCGCGGTCTTCAACAGCAGGCAGATCTCCGAGACGGTGGCGGTCGCGGGGCAGAAGGGGGTGCGGCTGTCCGATGATCAGGCGGAGGAGCTGGACGGCCTGCTGGCGGGAGCGTCGGATGCGATGGCGGCGCTCGCCAAGTACAGCGCCGGCGCGCAGAAGGTGATCACCGACGCCGTCCACGACGCGTTCGCCATCGCCATCGGCACCGGCCTTCGGCTGGGTGCGTTCTTGGCGATCGCGGGGGTGGTCGTGGCGCTCCTGCTGATTCGGCGAGAGGTGCCGGCGGACGAGATGGAGGCCGGCACCACCGAGCCGGCCTAGGCCGGTCGTCTACGCGACCGCGACGGCGCCGCCGCGGCGCTTGTCACCGCCGCCCGACAGCTTGCCGGTCCCGGGGTCGCGGGCGACCGCGTGCACGCCGCCGAAGAAGACGTTGCGGTCGGCCCAGCGGACGACCTCGTAGCCCCGCTCCTCGAGCCGGCGCAGCGCCTCCTCGTCGACCCCGGGCTCGGCCTGGACGGCGCCGTTCTCGAAGTGGATCCGGGGTGCGTTCACCGCGTCGGCCACGCCCATCCCGTCGCAGACCAGCCGCATGATCGACTGCAGGATCGCCGCCCGGATCCGGTTCGAGCCGCCGCTTCCCAGGCCGGCCTCGAGCTCGTCGTCGCGCAGGACCACGGTCGGGGACATCATCGACGGCAGCCGCCGGCCGGCCGGGTGCTCGTGGAAGCCGAACAGGTTCAGGTCCTGCTCGCCCAGCATGTTGTTGACGTGCACCCCGGTCCCGGGGACCACGACGCCCGACCCGCTGCCGTTCGAGCACGTCACGCTGGCGCACAGGCCGTCGCTGTCGATCGCGGTGATGTGCGTGGTCGAGCCGAGCCGGTCCGCCGACAGGAACCGGGCCGCGAAGCCGTCCTCGTAGAGGCCGGCGAGGAAGTCGCGCGTCCGCTCGCCCTGCGCCGCCTCCATCGCCACCACGATCTCCTCGATGCCGGGGTCGCCCGCCATGCGGGCGAGCAGCTCGAGGGCGAACGCGATCAGGATCCCCCCCGACGACGGCGGCGGGTTCGTCAGCACGCGGCGGTCGCGGAAACGGGCCTCGACGGGCTCACGGCCGATCGTCTCGTAGGCGGCGAGGTCGGCCTCGCCCAAGGTGCCTCCGCGATCGACCACCCACTCGGAGATCCGCCGCCCGACCTCGCCGCCGTAGAAGGCCTCCGAGCCCTCGGCGCCGAGGCGCTCGAGCCCGTCGCCGAGGTCCGGCCACTTGAACGCGTCCCCTGGGCGGAGGACGCGGCCCTCCGGGGCGTAGACCGCGCGTGCCTCCTCGTAGTGGGTCAGGATCGGATCGAGGATCTCGAGGAAGTAGGCGGCCTCGGGGATGAGAGGCACGCCTTCGCGTGCAAGAGCCGCTGCCGGCGCGGCCAGCTCGGCCAGCGACACGGAGCCGAACAGCTCCACCGCCCGTTGGAGCCCGGCCGGTGTCCCGGGGACCCCGCATGAGGCGGCTCCCACGTGGAACACCTGCGACGACTCGGGGGTGAAGTGGATCGGGATCGGGACCAGCTCCGCACCCCGCTCGAGACCCTCGGCGCCCGGGGCGGCGACGAAGAAGTCGAGCACGGTCGTCTCCGACCCGGTGTGTACGAGCATGTAGCCCCCAGCTCCCAGCCCGGTCAGCGGGCTCTCGGTCACGCACGACGTCATCACCGCGGCGACCGCGGCGTCGACGGCATTTCCCCCCTCGCGCAGCACCTGCGCGCCGGCTTCGGCGGTCACCGGGTGGCCGGCCGCGACTACGCCGCGCTGGTTCATGGGCGGAGCCTAGGGCCGCAGGCGGCGGCGGCTATCTGCCGGGCACGTACTCGGGCACGTCGCCGTCGAAGTCGCGTACGCGGGGCTTCGAGGTGCGCTCGGTCGTCCGCCCGCTCGAGCTCGAGCCGGCCTCGATCGCCCGGCGCTCGCCGAGCGCCGGCCGGTCGGCGCGGCGGCCGGTCTCGTCGAAGCGGGTCGCGATCACGGTGATCCAGACCTCGTTGTCGATCGTGTCGTCGATGTTGGCGCCGAAGATGATGTTCGCCTCCGGGTGCGCGGCCTCCTGAACGATCTTCGCCGCGTCCGAGACCTCGAGCAGAGAGAGGTCGGGGCCCCCGGTGATCGAGAGCAGGATCGAGCGCGCGCCGTCGACCGACGTCTCGAGCAGCGGCGAGGAGACGGCGCTCTCGGCGGCCTGGACGGCGCGGTTGTCGCCCGCCCCCATCCCGATTCCGAGCAGCGCGGTGCCGGCGTCGCGCATCGTCGTGCGAACGTCGGCGAAGTCGAGGTTGATCATCCCCGGGAGCGTGATCAGCTCGGAGATCCCCTGGACCCCCTGGCGAAGTACGTCGTCGGCGACCTGGAAGGCCTCGACCATCGTCGTCGTCTTCGCGAGCACGCTGAGCAGGCGCTCGTTCGGGACCACGATCAGCGTGTCGACCTCGGCACCGAGGGCCTTGACGCCCTCCTCGGCCTGGTCGCCGCGCCGCGAGCCCTCGAAGCGGAACGGCTTGGTCACGATCCCGACCGTCAGCGCGCCGACGTCGCGGGCCAGGCGGGCGATCACGGGCGCCGCACCCGTGCCGGTGCCACCACCCGCACCGCAGGTGACGAAGACCATGTCCGAGCCCTTCAGCAGCCGCTTGATCTTGTCCTGCTCCTCGAACGCGGCCCGGTAGCCAAGCTCGGGATTGGAGCCGGCGCCAAGGCCGCGCTGCATACCGCTGCCGAGGTGCACGGTGACGTCGGCGTTCGACTGCTGCAGGGACTGAAGGTCGGTGTTGACCGCCATGAACTCGACCCCCGGGATACCCGCGTCGACCATCCGGTTGATCGCGTTGACCCCGGCGCCACCGACCCCGACCACGCGGATGACGGGGGCGTGCGGGGCGGCGTCGCGGTAATCGCTCGAGTAGGTCGGCTCGTCGCGTCCGTAGGCGGGAGGGTCGGCGTCGAGGACGTCCTCGGCGAAGATCTTTGACAGCCGCTCCTTGGCGGCGGGCGGCTCGGGAGTGCGATATGCCTGCACCTCCTCGGCAGGCGGCCGCGGCGGCTCGGCCTGGCCGTGGTCGAACGGCACGGACTCCGGCTCGGCCGGCTCCGGGGCGCGAGGCGCGGGCGGCGCGGGCGGCTGCTCGCGCATCACGCCGGTCTCCTCCTCGGAGCGGCGCTCGCCGCGTTCCGGCGCCTCGGGCGGGTCCTCCGGATCGACGGTCGAGCGGAAGAGATCGGCGAGCGGGCCCTCTCGCATACTCGCCCGCTTACGACGCGCCATGGGTCAGTACCTCCTCGGCGAGCTCGCGATAGTAATCCGCCGCATTACTGTTGGGATCGTACTTGAGCAGGCTCATTCCACGAACGGGCGCCTCGGCGAACTTGATTGCCTTCTTGATCCGTGACTTGAACACCAGGTCGCCGAAGTTCTCCTCGAGGATCGCGACCGCCTCCTTGGCGTGCACGGTGCGCGAATCCAGCATCGTCGGCAGGATCCCTTCGATCTGAACCCGCGGGTTGAGGTTCTCGCGGATCATCTCGAGCGTGTTCTGCAGCTGCAGGAGGCCGCGCATCGAGAGGTACTCGCACTGGACCGGGACGATCACCTTGTCGGAGGCGGTGAGGGCGTTGACGGTCAGCAGGCCGAGGCTCGGCGGCGTATCGATGCAGACGAAGTCGTAGTCCTCCTCGACCAGCTTGATCGCCTTCTCGAGCGAGCGCTCGCGGCCGATCTGGGTCGACATCGCGATCTCGGCGCCCGCGAGGTCGATCGAGGCGACGGCGATGTCGATCTCCTTGTCGTGGATCGCCTCCTGGATCGGGATGTGGTGGACGAGGACGTCGAACATCGACTTGTCGACCTTGTCGGGATCGATGCCCTGGCTCATCGTCAGGTTGCCCTGCGGGTCGAGGTCGATGCAGAGGACGCGATGGCCGGAGTCGGCGAACGCGACGGCGAGGTTGAGGGTCGAGGTCGTCTTCGCGACGCCGCCCTTCTGATTGGCGAAGCTGATCACCTTGGCCCGCTTGGTCGGCACCTCGCCCTCGGGCGTGTCCGGCTTCGAGCTCATGTCGCGGCGGGGCTTGATCGCCTGGCTGGCGGTGATCCGCAGATCCTCGTCGCCGGTGGGCTCGGGCATCGACTCGGCGATCGGGGCGAACGGGCGGGCGGGCTCGGGCTGCTCCGGCGCGACGGGCGGCTCGGGCGTTGCCTCGGGTTCGGGCTTCGGCTCGGCGATGGGTGCCTCCGTCACCGGCTCCGGCTCGATGGTCGCTTCGGCACCGGGATCCGGCGCTGATACGACACTCGGCGGCTCGACCGGCTCGACATGCTGCCGGCGCTCATCTTCGGGGTTGGGTCCGCGGTTGAAAAGTCCCATCGTTCGCGCTTATTCGCACGCATTGGCACCTTTCCTCCCCCTGCAATGATGGCGACGGTGCCCGGGCTGCTCGACAAGCGCCTTGTCTTCGTCACCGGCAAGGGCGGCGTCGGCAAGTCCACGGTCGCGCTGGCGCTCGCGCTCGCGGCGGCCAAGGCCGGCAAGCGGACGATCCTCTGCGAGGTCGCCGCCCAGGAGCACCTGTCGCACGTCTTCCATCGCAGAGAGGTCGGCTTCCACGAGGTCGAGATGAGCCCGAACCTGTGGGCGATCTCGATCGACCCCGACGAGTCGATGCGCGAGTACGTGCTCCTGCAGCTGAAGGTCAAGCCGATGCGCGACCTGCTGTTTCGCTCCCGCATCTTCAACTACCTCGCCGCCGCAACTCCGGGGCTCAAGGAGCTGGTCACGATCGGGAAGATCTGGGAGCTGACGCTCGACGAGCGCAAGGCGCGCGGCGGCAGGCGCTACGACCTGGTCGTCGTCGACTCGCCGGCGACCGGACACGGGATCGGCTTCCTGCAGACGCCGCGAACGTTCGCCGACATCGCCCGCGTCGGCCCGATCCGCCAGCAGGCCGAGACCCTCGACCGCTCCCTGCACGACCGGAGGCGGACCGGGGTGGCCATCGTCGCGCTGCCGGAGGAGATGCCGATCAACGAGACCGTCTCGCTCGAGCAGGACCTCGCGTCCGAGGTCGGGATCACGGTCGACCACATTTTCTGCAACGGCCTCTACCCGCAGCGCTTCGAGGAGGACGAGGTTGCGGCGATCGGAGTCGCGGCGGGGCGGGCGAGCACGGTCACGCGCGCCGCCTGCCGGGCCGCGATCACGGAGAGCCGGCGCGCCCGCGACCAGCGGCGCCAGCTCGCCCGTCTGGTCGAGATGTGCGCGGCGCCGGTCAGCACCCTGCCCTACCTGTTCGTCCCCGAGCTCGGGGTCGAGGAGATCGGGGCACTCGCCCAGATGGTGACCGACTGATGGCCGGCGTCGCCGAGCTGCTCGACGGCAAGCGGATCTGCGTCTGCGCAGGCTCGGGCGGGGTCGGCAAGACGACGACCGCGGCGGCGATCGCCGCCGGGATGGCGGCGCGCGGCAAGAAGGTCGCGGTGCTGACGATCGACCCGGCGAAGCGGCTTGCCGACTCGCTCGGGCTGCCCGAGCTCGGCAACACCGAACGCCAGGTCGACCCGGCGCTGTTCACCACCGCCGGCGTCGACGCCAACGGCGGCGAGCTGTGGGCGATGATGCTCGACGCCAAGCAGACCTTCGACGAGGTCGTCCGCGAGCACGCACCCGACGACGAGACCCGCGAGCGGATTCTCTCCAACCGCATCTACCAGCAGCTCTCGACCGCGCTCGCCGGCTCGCAGGAGTACATGGCGATGGAGAAGCTGTACGAGGTCCATGCCGAGGGCCGCTACGACCTGCTCGTCCTCGACACGCCGCCGTCGCGCAACGCGCTCGACTTCCTGGAGGCGCCGAACCGGCTGTTGCAGTTCATCGACGGGCGGGCGTTGCAGGTGTTCATGAAGCCGACCGGCCTCGGCATGAAGGTGTTCGGCCGCGGCGCGTCGATGATGTTCTCGGTCCTGAGGCGCATCACCGGCACCGACCTGCTCGAGGACCTGGCCGAGTTCTTCCAGGCGTTCGGAGGCATGGTTGGCGGCTTCCGCGAGCGGGCACGGCGTGTCAACGAGTTGCTCTCCGACGAGCGGACGTCGTTCCTGGTCGTCTGCGGCCCGCAGGGCGAGCCGATCACCGAGGCCGTCTACTTCCACAGCCAGCTCGAGCAAGCGGAGATGCCGTTCGGCGGCGTGATCGTCAACAAGGTCCACTACGAGGGCCGGCTGGAGGGCGACCCGGCCGCGGTCCGTACCGAGCTCGAGGAGCTGCTCGGCGACCCGGACCTCGCCCGCCGGGTAATCGACGACTTCGCCGACTTCCGGGTGCTGTCTCGGCGCGACCGCCGCAACATCGAGCGGCTCGCCGCCGAGCTCGGGACGAGCGCCGTGATCGAGGTCCCCTACCTCGACCACGACGTCCACGACCTCTCCGGGCTGCTGGAAATCGACCGCTACCTGTTCGCCTCCACCAGCGACGAGCGCATCGCGATCGCCGCCGCAATCTGACCGCGAACAGGCCGAAGTCACCGGGCGTTGCGCCCGGTGACTCGACCTGCTCTTCCTGGGGGTGATCGGAGGAAGCTTGGTCTTACTCGGGGGGGACGGTGGCGCGGCGGGTGCGGTCGTAGGTGATGTCGCGCACGCTCCACTCGGTCGTCTCCGGACGCGGGAAGAGGCCGGCGACGCGGTCGCCACGGGCCTCGCGCTCCGCGCGGGTCTGCTCGATCAGGCGCAGCACGGGGCTCGCGCCGCGGTCGACGGGTCGCTCGTGCTCGTACTCGTGCTCGCGCTCGTGCGGCAGGGGCGGGACCAACTCGAGCGAGGTGGTGGGTGGGTCGGGCTCGGGCTCCGTGAGCCGGCCGAAGATCTCCTGCGCCCGGCTGACCACCGTTGCCTCGTGTTCGGGATCGGGCTCGTCGGTGATCGGCGCATCCAGCTCAGACGGCTCATCGTCCTCGCCCGCCCCGCGCTCGGGCACGAGCTGGTCCAGCTCGGCGCCGAGCTCGAGCTCGTCGGCGTCGACCGGAGTCAGGTCCCACTCGGTGGTCGAGCCGCGCTGCTCTGCGGCGCCGTCTCCGACCGCGAGCCCGTCGGCCAGCAGGATCTCGTCGGCGGTCACGCGCAGGTCGGATCCCAGGTGGCCGGCGGCCGAGTCCTTGAGAATCGCGCGCGCCAGGTCCTCGAGCATTGCGGCCGTTTCGGCCGGGGTGAACCCGCCGCCGCCCGGCGCCGGCTCGCCGCTCCAGAGCTCGCGCTCGAGACCGATCGCGCGATCGACGATCGCCTTCACCTCGGCGCGCTCGTCGGGCTCGGCGCAGAGCGCCGCGACCCGCATCGAGAGCCCGAGGTCGGCGGGGCCGCCGCCCTCGAGGATGAACCGCAGGGCCAGCAGGTGGTCGTTGAGCGCCTCGACGACGACGTTGCGCTCGAGGCCGGCCTCGAAGCGGTTCAGCGCCCGCCCGAGCGTGGCCGGGAAGCCGGGGCGGCCGAGGGCAAGGCGCTGGAAGGGCGTGCCCGCCACGGCCAGCGAGCGTGAGAAGGCGACCAGGTCGCCGAGCTCGCCCTCGGTCAGGCGATACCCACCGGGGCGCTGCCGCCCGCTGCCGGTGGCGATCCGCCGCCAGCGGTCACCGGCGATCCGCGTCCAGGCGTGCGGCCCGAGCCCCACGCCGCCCGCCTTGAACAGGCGCAGGGTGGTGACCAGGTTGCGGAAGGACTCGACCGCGGCCCGGCCGACGTCGGCGAGCTCGCCGTGCTCGTCGACCGCCGGCTCGTCGATCAGGACGACCGCGAGCACCGCGGGCTCCCACGGGGAAACGCCGAGCCCGTCGGCCAGGCGAGCCTCAGGTGGTACCTCGACGGTGTCGGACGCGACGATCGAGGCAAACTCGAGGTCGAGGCGAGCGACCGGCATCTGCAGTCCTCGCAGCGGCACGATCACCTCGATCTGGCCCTGTTCGATCTCCAGGCCTGCCTCGAGCTCTTCGATGGCCGTCGCGAGGCCGCGCTCGTCGATCGTGAAGTCGGAGCTGCCCATCCAGAGGCGGCAGAGGAAGGCGAGGGTCGCGACCTCGGCGCGCTTGCGCGCGTCTTCGGGAACGCCGATCCCCATCAGCTCGAGGTAGACGCGACCCAGCCCGGCGATCTCGATTGCCGCGCACGCGGTCCCGAAGGAATCCAACTCGCGCAATTCGCCGGCGTGGTCGTAGACGAAGTCCTCGGTGCGGGGCTCGTAGCGGACGAGCGGCGAGCCGTCGCCGGGCTCGCGGACGTCGTACGGAATCTCGTGCCCGGCGGCGATCAACTCGCGCAGCCGGTCGGCCGCGTCGAAGGCGATCGCCTCCAGTCCCTCTCGAACAACCAGGTCGCGCATGGCAGGAGGCTTCGCCCGCCCGCCCGGCGGTCCTGCAATGCAACCCCCCTTGCAGCGACCGTCAGGCGACGACCAGCCACCGCTGGCCGTAGACGCGCATCTCCTCGATCACCGGGACCAGCGCGCGTCCCTTCTCGGTCAGCACGTACTCGACCCGCGGCGGGACCTCGGGGTAGGTGTGACGCTGGACGATCCCGCACTCCTCGAGCGCCCGCAGGCGCAGCGACAGGGTGCGCGGGCTGATCCCCTGCAGCGAGCGCTCGAGCTCGCAGAACCGGCGGCTCGAGTCGGCCAGGTCACGAATCACGAGAAGGGTCCATTTGCCGGAGATGATCTCCGCACAGCAGCCGACTGGACAAGGGGACTCGCTCATCGCTCCTCGAGCCGGGCGAGCGGTGTGCATCAGCCGCGACTCGGCCTCCGAGTATAGCCAACGCTTCAGGAAATGAAGCGGGTTCTCGGGGCCTGGGCGGCGGCGTTCAGCCGAAGATCGAGGGCGCCGGCAAGGGCGTGTCGAACACGTTCGCCGGCCGCTCGGAGGCGTCGCCCTCGGAGGCTTGCTCGAGGACCTGCTCGATGCCGCTCGAGCGCTGACCCTTGGACTCGAGCAGGAGCTTGAAGTCGTGCGGGTTGGAGGCGACCTCGTAGGCGAGGTCGGCGTCGACCTTGCCCTCGAGCACGTGGCCGAGCAGCGCCTGGTCGAAGGTCTGCATGCCGTAGTACGCACCCTCGGCGATCACCTCGCCGAGCCTGCCGGTTTCCTGCGGGTTGAGGATCAGATCCTGGACCCGCCCGGTAGCGACCATGATCTCGCAGGTGGGGACCCGGCCCCCGTCGACGGTCTGGATCAGACGCTGGCCGACCACGCCGCGAAGCGTCGCGGCCAGCATCACCCGGGCCTGCTGCTGCAGGTGGGGCGGGAAGAAGTCGATGATCCGGTTCACCGTCTCGGTGGCGTCCAGGGTGTGCAGGGTCGAGAGCACCAGGTGGCCGGTCTCGGCGGCGGAGAGGGCCGTGCGAACCGTCTCCTCGTCGCGCATCTCGCCGATCAGGATCACGTCCGGGTCCTGGCGCATGACGCGGCGCATCGCGCGGGCAAAGCTCTCGGTGTCCATCCCGACCTCGCGCTGGCTGATGATCGAGCGCTTGTCGCGATGCAGGTACTCGATCGGATCCTCGAGGGTGATGATGTTGCGGGCCCGGGTCGAGTTGATGTGATCGACCATCGCCGCCAGCGTCGTCGACTTGCCCGACCCGGTGGTGCCGGTGACGAGCACGATCCCCCGCTGCTCGTCGGCGAGTGTGCGAATCACCTCGGGCAGGCCGAGATCGTCGACCGTGCGGACCTGGAACGGGATCGCCCGGCAGACGATCGCGATGCTGCCGCGCTGACGAAAGGCGTTGACGCGGAACCGCGAGAGGCCGGGGACCTGGTAGGAGAAGTCGGCCTCGCCGACCTGCTGGAACTCCTCGAGCGCCGTCTCGACCGCGATGTGGCGCAGCGCCTGCTCGGTGTCCTCGGGCGCCAGCGGCTCGGACCCGGGGACCGGCGTCAACTCGCCGTCGATGCGGACCATGGGAGTTGCCGGCACCTTGACGTGAAGGTCGGAGCCCCCACCCTCGACCAAGAAGCGCAGGGCTGAATCGATGTCGAACATCAGACCCTGTATCGGGCGTTCGTGCCTCAGTCTTGAGCGTTACGGACGCCCCGGGGGGCGCTGACCTCGGCACTGACCGCGCACTCCGACGCCTCGCAGTTCTCGAGTTGCGCGACCAGCACCGCGAGCTCGGTGCGGGCGCGGGCGTAGGCGTGGTCGTGAGCGAGGTTGCGCAGCTGGTTCGGATCGCGGACGAGGTCGTAGAGCTCGCGCTCGGTTCGGCGCCCAGCGCCGATCGGCGCGGCGATGCCCTCGTCCTGCGTCCCGTAGTTGGCGCGGTGGTACTCGACGTACGCGTACCGGGAGGTCCGCACGCCGACGTAGGACGGGACCTTGTAGCCGTGGCGCGAGCGGTCCGTGTTGTCACGGCCCTCGATCAGGATCGCCCGGTCGGGGTCCGCCGGCGCGCCGGTGAGCGGAGCGCGGAGCGACTGTCCGTCGATCGGCCTCGCGAGCCCCGCCGGGATCGTCGCCCCGGCGTAGTCGAGGATCGTCGGCGCCACGTCGACGTTGGCGACCGGCGCCTCGACGACTCCCCCGGGCATGACGCCGGGCCCGCGGATCAGGAGCGGAATGCCGATCGCCTCCTCGTAGGGGCGGTTCTTTCCCCGCTTGATCCGGTGCTCGCCGGTCATCACGCCCTGGTCGGTGAGGAAGATCAGCATCGTGTTCGCCAGCTGGCCGGTCGCGCGCAGCTCGCCGATGATGTCGGCGACCCCGTCGTCCAAGGCCTTCAGCGCCGCGAGCCCGCAGCGGTAGTCGCGGTCGATGGTCTCGAGGTCGCGCTCGGAGAGCGGCGGCCGCCGGGCCACCAGCTTCGGCTTGTCGGAGACGTCGCGCTCGTTGAAAGAGGGGGACCGCGGAACGCGCGCGTCGATGTACCGCCGCGCGTGGCGCTTCGGCGGGATCGCGCTCTGCTTGCTGCCGCGCTCGACGGGGGGACCGTCGGAGCAGCGGCGACCCGCGAGGTCGTTGCGGCCGACCCCGCTGTGGGGCGGGTGATAGGCGAGCCACATGAAGAACGGCCGCGGATCGATCGCCTGTGCCGCGATGAACGGCACCGCGTAGTCGCGGGTCAGCACGTCGGTCTGGTAGTCACGCGGGCGCTCGCCGTAGTGGCGCGGCTTGCCGTCGGGCTCGAAGACGTCGAAGTCGTAGTACGAGGACAGCCCGTCGCCGCCCTCGCCGATCAGCCCCGACCACTGATCCCAGCCCCGCGGCGCGGCGCGCGGGCTACGGAGCCCGTTCAGCCACTTGCCGGCGAACGCGGTGGCGTACCCGTTTGCCTGTAACCAGCGCGCCAGGTTCTTCCCCGGCTCGGTCAGGGCCTGGTAGCCGCCCCCGCTGAGCGGGTTGTTGCCGAGCGTCCCGTGGTTGTGCGCGTACTGGCCGGTCAGCAGCGATGCGCGGGCGGGGCAGCAAAGCGGAAAGGTGGCGAACGCGTTGGTGAATACGGTCCCGCGCGCGCCGAGCTCCCGCTGGACCGTCGGCAGCGCCCGCATCATCCCCGGCGCCTGGTCGTCGCTCATGATCACGATCACGTTCGGGCCGGTGGCCTCCTGCGCGCGCGCCGGCCCCTCGCCCAGCGCGAGGGCGCCGCCGAGCGCGCCGAGCGCGAGCGCGACTGCGAGCGCCGCCGTGCGGCCACGTCTACGAATCCCTGCCACGGCCGCGAACGGTAGCCAGGTGGCAGCGCCGGCGGGGGCTAGCCGCCCTTGACCTGGATCCGCAGCGGCGCGTCGATCGCCTGCGAGATGCGATCGGCGGCCGCCGGCGTCATTCCCGGCGCTGCGACGACGTCGGTCGTCGTCAGGCGCAGGTTCGCGGCGGGTGGCTGTCGCGGGTCGGTGTTCGGGAAGGCGGCGGTCGATCGCAGCCCGCCCTGGCCGTAAGCCTGCGCGTCGCCCCAGCACTGGGCGCTGTCCGGGGTCGAATCGTCGAGGTACCAGTTGTGAGCGGCGGCCAGCAAGAGGCCGGCGATGTCGCCCTCCGCGCGGTCGGCCGAGAAGAGCGACCCCTGCGGCCCCGTCCACGCGCGCCATGCGGGCACCGCGTCCGCGAGCGCCTCCGGGTTCCCGTCGACGGTCGCGCCGGCCGGATCGAACGAGTCGATGTAGGTCATCCCGACCCCCGCGGCGCTGAGGTCATGGAAGGTGAGCGCGCCGGTGATCGGGTGCACGCGCAGATCGGTGATGATCAGGTGGCGGTCCGGATAGAAGACGTGGGTGCGCTCGGTCAACGGGCCGCTGTTCGCCCCGACGTAGGAGCGGATCGCCCGCACCGGCCCGTCCAGGTTGGCGACGAAGGCGCCCTCGGCGTCGTTGAAGGTCGCCTCGCTGCGGGTGCAGGAGTTGGGGGCGAAGCCGAACTTGAAGCCGTCCAGCAGCTCGACCCCGCTCGCCCCGCCGGCGGTGATCGCGAGCGTGTCGTAGAACCAGCGGTCGGAGAAGCCGACCTCGTACCCGCCGGTGGTGACCGTCGAGGTCTCGGGGTTCGGGCCGTCGGCGCGGCGGTAGGTGGTCCGGTAGGCGCCGCTCGTGAGGCGGAACCGGTAGTCGACGTAGTCCTTGCCGGCGGTCGGGTCGAGCTCACCCTTCGACCGGTAGAGATAGACGTATGCCTTCGAGCCGTCGAGCGGATCCGCGACCTTGACCGCCGTCGGCGACCCGGCCGTGCCCTGCGGGCGCTTGCTCCGCTTGCCCGCCCTGTCGCCTGCGTCGGACGCGATCAGCGCGACCT
Source organism: uncultured Solirubrobacterales bacterium (assembly GCA_963767285.1). Taxonomy (GTDB): domain Bacteria; phylum Actinomycetota; class Thermoleophilia; order Solirubrobacterales; family 70-9; genus WHSW01. The sequence continues at coordinate 288,262 of CAVYDJ010000002.1, read as the reverse complement.
CGTCGTCGCCGTCCAACCCGGCCACCGGGTCGGCGCCGACGAACGTCTCGGGATCGGCGTACTGGACCACCGAGACGCCGATCGGCGCGGTGCCGTAGACCGTTTCGTCGACGCCGGCGGCCGCGTTGTTCGGCGGCTGGGAGCCGAAGTCGACCGGCTTGCGCTCGTCGAGCTGCACCGGGACCTGCTTCCAGCGCCCCTTTTCGCGCCTGGCGTCGCGGTAGCGGAAGGCGACGAGCGCGTCGGCGGTCACCCCGCCGAGGTGCGGCAGCGCCGAACCCGCGATCACGACCGGGTCCGCGCGAAGCGGCTCGGCCGCCAAGGCCGAACCCGGGACGGCCGCGACGGCCGCGACCGTTGCGAGCGCGATTCGCCGGCGGGTGCTGCTACGCAACCTCACGGAGCTTCTGAGCCTCCGCGAGGGACTGGAGCTTCTTCAGCGACTGATTCTCGATCTGGCGGATCCGCTCGCGGGTGACGTTGAACGTCCGCCCGACCTCGTCGAGGGTCCGCGGATGCTCGCCGCCGAGCCCGTAGCGCAGCTCGAGCACGCGGCGCTCGCGGTAGGAGAGGTTCTCCAGCGCCTCGCGCAGGGCCTCCTTGGTGAGCAGGTCGGCCGCGCGCTCGAAGGGCGACTCGGCCTTCTCGTCGGCGATGAACTGGCCGAACTCCGACTCCTCCTCGTCGCCGACCGGCTTCTCCAGCGAGACCGGGGCCTGCGCCGAGCGCTTGATCTGGTCGACCTCCTCGGGGTCGATGCCGGTGACCTCGGCGATCTCGTCGGGGGTCGGCTCACGGCCGAGCTCGGTGACCAGCTTGCGCTCCGCGCGGCCGATCTTGTTGAGCTTCTCGACCACGTGCACGGGGATCCGAATCGTGCGGGCCTTGTCGGCGAGCGCGCGTGCGATCGCCTGGCGGATCCACCAGGTCGCGTAGGTGGAGAACTTGAAGCCCTTGCGGTAGTCGAACTTCTCCGCGGCGCGGACGAGGCCGAGCGTGCCCTCCTGGATCAGGTCGAGGAACGGCAGGCCCTGGTTGCGGTAGTTCTTGGCGATCGAGACGACCAGACGGAGGTTGGACTCGACCATCTTCTGCTTCGCGTCGAGGTCGCCGCGCTCGATCCGCTTCGCGAGGTCGACCTCCTCCTGAGCGGTCAGCAGGCGGACCTTGCCGATGTCCTTGAGGAACAGCTGCAACGAGTCCGTGGTCATGTCCGGCTTCAGGTCGAGCGCGGCCGACTTGCGGCGCTTGCCGCGCTTCGGCTCGGCGCGCTCGGAGTCCGGGGACGAGGTCTGGGCGGGATCGACGTCGTCGACCATCTCGACGCCCTGGCCCTCGAGGTAGCCGTAGAGCTCCTCGATGTCGCCCTCGTCGACGTCGACCTCGGCGAGCGCCGCGGCGACCTCGCCATAGGCGACCACGCCGACGGCCTGGCCCTTGGTGACGAGGTTCTTGACCTCTTCGAGCTCCTGAAGTTCGGTGATCAGCATCGCGTGCCTAGGTCTTCCTTCCTCGTTCGTGCATCCGGTGAAAAATCTTCTGCGTGGTCACTATCGGCTACCAACTCGGGGGCGATAGCAGAGCGCCGCTAAGCCCCTTAATTCGTCGAGTAGCCGTTCGCCTGCCCTGCCGGGAGCCCTCTCGTTTCAGCACGTGGCAGAGCTCAATCGCGTGTTTGCAAGTGTAGTCGGCGGAAAATCGAAGTCAACGGGCCATTCGCTGTTTGCGGGCTGTTTCCGCCCCCCGACGGCGTGCGTGCAATGCCGGGACGATGTCGAACACCGGTACCCGGCCGAAGTGACGGCGAATCAGGACCGCGCCCGTGATGGAATACACCCAATGAGCGACCGTCCGTCCGATCCAGCCGAGCTCCAGCCCGACGCGCCGCAGGGCAGCGTGTTCGGCAACCTGCCGGACGCGCGCCCCGGAGGGCGCAGCCCGCGGCGCGACGCCGCCGCCAAGCCGCGCAAGGCGGCGAAGCCGGCCGCGAAGAGGCCGGCGAAGCCGAAGACGACGGCGAAGGCCGCCACCAAGGCGAGCGCCAAGCCCCGCCCGAAGCCGGCGCCGACGCCGGGCGAGGCTGCGACCGCCGAGCGCGAGTCCGGGAACGGGCTCGAGGACATCGCCTGGGCCGGCGTCGCGGCAGCGGCCGAGGCGGCAACCGTGGGGGTTCGGCTGCTCAGCAAGACGATCGAGACCCTGCGGGGGAACTCGGAGCGAAGTTGAGCGTCGCGCGCACCGGCGGGTCGGTCTCGGACACCCGGCCCGCGAGGTTCCTGCGCGTCTTCTGGGAGCGCGCCTACCGGGAGAACATCACCGGCCTCTCGGCGATGATCGCCTACAACCTGGCGCTGGCGCTGTTCCCGTTCGCGCTCCTGGTCCTGTTCATCTTCGGCCAGGTGATCCAGAATCCCGACGTCGAGGCGAGCGTGCTCCGCGACCTGCAGAGCATCTTCCCGGCGGCCGAACAGAGCTCGCTGACCAGCATCATCGACCGGATCCGCGACAGCTCTACGACGATCGGGGTGGTCGCCGCGATCGGCGCGATCTGGATCGGCGCCTCGTTCTGGGGCGCGATGGACACCGCCTTCTGCCGCATCTACCACGTCGAGTGCCGCGGCTGGGTCGAGCAGAAGCGCTTCGCCCTGGTGATGCTCCTGGTGGTGATCGCCTTCCTCGCCGCCAGCGTCGTCGTCCCGGTCGCGGAGGGGGTGCTGGCCAGCGGCGCCGAGAACCTGCCGTTCGGGCTCGACGAGATCGGCGGCCTGCGCAGCGCCGCGGTGCTCGGCGTCGCGCTACTCGTCACGTTCGCGATCTGCGCCCTGATCTACTACGTGGTCCCGAAGGGTCACATCCCCTGGAGGGGGGTCTGGCCGGGAGCCCTGTTCGTCACCGTGACCACGGCGATCGCGAACGGGATCTTCCCGTTCTACCTCGGGCAGTCGAACATCGACCAGCTGGGCGGCGCGCTCGGCTTCATCCTCATCGCCCTGGTCTGGTTCTACCTCGTCAGCCTGGGGCTGCTAGCCGGCGCGGTGATCAACGCGCTGCGGTTCGAGTTCCACGAGACCGGGTCGCTGGAGGAGGACCGGGCGCGGGCCTTCGCGGACCAGGACGAGTAGCGGGGCCCCGCTTGCTCCGGACGGTGAGGCGTGCGAACATATGTTCGTGTCCGATCAGGCCACGATCCTGCACGCCGACCTCGACGCGTTCTTTGCGTCGGTCGCTCAGCGCGACGATCCGCGGCTGCGCGGCCGGCCGGTGGTGGTGGGCGGCGGCGTGGTCCTCGCCGCCAGCTACGAGGCCCGCGCGCGGGGGGTGCGCTCGGCGATGGGCGGGCGTCGTGCGCGGGAACTCTGCCCGGACCTCATCGTCGTCGAGCCGAGCTTTGCCGCCTACGTGGAGGCGAGTCGCCAGGTGTTCGAGGTGTTCGAGGAGGCGGCGCCCGTGGTCGAGGCGCTTTCGATCGACGAGGCCTTCCTCGATGTCAGCGGGCTGGAGCGGATCAAGGGCACGGCCGCCGGGATAGCCGAAGGGCTGCGCCGCGACGTCCGCCGGCAGGTCGGCTTGCCGCTCAGCGTCGGCGTCGCGCGGACGAAGTCGCTGGCGAAGGTGGCGAGCCAGGTCGCAAAGCCGGACGGCCTGCTCGTCGTCCCGCCCGACCGCGAGCTCGCCTTCCTGCACCCGCTCGAGGTCGAGCGGCTCTGGGGCGTCGGCCCGGCAACCGCCGAGAAGCTCCACGGGCTCGGGATCTCGCGGGTGCAAGACGTCGCCGAGCTCTCCGAGACGGCGCTGATCGCGCTGCTCGGCAACGCGCTCGGCCGCAAGCTGCACGCGCTCGCCTGGGCGCGCGATCCGCGCCGCGTGCGCCGGACCGCCGGCCGGCGCTCGGTCGGCTCGCAGTCGGCGCTGGGCAACCGGCATTGGTCGCCGGCCGAGCTCGACGCCGTCGTCGTCGGTCTGGTCGACCGGGTGACCCGGCGGATGCGGTCCGGTGGCCGGGCCGGGCGGACCGTTTGCCTGCGGATCCGCTTCGGTGACTACAAGCGCGCCTCGCGATCCCGGACGCTGCCGAAGGCGACGGCGGCCACGAAGCCGATCCTGGCCGTCGCGCGCGGGCTGCTGGCGGCGGCGATGCCGACCATCGAGCGACGCGGCGTCACGCTGCTCGGGATCGCGGTCACCAACCTGCAGGGGCGCGGCGAGGGCGTGCAGCTCGACATCGACGGCCGGGCACGCGCTGTCGACTCCGCGCTCGACGAGCTCCGCGACCGCTACGGCGCCCGCTCCGTCACCCGCGCGGTGCTGCTCGGGCGGCGCAGCGCCCAGCCGTGGCTGTTCCCCGGCGAGGAACCGGAGCTCGACTAGCCCGGTGCACCCGGCTCGGCGAGCGCGGCGCGCATCGCCTCGGCGAGGGGTGTCGGCTCGACCTCGAAGAGGGCCATCCCGGTCTGGTCGCAGACGACGGTCTCGGTCGCCAGGCCCTCGACCAGTGGCCTCGCGACTCCCGCGTCGACCGGCGTCACGAGGCCGATCCACAGCGACGAGAGGCGCGGGGTGAGCAGCGGGACACCGATCCGCAGCGGCGAACGGCGGTCGAGTGCCCGCGCCATCTCGTCCATCATCCCGCCGTAGGTGGTCACCTCCGGCCCCCCGATCTCGATCTCGCGGCCGGCGGTCGCCCGCAGCGAGGGCGAAGCCCGCAGGTAGCCGACGACGTCGGCGACCGCGATGGGCTGGGTCCGCGTCTCGACCCAGCGCGGGGTGACCATCGCCGGCAGGCGCTTGACCAGGTAGTAGACGACGCGGAACGACTCGCTGCCGGCACCGATCACGGCGGCGGCGCGAAAGTACGTCAGCGGGATCTCCGAGGCGGCCAGGATCTCAGCGGTCTGATGGCGGCTGCGCAGGTGCGGGGAGCCCGGCTCACCGACGCCGCCGAGGTAGATCAGGCGCTCGACCCCGGCCGCCACGGCGGCATCGGCGAAGTTCGTCGCCGCGGCGCGGTCTCGCGCCGCGAAGTCCCCGTCGGCCCCCCTCCCCATCGAATGGACCAGGTAATAGGCGGTCCGGATCCCATCGAGCGCGGGACCCAGCGTGTCCGCCTCGAGCACGTCGCCGCGGACGACCTCGGCGCCGATCCTCGTCAGGTCGCCGGCCCGCGACGGATCGCGCGCCAGACAGCGAACCGGCTCGCCGTCCGAGCGCAGGGCCCGCGTCAGCAGTCCGCCGATGTAGCCGGTCGCCCCGGCGACCAGGACCGCCGGCTCAGCCATAGCGGCCCCCGGTGACCGCGCGCAGCTTCGCCTGGTCGTGGCGGGCGCTGACGGTGCGGACGGTGCCGGAGCGCGATCGCATCACCAGCGACTCGGTGGTCGCCTTGCCCCGGCTGATCCGGACGCCGTGCAGCAGCTCGCCATCGGTGACCCCTGTGGCCGCGAAGAAGACGTCCTCACCGGAGACGAGGCGGTCGACGTCGAGGGTCTCGTCCAGGTCGTAGCCGGCATCGAGCGCAGCCTGGCGCTCGTCGTCGTCACGGGGCCAGAGCTTGCCGAGCAGCTGGCCGCCGATGCACTTGATCGCCGCCGCGGAGATCACACCCTCGGGGGTGCCGCCGATCCCCCACAGCAGGTCGACGCCGGCGTCGGAGGAGACCGCGAACAGGGCGGCCGAGACATCGCCGTCGGAGATGAACCGGATCCGGGCGCCGAGCTCGCGGATCGCGGCGACCTGCTCCTCATGGCGGGGCCGGTCGAGCATGATCACGGTGACGTCGCCGACCGCCTTGCCCTTGCGCTCGGCCACCCGCTCGATCACCGTAGTCAGCGGGTCATCGAGGCTGAGACAGTCGGCGATCTCCGAGTTGCCGGCGATTTTCTCCATGTAGACGCAGGGGCCGGGATCGAACATCGTCCCGCGCTCGGCGAGCGCGATCACCGAAAGCGCCGACGGCATGCCGCGGGCGGTCAGCGTCGTGCCCTCGAGCGGGTCGACGGCGATATCGACCTCGGGTGGGCTGCCGTCGCCGATGGACTCGCCGTTGTAGAGCATCGGCGCCTCGTCCTTCTCGCCCTCGCCGATCACCACGACGCCGTCCATCGGCACCGTGTCGAGCAGCAGGCGCATCGCGTCGACCGCGGCGCCGTCGGCGGATTCCTTCTCGCCCCGGCCGACCCAGCGCGACGCGGCGAGCGCGGCCGCCTCGGTGACGCGGACCAGCTCCAGCGCGAGGTTGCGATCGGGCTTCGTCCCCGAGCGGACGTCGTGCGAGATCACTCCCATTGCCACCAGCGTATAGAGCGGCCGCTCTCGCTGAACTAGACGGTTCCGGGGGCTTTTCGGGTCTTCTTCGGTCCGCTCTCCAGCGAGCGGGTGAAACCGACCCCGGCGATCACGAGCGCCGCGAGCAGCGCGACCCAGTAGCCCCACTCGAGGGTGAGGCCGATCTCGGCCGGCCCCTTGCCGGGCTTGTCGATGACCCCGTTGTAGAAGATCAGGACGGCCGCAGTGAAGCCGGAGATCATCGTCATCTCTCCCGGCGGGTAGGACAGCTTGTGGCCGCGGACCAGGATGTAGGCCAGGATCAGGGGAGCGAGGGCCGTCAGCAACAGCAGCCAGCGCAGGATCGGAAACGTCTCGAATGCCGTGCACGAGGTCTCGTTGACGCCGCAGATCCAATCGTCGGGATCGGAGGTCTTCGCGATCTCGTCGGTGAGGTCGTACCCGTACCAGGGCAGGAAGAGGATCGTGACGATCAGCAGCAGCGAGGCGATCGCGCCGACGGCAACCCGCCCGGTGTTCAGCCGCGAGAAGTCCATGCAGCCGCGAGCCTATCCCACAGATAGGCTCCGCTGCGCCGGATGGAAGCCGCTGCAACGAAGAAGCGCTGGGGCCTGACCCTCCCGCTGCCGATGACGTCGCTGCACGACAGCGCCGACCACGTGCGGCGCGCGGAGGCCAGCGGCTACACCGACGTGTGGAGCGGCGAGACAAACGGCCCCGACGGCTTCACGCCGCTGGCGTTCGCCGCCGCCTGGACCGACTCGATCCGGCTCGGAACCGGGGTCGTCGGCGTGTTCCAGCGCGGGCCGGCTCTGCTCGCCCAGCAGGCCGCGGCGCTCGCCGACGGCAGCGGCGGGCGGTTCGCGCTCGGGATCGGCGCGTCCTCGGACCGGATCGTCGAGGGCTGGAACGGGATCCCGTTCGAAAAGCCCCTGACCAAGGTGGAGCAGACGGTCGACTTCCTGCGCCCGGCGCTCGCCGGCGAGCGGACGCCGAACGGCTTCAAGCTCGAGGCGCCCCCGCCCCCGGTGCCGATCATCCTCGCGGCGCTGCGCGGCAAGATGCTGCGGCTTGCGGTTGAGAAGGCCGACGGGGCGTTCACCAACTTCCTGCCGATCTCGGGGCTGCCGAAGGTCGTCGAGCAGCTCGAGGGCGCACCCGATGACTTCGAGCTGCTGTGCCGCTTCTTCTGCCTGCCGGGCGAGCGTGAGCAGATCGAGCCGATCGCCCGCTTCATGTTCGCCTCCTACGTCAGCGTCCCGGTCTACGCGGCGTTTTACCGCTGGCTCGGCCACGGCGACGCCATCGCCGAGATGTGCGACGCCTGGGACGCAAAGGACCGCGAGCGGGCGATCGCCGCCGCCCCGTGGGAGCTGATCGAGGAGATGTTCATCCTCGGCAGCCACGAGCAGATGCACGCCCGCCTCGCCGAGTTCGTCGCCGGCGGGATCACCTGCCCGGTGCTCACTCCGATCACGACCCCGGACAAGATCGGGGATCTGATCGAGGCGCTCGCGCCCGCCTGAGGCGAAGCGTCAGACGGAGCGGGCGGTGACGGAGCGGTGCGGCTCAATCGCGCCGCCGCGCCGCCGCGAACAGCTCGTTCACGTCGGCGACCTCGCCGAGGTGGCTGAGCTTGTCCGGGTTGACGATCCCGTTGATCCGACGGATCTGGCCGCCGGCGATCTCCAGTACGAGGACGCTGATGATCTTGCCGTCGGGGGTGCGGAAGATCGCGCCGGGGGAGCCGTTGACGCGGGTTACCTGCGGGGTGAAGCCGCCGAACCGCGCGCTGGCGCGCGCCCAGGCGGCCAGCGTCCTGGCGGCACGACCGCGGCCCTGGACCGGGCGGGCGAGCGCCGGGGCCTTGCCGCCGCCGTCGCCGTGCAGCTCCACGTCGGCCGCGAGCAGCGCCTCGAGGGCGCCCAGGTTCCCCTCCTCGGCGGCGGCGAAGAAGCTCGCGGCGAGCCGCTCCTCCTGCTCGGGCGCGGACTCGAACCGCGGCCTGTCGCGCTCGACCTCGCGACGGGAGCGCACCGCGAGCTGGCGGGTCGCGGCCTCGCTCTTGCCGACGATCTCGGCAATTCGGTCGTATGGGTAGTCGAAGACGTCGCGCAGGAGGAGCACGGCGCGCTGTTCCGGGGTGAGGCTCTCCAGCAGGACCAGGAACGCCATCGAGAGCGAGTCGGCGAGCTCGGCCTTCACGGCGGGGTCGTCGCCCTCGGCCGTCACCAGCGGCTCGGGGAGCCATTCGCCGACGTACGTCTCCCGCTTGACCCGGGCCGAGCGCAGCTCGTCGATCGCCAGCCTGGTCACCACGGTCGCCAGGTAGGCGGGCGGCGAGGCGATGTCCTCGCCGCCCGCGATCGCCCGGTGCAGGCGCAGCAGGCCCTCCTGGACCACGTCCTCGGCTCCCGCGACGCTGCCGAGCATCCGATAGGCGATCGCGAACGCGCGGGGACGCAGGTCCTCGTAGAGCTGCTCGTCGGCGACCATTCAGGCCGTTCCCGGGGTGAGCGAGCCAACCAGACTTGGATGCCGCGGCGTCCAGCCGAGCTCGCGCTTGGCCTTCGCGTTGGACGCGCCGCGGACCTCGGTCATCATCACCGTCGCCGCCTCCCCGGCCGCGATCCGGCCGAGCCAGCGCGGCAGCCGGAACGGCCGCTTCGCACCGAGGCCGCGCGCCAGCTCCGGCAACCAGTCGCAGACGGCCGCCGGGTTGTCGTCGACCACGTTGTAGACACCCGGCGCCCCTCGCTCGACGGCGATCGCTGTCGCCTCGGCCGCGTCCTCGATGTGGACGAAGGACCAGACGCCGCCGCCGTCGCCGACGATCGGAAACTTGCGGCCGCGGATCGCCTCGATGTGCTCACCTGACGGCGGGTCGAGCTGCAGCGAGGTGCCCGGCCCGTAGAAACCGCCGTATCGGAGCACGACGCCCTCGATCGGCGCGGCACCGGTCACGGCGCGCTCCAGGTACAGGATGGCCTCGAGCGTCGACCGAACCTGGGCCGGCGGGTCGGAGTCGACCGGGTCGTCCTCGGCCTTGATCGGCCCACCGATTCGCGCCGCCGGCCAGCCGGCATAGCTCTGCGCAACGAACCGGCGAGCACCGGCAGCCTGAGCCGCGGAGAGCAGGATGTCGGTGCCCTCGGTCCGGAGGCGGTTGGTCTGCGCGAAGTCGCGGTCGAAATGCCGCAGGTCGATGGACGCCGAGAGCGCGGTCAGCTCGTGGACGACGACCTCGGGTCGCGCCGCGCTCACGGCCGTGCCGACCGCCTCGGGATCGAGCGCGTCGGCGACCGCGGGCTCGGCGCCAAGCTCACGCACCAGGCCGGCTCGTTCCTCGCTGCGGGTCATGCCGACGACCTCGTGCCCGGCGGCGACCAGCTTCGGGACCAGTTGCTTTCCCAGCGCCCCGGTGGCGCCGGCGACGAAGACCTTCATGGTGGCTCCTTTCGTTTGCCTCTACCCATGAGACGAAACGGCCACACCGTCTGTGACGGCTTCCTTCGTGCTCTACGCGGGTCGCGCCAGGCTCAGCGCGTAGAGCTCGTCCGGGTCGGTCCAGCACTCGACCAGCTCGAGCCCGGCATCGGCGTAGCTGGCCTCGAGCCGCTCGCGGGTGAACTTGGTGGAGATCTCGGTCCGCATCTCCTCGTTGCGGGCGAAGTGGGTGCGCATGTCGAGCTCGGTGAGGTCGATGAACTGCTCGGCCAGCGAGCGCAGCCGGATGTCGATCCACTCGTTGTCCGCGTCGAAGAAGGCGACGTGCTCGAACTCGTCGGGGTCGAAGTTCGCTCCGAGCTCACGGTTCAGGACGTGCAGGACGTTCTTGTTGAACTCGGCCGTCACACCGGCGGAGTCGTTGTAGGCGGCCTCGAGCACCGCGACGTCCTTCACCAGGTCGGTTCCGAGCAGGAAGCGGTCGCCCGGGTACATGAGCGACGCGATCCGCGCCAGAAACGACCGCCGCGGCGCGGGACGGAAGTTGCCGATCGTGCCGCCGAGGAACGCGATCAGCGCCCCTTCCTCGCGCGGGACCCGCTCGAGGTGCGTCTCGTAGTCGGACACGACCCCGTGCACCCGCAGGCCCTCGTACTCGGCAACCAGCTCCTCGGCGATTCGGCGGGTGATCTCCTCGGAGATGTCGACCGGGACGTAGGTCTCCAGCGAGTCGGCGTCCCGCATCGCATCGAGCAGGACACGCGTCTTCGCCGCGGCGCCGGAGCCGAGCTCGATCAGCGTCGTCGGCTCGGCCACCGCGACGATCTCGCCTGCGCGCTCGTTCAGGATCGCCCGCTCGGCACGGGTCGGGTAGTACTCCGGCAGCTCGGTGATCGCCTCGAACAGCTCCGAGCCTCGCTCGTCGTAGAAGTACTTCGGCGGGATCTCCTTGAACGGGCTCGACAGGCCCTCGCGCACGTCCTCGGCCAGACCGGCCAGCGTCCCGCCCTCCGGGAGGTGCACCTCGATCTCGATCTGCTCTGCCGTCGCCGCCAAGGTTGCCTACCTGTCTACCCGCTCGGACATTCGTTTCACTACAGGTCCCTTACGCAACGCAGACCGGAGAAGATCTGTGAGCGCTCAGGCAGGTCCCAATTGCGAAAGCTCGTCCGGATCACATCGCGGCGCGTGGCCCAGGCACCGCCGCGCAGCACCTTGTGGTCGGGGCCGAAGAAGACCTCGGAGTACTCCGGGTACGGAAACGCCTCGAAGCCCGGATAGGCGGTGAAGTCGGAGGCGGTCCACTCCCAGACGTCGCCCAGCATCTGGAGGGCGCCGCAGTCGGCGGGCGCGTCGGCGTAAGCGCCCGCCGGCGCGCAGCCGAAGCCGAGCAGGTCGAGGTTCGCGCGGTCAGGGTCGGCGCCGGCGGCCGCCGCCTCCCACTCGAGCTCGGTCGGCAGCCGCTTGCCGGCCCACCGGGCGAACGCGTCCGCCTGGTGCCAGGTGACGTGAACCACGGGCTTGGCGGGGTCGAGCGCCGTCCGCCGGCCGAAGGTCGTCGTCACCCAGGCTTCGCCGTCGCGCTCCCAGTACATCGGCGGCTCCGAACCGGTCTCGGCGAGGAACTCGGCGAAGGCGCCGTTGGCGACCGGTGTGCGGTCGATCTCGAACGCCGCCAGCTGCACCGCGTGGCGGGGACGCTCGTTGTCGTAGGCGAACCCCTCCTCCGCGGCGCCGATCTCGTAGCTGCCCGCCTCGACCCGGACCATCTCCGGCCCCTCGGCGACCGGCTCGGTGGCAACGGCACCGTCAACCCGGACCGGCTCATAGCCGTCGACCATCTGCAGCAGCTGCAGCATCGTCTCGTTGTGCTGGTGCTCGTGCGCGAGCAGCATCTCGTAGATGAACCCGTCCTCCAGCAGCGGGTCCCCGGTGTCGGCGAGCCGGACGGAGTCGAGCACCTCCAGCGTCCGCGCGCGGACCTCGTCCATGTACGAGCGCAGCTCGTCACCGCGCAGGATCGGCAGCTCGTTGCGGACCTTGCGGGGGTTCTCGATCGCGTCGTAGAAGCGGCCGAGCTCGCCGTCCATCGGCTCGCGACCGCCCACCCGCTGGACCAGCCACAGCTCCTCGAAGTTGGCGATGTGGCCCAGATCCCAGGACAGCGGGCTCAGGATCGGCGAGTAGACGGTGTTGAGCTGATCGTCGGCGAGCGGCTCGACCAACAGCAGGGTCCGTTCACGCGCCTCGGTGAGGCGGTCGGCGATCCGCTGGCTGAGATTGGCCTCGACCGTGGGCGCGATGGATCAAGGCTACCCAGGTGCGGAATTGGCGAACGTGAACGAGCGGATATCGTGCGCTGCCGATGCAGACGCAGGGATCCAACGCGCTGGTGGTCGGCGGGGCCTCGGGCCTCGGCGAGGCGACCGTGCGCCGGCTGCACGCCGACGGTGCCCGCGTCGTGATCGCCGACCTGAACGCGGACAAGGGGGAGGCGCTCGCGGCCGAGCTCGGCGACGGCGCCGTGTTCGTCGAAGCCAACGTGCTCGAGGCCGGCCAGCTCGAGGCCGCGGTCGAGGCGGCGAGCGCCGACGGCGAGCTGCGGATCTCGGTCTGCTGCGCCGGGATCGGCTGGGCCCAGCGGACGGTCTCCAAGCAGGGCCCCCACGACCTCGAGATCTTCTCGAACGTGATCAAGGTCAACCTGATCGGGACCTTCAACGCGCTGCGGCTCGCCGCCTCGGCGATGGCGGGCAACGAGCCCGGCTCCGAAGGCGAGCGCGGCGTCTGCGTCAACACGGCCTCGATCGCCGCCTTCGACGGCCAGATCGGCCAGGTCGCCTATGCCGCGTCGAAGGGCGGCATCGTCGGGCTCACGCTGCCGGCCGCCCGCGACCTCGCGAGCCTCGGGATCCGCGTCAACACGATCGCCCCGGGCCTGTTCGACACGCCGTTGCTCGCGGCCCTGCCGGAGGAGAACCGCGCCGCGCTCGGCGCCGGGATCCCGTTCCCGTCCAGGCTCGGCAAGCCCTCCGAATACGCGGACATGGTCGCTGCGATCGTCGCCAACCCGATGCTCAACGGCGAGACGATCCGGCTCGACGGCGCCCTGCGGATGCCGCCAAAGTAGGAAGCATGGACCTCGGCTTCCTCCTTCTCACCGACCACAGCGAGGCGCTGAACGGGAAGCTCTACGCGATGGGCGGCGGCTGGAACATGCTGCGCTTCAACCAGCTGCCCGTCCAGCACGCGTTCGGGATCGGCTTCGGCGTCGACGTCAACTGGGACGAGGCCAACGAGCGCCACACGATCAGGCTCGAGACCCAGGACCCCGACGGGGAGCGCCTCGGCGACGAGCTCTCGTTGGAGATCGAGGTCGGCCGCCCGCCCGGCTCGGTCACCGGCCAGGACCAGCGGGTCGTGATCTCGATCCAGGCCAACGCAGCGTTCTCGAAGCCCGGGCCGCATGCGGTAGTCGTCAGCTCCGGTGACCGCGAGCTCGGCCGCAGCCGCTTCTACGTCGTCGAGATCCCGGCGGACGTGCGCGCCACCTGAGCGACGCTCAGTCGGTCCCCTCGTAGTCCGGATCCAGCCAGACGCGCTTGTACCAGGGCGGGGTGATCGCGAACTCGGTGTCGGGGTCGGTCTCGGCGATCGGCTCGAGCGGGATCAGGCCGAGACGCCGCGGGGTCGTCAGCCGGTCGAACTCGGCCGGCTCGACCGTGCCCGCGTGGCTGCCGCCCGAGACGGTGTAGGACGCCTCGTCGGCAGGCGCCCACCCCGAGCCGTAGCCGAAGTGGGCGCTGGCGCGGACGTCGGTGGTCCCGTCGGGGCCGATCCGGAACTGGACGCTCTCCCAGTCGTCGGGGTGATAGGTGGGATGCCCGACCCGCTCGGAGACCTCGCGGATCGCGCCGGCGAGGACGGTGGAACCCTCGCCGGTCGCGCTGCCCGGGTAGTAGAGCCAGTACTGCAGGTAACGCTTGCCGGCCGCCGCGCCGGAGCAGTCGGCCTCGGGCGTCTCGAGGCCGGGCCGGCAGTCGACGACGTGGGTGAAGACCGCCGCCGGCTGGCCGGTCAGCGAGCGGGCGACCCGGATCCCGTCGCGGCCCTCGGCGCACGCGTCCTCGCGGCACTCGCGGAAGTCGACCGGGAGAGCCCTCATTCCGTCCTCGTAGCGGATCTGGGGCGCGGTCGTGGCGACCAGACCCGCGAGCTCGTCGCCGTAGGCGAGCACCAGGTCCGAGGCGCCGAGCGGCTCGCAGTCGCCCGAGAGCTCGAGCGCGCAGACGATCCGTCCCCCGATCGCCCGCGCCAGCGCCGACCCCGGGAGGGCGACGCCCGCGACGGCGCCGAGCGAGGCCAGCGCCAGCGCGAGCAACAGAATCAGCCCGATCCACTCGATCGTCGCCTGGCCGTGCTCGCCTTTGGGAGCCACGAGGCGACGCTAGGTGCGTCCGGGGCGCGGGTGGCGCGCAGATCGTCGCGTCTATGAAGCGGGATCGACGCGATATTGTCGCGCCGTGGCCGAGCAGAGCTGGGAGGGGATGCCGAAGAAGGAAGGGCGCGGCTGGCGCTTCTGGGTGGTGCTGGTCGCCGGCTTCCTGCTCCTCATCCTGATCGTCCAGAACGCGCAGAAGGTCACCGTCGATTTCCTCTTCGTCGAGACCGAGACCCCGCTGATCGTCGCGCTGGTGATCGCGGGCGGGCTCGGCGCGCTGATCGGCTGGGCGCTTCCCCACGTGCGGCGCAGCCGCCGGGTCGAGCGCGAGCGCGACCAAGCCAAGGACTAGGGAATCGAGTTCTCGATCTCGCACCCGGGCGCCGGCTTCTCGTCCTTGCCGCCGCCGCCGTCGCACTCGTCCTTCTTCCCGCCGCCGCCCTCGAGCTTGTCCTTGCCGCCGCCGCCGCGGACGTCGTCCTTGTCGCCGCCGCCGCCCTTGACGGTGTCCTTGCCGCCCTGACCGCGGGCCTCGTCCTTGTCGCCGCCCCCGGCCGTGACCGTGTCGTCGCCGCCACCGCCCTCAGCCTCGTCGCGCCCGCCATGAGACTTGACGGTGTCGTCGCCGGCGCCCCCGGTCACGTCGTCGTCACCGGACTGACCGAAGATCGTGTCGTCGCCGTCGTCACCGTCGGCGCCGTCGTTGCCGGAGCCGCCGTCCAGCGTGTCGTTGCCGATACCGCCGTCCAAAGCGTCGTCGCCATCCAGTCCGTTGAGCGTGTCGTCGCCGTCGCCGCCGTCGATGTCGTCGGCGCCCTCGGCGCCGGTCACGTTGTCGTTCCCCGCGCCACCGTCGAGCGTCGACGCCGAGCCCGTGCCCCCGTCCACCGTGTCGTTGTCGTCACCACCGCTCGCCGTGTCCACCCCGGCGCCGCCGAGCAGGTTGTCCGCGCCGCCGCCGCCGATCAGCGTGTCGTCGCCGTCGTCGCCGCTCAGCTGGTCGATTCCAGCGCCACCATCGGCCGAGTCCCTCCCCGTCCCGCCGGCAACAGTGTCGTCTCCGTCCACGCCGGTCAGCGCATCGTCACCGTCGTCACCGGTCATCGTGTCGTTTCCGGCTCCGCCGTCGCCCGCGTCGTTGCCCCCGTAGCCCGCGACCGTGTCATCGCCGTCGCCACCGGTTTCGACGTCGTCCCCCCCGCGGCCGAGCACCTGGTCGGCGCCCGCGGAACCGGTCAGAGCGTCGTTGCCATCGTCACCGTCGACCGTGTCGTTGCCGCCGTCACCGGTGAGCGAGTCGTTGCCGGCGGCGCCGAACAGGCTGTCGTTTCCGTCCCCGCCGCTGCCCGTGTCGGCGCCACCGTAACCCGAGACGGTGTCGGCCCCGGCGGAACCCAGCAGCGTGTCGTCGCCATCGTCGCCGTCAACCCTGTCGTTACCGCCGTCGCCCGTGAGCGAGTCGTTCCCGCCGGCGCCGAACAGACTGTCGTTGCCCGAACCGCCCGCCGCCGCGTCATCGCCGCCGCCACTCGTGAGGGTGTCGTCACCCTCGGCGCCCGTCAGTGTGTCGTTGCCCTCATCCCCTTCGAGCGTGTCCGCTCCGGCGCCGCCGGTCAGGGTGTCGGCGCCGCCTTGACCGATCAGCCCGCTCCCTCCGGCGACCGCGGTGAGCTGGTCGGCGAAGTCGGAACCGACGGCGCTCTCGACCTCACGAACGATGTCGCTCCCGGCGCCGCCCGTTGCCGTGCCCGTCTGAAGGTCGACGGTCACTCCGGCCCCGGCGCCGGCGTAGCTCGTCGTGTCAGTGCCGCCACCACCGATGATCACGTCGTCGCCACCGCCACCCGTGATCGTGTCGTCACCCGCGAACCCGCAGAGCACCTCGTCCGCCGCCGTGCCGGTCAGGTCGTCGTCGGCGCCCGTGCCGACGAAGTCGCAGCCCTCGGGGATCGTCGTCGCGAACTCCGAGGTCCGCACCGGGTTCCCGGAGCCGTCGATCTCGGTCGCGGTCGCGGTCGCGAGCCTGGTGAACGCGGTGGTGCCGGGGGTCTCGTTGACGAAAGCGGCGTGGCCGGTTGCGTCGGTCGTCACCTGGAAGCTCCCGTCCAGCTGCGCGCCCTCGCCGTTGCCCGACGGATCGGCCGCGCCGTTCGAGTAGACCTCGATCCGGTACGTCGTCGACGCGGTGGAGTCAAGGCTGCCGACGACGAAGGTCGACCCACCGAGGGCCGCCACGGCGGTCAGGACGGGGAAGTTCTGCAGGCCGTTGCCGCCGGTGTCGGGGTCGCCGAGCCCGTCGTTGGCCGTCACGCCCGTGATGAGGCCGTTGGGCATCAGGTCGATCCCGAGGTCGCCGTTGTCGCGGATCGAGTTGCCGATGACCGGGATGCTCGGGAACGGCGGGCCGCCGCCATTGACCCGGACCCCCGACAGAGCGTTGTTGGCGATCGTGTTCCCGGTGCCCGCCGCTGTCCCGCCGACCGTCGTGCCGGCCGCCCCGACGGTGGCGAACACGCCGTTCTGGCCGTTGCCGAGCGCGGGCACGTTGTTGGCCGAGAGGCCGATCCGGTTCGACTGCACAACGTTCCCGGCCGAGTCCTTGTCGATCAGCTCGACCCCGTTCTGCGCGTTGCCGGAGATCAGGTTCGGTGCCGCCGGCGAACCCAGCGTCGTGTTGGTCACCTTTGAGAGCACGACGCCGTCCTGGCCGTTGGCGAGCGCCGTGGTTCCGGCGAGATCGGTGCCGACGTAGTTGCCGAGCACCTGTGTGCCGTCGACCTTGCCGAGCAGCAGGATCCCGTTGCCGAGGTTGCCGGACACCAGGTTGCAGTCGCCGTCACAGGCTCCGCCGGGGGTCGGGTCGGCGGTGCCGCCGATCGTGTTGTTTGTGATCGGCTGATCGTCGGGCGGGGCAAGGGTCGACTCCCAGTCGATTCCGGCGCCGCCGTTGGCGAGCGCTGCGACCCCGGCGCGGTTCACGCCGATCACGTTCCCCGCGACGGTCATGCCGTTCGGGCCGACGGTTTCCGACCCCCCGCCGGATCCCGACACCTGCAGGCCGTTGTCCGTGTTGCCGGAGATCAGGTTGCTGCGAGTGATGGCGCCCGCAACGGCGCCGCCAATGGTTACGCCCTCGTCGCCGTTCGCCACCGCTCCTGAGCCGGCAGCGTTGGTGCCGACGTGGTTGCCACGGATCACGAGGCCCTGAACCGCCGCAGACCCGGGGCCGCGGACGTCGATCCCGTCGTCGCCGTTACCGGAGATCAGGTTGCAGTCGCCATCGCAGACGCCCCCGGGCGTCGGGTCGGTCGTCCCGCCGATCACGGTGTCGTCGACGACCCCGGTGTTGCCGCCGGTGATCGCGATCCCGTCGGTGTCGTTGTCCTCGCCGGCGGTCCCGCCCGGTCCGGTGCCGATCTTGTTGCCGGTGATCGTCGTCCCGGTCGTGGGACTGAACTGGTTGTCGTCGGCAATGCCGATGCCGTTGCCGGCGTTGCCGGAGATCACGCTGCTGGCGATCGTGTTGTCGGCCCCGCGCACTTCGATCCCGTCGCTGGCGTTGCCGTGGTCGACACCGGCGAGGTCGATTCCGACCACGAGGTTCGACAGCAGGTTGTCGTCGTTCTGGATGCGGATCCCGTCGCTCTGGGCGTCGTAGACCGCGAGGTGATGGACGAAGCTGCCGTCGGCGCCGACGCTGAGCACCAAGCCGGCCCCCGGCGCGTTCGTGGCGTCGATCTCGACGCGCGGGAACGAAGCGGTCATCGCCGCGCCGTTGCGGCCGTCGATCTCCAGCGGGCCGTTGTTGACCGGCGGCAGGTTGCCCTCCGCCAGCGACAGCGTGATCGTTTGAATCGAGTCGTCCAGCCCGATGTCGAACTGGATGACATCCCTGGTCGGGGCCGGCTGGCCCGCGGGGCAGGTGTCCTGCATCGTGTCGGTAGCGGCCGCGTCGAGTGCCTCGCGCAGCTCGCAGTCGCCCGCCGTGCCGTCGTCGTCGTCGGTGTCGACGGTGATCGTGGTCGCCCCGGCGCTCGCCGCGCAGGCCAGCGAGACCGCGGCAGCGGCCACGAGCCCTTTCAGCACTCCACACCTGCCTGACGTCCGACTCACCTGGCTCCTCCCCGAGCGGCGTCCAGCCGCTCTGGGAGGGAAACCTATTCCGTGCGCCGGAGTTGCGCTAGCCCGCCGGCGGGACCGCGGTGAACGACCCCTTGCTCCTGCAGTCGCCGCTGAAGTTCAGCTTGCCCCGCACCTCGGAGTTGTCCCTGGCAACGGTGCCCTTGAACTTCACGACGATCGAAACGCCCTCGTTCGTCACGATCGACTGCTCGGTCTTGAACGAGCGGTCGCTCTTGACCTTGACGGCATCGGGGAGGCCGCCGCTCAGACGGCCGGCGTCACTGCACTTCAGTCCCTCGAACGAGAAGTCGACGATCTTGCCCTTGCTCGTGTTGAGCACGAACCCGAGCGACGCCTTGCCGTTGGTTGCCGCGTAGAAGATCTTCGCCGCCATTGCCGTGCCGGTGCCCAGCGCCAACACGGTGACGATTACCCCGACCATTATCCGCACCCGCCGTCCGCCCATCTGACTCCTCCTCAAGCTAAAGATTCTCGATCTCGGCGGCGATTTCCGACGCCGCCTTCTTCGCGTCATCGAACAGCATGGACGAATTCGGCTCGTAGAACAAGTCGTTGTCAATGCCTGCAAAACCTGGTGAAAGCGAGCGCTTGATCACGATCACCTGCTGGGCCTCGGAGACCTCGATGATCGGCATCCCGGCGATCGGCGAATCGGGGTCGTTCTTGGCGGCGGGGTTGGTGACGTCGTTGGCGCCGATGACGACGGCGACATCGGTGCGCGGCATCTCAGGATTGATGTCCTCCATCTCGCGCAGCTTCTCGTACGGGACGTCGGCCTCGGCGAGCAGCACGTTCATGTGCCCCGGCATCCGCCCGGCGACCGGGTGGATCGCGTAGTTGACGTCGACGCCGCGCTTTTCGAGCTGGTCGGCCATCTCCTTGACCGCGTGCTGGGCCTGGGCAACCGCGAGCCCGTAGCCGGGGACGATCACCACCGAGTCGGCGTAGGCGAGCTTGATCGCCGCGTCCTGCGCGCCGATCGAAACGTGCGGGCGTTCCTCGCCGGAGGCCGCCCCCGCCGCCGGGGCCCCGCCGAAGCCCGAGAACAGGATGTTGGCCACCGAGCGGTTCATCGCCGTCGCCATCTCCATCGTCAGGATCGTTCCCGAGGAGCCGACCAGGGTCCCGGCGACGATGAGCGCGACGTTGTCGAGCGAGAACCCGGCGGCGGCCGCGGAGAGACCGGTGGCCGCGTTCAGCAGCGAGATCACCACCGGCATGTCGGCCCCCCCGATCGGCAGCACGACGAGGTTGCCGAGCAGCGCAGCCGCGACCAGGACGGCGATGAACAGGCCCTCGTAGCCGCTCAGGTCGTCGGCGTTGATGACCAGGACGATGCAGGCGACGAGTACCCCGACGAGAAGCAGTGCGTTGATCACCTGCTGACCGGGGATCGCCAGCGGCCGGGTCGGGATCAGGTCCTGGAGCTTCGCGAAGGCGATGTTCGAGCCCCAGAAGGAAACCGAGCCGATCACCGCGGCGAACAGCACCGGGACCAGCTGGTCGAGCGGGACGTCGAGCGGCGCGTGGCGGAACTCCGACCAGGCGATCAGCGCCACGGCGCCGCCGCCGACCCCGTTGTAGAGGGCGACCATCTGCGGCATCTCGGTCATCTGGACGCGCAGCGAGGCCACCACGCCGACCGCGGTGCCGACCGCGAGGCCGCCGATGATCACGCCCCAGTTGCCGAGCCCGTCGAGCAGCAGGGTGGTGATCACGGCGATCGCCATCCCGCCGGCGGCGATCAGGTTGCCGTTCTTGGCCGTCCGCGGGTGCGTGCCCTGCATCAGGCCGTAGATGAACAGCGAGAACGAGAGCGTGTAGAGGAGGACGGTCGCGTCCCCGCCCGGCTCGAGCACGGCGAGACTCACGATGCCGGTCCCTCAGCCGACCCTGACCCGCCCGGAGGCGAAGCCGAGGACGTGTCAGGAGATTTTTTCGGCTTGCGCACGAACATGCCCAGCATCCGGTCGGTGACCATGAAGCCGCCGACGATGTTGATGGCGCCGAAGGCGATCGCGATGAAGCCGATCAGCTGCTCGAGGAACCCGTCGGCGACCCCGGCGACGATCAGCCCGCCCAGCATCACGATCCCGTGGATCGCGTTGGTCTGGCTCATCAACGGCGTGTGGAGGGTCGTGGGGACCTTCGAGATCACCGCGAAGCCGACGAACGCGGCGAGCACGAAGATGACGAGCTCGGTCACAAGATCCATTACTGCGCTGCCCTCTCGTTCTTGATCTCGCCCTCGTGGGTCAGGCAGGCGCCCGCGACCACCTCGTCGTCGAAGTTCACGGTCAGGTTGCCCTCCTCGTCGAGCAGGAGCCCGAGCAGGTTCTCGATGTTCTTCGCGTAGAGCTGGGAGGCGTGCGCCGCCATGTCCGAGGGAAGGTTGACCGGGGAGATCACCTTGACCCCGTTGCCGGAGACCACCGTCTCGCCGCCCTTCGTGAGCTCGCAGTTGCCGCCCGAGTCGCCCGCGAGGTCGATGATGACCGAGCCCGGAGCCATGTTGGCCACGCCCTGCGCGGTGATCAGGATGGGCGCCTTGCGGCCCGGAATCTGAGCGGTGGTGATGATCACGTCCTGCTTGGCCGCGTTCTCGGCCAGCGCCTCGCGGACCTGCTCGTTCTCCTCGTCGGTCAGGGGACGGGCGTAGCCGCCCTCGTCCTCGGCGTCGGGGATGAAGTCGAGCTCCAGCGCGCGGCCGCCGAGCGAGCCGATCTGCTCCCAGGCGGCGCGGCGGATGTCGAAGCCCGTGACCACCGCGCCAAGGCGCTTGGCGGTCGCGATCGCCTGCAGCCCGGCGACGCCCGCGCCGAGCACCAGCACCTTCGCGGGCGCGACGGTGCCCGCGGCCGTGGTCATCATCGGGAAGAACCGGCCGGCCTCGCGGGCGGCGAGCAGGGTCGCGGCGTAGCCGGCGACGTTCGCCTGCGAGGAGAGCGCGTCCATCGCCTGGGCGCGGGTGATCCGCGGGATCGCCTCCATCGCGAAGCTGGTCACGCCCGCGGCGGCCAGCGCCTTGTTGGTCTCGGCCGAGGTCAGCGGCGCAAGGTGGCCGACCAGGACCTGCCCCTGCTTCAGCTTGCTGATCTCTTCGGTCGTGGGAACGGCGACGTGGACGACGACCTCGGCCCCCCAGGGATCGCCGATCTCCGCGCCGGCCTCGGTGTACTCGGAGTCGGGATGGCCGGATTCCTCGCCGGCCCCGGCCTCGACCACGACGCCGGCGCCCTGGTCGGTCAGCGACGCGACCACGGGCGGGATCAGCGCCACGCGGCGCTCGGACGGCGCAGTTTCTTTCGGAACCCCGATCTTCATCCAGTAGGAGGCGTGGCAGGCACGCCCCAGAGCCGGGGCAGCCTAACGAACCGCTGCCGAGATCGCGCCTCTGAGCGAGTGCTCAGCGTTCCTTGACCCGCTCGCAGCCGCGGGTCTTGTCGCGGTCGTCGACGGTCGCCCGGTCGTCCCCCGGGCCGCAGAGGACGAGGTCGGCGCCACCGCGGTCGGAGCGCAGGCGGTCATCGCCGCCCCCGCCCCCGACGCGGTCCTCGCCGCCGCTGCGATCGCGGACGTTGTCGTTGCCGCCGCCGCCCTTCAGCGAGTCCGCCCCACGGCCGCCGTTGAGCCGGTCGTCCATTGCGCCGCCGCGGAGGTCGTCCGCTCCGCCGCCGCCGCGGATGCAGTCGTCGCCGGCCCGGCCCTTCAGCTGATCGTCGCCACCCTTGCCGTTGATCCGGTCGCCGGCGATGCTGCCGAGCAGCGAATCCGCCTGCTTGGTGCCGCGCAGGGTCTGGGCACAGGCGCCGGCAACATCGTCGCCGCCCGGGCCGCCGCCATCGCCATCGCCGCCGCCACCACCGGCGCCGCCACCACCGCTGCCGCCACCGCTGTCGGCGGGGGCGAACGGCCCCGACTTCGGCGCCGGCGGCAGCGTCACCTTCCAGATGTCGATCGAGTTGCGACCGACCCCGGCGAGGATGAAGTCGCCGGTGGCCCCGTAGTAGGTGGTCGAGCCGTCCGGGTTCTGCTCGGTCTTGAATACGTGCGAGACCCAGGTGTCGGCGTTCTCGGGAATGAAGTAGCCCGCCTCGGCGAAGCGGATCGTCCCGTCTCCGTTCTCAACGAAGTCGAGTACCTGGGTGCCCTGCGAGTACCAGCCCATGAAGATCCGGTTCTCGCCCGGGATCTGCTGGAAGACGTGCGCGGTGCAGAACGCGCCCTGCGGCTGGGTGCGGATCGGCGCCCGGTAGACCGCCGGCTTGCCGTCGGGGGTCTTCTTGTAGGCCTCGTGGGCCTGGTCGGGCGTCGGTGTTGTCGCCGAGGTGGTCAGCTTCGCCGGGTCGTAGAAGTGGACGCCACCGTTGCCGCGGATGTTGACGCCCGACGGATCGCAGGCGGCGCCCGGCGCGATGAGGCCGCCACCGCGCTCGTCGGTCGCAATCAGCGTCTTGCCCGAGCCGCTCAGCTCGGACTCGTGGTTGAACGCGACGTCCTGGGTGGAGTCGAGCGGCGGGAGCGTCGTCTGCCCCGGGCCGCCGCCCTGGTGGATGACGCTGCCGAGCCACTGGACGCCCTGCAGCGACGGCGCGCCGGCCGCGATCCAGCTCGGAATGTCGAGGTCGGTGGTCCCGCCGCCGGGCCGGTCGACGCAGTCGGTGACCGAAGCGCCGGTCCCGACCGGCCCAACCGTCGAGCTGGCGCGAACCTGGCAGGGCAAGGGCGTCCCGCGGGGCCTGTCGTCCGAGAAATCGGTCGGCGTGCCCATGTCGTCGAAGGCGCCGCTCATGTCGAGCTCGATCAACGCGTTGCCGCTCCCGCAGGTCAGCTTGTCGTCGGGATAGATCTCGAGCTCGTGGCAGGCGAACAGCGCCGTGCTGCCGGTCTTCACCGTGTGCCCGAGCGCCATCTGGACGTTCGGATAGCGGTAGCGATAAACCTGCGGCCGGCAGGCCGCGCGCTTCTGATCGACCGTCGTTCCGGCGGGGAAGTTCATGCACGAGGAGAGGTCGACGACCTCGAAGCCGTCGAGGGCGAGCGAACCCGGGGCCTCGTTGCCCCGCTCGCCGGCGGCGTTCACGCTGACCGAGTCGGAGGTGACCGCGTAGGCGATGTGCGGGCGCTTCGGGTCGACGTTGACGGTGTGCGCCTCGCCGATGTGGCTGGTCAGCCCGATCTCGACCGGCTTCGTGGGGTCGGTGACGTCGACGATCTCGAGCCCGCCCTGAGGAGCGCTGTCGATTCCGAGCAAGCCCTGGTCGTGGCAGCGCCCCTCGGCGTCGGTGGCGTCGAGGATGATCTGGGTGTCGGTGCGGACCGCGTAGGGGTTGGCGACGTTGAGGATCGCGTTGCCCTTCGGCGAGGCCTCGACGTCGTGCTGGAGCCCGGTGGCGGCGCTCGGGTCGGTGATGCAGCTCGCCGAGGGATGCTGGGCGATCAGCTCCGGATCCACGTTGCCGCCGTTCGTCAGCTTGACGATCGTCTGGCCGCCTCCGTTCGGACCCACCGCGAGGGTGCCGACCGAAGCGTAGGTCTCGCCGCCCTGGGTGAAGAAGTCGAGGTCGGTGTGCGGGTTGCCCGTCGTGACTGTTTCGATCAGCTCCCACTCGGCCCCGGTCCCGCCGGAGTTGAAGTTCGACGACGGCGGCGACACCGAGACCGGAGGGGGCCCGGAATGATCGAGCCAATGGGCGGCGGCGGCCGCCGGAGCGAGCGCGCTCACGCCCGCCACGAGGGCGATGACGAAACCTCTGACCTGCATCCGGAACCTCCCGACGACGAGACTTCCCCCGCACGCCGAAGCTAGCGCAAGCAACAGCCCGAGGCGCCGGTAGATTCCCGCCCGTGAACGACCCTCAGTCCGGTCCCAGGGCCCGTAGCGCCCCCGAGCTCAAGGCCCAGATCGAGGCCGAGCGCCTCGGCCGGCCGTTTCTCGTCTACCGCAGCGCCGACGACGAGCAGCAGCTGTTCGTGATCGACACGGGCGTCGACTCGCTCTGGGTCGGGCGCAGCGAGTCCGCCGACCTCAATCTGGCCTGGGACGAGGAGGTGTCGAGCCTCCACGCCCAGCTGGAGATGGTCGGCCTGGAGTGCACGCTGGTCGACGACGGCCTCTCCCGCAACGGCTCGTTCGTCAACGGCGAGCGGGTCAGCGGCCGCCGCCGCCTGCGCGACGGGGACACGATGCGCTTCGGGCGAACCGGCGTGATCTACCGCGCACCCGGCGAGAGCGGCACGGAGACGGTCATGTCCGGTGATGCGCTCACCGCCGCGGGCGTCTCACCGGCCCAAAAGCGTGTCCTCGTCGCCCTATGCCGCCCGTTCAAGGAGGGCTCGTCGTTCGCCACCCCGGCGACCAACGGGCAGATCGGCGAGGAGCTTCACCTCAGCGTCGACGCCGTCAAGACGCACCTGCGGGCCCTGTTCGAGAAGTTCGGCGTCGAGGACCTGCCCCAGAACCAGAAGCGCGTCGCCCTGGTCGAGCGGGCACTGCAGAGCGGACTGGTGACCGAGCGCGAGCTCTAGCCGGCTCAGGTCCCCTTCTCGCCCGCCGAGTTGAAGAAGGTCAGCTCGATCCCGACCTGGTTGCCGGGCGGGCCGGCCCAGTTGTGGACCTCGAGCCGGTAGTGGCCGGGATCGAGGCGCCCGGTGCCGATCCGCTCGCCGTCGAGGTCACCGCCGTTGGCGCCGTCGCCGGCCGGCGACCACGTCCCGTCCGCCTCCTGGCGCTGGAGATACAGATCCAGGTCCGCGGGCGCGGTCGGCGTCGTGACGCCCCTCATCCGGGCGTTGTCATAGCCGGCCGCGACGTCGAACTCGAGGTACTCGCTCGTCACGCCGCCGACCCGCTGGCCGACTCCGGGCGCCTTGGTCGTGACGGCGCCCTGAACCGGCGCCTGCGCCGGACCGGCGTCGCCGCCCGGCGCCGGCTTCCAGCCGGCCATCTTGGGCGGCAGCCCGAACGAGTCCGAGGTCGAGCTCTCGATCGTCTCCGGCGGCACCTCCACCGTCTCCGCCAGGACGTCCTCGAGCTGCGTGCCGGGATCGCCCTCGATCGTCTTGTCGCGGAAGCGCGACAGGAACGGCAGCGTGACCGAGCCGCCGTGGACGGTGACGTCCTGGAGCGTCGGCACGTGCACCCAGAAGTCGCCGTTGGCGTCGGTCACCCTGATGCCGATCCGGTGTCCCGCCGCGATCTTCCAGTCGGCCGACCAGAGGTCGAGCGGAACCTCGCCGTTGTTGTAGATCAGATGCCCCTGGCGACTGATCAGGGTGCCCGTGCCGAACGGATCCAGGTCGTAGACGTCGACGACCAGGTTCCCCCGCGGCAGAGCCGAGGAGACGTCGACGATCGCGCGACCGGATCCCGCCAGGTGGGCGTCGTAGGGCAGCGGCGGGGAGATCGTCCAGGTGCCGTCGGGGTCGGTGATCCCGCCCTGACCGTCGTCGTTGTAGGTCCCCGGCAGCAACTCGGTCGTGTAGCCGGTGGAGTCCGCCGGCGGCCAGGAATCCTCCGCGCGCCACTTCCCGTCGTTGGTCTGCACGGCGATCATCGGGTCGGTCACCTTCTGCTTGCCGCGGTTCCTCCGCTTCCCCTTCGCCTTTTGCGCATCGCTCTTGAGGAACCGGTCGTAGAACCGGATCACCTCGTCGAACCAGCCGGCGCGGCCCATCAGCAGCCTGCCGTTCTCGTCCGTCTCGTTGCCGCGGACGTGGTCCCACGGCCCGAGCCATGCACGCTCGAACCCCGTGTGGTTCTGCAGGTATTGCGCCGTCCCGTCGGGAACGGTGTTGTTCTCGGTGAACCCCTGGGTGAGGAACAGGGGAACATCCGATCCCTTCGCGCCCGGGACGAGGTTGCGCTTGCGCCAGTAGGGCGAGAAGTGATCCTCGTTGCCCGCCTGGTCGGCCCAGTTCGCGGCCTTGCAGCCCGGGCGCTCCGTGTCGTTCGCCCCGTTGATGCTGTACATCGGGTCGTCGAGCAGCGGTCCCGGAGTCGCATCGATCCCGTCGTAAAGTGCCGGCGTCAGGACCGAGTTCGTGCGCCGCATGCCGTCCCCGTACAAATAGCGATAGAGGTCGTAGACGGGTTCCTGTGAGACGACCGCGGCCAGGCCCTCCGGCGCCTCGTTGACGCCGACCAGGCCGGTGACGCCGTCATACGACTTGCCGTACATGCCGACCTTGCCGGTCGACCAGTCCCGCGACGCCGCCCACTCGACCGCGCTGACGACGTCGGCCTGCTCGCCGGGCCCGACCCAGTCGAGACAGCCGGTCGAGCCGCCGTAGCCGCGCAGGTCGACCGTCACGTAGGTGTAGCCGCGCTCCATCAGCTTCGCGCCCTCGACCAGATCTCCGAAGCGGTCGGAGGGGCCACTCGATGGCCCGATCGGGTCGTAGGGGGATCCCCCGACGGCCGGGACCGCCCCCGCGGCGCCCAGCTGCCCGGCGTGGCCGAAGTACGGCCCGATCGCGAGGATCACGGGCGTCTGTGCGTCCTCCGCCAGATGCGACGGCCGCAGGATGTCGGCGTGCAACTTGACGCCGTTGGTCGAGTCGATCGTGGCCTCGGACCAGGTCGCGCCCTCGGGCACGTCGGCCGCGCCTGCGGCTGTCGGCGCGCAGAGCGCGGTCGCGATGGCACCCAGCAAAACGAACCGCCGGCGGCGGCGCAGCAACGACATTCGGTTCCCCATTCCCCGTGCTTGCAGAAGCGTAGGGGTTGATACCTGACCGCACCGCGCGCGTCAACGGACAACCGCTGGCCGCGCGGCCAGCATTCGCCGCCGCTAACGCGCCACGCCCGGGTCGATGCGGGTCAGGTCGTTGGAGATCCCGTTCGCGACCCAGATGCTCTTCGGGCCGGCGGTAATGCCCTCTGGGCCGTCGCCGGCGTTGAGCGTCTGGAGCTTCTCTCCGGTGTTGGGATCGATGCGCACGACCTGATCGGTGAACCCAACGCTCACCCAGATCGACTCGAACCCGAACACCACGCCACGCGGCTCCTCTCCGACGGTGATCCTGTCCTGCTCCGCGCCGTTGGCGACGACCGAAACTGTGTCGTCGTCGGCGTTCGCGACCCAGACCCGGCCGTCACCGTCGATCGCGACGCCCTTCGGGTTGTCGCCGACCGGGATCGCCTGCGGGTCCGGCCGGTTGGAGCTCGCGTTGATCTGGATGACCGAGTCGTCCTCGCGATTCGAGACCCAGATGGCGTTCCCGTCGACGGCGATCCCGTAGGGCCCGGCGCCGACCGGGATCGTGCGCGTGTTGCCGCTGTCCGGGTCGATCTTCGAGACCGTCGCGTCACCGGAGTTCGTGACCCAGACGGAGCCGTCCTCCCCTACCGCGGCGCCACCGGGCTGCGCGCCGACCTCGACCTCGTCCTGGACCTCCCCCGAGGAGGGATCGAGGCGGAGGACGGTGGTGCCACGGCCCTGCGTCACCCAGAGTGAGCCGGCTGATTCGACCACCGCCTCCGGAAAGCTTCCCGCCTGGAACTGGCTCAACTCCTTGGCTGGATCGCCGTCTACGAACGAGACCGTGCCTGCCGTGCGGTTGTTGACGTACAGGCCCTTCTCGCCGTGGAAAGGGTTGACCGGGAGCTCTCCAACCGGAACGGGCTTCCCGTCGATCTTCGCGTCCGGAACGGTGGCCTCCCCGTCGCCCCCCGTTTGGCCGGAGCCCGAGTCCGCCGTCGTCGTCGAGCTCGGGTTCTCCTCGCCACCCCCGCCGAGCAGCAGTGCCGCGACAACCGCGACCACGACGGCGCCCGCCGCGAGCGCGAGCCACGGGCCGCGCCCGCGGGACCGCGACCGGGCGACGGTCGCCGGCGGGATCGCCTCCGTCGGGACACCGGCGGGAACGGTCACCGGCTCGGATCCCGCCTCCTCCTCGGCTGTCGCCACGAGCTCGCGCTCTGCGCTCGTCGTCGCCTCCGGCGGG
The DNA here is from genome assembly GCA_963767285.1 of uncultured Solirubrobacterales bacterium. Classification (GTDB taxonomy): domain Bacteria; phylum Actinomycetota; class Thermoleophilia; order Solirubrobacterales; family 70-9; genus WHSW01. Next base: position 260,001 of record CAVYDJ010000002.1, on the reverse strand, counting down.
CCGGGTGCGGCGGCGCCGACCGCGACGCTGCGCTCGGCCTCGACCGTCGGCTGGCCGCTGACCGCGGCCGTGACCGCGCGGGCGAAGTCGCCCGCCGACGGGTATCGCTTCTCCGGGTCCTTGTCGAGCGCCCGGCCGACGACCAGGTCGAGCTCACGGGGCAGCTCGGGACGCAGCAGGCTCGGCCGTGGCGGCTCCTCCTGGAGGTGCGCGTACATCTTCGCCACCTTGTCGTCACGGGCCGCGAAGGGGGGGTTGCCGGTCAGCAGCTCGAACAGCACGCACCCGAGCGCGTAGACGTCGGCGCGGGCGTCGACGCGCTCGCCGCGGATCTGCTCCGGGGCGACGTAGTCGAGCGTGCCGACGAAGGCCCCGGTCGCGGTGACTCCGGTTGTCGCTTCGACCAGTCGCGCGAGGCCGAAATCGGTCAGGTAGACGCGCTGGTCCGGCCCCTCGCCCTCGATCAGGATGTTGCCCGGCTTGATGTCGCGGTGAACGAGGCCGCGGGCGTGGGCCGCGTCGAGCGCCGCGGCGACCTCGGTGATCACTCGCGCGGCGTGCGCCGGATCCAGGCGCTCGCTGGACATGAAGCAGCCCGCGCAGGTCGGTGCCGTCGATCAGGTCCATGGTCACGAACAGCAGCCCGTCCTCCTCGCCGGCGTGGTGAATCGCGACGACGTTCGGGTGGCGGATCGAGACCGCGATCCGCGACTCCTCGCCGAACCGCCGCCGGAAGCGCTCGTCCTGGGCCAGCGCCGGCGAGATCACCTTCAGGGCGACGACGTGGTCGAGCGCGATGTGGGTCGCCTTGTAGACGACGCCCATCCCGCCCCTTCCGGCGAGCCCCTCGATCCGGTGTCCGGCGAACACCGCCCCGGGCTGAAGCGGATCAGCCATGGCGCGATCCTACGCGGCGCGGCGGTGGATCAGGTGGCGAGTGGCGAAGCGCGCAGATACCAGCGGCCGCCCCGGTTCTGGAACAGGGTGCTCTTCCCGCGCTCTGGTTCATGCTCGGTCTCGCCCAGCAGCGCCGCCCGAGCCGCAAGCAGCCTTTCGCGCTCGATCACCAGTGGTTCGAGTCGATCCTCGAGCACCTCGAGTCGATCCTCAACGCGCTCGAGCACCAATTCGGCGTCGCGGTTCCGCGGAACCGTTGTGACGAAATCATGTAACGAGTCAGCGCGACCCGACAGCTCGGCACGGATCGGCCCGGACAGACCCGAAGGGTCAGGCGGGGGCGCCCACGCCGACCAGCTCGGCGAGGCGCTCGACGGTGCGCAGGCGCTCGGTCGGGTCGGCGTGGACCGGCGAGACGATCAGGCGGTCGACGCCGGCCTCGGCGAGCTTCGCAACCCGCGCGGCGACCTCCTCCTCGGAGCCGACCAGCGAGGTCGCGTCGACGAGCTCGTCGGGGATCGCCGCGTAGGCCTCATCGCGCTTGCCGTCCAGGTACAGCCCCTGGACCTCGTCGGCGATCTCCCCGAAGCCGAAGCGGTGGGTGAGGTCGACGTAGAAGTTCGTCTCGCGGGAGCCCATGCCGCCGAGGTACAGCAGCAAGCCCGAACTTGACCACTGCGCGGGCGGCGTCGAGATCGCCGTCGATCGCGACCTGCAGCGCCGGCGAGACCTCGAGGTCGGCGCGGCTGCGCCCACCCTTCGCGAATCCGGCCTCCAGGTGCTCGCCCCAGGTCTCCTCGAAGGCATCGGCGGAAAAGAAGATCGGGATCCAGCCGTCGCAGATCTCGGCCGCCATCTCGACCGACTTGCGGCCGATCGCGCCGACGAAGACCGGGATCTCGTTGCGCAGCGGGTGGAAGTTGAGCTTCAGCGCCTTGCCCTGGCCCGTTCCGCCCTCGATCGGCAGCTGGTAGTGCTCGCCCTTGTGCTCGAGCGGCCCCTGGCGGGCGACGATCTCTCGCACCACCTCGATGTACTCGCGGGTCCGCCCCCAGGGCTTCGCGTACGGGACCCCGTACCAGCCCTCGGAGACCTGCGGGCCGGACGGCCCGAAGCCGAAGATGAAGCGGCCGCCGGAGAGCTCGTCGATCGTCACCCCGGCCATCGCCGCAGCGGCGGGCGGACGGGCCGGCACCTGCATGATCGCGGCGCCGAGCTTGATCGTCTCGGTCTGAGGCGCGAGCCAGGCGAGCACGGAGACGACGTCGGAGCCATAGGACTCGGCCACCCAGACGGAGTCATAGCCGGCCGCCTCGGCGCCCTTGACGAGTTCCAGTGCCTCCTCGCCCTTGGGGCCGATCCCCCAATAGCCGAGGTTGATCCCGAGCTTCAGCGCCATGCGCGGGACGCTAGCCGATCGTCGCTTGGCGAAGCTCGGCCAGCGATTCGTCGATCGCCGCCGCAAGGCGATCGATGCCCGCGACCGCCTCCGGGTCCGTGCAGAGGCCGATCCCGATCGTCCCGGCGCAGGAGATCGCCGAGGCCCGCAGCGCGTGGCGGTCGGCCGGCTCGGCGACGGAGAACAGGTTCTCGACCGGGCGGCCGGCGACGCTCAGCTCGCACGACGGGCCCGGGACGTTGGAGATCGAAAGGCTGAACTCGCGCGGTCCAGCGGCGAGGTGCTGGGCGGCGTGGTCGAGGTGCTTGAAGCGCGACAGCGCGTGAAAGAGGTCGTAGAGCTCCTCGGCGTCGCCGTGGCTCTTACCGGCGGTCGTCTGCGCGTTGACGGCCTCAAGCCGGGCGATCGGATCGGGCTCGTGCACCGGCAGGTCGACGTTCAGGAATGAGTCGCGGTTGCCGAGCTCGGCCTCCCCCTCGTCGCGGTGGTGGAGGCTCACCGGAATCTGAGCCCGCAGCTTCGGCAGCCGTTCGCCGGCGTGCTCGAGCCAGCTGCGCAACCCGCCGGCGACCCCGGCCAGGAAGACGTCGTTGACGGTCACGTGGCCGGGGCGGGAGGCTCCGATGGCCTTCAGCTCGCTCAGCGGGAAGGCGGAGAAGGCGAGCTCGCGCGCCGAGCCGATCCGGCGGTCGAGGATCGACTCCGAAGCGCGATGGCCGAGCTCGCGGGCGATCGCACCGGGCATCCGGACGAACTCGCGCAGGTGCCGATGGCGCTCCGCCTCCGGCGCCGGGGCGGCCCGCGCGCTCGGTTTCTCCTCGGACTCGTCCCACAGCACCTCCCGCAGGAACCGCACCGAGCTGATCCCGTCGGCCATCGCGTGATGGATCCGGCACACGATCGCCTCGCGCCCGTCGGCGAGCGGGCCGACGAGGTCGAATCGCCACAGCGGGCGCTCGTGGTCGAGGCGCTGTGACATCAGGCCGCTCGCCTCGCGCCACAGTGCCGCGTCGTCGTCGCATCCGGTGACCGGGTGGCGCTGGACGTGGGCGGCGGCGTCGAACTGCTCGTCGTCGACCCAGCGCGCCGAGCCGTCGGCGTCGAGCTCGACCCGCTGGCGGCCGCGCGAGCCCTCGGGCAGGCGCGCCGCGATGCCAGCCCGCAGCGCCTCGAGGTCGAGCGGCTCGCCCGGTTCGAGTACGACCAGCTTCAGCGTGTGGCCCGTGATCGCCGCCGACTCGAGCCCGAGGATGCGGGCGTCGTCGGCGCTGAGGCGTTCGTCCGTCAATCGAAGCGGAAGACTTTCAGGTACCCGCCGTCGATGAACTTGGCCTTGTCGCGATCGTTGTGGCGCTCAGTGGTCTTCTTCGCCTCGGCCCCCTGGACGACGTTGACGTACAGCTTCGAGCGGTCTCGGCTGATCTCGAAGACGCCGAACTTGTCGCGCACGCAGGGCGTCTGATGGGGAGACGGCTTCTGCGTGCAGTTGACCCCGTTGAGCTCGGAGACCTGGCTCGAGGGATGGGTGTAGACGGCCACGCCGGCGGCTCGGGTCGTGGTCGGGCTCTTGGCGACGATGACCTCGGTCGGCAGCTCGACGTTGTATTTGACCGAGCCGATCTTCGTGATCGAGCGGGCGTCGACCATGAACTGGTCGCCCTCGCGCGGGTTGTCGATCCGCGCCGAGTAGACGACCTTGAAGATCGGATCGCCGGCGCCGTCGTCGATGATCGGCACGTGCCCGTCGACTGACTTGGTGGCGACGATCGGCTTCGGCAGCGGCTGGCTCGCGTCCGCGAACGTGACGACGTTGATCCGGCCCTTGTCGCCCTTGACCGGGCCCTGCGAGTCGGCGCCGATGACCAGGACGTGGCCGTTCTTCGCGTCGTTGCTCCACGAGCTGGCGACGAGGTTGAGGCTGCAGCTCGGGTTGCAGCCCAAACGTTCCCGGGCGATCGCGACCCGCGTCCAGGGCACGGTCAGGACGCAGTGGTGGTTGCGCGGCGGCAGGTGCTGCGAGCACTGCAGCTCGGCGGTGCGGCCGACCTGGACGCCGTCGGTCGAGTCGGCCGAGTTGGCGAGGATCAGTCTCGCGTTGACGTGGGGGTCGAAGCCGTAGGTCTTGCCGGTGCACTGCTCCTCGGCCTCGGCATGGTCGGGATCCCGCTTCAGGCAGGTCGTCACCTCGAGCTCGGCCGAGGCCTCGATCGCCATCTCGTCAGAGAGGCTGCCGAGCTTCGAGCCGGGCAGCGACATCACCACCCGCGCCTTCTGGTCCCGCTGGCGGCCGATCGGGATCGTCTTGACGAGCTCCGAGTTGTCGCCCGTGGTCAGGACGGTTACGTCGGGGTCCGCGCGCTGCGAGGTCGGGGCAGCGAGGGCGCCCGCCACGAAGACGCCGAGGGGTGCGAGTCCGACGAGGAACCAACCGCGCATCGAACCGAACCTATTACCGCAGGGGCGTCGAGTCCAGGCTTTCACGCAGATCCACCAGCGACTGGAACACGTCGACGGCACCCGCGTTGCGCAGCTCCGCCTCCGAGTAGCCGCCGGTGAGCACCGCGATCGTCTTCACGCCTGCCCGCGCGGCCGCCTCGACGTCCCAGGTCGAGTCGCCGATCATCACCGCCGAAAGCTCGCGCGCCTTCAGCATCGCGACGGCGACCAGGTCAGGCGCAGGCTTCGTTTGCTCGACGTCGTCCGAGGTCGTGTACGCCTCGAGCAGGTCCGAGGCGTCGAGCAGCTCGACGTAATGCTCGGTGTCCTCGGCCTTGGCCGAGCTGGCCAGCACCGGTTTGTGGCCGCGCTCGCCCAGCTCGACGAGCAGCTCGCGCGCCCCGTCGAACGGCACGACCTCGTCGATGAGCTCGCCGTACAGACGCGACTCGGACTCGCGGATCGCGTCGCCCGACCGCTCTTCGACGTCCTTGCCGGCGGCGCGCTCGACGAACTGGTCGCCGCCGACTCCGATCAGCCGGTGCAGACGCCAGACCGGAACCGTGATGTCGTGCTCTCGCAGCGCCCGGTACCACGCGATCGCGTGGTGATAGTTGGAGTCGACGAGCGTGCCGTCGACGTCGAGGATTGCCGCCGCGCCCACGGGGTCGAGTTACCCCGCGGGCGCAGCGCGAATCCACGCCGGGCTACTCGATGTAGCCGAACTCCTGCAGGTACTCCTGCGCCGCCTGCTCCGGCTTCTCGCGGTCGATGTCGACCCGGGCGTTGAGCTCCTGCATCACCTCGAGCGTCAGGGTGCTCTGCACCTTCTCGATCGTCTCGCCGAAGTCCGGACCCGCCTCGTCGGCGGCCTCCTGGCTGGCGACGAAGGTGACGTTGCCGGCCGGCAGCACGCCCTTGTCGTCCTCGAGCAGGACGTAGTCGTCGGAGGTGAACAGCTGCGCGTCGGTCGTGAACAAGATCGACAGGTCGGCGTCGCCCTTGTCGAGAACCTCGTAGCGCAGGCCGATGTCGACCGGCGTGAAGTTGTCACGCAGGCCGTCGAGGCCGTAGTACTCCTCCAGGCCCGCCAGGCAGTCGATCCGCTGGCGGCACTCGGGTGACCCGTAAAGGGTCAGGTCCTGGTGGTCTTCGAGATCGGAGATCGAGGTGACACCGAGCGTCTCGGCCTCCGAGGCGAGCATCCCGACCGCGTTCGCGCTCGAGAACGGGGTCGGCGGGTAGGCGATCAGGCCCTTCTCCTCGAAGTCGGGCTGCACCTGATCCAGGGCCGCCTGGGCGTCGCCGGGGACGTCCTCGGGCGCGGTATCGAAGAACGAGGTGAGAGCGGTGGACGTGTACTCGGGATAGCCGCTGACCTCACCGCTTTCGAGCGCCTTCAGGGCGACGAACTCGTCCCCGAGGTTGAGGTCGGTGGAGACGTCGTACCCGGCCGCCTCGAGGCCCTGGGCGTAGATCTCGCCGAGGACGATCTGCTCGGTGAAGTTCTTCGATCCGACCGTGAGGGCGATCGAGCCGTTGTCCGGATTGGACTCGATCAGGTCGGAGCTCGCCTCCGTCGAGGTCTCGGTACCGGCGCTCGTCGAATCCGAATCGTCGTCGCCGCAGGCGGCGATGACTAGCGTCAGGGCGATCAAGGCGAGCAGCGCGAACAGCGCTCGCAGCCGGGGGTGGGTGCTCATCGGGGGTCCTCCGTGTCTGATTGGCTCTGCCGCCGACTGGCGGTCGCCGCAAGCCTATGCGCTCACGTGCGCACGAGGGCGATTTGGCGCTCCACCTGAATTCCCCTTGGCGTGAACCACCGCTGGACTCCCGCGAGCGCGAGCTCGAAGGCCAGCGCGAGCAAGGCGACCAGGATCGCCCCGGCCAGCAGCCCGTCCTCGCCGTAGACGCCGCGGTTGATGATGAAGTCGCCGAGGGTCGAGACGCCGGCCAACGACGCGATCGTCGCCGTGGAGACGATCGTGATCGCGCCGGTCCGCACCCCACTCATCAGCGTCGGCACCGCGAGCGGCAGCTCGACGCGCCGGACCACGTCGAGCTCGCTCATCCCGACCCCCCGCGCCGCCTCCACCGCGCCGGGATCCACCTGGCGGACGGCCACGAACGCGTTGGTGAGCATCGGAGGGATCCCGAGCACGACCAGGGCGATGGTCACGTTGAGGGCCCCGACGCCCACGAACGCAACCATGAACGCGATCAGGACCAGCTCGGGGATCGCCCTGCCCGCGTTGCCGATCGCGACCGCGAGCAGCTCCCCCGTGCCGCGATGCCCGAAATAGACGCCGACCGGGATCGCGATCGCGCAGGCGATCGCCAGGGCGAGCACGCTGAGCCAGATCTGTGGCCACATCAACTCCCAGACCTGGTCGAGGCCGCCGACCTCTCCGGCCGCCGTTCGCGGCCCGGGCTGCGGTTCGAAGATGAACGAGATCGCATCGCCGAACGAATCGAGCACCGAGCCGAGGACGAACACGTGACTCATATGGGCCGCACGCGCCGCCACGGCGCCAGCAACCGCTGGGCGCCGAGGTAGAGGACGTCGAAGCAGATCGCCATCACCATCACGATCGCTCCGACGACGACGATTCCGGTCTTGAACGTGATGTCGGGGTAGACCTCGGTGCCGAGCCCGCCGGCGCCAGCGAAGACCGCAAGGGTCGCGATCGCGATCGTCGAGACGGTCGCGACCCGCAGGCCGGCGATGATCTCGGGGACAGCGAGCGGCAGCTCGACACGCCAGAGCAGCTGGCGGTCGGTCATCCCCATCCCCCGCCCGGAATCCCTCGCGCCCGCCGGGACGTTCGCCAGCCCGGTGACCATGTTGCGGTAGAGGATCTGCAGGTTGTAGAGGGTCAGAGCGATGATCGCCGTCGTTGTCCCGCGCCCGCTGACCGGGAGCAGGATCAGGAACAGGGCGATGCTGGGGATCGTGTAGATGACGCCCGTCACGCCGGTGAACACCGGAACGAGCCAGTGCCGCCGGTGCGACACGATCGCCAGCGCCAGCGCCAGCACGAACCCGGCCGCGACGGAGGAACCGACCAACACCAGGTGCTCGAGGGTCGGCGTCACGTAGCGGTCGATGTTTTCGATCGCCCAGCCGGGGCAGACCGTGTCGTTCTTGGCGACGCAGCTCGCCCCCTCCTCGCCCGCCTCGCGGACGAAGCCCTCGCCGGCCTGGGCGAGCGGGAGGATGGCCGTCAGCGTCGCGAGCATCAGTCGGCCAGCGGGCGCTCGGCGGCGGGATGGTCCTCGACCAGTGCGTCCGGCGAGGTCAGGAACTCGGAGATGATCTCGACCGACAGCACGCCCGCGATCGCCCCGCCGGCGTCGACCACGGGGGCGTAGCGGGTCTCGGCCTGGAGCAGGTCGGAGAGCGCGTCGCGCATCACATCCGCGAGGTCGAGGATGGGCTCGGGCGACGCGGCCGGGGACGCCGGGACCGTGTCGCGAGCGAGGTCGGCGTCCGAGAGCCAGCCGAGCGGCCGGCGCTCGGCGTCGACGACGAGGGCGTGCGGGACCTCGGCTCCCGCGAGCTTCGCCCGGACCTCGGAGGTCGCCTGGCCGACGTGGGCGAGCGGCGCCTGCCAGAGGTCGATGTCGGCGACCCGCAGCAGCGCCAGCCGCTTCAACGCCCGGTCGGCGCCGACGAAGTCCTCGACGAAGCCATCGGCGGGGGCCATCAGCAGCTCCGCGGGGGTCGCGTACTGGGCCAGGTGACCGCCCTCCTTGAGGATCGCGATCCGGTCACCCATCTTGATCGCCTCGTCGATGTCGTGGGTGACGAAGAGGATGGTCTTGCGGATCTCGGCCTGCAGGCGCAGGAACTCGTTCTGGAGCCGCTCCCGATTGATCGGATCGACGGCACCGAAGGGCTCGTCCATCAGCATCACCCCCGGGTTGGCCGCCAGCGCCCGCGCGACGCCGACCCGCTGCTGCTGGCCGCCGGACAGCTGGGCCGGGTAGCGGTCCGCGACCTCGGGGTCGAGGCCGATCAGCTCGAGCAGCTCGGTGGCCCGTGCCATCGCCCGCTCGCGGTCCCAGCCGAGCAGGCCCGGCACGGTGGCGATGTTCTGGGCGATCGTCCGGTGCGGGAAGAGGCCGATCTGCTGGATCACGTAGCCGGTCTCGCGGCGCAGCTCGGAGGCCGAGCGCTCGCGCACCGAGCGGTCGCCGATGAGGACGTCGCCGTCGGTGATCTCGACCATGCGGTTGGCCATCCGCATCGCGGTCGTCTTGCCGCACCCGGACGGTCCGACAAGCACGCAGATCTCCCCGGCCGGAACGTCGAGGCTGAGCTTGTCGACCGCGGGCCGGTCGCTACCCGGGTAGACCTTCGTCGCCTCCCGGAAACTGACCGGTAGGGCCTCCCCTCCCGCAAGTGTCGGGCTCGTGCCCTCCTCCACCTCGCGGTCGATCCTACTTGCGTCGCTCCTCCCTCTGATCGCTGCGGTAAACATGGACGCAACGTGAGCACATCGGTGACCCAGGGACTATCGAGCGTCGAGGCCGAGACCAGGCTGGCCCGTCTCGGTGTCCCGGAGCCGCCGAACAGCCGCTCGGTGGCCAGCATCGTCACCGCCAACGTCCTGACGCTGTTCAACGCGATCATCGGCGGCTTCTTCATCCTCATCCTGTCGCTGGGCCTGTGGGCCGACGCGATCTTCGGCCTGATCGCGATCGTCAACTCGGCGATCGGCATCCGCCAGGAGCTGAAGGCGAAGGAGACCCTGGACCAGCTCGCGCTGCTGGTGGCGCCGCGCGCAAAGGCGATCCGCGACGGGCGCCTGATCGAGCTGAGCGCCAACGAGGTCGTGCCGGGCGACATCGTCCGGGTCGAGCCGGGCGACCAGCTGGTCGCCGACGGGCCGCTGGTCGACACCCGCGGGCTGACCGTCGACGAGTCGCTGCTGACCGGCGAGTCGGATGGGATCCGCAAGCGGATCGGCGACCGGATGCTCTCGGGCTCGTTCGGGCTCTCGGGCTCCGGCCACTACGAGGTCGACGCCGTGCGCGAGAAGAGCTACGCGGAGAAGATCGCCGGCGAGGCGCGCGAGTTCCGCCACGGGCTGTCGCCGCTTCAGGTCGAGGTCAACACGGTGCTGCGGGCGACGACGATCGCGCTGATCCCGATCGCGCTGATCGTGCTCGCCGGGTTCACGATCCACGACAAGGACTTCCGCGACGCGGCCCAGGAGGCGACCGCCGGCCTGGTGACGCTGATCCCGGAGGGCCTGGTCCTGCTGATGAGCGTGACCCTCGCCGTCGCCGCGGTCCGCCTCGCCCGCCAGAACACGCTCGTCCAGCAGATCTCGGCGACCGAGTCGCTCGCCGCGGTCGACACGATCTGCGTCGACAAGACGGGCACGCTCACCGACGGCACCCTGAAGCTGATCGCGGTCGAGGCCGCGGATCCGGCCGGGCCGGCGGCCGCCGAGCGCGCCCTCGCCACCTTCGCCGCTTCCGCCGGGGAGCGCAACCGGACCCTCGAGACGATCGCCGAGCGCTATCCGGCGCGCCCGGAGCAGCCGAGCGCGGAGGTCCCGTTCTCGTCGCAGTGGAAGTGGAGCGGCATGACCCTGAACGGGTCCAGCTACGTGATCGGGGCACCCGACGTGCTCGCCAAGGCCGGGGCACTGCGCCTCCCGGAGGGGCTGCAGCGGGCGCTCGAGGAGCACACCGGCGCCGGCCGCCGCGTGATCGCGTTCGGCGAGGCGCGCGGCGGCCTGCCGAGCGACCCGGCGTCGCAGCCCCCGCCGCCGCTCGAGCCGCGGGCGCTGGTCGTCCTGGAGGAGACGCTGCGCCCCGACGCGGCCGAGACGATCGCTTACATGCGCGAGCAGCAGGTCGACCTGAAGCTGATCTCCGGCGACGCGCGCGAGACGGTGACCGCGGTCGCGCACGCCGTCGGCGTTCCCGCGGACGCGCGCGTGATCGAGGGCTCGCAGCTGCCGACGGACAAGGGCGGCCTCGCCGACGCGGCGCTGCGGCACACGATCTTCTGCCGGATCACGCCGGAGCAGAAGAAGGCGCTGGTCGGCTCACTCGGCAGCCGCGGCCGCTACACGGCGATGATCGGCGACGGGGTCAACGACGTCCCGGCGCTCAAGCAGGCGAACCTCGCGGTCGCGATGGGATCCGGCAGCCAGATCACCAAGGGCGTCGCCGACATCGTCCTGCTGCGCGACCAGTTCTCGATGCTGCCGCGGGCGGTCGCCGAGGGCCGGCGGATCGCCCGCAACATCCACCGCCTCGGGCGTCTCTATCTGACCAAGTCCGTTTACGCCGGGTTCCTGATCCTGCTCGCGGCGATCTTCAACTTCACGTTCCCGTTCCTGCCCCGCCAGCTCACCATCGCGGCGCTGCTGACGATCGGGATCCCCTCGTTCGTGCTCGCGCTGGCGCCGAGCGAGGGGCCGCTCTATCGCGGGCGGCTGCTGAAGGCGCTGGCCGCATTCGCGTTTCCGGCCGGGATCGCGATGGGGATCGCCTCGCTGGTCTCCTTCTTCGCCGTCGACGGGATCTTCGGCGGCACCCTCGAGGAGGGGCGAACCGCGGCGACCACCACTTTGGTCGTGATCGGGCTCTGCTTCATCGTCCTGCTCGAGCGCGGCCCTGGGCGCGAGCACATCACCGTCCAGAGCTACATGCTGGCGATGATCGTGATCCTCGGGGCGCTGTTTGCGGGGGTCCTCGCGATCGAGCCGGTGCGGGAGTTCTTCGACCTCGTCCAGCTCTCCGGCGGGCAATGGTTCGTCGCGCTGCTCAGCGTCGGGATCGGCCTCGGGATCGCGGGCGCGGCCTGGCAGCTGCCCTTCGTGCAACGGCTCGAGCTCCCGGAGGGGGCGGAGCTCGACGACGACGGGCCCGAACCGACCCATCGCCCGCAGACGGGCGAGTTCGACGCGGTGGCCGACGCACCGACGACAATCGCCCCGACGGAGCAGATTCCAAGGTCGTGAACTCCCACCGCCGCACCAAGATCGTCGCCACCATCGGCCCCGCCACCCGGAGCGTCGACGGGATGCTCGAGCTGATCGAGGCCGGCGCCGACGTCTTCCGGTTCAACTTCTCCCACGGCACCCGCGACGACCACACCGAGAACGTCGCGATGGCCCGTGCGGCTTCCGAGCGGACCGGCAAGCAGGTCGGGATCCTCGGCGACCTGCCGGGCCCGAAGCTGCGGATCGGCGACGTCGAGGATGGCATCGTCGGCCTGCGCCCAGGCTCGGAGATCGTGCTGACGACCGAGGACTGCGTCGGCTCGGACGAGCGTCTGTCGGTCAGCTACGACGGCCTCCCCGAGGCCGTGACCGAGGATGACCTCGTCTACCTGGCCGACGGGCGGATCCGGCTCCGGGTCCTGGAGGCCGGTGACGACGAGGTTCGGTGCTCGGTCGAGGTCGGCGGCCGGGTCTCCTCCCACCAGGGGCTCAACCTGCCCGGGGCCGAGGTCGGCCTGCCGGCGGCGGGGCGCGAGGACCTTGCCTGGGTCGACTTCGCGCTCGAGCAGGGGATCGACCTGCTCGCGGTCTCGTTCGTGCGCCGGGCCGAGGACCTGGCGCCCGTCGAGCGCCGGGTGCGCACAGGCGGTGGCGACATCCCGGTGATCGCGAAGATCGAGAAGCCTCAGGCCGCCGAGCGCGCCGAGGAGATCGTCAAGGCGGTGACCGCGGGGATCATGATCGCGCGGGGCGACCTCGGGATCGAGCTGCCGATCGAGCAGGTGCCGGGGGTTCAGCGCCGCATCCTGGCGCTCGCCGGCAAGTACTCGCGCCCCTCCATCACGGCGACCCAGATGCTCGCGTCGATGGTCGCCTCGCCGCGGCCGACCAGGGCGGAGGTCTCCGACGTCGCCAACGCGATCTATCAGGGCACCGACGCGGTGATGCTCTCCGAGGAGACGGCGGTCGGCCAGTATCCGGCCGAGGCGGTCCGGGTGATGGACCGGATCGCGCGCGAGACCGAGCCCGAGCTCCCCTACGGCGACTGGGTCTTCAACCGAGTCGAGTCCGACGACTCCGACGTCGCCAGCTCGGTCGCCCGGGCCGCGGTCGGCGCGACCTACACCCTCGGCCTGGCGGCGATCGTCGTCCCGACCCGCAGCGGCCGGACCGCGCGCCTCGTCTCCGCGCACCGTCCCCGGACGCCGGTACTGGCGATCTCTCCCCGCCTGGAGACCGTCCGCCGCCTGAACCTGCTGTTCGGCGTCCAGTGCAAGGTCGCCGAGGAGTGGACCGGGCTGACCGCGCTGCTCGACGACTGCGCGCGCCTGGCGCGCGAGTCGGGCGTGGCGAAGTCCGGCGACCTGATCGCGATCACCGCGGGCCTGCCCCAGCAGGACCTGGGCACGAATCTCTTCGAGATCCACCGGGTCCCGTAACCGGCCCAGAACGCAAAAACGACGCCTGAGAGGCGCCGCATCTGTCTTTATCGGCAGCTGGAACGGAAACCTTTAGCGATTTTCTGAACTTTTTTTCCGGTGCCGCATAGAGTCCGGCGCGTGAAGGTCGACGCCGGTACCTACCAGCCGACGCTGGAGGCCGCGGGGGCGGCGGCGCTCCAGGCCGAGGCCGACGGCTACGACGGCTGGTGGGCGTTCGAAACCCAGATCGATCCGATCCTGGCCTGCACGATCGCCGCCGAGCGCACCGAGACGGTCGAGCTCGGAACCTCGATCCTGGTCGCCTTCGCCCGCAACCCGATGACGGTGGCGCTGCAGGCGAACGACGTCCAGTCGCTCTCGGGCGGCCGGTTCACGCTCGGGCTGGGCTCGCAGATCAAGCCGCACATCACCCGCCGGTACTCGATGCCGTGGTCCAAGCCGGCGGCGCGGATGCGCGAGTTCATCCTCGCGATCCGCGCGATCTGGAACACGTGGGAGACCGACGCGCCCCTCGAGTTCGAGGGCGACTTCTACACCCACACGCTGATGGCGCCGTTCTTCAACCCGGGGCCGAACCCACACGGCAACCCGAAGATCATGCTCGCCGGCGTCGGCCCGCTGATGACGGAAGCCGCGGGCGAGGTCGCCGACGGGTTGCTGGTGCACGGCTTCTCGACGGAGCGCTATGTCCGGGAGGCGACGCTGCCGGCGCTCGAACGCGGCTGGGCCAAGGCGGGCCGCGATCGCGAGGGCTTCGAGATCACCGCGCCCGCCATGGTCGTCACCGGCGACACCGAGGAGGAGATCGCGGCCGGCATCACCGAGATCAAGCGCCAGATCGCCTTCTACGGCTCCACTCCCGCCTACCGCCCCGTCCTCGACCTCCACGGGTGGGGCGATCTGCAGGAGGAGCTGCGGGCGATGACCAAACGCGGCGAGTGGGATCGGATGCCGGAGCTGATCGACGACGAGCTCGTGCAGACGTTCGCGGTCGTCGGCACACCGGAGGAGGCCGTGGCCGAGGTCAAGCGCCGCTACGGCGACATCGCCACCCGGATCACCCTGCAGGTGCCGGCCGAGCGCGACGAGGAACGCTGGCACGGGCTCTTCGACGAGCTGCGCAGCTGACCGTGGACCGCACCGCCGTACGGGCGCTCGCGCCCCTCGCCCTGATGGGCCTGATCTTCTACCTCTCCGGCCAGCAGCAGGTCGGGCCCGAGCTGCCGGCGTTCACGCGGATCCTGGCCCACTTCACCGAGTACGCGGTCCTGGCATCGCTGTGGATCTGGGCGCTGGTCCCGCACTTCGGGCGCCACGGTTTGATCGCCGCGGTCGTGATCAGCGTCCTCTACGCGGCCGGCGACGAGTGGCACCAGAGCTTCGTCGAGGGCCGCGACTCCGACCCGGTCGACTTCCTGATCGATTGCTGCGGGATCGCGTTCGCCGTCGCGCTCAGCCGCGTTTCAGCCCGGCGAGCAGCTTCGCGTCGGCGTCCGACATCCCCCTGATCGGCTCGCCGTCCCACGCCATGTCGGCGTCCATCGCGTCCTGGAGGCCCGCGTGCTCTTTGACGCTCACGCCCGCGAAGTGGGCCAGCGAGAAGGCCGAGTAGAGCGTCGGCAGCGGGTCGTGCCAGCCGTCGCCCGCGTCCTTGACCCGCGCCAGGTCCCTGATCGTGGCCGGCAGTCGTTCGAAATGGTCAGAGAAGGCGTCGCCGACCACCGCAAGTTCGAGCTGAGCGGTCTCGCCCGGTGGCAGCAGGAAGGTGTCGGCGTCGGGGTCGAGGAGGCCGCGCGCGATCTGGTCCGGCGGGAGCAGCAGCGCGCCGTCGGTCGCCCGCGGGTTGCACTCCACGAAGCTGAGCCCGTCGTCGGTGACCAGGAAGTCGAAGGACATCTGCCCCGTGTAGGCGAGCTCGGCCGCGATCGGCTCGATCAGCCGCAGCGACTCGGTCCCGTCGATCGACTCGAACTGGATCCCGGTCGCGTGATGCCACTGGCGCGGGATCCGGTACATGAGGTGCGAGCTGATCGTGCCGCCGTGAACGGTGGAGTAGGTGCAGACGGTCTCGCCCTCGACGAACGGCTGGATCAGCCACGGGAGCTCGGTGGTGGGGTGCACGCCGGCGGGATCGAGCTGCCCGGCCAGCGGGCCGGCGTTGGTGAGCAGGTCGACACCGCCGCGCGAGAAAACGGCGCGGCCGAAGTAGCGATCGAAGCGACCGATCGCCTCGGCGAGCTCGGCGTCGGAGGTCACAACGACGGTCTCGGGAATCGGGAGGCCAAGGTCGCGGACGAGCTGCTCGAACGCGGACTTGTCGTGCAGGCGCGCAAGCGCGGCGAATGGGGCAACGAAGATCGTCGCGTTCTCGCCGAGCCGGTCGCGCTGGGTCGAGATGAAGAACGCTTCCTCGAAGGCGGGCACGACGACGTCGATCCCGGCCTCACCGATGATCCGCTCGAGCTCGTCGACGAACGCCTCGGTCTCGTTGGCCGCCGAGGGGTAGACGAAGTGGCCGGCGAGGTACTTTGAGTGACTACCCGGCGAGCGCTCGTAGTCGTCGGCGGCGTAGACCTCGTGGCCGGCGTCGGCGAGCTGGCGCACCATGCCGAGCGCGAACGGCATCCGCGAGCTGGTGATGAGGACCTTCACCTGTTCAGGCCGAAGTCCCCGAACGGCTCGTCGCGCTGGCGCACCGCCTCCTTGAAGCCGCCCTCGGCGGCACGGCGGACGAACTCGTGGCCCTCCGCGGTGTGACGCGCGATGCCGTCGAAGAAGGTCGACATCGCCTGGGTCGCGTACAGGCCCTGTGCGGTGATCGTCGAGTTGATCTGGAGCTTGTGCATGACGAGCTGGTTGATCGGGATCCGCGCCACGCGCTCGAGCAGCGACTCGAACGCGGCGTCGAGGCCGTCGGCCGGCGCCCAGTCGGTCGCCAGGCCCCAGTCGACCGCCTCGCGGCCGGAGATCGAGTCCCCGGTCAGCAGCAAGCGCTTCGCACGGGTCGGTCCGATCTTGTGTGCCCACAGCGCCGTCGTCGGCACCCCCCAGACGCGCGCCGGCGGGTAACCGATCTTCGCCACGTCCTCGACCACGAGGAGGTCCGAGCACAGCGCCATGTCCGTGCCGCCCGCGACGCAGTAGCCGTGCACCTTGCAGACGACCGGCTTCTCGGACCAGAACAGGCTCATGAAGCCACGGACGTTGCGCGACATCATCTGGAAGTCGGTGACCGGGTCCCAGTTCCGGTTCGGATCATGGTTTTCGGCGAGGACGGCGGGGTCGATCGGACTCCCGGCATGCTCGTCGCTCGTCGCTCGCTCCCCCATGCCCTCGGCCGACTCCACCAGGTCGTAGCCGCCGCAGAACCCCGTCCCGTTGCCGGCCAGCGCGATCACGTGGACCTCAGGGTCGAGGTTGGCCCGCTCGACGCAGTCCGCGAGCTCGCCCGGCATGGCGAGCGTGATCCCGTTGCCGCGCTCGGGGCGGTCGAGCGTGATCCGCGCGATCCGCCCGTTGCGCTCGTAGGTCATCGTGTCCGGCTTCACCGCGGCGGACGCTACTGAGGCGCGATGACTTTGATCGTGCCCTTCGCCATGTTCCTCGGCTTCCAGTGGATGTTCGGGCCGGCATCCCCTTCCATGAAGCCGAAGATGTCGCGCGCGCCGCGCAGGCTCTCGACGCCCGTGAACAGGTCACGGCCCCCCGCGCACTGCGCGTGTGGCGGACCCGAAATGGTCGGCAACAGGAATGCGTTCAACTGATCGCAACAGTCGCGGTAGGCGGGGTCGTCCGGATCGTCCTCCGCCGGCTCGTCGGTGCGCGTAGACTCGGTGCGAGTTCGCCGGGTTCTTTTCGCTTCCCTCCGCCCCCCGAGCCGCCTTCTGCGCAGGGAAGCGAGAAACGAGCATCACGTGAACGGTCCCGGCGATACCCGCCCGCCCACACCGGCGCCCGTACCCGAGCCTCCGAGCATGCCGGCTTCACGGCAGTCGATCAAGTACGGCAAGGCGCCGATCGACGAGAACGCCTCGGGCCGGCGCGCCCGTCTGCGCCATCCCGGGCGCGCCGCCGCCCGCAACTAACTCGACTCGAGCACCGAGAGCACGTTGCCCGCCGGGTCGGTGAACCAGGCGATCAGCGGGCCGTGGCCGCCGCGGAAGACGCCGATCTCGTCGGTCTCGATCGGCGTTCCCTCGTAGCGCTCGAACTCGACCCCGCGCTCGCGCAGCGCCGCCACCGCCGCGTCGATGTCCTCGACCGGGAAGTTGAGGATCGTGAAGCTCGCCGGCTCGTGGTCTTCCTTCGGGTAGACGAACACCGTCCCGCCGCCGCCGAGCTTGAGCCCCAGGCCCGCGCTCTCGTCGTCGATCTCGAGCCCCAGCGTCTCGCCGTAGAACTCCCGCGCGCGATCGAGGTCATTTACCGCGAAGCCGCTGAACGCCTTCGTGTCCTTGAACATGGTTGTGCCTTTCATCGTGTCTCGGAGATATAGACCGAGCCCGCGCCCAAACTCATCGGTCGGTGAGCCGGAACCGCAGCGAGAAGAAGTCGAGCATCGCCGGCAGCGGCTTGGCGGGATCGAGCGAGGTGGAGATCAGCTCGACGTCGCGGCCGCGCAGCAGCGTGGAGAGCGCCGCCGTCCCGAGCAGGCGGGCAATCGCCGTCCCGGGGCAGCCCTGCGGCCCGCGGCTGAAGTGGTTGAACGACCAGTCGTCGGCTGCCGAGCCGTCGAGCCAGCGCTCGGGCGCGAAGCGGTCGGCCCACTCGTGGCGCTCGCGGTCGCGGTGCAGGAAGGTGTTCGGGATCAGCACCTGGGTCCCCGCGGGAACGGTCACCCCGCCCCACTCCGTCTCCGCGGTCGTCTCACGCGAGAGCATCGTCGTGGACGGCCAGAGCCGCATCGCCTCCTCGAGGCAGGCCTCCAGGTAGGCCGGGTCCTCAAGCGCCCCCGCGCGCTGCGCGGGATGCGTCGCGAGCAGCGCCAGCGCGCGGTAGGCGTTGATCGCCAGCGTGTCGCCGGTCGCGAAGAGCCAGTGGGGGATCTGGCCGACCGGCTTCGTCTCCGCGTCGGCGGGCGCGGCCCCGAACCGGGCGACAAGGCTGCCGGGCTCGCCGGCGGTCACGTACTCCCCCAGCCGAGCGATGAATCCGGGGTAGCGGGCCGACGTCTTGCCGGGCATCCCGTTGCCCTCCGACATCATCTCCGCGAGCGTCTCGGAGAGATCGGCGTCGTCGGCGGCGGAGTCGCCGCAGATCACTCTGCGCGCGATCCGGCGGAAGGTCTCGTTCCACGGGTCCCAATGCAGCTCGTCGTTGCCCTCGGCGTGTTCCGCGATGGCCAGCGCCTCGGCCTCCTCGGCCGCGACACCGGCGAAGCGCTCGGCGAAGCCGGCAAGGCCCCCGCCGGTGTCGAGCGCCGCCTCGTTGAAGGCGCGGCGCCGGCGCCATGCCTCGCCGCGCGAGATCGTGAGCGCGTCGGGCTGGAACGCAGCCATCCCGTCCTTCTTCGGCTTCGGGTCGGAGGCGAACGGGTCCGGCGATCCCTCGAGCGCCCGGTGGACATCGGCCGGGCTGAGCAGCAGCAGCGCCTTGTCGCGGATCACGCGCACCCAGACCGGGCCGCCGTTGTGACCCCGGCGCATCCCGGCGAGCAGGCCGATCGCCTGCCCGTCGACGTTCGCGGCGGTCGCCACCCCGACGGCACTGCGCCGCCGCCGGAAGACGCCCTGCAGGCCGTTCGGGACGATCACGAGCGCGTTGAAGCGCGCGTTCTCGAACAGCGATGCGCCGCTCGGAGCGCTCAAGCCAGGCGGCGCCAGGGCGCGAACGCGTTCTCGCAGCCCTCGAGCGCCGGCGCGAGCTCCGGGTGGTGGCGCAGGAGGACGTCGACCATCGTGTTGCCCTCCACCCAGGCGAGCCCCTCGGGCGTGTAGACGTCGGGCGAGTAGTCGTTGGTGAAGAAGCGGTCGGACTTCAGCCGCCGCGACGCCATCAGGATGAAGATCCGAAACGCCGTGTCCGAGAACCCGAACCCGGGCGGCAGCGGCTCGGCGAGCATCCCCACCTGGAGGTCGACACGGTCGATGTCGCCGTCGTAGACGTCGCGGATCTCCTCGGCCAGCTCCGGGTCGTCGGTCAGGTCCTCGAACTTGTTGATCCGGCTCTTGCGCAGCCGCTCGCGGAAGTCGTTGTAGCGCGGGACGCCGCGCTCGCGGTCGCGGGCGATGTCGATCGTCCCCAGGTCGACCCGGTCGCCGTTCAGCCGGACGTGGTTCGACAGCGCCTTCGGGTGGTTGCGCAGCGTGATCGCGCCGGGATGCGCCACCCCGAACGAGTAGAGGAGGTTCGACCAGCCGTGCTCGGCGATCGTCGGCCGCGTCCCGTGGCCCTGGATCGGCTCGAAGTCCGTCTCGGCGACCAGCTCGCCCGTCCGGTGGTCGCGGATCTCGTAGTCGTCCGGAAGGAGCGGATGGAGGCGGTAGACGGAGACGAACTCCTCGGTGATCGCGTAGGGCGCCGCGTGGTGCTCCTGATCGGAGCCGACGATGCCGCCGATCATCTCGGTGCCGACGTGGCCGAACTTCTGGCGCACCCAGCGCGGCAGGACCCCGTACCAGTTGGCGTTCATCGCCCGCTCGAGCACCGGGTTGGCGAGGATCCCCGGCGTCCATTCGACCGTGTGGATCTTCGCGCTCAGCGCCGAGTTGACCAGGCGCGCGGTCAGGAACAGCCGCTCGTCGTCCCAGGTCGGATGGGCGCCCTTCAGGTGGTCGCAGATCGAGTTGTGCTCCTTCGCGAACAGCGTGTGCAGGAGCGCGAGCCCGATCCAGTAGTTGTCGGAGAAGCCGGTCAGGTCGACCCCGTCCAGCTTCGGGTCGTCCTCGTTCGGGAGCATCCCGTCCTCGAGCTTCAGCTTCCCGTCGCTCCCCGAGCGCAGCGCCCTGTTGCGCTCCTCGGTCGAGCCGTAGACCTGCGACAGGTCCCACCAGTGCGTGACGGTGTTGACGTAGGTCGGGGGCAGGCCGGACTTCCAGGTCCGGGTGCGATCGGGGCTCGTCGCCCGCATGCGCATCGGGGTGCCCTCGGGCCACTCGTCGTTCTCATCGAGCTCGATGTCGATGTAGGTGTCGGGCGCGTTCTCGCCATGGCCGAACCAGTCGTGGTTCTGAAACTGGATCCAGCAGGCCGCGAGCACGTTGAGGCTGGTCGCGGGGATGAACTCGCGCCGCAGCAGCAGCCGGTTGGCGACCTCGCGCGGGCTCGGCTGCATCCGTTCGGGGAGCGGCTCGGGCGCCGTCGCATCGGTCGGGGCGTTGCGCCCGAAGCGGCTGCCGACCATGCCCATCTTCGGGTCGATCGGATCCTGGCGCGAGCCGTCGTAGGTGCGGTACGCGGGCAGGTTCTCGGTCGCCACGCCGCCGTTCTCGCGCGGGGCCTCGGTGTCGTAGAGGTTGTGCTCGCGCAGGTCGTCGCGGTGCGCGCGCAGGTTGAGCAGCGCGACCGGGGTCGGCAGCTTCCACCAGTCCGTCGCCCGGTTGACCTGGCGGAACACGGTCGCGTTGACCTTCGAGAACGTGCCCTCGATCATCCGGGTCAGGTCCACCGCGTCACTCCACCTCCTGCAGATGCGACCGCCACTCCGGGTCGCGCGATTCGAGCTCCTCGAAGATCACCGTCCGCAGGTCGTCGTCGTCGACGCCGTCGGCATCGATCGTCGCCGACTTGAACTCCGAGTCCCAGCCGACCGGATAGCCGCGCGCGTCGGCGGCGGCCAGCGCCAGCTCCTCGCCCCGAGGGCCGATCGCTTCCAGGATCAGCATCGCCATGTGGCCAACCCTATCCCGCCTGAAAGGATCCCGCCATGGCCAAGGAAGCGATCACGATCGAGGCCGCGGGGCGCGAGATCCGCCTCTCGAGCCCGGGCAAGGTCTACTTCCCCGAGCCCGGCCACACCAAGCGCGACCTCGCCGAGTACTACCTGGCGGTCGCCGACGCCGCCTGCCTGCACCTTCGCGAGCGCCCAACGACGATGAAGCGCTTCGTCGAGGGGATCACCGGCGAGTTCTTCTTCCAGAAGCGAGTGCCGAAGAACGCCCCCGACTGGCTTGAGACGGCGACCGTCAAGTTCCCGAGCGGGCGCAGCGCCACCGAGCTGGTCGCCAACGATGCCGCCCATCTGGTCTGGGCGGTCAACCTCGGGGTGATCGACTTCAACCCGTGGCCCGCGCGCCGTGCCGACCTCGACCGCCCCGACGAGCTGCGGGTCGACCTCGACCCGACCCCGGAGTCGAACTTCGACGAGGTGCGCAGCGTCGCGATGACGGTCCACGAGACGCTCACCGACCACGGCCTGCTCGGCTTCCCGAAGACGTCGGGGTCACGCGGGATCCACGTCAATGTGCGGATCGAGCCGAGGTGGTCGTTCACCGAGGTGCGGCGCGCCGCCCTGGCGCTGGCCCGCGAGGTCGAGCGGCGCACCGAGCTGGCGACGTCGAAGTGGTGGAAGGAGGAGCGCCACGGGGTCTTCGTGGACTACAACCAGAACGCCCGCGATCGGACCGTCGCCTCGGCCTGGTCGGTGCGGCCGGTCTCCGACGCCCGCGTCTCGACCCCGATCGAGTGGGACGAGGTGCCCGACGTCGATCCGGCCGAGCTGCGCCTGGACACGGTCCCGCAGCGGCTCGCCGAGCGCGGCGACCCGTCGGCGGCGATCGACGATGTCCACCACACGCTCGACTCGTTGCTCGAGCTCGCCGACCGCGACGAGGCCGAGGGGCTCGGCGACGCGCCCTGGCCGCCGCACTTCCGCAAGCAGAAGGACGAGCCGAAGCGCGTGCAGCCGAGCCGGGCGAAGAAGAACTAGCGGTGGAGGTCCGGGAGGCGGTCCCCGACGACTGGGAGGCGATCTGGCCGTTCTTCCGCGAGATCGCCGCCGCCGGCGAGACCTACGCATACGACCCGGAGATGAGCGAGGCGGATGCCCGGGCAATGTGGATGGTCGCTCCGCCCGGGACGGCGATCGTCGCCACCGAGGGCGACCGGGTGATCGCGACCGCCAGCGCCTACGCAAACCGCGACGGGCCCGGGTCCCACGTTGCCAGCGCCAGCTTCATGGTCGACCCGTCGTACGCGGGCCGCGGCGCCGGACGAGCACTCGGCGAATGGGTGGTCGACTGGGCGACCCGGGCCGGCTTCAAGGCGATCCAGTTCAACGCCGTGGTCGAGACGAACGAGCGCGCGGTCCGCCTGTGGCGGTCGCTCGGCTTCGAGGTGATCGGGACGGTGCCGGAGGCGTTCCGGCTACCCGACGGCCGCTACGTCGGGCTGCACGTGATGCACCGGGCGCTCTAGCTCGAGCGGGCGACCACGCCCCAGCACGCGGCCGGCACGGCGAGCTCGTCGCCGTCGCGGAACTCGGCGAGGCCCTCCTCGATCGCCGCGCGCGTCGCGGCCTGCTCGTCGGGGGGCAGCTGCTTGATCACCCTCGCCAGCGGCCCGGCGAGCTTCGTGAGCGTCTCCCACAGATCGTCGGCTGCGTAGCGCCACTCGAAGGTCAGCTCCTCGAGCTGGGGATCGTCGAAGCCCGCTCCGGTCACGACGTCGCGGAGCCGGTCGGCCTCGCCGAGCGCGAAGATCCCGGGCCCGCCGGGTTCCGGCGGCGGCATGTGGCCGCGCTGGACCAGGGTCATCCCCGGGATCGCGGCCCACAGGTTCCGGTCGGGCGTCTGCCAGACGGCGAACGCGAGGGTCCCGCCGTCGCGCAGGACGCGGTCGGTCTCGGTGAGGGCCTTGCCCGGGTCGGCCATCAGCATGTAGCTCCAGCGAGAGACGACGCCGTCGACGCTGTCGTCGGCGAGGTCCATGTTCTCCGCGTCGAGGACCCGGAACTCGACGTTCTCGAGCCCGCGCGCGGCGCCGTTGCGCCGCGCCGCCTCGATCATCTCGGGGGAGAAGTCGGTGCAGATCACCCCGCCCTCGTCACCCACGCGGTCCGCGGCGGCGAAGCCGAGATCCCCCGTGCCCGCGGCGACGTCGAGGATCGTCTGGCCGGGCTGCGGGTCGACCCGGTCGACGATCCACTCGTTGATCGCCCCGGTGATCCCGAGCTGCCACTCGCGGCGGTCCTCCCAGCCCGATGCCATCTCATCCCAGGTCTGGAGGCTGGTCTCGCGGTACTCCTGAAGATCCATGGCTAGTCCCTCGGTCGAAGTGGCGTCGAGCTGACCCTATCGCTCACTGGTCGAGCTGTTCCAGGAGACATTCCTGCGGCGGCTTGTCCTCGCGCCAGCGCAGGATCTTCGCGCCGTGGCGGATCCGCCCCGCGCTGACGTGGTCGAAGCTCACCTCGATCACGAGCTCGGGGCGCAGGGCGACCCACTCGAGGTCGCGGTCGGCCGACCAGCGGCTCGGGTCGGCCGAGCCGCGCTCCCCACTCTCGTACGGAGCGAGGGTCTTCACGAGCTCCCGCTTCTCCTTCGCCTTCAGTCCCGAGGTGTGGCCCACGACGTGCAGCTCGCCCTTCTTGTCGTACAGGCCGAGCATCAGCGATCCGACCGTGTTCTCCTCCTTGCCCGGGCGCCAGCCGGCGACCACCGCGTCGATCGTCCGCAGCCGCTTGACCTTGACCATCGCCTTGCGCTCGCCGCGCAGGTAGGGCGAGTCGACCTTCTTCGCGATCACACCCTCGCCGCCGGCCAGCCACGGCTCGGCCTCGGCGGGGTCGCCGACAAGCGGGGTGAGCTCGACCGTGCCCGGCTTGCGGCCGAACCCCTTGATCAGCTTCTCGAGTGCCGCGCGGCGGTCCGTGAACGGGTTGTCGAGCGCCGACTCGTCACCGACCGCGAGCAGGTCGAAGGCACGGAAGATCGCCGGGGTCGACTCGGACAGCATCTTCACCCGCGACTCGGCCGGGTGCAGGCGGTTCTGCAGCGCGTCGAAGATCTCGACCCCGTCCTCGCCCAGGATCAGCAGCTCGCCGTCGATGACGTACCGGCCCGCGGGGAACTCGAGCTCGGGGAAGTAGCGGGCCAGCGGCCGGCCGGTTCGCGACTGCAGGAAGAGCTCCTCACCGTCGACGAAGGCGATCGCCCGGAAGCCGTCGTACTTCGGCTCGTACGCCCAGCCCTCGTCGGTCGGCAGCGCCTTGCGGGAGAGCGCGAGCTGGGGCTGGATCGGGGGCTTCAGCGGCAGGGCCACGCCCCGATCGTATTTACCGTCAGGCGGTCATCGCGGTCTCGGCGCCCGGCAGGAAGTCCTCGGGGCCGCCGAGCTCGGAGTTCGGCGCCGGCTCGTAGGCGCGGCCCGGCATCGCGCCGACCGCCAGCAGCCGTGCACCCTCGGGTCCGCTGCGAAACCGCCGCCGGCCCGCAGGATCCACGCGGATGAACGTCTCGGGGTCGAGCGGGAAGCGCTCGCCGTCGACCTCCATCTCACCGCCGCCGGCAAGCAAGAGGTAGACCTCCTCCTGGCCGTCGAAGGCGTGGTCGTGGCGGGGATAGAGGTCGCCGGAGTCCGGCGGCATGTCGATGACCTGGATCCCGAACGCGGT
Source organism: uncultured Solirubrobacterales bacterium (assembly GCA_963767285.1). GTDB lineage: Bacteria > Actinomycetota > Thermoleophilia > Solirubrobacterales > 70-9 > WHSW01. The sequence continues at coordinate 235,308 of CAVYDJ010000002.1, read as the reverse complement.
CGCACCGAGGGAGGCGCGGACCCGGACATAGGACCCTCCGTACGCCCGCTCCATCTCGTCGATTCGCTTCACGGTGCAGTTCATTGCGGTTCCCTCCGTCCGATACTCTGTAATGGAGTTTCTTACTCCTCGTTAGAGTATCACCTGATGGCAACCGATGAGCTACGCCCCATCTCCTATGCGATCCTCGCCCTTGTCGGCCGCGGCGGTGCCACCGCGCCGGAGATCGCGAGGATGTTCCGCCAGGGCTCGCCCCTCTACCTGTCCGCGGCGGAGAGCCACGCGTACGCCGAGCCACGGCGGCTGGCCCGGCTCGGATATCTCGAATCGGAGAAGCAGCCCGGCAAGACCCGGCCGCGAACCTTCTACCGGCTCACCCGCGCCGGCGAGCGGGCGCTGATCACCTGGCTGCGCGAGCCGGCGGCCGAGCCGCGGATCCAGAACGAGGCAACGCTGCGGCTGCTGGCCGGCGACATGCTCAGCGACGAGCAGATCGTCGTCAGCCTCGAGGGGATGCTGCCCCGGCTCGACGAGCTCGGGCTCGCCGTCGAGGAGATGGAGGCACAGATGGAGGCGGTCCCGCACCGCGCGCGCTACCTGCGCCTCAACCATCGCCTCGCCCGCGAGCTGATCGACGTCCACCGGCGCTGGATCGCCGACGTGCGCCGCGAGCTCTCATAGCCTCCCGACTGTGACCGACCCGCTCCGCGAATGTGACCTCGTCGTCGTCGGCGCCGGGATCGTCGGCCTGGCCGTCGCTCGGGAGCTGACGCTGCGCCATGACGGCCTGCGGACGGTCGTGCTCGAGCGCGAGCCGGGGATCGGGGCTCACCAGACGACCCACTCGAGCGGGGTGATCCATTCCGGGATCTACTACGAGCCGGGATCGCTGAAGGCCCGGCTCTGCGTCGCCGGGATGCGCGAGCTCTACGAGTACTGCGACGCGCGCGGGATCGAGGCCCGGCGCGACGGCAAGCTGATCGTCGCCACCGACGCCGCTGAGCTCGTCCGCCTCGACGAGCTCGAGCGGCGCGGGATCGCGAACGGCGTTCCGGAGCTGCGCCGCCTCGGCGCTGACGAGATCCGCGAGCTCGAGCCGCACGCCACCGGTCTCGCCGCCCTGCACTCTCCGGCGACCGGCGTCGTCGACTTCGGGCTCGTCGCCGCCGCCTACGCGGACGACCTCCGGCAGGCCGGCGGGCAGGTGGTGACCGGTTGCACCGTCAGCGCGATTGACGGTGGAACGGTCACTCACAGCTGGGGCACGACGACCGCGAGGGCGGTCGTGGTCTGCGCCGGCGCCTGGGCCGATCGCCTCGCGCGTGCCGCCGGCGCTGCCGCAGACCCCCGCATCGTTCCGTTCCGCGGCGCCTACCTGCGCCTGCGTCCCGAGCGCTCGGACCTGGTGCGGGCGAACATCTACCCGGTCCCCGACCCGGAGCTCCCCTTCCTCGGCGCCCACCTGACGCGCGGGCCGGACGGTTCCGTGCTGCTCGGGCCGACGGCGCTGATCGCGGGGGCGCGCGACGCCTACCGGCTCCGCCGGCTGCGGGCCGCCGACCTACGCGAGACGCTCGCCTGGCCCGGAACGTGGCGCCTGGCGCGCCGCTTCTGGCGCGCCGGGCTGACCGAGATCCGCCACGCAGCCTCGAGGCGGGCGCTGGTCGCCGCCGCGCGGCGCCTGGTCCCAGAGCTGCGCGCCGAGGACTTCACCGCCGGTCCGGCCGGCGTCCGCGCCCAGGCGCTGGGGCGCGACGGGGCCCTGGTCGACGACTTCCTCGTCTCGCGCGCCGAGCGCGCCCTGTACGTCCGCAACGCTCCCTCCCCCGCCGCAACCTCCTCGCTCCCGCTCGCCCGCCTGATCGCCGACGAGGCTGAGCCGCTGATTCGATAGCCCGGTTCTGGGTATCGAGATCCCAACCAATCCACGGGAGGGATCAACGATGAGAACGATGAAGTCCTTGGCAGGGCGAGGCGGGCTCCTATTGCTCGCGGTCGCGATGCTCGCACCGGCGACCGCTCACGCGGCGACCGCCGATCTTGCGATCAGCAATTCCGACAGCCCGGATCCGGTCAAAGAGGACGCTCTGCTGACCTACACGATCGGCGTCTCGAACGCCGGTCCAGGCACGGCCACCGGAGTGACGGTGACCGATCAGCTCGACAAGCAGGTCGACTTCGCAACCGCCACGTCCTCGCAGGGCACGTGCAAGCGCAAGGGCCGGACGGTCACCTGCGAGGTGGGCACCCTGGCCGCCGCCGGCCCGTACAACGAGTACGGAGAGAACGCCGTGGTCACGATCACGGCGCGGCCGAAGAGGACCGGCCAGATCACCAACACCGCGGCGGTCGCCGTCGGCAGCGGCGACACGGATCCGAACGGCGCCAACAACAGCGCCACGCAGGCCACGACCGTGGTCGCCGCCGGTGGTGGCGGCGGTGGTGGCGGGGGCGGCCCGACGTGTGCCGGTCAGACCGCGACGATCGTCGGGACCGGCGGCGCCGACACCCTGCGCGGCACCCGCGGAAAGGACGTGATCAAGGCCCGCGGGGGCAACGATCAGGTCCGCGGCCTGCAGCGCAGGGACGTCGTCTGCGCAGGTGGCGGCGACGACACCGTCAGGGGCGGCGCCGGTGGCGACACGCTGAAGGGCGGCTCGGGACGCGACCTGCTCAAGGGCGGCAGCGGCAACGACGACCTCCTCGGCGGCGGAGGCAGGGACACCTGCCGCGGCGGCGGAGGCCGAGACACCCAGCGCAGCTGCTGACCGCGTTGCGGCGAACCGCACCGAGACCCCTCTGAACGGTGGTTTCGGTGCGGCTCGCCGGCCGAACTAGCCGGCCAACTCGCTGATCGCGCCGACCACGACGTCGGGCGCCTCGATCTGCGGCGTGTGGCCGACGCCCGGGAGCATCGCGATCTCCGCGTGCGGCAGGCGCTCGGCGAGCAGGGCGGCGCCCTCGGCGGGGCAGAGGCGGTCGGCCTCGCCCCAGACCACGCTGACGGGGACCTTGATCGCCTTGCCGTCGAAGGGGTCGTCGAGCTCGGCGCGCAGGCGCTTCGCGTACTCGATCCGCTGCCGGATCACCGGCCGGTCGACGTGGAAGCGGGTGAAGCGGTCGACCACCGCGTTGTCGACCCCGTTGGGGTCGGCGAACGCGAGCTGGCGGTACAGGCGGCCGGCCACCGAACGCGTGACCTGCGGTGGCACCGGCGCCGGTAGGCCGATGATCCGCGACACCGCCGGAATCCGGTCGAGGGTGAAGAAGGCGGGCGCCATGCGGATCCCGGCCGGTCCGATGGGAACGATCCCGGCGATCGGAAGCCCCGGGTCCTGGGCCAGGCGCAGCGCCACCCAGCCGCCGAGCGAGTTGCCGGCGACAACCACCTTGCTCTCCGACCGCTCGGCGACCTCGGCCACCGCCGCGGCGGCGAAGTCGACCAGCTGGTCGAGCACCGAGCCGTCGTCGAGCGGCGGCGCGGTCCCGAACCCGGGGAGGTCGTAGGCGATCGCCGGGCGGCCGTCGACGGCGAGCCGGTCGAGCACCGCGAGCCATGTGTCGGCGTTGTCGAGCCAGCCGTGCAGGAGCACGGTCGGCACGCCCTCGCCGCTCGCCGAGACCGCGCGGGTCGGCACGCCGCCGACCTCGACCTCGCGGCTGCGCAGGCGTGCCGTCTTGCCCGGCCCGTCCTCGCCGGGAAACGGCTCGGCTTCACCGCCGAGGCGGATCGTTGGCATCCTTGCCCCTTTCAGTCCCGGCTACAACCCGTAGGTCTTGGACACGATCTCGCGCTGGATCTCGTTGGTGCCGCCGTAGATCGACATCACCAGCGTCGTGCGCACGTAGCGCTCCATGTCGTACTCGGTCGCGTAGCCGTAGCCGCCCATCATCTGCATGCCCTCGAGCGCGGTCTTCTTCGCCACCTCGGTCGCCTTCAGCTTCGCCATCGAGGCCTCGCGCGGAAGCAGCTGCGTCGGGTCCGCGTCGACCTTGCGCGCGACGTCGTAGACCAGCAGCCGGGTGCACTCGAGCTCGGTCGCCAGGTCGGCGATCCGGTGTTTGAGCACCTGGAACGAGCCGATCGGCCGGCCGAACTGCTTGCGCTCCTTGATGTAGGCGAGCGTGTCGTCGAAGGCGCGCTCGGCGATCCCGAGCGCCGATGCGGCGAGGATCAGCCGCTCGACGTTGAGCCCGGCCATCAGCTGCATCCAGGCGCCGTCGACCTGGCCCAGGACACGCTCCTCCGGCACGTAGCAATCGGTCAGGAAGACGTCGTTGACCTCCTTGCCCCCCATCGTCTCGATCCCGCGGATCTCGATCCCGTCCGCGTCGGTCGGCACCGAGATCATCGTCAGCCCCTCGTGCTTGGAGCCCGAGGTGTCCGAGCGGCCGATCACGAGGATGTGGTCGGCGATGTGAGCCGCCGAGATCCAGGTCTTCTGGCCGTTCAGGACGTAGCCGCCGTTCTGGCGCTCGATCCGGCAGGAGAGGTTGCCGACGTCCGATCCCGCCTCCGGCTCCGACATCGCGATCGCCTCGACGCGCCCACGGGTGATCCCGCCGAGGATCTCCTGCTTCTGCTCGGCGGTGCCGAAGCGCTGGTAGGCGCCCGCGACGATCAGGCTGACGCCGTAGCCCGCGATCGGGATCCGGCCGCGCATGAACCCCTCCAGGAAAATGCAGGCGTCGACGATCCCGCCGCCCGACCCGCCGTACTCCTCGTCGATTGAGACCCCGAGCCAGCCGAGCTCGGCGAGCTTCTCGTAGATCTCCTGGTTGTGGAGCTCGCCGTAGCCGTTGGTGGCTCGCTCGCGCTGCTCCTTGGTCCCGAGCTCGCGCTCGCAGAAGTCGGCGATCGCGGCCTCGAAGTTGCGCTGCTCGTCGGTGAATCCGCCCACCGGGGCGACGGTCGTGCTCATGGGTTCTCCTTCGTTAGGCCGCGGCGGGCTTGTAGACGCTGACGACCGCGGCTCCGCCGAGGCCGATGTTGTGCTGGAGCGCGACCTTCGCGCCCTCGACCTGGCGCTTGTCGGCGGTCCCTCGCAGCTGCCAGGTGAGCTCCGAGCACTGGGCGAGGCCGGTGGCGCCGAGCGGGTGGCCCTTCGAGATCAGCCCGCCGGACGGGTTGACCACCGGGCCGTCGCCGCCGTACGTCGTCGCCTCGGCCTCGACCAGCTTGTGGCCCTCGCCCTCGGCGGCGAAGCCGAGCGCCTCATAGGTGATCAGCTCGTTCGCGCTGAAGCAGTCATGCAGCTCGCACACGTCGACGTCTGAGGCCGAGATCCCGGCCTCCTCGTAGGCCTGGTCGGCGGCCTGCTTGGACATGTCGTAGCCAACGATCCGGATGCAGTCGGTGTCGTCGGCGAAGGTCGAGCTCAGGTCGGTGACCATCGCCTGGCCCGCGATCTCCACCGCCTGGTCCCACAGGTCGTGCTCATCGACGTAGCGCTCGGACGCGACGATCGCGCAGGCCGAGCCGTCAGAGGTCGGCGAGCACTGGAGCTTGGTCAGCGGCGCGTGAATCATCCGCGCCTCCTTGATCTCGTCGAGCGTGTACTCGTCCTGGAACTGGGCGTAGGGGTTGTTGACCGAGTGCTTGTGGTTCTTCCAGCCGATCCAGGCGTAGTGGTCGGGCTCGGAGCCGTACTTCTCCATGTGATCGCGCCCGGCATTGCCGAACATCTGCGGGGCTGCCGGCGACTCCTCGGGCTCGCGGAGCGCGAACATCGCCATCGCATGCTTGTCGAGGGCGTTGGTGCGGTCGGTGTACTTGACCCCGAGCGAGCCCTTCTCCATCTTCTCGAAGCCGACCGCGAGCGCGCAGTCGACGAGCCCGCCCCGGACCGCCTGGCGGGCCAGAAAGAGCGCCGAGGAACCGGTCGAGCAGTTGTTGTTGACGTTGACGACCGGGATCCCGGTCAGGCCGAGCTGGTAGAGCGCGCGCTGGCCGTAGGTTGAGTCGCCATAGCAGTAGCCGGCGTAGGCCTGCTCGACGTCGTCGTAGGGGATTCCCGCGTCGGCGAGCGCCTTCTCGCCTGCCTCCTTGGCCCAGTCGGGGTAGTCGCCCTCCTTGGTCCCGGGCTTGTCGAACTTCGTCATCCCGACACCGATCACAAACGTCCGCGCGCTCATCGTTCTCCTTCGTTCAAGTGGCGTGCGCCAAGATACAGAACGCGCGCCCGGTTTGTTAGCTTCCCGGCCATGACTACCGACACAGCCCCCACCTTCAAGGCCGACGCGATCGGCACCCCCTCGGAACCGGTCGAGTTCGAGGCCACGCGCGAGCGAATCGCCGCGTACGCCGCGGCCACCAACGATCCGATTCCCGCCCACGCCGCGGGCGACCTGGCACCGCCGGTCTTCCCCGTCGTGCCGGCTTTCCAGGCGAACGGCATGGCGGTGCTGTCGGTGATCCCGGGCGAGCTGCTGGGCGCGGTCCTTCACGGCGAACAGGACCACCACTTCCACCGCCCGATCGAGCCGGGGATGAAGCTGACGACGATCGCGACCCCGATCGGGATGCGCCAGCGCTCCTCGGGAGTGACCGTCGTGACGAAGACCGAGACCGTCGCCGATGGCGAGCCGGTCGTCGACCAGTACTGGACCACCTTCGTGCGCGGCGCGACGGGCGTCGAGGACGTCGGGGAGGACGCGCCCGGCCACCGCTTCGACGAGTCGCTGCGCGAGCGCGATCCGGACGAGACGGTCGAGCAGACCTTCGACGCCGACCAGACGTTCCGCTACGCGGAGGCCTCCGGGGACCCGATGCAGATCCACCTCGACGAGGAGTTCGCGAAGGCTGTCGGGCTGCCCGGGATCATCATCCACGGCCTCTGCACCATGGCCTTCACCTCGGTCGCGGCGATCGAGCACGCCTGCCCGGACGATCCGACCCGGCTGAAGCGCCTCGCCGTCCGCTTCGCGTCGATCGCCCTGCCCGAGCAGACGATCACCACGTCGATCTGGGACGTCAGCGAGGGCCGCTACGCCTACGAGACCACGTCCGACGCCGGCGTCGTGATCAAGGACGGTCTCGCCGAGATTGAGTAGCTCGGCCCGTACAGCCACGGGCAAGCCTCGGCGGAGCCAGTCCGAGCGCCGCGAGGAGACCCGCGGGCGACTGCTCGACGCGACTGCCGAGAGCCTGATCGAGTCCGGCTACGCCGGCACCACGATCCGCCGGATCACCGAGCTCGCGGGCGTCTCGCAGGGGGCGCAGAGCCACCACTTCCCGCATCGGATCGATCTGGTCACGTCCGCGTTCGAGCGGCTGGCGGAGCTGCGGGTCGAGCGCTACCGCGAGCGCGCCCGCGAGCTACCGCCCGACCGCGAGACCAGGCTGCGGGCCCTGCTCGACCTGCTCTGGGAGGACTTCTCCAGCGACGTGTTCACGGTCGCCGTGAAGCTCTGGGTCGCCGCCGCCGAGGACGAGGAGCTGCGCGAGCGCCTGGTCCCGGTCGAGAAGCGGATCCACGCGAACATGGCGCGCCTGTCGGCCGAGGTGGCCGGCGAGGTCGGCGCCGAGCCGGGGTTCGACCGCAAGCTCGCGGTGGCGATGAACACCGTCGCCGGGCTCGCGTTGACCCGCGAGTTCGACCCCTCGGGCCGGGCGAGCAAGGGCAACCCCTGGCCGTACCATCGTGCAGCGCTCGAGCGGATGCTCGACGGCGGATAAGCGGAGCCTGAGAAAGCTCTCGAAGCCGCCGGGCTGCGGAAGTAGCCGAAGGCCGCCTCACCCCAAGGGCTGAGAACGATCACCCCCCGGGCGGCGTTCGTCCACTCCTTGGGCCTCTGTCCCGGCGGGCGAGTCGGCCCGATCCTGCTCATAGGGAATGAAAACGATCCAGGGAGGTTCCCGATGAGCAACAAGACACGTACCCCAAGGGCGAGCCGCTGGCAGCAGGCGCCGGCGCTCGTGGTCAGCCTCGTCGCCCTGTTCGCCGCCCTCTCCGGTGCAGCGCTCGCGCTGCCCGGAACCGAGACGGTGAACTCCGGCGACATCAAGAACGAGGCGGTGAAGAGCGTCGACCTCAAGGACGGCGCCGCGGTGACCAGCGACGACGTCGTCGACGAGTCGCTGACCGGCACTGACGTCGCGGACGGCACGATCGCCGGCGCCGACGTCACCGACGAGACGATCGCCAGCAACGACGTCCAGAACGAGACGCTGCTGTCGAGCGACATCGCCGACCAGGCGATCACCGGCAACGACGTCGCCGGCGACACGCTCCAGGCCAACGACCTGGCCCCGGACTCCGTTCGGTCCGAGGAGCTCGGCGACGGTATCCACAACCGCTACGACACGGTCACGGTCGCCGGCGGCACGGGCCAGAACAGCAACTACAACTTCAACTCCGCGACGGCGAGCTGCCTCGCGGGCGAGGAGTTGATCAGCGGAGCCGGCTATTGGATCGGCGACGCGAACGGCGAGGAGCTGATGCTCTCCGAGGTCCTTCCGGACCACAACGCCGAGACGGTCACGGTCAAGGGCGGCAACGACTTCGGTGTCGACCGCACCCTGGTCGCCGTCGCCAGCTGCCTCTAGCGCCGGACCCGGCAGGGGCTAACGGACACACGCGGGGCCGGGAGTGATCCCGGCCCCGCGCAGCTTTGCCCCGCGGGGGTAGGCTGCGGTCGTGGAAGCGGCTACGCAGGCTCAGGTCGAGGACAAGCCCGAGCGAGCCGTCTCCTCGTTCACGAAGTCGCTCTTCCTCGGCGAGATCCACGAGGACATGGTCTTCCCGTGGCCGGCGCCCGACCCGGCCGAACAGGAGCGGATCAGGGGGCTGAACACCGCTGCGCGCGAGATCGGCGCGCGCATGGATCTTCAAAAGATCGAGGAGGACCGCTGGATCGGCGACGGCACGATCAAGGAGCTCGGCGAGGCGGGGCTCTGCGGGCTGTACGTCGACGAGAAGTACGGCGGCCAGGGCCTTTCCCAGACCGGTTACGCACGGGTCTTCGAGACCTTCGCCCAAATCGACGCCACGCTCTCGATCGTGCTCGGCGTCCACCAGTCGATCGGGTTCAAGGGCATCCACATGTTCGGCACCGACGAGCAGAAGGAGCGCTTCCTCCCGGACCTGGCCAGCGGCCGCAAGCTCGCCGGCTTCGCGCTCACCGAGCCGAAGGCCGGGTCGGACGCCTACAACATCCAGTCCCGGGCGGTGCAGCAGCCTGACGGCTCCTGGGTTCTGAACGGCGAGAAGCGCTACATCGGCAACGGCGACAAGGGCTCGGTCTTCACCACCTTCGCCCGCTGCGAGATCGACGGCAACGACCGCCACATCGCCCTGATCCTGGAGAAAGGGATGAAGGGATTCGAGGTCGGCGAGCGCTTCGACACCATGGGCCTGCGCGGCAACGACCTGCGCCGCCTCTACTTCAAGGACGTCAAGGTGCCCGCCGAGAACGTCCTCGGCGATCCCGGCGACGGCTTCCGGATCGCGATGCAGGTCCTCAACAACGGCCGAATCGGCCTCGGCACCGGCTCGGTCGGCGCGACGAAGGGCCTGATCGACATGGCGATCGCCCACGTCAAGGAGCGCCGCCAGTTCGATCGCCCGCTGGCCGAGTTCGAGCTCGTCCAGGACAAGATCGCCTGGATGGTCACCTACCTGTTCGGGCTCGAATCGATGTGTTATCTGACCTGCGGTTTGGTCGACTCCGGGGTCGAGGACTACTCGCTCGAGTCGGCGATCTGCAAGGTCTCGGGGACCGAGTTCCTCTGGTACGCGGCCAACCGGGCGATGCAGCTCAAAGGCGGCGCGGGCTATATGAAGGACGAGCCCTACGAGAAGATCCTCCGCGACATCCGGATCTTCCCGATCTTCGAGGGCGCCAACGACGTCATGCGAGCCTTCATCGCGCTGTCGGGGATGAAGCCGGTGGGCGAGAAGCTCTCCGAGTTGGGAGAGATCGGCCTCGGCGATCCGATCGGCTCGATCGGCGTGCTCGCGGACTACGTCGGCGGGCGGATCAAGAGCCAGGTGCGCCCCGACCGGATCTCGCAGGCGCATCCAGAGCTCAAGGAGCACGCCGACGCGGTGGCCGACCAGGTCAAGGAGCTTCGCGACCACACCGAGTCGCTGCTGCGCGAGCACAAGAAGGGAATCGTCGAGGCGCAGTTCCAGCAGAAGCGCATCTCCGCCGCGATCTCCGACATCTACGCCCAGATCGCCGTGCTCTCACGGGTGACGTCGATCTTCGAGGACCAGGGCGTCGAGCCCTCCGGCCAGGAGCGCTTCATCGCCGACACCTTCTGCACCCGGGCCGCCGGGCGCGTGCGCTCGAGCTTCCGCCAGCTGGAGCGCAACGACGACGACCGGGTGGGCGCGATCGCGAAGCTCGCCTACAAGCGCGGCGAGTACGGCTATGCGCTGTTCGAGGATTGACGGGTGTGATGGATTCGATCCCGGGACGTACTTGTCACCAGGCGAAATCGTTGACCGGTGACATCACCGGTTAGGATCGCGCCGGACCGCGGCATCCCGCCGGCGGTGACCACCACCAGAGGAGTCATATGCGAAACGCAAAGTGGCTGATTGCGCTCGTCGCGCTCATGGCCATGGGGCTGATCGCCGCCGGATGCGGCGATGACGACGAGACGACCAGCGCGGGCGGCACCGAGACGAGTTCCGAGGAGACGACGGCCGAGGACACGACCGCCGAGGAATCGGACACGTCCGACGCCGACCTCGCGACTCCGGACGATGTCTACAACGCCTGCATCGACGTGATCGAGGGCACTCCCGCCGAGTCCGCCGGCCAGACGGCCTGCGAGCAGGCGCGTGACGCCTTCGAGCAATGCACGTCACAGGCCGAGGCGACGCCCGAGGGCGAAGGTCGCGACCTCGCGATCCAGGCCTGCCAGACGGCCGCCGATCAGGCGACCGAGGCCCTGCAGGCCGCGGGTTAGAACAACAAATCGCGCCACGTCCTCGGCTTCGCCTGCGGGCGTGCGCGGTCTATGAACGGGACGGGGCGGGCGTCGACAGACGCCCGCCCTTTTTCATGGCGGCGCCACAGCCCCGCGCCCGTAACGCTCGCGGACCAGCGCCCAGGCGCGGCGGACGCCCTTCCAGACCAGAACTGCCAGCGCGATCCCGGTGAGCAGGAGCACGATCGCGATCGCCGCCGCGAGCTCGGGCTGCTGAAGCGCGAGCGCGGTCACCCCGGCGACCGCGAAGTCCTCCCCGACGCTCGCGGCGATGTTCGTGAACGGCTCCGGTGAGGCGTTGATCCCGAGCCGAACGGTCGCCTTGACCCCGTGGCTGACCAGGGCGAGGGCCCCGGTTCCGGCTCCCGCGACCGCCTGGTCAAAGCTCGACGCGCCGTCGGCGCCGGCGAACTCGTACCCGACCCAGGCGCCGATCGCCGGCCGGACGAAGGTCTGGCCGACGTCCCAGACGCTGTCGAAGAGCGGCACCTTGTCGGCGACGAACTCGACCAGGTACATGACCCCGCAGAAGGCCAGGACCGGGGTCTGCTCGAGCTGCTCCGGGACCGCCTCGGTGCCGATCCCGGCCCGTCCCATCAGTCCGAGCACGAGCACCGTCGCCCAGGCGTTGACGCCGGACGCCCAACCGCTGGAAATGAGGGTGGGGACGAGGTCCATGCCCGCCCCCCAGCGTTAGTTCAGGCGTTCCACGATCATCGCCTCGCCCTGGCCGCCGGCGACGCACATCGTCTCCAGCCCGACCGCGTGATCGTCGGTCTCCATCACGTTCAGCAGCGTGGTCATGATCCGGGCGCCGGTCATCCCGAACGGGTGGCCGAGCGCGATCGCGCCGCCGTGCGTGTTCATCTTCTCGAGCGGGATGTCGCACTCGGCCATGATCGGGATCACCTGGGCGGCGAACGCCTCGTTGAGCTCGACCACGTCGACATCGTCGATCGTCATCCCGGTCCGGTCGAGGACCTTCTTGATCGCGCCGATCGGGGCGACGCCCATGTACTCGGGCTCGTTGCCCCAGGTCGCCGCGCTGACCAGCCGCGCCTTCGGCGTCAGGCCGAGCTCCTTCGCCTTGGTGTCGGACATGACGAGCACCGCGGCGGCGCCGTCGTTGAGCGGGCACGAATTGCCGGCGGTGACGCCGCCGTCGCCGAACGCCTCGGGCAGCTCGGAGAGCTTCTCCAGCGTCGACGAGGCGCGTGGCCCGTCGTCCTTGGCGACCTCGTTGCCGTCCTGGTCCTTCACGGGCACGATCTCGCGGTCGAAGAACCCGTCCTCCTGCGACTGCACCGCGAGCTCCTGCGAGCGCTGCGCGTACTTGTCCATGTCGGAGCGGCTGACCTCGTACTTCTTCGCCACGTTGACCGCCGTCAGCCCCATGTCGATGTAGGCGTTCGGCTGGCCGTTCTCGCCGATCAGGTTCGGGTTGCGGTCATCGACGCGGGCGGGCTCGGTCGCCTCGTTGAAGCGGGAGACGAACTCGACCCCGGCGGCGACGTAGGCATCGCCCTCGCCGGCCTTGATCGCGTTCGCGGCGTGGCGGATCGCGTCGAGCGAGGAGGCGCAATAGCGCGAGATCGTCGTCCCGGTGACCTCCTGGGGCAGCTGCTCGGACAGCAGCGCGATGATGCGAGCGACGTTGAAGCCCTGCAGGCCCTGCGGCATGCCGCAGCCGCAGTAGACGTCCTCGATCAGCGACGGCGAGACGTCGGGGTTGCGCTCCAGCAGCTTGTCGACGATGAAGGCGGCGGTCTCCTCGGGGCGAAGTTGGGCCAGGGATCCCTTGAAAGCGCGCCCAATCGGGCTGCGGGCGGCGTCGACGATCACGGCTTCGGGCATGTGTTTGTGTGCTCCTTGCGGTCGGTTGGGAGGGGCGCAGATGGTAATGATGTTGCGATGAGCGACGAGTCAGAGGCCGCGCCGGCGGAGCCGCAGCCGTACGCGATCTCGCCCGCCGAGGCGGCCGAGCTGATCGCAGCCGGGGCGACGCTGATCGACGTCCGGCGCGACTACGAGTTCGCCGCCGGGCACCTGGAGGGCGCGCGCAACGTCGAGATGAACGAGCTCACCGCGCACGCCGAGGAGATCGACCGCGATCGGCCGGTCATCTTCTACTGCCGCAGCGGCAACCGCTCGTCGATGCCCGCGGCGGCATTCCGCGAGGCCGGCTACGAGGCCCACAACCTGGGCGGGGGAATCGCCGCCTGGAAGACGGAGGGCCGGCCGCTCGAGCCGGCCGACGGCGAGGTGGCGGTGCCGCTGCCGCCCTCCTGATCTATCTACGATCCCCGCCGTGGAAGCAGGCCCCCCGAAGACCCCGACCGGCTCGCAGCCGGTGGTCCAGCCCGAACCGATCGAGCAGCAGGTCGAGGGCCTGCGCGCCTGGGTCGCCCAGATCGACCGCAAGCTCGGGATTCGCAGCATCGCCGGTGGGCTCGCGATCGTCCTCGCCCTCGCGGCCGGCATCGTCGGCGTCGTGCTGGCGACCAGCGCCAAGGACGAGAGCGCGACCAAGGAGGAGGTCGCGTCGCTGCGCGACCAGCTCTCGGCGAGCAACAAGGAGGCGTCGCAGGCGACCGAGGACACGATCGGTTCGATCAACGACCGGATCGACGAGCTCGAGGCGCGGGTCGCGACGCTCGCGTCGACCCAGCGGACCTCCGACTCCGAGCTCGATGTCGCCAAGGACGACATCGAGGAGCTGCGCGGCCAGATCACCGACCTCCAGAACGACGTCAACGCGATCGAGACCGCGCCGCCGCCGACCACGGACTCCGGCGGCTCGGACTCCGACAACCAGTAGCGAGAGCCGCTCAGGCCCGCATGCGCCCGCCCTTGGTGGGGCGCTTGGAGACCGAGCGGGCGCCTTCAGCGACGCTGTCGTCGCCCCCCTCCTCGAGCTGGGTCTCGAGCTTGTCGACGATGTGGCGGATCTCGCGGAGGCGGTCGGCGATCGAGCCGTCGCTGTCCGCGATCTCGCCGTCGATCTCGGCGCGTGCGGCGGCGCGCTCCGCCGAGTGGACCTCGTCCATCGAGTTGATGATGATCGCGATCAGGATGTTGATGACCAGGAACGAGGCGATCAGGACGTAGGAGACGAAGAAGATCCACGACGCCGGGTGGACCGCCTGGCCGGCGTCGAGGTACTGCGGCCAGTTCTCGAGCGTGAGGATCTGGAACAGGCTCAGCATCGACTCGCCGACGTTGCCCCACTCCTCTGGGATCTCCTCGTGGAAGAGGATCCAGCCGACCATCCCGTAGACGTACATCAGCAACAGGGTCAGCAGGGCGAGGCTGGTGATCGGCGGGAGGGAGCGCACCATCGCGCGCAGCAGCACCCGCAGGTCGGGCATCACGCTCACGACCCGCACGACCCGCAGGAGGCGCGCGAGACGCAGCAGGGTGACGTTGTCGCGGATCCCCGGCAGGAAGGCGAGCCCGATGACGATGAAGTCGAACAGGTTCCAGCCGTCCTTGAAGAAATCCTGCGGCCGGCTGCCGAAGGCGGTGATCCGGATCGCGAGCTCGACCACGAAGATCCCGAGGAAGACGTCGTCGAGCGTGGTCAGCAGCGATTCGACGCCCGAGGAGAAGTCGTACGTCCCCAGTCCGAGCGTCACCGCGTTGGCGACGATCACACCCATGATGAACATCTGGAAGCGGTTCGAGTCCGCGATCCGGGCGCAGGTTCGGGCGATCACGCGCCGCATCCTGCCATGGACAGCTCACGCACGCTCACGACTGATTGTGACTAAACACACTAACTTTCCGTGCGTGCGTCCGACGACTGGTCTACGGTCGCGCCAACTGCCCTGAAAGGAGAGGCTCGATGCCTGAGGGTTATTGCGTGAAAGAGCGTAAGAAGGTCGAAATCCAGGATCCCCAGCAGGTCACGATGAAGAACGGCCGGCCGGCGATCCAGGGTACGTGCCCGGACTGCGGTACGAAGATCTTCAAGATCGGGAAGCTCGAGGGCTGAAGATCCTCGATCGCGGTCGGGCCGCGATCACTCAGACGGCCGTCAAGCCCGACTGACGGCGGCCGTATAGGTATCCGACCAGCGCGCCGGTGACCTCGGGGTCGAACTGCGTGCCTGAGTTGTTCGATAGCTCGGCGATCGCGTTGCTCTGCGACATCGCCTTGCGGTAGGGGCGGTCCGAGACCATCGCGTGGTACGCGTCGCAGGCGAGGATGATCCGCGACTCGATCGGGATCTCCCGCCCGGCGATCCCGTCCGGATAGCCCTTGCCGTCCCAGCGCTCGTGCTCGTGGCGCACGGCCCGGGCGATTGCCCCCATGCCGGGGATCGCGCGCAGGATGCGCTCGCCGATCACCGGGTGCTGGCGCATGATCTCCCACTCGCGGTCGTCCAGCGGCCCCTCCTTGTGGAGGATCTCGTCGGGGACCCCGACCTTGCCGATGTCGTGCAGCAGCGCCGCGGTCCGGACGCGCGCGACCTGGACCGGATCGAGGGCCAGCGACTCGGCGATCTTCGCCGCCAAGTCGACCACCGACTCCGAGTGATCGCCCGTGTACCGGTCGCGCTCGCCGAGCGCCGAGGTGAGCGCGGCGATCACGTCGCCGTGAGCCGCGGCGGCCGCGTCGACGGACTGCTCGGCGGTGGTCGCGAAGACCGCGGCCCTCCCGCCACCGGCGGCGCGGGCCTGGTCGAGCGCGCTGGCCGCGGCCGCGAGCAGCGCCTCCGGCGACTGCCCCGGTTCCAGCATGGCGGTGCCGGCGGAGGCCGAGTGGCCGCGAACACCTTCCGCTTCGAGGGGCTCGAGCGAGTCCAGGATGCGTTCCAGCGCCTCGTAGGCGCCGGTGTGCTCGGTCTCGGGAAACATGACCGCGAACTCGTCGGCGCCGACCCGGCACGCGAGGTCGTGGACGCGGCTACCGGCCGCGATCGCCGCGCCGACGGCGGCGAGCAACCGGTCACCAGCGCCGTAGCCGTACCTCAGGTTGAAGGCGCGGAATCCGTCGATGTCGATCACCGCGACCGCCAGCGGCCGGCCGTAGCGTTCGGCGCGCAGCACCTCGGTCGAGAGCTGGAAGCGAAAGGCGGCCAGGGTGAGCAGGTCGGTGCAGATCGGGTCGTGCGGGGAGAGGCGCTCGCGCTCCGCTTCGAGCTCGGCGATTCGCGCCTGCGCCGCGGCAAGCTCCGCTTCCAGCCTGGAGATCTCGCGTCCCGAAAACACTCACTTCGATATCGACGCCACGACGCGTGCGCTTGAGCGGCTGTCTGGGGCAATCGGCGCGATCGGTGGAAGAATGGGCGCCAAGCCGATGTCGACCACCCCGCGACCGCAAAAGCCGCTCGAGCTCATCCTCGCTCGCAACCTGCTGACCAGCATCTCGACCCCCGGCTTCCTGCTCGACTCCGAAGCCGCCGTCGTCTTCTACAACGAGGCCGCGGCGGCGCTGCTCGGACGCTCGTTCGAGGAGGCCGGCCGGATGGAGGCCGAGCAGTGGACGCAGGCGTTCGGGCCCTTCGACGTCAGCGGCACCCCGATGGAGGTGGACGCGCTGAAGACGACAGAGGCGATCCGCAAGGGACGCCCGGCGCACGCCACCTTCACGATCAAGGCCGCCGGCGGCGTCAATCAGGAGATCGAGGCCAGCGCCTTTCCGATCGTCGCCTCCGAGCACGGCTCGTCCGGCGCGATGATCCTCTTCTGGCCCCTTGGTAGCAACGGAGCCGTCGCGTGAAGCTGAAAGTTTGGGGAGCGCGCGGATCGGTTCCGGCTCCCGGGCCGCAGATGAACCGCTACGGCGGCAACACCTCGTGCGTCCAGCTCATCCTCGCCGGCGGCGAGGAGCTGATCCTCGACGCGGGAACCGGGATCCGCAACCTCGGCATGGACCTGACGCCGGGCCGGCGGATCCACATCCTGCTCACGCATCTGCACCTGGACCACATTCAGGGGCTGATGTTCTTCCCGCCCTGTTTTCGTGCCGACTCCGAGATCACGATCTGGGGGCCTTCGTCGCCCGAGGCGTCGCTCGAGGACCGCATCGGGCGCTACATCTCCGCCCCGCTCTCCCCGGTCGAGGTGCGAGAGCTGCCCTGCTCGGTCTCGTTCCGCGACACGCCGGCGACCGAGTGGGAGATCGGGGGCGCAACGATCCGCGCCGAGGCGGTCACCCATCGCGGTCCGACGCTCGGCTACCGGGTCACCGACGGCGAAACGACGCTCGCCTACATTCCCGACCACGAGCCGGCGCTGGGCACGCCGCTCGAGGGCCTCGAGCCGGAGTGGATCTCGGGCTTCGATCTCGCCAGGGGCGTCGACATGCTGATCCACGACTGCCAATACGCCGACGACGAGTACCCGGGCCACGTCGGCTGGGGGCACTCGGCGCTCTCCGACACACTCACGTTCGCGCGCCGGGTCGAGGCGCGGCGCCTGCTGATGTTCCACCACGATCCGCTGCACTCCGACGAGTTCCTCGACGACTTCGGCGCGACCGCCAGCTCCGACTGGACGCGGATGGGCGGCGACGCGACGCAGCTCCAACTCGCGGCCGAGGGCGCGGAAGTGCCCGTCGGCTCGACAGCGACTGTTTCGACTGTCCACGCCTGAGCACCTCGCGTTTCGACCGCCGGTACAAGCGGTCGCTGCCGAAATTTCGACACCGGGATAAGCAACCCGGCCCTCACGCCTGCGACCTTGGTCGCGATTGGTGGAAGCTACCGTCGCTCCTGAGGGGCCGGCGGCTAGGAGGCATGGAAATGACAAAGAGGGTGGGCTTGGGCGCGATTGCCGCGCTTGCCGCGCTTCTCGTTGTGCCCGGGACGGCTCTGGCTCAGGGCCAGGGGGCGATCAACTCGCTCACCAGCGAGCTCAACGTCACCTGGGTGATGGTCGCGTGCGTGCTCGTGCTGTTCATGCAAGCCGGCTTCTTGCTGCTGGAGATCGGATTCTCGAGGCAGAAGAACGTCGGAACCGGCGTCGCGAAGGTGCTCGTAAACCTCGCGGTGGTGACCCTTGCGTGGTGGGCGGTCGGGTTCGGGATCTCATCCCTGAGCGGAAACAAGATCTTCGGCGACGAGGGCTTCTTCTTCCACACCGGCCAGATGGTCGGCGGCGTGGAGGTTGGCGGCGGCGAGACGGCGCTGATGCTGTTCGGAATGCTGTTCTGCGCCGTATCGCTGGCGATCGTCTGGGGCACGACCCTGGAGCGGATCAAGTTCGCCGCGTACGCGATCTACGCCCTCGTGTTCGGCGCGGTGATCTACCCGCTGGTCGCTCACGGCGTCTACGGCGGTGGCCTGCTGGCCGACATCGGCGGCAAGCCGGTCATGGACTTCGCCGGTTCGTCGGTGGTCCACCTCACGGGCGCGGTCGGAGCGTTCGCGGCGCTGCTGCTGCTCGGTCCGCGGATCGGCAAGTACGACGCCGAAGGCAGGCCGCGCGCGATCCCAGGCCACTCGATGCCGCTCGTCGGCCTCGGCGTGGCGATCCTCTGGGTCGGCTGGTACGGGTTCAACGCCGGGTCGACGTTCGGCACGGCGGACAACTTCTTCGCGGAGGTGGCGCTCAACACCCAGCTGGCCGCGGCGGCCGGCGTGGTGGCGGCGTGCATGTTCTCCTACATGAAGACGAAGTCCGTCGACGTCGGCATGGCCGGCAACGGCGCGATCGCAGGTTTGGTCGCGATCACCGCGCCGTCGGGCTACGTCGAGTTCTGGGCGGCGCCGATCATCGGCTTCGTCGGCGGCATGATCGTCGTCTACGGGGTCTACGCGATCGACAAGCACCTCGATGACCCGGTGGGTGCGCTCTCTGCGCACGGTCTCGCGGGGATCTGGGGAACGCTCGCGGTCGGCCTGTTCGCCGCCCCGGGCCTGATCCTCGAGGGCGCCGCTCCCGGCGTCTGGTACGGGATCATCGGCGATGCGGAGCTCGGGTCGACGGTCGGGCAGTTCGCCGTCCAGGCGGTCGGCGTCGCGGCCACGTTCCTGCTCGTGTTCACGCTGTCCTATGGGGTCTTCTTCGCAATCAAGAAGACGATCGGGCTGCGAGTCGACGAGACCGAGGAGGTCGCGGGTCTCGACATCTCCTCCCACGGCATGTACGGCTATCCGGAGTCGTTCATCCCGCCCGAGGAGTATCCGGGTGGCCCGGAGGGGATCGGCGTAACCTCGCCATCCCGTGACACGGCACCCGTCGGGGCGACCGCGATGACCGCCGAACCCGCGGTCGGCAAGCCGACGATCTAGGAGGAGGCGACCTGATGAAGAAAATCGAGGCGTTCATTCGTCATGAGGCGTTCGAGCCGATCCGATCGGAGCTGCTCGACAAGGGGTTTCCCTCCCTGTCGATCAGCGAAGTGAAGGGGTCCGGGCGCCAGAAGGGAATCGTCGAGACCTACCGCGGCTCGAGCCTGACCGTCAACGTGCGGCCCAAGCTCAAGATCGAGGTGGTGATCGAGGACAAGGACAAGTCCCTGGTTGTGGAAACGATCCTCAAGCACGCGCGGACCGGAGACGTCGGCGACGGGAAGATCTTCGTGATCCCCGTCGAGGAGGCGATCCGGATCCGCACGGGCGAAGAGGGTCAGGAGGTGCTCCAAGCGCACACGGACGCGGAGATCGCGGCCTAGGTGCGCTGACAGCGGAACGGCGGGGCCGGCACCGAGCCGGCCCCGCCGGCCCGCCGGGGTAGGGGATCCATGCGTGACCTGCATTCGCGAATGCTCACCGCCCTGCTCGCAGGCGAAGGCCTGCGCGGGATCGCCGAGCTGGCCGCCGAGGAGGCCGGGACACCGGTCGCCATCGTGCTACCCGCGCGGGGGCTGGCCGCCGCATCGAGCGACGAGGTGCCGCTCGAGGCCCTCGGCGAAGACGTTGCAGCCCGGTTACGGGGTGAGAACCCGGGCAACGAGGGCCAGGTCGACGTAGACGCGGCGGCCGCGGTCGAGGCGGGCGGTGAGACCATCGGCTTTGCCTTCGCGCTTGCTAACGGGCGGCCGCAGGTGCGCGTCGACCGCGAGGAGGTTCTGCGGACCGCGGCGCTGGCGGCCGTCGCCGAGGTCGCGGTCGCGGGCGCGCGCGACGAGGTCGCCGCCGACGTTCGCGGCAGCTTGCTCGAGGACCTGCGCGCCCGGCGCTCCGACCCCGGCGCCAACCTGAGCCGCGCCGCGCGGCTGGGGTGCGACCTGTCGGGCGGGGCCGTGGCGCTGGTGGCGCAACTCGACTCGTCCCGCCCGCGGCACGCGGCGGCCCTGATCACCGGCGAGCACCCCGGGGCGATCGCCGAGCCGCTCACCGCCGGCGACGGGGCGGCCACCCGGGTCTACGCGATCCTGCCCGCACCCCGGGGCGAAGACGCGGCCGAGCGGGTGGCGGCGTCGGCGAAGGCGATCGTGACCCGGCTGCGCTCGCACGGCCCGGCGGCGTTCTCATCCTTCTGCCCTGAGCCGGCCGACCTCGGACGCGCGATCGCCGAGGCGGAGCTGATGCTCGACGTGATCGGCCGCGACCGGCGGATCGCCGACCAGCTGGGCGACGAGATCGGAAACGGCGTCTACCGGCTGCTGTTCCGGGCGATGGCCTCCGATCCCGAGGAGGTCAACCGCTTCTACGCCGAGACTGTCGAGCCGCTGGTCGCCCACGATCGCCAGTACCGCACCGACCTGATCGGGACCCTGGAGACCTACCTCGCCAACGACTGCAACATGAACGCCACCGCGCGCGCCGTCTTCGCCCACCGCCATACGGTGGCCCACCGACTGGCGCGAATCCGCGAACTGACCGGCCTCGACCCCTCGGCCGGGGACGACCGCGAGCGACTGGGCCTGGGGCTCAAGGCCCACCGGATCGTTGCGCCGACGCTGCCGAAGTAGGCGAGCGACTACGTCTGGCGCAGCGCGTCCTGGCGCGCCGCGTCGGCGGCGGCCTTCGCGGCCTCGTCGGCCTCGCGGGCGAAGCGCTCGTTCAGCTCGGCGCGACGGCGCTGGGCCTCCTCGCGGGCGGCGCGCTCGGCGGCGCGGCTCTCCTGGGCGCTCTCGCGCTCCAGCCTCACCTCGACCGCCTTCATGCGCTTCTCAGCCTCCTCGCGGGCGCGCTCCTCGGCCTCGGCGCGCAGCTTCGCCTGCTCGGCCTCCAGCTTCTCGGTGAACGCGGCCTTCGCCCGCTCCTCGGCCCGCTCGCGGGCTCGCTCCGCGGCCTCGGCGGCCTCGGCGTCGAGCTGCTCGGCCTCGGCGCGATGGCGTGCCTCGGCCTCCTCGCGGGCGCGCTGCTCGGCCTCGCGCGCCAGCCGGCCGACCAGGCTGTCGAGCTTCTCCTCGGTGCGGGCCAGTGCCTCCTCGGCGCGCGACCGCAGGGCCGCCTCGGACTTGATCTTGCGCTCGGCCTGCTCAGCGGCCAGCTCGACGTTGCGCTCGGACTTCGCGACCTTCGCGTCGGCCGCCTCCAGCTCGGTTGCGAGCTCGGCCCGCACCTGCTCGCGAGCCTCTGCGAGCGCCTCGGCCTTCGCCGCCGCGACGCGGGACTCGACCCGCTCGGCGGCCTGCTGCTTCAGCGTCGCCGCCGCCTCGCGCAGCTTCGCCTGCGCCTTCGCGCGCAGCACCTCGCGGCCCTCGGCGACGCGCTCGTCGATCGTCTCCTGCGCCCGCGCGACGTCGGCGGCCGCCTCGGCGCGGATCCGGTCCACCTCGGCCGCGGCCTCCGCGCGGATCCGGTCGATCTCGGCGCGTGCCGCCTCGGTCGCCCGCTTCGCGGCCTCGCCCGCCCGCCTCACATCCTCGCCCGCCTCGGTGCGGGCGACCTCGACCTCGCGCTCGGCCTGCTCGGTGGCGGCCTCGATCGCCGCTTCCATGCCCGCCTCGGCGTGCGCGGCGCGCAACTCGGCGCGCCGGCGCTGCTCCTCGCTCTCGCGCTCGCGCAGCTCGGCGTCCGCCAGCGACGCCTCCGCCTCGCGGGCCCGGCGCTCTGCCTCGGCGCCGGCAAGCTTGGCGTCGACGAGCTCGTGGCGGACGTTGCGCACCTCGCCGGCGAGCTCGGCCGCGGTCTCGATCCGGGCGGCGCTGGCGGCGCTCTCGAGCCCGGCCGCGGCGGATTTGGCGTTGGCGGCCGCAGCCTCGGTCAGTTGCTCGGGAGTAGCCGGCTCGACGGCGCGCAAGCGAGGCTTGGATGCCACGCGCGCGAGCCTATATGAGAGTGCCGACGCTCAGAGACCGATCAATCCGCATCCAGCGGCTTCGGCGGCTCGATCCCCCACTCCCGCATCCCCTCCTCGATGCGAGCGATCACCGTGTCGATCACCGCGACCCGCGCCCACCGCTTCGAGTCTCCCTCGATCAGGGCCCAGGGGGCGTACGGCTCGTCGGTCCGGGCGAGCATGTCCTCGACGGCCTCGGCATACGCGTCGCGCTTCTCGCGGTTGCGCCAGTCCTCGTCGGTGAGCTTCCAGCTCTTCAGCGGATTCTCCTTGCGGGCCTCGAACCGCCGCAGCTGCTCCTCGGAGGAGAGATGGATCCAGATCTTGACCAGGATCATCCCCTCGGCCGCGAGGGAACGCTCGTGGTTGTTGATCTCGTCGTAGGCGCGCAGCCACTGCTCGCGGGTGGCGAAGTTCTCGACCCGCTCGACCAGCACCCGCCCGTACCAGGAGCGGTCGAAGACCGCCATCCCGCCCCAGCCCGGAAGCTTGGGCCAGAAGCGCCAGAGGAAGTGATGGCGCTTCTCGTCGTCGGTCGGGGCGGCGAACTGGCAGACCCGGACGTGCCGCGGGTCGAGCGGCGCGACGAGCCGCTTGATCGCCCCGCCCTTGCCTGAGGCGTCCCAGCCCTCGAGCAGGATCAGGAGCGGTGGCCCAAGTTGCTGGTCGCCGTCAACCTCGACCTGGCCCCCGAGCGTCAGCCGCAACTGCTGCAGGCGCGTCTGCCCTCGCTCGAGCTCCTTGGCCTCATCCTTCTTCGACAGCGACTTCGAGAGGTCGAGCTCGTCGAGACGTCCCATGGCGGGGATCCTTTCACTGAATCAGCGCAGGAGCAGGGCAATCGGCACCTGCGGGCCCGGCGGTGCAGGCTCGTCCGCGAAGAACTGAAGGGCCAGCGGGAAGAGCAGGGTCGCGAGCAGGACCATGATGATCCCGATCGCGACCAGCCATCGAAGGCCGGCCAGGTGGCCGTAGATCGCGACGAAGAAGCCGCCCAGCATCAGCGCCAGGTAGGGCTCGATGGTGTCGGGCAGCTGCGCGGCAACGCTCAGCAAGCTCATCGCGTCATTATTCAGGCCTCGATGCCCGAGCGCCCGGACAACGTCAGCGAGGTCAAGGACGCGCTCGAGCGCGCCGGCTATCTGGCCGACGAGCCCGCGGCGCTGGTCGGCTACCTCGCGCAGCAGCTCGGCAAGCCCATCCTCGTCGAGGGCCCGGCCGGAGTCGGCAAGACGGAGCTGGCAAAGGCGCTCTCTCGCGCGACGGGCCGCGAGCTGATCCGTTTGCAGTGCTACGAGGGCCTCGACGAGTCGAAGGCGCTCTACGAGTGGAACTACCGCAAGCAGCTGCTTCACATCCAGGCAAAGGCCGTCCTGCGGGAACCTGGCACCCCCGGAGGCGAAGCCGAGGAGGTGGCCAGCGATGATTTCTTCGGCGAGGACTTCCTGCTGACCAGGCCGCTGCTCGCCGCGATCGCCTCGACCGAGCCGGTCGTGCTGTTGATCGACGAGATCGACAAGACCGACCAGGAGTTCGAGGCGATGCTGCTCGAGGTGCTCTCCGACTTTCAGATCTCGATCCCCGAGCTCGGCCGGATCGAGGCCCGCACGCACCCGATCGTCGTCCTCACCTCGAACAACTCGCGCGAGCTGACGGAGGCCCTGAAGCGCCGCTGCCTCTACCTCTGGCTCGATTACCCCGAGCTCGAGCGGGAGATGGAGATCGTCCGCCTCCACACCCCGGAGCTCGACGAGAGCCTCGCCCGGCGATTGGTCGAGGTGATCCACATGGTCCGCCAGCTCGACCTGAAGAAGCCGCCGTCGATCGCCGAGTCGATCGACTGGGCGCGGGCGCTGTTGCTGCTCGGGGCGGACGACATCGATCGCTCCCTGTTCGAGCGGACGATGAGCATCATCGTCAAGCACCGCACCGACATCGACCTGGTCGCCGAGCGGGTCGGCGTGCGGCTCGGCGAGGAAGGCAAGCTCGACCTTGCCAGCGGCTCCTGACGCCGGCACCCTGCCCCCCGGCCTCGCGGCCCGGATAGCCGCCTTCTGCGAGGAGCTTCGTAGCGAGGGCGTCGCGGTCGGGACCGCGGAGCTGCTCGACGCCTTCGAGGCGCTCGGGGTCGTCCCGTGGACCGACCCGGAGGACTTTCGCGAGACGCTCGCGGCGACGATCGCCAAGTCGCAGGAGGACCGCCGGGTCTTCGAGCTGCTGTTCGACCGCTTCTTCTTCCGCGCGGCCGAGGCCGAGGCGCTCGAGCAGGGAATCCGCGAGGACCGCCGCTACGAGGGCGGCGACCGCCTCGACCTCGACGAGCTGCGCGAGGCGATCCGCGCCGCGATCGCCGAGGGCAGGGACGGCGAGATGCGGGACGCCGCGCGGCTGGCGATCGCGGCCTTCGGACGCCAGGGTGAGGGCTCCGGCGTGGTCGGGGTCGACGTGCAGCGGATCCGCCGCACGCTCGGCCTGCAGGCCGGACACCGCGACGCCGAGGCCGACGGAATCGAACTCGACCGCGAGCAGATCCAGGCGTTCGAGCGCCACCTGCGCCGCGAGCTCGAGCGGGCGCTGATCGAGCGGACGGAGAAGATGCCGCCCTCGCGGCCGCTCGCCGAGCTCGACCGGGCCCTGCCCACCAGCCCGACCCAGGATCTCGCCGCCGTCCACCGGGCGGTCGCGCAGCTGAAGCGCCGCCTGGCGACGCTCGGTCACGAGCAGCGCGGGCGCAAGCGCGCCTCGGCGGTCGACATGCGGCGGACGATGCGCGCCTCGCTGGAGACGGGCGGAGTCCCGCTGCGGCTCAAGTACAAGCCGAAGCGCCCGCGGCGGCCCGAGATCTACGTCCTGTGCGACGTGTCCACGTCCGTCACCTCGGCCAGCGTCTTCTTCCTCTCGGTCCTGCACGCGCTTCACGACTCGTTTCGCAAGCTGCGCAGCTTCGTCTTCATCGAGCGGATCAGCGAGGTCACCGAGGTCTTCGAGCGCGAGCGCGACTTCCGCACGATCTCGCAGAAGATCAGCCAGGAGGGCGGCGTCGCCGACGTCTCGGGCTACACCGACTACGGGCGCGTCTGGCTCGAGTTCTACGACGAGATCTCCGAGGACCTCGATCCGCGCTCGACCGTGATCGTGCTCGGCGACGCGCGCACCAACGGCCGCGAGCCGCACGCGGAGATCTTCGCCCGGATCTCGGAGCGCGCCGGTCGGACCTTCTGGCTCAACCCGGAACCGCGCCTGTACTGGAACTACGGCGACTCGGTGATGTCGGCCTACGAGCGCCACTGCGACCGCGCCTTCGAGTGCTGGACGACCAAGCACCTCGAGAACTTCGTCAACGTGATCGCGGGCGGCCAGCCCGTCGAAGACCAGTCCTAAAGCGGCGCGCCGGACTCATCGCAGCGAATCGGGAGGCCGGCCTCCTCCTCGTCGATGAACGTCAGCGTCTGGCGCATCTCGGTCGGCCGGATGCTGCCCGTGTGGTCGGCATATGGGTAGTCGAGGAAGTTGACGAGCAGCAGGCCTGCCGCGACGACGGCCGTGACTCCGGCGATCAACACACCCTGGACGACGCGGCTCTCGCGCGGGTCGGCGAGGGCGATCTGGAGGCCGATCGTCACGATCCCGCCGAGCAGCAGCACGAACCACAGCGGGGCCGGGACGGACGGCCGCGACTGGGTGAGGCGCTCACGGCGGCCGTCCGTCCGCCGGCGAGCCTCGGTCAGGAGCTCCTCGAAGGCGAGCCGCTCCCGCGCCGTCGTCAGGCTCACGGTCTCGAACAGCGCGCCGTACTCGGCGACCCAGTGGTCGACGAACTCGCTGTGGTCGCCGTCGCGCATGGTCAGCCACTCGTGCTCGGCGACCGCACGGCCATAACAGACGAGGTCGGCGCGCAGCTCGTCGCGCTCGGCGGGCGGGAACAGGGCGGCCGTGCGCGAGAGCTCGAGCACCGACACGGCCTCGGCCTCGGCCCCCGCCTTGGCGCCGTTATAGGTCCCGAACGCGGCCACCGTGAGGAACGCGAGGGCGACGATTCCGACTGCCAAGCCGAGACTCATCGCCGCCATCGTGGCCGCGCCCTCGAACGCCAGAACCGGCGCCCGCCAGCTCGGAACTTGGTTCTCGGGCGGATCGGGTGTACGGTTGGCCTACGGACGCTGATCCGCTGACCAGCCTCGCTTGTTAGGGGTTCGGCTCGCCATCTGCTTGGTCTCCGCCACCCAATCAAAGGAGTCCGAGTGTTTGCCCAGCTGCGTCCGCGCTTGACCTATGCCAACGTCATGGTCACGGCGCTGATGTTCATCGTCCTCGGCGGCATCGCGTTCGCCGCCGTCACCTTGCCCGCCAACTCGGTCAAGTCGAAGCAGATCGCTCGCGACGCGGCGAAGGGCATCGATGTCGACGAGGAAAGCCTCGACACGGACATCTTGCAGGCCCGCGTCGACGAGACGTGCCCCGCTGGTGAGGCAATCCAGTCGGTCGATGACGGCGGTGCCGTCATCTGCGAGGCCTCCGGCGAACAGGGGCCGCAGGGTGCGGCGGGCCCGCTGGGCGCGCAGGGCGCGGCGGGCGCGCAGGGCGCGGCGGGCGCGCAGGGTGCGGCGGGCGCACAAGGTGCGGCGGGCACACAAGGTGCGGCGGGCCCACAAGGCCCAGGCGGGACGGGTCCACAGGGCCCGCAGGGCCCACCGGGGCCACAAGGCGCGGCGGGGTTGAACGGGCTCGGTTCCCAAGGCCCGCAGGGCCCGCAGGCCCCAAGGCCCGCAAGGACCCCAGGGCCCGCAAGGACCCCAGGGACCGGCGGAGGTCCTCGTAAGCCGGGTAGCGATCGCGGGAACCGCCGACTCCCCGGTCTTCTTCGTTCCCGGCTTCGGTGAGTTGGTCGGGAGATGCGCCGTCGACGGCGTGGGCAGATTCGCCCAGGTGCAGTTCAAGAACACATCGGGCGCGGCGCTGTTCGTGATGTCGGAGGACGGCGGGACACCCACGGGCGGAGTGGCCCTGATGCCTGGCGCCGTGGTCGCCGACAACGCTTCGACGAGCTTCGTGGGCGCCGCGTCGGCGGCGGGCTTCAACGGGCAGGGCGACCTGGTCACCTACCACGCCGGCCGCAACACCGGCGGGACCAGCCTCCTGAAGGTGCTCCAGGTCAGCATGTGGGTCGACGCCAGCTCATGCGTCTTCCAGTCGGTCTCGATCGGATGACCTGTCGCCGATAGACTGCCCCCAGCGACAATCAGGGGTGCTCGCGGGCAAGCGGGCTGAGATAGCGCTTCGAAGGACCCCGGCGCTGACCCTTAGAACCTGTGCGGTAATGCGCGCGGAGGGAGCATGGCGACAGCAACCGAGGCTCCCGTCGAGGAGCCTCGAACAGTTTCAGGAGCGGACCCGGTGGTCGAGGCCGCCGGGCTTCGGCATCGCTTCGGCGAACTCGAGGTGCTCGCCGGGGTCGACCTGCGGGTCGGCTCGGGCGAGGTCGTCGGCATCGTCGGGCCGTCCGGCTGCGGCAAGTCGACCCTGCTCGAGCTGATCGCCGGGCTCCTCGATCCCGGCGCCGGCACGC
Organism: uncultured Solirubrobacterales bacterium; assembly: GCA_963767285.1. GTDB lineage: Bacteria > Actinomycetota > Thermoleophilia > Solirubrobacterales > 70-9 > WHSW01. The sequence continues at coordinate 207,620 of CAVYDJ010000002.1, read as the reverse complement.
TGCGGGTCGGAGGCGATACGGGGGCGAAGGAGCGGCTGGCGCGCTGCGTGTACATGCCGCAGCGCGACCTGCTGCTGCCGTGGCTGTCGGCGCTCGACAACGCCGCCCTGGCGCCGCGCAACCGGGGCGCCTCGCGCAAGCAGGCGCGAACGGAGGCGGGCCCGCTGTTCGAGCATTTCGGGCTCGCCGGGTTCGAGGGCTCGCGGCCGTCCGAGCTCTCGGGCGGGATGCGCCAGCGGGTTGCCTTCCTGCGCACCCTGCTTGCCGACAAGCCGGTGCTGCTGCTCGACGAGCCGTTCGCCTCGCTCGACGCGATCTCGCGCGGTGAGATGCAGGAGTGGCTGGCCGGGGCGCTGGCGGCCGAGCCCGTGACCGTCGTTCTCGTCACGCACGACGTGGAGGAGGCGCTTTATCTCTGCGACCGCGTCGCGGTGCTGAGCGCGCGGCCGGCGCGCACGATCGTCACGCTCGACTCCCCCGGCCCCCGTGAGACGCCGCGGTTCGAGGCGGTCACCACCCCGGAGTTCACCACCGTCCGCGAGCGGGCGCTCGAGGCGCTGGCGGAGGGCTCACGGTGAAGCGCTGGCTGTTGCCGGCGGCGGTGATCGTCGTCCTGCTCGGCCTCTGGGAGCTGGCCGCGCGCTGGGACCTGATCGCCGACGCGCTCAACATCAAGCCGTTCCTGATCCCGGCCCCCAGCGACATCGGCGAGTCGCTCGTGAACGACCGCGCGCTGCTCGCGGATGACGCCTGGGTCACCGCCCAGGAGGTCGCTGCTCGGCTTCGCGCTCGCACTCGTGCTCGGATTCGGGTTCGCGATCCTGCTGCACCTGTCGGACACGCTGCGGCGGGCGTTCTATCCGCTGCTGATCGCCTCGCAGACGGTCCCCGTGATCGCGATCGCCCCGATCCTGATCGTCTGGCTCGGGTTCGGGATCGGCCCGAAGCTGGCGATCATCGCCCTGGTCTGCTTCTTCCCGATCACCGTCAACATGCTCGACGGCCTGCGCTCGGTCGACCCGGACCTGCCGCGGATGATGCGCACACTCGACGCCGGCCGCGGGCAGATCCTGTGGCGGGTCGAGGTCCCCTCGGCGCTCCCGTACCTGGTCAGCGGCGCGAAGATCGCTGCCGCGATCTCGGTGATCGGCGCTGTGTTCGGCGAGTGGGCGGGCGCCGACGAGGGCCTCGGTCACCTCATCCTGATCGCCCAGGGCCAGCTGCAGACGGCGCGGGTGTTCGCGGCCGTCGTCGTCCTCTCGTCCCTGGCGCTGATCCTGTTCGGCACGCTGGCGCTGCTCGAGCGCCGGTTCGGCTGGTGGACGCCGCGGCGCATCGGAAGGGCGGCGGGATGACGCGTGCACTCGTCGCACTCACCGTGTTCGCGCTCGCCCTGGCGAGTGGCTGCGGCGAGAAGGAGGAGAACCAGCACGGGGACGCCGAGCCGCTCACCCTGATGCTCGACTTCTACGTCAACCCCGACCACGCCGGCATCTACACGGCGCTCGACCGCGGGTTCTTCGACGAGGCGGGGCTCGAGGTCGAGCCCCGGGTGCCCTCCGACCCCTCGGCGCCGATCCGCCAGGTCGCCGCGGGCCGCGCCGACCTGGCGGTCTCCTATGAGCCGGAGGTCCTGCTCGCTCAGGAGGAGGGCCTGCCGGTGGTCGCGATCGCGGCGCTCGTGCCCCGGCCGCTGACGTCGCTGATCTCGCTGCCCGAGGCGCAGATCGCCGAGCCCGACGACCTTCGCGACAAGACGATCGCGACCGCCGGGATCCCCTACCAGGCCGCCTACCTGGAGTCGATCCTCGACGAGGCCGGGCTCTCGCTCGACGATGTCGAGCAGAAGGACGTCGGCTTCAACCTGCTCCCGGCCGTGCTCTCGGGCAGCGCCGACGCGATGCTCGGCGGCTTCCTCAACGTCGAGGGCGTGGATCTGTCCGAGCGCGGGGAGAACCCGCGCGTGGTTCCGGTCGACGAGCTCGGGATCCCGACCTACGACGAGCTCGTCCTGGTCGCGAGCACCGACCGGGTCTCCGATGATCCCGAGGCACTGCGGCTGTTCATCGCCGCGCTCGAGCGCGGGACCCGCGAGGCGGTCCGCGACCCCGCCGGCGCCACCCAGGCGATCCTCGCCGCCGGCGACGGCCTGGAGCCGAAGCTGACCCGGGCCGAGATCGACCGGACGCTGCCGCTGCTGCTGCCCGAGAAGCCGTCGCAGCCCTACGGCTACATGAGCGCCCGCGAGTGGGAGGCGTTCGCCGGGTTCTTCGCCGACAACGGCCTCATCTCGACCCGCCCGACCGCAGAAGAGATGTTCACGGACGAGTTGCTGCCGGGCCAGATTCCGTAGCTTCCCCGCACGATGGACAGGAACAGCAAGCTGACGATCGTCGTCGCCTGTCTGGCGACCGCGATGCTGATGCTCGACATCAGCGTCATCAACACGGCGCTGTCGGACATCGCGGCGGGCCTCGACACGGACCTCACCGGGCTCCAGTGGGTGATCGACGCCTACACGATCCCGCTCGCCGCGACGGTGCTCACCGCGGGCGCGATCGCCGACCGGCTCGGCCGCCGGCAACTGTTCATCTACGGCCTCGTCCTCTTCACGGTGAGCTCAGCGCTCTGCGGGGTGGCCCCCAGCATCGAGGTGCTGGTCGGCGCGCGGGCGATTCAGGGGCTGGGCGCCGCGCTGATGTTCGCCACCGCGCTGGCGCTGATCTCCCAGGTAACGCCCAAACGGGAGGATCGGGCCAAGGCCCTGGCCGCCTTCGGCGCCGCGATCGGCGCCTCGTTCGCGCTCGGCCCGTTCATCGGCGGCGGGCTGACCGAGCTGTTCGGCTGGCGCGCGATCTTCCTCATCAACCTGCCGATCGGCGCGGCCGTCCTCTGGATCACCTTCCGCTCGGTGCCCGAGGGTCGCGACCCCACCCCGCGGCGGATCGACGTACCGGGACAGGTCACGCTGATCTTCGGCCTCTTCCTGCTCGTCCTCGGCCTGCTGCGCGGCAACGAGGAAGGCTGGGGAAGCGCCGGGATCGTCGCGGCGCTGGCGGGCGCGGCGGCGTTCCTGGTCGCGTTCGTCGTCATCGAGGAGCGCTCCCGCGAGCCGATGCTGCCGCTTCGCCTGCTCAGCCAGCGGCGCTTCGCCGGACCGCAGGTGGCCGTATTTGCGATCGCATCCTCGTTCTTCGCGGTCTTCCTCTACCTGACTATCTACCTGCAGGCGGTGCTCGGGATGTCGCCGATCGAGACCGGCCTCGTCTACCTGCCGGGCACCTTCCTGGTCTTCGTCGTCTCCGGTATGACCGCGCAGATCGGGGCAAAGTTCTCCAACGCCAAGGTCGCGAGCCTGGGACTGGGGCTGATCGCGATCGGCCTCGCCCTGATGCTGCTGAGCGGCGTCGACTCCTCGTGGACGGTCCTGCTGCCCGGCCTTCTGGTCACCAGCGTCGGCACCGGCCTGTTCAACCCGACCGGGAGCGCCCTGGCGCTGGACGCGCTGCCCGACGAGCAGAGCGGCCTGGCGTCCGGCGCCAACGACACGTTCCGCCAGACCGGCGTCGCGGTGGGAATCGCCGCGCTCGGGACCCTGGTGCCGGCCGACGCGCTGGGCGGCGATCCGCAGGCGTACGTCGACGGCATGCACAACGCGCTGATCGTCGCCGCCGGCATCGCGGCGGCCGGGGCGATCGCGACGGCGTGGCTGCTGCTTCCGGTCGAGCGCCGGGCCGAACCGGCGCCAGAGCCCGCCTAGACCTCCAGGTCCGCCGGGAGCGGGACGTCCTGCGGCGGGCGCCCCTCGTCCGCCGGGGTCTCCCAGTCGGGATAGGCGACGCCGTCGCGGCCGGCGTGCTCACCGGAGCCGCCGAGCGCGAGCAGGATCAGTCGGTCCGGGCCCCGGTTGACCAGCTGGCGGCGCAGCTCGGGACCGACGCGGGCGAGCTCGCCGTGCTCGAGCACCTCCTCGTCGCCCTCGATCAGCAGCGTCAGTTCCCCCTCGAGCACGAGGTAGACCTCCTCCTGACGCTCGTGGCGGTGGATGCGCCCGCGCTGGCCCGGCTCCAGCACGATCTCGTTGACGCCGAAGCTCGCGACCCCGAGCTCGCGGCGCAGGGAGACGAAGCGCTCGCCCGGATTCGGGTTGATTCGCGCCCGCTCAAAGCCTGACTCCATGCACACCACGATAATCCCCGCCCGATGCGGATCCTCTTCTGCACCCAGATGTGGCCGGGCCCCGACGATCCCGACCTGGGAGCGTTCCTGGTCCCGGTCGCCCGCGAGCTCGAGGCGCTCGGCCACGAGGTCGACGTCGTCGCGATCGACCATCGGCGCCCGTCGCGGACCAAGTACGCGCGGCTCGCCGCGGACACGACCCGGCGCGCGCGGCGGACTCGACCGGACGTGATCTTCGCCCACGTGCTGTTCCCGTCGGGTGGGGCGGCGGCGATCGCGTCGCTCGCATCGCGGACCCCGCTGGTCGTCATGGCGCACGGCCAGGACGTCGCCAACATGAGCGAGATCCGCGGCGTCGAGACGATCACACGGCGGATCGTGCACCGCGCTCGTGGCCTGATCGTCAATTCCCGGTGGCTGGCGGATCGCCTCGTCGCGCGGATCCCCGAGGCCGGGCCGAAGATCGAGATCGCGAACCTGGGGGTCGACCTGAAGGCGTTCTCACCCGCCGACGCACAGGAGGCTCGGAACGAACTGGGCTGGGTAGGGGAAGGGCCGGCGTTCGTTTGCGTGGGTTCGCTGATCGAGCGCAAGAACGTGGTGGCGCTTGCCAAGGCCTTCGAGCGGCTCGGCCGTGGCCGCCTGGCGTTCGTGGGCGACGGCCCGCTGCGTCCGGCCCTCGAGGGACGCCAGGGGGTACGCATCGTCGGGCGGGTGCCGCAGGTGGAGGCGCGGCGCTGGATGGCCGCCTGCGACGTCCTCTGCCAGCCCTCGCTGATCGAGCCGTTCGGCCAGGCAACCCTGGAGGCAATGGCGATGGAGCGCAACGTCGTCGCGACGACGGTAGGCGGCCCGCCCGAGTTCGTGCCGCCGGAGGCCGGGGTGCTGGTCGACCCCACCGACGACGATGCCCTCACTGCCGCGCTGGACGCGGCCGCGGCACTCCCGCTCCCCAACCCGGCGGCCCGCGCCGCCGCGGCCGAGCAGGACGTGGTCAATCAGGTAGGAAAGATGGCGACGGTCTTGGAACGGGCCGCCGGCTGAATCGATCGGTTTCGCATCCAACTGTTGGACGCCAGGCCGATTGATTGGGGGTCAGGCCGCGAGGCGCAGCGGCGGTCCCTGCCCGACGGCGCCGTGCCAGCGGGCGAGCGCGAACGTGCCGGCCAGAGCGCGAAACGGCTCGTACGGCGCGAAGTACTCCTCGACTTCCTCGACCGTCGCGCGGCGACCGAGCCCGGCCAGCATCCCGACCAGCTTCACGTAGCCCAGGTCCCCTGCGGGCAGCTTGTCGGGTTCGCCACGGCCGTGATAGCCGAGCACCTGCAACGTCCACGGCCCGATCCCGGAGATCTCGCGTAGGCGGCGGTCGCCGCCGGGATCCGAGGGGTCCACGCGCTCGGCGGCGACCTCGCGCGCGCACTTGATCAGCGCGATCGCGCGCGACGGCGCGAGGTCGAAGGCGGCCAGCTCGGCCGGCGCGACCCCGGCAACCACCTCGGCCGACGGGACGTCACGGAGGGGACCCGGCCCGAGCCACGCGCAGGCCCCGTCGCGTTGCGGCATCAGCTTCCCGCCCCAGCGCAGCACGATCCGGCGCTGGATCTCGACCGCCCGGCGAAGCTCGATCAGCTGCTCGGTCACCGCCCAGGCAAGCGCCTCCCAAGGCCATGGCCGGCGCCGCGGCCTGAGCCACGGCCGGCGGTGGATGATCTCGCCGATCAGCGGGTCGCCGCGAAAGGTCCGCGCGAACTCGGTCAGGTCCTCGTCGACGCCGACCGCGAAGCGCATCCGCTCGATCGCCAGTTCGAGCGACTCGCGATCGGCAGGGGTGTCGGGATCGGCCGGCCCGGCGCGGAAGACGACCCGCTCGGCCTCCGGCTGCCAGGCGTGGGCGACGACCCGCCCGCCGGACGTCGTCAGCAGGCGCGAGACCACCATCCCGCGGCGGCGAGCGCACCCGTCGCCGCCGAGACCCCCGCGCAGCCGGTACGTCCACGCCGGACGCACCTCGACCTCGAGCGGCGCGACGCCCGCGGCCACCGGCTAACGATCGATCAGGTGGACGTCGACCAGGAATGAGCGGCTGGCGATCACCTTGAGTGGCCGCTCCTTGGCCTTCTGGCGCTTTGCCGGGCGCTTCGAGGAGCCGCCGCGGGTCGCCCTCGCGAGCGCGACCGTGGCGGCACCGGCGACCAGCCCGCCGGCGGCGGCGATCGCCGCGGTCCGCGCCTCGCCCTTCCAGGCCGACAGCTCGGCCTGCCGTTCGATCGTCGCGGGCAGTGGCCTGGCGGTTGGTTCTTCGAACGCGCCGTCCTCGTCGTCGAGGGCCGGCATCTCGATCGCCTCGGTCTCCAGAAGGTCCTCTCTCATCCCGCTCCGACTATAAGGGCTTGCGCGGCGCGCGATCACGCGGGACTCTTTTCGAGCGGCTTCTCGTAGATGCGGTACCTCTGGACGACGTTGCCGCCCATCCCCTCCATCGCCCGGTTCATCGGGTCGTTGGTCTCCAGGATCCACCCCATGTGGCCGCCGCGCGGCCCGACGCTGGCCGCCATCTGGACGTGGCGCTCATACAGCGCCGCGGCGACGCCGAGGTGCTGGTAGGAGTCCTTCACCCCGAGCGCGAAGACCCGCAGCCGGTCGATGTAGCGCTTGCGGCGCAGGAAGTGGATCCAGCCGAACGGCAGCACCCGGCCGTTCATCTTCGAGAGCGCCTGCTCGACGTCGGGCAGGGTCAGCGCCGCGCCCACCACCTCGCCGTCCTTCTCGGCCATCATCGCCCAGTTCTCGTCGAGGACCGGCTTCAGGTTCTTGGCCTGGAAGGCCACCTCCGCCTCGGTGATCGGGACGAAGCCCCAGTTGTGGCCCCAGGCCTGGTTGTAGACCTCCATGAACCGGCCCACCTCCGCCTCCATGTCGCGGCGGCGCATGTTTCGCAGCACCACCCCCTCCTCCCGCGATTTCGCGGCCGCAGCGTGGATCAGCGGGTGCAGCTCGGTCCCCTCCTTGAGCTTCCCGAACCAGAGCTCCCACATCAGCAGGTCGATCGCCTTCGTCAGGCCGAGGCCCTCGAGCAGCCGCTGGTAGTAGGGCGGGTGCCACGGCTCGAGGATCATCGACGGCTCGTCGAAGCCCTCGATCAGCAGGCCGCACTCGTCGTTGGTCGTGAAGTCCATCGGCCCGAGCATCCGCTCGCGGCCGCGTTCGGCGAGCCAGTCGGTCGCTGCCCCGATCAGCGCGGCGGCGACGGCAGGGTCGTCGGTCGAGTCGAAGAAGCCGAACATCCCGTCGCTACCGCCCTGGAACTCGTCCCAGCGGTGGTCGATGTGCGCCGTGATCCGGCCCACCGCCTCGCCGCCGCGCTCGGCAAGGAAGAACTCGCATTCGGCGTGCTCGAACCAGGGGTTCTTGCCGCGGTTGAGGAACTGGCGCCGCTCGAAGCGCAGAGGCGGCACCCACTGCGGGTCGTCGCGCCGAAGCCGGTACGGAACCTCGATGAACTCGTTCAGATCGCGCCTGCCCGCGACCGGCCGGATTGTGAGTTCCGTCACGCGGGGCATTAGAACAGAACTGGCCACGTCCTCGGCTGCGCCTCCGGGCGTGCCAGACTTCGCGCATGTCCGAGACCGCCCGTGCGCCCGTGGACGTGTTCGAGAAGGCGCGCACCCACGACCGGCGCGAGCTACTCGAGATCGCCAAGCAGGGCGACCTCCTTCCCTACTTCCGGATCCTCGACTCCGAGGCCGGGCCGGTGGTCGAGATGGAGGGGCGCGAGACGATCATGCTCGGCTCCAACAACTACCTCGGCCTGACCGGCGACCCGCGCGTCAAGCAGGCGGCCCGCGAGGCGCTGGAGACCTATGGCACCGGGCTCACCGGTTCGCGGCTGCTGAACGGGACCACCCCGCTTCACCTCGAGCTCGAGCGCGAGCTCGCGGAGTTCATGGACGTCGAGGAGGCCCTCGTCTTCACCACCGGCCACCAGGCCAACGTCGGCTGCATCGGGACGATCCTCCAGCCCGGGGACACGGTGATCTGCGACTCGGCCGACCACGCCTCGATCCTCGACGGCTGCATGCTCTCGGGAGCCAAGCTGCGGCCTTTCCGCCACAACCAGATGCCGAAGCTCGAGCGGATGCTCGAGCGGGCGGCTGGCGACGGCGGCGGGGTGATGGTGATCGTCGACGGGGTCTTCTCGATGGAGGGCGACCTCTGCGACCTGCCGGCGATCGTCGAGCTCTGCAAGCGCTACGGCGCGCGGCTGATGGTCGACGAGGCCCACGCCGTCGGGGTCCTCGGCGAGCGCGGCGCCGGGACGTGCGAGCTGTTCGGGCTCGAGTCGGAGGTCGACCTGCGGATGGGCACCTTCTCGAAAAGCCTCGCCTCCTGCGGCGGCTTCATCGCCGGGCCCGCCGAGGTGATGGAGTTCCTGCGCTACGCCTCGCGCCCGTTCATCTTCACGGCCTCCGCGGTGCCGGCGGCGGTCGGCGCGGCGCTCGGCGCCCTGCGGGTGCTCCAGGCCGACGGCCCCGACCTGATGGCGAAGCTGCTCGACAACGCCCGCTACCTGCGCCAGGGCTTCCGGGACCTCGGCCTGGTCGCGATCGAGCCCGGCATGCTGCCGGACGGCAGCGAGGCCACGACCCCGGTGGTCCCGGTCGTCGTCGGCGAGGACTATCAGGCGGCGCTCCTGTGGAAGGCGCTGTTCGACGCCGGCCTGTACACGAACGTCGCGCTCCATCCCGCCGTGCCACCCGGCGGGGCGTTGCTGCGGACCTCGCTCATGGCGACCCACGAGCGGACTCACCTCGACCGCGCGCTGGCGATCGTGGAGCAGACGATCGCCGATTTCCCGGACCTGCCGCGGGCCTGATAGGCCTTGCGACCGGACCTTTCCTCTCCCCCGCACGGGGGAAAATTCCTCTTGTCCACTTCTGAACAAGAGGAAGTTGTGAACAAAAAGCATGCTCTAAGCGAACGAAGTGTTACCCATTGCGGGCTTCCGCGGTTGACGCGCGAGCAGCCCGCGCCTAGGTTCCGACTCGCGCCGTCGCACCCAGGGGCAAGGGTTGGACGGGACAAGGTTGAGAGAGAGTTGTCCCGGCTGCACCCCCACTGACGGGACCCTGTCCCGTAGGGAGCGTCGACGTCCAGAGATACCCCCGCTACCACTCAGAGGAGGAGTGAGAATGGAAGCTGCTTCGACACTGGCCCCCGCTGGGATGCCGCAGCACATGCAGGCCCTCGCACACGCCAACCGGGTCCGGCTGGCGCGAGCCTCGCTGAAGCGTGACGTCGCCAGTGGAGCCGTCGATGCGGCGGAGATCGTCAGGGAATGCCCGTGGGAGGTCGATTCGATGACGGTCGGGGAGCTGTTGCGAAGCCAGCGCCGCTGGGGACGCACCCGAGCCAGAAAGTTCCTGTTCTCGATCGCACTGAACGAGAACCGGACGCTCGGCAGGCTCACCGCCCGTCAACGCGACCTGCTCGCGGAGGAGCTGGAGACAAAGCGACCGCGCTCTGCCGCGCTCGTCTAGGTCACCCCTCGAAGGGTTCAATCCATCGGTCGAAGGGGCGGGCGCGCATGCGCCCGCCCCGCCGCCCATCGCGCGGCGTCCGGCTCAGCGCAACTTGACGTAACGCCCGGCGCGAGCCCGAAAGGCGCGCGCCAACCCGAAGCCGGCGAGAACGGCCACGACGACCGCGACCACGACCCGCAGGGCCGGCGAGAGGACATCGGGCAGGACGTAGAAGAGCAGCGCCAGCGTGGCGACCCCGGCCGCTCCGGCGAGCAGCGCGGTATGCGAGCGGTAGCCGCCGAAGTGCTCGCGGATCGAGAGCTCGAGGCCGGCCAGGGAGCCGAGCGCGAGCCCGGTGGCCAGCAGGGCGGTGCTCTGCGGACCGCCGACGAAGAAGGCGGCGATCAGCATCACGAGGGCGACGAGCACGACGATCTCGACGAGCGGGAACGAGCCCCAGGGTGCGGGCGGGCGCTCGTCCTCGATCGGCTTCCGGCGCGGACGGGCGGCCGCCTTTGCGGGCTGCGGCGGAGCCGGCTCCGCGCTGGGCTCCGGCGCGGGCCGCCGCGGACGCGGCTTGCGGCGCTTGTTAGCCATTGGCGATCAGGTGGCGATGGTCGCCGGGGGCCGCGGCCCCACGGCTAACGGACAACCCGACGAGACCCGGACTCGCCACCAGCCCATGAACATGCCGAGGATCCCCCAGCGCGGGCGCGAGTGCCAGTGCTTGCAGCCGCGGTCGCCGATGTCCTGATTGGAGACGATCACCCAGCGATGCTCGGCCGGGGCGGCGATCATCCGCTCGATCAGGCCGCGGTTGGCCTCCTCGACATCGGCCTGGCGACCGAGCTCACGTTGCGCGTCGCCGAGCCGGGCGGCGAGCGCATCGCGGACGCGCTCGAGCTCGCCGGTGGACAGCACCCGCGGCCCGCCGACGGCGCCGACCTGCCAGTCGAACCCGCGCCGCGGGAAGGCAGAGGCGAACAGCTCGCCGAGCCGCCGCTCGAGGTCGGCGATCTGGCGCCGCAGATCGCCGCGGGCCAGCCGCTCGGCGCTCTCCGTGACCCCGGTCCCGGGCGGGATCGTGGTCCGATGGATCTGATCGAGCACTTCGGGCAAGGAGCTCCTTCCGGCCCGTCGATTCTAACCGTGTAGTACCCCGGCGGCCAGCCACAAAGCCTCTTCGACCGCGATCGCAGGCACTCCGCCGACCTGGATCGCGATCAGCAATGTCCGTTTCGTCTTCGGTCCGACCCCGCGCCCGGCCGCCAGCGCCCCGAACAACAGGGAGAGCGGGCGCTGCTCGTCGGCGACGACCAGGGTCCCGGCCGGGAGCTCGCCGGGCCGTCCCTCGAGCTCCTCGCCGGTGACGCTCGGCCTGATCGCGAGCGCCCCCGTGACGCGATCGGCGTCGAACGCGCGGACGGCGACCCCGGATTCGATGATCGCGATCGTCAGCGCATCGTCGAGCAGGCTGCGGCTCTTGAAACCGCCCTGCTTCATCCGGTCCAGCGCCAGCTCCTCGACCGGGGTCCGCTGGACGTCGGGGTCGAGGCCGATGTGGCGGTAGAAGACCCGGTAGGCCCAGGGAATCGGCTGGTGGCGCATGTTGATCGCGTGGCCCCCCGAGAAGCGGTCGGACAGGACCTTCAGACGCTCCTTGACCTCACGCGTCGAACGTCCCGAGCCGCGCTCGACGGTCAGCTGCGCCAGGCCGAGACCGGGGAACTCCTCGCGGAGCTCCGGCGCCACGGAGCCCGCCACGACCGCCGGTTCGGCCTCTTCGCTCATCGATCCTCCTCCGCGCGCCGCTCCGACTTGCGGATCAGGTCCTCGACATCGGCGGCCAGCATCTCCTCGGAGAGATCCTCGACCCCGATCCGGGCCTCGCTCAGAACCCCGCCCGGATAGGCGAACGCGACCGTCGGGCAGCCGCCGACCCTGTAGAGGTTGGAGACCGCACCGTCGGCGTCCCAGCCGACCGGGATCCGCCAGCCACGGCCCGTGACGATCTCGCGCGCCTTGTCGCGATCGTCGCGGACGTTGATCGAGAGGAAGTTGACGCGGTCGGCGAAGCGGGAGGCGACCGCGTCGACGACGTCCTGGGTGGGCAGGCAGTCGGCGCCGCCCGTGAACCAGAACGAGATCACCAGCGGCTTGTCGAACAGGTCGCAGACGCGGATCACCTCCGGCAGGTCGACCTGGCAGGCGGGGGTACGGCTGTCGTCCTCCGGACAGGGATTCGACGCAGTCTCGCAATCGTCCTGAAAGACGTTTGCGTCGCCCTCGGTCGTCCCCAGCAGCTCCGGGACGGCGAACTGGGGCAGCGGCTCGCCCTCCTCGGTCGTCCCGGTGCCGAGGATCCCGTCGTCGCGGGTGCTCAGCGTGTTTGCGGTCGCGACCACGATCACGATCAGGAAGGCGATCCCGACGAACAGGGAGTATCGGCTCGCGGGCTTGCGCCGCTGGTCGGGCCGCCCCTCGTCGGGCTCGGTCATCCCGGATCGGGCGCCGGTCGCACGTCCGGGCGCCGCCGTAGCAGCGACCCGAACGGCGCGAAGCCAGTCTCGGCCCAGACCAGTGCAGCCGGCAGCACCAGCAGGACGCCGAGCAGGGCGACGCCGAGGTCGAGCACGGTCACGAGGCCGAAGTCACGCAGCATCCGGATGTCGGTCGCGGCCAGGACCGCGAAGCCCGCGATCGCCGTGACCCCCGATGCGAGCACGGCCATCCCGGTCCGCGAGTAGGCGCGCCGCAGCGCCTCGCCGTGAGCGACGCCCGGACCCCGCTCCTCCTCGTAGCGGGCCGCGAGCAGGACGCTGAACTCGGTTGCGATCGCGATCACCAGCGCCCCCAGCGTCGCCGACATCGGATTCAGCGGCAAGCCCACGAGCGCCAGGCCGAGCGCCGCCCAGCCCGTCGCGAAGACGATCGGGATCAACGGCACCAGCGCGCGGCGCAGCGAGCGATAGACGGCGAGCAGGGCCAGCGCGACCGCGAGCAACGCACCGAACGTCAGCAGGTAGCGGTTCTCATCGAGAGCGGAGTTGGCGTCGGCGGCGAGCACGGGCAGGCCGACGACCTCCGCGCTGACCCCCGCGGGCGGATCGTTCTCGGTCCCGGGCGGATCGATCTCGGCCCGGATCGAGTCGATCAGCTGCTTCTGCTCGTCGAACGGCATCACCTTGATCCCGAACGGGATCACCACCGTGCCCGCGCTGGAATCCTCCTCGCGGTCGACGAAGGCGGCCAGGAAGTACGCCGGCAGGAGATTGAGCACTCCCTCGACCGCGTCGCGCGTCCCGGGCAGATCGGTTCCGTAGAGGTCCGGCATGGCGATGTACGGGCAGAGCTGGGTGTCCTGCTCGACGCACGGGGTCAGCTCACCCCCGAACCCGGCATCGGCCAGGACCCGCTGCTTGAAGTCCGCCATCCAGGCGACGAGGGCCGGATCCGTGAGGTCGTCGGTCTGGACCGCGACCTCGACCTCGCCGGAGACTCCGGTCGCGTCCTGTAGCTCATCGACGTTCTGGAGCTCCGGCAGGTCGCTGGGGACGAGCTCGCGCAGGTCGGAGATCAGCTCGGCGCGGGTGCCGACCGCCCAGCCGGCAACGGCGATCACCAACCCGACCACCAGCACCCGCCCCGGCGCGGCGACGGAGAGCGCCAGCGCCCGCCGGCCGATGGCGCGGATCCGCTCACCGGCCCGGTCGCGGGCGCCGCGAGCCGCCGCCAAGCGTCCGCCGCCACCCCCGCCGGGGCCGGAACCACCGCCCGCGGGGCCCGTGCGGGAGCCGGTCAGCGAGAGCAGCGCCAGGCCGGCGGTCAGCGCGACCACGAACGCGATCGCGATCCCCGCGACCAGCAGCAGTCCGAACCCCCGGATCATCGGGATCGGCGAGAGCAGGAGGACACAGAACCCGGCTGCGGTCGCCAGCGCCGCGGTCGCGATGACCGGAGCCCCGAGCGCGGCCGCCTCGACCGCGGCCCGCGGCGGCGAGGATCCGGCATCGCGGCGCTCGTTGAAGCGCGCCTGAAACTGGATTGCGTAGTCGACCGCGAGCCCGATCAGGATGGGCAGGACCGCGATCGAGGCCATCGTCAGCGAGCCTCCGAAGGCCGCGAAGAGGCCGAACGTGAGCGCCGCCGCCACCAGCGCGACCGCGAGCGGCAGCAGCCTGGCGGGCGGGCCGAAGACGAGCGCCAGCGTCGCGGTCATCACCAGCAGCGCCGCGACCAGGAGCACGACGATCGCGTTCGTCAGTTCCTCGGAGAGCCCCTCGACGACCACGGGTGCGCCGCTGACCACGTACTCGGCACCCTGCAACTTGAACGCCGGATCGCCGACCGCGTCGCGGATCAGGTCGATGGCCTCGCTGCGCTCGGACGCGCTCAGGTCGGGCTTCAGCCGGACCAGGATCTGCGCGGCCTCGGCGCTGGGCCAGAAGATCGAGAAGCGCGGCTTCGGCTGGTCGGGGTTGGCCGGGTCGAAGACAACCGAGCTGACGAAGGTCGGATCGTCGATGGTGGGCAAACCAGTCTGCCCGTAGTCGATCCCGAGCTGGATGATCCGCTGCTCGAAGGCGGTCAGCACCTCGCTGTATGCCGCTTTGAACGCTGCGGCCTGCTCCGCCGTGGTCAGACCCTGACGCTTGGCGCGCCTCGCGGCCGCTACACCCGCCGCCTCAGCCTCGCTCTTGGCCGCTTCAGCTTGGCTGCGGAGAATCCTCGTCGACTGGATCGCCGACTGGTTGAGGAAGGTGGCGCCGCCGAGCACCGCCTGGGCGGGCTTCGTCGCGGCGATCCGCGCACACGGCGCCGGCGCCGGCTCGTCGGTGAACACCTGGCCGCCCTCGACGTTGCCCGACAGGCAGCCCTCCAGCGAAAGGAGGACGCCGAGGTCGGAGGTGAGCACGAGCCGATCGAGGTCGCCCTTGACCAGGACCACGACCGCGTCGTCGCCGAAGCGCTGCTTGAAGTCCTGGGTCGCCCGGTAAGCGCTCGAGTCGTTGTCGACCAGCTGGTCGGTCCCGGCGTCGGGCTCGAGGCGCAGCGCCGCCACCGCCCCGATCACCGCCAGCAGCGCGACGGCCACAACGACCGGAATCGGCCGCTCGACGCACCAGCCCGCGATCCGTGCGAAGCGATCCCTCACGTTCGGGATGCTACGGACGCCCCGACCCCGGGGCCCCCATTAGTCCATTGACAGCGGTCCGGCCGTCTCTGCGTTCAGGAACTGGCTGACGAACTCGTTCTCGGAGTTGAAGAGCTCGTCCGAGGGGCCGGACTCGACGATCTTGCCCTTCCACAGCACCGCGATGAAGTCGGCGATCCGCCGCGCGGTCCCGAGGTCGTGGCTGATCACCAGGTAGCAGCCGCCGTTCTCCTCGTGGATCTCGCGGATCAGCTCGCAGAGCAGCGCCGTGCGAACCGGGTCGAGGCCCGAGTCGGGCTCGTCGAACATGACGATCGCCGGGTCGAGCACGAGCGCCCGGGCAAAGCCGGCGCGCTTGCGCATGCCGCCGGAGAGCTCGTTCGGCATCTTCTCCATCGCCTCGGAGAGGCCGACCTCGTTGAGGCGCCGGTTGACGATCTCGCCGATCTCGTCCTCGGACTTGTCGGTGTGCTGGCGGAGCGGGAAGGCGACGTTGTCGAAGATGTTCATCGATCCGAACAGCGCGCCGTCCTGGAACAGCAGGCCGAACTTCTTGCGCATCTCGAACAGCTCGTCGTCGGACATGTTCGGGACCGACTCGCCGTGGACGAGCAGGTCGCCCGAGTCGGGATACAGCAGGCCGACGATGTGCTTGATCAGCACGCTCTTGCCGGTCCCCGACGGGCCGAGCACCATCGAGATCTGGTCGTCGGGAAGGCCGAGGTTGAGCCCGTTGAGGATCCGCGTCCGGCCGAACTGCTTGACGACGTCGATCACCTCGATCGCGTCCTCGCCGCCGTGGTCGCGCTTCTCGCCGGTGTGCCACTTGTAGGGGTTCGACTCCCTCGGGTCGACCCCCGGGATCGAGTAGTCCTTGTGCAGGTCGCCGAGCTCCGGCGCCGGCTCCTCGTAGTCCTCGTCGACCTCGCCGCTGCCCGCCTGGTCGGCGAACTTCTCCATCTCGTCCTGCTGGGCGAGCTGCTGGTCGGCAGGCTGCTCGGCCGCAACCTCCTCCTCGGTTCCGGGATCCTCTACTTCGCTGTCGCTTCGTTCGTCGGCCATCGGCCCCTCTCTATCTCGTCAGCCGCCAATCGGCGCGCGCGGATTCGCACCCCAGAAGACCAGGGTTCCCATCATCCCGATGATGTGCACCAACACGATGTTCAAGACCATCGACTTCGCCGTCGCGGTACCCACTCCGACCGGGCCACCGGATGCGGTGTAGCCGTAATAGCAGCCGACCAGCACGATCGCGGTTGCCATCGCCATCGCCTTGATCAGGCTGAATAAGAGGTCGGGCGGGTTTTGAAACATCCAAAAGATCAGGAAGTAGCCGCCGGAGGAGACCTCGCCGATCTGCTCGACGACCGCCAGATAGGAGGCCAGGTAGCCGACCCCGATCGCGGCCAGATACATGAACGGAAGCGTCATCCAGGCGCCCAGCAGCCGTGTCGCGCAGAGGAAGATCATCGGGTTGACGCCCATGACCTCGAGCGCGTCGACCTCGTCTGAGATCCGCATCGCGCCGAGCTCGGCGACGATCCCGGTCCCGACCTTGGCCGACATCATGTAGCCGAAGGCATAGGGGATCACCTCGCGCAGATCACACCAGGCGGCAAAGACGCCGGCGTAGGCGGGGGCGCCGACCGAGCGGTTGAAGTAGGCGCCCTCGATCCCGCATTGCAGGCCCAAGATGAACACGAGGCCCCAGATCACGATCGTCGAGCCGAGAATCAGGATCCCCGCCTGGCGCAGCGCCTCGCCGAAGTAGCGGAACACCCGGCCCGAGTAGACGATCCCCATCACCCGGCCGCTAAAGCGGGCGATGTCGCCGAGGCTTCCGAGCCAGTCGCGGGGTACTGCAAGCCAGCCGGGCATCACTTGATGACCGAGATCTCGGGGTGGGTTGCGAGCAGGGTTTGGGTGAACACGTAGTTGAACGCGAACACCCCCAGGAAGGCGATCACGACAGCCTCGTTGACTGCGCGCCCGACCCCCTCTGCGCCTCCGGACGCATTCATCCCTTTGTAACAGCAGACGACGGCAATGATCGCGCCGAAGATCGTGCACTTGAGAATGGATCCCCAGAGGTCGGTCACCGAGGCGTTGTTGAACAGGGTGGCGAAGAAACCGCCGAGCGGCTGGCCGTAGGCGAGCTCGGCGAAGATGCCGCCCGTGATCCCGAACAGCAGCGCATAGATGTCCATCAGCCCGGTGATCAGCATCAGGGCGAGGAAGCGCGGCACGACGAGGTTCTTGATCGGGTCGACGCCGAGGACCTGCAGCGCGTCGAGCTCCTCGCGGATCTTGCGGGCGCCGAGGTCGGCGGTGATCGCGGTGCCGGCGACGCCGGCGACGACCACCGCGGTCACGAAGGGGGCGAACTCGCGGACCGAGGCGAGGATGAAGAAGCCGCCCAACCGGTCGAGCGCTCCGAACAGGGAGAGGAAGTTCGCGGCCTGCAGGCCAGGCGCGCCGAACCCGAAGGCGATGGTCGAGATCATCATCGGGAACCAGCAGAGCTGCAGCGCGAACAGGAACTGCCCGATGAACTCTCCCCCGTAGGGGTAGGGCGGCTTGACCGTAGCCACGATCGTCTTGCCGGTCAGGATCATCATGTTCCCGACCTGCTCGAACAGGCTCTTGGCGGGCAGGAATGCCCTGTCAGCGACTGATCTGACCATTGTCTCCTCCGGCAGCCGGGACCGATCCGCTGCCAGCACGACAACATTATTCGATGGACTGATCATCCGCCACCCACAACCGTTACGCCGGGTCTTGGCTGGTCAGCCGAATGGCAGGCGGCGTGATGAGACACCTAGCGGTGGTATGTTCCCGGCGCTTTGTGGGAGGAGACCGCCAGGCCGACTCGTGCACTCGCGGTGGCGGTCATCGCTGCGCTATCCGTTGCGCTCTCGGCGTGCGGCGACGACAAGGAGCGCCAGGACGCAAACGAGCCCGAGGGCGACTTCCCGGTCACCGTCAACGCGGCCAGGTTCCCGACCGACCAGCGCCTCGCCCAGACCAGCGACCTGCGCCTCGAAGTCGAGAACACGGGCTCCGACCAGGTCCCGAACCTGGCCGTGACCGTCTGGACCGGCGACGAGAAGGGGGGCGGCTCGTTCAACGTCCGCTCCGACCAGCCCGGCCTCGCAAACCCGAACCGGCCGGTCTGGATCCTCGAGAGCGGCTACCCGAAGCTGGCGTCGAGCCCCGACGAGGACGTCGCCGATCTCGATGCCGCGGCGCCCGGAGGGGCCGAGGTCGCGCAGACCGACACCTTCGCCTTCGGCCCACTCGAGCCCGGCGAGAGCAAGGACATCGTCTGGCGGGTGACTCCGGTCCAGGCCGGCACCTACACGCTGCACTACGAGTTTGCCGCCGGCCTGGACGGCAAGGCAAAGGCGGTCGCCGAGGACGGCAGCCCGGTGGAGGGCGAGTTCGTCGTCACGATCACGGACAAGCCGGCCCGGGCAACGGTCGGCGCCAACGGCGAAGTCGAGATCGAGAACCCGTAGTCCGGGATCGCTACCGTGCCGGGGGGTGCGGGAGCGGCGTTTCAAATTTGCGCTGACGGCGGCTTGCATTGCGGCGGCGGTCGCCGGCTGCGGTGGCGGCGGCGACGTGACGTCGATCGAGGGAGGCGGCGGCCAGCCGACGAGGCCCGCGCGCGACGGCGGCGGCCCGCCCCCGGTGGGCGACGGCACCGGCGGCGTCCGGCTCGAGAAGGTGGGTGACTTCGAGGCGCCGGTCTACGTCACCCAGGCGCCCGGCGACGACCACCTCTACGTGGTCGAGCAGTGCGGTCGGATCGTGCGGGTGGCGGCCGACGGCGGGGAAGCGAGCCCATTCCTGGACATCGGCGAACAGGTGACGTGCGGTGGCGAGCAGGGGCTGCTCTCGGTCGCCTTCGACCCGGCATACGAGAAGTCGGGCCTGCTCTACGTCTACTTCACCGACACCAACGGCGACGAGCGCATCGTCGAGTACAGCCGCGCGGGCGAGGGCACCACCGCCGACCCGGCCAGCGCGCGTGAGCTGATCGCGATCGATGACTTCGCCGAGAACCACAACGGGGGCCTGCTGCTCTTCGGGCCGGACGGCAAACTGTATGCCGGGACCGGCGACGGGGGCGGCGCCGGCGATCCGGAGCGAACCGCTCAGGACCCGGCCAGCCCGCTCGGCAAGCTGTTGCGCATCGACCCGGCGAAGGGCTACGAGGTCGCCGCGCTCGGCCTGCGCAACCCGTGGCGCTTTTCGTTCGACCGCTCCAACGGCGACCTGTGGATCGGCGACGTCGGCCAGGACGCGCTCGAGGAGATCGACGCCGTGACCGCGAAGCGGTTCCGCGCCCCGGCCGAGGACCTCAACTTCGGCTGGTCGGCGTTCGAGGGCACCGACCGCTTCAACGCCGACCAGCAGGCACCCGGCGCGATCCCGCCCGTCTACGAGTACGGGCGCGATCGCGGCTGCTCGGTCACCGGCGGCTACGTCGTCCGCGACCGCGCGCTGGCCTCCCTGTACGGGCGCTACCTGTACGGCGACTTCTGCGAGGGCGATCTGCGCAGCTTCACCGCCGACCCCGGGCGGCCGGCCCGCGACGACACGGCCCTCGGGCTGCGGGTGGAGCAGCTGAGCTCGTTCGGCGAGGACGCGGACGGGCACCTCTATGTGGTCTCGCTGGCCGGGCCTCTGTACGCGCTCGTCGCCGACGGCTAACCTGAAGCCCATGGCGGGCAGCTCGGGCAGGGGGCTTCGTGCCGCGTGGTTCGCGGCGTTGCTGATCGCGCTCGCGGCGCTCGCGGGCGGCAGCTCAGCGGGTGCTCGCGGAGGCGGGCTCGACGTGTCGAAGGTCGGCGAATTCGACGCGCCGGTCTACGTGGCCCAGGCGCCCGGAGCGAACGACCTCCTGTTCATCGTCGAGCAACCGGGGACGATCCGCGTTTCGCGCGACGGCAACACGGTGAACCGCCCGTTTCTGGACATCCGCAACCGGGTCCTCTACGGCGGCGAGCAGGGTCTGCTCTCGGTCGCCTTCGATCCCGGGTACGCCAACAACCGCCGCTTCTACGTCTACTACGTGAACCGCGCGGGCAACATCGAGGTCGACGGCTTCCGCAGCTCGAAGGGCAACGCGACGAAGGCAAAGGCGAGGTCGCGAGAGAAGGTGATCGTGGTCTCGCACCCGATCCAGTCCAATCACAACGGCGGCCAGCTGCAGTTCGGCCCCGACGGCCACCTCTACATGGGCACCGGCGACGGGGGCAGCGGCGGCGACCCGGAGGGCAACGCCCAGAATAAGAAGTCGTTGCTCGGCAAGCTGCTGCGGATCGATCCGCGCAAGAACGGCGGCTACTCGATCCCGGAGTCGAACCCCTTCGGCGAGGTCTACGCGCTCGGTCTGCGCAACCCCTACCGATTCTCGTTCGACAGCAGGAACGGCGACATCTACATCGGCGACGTCGGGCAGGAGAACTGGGAGGAGATCGACCGGGCGAACCAGGGCGGCTTGCGCGGCGCCAACTTCGGCTGGGACATCTTCGAGGGCGATCACGAGTTCGAGGGAGGGGGCACGCCGCGGAAGTACCGCCCGCCGATCTTCGAGTTCTCGTCGGGGAACGGCAGCGACAACTGCTCGGTCACCGGCGGCTACGTCGTCCGCGACCCGGGTCTGCCGGCGCTCGAGGGGCGCTACCTCTACAGCGACTACTGCAACAGCGTCCTGCGCTCGTTCGATCCGAATAACCCCAGGCAGAGCGACCAGTCCACCGGGCTGATCCCTCCACCCGGCGCCGTGAGCGGATTCGGCGAGGGCCTTGACGGCCAGATCTACGTCGCCTCGCTGAGCGGCCCGGTCTACAGGCTCGTTCAGAACTGATCCGGTCGGAGTAGTCTCCCTGGCTGACGAGCCGGGACCAACTCAGGAGGCCGAGAGAGAAGATGGAGTCCGCGACGCAGCCGGAAACGACCACCACGGCGGCGGGCAACGGGGCCGGCGCCGACGAGGCGCAGCAGCCCGAGACTTTCCCGGTCCATCGGCCGATCGACGGCTCGGTGATTCGCGACGTGCCGATCGACTCCCCGGCCGCGGTGGCCGAGACGGTCGCCCGCGTTCGAGCCGCGCAGCCCGCCTGGGAGGCGATCGGATTCGCCGGCCGCAAGCGCTGGCTGGAGAGCCTGCGCGACTGGGTGCTCGCCAACCAGGACCGGGTCGACGAGATGATGCAGGAGGAGACCGGCAAGGTCCGCGCCGACGCCGCGCTCGAAGCCTTCTACGTCCTCGACGCGATCAACTTCTGGACGGACCAGGGGCCGAAGTTCCTGGCCGACGAGATCGTCTCGCCGCACAACCCGTTGCTGAAGGCCAAGCGCGCCAAGATCGTCTACCGGCCGTTCGGGGTCGTCGGGATGATCAGCCCCTGGAACTTCCCGGTCATCCTTTCGCTGGGCGACGCGATCCCGGCCCTACTGGCCGGCAACGCCGTCGTCGTCAAGCCGTCGGAGATCACCCCGCTGACCTTGATGGAGCTGGTCCGCGCGTGGCGTGAGGACGTCGGCGCCCCCGACGTGCTCGCGGTCGTCAACGGGATGGGCGAAACCGGCGGCGCCCTGATCGACGAGTGCGACTACATGCAGTTCACCGGCTCGGAGAAGACCGGCAAGATCGTCATGAAGCGTGCCGCCGAGACGCTGACCCCGGTCAGCCTGGAGCTCGGCGGCAAGGACCCGTTGATCGTCACCCGCGACGCCGACGTCGAGCGAGCGGTCAACGCCACCGCCTGGGGCGGGTTGCTGAACACCGGCCAGATCTGCATCTCGATCGAGCGCGTATACGTCGAGGAGCCGATCTACGACGAGTTCGTTGCGAAGCTGACCGAGAAGGTGAAGACGCTGCGGCAGGGCGCCGACGGCGACACCTACACGGCCGAGGTCGGCGCGATGACCTCGCCGGCGCAGGTCGACATCGTCTCCGAGCAGGTCGAGGACGCCCGCGAGGCGGGCGCCCGGATCCTGACCGGCGGCAAGCGCAAGGAGGGCGCGGGCGACTGGTACGAGCCGACCGTGATCGCTGACGTCGACCACTCGATGAAGGTGATGCGCGATGAGACATTCGGCCCGGTGATCCCGGTGATGAAGGTGCGCGACGTCGAGGAGGCGATCGAGCTCGCCAACGACAGCACCTATGGGCTCGGGTCCTCGGTGTTCGCCGGCGACACGGACGAGGGCGAGCGGATCGCGCGGCGAATCGAGGCCGGGCACTGCAACGTCAACGACGTGCTGGTCAACTACAACGTCCTCGGCCTGCCGATGGGCGGCTGGAAGAACTCCGGGATCGGCGTCCGCCACGGCGCCCAGGGGATCCGCCGCTTCTGCCACACGGAGGCGGTGACGATCCCGCGCCTGCCGACCTCGAAGTCGGAACCGGTCTGGTTCCCGTACAGCGCCCGTAAGCGCGGCTTCGTGCGGCGGATCTACACGTTCCTGAACGCCCGCGGCCTCAAGAACCGCCTGGGGCTCGGCAAGCGCTAGGCGTACAGCGCTTCGATCTCGGCCGCGTACTTCGCGGCGATCGGCTTGCGCTTGAGCTTCATCGTCGGTGTGAGCTCGTCGCCGCCGGGCAGCCAGTCGACGCCGAGCACCTCGAAGCGCTTCACCTGCTCCACCCGGCTCAGATGGCCGTTGGCCTCCTCGACGCCGCGCTCGACCTCCGCGACCGCCGACGGATCGCGGGCGAGGGAGACCGGTGAGGGGTCGAGGTCGCGCTCGGCCGCCCACTCGGCGGCGACGTCGGGGTCGAGGACGATCAGCGCCGTGTTGTAGGGGCGGCGGTCGCCGATGCAGATTGCCTGGCCGATCAGCGGGCTCGAGGTCTTCAGGCGCGCCTCGATATTGGCCGGTGACATGTTCTTGCCCGCGGCGTTGATGATCAGCTCCTTCTTGCGATCGACGATCTTGACGAAGCCGTCGCCGTCGATCTCGGCGACGTCGCCCGTGTGCAGCCAGCCGTCGTCGTCGATCGCCTCGGCGGTCTTCTCGGGGTCGTGGCGGTACCCCGCCATCAGGATCGGCCCGCGGGCGAGGAGCTCGCCGTCCTCGGCGAGCCGGACCTCGACGCCGGGGATCGGTTTGCCCACCGTGCCCAGCCGCTCGGCGCCGGGCGGGTTGCTCGTGGCCACGCAGGTCAGCTCCGACATTCCCCACACCTCGGTGATCGGCAGGCCGAGGTCGCGGAAGTACTCCAGGACCTCGATCGGCGTCGGCGCCGCCCCGGCAAACGAGACCCGGACCCGGTCGAGGCCGAGCTTCGCGCGCACTGCGGCGCGCGCCTCGTCCGGCATCGCGGCCGGATCCGTCACCCCCTGCGCCTCGAGCGCCGCCTTGATCTTCTCCCAGATCCGGGGGACCGCGACCCACATCGTCGGCCGGGCCTCGGGGAGCGCGCCCACCACCTCGCGCGGGTCGGACACCACGGTCACCGTCTCGCCGTAGGCCATCGGCCCGTAGTGGCCGGTGAAGCGGTCGGCCATGTGGGCGTGCGGCAGATAGCTCACCGTGGTGTCGCCGGGCTCGTAGCCGATCGCGTCGTAGACCCCGCGCGCCTCCGCGATCAGGTTGGCGTGGGTGAGCTGAACGCCCTTGGGCGGGCCCGTGGTGCCAGACGTGTAGCAGAGGGTGATCAGGTCTCCGGGCTCGACCGCCCGCCAGGCCGCCTCGAAGTCGAACGACGGGTCGCCGGCCGACTCGAGTTCCCCCAGTCCATCGTCGATACAGAAGACGTCCTCAACGCCCTCGACGTCCGCGGCCTCGATCGTGGGCAGGAACTGCCGCTCGGTGATCACCACCCGGTTCCCCGCGTTGCCGAACAGATAGGCGACCTGCTCAGGCGAGGACGTGTTGTAGATCGAGAAGGGCGTCGCGCCGAGGTGCATGGCCGCGGCGTCGACGATGTTGAACTCGGGCCGGTTCAGCAGCATCACGCCGACCGTGTCGCCGCGCCCGACGCCCAGCGCCGCGAGCCCGGCCGCAACCGACCGGACGCGGGCGGCGTACTTGCCGTAGGTCATCTCGACCGCTCCGCCGGGAGTCCGCAGCGCGACCAGGTCGGGATGATCGGCAGCGGTCGCCTGGAAGGCCTCGCACATCGTCGCCGCGTCGAGGGCTCGTGGCCTCTCCCGACGACCGGCTGCCGTCGCCGCCTCCATGACGGCGATCCTACGTCATGCGGGGATCTGTTCCTCGAGGCTGGTCGCCTCGGTCCGGAACCAGTCGCTAACGGCTCGCAGCCACTCGACGTCCGAACGCGTCGCCTGGATCGCGTAGCCCTGCCGAGCCCTCACCTCGATCGCCTGCGGAACGATCTCCGTCCATGATTCAACCCCGATTCGCGGATCGTTCAACGGCCCGTTTCACGAGCGTGGGCGACTAGGGTTGCGAGCCGGATGAGCGAGGAATACGGCGGCATCGACGGCCTCACCCGCTGGCTCGGCCTGCGCTGGGAGTCGGCGAACCGGGTTCGGCTCACCGTCCGCCCGGAGCTGATCAACCCGGCGGGCCTGCTGTCGGGCCCGGTCGCCTACGCGATGATCGACTACTCGATGGGGTCCGCCCTGTGGGTCGCGCGGGAGAGCGGCGAGCGGATCGCGACGATCAACATCTCGATCAACTACCTGCGCACATCCCGCGAGGGCGACGTGATCTGCGAGTCGGTGCTCGACCGCCGCAACGACCGCGTCGCCGTGCTGCGGTCCGAGGTCACCGACGATCAGGGCCGCCTGCTCGCGACGGCGATCGGCAGCTTCTCGATCTTCCCGGCCGAGCGGCTCGGCCCCCACGACCAGGGTCCGGCCGCGCCGGAGCCGGTGGCCGACTAGCAATAGGATCCGTCCCATGAAGCGCCACGCCGCAGGGGGGCTGGTCGCGGCGCTCTGCGCCCTGTCCATTGCCGCGTGCGGCGACTCCGGCGGGGGCACCTTCGACGAGTCCGACCTCCCGTTCACGTTCGAGTATCCGGACGGCTTCGAGGTCGCCGATGACGTTTCGGTCAGCGAGCAACTCGGTGCGGCCGCCGACGCGCAGAGGGCCGTCGCCATCGACGAGGACAACGCGATCATCCTCCAGCTCTTCACCCTCAACACCCAGATCGACGAGTCCGACCTCGACGCGGCCAAGCGCGAGATCGGCGGCCTGCTCTCCCAGGTCAACTACTCCGGGAACCTGGAGGAGTCCAAGGTCGCGGGTCTTCCGGCGCTGACCGCCGAGGGCGTCCAGGTGCCGTCGGTCGAGGAGGGGGTCAGCAACCTGACCTTCGTCTTCAACGGCGATCAGGAGTACTTGATCAACTGCCAGTCGACGCCCGAGCATCGCCCCGAGGTCGACGACGCCTGCGATCAGGCGCTGGAGACCTTCACCCTCAAGTAGCAGCATCGTCCAGCCCCTTGACCCGCGGTCCTCCGGGTGGGATCGTGGGTATGTCGGAACCACGAGGAGGGCTGTTCTGACCGTTTCGCCTCGTTCGATCTCGCTGCTCGCGATTGCGGCGACGATGCTCGGTGCCGCGGAGGCGCAGGCGGCCCCCGGGCTGAGCGGAGCCGAGGGCAAA
This sequence comes from uncultured Solirubrobacterales bacterium, assembly GCA_963767285.1. Lineage (GTDB taxonomy): Bacteria > Actinomycetota > Thermoleophilia > Solirubrobacterales > 70-9 > WHSW01. The sequence continues at coordinate 182,164 of CAVYDJ010000002.1, read as the reverse complement.
GCGGTCGAGATCCGCACGGTTCACGCCGCGACAACGGACTCCGTGAGCTTCTTGAGGATCGGCTTCAAGGGCACGATCGCGGACGAGCTGGGCACGGGAGGGCTGAAGAAGGCGCGGGTTACGGTCGAGCTGATTCCGGCCTCGGGCCCCTCGACGGTGATCACCGACCGCAAGTCGAGTCGCAAGCCGGACGAGGGCCGAAGCGGAACGACGGGGCGGTTCGACGTGGTTCGCGACGAGCGGGAGATCGTGCTCCTGGTCGAGGAGCTGCCGGCGGCGCCCACGAGCGTTGAGGTGACGACGTCCGGACCGGTTCCAGCGAGAGCGAGCACACCCAGCCGCGGCATTGGTGCCGGCGTCTACGACTTCCTGGTCAAGTCGCTGCTGGACGCCTACGGAGTGGGCGAAGACGCCGCCGGCGAGATCAAGACGGCCGAGCAGGACGCTGAGGCGACCACGAAGCAGCTCGACGAGGTCGAGGAGCAGATCGACGAGCTCAACGAAAGGATCGGACGCGCCGAGCGCGACCGCAATCGGGCCAATTCCGACGCCGAGTTCCAGGCTGCGAAGAAGCGAATCAAGGAGCTGAACGAACGACTCACGAAGGCGTTGCAGGATCGGAAGGCCAAGGAGCAGCGACTCAAGGTGCTGAACGGATGGAGCGCAACGCTCGACGCGCTCCCGAACACCCGCCCGTCTCAGTGCTCCGACGCGGCGGACAACGACGGCGACGGCAAGGTCGATCTCACCGACGCCGGCTGCCGCGATGCCGCGGATAACGACGAGAAGGACGAGCCGTTGCCGCTGACCTGTCCCGCGCCGGGCGTCAGTAGGAGCCCGTTCGCGTACATCCACGTGGCGGAGACGAACACCGCAGGCGCGGTGGTCCTGCGGAAGGCGGGGACGGGCCAGCTGGTCCTCGACGCTCCCGTCACCGGTTCAAGCTCACCCCCGCAGCCGGTGCCCGGAGACGTCTGCGGCGCCGGGATCCCGGTCACCTGGCAGTACGTGGTCTACACCGACGGTACGCCGTTCAGCCTGCCGGACCCGCCCCCGGGACACTTCGGCATCTGCGCCTTCATCGACGCCGACAACCCGTTCGGGAGCGGCAACCCCGGCGGCCAGGACGCATCGATGAACTTCGGGGTCGCGACCGCGCTGAAGTAGTCAGGCCGTGGCGGCCTCGGCCGCCGGCTCCTCGGTCTCCGCCTCGATCGTGCCGTCGCCTTCGACGTCCTGGTCCGGTGGCAGCTCTCCGCCGCGGTCGGTGCCGGCGATCAGCTCGTCGCTCTTCTTCTCCGCGGGTACGAAGCCGGACTTCATCCCGAAGTAGACGGCCTGCGGGTGGTGGGCGATGATCGCCGCCGTCGACTGCTCGGGCTCGAGGGCGTGGCCGCCGGAGAGGACGATCCCGATCTCGGACATCGCCAGCAGACGCTCGACCTTCTCGTGCTCGGACTGCTCCGGGCAGGCGGGGTAACCCCAGGAGTAGCGGCGACCCTGGTCGAGCTCGATTCCGAGCCCGCGGCGGACCTCGGCGTGCAGCCACTCGGCCGACCCCTCGGCCGCCTGCACGCCGAGACCGTGGGTGAACAGCTGCTCGGCGAACTCGCCGTCGGCCTCGAGCTGGGTGATCCGCTCGGTCACCTCCGAGCCAACCGTCACAGCCTGCAGCGCGACCACGTCCCTTTCCGACCCGGACGGATCGGGAGATCCGTCCGGCTTGTATTCCAGCGGGCGGTAGAAGTCGGCGAGACAGATCCGGTCGTGCCTGGGCTGCCGCGGGAAGACGAGCCGCTCGATCTCCTTGTCGTGGTCGTCGGGGTCGAAGATCACCAGCTCGTTGCCGTCGGCGTTGCAGGGGTAGTAGCCGAGCTTGGCGCGCGGGCGCAGGTAGTCCTGCTCGCGCCACATCCGCTCGAGCTTCGGCGCGAAGCCTTCCTCGCCGTCGTGTCCCTCGACGATCTGCCGCCACTCCTCGCCCTTCTTGCCGCGCCCGCCCCAGTGGAGCTTGAACAGCACGTGGCGGTCCAGATACGGGAAGACCTGGTCGAGGTCGACCTCGATCTCGCGCACGCCCCAGAACGGCGGCTCGGGGATCGGGTTGTCGGTGCCCACCGCGGAACGGACCGAGTCGTCGGTGACCGGCGGCCCGGTGTCCTCCTGAACGGGGCGGTTGCGAAGCTCGTCGGCCTCGTCGCGGATCTTCGCGACCAGCGACTCGCGCGCCGCTTCGTCGATCAGCGCGTCGACCGTGTCGAGCCCGGCGAAGGCGTCCTTGCAGTAGAAGACCCCGGGCTCGTAGACCTCGTCGGACTCCTTGCCCTTCGGGTACAGCGCCCGCCGGCCGAAGTCGCGGTTGATCGCCGCACCGCCGATCAGGACCGGGAACTCGAGCCCGCGCTCGTGCAGCTCCCCGATGCACAGCGGCATCTGCTTCGAGGTCGAGACGAGCAGCGCCGAGAGCCCGATCGCGTCCGCCTTCTCCTCGACCGCGGCGGTGATGATCTTCTCGACCGGGACCTGCTTGCCGAGGTCGACGACCGTGTAGCCGTTGTTCGTCAGGATCGTGTTGACCAGCGACTTGCCGATGTCGTGGACGTCGCCGAACACGGTCGCGATCACGACCTTGCCCTTCGTGTGGCCCTCGATCCGGTCCAGGTAGTTCTCCAGCTGGGCGACCGCGCGTTTCATGACCTCCGCCGACTGCAGGACGAACGGCAGGATCAGCTCGCCGGCGCCGAACTTGTCGCCGACCTCCTTCATCGCCGGCAGCAGGACCGTGTTCAGGGTCGGGACGGCGCCGATCTTCTCCACCGAGGCGTCGATCCACTCTTCGACCCCGTCCTTCTTGCGGCGCAGGATGTGCCAGTGCAGGGCCTCCTCGGGCTCCATGCCCTCGGTCGGGTTCTCGGCCTCGGCCTCGGCCTCCTCGCCCTTCGACTCGAAGTGCTCGATGAAGCGCTCGAGCGCGTCGTCGCGGCGGTTGTAGACCAGGTCGTCGGCGAGCTCCCGCTCGTTCTCCGGGATCTCGCCGTAGGGCGTGATGTGGTTCGGGTTGACCATGGCCAGGTCGAGCCCGGCCTCCACGCAGTGATGCAGGAAGACCGAGTTCAGGACCGCCCGGGCCGGCTGCCCGACGCCGAAGGAGACGTTGGAGACGCCGAGCGATGTCTTCACCTCGGGCAGCTCCGCCTTGATCTTGCGGATCCCCTCGATCGTCTCGACCGCCGAGGGCTTCCACTCGTCGTCGCCGGTGGTCAGGGTGAAGGTGAGGGCGTCGAAGATCAGCAGCTCGCGGTCGAGCCCGTGCTCGTCGCAGGCGAGCTCCACGATCCGCTGGGCGATCTCGAGCTTGCGGTCGGCGGTCTTCGCCATCCCGACCTCGTCGATCGTCAGCGCGATCAGCGCCGCGCCGTGGGCGCGGGCGAGCGGGACGACGGTGTCGAGCTTGTCGCGGCCGGCCTCGAGGTTGACCGAGTTGACGATCGCGCGCCCCGGCGTCCGCTCGAGCGCCGCCTTGATCACGTCGGGCTCGGTCGAGTCGATCTGAAGCGGCGCCGGCTGGGTCAGCGAGACGCGCTTCGCGACCTCCGCCATCTGCTCGTCCTCGTCCTGGCGCTCGGTCAGCGCGACGCAGAGGTCGAGCACGTGGGCGCCGCCGTTGACCTGGTCCTCGGCCACCTGGACGAGGCCGTCGTAGTCGTCGGCGAGCAGCAGCTCCTTGGCCTTGCGCGACCCCTGCGAGTTGACCCGCTCGCCGACCAGGGTCGGGCGCGGCTCCTGGACCAGCGGGGTCGAGGTCATCATGCTCGAGACCTCGGGCGGGCCGGGCTCCGGCCGCTTGTCCGGGACGCGGCCCTCGACGCGCTCGGCGAGCGCGCGGATGTGGTCGGGCGTGGTCCCGCAGCAGCCGCCCACGATCGAGACGCCGAAGCGCTCGACGAACTCGCCGAGCACCTTCGAGACCTGCTCGGGCGTCTCGGGGAAGATCGTCTCGCCGTCGGGCCCCTGCAGCGGCAGGCCGGCGTTCGGGATGCAGTGCACGGGCAGCGGCGAGTACTCGCCGAGGAAGCGGATCGCGTCGCGCATGTCCTCGGGCCCGGTCGAGCAGTTGAGCCCGATGACGTCGATCTCGAGCGCCACCAGGGTCGTCAGCACCGCCTGGATGTCGGTACCGAGCAGCATCTTGCCGCCCTGCGGGAGGAGCGAGACGGAGCATTGGATCGGCAGCGTCCGGCCGGCCGCCTTGAAGGCCTCGCGGGCGCCGAAGATCGCGGCCTTGACCTCCAGGATGTCCTGGGCCGTCTCGATGATGATCAGGTCGGCGCCGCCCTCGACCAGGCCCCGCGCCTGTTCGGCGAAGCAGTCGGCCAGCTCGCGGAAGGAGATCCCGCCCAGGGTCGGGTCGTCGGAGGCCGGCAGGAAGCCGGTCGGGCCGATCGAGCCGGCGACAAAGCGCGACTCGCCGGCCGCCTTGCGGGCGATCTCGGCCGCCTTCGTGTTGATCTCGAGCGTGTGCTCCCCCAGGCCCCATTCGTCGAGCTTGATCCGCGAGCCCTGGAAGGTGTCGGTCTCGAGCACCTGGGCGCCGGCGTCGAGCATCGAGGCGTGCACGCCCTCGATCACATCGGGGCGGTTGAGCACCAGCGCCTCGTGGCACTTGCCCTCGAGCCCGCCGTAGTCCTCCGAGGTGAGCTCGAACTGCTCCAGGGTCGCGCCCATGCCGCCGTCGAAGACGACAACCCGCTCGCGAATCGCGGCGAGAAAGTCTCTATCTGGGGTAGGCAGTTCGTTCACCTCCATCGAATCCCGGCTGTCGCACCTTGCCCCGCTCCGGAGAGTTGGGCGGGTTGCGGCGGCTTCCGCGGTCCGGGTCCCTCAGCCGCTCTGGATGGTCAGCGCAGGATAGCGGGCGATCAGCCGTTTTCCGCCGCTCCGGCGGGGCGCAAACGGACAGGTGCCGCGGTGAGCGCCCGCAGGCGCATGTCCTGCCAGGTGACGCCCTCGCGGACGAGCGCCGGCAGGCCGCAGGCGACAGCGGTCGCGATCTCGACCGCCTGCAGGATGACCCCGTAGGCGAGCGCGTCCGCGGTCGAGACGCCGAACCCCGTGGTCAGGACGCTGATCGTCGCGAGCTGGAAGACGCCGACGTTCGACGGTGTCGCCGGGATCGCGGCGGTGACGTTGACCGCGAACAGGACGGCCGCCGCGGCCCCGATCCCGATCGCCGGCTCGTGATCGAGTCCGAGCGCGGTGAACAGGGCGAAGCAGGCGAGCAGCTGCAATGCCCAGGCGGCGAGCTGGAAGAACGCCGCCGCCGGGCCACGGCGCGGATCGCGGAAGACGACCAGCCCCATGCGCACCTTGACCAGGGCGTCGCGGATCGCGCCGATCACCCGCGCCACCCGCCCCGAGCCGTTGCGGCGGACCACGCTCGGCGCCAGGACGACGCCGATCAGCAGGATCAACGGCGCCAGGCTGAACAGGAACAGCCGTTCCGAGCTGGAGTGGAAGAGGTCGGTCTCCCAAACGATGATCGCGCCCAGCAGGAAGAGGGCGAGGATGTTCAGAACGCTCTGGGAGACCAGCGTCCCGAGCAGGACCGGGAACGTCTCGCGCATCCGCCCGGTGCGCCGGGCGAGGACCATCGCCCTCGCCGGCTCGCCGAGGCGGGCCGGCAGGGTCGCCGACATCAGAACCCCGACCATCGTCGCCGAGGTGACGTCGCGGCGGCGAAGCGGCCGCCGCGGCAGCGCCGACTTGGCGATCGAATACCAGGAGCTGGCGCGCAGGAACATCGAGGCGATCATCAGCCCGGTCGCGATCAGGACCCAGGTGGCGTCGGAGCGAACGATGTTGGTCACCACCCGGTCGACCCCGATGCGCTGCGCGGCGATGAACGTGAGGCCCAGCCCGATCGCCGCGGTGGCGCCGAGGGCGATCCGCCGCACGGTGCGGTGCCGCCCAGCCGCCTGCACCGGCGCGGGATCGAGCGACGGCAGGCGCCGCGCCGGGACGCGAGCAAAGCCGTCGGCGGTGCGCAGCCCGAGCCTGCGCTCGAGCCGCTCGCGACGTGTGGCCGGCTCGGGGACGGCGATCGCGCGCTCATAGACACGCTCGACGTCGGCCGCGACCCTCGTCCAGGCGTAGCGCTGCGCGGACTCCCGTGCCGCGCGTCCCATCCCCGCCAGCCGCTCGCGGTCGCCGCTCAGCTTCTGCAGCTCCTCGGCAAGGCGCTGCGGGTCGGCCGGCGGGACGAGGACCCCGTCCTCGCCGTCGGTGACCACGTCCGCGTATCCCGCGATGTTCGAGGCCAGCACCGGGGTGCCGGCGGCAAACGCCTCCGTGAGGATCATCCCGAAGCTCTCCCCCGTCAGCGACGGCGCGCAAAGCAGGTCCGCCTCGTGCAGACGCTGCCACAGCTCGTCGTCCTCGACGCGGCCGAGCGCGTCGATCCGGTCCATGCTGCCGGGATCGGTCAGGTGGCGGGAGACCTCGTCGGCGTCGGCGCCGATCACGGTCAGTCTTGCGTCCTCGTGCTCGATCAGCGCCTCGAAAGCGGTCAGCAGCACCGGGAGGCCCTTGCGCTCCTCCGGGCGGCCGACGAAGACGAGGCGGAGCTGGTCGGCGGGCGGCTTCGGCGCCGCGGGCGGCGCGTCGACGTCGACCCCGTTGGGGACGACGTCGTAGGTGCCGCCAAACCAGCGGCGGCCGGTCCAAGCGGCGGCCTGTGAGACGGCGATCCGGCCGGCGAGGTGGTTGAACCTGCGGCGCGCCCCGGCGAGCGAGGCAACGTGGTTGAGCAGCGGCTTGGTGGAGTAAGCGTGGAAGGTCGCGACCACCGGCGCCCCGTCGTAGGTGCAGGCGTCCCACGAAAGCGGGCCGGCCGGCGGCTCGTGGACGTGGACGACGTCGGGGTCGAAGGCGCGCAGCTCGCGGCGCATCTTCGTCACCCCGTCGGGGAAAATGCCCATGTTCGAGATCGACCCGTTGGCCCCGAACGCCCTTGTCCGCGAGAGGCCGACCACGTAATCCGGCACCTCGACGACCTCCGGGTCGCCACGGTGAAGCATCCGGCCGAGGCGGTCGGATGGATCGGTGGGGGCGAGGACCCGGAGCTCATGACCGCGGGCGATGAGCTCACGGGCGAGGGCGTCGACGTGTCCGTTCACGCCCCCCGGATATGTCCACGAGTAGGGCGTGACTATCGCTACGCGCACGCGTCGATGGTAGCCGGGCCCGCTATGGGATGCGGTTTTCGGCGTGCGTCGCCCAGTAGTACCCGGCGCAGGTGGCCAGGTAGATCGTCCCGATCACGAGCAGCACCGACCCAGAGTCGTTGGCGAGCGTCCCGAGCAGCACCCCGGCGACGGCGCCGAGGTACCCGGCGCGCGCCGCCCAGCGATCGCCGAACCAGGCGCTTACGTCCCGCCTGCGGATCGCACCCGCGATCAGCAGGCCCGCGCTGACCACCAGCAGCTCGGGATAAACCGGGTGCGTGAACGTGTGGACCATCAGGGTCACCCGCCGGTCGAGGACGTCGAGGACGTCACCGGCCTCACCCGCGCCCAGCACAGAGCGGCTCAGGTGAGCGCCGCCGAGCGCGGCGTCGATGGCCAGCAGGCCGGCGAGCGCCACGGCGCCTCCGCCGGCAACCACCAGGATCGCTCTCCGCCGCTCGAGCCCGAGCGCGATCACGGCGGCGGTCGCCCCGCCGACCCCGAGCACGATCGCGGCGCCGACGTCGGCCCCGAACCGTCCGGGCGCGAACGCCGCAGCGGCGATGAGCGAAACGGCGACGAACCACGTCGCAGCGCGGCGGCGATCGAGCCCGGGGCGGGTCTGCAACCAGGCACCGCAGCCGATCACCGTCAGGGTCGTCAGGATCGCCTCGAGCTCGTTGCCGATGCCGAAGAAGCGCACGCCGGCGCCGGGATTGGGGCCGAGGACCGAGAGCGCGGTCAGCGGCGAGCCGGCGATGACGTCGACGGCATAGGCGCCGACCGTCAGTCCGGCGGCCAGCGCGAGCCCCGCGCAGGCGGAGAGGCTGCGAGCGGTGATCAGCGCGAGCGCCGGGCCGCCGACCCCGACCGCGAGCGCGGAGGCGAGCGGCCCGGCGTCGGGGGCCGCGAGGACCAGCAGGATCAGCGGCGCCCAGGTGACCGAGAGCGCCAGCAGCCGCAGCGCGACGCGCGCGCCCCGTGCGCGCCACAGCAGCGCCGCGAGGCCCGTCAGCCCGAGCCAGATCCCGAGCGGCAGCAGGACCACCGTCTCGCGGCTCGGCCGGTGATCAAGGCGTGACTGGAGGTCGGCGACCGCCTCCGGGTCACGGTCGTCGCTGGAGGTGATCTCGCTGCCGTTGACCTCGTCGGGCACGTCGACCCCGAGGTGCTCGAGCACCGTCGGAGCGATGTCTGTCGAGACGACGAGCCCGTCGGTACGGGTCGAGGAGGAGGTCAGGTTGCCCTCATAGCCGCGAGCCGCGATCCCGGCGGGAAGGAGCACCTGCTCCCCGTGCGCACCGGCGGCGATCGCGATCAGCAGGTCGTCGGGCCCGAGGCTCGCGGTGAGATCGCCGAGCTCGTCGGGTCCGATCCGGACCACGCTCAGGCCAGGACCGCATCCCGCCGCGCAGTCGGCGCGGACCGGGATGGTGCCGTCGCGATCGACGCCGATCAGCGCAGCGAGCCCGGCATCCGCCGCGGCGGTGACCCCGACCCCCCCATCCTCGAGCGCCGCGCCCAGCAGCCCCGGAACGATGTTCGCCGGTGCGCTGTCGGCGCGGGCGACCACCCGGTTCCACAGCGGTTCGGGCACCCGGCCATCGTCGACCACGAGCGCCGGCAGCTCGCCGTCGTAGAGATTCTCGTTGACCCGGTTTCCCTGGCCGATGTCCAGGTAGGTCTGCGTCACCGGAACCGAGCCGAGCCCGGCGCTCACCAGCCCGGGTGCGATCGCGGGTACCGCCGCGATCTCGCCCACCGAGACGCCCTCGGGCAAGACGGCCAGAACAACTCCTGCCGCCTCCTCCGCTTCGCGTCCGGGGGCGGCAGGGTCTGTGGCAGCGCGAGCATCGCCCCCGACGGCGACGACAAGCACGACTAGCATTGCCCCGATGGCAGAACGCACCTTTGCCAAGTTCACATTCTTCAAGCTGGATCCCGCCTGGCACCGCCGCCCACCCGAGACGCGGGCGGAGGATAAACGGGAGTTCCTTGCGGCCTGCGAGGACTACGCCACCGACCGCAGCCTGCGCGCCTACTCACTCGTCGGCACGCGCGGCGACTGCGAGCTGATGTTGCTCTCCCAGAGCCCGGTGCTCGAGGACATCCACACCTTCCACGTCGTCCTCGCCCAGAGCGGCCTGGCGCAATGGATGTCGATCCCCCACTCGTATCTGGCGATGACCAAGCCCTCCCCGTATTCCGAGTCCCAGGCGCGGACCGAGATCTGTACCTCCGAGCGCAAGTACTGCATCGTCTACCCGCTCGACAAGAAGCGCGAGTGGTACCGGCTTCCGCTCGAGGAGCGGCGCCAGGTGATGGCCGAGCACATCGCGATCGGGCGCCGCTATCCGGAGATCACGATCAACACCGCCTACTCGTTCGGCCTCGACGACCAGGAGTTCGTGGTCTCGTTCGAGTGCGACGACCCGGGCGAGTTCCTCGATCTCGTCCAGGAGCTGCGCACGTCGGAGTCGAGCGCCTACACGCTGCGCGACACGCCGATCTTCACCTGCGTGGCGATGTCGGCCGGCCGCGCCCTCGATGCCCTCGACGGCGTCGCGGGCTCACGCGCGGCGCTCGCCTAGGCCGCGCCGCGCTCGCTCACCTTCGCCGCCGCTTGACCTTCAGCTTCGCGGTGCCCGCGCTACCGGCGAAGTCGGCCTGCGCGTCGGTGTAGGTCGCGGTCACCTTGCCGGACTTCTTGGCCTTGAACTTGACCTTGGCCGAGCCCTCGGCCGCGACCGGCACCGTGCCAAGGTTGCGCGCTCCGATCGCGAAGCTGACCGATCCGCTCGGCTTCGGCCCGGAGCTGGCGACGACCGCCGTGGCGGTGACCTTGCGCTTGCGCTTCGCCTTCTTCGGCTTGACGGTGAGCGTCGTCGTCGTCGGGGCCCGGGCGATCGCGAGCGTGCGCGCGACGTCGTCCGCGGGCGCGACGGCGGCGTTCCCCTGCTGGTGGGCGGTCACGGTGCAGGCCCCGGCCCCCGTGATCGCAACCGTCCCCCCGGCGACCGTGCAGTCGCCCGCCGCGGTGAACGACACCGGCAGGCCCGAGGACGCGGTGGCGCTGACAGCGAAGTCGGGGTCACCGTAGGTGCGGTCGGAGATCGGCGGGAAGTCGATCGTCTGCGCGCCCGGGGCCGGGGTGGCCTCGACGACTATCTGGAACGAGGTGGACCCCGTGAGCGTCGGGTCCCCGACCCCGATGATCACGGGGTAGGTCCCGACCGCGGCGGTCACCGGCCCGCCGCCGACCCTCCAGGCGGCGGTGCCGGGGAGCGTCGTGCCGCCCGAGTTCGCCCCGGGCGTCAGCGTGACGCCGGCCGGCAGCCCGGAGGGCGTGGCCACGAGCGCGTTGCCGACCGAGTCGGCGTCGGATGCCGACACCGTCACCGGCGACAGGTCCGATCCCTGGGCGACCGTGACCGTTCCCGACGGCGCGTCGTTGGAGACCACGGGCCCCGCGGCTGTGCTGGTGATCGTGAAGTTGGCGTTGGAGACGTCAAAGAAGACGTTGCCGACCGCCTCGACCTTGACGCGAGCCTGCGACGTGGTGAGGCCGGCCGGGACGGTCACGTCGGCGAGGCCGTCGTTTGCGGTTGAGGCGGCCAGCGTGTGCGGATAGGTCTGACCGCCGTCGGTCGAGAGGCTGATCTTCACGTTGGCGGCGCTGATCGGCGGGCCGCTCGTGCCGGCGAGGTTCCAGGTCACGGTCTGGGTCGAGGACGACGCCCAGGTCGCGGCGGTATTCGGGGCCGTGACCAGGAACGGCCCGGTGTCCGGGGCGAGGTTCACCGTGGTCTCGGCGTTGCCGACGCCACCGCCGGCGGCGTTACCGTCGCGTGCGGTGAGCCGGAAGTGCATCGGGCCGAGATAGCCGGGCGTAGGCAGGAACTCCGAGTAGCAGTCGACCAGGCCGGCCGGGACCGGTTCGACGCCCGGCGGCGGTCCGTTCGGACAGTCGCCCGTGGCCGCGTTCGTGTTGTTGGCGAGGATCTGGGCCATGTCGGGGAAGACCCTCGTCGGGTCCGTGGTCGCCGCGTTCTCGCCGGGTGAGGGGGAGAGCGTCCCGTCGTAGGCGCCGGCGTCGAGCGCGGTGCCGAACTGGCGGAACAGCGGCCCGGTGGTCTTCGACGGGCTGACCAGCAGGGTGCCCGCGCCGACGCCGATGTCGTTTTGCTCCCACATGTAGGTGAGCGTGTCGGGGTCCGGGTCGGTCGCGCTGCCGGTGAGCGCGAACGGCGTCCTGTAGGGGATCGTGAACGCGGCCGGGGCGGTGACGGCAGGCGGCGTATTGCCGGTGGCGGTCGCGGCCCCCTGGTTGTCGACCGGCCCGCCCTGGTCGATGTCGTTGACGCTCGCCGTGAAGCCGGAGACGTTGGTGACCTGAAGCATTTGGGGAACGTCGGTGCCTGAGAGCGTCCCCGAGAACTCGACCTCGAAGCCGTTCGCCGACGGTGCCAGCGTGCCGCCGAAGCCGTCCACCACAGGCACCGTCCCCGCCGGCAGGATCTCGCCGAGGGCCAGCGTGAGCCCCGCGGTGTTGTAGTTGGTGCCGTTGGTGATCGTGGTCGTCGACGTGGTGCCGTTGTACGTGAGGGTGAACGAGTCGCCGGCGCCGAAGCCGGTGAAGGCGGCGGACTGGATCTCGTTGATCGAGCCCGGACTCCCGGTCACATAGGTGACGATCTCGTCGAAGCTGCGCTGGCTGAAGTACGGATCGCTGTGCGGCTGGAGATCGTCGCGGTCGCAGATCCCGGCGTAGGCCATGATCGACGAGCCGCTGCCCGGCTCGACCGAGGTGCCGGGGTTGCGGTTACCCGCCGAGCAGTTGCTTTCGGTGCCGTCAAAGGTGTGATTGCCCGCGAACTGGTGACCCATCTCGTGCGCGACGTAGTCGACCGCGAAGAAGTCGCCGATCGGTGCGGTTACGCCGGTGCAGCCCCTGGCCTTGCCCGAGTCGCCGACGACGCCGAGCCCGGCGACTCCACCGCCGCTCAGCCCGAAGATGATGTGCCCGATGTCGTAGTTGCTCGCGCCGATGATCTGCCCGATCACGATCCGGTTGCGGGAGAGCGTGCCGCCCGTGCAACCGGCCGCCTGGTCGGTCGTGAAACAGGGAGACGTGCCGCAGGGGCCGTCGGCGCCGGTCATCTGGGCCGCGGTGTCGAGGTTGAGCAGGTTGTTGTTGGCGATCAGGACCAGGCGGATCGCGAGCTCGCCCTCGTAGATCTGGTCGACCCGGTTGATCAGCGCAACCTTGGCCGCGGTCACGTTGGCGCCGCCGCCGTGGTAGGTCGCGTAGGTGGGGTCGCTGAGCAGCGCGAGCCGGTAGGTACGCAGCTGCGTGCCATTGCTGGCCACCCGGCCACCGGATCGCCGCGCGCCGGCGAGCAAGCCCGGATCGGCGGCGATCTCCTCCGACTCGGTCAGCGGGCCGTGGCGGTTGACGAGGTCGGCCCCGAAGTAGCTCGCGTAGAGGCTCGTGTCGTTCCGGTAGACGGGATCCACGTACCAGCTACCGAGCTCGCCGCCGCGTACCGAGGCCTGGAATCCGAGCGGCGACGTGGTGATCCTGACCGTGGCGGCGGGGTCCTCCACCCCCTTGCCGGCGTACGTCCGGATCTCCGGATGCAGCTCGGCGAGCTTCGGCGCCATCACGGGCGTCTCGGCGATCTCGAAGCGCTGAAAGCCCCCATCGGGCGCCGGGAGTGAGACCACATGGGCCCGGCTGAGCTCGTCGGTATCTCCGGGTGCCGCCTCGAGCGTCCGCTCGATCCGATCCTGATCGAGGGTGAACGTCCGCATCGCCGATGCCTCGATCACCTGGGCGTTGCCCGCGTGGCGGCCCGCGGGCTCGCCGGGCACACCGGACCAAGTCGATGACGCAAAGGCTCCGGCGGGACCGAGGCCCAGCACAATCGCGATCGGGATCAGCGACGTGGCGAGCCGATTGCGTGGAGTCGCGAACTTGGTGGGACTATCCACCACGTTGCGACCCTATCCGGTCGGGGCCTAGAAGAGGCGCACCTCGTCGCGCGAGACGAAGAAGCCGTGGCCGCTCTTGCGGTTCACGCAGCGCATGCCCTTCTCCTTGCTCCCGCACCGGAAGCGATGCAGAGAGATGTGCTCGCCGTAGCCGAGGACGGGAGAATCCGGGTCGAACGCCGCGTCGCTGACGCACAGGAAGCTCGCCGGGTCCTTGCGCCCGACGCCGACCGAGCCGCCCCAGTCGAACTCGCACGTTGCCGGCTTCGGCGGCAGCGTCCAGCTGTACTCGATCGTGTCGCAGCGAACGAAGCCGCCGCCCATCGCGCAGCCGATGTTGCCGCTCGGCGTCTGGAACTGCTTGACCGTGAGTGCGTTCGCCGACGCGGCGAGGGCGAACATTGCGGCGGCCGTCGCCAACACGCCGATGGTGATTCGTACTCGTCTCATCCTTGATCCTCCTGCCTAGAGGTTTTCGTCAACGCCTCTACCTAGAAGAGCTTGACTTCGTCACGAGCGAGCAGGAATCCGTGCCCGCTCTTCTGGTTCTTGCACTTCATGCCCTTCTGCTTGCTCGCGCACTTGAAGCGGTTCTTGAAGGTCTTCTCCCCGTACCCGAGCACCTTGATGTCGGGTGAGAACACGGTGTCCCCGGCGCAGACGAAGCTGGCCGGGTCGTCGCGGCCAACCTGCACGCCGTTGCCCCAGTCGACGTCGCAGGACGACGGCTTCGGCGGCGGGGTCCAGCTGTGCTGGAGGATGTCGCACCGCACCGCTCCACCGCCCATGACGCAGGCGATGTTGCCGCTCGGCGACTGGAAGAACTTGAAGTTCCCCCGCGCGGAGGCGGACGGGGCGAGCATTGCCAGCGCCGCGGCGCCGATGACCAGGGAGATGGAAAGTCGCTTCATGGCGGGCAATCTATTGCTCGCTTCGGGCGAACACAATCCCTCTACCCTTTTCCGCCCTTGGCCGCCATCGGAACACCCGATAACCCGCTCCGCGTCGCGATCGTCGGCTCGGGCCCGGCGGGCTTCTACGCCGCCGAGCACCTGCTGAAGCGAGACGACGTCGCGGTCACCGTCGACATGTTCGACCGCCTGCCGACGCCGTTCGGGCTCGTGCGCGCCGGTGTCGCTCCCGACCACCCGAAGATCAAGTCGGTGATCCGCATGTACGAGAAGACCGCGGCGCGCGAGGGCTTCCAGTTCTTCGGCAACGTCGACATCGGCGCCGACGTCACCGTCGCCGAGCTCGAGGCGCGCTACCACGCGGTCGTCTCGGCCTACGGCACCTCGACCGACCGCCGGCTCGGAATCGAGGGCGAGGACCTGTTCGGCTCGCACGCCGCCACCGAGTTCGTCAACTGGTACAACGCCCACCCGGACTTCGCCGACCACGACTTCGACCTCGCGGTCAAGCGAGCCGTCGTGATCGGCAACGGCAACGTCGCCGCCGACGTCGCCCGGATGCTCGCCCTGCCCCGGGCCGAGCTCGACGTCACCGACACCGCCGACCACGCGATCGACGCGCTCGCGAGCTCGGGGATCGAGGAGATCGTCGTCCTCGGCCGCCGCGGGCCGGCCCAGGCGGCGTTCACGAACCCCGAGGTGCGTGAGCTCGGCGAGCTCACCGACGCCGACATCGTCATCGACCCCGGCGAGATGGAGCTCGACCCGGCCAGCCGCGCCTACGTCGAGTCCGAGGACTGCGATCCGACCCACCGCCGCAACGTCGAGATCTTCACCGACTTCGCGCACCGGGAGCCCGAGGGCAAGCCGAAGCGGGTCGTGATGCGCTTCTGCAGCTCACCGATCGAGATCAAAGGCGACGGCAGGGTGGAGTCGATCGTGATCGGCCGCAACGAGCTGGTCGCCGGCGACGGAGGGCGGATCTCCGCCCGGGACACCGGCGAGCGCGAGGAGATCGAGTGCGGGCTGGTGCTGCGCTCGATCGGCTACAAGGGCGTCGGGCTCGAGGGCCTACCGTTCGACGCCCGCGCCGGCGTGATCCCGAACGAGTCCGGACGGGTGACGGACCCGGACTCCGGCGAGCAGGTCTCGGGCCACTACGTGGTCGGCTGGATCAAGCGCGGCCCGTCCGGCGTGATCGGGACGAACAAGAAGGACGCCGCCGACACCGTGAACAGCATCCTCGAGGACCTGGACCAAGGACGCATACCCGAGCTGACAGCGAAGACCCGCACGCCCGGAGGCGAAGCCGAGGACGTGGCGGGGGTTGTTCCAATAGCGGAGCTATTGGACGAGAGAGGCGGCGATCACATCACCTACGCAGGCTGGCGGGCGATCGACGCCGCTGAACAGGCCGCCGGCGAGCCCCACGGCCGCCCGCGGGTCAAGTTCTGCCGCGTCCACGAGATGGTCGAGGCCGCGAAGTCGGGGGCGGCAAGCTGATGGCCGACCTCGCCGAGCTCAAGACGATGATCGAGCAGGCGCTGCCGGGCGCCGAGGTCGAGGTGCTCGACGAGGGCGGCGGCGACCACCTGCGAGCCGTCGTCTCGGCCTCGCAGTTCGAGGGGCTTTCCCGGATCGATCAGCACCGCCTCGTCCGCGCCGCGGTCAAGCCGCGGTTCGACGACGGCGCGATCCACGCGCTGTCGATCCAGACCTCGGTACCCTGATCTCATGGCAGCTGATCCCGCGTTGAAGCAGCAGGTCGAGCAGGCGATCGCCGACAACCCGGTGCTCCTGTTCATGAAGGGGACTCCCGAGGCGCCGCGATGCGGCTTCTCGATGAAGGTCGTCGGCATGCTCGAGCAGCTCGGGGTCGACTACGGCGCGATCGACGTCCTCCCGGCCCTCCAGCCGCTGCGCGAGGTGACCACCGAGCTCTCCGACTGGCAGACCTTCCCCCAGCTCTACGTCAACGGCGAGCTGGTCGGCGGTGCCGACATCGTCGAGGAGATGCTCGACTCGGGCGAGCTCGGCGACCTGCTCGGGGTCGAGCAGCCGGAGGGCATGACAGCCCCCGAGCCGGAGCGCATCCTGCCCGGCGGCTCGCAGACGAGCCCGCCGATGCCGCTCGGCTAGCGCCCGCCTCAGTCGCGAACGGAGCGGCGACGGGGGCCTCTACCCCTCCGCCTTCTCCGCCGCCGCCTCCCAGCGGGCGATCAGCTCGTCGAGCTTGGCGCGGGCGCGCTCGTGGCGCTTGGTCGATTTCGCCGAGCGCTTCGGGTCGGACCAGTGCGACGGGTCGGCGAGGTCGTCCTCGAGGCGCTTGAAGTCGGCCTCGGCCTGTTCGACCTCGCGCTCGAGCTTCGCCAGCGCGGCGCGCGAGTTCTTGCTCGGGCCGGTTTGGCGGGGCATCCGCTTCGCCTTCGCGCGCGCCGGGGCGGCGGCGGCGCGCTCGGCCTCCAGCCGGGAGCGGTACTCGGCCCAGCCGCCCGGATGGCTCACCAGCCGCCCGTCCGCGATCACGACCGTGCGGCTGCCGACCGCTTCGAGCAGAGCCCGGTCGTGGGAGATCAGCAGGACGGTGCCGCCGAATCCGGTCAGCGCATCCTCAAGCGCCTCGCGGCTCTCGACGTCAAGGTGGTTGGTCGGCTCGTCGAGGATCAGCAGGTTGGCGTCCGAATTCGTCAGCAGGGCGAGCGCGAGCCGCTGCGCCTCGCCGCCGGAGATCTGCGACAGCTGCTTCTGAACGTCGTCGCCGGAGAACAGGAAGCGCCCGAGCAGCGCCCGGGTCTTGGCCTCCGAGAGCCCGGTGTTGCGCTGTGCGTACGAGAGCAGCGTGGTGCTGCCGGCGCCGTCGATGTCGGCGTGCTGGGAGAGGTAGCCCAGCTTGACGTTGTGGCCGCTGCGCAGCTTGCCGCGGTCGAGCTCGCGGTTGCCGGCGAGGGTCTCGACCAGCGTCGTCTTGCCCGAGCCGTTGGCCCCGACCAGGGAGACGTGCTCGCCGCGCTCGAGCCAGAGGTCGCCATCGCTGATCAGCGTCCGGTCGCCCGCCGTGACCGTCGCGCCCTCGAGCTCCAAGACCACGCGGCCAGATCGCTCGGCGTCGCCGAACGAGAACGCCATCGCGCGCTCGTCGCGCGGGTCGGTCTCGATCGCCCCGGCCTTGACCCGCTCGATCGCCTTCAGCTTCGACTGGGCCTGGCGCGCCTTCGTCGCCTTGTAGCGAAAGCGCTCCACGAACCGCTCCATGCGCGCGATCTCCGCCTCGCGGCGCGCCGCGTCGCGGCCGGCGGCGAGCTCGCGGGCGGCCTGCTCGGCCCGCCAGGCGTGCCACGGCCCCTTGAAGTAGCGCGCCCGGCCGGCCTCGAGCTCGAGCACGGACGTCCCCACCGCCTCGAGGAACCAGCGGTCGTGGGCGACGAGGATGACGGCGGCGTCGACGTCGACCAGGTAGCCCTCCAGCCACTCCAGCGACTCGATGTCGAGGTGATTGGTGGGCTCGTCGAGAAGCAGCAGGTCGGGCTTCGACGCGAGGGCCCGGGCGAGCGAGGCGCGCGTCAGCTCACCGCCGGAGAAGGTCGCCAGCGGGCGGTCGAGCTCATGGTCTCGAAACCCGAGCCCGCGCAGCGCGGCGTCGATGCTGTCGCGCCAGCGATAGCCGCCGGCGTGCTCGAGCCGCGCCTGGGCGTCCGCGTAGGCCGCGAGCGTCGGCTCGTCGGCGATCCCGTCGGCCATCCGGCGCTCGAGCCGGCCGAGGTCGCCCTCGATCGCTTCGATCCACTCGAGGCCTTCGGTCACGTAATCGCGCAACGACGAGACAGCGCGCGGTGGGCGCTGGTCGTGCAGCGCGACGCGGACGCCCTTGCCGAGCGAGATCGTGCCCGAGTCGAGGCCCGCCTCGCCGGAGATGGTCCGCAGGAGCGTCGTCTTGCCGCTCCCGTTGCGGCCGGCGAGCGTCATCCGGTCGCCCCGCTCGAGCTTGAAAGCGACCTCGCTGAATAGCGGGCGCGCGCCCACGTGCTTGGTCAGCCCGGAGGCCGTGATCACCGCCACGGCGTTACTTCCCGGCTACGGGTTCAGACGGTCGCGGCCTGCTCGGCCGCATCGTCACGAACCTGGAACGAGGAGCCGCAGCCGCAGGCGGCGACGACGTTCGGGTTGTTGACCGTGAACCCGGCGCCCTGGAGTCCCTCGACGTAGTCGACCTGGGACCCGAACACGAACTGCATGCTGACCTTGTCGACCGCGACCGCGACGCCGTTGTGCTCGAAGACCTTGTCGTCCTCCTTGCGGGAGTCGAGCGCGAGCGCGTACTGGAAGCCGGAGCAGCCGCCACCCTTGACGGCGATCCTCAGAACCTGCTCGTTCTCGTTCGCGGCGACCAGGTCGCGGATCTTCTCCGCGGCCGTGTCGGTGATCGTCACTGCTGAATCAGGCGTGTCCATCGGCATCAATGGTAGAGGGTCGCTCCCCCTCTTTCTCGTACTTCCAGGCCAGGTACTGAAGGATTCGCTTCGAGTCGCAGATCACCTCGTCGCCGTCGACCAGCACCGGGACGCGCTTTTGGCCGGTGAGCTCGTCGATCTCCGGTCTCGCGCCCTTCTTGTAGGGCACCCGCTTCGTCTCGTGCTCGAGCGCGAGCTTGCGCAGGCGCCGCTCGACCGCGCCGCAGGGACACAGGATGTTGGTCGGCGTCCGGCAGCGATACAGCGCGATCATCGGTTCAGCGGCCTCAGGGCCCGGTTCAGAACCTTGATCGCGGCCCGTTCGGGGCCGCTGCGGACGCCGCGGGTCGAGAGCTGGTCGAGCTGCCATGCAACCGCGTCCTCGAGCGTCTCCTCGTGCGGGCGCGGCTTGAAGCCGAGCTCGCGCTTCGCCTTCGCGTTGCGGTAGGTCCACCACTGCGACGCCGAGACGATCTCCTCCTGGCGGGCCGGCAGCGGCAGCCGCAGCCGCGAGGCGACCCCGAGCCCGCCCAGGGCGACGTTCTTCGGCAGCTTCAGCGGCGGCGGGTCAACGCCGGAGATCCGGCTCAGATCGGCGAACAGGCGGTCGAAGGTGAAGTTCCGCCCGGCGAGGATGTAGCGCTCGCCGACCTCGCCCTTGGCGTCCGCGAGCAGGTGTCCCGCGGCGACGTCGCGCACGTCGACGATGTTGAGCGCCCCGTCGACATAGGCCGGGATCTGGCCGAGGCAGAAACGGCGCACCAGGCCCATCGAGGTCCCGCTCGGGTCATCGGGCCCGAGCACGAAGGACGGGTTGACGATCACCACCGGCAGACCGTGCGCCGCGTGCCGGAACGCCTCCAGCTCGGCCTCGTGCTTGGAGTTGACGTAGGCGAGGCCCAGGTGGCCGATCTCGAACGGCGTCGTCTCGTCCGCGGCACCCTTCGGCTTCGCGACCCCGATCGCACCCGCGCTCGAGGTGTGCACGACCCGTTCGACCCCCACCTCGGCCGCCTCCTCGAAGACGAGCTGGGCGCCGCGGAGATTGGTGGCGAACACCGCCGCCCGGTCGGTGGGCCGCAACGAGGTGCGTCCGGCGACGTGGAAAACGCGGTCGACATCCTGCATCGCGCGGCGAACCGCGCGTCGGTCGGTGACGTCGCCGGAGACGCGCTCGAACTCGATCCCGTCGAGATGACCGAGCTTCGAGCTGCGGCGAGCGAGCAGCCGGAGATCATCGCCGCGCTCCGCGAGAGCACGTACCAGGTGCGAACCCAGGAAGCCGCTACCCCCGGTTACCAGCGTCTTTGCCATCGGGCCGCATGCTAGTCGTGATAAGAACCTTGGCCAGTGGGCACCGAGGCCAACACCGCGGTCGTCACGGACACGACGGCATACCTCCCCGACGAACTCGTCGCGAAGCACGACATCCACGAGATCAGCCTCTACGTCACCCTCGACGGCGAGCAGCGCCGGGAGGCCGAGATCCGGGCGGAGGCCTACGGCGACTTCTTCGAGCGGTTGCGCATCAGCGCCGACGGCGCGACCACCTCGCAGCCGTCGGTCGGCGACTTCACCGACCTCTACGAGCCGTTGCTCACGGACGAACGCGAGGTCGTCTCGATCCACATCTCAGCCGGGATCTCGGGCACCTACAACTCGGCGCTGCAGGCTCGTCAGGCGCTGATCGACAAGGGGGCCGGCGGGGAGCGGATCCATGTGCTCGACAGCCGCAGCGGCTGCGGCGGGCAGGGGATGATGGCCCTGATCGCCGCGCAGGCCGCCGCCGGCGGAGCCTCGGCTGAGGAGACGCTGACGCGCGTCGCGAAGGCGCGGGAGTCGCTGAAGATGTGGTTCTCGATCGACACCTTGGAGTACCTGCGCCGCGGTGGGCGGATCGGCTCCGCCCAGGCCTGGCTCGGCTCCGCGCTGCAGATCAAGCCGATCCTCACGCTCGAGGAGGAGATCACCCCGGTCGAGCGGGTCCGGACCCGGCGGCGAGCCTTCGAGCGGATGGTCGAATTCGGGCGCGAGCGCAAGGAGGCCGGCGCCGGCGCCTGGGTCGTGCAGCACATCCACGACCCGGACACCGCGCGCCGCCTCGTCGACGAGTGCCGGCAGATCTTCGGCACCGACCCGGTCTTCGTCTCCGAGATCGGCCCGGTGATCGGCGCCCACGTCGGCCCCGGCCTGCTCGGCTTCGGCGGGCTCCAGACGGACCTGCTGGAGCCGATGTGAGCCGCCCGCGCTAGGCGGGCGCCGGCGCGGAGATCAGCGACTCGATCTCCCGCACCGCGCGGTCCTCGGCCGTCTCGTCGGCGATCGCCGCCGCGATCCGCTCCGCGCCCTCGCGATAGCCGGGCTCGCCGAGTACCTCACTCAGCGCCGAGGCGATCGCCTCAGGCTCGGCCGAGGCGTCGAGGCGAACGCCGGCATTGCGATGGACGACCCGGGCGGCAACGTCGAGCTGATCGCGCCCCATCGGCAGGCAGACCAGGGGCACGCCGGCGGCGAGCGCCTTGATCGTCGTCCCGTGGCCGCAGTGGGTGATCACCGCGGCCGCCTCTTCCAGCACCTGCGCGTGCGGGGCCGAGCGGACCACCTGAACGTTGGGTCCTCCGGGGACGTCGGCGGGGTCGATGCCCTTGCCGGTGGTCACGACCGCGCGCACGGGCAGCCCACGGAGCGCCGCGACGATCCGGCCCAGCAGGTCGCCCTGATCCATGAAGTCGGAGCTCAGCGAGACGAGGACCAGGGGATCGTCGCCGGCGGGCGCCGCCCAGGGCTCCGCCCAGTCCGGGTCGTCCAGGCGCGGGCCGACGTGCTTGACCACGGGCGGCAGGTCGCCGGCGAGGTCGAACGCGGCGCTGGTCAGCACCAGAACGAGTGCGGCGCTGCGGCCCTGGTCGAGCACGTGCTCGAGCGGCTCGAGGCCGTGCTCGGCACGGGCGGCGTTGAGGGCCGGCAGGGCCGCGTCCCAGGCCGCCATCCCCTCCTCGCCGGCGACCCGGTCGCGCTCGCGGTCCTCCTCGCCGGCGGCGGGGAGGAACCCGCGGCCGAACGGGGGCAGGCCGGGCGCGGGGACGACGTTGATCGTCGGGTTGAGCACCGCGTAGGGAACCCCGGCCGCCTCGGCCGCGATCGGCGGGCCGAACAGCAGGAGCTCGGTGAGGAGAAGATCGGGGCGCCTCGCCTCGATCTGCTCGGCGACGTCGGCCGCGTACGCGGCCGCCGGGCCGACGGCGAGGTTGTCGCGCATCACCCCGAAACCCTCGGGTCCGGCCTCCCAGTCGCGCACGAAGAGGCCGTCGAGCCCGGCCGAGGTCCGATGCGGGGCGCGGGTCCAGCTCACGAACTCGGCGCCAGTGGCCTCGACCTCGGAGCGCAGCACCGGGTCGGCGAGGACGCGAACGGTGTGCCCGCGCTCGATCAAGGCGCGCGCGACGCTCATCAGCGGCGGCGTTGTTCCGGCGCCATCCCAGGTGGTCATGAGGATCTCGGTCATCTCGGCTCTCCTTGCTCGTTGTGGTGTAGCGCAAGCACGAGCTCGCGCATCGCGGCGATCGTCTGATCGCGATCCAATCCCTTGTCACGGCGAAGCAGCTTCCAGGCGTAGACGTCGGTGACGACGACCAGCTCGGCGATCCGCCGCGCGCGGGCCTTTCCCCGCATGCCGGCGAGCGCGCGCGCGAATACGCGCTCGACCCAGGCCTGGTGGCTGGCGCGGCCGCGGTCCATGAACGGCCGCACGGCGGGGACGCGCGGCTCGACGGAGAGCATGCGGAAATTCGCGTCGCCGTTGCGCTCGTAGTCGTCGACCAGGGTCGCGATCGCGGTGTCGACGTCCCCCGGCTCGACCGCGAAGCGGACCGACCGGATCTCGGCATCGAGCTGGTCGAGCACGCCGCGCAACAGATCGTCCTTGCTGGCGAAGTGGTTGCGGACCGTCTGCAGCGCTACGCCGGCGTCCCGAGCGATCCCGCGGATCGTCACCTCGTCATACCAGTGGTTCAGGAACGCCTCGCGGGCGGTATCGAGGATGCGATCCCGCGTCGCCTCGGCCGCGGCCGCCCTCGTCGTCATTCGATAGGTCCTCGTACCACTCATTAGTACGAGAGTACAACGAATAGCCGAGGCTGTCAAGACCTCGGAGCTGGAAGTTGTTGTAGAGGCGCCTAGCGGCGGCGGCGGAGGGCGAACCGAGCGCCGACCGCGAAGCCGACGACGGCGGCACCGATGATCAGCTCGCGGCGGTGCTCGCGGACCTGGCGGCGCCAGTCGGTGAGCTCGGTGACGCGGCCGCGAAGCGCCTCGACCGAGTGGCCGAGCTCCTCGCGCTGGCGCTCGATGTCGGCGCGGATCTCGGCCGAGCTGCGGCCGGGCGGCGGGGCGGCGCGGCGGGCGACCGGCTCCCCCGCTCCGGAGCGATAGATCTCTGGCTCGTTGGTCACGGGGTGGGCTCCTTGCCCGGGACGGGAGTCGTCCCGGATTCCAGGGTCTGGCGGATCCGCTTGCCCTCCTCGATCGCCATCTCGGGCACCGGCGGCGCGCCGGCCTGGACGGCGCGGTAGGCGACGTACCCGGCGATGGCAGCAACGACGAAGAACAGGAAGGCCTCGATCGCGAATCCGGCCCAGAACGCGTCGTCGAAGAAGAGGTCGTTGAGCAGCCACGCGAACGCGTGCATGAGCAGGATCAGGCCGAGGAACGCGAACACACCGGCGGCCGCGCCGATCGCCGAGCCCCGGAGCAGCTTCGTGACCTTCTCGGTGATCTCGGTCTTCGCGAGCTCGAACTCCTCGCGAACCAAGGTCGAGACGCGCTCGGAGACGTCGAAGACGAGCTCGCCGACCCCGCGGTCGTCCTGAGGCGGACCCGTCGGCGGCGGCTGGGGCGCGGCGCCGCTCACTCCGGCGGGTCCTCGTCGAACAGACGGCGCCAGATCAGGGCGGAGGCCCGCATCGCGACGACGCTGGCGAGCGCGCCGGTGCCGGCCACGAGGCCGGTCCACAGAAGTCGTTTGACGATCTCGTTGTCCATGCTTGCCGAGCGGTTACCCGCGGTGCGCGCAGTAAATCAGTCAGGAGCCGTTCGCGGCGCCCTTCTCCAACCCGCCGCAGATCGTCTCGACCACCATCGAGCGCGCGCGGTCGAAGTCGCCCTCGCCGTCGGGGATGATCTCGAACACCCAGGCGCTGAGCAGCTGCTCGATCGCGCCGTAGAACCACATCGACGCGAACTCGGGGTCGATGTCGTCGCGGAAGTCGCCCGCCACCTGCGCGTCGCGGACGATCTTGGCGATCAGGTCGAACGCCTGGCGGATCTCCTTCAGGTGGGTGCGTGTGAAGGAGTTCGCCGCCCGGGTGACCTCGACGATGATCACCTTCATCAGCTCGGGGTCGTGGCGGTAGGAATCGATGATGAAGCCGGCGACCGCGTCGAGCTTCTCGCGGGCCGGGATCGAGCGGTCGTCGACCTCGTGGATCGCCTGCAGCAGCAGCGACCAGCGCTCGACGAACAGCTCGTTCAGCACCTGGTCCTTGGAATCGAAGTAGTGGTAGACGAGCCCGTAGGCGACGTTCGCCTCGCGGGCGATGTCCGAGACGCGGCAGGCGTTGAAGCCCTGGCGCGCGAAGACGCGGATCGCGGCGTCGAGGATCTGGCGGCGGCGGTCGATCGGGGGCGCCTTGGCCATCAGACACCGACCTCGTTCGGCCAGCGGTAGGCGTGCGCCTGGCGGTTGGCGAGCGAGGGCAGCGAGGCGCGGACCTCGTCCTGGCGGCCAAGGTCGAGCTCGGCGCTGACCACGCCCTCGCCGTCGGACGCCTCGGCGAGCACCACGCCCCAGGGATCGACGATCATCGAGTGGCCGTAGGAGTCGTAGTTGGGGGGCGCCGCACCGACCTGGTTCGGCGCGACCACGAAGGCCTGGTTCTCGATCGCCCGGGCGCGCAGCAGCACCTCCCAGTGGTCGCGGCCGGTCGTGGCTGTGAACGCCGAGGGAACGGCGATCACGCGGGCGCCCCGGACCGCGAGGATCCGGTACAGCTCGGGGAAGCGGAGGTCGTAACAGATCGTCAGCCCGACCTCGACGCCGCCCAGATCGGCGGCGACGATCTCGTCTCCGGGCTGCTCGGAATCCGACTCGCGGTATCGGACCCCGCCGACGTCGACGTCGAACATGTGGATCTTCCGGTAGACGGCGGCGATCTCGCCGTCCGGCTCGATCGCGCAGCTGGTGTTGAACAGGCGGTCGGCGCCCTCGTGACGCTCGGCGATGCTGCCCGCGACCAGGTGGATGCCGAGGTCACGCGCCCAGCCACGGGCGGCCTCGATCGTCGGCCCGGACTCGAGCGGCTCGGCGCCCGCCTGTAGATCCTCGGCGGACCCGAGCAGGTTCCACTTCTCCGGCAGGACGACGAGCTCCGCGCCGTCACCGGCGGCGCTCGCCACCAGGCGCTCCGCGACCTCGAGGTTGCGGGCCTTGTCGGCGTTCGAATTGAGCTGAACGGCGGCCGCGCGCATCGCTGACCCCTTCTCTCCCACAGTTGACTGACCAGTCAATCTAGACGATTCAGCGGCCGGTCCGGCCCGGTTCTCAATCGTTGAGCATCCAGGCGACCAGGGTCGCCAGGATCAGCCCCGAATCGACGATCCCGACGATCGCGATCGCCCCGCCGAGGGTGTCGGAATCGAACCCCGACGGCAGGCCGCAGATCACCGAGGCGCCGAGCACCGCGACCGCGATCGCGCCCCACCACAGCATTGCCCGCTCCCAGCGCGCGTCGGCCTCGAGGTCGCCACCCAGCCGGGCGTGGATCAGGAACGGGGTCGCGAACAGGGCGGCGAAAAGGCCGATCGCGTAGGTGACGAGCCACGGGCTGAGCGAGTCGAGCGACAAATACGGCGGTCCGCCGGCCGCGGCGAGCGGAATCGAGACGATCGCGGTCGCCGCGCCGGCGACGACGAACAGCACGGCGCGCCGTTCGTGAATCCGCTCCGGCTGCATGGGGCGAGCATTTCAGACGGCCAGGTCGCCGCACGCCGCTTGTGTGACGAAGTCACGCAAGAGGTTTTGCATCGCGGCAGGCGGTCATACGCATATCCGCCCGATGTCGCGCTCGAGGAGCTCGATCGCGACGAGTCGTGCTGAAGATCGCCGCCACCCCGGTGACGCCGAGCGACGGCGCCCAGCTCGCCTCAGAGCTGCTCGACGCGATGCGCACCGGATCCGACGGCGACCGCGTCCCGGCCTAGGCCGGGACCAGATCCGGTCCGGCGGATGGCGACGAGGGCGGCGTCGTCGTCGCGCGCTCGCGCGCCGAAGTCCCAAAGGGCCCCGCGAACCCGTTCGACGGCCAGATCCGGCGAGACGCATCCGGCGAGACCCTGACGCAACCGCTCGGTGCCGAACCGCTCGCCCCCTTCGCCCTGCGCCTCGATCACCCCGTCGGTGTAGAGGACGAGCTGGTCGCCCGGCTCGAGCGTCATCGACACCCGCGGCCAGGTGGGCTCCTCGACGACGCCGAGCAGCGGGCCGGCGGTACCGACCGGCTCCGCCCGCCCTCCCTGATGGATCAGGATCGGGTAGGGGTGTCCGGCGAGGTAGACGCTCACCTCCCGGTGCTCGGCCTCGGGATCGGGCAGGACCAGCAGGGCGACCGAGCACAGCGCGACCTCCTCGCGCTCGCGAAGGTTGCGGTCGAGAACCTGGAGGCCGCGGATGGGATCGGAGGACAGGACGCCCGCGGTGCGGATCGTGTGCCTGGCCTCGGCGGTCAGCGCGGCGGCTGCCGCACCCTTGCCGGAGACGTCGCCGAGCACGACGGCCCAGCCGCCCGCCACCGGGAAGACCTCGTAGAAGTCGCCGCCGACATCGTTCACCTCGCCCGCCGGCTCATACATCGTCGCCACCTCCCAGCCGGGCATGGGCGGCAGGCTGGGCGGCAGCAGCTCGCGCTGCAGGGCGTCGGCGACGTGGGCGCGGGCCTCGGCCAGTCGGGTGCTCTCGATCGCCAGCGCGACGCGGCGGGCGACCTCTTCGGCGATCACGCGATCGTGATCGTCGAAGCGGCGCGAGCCCTCGTGGTTGACGAACACGAGCGCCCCGGCGATCGTGCCGGCGGCGCTCATCGGCACCGCGAGCACCGAGCCCATCGCGATCCGTTGCAGGATCTTCAGGTGGTCGGCATCGGCGGCGATCTCCTCCAGCCAGGCATCCGTCACCTGGATGAGCTCGGACTGGCCGGTCCGCAGCACGTCGCCGATCCGCGACGGCTCATCCGCGCGCAGCGGGTAGCGCTTGCGCAGCTCGTAGATCGCGTCCAGCCGGGCGGGGTCCTGGTGCGCCATCGCCACCCTCTCGAGCAGGCCGGCGTCCCCGGGGATCTCGATCGAGCACCAGTCGGCGAACTCCGGCACAAGCAGCCCCGGGACCTTCTCCAGGGTGGCCCGGTAATCGGCCGACGGCGAGACCAGCTCGCCGGTGCGGGCGAGCAGACGGTTGGCGAACTCGGCGCGCCTGACGTCGGTGACGTCTTCGATCGCGGTCACCGAATACAGCACCTCGCCCTCAGGACCCCTGATCGCCTGGGCCTTCGACTGCGTCCAGCGCTCCACCCCGGTCCCGCGATCGATGATTCGCAGCGTCTGCGGCTCGGTCGTTTCGCCCCCCAGCACCCGCCTGCCGACGAGCTGATCGGCGCTGACCTCGTTGCCGCGTTCGTCGCGAATGACGTAGCGGTCGCGAATCTCGGCGGTCGGCGCGGCGACGGCGTCCTCGACGGTCTCGTAGCCGAGCATCCGAGCCGCGGCCGGATTGGCGAACACGAGGTTCCCGTCGGCGCCGTGGATGACGATCGCCTCGTCGAGGATCGACATCACGGTGTCCATCCGGCGCTCGATGCTCTCGAGGTCGGAGAACAGCCCGGCGTTGTCGAGCGCCAGCCCGATCCGGCTGGCGAGGATCTCCGCGAAGCGGACGTCCTCGGCCCGGAGGCGCCGGCCGGACCAAGCCGTCAGCAGGGTCAGGGCGCCGAGGTTGCGGTTGCGCGCGCGGATCGGGATCACGACCGAGGAGCGCAGTTCGAGCGAACGGAGGAACTCGAGGTCCTCGTGCGAGCTCGCCATCCGGCGCAGCTCCTCGTCGCGGACCCGCGGCCACCACTCGGGGATGTGGCGCCAGCTGCGCTCCACCTTGACCAGCCATCCCGGCAGCGCCGGGGGACGCTTTCGCATCCGCTCCTGGACCGCGGCAGCGTCGTCGCGGCCGACCGCTCTGGTCGCGATCCGCGAGACCCGGCCGTCATGGATGGCGTCCACCATGCAGATGTCGCTGAACGCCGGGACGATCACGTCGGTGACCCGTCGCAGTGTCTCGGCCAGCGGCAGCGAGCCGTCGGCGACGGCGCCCACGGAGTCGAGCAGGCGGAGCCGTTCCGAGCGGCCGGCCGAGCGCCACCGAAGCCAGGCCCCGAGAACCGCGAGGCCCCCGCCGACGGTGATCACGATGAGCCGCACGACCTGCTCGGAATCACCCGTGCCGTCGTTCCAGGCCGAGCTCAGTGCGGCGGCGGCGATCGCCGCCAAGGCGACCACCCCGGTCGCGGCGGGCCGCGCCCACAGGGCGGCGACGAAAGGCGCCGCAACGAAGGTCCCGACCAGCGCCGCGGACTCCTGCGTCAGCACGACGTCGGCGACGACGCAGGCCAGCAACAGGCCGAGGCCCGCAAACACCCCGATCAGATCAGGGCCGGCTCCCCCGGCCCCCCCGGGTGTCCACTCGCGCAATCTGCGGAACCGGCCTCGCATCACTTGTCCCCTCACCCGGCGATACGGAACGCCGGCGCTGATTCAATCTACCGGGCGAATGCCCGGCGCAATAGCACTAAGATCCGCCCCCGTGAGTTCGACCTTCCGCGTTCAATCGGAATCGATCGACGGCCTGCACGCCGTCGGCGTCGCAGGTGAGCTCGACCAGAGCACCGCACCCGAGCTGCGCACGGCGCTCTCGGATCTGTCCGACGGGCAACCCGGGGGAGGCGTGCTCGTCGACCTCAGCGGCTGCTCGTTCATCGACTCGACCGGCCTCAGCCTGCTGGTCGAGACGAAGCGCCAGCTCGCCGACGAGTCGAGACGCTTCGGGGTCTGCTGTCCGGATGCCGACGTGCGCCGGCTGCTCGAGCTGACCGGTATCGACCAGGCCGTCGGGCTGTTCGACACCCGCGACGAGGCAATCTCGGCGCTCTCAGCCGGCGCCACCGCCTGAATCCCTAACTTCCGACCGTCGCCTCGCGCTGATCCGCGTGGACCCCCTCGGCGATCTCCTCGATCGCCTTCGCGCAGAACGCGTCGAGATCGTCCGGCTTGCGGCTAGTGACCAGGCCCGCCGGCTTCCCGGCCTCGAAGAACGACCGCACGAACTCGACGGCCTCGGGGATCGTGCGCAGGTTGTCGGGGTTGGCGACCCCGCCCGGGAGGACCAGCGCGTCGTAGTCGTCGGGGTCGGCGTCCGCGACCGCCGTCGTGGCGTCGAACGTGTCGGCCTTGTCGAGATGCTCGAACGCCTGCACCTCACCCTTCTCCGGGGCGATCAGCTCCGGCTCCGCGCCGGCGCCCTCGACCGCCTCCCAGGCCTCGCGGCTACCCGGCGGGGGCGCGCCCAATCAATCGCCTGTGGAGTCGCGCTTGGCCGACGGCGGCGGGCCACCGTCGCCGTCCTCGCCGCGGATGGCCGCGAGCAGCTTCCAGAGCGCGCGCCGGCTGACGCGGGAGACCTGCATCTGCGACACGCCGAGCCGCTCGGCGATCTTGCTCTGGGTCATCTCATCGCCGAATCGCATCCGCAACACCTCCCATTCGCGCGTGTCGAGCTCGGCGGTCTGCGCCGCGAGGTCTGCCTCAACGCGGTCGAAGCCCGGCTCGGAGGAGGGCAGCGTCTCGATCGCGGCGCCCGGCTCCTCGCCATCGCTGCGCCGCGGCGCGTCAAGCGAGAGCGTCCGCCGGGCATGGCTCGCCTCGATCGCCTCGAGGACGTCCTCGACCGAGACGTCGAGGCGCTCAGCGATCTCGGCGGCGGTCGGCAGCTGCCCGAGCTCCTCGGTCAGCTCGGTCGTCGTCGCGTCGACGCTCATCGTCAGCTCCTGAAGCCCGCGAGGCAGGCGCACCGTCCAAACGTGGTCGCGGAAGTGCCGCCGCAGCTCGCCGAGGATCGTCGGCACGGCATACGCGGCGAACGGCTTGCCGCGCTCGGGATCGAAGCCGTCGACCGCCTTTACGAGCCCGAGGCCCGCGACCTGGACCAGGTCGTCGAGGGACTCGGTCTGGCGGCGATAGCGCATCGCCAGCGAGCGCGCAAGCGGCATGAAGCGGCGAACCACCTCCTCACGCAGGGCCGGCGACGGGTCCGCGGCAAAGCGGCGCAGAAGCGCCTCGTCAGACTCGATTCCGACATTGCCGTCGCTTGCGCCGTCGCCGCGCGCTGTCGCGGACAACCGGACCTCCTGTCCAGGGGTGGTTCGACTCTCTGCCAGCGACGAACCGTCTCCCCCGTTACGGGACCAGGTCCCGGCGGCTTGATCGCCCTCAGCTTTTCGCTAGTGGCCAAACCCGGAAATTGGGTGAGGCCCCTTGGGCGTGCGTTCAAGCTTAGCGTTTGTCTCGCGACCGCTTGGGTAGACAGGCGGTGGGAAAGGCTTCGCCGGGGCGAACCCCCCAGCACCGGTGATCGTCGAGCACAGGCGATACAGCCGATTCCTCTCTGAGTGGTGAGCGACGGGCCCCGTTATGGGGCCCGTCGCGTGTGACGAACCCTCCGGCACGGCAGTATTGACGGCATGAGGGTGCTCGTCGCGATCGGTGCCTGCGTCGCCGCAATCGTGGTCGGCTGCGGCGACGACGAGTCGTCGACGACCGAGTCGGACTCGGGCAACCTGGTCAGCTACGAGCGGACCGGCGGCGTGGCCAGCATGCCAGAGCGCATGACCATCGAGGCCGGCGGCTCCGGGATCGTCGAGGCCGGCGTCGACCCGGCCCGCGAGGCCTTCGAGCTCGGTTCCGACGAGCTCGAGCAGCTGCGGTCCGAGCTCGAGGCGGCGGACTTCGAGGGCTTCGAGCAGAGATCCGAGCCGACCGGATGCGCCGATTGCTACGTCTACGAGGTGACCTACGACGGCACGACGGTCTCCTACGACCAGTCCGAGACGATCCCCGAGCCGATGACCGCGGCGGTCGCCCACCTGAGCGAGATCGCCGCGGCGCACTATCCGGCGGACGCGGGCACACCTCCGATCGTCAACTAGATCTAGGCTGCGCCCGTGCGCGCATTCGTGACCGGCGGCTCGGGTTTCATCGGCGGCGCTCTGGTCCGGCGGCTGGTCGCCGACGGGAGCGAGGTTCGCGCGCTCGCCCGTTCCGATGCCTCAGCCGCCGCGGTCGAGGCGCTCGGCGCCGAACCGGTCCGGGGCGACCTCGCCGACCGCGACGCGATGGTCGCCGGCGCCGCCGGCTGCGACACCGCCTTTCACCTCGCCGCCCACCTCGGCACCTGGGGCACGCGGGAGGAGTTCATGGCCGGAAACGTGACCGGGACCGAGAACGCGCTCGCCGCCTGCAGCGAGGCGGGGGTCCGCCGCTTCGTCCACTGCGGCACCGAGGCGGCGCTGATCGCCGGCGACCCGCTGGTCGAGGTGGACGAAACGACCCCGTTGCGGCCGGACTCGAAGGCGCTCTACCCGGCGACCAAGGCTCTTGCCGAGCAGGCGGTCCGGAGCGCCTCGACCGACGGCTTCGACGCGATCGTCCTGCGCCCCCGCTTCGTCTGGGGCAAGGGCGACACCACGCTCCTGCCCGGGATCCTGAGCATGGTCGAGGCGGGTCGCTTCGCGTGGATCGGCGGCGGCACCAACCTGACCGATACGACCCACGTCGACAACGTGGTCGAAGGACTGATGCTCGCCGCCGCGAAAGGCCGCGCCGGCGAGGCCTACTTCGTCACCGACGGCGACCGCGTCGTGTTCCGCGAGTTCGTGTCGGCACTGATCGAGACGCAGGGCGTCGAGCCGCCGACCCGATCGGTGCCGGCGGCCGTCGCGGGACCGATGGCCGCCGCCTCGGAGACGGTGTGGCGCCTGCTGCGCCTCGGCGGGGAGCCGCCCCTGACCCGCTTCGCGTTCTGGATCTCCTCGCAGGAATGCACGATCGACATCTCCAAGGCTCAGTCCGAGCTCGGATACGCGCCTGTGATCGACCGGGAGGCCGGTCTCGCCGGCCTCCGTGCGGGCTAGGCGCGCCGCGCGCGCTCGAGTTCAGCCGTCAGCAGCTTCGCGTGCAGCGCACCGATCAGCGCGGGAAACGGCGTCGCGCCGCCCTCGACGATGTCGGAGGCGCGCTCGGGCCCCAGGGCCGAGAAGCGCTCGATCAGCAGCTCGAGCTCGTCCGTGATCACCGGTTCCAGCCCCTTCATTAGCCGCGCTACGTCGCGGGCACCGAAGCCGGTCTTCTCGTTCCAGCCCGCGGCGCGGAACTTCGACACTGCCTCGATGATTCGCACGTCGCTCTGCGAGTACCCATCGGCCGTGGGGCTGAGGACCCCGACCTCGGTCAGGCGCCGCAGGGCGCGCTCGGGGATCTCGAACCGACCCAGGATCTCCTTCTCGGCGGTCCGCTGTGCCTCCGGACCGAGCGCGCGGGCAACCAGCGCGTCGCCACTCTCGGCAAAGACGCGCAACCGCTCCAGGTCGCCATTCGTCGCGTCGAGCAACTCCTTGATCACCCGCAGCGGCATGAACCGCTGTTCCTGAAGCTGCTTGATCAGCCGGATCCGCTCCGCGAACTCGGGCGGGTAGTAGGCCATGTTGCGCGAGGTCTTGACCGGCTCGGGCAGCAGGCCCTCGCGCAAGTAGTGGCGCACCGTGGCGACCGGGACGTCGGCGCGGTCGGCGAGCTCGGAGATCTTGAGGAGCTCCTGGGGCGGCGCGCTCATCCCATGAACCTCGCCTGGCTCGCCCCGGCGGCGGCGGGCCCGGCGGCGGCCCCGGACTCGAGCAGCTCGGCGATCTCCTCGTCGGAGAAGCCGGCGTCGCGGAGCACCTCCTCCGTGTGCTCGCCGAACGCCGGCGCGGGCGCGTGCACGGTCCCCGGGGTGCGGGAGAGCTTCACCGGCACCCCGAGCTGGCGCACCGGGCCGATCTCCGGCTGCTCCCACTCGACGACCATCTCGCGCTCGCGGACGAGCTCGGAGTCGAGCGCTTCGTCGACGTCGAGGACGGGCTCGATCATCGCGTCGTGCTCGTCGTTGAAGGCCTTCCACTCGGCGCGGGTCTTGGAGCGGAAGATCTCGGCGATCTCGCCCCAGGCCTCGGACCCGGTCCGCTCGAACTGCTTGGCGACCAGGTCCTCGCGGCCGGCGCCCGCGCAGAAGCGCGCCCAGAATTGCGGCTCGAGCGCGCCCATCGTGATGTGGCCGTCGGCGCACTCGTAGGGCAGGTAGCAGACGAAGCGCCCGGTCAGTTGGCCGTCGCCGCGCCGCGGCACCTCACCGTCGCACAGATACGCGCCCGCGACCATCGCCAGCCACGCGAGCGCGCCGTCCGCCATCGAGACGTCGACGATCTGGCCCTCGCCCGAGCGCCGCGCCTCGTGCAGCGCGGCGAGGATCCCGAATGCGCCCATCAACCCGCCACCGCCGAGGTCCGCGATCTGCCCGGCCGACTGGATCGGGCGGCGGTCGGGCTCGCCCGTCAGGCCGAGCAGGCCGATCAGCCCGAGGTAGTTCATGTCGTGGCCCGCGCGCTGCACGTTGGGGCCCGTCTGCCCGTAGCCGGTGATCGCGCAGTAGACGAGCGCCGGGTTCTCCCGCCGCATCCGTTCGTAGCCAACGCCGAGCCGGTCGAGGACGCCGGGGCGGAAGCCCTCGAGCACGATGTCGAAGTCCTTGACCAACCTCAGCAGCGCCTCCCGCCCGCCGTCGGACTTCAGGTCGAGGCGAATCGAGCGCTTGTTGCGGTTCAGCGACAGGTAGAGGGCCGAGCGGGTTCCGAGCGCCTGCTGCCCGTCGTCGCCGTAGTAGGGCGGCGCCCAGCGGATGTAGTCGCCCATCCCGGTGTCCTCGACCTTGACCACGTCGGCGCCGAAGTCGGCGAGCAGCTGCGAGCAGAAGCCCCCGGGCAGCAGCCGGGTCAGGTCCAGTACGCGGACGTCGCTAAGCGGCAGCTCGCTCACGCTTCGCAACCCCCAGCAGGTCGCGGGCTTCATCGACCGTCGCCGCGCGACGGCCGATGTCCTCGGCCATCTGGCGGGCCTTGGCGATCAGGTCGCCGTTCGACCGCGCCATCTCGCCGTCGGGCAGGTAGAGGTTGTCCTCCAGGCCGGCGCGCACGTTGCCGCCGAGGTCGAGCGACGCGGCGAGCAGCTTCCACTGGTCGCGGGAGACCCCGATCACCTGCCAGTTGTTCGGGCCCTCCGGCCCCTCCGGGATCTGGTCGGACATGAAGGTGACGTTGCGCGGCGTCGGGCGGATGCCGCCGGTCACCCCCATCACCAGCGAGATCTGCAGCGGGGGCGTCAGCAACCCCATGTCGAGCAGCGGGTCGAGATTGGCGACGTGCCCGGCGTCGAAGCACTCGTGCTCGGGCTGGATCCCGAGCTCGTTCATCTCGGTGATGAACTCGATGATCGTGTCGAACGAGTTCTCGAACACCGCCTTGAAGACGAAGTCCTTACGCCGGCGCGAGTACTTCGCGTAGTTCATCGAGCTCATGTTGAGCGCGGCGACGTCGGGCTTCAGCTCGCGCAGGTAGGCGAGCCGCTTCTCCATCGGCACGCCGATCGCGCCGGTCGAGTAGTTGACGATCACGTCGCCGACCTCGGCCAGGATCGCCTCGGTGATCGCCTTGAAGTCCTCGGTCTCGTAGCTCGGGACGCCGTCGGGGGTGCGGGCGTGGATGTGGATCTGCGATGCGCCCTCGTCCACGGCACGGCGCGCCTCGGCCGCGTACTCCTCCGGCGTGTACGGGATCGCCGGGCACTGGTCGCGGTTGGCGATCGCGCCCGAGATCGAGCACGAAATGATCACTGGATCGTCGAATTTGCTCATGCCGGGGTCACCTCCAGATAGACGCCTTCGGGGCCGACGTTCATCGCGACCCCCTCGTACATGCGCCGCCCAAGTCCGAAGTTCGACTGGATCGCGCGCTCGGCAGCCTCCTCGTGATCGGGCGGCAGGATGCGGGCCGTGCCCTCGGCCGCCGGCCCGAGCGGCTTGCCACGGTTGTCGCACGGGGCGACGAGGACCCTCGGATTGGCGCGGATTCGCTTCACCTTGCCGACCCGCTCCTCGCTGCGCGCGTAGACCTTGCCCGCGTCCATGCCGAACCAGACCGGGGTCGGCACCGGCTCGCCCGAGCGCCGGAAGGTGACCAGTAGGCAGTGCTTGTACCCGTCCAGATGACCGAACCCGCTGGTGCTCGCATCGGTCACGTCGCTCGCCGCGGGGTGGCGGATCCGGCCGAGAAAGCCGTTCCAGCCGTCCGCGACACGCTCGGCGACGGTCAAACCGGCATCACCCCATGCTTCTTCCAGGGCCGCTCGACCCGCTTGTCCTTCGACATCCGCAGGGCCGAGATGATCCGCGGCCGCGTCTCGCGCGGGTCGATGACGTCGTCGATCAGCGCGTTGTGGGCGGCGATGTAGACGTCGATCTGCTCGCGGACGGCGTTCAGCATCGCCTCCTTGGTCGCCTCCGGGTCGTCGGAGGCCTCGATCGCCGAGCGGCCGATGATGTTGACCGCGCCCTCGGCCCCCATCACCGAGATCTCGGCGCTCGGCCATGCGTAGATCTGGTCGGGCTCGTACGCCTTGCCGTTCATCACGTAGTAGCCGGCGCCGTAGGCCTTGCGGATCACAACCGTGACCTTCGGCACCGTCGCCCGCGACACCGCGTAGAGCATCTTCGCCCCGTGGCGGATGATCCCGGCGTGCTCGACCTTCGAGCCGACCATGAATCCCGGCACGTCCTGTAGGAAGACGAGCGGGATGCTGAAGGCGTCGCACAGGTTGACGAAGCGCGCCGCCTTGTCGGCCGAGTCGTTCTCCAGGATCCCGCCGAGCTGCTTCGGCTGGTTGGCGACGATGCCGACCGGCATCCCGCCGAAGCGCGCGAGGCAGGTGATCAGCGTCTTCGCAAACCGCGGCTTGATGTCGAAGTACTCGCCGTCGTCGACGATCTCGGCGATCACCTCGTACATGTCGTACGGGTGGCGGTTCGACTCCGGGACGATGTCGAGCAGCTTCTCCGACATCCGGTCCTCCGGGTCCGAGGTCTCGCGGGTCGGCGGCTTCTCCTCGCAGTTGGAGGGGAAGAACGACAGGTACGTCTTGATCGCCTCGATGCACTCGGCGTCGTCCTTGCACTCGAGGTCGCCGACGCCCGACTTGCGGCAGTGCACCTTCGCCCCGCCGAGTTCCTCCATCGAGATCTCCTCGCCGGTGACGGCTTTGGTCAGGTGCGGTCCGGCAAGCGCCATCGCCCCCTGGCCGACGACCATCGGGACGAAGTCGGAAAGCCCCGGGATGTAGGCGGTGCCCGCCGCGCAGGGGCCGAGCATCCCGGCGACCAGCGGCACGACGCCGGACATCACGACCTCCTCGCGGAACAGGTGGCCGGAGCCGGCGAACATCGAGCCGGAGGCTTCCTGGATCCGCGCCCCGGCCGAGTCGAGCAGCCAGATCAGCGGCATCCGCTTCTGCAGCGCCAGCTCGCGCAGGCGTCCCATCTTGATCTCGCCGGTCATCCCCATCGAGCCGGCCATCACGGTGAAGTCGTAGGCGGCGATCGCGACGGTGCGCCCGTCGACGTCGCCCCAGCCGGTGATCACGCCGTCGGCCGGCGCCTCCTTGCCGTCCATCGCGCGCTGCGCGAAGTGCGGGCCCGCGTGGATGCCCATCTCGACGAACGTGCCGGGGTCGACGAGCAGGTCGATGCGCTCGCGCGCGGTCAGCTTCCCGGCCGCGTGCTGCTTGGCGATCTTCTCCTCGCCCCCGCCCAGCTTCGCCTTCTCGCGGCGCGCGTGCAGGTCGTCGGTCAGCGCCTTCAGCTTCCCGCCCTCGGCCGGAGGAGCCTCGGGAGCCTCGGCTTCCTTCGCCGCGGCGGCGACCTTCTCTGCTTCGGTTGCTTCGCTCAATTCAGCGTCCCTTCCACTGTGGTTCGCGCTTTTCGAAGAAGGCCGTCACGCCCTCGACCGCGTCCTCGGTCGAGAGCTCGATCGTCAGCTGGGAACGCAGGTAGTCGAGCGCCTCGGCCAACGGCATGTCCAGCTGCCGCCACATCGCGTCCTTGCCCAGGCGCATGATCAGCGGCGACTTCGAGGCCAGCTTCCCGGCCCACTCGGCGACCGCGGCGTCGAACTCCTGGGCCGGGACGACCTTGTTGACGATCCCCGCCTCGCGCGCCTCCTCGGCGGTCAGCCGCTCGCCGAGCAGCAGCATCTCCGTCGTCTTCTTGCGCGGGACGTTGCGGTAGATCAGGGCCATGATCATGAACGGGAACAGGCCGACGTTGATCTCGGGAGTCCCGAAGCCGGCGGTGTCCTTGGCGATGATCAGGTCACAGGCGAGCGCGATCCCGAGCGCGCCGGCGAGGACGTGGCCGTTGGCGGCCAGGATCGACGGCTTGCCGAGCTCGCCGAGCTCCTTGAACACCGACGGGAAGGTCTCGGTGCCCAGGTACTTGTGGGCGGTCGGCGCGTCGGCGCCGAAGCCGCCGAGGTTGGCGCCCGACGAGAACACCTTCTCGTGGGTCGAGGTCAGGACGACGACGTGGACGTCGTCGTCGGCCTTCGCGGCGCGCAGCGCCTCGAGCAGCTCGGTGAGCAGCTCCGTCGACAGCGAGTTGCGCGTCTCGGGATCGTCGAGGGCGATGGTCGCGACGTGGTCCGCGACGCCGTAGGTGATCTTCTCGTAGGACATAGTAAGAAGTAGTACTCTACACTTTCTACTTTCCAGGCACGAATCTCAGAGATCAAGGAGCGCGCCAGTGGCAACAGCAGCCCCCACGGTAATCAAGCCCGAGCACGACGGCAGCCGCAAGCACTTCCTGTTCACCGACGAGCACCTCGACCTGCGCGAGTCGATGAGCGCCTGGGTGAAGAAGGAGATGCACCCCCATCGCAACGAGTGGGAGGACACCTACTGGCCGAGCGAGGTCATGCAGCGGGCCGGCGAGCTCGGCTACCTCGGCCTCTGCTTTCCGGAGGAGTACGGCGGGCAGGGCGGCGACTACTTCTACTCGCTGGTCCGCGCCGAGTGCATGAGCTACTCGGGCTCCGGCGGAACGAACATGGGCTTCGCGGTACAGACCGACATGGTCCTGCCCCCCGTCCACCTGCTCGGGTCCGAGGAGCAGAAGCAGCGCTACCTGGTGCCGGGCATCAAGGGCGAGAAGATCGGCTGCCTCGGGATCACCGAGCCG
The DNA here is from genome assembly GCA_963767285.1 of uncultured Solirubrobacterales bacterium. Lineage (GTDB taxonomy): Bacteria > Actinomycetota > Thermoleophilia > Solirubrobacterales > 70-9 > WHSW01. Next base: position 144,123 of record CAVYDJ010000002.1, on the reverse strand, counting down.
GGCGCCGGCTCCGACGTCGCCGGGATCCGCACCACGGCGATCCGCGACGGGGACGACTACGTGATCAACGGCGCCAAGACGTTCATCACCAACGCCCCGCGGGCGGACTTCTGCGTCCTGGTCACGAAGACCGACCCGGACAAGCGCCACGACGGGATCACCCTGTTCGCTGTCGATCTGCGAGACGAGGAGGGCAACCTGGTCCCCGGGTTCACCGTCTCGCGCGAGCTCGAGAAGATGGGCATGCACGCCTCCGACACCGGCGAGATCGCCTTCGAGGACATGCGGGTGCCGGCGGACGCCGTCCTGGGCGAGGTCGGGAAGGGCTTCTACCACATCAGCTGGGAGCTCCAGGGAGAGCGGCTGGTCGCCGCCGCCGGTTGCTACTCCGCCTGCGAGCGGATGTTCGAGCGGACGCTCGAGTACGCCCAGGAGCGCGAGGCGTTCGGCCGCTCGATCGGCAAGTTCCAGGTCATCCGCCACAAGTTCGCGGACATGGCGACCAAGATCGAGGCCGCCAAGCAGATGGTCCACGCGACCGCCTGGCGCTTCGCCAACGGCGAGTACCCGGTCCGCGAGATCACGATGGCGAAGCTGTTCGCGACCCGCGTCTGCCACGAGGTGGCCGACGAGTGCGTGCAGATCCACGGCGGTTACGGCTACATGAAGGAGTACGAGATCGAGCGCGCCTACCGCGACCAGCGCCTCAACCGGATCGGCGCCGGCACCGACGAGATCATGCTCGACGTCATAGGCCGTAGTTACGGCCTATGACGGATAGCTGCCCCTCGGCTCCTCGGCCTCGCCTCCGGGGCCGAGGGGGTTCGTCCAATAATGCTCACTGAGTCGTCCACCAACCTCTCCCTCGTCCCCTCCGACGAGGAACGCCAGATCCGTGAGACGGTCAAGGGGATCTGCGGCGGCTTCGGGCCGCCATACATCCGCCGCTGCGTCGAGCAGGGCGAGCCGCCGCGCGAGCTCTGGGACGCGCTCGCCGAGAAGGGCTACCTGGGCGTCAACCTGCCGGAGCGCTACGGCGGCGGCGGGCTCGGGATGTCCGCCCTGCAGGTCGTCGGCGAGGAGATCACCGCCGCCGGCTGCGCGCTGCTGCTGATCGTCGTCTCGCCGGCGATCGTCGGCTCGATCCTCGTCCGCCACGGCACCGAGGCGCAGCGCGACCGCTGGGTGCCGGGGATCGCGGCCGGGACGACCCGGATCGCTTTCGCGATCACCGAACCGGATGCCGGGACCAACTCCCACAACCTCTCGACGGCGGCCCGGCGGTCGAACGGGAACTACATCCTGCGAGGGACGAAGTACTACATCTCCGGGGTCGAGGACGCCGAGGCGATCCTCGTGATCGCCCGCAAGCGCGACGAGGACGGCAACCTCGGCCTGCCCCTCCTGCTGATCGTCGACGTCGACTCACCGGGCCTCGAGAAGCAGGCGATCCCGATGGCCGTTCGCGGCGCCGACAAGCAGTGGCAGCTGTTCTTCGACGACGTCGAGGTCCCGGCAGAGCGGCTGATCGGCGAGTCCGAGGAGGTCGGCCTGAAGGCCGCCTTCGATGGCCTCAACCCGGAGCGGATCATGGGCGCCTCGCTCTCCAACGGCACCGGGCGGCGGGCGCTCGAGCTCGCCTCCGCGTACGCCCGCGAGCGGGTGGTCTGGAACCAGCCGATCGGCGCGCACCAGGGCATCTCCCACCCGCTCGCCCAGGCGAAGATCGAGCTCGAACTGGCCCGCCTGATGACGCAGAAGGCCGCAGCCCTCTATGACGCGGGAGCGCCCGCGGGCGAGGCGGCGAACATGGCCAAGTACGCGGCGGCCGAGGCCGCGATCCACGCCGTCGACCAGGCGATCCAGACGCACGGCGGCAACGGCTTCGCGCTGGAGTACGGGCTCAGTGACATGTACTGGGGAGCCCGCGTCGCCCGGACGGCGCCGGTTTCGCGGGAGATGGTCCTCAACTACGTCGCCGAGCACTCACTGGGCCTGCCGCGCTCGTACTAAGCGGCCGAGCGCTGAACGTCCTCGAGCACGGCGCATAGGCCCAGGTCCGGGACGTTCGCCGTGTGTCGGCGGGTCCAGGAGGCACTGCGCGAGAAGAGCATCGCCTACGAGAAGGCGATCCTGCGCTGGGTCGACGAGCAGCCTTCAGTCGCCGCTTGAGACCTCGGCCAGCCGGCGTTCGAGGAAGGCGCGCTCGACCGGGTTGGCGGCGAGCTCGATCGCGCGCTCGTAGGCCGGCGCGGCCTCGGCTGATCCAAGCCGCCGCAGCAGGTCGGCGCGGGCGACGTGGTACGGCCCGTAGCCGTCGAGCTCGCCGATCGCGTCGATCAGCTCCAGGCCGGCCTGCGGCCCGTCGGCCATCGCGACCGCGACCGCGCGGTTCAGGTCGACGACCGGGGAGGGACTCAGCTCGGCGAGCCAGCCGTACAGGCTGACGATCCGCGGCCAGTTGGTGTCCGCCGCGTCGTCGGCGCGCGCGTGCTCGGCGGCGATCGCCGCCTGGACGACGTACGGGCTCGGGCCCGCCACCCGCGCCGCGGCGTAGACGCGGAGCCCTTCGGCGATCCGGTCGCTGTCCCAGAGCGAGCGGTCCTGGTCGGAGAGCAGCACCATCTCGCCGCCGGCGTCCATCCGCGCCGGCCGCCGGGCGTCGGTGAGCAGCATCAGGGCCAGCAGGCCCTGGGACTCGGGCTGGCCGGGCATCACCGCCGCCAACACGCGGGCGAGGCGGATGGCCTCGGCCGAGAGGTCGGTCCGCACGAGGGAGTCGGTGCCGGAGGCCATGTGGCCCTCGTTGAAGATCAGGTACAGCGTCGCCAGGACCGAGCTGAGCCGGTCGCCGAGCTGCTCCGGCCCCGGCACCTCATAGGGGATCTGAGCCTCACGGATCTTCCGCTTCGCGCGCACCAGCCGCTGGGCGATCGCCGCCTCGCTCGCGAGAAAGGCACGCGCGATCTCGGCGGTGGAAAGGCCGCCGAGGGTCCGCAGCGTGAGCGCGATCCGCGCCTCCGGCGCGAGCGCCGGATGGCAGCAGGTGAAGATCAACCGCAAGCGGTCGTCCGGCAACTCCTCGCCATCCTCCGGGAGCTCGAGCCCGTCCGGCACCCGGAGCTCCTCCAGCGCCTCGAGCTCCGGCCGCTTCGCCGCGAGCGTCTTCTCCCGCCGGATCCGGTCGATCGCCTTGTTACGGGCGACGCGGGTGATCCACGCGCCCGGGTTGTCCGGGATGCCGTCGGCCGGCCAGCGCTCGAGCGCGACCACGAACGCCTCCTGGACCGCCTCCTCGGCGGCGTCGAAGTCGCCGAGGACGCGGATCAGCGTCGCAACCGCCCGTCCCGACTCCTCGCGGAACAGGCGGTCGGCGACGCCGGGGTCAGCCGCTACGAGGAGGCCTCCGCGGCGACGGCCTCCTCCTCGCCCGGCACCGAGTAGTCCATGACCGGCCGGACCTCGATCATCCCGGCCCGGGCCGGGATCTTCTTCGCCCACTCGAGCGCCTCGTCGAGGTTGGCGACGTCGATCACGTAGAAGCCGCCGACCTGCTCCTTGGTCTCGGCGAAGGGGCCGTCGGTGACGACGCGCTCGCCGTCGTCGCCGATCCGCACGGTGGTCGCGGTGGCGCTCTCCTGCAGGCCCTCGCCGGCGACCAGCGCCCCGGCTTCCTCGAGCTCCTGCGTGTAGGCGAACCAGCGGCCCATCTCGGCCTTCGCCTCCTCGGGGCTCCGGTCCTCCCAGCCACCCTCGTGGCCGGCGATAATCAGCATGTACTTCATCGTTGCCTCCTCGGCGTTTCGCAGCGCTATTTACCGCCGCTTCACCCTAACGACGAACGGAGGGTCCCGAGATCGACACACTCGCCCACATCCGCAGCTATTACGAGGCGCTCAACACCGCTGACGTCGACCTGATCGCCTCGCACTTCACCGACGACGCGACGCACTACTACACCCGGCTCGGCCCCCACCATGGCCGCGAGATCGCCGAGAACGCGCGCTGGGCGATCGACAGCATCGAGGGGCAGTGGTGGTTCGAGCACGGGCTCGCCGACGGCGACGAGGCGGTGATCGAGTGGACGATGACGTGGCGCGACCCGAAGTCGGGAGACCGCCGGCTCAACCGAGGCACCGAGTGGTTCCGGCTCGAGGGCGGGCGGATCGCCGAGGTTCGCGCCTACCACCACGGCGACGCCCGCAACCCCCAGGGCGACCTGCTCGGCTTCGACCACGCAGGCCGCGGCTACACGGTGCTCGACGAAGCGACCATCTAGGGCTGGACCAGGTCCGGGTCGTCGGCGCCCTTGCCGCCTCTGTCGCCCGCGACCGTGCTCAGCTCGAGCGACCCGCCGTCGCGGATCGTTGCGGTCATGCGCAGCACGTCGCCGTTGCCGATCTTCCCGAGCTTGATCCCCTCGGGCACTGACAGGGCGATGTCGCGACCCGACTCGCGCAGGTCGTCGGCGCTGACGATCAGCTTCGAGTCCTTGCGGCAGACGCCCTCGACGATTCCCTCGACGTCCGTGACCGATGCCGGCTCGCCCTCGGCGATCTTCAGGCTGACCTGCTCGAGCGCCTTCCTCGGCGCCCTCGGCAGCCCCGGCGGGTGGCCGCAACCTTCATCGCCCGCCGGATGCGCGGGCAGCGGCTCGGCGCTGTCGGCGATCCGGACCCGGACCTCGACATCGTCCCCGAGCTCCGGCAGATGGCCGGCGCTCCCGCGCACGAGCAGCGAAACACCCGGAGCCGAGACCGTATATGCGGCGGTCCGCGAGTCACTGAAGCTGACCGTGCCGCCGAACGAGACCTGCCCCGCGCTGCCGCCCTCGTCGCGGTTGCCGGCCTCGGCGTAGGTGCCGTTCGCGAGCCGCTGCGCCTCGACCTCGATCGACTTGCCCAGGTTGGGCGGGTGGTGACTGTGGATGGCGATCAGCCCGCCGTCGTCGGCGATCGTGTAGCTGGCCGCCTCCGGGTTGATGTGGATCACCGTTCCCGCGAGCTCCGTTGTCGGCTCCTCGACCGGCTGCACCGGCGTCGTGGTGCCGGCCCCGGTCCCGCCGGTTGAGATCGGAGGCGTGGACGGCGTGGGCGAGATCGGCGGCGTGGTGATCGGTGGCGAAGGGCTCGTCGACGGAAACTCGGGTGGCGGCGAGACGGGCGGGGCCGATGCCCCTCCTGCTCCTCCTCCGCCGGACCCGCCCCCGGCACCTTGTTCCTCCGCGGAGCCGCCCGCCTGTCCGGCCGGTGGTGCCGATGGTGCGGGCTCGGCGGGTTGCTCGGGAACCTGGACCGTCAACGGCCCGGACGCCCCCTCGGTGCCCTGCGTCCCCGGTCCGATCGCGACGCCGACGAAGAGGCCGAAGCCGAGCGCCGCGGCCGCCATCGGCGCCGTCCAGCGGCGATCGACGACCGGCAGCGCCGCCCAGCGCAGCGAGGCGAAGCTGGCAAACGAGGCGCGGTCAGGACGGATCGATCCGCGGACCAGCTTGCCGGGCAGCTTCACCGCGGCGCCCCCGGCGTAGCCGGCGCGGCGGCGGGGCGCATGGGCGCTCCGCACTGACCGCAGTAGGCGGTCCCGGCCAAAGCCGCGGCCCCGCACGTGGGACACGTATTCCCCGGCGGGGCCGGCGGCGCGAGCCCGAGCGCCTGCTCGACGGCGGTGAGCTCGGCGTCGACGGCCTGCAGCTCGGTCGCGCGGCGAAGGACGATGTCGAGGCGGAACTGGTCGCGGAGCGCCATCTCGTAGACGAGGCCGCCGAGGTCGGACTGCAGCTCGCGGTAGCGGCCGGCGAGCTGCTCGCGGCGCGCCGCAAGCTCGTTCGCGGCGGCTGGCGGCGGCGCGGCGTTGGGCGCAGCCGGGGGCGGGGCAACGCCGGGCGCCGGGCCCGCGGCGGGCGGTGCTGCCGCCTGGCCCTGCGCCGGTGCAGCCGGCTGCGGCGCCGCGCCCCGCCGGGGCCGCGGCTTGAAGGACTGCTTCAGTCGCTCGATCCGGCTCGGAGTCACTTCTCGCCTCCCCCGACCTCGGGTGAGAGCTCGTCATCCGGCAGCGCCGGGGCCTCGCCGGCGGCCGATCGGCCGCCGTTCGAGACCTCGATCACGGTCGCCGCGGCGAAGTTCTTGCCGAGCCCCTTCAGGCCCGCCTCGGCGGACTTGCGGTCCGTGTAGACGCCGGCGTAGATCACGTACTGGCCCGGCGGCAGGCTCGAGTAGAGATCGGAGTCGAGCACCGCCGCGTCGATCGCACCCTGGTCTATCGCTCCCTGCTTCGAAGACTCGATGCCCTCCGGCGTGGCTTCTGCCTTCGGCGTGCTGCTGATCTGAACCGTGAACCCGTCGGTGCCCGCCGGCCACTCGCTCGTGATCGCGCCCGCCGCGTCGTCGCCGGCGGGGGGCGACTCCGGCGTCGGCGGCGTCGCCGGCGTGGTCGCCTCACCGGAGGTTGCCTCGCCGACCTGGACGACCGGCGCCGGAGCGGGCTCGTCGCTGCCGCTCTCGCGACCGATCAAGACCCCGATCAGCAGCATCCCGCCGAGCAGGGCGATCCCGATCACCGCCGCAAGCGGTGAGACGTCGGCGGGCCGCCGATCCGATGGCTCGACCGCGGCCGGTGCGGCGGTCGCGGGGGTGGTGGTGGGCTCGGCGGGCACGCGGGGATCGCCGCGACGCGTGCCGCAGCTGAGGCAGTAGCGCTGGTCGGGGGCCAGCGGGGCGCCGCAATTGGCGCATGGCGGGCCGGCCGCCGGAGGCGGGGTCGGAGGTTGCTGCGTGGTCGTCACTACCCCTATTCAACAACGTCGGCAGGCCGTGGTTGCACGCTCGCGTGCTCCGCGGTTAGCGTGTCGCGCGTGAGCGTGGTCAAGGACAGCGGCGAGCGGGCCATCCTGCCGCCGTTCATGGACGAGCACACGCAGCTGCGGGAGACCATCCACCGGTGGGTGCGCGAGGAGATCGCGCCCAACGTCGACGAGTGGGAGACGGCGCGCGAGTTCCCCCGCGAGCTCTACACCCGGGCCGGCGAGCTCGGCTTCCTGGGGCTCAAGTACCCGGAGGAGCTCGGCGGCCAGGGCGGCGACTACGTCCACGACGCCGTCTGGGCCGAGGAGCTGGCGGCGGCCGGCGCCTCCGGCGGCGTCGGCGCCGGCCTCGGCGCGCAGACCGCGATCGCCACCCCGCCGGTGTTCAAGTTCGGCACCCCGGACCAGCACGAGCGCTTCCTGCGCCCGGCGATCCGCGGCGAGCGGATCGCGGCGCTCGGGATCACCGAGCCGGGCGCCGGCTCTGACGTGGCCTCGATCCGGACGTTCGCGCGCAAGGTCGACGGCGGCTACGTCGTCAACGGCTCGAAGACGTTCATCACCAACGGCGTCCGCGCCGACTTCCTGGTCTGCGCGGTGAAGACGACCGAGGGCGGCGGCCATCAGGGGCTCTCGTTCCTGCTCCTCGAGCGCGACATGCCCGGCTACGAGGTCGTGACGAAGCTGGAGAAGATGGGCTGGCACTCCTCCGACACCGGCGAGCTCTCGTTCACCGACGTCGAGGTCCCGGACGAGAACCTGCTCGGCGACGAGAACCGCGGCTTCTACCTGGTGATGGAGAACTTCGCCTGGGAACGACTCTCGATGTCGCTCGGCGCGGTCGGCGCGATGCGGCGGCTGCTCGGCGTCGCGATCGAGTACGCGGGCGAGCGCGAAGCGTTCGGCCGTCCGATCGGCAAGTTCCAGGCGATCCGCCACAAGATCGCGGAGATCGGCGTCAAGGCCGAGGTCGGCCGTGCCCTCACGTACCACGCGCTGCGCAGGTGGCTGGCGGGCGAGGACGTGATCGCCGACGTCACGAAGGCGAAGCTCTACACCCAGCGGGCCTGCGTCGAGGTCGCGGACGAGTGCGTGCAGATCCTCGGCGGCTACGGCTACATGCGCGAATACGGGGTCGAGCGGGCCCTGCGCGACGCTCGTCTCGGGCCGATCGGCGGCGGCACCGACGAGGTGATGAAGGAGATCCTCGGCAAGCAGCTCGGGCTGTAGCCGGACGGACTGGACGGAAATTTGACGCGCCCGACCGCGGATCACGGTTAACTACCGCCTGCATGGATGCAACGTGGGAGCGTGGGACGGGCCCGGCCCCCGTGCGAGGCGACGGGCACACGATCGGGATCGTCCTCTGCGACGACATGCCGGACCTGCGGGAGCTGACGCGCTACGGGCTCGAGCAGGATCTGCGGCTGCGGGTGCTCGGCGAGGCGAGCAGCGCGCAGGAGTGCTTCGAGGTCGTGCGCAGGCTGGCGCCCGACGCCCTGATGCTGGACCTGACGCTCCCCGACATGGATGGTCTCGACGCGATCCCGCAGCTGCGCGAGATCGATCCGCGGATGTCGATCATCGTCTTCTCGGGGATGGACGCCGCGCGGATGGCGGGGCGTGCCCTGGCCCGCGGGGCCGACGCCTACGTCGAGAAGGGCACCTCGCTCTCGGAGATCCGCAAGGCCGTGCTCGCCGCCGCCCGGGGTCGCGGCGTCGACGTCGGACCGAGCGTCCCGCTCGAGCTGCACGCCCACGTCGCGCCGGCCACGCGGCGAGCCACGCGCGTGCTGCCCGACGAGGTCGCGGAGACACTGGACGAGATCGAGCAATTTCTCAAGACACTGAACCGTGATGCCCTCGACGAGGTCGCGCGCGACCACCTCGGCGGAGCCCGTGACGCGCTCGCCACCCTGCGCCGCCTGCTCAGCGAGCGCCTGCGCTGACGGCGCGCCACCGCGGCCTACGCCATAGAGTCCCCCGCCGTTTACACACCAAATCGACGGGAGTGAATCGAGAACATGGGATTGCTTGACGGCAAGGCGGCGATCGTCACCGGCTCGGCGCGAGGCATCGGCCGGGCGACCGCGGAGCTGTTCATCAAAGAGGGCGCGAAGGTCCTGATCAACGACATCGACGGCGACGTCGCCGAGCAGGCGGCGGGCGAGATCGACGGGGAGACCGCGGTCTTCGCCGGCGACCTGACCGAGCCCGGCGTGCCCGACGAGCTGGTCGCGAAGGCGGTCGAGGCCTTCGGCGAGGTCGACATCATCGTCAACAACGCCGGCTACACCTGGGATGGCGTCGTCCACCGGATGTCCGACGAGCAGTTCCAGGCGATGCTCGACATCCACACGATCGTCCCCTTCCGCGTCGTCCGCGCGATCGCTCCGCACTGGCGCGAAGCGGCGAAGGCCGAGAAGGCCGACGGCGTCGAGCGGTTCCGCAAGATCGTCAACATCTCCTCGATCTCGGGGACGATGGGCAACGCCGGCCAGGTGAACTACTCGGCCGCGAAGGCGGGCGTCGTCGGCTTCACGAAGACGCTGGCCAAGGAATGGGGCGGCTTCAAGATCAACTGCAACGCGGTCGCCTTCGGCTTCATCGAGACCCGCCTGACGCAGGCGAAGGAGAAGGGCGAGCAGCTCGAGACCGCGACCGGCGAGAAGGTCGACCTCGGGATCCCCGAGCAGATGCGGGCGATGGCCTCGGCGATCATCCCGCTCGGCCGGCCGGCGCAGCCGGAGGAGGCCGCGGCACCGGTCCTGTTCCTGTGCTCCGAGCTCTCAAACTACGTTCACGGCCAATGCCTGAACGTGACCGGCGGACAATTCGGAGGTATGTACACCTAGCGGCGCTCGCGGCCCTGATGGCGGGCTGCGGATCCGGGCCGCCGAAAAGCTCGCCCCGCGCGAGGGGCGGGAGTAGGATCGCCCTGTGAAGTCTCGGCTGGCCGCGCGGGCGGCTCTGGGGTCAGTGGTCGCGATCGTCGCGTTGTGCCCCGCCGCCGCGAGCGGCGAGGACGGCCCGGCGCCGTTCCTCGGAGACTGCGACCCGTTGGCTCTGTCCGATCCGCTGCCGTCCGCCGCCCGCGTGTCCGAGCAGGCTGCCGCGGCCGGCGTGGTCGAGCCCAACGTCGACGAGGCGTACGCCGAGGCGCTCCGGCGAGGGCTCGCGCCGGCCACCCGGCGGGCCCGTGCCACGGGTCAGGTGCGCGTCCCGGTCTTCATCCACGTGATCCAGGACAGCCCCGGGGTCGGCATCGTGCCGCCAGCCCAGATCGCCGATCAGATGGCGGTCCTCAACAACAGCTTCGGCGGTCTCACCGGAGGCGACAACTCGGGCTTCACCTTCGAGCTGATCGACACTGACGTGACGATCAATCCCGCCTGGTCGCCGCTCGAGGTCGACACACCCGAGGAGACGGCGATGAAGACCGCGCTGCGGGAGGGCGGCGCGCGCTCCCTCAACCTCTACATCGTCGAGCTCTCCACGCTGCTGGGCTGGGCGACGTTCCCCTACTCGCTCTCGGGCACCGATCGGATGGACGGCGTCGTGATCGAGAAGGACAGCATGCCCGGCGGCCCGCCGGGGCCGTACAACCTGGGGGACACCGCCACCCACGAGGTCGGGCACTGGCTCGGGCTGTACCACACGTTCCAGGGCGGCTGCCTCGGGTCCGGCGACTTCGTCGCCGACACGGAGCCGGAGGCGATCGAGCACTACGGCTGCACGGCCACCGACAGCTGCCCGGGCGGAGCCACCGATCCCATCGACAACTTCATGTCCTACTCCGACGACATCTGCATGCACCGGTTCACCGCCGGCCAGGGCAACCGCATGCACGACCAGACCGCGGCCTTCCGCAACGTCGCCCCCACGACGGCCAACCAGGCGGTCTCGACCGCCGGCGAGGCGGTGGCGGTGAATATCGCGGGAACCGACGGCGACGGAGACGCGCTCTCGTACGCGGTCAGCGACCCGCCTGATCACGGGACGATCGGCGGCAGCGGCGCGGCGCTCACCTACACCCCGGCCGCGGGCTACGGCGGCCCCGACTCGTTCGCGGTCCGGGTGACCGACGTCTTCGGTGCCGCGGCCACCTCGACGATCAGCGTCACCGTCGTCCCGCCGCCGCTCGATCTGAAGACGGAGGCCGCGGCGAAGCAGAAGCTGAGCAAGCTCGCGGTCACCGCGAGCTGCGGGGCCGGCGGGTGTCAGCTGACGGCGGGCGGCAAGATCAACGCCAGCGGCCCCGGCGGCAACCGGGTCGCCCTGGCGAAGAAGAGCTTCAAGCTCAAGACCGCCTCCGCCACCGCGCCCGCGAGCGGGTCGGCGACGCTGAAGCTCAAGCTCAAGAAGAGCAAGCAGCAGCGCCAGCTGCTCGCCCTGCTGAAGGACGGATGGAAGGCCAAGGCGAAGGTCACCGTCTCGGCCGCCTCGTCGGCGGAGACGTCGAGCCAAACGGCGACGATCACCGTCAAGCCCTAGAGCGACCGCTAGCCTGCGATCCGATGGCGACCACCGTCGAGCCGACCGCCCCGTACGCCCTCCCGCAGGAGTTCGAGGACTTCCGCGAGACGATCCGCAAGATGGTCGTCGAGAAGGTCGAGCCGCGGGCGGCCGAGATCGACGAAACCGCCGAGTACCCGCACGACATCCGCGAGCTCTTCGCCTCCCACGACCTGCTCGGGCTGCCGTTCGAGACCGAGCACGGCGGCACCGGGACCGGGACGCTGATGCTCAACATCGCGGTCGAGGAGATCGCCAAGGCCTGCGCCTCGTCGGCGCTGATCCTGATGGTCCAGGAGCTCGGAACCCTGCCGATCAGGCTGTTCGGCTCCGACGAGCTCAAGGAGCGCTTCCTGCCGAAGTGCGCGACCGGCGAGTGGAGCCCGGCGTTCGCGCTCTCGGAGCCCGACGCCGGCTCAGACCCCGGCGGGATGCGGACCAAGGCGGTCCGCGACGGCGGCGAATGGGTGATCGACGGCACCAAGAACTGGATCTCCAACCTCGGGATCGCCGACTTCTACATCTGCTTCGCGGTCACGAACCCCGACGAGGGCCACTCGCGGGGGATCTCCGCCTTCGTGGTCGAGGCGGACCGCCCCGGCTTCTCCGTCGGCAAGCTCGAGAAGAAGATGGGCATCCGCGGGTCGCCCACCGGCCAGCCGATCTTCGACAACGTCCGCGTCCCGGCTGAGAACCTGATCGGCAACGTAAACGAGGGCTTCAAGGTCGCGATGGGAACGCTCGACCGCTCGCGACTCGGCGTCGCGGCGCAGGCCGTCGGGATCTCCCAGGGAGCGACCGACTACGCCGCCGCCTACGCGCAGGAGCGCAAGCAGTTCGGCAAGCCGATCGCCGCGTTCCAGGGGATCCAGTTCAAGCTCGCCGACATGGAGTCGCGCACCGCCGCGGCCCGCGAGCTGCTCTACCGCGCCTGCTCGAAGATCGACTCGGGCGACCGCGACATGGGCAAGTACTCGGCGATGGCGAAGCTGATCGCGTCCGACACCGCGATGGCGGTGACCGTCGAGGCGGTCCAGGTCCTCGGTGGCTACGGCTACGTCAACGAGTACCCGGTCGAGCGGATGATGCGCGACGCGAAGATCACCCAGATCTACGAGGGCACGAACGAGATCCAGCGCCTCGTGATCGCCCGCACGCTCTCGGGCTGAGCCCGGTCCCGGCTTCGCTCAGCGGCTGCGGATCTTCTCGCAGCGGCGGGCGCGGTCGCGGCGCTTGTCGATGATCGCCTTGTCCTTGCCCGGGCCGCAGTCGATCCGGTCGCGGCCACCGCGTGCAGCGCGAATCAGGTCCTTGCCCGTGTTGCCGCGCAGCTTGTCCTTGCCACGGCCGCCCCGGATCTCGTCGTTGTCCGGGCCGCCCTTGACGCGGTCCTTGCCGGCGCCGCCGTTCAGGCAGTCGCTGCCGCCCTTGCCATTGAGCTTGTCCCGGCCGGCCTTGCCCTTGATCTTGTCGGACTCGGAGGTGCCGTTGAGCTTGTCGCGGACCTTCGTCCCGATGTAGACGTTGGCGCAGCTGCCGCTGCCGCCGCCGCCGGTCCCGTCAGCCGGGGGCGCCCCGCCGGGCGCCGCGGTGTTGCTGACCGTGCAATCGAGCAGGTTGCAGACGAGGATGTACCCGGTGTAGGTCGTCGCGTAGGGCTCGAGGCCGAGGGGGTGATCGAACTCCTCGCTCGGCTGCGGCAGCAGGGCGCCGGCAATCCGGATGTGACCGCTCCCGAGCGGGAGCTCGCCGAGCGTCGTGCCGGTGTAGACCGGAGCCGCGTCGCGCTCGGCGGAGTTGGCCGAGGTCGCGGCGGTGCGGCCGCCGGCCGCCTCCCAGGCGGCTCGGTTGACGTCGTACTGGCGGGCGTTCGACTCGTCGGAGCCGGTCTCATCCTGGATCGCGAAGCCCAGCGGGGTCGGCTCGAACGTCTGGCGGCGCTCGCCCGAGTTGAACCGGGCGCCCTGCTGGTCGATGTCCTTGGCGAGCGGATCGGTGACCGTCTCGTCGCCGTCAGCGGCGCTGCGATCGAAGGTCATCTGCCCGACGTAGACGGTCTTGCGCTCGACCGCGCCGTCGGGGATCGGCGCCGGCGCGTTCTTGGTCAGGCCCGGCAGCGCCTGGAGGGCGCCGTCCGTGAGCACGAGGTTGCCGCCGCCGCGCACGTACTGCTCGAGGGCCGCGAGCCAGGCGTCCTTCTCGGCAACCGTGTAGGCGCCGGTGCCGGCATCGACCGCCGCGGCCGCGGCCGTGAAGTCGATCGTGCCGGTGAAGTTCGCAGGCGGCGCAGCGCTGTAGTTGTCGACGATGGCGACGTAGTCGCCGGCGCCGGGGTTGGCCAGGGTCGCGGTCTCGGAGTTGCCGGTGCCCCCCACGCTCGCCGAACTCGCGACCTCGGTCTGGTCGCCGTTCTCCTCGACCTTGTAGACGAAGAGGTCGAAGTCGTCGTTGACGCTGGCCCAGCTGATCGAGACGTCGAACTTCGCGTTCTCGTCGTTCGGGCCGATCGTGAACGGGAACTCCTCGAACGTTCCGGGAAAGCGCGAGCCCGCGCCGGGGAAGGTCCCGCCGGCGCTCGCGATCGGCTTGTCGGCGGTCGGCGCGCCGCTGGGCTGCGCCGTCGCGGCGTAGCTGCCCGTGTAGCCGGGCAGCGGATCGTCGGCGAGGACGAGCGAACGGATGCCCGCGAGCGACTGCTGGCCGTTGATGACCGCGCGCGGGTCGAGCTTCTGGAACTTCTGCGCCGGGTCGTCGATGTAGTTGTTCAGCTGCTCGAAGAAGTCGGTGTTGGCGACGTCGTACTTCGAGAGCTGGGCGGGATCGTCGCCGCCGGTCGCACCGTCGGTGGTCGCGCGGTCGCGAGTGAAGTCGACGGCGACGTTCGCGACCACGGTGGGGCTGAGCGGCAGGCCGACGCCGAGCGCATTGCCGCTGATGACGGCACGCCACTCGACCGGGGTGCCGTCGGCCTTGAACGGCTGCGGGCGGTTCACCGCGACGGTGATCCCGGCCTGCGCGTAGAGCGGCGACTGGTTGTAGTCCTCGCTGACCGTCACCCACTCGTCGTCGTCGTCGGCCACGCCCGGGTGCTCGTCGCAGCCGCGACACTGGATCGCCATGCTCGCGACGCCGGTGGAGATGCCCTGGAGGTTGGTGGCGGTCGCGTCGACGCGCATGCCGCCGTTGAAGATGTTCTTGCTCGCGTCGGGCGAGGCGTCGGCCGGCTGCGGGCCGCCCTTGACCGTGAGCGGAACGACGACGGTCCCGTCGGGCCCGATCGTGCCCATCTGGCTGGTATCGGCCTGAGCGACCGAGCCCTCCGGCGCCCCTGGCTGGAAGGTCTTGGCGTCGCGCGTCAGGCGCGACCCGGGGACGTAGGCCTGGGTTCCCTGCGGGACGAACCGGAAGATCCGCGGCTGCGCGAGCTGCGTCAGGCGCGCGAAGATCAGCGCCTTGTTGCCGGCAACGTGAAGCTGCTCGGTCTGCGGCTCGAAGTTGATGTTCTTGTCGAGGTGCGAGAAGGACATCTCGTTGTCGATCCCGTCGGCGCCGACCCCGATCGACGAGTCGAAGTAGTCACCCAGCGCGCCCGTCGTCGTGTAGTTGATCGTGTCGTAGACCGTGCCCCAGGTCTGGCCGTAGATCTGCGCACAGGCGGTGCCGGTGGGGCCGTCGGGCGCGCACGGAGCGCCGCCGCCCGGAGGCGCGTCGTTGGGCTGGACGATCGGTGACCACTGCAGCGCCCCTTCGGAGGCGTTGTGGATCCCGATCGCGGCCTGGCGGATCCGCTGGTCCTTCGCGAAGTCGTGGCTGCCGTGCGGGAGCAGTGTGTAAGAGAGCGCATCCGCCTCCGGCTGGCCGTGCAGGTCGTCGCCGGCGTCGAAACCGGCAGCGGAGCCCTCGACATCGCCGAGGTAGGACGAGAGGGCGCGGCTCTCGGGCTCGGAGAGGCCGCTGTACGGGCGGAAGGAGTAGCCGATGTCGGGCCAGTCGCGGTTGAGGTCGACACCGTTGCCGTTGTAGCGCTGGAAGAAGGCACCGCCCTCGGTGACCGAGCCGCGGCGCCAGCCGTCGGGGTTCGGATAGGTGAAGTAGACGATCGTCCGCTTCAGGATCTCCGCGAAGCTGGGGCTGTCGGCGGACCCGGGGAGTGCGGGATTGGCGGGCACGACCGGGTCGTTCGAGCGACCGGTGGTCGCTGCGGTGACGAGGTCCTCCATCGCCCGGGTGCCGCCCTCGATGCCGGCGCGCTCGATGCCGTGGATCGACAGCGACAGCGCGTAGCGCTTCTTGCCGGCGTCGGGGACGCTCTCGTCGGTGACGCGGACAACGACGAGGTCCTCGCTCTGGCGGCCGAGCGACGTCGTCGGCAGCCCGGCCGACTTGAACTCGGGCTGCGGGTCGTATTCGAGCGGAAGGTTGTTCCCGGCGAAGACCGACGCACCGGGCGAGCCGATGCCGAGATTGGCGTCCGGGACGGCCTCGCCGGCGGCGTTGGCACCGATCTTCCCGTCGAGCACCTGGACCTCCATGTACTTCGACCAGATCGGATTCGAGTTCATGTAGGTGAGCGCATCGATGAACTCCTGGTGCTGGATGAACTGGACCGCGGGCACGTTGCCCTGGGCGTTGGGGTCGCAGGCGGGCGCGCTCGGCTGACAGCCGGCGAGCGGATCGGGGAACACGCGGCCGAGGCCGGAGTAGGACGCGTCGCTGGTGGCGACCGGGGTCGCGGACGCAACGGTTGCGCCGGCCAGCATCACGATGCAGGTGGCGCCGAGTGCAAGAGCGACGGGCAGACGCTCAAATCCCCGCTCGCGGTTACGCAACAAAGTCATTTCTACCCCCGGGCCGCCGGCCCGATCAATCCCCTATTCGGACGATCGTGACGGTAGCCGGGTCGCCCCCAACATGCGCCGGTTCGCCTGGCCGCGCAGCCAGCTAGGACTTCGGCCTGCGCTCCTCCGCCGGCGGCTTCCCGCTGTCGCCGTAGACCCCCGGCGGCCAGGAGCCGAACCAGTTGTCCCGCGCGCCGTCGATCGTGATCGTCGTCCCGGAGAAGAAATCGCCGGCCGGCGACGCCAGATAGGCGATCAGCCAGGCGAACTCCTCCTCCGTCCCGAGCCGCTGCAGCGGGATCGTCGACGGCACCGCGGCGACCACCTCGGGCGGGTACTTGGTCCGCATCGTGTCGGTCCCGAACTGGCCGGCGGCCAGCGCGCAGGTCTTGATCCCGAACCGCGCCCACTCGATCGAGAGCGTTCGCATCATGTTCTCGACCGCCGCCCGGGCGGCGCCGGAGTGGACCATCCCCGGCATCCCGTTGTGGGGGGAGAGGGTGACGCTCAGGACCTTGCCGCCGCTCTGCGGGATGAACGCCTTGGTCGCCGCGGCGTGGGTCATCAGCCAGGTCCCGAGCACGTTGAGCTCGATCACGGTCCGAAAGCCCTTCGGCGTGATCGCCTCGGCCGGGCTCAGGAACTGGCCGCCCGCGTTGTTGACGAGCACGTCGATGCGGCCGTGGCGCTCGAGCACGCCGTCGATCAGCCTGTCCACCGCCTCCTCGTCGCGGATGTCCATCGCCTCGGCCTCCACCGCGCCGGGCAGCGCCTCGGCGCGGCTGACCGTCTCCTCCAGCGGCTCTGGCCTCCGTCCGCATCCGACGACGGTGGCGCCGAGCCTCGCCAGCTCGAGCGCAGCCTCCTGGCCCAGCCCGGTGCCGGCTCCCGAGACGACGCAGACGCTGCCGTCGAGCAGTCCGGGCGCAAAGATTCGCGAACCCTCGGAGGCCATGGCGCCCGCAGGCTATACGTCTACAGTCTCGGCGCGATGAGCGTGCGGGCCGATACGAAGCCGCTCGGCGGGCCGATCCCGGGGGGCCGCGACGGCGCCACGGTCGTGGTCGAGCCGATCCTGACCGGGACGATGGCCTGCCCGCGCGCCTTCCTGGAGAGTGCCGGCGCCTTCCAGACGCTGCGGATGTTCGGGTTCGGTACGTCGCGCTCGAAGTGGCTGAAGATCCCGATTCCCGCCTTCCTGATCCGCCACCCTGGGGCCGGGGCGTTCCTCGTCGACACCGGCCTGCACGCCTCGGTCGCCAGCAAGCCGGTCGAGAACCTCGGCCGGATCCTGGGCGGGAGCCGCTCCGACCCTCAGATCGAGCCGAATCAGGACCTGCCCGCCCAGCTGCGCGGCCGCGGCGTCGACCCGAAGGCGGTGAAGCTGATCGTGATGACCCACATGCACTTCGACCACACCTCGGGGATGTCGCAGTTTCCGTGGGCCACCTTCGTGACCACCGAACCGGAATGGGAGGCGGCGGCGACCGAGCCGCGCCCGACGCTGCACGGCTACCGCCACTCGCACTTCGATTACGCCTTCGACTACCGCACGGTCGACTACGACTCCGCGTCGGTCAGCTCCTACGCCACCTTCGGCCGCACCTTCGACCTGTTCGGCGACGGCAGCGTGCGGCTCGCGTCGACGCCCGGTCACAGCGCCGGCCACCAGTCGGTGATCTGCCATCTGCACGACCGCGACCTGGTCATCGCCGGCGACGCGATCTACACGATCGGCCAGCTCGGAGACGCGCCCGAGCCGCCGCGGCCCGAGGATCGCCACACGTGGCGCCGCTCGATGCGCGAGCTGCGTCAGTTCGCCCAGACCTATCCGCAGGCCGTGATCATCCCCGGGCACGACCCGGAGCACTGGGAGACGCTCGAAGCTCGCTACGAGTGAACGCGCTCGCCGGGGGTCGTGGCCGCGGCGGCAGCACCGTCGCGAATTGACTTGATCACGCTGCCACGCCCGCGCTCGTCGAGCGCCGCGTACATCCCCTTCACGTTGTCGAAGATCCGCTCCGATGCCTCCTGCTGCTGCTCGCGGGTCGGCTCGGCGACGACGGGGAACGTGATCGGCTCGCCGTACTGGATGGTGACCTTGGGGAACACGAGCCGCTTCCAGGCCCGGACGCTCTGCGACCCGTGGATCGCCACGGGGACGACGGGAACGCCCGACTCGAGCGCCAACCGGCCGACTCCCGGCTTCGCCTCGCCGAGCTTGCCGCTCCGGGACCGCCCGCCCTCGGCGTAGATCAGCACGCAGCCGCCGTGCTGGAGGATGGCGTGGGCGGTGATGAACGCCTCCTGGTCGTGGTGGCCTCGCATGACCGGGAAGACGCCCCCGTTGACGAAGATGTAGTCGAGAACCCGGTTCTGGCCGAACAGCTGCGACTTCGCCATGAAGCGGATCTTCCGCCGCGTGCAAACCCCGGAGAAGAAGTGGTCCATGTTCGAGAAGTGGTTCGGGGCGAGGATCACGGGGCCGTCGGCGGGGACGTTCGAGACCGAGATCGCCCGCGCCCGGTAGATCAGCAGCGCGATCGGGGTCAGGATCAGGCGGACCAGCTCGTAGACCCAGTTCGGCCGGTGCGTGCGCGAGTGCTCGTGCACGTAGGAGAACTGCTCCGCGGGGCGGGTCTCCTTGTAGCGCTGCGGCTTGAGGTCCGTGCCGGACATCCGGTCGTTTTACCCCCCCTTCACCGTCGGGTTACGCGTCGGCCTCGCGCTCGGCCCAGTCGCCGGCGCGGCCGACCGCCTCGCCCCAGCGGCCGAGCAGGCGCTCGCGGTCCGCCTCCGCCATCGCCGGCACGTAGCGGGCGGCCTCGCGCCACATCGACTCGACCTCGTCCGCGGTCCATTTGCCGGCGCCGATCCCCGCCAGATAGGCGGCCCCGAGCGCCGTGGTCTCGGTGATCTCCGGGACGATCACGGGAGCGCCGAGGACGTCGGCCTGGAACTGCATCAGCCAGCGGTTGGCGACGGCGCCGCCGTCGGCGCGCAGCTCACTGAGCTGCTCGCCCGCCAGCCGCTCCTGAGCCCGGACCGCGTCGACGGTCTGGTAGGCGATCCCCTCGAGCGCCGCCCGGGCCAGGTGGGCGCGGGTCGTGCCACGGGTCAGGCCGAGGATCGTGCCCCGCGCGTAGGGGTCCCAGTGGGGCGAACCGAGGCCGGTCAGCGCCGGGACGAAGTAGACGTCGTCGTTGGAGTCGAGCGAGGCCGCCATGCCCTCGGTCTCAGCCGCCTCTGCAACCAGGCCGAGGCCGTCGCGCAGCCACTGGACCGCGGCCCCGGTGACGAAGACCGCCGCCTCGAGGGCGTAGGTGACCTCGTCGCCGATCCCCCACGCGATCGTGGTCAGCAAGCCGTCGCCGGGCTCGGGCAGCTCGGGACCCGCGTTGAGGAGGACGAAGCTGCCGGTGCCGTAGGTGTTCTTCGCCATCCCGGGCCGGGCGCACGCCTGGCCGAACAGGGCGGCCTGCTGGTCGCCGGCGATCCCGGCAACCGGGATCTCGCCGCCGAACTCGCCGGTCGTCCCGAAGATCCCGGCCGAGGGCAGCGGCTCGGGCAGCGACTGCGGGTCGACCCCGAGCAGGTCGCAGAGCTCCGGATCCCAGCGCCGTTGGCCGATGTCGAACAGCATCGTCCGGGACGCGTTCGTGTAGTCGGTCGCATGGCGCCCGGTGAGCTTGAAGACCAGCCACGAATCGATCGTCCCGAAGACCGCGTCGCGGGCCGCGTCGACGTTGCCCAGCAGCCACTCGATCTTCGTCCCCGAGAAGTAGGGGTCGATGACGAGGCCTGTTCGCTCGCGGACCAGCTGCTCGTGCCCCGCGTTCCGGAGCTCGTCGCAACGGGCCGCCGTGCGCCGGTCCTGCCAGACGAGCGCGTTGTGGACCGGCTCGCCGGTCCGCGGGTCCCAGGCGACGACGGTCTCCCGCTGATTGGTGATCCCGATCGCATCGAGGCTGGCCGGGTCGGCCTTCGCGTCGGCGAGCGCGTGCGAGGCGACGCGCTTGGTCACGTCCCAGATCTCGTTCGGATCGTGCTCGACCCACCCCGGCCGGGGGAAGTGCTGGCCGAACTCGCTGTAGGCGCGGCCGCGGATCCTGCCCTCGCCGTCGAAGACGAGGCAGGTGGTACCGGTGGTTCCCTGGTCGATCGCGAGGATCAAGACGTCGCCAGGCTAATCGCCCGGTGGCGCGAGGGTCAGCCGCAGGCGCCGGGCGTCGGCAGCGGCAGCCCGGCGAGCACGGCGCAGAACGAGTCCACCGCCGCCTCGGGGTCGTCGGCGAATTCGGCGAGATCGACGAGCAGCTCGTCGACCCAGCCGGGCAGCTCGGCGATGCTCTCCTCGATGTCGGAGATCGCGTCGTCGACCTTCTTGCGCTGAGGGTGATCGATCCTGTCCGCCAGGCGGCCAAGCTCGGCGAGCGTCGCATCGGTGGCCCCGAAGACCTTTGACAGGGAGCCCGCGAGGCTCGCCTTCGTCGGCGCCGTGGCTCCGTAGCCGTCCTCCTCGGCGAGCCCCTCCAGAAGGAGGTCGGGGTCGCCGTCGGAGAGCGCCTGGCCAATGGACCGAAGCACGGTCCCACGGGCGCCGGGCGTCAGCTTCTCCGCCTTGACGAGCATCGCCGTGGTCACCGAGGAGCGGACCGCAACGCTCGTCGCCAGCGCCTCGGCGAGCGCCGCCTGCTGGTCGGCGGGCGCCCAGGTGGCGTCGTCGGCGTACTCGTAGACGTTGGCGTCGGCCTGGTCGTTGACGGCCGCCAGGATCGTGGCCTGCGGACGGCGCGGCTTCATTGCCAGCTGACGGGCGGTTTCGGTGTGCGCGAGGTTGGTGGCGACCGCGTCGAGGTCGTAGGTGTCTTCCGCATCCTCGTCGTCGCCGGCCTCCTGCCAGACCTCGCCGAGCGCTTGATCGGCCAGGCGCAGCTCGGCTCGCACGCGGTTGCCGCTTCCGGCGGAGGCGACGGCGACGGACGAGAACGCGAAAAAGGCGGCAAGCACCGCTGCCAGTCCCCCCAAGGCCTGATGTCGAGCGGTGCGAGCCACGGCCCTCCATCGGCCCGGGGCACCGCGCGGTTAGCGGGTCAGCGGGATCTGGACGAAACGTCCAGCAAAACCTGTTTCAGGCCCGCCGGCTCCACCATACGCGGAGGAAGTCACGCAGCTGGCGGCCTCGGTGCAGGAAGCCGGCGAGCGTCCGCCCGGTTGACCGGTGCTCGAGGTCGAGCTCGACCTCGGCGACGCGGTACCCCGCGCGAACCGCGTCGACCGTCATCCCGATCTCCATCCCGTAGCCGTCGGCGAACGGGAGCACAGCTCGCAGGACCTCGCCGCGCATCGCCCGCTGGCCGGAGATCGGCGCCTCGGCGACGTACCCGCAGCGGTTGCGGATCGCCCACCGGCTGAACCGCAGCGCGAGCCCGAAGCCGCCCCCGACCCGGTTGCGGAAGGCGGCGATCGCGAGGTCGCAGTCGCCCCGCTCCACCGCCTCGACGAGCCCACGCAGATGCGCGGCCGAGGCGCCGAGGTCGCCGTCGCAGACGAGGACAAGCGGCGGCGGCGCGTCGCGATCGCTCAGCGCCGCCTCGGCCGCCGCCGTCACGTTGCCGCCCTTGCCGTGGCTGCGGCCGCGCCGCACGACCCGGGCGCCGTGGCCGAGGGCGACCTCGGACGTCCCGTCGGTCGAGGCGTCGTCACCGACCCAGATCTCGGCATCCTCGAACGCGGCGGCGAGCCCATCGATGCTCGCCCCGATCCGGTCCGCCTCGTTGTGGGCGGCGACTATCACCAGCAGGTTCGTCATCGGCTAGGGATATTGTCTCGGCGCGATGACGGATGTCGAAGCGCACATCACGGGAACGGTCTGGAAGATCGAGGTCGCGGTCGGGGACGAGGTCGCCGACGGCGACACGGTCGTCATTCTCGAGTCGATGAAGATGGAGATGCCGGTCGAGGTCGAGGACGACGGCGTCGTCAAGGAGATCCGCTGCGAGGAGGGCCAGTCGGTCCAAGAGGGCGACGTATTAGTCGTACTCGAGTGACCACGGACCCTGACGGCAGCGGAGGCGAAGCCGAGCAGCCGGCGGGCTTTGAGCAACTTGCCGGAGGCAAGTTGCGGTTGGACCGGCCGGCCGAGGCGGTCGCCCGGCTCACGCTCAACAACCCGGAGAAGCGCAACCCGCTCGACCACGAGGTCCTCGACGCGATCGCCGCCGCGCTGCCCGGGCTTGCCGAGGGGATCGAGACCCGGTGCGTGGTCATCACCGGCACCGGGCGCGCCTTCTCGGCCGGCTACGACATCGGGGCGATCCCGAAGCAGTCGTTCGAGCGCGACGCCGAGTCGCTGGTCGCGCATCCCTTTCACGCCGCGATGGAGGCGGTCAGCGCGCACCCGTATCCGGTGCTGGCGGCGATCAACGGCCACTGCCTCGGCGGCGGGCTCGAGCTGGCGGTGCGCTGCGATATGCGGATCTGCGCCGCCGGCGCCAAGCTCGGGATGCCGCCGGCGAAGCTCGGCCTGATCTACAGCCATACCGGCCTCGAGCGCTTCATCGACGTGGTCGGCGTCGCGCATACGCGCGAGCTCTTCCTGACCGGCGCGAACCTGACCGCCGAGCGCGCCGAGCGGATCGGGCTCGTCAACTGGACCGCTGCCGACGACGAGCTCGAACGGGATGCTGTCGAGCGCGCCGCCGAGATCGCTTCCGGGGCACCGTTGTCGATCGCCGGTAACAAGCGCGCGATCGAGACCCTGGCGCGTTTTCGGCGGCTGACCGCCGAGCAGGAGGAGGAGCTGATCGAGCTGCGCCGCTCCTGCTTTGCCTCCGAGGACTTCCGCGAGGGAATCACCGCGTTCGCCGAGAAGCGCAAGCCCGAGTGGAAGGGGCGTTAGCCGACGCTACTTCAGCCCGGCCTCGGTGTCGTCGCACCAGCGCAGCGTCTCCTCCATGACCCGCGTGCCAAGGTCCTGGATCCGGCGGCCGCGCTCGCGCGGAGGCTCGAGGTCACGAAGGGCTTCAAGCCGCGCCTCCGTCATCCGCCGCAGGTCGTCCAGGTTCTTGCGCACGAGGTCCGTGTCCTCCCAGTCGATCAGCATCAGCCGCAGCAGGCCCTCGTTTCGCATCCACATCGTCGGCTCCGCCGGGTCCGCGAGCCAGCGCTGCAGCTCCTCCTTGCCCGCCGCCGTGAGCGAGTACTCGCGCCGGCGCCGGCCGCTCTCGGTCACATCGCGGCCGCGGATCAGCCCGGCGCCCTCCAGGCGCCGCAGCTCCGGGTAGATCTGCCCGTAGCTCACCGACCAGAAGTACGAGGCGGCCCGCTCGATGAACTGCTTGATCCGGTAGCCGGTGTCGAACCCGTCGCGGATCATCGCCAGAACCATGTAGGCCGACGGGGCCAGGTCGGCCTCGACGGCCTCGAGCTTTTCTGCCGGAATATTCATGCCTGATATATTCATGTCGAGGATACCGCTACTCGACGCTACCTTCAGTGTTGAGGGGTCCGGAGATATGAGAACCGCAAGGACGTGGATCATCAGCGCGCTTGGCGCGACCGTAGCGACGCTCGCGCTTGCCGCGCCCGCCAGCGCCGCGAAGGAGCCGACGCTGAAGCCGGCGGCCTACGCCGGCATGACCACGTACAGCTGCCGCTCAGAGGCGATCCCGATCTCCCCGGGCCAGAACATGAACCTCTTCGGGCTGACGAGGACGTGCCCGAACGCGCAGAAGGTCGCCGGCCCCGGCGACCTCAGCCCGTTCGCCGCGGGCTCGACCGCCGAGGGCTACGTGACCCGCTTCAAGCCGAGCATGGTCGAGATCCATGGCGACGGCTCGGTGACCACGCCGAGCGTTTGGGACCTGCACCTGCACCACGTCGTCTGGCTCGGGCCGGGCCTGGGCCCCACCTTCGCCTCCGGTGAGGAGAAGACGATCGCGACGCTCCCGCAGGGCTATGGGCTGAAGGTCGGCGGGGACGCGACCTGGGGGCTCAACTACATGATCCACAGCCTCAACGCGACCGGCGGCCGATCGATCTACATCACCTGGGAGATCGACTGGGTGCCGGAGACGACGCCGGATCGCACCGACATCAACGAGGCCTCGATCCACTGGCTGGACGTCGCCGGCGCGCCGCAGATCTATCCGGTCTTCGACGCCGAGCGCGGCTTCGACAACAACGGCGACGGCAAGTACACCTTCCCCGACGACGTGCCCTCCGATCCGGCGATGCCCGGCTACGAGGAGCGCGAGAACATCAGCTCGTCGGGCACCTGGACCGTTCCCAACGCCGGCCGGACGCTGGTCTTCGGCGCGGGCCACCTGCATCCCGGCGGCAAGCACGTCGACATCCAGGTTGCGCGCGACGGCGCCGACGCCGGCAACGTCGACGGCGACGATCCGTCCGAGGTCAGGCAGCTGTTCCGCTCCGACGCCCGCTACTACGAGCCTGCCGGCGCCGTGAGCTGGGACGTCAGCATGGAGGCCACCCCGCGCGAGTGGCGCATCCACGTGAAGGGCGGGGACACGGTCTCGGTCAACGCCACCTACAACGTCAAGAAGGCCTCGTGGTACGAGTCGATGGGGATCATGCCGCTGGTCGTGAGCACGGTCAGCAACGACCCGCTCGCGAAGGACCCGTTCGACGACGACGCCGCGGTCCGGGCGATGTACGAGCAGGGCGGGATCCTCACCCACACCCGGCTGCCCGAGAACATCGACGCGAAGGCCAACAAGGACCTCGGCCTGGCCGACCCGCGCAAGCTGAAGAGCAAGGGCAAGGTGCGCGCCGGCGGGATCGACATCGACGGCTTCGGCTACGAGCTCGGCGGCTACTCGGCGTTCCGGGGCTTCCCGGAGTCGGAGGCCCGCCCGCCCATCGTCCAGCCCGGTGGGACCGTGACCTTCACCAACCTCGACGCCCTGCCCGACATGTCCGACGAGGATCAGGCCTGGCACAGCGTCACGTCCTGTGAGGCGCCGTGCAACCGCGGCTCCGGGATCGGCTACCCGCTGGCCAACGGCCCGATCAAGTTCGACTCCGGCCAGCTCGGCTACGGCAGCGGGACGAGCACCGAGGTGACGACCGGCTCGAACATCTACACGACCCCGCCGCTCACCAAGCCGGGCAAGACCTACACGTACTTCTGCCGCATCCATCCGTTCATGCGCGGGTCGGTCCGCGTCGCGGACAAGAAGTAGCGGGGCCCCTAGCTGCAGTAGTGGCCGCTGGCCGGCTCGGGGTCGCGGCCCTCGATCCCGGCGCAGTCACTGAGCTCGGCGGTCAGCTCGCTCAGCCGCGCCTGGACCGCCTTGGTCTGAGCGCTCTCGTCCGTCGCGGCGAGATTGTCGAGCTCGAACGGATCGTCCGCGGTGTCGTAGAGCTCGACCACCGGCGGAGTGGCCTCGACACATGCACCCAGCCCCGGCTGGGGGACGACCGTGTGCTCGACGTAGTTCCACTGGCCGTCGCGGACGCCCTGGAACTTGCAGGAGATCCCGCGGTCGACGTCCTTGAGGGCCTCGACGTTGAGGTCGAGCTCCTGCAGTAGGGGGCGCTGCGCCGGCCAGCCTGAGCGGCTGCCGGAGAGCAGGCCGACCAGCGAGCGGCCGTCCATGACCCGGCACTCGTCCTCGGAGATGCAGGTCGGCGAGCCGGCGAGGTCGACGATCGTCGGCACGAGGTCGATGTTCGAGGTCGGCTCGTCGATCCGCGGGACGACCGGGTTGCCACCCCGGTACTTCTCCGGCACCAGCATCGCCAGGGGCATGTGCGACGCCTCCTCGTATGGCAGGCCCTTGCCGCCCGGGAGCCGGTGCTCGCCGTGGAAGGTGCCGTTGTCGGAGGCGAAGATGACCACGGTGTCGTCCGCCTCGCCCGAGTCGTCGATCGCGTGCATGATCGTCCCGATCGTCCGGTCGAGACTCCGGAGCGCCTCGAGCCGGCACTCGTAGCGCAGCTCGAGCTCTTCGAGCTGCTCCTTGGTCAGCGGGCCCTTCTGGGCGACGAAGGGGGGCTTGTCGGAGATGTCGGCCTCGTTGATCGACGGGGAGTCGGGCAGGCCCGCGTCCTCGAAGCGCCGTGAGTCCTGCGGCGCCGGGACCGCTTCGCCGCCGCAGCGGCCCTTGCTGATCGCGCGCTCGGCCTCGACGTGCGGGGCGAACTCGTTGACCTGGAGGTAGTAGGGGTCGTCGTCGTGGGAGAGCTGGTCGATCAGGCCGACCGACGTCTTCGCGATCCAGTCGGAGATGTACTGGCGGAAGAGCGTCTTGTCGCCGTTCTGGGACGCCTTGAAGCGGTTATATCCGTGCGCCCCGACCAGCCCGTGCCACTTGTCCCACCCCGGCGCCGGTTCCTCGTGGACCGGCACGGTCTTCTCGTAGCCGTTCAGCCACTTGCCCACCTCGGCGGTCTGGTAGCCGACCGTCTGCAGCCAGGCCGGGAGGATGTTCTCGGGCTCGCTCAGCGTCGCGTAGCCCGGGACATTGGAGAGGACGCCGTTGTTGTGGCCGTACTGGCCGGTCAGCATCGCCGCCCGCGACGGACAGCAGAGCGGGGTCGCGACGTGGAAGTTGCTGAACTCGGTCCCTGGATCGGCGATCAGCTTCCGGGTCCGCCGCATGTAGCGGCGGTTGAACTGCTCGAGGTTCTGGTCGTCGGTGAGGATGAAGACGAAGTTCGGCTGGCTGCCGTAGGCGGGATCCGCGGTCGGCTCGTAGTCGTCGTCACCGCAGGCGCCGACCATGACTGCGACGGCCGCCGCGGTCGCGGCGGCCACCCCGAGTCGTCTCACCCGCAGATCCTGACGTCGGCCGTCAGGCCGAGGCGCCGGCCGTCGTCGTAGAGCGGCTTGGCGACGACGGTGGCGGCGTCGGGAAGCTCGTCGCGCAGCGCCTGGTCCGGGATCTGCGCCTCGAACGGTGGCTCGGTGTCGTCGCCCACCGGGACCTTGCCGGCGCGGAACGAGACGCCGACGATTCGGTCCTCGTCGGGTCCGAAGAACTGTGCGCCGACCGGCGGGAACATGCAGCCATTCTTGCCGACCCCGCCGTTGGTGATGTTGATCGAGCCCGTGGGCGCGCTGCGGCACGACGCCCCCGCGCACTCGATCAGGTCGTCGAGCTGGTCGCCCAGATCGAGCACGACCGGCAGGTAGGCCGGGTCGTTGGCGAGGTTGTTGAGCTGATAGGGGTCGGCGTAGGTGTCGTAGAGCTCCTTCTGCGGCAGCAGCGGGTTGCGGTCCCCGTCCCACTCGGTGTAGAGGTAGCGCGAGGTGCGCACGCCGAGGATCTTCTCGCCGGCGTAGGCCTCGAACAGGATCGCCCGCCCGCTCTCTCCCTTCGGGTCGAGCAGCCGCGGCATCAGCGACTGGCCGTCCTGCTCGACCCCCGCCGCCGCGCCGGTGAGCTGGAGGATCGTCGCGGTCAGGTCCGCGTTGACGACCACGTCGTCGGAGCTCTCGTTGTGCGGGATCCCGGGCCCGACGGCGATGAACGGAACGCGCGCCGATTCCTCATAGAGGAACCGCTTGTTGTCGCGGATCCGGTGCTCGCCGCGCATGAAGCCGTTGTCGGAGAGGAAGAAGATGTAGGTGTTGTCCTTGACCCCGTCGCGCTCGATCTCGTCGAGCAGGGCGCCGACGCTCTCGTCCACCGCGAGCAGCGACTCCCATGCGCAGCGCCGCTTGCGCAGGGTGTCGGAGACCTGACCCGGGGTCAGCGGGGACTTCTCGGCGACCGCCGACGGCTTGTCGGAGACATCGCCCTCGTTGAACGAAGGCGGCAGGGTGTTGCGGAACTTGCCCTTCAACGTCGCCAGGTGGCGCGGCGCCGGGACCGCGGCGCGGTTGCAGGACCTGCCCGGCTCGCCGCCGCCACCGCCGTGGGGCGCCGCGTAGCCGAGCTCGAGGAAGAACGGGGTCGCCGTCCGCGCGTTGGCGCGGATGAATCGCCGCGCCTTGTTCGTGAACACGTCGGTGCTGTAGTCCTCCTCGGCCTCGGTTCGCTCGGTCAGCACCCCGTTCTGGTTCAGCGTGTAGCCGAAGTACTGGGCGCGCGAGGGCGCGAGCACATGCCAGTCGTTCCAGCCGCGGGGAACGTCGCTGGGGACGGTGCCGTACTCGTCCGGCTCGGCGTAGCCGTTCAGGAACTTGCCGACGTAGGAGGTCTGGTAGCCGGCATCCTGCAGCCACAGCGGCAGGTAGTTGTCGCCGTGGAGCTCGTTGAAGACGCCGTAGCCACCGTCCGGCGCGCTGTTCGAGAGCACGTTGTGGTTGTGCGCGTACTGCCCGGTGAGGATCGTCGTCCGGGCCGGGCAGCAGAGCGGGAAGTTGTCGTAGAAGCGCTTCATCGTCACGCCCTTGCGCTTCAGCTCCTTGCCGACGATCTTCATCACGCGCATCGAGCTCGTCTCCTGATCGTCGGTGAGCAGGACGATGATGTTCGGCTTCGCCGTCACCTGGGCCGTTGCGGCGGGCGGATCGGCGGCCCGCAAGCCGAGCGCCAAGGCGACGGTCGCCGCCAGGGCAAGCAGCGCGATACCCGCCGCGAGGACACGCGGCCAGCGTCTGATCGGCGTTTGTGCGAAAGCGGTGGGGCTCATAACGAGACCGGCTGGGTCCTGCCTCAGGCGTCCAAACACCGGTCTCCCGCCCGAGTCGCGGCCGCGACCAAGCCCGGTGGCGCCGAGCGGGGCAGGATAGCGAGCGTCCTCCCCGGATCGCCGGTTGGCATACGGTGCGTGGGTGAGCGGCGCCACAGGTGACCTGGCCCGATCCGATCCGGTGATGGCGGAGCTGATCGAGGCGATCGAGCTCGAGCTCCCCGGACAGATCTTCTTCCTCGAGCGACCGGACGTGCTGCCGACCGGCGACCTCGGGATCCGCCGCGCCGCACAGCTCGCCTACGGCCTCGACGAGCCGCCCTCGCCCGCCGAGCTCGAGGAGATCGCCGAACCGTGGCGGCCGCACCGGTCGCTGGCCTCGATCTACCTCTGGGAGAGCCTCAGCAACGAGCCGGTCTGAGCGCCGGCTTGCACGGGGCATTTGTCGAATTTCGCACAAGTTTGCATAGGTTTTGGTAGCTTTTGCGCGTCCGTAACGACGAGCAAGGAGGCCTTCGGTGGGCTGGCGGAACGGTT
Source organism: uncultured Solirubrobacterales bacterium (assembly GCA_963767285.1). Classification (GTDB taxonomy): domain Bacteria; phylum Actinomycetota; class Thermoleophilia; order Solirubrobacterales; family 70-9; genus WHSW01. Next base: position 114,828 of record CAVYDJ010000002.1, on the reverse strand, counting down.
AGACGCATATCCGGGTCGATCGGGGATGACCCGGCGTTTACCCTTGCCTTGATGCACGAGGCAAGTAACGCGCAAGGATGCGCGTCATGAAGCGGTGGGCTCCGGCGAACTGCTCGCGCCGGCGGGCGTCCGTTGCGATCGCGCTGAACCTCGTTCCCGCGGCCGTCGCGGTCGCCGGATTCGTCCTCCTCGCCCCGAGCTCGGACTGGAGCGACCCGGTTCTGGTCGCCGCCCTGGCGGCCGTCTCGGCGATCGCCTATGGCGCCGAGGCGCGGCTGAAGGCCGGCAACCGCGTCTTCTTCGGCGCCACCCTCATCGTCGCGCTCGTCACCCTGGCGGTCGCCGGGCCGCTCCCGGCGCTCGTCGTCTGGCTCGCCCCGGACGTGATCGCCCGATTCGTACTCCGTTCGGAGCAATGGGTCTCGCCGGGCTTCGTCGCGAACGTGACCAGCTACGCACTCGCCGTCCTCGTGGGCGCTTGGCTGCTGGAGCTGGCGGGCTCGCCGACGGGCGCCGCGATTGCCCCGGCGCTCTACGCCGCGGGAATCGCGATGTCGGCGATCAACTTCTGCTTCGCTCGGCTGACCTTCGCGCCCTTCTATCAGGGCTATCGCCCCGCGGCCCTGATCCGCGACGAGTTCATCGACCTGGGCCCGGCGGTGCTCGGGATGCTGGTCGTCGGCGTCGTCGCCGCGGTCGGCGTCGAGGCGTTCGGCGTGATCGCGCTGGCCCCGCTGGCAGCGGCGATCGTCGTTCCGCAGCTGGCGCTGGAGCGGATTGCCGGCGCGGCCTCGGCGGCGCGGCTGGCGCGGGCCGACGCGATGCGCCTCTACACGGCCGCGATCGCCGACGTGCTCGGCGTCTCGCGCCACGAGCGCCACGAGCTCGCCTGCGCGGCCGACCTCGTGCACGCGACCGACGACCCGGTCAACACCCGCGGCCTCAACTGGCGCGAGGCCGATGTCTCCCGGATCGCCTTCCTCGCCCTGCACTCACACGAGCGCTGGGCCGGCGACGGGCTACCCGCCGGGCTGCCGGCCGAGGCGATCCCGCACGGCAGCCGCATCCTCGCGGTCGCCGACGCCTGGGCGGGGCTGACCGCCCACGGGACCGCCGAGATGGCGCAGTCCGAGGCGATGCTGGCGCTCTCCGCCCAGTCCGGGCTCGCCTTCGACCCGGAGGTCGTCGCCGCCGCGGCCCGGGTGATCGGCGACGAGGAGGGCTTTGCCCGGGATCCCCACTTCCAGCCGAAGCTGCACCGGCTGCCGGTGCCGCGCTCGGTTCGCCGTGGCGCCCTGCCCGCGGTGCTCCCCAGCCTGATCGACGCCTAAACCTGTCCGACACCGGACCTAGATTCAGGTCCGGATGCCGCCGCTGATCACGTTCGACGAGGCGCTCGAGCTGGGAGGGCTCACCGACCACGACGAGATCGGGGCGCTGGTCGAGCGCGCCTGGGAGGTCCGCCGCGACCGCTTCGGCGACTCGACCGACCTCTGCTCGCTGGTCAACGCGAAGTCCGGTGGCTGCGCGGAGGACTGCGGCTTCTGCGCCCAGTCGCGCTACGCGGAGGCGGACACGCCGATGCACGCGATGATGGAGCCGGACCAGATCCTCGAGCACGCGAAGGCGGCCGAGGCCGCCGGGGCGCACCGGTTCTGCATGGTCACCCAGGGCCAGGGCCTTTCCAAGCGCGACTTCGAGAAGATCGTCGAGGGCGCGAAGCTGGTCGCCGAGCACACGAACCTGAAGCGCTGCGCCTCGGTCGGGCACATCTCGGTCGAGCGCGCGAAGCGCCTCTCCGAGGCGGGGATCCAGCGCGTCCACCACAACGTCGAGACCGCCCGCTCCTATTACGACGAGGTCTCCACGACGGTTCGCTACGAGGGCCGCATCCGGACGATCGAGGCGACCAAGGAGGCGGGCCTCGAGACCTGTGTCGGCGGCATCCTCAACCTGGGCGAGACGCCGCGCCAGCGGGTCGAGATGGCATTCGAGCTGGCCGCGATCGACCCGGACTCGGTCCCGATCAACCTGCTCAACCCGCGCACCGGGACCAAGTTCGGCGACCGCGAGCTGATGGATCCGTGGGACGTCGTCAAATGGGTGGCGATCTTCCGGCTCATCCTGCCCGACGCCCTGTTCCGGCTCTGCGGCGGGCGGGTCGAGAACCTCGGCGACCTGCAGCCGCTGGCGGTCAGGGCGGGGCTGAACGGGGTGATGATGGGCAACTTCCTGACCACGCTCGGAGTCGACCCCGGCGAGGACCGCGCGAGCTTCGAAGAGCTCGGGCTCAACGTGGCCCGCCAGCCCGACAACGGGGCCAACCCCCGCCCCGACAACCGCTCCGGGTGGCTCGACGGCGAGACCCCGCGGACCCCGGTCGACGACCTGATCGACAGCCAGGCCGACGCCAACTTCTGGGATCCGTCGACCCAGCTGCGGGTGATCAAGAAGAAGAAGGACGACGTTCCGGCGTACCCCGAGCGTCCTTCCGAGAGCGCAGCCGCGGGCTGGGGAGATTGACCGACCTCAGCGAGCAGCTCGCCGAGCTCCGCCGGTCGGGGCTCCACCGCCGCTTGCGTTTGATCGAGGGCCCGCAGGGCCCCCGGGTGCTGCTCGACGGCGCCGAGGTCCTGCTGCTCTGCTCGAACAACTACCTGGGGCTGGCCGATCACCCGCGGGTCCGCGCCGCCGCCGGCGAGGCCGCTGAGCGCTACGGCGCCGGCGCCGGCGCCTCGCGATTGGTCTCCGGCTCCATGTCCCCGCATCGCGTGCTCGAGGACCGCCTCGCCGCCTTCAAGGGATCGGAGGCGGCGCTGCTGTTCGGGTCGGGGTACCTGGCGAACCTCGGCGTCGTCTCGGCGCTCGCCGGGCGGGGCGACGTGGTCTTCTCGGACGAGCTCAACCACGCCAGCCTGATCGACGGCTGCCGGCTCTCGAGGGCCGAGACCGTCGTCTACCGCCACCGCGACACCGAGCACCTGGACTGGGCGCTGCGCCAGGCCGGCGCCCGCGCCCGGCTGATCGTCACCGACGGCGTCTTCTCGATGGACGGCGACGTCGCGCCGCTCGCCGACCTCGCCGACCTCGCCAGGCGTCACGGCTGCCTGCTGGTCGTCGACGAGGCACACGGCACGGGAGCGCTCGGCCCCGGCGGGCGTGGCGCCGTCGCCGCGGCGGGCCTCGAGTCCGAGATCGACGTGATCGTCGGCACCCTCGGCAAGGCGCTCGGCAGCTACGGCGCCTACGTCTGCGGCTCACGGGAGCTGGTCGAGCTGCTGATCAACACGGCGCGGACGTTCATCTACTCGACCGCTCCGCCGCCACCGTCGGTCGGCGCGGCGCTGGCGGCGCTCGGGCTACTCGAGTCGCGCCCGGGGATGGTCGAGCAGCTGCGACGCAACGGGGCGATCCTCCGCGAGGCGCTCGCCGCCCAGGGCCTGGCGGCGAACGGCTCCCGGACCCAGATCGTGCCCGTCGTGGTCGGCGACGCCCGTCGCGCGATGGCGCTCTGCGAGCGAACGCTGGAGGGCGGCGTCTTCGCCCAGGCGATCCGCCCGCCGACCGTCCCGGCGGGGACGTCCCGGCTGCGGCTGACCGTGATGGCGACGCACCGGGCCGAGGACCTGCGGCAGGCGGCGCGGGTGATCGGAGCGGCGGCCTTCGAGCTCGGGGTCGGGAGGGATGAGGTGCCCCGCGCTGCATGAGCGGGAGCGAAACGGAGTGAGCGCGGGCATCTTCGTCACCGGCACCGGGACCGAGGTCGGCAAGACCGTCGTCGCCGCGGCGATCGCGCGCAGCGCGGCGGTACACGGCAGCCGGGTGGCGGTCTTCAAGCCCGCCGTCAGCGGGCTCGAGGACTCCGGCGGCGACGCCCCCGACCACGCGCTCCTGCGCCTGGCGGCCGGTTGTTCGCAGTCCGACGACGAGATCGCGCCCTATCGCTACGGCCCTGCTGTCTCGCCGCATCTCGCCGCCGGGCTCGCCGGCGAGCTGATCGCCCCCGAGCGGCTGCGCTCCGGGGCGACCGCGGCGGCGAAGGGCGCCGACCTGCTGGTCGTCGAAGGCGTCGGGGGCTTTCTGGTGCCGCTTCGCAGCGACTACCTGATCCGCGATTTCGCGGTCGAGCTCGGGCTGCCGGTGGTGATCGCCGCGGGACCGGGGCTGGGCACGATCAACCACACCCTGCTGACGATCGACGCGGTGCGCGGCGCCGGGCTCGATCCGATCCTGGTCGTCCTCACCCCGTGGCCGAGCGAGGCGACCGAGCTCGAACGCTCGAACCGGCAGACGATCGCCGAGCTCGGATCGATCGAGGTGAAGACGCTGCCGTGGCTAGACCTCGAAGAGCCGGACGGCTGGCCCGAGGTACGCCTCCGGTAACGGCTACCGCTGCGCCGTCGCGAGCTGGCCGGGCGCGGTCACGGCCTCCTCGGACTCGATCAGGTCCGGCGCGTGCTCGGCGCGACCGCGCAACATGGCCACGGCGACCACGACGCCGCTGAGCGCCACCGCCGTCGCGACCCACATCGCGTCGCTGAACGCGTGGACGAAGGCGACCGGGTCCTGGGCCCCGTTCGGCGCCTCCGCCTGAAAGACGGCCCCGATCACCGCGACGCCGAGCGAGCCGCCGATCATCCGGTTCATCGAGAGGATGCCGGAGGCGACGCCGGCCTTGGCGACGTCGACCGCGTTCATCGCGGCGGTCGACATCGGCGACATCACGAACGCCATCCCGATCCCCATCAGGACGAACGAAGGCCAGATGTCGGCGTAGGTCGTCCCGATGTCGATCGTCGTCAGCCAGTAGAGCGAGATCGTGACCAGGCTCAGCCCGCCGCCGATCAGCCAGCGCGGCCCGATCAGGTCGGTCAGCCGCCCCGCGATGGGGGCGATGGCGACGATCATCAGCGTGGCGGGCAGGAAGCGAACGCCGGCCTCGACAGGCGAGAGCCCCAGGACGTCCTGCATGTAGATGGCGATGAAGAAGAACTGGGCCAGCATCGCGAAGGTGACGATCAGCGCGACCAGGTTGGCCCCGACGAAATTGCGGCTGGCGAACAGCGGGAACTCGACGATCGGCGCCTTGACCCGCCCCTCGATCACGACGAAGGCGACCAGCATCAGCACGGACCCGGCGAACAGGCCGACGGTCGCGGGCGAGCCCCAGCCCCAGGAGTTGCCCTCGATCAGCGCCAGGACGAGCGCCGTCAGGCCGACGGTCAGGGTGCCGACGCCGAGGTAGTCGACCTCGCGACCGACCGACTCGTCGCGCGACTCGCGGACCGCGAACAGGGTGGCGACGACCGCCCCGATCGCGACCGGGACGTTGATGTAGAAGATCGCGCGCCAGGAGACATGCTCGACCAGCAGACCGCCGACCACCGGGCCGATCGCCAGCGCCAGCGCGGATACCCCGGCCCACGTGCCGATCGCCTTGCCCCGCTCGTGCGGCTCGAAGGCGTTGGTGACGATCGAGAGCGTCGCCGGCATCATCAGCGCGCCACCGACGCCCTGGATCACCCGGGCGACGATCAGCGTCGTCGTGCTGGGCGCCAGGCCGGCCGCCACCGAGGAGGCCGCGAAGATGACGACGCCGATCAGGAAGGTCCGGCGGCGTCCGAAGATGTCACCGAGCCGTCCGCCGGTCGCAAGCAGGACCGCGAAGCTGAGCGTGTACGCGTTCACCGTCCATTCGAGGCCCGAGAGGCTGGAGCCGAGGTCCTTCTGGATCGATGGCAGCGCGACATTGACGACGGTGTTGTCGAGCATGATCATGAACAGCGCGAAGCACATCGCGCCGAGGGTCCACCACTTCGAGTTGTCCTCCGTGATCAGGTGGCGGTAGCGGGTCAAAGCTCTGCCTGCTTTCGGTATCGGCGGTAGACGTCGGCGATCTCGTCGCGCTCGAGCAGGAGCTCCAGGGCGGCGTCGAGGCGCTCGCGCTCATCCTCGGTCAGGGAGGCGGCGAACTGCCCGAGGCCCTCGAGCCGCGCGGCCATGATCCGGCCGGTTAGCCGGTCGCCCTCGGCCGTCACCGCCAGCAGCCGCTGGCGGCGGTCGGCGGGGTCCTCGGTGCGGGCGACGAGCTTGCGCTTGACGAGGCCATCGACGGCGCGGCTCACCGACGGCAGCGAGAGGCCGAGGCCCTCCGCGACCGGCTTCAGTCCCGGCGCCTGCTCAGCGGCGCCGGCGAGCGTCATCAGAACCTTCATCTGGGTGAAGGTGAGGCCGCTCTCGTCGATCGCGCGGATCGCCGCGCCCCCGTCCGCTCCGAAGCAGCTCAGCATCACCGAGCCGAGGCGGTAACCGAGCTCGCGGTCAGACCTGGTGATCGCCTGCGCTTCCATTCGACAATAGTTGCAATATTGCAACTATTTCGCAAGTGGAACTATGTGAGGTCGGTCACACTTCCGCGAAATGCGGCTGGGCTGCGGTGCGCTACTCGGTGGTTTTCTGAATCTTGCGGATCTGCTCAGCGGCGATGCCAAAGGCGTGCCCCTCGCCATCGGCGTACCTCGCTGCATGCGCAGTCTGGGCATGGTCGCGCTCGGCATAAGCGTCCTCCGCCATGCCCAGGAGGGACCGTCGCAGGCCCTCCATCGTCTCGGTGTATCGCGCCATCTCCGCCTCTCACCTAATCGACCGTTCTAACTGCTTATCGGCACGGGCTGAGGATCGCGGAGGAATTACTCGCAAAGGGGACGAATTGGGCCCCCGCTTTTCCCTCCGACCCCGCGCCTAGTGTCCGGGACCGTGAACTCGGAGTCGATCGCAGCGCTCGATCACGCTCACCTCTGGCATCCGTTCACCCAGCAGCGTGACTGGTGCGCCGAGCCCCCCGTCGTGATCGAGTCGGCCGAGGGCACCGACCTGATCGACGCGGACGGCCGCCGCTACATCGACGGCGTCTCGTCGTTGTGGTGCAACGTCCACGGCCACCGCCATCCGGACATCGACGCCGCGCTTCACGCGCAGCTCGATCGCGTCGCCCACTCGACGATGCTCGGGCTCACCCACCCCGGCGCCGCCGAGCTCGCCGCCCGCCTGGTCAAGATCGCGCCCCCCGGCCTGCGGCGGGTCTTCTACTCCGAGTCGGGCTCGACCGCGGTCGAGATCGCGCTCAAGATGTCGTTTCAGTACTGGCGCCAGCGGGAGGGAGACCTGTCCCGCCGGACGACCTTCGTCTGCCTGAGCGGCGGCTATCACGGCGACACGATCGGCTCGGTGTCGGTCGGCGGGATCGATCTCTTCCACGGCGCCTTCGGGCCGCTGCTGTTCAAGACCTACCGCGTCGATCCCGGCGACGAGCGCAAGCTCGAGCGGGTCCTCGACCTGCACGCACGCGAGATCGCCGCGGTCGTCGTCGAGCCGCTCGTCCAGGGCGCCGCCGGGATCCGGGTCCAGCCGCCCGGGTACCTGCGCCGGGTCCGCGAGCTGACCGCCGAGCACGACGTGTTGATGATCGCCGACGAGGTCGCGACCGGCTTCGGCCGCACCGGGACGATGTTCGCCTGCGAGCAGGAGCGGGTTGCGCCGGATCTCCTGTGCCTCGGGAAGGGGCTGACCGCCGGCTACCTGCCGCTCGCTGCGACGCTCGCCACGGAAGCCGTGTACGACGGCTTCCTGGGCGCGGCGGAGGAGGGGCGGACCTTCTTTCACGGCCATACGTTCACCGGCAACCCGCTCGGCTGCGCGGCGGCGATCGCCAGCCTCGCGGTGTTCGAGCGTGAGGAGACCCTGCTGCGGCTGCAGCCGAAGATCCGGCTGCTCGGCGAGCTGCTCGCCCCGGTCGCGCGGATGCCGGAGGTCGTGGAGATCCGCGGTCGCGGGTTCATGGTCGGGATCGACCTCGGCGACCACGACCCGGCGCTCCGGCTCGGGCACCGGGTGACCGTCGCGGCGCGCGAGCGCGGAGCGATCATCCGCCCGCTCGGCGACACGGTGGTGCTGATGCCGCCGCTGGCGATCTCGAAGGCCGACCTGCAGCGCCTGGTCGAGGTCGCCGCCGACTCGATCGCCGCCGCTTATCGGTCGGCGTACGGCGCCTCCGAGCAGGTGCCGCTCCGCGCCGCGGCGTAGATCGCCCGCACGGAGGCCGGAACGGCCATACATTTAGGGCGTGGAAGCGACGGACCTCGCCTACCACGGGGCAGAACCAGCGACGGACACGGGCTTCACGCACTGGGTGGCGGTGCGTCGCGCTGCGGTCGGCCTCTACTTCGTCGTCCTGGGGGCGTGGGCCGCCTATTACGGGATCCCGACCCAGCGCGAGCTCGTGGTCCTCTGGACCTGCGGGGCGCTCGCCTGTGCCTCGATCGGCCGGCCACCGCGCCAGGCGCTCCAGCTCGCGCTCGACTGGCTGCCGATCGTCGTCGTCCTCCTCGCATACGACTTCTCGCGCGGCGCGGCCGACTCGTTCGGGATCGGCGTCCACACGCAGGTGATGATCGACGTCGACGAGTTCCTGTTCTTCGGCGAGACGCCCACCGCCTGGCTGCAGGCCCACCTCAACGACCCCGCCGTGGTCAACGGGTGGGACGTCGCCTTCACGCTCATCTACACCTCCTATTTCATCGTCCCGTTCGCGGTCGCCGGCGTGCTGTGGATCCGCGACCGGCTCGCCTTCCTGGCCTTCGCCAAGCGGCTGGTCACGCTCGCCCTGGCCGGCCTCGCCACCTACATCGCCTTCCCCGCCGCCCCACCCTGGATGGCCGCCGACGAGGGCCTGATCCACGGTGTCGACCGGACCACCGTGCAGGGCTGGGAGCTGATCGGCGGGGGCACCGCCGGGCTGTTCTCCAAGGGCCAGGCGAGCGTCAACCTGGTCGCCGCCGTCCCGTCGCTGCACGCCGCGTTCACGGCGCTGGTCGCGATCTTCCTGTGGGGCCGGCTGCGCCCCGCCCTGCGGCCGCTGCTGGCGCTCTACCCCCTCGCGATGGGCCTGGCCCTGGTCGCGACGGGCGAGCACTACGTCTTCGACGTCCTGCTCGGTTGGATGTACGCCGGGGTGGTCGCCGCGGCCTGGACCTGGTGGGAGCGCCGGCGCGCGGTCGGTTAGACCGGCTCCAGCGGCGCATGCGGAGCCGGCGGAGGCTCCGCGTCGAGCCGGTCGCCGGGCCGGACCTCTCCGCCCTCGAGGACGATCGCCATCACCCCGGCTTTGCGAACCAGGGTGCCGTCGTCGCGCCGCTCCAGGGTCGCCGCCATCAGTCCCGGTGCCAGCCCGTCGAGCTGAACGCAGGGGTTGCGCAGCCCGGTGATCTCGATCACGGCGTCGGCGCCGAGGCGCACGCGCGTCCCGCGCGCCAGGGCGAGCAGGTCGAGACCTGCCGTGGTCACGTTCTCGCCCATCTCCCCCGGCCCGATCTCGAAGCCACGCTCGCGCAGCTCGTCATGGAGCTCGGAGTGGATCAGGTGCACCTGGCGGAGGTTCGGCTGCGAAGGGTCGCGGCGTACCCGTGAGCGGTGCTTGACGGTCGCGCCCGCGTGGACGTCGCCCTCGATCCCCTGGCCGGCGACGAGGCGGATCGCCTCGAGGTTGTCCTTGCCCGGCCCGTGGCTCGAGCCGCGGCTGACCGCGATCACCGTTGCGGTCTGCCCCGCGGCGCTCACACGGTCACGTTAGCGCCGTCGATACTGCGCCTGTGACGGATCCGGACGACCCCCGTAGTACGGCCATGAACCAGACGCTCGTCGCGCCCGCGATCGATGCGCCCTCCGAGGCCGAGGCGGCGTTCGACGCCCTCTACCGCTCCAGTCGCGACGACGTCTACGCCTACGTCTCGGGGCTGCTGCGCGACCGCAGCGCCGCGGAGGACATCACCGCGCAGGCCTTCGAACGCGCCTACCGGCGGCGCGCGAGCTTCAAGCCAGAGCGGGGCACGCATCGCGCCTGGCTGTTCGGGATCGCCCGCAACGCGGCGCTCGACGAACTGCGCCGGCGCAGCCGCCAGGCGGAGCTGGTCACCGAGCCCGAGGACGTCGCGGCGGCCGGGGCCCACGAGGAGGCGGCCGAGGCCGCCCTGCTGCGCTCGACGCTGCGCGCGGCGCTGGCGAAGCTGTCGCCGCGCGAGCGCGAGCTGATCGCGCTCAAGTACTTCGCCGGACTGTCCAACGCCGAGATGGCCGCTGTGATCGGGGTCAGCGAATCGAACGCCGGCACCAAGCTGCACCGAGCCATGGAAAAACTGAGGGAGGCATGCGATGAAGGTTGAGGAGCTCGAGCGCGAGCTGCGCGCCGAGCGGCCGGGGCCGAGCCAGGACTTCGCCCGGCGCCTGGACGAGTGGGCCGAGGAAGGATTCCCGCGCGACCGCGGGCTCGGTCCGCGACTCGCCGGGCGCAAGGGCCCGTTCGGGCGGGTCTGGGACCGGCTCACCTCGACGCCGCCGCGGCGCATCCTGCTGCCGGCCGGCGCTGTGGCGACCGCGTGCGTCATCGCCGGAGTGGCGATCAGCAACAACGCTTCCGAGCCGACCGGCCTCACAGCGCCCTCGTCGCCGACGACCGCCGCCGACCAGGACGCCGGGCGGTCCGTCGACGAGGGGAGTGGTTTTGCGCAGGAGGCCGCGCCGGAGCAGAGCGCCGCCGGCGCAACGGCGCCCTCGACCGGCGACGCCACGATCGCCCCCGACGCCGAGAAGCCGTTCACGGGATCGGCCGGCGCGATCGCCCAGGGTGAGGAGAAGCGGATCGTCGATGCGAGCGCGAGGATCACGCTCGGCGCCGACGCCGACGAGGTCCAGGAGGTCGCCAATAACGTGGTCGAGGTCACCGACCGCTACCACGGCGTCGTCCTCAACTCCGAGGTCACCTCTGACCAGGCCGGGGCCCGGGCAGCTTTCGAGCTCGAGATCCCGTATCGGAACCTCGACGCCGCGATCTCGGATCTCTCGGGACTCGCCGACGTGATCTCGCGGACCGAAGGCGGCGAGGACATCACCGCCCAGGCGGTGCGCGCGCGGAAGGACCTGGCCAACACCCTCGAGCAGATCCGCAAGGCCAGGATTGCGCTGATCCGCGCCGACACGCGCGAACAGCGGCTCGTGATCAAGTCGCAGATCGACTCGCTCGAGGCGACCGCGGACGCCTATGAGACCGAGCTGAACGGGGTCAGGCGCCAGGGACGGTTCGCGACCGTGAGCGTCGAGGTGACCTCGAACGGTCCGGCCGCCGAGGACGATGGGAACTGGGGCCTCGACGACGCCGTCGACGACGCCGGCGATGTGCTCGAAACCATCGGCGGGATCGCCCTGGTCAGCCTCGCGATCCTCCTCCCCCTGTCGCTGATCGCAGCCCTGATCGCCCTCGCGATCAACCTCGGCCGCCGCCGCTCACGCGACCGCGCGCTCGACAGCTAAGACCCGCACGCCCGGAGGCGAAGCCGAGGACGTGGCCGGAGTTATTCAGCCGTCATAAGGCTCGAAGTCGGCCTTGCGGGCGCCGCACACGGGGCAGAACCAGGAGTCCGGGATTTCCGTGAACGCGGTCCCGGGCGGGATCCCGCCGTCGGGGTCGCCGTCGTCGGGGTCGTAGATGAACCCGCACGAGGTGCAGATGTAGAGCTGCTTGACGTCGGTCTCGGTCGGCACGGTCGGGGCAGGTTATCGTCCGGTCCGTGAGCGATGCGCCGGCGACACCACGGCCCGCGGCGACCGTCCTTCTGCTCCGCCACGGCGGGAGACACTCCGAGCGCGGAGTCGAGGTGCTCCTCTGCCGCCGCTCGGCTGAGGCGTCGTTCATGCCCGACGTCTGGGTCTTCCCCGGCGGGATGATCGAGAGGGGCGAGACCGCCGAGGAATGCGCGGCCCGCGAGCTCGCCGAGGAGGCCGGCATCGAGCTCGGCGCCGACGCCGAGCTGGTCGCGTGGTCGCGCTGGATCACCCCCGAGGTCGTTCCGGTGCGCTTCGACACCCACTTCTTCGTCGCCCTGGCCGGAGCCCACGCGAAGCCGGAGGCGGACGGCGGCGAGATCACGGAGATCGCCTGGTGGGCTCCCCGGGCCGCGCTCGACTCGCACGCGGCCGGCGACCTGAAGCTCGTCTTCCCGACGATCAAGACGCTGGAGACGCTGCTCGAGCACCGGACCGCCGCCGCGGTGATCGAGGCGGCGCGGACCCGGAAGGTGGAGCCGATCCTTCCCCGGGTCGTCGGCACCCGGGAGGACCACCGCGTCCTGCTGCCCTGGGACGAGGGCTACGACGACGGCGCCACCGACGTCCGGGAGCTGCCGTCGTGACCGCGAGCCTGCCGCAGGAGGTCCAGGACGTGTTCGGCCGCTTCATCACCACCGAGCTCACGACCGTGGACGCCCGCCAGCAGCCGATCACCTGGCCGGTGACGCCGTACTACGAGGCCGGTGGCCCCACCATCGACATCACCACCGGGATCGGCTATCCGAAGAAGGCCGACGACGCCGGACGCCACCCGCAGGTCGCGCTGCTGTTCAGCGAGCCGGAGGGCTCCGGGGTGTCGAGCGGGATCGAGGTGCTCGTGCAGGGAATCGCGCACGTCAACGACGCCGACCTCGACGCCAACCGGGAGCGCTATATGCGCGAGTCGGTGGTCAAGCTGCCGGCGACGGTGAAGATGCATCCGCCGAAGTTCATCCGCGAGCGGCTCAACTGGTACTACTCGCGCATCTACGTCGAGGTGCGCCCGGAGCGGGTTTTCGTCTGGCCGGACGGGGACCCGAAGACGCCGCCGGAGATCCACGACTCGCACCTCGAGGAGGTGCGCTCCGGCCACACCGAGGAGCCGCTCGAGCCGCATGAGCCGCCCGCGGGTGGCGGGATTGCCTGGGACTCGCGAATCACCGAGCTCGGCACCCGCTATCGCGAGGGGGTGCTGTCCTGGGTCGGTCCCGACGGCTTCCCGATCGCCGCGCGCCTCCCGTTAGCGCTCGACCAGGCGTCGCGGCGGATCCGTTTCGAGGCGCAGCCCGGCGGCCTGCCGATCACGACGGGCCGCGCCTGCCTGACCGCCCACTCGCACGCGCCCGACTTCACCTGGCAGCAGAACTTCCAGATCCGCGGCGATCTCGTCTCCGACGGCGGCGAGTGGGCGCTCGTCCCGCACAAGCTGGTCGGCGGGTTCGAGCTGCCGAAGGGGATGAACCGGATGCGCGACTTCATCAAGAACCACCGCCGGTTCCGCAAGACGGCGAAGAAGCGGATCAGCTCGCGGGCGTAGCGTCAGGGAACGGTTCCAGCCCCGCGTGCCAGGGGCCGGGCTGGTAGGTGTGCAGACCGTGCTCCTCCATCTCGTTGCGCAGCCTGCTGAACAGCCCGGCGGCGTGGTCGAGCGCGGTCCCGTACTCCTCCGCAGTGCGGTCAGCGAGCTTCCAGTGGAAGTAGAGCTGGCGGTCGGTGATCCCGAAGTCGACCTCGTTCGAGATCTGCGAGGCCCAGTCGAGGAAGCCGGGGGAGAACAGCTCGCGCAGCGCGATCGGATCGTGGTCGGCGGGGACGGTTGCCAGGTAGCGCTTGTTGAAGTCGATCGACTCGAACTCGACCTTGCGGCGGCTGGCGAGCTGCTCGATGCGCTCGCTGGGCTCGACCGACTCGACGTTGAAGATCGGCACGACCATCGCCAGGTCGGGCATGTGCGCCTTGGCCAGCACCGCCCCCGGCAGCACGGTCTTCGAGAACAGTCCCCCCTCCTCCCGCTCGTCCGCGTCGCACGACGCGCCCCAGAACTGCGACGCGAGCTCGCCCTTGATCCGGTTCGTGCCGCCCGGGCAGAGCGTCGGCGGGCCGTCCTTCGGGTTCAGCGTCCCGACCGGCTCGTACTCGACCCCGCGCTTGGCGGCGACGCCCTGAACGACCTGCGCCCAGTCCTCCGCCTTCATCCGAGCAGGTCCGTGCGGCCCTGGGCCTCGAGCTGCGCCTTGTAGCGCGGGAAGACGGGCTTCGCCAACGGGACCAGGGCGAGGATCTTGGCCACCGGGCCCTGGGCCTTGATCTCGCCACGGGCGAGGGCGACGGTGACGTTCACCTGGCCGAGCCAGAACCGATGCGCCGTGTCGGCCGCCATCGTCATCGTCACCTCGGGCTCCATCTCCGACTCGCCGAAGTCGACGTCACCGGGCTTGCCGTCCTGCAACCGGACGGTGATCGACGACTCGGGCTCCGAGTACTGGTAACGCACGATCGTGTTCGCCTTCCGGAACTTCGGCGCCAGCTCCTCGTCGTTGGCGATCTCGACGAACAACTGCCCGAGCGTGTCGTAGACCTCCTGGTCGGTCTTGAAGAGAGGCATCCGAAGCCGAATCCTAGTCTGGCCGGCGTCCCACCCCGCACGCCCGGAGGCGAAGCCGAGGACGTGGCGGGAGTTATTCCCGTCCCACGGAGCTCCGGCCTACGGATCCGCGAACAAGCTCGGGAAGCGCCCGTCGCCGAAGGCGCCGTTCTGGGCCGCCTGGAAGTCGTTCTCGTTGGCGAAGTCGCCGGCGATGAAGCAGGGGGCGAACTGGCGCGGCGTCGTACCCGGCTCATCGCCCTGGTTGATCCCCTCGACGGACTGGCCGGCGCGGATCTCGGTCTCGTCCGTGTCCTGCGAGTCCGCCGGGGCGCCCTGCGAGTAGTCGGTGTTCTTGCAGTCGAAGTTGGGGAAGATGCCGTTCTTGGCCGAGCTGAAGCCGTTCAAGACGCCCGGCTCGAGGTAACCGTTGCCGCGGTTGGTCGCCAGCCTCGACGGCCAGATCCCAAGCGACTCCTGGCTCAGGTAGCCGAGCTGGCGCAGGCCGCGCCGCGGGGCGGGGTCGCCGGCGATCGGCTCGTAGCTACCGGACAGCGCCGCCGCCGGGCCGACCAGGAAGTCGGTGATCGACGTCTTCTGGAACTCGAGGTAGCGGATCACCGGATTGAGGTTGGCGAGGAACGGGTCGAGGCTGTCGAGCACCGGGGCGAGGCCGCCGAGGAACTTCCGTAGCGCCGGCAGACCGGTGTGCGACACCTTGAAGAGCTCATCCAGGTCGACGAACAGGTTGCGCAGGTTCGGCGCGAGCTCGCGGACCGAGCGCAGGGTCGGCGAGAGGTCGCGGGCCACCGGGATCAGGTCCTGGACGAGCGGCCTGGTGTTGACCTGGAACTGATCGAGGCGCTCGAGCGTCAGCCGCGACTCGCGCTGGAAGGTCGGGAGGATCTGGAAGATCTGCGCCAGCGCCGCATCCTGCGAGGCGAGCGCGTCGAAGGTGTTGTCGGAGCCGACGATCACACCGGCCAGCTCCTGGTCGCGCGCGGTCAGCGCCTCGAAGGTCGCGCCGGTGTCGCGGACCAGCCCCTTCAGCGCCTCCTTCTGGCGCCCGAGGACGTCGATGATCTCCGAGGCGTCGACCAGGAACGGGCCGAGGTTGCCGAACGAGTCGTTGAGGTCCTGGCCGCGGCCGTCAATCGCGATCGCCGCGTTGGACTGCCAGCGCTGGAAGGAGGTCCGGGTCTCCTCGTCGAGGGCGTTGAAGATCTCGTCGATCTGCGTCGCCTCCTCCGTCCGGCTGACGCCGAGCGTGCCGCCCTCGGGAATCGACTCGATCTCCTCCGAATCCGCGTCGGAGACGTTGGCCGCCGCGCCGAGCGCGACGGGGGCCGCCTCGGTCCCCGGCTCGGTGCCCGCGGTCAGCTCGACGTAGGTCTCGCCGAGCAGCGTCTTCTGGCGCAGGATCGCCTGCGCGTCGGCCGAGATCGGCGCGAACTGCGGCTCGATCTCGATCACGGCCTCCGTGGTGTCCTTGCCGTTGACGCGCTCGTCGGTCGGCGCAAGCTGGATCTCCTTCACCTTGCCGACCGAGACGCCGCCGATCCGCACGTCGGACTCGACGGCGAGCTGGGTCGCCTCGGGGAAGTAGGCGGTGACCCGGTAGCTCTGCGGCTTCAGCGGGATCGGCCCACCGAAGGCGATCCAGAGGAAGAGGATCAGCCCGAAGCACGAGAGCGTGAACCCGACGGCGATCAGGATGCGGCCTATGGAAGGTGCTTGCTTCTGCATGACTAGGGAGCCTGTGAGGGGCAGAGGAGCTGTCGGGTCGCGCCGGTCAGGCCGGTGACGATCTCCTTGATCGTCTCCACGGCGGCGCTCGATGAGTTGACGAGCTCCTCGAGCTGATCGCAGCCGGTCGAGAGGTAGATGCGGCGGAAGAAGCCGTTGCCGTCGCCCGTGGAGAACACACTCGAACCGTTGTGGCCGAGCCAGGCGGCCCAGTAGAGGTAGCCCTCGTCGCGCTTCGGGGTCCCGGAGGGCTCGGCGCCGTTCGGGTTGAAGGCGGCCATGTTGCCGAGCCGGTTGACCTTGTTGGCCACCGTGGTCAGCCCGGGCGTCGCCGCCGAGAAGCGCTCGGCCGCGGTCCGCAGGTCCGGCAGCGGATCGCGGGCGGCGCGCACGAACGGGCGGATCTCGTCCTGCAGCACGGGGGTCGCGGACTCCGCGAGCGACCGGGTCGAGGCGTTGAGCGGCTCGAGGTTGCGCGCGAACGGGCGCAGGTCGTCGAACGTCGGCCCCAGGACCTCTGCGTATTCCGCCGTGTGCTGGAGCGTCTCGGTCGCCTGGGTCAGCGTGCCGGGCAGCAGGCTGAGCGCGCGCTGAACGTTCGGGTCCTGCTCGGCGATCGCCCCGAGCGAGGAGCTGGAGGCCGCGACGAGCTCGGTCAGGTCCTGCTCGGAGCGGCCGACCGTCGTCGTCAGCAGGTTGAAGTTGTGGATCAGCCGGGCCAGGTTCTCCTTGCGCTTCGAGACCTCGGAGTTGAGCTTCGCGAGGTCGCGGTTGATCGGGCCGAGCCCGCCGAGCAGCCGGCCGAGGTCCTCGTCGCGGCCCTTCAGCCCCTCCCCCGCGCCGACGATCAGCAGCTTCAGGTAGGCCTGCGTGTCCGAGTCGAGCCCGGCGAGGATCTCATCGAGGTTGACGTCGGGCGCCGTGTTGGCGACCGCAACCGTCCCGCCCTCCTCGAACTCACCCGCCGACTCGGTGCCCGGGTCCATGTCGAAGAACATGTCCTTGAGGCCCGTCGTCGGCCGCATCAGGATTGTCGCGTCCTTGTAGACCGGCAGGTACTTGCGCTCGATCTCGAAGGTGACCACGCCGCGGCCGTCCTCGAGCGCGACATCGGAGACGTCCCCGATCCGCACCCCGGCGACCCGGATCGTCTGTCCCTGGCCGGGAACGACCGCCTGGGCGGTCTCGAACTCGGCCTTGAGCTCGAACGGCTTCTCCTCGAAGATCGGGATCCGCAGCCGCTGCTCCTCGAGGATGTAGACGGTGATCGCGAGCCCGATCACGACCAGGCCGGCGACGGCGATGAAGTCGGTCAGGTGCTTGCGGATCGCGGTCATCAGCCATCCCTCCCCGCTCGGGCGAGCGCGTCCGCGGCCTCGGCGGGCAGCCCGAAGGACTCCGCCGCCTCGCGGATCTCCACTGCGGGCAGCTGGCCGAGCAGCCCGCCCGGGTCAAGGGGCGGGGCGGTGCCGGCCGACTCCGGTGCCGGGCCGACGCCGGCCTGCAGGTTCGGCGGCTCCTGGGTCTCGCAGGGCTTGTTGGGCTTGAACGGCGTCTTCAGGGAGTCCTCGATGTTCGGCATCGAGCCGAGGATCGGGAACGGGGTCAGCCCGACCGCGTCCTGCAGCCCGACCCCGTCGACGCTCGGGATCGCGTTCGGGATCTTCACGGTGTTGATGCCGCCGCCGCCCTGGACGCGGATGTACTGGCCGTTCGCGTCGCCCGAGCGACTCTCGGAGGCGATCCCGGCGAGCCCGTAGCCGGTCTCCTCGAACACCCGCCCGCCCGGCTCATGCGGGTACTGGTTCGACGGGTCGACGGGATTCACGGTGTCGTTGGCCCACGGGATGATCACCTCGTTGAAGCAGGAGGCGAGCGCCCGCGATTGATTCAGGAACCCGACCGAGCGCCGCGAGAGCTCGGCCAGCTGAGGGATCGTCGGGCGCAGGTCGGCGACCAGGCCGCGCAGCTCGTCCTCGGAGACCAGGGCCCGGATCTGGGCGACGAACGGGGTCGCTGCGCGCAGCGTGGCCGGCGCCGACCGGGTCCCGGGCAATGCCTCGCGGGCGAAGGCGCGCAGGGCGGGGAACGAGGCGTTGAGCTTCGTGAACGCCGGCTGCGCGGCTTCGAGCGTGGTCGGGAGCTCCTCGATCGCCTGCCCGAGCGCGACGTCCTCGGCTGCGAACGACCCCGAGAAGATCCGGAAGTTGGTGACCAGGTCCTGCAGCGTCGCCTCGTTGCGCCCGAGGCCGCGGACAACGCGGTCGAGCCCGCGGATCAGGCCGGTCAGATCGCCGGGCTCGGTGCCGAGGTACGCCAGGTTGACCTGCGACGTGTACTTGCCCGCCGGAGCCGAGGTCCGGTAGAGCTCACGGAAGCCCTCGGCGCCGCCGTGCTTGATGAACGCGTTGCCGAGCTGGTCCAGGAAAACCCGCAGGTCCGAGCGGACGTCGGCTTGCAGGGTGGTGAGGATCTGGTCGAGCTGGACCGAGTACGAGGTCTGGTTGACCGGGAAGGTGTGACCGTCGTCGGTGACCGCCGCGTTCGGGCTCCCGGGCTCCATGTCGACGAAGTAGTTGCCCTCGAGGAAGAGCCGCGGGCGCAACTTGAAGGTGGCGTCCTCGTGCAGGGGCAATGCGTCCTCGTTGAGCTCCATCGTCACCACTGCCGCCTGCTGGACCGGCGCCTCGCCGGCGGACGCCGGCTGCTCGCCGTCTCCGGTCTGCGCCGTCACCTGGTCGCCCTCGGCGCTGGTCAGCGGCTCGACCGAGGTGACCTTGCCGACGTTGACGCCGGCGATCCGGACGGGCGAGTCGCCGCGCAGGTTCTGCGCCGACTCGAAGACGGCGCGGACCTCGTACGCGTCGCCCCACGGCAGCTCCTTCGTGAAGGCGAGGAGCGAGGCGATCGCGAGCACGATCACCAACACGAGGCCGATCAGCCAGCTGGGCAGGCGCGAGGAGTCGTGCTTCCTCATCCGCCGCTCCCCCAGGTCTCAGGCTGGCGCGAGTCGATCCGGGTGTCGCGCAGCTCGCGCTCGCCGGCGTCGTTGTTGAACAGCGTCGTCGGGCCGCGCGAGCCGGGCAGGTCGGAAACCCCGTAGGCCGGGTTGTCCGGGTTCTGGCCCGGCACCAGGCCCTGGCCGAGCTCATATCCGAACTGGCCACCCTGGCAGTCGGCGTTGCGCTGCCCGGTCGGCTGGTAGGCATGGGCATTGAGGATCGGGATCGCGTACGGCTCGAACTTGCCGCCGAGCGACGCGGCCTGGCGACCGTTCGCCTGCGCGCCGGCATAGCCGGTCGCCGACGCATCGACCTCGGGGCTGGCCGGGAACCCGGAGAGCATCTGGCGGAACGAGTAGCCGACCTGGTCGCGGTCGGAGAGCCCGTTGGGCAGATAGGTCCAGAAGTAGTTCCAGTAGTTGCAGACCGTCTGCGCCGGCGCAACCCACTCGGCGAGCGGCTTGGCGACATCGAAGGTTTCCTCGAGCCGCTGGAGCGCGACCTTCGTAGTCGGCTGCGAGACGAGCTGGTTGAGCGCACGCAGGGCGTCCTCGAGCTTCGCGTTGATCGGCACCGAGCGTCGCAGCACGGGGGTCCCGACCTCGACCGCCTCGTTGAGCACCGGCAGCGTCGCCCGCAGGTCGGTGACCCCGGGGCGCAGCTCCCGGCTGAGGAGCGCGAACTCGCGCAGGAACGGGCGCTGGCGCGGCAGCAGCTCGATCCCCGTCTCCAGGGTCGGCGGGCCCTCGCTGATCGTCGCCTGCAGGGCCGCGGGGTCGGACGAGATCGCGTCGAACGCGATCCCGGCCTTGGTGAAGAAGTCGGCCTGCTGGATCGCGACCGGCGCGACGATCCGCGCCGCGTCGCCGAGCTCGGGGAAGAAGCGGCGGAGCTGGGTGCTCGGCTCCGTCAGCACATCGGTGACCGGCTTCAGGCCGCGGAACAGCGGCTCGAGGCTGGTGACCGCGTCGTTGAGCGAGGTGCCGCGGCCGGCGAACGCGTTGCCGAACCCGATCAGGTTGGTCCGCGCGTTCGTTCGCGTCTCGGTGTCGAACGTGTTGCCGATCTGATCGAACTCGACCTGCGGCTGGAAGCACCCGTTCTGTGACGTGTCGGTGCTCGCGAAGCGCTCGTCACCGGGCAGGAAGCACGCTGTGGCGCGGTCGGTCTCGTCGTCGAGCCCGTTGAACGTGAAGCCCTCGGGAGCGTCCTCGCCGGTGCCGCGGATGATCTCCAGGTACTTGAGCCCGAACGAGGAGCGGTAGCGGACCCGGAAGACCGAGTCCTGGGGCAGCGGCTGGGCGGCCTTGTCGAGCTTCAGGTTCAGCCGCGCGACCGTCCCCCCGGTCGCCGAGGCCGAGGCGCTGTCTCCGCTCGCCTGCGCCGTCGCGCCGGCGTGCTGGTCCTGGATCACGTCGATCGACTCGACGACGCCGACCCGCTTGCCGCCGATCCGGATCTCGTTGTTGTTGGTCAGGCGGGCGGCATCGGGAATCTCCACCGAGACGCGGTACACGGGCACGAACGGCAGCCCCGCGTTCGCGTTGTAGGCAAGGAAGACGGCGACGATCACGATCAGCGTCGTCACCGCGCCGACCATCGTCGGCGAGGCGGTGATGTTTGTTCCGCGGCCCCTCATCAGCTCGAGAACAGGAAGTCGAGGAGGTCTTCGGCCGCGCCGCCGTCAGGGGTCGCGCCGGCGTCACCCTGATTCACCCCGCCGCCGAGCTGGTCCTGGAGCTCGGGAGGCAGCTGGTCGAGCGCCTCCGGCGGCAGGTCGAGGATGTCGTCGAGGATGTCGTCGGGGACCGGGCCCTGCGGCGCCTCCGGCGCCGGGGCGCCGGCGCTCCCGCCGCCGTTGCCCCCGTTGCCGCCGTTGCCGCCCTGCTCAGCGCTGCCCTCGCCGCGTCCGGCGCCGGCGGAGCGGCCGCCCGAGCGTGCGCGCTCGCGCGCCGAGGTCTCCGGGCTGCAGAGCTCCTCCTCGGCGGCCGGCGGCTCGGTGCCTTCCGGGCACACCGACGGGTCGTACCTCGGCAGCCCGAGGTCCTCGTTGAGCCCGGGCTGATTCGGGCCGAGCCAGGAAACGCAGTTGTCGGCCTCGAGGATGTTCGTCGTCGTGCCGCCGCCCTCGGCCGGCACCCCCGGCTCGCCGGTTTCGGGGTCGCGGCCGCTGGAGAAGTGGCCGCAGGGGCCGGTCTCGATGTTGTAGAGGCTGAAGTGGAGCATGTGGCCGATCTGGTCGTACTGGTTCAGCGACCCGGCCTGGTAGTAGAGGTAGTTGAGGAGGCCCTCGAGGCCGGTGTAGCCCCTCGTGTCCTCCTGGCCGGCCCGCGGGTCGTCGCGGCCGGTGTCGGCGGTCACCCGGTCGTCGATCTCGACCGCGCGGCGGGGGTCGTCGATATCGCGGAGGAAGTCGGCGAGGATCTCCGCCGTCTCGGGCGCGTTCTGGCCGGCCGCGGCGAGCTGCTCGATCTCGTCGGCGCCGCGGCTCAGTGCCTGCTCGCCGACCTGGGACGCCTCGCCGAGGCCGGCCAGCGACTCCTCGCTGGCGGCGTTGAACGGCGGCAGGTTGAGCGCCAGCTGGTTGAGGCCGGGGGCGGCCGCGCGGAGGTCGGTGAGCAGCGGGGTCTGCTCTACCGCGAGGTTGTCGAGCTCAGCCAGAGTCGGGCGGAGCTCCGCGAGGAAGTCGTCGAGGAGCTCGAAGTTGCGCGACAGGTCCTCGCGGCGGGAGACCGAGATCTCGGCCGTGTCGCGAGCCTCGTGGATGAAGCGCACGACGTCCTCGCGGCGGGCGGCGAGGCGGCCGATCACCTCGTCGGAGTTGGCGTTCAGGTCGCGGATGATCGTGTTCTGGCTGGCGAGGATCTGGGTCACCTTGCGCAGCTGGGTGAGGGCCGGGGCGCCAAGGCGGATCGCCTCGTTGAGGCTGTCTGGGTTGCCCGCGAGCGCGGTACCGAACTCGTTGAGGATCAGGGTGAGCCGCTGGCGGAACGGCAACCGCAGGGTGTTCTGAACCAGGTCGTTCTGGACCGTCTGGGCGACCCGGCTTGCCGGGATGTCGGGTTCGGGATCGTCGGCGTCGTCGTCCTCTTCGATCGGCGGGCCGGCGGGCTCGCACGAGATGAAGTACTCCGCGATCAGCGACTGGGGCTCGGACGAGCACTTGGTCTCGGTTCCGAGAGTTCCGAGCTCCCCGGTCAGCTCGACGGTGACGACCGCCCGCTTGGCGGCATTGATGTCGAGGTCGGTGACCGTGCCCGCGTTGACGCCGGCGATTCGTACCTGCGAGCCCTTGACGATCCCGAACGCGTTGTACATCTCGATCTCGTAGGTGTGGCTGTCGTCGGCGCCGGCGGTCGCGGCGAGGCCGGCCACCGGGGTCACGATCAGGGCGCAGATCAGGGCGAGGCGCCTCATGATCCGGGCGCCGTCTGGTCGGGGTCGCAGTCGCCCGCCTCGCCGTCGTCGAGCGCGCCGCCGTCGGTGAACGGGACGGAGGTGTCGGAGGGGTCGATGTCGGTGACGGGATGCTCGGCCGAACCCGGGCAGCGGCGGTTGTTGCCGGTGTCGAGGGAGGCCTCGAGCTCGGCGGGAGTCAGGGGGTCGAGCAGGTTGGGGGCGCCGCCGGGCGCCGAGAGGCTGAAGGCGTTGAACGAGGTGCTGACGCGGCCGATTCCCGAGATCGCGTCGACGAAGCCGGAGTGCCCGAAGCCGTCGAACCACCCGACCAGCTCCGGGGTGTAGGCGCGAAAGAAGGCGAGGTTGAGCTCTGAGTTGTCAAGCGAGCAGACCGCTTCGCCGAAGGCGCCCTGGTCATAGTCGTCGTCGGCGGGGGTCTTGAGGTCGGCGGGGTCGGCCGGGCCGTTGCCGCAGTCGGGCGAGCCCGCACCGACGCCGGCTCGGGCGAGGTCGGGCGCAAGGGAGGTGAGCTCGACGAGGTCGTTTGACTGACCGGGCTGCAAGACGATCTGATCGAGGTCTCGGATCGTCGGCACCGCGTCGGCGGCGGCGGCCCTGAGCTTGGCGAGGAAGGGCCTGAGCTCGGTGGCGACGGGCTTTGAGGCGTCGACGAGCGGGTCGACGTCGTCAAGCGCGGCCCTGAGGTTGACGAAGGTCGTGTTGGCGGTGCGCATGAACTCGGGAAACTGGGCGATCGCTGCGGCCAGGCGCTCCTTGCGATCGCCGATCGCGTTCATCATCCGGTTCAGGTTGCCGACCAGGGCGGTGACGTCGGGGGCGCGGGCGGCCAGCGCTCCCGAGAGCTTTGAGGAGTCGACGATCAGGTTCTCAAGCGCGGTCTGGTCGGTGTTGAGCTCGCCGAACAGCCGCCGCGAGGTCGAGAGGAAGGGGTTCAGGTACTTGAGGCCGCGGTTTGCCTGCGGACCGACGCCCTCATAGGAGAGCTCGAGGCCCTGGATCACGTGCTTGAAGTCCTTGATCGTGTCGGGGTCAAGCGTGTTGAAGAGCTGGTCTAGATCGACGGCCGAGACCGTCTCTGACTGGCCCATCGTGCCGCCGTCTTTGATCTCGGTTCCCGCCTGCTCGTCGACGGGCAGGGTGAGCTGGACCTGGCGCCCGGCGATCTGAGAGAGCGAGGGCGAGCGGACCGTCGCGACCGTGCCGCGGCGAAGCGGGGCGTATTCCTCGTCGACCGAGAAGGTGACGAGGGCCTGGCCCTCCGGGCCGAGCTCGATCTGCTTCACCACTCCCGCCGGCGCGCCGCCCACGACGACCTCGTTGCCGTTGACGAGCTGGCCGGCGTTCTCGAACTCGGCCGTGACCTCGTAGGAGTCGCCGCCGTTACCGAGCAGCACGACGACGGCGAACACCGCAATCACCAAGGCGATGAGCGCCGCTACGCGGCCGTTCAAAAGCGAACTCCTCAACTGCTCCCGTTTCCCTATTCCCCTTCCCACCGGGCCAATCCCGGGGGTGCGAGGCAAGCTAACAACCGCTACTGCGGGGTGTCAAAGGACAACCGTGCCCGCAAACGGCTTGCGCAAGCGGGATTTCGGTCCGGCAGGTTGAGTTGACGTTAAGCGCCGACAGGCGTGACCAAGGTGAACCCTGCATCGCTAGCGCGTCAGCGGGGCGAAGCCCGCGGCGCGCGCGTACAGGACGTAGAGGCGAAAACCCTGGGCGAAGCTCTCCCCGCACGCGTTCTCGAACAGCTCCATGGCCTCCTGGTCGCTGAGCGGCGGCGCCTCGACGCCGGAGCTCTCGAGGTTCACCTGCCGCCGGATCTCCTCGATCGTCGCGAGCTTCTCCGCCTCGTTCCCGCGGTTCCAGTCGCGGCACTGAGCCAGCGGCGCGACCGAGCCGGCTGCCTCCTGCCCGAGCGGCTCGGCTGCCGTCGTCGTCGCCGATCCACCGCTCTCGTCGCCGCACGCGCCGACCGCGAGCGCTGCCGCGACGAGCGCCGCCGCGAACCCGCTACGGGCGGTTGGCAAACGCCGTCGCGCCGATCTCATCGAGGCGCTCCCGCAGGGCCTCCCCCTCCGGGCTGGCGGCGTACTCGGCAGCACGCGCATCCCAGGCGCGCTGCTCGGCACGGGCGGCCGCGGACCCGGGCCGCTCGGGCATCCGGAACCAGTAGCAGAGCGGACGATCGTCGGCGGTTTCTCCGCGCGACCACATCGCGCAGTCGAGCAGCACCCCCTCCTTGACGGCGTCGCCGTTGCCGACGCTTGCGCCGCAGTCGCTCGGCAGCAGATCGGGCGGGACGCCGGACCCGGAGCCGGTGACGCTCCCCGGGGTGCCGTCGCTGCCCACGTTGTCGAACCAGCAGTTGCCGTTGTTGCCCGGGAACTCGTCCCACCAGAAGTCGACGCCGTTGGGGAGCACGTCCCCGCTCCCGGCGCCGGTCTTGTTTCCGAACATCTCGATGGTGCGGGTGGGCGGGAACCTGAAGTCGGGCGGCACCTGGCCGAGCACGTTGTCGTGGAACTCGTTCCCGCACGATGTCGAGCTGGCCGTCGTCACCGCGCAGTGCACCTGGCGATCGACGTTCCCCTCCGGGCTACCGGCGACCTGATCGGGGACCGCGGCGAGGACGACGCCGTGGCGCCAGTTGTCGAAGATCCAGTTGTCGAAGATCCGGCCGCCGTTCATCCCCGGCCAGACGACCGCGGTGCCGATGGGCATCGGCACGTACGGCTCGAACGGCGGGTCGGCGGTGTAGAGGTTGAGGTTGTTCGAGTACATGTAGTTGTTGTCGATCTGCATCCCGTCGGCCGGGAAGCCGGGGTGGCCCGGAGCGGAGATCGTGTCGCTCGAGATCCCGTTCGTGTTCCCGTAGATGTGGTTGCGGGTGACGCGGACGGAGTTGCCCATCGAGCCCGAGTAGGCGAGCGTGTTCCCGTGCAGGTCGCACTTCTTGACCACCGTGTTGAGGCGTTCGACCGGATAGAACGATTCGTCGCGGAACTCTCCCGTCTGCGGGGAGGCCCCGGGGTAGACGGCCGCGTCCCCCGCGCCGAGCCCCTCGCAGTTCTTGATCACGTTGTGGTCGGTCGTGAAGCTGAGGTGCCCGTAGTCGGCGGCCCAGAAGAACTTCACGCGCGCGAGCAGCACCCCGTCGGTCTCCTCGGTGTAGAAGCCGTGCTCGCGGGCGCCGCGGAGCAGGAAGTTGCGGCCCACGAAGCCATCCGAGCGGTCGGTGCGCAGGACGACGTGCTTGGCGTAACCGGACGGCTGGGCGGTCGGCTTGCCGGGGCTCTTGTAGCCCCTGCCGCCGTCGATCAACACGTCCTCCGGCTTGACCCCGGAGCCCTCGATCTGCAGGTTGCAGCGCACGCAGCTGCCGAGCTCCTGCTTGGGGATCCCGTGGCGGTTCGGGTCGGGGGCCGGCAGCGGGTCGCCCTGGACCGCGCGGCCCTGGACGTAGACGAGGTTCTGGTCGTTCGGGCAGGTCGCCTGGTACTCGTAGCTGGGCGTCAGCGCGCCCGACTGGTCCTGTTGCAGCAGCGGTGCGCATTTGGGATCGTTGGTCGGCGCGCGCCGCGACTCCGGCTCCGTGTAGCGGCCGGGCATGATCACGATGCGGTCGTTGTTGCCGGAGTCGTCGACCGCCGGCTGGATGTGGTGGTACGCGCACTGCCTCGCCAGGCGGCGGTTGGCGCCCATCAGCTTGTCGGCCTTCGCCTCGGAGTAGTGCTTCTTCCGCTGGCTCGGCCGCAGGCGGTAGCCGTCCTCGACCGCGTCGCGAAGGGACTCGGCGAGGTCGTGCAGGGAGTGCTCCCCATCGGTCCCCTTGCAGACGACGCGAACGTCGCCGGGGCCGTTGCCGCTGACCGCCGACGCGAACGAGCGCGCCTTCGGCACCTCGCCGCCGGCCGGAGGACTGACCGAAGTGTCCGGCGCCGGGTCGGGCCAGTACGAGGGGCGCTCGAGATGGGCTACGGCGACGGCGGGCACGCCGAGCACCACCGCTGCCGAGATCGTCACAACCGCTCGCCTGATCATCTGTCCTCCCGCTTGGCCTGCCCTGGGAACCGGCGGCGAACATAACAACGCGCCGATCGGCACGCGCCGGTTCTAAGCTCCGCGGATGACAACGGACCGCACCGGCAGCGGACGCGAAGCGGAGCAGCCGGGGCGCGTTGATTTCGATTGGCTCGTGATCGGATCCGGCTTCGGGGGCAGCGTCGCGGCGTTGCGGCTAGCCGAGAAGGGCTATCGGGTTGGCGTCCTCGAGTGCGGCCGCCGCTTCGCCGACGAGGACTTCGCGAAGTCCGCCTGGCGGATGCGGCGCTACTTCTGGATGCCGCGCCTCGGGCTGCGGGGGATCCTGCGGCTGACGAAGTTCAAGGACGTGTTCATCGTCTCCGGCAACGGGGTCGGCGGCGGCAGCCTCGGCTATGCGAACACCCTTTACCGCGCCCGGCCGGCGTTCTTCTCCAACCCGCAGTGGGACGGGCTCGCCGAGTGGGATGGGGAGCTCCGCCCCCATTACGACACAGCCGAGCGGATGCTCGGGGTCGCTGACTACGAGGGGATGACCGCCGCGGACGAGCTGCTGAAGGAATACGGCGAGGAGCTCGGCGTCGGCGAGACCTTCAGCCACACCCGGGTCGGGATCTTCTTCGGCCCGGCCGGCCAGAAGGTCGACGATCCCTACTTCGGCGGCGAGGGCCCGCAGCGCACCGGCTGCGTGCGCTGCGCCGCCTGCATGATCGGCTGTCGCTACGGAGCGAAGAACACGCTGGTCAAGAACTACCTGTGGTTCGCGGAGCAGCTCGGCGCCGAGATCATCCCCGAGCGCCAGGCGACGAAGATCCGCCCGCTGGGCGCTGACGACGGGTCGGAGGGCTACGCGGTCGAGACCGAGTACCCGGGCGCCTGGCTTCGCAAGCGCCCGCGGACGCTGACCGCGCGCGGCGTCGTGGTGGCCGCCGGCGCTCTGGGCACCAACCAGCTGCTCGCCCGCAGCAAGCACTCGCGCGCCCTGCCGCGCTTGTCCGACCGGCTCGGCGAGCTGGTGCGGACCAACTCGGAGTCGATCCAGGCGGTGACGGCGCCCGACGACAGCCACGACTTCTCGAAGGCGGTGGCGATCTCCTCGAGCATCTACCCCGACCCCGACACCCACATCGAAGTCGTCAGCTACGGGCGTAACGGTGACGCGATGAGCCGCCTGTACACCGCGATGACGGGCGAAGGCACGAAGCTCACCCGGCCGCTGAAGTGGATCGCGGCCATGTGGCGCCATCCGCTCAAGACGCTGAAGCTCCTGTTCTGGCCGTTCGGGTGGTCTCGGAGGACGATCATCCTGCTGGTGATGCAGTCGCTCGACGGCGCGATGCGCCTGCGCGCGAAGCCGGTGGCGTTCGGGCGCGGCCTGCGCCTGCAGACCGAGCAGGACCCGGACCGCCCGAACCCGGTCTTCATCCCCGCCGCCGAGCAGGCGGCCCGCTGGTTCGCGGAGCGGATCGGTGGCGTCGCCCAGTCGGCGCTCACCGAGTCGACGCTCAACATCCCGACCACGGCCCACATCCTCGGCGGCGCCGTGATCGGCGCGACCGCCGACGAGGGCGTGGTCGACGCCCGCAACCGGGTCTTCGGCTACGAGAACCTGCTGGTCACGGACGGCGCGGCGGTACCCGCCAACCCCGGCGTGAACCCCTCGCTGACCATCACGGCGATCGCCGAGCGGGCCATGACCTTCGTGCCCGACTCGCCCGACGCCGAGGCACGCGAGCTCCCGGTCGCCGCGCGCGGGGCGATCAGCTGAGCCCGGCGTACGAGAGCCCGAACATGACCCCGAACAACCCGAGGGCGGGGATCAGGACCGTTCGGTAGACGGGCTCGACCCTGGGCCGGGTGAGGAGCCAGCCGAACGCCCCGGTCAGCGCCGCCATCGACAGGATCGTCATCGGCGCGAACACGGCCAGGGCGGCCGCGGCCTCGAGCTGGGTCGGCAGCGCCGCGATCAGCAGCACGACGACCGCGCCCGTGCCGGCGAGCCCGTGCAGGAGCCCGATCCCGAACGCCTGCGCCGGTGTCCGCAGGGACCCGTGGTCGTGCTCGCCGTGAGCGCGGTGCAGGTGGCGGTGGCGGTCGCCGGGGGCGTCGGAGGGCGCACCGTGGCCGTGCGAGCCGAGCCGGTAGTCGCCGCGCAGCCACTTCCATGTCACCCGCCCGGCGAGCAGGACGATGATCAGGCCGATCCCGGTTTCGGCGGCCGGCTCGAGCCACGCCGGCAGCTCGGACTTGAAGGCGATCAGCGGCAGGCCGACGCCGAGCAGGATCGTCGCGTGGCCGAGGCCCCACCAGGCGCCCAGCCGGACGGCGCCCCGTGGGCTGCCGTCATCGGCGGCGATCAGCGAGGTGACGGCGACCAGGTGATCGGGATCGGAGGCGTGGCGCAGGCCGAGGGCGCAGGCCAGTCCGAGGGCGACCGCGAGCGGCGCACCCTCGAACAGGCCGGTCAGCCAGGCGTCCAGGCCCTCGATCCTCGCGATCGCCGGGTCAGCCGCTCGCCGCGTCGAACCGGCTCGCGACCTCGTCCCAGTTGACGACGTTCCAGAACGCGTCCAGATAGTCGGGTCGCTTGTTCTGGTACTTGAGGTAGTAGGCGTGCTCCCACACGTCGACGCCGAGCAGCGGCGTCTGCCCGTCGGAGACCGGCGTGTCCTGGTTCGCGGTGCTGGTCACCGCGATCCCGGAGCCGTCGTGGACCAGCCAGGCCCAGCCGGAGCCGAACCGGTTGATGCCGGCGTTCTTGAACTCCTCCTTGAAGGAGTCGAAGGAACCGAACTTCTCGTCGATCGCGGCCGCCAGGTCGCCGGAGGGCTCGCCGCCGCCGTCGGGGCTCATGATCTGCCAGAAGAAGCTGTGGTTGGAGTGGCCGCCGGCGTTGTTGCGCACCGGGCCCTGCTTGTCGGAGGGCAGCGAGTCGAGGTCCTGGAGCACCTCGTCGACGTCCTTGTCCGCCCACTCGGTCCCTTCCAGCGCCGCGTTCGCCTTGTCGACGTACGCCTGGTGGTGCTTGTCGTGGTGCACGCGCATGGTCGCCTCGTCGATGTGGGGCTCGAGCGCGTCGTAGTCGTAAGGGAGATCCGGTACTTCGAAAGCCATTGTTCCTCCTGTTGGGATGCGTATTGGACGTTAGCCGAGCGTCTCGGAAAAGCCCTGACGCCAGCTCGCGTATCGCGGCTGCCAGCCGAGCTCGCGCTTCGCCTTCGCGTTCGAGGCGCCGCGCAGGGTCGTCGCGAAGGCGACCGTCTCCTTGCCCGCGATCAATCGAACCAACCAGGCCGGGAGGCGCCGCGGCGGCTTCGTCCCCAGCGCTTCGGCGTAAACGGGTAGCCACTCGCGCAACGGCGCGGGCTCGTCGTCGCTGACGTTGTAGACGCCCGGCGCGCCGCGCTCGCACGCCGCCACCGTCGCCGACGCCGCGTCGTCGACGTGCACGAACGAGAACACCGCGTCGCCCTCGCCCACGATCGGAAAGCGGCGCCGGCCCACCTCGGAGGCCTGATGGCCGTCCGCCGCATACGAGGTGCCCGGGCCGTAGAAGAATCCGTACCTGAGCACCAACCCGTCGAGCCCCTCCGCCTCGGCGACCTGGCGCTCGAGGTCCATCGTCGCGTCCACCCCTGCCCCGAACTCTCCCGGCGCCCCCTCGATCACCGGGTCCTCCTCGCCCTTCACCCAGCCGCCGACCGGCAGGTAGATGAAGCTGATGCTCTGGGCGACGAACCGGCCGGCGCCCGCGGCCTGCGCAGCCGAGATCAGGTTGCGGGTGCCCTCGATGCGGATCCGGTTGTTGGCGTCATAGATGCCCTTCTTGCGCGGGTCGAGCTCCGGCGGCAGGGAGGTCAGCTCGTGGACGACGACCTCCGGCGCGGCGGCGGCGACCGCGTCGGCGAGCGCCGCCGGCTCGAAGACGTCGCAGACGACGCAGTCGGCGCCGGCGTCGCGGATCTCCTCGGCGCGCTCCGCCCGCCTCGTCATCCCGGTCACCTCGTGGCCGGCGGCGATCAGCTGCGCGATCAGCGGACGGCCGATCGCCCCGCTCGCACCTGCGACGAAGACCTTCATCGTCCCGGTTGTATCGCAGCGCACGCTGATAGGGTCGCCAGGCAGCAGGGAGCCAAGTAGAGGAGGCAGAGAGTGAGAGGGACTTCGAAGCTGGTCGTCGCGATTCTTTCGATCGCGGCCATCGTCGGCACCACGACCACGACCGCCGCCGCGGCGCCGAAGAAGGCGACGCTGAAGGTCACCACGAGCCAGAAGAAGATCCTCAAGGAGGATGCGCTTCCGGTCACCGTCAAGAACCTCGAGAAGGGCAAGGTGAAGCTGACGGCGAAGTCCTCGACCTTCGACGACCAGCAGCTGAAGAAGCTGACCGGGTCGGCGACCGTCCGCGCCGAGGGCAAGTCGCTCACGGCCCTGCTGCCGCTGACCAAGAAGGCGGCCGACGCGGTCGAAAGCTGCGAGGCGCGCGACATCGTCGTCAGCGGCAAGGGGGCCGGCAAGGAGAAGGTCGAGCTGAAGCGCAACACCAAGGCGTGCAAGCCGAAGTCGATCGACCTCTCGAACGCGGCCAACTGCGACTTCATCGGCGCCCAGGACGGCTCGCTCTGCCTGATGCCGTTCCCCGACGACTACTACACGGTGAAGGACAACGGCACCGCGACCGGCCGCCGGATCGACTTCACGGACGGCGGGATGCCCCAGAACAAGGACGGCGTGTCAATGGCCGCCGCGCCGTACAACCTCAATGACGGCTTCAGCCCCGGCCAGGTGATCACGCTCAGGGTCCCGGGCCTCGACACGCCGCAGGCGTTCACGAACACGAACCCGATCCCGCTCAGCGACCTGAGCCGCAACGAGTCACAGACCTCGAACGAGCCGATCGTCGTGATCGACGCGGCGACCAGCAAGCGGGTCCCGATCTGGGTCGAGATCGACTCGAACGCGAGCACCCCGGAGAGCACCGCGTTGCTGATCCACCCGGCGGTCAACTTCGAGTCCGGGCACCGCTACATCGTCGCGATGCGCGACCTCAAGGACGCGAGCGGCAAGACGCTGTCCGCTCCGGAGGGCTTCCGCTACTACCGCGACGAGCTGCCGACCAACAAGAAGCCGATCAGCGACCAGAAGAAGCGCTTCGACGACGTCTTCCGCGCCCTGCGCAAGGGGAAGATCAAGCGGGCGAACCTCTATCTGGCCTGGGACTTCACGGTCGCCAGCGACGAGAACATCTACCAGCGGCTGCTGCACATGCGCAACGACGCGTTCGCCCAGCTCGGGGACAGCAACCTCGATGACGGCGTCGTCCAGGGCGGCGCGCCCGCCTTCACGGTCGACACGGTCGACAACAACCCCAGCGCCGAGGTCGCGCGCCGGGTCCGCGGCACGTTCACGGTGCCGTGCTATCTGACCAACGGCTGTGCGCCGCCCGCGACGATGGACCTCGACGCGAACGGCAACCCGGTCCAGCAGGGGAACTACACGGCCAACTACGACTGCATCATCCCCCACAAGGCCGTCGACGACCCGGGCGCGACCCCGGCACGGCCGTCGGTGTACGGCCACGGCCTGCTCGGCAGCGCCTCGGAGGCGAACTCCGCCCCGCAGCGCTCGCTCGCGCAGACGCACAACTTCGTCTTCTGCGCCACGGACGTGATCGGGTTCTCCAACGGAGACATCGCGAACGCGACCCAGATCCTCGGGCAGATGGGGAAGTTCCCGGAGCTCACCGATCGCACCCAGCAGGGCCTGCTGAACATGCTCCTGCTCGGGCGGCTGATGATCAACCCGAGCGGGTTCCTGTCCAACGGCGCGTTCCACGCCGACGGGGTCACGACCGCGAGCCCGCCGGTCCTCGATAACTCGAAGCTCTACTACAACGGCAACAGCCAGGGCGGCATCCTCGGCGGGGCGATGACCGCGGTCGCGCCGGATTGGACCCGGGCCTCGCTCGGCGTCCCGGCGATGGGGTACTCGACGCTGCTGACCAGGTCGATCGACTTCGACGCCTACAAGTTCTTCCTCTATCCGGCCTATCCGAACGAGCTTGCGCGGCCGCTGGTGCTCTCGATCGTCCAGATGCTGTGGGACCGCTCGGAGCCCAACGGCTACGCCCACGTCATGACCGACAGCCCGCCGCCCGGCACTCCGCCGCACAAGGTGCTGATGAACGTCGCCGTCGGCGACCATCAGGTCACCAACTGGATGGCCGACGTCGAGGCGCGGACGATCGGCGCCAACATCCACACGCCGATCGTCTACAACGGCCGCTGGGACGGTGTGGACGTCGGCTGGGGCCTCGACGCGATCCCGAGCTACCCGTTCACCGGCTCGGCGATCGTCTACTGGGACGGGGGCCCGGTGCGTGCCGGCGTCGGCGGAGCCGACAACGGCGTCATCGGCACCGACGTGCCGCCGCTCGGGAACGTCGCGAACGTCTCGGGCGACGACCCGCACGGGCTGCCCCGGATCGAGCCCGAGGAGCAGCAGATGGTGTCCGACTTCCTGCGCCCGGATGCGCAGAGCGCGATCACCGACACCTGCCTCGGTCTGCCCTGTTACGACGGCGGGTTCGCGGGACCGTAGAACGCGAAACGCCGGGCGACCTTCGCGGCCGCCCGGCGTAGTGCGATCGGGGCGCCCGGATTTGAACCGGGGACCTCACCGACCCGAACGGTGCGCGCTACCAGGCTGCGCCACGCCCCGAGAGCACCCAGTATTGCGAAACTTCCCGCCACGGTGAGCTCGTGAGCACCACCAGGGAGGGGGAGGGCGAGGGCGAGCCCGAGGTCCGGCCGCTCTATGCGATCGTCGCCACGGTCGCCGGAGTCGCGCTGCTGGCGATCCTGATTCTGGCGATCGAGCCGCTGCGCTCCGGGATCGGCGATGCGGTCAGCGGCGACACCTCGGAGCTGCGCGAGGACCTGCGCGGGCTCGGCTTCGGCGGTGTGTTGATCACCTTCACGCTGGCGCTCGCGCACGTCGTGATCTGGTACCCCGCCGAGATCCTCGATCTCGCGGTCGGCTACGTCTACGGGTTCTGGGGCGGACTGGTGCTGGTGATGGCCGGCTGGCTCGCCAACGGCCTGCTCGCCTACTGGATCGGCCGCCACGCGGCCCGCCCGGCGCTCTACCGGTTTGTCGGCCAGGCCCGCTTCGACCGGCTGGAGCACGCCGTCGAAGCCGGCGGCGCGACGCTGCTGCTCGGGATGCGGCTCGTGCCGGTGATCCCGTTCAGCCTGTTCTCGATGACGGCGGGGGCGGCGCGAGCCGACCTGTTCACCTTCATCTGGACGACGCTGGTCGGCTACCTGCCGCTGACCGCGGTCTTCGTCTACCTCGGCAGCCGGCTCGAGGAGCTCTCGCCGACCGACCCGATTCTCTGGCTCGGCGCCGCGGTGCTGATCGCCCTGCTGGTCGTGACCCACCGGCTGCGCAACCGCTGGCGCACCGACGAGCCGGAGCCCGAGCCTCAGTCCGAGCCGGATACCTGAGCGATCGCGGCCTCGATCTGCGCGCGGGTCGGGGTCTCGATCAGCTGGCGCTGGCCGCCGGGCCCCGAGACGACGACCGCCGGCTCGGCCGGCAGCTTCAGGTCGGAGGCCAGGATCGCGTCCTGGACGACGAGGTCCTCGGCCCCCGACGAGGCGAAGTCCTCGGCCCACTGCTGGGGCTCGAGCTGGGGCACCGCTTCGGCTACCTCGCGCAGGAGCTCCTCGTCGATCGGCCTGGTCTTGGCGAGACCGATGTTGCGGACGAAGGTGTCGAGGTACTGCCACTGGCGGGCCTGCAGCCCGGCGGCCTCGGCGGCAATCGCGGCCAGGGTCGTGTCGTTGGGCGCGAGCGAGAAGTGGCGGAACTCGAACCCGGCCTCGTCGGTGCGCGCGTACTCCTCGACCAGCGGGTCGATCGTCTCGATCTGAAAGTCGGCGCACGGCGCACACTGGATGTCGTTGAAGACGGTGACCGTCGTCTCGGCGTCCTCGGGGCCAAGGTAGTCGTCCTCTTGGGGGATCCCGCCGAAGATCCGCTGCACGTCGTTGACGCCGCCGATCGCCTGCGACTGTGGCCCGCCGCTGCCGACCGAGATCGAGTAGACCGCGCCGACCACCCCGACCAGGCCGAGGCCGAGGAGGACGCGGGGGATCCAGGCGCTCAAGGCACCACTAGCCGGCGACCGCCTTGTAATAACGGACGGCGAGGCCGGTGAGCAGCGTCTCGAAGGTCTGCTCGAGGTTCGCGTCACCCTCACCCTCGGCGTCGGCCGCGTAGGCCTCGAGGCCGCGCCGCTCGATCTCGTCGCTGAGCGCGATCACCTCGTCGACCAGCTCAGGGTGCTCGTCGCAGAAGTAGGCGCCGATCGAGTAGAGCTCGGTGTCCATCAGCGAGTTGATGAACTCGCTGCGCCCCCCCGTGGTGATCGGCTCCGCCATCGGCGGACATCGTACGGACCTGGCATCCCGCACGAACTCGCACGAACCTGGCCATCTGTCCCCAATTTGCGGTCATTTCGGTTGACTACGTCCGCGCGGACCGATAACACTCCCGGTGCTGAATGACAGCGGGAAGGGAGTAGATACGTGGCAAATCACCTGACGCCGGGCGAGCTCGCCGATGAGATGAACATGAAGCGCCGGGAGGTGATCTCCAAGTGCATGGAGTTCAACGTCCCGATCTTCCAGGGCCGAATCGACAAGACCCTCTTCGTCTCGACCCTACGCGAATTCGGCCAGGTGCCGGACTCGCGCGAGGCGGTCGCCTAACCAGGACCCGCCGCGGCGCTGAGCCGCGGCTCCGACCCACCGGCACTCAGGTAGCTTTCCGGCCATGGAATCGGCCATGGCGGAGAGGCCTGCGTCCGCTGCTGCGACAGGTGCGAGCACGCTCGCCGACCTGTTCCCCGCCGCCGTGCAGAAGCACGGCCCGCGGCGCGCGGTCATCTACAAAGACGACGACGGCGCCTGGGTCTCGAAGACCTATACCGAGGTGGGCGAGATCGTCCGCAAGCTCTCGCTCGGGCTGATCGACCTCGGGATCGAGAAGGGCGACAAGGTCGCGATCCTCTCGAACACCCGCCCCGAGTGGACGTACTTCGACTTCGCCGCGCTCTCGGCCGGTGCCACCGTGGTCCCGATCTACCAGACCAACTCGCCGGAGGAGTGCCACTACGTGCTCGAGAACTCCGACGCGGTCGCGGTGATCGTCGAGGACGACGAACAGCTGGACAAGATCCGCCAGGTCCGCGACTCCCTGCCGAGGCTCGAGCACGTGATCCGCATGACGGGCAAGTCCGCCGACACGATCTCGTTCGGCGAGCTCGCCGAGCGCGGCGCGGCCGGCACCGACGCCGACTGGGAGCAGCGCTACAGCCAGGTCACCGCCGACGACATCTGCACCTTCATCTACACCTCCGGCACCACCGGGCCGCCGAAGGGCTGCGTCCTCTCGCACGGCAACTACCGCTCGATGCTCGAGATGGTGCACTCGGTCAGCGTCCTCAACGAGGACGAGGTCACCTACCTCTTCCTGCCGCTCGCGCACTCGTTCGCGCTGCTGATCCAGCTCGGCACCTTCGACCTCGGCGCGGCGCTCGCCTACTGGGAGCGCGACCCGCTGAAGATCCTGCCCAACCTCTCCGAGGTGAACCCGACCTACTTCCCGTCCGTGCCGCGGATCTTCGAGAAGATCTACACCGCGGCCACGGCGGCGGTCGAGAAGGAGGGCGGGCTGAAGAAGCGCGTCTTCAACTGGGCCGTCGAGGTCGGCAAGAAGGTCCGCCGGCTCGAGCGCCAGGGCAAGCGGCCGGGGCCGCTGCTCGCGCTCCAGCACCGGATCGCCGACAAGCAGGTGCTGTCGAAGATCCGCGGCCTGTTTGGCGAGAACCTGAAGCTCGCGGTCAGCGGCGCGGCGCCGATCAACCCCGAGATCCTCGAGTTCTTCGACGCCGCCGGCATCCTCATCCTCGAGGGCTGGGGCATGACCGAGACCTCGACCGCGGCGACGATCGCCACCCCCGAGGACTTCAAGTTCGGCACGATCGGCAAGCCGTTCCCCGGCACCGAGGTGAAGATCGCCGACGACGGCGAGATCCTCGTCAAGGGCCCGAACGTCTTCCAGGGCTACTACAAGAATCCCGAGGCAACCGCCGAGACGATCGTCGGCGGCTGGCTGCACACCGGCGACATCGGCGAGTACGACTCCGACGGCTACCTGAAGATCACCGGCCGCAAGAAGGACATCATCATCACGGCCGGCGGCAAGAACATCACCCCGGCCAACCTCGAGGGCGACATCAAGCAGCATCCGCTGGTCTCGCAGTGCGTCGTGATCGGAGACCGGCGTCCGTACCTGGTCGCGCTCGTCACGCTGGACCCCGAGGAGGCCATCGCCTACGCCCGCGACCGCGGTCTGCCCCAGGACCTCGAGGCGATCGCCCAGAACGCCGATATCCGCGAGTCGATCGAGGCCCACGTCGAGAAGCTCAACCAGAAGTACGCGAGGGTCGAGCAGGTCAAGAAGATCGAGATCCTCCCCCAGGACCTCTCCCAGGAGGGCGGCGAGCTGACCCCGACGATGAAGATCAAGCGCAACGTCGTCGCCGACAAGTACGCGGACCGGATCGAAGCGCTTTACGCGGGCTGAGCCAGCGAGCCGCGTCTAATCCACCCTCACGGTGGAACAAGCGTTCGACGACGAGGCGATTCCTACGAGCGACTTTGAGCGGGTATAGGGGTTGACGAGGTGATGGGAGTCAGGCGAAGCGCAGGATTGGTGGCGGTGGCGACCGTCGCCCTCGGGGTCATCGTGGGCACGCCCGCGGCCGGGCAAGAGGAGCCCGCAGCGCGGCCCAACGTCGTCGTCGTGATGACCGACGACCAGACGCAGGCCTCGTTGGCGCTCATGCCGACGGTCCAGAGCGAGCTGGCGGCCAACGGCGCGACGTTCGCCAACAGCTTCACCAACTGGCCGCTCTGCTGCCCGTCGCGCGCGACCTTCTACACCGGCCAGTACGCGCACAACCACCACGTGCTCGGCAACTCGCCCCCGGACGGCGGCTGGGTGAGCTTCGACGACGCCAGCACGCTGCCGGTCTGGCTCCAGCAGGCCGGCTACCACACGGTCCACATCGGCAAGTACCTGAACGGCTATGGAGAGGGCGACAATCCGCCGGCCTACGTCCCGCCGGGCTGGAACGAGTGGAACGCCGCCACCGCCGGCACGACGCAGAGCGTCTACGACTACACGCTGAACCAGAACGGCGCCCTGGTCGGCCGGGGCGCGGCGGTCGCCGACTTCAAGCAGGACGTCTTCTCCGACCTCGCCGTCGACGCGATCCAGCGCAACGCGCCGGAAGGGCCGTTCTTCATGGGCGTGATGTACACCGCCCCGCACTCCGGCGGTCCGAACCCGAACCCGCAGCCGCCGTCGAACTGCGGCTCGAGCGCGAAGCCGGCGCCGCGGCACGCCGACTCCTTCAACAACGAACCGCTGCCGATCCCGCCGAGCTACAACGAGGCCGACGTCTCCGACAAGCCGGCGGCGATCCAGGCGCTCCCGTCGATCACCGAGGCGCGCTTCACGAACACCCAGCGCCGCTACCGCTGCCGGATCGAGTCGCTGCTCTCCGTCGACGAGGGCGTCGGGCGGATCGTCGACGCACTCGAGGCGGCCGGCGAGCTCGACGAGACAATCATCGTGTTCACCTCCGACAACGGCTTCTTCGCCGGCGAGCACCGCGTGGAGACGGGAAAGAACCGCGTCTACGAGGAGGCGGTGCGCGTGCCGCTCGTGATCCGCGGACCGGGCGTGCCGGCCGGGGTGACCGTCGACGACCTCGCGATCAACGCTGACCTGGCGCCGACGATCGTCGAGGCGGCCGGAGCGACCGCCGGACGCGTTCCGGACGGGCGCTCGCTGCTGCCGTTCGCCGAGCATCCCGACCGCTTCCACGGCCGCGAGCTGCTGCTCGAGAAGGGCGACGTCGTCGACGATGACGACGACGACGCTCCCCAGAGCGGCACCTTCGCCGCGATCCATACGGGCCGCTACGTCTACGTCGAGAACCTGACCGGCGAGCTCGAGCTCTACGACCTGGAGCTCGACCCCTATCAGCTCGACAACCAGGTCAACAACCCCGCCTACGACGCGGTCGAGGCAGACCTGGCATCGCGGCTCGCGTCACTGCGCAGCTGCGCGGGCGAGAGCTGCCGGACGAAGCCCGACCTGAGGCTGAAGCTGCCGAAGTCGAAGCGCGAAAACGGACGCTCCTGCCGGAACCCGCGCGACTTCATCGCCCGCATCCGCGGTGCCGGAGCCGCCGACCTGGTCCTCGTCAGCTTCGGCGTCGGGACCGCGGAGGCGGGCGAGGCGAAGGCCGGCCCGTTCAAGAAGGAGATCCTCCCGCGCCTGCTGCGGGCAAAGAACCGCCCGGAGATCCGCGTCACCGCCGAGCTGCTCGACGGCCGGAAGCTGACGTTGCAGAAGCGCGTGCGGATCTGCGGCTAGGCCTCGGCGTCCGCGGCCTCGTCGGCGGAGGGCGGCTCCTCCGCCGGCGGCGAGTTGCGCAGCAGCGCCGAGTTGGTGAGCTCGAGCACCCGCCGCCAGGCGGACATCTTCTCGCGCTCGCGGTCGACCTGCTCGAGCACGTGGCGGACCCGGCGAGCCGAGATCTCGATCCCGTGGCGCTCGGCGATCGTCCTGTAGCGGTCGTAGTCGCGGGCCAGCTTCAGGGTCACCGACTCGAACCCGTGCTTGGCGATCTGCAGGCGGGCGCGGTAGTCGAGGATCGAGGTGCCGAACATCAGCTCGTCGTCGAGCTCGGGCTCGATCAGGATGATGTCGACGCCCGGGTAGCGGTCGCCCCAGATCTCGACCGCGCGATGCAGGCGATCGTGGGAGAGCAGCCGGAAGGCCTGGTTGGAGATCGCCGCGATCCCCATGTCGGAGACGCGGCGGGCCCGCTCGCCGGTGATCGTCGGGATGTTCTTCTGGAAGTCGTTGACATAGGGGACGAGCGGGTTGATGACGATGATGAACTTCGCTCCGCGCTCGACCGCGACGTCGACGTTGGTGGTCGAGAGGATGCCGCCGTCGATGAACTCGCGGCCGGCGATCTCGACCGGCTCGTAGATCCCCGGCAGCGCGCCCGAGGCGGCGACCGCCTTCGAGATCGGCACCTCGGCCCACTCGCCCTCGCCGAGGATCACGCGCTCGGTGGTGTCGAGGTCGGTCGCGGTCAGGTACAGCTCGCGGTTGAGAAGGCGGAAGTCGTCGGTCCGGTCGGGATCGGCGAGCACCTCGGCGACGTAACGCTCGATCCCCTTGCCGGTGTAGATCCCGTTCGGGAGCGCGGCGGAGAGCCCGAGCACGAGGTCCACCGCGGAGACCTCACCGATCTGGGAGACGGTCTCGCGGATCACGGACGCGACCTTGAACGGGAGCGTCAGCGAGCCCTTCAAGAAGCCCTTGTAGTTCGGCGACAGCAGGGTGCCGAGGTCGATGTCGCGGATCGGCGAGGGCAGGTCGCGGTTGAGGACCCGCATCATCTCCTCGGGGGTGACCCCGTTGGCGACCAGGCTGGAGACGAAGGAGCCGGCGCTGGTGCCGACGTAGATGTCGAAATCGTTGACCGTCGAGTTCGTCGCCAGCAGGTCGATCGCCCGCAGGGCGCCGATCTCGTAGACGCCACCGGTGAACCCGCCACCGCCAAGCACCAAAGCGGTCTTCGAGGGACGCTTGCGCGCGCGTCCGCGGCGCGCCCCCTTGGGTTCGCTCGGGGGCTCGAAGTCGACCACCTTTCCCATGCCACCCGTAATTATGGCTAGCCTGCGGCGCCGATGACTCGGATCGCCCTCCCGCTGCTCGCATCGGCCGCCCTGCTGCTGGGCGCCGCGCCCGTGTGGGCCGCGGTGGACGAGGGCGGCGTCACGCCTGTCGCGCGGCCCGGGACCCCGGCCGCCTCGCAGAAGGCGCTGTCGCGCTCGGAGCTGCGCAAGACGCTCGACGACGCGATGGGCGTCGCCGGCGGGGCCAGCGGGGCCTTCGTCTTCGACATCGACGCCAACGGTGACGGGGCGCTCTATGGCAACGACGCCAGCGAGCGCCGGGTCCCGGCATCCAACGAGAAGCTGTTCACGACCGCCGCCTTCCTCGCCGAGCTGGGTCCCAACGGCCATCTGAAGACCCGCGCCTACGCCCAGGGCAAGCTCACCGGAACCGGCGACTCCGTCCTCAAGGGCGACCTCGTGGTCGTCGGCGACGGCGATCCGGCGTTCGGCACGGCGCGCTTCGCCCGCGCCCACGACCAGCCGGTGACCCGGGTCGCGACGCTCGCCGGCAACGTCGCCCAAGCCGGGATCAAGCGGATCACCGGCCGGGTCCTCGCCGACGACACGATCTTCGACCGCAAGCGCCGCGCCGGACCCGACCTGAGCCCGCTCTCCGGGCTCTCGTTCAACAACGGGATCGACGAGGGCGGCTACGCCCACGATCCGGAGCTGGTCGCGGTGCGGGCGATGAAGACCGCGCTGCGCAAGCGGGGCGTCAAGGTCCGTGGCCGGGTCGGGCGGGAGAACCTGCCCGACCGGGTGCTCGAGACCGAGCCGCTGGCCGACGTCGCCTCCCCACGGGTCGCGGCCCTGATCGAGGAGACGAATGTGCCCTCCAACAACTTCTTCGCCGAGATGCTGCTCAAGCGGCTGGCCGTCGCAAACGGCTCGCAGGGCAGCCGCCGCGCCGGCGCCGCGGAGGTCGAGCGCTTCGCCCACTCGATCGGCACCGACATCCAGGCCGTTGACGGCTCCGGGTTGTCGCGCAAGAACGGGGTCTCCCCGCAGGAGGTGACGAAGCTCCTGGTCGCGATGGCCCGCGATCGCGAGAACGCCGAGGCATTTCGCAACTCGCTACCGATCGCCGGTCGCGAGGGGACGGTCGCCGACCGCATGCGCGGCACCGCGGCCGAGGGCAAGTGCGCGACGAAGACCGGCACGCTCGACGGGGTCTCGGCGCTGTCGGGCTATTGCGACGCCGGCCACGGCCACACGATCGCCTTCTCGGTCCTCAACAACGGCGTCGACATCGGCGCCGCCCACGTCACCCAGGACCGCGTCGCGGCGGCGGTCGCCCGCTACCGGCCCTGACCGCGGCTCAGATCTAGTAGTCGAGCGAGCCGAGCGGCGACAACGTCGCCGGCTCGTAGACATTGATCGCGCCCGGGCCGACGGCGTAGAGGCGGCCTCCCAGCAGCAGCGTCCGCCGGACCTGATCGCCGGTCGCCGGCTTCGCGACCCGGCCGAGCGGATCGGCGCTGCCCGGGGTCACGCGGAGCCCGACGAAGCCGTACTGCGTGTTGTCCGAATAGGGGTTCGTGGGGTAGGAGTCGATCGGCACGGTCGCCAGCGAATGGCCGTCGAACCAGGAGAACGCATGGTGGTCGTACTCGACCTCGCTGCTCGAGCTGTCGCCAAACGACTCGCGGTCGACGCGGACCGGGTGGGCCGGGTCGGAGACGTCGAACAGCGACACCTGGACGCCGCCGGGGACACCGTTGGAGCTGACCTCACGGCCGACCCCGAGCAGCAGGCCCGGGCCGACCGGATGCAGGTAGGCGGAGTAGCCAGGGATCTCGAGCTCCCCGACCTGTCTCGGGTCGGTTGGGTCGCTGAGGTCGATGACGTGGAGCGGATCGATCTGCCGGAACGTGACGATGTAGCCGGATTCGCCGATGAACCGGACCGCGTAGATGTCCTCGCCTCGCCCGAGGCCGCCGACCCGGCCGACGTGGCGCAGCCGATCGCCGTCGGTCGCCAGCACGGTGACGAAGCTCTCGCTCTCGGTCTCCGTGGATCCGTCCTCGCTCCATGCCGGCGAGCTCGTGCTCGCGACGCGGAGCAGGCCCTCGTGCTCGGACATCGACCACTGGCTCAGCATGTAGCCGGTCACCCGGCCGCTCGCCACGTAGTCCGTCTCGCCGGGGTCCGAGGTGTCGAAGCGGTGGATCTCGGTGCTCGCCTGCGAGCCCGAGCCGTCCGGCTCGCCCCAGCGCTCGGTCGCGACGTAGAGGGAGGTCGGCGAGCCGTAGACGATCTGGCCGTCGGTGAGCACCGTGTCGGCATCGACCGCCGGCAGTCCGCGCCGCAGGTCGATCGTCAGCACCGACAGCATGCCCGTGCCGGCGAATCGCGACGGCCGGTCGACCCCGCGGCAGTCGACCAGCTTGCGGTGCCGGGTCGCCCCGGTCCGCCGATCGGTGAGCTCGTAGCGGGGCAGGAACGCGCGGCCATGGCCGCTCTTCGCCGTCGGCAGCGTGGGATAGCTCGAGGCGGCGAGCCGGACGGTCGAGCCGGTCAGGCGGGCGCTCACATACGAGCCGTCGACGGTCATCGTCCGCAGCTCCCGCAGCGCCGACGGGTTGGAGATGTCGATCTCGGCAAGCACGGTCTGCGGCTCGCCCGGATAGCCGACGTCGGGCGCCGCAACCCCGTCGGTTGCGAAACCGTCCGCGACGACGTAGCCGTAGCTTGCGCCGATCGCGAGCAGCCGATCGCCGGCGACGAGCAGTTGATAGCCGGAGACCGGGCTCGAGTCCGGACCGCCGGAAAGCTCGATCGAGTCGAGCAGGCGCGGGGTGGCACCGCCCGCGTCGACCGCCCGCAGCGTCGCGCCGTCGACGGTCAGGATCGTGTCCCCCGCCGTCTTGACGATGTCGGGCTCGTCGACGCCCGCCTCCTGCAGGTTCGTCGGCGAGTCGGCGGGCGCGGTCGAGGCCGCGCCGCCCTCGGCCGGTGCGGCCGCATCGCCCTCCGCGACCCCGACCGCGATCGGCGGTTGGGTCGCCCCGTGGCGCTGCAGGAAAGAGCGCAGGTGCGGGCAGGAGCGCATCGCGTGCAGGCCCGGGGCGCGGCCGACGGGCTCGGCGCCCACCGGAGCCGGCCGCCCGGCTGACAGCAGCGCGACCGCGGCGACCGCGAGCAGCAAGAGCCCGCCGAGGGGAAGCCAGCGTCTGGTCATCGCACGCATTCCATCACTCATTGTCCTCACTACGCGCCGAACGGCAACCCGTCACGAAACCAACTTGCGCAATCCGCCCTCGTCGAGGATCTCCGTCCCGACCTCCTGGGCCTTCGCGAGCTTGGTCCCGGGGCTGTCGCCGGCGACCAGGTAGTCGGTGTTCTTCGAGACCGAGCCGGTGACCTTGCCGCCGGCATCCCGGATCAGCTTCGTCGCCTCCTCGCGGCTCAGGTCCGGAAGAGTGCCGGTGAGCACGAACGTCTTGCCCTCCAGCGGGCCGCCCTCGGCGCGGCGCTCGGCGGCCGAGAGCTCGAACCGCAGGCCACGCTCGAGCAGGCGGGAGATCAGCTCCAGGTTCGCCTCGTCCGCGAGCTCCTCGCGCAAGGACTCGGCGAGGACCGGGCCGATCCCGTCGACCTCGGTGATCGCCTCCGTCTCGGCCTCGAGAAGCTTGTCGACCGAGCCGAAGTGGTCGGCGATCGCGTTCGCGTTCACGTAGCCGATCCCCGGCAGGCCGAGCGCGTACAGG
This sequence comes from uncultured Solirubrobacterales bacterium, assembly GCA_963767285.1. GTDB lineage: Bacteria > Actinomycetota > Thermoleophilia > Solirubrobacterales > 70-9 > WHSW01. The sequence continues at coordinate 70,826 of CAVYDJ010000002.1, read as the reverse complement.
ACGCGGCCGAACGGGCTCTGCTTCGAGCGCTCGATCTCGGTGATCAACGCCTGTGCCGAGGTCTCGCCGAAGCCCTCCAGCTCGGCGATCCGCTCGGCGGTCAGGTCGTAGATCGAGGCCGGATCGGTGATCAGGCCCTCGTCCAGGAAGCGCATGACGTTCTTCTCCCCCAGCCCCTCGATGTCCATCGCGCCGCGGAAGTGCTTGACGAGCTGGAAGTTCTGGCCGGGGCACCCGCGCCGGTTCGGGCAGATCGTCCACACCGAGTCCTCACCCTTGACGGTCGGCGTCCCGCACATCGGGCACTCCTTCGGCGGCCGCGCCTTGCGCAGCCGCTTTCCCTCCCGGCGCTGGATCAGCGGCGCGATCACCTGCGGGATCACGTCGCCGGCGCGGGTGACGATGACCTCGTCGCGCTCGCGGACGTCCTTCTTGGCCAGGTCCTCCTCGTTGTGCAGGGTCGCGGTGGAGACCGTGACGCCGCCGACGTGGACCGGCTCGAGCATCGCGAACGGCAGCAGGCGCCCGGTGCGGCCCACGTTCCAGACGATCTTGTTCAGGGTGGTCGTCGCGGTGATCGGCGGGAACTTCCAGGCGACCGCCCAGCGCGGCTCGCGCCCGGTGACGCCGAGCTCGCGCCACAGCCAGCGCTGGTCGACCTTGACCACGACGCCGTCGATCTCGAAGTCGAGCGACTCGCGGCGCTCCTCCCACCACAGGCAGCGCTCGACCACCGAGTCGACGTCGTCGTGGTGGGAGATGTCCTCGTTGACCGGAAAGCCGCGCACGCTCATCCACTCGAGCTCCTCCGAGTGGCTCTCGAACTCGATCCCCCGGGTCCCGCCGATCCCGTAGCTCCACATCGACAGCGGTCGCGACGCGGTCACCTCGACGTCGAGGTTGCGGACGGTCCCGGCGGTCGCGTTGCGCGGGTTGGCGAACGTCGCCAGCCCCTCCGACGCGCGCTGCTCGTTGAGCTCGACGAACGCCGAGCGCGGGAAGTAGATCTCGCCGCGCACCTCGATCAGCTCCGGCGCGTCATCGATCGTGTGCGGGATCGCCTTGATCGTCTTCAGGTTCGGGGTCACGTCCTCCCCGATCACGCCGTCGCCTCGGGTGGCGCCGCGGACGAACTCGCCGTCCTCGTAGACCAGCGAGATCGCAATCCCGTCGATCTTCGGCTCGGCGACGAATCGGACCTCGCCGGGCTCGATGTCGAGCCGCTTGAGGCGATTCAGCAGCCGCTGCTCCCAGGCGCGGAACTCGTCCGCGCCCCGGGCGTTGCCGAGCGAGAGCATCTGCTCCACGTGGCGGACCTGCGGAAAGCGGTCCGTCGCGCGACCGGCGACCCGCTGGGTCGGCGAGTCGGGGGTGATCAGACTCGGGTCCTGCTGCTCGAGCTCGCGGAGCTCGCGCATCAGGTCGTCGTAGGTGTCGTCCCCGATGGTCGGGTCGTCGAGCTCGTAGTAGCGGTGGTCGGCCTCGGCGATCAGCCGCCGCAGCTCCGCCGCGCGCTCCTCGGGGCTCGGAGCGCTCATTTGGGCGCGGGCAGGCCGATCTCCGCGCCGAGCGCCGCCAGGTCCCAGCTCTCGAGCCGCTCGATCTCGCCGTGGTCGGTGAGGTCGAAGTGGATCGGCGTGATCGCGACGCGGCCCGCGGCGACGACGTTGAGGTCGGTGCCCTGCTCGTCCTCGTGCGACGGCTCGAAGCCATAGATCTTGTAGCGCCGCCGGTTGCCCTCGCCCTCCTCGACCAGCTTCAGCTCGTCGTCGTAGAGGCGCTTGCCGAGCCGGGCGACCTCGATCCCCTCCGGCTCCCCGGCCGGGCAGTTGATGTTGATCAGCGTCGAGGGCTCCAGGCCCTCGCCGATCACCCGGCGCACAACCTCGCGGGCGATCGCGGCGGAGTACGTGAAGTCGAACTCCCGGCCCGCGTACCCCATGCCGCCGACCCCCGCCTGCTGAGAGACCGCGATCCCCGGCACGCCAAGGATGATGCCCTCGAACGCGGCAGCGACGGTGCCCGAGTAGGTGACGTCGTCGCCCAGGTTGGAGCCGTGGTTGATCCCGGAGACGATCAGCTCGGGGCGCCCGCCGAGCAGGCCCAGGTCGGCGAACCGGACGCAGTCGACCGGGGTGCCCTCGGTGGCGAAGCCGGTCGTCCCGTCGTCGAACTCGACCTCCTCGACCCAGATCGGCGAGCGGGTCGTGATGCTGCGCGCGGTCCCGCTGCGGTTGGTGTGCGGGGCGATGACCCGGACGTCGACATCGTCGAGCTCGAGCAGCGCGCGGCGCAGCTCCTGCAGCCCGCGGGCGCCGATTCCGTCGTCGTTTGTGAGCAGGATCAGCATCTTCAATCAGAGTCGGCCGGCCGCCGACTTTACCGACGGACCGTTCGGCGGCCGTGACGGCGGATACGATCACCCGTCCTCGGAATCATCAGCCAGGAGGGCTGACGCGATGCCATCGGAACGCCTGCTCGACGCGCTCAACGACCAGATCGGCGCGGCGCTCGAACAGGAGGGGGTCACCTGACGTGCCGGTTCCTCCGATGCAGATCTCGATCGTAATCCCGACCCGTGACCGCCCCGCCGCACTGGCCGGCTGCCTTTCCGCGCTCGCCGCGCAGGGGCTGGGCGCCCAGCACGAAGTGGTGGTCGTCGACGACGGCTCCCGCGATCGCGCCGCGGTCGCCCTGGCGCTCGAGCTGGCTCCGGGGGCCCGCCTGATTCGAGGCAACGGGCAGGGGCCCGCCACCGCCCGCAACCTCGGCGCGCGGGCCGCCGGGGGCGACGTCGTCTGCTTCCTCGACGACGACTGCGAGCCCGAGCCCGGTTGGGCGGAGGCCCTTGCCCTCTCGGCCGCCGAGTTCGGCGCGGCGGCGGGCATGACCGCTGCCCCGCCGGGCGCAACGCCGTCCGTGCGGGCCTCGCAGGCGATCGTGGAGCATCTGACCCTCACCTCGCTCGACGCCTACGGTCGCCTGGGCTTCGCCCCCACGTGCAACCTGGCGGTCGCCGGCGACAAGCTCACCCGCCTGCCGTTCGATGAGAGCTTTCCGACGCCGGCAGGCGAGGACCGCGACTGGTCGGACCGGGCCGCGGCGGCCGGCATCGCTCCGGTCTTCGTGCCCGGCGCCGTCGTCATCCATCGCCAGCGCCTGGGGCCGGCCGGCTTTGTCCGCCAGCAGTTCGCGTACGGCCGCGGGGCCGCCCGCTACCGGGCGGCGGCCACCGGGCGCCGGCTCTCGCGCCCAGGGTTCTACACGGGGCTGATCCGGAGGGGGTTCGAGCGCGGGCCGGCGGCGGGCGCCCTCGTTATCGCCGCTCAGGGCGTTACCGCTGCCGGCGTGGCCGCGGAGCGACTGACCCGGCGCAGCGGCGCCTGAAGGAGGGGCTCCCCGGGCAGGCCGGCGCGATCGGCGCCGGCGAGCTCGCAGACGGTGGCCGCGACGTCGACCAGCCGCGGTGGCCGCGAGTCTCGGCCGGCACGGCGGCGCCCGGCGCGAGCACCGCCCAGGCATCGCCCGGGGTGTGGTTCCCCGACCGTCCCGAGCCGCTCCCCTGACGGCGCACCTCGCCGAACCGCGGCGAGCGCAGCGAGGACACTGCCGTCGCCGGGCGCTCGGCCCAGCGTACGGCGAGGTCCGGGAGCCGGTCGGCGTGCTCGCCCGGGTAGCGGGCCGCGACCCGAGCCACGTCGGCGACCGCGGGGCGCCCTTCGGGATCGGTGAAGGTGGCCAGCCCGGCCGAGATCTCGTCGCAGAGGTCATCGGCCTCGGCCGGGTCGACGATGCCGTCGCGTTCGCGCCCGCGCAGGTTGAGGCGCACGTAGCCCTGGTTGTCGGCCGGATGAGTGAACGCGCGGGTCGACTTCCAGTTGACCCCGCGCAGCTCCAGCCGTGCGGTCAGCTCCAGCGCCAGCCGATCCGGGATCGCTCCGGCCACGGCCGCGCGCACCGACGCCGGCAGGGCGGCCCGCAGCCGCCAGATCGCTCCCGCGTCGCCGTGTTCGAGCGGGCCCCCGGCGAGGACACGCTCCAGCATCGCCGGCAGCAGGTCCGCGTGGCTGGTGTTGACGCCCATGCCGACCGCCGACGTGACGATCGTGTCGGTCCCGGGCGGCAGGACCGCGAGCACCCTGCCGAGCGCGTCGTCCACCGCCACGTAGACATCGTCGAGCGCCGTTTGGAGCGCCGCGCGCTGCCCGGGATCGAGGCGGTCGGCGTCGAGCTGCGACAGGTCCCAGAACTGGTGACCCGCGACGTGGGCGGCGCTGAATGTGAGCCAGGCCAGGTCGAAGCGTTCGCGCGTGAGCAGGTCCTCGGCCAGGGTCGCAATCCGACCCGGCGCCGCGACCAGCTTGTCCCGCAGCGCCAGCAGATCCCGGGGCCGCGGCCGTCCGAAGATCTCAGTCGCCTCCGGGCCGCGCCCATGGCGCCGCGCGTACTCCCGCCCCGCGCCCTGTGGATGGGACCATCGCGGCATCACGACGCGGTCGGTAAAACCCCAGCCGCAGACGAACACCCCCTCCGCGCGGGCCGGCGGGCGGCTCTCGTACGGGTCGATCGCCAGGGTTCGTAGGCCCGACTCGGCGAGCCGCTCCCACACCGCGGGTGGAGCTTCGAACGCGGTCGCGTAGCGCGCCCGCTGCTCGCCTGCAGACCACTGGAACGGATAGAAGATCCCGTGGTCGCCGAGCTCGACCCCGCTGTAGAGCGTGTAGAAGGCCCCCGCCGCGAAGTCGGCCGCCGGGGTCTCCAGCTCCACCCGGCTGCCCGCTTCGAGCAGGGACGCAAGGGCGGGCAGCCGCCGCTGGTCGAGCAGCCGCTCGAGCCGCGAGACGCTCGCCGAATCGAACTGCAGGACGCAGATCATCGGGTCTCGCCTGCCGCGACCCGCCGGGCCTCGTCGATCAGAGCCATCACCCGAGCGCCTTCCGCCGCCGTCGCGAGGCGCCCCGGATCGCCTCCGCTGGCCGCGGCTGCGAAGCGCGTGAGCTGGGCCCGCAGCGAGCGAACCAGCGGATGCTCGCGCCCGGGGACCCTCCCCGCGACCAGGGCCAGTGGACCGCCGTCCCGGCTACGGGCGACGGTGTGGCCGGAAGCGTCGCGGACCGTGACCAGCTCGCGATGGTTGCGGTCCGTGGCGCAGCGAATCACCGCCGTCCCGCGCTCGGTCTCGAGCTCCAGTTGCGCTCGTCGCCCGGCGAGCGTCGCCGAGCGCACCCGCGCCGAGCGCGAAGCCGTCAGCCAGAGGGCGAGGTCGACCAGGTGCGGCGCCAGGTCGGCGCCGGCATCGTCGGCCACGCTCACCGGCCGCCACGACTCGCGGCGATAGCGGAGCTCGAGCTCGAGCGAGAGCATGCCCCGCGCCGGGATCCGCTTCACCAGCCGCTCCGCGTGCTGGAAGCGGCGGTTGAAGCCGACCCATGGCGGGGGGTCGAGGGCGGCGAGCCGCGCCGCACCGGAGCCCGATGACGCTGGCGGCTTTTCGACCAGTGCCGGCAACCCGGCGCGGCCGGCCAGCTCCGCCTGCCAGACGTGCTCGGCGGGCGGGCTGGCGATCACCACCGCCTCGGCGACGCCTGCGGCGATCAGCTCGCCGGCGGTCTCGAACGCCGGGATCGGCCGCCCGTTTCCGAACCTGCTCGCGAGCAACTCGCGCCGGCCTCGATCCGGATCGGCGACCGCCGCCACGGTGACCCCGTCGAGCGCCGCCACCGCCGGCGCATAACCGAGCTCGGCGAGCCGGCCGCATCCGATCACACCGAGGCGCAGCGAAGCGCCGGACTCGCTCATGGTTGCCCGCGCCGATCCAGCAGGTGCTCCGCGATGCCGACGCCCACCGAAGCCACCGCGGTCAGGTGGTGGGCGATGTGGAGGACGATCCCGGCCCCCACCAGCCGGGGTCCTCCGCGGCGGGCGAGTAGGGCGTAGAAGGGACCGTTCAGGACGAGCAGCGAGGCGATTGCGGCCATCGCGGCACGTGGGCGACGGATCAACGCCGCGGTGAGCGCGATCACCGAAGCAAGCGCGGAAAGGCGATGGCGCCAGCTCAGGTTGAGGGCGTTGGACGCCGCCCCGCCCTCGAGCTGCAGCCGGGTCCAGGGAGCGCCGCGGCGGCGCAGGTCGGTATCGACCATGGACCGCAACGACCACCGCTTCAGGTGCTTGCCCTGGACGGAGGGATCGAGCACGATCAACCCACCGGCGCGCCGCAGCCTGACGCCGAGCTCGATGTCCTCGATCGCCGGTGCCGGGTAACGAGCCGAGTCGAATCCGCCCACCTGCTCGAACCGGTCACGACGGATCGCCCCGAGCCCGGCCCAGAAGGTCTCCGCGGGACCCGGCGAGGAGACATGCACGTGGTGGTGCAGCAGGTTGCGGAACTGCGAGACGGTCTCCGGGGCCGCCGGCGAGTCGTCATACGTTCCGAACACCGCCGCGAGCTGCGGGTCGGCGTCGAACCGCGCGCGAATCCTCGCCAGCGCCTCGGGATCGACCATGACGTCGGCATCGACGAAGGCGATCAGATCGCTGCTCGTCGCCGCCACGCCCGCGTTGCGAGCGGCCGCGGGCCCTGCCCCGGCGGGCTCCTCGACCACGACGAGCTCGTCCGGCGGCTCGGTCGAGGCCTCGAGCGCATCAACGCACCTGACCAGGGTTTCCGGCCGGTCGGTGGCCGGGACGACCACCGCCATCGTGTGCTGCCGAGAGTTAGGCATACCTAATTTATGACACAGGAGACCCTGTAGACGGTCCACTCGCCGCTGCGGGACACCGGCGTCCGCGTGGTTTCGAGCGCCGTCCCCGCCGGCGTCGCTTCCGTCCCGGCAAACGCGTAGCCCGCGCTCGGCGGCGTCGCGACGCGCACCTCGATCTCCGAGATCGAGCGCTCCAGGTCCCAGGCCAGCGGGGGCACGAAGAGGAAGTCGGTGATCGAAGGCGGCGGGCAGGCGACGACGGAATCGGCGGCGACCCCCTTGACGGCGGCTTCGAGGTCGTCGACCGCCGTCCCCTGGGCGCGGGCGCGATCCAGCTCGCCGGGGATCTCCGCCGCCCGGACCGCTCCCTGCACCACGATGCCGGCGGCCAGCAGGACCACCAGCGCGAGCGCCGGCCGCGCTCGGCCCTCGGCGCCGGTGGCGGCCGCCACGGCCAGCCGGAGGAGCCCGACCGCGCCGAGCACGCAGACGATCGCCGCCGCCGGCGCGAAGAAGCGGGGCAACCCCGCATAGCCCAACGCGGAGAGCGCCGCGACGATCGCGAGCCAGGCCGCCGCGCCGCCCGCGAGCACGAGGATCTCCCGTTCCCGGTCTCTCCAGGCCCCGGCGACGCAGGCCGCCGCACCCACCCAGAGCGCCGCCAGCGGCAGCTCGAACGCCCGTCCCAGCGCCTCGACGGCCTCGGGCAGCGCGGAGCCGGTGCCCTCGCGCGCCCGGTCGGCGCCCGTCAGCGCGTCGCCGGAGGCGAGCAGGTCGGGCACCAGCCACAGCGCCGGCAGGCCGATCGCCGCGGCCACGATCCAGCGGCGCAGCTCGGGTCGGTGACGCCAGGTCCAAAGCAGGTAGGCGCCGAACAGCGGCCAGGCCTCAGGACGCAGCAGTGCGGCGGCAAGACCGAGCGCGAGCGCCTGCCCGTGGCGGTCGGCGAGCGCGCGATCGACCGCCCCCAGGATTAGCGCCACCAACAGGGGCTCGGACAGGCCACCCGCGAACTGCCGCGTCCACGAGGTGAACGGGTCGAAGAGCAGGATCAGACCGGCGGCCGCGACCAGCCCGGCGCCGAGCCTTGCCCGGCGCACGGTGCGGGGCGAGAGCCGGGCTGTCTGCTGCGCCGGGATCGAGAGGCTCGACGCGAGCTTCCACGCGAGCGCCACCGCCGCCAGCCCGGCGGCACGAGCGACGAACAGCCACAGCGCCGGAGCGGCGTCGCCGGCCGGCGACAGCACGGTTGTGACGACCACCGGGAGCGGCTTCCATGAGGGACCGGCGGTCGTATCGAGATCGAGGCCGGCGGTCTCCCTGCCCCATACAAGCCACGCCCACGCGTCATAGAGCGGCTCGTAGGGGGCGAGCAGCGAGAGGGCCGCGAGCGCGCAGATGCCCGCGGGGACTGCGATCCGAAGCGAGGGCACCCCCTAAGATTAGGCTTCCCTAACAGGATCGGGCGAGCCGGCCCGAACACGACCGTGACCAGCATCGCTCCAGCCACCATCTTGCTCGCAGTCGCCGCGATTCTCGCTTCGGGCTGCAGCGCCACGTCCCCGGACACGGACGCGGGCGGCGACGAGCCGGAGACGGAGGGCATCACGCTCTACTCCGGGCGGATCCCGGCCGCGATCGGCGGCGCGGTCGATGCCTATGAGTCCGAGGCCGATCGTGACGTGCAGGTGCGGTTCGCCGACACCGGCGACCTCGCCGCGACCCTGATCGAGGAGGGCGACAACTCCCCGGCCGACGTCTTCTTCGCCCAGGAGCCGGGGGCGATCGGAGCGCTCGCCGCGCGCGGGCTGCTGACGCCGCTGCCGGACGACATCCTCGAACGGGTCCCGCCGCAATACCGGGACCCGGAGGGGCGCTGGGTCGGCGTCACCGGGCGCGCCCGGGTGATCGCCTACGGGCCGGAGATCGACGCCGGGGAGCTCCCGGACTCACCCCTCGAGCTCACGGCCCCGGAGTGGAATGGGCGCGTCGGGTGGAGCCCGGTGAGCGACTCGCTCCAGCAGTACGTGACCGCCCTGCGGCTCGCCTACGGGGACGACACCGCGCGCGAATGGCTCGAGGGCATGGTCGCCAACGATGTCGTCGATTACCCCGACAACGTCGCGATCCGCGACGCGGTCGCCGCGGGGGAGATCGACGTCGGCTTGCTCAACCACTACTACGTGGCCCAGGCCGTCGCGGCCGAGGGGCCGGACTACCCGGTGAAGCTCTTCTATCCCCCGGATGGGCTGGGCTCGTTGCTGCTGCTGACGCAGGTCGGGGTGCTGGAGTCCTCGGAGCGCAAGGACGAGGCGTTCGACTTCGTGCGCTCGCTGCTGTCGAAGAACGGCCAGCTGTACTTCACCTCGACCTCGAAGGAGTATCCGCTCGCGGTCGGCGCGGAGCCGGACCCGACCCTCGACGTCCCGCTCGATCGGATCCCGGCCCCGGACCGCGGCCTCGCCGACATCTCCCAGACTCAGGCAACGATCGAGCTGATGCAGGAGGCCGGGGCGCTCTGATGGAGGCCACCGCGGGAAGCGCGATGGAGCTGCCGACCGCGCGCGCCAGCCGCCGGCCGCCTGCCTGGCTGCTCCTCGCCGGGCTGGTGGTCGGCGCCGCGGTGCTGCTGCCTGCCGCCTACCTGGCGATCGTCGTCGTCGGCGACCTCGGCCCGGCGCTCGAGACCGCATTCGACTCCCGGACGGCTGCGGTCCTGGCGAGGACCGCCGGCCTGGCCGCGGCGGTGACCGGCGCGTCGATCCTGATCGCCGTCCCGATCGCCTGGCTCACAGTGCGCACCGACCTCCCCGGTCGCCGGGCCTGGGCGACGCTGTGCACGCTGCCGCTGGTGATCCCGAGCTACGTCGGCGCCTACCTGTTCGTGGCCGCGCTCGGCCCCGAGGGGCTGCTGGCCGATGCCCTCGGCGTCGGCTCGATCCCCTCGATCTACGGCTTTCCGGGCGCCTTCCTGGTCCTCACCCTGTTCACGTATCCGCTCGTCCTGCTGCCCGTCAGGGCGGCGCTGAAGCGCACCGATCCCCAGCTCGAGGACGCCGCGCGGGCGATGGGCCGCGGGCCCCTGGAGACGTTCCGCACGGTCGTCCTGCCTCAGCTGTGGCCGGCGATCGCCGTCGGGGGCCTGCTCACGGCACTGTTCGTGATCTCGGACTTCGGCGCCGTGTCGATCATGCGCTTCGACTCGTTCACGCGCGAGATCTACATCTCTTACAAGTCGAGCTTCGACCGCACGGCGACCGCCGCGCTGGGGATGGTCCTCGTGCTCTTGATGCTGGTCCTGCTGTGGGGCAACGCGCGGCTGCTGCACGGCCGTGCGGTCCACCGGCTCGGGCCAGGGCCCGGCAGGCCCCCGCGCCCGTACCGGCTCGGTCGCTGGCGGCTGCCCGCGGTCGCCTTCTGCTCGGCGATCGTGCTCGTCGCGCTCGTGCTTCCCGTCGGCGTGCTGATCTACTGGGCCAGCAAGGGGCTCGGAGCCGGCGGGACGTCCTTCGACCTCGCGATCGGCCTGACGGTCAACTCGCTGATGACCGGGGTCGGCGCGGCAATCGCGGGCGGCCTGGCGGCCCTGGTGGTCGCCGTGCTGGCCGGGCGCTACCCGGGCCGGCTGACCCGGGGGCTCGAGCGGGTCGGCCACGCCGGCTATGCGCTGCCCGGGATCATCGTCGCCCTCGCGCTCGTCTTCTTCGCGACCCGAGCGGTGCCGGTCCTCTACCAGACCCTGGCGATGCTGATCTTCGCCCTCACGGTGCATTACCTGCCGCTGGGGATCGGGCCGATCAGCGCCTCGCTGCGCCAGATATCGCCGCGCGTCGAGGAGGCTGCCCGGGGGCTCGGGCGGACGCCGGGCGAGGTCTTCACGACGATCACGGCCCCGCTCGTGCGCAGTGGGATCCTGGCCGGCGTCGCCCTCGTCTTCCTACACGCGATCAAGGAGCTCCCGGCTACGCTGATCCTCGCTCCGATCGGATTCAGGACATTGGCGACTGAGATCTGGAACCAAACCAGCTTCGGCTTCTACGAGGCGAGCGCAATCCCGGCACTGATCCTGCTCGCGGTCGCCGCCGTGCCGCTCTACCTGCTCTCCGAGCGCGGGACGGTCGCACAGTGAGTGCGACGGCCGACCGGGCGGCAACGACGGCGGCGGCGCTTCGCCTGACCGGGCTGCGCAAGCACTTCGGCCCGACGCGGGCGGTGGACGGGGTCGAGCTCGAGGTCGAGGCCGGCTCCGTCTGCGCCCTGCTGGGCCCGTCGGGCTGCGGAAAGACCACGACGCTGCGCCTGATCGCCGGGCTCGAGCAGCCCGACGCGGGCGAGATCTTGATCGGGGAGAGGATCCTCTGCGGGCCTGGCGGCTTCCTGCCTCCGGAGGAGCGGCGGATCGGGATGGTCTTCCAGGACTACGCGCTGTTTCCCCATCTCGATGTCGTCGGCAACGTCGGCTACGGCCTGGGCCGCCGGCCCGATCCCGACCGGGTCGCCCAGGTGCTCGACCTCGTCGGGCTGGAGGCCGAGGCGCGGCGGCCCGTGCACGAGCTGTCCGGCGGTCAGCAGCAGCGCGTCGCGCTGGCCCGCGCCCTGGCGCCGACCCCCGACCTGATCCTCATGGATGAGCCCTTCTCGAACCTCGACGCGGGCCTCCGCGACCGCCTGCGCCAAGAGGTGCGCGAGATCCTGAAGCGGGCCGAGATCACGGTCCTCTTCGTCACCCACGATCAGGCGGAAGCGCTGAGCATCGCCGACACCGTCGCCGTGATGCGCGATGGAATCGTCGAGCAGCTGGGCACGCCCGAGGAGATCTACTCGCGGCCAGCCTCACGCTGGGTGGCGGGCTTCCTCGGCGAGATCGAGGTCGTCGCCGGAGACGCGGCCGACGGCCGGGTCAGCTGCGAGCTCGGTTCGTTCTCGGCGGACGCTGCGGTCGCGGGGCCCGTCGACGTGCTCGTTCGCCCGGAGTCGATCGCGATCGGGATCACCGGTCCCGAGGGGGCCGCCGAGGCCGAGGTCGTCGCCCGCCGCTTCTTCGGCCACGACCAGCTGGTCGAGCTGAAGCTCGGTTCCGGGCAAACCGTGCGCTCGCGCCGCCTCGGCTTCCCGGCCTGGCACCCCGGCGATCGCGTGCGCGCCTGGGTCGACGGCCCCACCGACGTCCTCCCGCGACCACCAACCACCGAAGGGGAGCTCCAATGACACTGCTCACCGGCACCGACTTCATCTGCGTGCCGACCCGCGACTACGACGCCGCCGCGAAGTTCTACGGCGACGTGCTGGGCCTGCGGTTCGGGAAGCGCTGGGGCGACATGCCGGCCGGCGAGTTCGAGACCGGCAACCTGACGATCGCGGTGATGCAGCCGGACGCCTTCGGGCTCGAGTTCGAGCCCCACTCCATGCCGATCGAGTTCCACGTCGAGGATTTCGAGGCGGCGAAGGCCGAGCTCGAGTCGCGCGGCGTCGAGTTCGAGGGCGAGACCATCGATTCCGGCGTCTGCTGGCAGGCGTTCTTCAAGGACCCCGACGGCAACTCGCTCGGGATCCACCACCGCTACGCCCCCGCGTCTTAACGCAAAGTACAAACTCGTGAGATTCGCCACGAGCGGGGCGGGTAGCTCCCGTGCGTCAGGACGATGCACGGACAAGGAGGGGCATGGATGTATCACCACCTCAGCCGGGCGCTGTACCGGCGGCTCGTAGCGTTGCTCGACGAGACCGCGCCGGGACCCGACCGCGCCAGGGCGCACCAGACGCTGCTCGACGCCTGTGAGATGACGATGATGCGGCTGGCGACCGACCGCGAGTACTTCGCGCGGCCGGACCGCTTCCTCTTCTCGTCGATCCGGTGCCTGTATCCGATTCAGGCGCAGCTGCGGGTCCGAAGGATGATCGACCGCCACCTCGCGGTCGCGGCGGCGATCCTGGAGCAGCAGGCCTCCGCCCTGCCACGCGCCTGCGCCGCCACCACCCGCCGCGGCGACCCCTGTCGCCGCGAGCCGGTCAACGACAGGCGTTACTGCCCGTCGCACGCGCACCTCGAGGCCGAGCAGGAGCTCGTCGCCGTCCAGATCTAGTAGCGGACGGCGACCAGGTAGAGACCGTGCGGGGGTGCGGTCTCTCCTGCCCGGTCGCGCGGGGCGCCCGCGAGCAGCGACTCTAAGTCCTCGAGCGTGCGCCGCCCGCCCCCGACCTCGAGCATCGTCCCGACCAGGACCCGCACCTGGTTGCGCATGAACGAGGGAGCCTCGATCTCCAGCGCCAGCAGCCCCGCGTAGTCCTCGACCCAGCGGCACGCGTCGACGTTGCGCTCGAACAGCACGTGCTCGGTCTGGGTCGGGGTGAAGGCGGTGAAGTCGTGCTTGCCCACGACCAGCGCGGCCGCGGCGTTCAGCAGCTCGCGGTCGAGCGGGTGGCGCCACCACAGCGCCCGGCGCTCCTCGAAGGGATTGCGGACGGCGGCCGCGTGCACCCGGTAGCGATACGCGCGCGCGATCGCCGAGCGGCGGGCGTCGAAGCCGTCGGGCGCCGGTGCCACCCCGAGCACCGCGACGTCGTACGGCAGCACGGCGTTCAGCCGCACCGCGAACTGATCGGGCAGTTCGTTGACATGCTCGAAGCTGGCCACCTGGCCGGTCGCGTGCACGCCCGCGTCGGTTCGGCCGGCGACCGTCAGCTCGAGCAGCTCGCCGGTGATCCGCTCGAGCGCCGACTCGAGCTCGCCCTGGACCGTCCGCTGGCCCGGCTGTGCGGCCCAGCCGCCAAAGCGGGAGCCGTCGTAGGCGATGTCGAGCCGGGCGGTGGGCACCGCCCCAGATTATTTGGGACGGGCGGCGCTAGACGAGCTCGAGGAAGACCATCTCGGTCGAGTCCGAGCGACGCGGGCCGAGCTTGACGATCCGCGTGTAGCCGCCGGGGCGCTCCGCGTAGCGGGGCGCGATCTCCTCGAACAGCTTGTGAACGAGGAACTTGTCCTGGCTCAGCTCGCTGAGCGCCTGGCGGCGCGCGTGGAGGTCGCCGCGCTTGGCAAGCGTGATCAGCTTCTCGAGCTTCGGCTTCACGGCCTTCGCCTTCGCCTGCGACGTCTTGATCCGCTCGTGCTCGATCACCTCGCGGCAGAGGTTGCGCATCAGCGCCCGCCGGTGGGCGCTGTCGCGGCTGAGCTTGTTGCGCTGCTTTCCGTGACGCATGGTCGGACCGGGAAGCTACCTACTCGTCGCGGAGGTTGAGGCCGAGCGCGTGCAGGGCCTCCATCACCTCTTCGGTCGAGCGCTTGCCGAAGTTCGGGATCGCGTTGAGCTCCGACTCGGAGCGCTGGACGAGGTCCCCGACGGTCTGGATCCCGGCGCGCTTCAGGCAGTTGTAGGCCCGAACGCCGATCTCCAGCTCCTCGATCAGACGCTCGTCGCCCTCCGACGGCGCACCGACCCCCGCGGGGAACTCGGCGCCGCCATCGGCGGCGAGCGCGTCACGCGCGGTGAGCTCCTCGACCCGGTCGGCGTCGGTGAAGATCGCCATTGTCTTGATCAGGATCTCGGCCGCCTCGCGAACCGCCGAGCCCGGCTCGATCGAGCCGTCGGTCTCGACCTCGAGCGTCAGCTTGTCGAAGTCGGTGCGCTGGCCGACGCGGGCGGAATCGACCTCGTAGGACGCACGCCGGATCGGCGAGAAGATCGAGTCGATCGGGATCACGCCGATCGGCTGGTCCTCGGTCTTGTTCTCCTCCGCCGGCGAGTAGCCGCGGCCCTTGCCGACCGTCAGATACATCTCGAGCTTGGTCCGCTTCTCGAGCGTCGCGATCGGAACGTCGGGGTTGAGGATCTCGACCCCGGCGGGGAGGTCGATGTCCTTGGCCTTGACCTCGCCCGGGCCGGTCGCGACCAGCGGGGCCTCGACCTCGTCGGCGTCGGTGTGCATCTTGACCACGATGTCCTTGAGGTTGAGGACGATGTCGGTGACGTCCTCCTTGACGCCGGCGACGGTCGAGAACTCGTGGGCGACGCCCTCGATCCGGACGCTCTTGATCGCCGCTCCGCCGAGCGACGACAGCAGGACCCGGCGCAGCGAGTTCCCGTACGTGTAGCCGAAGCCCTTGTCGAGTGGCTCGACGACGAAGGTTCCGGACCGGTCGTCGATGTCCTCGCTGGTGATCTTCGGGATTTGGAACTCGGGCAGGGTGGTCATTGCTTCCTCGCTTGGGTCGTGTACGGGGGGAGCTCTACTTGGAGTAGAACTCGACGATGAGCTGCTCCTGAATCGGCGCGGTGATCTCGCTGCGCTCCGGCAGCTTGAGCACCTTCGCCGTCAGGGCGTCGTGGTCGGCCTGCAGCCACGGCGGAACCGCCGCGGTCAGCTCGGTCGCCTGGCGGATGGTGTCCGTGGCGCCCGAGTTGGGCCGAATCGTGATCACGTCGTCTGGACGGACCTGATAGCTGGGGATATCCACTCGGCGGCCGTTGACGAGCCAATGGCCGTGGTTGACGAACTGTCGCGCCTGGCGCCGCGAGGCGGCGAATCCGAGGCGGACCAAGACGTTGTCGAGCCGGCGCTCGAGCTGGCGCAGGAGGTTGTCGCCGGTGACGCCCTCCTGGCGCGAGGCCTTCGCGTAGTAGCCCGCGAACTGGCGCTCGAGCACGCCGTAGAACCGGCGCGCCTTCTGCTTCTCGCGCAGCTGGTTGCGGTACTCCGAGGCGCGCACGCGCCCGCGGCCGTGCTCGCCGGGCGGATAGGAGCGGCGCTCGACGCCGCACTTCTCGGTCAGGCAGCGCTCGCCCTTCAGGAACAGCTTCTGGCCCTCGCGGCGGCACTGCTTGCACTGCGGTCCGGTGTCGCGGGCCATTAGGGGCGCCTCCGCTTCTTCGGGCGGCAGCCGTTGTGAGCCTGCGGGCTCACATCCTTGACGGTGGTCACCTGCAGGCCGGCGGCCTGGAGCGAGCGGATCGCCGTGTCGCGGCCGGAGCCGGCGCCCTTGGCGTGCACCTCGACGCGCTCGACGCCGTGCTCCATGCCCTTGCGGGCGGCGGCGTCGGCGGTCACCTGAGCGGCGAACGGCGTCGACTTGCGCGAGCCCTTGAACCCGGCCGAGCCGGCGGACTCCCAGCAGACCACGTTGCCCTCGGGGTCGGTGATCGTGACGATCGTGTTGTTGAAAGAGGTCTTGACGTGGGCGATTCCGTAGGGGACGTTCTTCTTCACCCTGCGGCGAGCACGTCCCTTGCCCTTCTTCGGTTGCGGCATCGGTCAGCGCCTCACTTCTTCGCCGGCGCCTTCTTCTTGCCGGCGATGCTCATCCGCCGCGGGCCCTTCCGGCCGCGGGCGTTGGTCTTGGTGCGCTGGCCGCGGGTCGGCAGGCCGCGCCGGTGGCGCAGGCCGCGGTAGGAGCCGATCTCCGAGAGGCGCTTGATGTTCTGCGAGCGCTCGCGGCGAAGGTCACCCTCGACCTCGAGCTCCTCGACCGCGTCGCGGAGCTTGACCGTCTCCTCCTCGGTCAAATCCTTGACGTAGGTGTCGGGGTCGATCTTGACCTTCTTCAGCACCTCGTTCGAGGTCGAGCGCCCGACGCCGTGGACGTAGGTGAGGCCGACCTCGATCCGCTTGTTGAGAGGGAGATTGACTCCCGCGATGCGTGCCATCTAAATCTCTAGCCCTGCCTCTGCTTGTGCCTGGGGTTGGTGCACATGACGCGCACGACGCCCTTCCGGCGAATTACCCGGCAGCGCTCACACATCGGCTTTACGGACGCTCGTACCTTCATCGGCCCTCGTGGGTCGTATCGATCAACAACATACGTGAGAAGGCCCTTCCGCACCATGAATCGCGCGGCGGGCACAACGAATCGGCCCGGAGGCCGACGAGGAAATATAGCAACCCGGGCGTGAAATCCAGGCGTGCTCAGTCCAGGTGCCAGGGCGTCAGGATCCGCGGGCCGTCCTGGGTGACGGCGACCGTGAACTCGAAGTGGGCCGCGAGCGAGCCGTCGGCGGCGTAGACGGCCCAGTTGTCGTCCCCGAGGCGGACCTCGGGGCCGCCGGCGTTGACCATCGGCTCGATCGCGAAGACCATCCCGGGCTCCAGCAGCGGGCCCTTGCCGGGCTCGCCGTAATTGGGCACCTGCGGGTCCTCGTGCATGTCGCGTCCGACCCCGTGGCCGACGAGCGAGCGGATGACCGACAGGCCCTCGGCCTCGACCCGTCGCTGAACGGCATGCGACACGTCGCCGAGGTGGTTGCCGGAGACCACCTGCTCGACGGCGTCGAACAACGAGGCCTGGGTGGTCTCGAGCAGATGCTCGGCGTCGGGCGAGATCTCGCCCACGCCCACCGTGATCGCCGCGTCGGCGACCCAGCCCTCGTAGGTGACCCCGACGTCGAGCGAGATCACGTCGCCGCGGCGCAGCTCGTACGGTCCCGGGATCCCGTGGACGACCATCGAATTCGGCGAGGAGCAGATCGAGCCCGGGAAGCCGCGGTAGCCCAGGAACGACGGGGTCGCGCCCTGCGAGGTGATGAACCGCTCCGCCGCCAGGTCCAGCTCATCCGTGGTCACCCCGGGGCGGACCTTCGAGCGCAGCATCTTCAGGCACCGGGCCTGAATCGCCCCGGCGGCGGCCATCCGCTCGATCTGGGCGGGGCTCTTGATGATGATGCCCCCGCGGTACACGCCTATGCTTCCTCCTCCATCGCCAGGGTCGCGAGCAGGGCCCGGATCCGGTCGGTGACCTCCTCGGGAGGCTGATCCCCATGGACCCGGTTCAGTAAACCGCGGCTCTCGTAGTACTCGATCAGCGGCTCGGTCTTCTCGTGGTAGAGCCCCAGCCGCTTGCGGATGACCTCGGGCTTGTCGTCGTCGCGGATCTCGAGCTGCTCGCCGCAGACGTCGCAGACGTCCTCCTTTTCCGGTGGGTCGAACTCGGTGTGGAAGATGTGGCCGTTGGGGCAGGTGCGCCGACCGCCGAGCCGGCGGATCACCTCCTCGTCGGAAACGTCGATCAGCAGCACCGCCGAGACCTTGCGACCGAGCTCGGCGAGCTTCTCCCCCAGCGCCTCGGCCTGCGGCTCGGTGCGCGGAAAGCCGTCGAGGATGAAGCCGTCCTCGGCCTCCTTCTGGTCGATCCGCTCGGCGATCACACCGACGATCACGTCGTCCGGGACGAAGTCGCCGCGGTCCATGTACTCCTTCGCATCCTTGCCGACATCGGTCCCCTCGCGCACCGCGGCGCGCAGGATGTCGCCGGTCGCGTAGTAGGGCAGCTCGAGGTCCTGCTGCAGGCGCTCGCCCTGGGTGCCCTTACCGGAGCCCGGCGGGCCGAGGAGGATCAGATTTTGCTCCGACATGCGGTCGCGAAGCCTAGATGGTTGATGCCACGGCAGCGTGCGTGCGTCATCCGCGTGCGCGGGGCCGTGGGATCAACCATCTCGGCCTTCGGCGACTTTCGGGGGGTATGCGCCCGAAACTCGCCACTCACTACTTCAGGAACCCCTCGTAGTTGCGCATCATCAGCTGCGATTCGAGCTGCTTGACCGTGTCGAGCGCGACGCCGACGACGATCAGGATCGAGGTGCCGCCGAAGAAGAAGTTGGCCGAGGTCTGGGAGATCAGGATCGTCGGCAGGGCCGCGACCGCGCCCAGGTACAGCGCCCCGGGGAAGGTCAGGCGGGAGAGGATCCGGTCCAGGTACTCGGCCGTCGGCCGGCCCGGTCTCACCCCCGGGATGAACCCGCCGTACTTCTTCAGGTTGTCCGCCTGGTCGACCGGGTTGAAGGTGACCGCTGTGTAGAAGTAGGTGAAGATCACGATGAAGAAGACCTCGCCGACCACGTAGGCCCAGCTCGACGGGCTGAAGAAGGCGGCGAAATCGAGCGCGGCGGGGGTGTTGAGGAGCTGGCCGATCGTCGGCGGGAAGGCCATGATCGAGGCGGCGAAGATGACCGGGATCACCCCGGCCATGTTCACGCGCAGGGGCAGGTAGGTGGACCCGCCGGTGGTCATCCGGCGCCCGACCACGCGCTTGGCGTACTGCACAGGGATCCGCCGCTGGCCCTCCTGGACGAAGACGATCCCGACGATCACCGCCAGGGCGAGGAACGGCATCATCACGACGAAGACCTGGTCGGGGTTGTTCCACCAGGACGACAGGCCCGGGAAGATCCCGGAGGCGATCGAGGCGAAGATCATCAGGCTGATCCCGTTGCCGACCCCGCGCTGGGTGATCAGCTCACCGAGCCACATCAGCAGCACGCAGCCGGAGGTCAGCGAGATCACGATCAGCATCAGCTTCGCGAAGGTGAGGTCGCCGACGACGCTCTGGCCGGCGCTGTTCTGGAAGCTCTGGAAGAGGTAGACGTAGCCGATCGACTGGCCGAAGGCGAGCCCGACGGTCAGGTACCGCGTGTACTGGGTGATCTTCTGCTGGCCAACCTCGCCCTCCTTCTGGAGGCGCTCGAGGGACGGCACCACCACGGTCAGCAGCTGCAGGATGATCGAGGCCGTGATGTAGGGCATGATCCCGAGCGCGAACAGGCTCAATCGCTGCAGCGAACCGCCCGAGAACAGGTTCAGGAAGCCGAGCACGTTGTTGCCGGTGAAGTTGTCCTCGATCGAGTCGAGCGTGTCGACGTCGATGCCCGGCGCCGGAATGAAGGCCCCGAGCCGGTAAAGCGCCAGCATCCCCAGCGTGAAGAAGATCTTCCGGCGGATCTCCGGAACCGCGAAGGCGTTCGCGATCGTCTGCAGCAAGGCCTAGCCCTCGATCACTTCGGCGGTGCCGCCCGCGGCCTCGATCTTCTCCTTGGCCGAGGCGCTGAAGCCGTGCACCCGCACGGTCAGCTTCTTCGAGATCTCGCCCCGGCCGAGCACCTTGACCGGGTGCTTGCGCTTCGCCAGGCCGGCGGCGCGCAGGGTCTCGGGCGTCACCTCAGCGCCGGCCTCGAAGCGCGACTCGAGATCGGAGAGGTTGACCGGCTGGCTGTGGGTGCGGAACTGCTCGAACGGCATCGAGGTCTTCTTGTTCGGGCCGCGCAGCTTGCGCATCCGCATCTGGATCGGGTTCTGGCCGCCCTCGTAGGTGCGCTTGTCCTTGGCGCCCGCGCGCGCGCCGGCGCCCTTGTGGCCGCGACCGGCGGTCTTGCCCTGCCCGGAGCCCTTGCCGCGCCCGAGCCGCTTGCGCGGGTGGGTCGCGCCCGGCTTCGGGCGAATCGTGTGCAGGCCGATCTCTTCGGGGTCCAGGCGGCCCATCAGCCCTTCACCTCTTGAACCAGGTGCGAGACGCGATCGAGCGCGCCACGAAGCTGCGGCGTGTCGGCCAGCGTCGACTCCTTGCCGATCCGGCCGAGCTTCAGCGAGGCGAGCGTGCCGCGCTGCTTGGGGCTCGCGCCGTTCGACGAGCGCACCTGCTTGAGCTTGACATCAGCCATCGGAGGGCTCCTCGGCCGGAGCCTCCTCTGCGACGACCTCGGCCGGCGTCTCCACCGGCGGCGTCGCCTCGACGACGGACTCCGGGCTGGGCGCGGCCTCGGCGGACTCGCCGTTGGCCGGCGCCTCGGCCTTCTTCGCCGCCTCCAGAAGATCCAGCCCCAGCACCTGCTTGATCGAGAGACCGCGGAGCTTGGCTACGTCCTGGGGCGTGCGCAGGCCGGTGAGTCCGTCCATCGTCGCCTTGACCAGGTTGATCGGGTTCTGGGTGCCGATCGACTTCGAGAGCACGTCGCGGATCCCGGCGAGCTCGAGCACGGCGCGGACGCCGCCACCGGCGATCACGCCGGTGCCGGGGCTGGCCGGGCGCAGGACGACGTGGCCGGAGCCGAAGCGCCCGATCGTCCCGTGCGGGAGCGTCTGGCCGAACTTCGGCACCCGGACGAGGCTCTTGCGCGCGTTCTCGACCGCCTTCTGGATCGCCAGCGGGACCTCGCGGGCCTTGCCGTAGCCGATCCCGACGACGTCGTTCTCGTCGCCGACCGCCACCAGGGCCGTGAAGGAGAACCGCCGGCCGCCCTTGACCACCTTGGCGACGCGGTTGATCTCGATCACCCGCTCCTGCAGGTCGAGCCCCTGGGGGCTGATGATTTCGATGTCGTGTCTCGTCTTCAAGTGATCGTCGAAGGTAGCGGGTTCAGAACTTCAGTCCGCCCTCGCGGGCGCCCTCGGCGAGGGCCTTGACGCGACCGTGGTAGCGGTAGCCGCCGCGGTCGAAGACGCAGGTCTCGACGCCGGCCGCCTTGGCACGCTCGGCGATCAGCTCGCCGACCTTTTTCGCCTGGTCCATCGGGCCGAGCTTGCGCAGGTCGGGCTCGATCCAGTTGACCGCCGCGATCGTCTTCGCGTCGCGATCGTCGATCAGCTGCGCGAACACACCGCGGTTGGAGCGGAAGACGGACAGGCGCGGCCGCTCGGCCGTGCCGACGATCTTCGCCCGCACCCGCCGGCGGCGGCGCAGCCGCTGCTGGGGCTTCGTGGTGATCGTCATGCGCGCTTACCGACCTTTCGCTTGACCTGTTCGCCCGCGTAGCGGATCCCCTTGCCCTTGTAGGGCTCGGGCGGGCGCGTGCGGCGGACCTGCGAGGCGATCTCGCCGACCAGCTGCTTGTCGATGCCGCGCACGATCACCTGGGTCGGCTGCGGAACCTCGAACTCGATCCCGTCGGGGGCGGGGATCGTGACCGTGTGCGAGTAGCCGACGCTGAGCTCCAGCGCCTTGCCCGACAGCTTGGCGCGATAACCGACGCCCTGGATCTCGAGCTGCTTCTCGTAGCCGTCGGTGACCCCGATGACCATGTTCGCAACCAGGCTGCGCGTGAGCCCGTGGATCGCGCGGTCCTCGCCGCGGTCGGTCGGGCGGGTGACGGTCAGGGCGCCCTCCTCCTGGGCGATCTCCATCCGCGACGAGACGGGCTGCTGGAGCTCGCCCTTCGGGCCGTTGACGGTCACCCGGCCAGGGGCGATCGCGACGGTGACGCCCTCGGGTACGGGGATCGGCTGTCTACCAATACGACTCATGGTTCACCAGATGTAAGCGACTACCTCGCCGCCGACGCCCTTGGCTCGCGCCTCGTGGCCGGTCATCACGCCCGAGGAGGTGGAGACGATCGACGTCCCCATCCCGCCCTGGACACGCGGGACGTCGCCGTGGTTGACGTAGCGGCGGCGGCCCGGACGCGAGATCCGCTTCATCCCGCTGATCACCGGGCGGCGGTCCTCCGTGTACTTCAGCTGGATCTTGATGACCTCGCCCACGGCGGTCGGCTCGACCTCGTACGACGTGATGTAGCCCTGCTCGGTGAGGATGCGGCTGAGCTCCTTCTTCAGCCGCGAGGCGGGCACCTCGACGTCGGTGTGGTCGGCCGCGAGCGCGTTGCGGACGCGGGTCAGGTAATCGGAAATCGGGTCGGTAAGCATGCTCTTCGTTTACCAGCTCGCCTTGCTCATCCCGGGCACGTAGCCCTGGTGCGCCTGCTCGCGCAGGCAGATCCGGCAGAGGCCGAACTTGCGGTAATAGGCGCGGGAGCGGCCGCACTTGCGGCAGCGGTTGTACCCGCGCGTCTTGTACTTGGGCGGCCGCTGCTGGGCGACCTTCTGTGACGTCTTCGCCATCTGGCTACTCCTCGGAACTCTCGTCGCTTGAAGTCTCGGTTTCCTCGCCCGCCTCGGCGCCCTCGGCACCTTCCTCACCTTCCTCGCCCTCCTCGGGCTTCTCCGGCTTGGCGTACGCCTCGGGGTTCTCCTCCTTGAGCTGCTCGAGCGCCGCCTGCTCGGCCTCGGCCTTGAGCCGGGCCTCCTCGTGGCGGCGCTCCTCCTCTTCCTCGGCGGCGGTGTCGACCTCGCCGGGGCGCCCGTCGGCCGCGAACGGCATCCCGAGCCCGAGCAGCAGCGCAAAGCCCTCCTCGTCGGTCGGCGCGGTCGTCGTGATCGCGATGTCGAGACCGCGGGTCTCGTCGATCGAGTCGTAGTCGATCTCGGGGAAAATCAGCTGCTCGCGGACGCCGAGCGTGTAGTTGCCGCGGCCGTCGAACGAGCGCGGGTTGAGGCCGCGGAAGTCGCGGATCCGCGGGATCGAGATCGAGATCAGGCGGTCGAGGAACTCCCACATCCGGGCGCCGCGCAGGGTCACCGAGACCCCGACCGGCATCCCCTCGCGGAGCTTGAAGTTGGCGATCGACTTGCGGGCCCGGCGCGTGTTCGGGTGCTGGCCGGTGATCGTCGCCAGCTGCTCGGTCGCGGCTTCGAGGACCGGCGTCGACTGCTTCGCGTCGCCGATGCCCATGTTGACCGTGATCTTGAGCAGGCGCGGGATCTGCATCGAGCTCGAGTAGCCGAACCGCTTCGTGAGCTCGCCGGCGAGCTCGTTCTCGTACATCTCGCGCAGGCGCGGCGGCGGGGCCGCCTTGCTCGCGGTCTCCTTGACCTCGGTCTCTTCCGCTGCGGACGCTTCCATCACTCGATCGCCTTGCCGGTCCGCTTCGCGTAGCGCTCGCGCCGCCCGTTGTCGGTGACGCGGACCCCGACCCGGGTCGGCTTGTTGTCGGTCGGGTCGAGCAACATCACGTTGGAGATGTCGATCGGACCCTCCTGGTCGATGATCCCGCTCGACTGCGCCTTCTGGGTGTCCTTGACCGAGCGCGGCCGGGTGTGCTTCTTGTGGATGTTCAGGTGCTCGACGTAGACGCGCCGGCGGCCCGGCTCGGTGCGCAGCACGCGGCCGGTCTTGCCCTTGTCCTTGCCGGCGATCACCATCACCTGGTCGTCCTTGCGGACGTGCATGCCCTTGGCCACTAAGAACACCTCGATCGCGCTTCGCCCATCATGAAATAAGTCTGCTCCGCGCTCATAGGACCTCCGGGGCGAGCGAGATGATCTTCATGAAGTTGCGGTCGCGCAGCTCGCGGGCGACGGGCCCGAAGATCCGGGTGCCGCGCGGGT
Organism: uncultured Solirubrobacterales bacterium; assembly: GCA_963767285.1. Classification (GTDB taxonomy): domain Bacteria; phylum Actinomycetota; class Thermoleophilia; order Solirubrobacterales; family 70-9; genus WHSW01. Next base: position 47,205 of record CAVYDJ010000002.1, on the reverse strand, counting down.
TGTTCTGCGGGTCGATCAGCACCGCGGCGTTCTCGTCGAAGGCGATGTAGGTGCCGTCGGAGCGCCCGAGCTGCTTGCGGGTCCGGACGACGACCGCCTGGACGACCTCGCCCTTGCGGACCCCGCCGTGCGGGGTCGCCTGCTTGACGGTCGCGGTGATCACGTCGCCGACCCCCGCGTAGCGGCGGTGCGAGCCGCCCTTGACGCGGATGCAGAGGATCTCGCGGGCGCCGGAGTTGTCGGCCACCTTGAGTCTCGACTCCTGCTGGATCACTGGGCGCGCTCCAGGACCTCGACGAGCCGCCAGCGCTTCGTGCGCGAGAGCGGGCGCGACTCGATCAGCCGCACGAGGTCGCCGACGTTGGCGTCGTTTTCGGGGTCGTGCGCGTGGACGGTCGCCGAGCGGCGGACGACCTTCTCGTACTTGGGATGGCGGGAGACGATGTCCAGCGCCACCGTGATCGTCTTGTCGGCCTTGTCGGAGGTGACCTTGCCCTGGCGGATCGCCTTCGTCCCCGGAACCCGCTCGGCGGGCGGCGTCCCCTGGCCCGGCTCGTGCTTCGAGCGGGCGCGCGCGCGGCTCCGCTTGCGGGCGGCGGCCGCGGCCTTGCGCTTCGCGGCGCGCTCGGCGACGCGATCCTCCGGACCGCGCTCGGGCTTCGCCTCGCCGGTGTGCTGCGAGCGCTTCTGCCTGCGAATCTGCTTCGGGGTCAGCACCTCCTCGGGCTCGGCGTCCTCGGCAGGGGCCTTCGCGGCGGGCTCAGGTGCGGGCTCCTCGGCCGGAGCGTCCTCCGGAGCAGCCTCCGGCTCCGCGACCTCCTCGGCAGCGGGCTCCTCCGCCTGTTCGGCGGGCGCCTCCTCCGCGGGGGCGTCCTCGGCCGGAGTCTCCTCGGCGGGCGTCTCCTCGGCCGGAGTCTCCTCGGCGTCCTCTGAAGTCTTCTCTTCTTCTTCCATCACGAAGTCAATTCCTTGTCGATGTCGATGCCGCGCTCACGGGCGACGGTGATCAGCCGGGCGAGGTCGCGCCGTGAGGCGCCGATCCCGGCGGTGTTCTCCAGCTCTCCGGTGGCATGGCGAAAGCGCAGGTTGAAGGCGTCCAAGCGCGCCTCCTTGACGGCCTGGACGAGGTCCTGATCGCCGAGCGCATGCACGTCGCCGGCCTTCACTGGCTGAGCCCCTCTCGGGTCACGAACTTGGTCCTGATCGGCAGCTTGTGGCCCGCGAGGCGCATGGCCTCCTTGGCGAGGTCCTCCGGTACGCCGGCGAGCTCGAACATCACCTTGCCGGGCTTGACCACCGCGACCCAGCCCTCCGGGTTGCCCTTGCCCGAGCCCTGGCGCGTCTCGGCGGGCTTCTTCGTATAGGGCTTGTCGGGGAAGACGTTGATCCAGACCTTGCCGCCGCGCTTGATCTTGCGGGTCATCGCGACGCGGGCGGCCTCGATCTGGCGGTTGGTGATCCAGCCGCGGTCGACGGCCTTCAGGCCGTACTCGCCGAAGGCGATCCCGGCGCCACCCTTCGTGTAGCCGCGGCGCTTGCCGCGCATCTGCTTGCGGTGCTTGACGCGCTTCGGCATCAGCATCAGGAAGCACCTCCCTCGGGCTGGGCCGCCGGGGCCGGGGCCTCGGGCGCGGGCTGAGCCGGCGCGGGCTGAGCCGGCGCGGGCTGAGCCGGCGCGGCCGGCGCGGGCTTGGCCGCCGGCGCGGGCTTGGGCGGCGCGGGCGGAGCCGCCTGCTGCCGGGGCGGCCTGCCGCCCTGGCCGCCGCCACCGCGCTGGCCACCCCGGCCACCGCGGTCGTCGCGGCGGCGGAATGAGCGCGGCTGCAGCTCCTCCTCGTCGGCCCCGGCGCGGAAGCCTTCCGGCATCACCTCGCCCTTGTTGATCCAGCACTTGACGCCGATCCGGCCGGTCGTCGTCTTCGCCTCGACGAAGCCGTAATCGATGTCCGCGCGCAGCGTGTGCAGCGGCACGCGGCCGTCCGAGTAGCCCTCGGTCCGCGCCATCTCGGCGCCGCCGAGGCGGCCGGAGACCTGGACCTTCACGCCCTTGGCGCCGGAGCGCATGGCGGAGGTCAGCGCGCGCTTCATCGCGCGCCGGAAGGCGACGCGGTTCTGCAGCTGCTCGGCGATCGACTGCGCGACCAGCTTCGCGTCCAGCTCGGGGCGCTTGATCTCGCGGATGTTCACCTTCACCGGCTTGCCGGTGATCTTGTGCAGGTCGCGGCGCAGGGCGTCGACCTCGGCGCCCGACTTCCCGATCACGATCCCGGGACGGGCCGTGTGGATGTCGACCGTGATCTCGCCGCGCTGCTTGACGATCGTGATGTCCGAGAGGCCGGCGTGCGAAAGCTTGTTCTCGATGTGCTCGCGGATCGCGATGTCCTCGAGCAGCAGGTCGGCGAAGTTGCGCTCGTCGAACCAGTTCGACTTCCAGTCGTGGATGTAGCCGACGCGGAAGCCCTCCGGGTGGATCTTCTGTCCCATGCGGTCCTTCTCTCCCTAGGCGTCCGGGGTCGGGGTCAGAGCCACCGACAGGTGGCTCGTGCGCTTATGGATCGGGGTGGCGCGGCCGCGCGCGCGGGCGCGCCAGCGCTTCAGGGTCGGGCCCTCGTCGACGCTGACCGCGGCGATCCGCAGGTCGTCGGCAACCAGCTCGTGGTTCGCCTCGGCGTTGGCGGCGGCGCTGTCGAGCAGGCGCAGCAGGTCGCGGGCCGCACCGCGGCTCGAGAACGCGAGCAGGGTGCGGGCCTCCTCGACGGGCAGGCCGCGGATCTGATCGGCGACCAGGCGCGCCTTGCGCGGCGCGACGCGGACGTACCGGGCCCTGGCGCGCACCATCGGCGCCTCGGGCGCCTCCTTGGCCTTGGTGTCGGCCTTCTTTTCGGCGGCCTTCGCCACTAGCCGTGCCTCCTGCCGCCGGCGAAGGTTTGCAGCCGGCTGCGGCGTGCTGTCGCGGGAGGAGTCACGGCTAACGCTCCCTGCCCCCGTGGCCGCGGTAGGTGCGGGTCGGCGCGAACTCGCCGAGCTTGTGGCCGACCATCGACTCGGACACGAACACGGGCACGTGCTTGCGCCCGTCGTGGACGGCGATCGTGTGCCCGACCATCTCGGGGAACACGGTCGACATCCGCGACCAGGTCTTGATCATCGTCTTTTGGTTCGCCTCGTTCATCGTCGTGATCCGCTTCATCAAGCGTTCCTCGACCCACGGGCCCTTTTTTGAAGATCTGCTCACTCGTTACTTCCTCTTCTTGCCGCGGCGGCGGCCGCGGACGATCAGGGCGTCGGACTTCTTGCCCTTCTTTCGGGTGCGATAGCCGAGCGTCGGCTTGCCCCATGGCGTTACCGGGTGCCCACCCGGGGTCTTGTGCGCCTCGCCCCCGCCATGCGGGTGATCGACCGGGTTCATCGCGATCCCGCGGCTCTGCGGCCGCTTGCCCTTGTGGCGGTTGCGGCCGGCCTTGCCGATCTTGACGTTCTGGTGCTCGGCGTTGGAGAGGGTACCCACCGTCGCCCGGCAGTCGGCACGGACCATCCGCATCTCCGACGAGGGCAGGCGCAGGGTGACCATCTCGCCCTCCTTCGCGACCACCTGGACCGCCGAGCCCGCGGACCGGCCGAGCTTGCCGCCCTGGCCCGGGACCATCTCGACGTTGTGGACCACGGTGCCGGTCGGGATGAAGCGCAGCGGCAGCGCGTTGCCGGGCTGGATGTCCGCCTTGTCGCCCGACTCGACCGTCGTCCCTGGGCGCACGCCGTGCGGGGCGAGGATGTAGCTCTTCGCGCCGTCGGCGTAGTGCAGGCGCGCGATGTAGCAAGTTCGGTTCGGGTCGTACTCGACCGCCGCCACCTTCGCCGGGATGCCGTCCTTGCGGCGCTTGAAGTCGATCTCGCGGTAGCGGCGCTTCGCCCCGCCGCCGCGGTGGCGAGCGGTGATGCGGCCGCGCGAGTTGCGCCCGCCGCTGCGGCCCTTGCCCTTGGTCAGCGCCTTCAGGGGCTCGTTGCCCCCCGTCAGCTCCTCGCGCTTCTGGTACGTCGCGAAGCGGCGCCCGGGGCTGGTCGGCTTTGTCTTCCTCATCGCCATGACTACTCCGCTACCGCAGCGCCTTCGAAGAGTTCGATGCGGTCGCCCGGCGCAAGCTGGACGATCGCCTTCTTCCACGACCGGGTGGTCCCGCGATGCAGGCCGCGGCGCTTCGGCTTCGAGCGGACCTTGATCGTCCGCACCTCGACCACGCCGACGTCGAAGATCTCCTCGACCGCAAGCCGGATCTGCGTCTTGTGGGCGCGATCGTCGACCCGGAACGTGTACTTGCCGTCGGCCATCAGCGCGTAGCTCTTCTCGCTGACGACCGGCTCCACGATGACCTGTCGCGCGTTCATGAGGAATCACCACCGGCCACGTCCTCGGCTTCGCCTGCGGGCGTATCCGGGTCAGCCGAGGGACGGGGCATCCGCTCGACCTCGCCCACGCGGGCCTCGAGCGAGTCGAGCGCGGTCTGGGTGACGATCAGCGACGAGTGGCCGATCACGTCGGCGACACCGGCCGAGCCGACCGGGAGCACGTCGATCTTGGGGATGTTGCGAAAGCTCTTGACGACGCCGGCCTCCTCGGGGTCGCAGAGGACCAGGGTCGGTCCCTTCGCGCCCCACTTGGCGAGCGCGTCAGCGGCCTGCTTGGTCGACGGCGACTCGTAGGCCGCGCCGTCGAGCACGGCGATGCTGTCGCGCGTGGCGTGGACGGAGAACGCCGAGCGCAAGGCCCGCCGGCGGGCCTTGCGGTTGACCTTGAAGGTGTGCGAGCGCGGCTTCGGGCCGAACGCGACCCCGCCGCCGCGGCGATGGGGGACGCTGAGCGCCCCGGCGCGCGCGCGGCCGGTGCCCTTCTGCTTCCAGGCCTTCGCCGTCGTCATCGAGACCTCGCCGCGGCCGAGGGTCGACGCGGTGCCGCGCCGGCGCGCGGCCAGGTCGGCGCGCGCGGCCTCGTGCACGAGGCTCTCGTGGAACTCCTCGCCGAACACGGTCGCGGGCAGGTCGGTCTTGGCCTGCTTGCCGAGCGTTGTGGCCTTCAGGGTCGCGCTAGCCATCCGTGCGCACCTCCACGGTGCCGCCCTTCGGGCCGGGGACCGCGCCGCGAATCAGCAGCAGGTTGTTCTCGGCATCGACCTGGAACACGGTCAGACCGCGCTGGGTGACCCGCTTGCCGCCCATCCGGCCCGGCATCTTCGTGCCCTTGAAGACGCGGGCGGGGTCGGCGCTGGCGCCGATCGAGCCCGGTGCGCGGACGTTGTGGGAGCCGTGCGAGACCGGCCCGCGGCCGAAGTTGTGGCGCTTGATCGTGCCCTGGAAGCCCTTCCCGACCGACACCGCCGAGACCTTGACCTTGGCACCCGGCTCGAACTGCTCGACGGTCAGCTTGTCGCCGATCGTCGCCTCGGGCGACTCGTCGCGAAACTCCTTGACCTTCTTCGAAGCGGGCGCGTCGGCCTTCTTGAGGTGGCCGAGCTCGCCCTTGGTGAGCTTCTTCTCCTCGATCTGCAGGCCGGCCAGCTGGACCGCCGCGTAGCCGTCGCGATCGGGGATCCGGACGGCGGTGACCGTGTTCGGGGTGGCCTCCACGACCGTGACGGGCACCCGGGTGCCGTCCTCGGTGAAGACCTGGGTCATTCCGACCTTCCTGCCCACGATTGCCGCCATCGCCACAGACCCCGCTAGATCTTGATCTCGATGTCGACCCCGGCCGGCAGCGCGTCGAGGCGCTGCAGGGAGTCGATCGTCTTCGGCGTCGGCTGGTGGATGTCGATCAGCCGCTTGTGGGTGCGGATCTCGAAGTGCTCGCGCGAGTCCTTGTCCTTGAACGGGGACTTGATCACGCAGTAGATGTTGCGCTCGGTCGGCAGGGGCACGGGCCCTGACACCGAGGCTCCGGTGCGGGTTGCCGTGTCCACGATCTCGCGGGCAGCGCGATCGATGGCGTCATGGTCATAGGCCTTGAGCCGGATCCGGATCTTGCTTGTCGCGAGTGTTGCCACTTATTCCGTTCTTGCCCTCAGTGGGCGCAAAAGGGGCGCCGTCCAAAAGGGGGACAGCGCCCCAAGGTCGTATCTATCGGTTGCCTACGTACTAAGGGCCGGCGATCGCGCCGGCCCCCTGCTGTGTCGTTACTCGACGACTTCGGTAACGACTCCCGAGCCGACGGTGCGCCCGCCTTCGCGGATCGCGAACCGAAGGCCCTGGTCCATGGCGATCGGCTGAATCAGCTCGATCGTCATCTCGACGTTGTCGCCGGGCATCACCATCTCCGTGCCCTCGGGCAGGTTGGCGACTCCCGTGACGTCCGTCGTCCGGAAGTAGAACTGCGGACGGTAGCCCGAGAAGAACGGGGTGTGACGGCCGCCCTCCTCCTTCTTCAGGCAGTAGACCTCGGACTTGAACTTCGTGTGCGGGGTGATCGACCCGGGCTTGCACAGCACCTGGCCGCGCTGGATCTCCTCGCGCTTGGTACCGCGCAGCAGGCAGCCGGCGTTGTCGCCGGCCTGGCCCTGGTCGAGGTCCTTGTGGAACATCTGCACCCCGGTGACCACGGTCTTCGTGGTGTCGTGGATGCCGACGATCTCGACCTCGTCGCCGGTGTTGACGATGCCGGTCTCGATCCGGCCCGTGGCGACGGTGCCGCGGCCGGTGATGGTCATGATGTCCTCGACCGGCATCAGGAACGGCTTGTCGAGGTCGCGCTCGGGCTCGGGGATGTAGCTGTCGAGCGCCTCGGCGAGCTCGAGGATCGCGCCCTTGGCGTCCTCGTCGCCCTCGAGCGCCTTCAGCGCGGAGCCCTTGATGATCGGGGTGTCCTCGCCCGGGAAGTCGTACTCGTTGAGCAGGTCCTTGACCTCCTCCTCGACGAGCTCGATCAGCTCCTCGTCGTCGACCATGTCGACCTTGTTGAGGAAGACCACGACGTAGGGCACGTTCACCTGGCGGGCGAGCAGGATGTGCTCACGCGTCTGCGGCATCGGGCCGTCGGCGGCCGAGACGACGAGGATCGCACCGTCCATCTGCGCCGCGCCGGTGATCATGTTCTTGACGTAGTCGGCGTGCCCGGGGCAGTCGACATGGGCGTAGTGGCGCTTCTCGGTCTCGTACTCGACGTGCGAGGTGGCGATCGTGATCCCGCGCTCCTTCTCCTCCGGAGCGTTGTCGATCTCCTCGAACGTCTTCGCCTCGGCGCCGCCCTGCTCGGCGAGCACCTTGGTGATCGCCGCCGTGAGGGTGGTCTTGCCGTGATCGATGTGACCGATCGTGCCCACGTTGACGTGGGGCTTGCTGCGATCGAACTTCTCCGCCATCTGGTTTCTCTAGCTCCTTGTCGTTCTGCTCAAAATCGTCTGTTTAGGCGCAACCTGGGGATATTTACAGAATTCACCCGGGAACCTGGATCGGTGCCTCAGGCACCGGCCCCGACCGGCTCCGCCGCGCTGCTCTCGGTGATCTGCTCGGCGATGTTGTTGGGGACTTCCTCGTAGCGCTCGAACTGCATGGTGTAGGTGGCCCGGCCCTGGGTCGACGAGCGGACGTCGGTCGCGTAACCGAACATCTCGCCGAGCGGCACGAAGGCGTGCACGGCGACCGCGTTTCCGCGCGGCTCCTGGCCCTGGACCTTGCCGCGGCGTCGCGACAGGTCGCCGATCACGTCGCCGAGGAACTCCTCGGGCGTGACGACCTCGACGCTCATCACAGGCTCGAGCAGGACGGGCTTGGCCCGCCTGGTCGCCTCCTGGATCGCCATCGACCCGGCGATCTTGAACGCCATCTCCGAGGAGTCGACGTCGTGGTACTTGCCGTCGACGAGCTCGACCCGGACATCGACCATCGGGTAACCCGCCTTGACGCCGGATCCCAGCGCCTCCTCGATCCCCTGCTCGACCGCGGGGATGAACTCGGAGGGAATTGCGCCGCCCTTGATCTTGTTGACGAAGTCGAAGCCCTCCTCGGGCGCCGGCTCGGCGTTGATGACGACGTGGCCGAACTGTCCCTTGCCGCCGGTCTGGCGGACGAAGTGGCCGACGATCTTCTCGACCCGCTCGCGGATCGTCTCGCGGTAGGCGACCTGCGGCCGGCCGACGTTGGCGTCGACGTTGAACTCGCGCAGGAGGCGATCGACGATCACCTCGAGGTGGAGCTCGCCCATCCCGCTGATCAGCGTCTGCCCGGTCTCCTCGTCGCTCTCGATCCGGAAGGTGGGGTCCTCCTCGGCAAGGCGGGCGAGGCCGCCGCCGAGCTTCTCCTGGTCGGACTTCGTCTTCGGCTCGATCGCGACCGAGATCACCGGCTCGGGGAACTCGATGTTCTCGAGCACGACGGGCGAGTCCGGCGCGGTGAGTGTGTCGCCGGTGGAGGTCTGCTTGAGGCCGACGCCGGCGACGATGTCCCCCGCGTAGCACTCCTCGATCTCCTCGCGGTGGTTGGCGTGCATCATCAGCAGCCGCCCGACCCGCTCGGTCTTGCTGGCGGTGGCGTTCAGCACCCGGCTGCCGGAGCTGAGCTTGCCCGAGTAGACGCGGAAGTAGGTGAGCTTGCCGACGAACGGGTCCGCCATCACCTTGAACGCGAGCGCCGAGAACGGCTCCGAGTCGTCGGGCTTGCGGACGACCTCCTCGCCGCGCTCCCCCTTGTTGTCGACCGCCCACCCGGCCATCGGCGGGACCTCGAGCGGGGACGGGAGCAGCTCGACGATCTCGTCGAGGAGCGGCTGGACGCCCTTGTTCTTGAACGCCGACCCGCATAGCACCGGGGTGACCTTCAGGTCGAGCGTCGCGCGGTGCAGCGACTTGCCGATCCGCTCGTGCGGGATGTCCTGCTCGTCCAGGTACATCTCCATCAGCTCGTCGTCGTAGTCGGCGCAGGCCTCGATCAGGTGGGTGCGCGCCTCGTGGGCGGCGTCCTTGAGGTTCTCCGGGATCTCCTCGTACTCGAACTCGGTGCCGAGCTCGTCCTTCCAGACCAGCGCCTTGTCCTCGATCAGGTCGATGACGCCCACGAACTGGTCCTCGGCGCCGATCGGCAGCTGGATCGGCAGCGGGTTGGCGCCGAGCCGATCGCGCATCGTCTGGACCGCGTTGTCGAAGTCGGCGCCGGTGCGATCCATCTTGTTGATGAAGGCGATCCGCGGGACCTTGTACTTGTCGGCCTGGCGCCAGACGGTCTCCGACTGCGGCTCGACACCGGCGACCGAGTCGAAGACGGCGATCGCGCCGTCGAGGACGCGCAGCGAGCGCTCGACCTCGACCGTGAAGTCGACGTGGCCCGGCGTGTCGATGATGTTGATCCGGTGGTCCTTCCACTCGCAGGCGGTCGCGGCGGACGTGATCGTGATCCCGCGCTCCTGCTCCTGCTCCATCCAGTCCATGACGGCGGCGCCCTCGTGAACCTCGCCGAGCTTGTGGGTACGGCCGGTGTAGAAGAGGATGCGCTCGGTCGTCGTCGTCTTACCGGCGTCGATGTGCGCCATGATCCCGATGTTGCGGGTCTTTTCTAGGGGGAAGGAGCGGGGCATTTGAGTCTTGGTAGTCCGTTTGTGCGTGGTGTAGTTTTCGGGCCGACCTGGAACGCGTCGCGAGAGGAGACGAAACCGGCGGGAAGAGCGTCTCAGCGCACAAAAAAGGCCCTTGCGGGCCTCAGCGCTGTATCGCCATTTAGCCCGGAACGCCCTATGTCGTGCGGCTCTCCATGGAAGGAAATTCCGCCGCGAAACCGGGCACGGCCCGGCCCGCGAGCGACGCATGACTATAGCAGAGGCATAGTGGCCTCCCGAGGGCGCAGATGGGCCTGAAAAAGCGGATCTCGGCGGCTCGCGAACGCAGCGCCCGCGAACGGGCGATGCGCCGCGAGGAGCGCCGTCGCGCCGATCGCGCGAAGGCCGGCGCGACCGCCGCCGACCGCTCGAAGGCGCGGATGGAGCGGACGAAGGCGCGCGAGGCCGTCGAGCGGCAGAAGCCCGAACCGAAGGCGAAGGAGGCCGAGGCGCGGCCGGTGAAGGCGAAGCCGCGGACCGCGAAGCCGAAGGCCGAGACACCGAAGAAGCCGGCGGCCAAGACGCCCGCGAAGGAGAAGTCGAAGGCGAAGGTCGCCGCCTCGAAGCCGGGGCGCCCCGCCGCGAAGCCGCCCCGCCGGCGGCCGAAGTTCTTGCGCCCGCGCCGTTCGGCGACCCCGGCCAAGCGCGGCCCGGCCCTCGCCGCGGGCGCCGGAAAGGTCGGTACCGGGATCCGCTCGATCGTCGCCGAGGTCCTGAAGCTCGGCCGCGAGATGATCGCGATCCCGGTCGGGCTCTGGCTCGCCGCCGCCGAGGTCGCGGGCGCCTTCGTGCTCAGGGCATGGCGGAGCGTGATCCGCCCGGCGCTGCTCTGGCTGTGGGCGGCGGGGCGCGCAACGATGCGCTTCGCCGAGCGCCATGTCACCCCGGCGCGCGCGGTCGCCGTCGTGACCCTGGTCGCCGCCGGGGCCCTCGCCGCCTCGCAGTGGCTCGACTACCACTCGGTCAGCGTCGGCTCCGACGCGTACGCGGGCGAGGTCGGCGCGGTCGCCCCGGCTCCGGAGATCGAAACCGAGGTCGCCGGCAACGCCCACTCCTGGGTGATGGTGCCGCTCGCGGCGCTGGCCCTCGTGATCCTGATCGCCGCGCTGGCCGGGCGGCGAGGGTTCGCTGCCCTGCTGATCCCGCTCGGAATCGCGGTGATCGCGATCGCCCTGATCGTCGATCTGCCCAAGGGGCTGGACGAGGGCGACGCCGCGGTCGCCTACGAGGGCGCGAGCGCCAGCCTGCTCGAGGGCTTCTGGCTCCAGATCGCCTGCGGGGTCGTGCTGATCGGCTGCGGGCTGATGCTGCCCCGGTATCTGCGTCCGACCCCGGCCCACGCCGAGCCCGCCCTGACCGGGCCGACCTTGTTCCAGCGCGCCGCGGCCCGGGCGCGCAAGCTCGCCAAGCGCCGCCCGCAGCTGAAGCGCCCCCGCCGTCCGACGGGCGGTCCGACCGACCGCAAGCCGCCGCGGGCGAGGACCAAGCGCAAGGTCCAGGGGGCCGGAACGTGACCGAGACGGCGTCGGCGCCCGCCCCCGAGCTGCCCGGCCGCCTCACCCGGCTGCTGCCGCTCGCGGTGATCGCCGCCGCCGTCTGCCTGTTCGCCTCCGAGCTCATGACCCTGTTCGAGTTCACCCCGCCCGGCGGCGAGGCTCAGTGCTCGCTCGGGGCCGGCGACCGCCACAGCAACGCCCAGATGGTGATCGCCGGGTTCGCGATCATCGCGGTCCTGGTCGCCGTCTATGCCGGCTCGCGCCCGGCGGCGATCGCCGTCGCCGTGATGGGCGTCCTCGGGCTGCTGATCTTCCTGATCGCCGATCTGCGGTTTGCGAACAACATCGGCTCGCTCGGTGAGTCCTGCGGGTCTGGGGCCCAGTTCTTCGATGCCAAGGCCGTTCCCCAGGGGGGCTTCTACCTCGAGCTGGTCGGGGCCCTGGCGTTGGCGGTGACGGGGATCGCCCTCGCCAGCCTCACGCCCGCGCAGCTCGCGAGCCTGCGTCCGGGCAAGCGAGCTCGGCCGACCGAGGCCCGCGGTGACGAGCCCACGGAAACCGACCACAAGCCGGAGCAGGGCGAGAAGGGGCGGCTCGGCAAGCTCAGCCGCACGCGCACGCGCACCCGTGAGCGCGGCTGAGGGAGCGTGGCGTCCTACGGACGCGAGCGACCGATGACGCCGCCCAGCGCCACCGAGCGGCCGCGGGTTTACCAGCGGTAGTGGGCGAAGGCCTTATTGGCCTGCGCCATGCGATAGATGTCGTCCTTGCGCTTCCAGGCGCCGCCCTGCTGGGAGATCGAGTCGAGGATCTCGTTGGCGAGCCGCTCGGCCATGGACTTCTCGCGGCGGTTGCGGGCGAACCCGACCAGCCAGCGGACGGCAAGCGTCTTGGCGCGGCGGACCGGAACCTCGACCGGGACCTGGTAGGTGGCGCCGCCGACCCGGCGCGAGCGAACCTCGAGCACCGGGGTCAATTCCTTGATCGAGTCCTCGAGCACCTCGACCGGCGCGCGGCCGGAGCGCTCGCCGACGATCGCCAAGGCGTCGTACGTGATCTGCTCTGCGGTCGACTTCTTGCCGTCCTGCATCACCTTGTTGATCACCTGCGCGACGAGGCGATTGCGGTGCACCGAGTCCGGCTCGGGCGTGCGGATGGCTGCGCGGGCGCGGCGGGGCATCCAGCTACTTCTTGACGCCGTACATCGAGCGCGACTGCTTGCGGTCCGATACGCCGGAGGCGTCGAGCGTGCCGCGGATCACCTTGTAGCGGACGCCCGGCAGGTCCTTGACGCGGCCACCACGGACGAGCACGACCGAGTGCTCCTGAAGATTGTGGCCCTCGCCGGGGATGTAGCAGGTGACCTCCATCCCGTTGGTAAGCCGGACGCGAGCGACCTTGCGCAGCGCCGAGTTCGGCTTCTTCGGCGTCGCCGTGTAGACGCGGGTGCAGACGCCGCGCCGCTGCGGAGCGGCGATCCGGCGCTTGCGTCCCTGGCCCGACTTGAGGCCCGGGGTGGCCACCTTCTTCTGCGGCGGCTTGCGCCCCTTGCGGATCAGCTGATTGGTGCTTGGCACGGCTGCGGGAAGATAGCAGGGCCTCGCCGCTACGCTGCGGCGTTGGATGGCCGCAAACGACAGTTCACGCCCGATTCTGGCCGTCGACGTCGACGGCGTGATCAGCCTCTTCGGCTTCGACGGACCGCTGAACCAGGCGGGGGGACGCATGCACCTGATCGACGGGATGGCGCACGTGATCTCCGACCGGGCGGGCGCGGAGCTGCTGCGGCTGGCCGAGGTCTATGAGCTCGTCTGGGCGACCGGCTGGGAGCAGCGTGCAAACGACCACCTGCCGCTGATCCTCGGCCTGCCCGGCGACCTGCCCGTCCTCACGTTCGACGGCCGGGCGCGGTTCGGCAGTTCCCACTGGAAGCTCGACGCGCTCACCGAGTACGCCTACAACCGCCCGCTGGCGTGGATCGACGACTCCTTCGACGAGAGCTGCCACGCCTGGGCCGCGCAGCGCGAGGCCCCCACCCTGCTGTGCCCGACCGACTCCGAAGTCGGGCTCACCGAGGCCCACACCGAGGCGCTCTTGGGCTGGGTTCGCGACGGTTACACTGCGCCCTAGGTGGAGGGATTCGTACCGATCCTGTTTCTGATGGTGGTCTTGAAGATCCCCGTCGGCCTGATGCTCTACATCGTGTGGTGGGCATTCCGTGCCGAGACGCAGCCCGACGAGGCGCCGCCTGAGGCCGAGGATCACCGCTTCCGGCGCTTTCGCCGGGAGCCGAAGAAGCCGCGCGGCCCCCGCCGCGGCAACCACGGCCCGGACGCGATGCCGCTCCCGGATTGCCCGCCCGGGGGTCGTAACCGGGTGATCACCGCGCCCGCACCGCTGCGCGCGGCGACGGCCCGCGGAGCCCAGCGCGGCTCCGCGGAACCGGTCGAGCGCTAACGGGCCCGCCCGAGCCGGGCCCTCTACGTCCCGAGCGTGAAGTACTCGAACACGATGCTCGGCGGCTCGGCCGCCCCCGACGAGGTGTGATTGCAGATCTTGACCCGGCCGACATCGGCTGAGGTCGTCTGGACCCCGACCACCACCCATCCGTTGTTGGCGGCCGCGTTGTTGCGCTCCGAGAACGCAAACGTGTGGCTGCCCGACGGCGAGGTACCGGACGCGTGGCCCGCAGTGTTCGCCTCAGCGCTGCAGGCACCGATCGCGAGCGGTCCACTCGCGTCGATGACTCCCGCACCGACCCCCATCGCGAGGTCCGATCGGCGCAGGGACGCGGCGCTCACCTCGGCCGAGCCAACCGCATTGTCGTCGAGCTCCAGGTTGCCGACCGCGTTGTCGGCCAGCTCGGCGTCGTCGATCGCGTTGTCGGCCATCTCGGCGTTGCCGATCGCGTTGTCGGCCATCTCGGCGTTGCCGATCGCGTTGTTCGCCATCTCGCCGTTCGCCACCGCGTCGTTCGAGATCTCGGCGTTGCCGATCGCGTTGCTGGCCATTTCAGCGTTCCCCACCGCGTTGTCGAGCAGCTGGACGTTGCCGACGACGTTGGCGTCGATCTGGGCGCTACCGAGCGTCCCCGTGATGTCGGCCCCGGCCGTGAAGCCGAGCGTCGACTCGTCGATGTCCGCCGTCGCCAGGGTTCCATCGAGCACTTCGGCGCCGGTGACCGCGTCCACCGCGATCGTCGGGTCCGGGTAGGTGCCCGTCAGGTCGCCACCCGCGGGACCGCTCGGTGTCGCCGGCCCACCACCGCCGCCGCCGAGTCCCTGCAGCGAGGCCTCGTCGATGTCCGCGCCCGTCAGCGAGTCGACGGCCACGTCGGCGCCGGTCAGCGACGCGTCCTGCACGTCCCCTCCCGCCAGCGAGGCGTCGACGACCTTCGTGCCGTCGACCGAGTTCACGGCGTGGTCCTTGAGCTTGACCTGGCCGTTCTTGATCGATTTCGACGTGACCGAGTTCTTCGCCGCCTGCTCGGCGGCGATCGCCGAACCGCCCAGGGCGATGAAGACCGCCACCAGGCCGTAGACGTTGCGTCGCAGGTGCTCGCTGATTCGCGCGTTCATCGGGTCCTCCCGTGCTCGACTCCCCTTGCGCGGACCAACCTAGGCGCGGCCAACCGGCGCGGGTATAGGTGGAAACACCCGATTTCGGGTGCCGCGTGCCTGAGCCGCGCCTAGGGCAGCGCCTGCTCGAGGTCCGCGATCAGGTCCTCGGCGGCCTCGATCCCGCACGAGAGGCGGACCAGATCCGCGGGCACGGCTGCGGCGGAGTCCTCGACCGACTGATGGGTCATCGCCTGGGGGACCTCGATCAGCGACTCGACCCCGCCCAGGGACTCGGCAAGCGAGAAGAGCTCGGTGCGGCTGACGATCCCGACCGCGTCGGGGTGGCGGAAGGAGACCATCCCGCCGAACCCGGGCCAGCGGACGTCCTCGACCCCGGACGCGGTGCGCAGCCACTCGCTGACCGCCTGCCCGTTCTCGGTGTGGCGGGCGACCCGCAGCGCAAGCGTGCGCAGTCCGCGGTGGACGAGGAAGCAGTCGAACGGCCCGGGGACGGCGCCGACCGAGTTCTGGATGAAGCGAACCTTCTCGTGGAGCTCGGGGTCGGCGCTGATCACGGCGCCGCCGACGACATCGGAGTGACCGCCCAGGTACTTGGTGGTCGAGTGGACCACCGCCGTCGCCCCGAGCTCGAGCGGGCGCTGGACCACCGGCGTCGCGAACGTGTTGTCGACCACCACCGGGCGGCCGTCCGCCGCCTCGACCACGGCGGCGATGTCGATCTCGTTGAGCAGCGGGTTAGTCGGCGTCTCGACCCAGATCAGGCGCGTCTCGGGGCGTAGCGCGGCCCGCAGCGCATCGAGGTCGCGCTGGTCGACGAGGTCGTAGGCGAGTCCGAAGTTGGCCAGCACCTTGTCGACGAGCCGGAAGGTGCCGCCGTAGAGGTCGTGCGGGAGGATCAGATGCTCGCCCTGGGTGAGCGCGGCGGTCAGCACGGCGTGGGTGGCAGCCATCCCGCTCGAGAACGCGGTCGCCTCGCCTCCCTCGAGCTCGCCCAGCGCCCGCTCGAGGGCTGTCCGGGTCGGGTTCGCCGAGCGCGAGTAGTCGTAGTCCTCGACGAACTCGCCCGGCGCCGGCTGCACGTAGGTGGAGGTCTGGTGGATCGGCGGGATCACCGAGCCGTAGGTCGGGTCCGGCTCGAGGCCGGCGTGGACGACCCTGGTGTCGAAGCTTCTTTCGCTCACTGGTTCAGCGCCTCGATCAGGTCGACCGACGCGAGGATGCCGAGCGCCCGGCCTTCGTCGACGACGATCACGGGCCGGCGCTCGGCGAGGATCAGCTGAATCGCCTCGTTGGCCGGGCTGTTTGCGGCCAGCTCGGGCAGCGGCGGCTCGATCACCTCGGTGACCGGGTCGCCGAGGATCCCGGGGTGCTCGGAGGAGGCCATCAGCAGGCCCCGTTCGCTGACCGTCCCCATGAAGGCGCGCCCGTCGTCGCCCGAGACGACCGGGACCTGGGAGACCCCGTGCTCGCGCATCAGCTCGAGCACGCGCCCCACCGTGTCATGGCTGTCGACCGTGAGCATGGGGCGAACGACGCCGCGCCCCCGGATGACCTCGCCCACCGTCAGCGCGCCCTCGTCTCCGAGGTAGCCGTGCTCCCGCATCCACGAGTCGTTGAAGACCTTGGAGACGTACGGCCGGCCGCCGTCGGGGATGATCGTCGCGACGAGCGCGTCCGGATCGTCGAGCTCGCGGGCAACGGTCAGCGCCGCGCACAGGGCCGTCCCGGTCGAGCCGCCGGCGAACAGGCCCTCGCGGGCGACCAGCCGCCGCGCGGCCAGGAACGAGTCGCGGTCCGAGACCCTCACGTAGCGGTCCACGAGTTCCGGGTCGAAGGTCTCGGGCCAGAAGTCCTCGCCGATCCCCTCGACCCGGTAGGGGTGGACCGGACCGCCGGAGTAGATCGAGCCCTCCGGGTCGGCGCCGACGATCTGGACGTCGGGGTTCTGCTCCTTGAAGTAGCGGCCGACCCCGGTGATCGTGCCGCCGGTCCCGACAGCGATCACCAGGTGGGTGACTTTCCCGCCGGTCTGGCGCCAGAACTCGGGGCCGGTGCTGCGGTGGTGCGCCTCAGGATTGGCCTGGTTGAAGTACTGGTTGGGCTGGAAGGCGCCGTCGATCTCCTCGGTGAGCCGGTCCGCGACCCGGTAATAGGAGCGCGGGTCGTCGGGCTCGACCGCGGTCGGGCAGACCACGACCTCGGCCCCGAAGGCACGCAGCGTGTCGATCTTCTCCCGGCTCATCTTGTCGGGCATCACCCCGATCACCCGGTAACCGCGCAGCGCCGCGACCATCGCCAGGCCCAGGCCTGTGTTGCCGGAGGTCGGCTCGACCAGGGTCCCGCCGGGCCGCAGCAGGCCCTCGCGCTCGGCCGCGTCGATCATCGCCACGGCCGGGCGGTCTTTGACCGAGCCGCCGGGGTTCATGTACTCGACCTTCGCGACCAGCGGCGTGCGCAGCTCGGGGTCGAGGCGCGAGAGGCGCACGACCGGCGTCTCGCCGATCAGGTCGAGGACCGAGTCGCGGATCTCGGAAGCGGGCGCCTCGCTCACAGTGCGAGCTTAGTCCGGGAACGACGACGGCCGGACCCGAGGGCCCGGCCGTCTCCGCTTGCAAGCCTGGCGCGTCGCGCTACCGCGGCAGCGAGAGGGTCAGGTTGTCCGTGGCTCCGTTGGTCGGGTTGGTGATCGTCAGGTTCACCGTCCCGAGGGGCTGCTGCTCGAGCGCGGCAGCCTGGGCCTCCAGCTGTTTCGCCTTCTTCAGGGCCTTCTTGGCCTTCTTCAGAAGCTTCTTGGCCTTCGCCTTCGTCGGCGCCTTCTTGGCCTTCTTCTTCAGCTTCTTGGCCTTCTGCTTCTGCTTCTTGGCTTGAGCCCGGAGATCCGCCGGCGCGTCCTTGGCCGCCTGGATGGCGGCCTTGCCCTCCGGCGTGGTCGGCAGCGACACCTGCTGTGTCGTGCCCGCCGGAATGGTGGCGGTACCGGTCGCGAGGGCCGTCGTGGCCCGGGCCGCCCGCTTCCCGCTCTGGGTGCCCGTCGAATCCGTGAACGTCGCCGACAGGTTGTTGGTGCAGTTGAACTCGTTGCCCGAGGGCAGGTTGCAGTGCAACAGCATCTGCAGGAACGCGGCCGTCTCGTCCACGCCCACCGGATTGTTCGGATCACCGCCGAATGAGACACCGCTCTTGCCCTCGAACGGTTCGACGGCGAGCGACTTGCACTCGCCCTGCGGCTCGTTGGTGACCCGCAGGTTGTCGACGAACACGGCGGAGTCGAGGATGTGGTCGCCAGCGTCGAAGATCGTCAGGAACACCGAATGCTTTCCCGGATCGACGAGGTGGCGCGCGACGAGCCGCGGTGTCGCACCGTCGTAGGTGGTCCCGACCGCGAACAAATCGCTCATCCCGCTCGGGCCCGACGCATCAACCGAGATCTGGTCGCCGATCCCCGCGGCGAAGTCGTTCGGCGCGGTGATCGAGCTCCCAGTGACGTTGAGCGACACCTGGTCGAGCTGAGCGATGAAAGCGTCGTTGAACCCGGCGTTGACGAACTCCGGGAACTCGTCGGAGAGGAACCGGAAGTCGAAACCAACACAGTTGACTCCGGTCGGGACGAGGAGGTCGATCCTCAACGTCACGGGATCGTTCGCCTCGCCATACGCGACCCCGCCCGTGGTCGCGCCCGACCCGCCGCTGCTGTTCGGGTCGTCGGCGAGCTCGGCATCGCCGCTCGTCAGGACGCCGAAGCTCGAGTTGGACGTCGGGAACCCGGCCAGTCCGGTATCGCCGATGCCCGCCTGCTTGACGGAGGCCGCCGGCGACGGGTTGTCGGAGCTCTCGTCGTTGTCGTACGGGAACGTAGCAGCCCGGGTCGCTGAGGTCTGTTGAGGCCGTCCTCGTCGTTGTCGATGCCGTCGGAGCACTCCTCGAGGTCGGAGCTCATCGTTGTCGTCGAGGCCGCCGAGCACTCGGGATCCGTTGCGCAGTCGCTCGCCGAATCCGCCGCCATCCGTCGGAGTCGAATCCTCATTTCCGTTCGCACTCCGCGCCTCCCGGCGGGATCCTCACTGGCATCCGTCGCCGAACACGCCCGTGTCCAGCGCGCAGGCCGGATTCGGCCAGCTGTAGTCGAATTTGCCGTCGCGTCGTCGTCCTCCTTGTTCTGGCACTCCGGGACGCCCTGGAATACTGCTCCCGGAACGTCGTTCTCCGTCATCGGCCGCGCTGGTGCAGCCGGCCGGTCGGCCGTGTCGGTCAGGCCGTTCCCGTCGTCGTCGCTTCGTTCCCGTCGGAGCATTCGGCGGCTGGCGCCGAGAACGTGAACGCGGCGCCGGTGACCAGGCCCGGCGATCCGTCCCCGATCGAGTTCGCGACCGCGACCGGGTCGGTGCTACCGGTCACGGTGGCGTCTGCAGCCGGTGCCGCGACGCCGAGCAGCGTCGCCGCGACGGCAGCGATCAGATACCGCGTGGCACGCTGGGGCACGCACGCATCAAGCGTTGAGGACAAGAGAGGTTCCCTCCATGTTCGATTTTGCCTGTCGGCGGCCCCTGACCGCCCGGTTCCCCCTTGCCACTTGCGAAGCTACCACCGATCCCCCGCGGGTGCGAATTCGGCGAGACCGACATACGACACCCGGCCAAGGACACTCCGTCGACCTAGTGGCCCTTCCGCACCCGCCATGTCCGGACCGCGGGGATCGGGTCGCGATTACCGGCCGCGTCGACAGCGCGCACCTCGAGCCGGTGCCGGCCCCGCTTGACCCTGAACACGGCGGGCGAGGTGCAGGGCGCAAAGGCACCCTGGTCGAGCTTGCACTCGAAGCTCGAACCCGGCGTCGGACGAAGCCGTTGCTATCGGCGCCGGCCGTCAGGTCGACGACGTCTGGCTCGTAGGCGCACAGCGGCGGGTCTCCCGGCTCAATCGGCTCGCAGAACTCGGTGCCCGGGTAGTTCTCCGAGCAGTCGGGTCCGCCGCTCTGGGTGCAGTTGATCCCGGGTCCGGTGGCACTGCCCTGGCCGGTGACCGAACCGTCACCGTTCCTCCGCGCCCGATCTGCGCAGCTGCCTGCGAGACGGTCGCGAGCAGGCCAGGACGCCACGCCGATCAGTAGTGCCACCCCGCCACGCGGCGGGCCGTCGCCATGCAAGAGCATTCAGCGATGTCCCGCGAGCGCGCCAAGCTCGGCGAACCCGGCCTCGCACGTGCGGCCACGGGGTCGAGGACGGGCGCCTAGGGAACGTTCAACTTGCTCCGAACCAACGCGGCGACGGCTTTCGGATCGCGTCGGAGCTGGCGATCGGTGAAGCGCAGGACGCGGTAGCCACGGGCTTCGAGAAAGACGTCTCGTCCGTGATCGTCCTCGAACGCCTGGCGGCCGCGGTGGGTCGACCAGGCGTCGACCTCGACGACGAGGCGCTGCGGTCGCCACAGGAAGTCGACGGTGTAGCGGCCGATGCGCTGGTTCGGTTCAGGTGGGGGTAGGCGGTGGCGGCGGCAGAGGCGCAGGAAGTCGGCTTCGGGGTCGCTGCGGGTCCCGTCGGTTTGGAGGCCGGCGAGGTCCAGGTTCTTGTATTCGGCCTCGCGCAGCGCGCGGCGGTAGAGCCAGGGCTCGACGACGCGGCGCAGGTCCCGGAGGGTTCGGGCGGGGGTGGTTACTGCGATGCGGTGGCGCACCGTGATCTCGTTCTGTGTCAGGTGGGAGCGGTGGATGTGCAGGCCGTTGCGCCGGCGGCCGCTGCCGTTGGGGATCGTGATGTCGATGTCGGCGACGGTTGGGGTGAGGAGCTGCCAGAGCTCGGCGGCGGCGCGGTGTGAGAGGACCGCGGTCGGGCCGCAGGCGAGAACGGCCGCCATCCACCGGCCCCGGTGGCCCAAGTTCGGGTGGCCTACGGCGTAGACGCCGCGGTGGATGCGGTGGAGGCGGCCGGCGGCCACCCGCCGATCTACGCCAGAGCGGCTGAGCCCAGCGTGGATTAGCTGGGTAAGGGTGATCACCCCGAACTGCGTAGCGGCGATTGCAGCAACCACAGCATCGGGTTTGCCGAGTTTGGCCCGCATACCGACGTTAAGTCGGCAAACGCCTAATCCGCCCCCTTACCCAGAAAAAGCGGCCCCGGAGTGCCGGGGCCGCTCTGCTCTAGCTCTCCGCGGGTGCGTCCCCGGTCTCGATCTCCTGGGCGAGCTCCTCGAGCTCCTCGGCGAACGAGGGGCCGAAGCCCTCGAGCTCGGTCGCGCCCTCGCCGTCCTCGGACAGCCCGAGCTCGGCGGCCAGCTCGTCCTCGTCGAGCAGATCCTCCTCCGGGCGCTGCGCGGGCTCCACGGGCTCGATCTCGAGCGAGCGGTAGTGGCGCAGGCCGGTGGCGGCCGGGATCAGCTTGCCGATGATCACGTTCTCCTTCAGGCCGACGAGCTTGTCGCGCTTGCCCTCCAGAGCCGCATCGGTCAGCACCTTCGTCGTCTCCTGGAAGGAGGCGGCCGAGAGGAACGACTCGGTGGCCAGCGAGGCCTTGGTGATCCCGAGGATCACCTCCTCGCCCTTGGCCGGCGTGCCGCCCTCGTCCTTGACCTGCTTGTTGAGCATCTTGAGCTTGTGGCGGTCCTCGAGCGCACCCGGCAGCAGCGTCGTCGAGCCCTTCGAGTCGATCCGCACCCGCTTCAGCATCTGGCGCGCGATCAGCTCGATGTGCTTGTCGTTGATGTCGACGCCCTGGGCCTTGTAGACCTTCTGGACCTCCTGGACGAGGTACAGCTCGATCGCCGTGCGGCCGCGGATCCGGAGCAGGTCGGCGGGGTAAAGCGACCCCTCCTCGAGCTGGGCACCGGCCTCGACCTTGTCGCCGTGCTTGACCAGCAGGCGCGCCCGCGGCTGGAGCTTGTACGCGTGCTCCTCGCCCTTGGCGTCGGTGATCGTGAGCTTGATCTCCTTGTCGGTCTCCTCGATCGCGACCTTGCCGTCGACCTCGGCCATCTCGGCCAGGCCCTTCGGCTTGCGCGCCTCGAACAGCTCGACCACGCGCGGCAGACCCTGGGTGATGTCGAGTCCGGCCACACCACCGGTGTGGAAGGTCCGCATCGTCAGCTGCGTGCCGGGCTCGCCGATCGACTGGGCGGCGATGATCCCGACCGCGTCGCCGATCTCGACGATCGAGCCGGTGGCGAGCGCGCGGCCGTAACAGGCCTGGCAGACCCCGCTCTCGAGCTCGCACTTGAGCACCGAGCGCACCGGGACCTGGACCTCCTCGTCGCCGAACCCCTCGGCGATCAGCTCGACGTCCGGGAGGTCGATCTCCTGGCCGCGCTTCAGCAGCTCGCGGCCCCGCTTGGTCGCGAACTTCTTCGCCGAGATCCGGCCGACCAGGTTCTGGTTCAGATTGCCCTCGTCGTCGCGCAGCGGCGTCTCGACGAAGTCCTTGGTCTTGCAGTCGTCGGCGCGGATGATCACGTCCTGTGAGACGTCGACCAGTCGCCGGGTCAGGTAGCCCGAGTCGGCGGTGCGCAGCGCCGTGTCGGCAAGGCCCTTGCGGGCGCCGTGGGTGGAGATGAAGTACTCGAGCACCGACAGGCCCTCCATGAAGTTGGCCTTGATCGGGCGCTCGATGATCTCGCCCTTCGGATTCGCCATCAGGCCGCGCATCCCGGCGAGCTGGCGGATCTGCTTGAACGATCCGCGCGCTCCCGAGTTGGCCATCATGAAGATCGGGTTGAGCTCGTCGAGGTTGTCCTCCATCGCCTTCGCGACCTCGTCGGTGGCCTTGTCCCAGAGCACCCGCAGCTGCTCCTTGCGGTCCTCCTCGGAGAGCAGCCCGTCGGCGTACTGATCCTCGATCACCACGACCTGCTTCTCGTAGCCCTCGAGGATCTCCTCCTTGTTGGGCGGCGAGACGACGTTGTTCTTCGAGATCGAGATCCCGGCCTGGGTGGAGAAGTGGAAGCCCAGCTCCTTGAAGGCGTCGAGCGCCTGCGCGATCGCGGGGGCTCCGTAGGCCTCGATCAGCTGGAAGACGATCTCGTTGATCTCGCGCTTCTTGAGCGAGTAGTTGACGAAGTCGTACTTCTCCGGATCCCAGTCATCGCCGAGCGCGGCGGCGATCGCCCGCTCGACGCGGTCGTTGAAGATGATCCGCCCGACCGTGGTCAGGAAGTGCTCGTGGCCAGGGCGCCGGTACTCGGCGTGGTCGTGGAGCTTGACGATCCGGTTCTCGTAGGCCAGCTCGGCCTCCTGGGCGGAGCGGTAGATGTGCGGCCGCTTGCCGTTCGGGCTCTTCGCCGCCTTCAGCTTCGCGTCGATCGCCGCCAGCTCCTCCGCATCGGCGCCGTAGGTGAGGTAGTAGATCCCCAGGACCATGTCCTGCGACGGCGTCGCCAGCGGCGTGCCGCTGGCCGGCGAGAGGATGTTGTTCGACGAGAGCATCAGCAGGCGCGCCTCGGCCTGCGACTCGGCCGACAGCGGCACGTGGACCGCCATCTGGTCGCCGTCGAAGTCGGCGTTGAAGGCGTGGCAGACCAAGGGGTGGACCTGGATCGCCTTGCCCTCGATCAGCACCGGCTCGAACGCCTGGATGCCCAGGCGGTGGAGCGTCGGCGCGCGGTTGAGGAGCACCGGATGCTCGGAGATGACCTCCTCGAGCACGTCCCAGACCTCCGGGATCATCGAGTCGACCATCTTCTTGGCCGCCTTGATGTTCTGGACGGCCTTGCGCTCGACGAGCCGGGCCATGATGAACGGCTTGAACAGCTCCAGCGCCATCAGCTTCGGCAGGCCGCACTGGTGCAGCTTGAGCGACGGACCCGAGACGATCACCGAGCGGCCCGAGTAGTCGACGCGCTTACCGAGCAGGTTCTGGCGGAAGCGCCCCTGCTTGCCCTTGAGCATGTCCGAGAGCGACTTCAGGGCGCGGTTACCCGGCCCGGTCACGGGACGGCCGCGGCGGCCGTTGTCGAACAGCGCGTCGACGGCCTCCTGGAGCATCCGCTTCTCGTTGTTGACGATGATCTCCGGAGCGCCGAGGTCCAGCAGGCGCTTGAGCCGGTTGTTGCGGTTGATCACGCGCCGGTAGAGGTCGTTGAGGTCGGAGGTCGCGAACCGGCCACCGTCGAGCTGGACCATCGGCCGCAGCTCCGGCGGGATCACGGGCACGCAGTCGAGGACCATCCACTCGGGCCTGTTGGCGGAGTTCAGGAACGCCGAGGCGACCTTCAGCCGCTTGACGGCGCGGGCCTGCTTCTGGCCCTTGGAGGTGTTGATCGTCTGCTCGAGCTCCTCGCACTCGGCCTCGAGGTCGACCTGGTCGAGCAGGTCGCGGATCGACTCCGCGCCCATGCCGCCACGGAAGTACTCACCCCAGCCGAACGGAGAGCCGAAGCGATCCTTCAGCTCGCGGAACACGGCCTCGTCGTTGATGACGTCCTTGACCTTCATCTCCGTGAAGATCTTCCAGACCTCCTCGATGCGCTCGATCGCGTCGTCGAGGTAGGCCTCCGTGTCGGAGATCTCCGAGTCGAGGGCCTTCTTGGTCTCCTTGACCAGCTTCGTCTTCTCGGCGTCGTCGAGCTTCTTCGGGTTGACGCCCAGGCCCTCGGCCCACAGCTCGTCCTCGGCGTCGAACTTCGACTGGTCGCCGGAGCCCTCGATGAAGGCGGTGCGGCGGTCCAGGGACTCCTGGAGCTCCTGCATGCGCTGCTCCTTGTCGGCCGTGTAGCCGTCGAGGACCTTCTTGACCTCCTTCTCGAGCTTGTTCATGTCCTTGGTCCGCGCCTCTTCGTCGATCCAGGTGACGATCGAGGCGGCGAAGTACAGGACCTTCTCGAGCTCCTTCGGAGCCATGTCGATCAGGTAGCCGATCCGCGAGGGAACGCCCTTGAAGAACCAGATGTGGGAGACGGGAGCGGCCAGGTCGATGTGGCCCATGCGCTCGCGGCGGACCTTCGAGCGGGTCACCTCGACGCCGCAGCGCTCGCAGACGATGCCCTTGTAGCGGACCCGCTTGTACTTGCCGCAGTAGCACTCCCAGTCCTTGGTCGGACCGAAGATGCGCTCGCAGAAGAGGCCATCCTTTTCAGGCTTCAGCGTTCGATAGTTGATCGTTTCGGGCTTCGTGACCTCGCCGTGACTCCAGCTCCGAATCTTCTTCGAAGAGGCGAGACCGATCTCAATTGCGTCGAAATTGTTGATGTCCATGTCTGTCCCGCTACTCCTTCGCCTCGGCCTTTTCTGCCTTCTCCGCACCCTTGCCGGCGGTGGTGCCTGAGTCGCCCTCGGCGACCACCTGCTCTTCCTTCTCGTCGGCCGCCGCGTCGCCGTTGCCGGCCCGCACGCCCGAGAGGTCGATCCCGAGCTCCTCGGCGGCGCGCAGCAGCTCGTCGTCCTCCTCGCCGAGCTCGACCTCGCCGTCGTCGGCGACCAGCTGGGCGTCCAGCGCCAGGCTCTGGATCTCCTTCAGCAGGACCTTGAACGACTCCGGCACCGACGGCTCGGGGATGTTCTCGGACTTGACGATCGACTCGTATGCCTTGACGCGCCCGACGGTGTCGTCGGACTTCACGGTCAGCATCTCCTGCAGCGTGTAGGCGGCGCCGTAAGCCTCGAGCGCCCAAACCTCCATCTCGCCGAAGCGCTGGCCACCGAACTGCGCCTTACCGCCCAGCGGCTGCTGGGTGACGAGCGAGTACGGGCCCGTCGAGCGAGCGTGGATCTTGTCGTCGACGAGGTGCAGCAGCTTGAGGATGTACATGTGGCCGATCGTGACCTTGCCCTCGTACGGCTCGCCGGTGCGGCCGTTGTAGAGCTGGGCCGAGCCCATCGCCCGGCTGCCCGGGCGCGCGCTCATGTCGATCCCGAGGTCGATCCCGCGACCCGGGTTCTCCTCCTGCCACTTGACCAGCGCCTCGTCGACGTCCTCGACGGTCGCGCCGTCGAACACCGAGGTGGCGATGTTCATGCGGCTGTGGCCGCCGGCCTTCATCTCCTTGTAGGCGTCGGAGCCGTCGTCCCACCAGCCGTTGGCCGCGACCCATCCGAGGTGGGTCTCGAGGATCTGGCCGATGTTCATCCGGCTCGGGACGCCGAGCGGGTTGAGGATCACGTCGACCGGGGTGCCGTCGGCGAGGAAGGGCATGTCCTCCTCGGGCACGATCTTCGAGATCACGCCCTTGTTGCCGTGGCGGCCGGCGAGCTTGTCGCCCTCCGCGATCTTGCGCTTCGTGGCCACGAACACGCGCACCAGGCTGTTGACGCCGGGGGCGAGGTCGTCGCCCGCGTCGCGGTCGAAGGTGACGACGTCGATGACGACGCCGCCCTCGCCGTGGGGCACCTTCAGCGAGGTGTCGCGGACCTCGCGCGCCTTCTCCTTGAAGATCGCGCGGATCAGCTTCTCCTCCGCGGTCAGCTCGGTCTCGCCCTTCGGCGTCACCTTGCCGACCAGCAGGTCGCCCGAGACGACCTCGGCGCCGACGCGCACGATGCCGCGCTCGTCGAGGTTGCGCAGGCTCTCCTCGGAGCGGTTCGGGATGTCCCGGGTGATCTCCTCGTCGCCGAGCTTCGTCGTCCGGGCGTCGATCTCGTACTCCTCGATGTGGATCGAGGTGAGCTCGTCGTCCTTGAACAGCCGGTTCGACAGGATGATCGCGTCCTCGAAGTTGTAGCCCTCCCAGGACATGAAGGCGACCAGGCAGTTCTTGCCCAGCGCGATCTCGCCGTCGTCGGTCGAGGAGCCGTCGGCGAGGACCTCGCCCTCCGTGACCTTCTGACCGGTCTTCACGGTCGGCGTCTGGTGGATGATCGTCCCCTGGTTGGAGCGCATGAACTTGTTGAGCGGGTACTCGTCCTTCTTCGACCCGTGGCTGACGATGATCCGCTCGGCGTCGACGTAGTTGACCTCGCCGGCGTTCTCGGCCAGGATCACGTCACCGGTGTCGACCGCCGCCCGGCGCTCCATCCCGGTGCCGATCAGCGGCGCCTCGGGCTTGAGCAGAGGCACTGCCTGGGCCTGCATGTTCGAGCCCATCAACGCGCGGTTGGCGTCGTCGTGCTCCAGGAACGGGATCAGCGCCGTCGTCACCGACCAGATCTGGGTCGGCGAGACGTCCATCAGCGTCACGTCCTTCGGGGCCACGAGCACGTACTCGCCCTCGCGGGCGCGGCACTGCACCTGCGGGCCCTTGAGCTTGCCGGTCTTGTGGTCCATCTCGGCATTCGCCTGGGCGATCACCTCGTCCTCTTCCTGGGTCGCGTCCAGGTGGAGGACCTTGTCGCTGACCACGCCGTCCTTGACCACCCGGTACGGAGTGGTCACGAACCCGTGCTCGGAGATCTGGGCGTAGGACGACAGCGAGCCGATCAGGCCGATGTTCGGGCCCTCGGGGGTCTCGATCGGGCACATCCGGCCGTAGTGGGTCGGGTGCACGTCGCGAACCTCGATCGGAGCGCGCTCGCGGGTCAGGCCGCCGGCGCCGAGCGCCGACAGGCGCCGCCGGTGCCGCAGCCCGGCGAGCGAGTTGGTCTGGTCCATGAACTGCGACAGCTGCGAGGAGCCGAAGAACTCCTTCTGCGCCGCGACGACCGGGCGGATGTTGATGATCGTCTGCGGGGTGATCGCGTCGGCGTCCTCGGTCGTGAGGCGCTCGCGGACGACGCGCTCCATCCGGTAGAGGCCGACCCGGAAGGCGTCCTGGATCAGCTCGCCGACCGTGCGCAGGCGCCGGTTGCCGAAGTGCTCGTACTCGTCGAGGTGATCGGAGATCGGGTCGCGGGGGTAGGTGATCGCCTCCGCCGCGTAGTCCTTGATCGGGTTCTCCTCGTCGATCTCCTCCGGCACGCCGAGCAGGCGCGGCAGGCTGACCAGCTCCTTGATCAGGGCGACGATGTCGTCCTTGGTCAAGGTGCGGTGGTCGAGGTCGACGTCGAGGTCGAGCCGCGCGTTCAGCTTGTAGCGGCCGACCCGCGTCAGGTCGTAGCGCTTGGTGTCGAAGAACAGCTGGTCGAGCAGCGCCTTGGCGGCGTCGACCGAGGGCGGCTCGCCCGGGCGCTGCTTCTTGAACAGCTCGATCAGCGCGCCCTCCTCCGTCAGCGTCACCTCAGTGTCGCCGGCGATCGTGTGGCGGATGTAGACCGAGTTGTCGAACATCTTCAGGATCTCTTCGTCGGCGACGTAGCCCATCGCGCGCAGCAGCACGGTGACCGGCAGCTTGCGCTTGCGGTCGATGCGGGCGTAGACGCGCCCCTTCTTGTCGATCTCCAGCTCGAGCCAGGAGCCGCGCGACGGCATCAGGTTGGCGATGAAGACCTGCTTCTCGCGGTCCTTGGGCTCCATCACGTAGGCGCCCGGGGAGCGGACGAGCTGGGTCACGACGACGCGCTCGGTGCCGTTGATGATGAAGGTGCCGCGCTCGGTCATCCACGGGAAGTCGCCCATGAAGACGGTCTGCTCGCGGATCTCGCCCGTCTCGCGGTTCTGGAACGCGACGGTCACGTTCAGCGGACGCGAGTACGTGATGTCCTTCTCGCGGCACTCCGCGATCGTGTGGGTGGGCTCGTCGAACTTGAAATCGCCGAAGACGATCGCAAGGTTCCCCGTGTAGTCCTCGATCGGGGAGATGTCGTTGATCGTCTCCCGAAGCAGCCCTGACTTCGGATTCGTCAGCGCCTCGAACGAGCGGCGCTGGATATCGATCAGATGTGGAACTTCAAGCGGCTGTGGAAGGCGTGAGAAATTTCTCCGGGTAACAGGGGCAGCGGCAGATCTGGCCAACTGGGCGACTCCTCAGATGGTCGTGGGTGAACGAATCCGGCGCGAGGATTCGGGCAGCAAAGAGGTCAACGGCGCGCGACGCACAAAGATACCACAAGCGTCCCGGGCACTTCAAGCTAGCCCGCGTGCCTGAGCCGTGCGGACAGCCAGTGTAGCCAACGCGCTGGTTTCGCATACTGCGGCAGTTGCTCGCCGGCGGCGCACCGGGCTGGCTGGCGCTGTGGGCGGCGGCGTTCTTCGCCACCGCCCTCGGCCTGGCCCTGTGGCGCTTCCGCCGACAGGACCTCTGACGGGCCGGACCTACTTCAGCTCGACGGTCCCGCCGGCCTCTTCGATCTCGCCCTTGAGCTTCTCGGCCTCGTCGCGCTCGATGCCCTCCTTGACGGCGTTCGGAGCGCCGTCGACGAGCGCCTTGGCGTCCTTGAGCCCGAGCCCGGTGGCGGCGCGGACGGCCTTGATCACCTGGATCTTCTTGTCGCCGGCCTCGGTGAGGACGACGTCGACCGTCGACGACTCCTCCTCGGCCGCGGCACCGTCACCGGCTCCGCCGGCCGCCGGGGCGGCCGCGGCGACCGCTGTCGCGCTGACGCCGAACTCCTCCTCGAGCGCCTTGATGCGCTCAGAGAGCTCCAGCACCGAGATGCCCTTGAGCTCCTCGATCCAATCCTCGGTGGAAACCTTGGTTGCCACTTTCTATTCCTCCTCGGTAGTCGTCCCGGAATCCGAATCCTCGGGGTCTTCGCCTTCCGGCTCGGATCCCTCGGACGACTCCGCTTCGTTGTCGTCGCTGTTGTCGTCTGAATCACTGCCCGCCACGTCCTCGGCTTCGCCTCCGGGCGTGTCGGGGTCGGTTTCGTTCTCTGCTACGTCTGGAGCCTCGTCATCGGGCTCCTCTGAAGTCTCTTCGGCGGCGGGCTCGTCGCCGGGCGGCTCCTCGGCCGGGGCCTCGTCGGGCTCCTCCGGCTGCGCCTCCTCCTCGGCGTGCTCGGCCGGGGGCGCGCCCTCCTCCGCCTCGGCGGCGGGCTCCTCGGCCTCGGCCGCGGGCTCCTCCGCGGGCGCCTCCTCGGCCTCGGCCGCGGGCGCCTCCTCGGCCGCCGGCGGCTCGCCGGTGACCAGGCCCTGCTCGGCGATCTGGGCGAGCTGGCGCCCCAAGCCGGAGATCAGGTTGCTCATCCCCGCAACGAGACCGGTGAGCGGACTGGCAACGAGGCCGGTCAGCTGGCCGCGCAGGACGTCGACGCCCGGCAGACGCGCGATCACCTTGAAGCCCTCGGGGTCGAGCGCCTCCCCGTCCATGATCCCGCCCTTGTACTGGAGCTCCTCGTTGATCTTCGCGAAATCCGCGAGCGCCTTCGCCGCGACCACCGCGTCGCCCTGGATCAGGGTGAGCGCGGTCGGGCCGACGAGGAACTCGTCAAGCGTCTCGGTGCCGGCGTCCGCCGAGGCCCGCTTCGCGAGCCGGTTCTTGACCACCTTGAAGACGGCGTCGGCCTCGCGCAGCTTGGTGCGCAGCTCGGCCGCCTCGGTGACGCTGATCCCGCGGTAGTCGACCGCGAAGATCGCCTCGGCGCCCTTCAGGTCCTCGGTCAGCTCGGCGACGGCCGCTTCCTTTTGAGTTCGATCCATCTGAAGTCTTCCTCGATCTGCCCCGACCGAACGAAAAAGAGCCTGCGCGCAGGCAGGCTCGAAGAAGCGTGGGCTCTCGAACTCACCTGCGCCGGTCTTCCGGGCCACTCTGCGCGGCCCCGCCGACGGTCTCGGGCGGTTATGCGAGGCGTGAGGTTAGCGGACGGCTCAGCCCGTCGCCGGACCGAGCCGATCGAGGACCGACAGCACGGCCCGGGTGTTCGCGCGGATCGCGTCACCCATGGCGATCGAACGATGCGGCCTGTCGCTCGAAGGTCGCGTCGATCCGCTCGAGGGCCGCAGTCGCACGGTCAAGCAGGTCGGGATGACGGTCCTCGGCGGTCACGGAACAGACAGATTGTGTTACCCACGGATGCGTAGAACCCGCGCCGCGTGTGGCTACCCGGAGAGCGGGCGGAACGTGACGTCGGCTCAGGCGGTGGCTGGCTCGGCCTCCGCCGAATCGGCCGGCGGCGGTGCTTCCCCGTCGTCGCCGTCAGCGCCGTTGCCACCCGACGCGAGGTCGGCGAGGATCTCCGAGTCGCGGACGCGCGAGGGGTCGACCCGGACGCCGGGGCCCATCGAGCTCGCGAGGGTGATCGACAGCAGGTAGCGGCCCTTAGCGGCGGCCGGCTTCGCGCGGACGATCTCGTCGATGATCGCGGCGTAGTTCTCCAGCAGGGCGCGCTCGTCGAAGCTCGCCTTGCCGAGCGTCAAATGAACGATCGCCTGGCGGTCGGTGCGGTACTCGACCTTGCCGGCCTTCGCCTCGGTGACCGCCTTGCCGACGTCGTCGGTGACCGTGCCGACCTTCGGGTTCGGCATCTTGCCCTGCGGGCCGAGCACGCGGCCGAGCTTCGAGACCACCGGCCCCATCAGCGACGGGGTGGCGATCGCGACATCGAAGTCGGTCCAGCCCTCCTCGACGCGGTCGGCGAGATCCTGGGCGCCGACGAAGTCGGCCCCGGCCTCGTTCGCCGCACGGGCGGCGTCGCCGTCGGCGAACACCGCGACGGTGATCGACTTGCCGAGCCCGTTGGGCATCGCGAGCGTGCCGCGCAGCTGCTCCTCCGCGTGGCGGACGTTGACACCGAGGCGCAGGTGGACCTCGATTGTCTCGTCGAACTTCGTGCCGGCGGTCTTCTTGACGAGAGCAATCGCCTCGGCCGGCGGGTAGGCGTGGGTGCGGTCGACCGCGTCGATCGCCTCGCGGTAGCGCTTGCCACGGTTGCGGGACATCAGGCGTCGACCCCCTCGACCAGGACGCCCATCGAGCGGGCGGTGCCCGCGATGATCTTCGAGGCCGCGTCGAGGTCGTTGGCGTTCAGGTCGGGCATCTTGCGCTCGGCGATCGCCCGGCACTGCGCCGCGGTCAGGGTCCCGACCTTCTCGCGGTTGGGCTCGCCCGAGCCCTTCGGGATCCCGAGCGCCTCGCGGATCAGCACCGCCGCGGGCGGCGTCTTGGTGATGAAGGTGAACGAGCGGTCCTCGAAGACCGTGATCTCGACCGGGATGATCGTCCCGGTGTCCGCCTGGGTGCGGGAGTTGAACGCCTTGCAGAACTCCATGATGTTGACCCCGTGCTGGCCCAGGGCAGGGCCGACCGGGGGCGCCGGATTGGCGGCCCCGGCGGGGATCTGGAGCTTGATCAGGGTGAGTACTTTCTTAGCCATGGCGCGGCGGACGAGGATACAGGGATGGTGTTTGGCCGCCGCGGCGATCGCGGCGTTGGCCGTGCCGGCCGGAGCGGGGGCCGCGTTCAACGGAGCGAACGGGCGGATCTACTTCAGCGCCCTGGCACCGGGTGCGGCGACCGCCGACGTCTGGTCGGTGAACCCCGACGGCTCCGGACTCGTGAACCTGACCGACCTTCCCGGCGGCGCCGGCGAGGGCCACGACCCCTCGGTCGCGCCGAACGGACTGGTCGCGTTCGCGGTCGGCACCGGCGCCGCGGGCGAAATCTGGGCGATGGCCGCCGACGGCTCGGCGCCGCGCCGGTTGACGAACGACGGCTTCGCCGACCGGATGCCCGCCGTCTCGCCCGACGGGACCCGGATCGCGTTCGCCTCCGACCGGAGTGCCGGCACCGGCTTCGACCTGTGGACGATGGCCGCCGACGGCTCGGGCGCAGGCGCCCTGCTCACCGCTCCGGGCAACGACCTTTGGCCCCAGTACTCGAGCGACGGGCGATTCGTGGTCCTGGCGACCGATGTCTCGGGCAACTTCGACGTCGCGTACGTGACCGTCGCCGACGCGCCCAACCCGACGGCGATCTCGACCACGACCCGCAGCTCGCTCGACCAGACCGAGCCGGCGATCATGCCCGACATGGCCCGGCTGGCCTACACGCAGGCCGACCCGGCGAACCCCGGGACCAGCGACGTCCTCACCGCCTACAGCAACGACGGGACCGACGAGTATCCGCTGGCGGTCGACCCTGCCCGCAGCGAGCGCTCGGCCTCGTTCTCCCCTGACACGACCCGGGTCGTCTACGTCGCCGACGGCGGCCTTGTCACCGCCGCGGCGGGCGGGCTGTCGCCGGTGCCGCTGCCGCTCAGCGGGGCGACGTCCCCCGCCGACCCCGACTGGGCGGTCGGCCCGCCGCTCGACCGCACCCCACCGCAGACGACGATCACGAAGGCGCCGAAGCCGGAGAGCAAGCGGACGACGGCCAGCTTCCGGTTCGAGTCGAGCGAAGCGGGGTCGAGCTTCCGCTGCCGGCTCGACCGCGGGCGGTTCGAGCCATGCGACTCACCGGAGAAGTACGGCGCTCTGGAGCCCGGCCGCCACAAGTTCTCGGTCGAGGCGACCGACACGGCGGGCAACGCCGACCCTTCGCCGGCGACCGCGCGATTCAGGGTGCTCGGGCGGCGCTAGCCCTTCTGGGTCCAGACGAGGCTCTCGTCCCCGCCGATCGAGGCGCGGAGCTTGGCCTTGCCCTTCAGCTTCAGGTCGGCGGTGAAGACCTTGCCGGCCTTGGCGTTCTCGGAGTGGACCTTGCGCCAGCCGTTACCGGCCTTCTCCTCGATGACGACCTTGCCCGAGACCGGCGCCTTGCCCCAGGCGAAGACCTTCTTGTCCGCTTTGCGTTCGGTGACGAACGGGAAGCGGAACGCAATCGCTGCCGGCTTTGGCTTTCCGTCCTCGAAGAAGAGGCCGAGGTAGTCGTCCCGTTTTCGTCGACGCAGCGTGTAGTAGACGGCGGCGTCCGCCCCGGCCTCCCAGAAGAGTAGAGCGCCTCTTCGACGTACGAGGGCGTGCTTCTTGATGCCCGGCGCTCGCTGGGCGATCCGTCCGGGAACGCTCGACCACCAGAACTCGGTCGCCCAGAGTTGGTGGTGCCGTCGCTTGCCGGCGATCGTCCCTGCGCGCTCGGCCGCCCGCAGCGACTCGCTCGACATTGCCAAGTCCGGTGTCGAAGCGTCGTCGTCGCTCGACCGCGCTCGTGTGTGGCCCGCCCGGACGTGTTGATCGGGTGATGGCTCAGGATGTCGAGCGGGGTCTTGTCCGGGCACTTGGTCGCCTTCAGTTCGATCGTTGAGACAGAGCAGCTTGCGAAGGAACGACGAGCGGTCGGGTCCGGGACCCGCCGGGCTCCTCACCGTAAGGCGCCGTGCCGCCGACGACGATGCGGTTGTCCGGATGGACCGAGTCGACCGCGCGGTCGACCCCGCGAACCATCTTCCGGTAGCGATCGACGGACACGAGGCGATTGCCCTCGTACTGCGGAGCCATGTAGTAGTTGATGTTCGGCTCGTTCCAGGGCTCGATAGATCGCCCACGCGGGGCAAGCCGCTCGAACGTCCCGGAGTACCGCGTAGCTACCGCCGTCGCGAAGTCTTCCAGAGCCTTCGGCTCGGGCTTCCACGTGCCTGGCCCGACGCCTTCTTGGTCCGATGCCGGCGTGCCCTGCTGAGCGAAACGGGGTGCCACCAGGAACGTCAGCATCACGGGCAGGTTCGCGCTCGGCGGCGGCAACGACCGCTGCGTCCACCCTGGAAAAGTTGTAGCCGGGATCGGCCGGATTCGTCCGGGTCGGCCGGGGCTCCGGACGTGACGTCGTTCCAGTCGACCAGGATCCGGACCATGCCCGCACCCAAGGCAGCGGACTCATCGAACCATCGGTCCCGCTCCGCGGGATCGTGCGACAGATACTCATGCGTACCGTCGATCGCCGTGAGAAACTGCTTCGGGCCCTTCCTCGCCAACTCCGGTGGGTCGGGCTCCGCGGCCACCTCCGGGCGGAGGATCGTCGGCACGCTCTCCTCCAGCGAGCCGAACTCCACGACGTCCTGAGCCGCGGCGGGGGCAGGCCACCGCACGCGATCGCCACCGCGATCGTCGTGAAAGTCGGCGATTGTTGTCGATTGTCGCAAGCGCATAGTTGGGCGTACTTCCCTCTTCTAGGGTTCTTGACACATCGCGCGAAGCCGAGTTGCGAACACGCGGTGATCGAAGCGGGGTTCGCTAGATCTTCTTCACCTGGTCGTAACCGACCTCGACCGGGGTCTCCCGGCCGAAGATCGAGACCAGCACCTTGAGCTTGGCCGCGTCCTCGTTGATCTCGGCGATCTCGCCCGAGAAGTCCGACAGCGGACCGGAGATCACCTTCACGGTCTCACCAAGTTCGAACTGCGCGTGGGTGCGCGGGCGCTCGGCGGTCTCGCGATGCAACAGGCGGTCGACCTCGGGCTGTGAGAGCGGGATCGGCTTGTTGCGCGAGCCCACGAACCCGGTCACGCCCGGGGTGTTCTTGACCAGGCCCCAGGTGTCGTCGGTCATCTCCATGTTGACCAGCACGTAGCCAGGCATGGTCCGCTTCGTGACCATCTCGCGCTTTCCGTCCTTGAGCTCCGCGACCTCCTCGCTGGGAACGACGACCTGGCGGACGCGGCCCGATGCCGACATGGTCTCGACGCGGTGCTCGAGATTGGCCTTGACCTTGTTCTCGTGCCCGGAGTAGGTGTTGATGACGTACCAGCGGAACATGGGTGATTCGAAGCTTTCGTTAGTGGATTGGGGACCGGCGGGCGCTAGATGATGCGCTGCACGAGCCAGTTGAAGATCGCGTCGAGGACGCCGAGGTAGGCGGCCATGATCGTGATGAAGACGAGGGTGATCGCCGAGGCCTGAATCAGGGTCTCGCGGTCGGGCCACTGGACGCGCTTCAGCTCTGCCCAGCAGGAGATGAAGAACCCGATCACCCCGCCGCGCTGGCGCTTCTCGGCCTGCGCGGGCGCCTTCGGGGCGCGCCTCTGCTCCGACTCCTTGGCCTTCTGCTTGCGCTCCTTGTCGGCCTGGCGCTGGGCGCGGCGGCTGATCTTGTCGACCGGCTCGCGCCTCGGGCGTAGCCGGGACGTCGGCCCTCGACGGCGCCGGCGCCTCCGGAGGCGCATCGGCCTTGCCGGTCAGCTCGTCGAGCGGGACGCCGCGCTCGGCGAGCTCGGCCTCGATCTCATAGCCCGTCTCGCCGACCTGGGTGTCGTGCTGGGCGCGCGACTCCTCGGTCAGCTCGGCGTCGGTGCGGCCCTCCTGCAGCGCCGCCTTGCGGCGCTGCTCGGCCTTTCGCTGTGCTCGCGTCTTCGCCACGATCCGGCGGCTAGCGCGTTTCCTTGTGCGCCGTGTGGTGGCCGCACCAGCGGCAGTACTTGCGCATCTCGATGCGGTCGGGCGTATTTCGCCGCGACTTGTTGGTCTGGTAGTTGCGCCGCTTGCACTCCTCGCAGGCGAGGGTTACGGCGATTCGAACGTCTCCGCGAGCCATCTGGCGCTCTCCTGGTCACTCGGTGCCGGGACCGACTCGGCCCCGACAGAAAAAAGACCTCCGCCGCACCCACTCAGCAGGGCGAGGCACGAGGACCGCGCAAGGATAGCGCGAGATCTGTCCGGTGCTACGTTGAGGCGGGTTCGCCCCGACGCCATCCGCAGGCTCAGGTTCGCGCCGCAGCACCCTCCCCGGGGCCCCGGAGCTTTCTGACCAACAGGAAAACGGCGGCCGCGAGAAGGACGACACCGAGGAAGATCGGCAGCCCGAGACCGAGCCCGTCGGACCCGTTATCGCTTTCGGCTGCGCTCGAGGAAGCTGGCGACGAAACCGGCTCCGGCTTCGTGCTCCCAGCCGAATTCGGATCGGGCTTATCTTGCGGCGAGCCCTGGTTCCGATTTCTGTGTCCACTGCCGCTCGACTGCCCATCATCTGCGGGCGTAGTGGTCACCGCACTCGTTGGCGGTGCCGTTTCCTGCGCCAAGTCAGCCGCGGCTTGACCGTCCGAGCCCGCGGCGTCGAGCGATTCAGCGCTCGAGTCGGGGAGGGTCGAGCCGCCGCCGCCGTTGCCACCTCCGTTGTCGGCGCCACTACCTCCTCCGCCTGCGGCGGGAACATCTTCAACGTACTGGTCGACGGCGGAGTCACCCTGCCCGAGGGCGGGACTCGCGGCTACCAGCGCCGTTGCGCTTGCGATTAGAACCATGCTCAGAATCTTCTTCATGCTCGTTAATACGTTAGGGGTTCACACGGGCTGACACCGTCAGGATCACCAGGCCGGGCACGTATTGATTGCTGCATGCCCGCAACTCCTGCCATACGCCCCACCGTAGCTCGCCGCCGGCATGGGTTTGTGCGGTCCGCGATCGAACGCCGTTCGGAACTCGGGCCGGCGATCGCAGCCACGGCGTTGCCGTTCGTCCTCGTGCTGTACCTGGCCATCGAGGGAGGTGGCTATGACGCCGTGATCCGCAGTGAAGTCGGGATCGCGGTCTGGTGGATCGTCCTCTTAGGTGTCCTGGTTGGGCTGATGCCTGTAACCAGAGTGAGCCGCGCCGGGTGGATGTCCCTAGCCCTTCTCGCCGTGTTCGGGGGTTGGTCGGCCCTCGCGCTCATCTGGACGGAGTCGAGCGAGAAGACTCTGGTTGAAGTTGCCAGGATCGGAGCCTATCTCGGCGTTTTCGCGCTCGCGCTCAGCGTCATCGGGCCTCGCTCCGTCCGGCATGCCCTCAATGGCCTGGCAGCCGGGATCGCGCTGGTAGGCCTTCTCGCGCTTCTCTCCCGAATTCATCCCTCGTGGTTCCCGGCGGATCAGACGGCCGAGACGCTTGACTACGCCCGCGCCCGACTCAATTACCCAGTCAACTACTGGAACGGGTTGGCAATCCTGATCGCTCTTGGTGTTCCAGTTCTCCTAGCGATCGCGACTGCGGCCAAGCGCACACTCACGCAGTGCCTCGCCACGGCTGCGCTTCCGGCCATGGCTCTGACCGTGTTCTTCACTCTGTCTCGAGGCGGGGCGATCGAGCTGTTGATTGCGCTCATCGCGTTCGTCGCCCTCTACCCCCGGCGACTGGAGCTCCTGCCGACACTGACTCTCGCGGTCGCTGGATCGGCGATCCTGATCGTGGCCGCAACGCAGCGGGACGACCTCACCGACGGCCTTTCCAGCGCGGCTGCGTTGAACCAAGGCGACGAGATGCTCGCGATTGTGCTTATCGTCTGCACGGGTGTCGGCCTTCTCAGAGCCGCCGCCGCGCTTGCGGTTCGCCACGGGATTGGACCAAAGGTCCCGTCACCGGGCCGCCCGACGGCCATTCGTTTGAGCCTGATCGTCGCGGGTGTATCCGTAGCCGCCGCCATAGCGGCGGGCCTGCCAAGCGAGCTTTCGGAGAGCTGGGCCGAGTTCAAGCGACCGATCGGCCCGTCGGATACCTCTGAGCGTTTCGTGAGCCCCAGCGGAAACGGTCGCTACCAGTACTGGACGGCGGCTCTCAATGCCGGCGAGGCCGAGCCTCTAACTGGGGTCGGACCGGGAGCGTTCGAGCTCGACTGGGCCCGCGAGGGAAGCGACGCGGGCTTCGTGCGTGACGCGCACTCGCTCTACCTTGAGACGCTCGGCGAGACGGGCCTGGTGGGGTTCGCGCTTGTCGCGGCGTTCGTGTTCGGCGTGCTCGCCGTCGGGATAAAACGAACGCTCGCGGCCCCGTGCGACGATCGCCGCTGGATGGCGGCGGCGACCGCTGGCTCCGTCGGCTTCGCGGTTGCCGCGGGAATCGACTGGGCCTGGGAGCTCGCTGTGATCCCGGTGGCCTTCTTCTGCTTGGCAGCAGCAATTCTGAACTACCGTGAAAGCGCCGTACACGCTGCTGGACGCCCGATCCACTCGCGGCTCCTGCTCGGAGTCTCAGCGCTCGTCGCGACCGTCCTCATCGGCGTCCCCTTGGCGGGGACGATTCTGGTCCGCGGCAGCGAGGACGACGCGGCGGCGGGGGAGCTCGACCGAGCTCTTGAGCGTGCCCGCAGCGCCCAGGAGGTACAGCCATGGGCGGCGAGTGCTCCCCTCCAGGAGGCATTCGTGCTGGAGCTCCAAGGTGAGTACGCTGCCGCAGCGAAGGCGGCAACCGCGGCGACCCGCGACGAGCCAACCAACTGGCGGCCATGGATGGTGCTGTCGCGAGTCGAGGCCTACAACGGCAACACGGGGGCCGCCCTCGAGGCCTATCGCGAGGCAAAGTCGCTGAACCCGCGCTCAGCGCTTTTTAACCGATGACGATCGACGGCGAACACGACGGGCTCAAAGAGGTCGAGCGCCGGCTCGCCACCTCCCGGCCGGTTCCCCGTGCGGCGTTTCGAGGCGAGTTGCGACGTCAGCTGCTCGAAAGGGCGCCCGCCGAGCAGCCTCGAAGAGTGCGGTTGCTAATCGCGGCCTACGCGACCTCGGGAGCATTCCTACTCGCGATCGCAGTGATCGGAATCGCCGGCGTCGGCCCGCTCTCTGCGGGTTAGGCCGCGGCGCGCGCCCCGGAAGCTCGCTGCGCAAGGCGCGAAGGCTTCGGGAGAGGATCTGCTGGACGTTCGCGACGCTCAGATCCGTAATCTCGGCAATCTCCGGTCCGGTGAGATCCCCGCCGAACCGAAGCGCGATCACCTCGCGATCGCGCTCGGAGAGCTGCGCAAGTGCCGCGTGCAGCTCAGGATCCAGTCCGATGTCGTCAGGGCCCGCCTCGACGCCGAGGAACCGTTCAGCATGGTCATCCAACGGCCGCTCGCTGTCCGACCGGTCACGCCGAAAGTGATCGATCAGGAGGTTGCGTGCGATTGAAATGAGCCAAGCCTCAACGGCGCCCCTGTCGGGATCAAACCGGTGCCACGCTTTCAGAGCGCGTTCGAACGTCTGCTGGGTCAGATCCTCGGCGTCCTCCCTCGACCGCAGCCGATAGCCGAGAAAGCCGTAGACGCGCCAGACATGGTCGTCGTAGGCGGTTGCAAGAGATGGCTTGTCCGTCGCGTTCACAGTCCGAGGCTACCCACCCACGAGTCTGACGAGTCGTACCCGCCGCCGTGCTCTGTATGCCGATCTAGTACGCGCCTCGCCCGTGCGTCACCGCACCAAGCGTGCTCGCCAGCAACCGGAAATCCTCACGCATCGTCCAGTTGGCTACGTACATGTAGTCGAGCTTGATCATGTCCTCGAACGGGATGTCGCTGCGACCCTGGGTCTGCCACGGACCGGTAAGGCCGGGCCTGACCGTCATCCGCTCGGCGAAAAAGCCGTTTACCAGCGCAGCCTCATCAGGCGGCAGGGGGCGAGGTCCCACGAGGCTCATTTCCCCGCGGATCACGTTCATGAGTTGAGGGAGCTCGTCTAGCGACCATCGTCGAAGCTTGGCGCCGAAGCGCGTCACCCGCGGATCATCCACCACCTTGAGCATGCCGTTCCCGCCATGCATCGAAAGCTCGCGGACCTCCTCGCGAAGCTGGTCGGCACCATCGACCATCGTCCGGAATTTCATCATGGAGAACTCACGCCCGTGCATGCCCACGCGAGCCTGGCGGAAAACAACGGGTCCTCGCGAATCGAGCCTGATTCTGATCGCGGCGTACGCGAGAACTGGGCTCAACATCGCGAGTCCAAGGCTCGCCACAGCAATGTCGACCGCCCGCTTGGTCAGCGCGGATCCTCGCCACAGCCGGGTCGGCTGGATGGTTAGGATCGGCAATCCCTCGAGATAATGAAGCGCGGTCGACGAGTACAACGACTCCGGCTCGCCGGAGACATAGTCGATGCAAACCTGCCTCTCGGCAAGGGTTCGTGTGAGCTCGGTCCGGTCAGCCATGCTTGCGGAGCCGCCAGCAACGATTGCGCGGTCCACGTCCATCTCCTTGAGAAGATTTGCGACCCTGCGCGCGTCAACGCTCGAGTGGCCGGTCACCTCGAACGG
The DNA here is from genome assembly GCA_963767285.1 of uncultured Solirubrobacterales bacterium. Taxonomy (GTDB): domain Bacteria; phylum Actinomycetota; class Thermoleophilia; order Solirubrobacterales; family 70-9; genus WHSW01. Next base: position 6,983 of record CAVYDJ010000002.1, on the reverse strand, counting down.
CTCCCGGTTGCGGACGCCACGGCCCTGGAGATGGTCGATTCGTCCGGCTCCGTCCTCGAGCCTGATCGCGACGACGGGCTCGAGGCCCCACTCCGGATGCCGATGGATCCGCCGGAGAACCTGCGCGGTGTCCTGCTCGCTTCCAATGAGCGCGACGGTGCGGCGGAACCAGCTTCGCCCGCGGGCCACCTTCCGGGCGATCGCCCTGAAGGCGAGAACGGAGACGATCGCGACGAGCCAGATGGTCCCTAGTTCCAAGAGTGCGGGCCGTGCCCCAAGCCCCGATGCAACGATCTCGTAGAGCCAGATCCAGACGGTAGTCATCGTGAATACCGGCGCAGCCTCTTCGACCACCGACTGATCTATTCGCCGCTCCGCGAGGTGGTAGAGACCAACAGAGCTCGCAAGGAACAGCCACATGGGCACGAAGGCCACAACCCCGACCAGCTCCCATACATCGCTGTAGCGAGTCGGAATCGCAACGACCGCCGCCACGGCGATGGCGACAACCATCGCGAGGAGATCGCTCGCGAGCAGCAAACGCCGGAACGTATAGCCGTAGCGCGACGATCCGAGGCGAGCTGTGCGGTCGACGGCTTGTGCAGGAAGTCGGACTACGGCGTGGGGCTGTTCCGACGCAGGCGCGTCTTCCAATCCCCGCGCGTGGCTCTTCATGGACTCCATTCTCGAATCTCCCTAACCGCCGCTGCCCCTGGGATCTAGTCCCCTCGTCATCCCCCCGCTAAACAGGCGTGCCACCTTAGCTCCTCACTGCGGAATCTGCGATCCTCGCGCAAAATGACTGCAAACTTGTACGAACCGGACGCGGTCGACATTCTCGGCGTCAGGATCAGCAACACGACGCCGGCCGAGGTGTTGCGGTCCGTCGCCGCATGGATTGAGTCGGGAGAACCGCGGTACGTCTGTTTTACACCGGTTTCGGGCGTTATGGCGGCGCAACGGGATCCGGCGGTTCTGAAGGCCCTGAACGGCGCCGACATCACAGCCCCAGACGGGATGCCGATGGTCTGGTCCGGACGCTACGCGGGAGCAACCGAGATCGAGCGCGTGTACGGCCCGGACATGATGGCCGAGGTTTGCAGGCGCGCAGCCGACGCCGGCTGGAGGTGCTTCTTCTACGGTGGAGCGCCCGGAGTCGCCGACCGGCTCGCCGACCGGCTCCGAGAACGCTTCCGGGGGCTGATGGTCGCCGGGACGTGTACACCTTCGTATGGACAGTTGAGTGAGGACGAAAAGGATGCAATTGCCGCGGAGATTCGCCGGCGCCGGGCCCAGGTGGTCTGGGTGGGCCTCTCGACCCCGAAGCAGGATCTTTGGATGGCGGAGATGGTCCACCGACTCGAGGGCCCAGTTGTCCTACTCGGCGTCGGAGCGGCTTTCGACGTCCACGCCGGGCTGAAAAAGCAGCCACCAGCGTGGCTAGGGCCGCTCGGGCTCTCCTGGCTCTACCGCCTCCTGCAGGAGCCGCGAAGGCTAGGCCGCCGCTATCTCGTGGACATCCCGCAGTTCCTGCGAGCGATCGTCCGTCGGCGACCGTTCCTTAAGGAGTCCGTCAAGCGCGAGCCGGTTCGCCAGCCGCCTGCCACCACTCCACCGTCTGCCTGATCCCATCCTCGAGCGCGACCTCAGCTTCGAACCCAATCAGCTCCTGAGCCTTCGAGACGTCCAGGTGCCGCTTCAGCTGTCCGTCTGGCATTGACGAATCCCAAACGATCTCGCCCTCGAATCCGGCCGCGGACGAGATCAGCTCGGCGAGTCGGTGGATCGACGTCTCCTGGCCGGTTCCCAAGTTAACCGGCTCGGACGTCTCAAGGCGCTCGGCTGCGAGGAGCAGGCCCCGCGCGGCATCGTCAACGTGAAGGAACTCCCTCGACGGCGCGCCGGTCCCCCATAGAGTGACCGAGTCGTCTCCCCGGACGACAGCGTCGCAGAACTTGCGAACCATCGCTGCGATCACGTGCGAATCGTTGAGATCAAAATTGTCCTCGGGGCCATAGAGGTTGGCGATTACCGGGGCGCAGCTGTCGAATCCGTACTGCCGCCGATAAGCGTCTGAAAGTACGAGCAGCATCTTCTTGGCGAGCCCGTACGGGGCGTTTGACGGCTCGGGATAGCCGTCCCAAATCGTTTCCTCTCTGAACGGCACCGGCGTATGGAATGGATAGGCACAGACGGAGCAGGCCGCGACGAGCTTGCCGACTCCCGCTTGTCGGGCAGCCTCAAAAACGTTTGCCCCCATCATCATGTTGTCGTACGCCAACGGCGCCGGATTTGCGCGGTTGAAGCCGATTCCCCCGACCCTTGCCGCTAGGTGAACGACGATCTCAACGCCCTCCACAGCGTCCCTTGCCGCAACCGGAACCCTCAGGTCATATTCGGCGGACCGGATCACCCGGACGGTGGCACCCAAATCCTCGAGCCGGCTTGTGGTCGGCTTGCCGAGAAAGCCGGCACCACCCGTGACGGCGACGGTCCTACCCTGCCAGAACGCGGGGTCTGGCTGGCTGCGACCCATCACGCCCCCTCGTGGCTGTAGCGCTCGACAGTGCCGGCCAGTTGTGCCGCGAGCGCATCGACGTCGGCCTCGACCATGATCTCGACGAGGCGATCGAAGCCCACGTCGGTCTCCCAGCCGAGTTCGGCTCTCGCCTTCGTCGCGTCGCCTTGGAGAGCATCAACCTCGGCCGGACGGAAGTAACGGGGATCTATCTCGACGTATTGCTCAAAGGACCCGAGCCAGGCACATTCGACTCGCGTTGCGCTAAGCCACGGTAGCTTTGACAGGGTCATCACAATTACTCGTGACACGTTCGAGGCGATCACGAGCGATCTACTCAATCAGTCACGCGATCAGACGCTGTCCGTGATGGAAGAGCTCGACTTGAGCGCCGGATACATCGACCATGTCTTGCTCGTCGGCGGATCGACTCGCATGCCGATGGTTGTCAAGATGCTTGAGAAGATCACTGGAAAACCGCCGATTCGTCCTGGCAATCCGGACGAGCTAGTTGCCCTAGGTGCGGCCGTCCAAGCAAGCCTTGAAAGCAGTGGGGACCTCGTCTCGCCTCCTCTTGTGGTCCTTGATGTCACGTCACAGGGACTCGGTACGATCGCGCTAGATGAAGACAACGTCCCGCGGAATATCGTGATCATCCCGCGCAACACCAAGGTCCCCGCCAGACAGAGCGAGCTCCTCAGGACCGTTGTCGATGGCCAAGTGTCGATCCGTGTGGAAGTAACACAAGGCGATGACGAGGATCCAGCCTACGTTCGGCATGTCACCAAGGACGGAGGCCAGTTGTTCTTCATCCCGCCGTATCCTGCCGGAGCGCCGATCGGGGTTACCTTCTACTACAACATCGAACAGAATATTCAGGTAGAGGTCACAGACCTGAGTGTGAATCGGTCCCTCGGAACGTTTGAGGTTGAGAATGTGGCGAATCTCAGCGACGACGAGGTAGCGGTTGCCCGATCGAAGAATAGGGATCTAGAGGTGAACTAAGTCATGACGATGACTGCGGAGTATGTCGACCATTACCACGTTCTCGGATCGCGTCTACGGCCGACGAAGCTGTTATCGCGACCGCAATCCGGGAGAAACGCCGCATGTGGACCAAGCGGGCGGCTCAGTCTGATCCGATCAAACGAGCTCAGGCCGAAGAGTTGATCCGCGAGATAGCTGAGGCCGAGCGCGTCCTGCTTGATCCAGTGAAGCGTCGTCATTTCGACTCAACGCCCACGCGAAGCCAAGTGGCCGAAGCCGTCGATAGTCCGCCGGGGAAGCGCGACTGGCTGCCGATAGCAAAGAAGTACTTCGGGGCAGGAAATGCCGCGGCCGCGTTCTATGCCGGCGCGCGAGGCCATTGCGTACGATGGAGCAAATCATGAGGCATGGGCAATTCGCGCAAACTCGTCGTTTGTGATGGGAAACTATCGCGACGCGGGATTCGAATTTCGTGAAGCAATCGGGCTTAGACCGGACAATCCGGAGTACCACTTTGACTACGCAGAGGCGTTTCTCGCGCTCGGAAGCTGGGGCGAGGCCTTGAGCGAATATGAGTTTGCGCTGCGCCTTGCTCCCGACGAGCCTCTCTACAAGACGGCAATTGCAAATGTCTATCTTATCCAAGGGATGGCCGAGAAGGCGTTGGATATCATGGAGGCCGTAGTCGAGCAGCATCCACTCGTTGCTGTGTTCCAGTACTACCTCGCACTCGCGCTGCAAGCGGTGAATCTGACAGAAGCGGTCACGGCTGCGTGACGGCGGCTACATCATCACATCGCCTGCCCAGATCGACATTACTCGGCGAATGTCAGGACGTGCCCTTAAGCTGACATTTGAGGACGGACCGCTACGGAGGTCGCTGAAGGAGAATCTTGAGGTCGCCGACCATGCCGCAACGACGAGATTCTTCCATTCGAGCGTTGGCGGCTGGGGTATCGCGTTGTTTGTCAGTCTGCTGCTGATTGCCGCAAATCCAGCAGCATTACTCCTTTCCGTGTTGATTTTGGGCTCCACATTGGCACCCACCACATGGCGACCTGGAAGCACAGCGCGAAACGCTTTGACATCGCTAGTCGGGGCATCTAGTGCTGAAGGAACCGCCGCCATGAGATGTGGTCAGTGGCATGCTGGATCCGGGCGTTGCCAACGGCATTCTGCAGGCTAGCAACCTTTTCTGCTACAAGGAGTTAGTGATGGCACGATCAGTCCTGCATTGCCCAGAGTGTGAGCGGCAACTGTATGCCGATCAGGAGGATTACCAGCCAAAGGGAACGTGGGTCGTCTTTGTCTGCCGCAATGGAACCTGCGACAGCGTTAAGCGCGGTTTCCCCTACAAAGAGAAGATCTTCGAGGCGACGACGGCTATTGGCGGTTAGTCCGAGTTGTCCATACGGAGTAGCGTTTTCGGCGTGTCGCATCGGCGATCACGCTCCCCTCGAGATTCCGGTGCGCGGTCGTCCCCGAGGTGTTGCATTCTAACCGCCAGTAGGCGCGATTTCTCCATCGCCGCCGGCGTCCCCCGGGTAGCGCAACTCATATTTCGCGCTATCAGGCTAGGATTTGACTCGCAGAGCCCCTCTTCATTGGCTACTTTGCGAAAATCCATGTGGGAAACTCCGAATAGTGGGAGGATGGCATGCCTAGTCGAGACGTCTTCATTTGTCATGCAGACGCCGACAAGATCGCTTATGTGACCCCACTGGAGGCGGAGCTAAACTCGGTGGGTGTAAGTTGCTGGGTTGACAAGGGTCAGATACGTCCGGGAGACAGCATAGTTCGAAAAATCAACACTGGACTTTCACTATGTCGCTATTCGTTGGTCCTCATGACCGAGAGGTTCTTAACGCGCAACTGGACAAAGAAGGAACTCGACTCGGCTATAGCTCGAGAAACGCGCACCGGTGACGTGCATGTCATCCCGATCCCGTGCGCGGACGTACAGGTGTGCCTGGATCGGTATCCCCTATTAGAGGACAAAAGCTATCTCGTTTGGACGGATGGAGTGGGCGTGATTGCGCAAAAGGTAGGCGCCCTGTTCTCCAGGGTTCCAAATGCCGATTGGCATTGCGATCATCCAGAGGAATATGTTGGTCAGGTGTGGGTGCGGGTCATGCCGGCAGTCAAGAACCTCCACACGGAACATATGATCACATTGCGTTGGGGGCCATACGTCAGGCGGCATCTATTTGTTCCAACTGCGGCTCACCCCATATCGCTGGTGCACCACAAGGTGGCCGCCGATGCAGTTACGTTGAACATATCAATTCTTCCGCCAGCCGTAGTTACGTTTGGCCAGGGCCGGGCACCAGATACCACATACGTAAATGTCGACGAAGGATGGACGCGAGGCCGTGGTGAGAGCTGACCGCGTGCGAGAGTGAGCGTCACATTCACCTCTGGGCAGCGGCTCCCATCGGTCAGTTCGAATATGGTTTCACCACGACGGGTGAGGATTGGCGAGCCTGTGTGCGACTCCTCCATTATTCCCGTGCAAGCAGTGTCGCGATACGAGCTCAGAACTGTGTGTACGGACAGGAACCATTGAGGTAGGGCTCAATCGAGAGGTGGAGTCAAGATGCCTTTAGTGATACTAGGAATGCCTGGATCTCTAGACGGTCGAGCCGATCGTATCGATCGGGCGCCACCACGATCTTGAGTTCGTCACACACCCGCTCGCGGCGGCAAGCGAACATGAAGGACATGATGGTGAGCCGTATCGAGTCATGGACGGGCAGAATCTGCGACAGCCTGGCGAGTCCACCGCCCAGTACCGGGACGGCGACGGTTCCGCCATTGGCATGGATGGCTACTTCTCTCCAGAGTTGATCAAGGCTTCGCCACATGTTCTCGATCGAGCTTCGAGCGACGTTCTCGCTATCCATCTCCGAATAGGCGACGCAGAAGAAGCAGCGCGCGGCTTGTTTCAAGACAGCAACGGTTCCAACTGGAAAGATTTTCGTCTTCCCAGGCTTCGTGATCATTCCGGCTGGCGATTTGCCGTCGAGCGCTTCGTCTAGCTCCGCATTGAGCCGCCCAAAGTCACCCCCGTAGAGCTTGTCGACGAACTGGCCTGGGACTCGCCCGAGCGATGATCTGCGGCGGCTCGGTGTCGAACGTCGTCTGCATGCCGATCACAAGGTGATCCGCGGCTTGCTCGAGCATGTCGCCCCTGACCACACTGATCTTCACGTTCGGCGCCTCATACTGCTGCTCGATCGGCCGAGGCCACGATCGGGCGCCTGCATAGGTTAGCGCGACAGCGACCGTCGCGATGACCAACCAGGTCCCATTGCCATCGGCCATCTCCGGGAAGAATACGTCATAGAGCCCAGCGAGAAGTGCGATGAGGCCAATCGCAGACAGGGCATGAATGAAGAAGTTTCTCCAGAATCGCTGACGCCGCAGATCATGAAGGAGTGCCTGCCTCATAGGCCGAGCCGCTCGTAGATATGTGGTT
>CAVYDJ010000001.1:0-631937 GCA_963767285.1 uncultured Solirubrobacterales bacterium | reverse complement strand
TGTTATGTCCTGTACTTGGTTCAGTTATTGCTCGTTACTGGCACGAGAACGAGTTCGAGGTCAAGGCGGGGAAGCGCTACGTGCTCGATCCGATGGCCGACGACCTCGTTGCTGAACGCCTCCTTCAAGCTTGCGCCAACCCCGAGCACAACGACTTCCTGGCTCGGGTCGAGGCCGGGAGCAACGAGCTCGCCAAGCGGCGTCTTCCACGCGGCATGAAGGGCGCTGTCGCCGAGTTCTGTGGCTGGCTCGAGGAATCGGCAGAGGTTCTGACGCCAACTGTGCGACAAAGCGAGGTGATCGGGGAGCGCTTGCGGGACCGCATCCTCCTGGTCCAAGGACCACCTGGAACTGGGAAAACGCACACGATCGCCTGGGCAATCCTGGCTCGCGCCTACGCGGCGGCCAAACAGGGGACGCCCTTTCACGTCCTCGTTTCCTCGATGACGCACACGGCCGTTGAAGTCGTCCTACGCAGCGTCGTCCACAAGCTGGAGTCCATGAACGTGGACCCCAGTGCAAAGCCACTGAGCGATGCGCTTTCGGGCCAAACCCTGTTCAAAGAGAGCTGGGATCCGGACCAGCCGGTACCCGACGGGGTCGACCCGCTTTTGAGCGCCGACCTCGCGAAGGCGCTCGCCGGCGACCTGGTCGTGATCGGCTCGGTGCCCGGCGGCGTCCATCGCTTGCTGAAGGGCGCGGGCGGTCCGGTCGACTGGAGCGAGAAGCACTTTGATTTGCTGGTCGTCGACGAGGCCTCCCAGTTCAGTCTGCCCGCAGCAGCGCTTGCCGGAGCGCCGCTGCGCCAAGACGGCCAAGCACTTGATCGTCGGAGACCACAGGCAGATGCCGCCGATCCTGGCGCACGGATGGGAGCACGAGCCGCGCCGTGGGAGTGCAGGATGCGAATGTCTACCGCTCGACGTTCGAGGCGCTTCGCGACCGCGGGTTTCCCCCTCGTCGGCCTCGCACCGCTCGTTTCGTCTACAGCAGAATGCGTACAGGCTCTTTCCTCGAGGAGCACGTGTTACGCCGAGGACGAGGTTGGCTTTTACTCGGAGTTGGAACCACCTGCTCGAAATCGACCGACGGGCTTCGAGGGGCATGTACGAAGCAGCGCTCCGCCCCGAGTACCCGGTCGTGGTCATCGAGCACACCGAAGCAGCAATCGATGAAGCGCAACGACGCCGAGATCGCGATCGTGGCACCGATCATCGAGGCTGCCATCGAGGGCCCTCGGCCTCGACGGCCAAGGACGGGGGTCGGGGTCGTTGTGCCCCACCGCGCGCAGAGAGCAGCGCTTCGCGATGGCTTTCCCGACACTAGCTGCGAGCAGAACGCCATCGACACGGTTGAGCGTTTCCAAGGCGGTGAACGCGATCTCATCATCATCTCCGCGACTGCCTCGGATCCCGAGTTTCGTGCTCGCGGAAGCCGGGTTCTCTGCTCAAACCCGATCGTCTCAACGTCGCGTTCTCGCGGCCCTCGGGAGCTCATCGTGAGTCAGGCTCGACAACGATCTTCCGGCTGACGCCTCCCGGACATGGAGACCTTCGAGAACGCGCTTCTGTGGAAGCGGCTGCGTTACGAGTTCTCGGCGGACAGTACTGTGGGAGGGAGAGGTAGGCCAGCGGCGTCGGAGTGCGGGTCAGCGGTCGAGCTGCGTGAGCTAGGAGTCGCGCCCCTCGATGGATCTCTATGCGGGCTCCGTCTCGGATTTCGAGCAGGACGTCGCCTGCGGGCGGCTCGTCGAGCAGCTCGAGGCCGCCTACTCCCGCCAGGTGCTGACCCGGCCGAACGAGTCCGAGGTCAGAGCTGGGAGCGGAGCCTGGCTGCGTTCGCGGCCGACACCGCACAGGTCGGGATGCCGACTGCCGGGATCCTGATCGAGCACATGCTGCCGCTGAGCTCGAAGCGACTCGACGTGATGCTGTTCGGCCGCAGCGCGGTGGTCCGGCCAGCCGCTCGTGGTCGAGCTCAAGCAGTGGACGGCGGGCGGATATCGAGCGACGTCGACGGAGTCGCTGGTCTCGCTCGGCAATCGCCTGGTGCTCCACCCGCAGCTCCAGGTCGCGCAGTACGTGGAGTACCTGAGCGACTTCCATCCGTCGATGTACGAAGGGGCCACTGCAGCTCGGCAGGCGCTGCCTACCTGCACGACGCCGACGAGGCCGGGGTCGCGTCGCTGCGAGCCGGCGGCTCGCCCGACGTTCGCTGACGTACCCGCTGTTCACTGGCGAGAGCGCCGATGAGCTTCGTGCAGCTCCTCGACGAGCGGCTGGCCGGCGGCGACGGCGTGAGCTGCTGGAGGCAGTTCGTCGACGAGCGGCCGCGGCCCTCGAAGAGGCTTCTCGACCACGTCGCTGAAGAGATCGCGGGCAACCCGAGCGTTCACCCTGGTCGACGACCAGCTCGTCGCGTTCGAGGCGACCCGCAAGGCGGTCGAGCGCAGCCACAGACGTCGAAGACGAAGACAGTCGTGATCGTGACCGGCGGCCGGGGAGCGGCAAGAGCGTGATCGCGACCCGCATGCTCGGCGACTTCGCCGAGCGGGGCTGGAACATCAGTCACGCGACGGGCAGTCGCGCCTTCACCTCGACGCTTCGGAAGCAGGTTGGCCGGCGCGCCGCCCAGCTCTTCCGCTACTTCAACCAGTTCGGCGATGCCGATCCCGACGAGCTCGACGTGCTCGATCTGCGACGAGGCCCATCGCATCCGCGAGACCTCGAACAACCGCTTCACGCCAAAGCACAAGCGCTCGACCTGCCGCAGGTCGACGAGCTGATCCAGGTGGCCAAGGTGCCCGGTCTTCCTGCTCGACGAGAACCAGGTGGTGCGGCCCGACGAGATCGGCAAGGTCGCGGTGATCGAGCAGGCTGCGAGGACGCCGGCGCCGAGTTCATCGACGATCCATCTCGACGGGTCATTTCCGAGCGATGGGTCGTCGCCTACGCGCTGGGTCGAGCGCCTGCTGGGGCTCGAGCCGGGCGGGCCGATCCCCTGGGACGCAGCCGACGACTTCGACTCGTCTGGTCGCCGACACCCCGAGGATCGAGGCGTGGCTGCGTCGAAGCAGGCGATCAGCGATGACCGCGCGGATGACCGCCGGCTTCTGCTGGCCGTGGAGTGACCGCGTCCGACGGCACCCTCGTCGAAGACGTAGCCGATCGGAGACTGGCGTCGCCCTGGAACGCCAAAGGAAGGCGTCAAGGACGCCCGGAGCCGCACTATGGGCCACCGAACAGGGAGGCTTCGGCCAGGTCGGCTGCATCTACACCGCCCAAGGCTTTGAGTACGCCTACGGCGGGTGATCTTCGGGCCAGACATGCGCTGGGACACCGACGGCTGGACGATCGATCCCACCCAGCGCACGCGCGACCCCCGTGGTCAAGCGTGCCCAAAGGCTACGACACGCTGATACGCAACGTCTACAAGGTGTTTGACTGACGCGGGGCCTTCGCGGAGGCGTGATCCACGCGACAGACGGACAAGCACGCGGGTTGCTCCGCGAGCTGATCCCGGGCCGCGCCTCTCCGACACTCTAGGCATCGTTCCGCGCGGGTTTCGGCGCGCACACCGCATTTCCGTTGTGGCACATTCTCCTAGCGTCGCCACCGATGCCGGAGACGTTCGAGGACGCGCTCGATCGGCTGCTTTCCAGGCGGCTCAACGAGCCCGTTCCGCCAGATCTGCGTCGCGTAGCGCTCGAGGCGGTGCTGCTGACGCGCGCCGACTTGGCCGAGCACTCGTGCACGTCCCGCATGGACCGTCGCTTCCGGCCGGCGACCTCGTTGAGGTGTTCGACCTCGATGAACTAGTGGATCGCGAGCCCGGCATGTCCTAGCGAGGCTTGTACTGACGCTAGAACTCCTCGATCAGCATTTCGAGCATCTCCGTCTTCGGCATCGGCCGACCATCCGCCTGGCGACGGAGGATCGCCTTGCACACCTGCGTAACGCTCTCCGATTGCGCACCAGTCAGAGCCGCCGCAACACCGGCGTTGATGACCGGACCCGCTCCGGAAAGAAACTTGAGAAGGTATGAGGCAGCCTGGCGACCAATCGCGGCGAGTGCGCCGGCCCCAACAAAGTTCGTGAGGAGAAAGCGTCGGGTGTCGTCGTCCAGGTCGACACCCATCACCACCGTGTGCGCGCCAGCATCGCCGTCTGAAGGGCGAGGAGCGGGCCGCGTCCGGGATCGGGATCGGTACCGCCCCGATGCCTGCGGCAACTCCAGAAGCCCAGAGCACGACCTCTCGAGCTTCGCCCACCTTCATCTCGAGGACTACCCCCTGCGCGTTTATGAACGCGCGCCTCACCCCCTCCGGCAAGAGCTCGTAGCTGAGCTCGACCAGCTCCTCGAGGCCAAACGAATCGATTTCGTCGTTCCGACTCGCCGCGGGAGGGCGAGCGTCTCACCGGACGGCCGTCAGCGACGTCCAACTCTTCGTCATCGATGATCGCTCGAGGCGTCCGAACTCGTTCGCGCGGATCTCGGCCCCTAGGCACTGCGTGAGCACGAAGACGGTCGGCACCTGCTCGCTTAGGGTCCTGATGAGGTCCACCTCGTAGTCCCCGAGGCGCTTGCTCTCCGAGTGGACGCAGTACCAGACGAGGTGGAGGTGGTCCGTGGGCTTCCGCCGCAGGGTCGAGCGGATGAGCTCTTTGAACTCCTTTGCCACCGCTCTTTGCATCGTGGCCAAGCTCGATACCTGGTGTGTCATAGAGCGTGATGGGAATGCCATCAACCGACCAGGACTTGATGTGGTCGGTGACCGGCTTGCCGACCCCGAGTCCTCGCAACCGGCTCACGCAGAACCGAGTTGATGAGCGTGCTCTTACCGACACCCGTCTGGCCAGTTAGAAGGATGTTGACGGGAGGGAGCTCGCCGTACGCCTTCCCGCGCTCATCGCCGAACTGCTCGACCGGGTCGCGGGCGACAACCTCCTCGGACCGAAAGTACTGAGCGTCTTCCTCGGTTGCCCCGGTCTTGCCCTGTTTCCGTGATCGCGGTGTCACGGATCAACCATATTGCGGCGGCTGCGCCCATGCGCCATCGCAGCGCAAAGCCCTGCGGCGCTCGCCGATGACTGCGCGCGCCTCCGGTGGGAAGCGCGCTCGTTGGCGAAACGGAAGCGGCTGGAGGATCGCGATGTCGCTTGCCCAGGACGCGACCTCGTCAGCCGCGATCGCCGAGGGGGCCGAGGTGGGCCCACCCAGGAGCTTGGTCTTGGTGACGCGGAGACTGGCGCCGATTCCATAGTCTCCGTGACGTGACCAGCCTCGCGAAATATTGGACCGACCGGCTACGGCTCGATCTATCTGGCTTCGCCGATCCGTCTACGGACGTAAGGGTCGAAATGGAAGGAAACAGCGTTACCGCCCAGTGGGAGCAGCGAGGGCGGAAACGGGCTGAAACCTTCCGCCTCAGCCGAGGAGGGCGATTTTCGCTGGGTCGGCGACGGCGGAGCCGGCCAGCCTTACCGAGCGTTCCTGACCTGCGACACGATGGCTGACTTCGATCAGCTCACTCAGGCCATCGGGCGTGAGTTCGCTCCCCGCGACGACTTCGTCCCGACTGACGCACTGACCGAAGATGACGACGGTGCTGAGACGACGATCGACGCCTCGCCTGAAACCGTGCGGACGCACATCGTTGAGACCCGAAAAGCCAGCGAAGGCCGAACGAGTATCTTCTTCATCAAGGGAGACGCGGGCGCCGGAAAAAGCCCGCCTCCTGCGCGAACTTGCTGCCGCCCAAGCACGGAAGCTCTCAAAGGGCGACTCGCGGTTTCTTTTTTTCTATGTGTCGGCACAGGGCCGCTCGCTTTCCAACCTGCGCGATGCATTCTCCGGTGAACTGCAGGATCTCCGCGCCGGGTTCACGCGTGACGCGGTTCCTGCGCTGGCTCGCGCTGATCTTCTGGTCCCCGTCATCGACGGCTTTGACGAGCTCCTAGGAGCCGCCGGGTATGGCGACGCATTCAACTCACTCCGGCAGTTCTTAATCGAGCTTCAGGGACTTGGGGCGGTGGTGGTGTCGGCTCGATCCGCGTTCTACAACGTCGAGTTCATTTCACGTCACTGAAGTGATCGACGACGACTCGGCGAATCTGACACTACGGCCTGTCTCACTCCTCCCGTGGGACGAAGACCAGCTGCGCGAATACCTGCAACGGCGGGGATTCACGGCGGAAGAAGAGCAAGGCAGGACAGCCGCCGCGAAGCTTGGAGAGCGTGACCGGTCCTTGCTGACGAAGCCGTTCTTCGCGAGCGAATTTCCCGAGTTCGTCAAGCCCCCGAGCCATGCCAACGCGCCCGACAGCCTTCTGGACTACCTCATAGAGGCTTACATCGCACGTGAGACCGGAAAGGTCCTTGGCGCGTCGGGTGATCCCATCCTCTCTGCCTCGGGCCACCGCACCCTGCTCGAGGAATCTGCGGAGTTCATGTGGCAGAGCGAGAAACGACAGGTCTCGACAGCTGATCTTCAGACGCTGGTCGAAATGATCGCGGAGGAAGAGGGGTTAGGTGGGGACGAAACGAGACAGATCATCACGAAAGTAACGAGCTCCGCCGGGTTCCGCACCAGCACCAATCAGGGCGCCGGGGCAATTCACCTTCGACCATGAGGTGTATTTGAGTATTTCCTCGCCCAGTGCTCTGAAGCGACAGTTCACCGACGCGGCCGGACTGGGCCAGTTCTTCGATCGCGGGGTACTTTCCGACGATGTGATCGAAGCCGCCGTTGTCGACCTCCCGGACAGGTCCAACCTCGAGGCTTCGCGCTCGCGACCACATCGACGGCGCTTCGCCACGAGAACCGTCGACGAAATGGCGGGAGCCTGTCTCGCCGCTGGGCTCGACATCATGGCCCGATCGCCGGTGTCTACTAGTCAGCAACCTTGCGTTTTCGACGCTAACTTCGGTGCTGCTTGCTTTGAGCGTGTTGTTTTCGAGAACTGCGAGTTCACCGGGACTCGGCTGGATCGTGCCGTCGTTTATCAATTGTGACGCGACCACAAGTCGGTTTCAGGGAGTTGTCGTCACCAACGAGTCACGAGCTCGGGCTCGGCGGGACTTCCCGGCGCGAACTTCGGGAGCCTCATACATCCGGACGTCGAGAGTGAAGTGTTCTCACCACAGGATGTCGCCGAGACGCTGCGCCGGCTCGGCGCCCCAGTCCCGGCGGCAACAGAAGCGGGTCTACGTACTCGAAGAAGAGCCGTGGTTCTGATCAAACTTATGGGAATGATGGCCCGCCGCTATCGGCGGTCCAACGTCTCTGTTCGACACGGACGACCATCTGTCTCGTCTGTTTAACCACCCTCAGTGGCCAGACCTAAGGGCCTTGCTTACGTGACAGGAAGATCGTCAGAGAGGAGACGCGGGACCGTCGGCCCCAAGGCCCGTGTCTACCGCATTCTCGTAAGGATCGACGACTTGGTCAGCGCGGAAAACGCGAGTGGATCTTCCTGAAGGTCGTATCGGTCAGTTTCCAGGGCCGCGGCTTCGGCTGCTGGAAGATAGTCCCAAAGGGACTGGCCGATCTGTTGCCGGCGGTCGGCCGGACGCATCGGCTACGCCAGCACCGCCTTCCGCGGATACACAACCTCAGGATCCGTCAACACATTCACCAGCGCCGGCTTCCCGCTCGCAAACGCCCGCTCCAACGCCGGCTGCAGCTCGCTCGGATGCCGCACCAGCTCCCCGTGCCCCCCGAGCGCCTTCACGACCTCGTCGTAACGCGTCGCCGGCCGCAGCGACGCCGCCACCTCGTACCCGTACAGGAACCGCATCGGGTGGTACTCGAGCGCCCAGATCCCGTTGTTGCCGATGATCCCGACGACCGGGAGGTCGTGGCGCATCATCGTGTCGAACTCGAGGCCGGAGAAGCCGAAGGCGCCGTCGCCGAGCAGGCAGACGACCTGGCGGTCGGGGAAGGCGGTCTTGGCGCCGATCGCCTGGCCGGGGCCGGCGCCGAGGCAGCCGTAGGGGCCGGGGTCCATCCAGCAGCCGGGCTCGTAGGTGTTGACGACGCGGCCGGCGTAGGAGACGAAGTCGCCGCCGTCGCCGATCACGATCGCGTCGCGGTCGAGCATCTGGGCGAGCTCGCCGTAGATCCGCAGCGGGTGAAGCGGGGCGCGGTCGTCGGCGAGCTCTTCGGCCTCGCCGGCGCGCTTTTCGTCCTCGGTTGAGCGCAGCGACTCGACCCACGGGCGGGTGCGGTCGCGCGAGGCGCCGCCGCTGACCGCCGCGACCCGCAGCGCCGCCAGCGTCACCCCGATCGCGCCGACGAGCTCGAAGTCGGGCTTGCGGTTGGCGGTCAGCTCGTTGGGCGCCTCGTCCATCCAGATCAGCTTCGTCTCCTCGCCGAAGCTGTTGCCGAAGCCGAGGCGGAAGTCGAGCGGGACGCCGACGACGACGGCGACGTCGGCCTCCTTCAGCCCCTGGCCGCGGGCGCGCGAGAAGCAGAGGTCGTGGTCGGCGGGCAGGCACCCCCGGCCCATGCCGTTGAGGAAGACCGGGATCCCGAGCTCCTCGGCGAGCTGCTGGAGCTCGCCCTCGCCGTGCGACCAGTAGACGCCGGTGCCGGCCATGATCACCGGGCGCTCGGCGCCGGCGAGCGCCGCGGCGGCCTCCTCCACCCCGTCGGCCTCGGTCGGCGCGAAGGTGGGCTTGGGCTCCGGCTCGCCCTCGCCGTCCATGAAGACGACGTCGAGCGGGTAGTCGACGTAGGTGGGGCCGGTGGGGCCGCGAAGCGCGGTGTCGATCGCGCGCGCGGTCGCGGCGCCGCAGTCGCCGGTCTCCTTGACCGTCTCGGCCGACTTGGTCAGCGGCGAGACGAACGGCAGGTGGTCGATCTCCTGGAGCGAGCCCGAGCCCCAGCGCATCTCCGGCGCGCGGCCGCCGAGCACGACCAGCGGCGAGCGGTTGAACTTCGCCCCGGCCAGGGCGCTCATCCCGTTGGTCACCCCGGGCCCGGCGGTCAGCGCCGCGACGCCGGGCTTGCGGGTCGCCTTCGCGTAGCCCTCGGCCGCCCAGGCCGCCGCCTGCTCGTGGCGGGTGTCGATCAGGTCGATGCCCTCGGCGACGCAGCCGTCGTAGATCGAGAACAGGTGGCCGCCCGAGAGGGTGAAGAGCTTCGAGACGCCGCGGTCGGCGAGCGCGCGGGCGACGAGTTTGCCGCCGTGGACGGGGCCCTCGTCGGCGGGCGGTTCGCCGCCCTCGGCGCGGGCGTTCTCCTCGGTCGTGGCCATGGTCGCGAGCCTATCGGTCCGTCTGCAGCTTCGATCCGATCAGGGGCGAGATCGACCCTCCGCGCCTACACTTGCAGCACTCGGTGGTGCGCGGGATCTGGTCCCGCTTCAACCTCGAACGGCCCGCCTTCCGGCGTGTTTCGCGCCGACTGGGAGGCGGTGGTCGGCGCAATCGCCGAGCACACCGCGGCTGCTTAGAGAACGCCGGCCAAGGCCAGCGCCTCGCCGGAGAGAATGGCGGGGCGCGGGCCTCGGGTTAGGGCCGGCGTGTCTTTGGGCCCGGGTCGGTGGCTGCGCGCAGGGTCGGTCCCAATGGTGTGGCGCGGCCGGCGACTCGGGCGGGCATCGTCAGGCGGGCCGGGGCTCCGGCTTGCCGGCGAGCGATGTGAAGACCACGAGGCGGCGGAACTTGATCGGCTCCGGCGCGGGGGTGGCGGATGTGGCTGGTACGGCTTGCATGTGGCGACTCTTTCCCGGTTGATTGAAGGTACGACGACCATCGTACTAGATTTATCCGACAAACGTCGTACAATCAAACAACCATGAGTAGAACGCTTCTTCACCCCCAGTCCGCCGAGCTCGAGCTGACGGCCGTGCTGCACGCGCTCAGCGACCCGGTCCGCCTGGAGATCGTCCGCAAGCTCGACGCCGTCGAGGGCTGTCGCTGCGGCGAGGTCTCGCTGCCGGTCACCAAGTCGACCTCCACCCACCACTTCCGCGTCCTGCGCGAGAGTGGCGTGATCGAGCAGGTCCCCGAGGGCACCGCCCGGATCAACCGGCTGCGGCGCGAGGATCTCGACGCGCGGTTCCCCGGACTGCTCGACTCCGTTCTGCGCGCTGCCGGCTGAACGCTACGCGACCGAGCTCGACGTGGACGTGCGGCTGCTGTGGGTTCACGCGCTGGTCCTCTGGCTCGAAAACGAGCCGGTCATGGACAAGGACGGCCAGGAGCAGATTCGAGCCGCGCTCAAGCGGCTGAAGATCTAGCGATCGGCGTGGATAGAGTGCGGCGCGTGACCCGATCCCGCTACATCGTCGGCTCGCTCGCCGTTCTGGCGTTCGCCGCCTCCGGCTGCGGCGGCGACGACGAGACCACCGCTCGACCTGCCACCGGCGCGGCCGCCGTCGGCGCACCGGCCGTCTCCAACGACGTCGCCGTTTCGATGACCGAGTACGCAATGGCGCCTTCGAATGTGCTGCCGCTCGATCTGACCGACGGCGGGCCGCCGACCTCCAAGGCGGAGGCCGGCGAGGTCACGTTCTCGATCACCAACGACGGCTCCGAGACGCACAGCTTCGTCTTCAACAACGCCGGCCAGGAGATTCCCATCGACGGCGACCTGGCCCCCGGCGACAGCGCGCAGCTGACGGTCGACGTCACGGGCGGCTTCTACGAGTACTACTGCCCGATCGGCAACCACCAGGACCAGGGCATGCAGGGCCAGCTCGAGGTCGATTAGGAACTACGGCTTCAGCTTCGACGTGACCGTCGTCTTCGGATGGCCGCCGACGCCGAAGAGGACCTCGATCTTCAGCTTCACCTTGCCGCGCTCGCCCTCGATCTTCTTGGCGACGCGCTTCTTCATCATCCGCACGTCGGCCGACTCGCCGCCGTAGAGGCTGACGTAGGACTGGGAGCGCAGCTTCTCCCCGCCGGCCTTGACGTTGGCGATCAGCGAGAGCTCGCATTCGTTCGAGCACCCGACCGTCGCGCGCGCGGACTTCGCCTTCTGCTTGGGCTTCTTCGCCGTCGCGGTCAGGACCATGTCCGGGTCCGTCGGGGCGACCGCGACCGCCTGCCAATCCGCGTAGACGGCGTCGTCGAACTCGGTGGTGAGGTTGTCGCGCTTGTTGCCGTCGGGCGAGACGGACTTGATCTTGTAGTGCGGGTCCTCGCCGGGCAGCGGCAGGATGTCGGAGACCGCGATCCGGGCGCCGTCGGGCGCCCACTGCTCGAAGAGGTTGAAGTGCTTGCTGTTGATCAGGCCCTTGGGGCTCGAGCCGTCGGCGCCCATCACGGTGGCCTCGTCCTTGCTGTTGAAGCCCAGCTGGGTGCTGTCGGGCGAGAACTCGACCGGCACGTTGCTGACCGTGGAGGTCGTCAGCCGCAGCTGGTTGGTGCCGTCGACGTCGATCGCGTAGATCTCGCGGTCGAGGCTGAACTCGTTCGCCGGGTTGTGGCGGTTGGTTGACCAGGCGACCCGCGTCGCGCTCGGGTCGATCACCGCGTTGGAGTCCATCCCCGGGTCGTTGGTCAGCCGGGTGAAGCCGGTGCCGTCGAGGTTGACGATGTAGATCTCCGAGTCGGCCGCCGGGGCGACGACGCCCGCGAAGACGACCCTGTTGCCGGCGGTCGACATCCCCACCCCGCCGTCCAGGTGCGGGGCGTTGGCGGTGACGGTGGTCTGGCCCGTGCCGTCGGGCTTGATCGAGTAGATCTCGGCGTTGTTGGAGTTGGCGTCGCGCTCGGCGTAGAACAGGAGGCGCGAGCCGTCGGCCGTCCAGTGAAGCGACTCGATCTGGTCGCCGGTCTCGGTGATCTGGCGCGGGTTCGAGCCGTCGGGGTCCATCAGCCAGATGTCGTCCTTGCCGGATGAGATCGACCCGTCGAGCGGCGTGCTGACGAACGCCAGCGTCGTGCCGTCGGGCGAGAAGACCGCCTGCTGTTCGAGCGAGTCGTCGCTGAGGGTCAGGTTCGTCTTGTTGTCGCCGGTCGGGCCGACGACGTAGATGTCGCCGGCGCGCAGGAAGGCGACCTTGCCGTTGATGGTCGGATGGCCGCCGCGCGCGGGCGCCGAGGCCGAGGCGACGACGAGGAGTGCGGCGACGGCGGCGAGGACCCCCGATGCCCGGCTCATGGGCCGATCGTAATCGGTTTGGCATGATCCGGGCAATGGCTCTGTTCGGAAAGGAACACGTCGAGCGCTACCAGGCCACCGACGGCGAGGAGGGCCACTGGTGGATCGAGGGGTCCCAGGTCGCGCTGCTGACGACGACCGGGCGCAAGTCGGGCGAGGAGCGCACGACGCCCCTGATCTACGGGCGCAGCGGCGACGACGTGCTCTTCGTCGCCTCCAACGGCGGCGGCGAGACGCCGGCGTGGTATCTCAACCTGCAGGCCGACCCGAACGCCGCGGTGCAGATCTGGGGCGAGAAGTGGAAGGTCCGCGCGCGCGACGCGACGGCCGAGGAGAAGCCGGAGATGTGGCAGACGATGCTCGGCCAGTGGCAGTACTACGACCGCTACCAGGAGATGGCCGACCGCGAGATCCCGGTCGTCGTCCTCGAGCGGACCGGGTCCGAGTAACGCTCAGCCGCGAGCGCGGAGGCAGTCGTACGGCTGCGACCCGCGGCGCTCGCGGTCCAGCTCGACGACCGGCGCAGTCCTGAACACGAGCGGGGTCTCGTACCGAAACGGCTTCGGCTCGGCAAAGCGGCGCTTCGGGCGCCGCAGGGGCGAATATTGCGCGAGGTCGTCCACGGGCGGTTGATCGGCGTTGGCGGACCCACCGTATACCCGTGCAACGAGCCTCTCATACGAACGTCCAGGTCCTAACGGGCCGCCGACTGGCGCTTTCGCTCCTCCTTGGCGCGCTCGGCCGCCGCCTTGAGCCGCTCGGCCTCCTCGGTGGCCGCGAGGGCCTCCTGCTTCTCGGCCAGCGCCTTCTCCCTGGCCTCGAGCACCTCGACGCGGTCCTCCTTGGCCTGCTCGGCCGCCTTGTCCTCGGCGTTCGCGCGCTGCTTGTTCGCCAGCTGCTTGCGGCGCTCTTCCTCCTCGGCGGCCTTCGCTTTCTCGCGCTCGCGACGCGCACGAGCGGCCTCGCGCTTGCGCTCGGCCTCGGCGTCGGCGCGCTCGCGGACCTCCTGCGCGTGCGCCTGCGCCTCCTCCTGTGGCGAGCGCGAGCCGATCACGCCTCGGACCATGTCGACGGGGATGCGGGCGACGCGCAGGGCGGCGCCAACGGCGAACTTCGGAATATCCAGCAAACCCATGATCAGCTGCCCTCCTTGATCGCCTCGCGCTCGAGGCGGTCGGCTTGTTCGTGCTTTGCCTGGCGCTCGGCCTCGACTCGCTTGATCTCAGCGGCGGTCTCGTCGATCGCTTCGTGCTCGGCCTCCTCGCGGTCGGCCTCGGCGTGCTGTTCGATACGGGCGGCCTCGAGCTCGCCCTCTACCCGCTGGCGCTCCTGCTCGGTCTCGGCGCGCTCCTGCTCGATCGCGGCGGCGTGCTCGGCGAGCCTTGCCTCGCTCTGCTCCTCAAGAGCCTCCTCCTTGGCGTCGGCGCCGGCCTGCTGCAGGCGCCCCTCGCGCGCGAGCTCGTCGTTGTCGGTCAGCTCGCCGGCGAGCTCCTTCGCCTTGCCGGTGACCTTTCCGACCAGCCCCCCAGTGGTCTTCTCTTCAGTTTCCTCGCTCATTCAGCCCTCTCAATTTGGGTGCGGGCTCTTCACCTACCCGCCGTGCGCACGGCCTATCAGCGACTTGGCGGCTACGGCCCAGCCGCGATAGGTTGCGGCCCATGCTGAGACCCAAGCGCCTCCTCCCCGCCCTGCTGATCGCCGTCGCAGTCCCGCTCGCCGGCGCCGCCCCGGCCTCCGCCGGCAGCTACGAGCAATGCGGCGACGGGCCCCATACCGGCGCCAACTGGTTCAACGTGCGCGCCAAGTTCGTGCAGTGCAAGCCGGCGCGGGCGCTGGCCGAGCACTACGTCTTCGAGGGGGGCGACGACGGCTTCAAGCGCTGGCGGTGTCAGGACGAGTCGGCCGGCTACGAGACCGTGGCGGTCAAGTGCAAGCGCGAGAAGGCGGACGTGATCCAGCGGGTCAAGTTCAAGTTCGGATCCTGACCCGGAGCGACGCGGCGTGTACGACTTCCTCCTCTTCGTCCACGTGCTGGCGGCCTTCTCGCTCGGGGCGATGGTCGTCATGTACTCGTCGTTCGCGCTCGGCGGGCCGGCGCCGGGCGGCGCGGTGTCCACCGCCTTTGTCCTCGACGCGATCGGCGGCGCCGGGACGCTGATCTTCGGCGTCTGGCTCGCGCTCTACGTCGACGGCTTCGAGATCTGGGACGGCTGGATCATCGTCGCGATCGTCCTCTGGGCCGCCGCCGCCGAGACCGGCCGGCGCTCGCACGCGGCGCTGACCGCCACCGGCACCGCGGTCGCCACCTCGCTGAGCACGCGCTGGCACTGGATCCGCGCCCTGCTGGTCGTCCTGCTGCTCGCCGACATGATCTGGAAGCCGGGCGCCTGACGTGGACGCGCTCGCGGCGATCCGCCCCGACGACTGGAACCTCGCCCTGTTCGTCCACGTGCTCGGGGCGATGATCGCGGTCGGCGGACTGACGCTGGCGCTCGCCTATTTCGCCGGAGCCTGGCGCAGCCGCTCGGCGGACTCGCTGCGGGCCGGCTTCAAGGCGCTGCTCTGGGGGGTGATCCCCGGCTACGTCCTGATGCGCGGCGCCGCGCAATGGATCTACGTCGAGGAGCACCTCGACGACCTCGACGAGGACCCGGCCTGGATCGAGCTCGGCTTCATCGTCACCGAGCCCGGGCTGCTCCTGCTGATCGCCGCGGCGATCGTCTCGGGGGTGGCGTCGAAGCGCGCCCTGGCCGCCGGCGACGGCGCGACCGCGACGGTCGGCAACGCCGCCGTCCGCTGGAGCACCGTCCTGATCGCCCTGCTGCTGGTCGCCTACGTGTTCGCGATCTGGGCGATGACGGCGAAGCCGGTCTAGCGCCGGCCCGGCACCGGCAGCTCGAAGCTGAGCTTTTCCGGCTCGATGTCGCGGACCAGCGGCACGCCGAGGCGGTGGGCGATTCGCCAGGCCCAGGCGTAGGGCCACGGGATCGGGATCAGCGGGCAGAAACGCTCCTTGCGCCCGTTCTTCCCCACGACCTCGATCTCGATCGTCGAAGTCGGCACGAACCAGCCCTCAGGGTGACCGACGCTGACCACGCGCACGAGCTTGGGATCCGCGCCCAGCACGCGGCGGATGCTCCGCACCGAGTCGCGGATGAAGAACGGGTTGAGGTAGCGGAGCTTCTTCATGGAAACTCGACTACCCGGTCGGTGGACGGCGAAGCTCTCTTGCATTCGCCACGCCCGTGGTACGGTCGAAACCCCTATCGCGCACGGAGGTGCGAAGTGAAGACGATCGGACTCGGAATCGCGCTCGTCGTAGTTGCCGTGGTGCCGTCGAACGCGGCGGCGGCGTCGCTGTGGGAGGGGAAGTGGACCATTCAGGTCCAGGGTGGCGCCGAGCAGAAGATGTGCCTGAAGGAGTCGCACGATTTCGTCGAGGGTCAGTTCCAGAGCACGGACCGCGGCAAGTTCGGGGTCATCTCCGGCGACCTGTCGCGGCGCGACCAGAACTGGGAGGGCCGCTACAAGGACAAGGGCACCGGCGACAAGGGCACCTTCAAGGCCGATCAGGGTGAGAGTGACTTCTTCTCCGGCACGTTCAAGCCCAAGGACCAGGACCCGCCCGCCACCTACGACTGGAGCGGCACCCGGACCGACAAGGACATCGGCTACAACAAATGCGTGAAGTCGCTCTAGCTACTTGAGCTTCGCGCTGCGGTTCGCGAGCGGCACGTAGTCGCGGCAGGGTTCGCCGCGCAGGCCCGGGCAGGGCGGGAGCGGGGTGCCCTGGGCGTCGCCGGGGACGACCGGCAGGACCACGCGGGAGGGCATCTTCGCCGTGTGGGCGATGTCGATGTTGACCTTGGCCTTGCCCTTCGGGACCGCCGTCTTGAACGCCCAGATCGGCTGGTCGCCGCCGATCGCGCTGATGATCACGCGGATCTGAGAGCCGGCGCGGTAGACGTGGCCCTGGTAGTAGAGCGGCACGGTCAGCTTCTCGAAGTGGTCCTGGGGCAGCGGCTCGATGTCTGACTTGCGCAGGCTGAGCACGGGCTCGAGCGGGGTGCTCCTCTCCGGGTCGAGCGCCCGCATGCTGCCGCGCACCCAGCCGCCCTGCACGAAGACCTCCTTGCCGTCGGGGCGGACCTCGGTGACGGTGACCTGCAGGTCCGCGTCGGGCGCGGAAGCGCGAATCCAGGCCTCCAGGTAGCCGGCGCCCAGCACGGTCGTGTCCTCGGTCAGCGGCGCAGTGACGTAAGAGAGCGCGGTGCCCGCCGGGTTCTGCGTCCACTCGTAGTCGGGCGTCGCGGTCCAGATGCCGCCCTCGCCTCCGCCCGTGTTGCCGTGGAAGTTGGTCGGCGGGCGGGCATCGTCGTTCCACTTGAACCGGTCGGCGCCGTCGACGACGGGCTTGGCGTCTGTCATCGCGCCGTCGTCACCGAGGTAGAACGACTCGCCCTTGGTTCCCGGCACCGGCCAGCTCGGGTAGTTGCGCTCGAACGCCTCCTTGGGCTGACCGGGCTCGGTGCCGCCGGCGCCGTTGTCGAACAGGATGCGGATCGGCGGCAGGGCCTCGAAGGCGGCCTTGGCGGACTCGTAGGTCGGCTCGGACTGGATCGGGTCCGGCGGCACGGTGACGCCGGGAATGCCCATGGCGACCTGGTAGAACGCCGGCGCGCCGCCCAGTACAGCCGGTCTGACCGCGGGTTTCTGCTCGGCGACGTACAGGTCGAAGAAGTCCACCCAGCGGTTGAAGGTCGACGGGGCGAGCGAGTCGACGTGGGTGCCGTTGGTGAACGTGAACCACTTCTTGTCGGTTCCCGTCATGTTCGCGGCGAGCGTCGGGCAGTGCCCGCCCGTCTGCTCGTCCTCCCACTGGCAGGCGACGAAGGTCGGGACGTTGATCTTGTGGACGAAGGTGACCGGCGAGAGCGGATCGGCGACCTTCGGCTTGTAGGTCGAGTTGTGCTTGATCTTGGAGAGCAGGTTGACCGCCTCGGGATGAAGCTCCTGGTTCTCCTCGCAGATCGCGTCGCCGTTTTGGATCTGCTCGTAGGCCCAGGGCTGGCCGTGCTCCGCGGACGCCGGCTTGGCATCGTCGATGCGGTCCTTCGCCCACTCGAGCGCGAACCCGGTGTTGAGCACGCCGCCCGGGAAGAGCGTCGTCTGGACCCCGTCGATGAGCGAGATCGGGGCGATCGCGGCCAGGTGCGGCGGACGGGTCTGGGCGACGAACAGCTGGCTGATGCCGCCGTAGGAGATTCCCATCATCCCGACGTGGCCGTTGGCGACCCACGGCTGGCGGGAGATCGTCTCGATCACGTCGTAGCCGTCGAGGCCCTGCAGCGGCTCGAAGAAGTCGAAGGCCCCGCCGGAGCAGCCCGTGCCGCGCATGTTGACGTCGACGACCGCGTAGCCGAGGAGCTGAGCGACGATGGCGATCGAGCTCTCGCCGCCGGCCGCGATCGCGCCGGTGGGGGTGCCCGAGAGCCCGGTCGGGTCGGCGTACCCGTAGCCGGAGTACTCGATCAGCGTCGGCACCGGCCCCTCGGCCGGAACGAGCGGCTGATGGACGTTGATCGCCAGCTTCGTGCCGTCGCGGGTCTCCAGGTACTGATAGCCCGAGGAGGCGATCTCCTGGTCGTAGACCTTGGTGCTCGGCGGCTTGCCGCGGTTGGACAACACCTTGACGGCCTTCGACTCCTGCCCGCCTCGCACGACCTGGTAGCCGTTGCCCGGGGGAACCTTGCGGAAGACGATCCCGCCGAGCTTGCTGGCCTTGCGGCTGGCGACCTCGCCGCCGCTGCCGTCGACGAGCGTGTACTCCTTACCGGGCTTCGCGTCGGTGACGTAGACCTGCTCGGCGGAGCCGTTGGCGTTGATCTTCGCCTGCGCGGGCGCCGCGACCCCGGCGCACGCGAGCGCCACTGCAAATACCCCCAGCCGTTTCATCACCATGAAATATCTCAGACCGGCGGCTCGGGCGCGCTGCCTCGCCCGACGGCGCTACTTCGAGCGCACCGTCTTCACACTGGCCGCCGACTTCTCGACCTCCTTGGGACAGAACGGCGGGTCGACCCACTGCTTGTTGGAGAACATCCGCGTCTGGTCGGCGTAGTGCTTGGAGGTCTCGTCGTCGGACTGCGAGTAGGTCAGGATCGAGCGGTCGTTCGGGCACTCGTCGCCGTCGAACTCCGTGACCATCACGAAGCTCGAGCCGGCGGTGATGTTCGAGTAGCCGGCCGCCGGGTCCCAGGTGTCCGAGATCGCGTTGAACACGCCCTGGCCGCCCTCGCCGCCGTGGATCGGGATCTTCTCCGCCCCGCGCAGCTCGTAGTGGAAGTCGCCGAACGGGGCGCCCAGCGGGATGTTCGCGCCCTGCAGGTCGGTGACCGCGTTGGCGAACGCCGCCTCCAGCGTCGCGTCGGACGTGTTGAGGCCGTTCGGCGTGTTGATCGGGTCGTTGACGTCGAACTGGTTGGCGAAGCGCGCGGCGCCGGTGCCGAAGCGATCGACGAACCGCTCGAACAGGATCGCGCCGGTGCTGTCGACGTTGTTGTGGAGGTCCCACGCGGCGAGCGCCGGGCAGGCCGCGCTGACGTCGACCGGGCCGCCGGCGCCGGTCATCGTCGGCTTCGAGTTGCAGAACGCGACGAGCTGATCGCGCCACAGCTCACCCAGGTACTGGCGGTTCTCGAACACCAGGTCCTGGACCTTCTGGCGCGTGAGCTTGTTGCCGGCCCCCTGGAGCATCAGCAGCCCGAGCCGGGTGCGCAGCGAGCGCTGGGTGCGCTCGTTGCCGATGATCCGCGGGTAGCCCTCGAGCGGCTGCTCGGGGTTGGTCAGCCAGTAGGAGTCGTTCGAGTTCGCGACGTAGTCGTCGCGGAGCATGAACGGCTGGATGTCGGGGCTCATCAGCCCCTCGCCCGCCGCGCCGGCGCCCGTCGTCATCGCGCACGCCGCGCGCGAGCCGTCCATGATCGGCAGGCCGGCCGCCGGCAGCGTCACCTGGCCGAACGCGGACGAGCAGGTCGCCGTCTTCGCGTCGTCGACGTTCGGGATCGAGCCGATGTCGGCGTAGAGCGTCCGGCCCTTCGAGTCGGCGGCGATCGTGTTGACCCACGGGATGCCCTGGAACTGCTTGAGCACCTTCAGGAGCTTCTTGACGTTCTTGGCCCGGCCGGCCTCGAAGAAGTGGTTGAGCAGCCGGAAGTTCTGCGCGTTGGCGTCGAACATCGCAAAGGCCGTGCTGGTGGTCCAGCCGAACAGGCTGTTGCCCTGAATCCGGGTCGTGATCGGCCCGTACTCGGTCGAATAAAGGGTGCGCGTGACCGGCGCGAGCGAGCCGTCGGGCTGCTTGACCTGGACCGTGACGGGGGTCTGGGTCATCGGCCTGGTCTGGCCGTCCACGACGTAGCTCGTCGGGTCGCCCGGCGCGAGCTGGAGCTCGAACGGCGTGAAGCGGAACGCGGTCGAGACCGTGTGGGTCCACGCCAGCGTCGCGTTGTGGCCGATGTTGATCACCGGCGTCCCCATCAGGCTGGCGCCCGAGGCGTTGTACTCGCCGGGGATCACCAGGTGCGACTGGTAGAAGCGCCGCGGCCCGTCCCACGGGAAGTGCGGGTTGGCGAGCACGAGTCCCTTGCCCGTCTTGGTCAGGTCCTTGCCGATGCCCCAGCCGTTGGATCCGTTCGCGGAGAAGTCGAGGTCAGAGGCGAGGCTGTCGAGCTCCGCCTGGTCGATCGCGGGCTCACTCGCGGCGGCGCCGTCGCTGCCAGACCGCGCGACGGGCGGCTGGGCGGTGGCGATGCCGTCGATCGCGACGCCCTGGCTGCCGTAGAGCGCGAGCTCGTAGAAGCGCCGGTACGCGTCGATCTCCTTGATCGGCGCCACCCACGGCTGGCCGGCGCACGCGGGGTCCTTGATCTTGTTCTTGTTCTTCTTCAGCCAGGCGTTGTAGCCCGCGACGTAGCCCTTGACGGTGTCCTTGACCTCCGGCTCGATCGCCTGGTCGCCCTTGAGCTTCATCAGGTTCTCGACGGTCTTGTCGTCGATGATCCGCTGATAGAAGAGGTCGGAGTCGAGGTTGGTGAAGTTCTCCGGGGTGCGCTCGTCCGGGCCGAAGTACATCGACCGC
This sequence comes from uncultured Solirubrobacterales bacterium, assembly GCA_963767285.1. Classification (GTDB taxonomy): domain Bacteria; phylum Actinomycetota; class Thermoleophilia; order Solirubrobacterales; family 70-9; genus WHSW01. The sequence goes on along the minus strand of CAVYDJ010000001.1, from coordinate 611,679 downwards.
TTCGCCTGCGACGTCAGGTAGGCGTCGGCGAGCGAGCAGATCTCGTCCTCGGCGATCGCGTAGCCGTAGCCGAACCCGAGGCTCTTGAAGTCGGCGGCCTCGATCGTGGGGATCCCCTGCTTGTTGCGGGTGATCTTGGCCTTCATCCCGCCCTGCTTGGCTGCTTGGACGGCCGGCGCGGCCACCAGGCACGCGAGGACGGCGCTGACGGCAACGAGGACGGCACGCTTCATTGGATCTCTCTCCCTGTCGGAACTTCCCTGCCCTGGCTTTGTAGCCAATTACCGCCGTGCGCGCGGTCTGGCGGCGCGCCGCAGGCGGCGGGCGAAGGCGGTGAGCGGGATCTCGGCGTCCGTGTCGGGCTCGCCGTCGGCGGGGACGGTGACCGGCTCGGCCTCGCCCGCCGGCCGCGGCGCGTAGAGCGCGACCGGCTCGGCGACCCCCTTCAGCTCCGTCTTGCCGCGGCTATCGGCCTCGAAGGCGTGCGAGAGCCGCGTCCAGGTCTCGCCGGTGATCAAGACGTCGTCGTCGGTCTCGCGGGTCTGCGCCTCGACCCGGGAGGCGATGTTGACCGCGCCGCCGATCACGGAGAAGTTGAGCCGCCCGGCGCCGCCGATCGACCCGGCGATCACCCGCCCCGAGTTGACCCCGACCCCGATCCGCAGGTCGCCGGCCTCGCGGCCGTGGTTGATCGCGGCGCTGATCGCGCAGGCGGAGCGCACGGCGCGGTCGGCGTGGTCGGGGAACGGTTCGGGAGCGCCGAAGACCGCGAGCAGGCCGTCGCCCTCGAACTTGTCGATGTGGCCGCCGTGCTCGGCGATGATCGGGACGATCACCTCGAACAGCCCGTTGAGCGCCGCGACCACCTCCTGCGGGGTCGCGCCGGAGGCGAACCGGGTGAAGTCGCGGACGTCGCAGAAGAGGATCGAGACCTCGATCTCCACCCCCTCCTCGGTGAAGCCGTCCGAGAGGATGTACTCGGCGACCTCGCGGTCGAGGTAGGTGCCGAACGCCTCGCGCAGCCGCTCGCGCTCGGCCAGGCCGGCGACCATCTCGTTGAAGCTCGCCGCCAGCTCGCCCAGCTCGTCGCCGGTGGTCACCGGGACCGAGACGTCGAGGCGGCCGGCGTTGATCTTCTCGACGGCGCGCGTCAGGTCGCCGACCGGGCGCAGGATCGACTTCGACAGCATCACCGTCAGCTCGAGCGAGATCGTCGTCGCGACCAGCAGCGCGATGAGCACGTCGACGCCGAGGTTCGAGCCGCCCCCGCCCTCGGAGGTGAGCGCGGCGACGATGAGCCCGGTGATCAGGTTGATCAGCGGCAGCGAGACGAGCAACCGCGTGCGCAGCGAGACCGCCCAGAAGTCGGTCCGGTCGGCCGGCGAGAGGCTGGAGTTCATGTCGAGCAGGACCGGGCGCATCCCGGCCTCGACGACCAGGTAGTGGAGGATCGCCGAGTAGCCCATCGCCACCGCCGCGCCGGCCAGCAGCGGGAAGATCGCCAGCACCGGCAGGTCGAGGATGACGATCGCGACGATGCAGATCGGCAGCACCGAGATCAGGACCGGGATCGGCATGTCGCGCTTCAGCAGGAGAACCGGCAGGTTGATCGCCGCCGACCAGGCCTCCTTGGTCGACTCCTCGTCGCGCTCGCCGTCGATCCAGCGGCGGATCGGGCTGATCTGGCCGCTGACCCGGACCAGCGAGGCGACGATCGCGATCTCGGTCAGCACGAGCGCGACCGCGAGCACGGCCAGGTACTCCTCGGTCGACGCCTCGAAGTAGAAGCTGAACAGGGCCAGGGTGCCGGCGACGATGAACAGCGCCGTCTGCAGCTCGATCGCCATGAACACGATCGGGTAGCGCCCTCGCAGGCGCCGGTACAGATAGCTGATGGCCCCGACGACCATCACAGGATCTTCCCATGAGCGCGCGCGGCGTAGTGTGAGATGCCGTGCGTAGGGGGGTTTTCGGCCTCCGACGCCTAAAGGTCTCTCCTACCCTGCACGATGAGGTACGTGTGAGCCGGTTGGTGCTGCCTGAAAACGCCCTGAACGGGGGGTTCCCCGAACCCCCCGCTGACGAGCCCGTGCTCGTGGTCGACGCACACCACGACACCTGCGGCGTGTCGACGCGCGTACGCCTGCCCGGAACGCTGCCCACGCGTGCCGTGCGCAGGTTCCACTGCGCCGGCTGCGCGGCGGCCTTCGAGGCACAGCAGATCGAGGAGATCGAGGTGCGGATGGCCGGCGGTGTAGTCGCGCCGCCCGCGCCCGAGCCCGTCGTCGCTCTCGCGCCCGAGCCCGTCGTCGTCGCCCCGGAGCCCGAGCCCGCAGTAGCCGTGCAACCCCAGGCGATGGAGGAGCTCGCGGTCGAGGCACTGACCCGGCCGCCCAAGGCGCGCGGTCCGAGGTTCTCCCTCCCCGACATCTCGCTGCCGGAGCTGGACCCCGACAGCCGCAGCTGGAAGCTGATCAGCATCGCGATCGCCGGGGTGCTGGTGGTCGGGATCCTGCTGGCGCTGAACGGCGGCGACGACCAGGCCGCACCCGTCGCGCCGGCACCGACCGCCGGGGAGGCGTCGGTCACCGAGATTCCTCCCGCCGGCGACGGCGGCAAGGACGCGCCGGCGAGCGCAGGGAACGCCGCGCAGGGCTCGAAGAAGACCAAGTTCGTCAGCGAAGGCTCGTTCTCGCTCGCCCTGCCCAAGGGCTGGGAGAAGATCGAACCGCCGGCCGGAGCCACGTTCGCCGCGGTCGCGGCCGACGGCGGCGCCGACGCGACGCTCTGGATCACCGAGGACCCGAAGTTGGACTTCCCGACCTTCATCAACCAGTCGCTGACGCAGCTGGAGACGCTCGCGCCCGACCCGCAGATCCTCGAGCGGATCCCCGGGCCCACCCCCGAGAGCACGGTCGTCACGATCGGCGCCGAGGCCCCGGCGGGCCAGCCGACCTACGAGGCCACCCTCCGGGTCGCGGGCCCGTACCGCTACTACCTGGGGACCACGGTCCAGCCGGACGCGACCCCCGAGACCGCCGACAGCGTCGATCTGATCACCGGATCGTTGACGCCCGAGCTGGAGGGATAGGGTAGTGCGCGGAAGGAGTCGAGTTGTGTTGCTGACGCTGCTGGCGCTGGCGGCCCCGCTGCCCGCGTTCGCGATCTCAGAGCAGGCGTTCGAACCGCTGACCGCAACCGCGGGGCCGGCGGCGATCTCCGTCTCGACCTCGCTCGATTCCTGCGGCATCCTCGACGACGGCGTCGTCTGCAAGCTCGACGTCTCCTTCAACTCGATCCCGAACGCCGACAGCTACTCGGCCACCGTCACCCGCGCCGACGGATCGGTGATCGACTACGGCACCGTGGCCCCGGGCGGCACGTCGCTCTGGGTCCCCTACGTCGGGGCCGGCAACTACAGCGTCAGGATCACCGCCTACGGCGAGCCCGACATGCCCGTCGACGCCGACGGCCGCGGCGAGGTCATCGCAACCGGCTACTCGCAGGCCGACCGCGGCGATCGCGGCGATCGCAACGGCGAGGACGGCGGCAAGGATCGCGACGCCGAGGAGGGCCTGAGCGTCGAGACCGAGGTCGGCAGCAGCGCCGCGGGCCAGGAGAACCCCGCGGCCGAGGGCGCGCCGGTGGCCGAGGTCGGCTCCTCGGCGACCCCCGCGCCGGAGTGCACGACGCCCGTCGAGCCGGGGGCCGCGACTCCGACCCCGCCCGAGGAGCCGCCGCAGGACCTCGATCCGGAGAACCCCGACGAGGACGCCGACGGCATTCCGGACGAGCAGGAGCGCGTGATCTACGACCAGCAGATGGCCGAGTACGAGGCCGCGGTCGCAGCGCAGCAGCTCTCCGCACCCGCATCCGGCTGCTGAGCTGACAACCGCGGGGCGGCCTTCGGCCGCAAGCTAGGATCACGGCGATGGCCACCGCCACCGCCGAGCAGCTCTCCTCCGACGCCGCGCGCGAGTTCGTCGCGGCCTCGCCGCAGAAGCTGCTGATCGGCGGCGAGCGGGTCGAGGCCGCGGACGGCGCCACCTTCGGCACGATCGACCCCGCTACCGGCGAGCCGATCTGCGAGGTCGCGCAGGCCGGGCCCGAGGACGTCGATCGCGCGGTGAAGGCCGCGCGCGGTGCGCTCGAGGGGCCGCTGCGCAAGGTCTCGCCGTCCAAGCGCGCCGGCCTCATGTACGCGCTGGCCGACCTGATCAAGGCCAACGGCGACGAGCTCGCCGAGCTCGAGTCGCTCGACAACGGCAAGCCGCTCTCCGCCGCGAAGACCGACGTCGCCGCCTCGGTCGCCCACCTCCGTTACTACGCCGGCTGGCCGACGAAGATCGAGGGCGAGACGATCCCGGTCTCCGGCCGCGACCTGCTCTGTTACACGCTGCGCGAGCCGGTCGGCGTCTGCGCCCAGATCGTCCCGTGGAACTTCCCGCTGCTGATGTCGGTCTGGAAGATCTCCCCCGCGCTCGCGGCGGGCTGCCCGATCATCCTCAAGCCGGCCGAGCAGACGCCGCTGACCGGGCTGCGGCTCGGCGAGCTGGCGCTCGAGGCGGGCTTTCCGGAGGGCACGCTCAACGTGCTCACCGGCGACGGGGAGACCGGCGCGGCGCTGGTCGACCACCCGGGCGTCGACAAGGTCGCGTTCACGGGCTCGACCGCGGTCGGGCGCGAGATCGGCGCCAAGTGCGGCCGCGACCTCAAGCGGGTCACGCTCGAGCTCGGCGGCAAGAGCCCGAACATCATCCTGCCCGACGCCAACCTCGAGGCGGCGATCAAGGGTTCCTTCCTCGGCATCTACTTCAACTCCGGCCAGGCCTGCAACGCGGCGTCGCGGCTGCTGGCCCACAAGGACGTCTTCGACGAGGTGGTCGCCGGCCTGGCCGAGTTCGCCGCGAGCGCCAAGGTCGGCCCCGGGCTCGACCCCGAGTCCGAGTTCGGCCCCCTGGTCTCCGAGGAGCAGTTCGGCCGCGTCACCGGCTATATCGACTCGGGCCTCGAGGAGGGCGCGGAGGCGGTCGCCGGCGGGCGTCCCGACAACGGCGACGGCGGCTACTTCGTCAATCCGACCCTGTTCACGGGCGTGAGCGACGAGATGAAGATCGCTCGCGAGGAGATCTTCGGCCCCGTACTGGTCGCCCAGCCGTTCGAGGACCTGGACGAGGTCGCCCGCCGGGCCAACGACACGGAATACGGTCTGGCCGCCGGTCTGTGGACGCGCGACATCTCCAACGCCCACAAGCTCGCCGCGCTGCTGAAGGCCGGCTCCGTCTACATCAACACCTGGGGCGCCGGTGACCCTGCGGCGCCCTTCGGTGGATACAAGGCCTCAGGCATCGGGCGCGAGAAGGGTCACCACAACCTCGACGCCTACCTCGAGACCAAGTCCGTCTACGTCCAGCTCTAGCTACGGCTGCTCGAGCGGCGGGAACGTGAGCCCGTGCTCGACGACGATCTTCGCGGTCGCCTCCATGTCGAACTCGATCCCGTAGCGGACGCTCAGGTCGCCCATGACCTCGTCGCTCGGCGGGCCCTCGCCGGCCGCGTCGCCCAGCTCCTTGAAGAACTGCTCGAAGCCGCCCGGCGCGATGATCTCGAGCAGGCGGCAGGGCTCGTCGCCCGCGTTCCAGAAGGTGTGCCACTGGTCGCGGGGCTTGAACACCAGGTCGCCAGCCTCCGCGTAGACGACGTCATCGCCGAGCAGCGCACCCATCTTGCCCTCGAGGATGAAGCTGTACTCGTCCTCGCGGCTGTGTCGATGGAGCGGCGCGCACAGGTGGTTCGGCTTGATCGGATGCTCGACCAGCGAGAAGCCGCCGCCGGACTCCTCGGTCCAGATCATGAAGCGCACGCCGACGCCGGGGAGCTCTGTGTACTCGCCCTCGTCGGGGCCGACCTTGCGCGGCCCCTGGGCGGCGGTGAAGTGGGTGAGAAGAGCGGTGTCCATGGTCGATTCCTTTCCGTTGAACAGTAGTGTTCAGCGAAACTACCACAGCGCCGACCGATCTGTCAAGATTCATTGAACAGTTATGTCTCGTCAATATCAGAAGCGCAAGAGAGCCGAGTCCGAGGAGGAGACCCGCCTCCGAATCACCGAGGCGCTGATGAAGCTGCACGAGACGGTCGGCCCCGCGCGGACGACCGTGAGCGCGGTCGCCGACCTCGCGGGGGTCCAGCGGGCGACGGTCTATCGCCACTTCCCCGACGTCGAGGCGCAGGTCGACGCTTGCAGCACCCATTGGCTGTCGCTGAACGCGCCGCCGGACCCGACGCCGTGGACGAAGATCGAGGATCCGGATGAGCGACTGGGGGTCGCGCTCGATGAGCTCTATGAGTGGTACGAGCGAACCGCGCCGATGGCCGAAAAGCTCTACCGCGACGCGCCCCTGGTTCCGGAGATCGCCGTCCGCATGGAGGCCCGTGCCGCGGTGATGGGCGGGCTCGCGGAGCAGCTCGCGGCCGGCCGGCCGCGCCGCAAGGCGGTGCGCGCCGCGATCGGACACGCGCTCGACTTCGCGACCTGGCGCTCGCTGACCCGTGACCAGGGTCTCTCCCGAGCCCAGGCCGTCGGCCTGATGAGGGCGATGGCCGCCGCGGCCTAGTGGCCGGTCCGGCGCTTGATCACTTCGAGGCTCTCCTTGACCCCGTCGCGCGCGCGGAGGACGTCGGCCTTCCAGTCGGTTCCGAGCTCGTCGGACTCGAGCGCCCGCTCGAGCAGCATGTCGGTCGCGAACAGCGTGTTGCGGAGCTCGTGCGCCAGCATGCGGAGGTTCTCGTCCGGCCCCTCTTGCTCCTCCATCGTGCCTGAGTCTATCCCGGCTACGATCGCCGGGCCCGGGTAGTCAAACTGGTAAAGACGGCGGCCTTAAAAGCCGCTGCCCCTCGGGGCGTTGCGGGTTCGAGCCCCGCCCCGGGCACTTCCTTAGGCGCCCTTCATGTGAATCGCCGATGATTGCCTTGGAGCGCAACAACCTGCCTGTTACCGTGTTCTCAGGTAGGTACACGCGCGCTGTACATGGAGGCCTCTGCACTTACACCTGCCAGTAGTCGTGCCGGGATTCTCGGTCTTCGGTCCCCGCTGCTCAAGCTCGCCGGTGACGAGCGCCTCGTCGCGCTGATCCGCGACGGTCACGACCACGCCTTCGAGGTCCTGTTCGAGCGCTACCACTCGCGGCTGCTCGCCTTCTGCCGCCACATGCTGCGCTCCACCGAGGACGCCGAGGACGTGCTCCAGGAGGTCTTCGTGAAGGCGCACGCGGCGATGCTCGCCGACGAGCGCCCGATCAACGTGCGCCCGTGGCTCTACCGGATCTCCCGCAACCGGTGCCTCAACCACCTGCGCCGCCCGGTTCCCGAGGGCCAGGACTCCATGGACGTGATGATCGGCGACAACGGCGTCACGACCCTCGACACCGTCCAGAAGCGCCAGGACTTCCGCGATCTCGTCGCCGACGTCGGGGACCTCCCCGAGACCCAGCGCACGGCCCTGCTGCTGCGCGAGATCGACGCGCTCTCCTACGAGGAGATCGCCCAGACCATGGACACGACGATCCCGGCGGTCAAGTCGCTGCTCGTCCGCGCGCGGATGTCGCTCGCCGAGGCGACCCACTCGCGCCGGCTCACCTGCGGTGAGGTCAGGCTCGAGCTCGCCGAGGCGGCCGAGGGGCTGTGCAAGGCGTCCGGCCCGGTCCGCCAGCACGTCAAGCGCTGCGAGCCGTGCGGCGAGTTCCGCGGCCAGCTGCGCTCGAACACCAAGGCTTTGGCCGCGATCGCTCCGATCGGGCCGCTGGCGCTGGGCTTCAAGGCCCTGGTCGCGAAGTTCGGCTGGGGCGGCGGCGGAACGGCCGCCACGAGCGGATCCGGCGCGGTCGCCGGCGGAGGCGCAGTGGCCGGCGGTGCCGGCGCGGCCGGCGGGATCGGCGGCGCGGCCGCCGGAGCCGGTGGCCTGGGCGCAGCCGCCGGAGGCGCGGCCGCGGTCGGCGGTGGCGGTGGCGCCGCACTCGGTGCCGGCGCAGCGGCGACCGGCGGGATCGCCGGCGCGATCGGCGTCAAGGCAGCCGCGACCGCGGCGACCGCGGCACTGCTGACCGCCGGCGCAGTCGAGGTCCGCAAGATTTATTCCGAGACCCCGGTCAAGGAGTCCGCGAAGACCGCTTCGGTCGAGGCGTACTCGCCGCCGCCCGCGAGCGGGGCCGGCACCAAGATCGAGGGCGCCACGGTCAAGCTCGACGCGCCCGCGGCGACCGTCACCGTGACCCCGGACGCGGCCGCCGAGCAGCCGGCCGCCGAGCAGCCCCCCGCCGAGCCCGTCCCCGAGGAGCCCGCGCCCGCGGAGGCTCCGGTCTCCGACCAGACCGCGGCCCCGACCTACGAGGATCCCGAGGCGATCGTCGGACCGCCCGGCGGTGCCGGCGCCGACGACGGCACGGGCGCCAGCGAGAGCGGCGGAGCCGGCGAGGTCCTGGTCACCGACCCCGACCCCTCCCCCGTGAGCCCGGCTCCCGAGCCCGCCCAGCCGGCGCCCCCGCCCGCCGAGGGCACCACGCCGGTCCCGACGCTGCCGCCGCCCGCCGAGCCCGCGCCTCCGGCCGAGCCCGCCGCGGATCCGGCCGCACCGCCCGCCGGCTAGGCGTGTACTAAACCGGCAACCGGGTCAGGACCCGCGTACCGGCGCTCGACGTCTCGAGCTCGAAGTCGCCGCCCGCGGCCGCGACCCGCTCGTTGACCGAGGCCAGCCCGATGTGGCCCTCGGCGAGCGCCTCGTCACGACGCCCCTCCTCGATCCCGCGGCCATCGTCGGTGATCTCGAGCTCCAGGACCTCGTCGCCGAGGCGGAGCACGACCGAGACCGCGTCGGCGCGCGAGTGCCGGGCGGCGTTGGTGAGCAGCTCGCGAGCGAGCGACAGCAGCAGTTCGTCCCCGTAAGCGAGCGCCTCCGGGTCGAGCTCGAGCGTGACCTCGAACTCGCCCTGGCGCCCCGCCTGGCGCGCGACCGCGCCGATCGCCTGCTCGAAGCCGCCGCGCTCGAGGGTCACCGGGTGCAGCGCCATCATCGCCTCGCGCAGCCGCCCGATCGTCGCCTCGACGACCTCGTGCGCGCGCTGCACCTGGGCGCGGCCCGGGGCAGCCTCGATGAGCTCCTGGTTGGCGGCGAGCAGGGTCTGCAGCGAGTCGTCGTGGATCAGCTGGGCGATCCGCCGCCGGCCCTGATCCTCGGCATCCATCACCTGGGAGACGAGCTTGCGGGCCGTGTCGAGCTCCTCGCGCAGCTCGGCCAGCTCCGCGCGCAGGGCCGCGTTCTCGGTCTCGAGGTCCTGAACGCTTTCCGTTGCCACTTTGGCGGTCCCTAGTCCAGGAGCCCGCGGCGCATCGCCTCGGCGACAGCGGCGGCGCGGTCGGAGACCCCGAGCTTCTCGTAGAGCGAGTGCAGGTGGCTCTTCACCGTCGTCGTCGAGAGGTGGATGTGCTTGCCGATGTCGGGGGCCGAGTAGCCCTGCGCGACGAGCGCCAGCACCTCCTGCTCGCGGGCGGTCAGCCGCGGCGGGCCGCCGCTGCGCTCGCGTTCCTGGATCTGTGCCGCCAGCCCGGCCTGGGCCTCCGCGGCGAACGCGGTGCCGCCGCGGGAGATCGTCGCGATCGCTTCGCAGACGTCCTGGCGCGAGGACTCCTTCGACAGGTAGCCCTTCGCCCCCGAGGCAACGGTCTTGTAGGCGAGCTCGGGCTCCATGAAGGCCGACAGGAAGAGGACCTCGCTGGCCAGGCCCTCGCGCCGCATCGCGGCCAGCACCTGGGTCCCGTCCAGCCCCGGCATGCGGATGTCGAGCACCGCGACGTCAGGTGCCAGCTCGCGGATCTGCTCCAGCGCCTCGCGGCCGTCGGCGGCTTCGGCGACGAACTCGAGGTCCGGCCGGTCCTTGATTGCGCGAACGATGCCCTCGCGATAGATCGGGTGGTCGTCGGCGACCAGCACGGTCACGCGGTCTTTTCGAGCGCCACTCACAGCGAGGCGAGTTTACGCAGAAGATGTCCCAGTGCCCCAGTCCGAGGCCCTCCGTGACCTCGGACTGGAACTACTGGGAACGGGACCGGGTGCCTGTGGGGCAGGCACCCAGAACGTCGAAAGAAGTTGGTCCGGTCTCGCGCATCGCCCTCAAGAAATCCATTCTCGAAGTTACTGCGAGTGCGACTGGGTTGACATCCATCTCTCCCATTTGAGACCTTCCCACTCCCACGACGTGGGGGGTTAGGGGGGAGCTAGATAATCGCCGCTGCGCGCGGGCTTGTCGTCCCTCGATCGGATGGAGTGCGGTTGGAATTCTCCGGTGTCGATCGGATGACCGCGCAACGGTCCGATCGCCGCGCCTCGTACGTAGTTACCCGCAATCAGCCTGCAAGGCCGATCACCTTCAGCCGCCGCGTCAGACACTGCGCGGCGAAGGCCTGGGTCTCGCGCATCGAGACCCCGAACAGCCCGGGCTCGTTCTCGTCCTCCGGCGCGAAGGGCGGGCGCAGCACGCCCTCGGCGACGGGCAGCGACTCGACCAGGGTGCGCTGGATCGCATCGCGGTAGCGGCTGTCGGCGCTCGCCATCTCCATCAAAAAGCGCGCGCCGAAGGCGACGTGGCGGTGCTCGTCGCGGGCGACGTTGCCGAACCCCTCGACAAACCCGGGCAGCGTGCCCTGCCGTTCGTTGTAGCCGATGATGAAGTGCTGGCCGGTGAGCGCCAGGACCCCCTCGATGACCATGTGGTAGAGCGTGATCGTCTCGACCAGCGTCTCGGTGTCCTCCGGCTCGGCGGCGAGCCTGTCCACGCGTGACTTGAGCATGCCGTCGAAGAGCTCGGTGAACTCGGAGTTCAGATTGCGCTCGACGCGCGCCAGGCGCTCGGCAAGGTCGTCGCCGAGCACCCCGACCTCGTCATAGAAGCGGTTGAAGAACTGAACGTGGCGGGCCTCGTCGGCGATCTGGGTGGACAGGAAGATCCGCATCTCCTCGGTCGGCGCCGCGCGCATGATCGGCCCGAGCTCGTCGGTGACCCGCTGCTCGCCGATGAAGAACGCCGACAGCCCGTACATGCGCTGGAACCGCTCCTCCTTCGAGAAGCGCTCGTTCCAGTCGATCCGGTCCTGGGTGAAATCGATGTCCTGCGTCGCCCACTGCTGGCGCTCCCACAGCTCGTACAGCTGCTGATAGCCGAGCAGCTCGAAGTTCCCCAGCGCCGGATCGCCGGTGGCGATGAAATCCTCGCGCTCGGCGATCGAGCTCAGGGTCTGCGTAGCCGGCTCCACTGGACGAAAAAGCCTAATGGCTGTGCCCGCCGAAGCCGATAAACGCCCCAGAAGGAGATGCTGAGCTATGGATCACACAAAGCTTCACCTCTACGCCGGTGGCCTGATCCGCTACGACCCCCATCTGCGTCGCGTGTGGATTCGCAATCAGCGCCTTCATCACGGCCTTGCCGGCGCGATGCTCGCCGCCCTTGGCACCGCCCTCATCGTCCATGACTGGCAAGACCGCACCGTCTGGCTCAAGCGCGGTCCGCAGTACTAATCCCTAGGCCTACAGCTCGCGCGACTCGCCCGGCTCGAGGATCACGACCTGGGAGCTGGTCGTGGACTCGACGGCTGACTTGAAGGCGTCCGCGTCCGCAGGCGGGAACGAGCTTGACGCTCCCCCAGTCCGTCTCGACCGTGCCGCCGAGGTTCGGGTTGGCCGCCAAGCGCAGCGCCGACGACGTCGAGCCCACGCACATCTTCATGGGCTTGCATTTTGTACGACCGTGGATAGGGTGAGGCCGGAGGCACAGTGAGATTGCGGTGGATTTTTCTGATCCCGCTTGCGGGGGTTGCGTTACTCGGGCTCTGGCCTGCCGGCGCTTTCGCGGCGACCTTCGCCAACCCGGTCTCGGTGACGATCCCGGGGACAGGCACGGGGCCGGGGGCGGCGAGCCCGTATCCGATCCCGATACCCGTGACCGGCCTGCGGGCGCCGACCGGCATCGTGATACCCAAGCTGGTCAACTTCGGACACGAGGACCCGGACGACGTGGACATGCTGCTCGTCGACCCGGGTGGGCGCGCCGGGATGCTCATGTCGGACGCCTGCGGGTTCAACCCGATCGAGGACGTCATCTGGAGCATCCAGCCCTTCGACGAGCTTCCCGACATGACGGACAACGGGCCGTGCGCGAGCAACATGGGCGCCATCAATCCGGGCTCATACGACCCCTCGAGCGACCCGTTCCCCACAGGTCCTCCCGCGCCTCCGTACGGGTTCGGGGTGAACGCGAGCGGCAACCCGAACGGCACCTGGAACCTGTACGTGTTCGACGATTCCAACCTCGGCATGGGCGACATCGAGGGCGGCGTCGAGCTCGACGTCGACGTGACCGGCACCTCGGCGGTCGAGCTTCCGGACGCCACGCCCGTGGGTGGGGAAACCCTGACCCGCGGGCGATCGTCGCCCTACCCCCTCACGACCACGATCGCGGGGCAGCCCACCGACCAGGTGCTGAACGACGTCAACGTCGCCGTGGGGGGCGTCCACCACTCCTTCCCGGATGACCTCGACCTGCTGCTCGTCGGACCGCAGGGCCAGACCGTGGTCCTGATGTCCGACGCGTGCGGCGGCACGGACGTCAACAACATTGTCTGGGGCTGGGACGACGAGTCCGCTGCGATGGCGGACAGCGGTCCGTGCACGAACGGGAACTCCTTTCGACCCACCGACGTCGCCGACGGGGCGGACACCTGGGCGACGGCCCCCGCCGGCCCGTACGGATCGGACCTGTCGGTGTTCGACTTCACGAACCCGAACGGGAGCTGGCGCGTCTTCGCCGTCGACGACGCGGCGGGGGACGAGGGCTTCATGACCACCGAGGTCCAGATCAGCCTGACGATGCGCCCGAAGGCGGACCTGCCCGGCCCCGGGGCGACGACGGTGGACGAGGGCCAATCCGCGAACGTGACGCTGCAGCGCTCGGCCACCCCGCCCCTCGGCCCGGCCTCGATCCGCGTTACGGCCACGCCCGGGACCGCCGCGGAGAGCGATTTCCCCCCGATCGACACGACGGTGAACTTCGCCCGCGATGAGGCGACCAAGACGGTGACGATCGGGGCTTCCGACGACATCTCCGACGAGCCCGACGAGACCTACTCGCTCTCATTCACCTCCCCGACCGGCGACATGAACTACATCGGAGCCGCCACGACCACGATCACGATCGCCGATAACGACGACGCTCTGCCCGGCCCCGGCCCCGGCCCCGATCCAGACCCCACCCCCGGCTCCGGCGACACCACAGCGCCGGAAACGACGATCGACAAGGCCCCGCAGGCCAAGACCGCCAAGCACAAGGCGAAGTTCAAGTTCTCCGCCAGCGAGTCGCCGGCGACGTTCGAGTGCTCGCTCGACAGCAAGCAGGCCTTCGAGCTGTGCACGTCGCCCAAGAAGTACAAGGGCCTGGACGACGGCAAGCACAAGTTCTTCGTCCGGGCGACCGACGCCGCCGGCAACCTGGATTCGACGCCCGCGAAGGCGCGTTGGAAGGTCGGCTAAGCCTCGAGCTCGCGCGCCAGCGCCCAGCCCACCGCGACCCCGACCATCATTCCCATCCGCGCCTCCTCGGCGATCATGGTGCGGATCGCCCGGCGGCGCTCCTCGAGGTCCTCCAGCCCGACGATCTTCTCCAGCTCGGCGGCGTGGGACTCGGCGAACCAGCCGCCGGACTCGAGCGCCTGGGCGAGGATCCCCTGCAGCTGCGGCGCGGCGCGGGTGATCATCCGCTCGGCCTCCTCGAAGCGGCCGGGCTCGGCCAGGGCCTCGACCGCGGCCTCGATCTCGGCCTCGGAGTAGGTCACGCGCGCCGCTCGTACATCCGCAGCGTGAAGTCGTCGCTGTAGCCGAGCCGCCGGTAGACCGGCTGTCCCATCGGCGAGCCCTGCAGCGACGAGGTTTGCAGGCCGCGCTTGGCCGCGCCGACGAGGGCGACGGTCATCAGCCGGCTGGCGAGGCCGAGGCCGCGGTAGGCGGGGAGCGTGGCCACGAAGTAGAAGCCGAGGTCGTCGTCGTGGTCCATGGTCCCGAGGATGCAGGCGGTCTCGCCGTCGACCCGCGCCTGGTAGAGCGTCGGCCCCGGCCCGACCTCGCTGAGCCCCGGAGACAGCCCGGCGTCGGGAGGCAGCCCGTAGGCGATGTCATTGATGCGGCCGAGGTCGGCGGGGTCGGCCGTCGCGTCCCAGTCGAGGTCGCCGACCGCGGCGGGCTGCAAGTCCACGAGCCGCAGCGACATCGCCGACGGCTGGCCGTCGATCGCGTGGCCGGCGGCCTCGAGGATGTCGATCGCGTCGGCGTCGAACTCGGGGGTCCACACGGTCCAGGCGGCGACGCCGGCGTCCTCGTAGATCTCGGCGAGGTCGTCGAGGCCCGCGGCGAGCGCCGCGGCATCGTCGTAGGTGACGGAGTTGCAGATCGAGCGCAGCGGGCAGGCGGGGACGATCGAGGCCGTGATCCCGCCGGCGCTGAACAGCCGCGCGCCGGGCGAGCTGGCGGCGAGCAGCGAGATCCAGTCGCTCAGGCCGTGCTTCTGCAGCGCCAGCGCCTGCTCGCGGGCGCCCGCGGTCATCGCTTGCGGGCGAGCATCAGCCCGTCGGCGATCGCCACCATCGCGCAGTCGACCCGCTCGTCGCCGGCGATCAGCTCGTTCGTCTCGCGGATCGCCATGACCTGCGGCTGGTCGTTCTCGGGATCGATCAGGCGGCCGGCGGCGAGCACGTTGTCGACGATGATCAGCCCGCCGGGCTTCGTCCGCTGCAGGACCTGCTCGTAGTAGGCGGGGTAGTTCTCCTTGTCGGCGTCGATGAAGGCGAGGTCGAATGCCTCGGCCTCGGGCAGGTCGGCGAGCGTCTCGAGCGCCGGGCCGATCCGGATCTCGACCCGATCCGCGACGCCGGCGGCGGCGAGGTTGCCGGCCGCGAGCTCGGCGTACTCCTCCGACAGCTCGCAGGCGATCAGGCGGCCGCCCGGCGCGAGTCCTCGCGCGATGCAGATCGCCGAGTAGCCGGTGAAGGTCCCGAGCTCGATCGTCTCGCGGGCGCCGATCAGCTTCGCCAGCAGGGTGAGGAACGCGCCCTGGTCGGGAGCGATCTGCATCACCGCGATATCCCCCATCGCCGCGGTCTCCTCCTGGACGCGGCGCAGGACCTCGTCCTGGCGCGCGCCGTGCTCGACCATGTAGTCGTGCAGTTCGTCGGTGAGCGGCGTGAACTTGCTCAACGCCGTCCCAGCGCCGCCGCGAACCCACACGCGGCGCCCACCAGCGCGCCGCCCAGCCCGGCCCAGACGTTCGCCCAGTCGTCGACCGCGGGCAGCAGGAAGAGGACGGCGAGGGTGACCAGGACGGCGATCTGGTCGTACTCCTCGGTCGGGTCGGCGCGGCGCTCGGCGTTGCGGATGACCAGCCAGGCGCACACGACGCCGAGCGCGATTCCGTTTCCGCCGGCGGCCACGAGCACCCCGTCGCCGAAGCTCGAGTCGACCGCGTCGGCAGCCAGCATCCCGAGCGCCCCGCAGCCGATCACCAGCAGGGCGGCGGCGATCGTCCCCACGCGCCGCTCGACCCCGGGCAGGAAGATCGCGATCGCGAGGCAGCAGGCGAACAGGTAGCCGACGTTGTCGTAGTTGAACGGGGCGGCGAGGTAGCGCCACCACTCGCCGTCGACCGGGCCCGCGATCGCGCCGAGGTCGTAGATGGACAGGTTCGAGGCGCGCTCGACGATCAGCAGGATCGCCGGCGCGACCAGTGCTGCGATCGTGGCCAGCGGGCGAAGCGCGAGATCCTCCCTGGTCGCGGCGCGCTCGGCCAGCCGGCTGCGGCGCTCGGCGGCCTTGCGCCGGCGGCGGTCGGTGCGCCCCTCGCGGACCCGGACCTCGTCGCCGACGCGCTCGAGCTTCGGGGCTCGCTTGCGCAGCCGGGTGCCGCAATACGGGCATTCGGTCACGTACGGGCTCACCTCGGACCCGCAGCTCTTGCAGACGACGCTGAGCTCGGTGTCGGTCACCTCAGCGAGGATATCCGTCTGCGGGAATCAGACCACGGTCTGGGGATGCGTCCGGAGCGCGATCTCGGCGGTGAGCGCCCGCAGGTCCTGGCCGTTCGAATCGGCGATCGCGATCTGGCGGTGCGAGCCGGTCCCGTTGGCGAGCAGGTCCTCGATCCCGTCGAGCTCCGTGCGGCAGCCGAGCTCGTCCGCGTGCGGGCGGAGCAACTCGATCAGCTCGCGGACCATCTCGGGCGCCGGCACGCGTTTGCCGGCGCGGAAGTCGATCAGCTGGCCGTCGATCCCGTGGCGCGCGGCGCGGATCTTGTTGTCGTCGATCAGCTCGGTCGGGTACTCGATCAGCGGCTCGTCGTCGTCGTAGAGCGCGCAGAGGCGGTGGGCGAGCGAGACGACGAGGGCGGCGAATGAGATCGTGTGCTCGACCCGGGTCTGCTGATCGAAGATCCGGGTCTCGACCGTCCCGAGCTTCGGGTGGGCGCGCACGTCCCACCACAGGAACGTGTAGTCGGGGATCGCGCCCGCGCGCATCATCATCTCGACGCGGTGGGAGAAGATCTCCCAGGTGCCGTAGTGAGGCGGGATGCCCTCGCGGGGGAAGGAGCGGAAGATCGGCACCCGCGACGACATCAGCCCGGTGCGCTCTCCCTGCCAGAACGGCGAGTTGGTCGAGAGCGCAAGGAACATCGGCAGGTAGCGGCGGATCCCGTCGGCGACGTAGATCGCGCGGTCGGGTCCCTCGATGCCGACGTGGACGTGGGTGCCGAAGATCAGCTCGTTGAGCGCGATGATCCCGAGCTCGTCGACGAGCTCGTGGTAGCGCGGCCGGTCGACGATCTGCTGGTCGGCCGGACGGGCGAACGGGTGCGTGGCGGCCGCACCGATCGCCATCCCCTGACCCTCGGCGACGTCGATCACCGTCTCGCGCAGCGAGACCAGCTCGCGCCCGGCAGAGGTGACGTTGTCGTGGGGCTTGGTCGCGATCTCCAGCACCGAGCAGAACAGCTCGGGCTTGACCTGGCCTTCGATCTCGGCCGGGACCGCGGCCATCAGCTCCTCGATCCGTTGCGCCAACTGCCAGCCGTCGGGGTCGAGGATCATCAGCTCCTCCTCGATCCCGACAGTGAACTCCGGCCCGGTGAACTCGTGCTCCAGCAAGCGGGCCCGAGCCTATACTCCCGGCCATGGAAATCAGCAGCGCCATTGAGCAAAAATCACTTCTGGCCACCCTCGCCCCCGGCAAGCGCACCCGCCTGCGCCGCCTGTTGTTCGAGTTCGGGCCCGGCCAGGGAACCCTGCTCCTGCTGCCGATCGACCAGGGAATCGAGCACGGCCCGCGCGACTTCTTCGCCAATCCGGATTCGAAGGACCCCGAATACCAGTTCCGCCTCGCGGCCGAGGCCGGCTACTCGGCGATCGCCTGCCAGATCGGGCTGGCCGAGAAGTACTACCCGGACTACGCGGGCCAGGTGCCGCTCCTGCTGAAGATCAACGGCAAGACCGACATCCCGCCCTCCGAGGAGGCCTTCTCGCCCTGCAACGGCTCCGTCGAGGACGCCGTCCGGCTCGGCGCCGACGCGGTCGGCTACACGCTCTACGTGGGCTCGCCCTCACAGGACCGCGACCTCGCGCAGCTGCGCCAGGTGCGCCAGGACTGCGACCGCTTCGGCATGCCGCTGGTCGTCTGGTCCTACCCGCGCGGCTCGGCGGTCAAGGCCAAGGGCGGCCAGGACAGCTTCTACGCCATCGACTACGCCGCCCGGATGGCGATGGAGCAGGGTGCCGACATCGTCAAGCTCAACCTGCCCAAGCCCGAGGCCCACAAGGACTCCCCCGCCCCCTACGACGAGCTCGAGGTCAGCCAGGAGGAGGCGGTCAAGCAGGTCGTCGCGTCGGCTGGCCGCTCGCTGGTCGTGCTCTCTGGCGGCTCGAAGATCGACGACGACAAGCTGCTCGACCAGACGCGCCTGATCATGGAGGCCGGCGGCTCGGGCGTCATCTACGGGCGCAACGTCTGGCAGCGCGGGCACTCCGAGGCGATGGAGATCGTCGAGCAGATCAAGGAGATCATGCTCGCCTCCGTCACCCGGATCCCTTAGGGGCGCGCGCTCGCCCGGCGGGCTTCCGTCGGTAGATGCGTTTCTCGAGACTCCCCAGCCTCGCGTCCGTCGTGGTGCTCGTGGTCGTGATCGTCCTTCTCGTCACCGGCGGCGACGAGGAGAGCACCTCCGCCGAGGTAACGATCACCCGCGTTGTCGACGGCGACACGGTCGAGGCCAGCGTGAACGGGAAGACCGAAGACGTCCGCTACATCGGCGTCGACACGCCGGAATCAGTCAAGCCCGACGCGCCGGTGGAGTGCTACGCGCTGGCCGCCAGCCACTTCAACGAGGACCTCGTCGAGGGCGAGACCGTCCGCCTCGAATACGACGCCGAGGAGCGCGATGTCTACGGACGCCTACTGGCCTACGTCTACCTGGACGACACCTTCGTCAACGCGGAACTGGTGGAGCGCGGTTACGCAACCACCCTCACGATCCCGCCCAACATCCGTTTCGCCGAGCTCTTCGCCGAGCTCGAGAACGATGCGTCAGAAGCTGGGCGCGGCCTCTGGGGCCGCTGCTAGCCCATCAACCAGGCGAGCGTCTCGAACATGACCAGCGTGACGACGACGACCGTCGCCGTCAGCGCGAGCAGCAGGACGCCGAAGCCGACGTTGCCGCGCTTCTCGGTCGACTGGATGCGGCGTGCGCGCGAGCGGGCCGCGGCCCGCTGACGCAGCTGTGAGCGGCGACGGCGCTCGAGCTGGGCCTCGCGCTCGAAGGCGAGCTCGAACTCATCGAGCTCCTGTTCCATGCGCATTTCCATCACTTGAGACCGTATCAGCCGGCCCACACGCGTACAAGCGTTCGCTTATCGAACGCTCACGAAATGCGGGCTATTTGGCGGCCTTGCCCTTCGCCTTCAGCTCGTCGAGCGCTTCGCCGACCGCGCTGGAGACCTTGCCGTTGTTCTCGGCCTCGGCCTCCTCGCCCTTGATCGACAGGTAGACCTCCTTGCGGAACACCGGCACCTCACGGGGCGCCGTGATTCCGAGGCGGATCTTGTCGCGTGCAACTGCGAGAACGGAGACCTCGATGTCGTCTCCGATCATGATGCTCTGGTTGGTTTTCCTTGTCAGGACCAGCATCTCGCCTCCATTCGAGGTGTGGTCGAGGAGCACCCCCCGGTGACCCTCACCCGTTGATTTCGCTGTTCACCCAGGGTAACGGGTCTTGCCAACAACGGAGTCACTTCAACGTCTTGGCTAGTATCGCCCGCCCAATGGCAAAGCCACTGCGCTCACAGCTCAACCAAGTCCGTGCCTGGGTCCGCCAGGGCCGCACCGATGCCTGGATCGCCCACCAGCTCGAGGTCTCCGCCTCGGAGCTGCGCGAATTCCGCCGCCGCCACGAACTGGACGCCGAGGAGGAGACCGACGAGGTCGACCTCCGCGACGAGATCGAGGCCGAGATCGAGGCCGCGACTCGCGAGGAGGAGGAGCTCGCCGCCCAAGCCGACGCCGAGTCCGACGAGGACGAGGCCGAGGACGAGGCCGCCGACGAAGCCGCCAATGAGGACCGGTCGCGTTCGCGGGGTCGAGGCTCGGGCGACTCCAAGGCTCAGGACGGCGACGGCGACGGTCCGCCGAAGCGGCGCCGGCGCCGGCGGCGCGGCGGGCGCGGCAAGCGCCCCGGAGCGGGGATGCAGGCGAGCTTCGACCACGGCAAGGAGGGCTACGGGCTCTGGCTCGACCCCTCGATCGCCGACGACCCGGTGTACAAGGATCACTGGGCCGACCACCGCCAGGTTGAGCTCACGGTCGAGCCCGACCGGATCGTGATCACGCGGACCGGCGGTGCCGCCGATGCCGGCGCCAAGACCGACGGCGACGGCGACAGCGACAGCGACGACTCGGACTGAGCCGCCTCAGCCCTCCGAGGCCCGCTCGCGCAGCTGGGCGGCGGCGCGCCGGCGACGGCCGCGGTGGCCGCGCCGCTTCACGGGCTTGTCCTCCCAGGCCTCCACGGGGAGCCGGGACAGCGTCTTGACCAGGTCCTCGAGCGCGCGCAACTGGTTGGGGTCGACGCCGCGGTCGAGCAGCGCCCGCATGCTCGCTCCACGGACGGCGGTCGACGCGTCCTCGAAGAGGAAGACGGCGATCTCGGGGTCGCGGCGGGTCGGGCGCCCGCACGGGACGCCGCCGTGGTTGCCGACCTGGCGCAGCGCGCTGACCAGGCGGGCGCCGCGGTCCTCGGTCTCGGGGTCCAGGCGCTCGCGCGTCATCCGCACGACGACGGCCTCGCGCAGCTCGTCGCGGAGCTCCGGTTCCAAGCTGCGCAGGGCCTTGCGCGGCCGGAAGGACGCCGGCGTGCCGCGGCGGAAGGAGCGGACCATGTGGATGATCGGGCCCCAGTGCGCGCGCGGGATGGCCCTCAGGGGGCCGAGCAGCACGAGCCACAGCCCGCACCCGGCGATCGCGACCACCAGCTCGACCCAGGGATCGAGCTCCGGGAGCGCCTCGAACCCGGCGGCGATCGCCGCGGCGAGCAGGAGCGCGGTCAGGATCTCGCGGTAGGGGAAGTGAAGCGGCTTCTTGCCCCGCTGGCCGCGGAGGAAGAGGACCAGCGACGGCAGCCCGAAGCCGACGATCATGCCCACCGGCGCCGCGTAGACGTCGATCTCGCCGACCAGCGCCAAGGTGACGCCGATGAACAGCAGCGCCGCGCTGATCACGCCGCCGATGAACCAGGGGCGCTTGTTGGGCAGATTGACGTTCTGGTTGACGGTCCGGTAGAGCGGGGGCATGACGAACCCGAGCGCCGTGAACGGAAGGAGGGCCGCCGCGTCCGCGTACTCGGGCGGCGCGAGATCGACCAGCACCTGGCCGCCGAGCACCATCGCGAGGATCGCGAGGATGCAGATCAGGCAGAAGTAGGCGAGCAGCTGGCCGCCCGCGGTCTGCTTGCCGTACTGCTCCTGGAAGGCGTCCCACATCGCGGACTTGCGCAGCGGCCGCATCCCCATGCGAAAGCCCTGCGGCAGGAAGGAGACGACGACGCCGAGCCGCGAGGCGAGCGCGTAGATGCCGAGCTCGGTGTGGGAGACGAAGCGCGAGAGGATGAAGACGTCGGCGTTCTGGACGAGCCAGAACGACATCACGATCGGCGCGCGCTGGCGACCCTTGAGGATGATCTGCTTGATCTCGCCGGGGTTCAGGTTCGGCTCGAAGCTGCCGCGCAGCAGCAGCATGCCGACGACGCCGGCGACCGCCGTCCCGACGAGGGTCCCGAGCAGAGCCCCCTCGACACCCGAGCCGGCGGCCAGGAACGCGACGGTCCCGATCAGGCCGAGCAACGGGCGCGAGGTGTCGGCGATCAGATAGGAGGTCGGACGCCGTTCGAGCCAGAGCACGATGTCGGCGAGCTTGAAGACCAGCAGCGCTCCCGCCAGCAGGCCGGCAATCGCGACCAGGCCCTCGTCGTCGGGATCGCCGAGCAACCCGTCCGCGATCGGCACGCGGAAGAGGTAGACGAGCGCGGTGCCGATCACGCCCAGCACCAGGGCCCACATCAGCCCGGTGCCGAGCGTCCGCGGCGGCGAGGACGAAGCGACGTCGTCGTCATCGTCGTCATCGTCGTCATCGCCGCCGCCGAAGGTGCGGCGCACGGTGCCGGGCTTGACCAGCAGCGACGCCACCTGGGCGACGAGCCCGGCGAGGAAGAGCAGCAGAGCGAAGCGGCCCATCTCGTCCGGGCCGAGGTAGGCGGCGACGACCAGAACCGAGACCAGTTGCATGGCGTTGGCGACGATCAGCGTGACCGCCTGCACCGACGAGTTGCGCATCACGCCGACGCCGAGGACCGCCCCGGACCCGCCGGGGTGGCGATGTTGCTGTTTGTTCGAGCGAGCCACGGAGACCCTCCTAGGAGGGCCAGATCTTCCAGTTGGAGAAGTCGCGGCCGGTCAGCTCACGCAGTCGCTCGCCATCGGCGCGCAGCTCCTCGAGGGTCTCCTGCGGAAGCGCCGCCTTGACGTCGGGGCGCTTGATCGCGCGCCGCAACGGCAGCCGGTCGTCGAGCACGAGCCAGAAGTTCGACGGAAAGAGCTTGCCGCGCCGGCCGCGCCCCATCTTCTCCAGCCGCACCGCAAGGCGGGTCGCTCGGGTCTTGCCGGAGGTCTGGTGGCGCTCCTGCTCGAAGCGCGGGTGGTTGAAGTCGGGGTCGACGCCGATGAACTCGAAGATCCGGCGAAGCGTCTCCATCCGCTGGTGGCGCAGCTCCGACTGCTGGAAGACGAGCACCTGCTCCTTCGGGTAGTGCTCCAGAAAGCGCTCGAGCTGCATCGCGTACTTGGAGCGGGTCACGTACGAGGTGTTCGGGTGCACGAGCGTCTCGGCGAGCGTGCCCTTTTCGCGACGCTTCGCGTAGTTGTGGACCCAATGGGCGGCGATCCGCTCCAGCGGGTCGCGGACCATGTAGATCAGCTTCGCGTCGGGGACGACCGAGGCCATCCGCTCGGGCACGCCCTCGTGCTGGGGGAAGGCGGTGTAGTTCGGCGACGCCTCGCCGCGGACGCGGGCGTCGGCGTCGAACTGGGTCTTGTACCAGTCGGTCCCGCGCGGCCAGTTGCGCTCCTCGATGAAGAAGTTGAGCTCCTTCGGCTTCGACATCGAGACCTCGGGATGAAGGCTCAGGTAGTAGTGAAGGACGCTCGTCCCGCACTTCTGCGCCCCGATCACGATCAGGTTGGGCAGGGCACCGACGCGCGTCTGCGCGCCCGACGCCGCTTGATCAAGCGGTTTTACGGGTGTAGAGACCTCCACGGAGACGTCTCAGGGTACCGGAGCGACAACGACGCGCCGCGGCTTGGGGCGCTCGGCACGGATCAGGTCGAGGCGAGCCTGCGCGAAATCCTCGTAGGTACCGCCGGCGAGCTCGGCCTGGCGAGTGCCGCGGGCCGGGATGTGCTCGACGCCGACTCCGAGGGCTCGGATTTCAGTAAGGGCGGCCAGAGCGTCGGTGACGACCAGGGTGCGCTCGGGGCGCTCGTTCGCTTCGGCGATCGCGCTGCGGACGGCCGCCACGACGTCGCCCTCGACGCCGATCGCCAGGACCAGCGCCTTCGCACGGGGCTTGGTGAGCTGCTGTGTCGTCAGCCGCCAAGCGGTCCGCGGCGAGGAGGCAATAAAGGACCCCCACCGCCGGCGGAACTCCCGCGCCCCCCCGCGAGTGGCGGATTTCGGTGAACTATTCACCGTTTTCGACCACTCGCCGCCGGGCGCGAGGTCCCCGAGAAACTCGGCCGCCTGAGCGGCACCCTCGGCCGGCTCCCTACCGGACAAGCGCGACGCGATCTCCGCGCGCTCACTGAGCAGGCGATCCAGCTTCGCCTCGAGCTCCGGGTCGTCGGCCGCAGCGACCCCGAACCCCAACCCCGCCCCCTCCGCCCACCGCGCCCTCGCCGCCTGATCGTCCGTGTCCCGGCGCATCGGGACGAACAGACTCGGGACCCCGAGCTCGATCAGCTCGTGGTAGGCGTTGTAGCCGGCGGCGGCGACCGCGGCGTCGAAGGCGGCGAAGTAGCGGCTCATCGGATACGTCGCCCGCAACCCAACCACCCCCTCCGGAACCGAGTCCGCGGCGGCCAGAGCCGACGACAGCGCGACGACCTGCACCCCTTTATCGATCGTCAGGTGGGCCAGAGCTCGCCGGGTGGACTCCCGCACCTCGTCCCCCTGACCCAGGGTGACGAGCACGTTGACCGCGCCCGGGTCCAGCCCGAGCTCGCGCGCCGCCTCCTCGCGGGGCAGCAGCGCGTCGCGGTCGAGCAGCACGATCGGGCCGACCCGGTGGGCCTGCTCGCGCAGGGCGACGGTCGGCCCCTGGTCCTCGGACTCGGCCAGCTCACCCGGCTCGAGCACGGCGTCGAAGGCGCCGGCGCGTCCCAGGGGCACGCGGCTCGAGCCGCGCTTCCACAGCGGCCGCCGGCACCAGACCGCCGTCCCGCCGGCGGGGAGCGCGCCGAGCAGGGCCTCGTAGGGGTGCGTGCCGTCAAAGACGATCACGTCGGGCTCGGCCTCGGCGATCGCCGCGCGCAGGCGTCCCCGCAGGCGCCGCGACCAGCGGTAGTCGTTCCCCGAGCCGGGGGTCGCGTAGGAGGCGACGTACTCGACCGGGAAGCCCATCTGCTCGACCACCGGCGCCGCCGCCGAGAGGGTCAGGAACAGCGGCTCCACGCCGTCCGGCAGCCGTCGCGCGATCGCCATCGAGCGGGTCAGATGGCCGAGCCCCGTCCCGTTCGAGGTCGTGAACAGGATGCGGCGCGAAGCGGTGCCCCTGGTGCTCAATGCCCGAAGGCCGTCAGCGTGCGCTCGTAGGAGCGCCGGAGCACCGGAGCGCAGTGGTAGTCCTCGGCTTCGAGCCGCTCGAGCGTGGTCTCGTACATGTCGATGATCCGCTCCTGCTCGGCCTCGTCGAGGCCCTTGCGCCAGCGCTCACGGTGGGCGGCGTCGGCCGTCATCTCGGTGTCGAAGAACTCGCGCATCGCGGGCTCGTCGTCGATGCCGAGGAACTCGAGCAGCTCGCCGTAGGTCTGCTCGCGGTCGGACTGGACCAGCTCGTCGAGGCTGATCACGTGCAGCCGGCGCCGGTCGCCGTCGGACAGCCCCCGGACGCCCTCCTCGGCCTGGCGCAGACGGTCGGCCCAGAAGTCGATCCCGGAGGCGATGTCGGTCGGGTGATGCGGCTTCTGGCGCAACCCGACCTTCGAGGCCCCGGAGTCGCGCCCGTCACGCACCGAGTGCACGAACCGCGCCTCGGGGAAGATCTCGGCGAGCGCGTCGGCGGCGGCGATCGTGAAGCAGCTCATCTCGACCAGCTGCGGCTTGCCGGCCTTGTCGGCGACCGGCTGCAGCAGGTCGTAGAAGAGCGTTCGCGACGCCTGAAGCAGGTCCTCACCATGAGTTTGCTCAAACCGTCCGGCCGCTTCTTCGAAGCGGTCGGGCGAGATGATCGAGAACAGGCCGCGGTCGCGCCCGCGGCCGAGGGCCCGCCACTTCGCGCGCACGTAGGCGCGGTCGCCGATCCGGACCCGATGCCACCAGTAGCCGCGCAGCTTGCGCAGGAAGTCCTCGGGCTCGGTTCGGCCGCGGACGACGTCGGCGAGCCCGTTCGGGTTGCAGTGGAAGCGGCATTCGATCGGCACGCCGCGAAACCGCGAGTGGCGATCGAGGAGGTAGCTGAGGATGTGCGTGCCGCTGCGCCCCGTCCCCCCGATGAAGACCAGCTCTGCCGGGAACTTGCTCATCGGGTGCGATCGTAGACGTAGACCAATGGCTCGCGGTCGTCGCCCCGGCGCTCCAGGGCCTGGCGGAGCAGCGGCGCGCAGCGGGCCCCGTCCGCCTCGAGCCGCGCGACGGCGTCCTCGTAGAGCGCCGCGATCCGCTCCGCCTTGCCGTCCGAGATCCCCTCGCGCCAGCGCTCCTTGTTCGCCTCCTCGCTGGTCATCCGGTTCGAGAAGTAGCGGCGCGTGCGCTTCGTCACCGGCGCGCCGAGGAAGCGAAACAGCGGGCGCAGCGCGACGCGGGCGCGCTCCAGCCGGACCAGCTCGTCGAGGCCGACGGTGAGCAGCTTCTCCGGCGCGAGCGAGTCCGCACCGCGCTCGATCGCGCGGATCCGCTCCTCCCACCACTCGATCCCCTGGATCCGCGTGCGCGGCCGCACCAGGCCGCGGGTCTGCGAGACCCGCGAGGCCGAGGCGTCGCGCCCGTCTCGCACGACGTGGATGAACTTCGCCTCGGGAAAGACGCGGGCCAGGATGTCGGCGCGGGCGACCGTGTCGGTGCTCTGCTCGACCAGGGCAAGCGCCCGGGACTCCTCCTCGACCCGGAACCACAGCAGGTCGTAGAACAGCTGCCGGCACGCGGCGACCAGGTCGTCGGAGTGGCTCGCCTCGAAGGTCGCCAGGGCCGCGTCGTAGCGCTCGCGATCGACGAACCGGTACATGCCGCGGAAGCGGCTCGTCTGGAAGCCCTTCCACCAGAAGCCCCGCATACGTTTGAGGAACTGCGCGGGCGTCACCTCACCCGAGAGGAGCCCCGGGAACCCCTCGGGGTCGGTGTGAAAACGGACCTCGACCGGGACCAGGGCGTAGCGGTTGTGGCGCGAGACGAGCTGCGAGAGCACGTGGGTGCCGCTGCGGCCGGTGCCGCCGATGAAGACCAGCTTCGGAGTTTCGTCGGCGCGCTCGATCTCCGCACCGCCGACGACCGGCGGCGGCGTCTCGTCGGGGGTGCCGAAGTGCGGCATCAGCCCCCGCCGCCCTTCTTGTCGTAGGCGTAGTGGTCGACGTACTCGCCGCAGGCGTCCGCCAGCCTGACGGTGTCGAGGCGTCCCCGCGAAGCGGCGAGGTTGCCAAGCCAGACGAGCCGGCGGGCACCAAGCGCACCCTCGAGCCCTCCAGGATCGGCGGCGCGAACGGTGATCTCGGCGTCGGGCGACGGCGAGTCGATCTCGCCCGCGTCCCAGAAAGCGCCCCGCCCCGCCCCGCTCAGGTACATGCCCTCCAGCGACGCGGGCAGTTCGGCGACCACCTCTCCCTCGTACAGGACCTCGAGCGGAACCTGCGAGTGGTACTGCAGCGAGAGGAAGTAGCTGCCGGGCTCCGGGAGACGGATCAGGATGCTCGCCTCGCCCGGCGCCTGCCAGCCGCCCTCCTGGCCGGCGACGGTGGCCTCGGGCGGCGCCGGCGTCTTCCAGTCCGTGTACTCCGCGAGCGCGGGTTGCCGGAGTGCGACGGCCTCGCCGGTCCGCGCCCGGTCATCGCCACGCAGACAGGGAAACGCCGCCCCGGGATGGTTGCCATCCTCGCTCTCGAGGATCTTGCTGTGGGGGGTCTCGCCGTGGCGCTCCCAGAGGATGTAGTCGCCCTCCTCCGCGATCGCGTCCCAGTTCGCCGGCTGGGTCGACTGATATTCCGCGCCGGTCGTGATCGCGTACTTGAACTTGTCGAGCTGGCCCGGGTCGAGGCTGTCGAAGTCGGCCGCCTCGCCCTGCAGCCAGCGCTTGTCCTCGCGTGCGGCGATCTCCTCGGGCACGTAGCCGGCAGGGGCGCGGGCCAGGGTGCCGCGCAGGTAATACCCCGAGAAGCGGTCGACCCCGAGGAAGGCGACGGGCTCGCCCTCTGCGATCTCGGCGAGGCGCTCGAGGCCCAGCTGGCGCTCGTCGAAGCCGATGGGCGCGTCGCGCAGGGCGAGCATCGTCGACGCCGTGGCGGCGACCAGGACGACGACACCGGCCGCGTAGCGCGGGAGGTTGCGGGGCGGCGCGAGCAGCGCCCGCAGGGCGATCAGCAGGACGAACGGCGCGATCACGATGAGCGCCTTCGCCTCGACGTGGATCTGGGCGAACAGCCGGGCGCCGACGTAGACGATCCCGCCGGTGACGAGCATCGACAGCAGCGCCAGGCGCCGGTCTCGGACCAGCACCCAGGCGCCGTAGGCGGCGGCGAGGAAGCCGATCGCGACCGCGAGCAGGGCGCCGTCCACCTGGCCACGGACGATCCGGAAGTCGCCCGCCGGCCAGATCGACAGAGCCTCCCCCGGGAAGATCGGCGAGCTCAGCCGCCCCGCCGACTGCTGCACATCGCCGATCTTGGAGACGAAGTCCTTCGCCGGGACGAAGGCGACCGCGGCGACGGCGACCACGATCACCGCGGCGACGGCGAGCGTCACCTTGTTCGCTGCGATCCCGGCCCGGACCGCGCCCCAATCGACCGGGCTGCGGCCGGCGAGCGCCTCGAGGACGAGCCACAGCGGGACCACGATCCCGAACCAGGCGAGGCCGGGGATGCTGAAGGTGAAGACCGCGGCCGCCGCGAGCAGCAGGCAGATCGCGACGATCACGCGCCAGCGCGGCGGCGGGTCGGGGTCGTCGCCGCGACGCGACGCCGCCTGCAGCGCGAGCGCGAAGGCGAGCACGAACAGCGCCATCGCCGTCTCCTTGAACCCGCTCTGGGCGAGGAACGCCGCCGCCAGGTACGGCAGGCCGCAGATCACGGCGATCGCGATCCGGCGCCCGGCCGGCATCCTGCTCAGCGCGCCCAGCGCGGTGAGCGCGGTGAGCGCAGGGATCGCCAGCAACAGGCCGTTGAAGGCGGTGACGAGGCTCGCCCCGGTGACGGTCGCGGCGATGACGGCCACCGCCTGCGGCCCGATCGGATACCCGAAGCGGACGGCGCTCGGCTCGGGGCCGAAGCCGTGCTGGAGCCAGTCCGCCCAGTAGAGCTGTGCCGCGTGGTCGTTGGTGTAGGCGCCTTCGCCGAGCACGCCGACGTGACCCGAGACGTAGAACGGCACGGTGGCGAGCTCGACGACGATCACCGCGGCGAGCGCGCCAGGCAACCACTCGCGGGCGTCGCCGGTCCTCCGAACGTCGCGGACGACGACCAGACTCGCGGCGATCAGCGCCAGGCCGACGATCACCGCCGCGGTCGTCGAGCGGCCCGGCAGGCGAAGCAGGAGAGGAGCGGCCACGACGAGCGCCGCGAAGCCGGTCGCGCCTGAGATCCAGACCGGACGGCGGGTGCCGAGCAACGCGAGGATCGCGCGCCCGGCGACCAGCGAGGAGGCGCAGATCAGCAGGGTGCAAGCGTGGATCGCGAGGACGTCTAAGAGCATCGGATCAGGGCTGGTTCGCGGTCGGGTCGGCGTTGACGGACTCGCCGTTGAGCTCGGACTCGGTCAGGTCGGGCAGATCGCCGCAGGCGGCGGGGTCGGGCGAGCCCTGGAGCTCGAAGACGCTGACCGGGCCGTCGCGGAGGATCTCCTCGGCGGCCGGGTCCTCGCGCGTCCACAGCCCCTCTTTGGTGTCCGTCAACTTGCCGGGATTGAACGGGTCGTAGGTGGTGACGACGTGGGTATAACCGCCGTCGGCGAGCGCCTGGCGCCACTCGGCGCAGGTCGGGATCCGCAGGTACGCGCCGTCGGGTCCCTCCTTGCCGAGCCATTGGACGTGGTTCGACAGGTCGGTCCCGTAGAACGGGTATTGGTTGAAGACGCCGCGGATCCCGGCGACCGCGACCGTGGAGTCCTGCAGGTCGCGCGACCAGCGAACGGCTTCGGCGAGCTTCAGCTCCGGGTCCAGGTTCTCGTAGCGGCGCTCGAGGTAGTGGCGCTGTTCCCACCAACCCGCGCCGAGTGCCCCGATCGCGATCACGGCGGTCAGCCCGGCGACCCAGGCCAGCGGGGCGCGCGGCCCCCAGCGATCGCGGTCCCGCAGCCACTGGATCGCCGCGAAGCCGACCAGCACCCCCACCCCGGCCGCCACGGCTCCCTTGACGTGGCCCTGCTGCCACTGGACCAGCGAGATCGTCGTCGCCGCGAACAGCACGCAGAGCCCGGCAAGCGTCACGGCGCGAGCGCGCGCCGACCCGCGGGCGATCGGCAGGCAGGGCAGGATCGCCAACCCGACCGCAGCGGCAGGAGCCAGGTAGCGGACGTTCCAGGCGAACGCGATCGGCTCGCCCTCCTCCCCGGCCGCGGTCAGCGGCGTGAACACGTAGGCCACCGTGGTGACCAGGACGACGGCGCCGAGCATCCGCAGCAGCGGGTCGCCGCCGCGCCAGACCGCGTAGATCCCGCCTCCGACGAAGGCGGCCAGGACCAGCGGCCAGAGGAAGCCGAACGAGTCGTCGAGGCCCGGGAAGAACCAGTCCGACCAGACGTCGAAGTCGGTCGCGTAATGAAAGACAGAGAACCCCGGGCGCAACTCGAAGGCGCGCTCGGGGGTCGGCAGCCCGAGCGGCCCCCAGGTGGTGAACGGAATCGGGTTGCCGATCGCGATCAGGTTGCGCACGAACCAGTAGCCGCCGGTGAGGAAGGCGGGGACGGCGAACCAGAGGCCGGTGCGCCACCTGGCACCCTTCGGAGCGATCACCGCCAATCCGAACAACAGGGCAATAACAGGCGCAAGGAACGAGAGCTTGGTCCCGGCCGCCAACCCCGCCGCGAGCCCTGCCACGGCGATCGCACCGGTCGGAATGACGACTTTCTCCCGCATAGCGAGAGGTTCTCGTCGATCCTCCCCTTCATCGATCGTTGTTGTTGTTCGCGCCGCCGCCGCGTTCACGAGCACCGCGACGGCGGCCAGGATCAACGACACGCCGACGATGTCGTTCAAGGCCTCCCCCGCCTGGAACTCCACGAGATTCTCAGCGCCAAGGGCGATCGCGCCGCCGATCAGGCTCTGCGGGCCGAGGCCGTAGGGGCGGCCGATCGCGTAGGCGGAGGCGAGGCCGAGGGCGAGCCAGCGCGAGGTTGAGCAGCGGCGAGACGATGTCGCGGTCGAACGTGAGGATCGGGACCGCGTGCAGGACCTCCGAGTTCGCCGGGTAGTACGAGGCGAAGAAGATCGGGTCGAAGTAGTCGATCGAGCCGAAGTGGGCACCGTCCGCGAACCGGGCAGCGAGCGGCATGTGGTACCAGAGCGTGTCGGCGCGGTCCATGCCTCCGGCGAGCGCGCCGAGCGTGGGCACCATCCACGCCGCCGCAACCACGGCGACGGCCACCGCTGCCAGCCAGACAGCGATCCGCGACGAGGGCGGCGCCGGTGGGGTGAGAGCAACGCCCCGATCCCTCCACCTCCCACCTGCCCAACTCGCGGCGCCAGCGACCAGCAGGCCGGCCACGATCATCGACCAGGCCTCGAACACAGCGAACGTCCCCAGGAGCTCCGCGACCCAGATCAGCAACGCGATCCCGACCACCGCCTCGACGACGCGCGCCGGGGCCCCGGACCACCCGCCGAGGAACGCCTTCCGCAGCCGCCAGGCGGCGAACCCGAAGCCGCCGGCGATCAGCGCCAGCTCGAGGCAGCCGAGCAGGTACTCGCCCCCTCCCAGCGTCATCGGCGACCGCCGGGGGGCGTCAGCGGTTCAGGCCGCGGACCACATAGGCGGCTTCGCCGTTGCCCTCGTCGACCATCCCGATCTTGCGGGCTCCCCGCTCGGCCGCGTCGGGGCCGTCGAGGTTCACAAGCCGCTGCTTGAGCTTCGCGTTCTCGGATTGCAAATCGGCGAGCGATGCGTGCTCGGCCTTCGAGTCGCGCCACGCGTCGACGAAGTTGAGCGTGGGACCGACGTAGGAGATGCAGATCAGCACGAGGACGAACACCAGCGCGACCCGGCCGACCCGGTCCCATTGGATCCGGCTCGCCCCGCGGCTGCGGGAACGCGGCGCCGGTTTCAGCCGGTACCCGCGTGCAGCCTGGGCGCGTGAGCTCACGCCTGATTCGTTCGGCGCCGATGGCCGTCTACCTTCCGGTGAAAGCTTCCAACCCCGGGTAGGTGGCGCTCTCGCCAAGCTCCTCTGCGATCCGCAGGAGCTGGTTGTACTTCGCCACCCGATCGGAGCGCGACGGGGCGCCGGTCTTGATCTGACCGGCCGCGGTGCCGACCGCGAGGTCGGCGATCGTCGTGTCCTCCGTCTCGCCGGAGCGGTGGGAGATGACCGCCGAGTAGCCGGCCTCGCGGGCGATCCCGATCGCCTCCAGCGTCTCGGTCAGGGTGCCGATCTGGTTCACCTTGACGAGGATCGAGTTGCCGACCCCGGCCTCGATCCCGCGCCGCAGGCGCTCGGGGTTGGTGACGAAGAGGTCGTCGCCGACGAGCTGGCAGCTGTCGCCGAGCCGCTTCGTGAGCAGATCCCAGCCGTCCCAGTCTTCCTCGGCCATCCCGTCCTCGATCGAGATCACCGGGTAGCGCGCGCAGATGTCGCCCCAGAAGGCGGACATCTCCTCGGCCGAGAGCGAACGGCCCTCGTGCTCCAGGACGTACTCGCCGTCGGAGTCGCGGTACACCTCGCTCGTCGCGGGATCCAGCGCGATGAAGGCGTCGCTGCCGGCCTCGTAGCCCGCCGCCTCGATCCCCTCGACCAGGATCTCGAGCGCCGCCTCGTTGGACTCGAGGTCGGGGGCGAAGCCGCCCTCGTCGCCGACCGTCGTCCCCAGCCCACGCTCCTTCAGCCGCCCCTTCAGGGCGTGGAAGACCTCGGTACCCATCCGCAGCCCCTCGCCGAAGCTCGCGGCGCCCGCGGGCACGACCATGAACTCCTGCAGGTCGACGGAGTTGTCGGCGTGGGCGCCGCCGTTGATCACGTTCATCATGGGTACCGGCAGCACGGTCGCCTCCTCGCGGGAGAGGCCGTAGAGCTCGGCGATGTAGACGTAGAGGGGCACCTCGGCCTCGGCCGCGGCGGCGCGCGCGGTCGCCAGCGAGACGCCGAGGATCGCGTTCGCGCCCAGCCGCGACTTGTTCGGCGTCCCGTCGAGCTCGCGGAGGGTGTCGTCGATCGCGACCTGATCGGTCGCGCGGGCGCCGGTCAGCGCCTTGGCGATCGTGTCATTGACGTTGCCGACCGCCTTCGAGACCCCCTTGCCGGCCCACTCGGGGCCGTCGTCGCGCAGCTCGGTCGCCTCGAACTCGCCCGTCGAGGCGCCCGATGGCACCGCGGCGCGCCCGGAGGCGCCGGAACCGAGGATGACGTCGACCTCGACCGTCGGGTTGCCTCTCGAGTCGAGGATCTGGCGTGCGTGGATGTGCTCGATCGCGCCCATCGGGAGCGGGGAGGCTAGCGGGACGCGGCGTGCAGCCGGTTCGCCGCGGCGCGGATCGCGAGCTCCGGATCGACGCCCAGCCGCCGGGCCAGCCGCACCGCCTCGAGCAGCATCTCCCCCACCGCTTCCTCGGCCTCGTCGCGGGTCTCGCGGTCGGCGGGCGCGCCGCCCTCGGGATCGGCGCGCCGGAGGATCTTGCGCGCGTACAGCAGCCCCGGCAGGTTCTCCGGGATGTCGGCGCCGCGGCCCTCGACGTCGCGCTTGATCTGATCCCAGTTGCGGAGCACCTCGCGAGAGCTCTCCGCCTCGGCTTCCCCGAACACATGGGGGTGACGCCGGATCAGCTTCTCCGTCAGCTGGCCGGCAACCTCAGACAGCGACCCCGCACCCCGCTCCTCCAGCAGCAGCGAGAGGAAGACCACCTGGAAGAGGACGTCGCCGAGCTCGTCGCGCAGCTTGTCGTCGTCGCCGCGCTGGGCCGCGTCGGCGAGCTCGTAGGCCTCCTCGACCGTATGGGGGACGATCGAGCGCTCGTCCTGCTCGCGGTCCCAGGGACACTCCCGCCGAAGCCGGCGGGTGATCTCGTCGAGCCTGGCTAGCTCGTCCAGAGCGGCCGGCTCAGCCGCCGGGCGGCGGGGCGGGCGGCGGCGCGCCGGTGGGCGGCGGCGCGCTTCCGGGCGGCACAGTGCCGGGCGGCGCGCCACCTGGCGGCACAGCGCCACCTGGCAGCGGCGTCAGGCCAGGCGCGCCCGGCGCGGCGGCGGCGGGTGCGGTGATCGGTCCCTGCGGGAGACCGGTCGCCGCGGGGGCGCCGAAGACGGCGTTGGTACCCGGAGCGATCGGCTTCGTCGACGGGACCGGCGCCGGGCAACCCTGGGTCTCGGCGACCTCCTCGGTGCACGGATCCGGGGGCGGCTCGGCGTTCGAGCAGCGATCGATCCGGAAGCCCTCGGCACAGAAGGTGCGGGCGATCCACTTGGTCTGGAAGCTCTCCTGGAACTTGGTCGCGATCTCCTGCTGGCGGGTCGCGATCAGCGTCTGCTTGATCTGCTCGGTCGCCTCCTCGAGCGGCGTCGTCTGCGACGGGGTGACCTTCTCGACGTCGATCACGTAGAAGCCGGCGTCGCCCTCGAACGGGCCGAGGACCACGTTCGGCTCGGCGCTGAAGATCTGGTCGTCGAGCGCGGGCTCGGACTGGCCGGCGACGACCGCCGAGCGCAGGCCCCCGGTCGACTTCGTCGCCTCGTCGATCGAGAACTTCTTCGCGACCTCCTCCCAGGTCTTCGGGTCGGGGTCGGTGCC
Source organism: uncultured Solirubrobacterales bacterium (assembly GCA_963767285.1). Taxonomy (GTDB): domain Bacteria; phylum Actinomycetota; class Thermoleophilia; order Solirubrobacterales; family 70-9; genus WHSW01. The sequence goes on along the minus strand of CAVYDJ010000001.1, from coordinate 577,657 downwards.
GAGCGCCTCCTTCGCCTCGTTGGCCTCGTCCTCGGTCTTGGTGAGGATGACGCGCACGTCGCGGGTCTCGGGCTGTTCGAACTGAGCGATGTTCTCGTCGTAGAAGCTCTCGATCTCGTCGTCGCTGACCTCGGGCTCCTCCGGCAGGACGGCCTTCTGGATGCGGTCGGAGACGAGCTGCAGCTTGATCCGGTCGAGGGCCTCGTCGAGCGTGAACCCGGACTCCTCGAGGAACTTCTCGAACGCCTTGTCGGAGCCGAACTGCTGCTCCTTGATCTTCTCGAGCTCCTCGTCGATCTCGCGGTCTGAGATCTCGATCCCGCGCTCCTCGGCCTCGCCGAGGACCCAGCGGGCCAGGATCAGGTCCGACTGGGCCGCGTCGGCGAGCAGCTGATACTGCGGGTCGTCTTCGGCCGGGACCTCCTTGATCCCCTGGCGGGCGGCGGTCTGGGTCAAGGCGCGGTCGAACTCCTCCTGGGAGATCGTCCCGTCGGGCGCCTCCTCGACGACGGCGATCGCGTCGTCGGGCACCGACGGCTCGCCGACTCCGACGGAGACGCCGACGACCGCGAACAGGACGACGAACAGGACCGCGAAGATCAGCGCGTGGAGGCGCTTGCGCGGCTTCGGATCGGGCGCAGCCTTCGGCTTCGCCTTCCCAGCCGGGTTTCCCTGTCTGCCCTGGGGACTCACGAGGTCGGCAGCATAACGGGAGTGCCGTCTCGGGCCGCCGTCAGGGCCTCGGTCAGCTTCAGCGTCGCGTCGAGCCGCTCGGCCGCATCATCGCCGACGCGAAGCGCCAGGGTCCGCGTGCGCAGCTCGTAGATGGCCTCGGGAATCCGCTCGCGAAGCCGCCCGACGGCCGCCGAGTCGAGCTCCAGCGGGGTGATCGAGAGCCGCCCGCCGCGGATCTCCGCGGTCGTCGCGCCGGCGGCCCCGAGGTCGATCCGCGCCCGCTGCAGGGCGAGCAGGTTCTCGACCGGCTCGGGCACGGGCCCGAAGCGATCGCGCAGCTCGTCGCGCAGCGCCCGCAGCGCGCCCGCCTCCCGCGCCCCAGCGATCCGCCGGTGAACGTCGATCTTGGCGGTCTCGAAGGGCACGTACTCCACCGGCAGATAGGCGTCGACGTCGAGGTCGAGGCGAACCGGCGCCTCCGCGGCGCCATCGCCATCGCCGGCCGCGCGCATCTGCTCGACCGCCTCGTCGAGCAGCGCGACGTAGAGCTCGAACCCGATCGCGGCGACGTGGCCCGACTGCTCGTCACCGAGCAGGTCGCCGGCGCCGCGCAGCTCCAGGTCCCGCATCGCGATCGCGAAGCCCGAGCCGAGCTCCGTGTAATCGGAAAGCGTCGCCAGCCGCTGGCCCGCCTCCTGGCTCAGGCCCTCCTCGGACGGATAGAGCATGTAGGCGAAGGCGCGCTCGCGAGAACGGCCGACGCGGCCACGGATCTGGTACGCCTGCGCGAGCCCGAGCTGGTCGGCGCGCTCGACGATCAGCGTGTTGGCGGCCGGGATGTCGAGCCCCGACTCGATGATCGTCGTCGCGACGAGGACATCGGCGTCGCCGCGCAGGAAGGTGAGCATCGTCTCCTCGAGCTCGGTCTCGTGCATCTGCCCGTGCGCCTCGGCGAAGCGGACCCCCGGGGCAACCGCGCGCAGGCGCTCGGCGACCTCATGCAGCGTGTCGATCCGGTTGTGGAGGAAGAAGACCTGGCCCTCGCGGGCGGCCTCGCGCTTGATCGCCCGGGCGACGAGCTCCTCGTCGTAGGGGCCGACGTAGGTGCGGATCGGGCGCCGCCCCTCCGGCGGGGTCTCGATCACCGAGATGTCGCGCAGCCCGGCGAGGCTCATCTGCAGGGTGCGCGGGATCGGCGTCGCCGAGAGGGAGAGGACGTCGACCCTCAATTTGAGCTGGCGGAGCAGTTCCTTCTGCTTGACGCCGAAGCGCTGCTCCTCGTCGACGATGACCAGGCCGAGGTCCTTGGCCCGAACGTCGCGCGAGAGCAGCCGGTGGGTGCCGATCAGGATGTCGACCCGCCCGTCGGCGTAGCGGGCGAGCGCGTCGCGGACCTCGGCCGGCTTGCGCAGCCGCGAGACCATCTCGATCTCCAGGGGCGAGCCGGCCAGCCGCTCGCGGAAGGTCCCGAGGTGCTGCTGGGCGAGGATCGTCGTCGGGACCAGGATCATCACCTGCTTGCCCTCGACCGCAGCCTTGTGGGCCGCGCGCAGGGCGACCTCGGTCTTGCCGTAGCCGACGTCGCCGCAGATCAGCCGGTCCATCGGCCGCTCGGACTCCATGTCGGCCTTGACCGCCTCGATCGCGTCGATCTGGTCGGCGGTCTCGCGGTAGGGGAAGTTGCGCTCGAGCTCGAGCTGCCACTCACCGTCGGGCTCGAACGTGTGGCCCTTGCGCGCCTGGCGCTCGGCGTAGAGGTTGAGCAGCTCGCCGGCCAGGTCGCGGGCGGCCCGGCGAGCGCGGGCCTTGACCGCGTCCCAGCGCTTCGAGCCAAGGGCCGAGAGCTGGGGCGCATCGCCGCCGGCACCGACGTAGCGGGTGATCTTCGGCAGCTGGTCGGTCGGCGCGAAGACCTTGTCCTCGCCGCGGTACTCGAGCTCCAGGTAGTCGCGGGTGACGCCGGCCAGCGTCTTGGTCTCGAAGCCGGCGAAGCGGGCGATCCCGTGGTCTGAGTGGACGACGTAGTCGCCCACCCGCAGGTCGGCGAAGCTCGCCATCCGCCCGCGGGCCGGCGTCGGCGCGGCGGCGCGGCGGCGGTGGACCAGGCGACGGAACGGGATCACGGCCAGCCGTAGCTCCGGCGAGACGAAGCCGTCGGTCAGCCTGGCCTCCGTGAACAGGACGGCAGGGTCCGACGGGACGATCTCGCCGAGGAACCGCGCGTCGACGCGGTTGAGGTTGTAGCGGGCGCGCTCGGCCTCGCCACGGCTCTCGAACGCGACCACGACGCGATAGCCCGACGCGAGCTCCTTCTGCAGCTGCGATTCGGCCTCGGAGATGCTGCGGGCCGCGGAGGTCGGCGCCTGGGCGCGGAAGGCATCGTCTGCCGTGTCGTCATCCTCGACGCGGCGCGCGTGGACGATCGCGCGCTCGGCGAGCGGGTCGGCGACCTCGACGTAGAGGTGGCGGGCGTCGGCGTCGTGCATCGCCGTCGTGACGTCCTCCCAGTGGTCGGCGAGAGCCCCGGGGATCTCCTCCGCCGCGGCGAGCAGGATCGCGGTCCGGTCGCCGATCAGGTCGAGCGGAGCGCGGAAGGACTCGACAGGAAGCAGCTCCGCCACGCTCGGCCGCTCGTCGAACAAATCCGGCGATGTGCTCGGCTTCGCCTCCGCCGACCGCCGGGTCTGCGGCTAGTTCCGCCAGCTCGCGATGCTCGAGCGCAAGCTCGGCCGCCGGATCGAGCTCGATCGACTCCGTCTCGCCGAGCGAGCGCTGGGTGAAGGTCGAAAACCAGCGGATCGACTCGATCTCGTCGCCGAACAGCTCCAGCCGCGCGGCCCGGTCCTCGGTCGCGCCGAAGACGTCGAGGATGTCGCCGCGCACCGAGAACTGGCCGCGATCGTCGACCTGCTCGACCCGCTCGTAGCCGGCCTCGACCAGCAGCTCGGCGACGTCGCCGAGGTCGATCTCCTCGCCCTTGTGCAGGACGAAGCTCGCCGGTCGCAGCGAGGCGTCGGGAACGGCCTCGGCAAGGGCGACGGCCGACGCGACCACGATCGGCGGCTCCGCCCTGGGCGCCGGCTCGGCGGTCAGTGCGTCGAGGGCCCCGATCCGCAGCCCGACCAGGTGCGGCGGCGGCGCCAGGTGCGACTCGTATCCGGTCCCGCGCGACGGGTAGTAGCGGACCCGCCGCGGCGCCAGGTAGGCGCCGAGGGAACGGGCCAGGTCGCGGGCGCCGACGTCGTCGGCGGCGACCACGAGGGCGGGGCGCCCGGCAAGCGCCGCCTCGGAATCGAGCAACGCGGCCAGTAGATAGGGGCGGATCGAGCCGGATGCGCGCAGGTCGACCGCCTCGCCGGCGGAAATCCGGGCCGCGAGGTCGGAGAGTCGCTCATCGTCGAGCGCTATGTCCAGAAGCGGTCTCAGCAGTCGGCCGCGAGGTTAGCCCCTCGCCGCGCCGGGATAGGCTGGCCGGGTGAGCGAGGGTACGCACAGGACCGCGGCGGCCGTGCTCGCGGCGCTGGCCGCTCTGCTGCTCCTCGTCGCGGTCGCGGTCGGCTACGCCAACGACGCGTTCTTCGACTCCCAGGAGTTCGCCGAGCGGGCGACGGCGGCGCTCGACGACGAGGCGGTCAAGTCGGAGGTCGCAAACCGCGTCACCGACGACATCGTCCTGCGCGCTGACGCCGACCTGGTCGCGTTCCGCCCGCTGATCGAGAGCGTCGTCAGCGGAGTCGCCGGGGGCAGCGTCTTCCAAAGCGCCTTCCGCGCGGGGGTCGCCGACCTCCACCGCACGATCTTCGAGGAGGACGCGAACACGGTCACGCTGGCGCTGGCCGACCTGGGCGAGGTCCTGCGGGGAGCCTTCGAGGCGCTGAGGCCCCAGATCGCCAAGGAGATCCCGGGCGCAGCCGACTACGAGGTCGCGGAGATCGAGACCCCGAGCTGGGTGGCGGACCTCGCCCGCGTCGGCGACAACGCGTTCGTCGCCGAGCTGATCCTGCTGGGGCTTGCACTCGGGCTGATCGTCGGGGCGCTCGCCGCCGATCCGGACCGGCGGCGAACGCTGGCGATCCTCGGCCTCGCGGTGATGATCGCCGGTGTGGTCGCGGTCGTGGGGCTCGGAGCCGCGAAGGCATACGCGCTGACGCGCGTCGATCCCGGCGGCGCACGCGATGCGCTCAGCGGGATCTGGGAGGCATTCCTGGGCGATCTGGGCACGACCCTGTACGTGTTCGCCGGCTGCGGCGCGGTGATCACCGCGGCCGCCTCTTCGCTCCTGAAGCCCGTGGACATCACCGCGCCGCTGCGGGCCGGCATGGAGTTCATCGCCACGGTCCCGGACCGCACCGGCCTGCGGGTCCTGCGCGCCCTGGCCCTGATCGCCGCGGGGGTCCTGATCATCGTTGGCCGCGACGCGGTGCTCGCCCTGGCGGTGATCCTGCTCGGCCTCTATGTAGCCTACGCCGGGGTCGCGGAGCTGATGCGGATGACCATCCCGGCCGTCCCCGCGGAGGCGGCCGAGGATCGCGCCGCGGGCGGGCGGGCGCTCCTCGCCGCCGGCATCGCCGCCGGCCTGATCGTCCTTGCCGGAACCGTCTTCATCGGGGTCGGCGGAGCCGACGAGGCCCCGGCGGCGATCGAGACCGAGGGCTGCAACGGCGCCGAGCAGCTGTGCGATCGCAGCCTCGAGGATGTCGCCTTCCCCGCCACCCACAACGCGATGTCGGCGTCCACCAACCCCGGCTGGCTGTTCGCCCAGCAGGACGCGGGCTTCGCCGACCAACTCGCGGACGGGATCCGCGCGATGCTCATCGACGCCCACTACGGCACGCCGACCGAGGACGGGACGATCAAGACCGACCTGTCGGACCTCGAGGGGCCAGAACGTGAGGCCTACGACGCGGAGCTCGGGTCCGAAGCGCTCAACGCCGCGCTGCGGACCCGCGATCGGATCGTCAACTCGAAGGAGACCGGGCCGCGCCAGGTCTACCTGTGCCATCGCTTCTGCGAGCTCGGCGCGATCCCGATCGGCGACGCTTTCCGGACCTACCGCGACTTCCTGGCCGCCAATCCCGACGAGGTCCTGATCATCTCGATCGAGGACTACGTCGCACCGAAGGACATCGACGCCGCGGTCCAGGAGAGTGGCCTGATCGACTACGTCTACACCGGCGCGCTGGGGCCGCTGCTCCCCACCCTCGGCGACGTCGTCGAAAGCGGCGGGCGGGCGATCATGCTCGCCGAGAACTCCGACGGCGGCGCCGCGATCCCGTGGTACCACGCGCAATATGAGGAGCTCGTCCAGGAGACGCCGTACTCGTTCAACCAGGCGCGCCAGCTCACCGACCCGGCGAAGCTCGAGGCCAGCTGCGAGCCCAACCGCGGCCCGGCCTCGGCGCCCATGTTCCTGATCAACCACTGGATCGACACCTCGCCGGCGCCGAAGCCGTCGAACGCGGCGAAGGTCAACGCGCACGACGCGCTGCTCGACCGGATCCGCCACTGCGAGGAGCAGCGCGGCCTGAAGGCCAACCTGATCGCGGTCGACTTCTACGGCGAGGGCGACCTCTTCGAGGTCGCCGCCGAGCTCAATCGGTAGCGGCTACTCGCGGTACGGCAGGCCGGGGCCTGTGCGCGCCCACTCCACCTGGCCCTCGCCCTCGGCCCGTGACCGCCCCTCGACGTCGTCCCACTCGTGGAGCATGCGCTTGACCCGCCCGACGGCCTCGGGCGGGTGCTCGGCGACCTGCGCGGCGAGCTGGAGGGACGCCTCCTCGGTGCGCGCCGCCGGGACGACCTTGTGGACGAGGCCCCAGCGGTAGGCCATGTCCGCGTCGACCTCCTTCGAGGTCAGCAGCAGGTACTTGGCGATCGAGAGGCCGCAGAGGGTGACCAGGCGGGCGGGGCCGACCGGGACGCCGAGCGCGGCGCCGGGAAAGCGAAGGCGCAGGTTCGAGCCGCCGACCCGCAGGTCGCACGCGACCGCGATCTCCGCCCCGCCGCCAACGCACGCGCCGTGACAGGCGGCGATCGTCGGCTTCGGAAAGCCCGTCAGCTCGTCGTAGAGCTCGGCGAACAGCTCCATCCGGCGCACCTGGCCGGCCTCGTCGAGCTGCTCGCGGACGTCGGCGCCGGCCGAGAGCCCCATGTGGTCCGAGGAGGAGACCACGAGGACGCGGACCTCGTCGTCCTCGCGGGCGCTCGCGACGTGGGCGAGCATCTCCCCGAGCATCTGGGTGTTGATCGCGTTGCGGGCGTCGGGGCGGTCGAGCTGCAGCACGGCGATCCTGTCGGCGACGTTGTAGTTGGTCAGCTGTTCGGTCATAATCGAGTCGTTCGGCATCTCGGGAGGAGCAACCTATGCGACGCAGCTACCTGGCGCTGATCTCGATCCTCGTCCTCGCGGTCGGGGTAGCAGGGGTGGTCGCCGTTTCCTCGGGCTCGGACGACAAGCGCGCGGCGTCGACCGCGGCGAAGGGGTTCAAGCCCAAGGACATCAAGGGCAAGTGGACCGGGACATGGGAGAACAACTTCTTCGGGTCGACCGGTGACATCATCGCCAACGTCAAGGTCAACGGCGAGAAGATGACCCCGATCGTGGACTTCAGCGGCAACGTGCTCGGCTGCCCGGATCCCGATGAGGACTCGGTGACGCTGAAGGAGGGCAAGGGCAAGAACAAGTGGAACTCGGACGGCTTCAAGGTCAAGGACGAGTCCGGCGCGTTCGGTGACGACTACGAGTTCACCTACAAGCACAAGGGCAACAAGGTGACCGCGAGCGGGAGCTCGCCGTGCAACGGCTTCAAGTTCGAGCTGACCGGGACGTTGACCAAGACGGAGTTCAACGCCGAGGTCGAGATCGACTCGAGCCCGGCGTCGACGGCAACCCTGGAAGCGACCAAGGACTAGATGGATAGCCGGGCCGCGGCCGGCCGGGGCGCGTGCTCGAGGCACTCTCCCGGCTGAGCTCGCGCCGCCCGGGGGCGGTGCTCGCGGGGGCGGCCGTAGCCGCGGTCGCGGCGCTGGTCGCCGGCGCCTCGGCGATCGACCGCCTGCATCCCTTCAGCGCCGCGGACCCTGACTCGGAGAGCGCGCGGGCCACGCAGCTCGTCTACGACCAGATCGGGCTCGACCTCGACGCCGGGATCATCGCCCTGGTCGAGCTGTCGGCGCCGTTTCGCTCACCGGAGTCGCAGGCGCGCGTCGACGATGTCGCAAGGCAGGTGTTCCTCGAGGACGGGGTCGGCTTCGTCTCGAGCTACTACACGACGCAGGACCGCGCGATGGTCTCTCGGGAGGGCACCCAGGCGTTCGTGGTCGCTTACTTCGAAACGCTCTCCGACCGCGAACAGCAGCTGGCGGCTGAGCGGCTCCGCGAGGCCTTCGCCGACGACGAAGGCGTGCGCTTTGGGGGCGGGGCGCCCGGCAACGTCGAGGTCGCCGAGCTCGCCGCCGAGGACATCGCCCGCGCCGAGCTACTCGTGTTCCCGATCCTCTTCTGCTTTTCGTTCTGGTTCTTTCGGGGGTTCGTCGCAGCCCTGCTGCCTGCCGCCATCGGAATGCTGGCTGTCGCAGGCTCGATCGCAGCGCTGCGCATTGCGAACGAGTTCGTCGAGATCTCGGTGTTCGCGCTCAACCTGGTACTCGGACTGACGCTTGCGCTCTCGGTCGATTACGCGCTACTGCTGGTGAGCCGCTACCGCGAAGAGCTCGCCGCAGGGAAGGTGGGCGCGGCGGCAATCCGGGCGACGGTGACGACCGCTGGGCGCGGCGTCGTGTTCGGCTCGCTTGCGGTCGTGTGCGCGATGGCATCGCTGCTGGTGTTTCCGCAGCGCTTCCTGTACTCGATGGGGATCGGCGGGGCCGTGGTCGGCCTGGTAGCCGGAGCTGCCGCGCTGCTGGTCCTGCCGGCCCTGCTCGCGCTGCTCGGCGACCGCGTCAACTCGCTCTCGCCGGTGCGGTTGCAACGGGTTGCGGCCAAGCAGGCGCGGCCGGAGGAGCGCGGCGGCTGGTACCGGCTCTCGCGCCTGGTGATGCGTAGGCCGATCCCGATCGCCATCATCTGCGCCGCGTTCCTGATCGGGCTCGGGGTGCCCTTCCTGCAGGCCCGCTACACGGCCGTCGATACGTCGGCGCTCCCGGAGGGCGCCGAGAGCCGCGAGGTCCGCGAAACGCTCGACGCCCGCTTCCCGGCCAACCTCTCCCTGCCGCTGCTGGCGGTCCTCGACCACGTCTCGAAGTCGGAGGCGGAGGAGGTCGCGACCCAGATCGGCGAGCTCGACGGCGTCTCACGCGTCGACCAGCCGCGCGGCGTCGGACGTGCCGAGTTGATCGGCATCTCGCCTGCAGAGGGTCCGCGCGGGGTCGGGTCGGAGCAACTCGTCCGCGAGATCCGAGCGCTCGAGACGCCGGGCGAGCTGCTGCTCGGCGGCCGTGGCGCCGCCTACGTGGACCAGCGCGAGAGCATCGCCGCGCACCTGCCGCTGGCGCTGTGCCTGCTGGTCGGAGCAACCCTGCTGATCCTGTTCGTGATGACCGGATCCGTGATCCTGCCGATCAAGGCCGTGCTGATGAATGCGCTGACGGTCAGCGCGGCGCTCGGAATCCTCGTCTTCATCTTCCAGGACGGACGGCTGGAGGGATTGCTCGACTACGAGAGCCTCGGGGCGCTCGACCTCGCCCAACCGCTGGTCCTCGTCGCTCTGGTATTCGGAGCGTCGACCGACTACGGGGTCTTCCTGCTCACCCGGATCAAGGAGGCCCACGACGCCGGCGCCTCGAACAGGGAGGCGGTCGCGCTCGGGATCGAGCGCACCGGGCGGGTGGTGACGATGGCGGCGGTGCTGGTCTGCGTCGCGTTCGGCGCGATTGCGACCTCGCAGATCGCGTTCATCAAGGAGCTCGGAATCGGGGTCGCGGTCGCCGTCCTGATCGACGCGACGATCGTCCGGGCCCTGCTCGTCCCCTCGCTGATGGCGCTGCTGGGTCGCTGGAACTGGTGGCCGGGCTACTCGTTCTCGTTCGCCTCGGCGGCGAGCGAGTCGACCAGCCGCTCGACCTCGTCGGCGGCGGCGGACACGAGTCCGGCGACCTCGTCCTCGGACTCGGAGAACCGGCCGAGCACGTAGGCGGAGACGATCTCGGGGTCGGTCGAGTCGGGCCGGCCCACCCCCACCCTGACCCGCTGGAACTCGGTGTCGCCAAATCCTCGCTTGAGGCTCTTGAGCCCGTTGTGGCCGGCGACGCCGCCGCCGAGCTTGCTGCGGATCTCGCCGAACGGCAGGTCGATCTCGTCGTGAACCGCGATCACGTTCTCCAGCGGGATCCGCAGCTGCCCGCGCGCGGGGCCGGCCGCGTCGCCGGACTCGTTCATGAAGGTCTGCGGCGTAAGCAGCACCACCCGCGGGCCGCCGGGGCGGATCCGCCCTTCGGCGATCCGGGCTCGGTACTTGTCCTTGGCGGCGGACATGTCCCAGCGGCTCGCGAGCTCGGTCACGACCCGGAAGCCGACGTTGTGACGGGTGCGGGCGTAGCGATCGCCCGGGTTACCCAAGCCGACGATAAGAGACAAATCACTGCCGGCCACCTCCTCGGCTTCGCCTCCGGGGGTGTCGGGTTTGCCGACGGTCCGGCGGCGGCCGAACAGGCGCAGGGCTACTCCTCGGAGGAGTCGCCGGAGTCGCCGCCGCCCGCGTCCTCGGCAGGGGCCTCGCGCTCGGCCTCCTCGCCCTCCGGAACCTCGATCGGCTCGCCGTCCTCGCCGATCAGCTCGGCCTCTTCCTCGAGCTCGGTCTCGGGCTCCTCCTCGACGCGCGGCGGCGAGAGGTTGGCGATCGTGATCTCGTCGGCGTCCTGGTCCTCGCCGAGGAAGAACTCGACTCCCTCGGGGGCGATCAGGGCGCTGAGCTGAAGCGTGTCGCCGATGACCATGCCCGACACATCGGCCGGGATTGATTCCGGGATCGCGGTCGGCAGGGCCGTGATCGTGATCTCGTGGGTGACGTGCTCGAGGACGCCGCCCTCCTTGACGCCGGGCGAATCCTCCGAGCCGATCAGCTCGATCGTGACGTCGGCCTGGATCTCCTCGAGCAGGTCGACCTCCTGCAGGTCGAGGTGGATCAGGTGGCCGCGCACCGGATGGCGTTGCTGCTCCTTGATCACGACCGGGACCGCCTTCGAGCCCTCGATCTCGACGTCGATCAGGGCGCCGCCGTGCACGAGCACGTTGCGGACATCGCGCTCGCCGACCTGGAACGGGCGCGCCTCCGACCCGGAGCCGTAGACGACCCCGGGGACGAGCCCGTCGCGGCGCAGGCGGCGGCTCTCGCGCGAGCCGAACTCGGTGCGAGGCTGGGCCTTGAGGGTTGCGCGATCGTCAGCCATGGCGACGGCTGAGGATAGAGAAGCGCCCTACGAAGCGCACGCGATGCCGTTGGCCGCGACCCCGGCGTCGTCGCATCGCATGATCGCCGGCGGCTGCCAGCCGCTGCCGTCGAGAATCCCGGCGCGCGCCTTGCCCGGCTGGTAGATCCGCCAGATCACCAGGAAGCCTTGGCCGGGCGGCGACGGCACCCAGTTCTGCGCCTGCTTCGGGTCCGAGGGCTCCGCCGACTGGATGTAGAGGTCGAGCGACCCGTCGGCGTTGTAGTCCAGGTCGGTGCGGTCGTTGATCAGATAGCGATCGAACGCGTTCGCGAAGAGGAAGACCTGGGTGTCGTAGAGGGTCATCGACCAGAACGCCTTCGCCGGCACCGGCAGCTGGTCGGCCGGCAGGTGCAGGACGTAGCGCGCGTCACCGCTCAGCGCCCCGAGGTTGCGATCCGTCTGCGCGAAGGCGTAGATCGCCACCTCCGGCTTCAGCGCGCCGACCCCGACGCGGTCGGTGATCGCGCGCAGCTCGTAGTCGGTGCCGTAGTGGCCGATATCGCCCATCAGGTAGCCGTTGTGCAGGTTGGACTGGGCGACGTAGCGGGTGACGAGCTTCGCCTGGATGTTTGCAGGGCCCTTGGTGATCGCGTCGCGCATGCCGGCAAGGGTGTCGTCGCTCACAGCGACCTGCGCCGGGGGGCCGGCGCTGACGCCGATCGCGGCCAGGCGGTCCAGCAGCGGCTGGTCGGCGGCGGGCGGCGGGAATTGCCGCATCAGCTCGTTCAGCACCGAGTAGAACTCGAGCGGGTCGTCGCCCGGGCCGAGGCCGGGGATCGGGTACTCGTCGACCGTCGTGTCCTTGGGCTTCTGGTCGCTGGGGTCGTAGACCTTGCCGTACTTGGAGAGCGGGAACAGCCCATAGGAGTCCTGGATGGCGTTGACGCGCTTTGCGTCCGCCTCGTTTTTGATGTACGTGCGCCCGATCAGCCAGACGCGGTCATAGAGCGAACGGACCCGCGTCACACCCTTCGGCAGCTTGCCGTCGAAATCCGGGCCGACGATCGCGAAGTCGCCGCCCTTCTGGTCGCCGTTGGCAGAGCCGATGTTCTCGAAGTTCTCGGTCCACGGATCGACCAGCTCGAAGGTGAAGAACCGGTTGATCGAGTCCGGGATGTGGATGACCTGCGGCTGGCGCGAGAGGTTGAGCCAGCCAATCGAATAGAGCGTGTCGTGATTGGGAGCGACGACGTCGCGCGCCTTCGGGTCGGCCAGCTTGCGCGCGTGGCTGAAGCGGTTGACCGGCGCGTGGCCCTTGGTATCCGGTCGGCTGACGCTCGTGGCGGTCCGGAAGATCCGGTCCATGTCGAGCAACGGGATCCCGTACTGATAGGCCTCCGAGCCGAGCGCGTAGCCGGTGTCGTAGTCGACTCCGCGTTCGCGACGGGAGCGGCCAGCAGGCAGGCCAGAGAGGCCACGGTGAGAGCGATCCATCGCATCCTCGGCTTCAACCCGCCGGACCTTATGGAGTTACGGCGGAGCACCAGGGGTACCCTGCGCGCGTGGCCGGCGACGACATGAAGATTCCGAAGGGCCGCGTGCGGCGCTCGGCGAAGCTCGGCACCGCGATGAGCGGCCAGGCGGCGAAGTACGCGGGGACGAAGGCCGCGAGCGTCGCGCGCTCGAAGGAGGGCGCGGACGAAAAGCTCGAGGCGCGCCATCTGGAGACGGCGCTGACGATGGTGCGCACGCTCGGGGAGATGAAGGGCGCGGCGATGAAGATCGGCCAGCTCGCCTCGTTCATCGACACCGAGTTCCTGCCGCCCGAGTACGCGGAGATCTACCAGGAGGAGCTGGCGAAGCTGCGGACATCGGCCCCGCCGATGCCGTGGGAGCGGGTCGAGAAGGTGGTCGAGGAGGAGTACGGTGAGCCGGTCCACGAGCACTTCACCGAGTTCGACCCGCACGCGTTCGCGGCCGCGTCGATCGGCCAGGTCCACCGGGCGACGCTCAACGACGGGCGAGAGGTCGCGGTCAAGATCCAGTACCCGGGGGTTGCCGAGGCGCTGGAGGCTGATCTGCGCAACGCCGGCGTGCTGGTGCGCTTGGCAAAGGTGCTCGCCCCGGGACTCGACGCCAAGTCGGTCGCCGAGGAGCTGAAGCTCCGCGTGCTGGAGGAGCTCGACTACGAGTTCGAGGCCCAGAACCAGCGCACGTTCTCACGCGCCTACCGCGGCCACCCGTTCATCTACGTGCCCGACGTGATCACGCGCCTGTCGCGGCGGCGGGTGCTGGTCACCGAATTCGTCGAGGGGATCGGCTTCGACGAGGTGAAGAAGCTCGGCGAGGAGGAGCGCGGCCGCTTCGGCGAGATCGTCTTCCGCTTCCACTTCGGCTCGATCTACCACCTGCAGCACTTCAACGCCGACTCGCACCCGGGCAACTACCTCCAGATGAACGACGGGCGCCTCGCCTTCCTCGACTTCGGGATGACCAAGAAGCTCGACCGCGAGCAGATCGAGCTCGAGCAGGTAGCGCTCGACGCGGCGATCCGCAAGGACCCCGAGGGGCTGCGCCAGAGCCTGCACGACCTCGGGTTCATCAAGAAGCCGACCAAGCTCGACGCCGAGCAGCTGATGGACCACGTGATGCTGGTCGGCGGCTGGTACATCGAGGACGGCGAGTACAAGGTCTCGGCCCGGCGGGTGATGAAGATCATCGAGTCGGCGTCGGACCCCCGCTCGGAGTACTTCCGGATCATGCGCCGCGAGAACATCCCCGCCGAGGAGCTGATGGGCCGGCGGATGGAGATCGGCGTGATCGCCGTGCTCGCGCAGCTCGGCGCGAAGCGCAACTGGCACCGGATCATGCGCGAGTGGGTCTACGCCGACGAGCCGGAGACCGAGCTCGGCCGCGAGGAGTGGGACTACTTCGAGTCGCGGGGCGTCAAACGGGTGCCCGGGATCGCCGACCCGGGCTGACCGCGTCAGTCGCAGGCGCCGTACTCGACGCCCGAAACGACGAACGCAGGCGTGAACCCCTGGCAGGTTTGGCCGGGGGGGCAGACGCCGCCCGACCCGTAGCCGCCCCCGGCGCCGTCGCAGTAGGCCAGCTGGCCACCTCCGCGCACGCAGCCGGGCCGCGTGACGGTCGTCACCCCGTTGAAATACTGGAACGACACCGGCGTCCCGTTGGCCGCGAAGGTCGCCCCGCAGAACCCGCTGGCGCACGTGCGGGTCCGGCACGTCCACTCGGGCTCGGGGCAGTCCGACGGCTGCGCGCACTCCGGCTGCACGCAGGACCCGGAGCCGTTGCAGATGGTCCCCCCGCTCTGGCTGCACGACGCACCGGCGGGCTTCGCAGGGTGGGTCGTTGCACCGTTGACGCAGACGTCGTCGGTGCACTGGTTGCCGTCGGATGCGACGTCGGTGCCGTCGTCCTGGTTGACGACGCCGCCGGCGCCGTCGCAGACCTTCCTCTTGCAGTCCCCCGCCACCTGAGCGCCCGCCGAGAGCGCGGTCCCGGCGGCCGCGAGGGTCGAACCGCAGGTGCCGTTGACGCAGGTCCGGGTCTGACACTCGGAGTCAGCGCCGGGGCAGGTGGCCGGCGTCGTGCAGGCGGGGGCCACGCAGCCCGAGGTTTCGAAGCTCTGGCAGCCGGGGCTGCAGGCGAGCGCGCCCGACACGAAGCCGAGTGAGACGCACGTCGCACCTGCCAGGTCCGCCCCGTCGCAGATCTCGCCGGACTCCTTGACGCCGTTGCCGCAGGTCGCGGTCTGCTCCCCGCCGCCCTGGTCGCCGCCGGTGCACTGGCCGGCGGTGCAGGTCTGGCCGGGCGCGCAGGCGCGGCCGCAGGCGCCGCAGTTGGCGGGGTCGGTGGCGACGTCGAGGCACTTGCGGCCGCACTTGGTCAGCCCGCCCTTGCACTTGCACTTGCGGTTCCTGCACCTCTGACCGGGCGGGCAGCACTTCGAGCCGCACTTTCGCGACGGCGGGCAGCGCGCCAGCGCCGGTTCCGCGAGCAGGAAGCTCGGCACCATCGCGGTGACCGCGGCGCCGCCGAGACGCGCCAAGGCCCCGCGGCGCGAGATCTCGCCGCTGGCCAACCCCCTTGCCAGCGCATCCATGCGGGCACCCTCCATAGCCTCAAAACCTCTCACACGGCGGGCCTGGACGCAACCGGTTTCAGATCGCGCGGACTAGGCGATCGGCGTGCAGACCGAGAGCCGCCCCATACGCCCGCGACAGCGGAAGCCGGGCTCGATCTGGCAGGTGCTCGAGCAACCGTCGCCGTCGACGAGGTTGCCGTCGTCGCACTGCTCCCCGGCCTCGACGATCCCGTTTCCGCACACCGGCGGGCAGCCCTCGTCGATCTGGCCGTCACCGTCGTCGTCCACGCCGTTGTTGCAGACCTCCGGGGGCATACAGGCGCCCATGCCGTTGCAGGCGGCGCCCACGGGGCCGCATGGGGTGCCGGCAGGCGCGAATCCGTCCGCTGGGCAGGTCGCGCTGTTGCCGGTGCACGACTCGGCGACGTCGCACGGCCCCGTCGCCGGCCTGCACTGGGTTCCGGCGGGCAGGAACTGGTCGGCGGGACACGTCGCGCTGTTGCCGGTGCACGACTCGGCGACGTCGCACACCCCGGCCGCCGGCCTGCAGACGGTCCCGGCGGGATGGAAGTTGTCGACGCACATTCCGGCCTGACAGATGCTGCCCGCGTCGCAGAGGCCGGTGGCGGCGCGGCACCCGGTTCCGTCCGGGACACTGGTGAAGACCGGGGCGCCGCTCGCACATGTATCGGCCGTGCAGGGGTTGGCGTCGTTGGGGGTGTCGGCGTTGTCGGCGGCGCTGACGATGTTGCCGTTGCCGTCGCAGACATTTCTCCGGCAGTCGCCCGCGGTCTGCTGGCTGGTCGGGGTGCTGGCGGTCGTGAAGCTGAAGCTACAGGTCCCGTTCGTGCACACCTTGGTCCGGCACTCGGTGTTCGTGCCCGGGCAGTCGGCCGCCGTGTTGCACCCGACGCAGCCGCCCGAGCCGTTGCACACCATCCCGCCGGAGCCGCAGGCCGTACCCGCCGCCGCGTGCGTTTGGGAGAGCACGCCGTTGGCGCAGACGGGGGTCGCGCACGGGTTCCCGTCGTCGGCCGGGAGCACGGTGTCGTCGTTGACGAACCCGCACGTGCCCGACACGCAGACGGCCCTCCGGCAGTTCCCGCCCGGACCGGGCGGGCAACCGGCGGCGGTCGTGCAGGTCCGGCTCACGCAGCCCGACGCGTCGAGGGTGCAGTTCGCGGCGCAGGCGAGGCTCCCTGAGACAAACCCGAGCGACTGGCAGGTGTGGGTGCCGAGGTCGGCGCCGTCGCAGATCTCGCCGACCTCCCTGACCCCGTTGCCGCAGACCGACTGCTGGGCTGCGCTGCCGCCGGTGCACTTGCCGGCTTCGCAGGTCTGACCCGGGCCGCACGCAAGGCCACAGACGCCACAGTTCGCCACGTCGGAACCGAGGTTCACGCACTTGCCCGAGCACGTCGTCAGGCGGCGCTTGCACTGGCAGCGCCCATCCCTGCACCTGGAGCCGGGCGGACAGCACTTCGAGCCGCACTTGCGCGACGGCGGGCAACGCGCCAGCGCCGGCTCGGCGATCAGGGCGCTCGGCAGGACGAACCCGGCGGCACCGCCGATGAAGCGGCTCAACGCTGTGCGGCGCGAGACCCGGCCTCCTGCCAGATCCCTCGCAAGCGCATCCATGCGCGACTCCGCCGTCATGGCCATTCGACCCTCTCACAGCTGAACGACGGTTGCAACAGTTGTGACTAGGGCGCCGGGGGCTGCGTCTCGGGCACGCGCACGTTCCGGATCGCGATCACCAGGCCGACCACCGCGATCGCCGCGACGACGCGCAGGCTGAGCTGGACGCCGCCGGCGAACGAGTCCTCGATCACCTCGATTACCTTGTCGGCGACCGAGGTGTCGAACTGCTGGAAGGCGGCGGTGCCCGGCTCGGTCCCCGCGAGCGCACCGTGGATGACGCCGGCCTGCGCTCCGGTCAGCTGCAGCCCCGCGGCGGCGGCGGCGCTGACGACGAGGTCCTCGGAGCGGCTCGTGAACAGCGCGGTGCAGAGGCCGAGCCCCATCGCGCCGCCTGCGATCTGGAACATGTAGGTGATCCCGCCGGCGAGGCTGGACCGCGTCGCGTCGAGCATCGTCACCGCCGCGGTGGTGATCGAGGGGTAGAAGAGGCCGGCCCCGACCCCGACCAGCAGCAGCCCGGGGACCAGGGTCGAGTACGGGGAGTCGCCGTTGAAGAAGGAAACAACCAGCGGCCCGGCCGCCAGCAATGCGGTGCCGGCGATGATCACGCGGCGGCCGCCGAGGCGGTCGTAGAGGTTGCCGGCGATGAAGGCGACGACCGCGAACACGGCGAGCATCGGGAGCATCCCGGCCCCGGCCTCGAGCGCCGTGAAGCCGAGCACCTTCTCCATCAGCTGCGGGACGTAGAGGATGATCGAGAAGAACACCGCCGAGAGCATCAGCACGGTCAGGCAGGCCGCGCGAAACGGCCGGTTTGCGAGCACGTCCGGCGGCACCAGCCCCGCCTCGCCCATCCGCCGCTCGATCACCGCGAACGTCGCCAGCAGCCCGATCCCGAGCCCGAACATCGCGAGGACCCGCGGGTCGGTCCAGCCCCAGTCGACCGCCTGGTCGAGCCCCAGCAGGATCGCCACCAGCCCGCCCGAGACCGCCGCGATGCCGGCGTAGTCGATCCGCCGCTCGGTCACCTCGACCGGGGGCTGGTGGACCCACTTCGCCACCGCCAGGACGGCGATCAGCGTGACCGGGACGTTGACGAGGAAGATCCACCGCCAGCTGAGCTCGTCGGTGAGCACGCCGCCGATGAGCGGGCCGAGCGCGTTGCCGATCCCGGCGACGCCGAGGATCAGGCCGCCGGCCAGCCCCGCGCGGGCCGGCGGCAGCGCGGCGAAGGTCATCCCGAGGACCGCCGGCCACATCAGCGCCCCGCCGATCCCCATGCCGACCCGAGCACCGATCAGCACCATCGCGTTGGGCGCGATCGCGCCCAGCAACGAGAAGCCGGCGAAGAACGCGCAGCCGACGAAGAAGACCTTGCGCCGCCCGAGCATGTCGGCGAGCCGGCCGCCGGTGACGATCCCCATGCCGAAGACCAGCACGTAGGCGTTCACCACCCACTGGATCGTGCCGACGTCGGCGTCGAACTCCTCCTCCATCGCCGGCAGGGCGACGTTGAGCGCGGTGAAGTCGTTGGCGATGACCAGCACCCCCAGGCCCATCGCCAGGAGGGCGAGCTTCGTCCCCCTCGGCAGTGGTCCGTCGACCGCCATCGCGAGGACTCTATTGGCGGCCGACGAAGCACAGCTAACGTGATGCCGCGAGCGAGCAGAGGAGCGATCGGATGAAACGGTTCAAGCAGGGCTGGGAACTGACCAAGAAGAGCTGGGCGCTGCTGCGCTCGAACCGCGAGCTGTTCCGGTTTCCGATCTACGGCGGGCTGGCGGCGATCGCGATCGTGATCGCGCTCGTGGGCCCGGGCCTGTATCTGATCGACGACGGCCAGCCGGTCGTGGGTGGACTGCTGACCGCGATCGGGCTCTACGGCGCCTCGTTCGTCGCCGTCTTCTTCGGGGTCGCGCTCGCGGCGACCGCGGATGCGATCTTCCACGGCCAGCCCGCGACGATCGCCACCGGCTTCGACGTCGCCCGCTCGCGGGTCGGCGCAATTGCCGGCTGGGCGGCGCTGGCGGCGCTGGTCGGAACGGTGATCGCGCTGATCCAGCAGAGCGGCTCGATCGGTGAGGCGATCATCGGCTCGCTGATCGGCGCGGCGTGGTCGCTCATCACCTTCCTCGCCGTGCCCGTGATCACGTTCGAGGGCACCGGCCCGTTCACGACCCTCAAGCGCTCTGCCGGCCTGTTCAAGGAGCGCTGGCGCGGCCAGGTGTCGGGCAACGTCGCGATCGGCGGCATCGTCGGCCTGCTCGGCGTCCTGCCCGCGATCCTGCTGATCGGCGGCGGCGCCTATCTGTGGGCCGCCAACGACACCGGCGCCGGGGCGTTCCTCGTCCTGCTCGGCGTGGTGCTGCTGGTCGTCTCGATGCTGATCATCCAGGCGATGCGCGGCGTGTTCGGCGTCGCGCTCTACCGGTTTGCGGCCGAGGGTGAGGTCACGACCGGGTTCACGCAGGCCGACCTCGAGTCAGCCGTCCGCGTCAGGTCTTAGGCACCAGCCGCGGGTCGTTGCTGCAGATCCCGTCGACGCCGAGCGCGATCAGGCGCTCGATCCGCTCGCGCTCGTCGACGGTCCAGGCGATCACGCTGACGCCGACGTCGTGCGCCGCGTCGATGAGCCGCCGGGTGATCAGCGGGTGATAGACCCAGACAGCCCACGCCCCGAGCTCGGGCGCCTGGCGGCGGACAAGCCCCGGTAGCCGGGCGCGCAGCGACGCGGACCCGGCCAGGAAGACCGGCCGCAGCCAGGGGTTGCGCGACCAGTCGCGGCTGACCTTCGGCAGCGTCCAGCCGCGGTCGAGCTCGGGGGCCGCGTCGCGCAGGTAGACGAGGCTCGCGACCTCCATCGTCGAGACCATCGCCCGCTCGGTCAGGCCGCGCTCGGCGATCGCGGCGGCGACCTCGTCCTCGCGGCCGGCGACCTTGAGGTCGAGGTCGAGGCGCACCGCGTCGAGCGGCGGCCGCGAGAAGGCATCGAGCGCGTCGGCGAGCGTGATCGGCTCGCGGCGGCGGGCGTCGCCCCAGTCGTGGGCGACCAGCAGCGGCCCGCCGGCGTTCGCGGGGCCGGCCGGCGCGGTGCGCCAGTCCTCGGCCTCGCCGAAATCGGCGCGCGGGCGCAGGACGTCGAACTCGATCGCGTCGACGCCCGCCTCGACCGCGGCGGCGAAGCTCTCCAGTGTGTTGCCGGGGACGAGCGCGTCGGCGCCCTTGTGTCCGATCCGCAACACCGCTACTTCCCCGGCGCCGGGCGGCGACCGGCGACCAGCAGCCGGATGATCACGGCGATCACATCAGCACCCGGCCGAGGTCATCCATGAGGTCGAGCGCGCGGTCGTTCACGGCGTGGACTGTATTGCCGCGCCCTGCGCTCCCGTTACCGTGGCGGCATGAGTGACGTCGTCCGGCGCCGGATCGCCGCACTGCTGCTGCTCGCCGGGATCGCGGTCGCGGTGCTGGCGATCGAGGACGTCGGGCCGTTCGAGGACCCGGTGACCGAGGAGGAGCGGGCCACCGAGGCGATCGAGGACTTCTTCACGGCTGCCTCGGAGGGCGACTCGAAGCGGTTCTGCGCGCTGCTGACCGCCGACGCCCGCGAGCAGCTGCAGGTCAGCACGGCGCAGCGGCTGCAGACCGACGAGGTCCCGGAGTGCACGAAGATCCTCGACGTGCTGGCGCCGGTGTTCGCCGGCTCGGAGTTCGCGCTCAACTACGTGAGCGTGAGCGGCAACCGCGCCCGCGCCGAGGGCCGCTTCAAGATCGCCGGGGCACCGGCTCAGCCGCGCACGGTGCTGCTGCTGCTCGAGGACGGGGCGTGGCACATCAGCGACCCGGGCTGAGACCGGCGAAATCCGCGTCGGCTAGACGCGTTTCGCGCGCTTGATCTTCAGCACAGCGGTCGTGACGCCCTGGTTTGCACCGTCGTCGGTCGCCGTCGCGGTCGCGGTCGACGTCAGTCCCTTGCGCTTCGCCTTCTCGACGAACTTCGCCGCCTTCTTCTTGACCGGAACCGCGACCTCCGCCCGCGACCCGGCCGGGATGTCGAACGCCGCGCGGCCGACCACGATCGTCTTCTTCTTCGCGGCACGCTTCTTCACCTTGACCCTGGCGGTCAGTACGAGCTCGCCGGCGCAGCCGCCGAGCGTTTCCGCCGGGCATGCGAGCGTCACGGGTGCCGTCCTGGAGGCGGTGAGCGTGGTCTCGGCGGTCTCGATCCCTACCCCGAAGGCCGGCGTGGTCAAAGTCTGATCGGCTCCGGTCGTGGTGCCATCCGCGTTGGTGGCGACGAGGCGGTAGTGGGTGGTCGTGCCCGGCTTCAGCCCCTCGATCGCGGCCTCCGCGGCGGCGGGCACGAACCCGTTGCCGGCGGAGGCGTCCGGCGTCGACGAGCCGTAGGCATCCGTGGGACCGAACTCGAAGTGGAAGGTCGTGGCGCGCGCGTTGGGCGTGACCTGGCCGGTCAACGTCGCCTTCGTCGTCTGCAGCGCTGACGTTGGACCGGTCGTGACCACCGGGGGCGCGATCTCGTAGGCGCCGGCCTCGCAACCCGTGCCCTGCGGGCGGGCGACCCCGCGCTGATCCGTCGTCGGGCACACCGCCGCGGCGACGAGGTCGATGGCACCGGAGCCGGGCAGCAGGGCGCGTGTGCGTGTCGGACCGCCGTTCGGGGCCAGCGAGCCGAGCCGCGGATCGCCGACCACACCGGGACAGGAGGCATCCGGGAAGGAGAGGTTGCCGCCGAGATCTACCGGCGTGCCCGCGCACCCGGCAGTCGTCCCGTTGGCCGCGACGATCGAGGACTGAAGCCTTCCGGCGCGCACGCCCGGGCCCACGCCCGCGACGCCGCCGATTGGAGCGATCGGACTGGCCCCGGTTCCCGCGGTTCCGAGTGCTCCGCCCGCCCCCGTCGAGTTGCCGGAGACGGTGACGTTGATCATCGTCGTTTGGGCGGAGGCGCTGACGCCACCGCCGTTGCCGCCCGAACCGGCGATCGAGCCGCCGCTCGCCGCGGGTCCCGGCCCGCCGGCCACGCCGGGGGCGCCGTTGCCGGTCGACCCGCCGGTGATCGTGACGTTGGTCATCAGGACGGTCCCGGTAAGGCTCGCGTTGCCGCCCGCGCCGCCGCTGCCGTAGAAGCCCAGGCCGCTGGTACCGCCTCCACCGGCGGTACCGCCGCCGCCGCCGCTGCCCCCGCCCGCGCCGCCGGATCCGGGAGCAATCCCGAAGCCACCTCGCCCGGTGCGGTTGCCGCTCAGGGTCGAGCGCGTGATCTCGGCGTCGTTGGTCAGGATCCCGCCTCCCGCGCCGCCGCCCTGTGTGATCTCGAGGCCGCTCAGGGAACCGGAACCGCCGCTGCCCGTTCCGGCCCCTCCGGTGCCGCCGCTGCCGCCGTCGCCCGTCGCGCCGGTGTCGCCGCCGTGACCGGTGACGTTGTCCGAGATCGTGCTCGTCGTGATCGACACCGCACCGGCGCCGGAGTGGAGGATCCCTCCGCCGGACCCACCGAGGCCGGAGATTCCGAGGCCGCTGAGCCCGCCGCCACCGCCGTTGCCGGTACCGGCGCCCGCGCCCCCGTCCCCGCCGTTGCCCGAGATCGCGATATCGCCGCCATCACCGGTCGCGTTGCGGGCGATCGTCGAGTTGGAGATCGCCAGGGATGCGCCGGTCGAGCTGATCCCCCCGCCGTTACCACCCGAGTTGCCGATCCCCAGCCCCGTCAGGCCGCCGGGGCCACCGGCTCCGTTTGCGGCGGTGCTCGCACCGCCGTCGCCGCCGCCGGTGGCTGCGCCGCCGGCCCCGCCGTTGCCCGAGGAGTTGTCGCTGATCGTGCTGTTGGCGATCGTCAGCGGCCCGGTGGCGTGGATACCGCCGCCCGAGCCCCCGAGCGCGCCGACGCCCGCGATGCTGTTCCCACCGGCACCGCCGGCGCCCACGTTGCTGGCGGCCCCGTCACCGCCGCCGAGCGAGTCACCGCCATCTCCCCCGCGGCCGGCCCGGTTCCCGGTAACCGTGACGCCGTCGAGGGCGAGGGTGCCCGCGTTCAGGAGGCCGCCGCCGGGCTCACCCGGATTGCCGTTGCCCGCGTTGCTGGCGCCCCCGGCGCCGCCGGGAAACACTCCGGCGGCGCCGTGCGCCGCGGTCGCGCCGTCGACGCCATCGGGTGCACGGCCACCGAACACGGTCAGGTTCGTGAGCGTCGCCGTGGCGCCGACGAGGACGTGGAGCACCCGATCGATGCCACGGGCGTCGATCGTCGTCAGACCGGCGCCGCCCCCGGCGATCGTCACGGTGCCCGCGGTGATGTCGAGGTCACCGGTGGAGTTGGCGTTCTCGCTCGCGCCCGAGCGGCTGAGGCCGAACGACCCCGCGGGTAGGTTGATCGTGTCCGCCCCCGACCCCGCCGTACAGCCGCCCGAGACAGCGTCGGTGTTCGCCGCCTGAATCGCCTCGCGCAACGAGCACGGCCCGCCGGCCGCGAGCAGATCGTCCTCGGTGGTCACGGTGATCGTGGCACCGTGCGCGGCGGCAGGAAGGAGCGCCGCGGTGAGCAGCGCGATCGCGCCCTGCGCGATCATGCGACCCCTTCTATGAGTCCCTTCACCTGACAATCATTCCCCTGACGGGCTCGACCCTATCTGCGGACTGGTCGCCCGTCAACCTCGCCCGGGGGCGCCGGTCTAAAAGAGCTGGTTCTCGCCCGCGAAGATCTCGGAAACGGACTCGTCGCCGAAGATGCGGCGGATCGAGTCGGCGAGGGTCTGGGCGGCCGAGAGCTGGGTGATGTTGTCGGGCTGGCCGGGCCGCAGCGGGATCGTGTCGGTGACGACGATCCGCTCGATCCCCGACTTCTCGTAGGCGAGGCGCTCGTAGGCGGGGCCGGAGAAGACGCCGTGGGTTGCGCAGGCGATCACCCGAGCCGCGCCCTCGTCCAGGACGGTGCGGGCGGCGGCGGTCAGGGTGCCGGCGGTGTCGATCATGTCGTCGACCAGGACGGCGGTCTTGCCCTTCACGTCGCCGACCACGTAGCCGATCTCGGCGACCTGCTGGGCGGGGCGCTCCTTCTCCATGACCGCCCAGTGGACGCCGACCTTGCGCGCGAAGTTACGGGCGACCTTCACGCGGCCGGCGTCGGGCGAGACGATGACCAGCTCGTCCTCCCAGGCCTGGTCCATGAAGTACTGGGTAAGCATCGGCATCGCCGTCATGTGGTCGACCGGGACCTCGAAGAAGCCCTGGATCTGCCCCGAGTGCAGGTCCATGGTCAGGACGCGGTCGACGCCCACGGCCTCGAGCGCCTTGGCGACGACGCGGGCGGTGATGGGCTCGCGGGGCTGAGACTTCTTGTCCTGGCGGGCGTAGCCGTACCAGGGCATGACGGCGATGATCCGGTGGGCCGAGGCGCCCTGCGCGGCGTCGATCATCGTCAGCAGCTCCATCAGCGCGTCGTTGGGGGTCATCCCCTCCGCCTGATTGGCCGCGGTCGACTGGACGAGGAAGACGTCGGCGCCACGGATCGACTCCTCGTAGCGGCAGTAGACCTCGCCGTCGGCGAACGTCTTGAGCGTCACCTGGCCGAGGTCGACGTCGAGCCTGGTGGCGATCTTCGCCGCCAACTCCATCGAGCAGCGGCCGCCGAAGACCATCATCCGTTTCGTGTAGTCGTGCGCGATCGAGCTCACGATCGGTGCCGACGGCTCGGTCTCCTGCTTGTCCTCGAGCATGCTCATCTAACTAGTCCGAGTCCTCGGGCTCGACCCTCTCATCGGCATCCGTCGCCTCGGCCTTTCGCTCCGCATAGCCCTCGATGTTTCGCTGTTCGTTGCTCGAGACCCCGAGGGCGCCGTCCGGCACGTCCTCGCGGATCACCGCACCGGCGCCAGTGTATGCGCCGTCGCCGACGCTGACCGGCGCAACCAGCGAGTTGTTGACCCCGATTCGCGCACCTTCCCCGATCTTCGTCCGGCTCTTCGTACGGCCGTCGTAGTTGGCGGTGATCGAGCCGGCGCCCACGTTGGCGTCGGGGCCGACATCGGCGTCGCCGACGTAGGCGAGGTGCGGGACCTTGGCGCCCTCGCCGATCTCCGAGTTCTTGATCTCGGTGAAGGCTCCGGCCTTCGCCTGCTGGCCGAGGACCGAGTCGGGGCGCAGGTGAGCGAAGGGCCCGACGTTGGCGAGGTTGCCAACCGTGGCGCCGTCGAGGTGGGAGTGGACGACGCGCGCCTGCTCGCCCACCGTCGTGTCGATCAGCGTCGAGTGCGGGCCGATGATCGAGTCGGCGCCGACCGTCGTGGCGCCGCGCAGCGAGCTGCCGGGCTCGATCGTCGTGTCGGGCGCGATCTCGACCCCGGCGTCGATCCAGGTCGTGGCCGGGTCCACGATCGTGACGCCGGCGAGCATGTGGCGCTCAAGGATCTGACGGCGCGCCTCGGCCGTGGCCGCGGCGAGGTCGACGCGGTTGTTGACCCCGAGGTTGACGTTCGGGTCGGAGGCCTGATGCGCGACGACGCGGCGGCCGGCGGCGCGGAACATCGGCAGCACGTCGCCGATGTAGTACTCGCCGGCGGAGTTGTCGTTGGTCAGGCTGTCGAGCGCCTCGGTCAGCGGCGCGGCGTCGAAGACGTAGGTGCCCGTGTTGATCTCCCGGATCGCGAGGATCTCCGGCTCGACCTCATCGGGCCGCTTTGTCTCGACGATCCGCTCGATGTCGCCGGCGCTGTCGCGGACGATCCGGCCGTAGGCGCTCGGGTCCTCGAGCTCGACGGTCATCACGGTGGCGGCGGCGCGCGCGGCGCGGTGGGTCTCGAGCAGCGCGGCGACGATCTCACCGGTGACCAGCGGATGGTCGCCGGAGAGGATGACGACGGTCTCGGAGTCGCGGACGAGGTCGTGGGCGGCGCGCACCGCGCCGCCGGTGCCGTCGGGCTCGGGCTGGATCACGGTCTCGGTGCCCTCCGGCAGGCCGGCGGTGAGATCGCGGTCGGGCGAGACGATCACGGCGACGCGATCGGCCCCGGCCTCGCGCGCGGCGAGGACCGGCCAGGCGACCATCGGCCTGCCGCAGACCGGGTGCAGCACCTTCGGCAGCGAGGAGCGCATGCGCGTCCCCTCGCCGGCGGCCATGATCAGGACGGTGGGCCCGCTCACCGGCCGAATCGTAGAGGCGGGCGGCGGCAAGAGTGCGTGCAGGGCATTACGCAGCCTCGTCGCGGCGCCGGTTCGGCCACGTACGGGTCGGGATCTCGATCACGTCAGGATCCCTACCGTCCGCGACAGCGGCCTCGCGCTCGTACTGGCGCACCCACTTGCGGATCGCGTTGTCGGAGACGCCGTACTTGCGGCCGGTGGCCGAGTAACCGAGTCCGCTCGATCTCAGCCACAAGCTGGACGTACGGCGGCCGCAGCACGCGACGCGCGGCCGGGCGCGGTACCTCCACGGACGCGACCTGAACGATCCCAGCGCGACCCACACTTCCGCGAGCAGTACTGCTGCGCACGCGCCTTTGGGAAGAACTCGCGATCGCAGTGCAGACACAGTCGCGGCGACCGCGGCAACCGGTTCTTGTTGCCGCAATGGGTGTCGAGCGTTGCGGCGCAGTTCGGGCAGAGGATCCGCAGGTTCTCGAGCCGGTGGTCGTTCGAGACTCCATTGATGTGATCAAGGATCAGCGCCATCCGTTGGCCTCGCCACATCTCACCTTGCCGCACATCTCGCAGGCACGCTGCTTCAGGCCCTGTTCGAACAGCCGGTCCTTCAGGTGGGCTCGTGAATAAGTCGAATCGCGAACCATGATCTCGACGAGTGCTCGCTTCGGCCTCCGCAGCGCCCCGTTACGCACGGCGCCGGGGTCGAAATGCTCGGTCGAGATCCCCAGAGGCCCGCGTACTTCTGCAGCGTGCGCCAATTACCACCGGCGCTCCGATACTGGAGACGGCGAAGGGTCTCAGCCCAACTACGAGAGCGGGCGATCGCGTCTCGCAGCTGCTCTTCGTCAAATCTCGGCTGTCGTGCCACGAACATATGTTCGTATTCAGATGGGACGGAATCCGGGACGTAGACTCCCGGCACAGCGGTGTAGGAAGTAGTGCAATCCGGGATGGTGTAGCTGGCAGCACTCCTCGTTTTGGTCGAGGCAGCCGGGGTTCGAACCCTCGTCCCGGAGTAGGGGGTCACCGGGGGCTTGGGTTCGAGTCCGAGCCCCGAGATTCGAGCCCCGGAGCTGATCCGAAGCGGATAGGTTCGCGTATGGAGAGCCGATGGCTTCGGTCGATCAAGCGTCTCCTCGAGCCCTACGCACGCTCCAATTCGAACGTCCCCAACTGAAGGAGAAGCGATGTCCGACAACTCCGACGTGATCAACGAGGCCTACGCCGCCTTCGGCGGTGGCGACATACCCGCGCTCCTGGCGCTGATGGACGACGACGTCGACTGGGCGGTGACCGAGATCCTGCCCCAAGGCGGTTCGTTTCGCGGCCGCGACGGCGCCGGCGAGTTCTTCGCCGGAATCGCCCGTGAATGGCCGGAGCTGAAGGTCGATCTCGACTACTTGGTCTCCGAAGACGACCACGTGATCGGCGTCGGCCGCGGGGAGGGCAAGCTCGCCAGCGGTGAGGAGGCCGACTATGGCTTCACCCACGTCTTCACGCTGGCCAACGGGAAGATCGTTCACTTCCGCGAGTACGTCGCGCCGGGCCCCGCGCTGCTCTAGTCGTCCGCGGCCTTGCGCCGCACCTTCGCCCGCCCCGCCTCGGTGCCCGGCTCCATCGCCGGGCCGCGGGGCGGCGGGATCCCGAGGACGCGCATCGCCTTCAGGCCGAGGCCGAGCTTCTCGCGGCCGTCGCTCGACGTGATGTCGTGGCCGCAGAGCTCCTTCACCCGCTCGAGCCGGTAGCGGATCGTGTGGCGGTGCGTGAACAGCTGGTCGGCGGTCGGGGTGACGTTGCCGTCGTTTTCCAGATAGGCCTCGATCGTCTTCACCAGGTCGGTCTCGTACTGCTCGTCGTAGGCGGACAGCGGCGCCACCGTCTCCTCGTAGAAGCGCTCGAGCTCGCCCGGGTCCTCGCTCATCGCCGGCAGCAGCAGCCGGTAGGAGCCGGTGTCCTCGAAGGCGAGCAGGTCGAGGCCGTCGGCCTCGGCGACGTTGGTCGCCAGCATCGCCTCCTGGCCGGCGCGGTACAGGTCAGCCGGGTCGGAGACCCAGCGGCTGCGCGCGACCGTGAGATGGAAGCCCGGCAGCGAGGCGTCGAGCTCGCGCGCGAGCGCCCGCGTCGCCCGTTCGAGCTGCTCGTGCGAATCCGCGGGCACGATCGCCCCGACCTCGGCGCGGTCGCCGTGCTCGCCGAGCCGGGCGATCGCCCCGTTGCTCGCCGCCCGCAGGGCCCGCAGCGCTACCACGAGCACGCGCGCCCGCCAGTCGCCGGTCTGCGCCGCTCGCGGCACGGCGCGCGCGAAGATCGCTCCCGCCCCGCCCTCGACCCCGCTGCCGAGCTCGGCGGCGCGGGCGACGATGTCGCCGCGGTCGGTCACCTTGCGCTCGAAGACCGCGTTGACGAACGCGCCCGCCGCCTCGTCGCTCGCCCAGTCGGGGGCCCGCGACCGCTCGAGCTCGAGCGCCAGCAGCGTCGAGACCATCCGGGTCACCCCCGCCGGCGGCTCGCCGCCGCGGCGCCGGTAGCGCAGCTCGCCGACCGCCGCATCCGCGACGCGGAGCTCGAGCACGCCGACGTCGTCCTCGGCGGCCAGCAGCTTGCTCTCCTCGGCCGAGGACGAGGCCGCGACCGCGAGCACGGCGCTCGAGCGGTCGATCAGGGCGACGCTGGCACCGAGCGCGGCGCCGGCCGCGCGGGCCACCGCGGGCAGCCCGGCGCCCGACTCGATGGCCTCCGAGAGCGCGTCCAGCGCGCCCTCATCCTCCCCTTTTGCAGGGGTTTTACGTGTCCGAGCGTCTGGCGGCACCCCCCGATTCTAGGGTGACGGCGGGCCCTAGAACAGCTGGTTGATGTCGTCCCAGTAGTAGACGATCGCGATTCCGATCCCGATTCCGATCGCCAGCAGCGCGACCAGCACGAAGAGCGAGACGAAGACCGCGGTCACCTTCTCCCAGGTACGGCCGAACGAGCCGATGGCCGGCGCGAGGATCAGGACGCTGAACGCGACCAGGCTGATGAGGCCCGCGGCGCCAAAGAGGATGTACTCGGTGCCGATCTCGGCGATGACTCGCATCAGCCGGGATTGTGGCGCAATCGCTTCAGGTGGGTGACGACGAGGGCGACCGCCGCGCAGCTCGCGAACGCCAGCACCGCCAGCGCCCAGCCGCCGCTGACGTCGCTCAGGTAATGGACTCCCAGGTACACGCGGCTCAGCCCGATCAGGACCGTCAGCACGAGCCCGGCGACGACCAGCGCCGAGCCGTAACGCCATCCCGGCCGGGCCCGGATCGCGACCGTCAGCGCCAGCCAGGCGTAGAAGACCGAGTGCGCGGCGTGGCCGCTCGGGTAGCTCGACCCCGAGACCTCGACGACCCCGCCCGCCGGCCGCGGGCGGTCGACGATCTCCTTCGCCACGGGGACCGCGATCAGGATGATCGTCACCGCAACCACGAGCACGACCAGCTCCGTCCACAGCCGCCGCCAGCCGAGCACCGCGGCGGCGATCACGGTGAGCGGGATCAGCACAGCGGTCGAGCCGAGCTCCGTGAACACCTTCGCCATGTCGGTCAGAATGGCGCCGCTCAGCTTGCCGACGAGGTCGATCGCCTCGCTGTCGCCCGGCGTCGGCCCGGCGTCGTCCGAGACGATCAGCGCGAACCCGACGAACACGAACGACGAGACGGCGATCGTCGCGATGAGGCTCGTCAGCTCGAGCCCGAGTCCGCCGGGGGTCAGCCGCCGCCAGAAGAACCGCAGCTGCGGCAGCAGCCGCCGCAGCCCCGGCGTCGTGGCGATCCGCTGCCCGACCCGCTCGCGATTCTCGGGCTCCCGCAAGAAGCGCGAGAGCAGCACCCCTCCGACGATCAGAGCGATCAGGGTCCCGAACACCAGCGCCCCCTTGCCGGCGATCTCGGTCGCGCGGCCGAGGCTGGCCGAGAGGAAGTAGCCGAGCAGGCAGAACGCCGTCGCCCACAGACCCGTGCCGAGCACGCTGTAGGGGACGAAGCCGCGATACCGCATCCCCGAGCTGCCGGCGATGAACGGCGCCAGCGCGCGGACCAGGCCGATGAACCGCCCGATCAGGATCGTCTTGCCGCCGTGGCGCGCGAAGTACGACTCGACCTGCTCGAAGCGCTCGTGGGTGATCCGCACCTTCGGCCCGTGGCGGAGCACGAAGTCGCGCCCCAGGCGGGTGCCGATCCAGAAGCTCGTGGTGTCGCCCGCCCAGGCGCAGAACCAGACGACGGCGATCGTCACGATGATCGAGGTCTCTCCCTGGCCGGCGACCGCGCCGCCGAGGATGACCGCCGTCTCGCCCGGGAACACCAGCCCGACGAAGGCGCCGGTCTCGAGGAAGGCGAGCGTGCCCACCAGCAGGTAGGTCCAGTCGCCGAGCTTCTCCGAGATGTCCTTGAGCAGCTGCTCGACATCGATGTCGGGGACGAAGAGCTGAAAGGCGACGATGCCCGCGACGACGAGCGCCGCGATCAGGATCAACCGCTTGCGGTCGTGACCCGGCTCTTCTCCATCCAACTCCACGAGCGGATTATCGGAGGCGCTGCGGCGCCGAAACGAGCGCATGCGCGTAGCGCGGTGGCAGTGCATTGGCGGCCGCGTCTGCGGCGACCATGTCCTCGAACACCCCGACCGCCGTCGGGCCCGAGCCGGTGACCAGCGAGTGGACGGCGCCGACCTCGTCGAGCGCCGCCAGCGCCTCGGCGATCTCGGGCCGCAGCGAGATCGCCGCCGGCTGCAGGTCGTTGACGAGCAGCTCCGTGTACTCGAGGGGCGAGGCGCCGGCGACCGCCGCCTCGCGCAGGCGCGATTCGATCTCGCCCAGCTCCGCCATCGAACGCGGCCGCCCGAGCTTGTCGGCCTCGGCGTAGACCTCGGCGGTGCCGAGCCCCGGCTCGTCGTCGATCATCACGACCGCGAACCCGCCCGGCGCCGGCAGCGGCTCGACGATCTCACCCCCGCCGGAGACGAGCGCGAACGCCGGCTCGAGCTGCGAGGGCACGTCGGCGCCGAGCGCAGCGGCGATCGCCGGCA
Organism: uncultured Solirubrobacterales bacterium; assembly: GCA_963767285.1. Taxonomy (GTDB): domain Bacteria; phylum Actinomycetota; class Thermoleophilia; order Solirubrobacterales; family 70-9; genus WHSW01. The sequence continues at coordinate 546,657 of CAVYDJ010000001.1, read as the reverse complement.
GCTCGCCGAGCTCGCCGTCGGCCAGCCGCAGCACCGCCGCCGCGTCCGCGCTGCCGCCACCGAGCCCCGCCGCGACGGGGATCCGCTTCTCGATCTCGATCCGCAGCGGCGCCCGCCGCCAGCCCCGAGCCCGCATCGCCTCCAGCGCGACGCCGACCAGGTTCGGGCCCTCGACCCCCGGGCAGATCACCTCGTCGGCCTCGCCCTCCGCCTCGTGAACCTCGATCCGGTCGGAGAGCAGCAGCGGGCAGAACAACGACCGCAGCTCGTGGAGCCCGTCCTCGCGAACCCCGCCGACGTAGAGGCCGAGGTTGAGCTTCGCCGGCGCTCGCAGGATCACCGCGCCGCCTCCCCGAGCTCCGAGGCGAGCTGGACGAACTGCTCGGGCGCCAGCTGCTCGGCCCGGGCATCCGCCGGCAGTCCGATCGTCTCGAGCGCCGCGCGCGCCGCCTCCCGGATCCCCGGACGCGCGTGGTCGAGCGACCGGGCCAGCGACTTGCGCCGGTGCGCGAACGCGTCGCGGACCAGGCTCGCGACCTCGGGCGACGCTGCCGGCCCGATCCGCCGCAGGCCGATCAGCGCCGAATCCACTCGCGGCCGCGGCGTGAACACCGCCCGGTCGACGGCGCGCAGCAGTCGCACCTCGCAGGCGAGCTGGACGAGCGCGCTCGGCCCTCCGTACGTCTTCGACCCCGGCGCCGCCCGCAGCCGGTCGGCGATCTCGCGCTGGACCATCAGCGTCCAGGACTCGACCGCGTCGAGCTCGGCGATCGTCTTGATGACCAGCGGCGTGGCGATCGAGTACGGCAGGTTGGCGACCATCCGAGTTGGCGCCGGCTCGAGCTCGGAGAGCTCGAGCCGCAACGCGTCGCCGAACCGCAGCTCGACGTTCCGGTGCTCGCCCGCCACCCGCTCGAGCTCGGGCCGCAGCCGCTCGTCGAGCTCGATCACATGGACCGTCGCGACCAGCGGCGCGAGCTCCGTCGTCAAAGCGCCCGCTCCCCCTCCTACCTCCAGGACCACATCGTCCGGACCGACCTCCGCCTCCCGGACGATCGCCGCGAGCAGGTTCGTATCGGCGAGGAAGTTCTGCCCGAGCCTCACCATGAAAAGACGCGCGCCGCGTTCGCCTCCACCGTCGCCTCCAGCTCGGCGTACGGGACGCCGCGGACCTCGGCCACCGCCTCGGCCGTCGCGACGACGTTCGCGGGCTCGTTCGGCTTTCCGCGGACCGGCTGCGGAGAGAGGAACGGGGCGTCGGTCTCGACCAGCAGCAGATCGTCGGGCACCTCGCGGGCCGCGTCGCGCAGCCCGTCGGACTTCGGATAGGTGACGTTGCCGGCGAACGAGCAGTACCACCCCCACTCCGCCGCCTCGAACGCGCGCTCGGGCGGGGCGGAGAAGCAGTGCAGGATCACGCTCACCCCCACCGCCTCCGCGCGCAGGATGTCGAACGTCTCCTCGAGCGCCTCGCCGTCGGTGATCGCGCCGCCGTCGCGGACGTGGATCACGACCGGCTTGGAGACCCGCCGGGCGATCCCGATGTGGGCCCGGAAGGCGTGGCGCTGCGCGTCGCGCGGAGCGCGGTCGCGGTAGTAGTCGAGCCCGGTCTCACCGACCGCCACGACCCGCGGGTGGCGCGCCAGCTCCTCGATGCGCGCCGCGGCGCCGTCGTCGAAACCTGCCGTCCCGTTCGGGTGGCGGCCGACCGCCGCGAATACCCCCTCGTGCGCCTCGGCCGCCGCGATCGCCTGCTCGCTCGCCGCCTCGTCGATCCCGACGCTGAGCATCCGCCGCACCCCGACCCGCGCGGCGTCCGCGACCAGCGTCGCCTCGTCGGGCTCACACAGGCCGAGGTGGCAGTGGCTGTCGATCACGTCATGACCTACTCGACCAGCTTCGGCGGTCCCGGCCCGGCCTCGAGCGGCCGCCCCTCGAGCGGGGCGCCGTAGGTCCAGGGCGGCGGCCCGATGTCGCGGCTGATGTCGAGCTGCACGTACCAGCGCGGCCCCTCGGCCGTCGCGACCAGGTCGATGTAGGCGACGTCCTCGAGCCCGATCGGCGCGCCGCCACGCTCCGAGTCAATGCTGTGGATCAGGACCACCGGCGTCTCCGACGACACGTCCTCCGGCTGGAAGACGCCCTCGCTCGTGCCCGTCTCGGTCTCGAGCGCCCCGGGCTCGATGTGCATGCTCACGAGCCCCTCCCCCGCCGCGAGCTGGTCGGACAGCTCGTTCAGCGCGCCCTGCAGATACGGCCCGCGGAACAGCGAATTGGGCGCGTCCCCCGCAACCTCGGCGGAGGAGCTCACCCCCGGCGGGACCGACGGGTCGGGCAGATCGGGCGCGATCCGGTCCATGACGAGGAAGCCGAGGTAGAGCCCGAGGCCGATTCCCAGCACGTGGACGACGACGGGGATCGTGTAGTTGCGGCTCCCTGACTCCATCAGCTCTCCTGCACGATCTTGGCCTTCAGGGTCTCGAACTCGGCGTCGGTCAGAGTCCCCTGCCGGCGCAGGCCTTCGAGCTTCTCCAGCCGGCTGACCGGGTCGGCGGCGGGCGTGAACGGCGTCGCGGCGGTTGCGAGCTTGGCGACGGCGGGGGCGCCGATGAACGACCGCTTGGACTTCTTCAGGCGCCTGCCGAAACCGAGGGTGAGCAGCCCTCCGATCCCGAAGAGCAGGCCCATGAAGCCGACGATCAGCCCGCCGAGCTCGCCGCCGGGGCCGGGGTTCGCCTCGGGGCCCCAGACGCCGAGGAAAGCGCCGGCGGCCAGCGACCAGAAGAGCCCGGTCCAGAACCAGACGATCACCCCTCCGTTGCTCGGCTCCGGCCCGCCCGGCGGCGCGCCCCGCGTCAGGTAGATGCCCGAGGCGACGAAGAGCCCGAGCACCCCGCCGATCAGGGCGAACATCACCGCCTCGATCCCGTCCGGGCATTCGCGCGCGACGACGTATGGGCCGCCGCTCGCGCAGGTGCCGACGCTCAGCATCTGGAAGATCCCGTAGCCGACCGCGACCCAGCAGAACGCGAACAGCGTCATCGCCAGGAAGGTCCGGATGACGTACTTCACTGAGCCTCGAGCTTCGGGAACAGGGGCTCGATCCGCTCGATCCGCGCGCCGCCGCCGCGGGCGCCGAAGGCGTCGAGCTCGCGGTTGCCCTCGGCGAGCGCCTCGAGCAGCTTGCCGCTGGACTCCGGCATGTACGGGTGCAGCAGCAGGGCGAGGAAGCGGATCCCCTCCGCGAGGTTGTAAAGGACGGTGTCAAGCCGTTGGGACCCAGAATCCATCCGGTCAGCCGCAAGCGGCTGCCCGGGTCCGTTCAACCCTGCTGACTCCGCTTTTGCCAGCTCCCACGGCTTGGTCTCCTCGACGTAGGCGTTCAGCCGCCGGACCTGCGTCCAGATCTCTTCCAGCGCGCGCGACACGGAGGCGTCGTCGAGCAGCGCCCTGACCCGGCCGTCGAGTCCCTCCAGGTCGAGCTCGGGATCGGGCTCGCCGTCCGGGATCACGCCGTCGCGATAGCGCTCGATCATCGCCAGCGTGCGCGAGGCGAGGTTGCCCCAGTCGTTGGCGAGCTCGGCCTCGTACCGGGCCTCGAATCCAGCGGCCGAGACGCTGCCGTCCTGGCCGAACGAGACCTCGCGCATGCAGTAGAAGCGCAGCGCGTCGGCGCCGAAGCGGTCGATCACCTCGTTCGGGTCGAGCACGTTGCCGAGCGACTTCGACATCTTCTTCTCGCCCATCAGCAGATAGCCGTGGACGTAGACCTGTTTCGGTACCGGCAGCTCCGCGGCCATCAGAAACGCCTGCCAGTAGACGGTGTGGAACTTGAGGATGTCCTTGGCGATGACGTGCAGGCTGGCCGGCCAGAAGCGATCGGTCAGATCCTCCCCCTCGCGCGCGTAGGAGAGCGCGGTGTAGTAGTTGAGCAACGCGTCCCACCAGACGTAGATCACCTGCTCGGGGTCCCATGGCACCGGCACGCCCCAGGAGAGCTCGGGCCGCGAGAGCGAGACGTCCTGCAGACCGCCGCGGATGAACGCGAGCGTCTCGTTGCGCCGAAAGTCCGGCTGGATCATCGCCGGGTGCTCCTCATAGAGCCGCTCGAGCGGCTCCTGGAAGGTGCTCAGGCGGAAGAACCAGTTCTGCTGGCTCTCCCGGTCGAGCGGGATCTCGTGGATCAGGCAGGTGTTGTCCGGCCCGATCTCGGCCTCGGTCTTGAAGTCGGCGCAGCGTGGGCAGTACCAGCCCTCGTAGAGGCCCTCGTAGACGTGGCCGTTGTCGTACACCCGCTGCACCACCTCCTGGACCTTCGCCATGTGCTGCGGATCGGTGGTGCGGATGAAGAAGTCGTTGGACGCGCCGACCCGCTCGAAGAGCGCGCGGAACTTCGGCGCGTTGCGATCGACCAGCTCCTGCGGCGTCACCCCCTCCCGCTCGGCCGCGACGACGACCGGCTCGCCGTGCTCGTCGGTGCCGGTGAGGAAGAAGACGTCGTCGCCACGCTGGCGGTGATGGCGGGCGAGAACGTCGGCGGCGATCGTCGAGTACGCGTGCCCCAGGTGGGGCTCCGCGTTGACGTAGTAGATCGGCGTGGTGACGTAGAAGCTCACGGGGCGAGTGAGCTTATTCAGCGGCCCGCGTCCCACTCCGCTAGAGCAAGGAGTCCTGGCCCTTCGCGGTCCCGCCGCCACCGCGGCCGCGCGGCACGCCCGCGGCCTCGGCCAGGGCCGCCTCGACGTCGGCGAGGATCGCCCGCTCGGAGCGCGACGCGACGAGCGGCTCGGCGATCCCGTCGACGTGGACGTAGGTGCGGCGGCCGTCGCCACGCTCGTCGGGGGGCAGGGGCACCAGCGCGAAGACACGGTCGGCACGGACGAAGCGCCCGTAACCGAGCGAGATCAGCCTCGGGTCACGCTTGGTTGCCACGCCCGACGTAGGTTACGCCTCACTCGACCGGCTTCGGATCGAGCTTGTTGAGCTTCTTCTTCGCCTCGTCCTTGCAGTCCGGCGAGAAGACGGGCACGCCCACGACCCCTACGTTGCCCTCGGCGCTGGCGATCACGAGCCCGAGCGAGTCGCGATCCAAGGCGTCGTCGACCTGCGCGGAGTCGTTGAGCAGGTCCTGCTTGACCTCGCAGAAGATGTCCCCGCCGAGCGAGTAGCCGTTCTCGGACTTCTCGAGGTTGAGCTTGTCGACGATCTTCTGATCGCCGTAGCGCACCTCGTCCTCGCCACAGCCGGCGCCGACGACGAGGGCGACGAGCAGGGCGGCCGCGAGGACACCCGGAATCCGCTCCCTGCCCTTCATGGTGGGCGCCAACCTATAGAAAAGGGCGGCCCGAGGGCCGCCCTTCTCCAAACGCTGGTGCTCGAGCTAAGTCGAACCTAGCTCTTCACCTTGCACTTCTGCGTGAGCGACGCGCTCTCCTTGGAGCCGTCCGCGTAGACGACGTCGCGCTGCCACAGGAACTCCTTCGCCTTGCAGCGGGTCAGGACGGACTTGCTCGCCTTGGTGATCGTCGCGTTGAACTTGGTGATCATCAACGCGCCGGTCTCGGGAGCGTGCGGCACCACGAGGGCCTGGCCGAACTGACTGCCGGCCTTCGACTTCTCGATCGAGCCGGGGACCGTCGGGGCTGCAGCCTGCAGCGTCGGGCTGGCGGTGTGCAGCTGGATCCCGTTCTCCGCCGGGCCCTTGAACACCGAGACGACGATGTCGCTGATCCGCGAGCCGCCAGGCGTGATCACTTCGGCCGCGCCCTTGCCGATGTACGAGTCCTTCGGACAGGCATCCTGAGCCTGCTGGGAGGTGCTACCGCTCGGCGGCAGCGTCTTGCACTCCGAGCCGGCCTTGAGGTCGAACTTGACGTTCTTGCCGAAGTTGATCGTCTCCTCGGCCGGGTTGCTCTGCTGGCCGACGACCGCGTTCGTCTCGGTGCGAACGCCGGTGAACATCTCGTTCGGCTTGTATTCCTTCTTCGAGATCTTCGTCTTGCTGATCTTCCCGTCGACCTCAGCGTTGTTGTCCGAGGCACCGTCGGCGAATGCGAACGCCGAAATTCCAAGCGCGAGCATCAGCCCGAGCGCCAGGACAAATCGTGACTTCTTGATCACTTTTCCTCCTCCATGGTGCGCGGCGCCAGGCCGCGTTCGTTGTTCCGTTCTCTCTCCAGGTGAGCCGGGCGCTGGTAAGCACCCGACGCCCGACCTCTAACACTTGAGGCCGGTGGAAGTTTCCCTCCGCGGCTGAGCATAGCCGGGCGCATCGCGCTAGGGCTGCTCACGCACGTGGAGATAATGGCTCTGCTCCTGCTCAACGCCGATCGAGGTGAAGGCGGCCTGCTCGTTGCACGGCGCCTGCGTGATCGCGGCGGTGTCGAGCGCATCGTTGAAGGCGTAGAGCTTCAGGCGGTCGAAGAACGCCTGCGCCTCAGCGAGGTCGCCTCCCACCCGTGAGTTGAAGGCCGGGTCGCTCGGCGTGTTGGGGTCGAGGAAGGCGTTGGCGTCCATGTTGCAGTTGCGAACCTCGAACGACTTCAGCCCCGAGCGCAGCTGCGAGAGCCCGTCCGGCTTGAAGTACGGGTTCGTCCGCGAGAGCTGCAGGCGGTTCGGGTAGGTCGAGATCGCCTCGGGGGAAAGCGGCGCCTCACTGCGCACGTAGTGGAACGTCTTACCGAGGGTCGTGTCGAAGAACACGCCCTGGCTCGCGGCGGCGACGTTGCCGAGCAGCGCCGTGAAGTCCTGCTTGTAGAGCCCGAAGACCTCGAGGAAGGAGTTGAAGTCGGCCAGCCAGGGATCGAAGGCCTTGAGCACCGGCGGCAGGTCGTTGCCGAGCAGCTTCTGGATCGCCCTGAAGCCCTTCGGGGAAAGCGGGATCACGGTCTCGAGCGCGCCGAACAGCGAGTTCAGGGTCGGCGTCAGCTCCTCGAGGTCGACCAGGGTCGGTTCCAGCTCGCGCGCCGCCGGCATGAGCGCGTTGACGACCGGGTCGGTGTCGCGCGCGAACTGCTCGAGCCTGGTCAGCGTCGCCCGCGACTCGCGCAGGAAGGTCGGGAAGATGCGGAACGTCTCGGCGAGCTCAGCGTTGCGCTCGGCCGTCGTCTCGAACACCGCCGCCGAGTTCTCGATCGTCCCCGCCAGCTGGCCCGGCCGCTCGGAGAGCGCCTCGAAGGTATCGGCGCCCTGGCTCAGGAACCTGCCCAGCGCCACCTCCTGGCTGTCGAGCACGCGTAGCAGCCGGTCGGTCTCCTGCGCGAACGGATCGAGGCTGGCGATCGTCAGCGAGAAGTCGTCGCCAACGCCGCGGAAGGAGGCGGCGGCGCCCTGCATCCAGGCCTGGAAGGCGGCCCGGGTCCGCGGGTCGAACGTGCGGAAGATCTCGTCGAGCTGGACCGACTCGGCAACCTGGGCCGCGGGCAGGTCGCCGCCCTCGGGCAGCGTCGGGGCCTCGTCCGAGCCGGGGGTGAGCTCGACGTAGGTCTCGCCGAGCAGTGTCTTCTGGCGCAGGATCGCCCGCGTGTCCTCCGGGATCGGCGCGTACGGCGCGTCGAGCTCGATCGTGGCATCCGCAAAGCCGCCGTCGTTGAGCTCGACCGCCTTCACCTTGCCGACCGAGACGCCGGAGATCCGGACGTCCGACTCGACGGCGAGCTGGGTCGCCTCGTCGAACGGGACCGTCACGCGGTAGCCCTCGGGCTTCAGCGGGATCGGGCCGCCGAAAGTGAGCCAGAGGAAGAGCGCGAGCCCGAAGCAGGAGAGCGCGAAGCCGACCGCGACCAGGATCCGGGCTGTGGTCGGGGGCCTAGTCTCCATCGCCGTTCGCTTCCAGGTTGCTGGTGTCGAGGCCCATCTGTTCGAGGTAGCGCTCGGTGCGGAACAGCGGCGGCACGTCGCTCGGGTCGAGCGGGCAGATGATCGGGCTCTGCGGCACGTTGGTGTACTGCTGCAGCGTCTTGATGAACGGGCGGGCGACGGAGAGCTGCTCGGCCAGTTCCGCCGTGGCGCAGGACTGGAGCACCACGCCGCGCGGGAGCGGCGAGGTCGCGTCCTGGATCAGCGCCGCGTTGTTGGCGTTGTGGTTCAGCCACGCGGTCCAGAACAGGTAGCCCTCCTCGCCGCCGGGCGGGTTGTAGGCCCAGGCGTTGAAGAGGTTGTTGAGCTCGCTGAGCGTCTTCGCGGTTCCCTTCGCCGTCTTGGCGAGCGGGTCCGCGGCCTGCTTGAGGTGGCGGATCGGGGGCTGCGCGATGCGCGAGAACGGGCGGATCTGGTTCTCGATCGGGCCCACGGTCTTGGTCAGGAACCGCTGCAGGGAGACCTGAGCCGGCGCGAACGTCTGCGCGGCCGGGATCAGCTCCTCGGACGCCTGGCCGGAGACGATCGCGAACTCGTCGGCGCTGTCGAGCGCCTCCTGGGTCGTCTGCAGCGTCGAGGGCAGCTCGCGCAGCGACTCCTCGATCGCGTCGGCCTCGTCGGCGAAGCCGCCGATCGCCTCGCTCTGTGCGGTCACCCACTCCGTCAGCTGCGTGTCGCTGCGGGCGAGCACCTCGGCGAGCTCGCCGAAGCTCGTGATCGAGCGCGCGATGTTCTGGCGCCGCTTGGCCAGCTCGACGTTGATCGCCGCCAGGTCGCGGCCCAGCGGCTCGAAGCGCCGCAGGCCGGCCGAGAACTCCTTGCCGCGGCCGCCCAGGCCCTCGCCGCCCGCCTGCAACAGCAGCTGCAGGTAGGCGCGGGTGTCGGCGTCGAGCGCGGCGAGGATCTGGTCGGGGTTGACGTTCGGCTCGGTCTGCGAGAGCGGGATCGTCGCGCCCTCCTCGATCACGGGGCCGTCCTGGCCCGGATCGAGCTCCATCGTCATGTCCTGGAGGCCGGTTCGCGGCCGCAGCAGCACGGTCGCGTCGGTGTGGATCAGGTCGGAGTACTGGGTCTCGATCAGCATCGTCACGACCGCGACACCGTTCACGAGCTCGACCTCGGAGATGTCGCCCGCCTTGACGCCGGAGATGTTGACCGTCTGGCCCTGTCCCGGGGTGACCGCCTGCGCGGTCTCCATCTCGGCCTTCAGCTCGAAGCGCTCGTCGCCGAGGAAGGGGATCCAGGACGGATACGGCTGCTGCTGCTGGGAGAGGATGTACCCGGCCACCGCGAAGCCGAAGACGATCAGCGCCGCGATCGCGATGAAGTCGGTCAGGTGTTCGCGGATCGCTCGCTTCATCAGTTGGAGGGCACCAGGTCGGGCGGGCCAACCGCGGCGGCGGGCCCGTTGAGGTTGGGGAGGGCGTTCTTGTGGCAGGGGACGTCCATCCGGAACGGCGGGGTCGAGCCGAGCACCGGCTGGATCCCCTCAGGCGGCTCGATGGTGGTCGTGAAGTTGACCTGGTTGGAGGGCTGGCCGGTCGGGTTGGGGTTCTGGACGAGCTCCGGGCCGCCGCCGGCCTGGATCCGCAGGTAGGGACCGTTGCCGTCGAAGCCCTGGCCGGCGCCCGACAGGGCGACGAGGCCGTAGAAGAACTCGTAGAAGTTCGGCTGCCCGGTGCTCCAGGTGGCGTCGGCGGTGATCGGGGTGTCGGAGGTCGGGATCAGGATGTCGTTCGAGCACCGCGACAGGGCGAGCGTCTCGGGGAAGAGCTGCTTCGAGGCGGCCGCCGCCTTGGCGAGTCCGGGCGAGGAGCTCTTCAGGAGCTTGGCCAGCCCGCCGAGCTCGCTGTCGCGCAGCAGCAGGCTGGTCTGGTCGAGCCACGGCTCGAAGGCGTCGATCGTCGCCGGCAGCTCCTGGATCCCCGGGCGCGAGACGATCGCCAGCGCTCGGATCGCCGGGAGCGAGTCGTTGAGGTCGGCGAGCGATCGCTCGGTCGTCTCGAGCGTGGGCGGCAGCTCGCTGATCGTCAGCGAGAGGTTCTCCGACTCGTTCGCGAGCGCGCCGGCGAAGGTGTTGAAGTTGGAGATGAGCTCGCCGAGGTCGTCGCCGGCGGCGTCGAGCTTGACGAACACCTCGCCGGTCGAGCGGATGAAGCGGGTCAGGTCGCCGGGGTTCTCTCCGCGCAGCGCTCGCGAGACGATCGCGGTGCTGCGGCCGGCGGGGCCGCCGTAGACGAACGCGTCGTTGAGCGACTCGGCGGCGCTCTCGCCCTGGACGTCGGGGTCCTGGCCGATGTCCTCGGCCTCGGTCGGAACGTAGTTGAGCGCCTTGCCGAACCCGATCAGCGTCTGCTGCAGGCCCTTGCGGGTGGGCTGCTGCAGCGCCGTCAGCACCTCGTCGAGCTGGACCGCGGTCGAGGTCCGGGTGACCGGGATCGTGTCGCCGTCGGAGAGCTCGGGTGCGCTCGGGCTGCCCGGGCGCAGGTCGATGAACCAGTTGCCCTCGAGGAACAGCCGCGGGCGGATCTCGGCCTCGGCGTCGTCGTGGATCGGCTGGCCGTCCTCGTCGACCGAGAAGGTGACGGTGACGGCGTCGCCTTCCGCCTCGACGCCGGTCACCTCGCCGACGTTCACGCCGGCGATCCGCACCGGCGAGGTCTTGCGCAGGGTCGCGGCGTTCTCGAACGTGGCCTTCAGCTCGTAGCCCGGGCTCGACCACGGCAGCGACTTCGCGAACGCGAGGTAGGTGAGGATCGAGAGCAGGACGACGATGAAGAAGCCGAAGACCCACGGCGAGATCCCGGTGTAGTGGCGGCCCCAGATGCGCTCGTCGGGCGCCGGGCGGTTCGGGTTCGGGCCCTTGCTGCGTCGGAACAGCGCCATCAGCCGCCGCTCCCCGGCTGGCCGTCGGTCGCGGTGCCCTGGTTGCCGGGCGGGTTGCCGATCACCTGCTGGCCGACCTTGTACGGCTCGTTGCCGGCCTCGCACTCGAACGTCTGGCCCGGCGCGGCGGTGTTGGGATACGGGTTGTAGTGCAGGAAGTTGTCCTGGTCGGGGTCGGAACCCCCGCCATTGGCCGGCGCGGACGCGTAGGAGCCCTCGTTGTTGGGGCCCTCCGGCGGCTCGAACACGGTCAGCCGCTGCCAGCGCCCGCCGGCGCTGCCCTGCGCGACCGCGCTGGCGAGGTTGCGGACCACGAGGCTGCCGTAGTTGCAGACGGTCTGGGCGGGGGCGATGAAGCGCACCGTCGGCCCGAAGATGTCGACCGTCTCGTCCAGGCGGCTGAGCCCGCCGCGAACGCCGGCGTCGTTGTTGAACGCCAGCAGCGCCTCTGCCGTCGGCGGCAGCTGCTTGTTGAACGTCGGGCGAGTCCTCGAGCACCGGCGTCCCCTTGATCAGGGTGTCCGACAGCGGCGGCGCGACCTCGGCGAGCGTCTCGACCCCGGGCTCGAGCAGCGTGAACAGCTCCGCGCTGTCGGCCAGGAACGGTCGGATCACCGGGAACGCCCGGGTGCCGGCGTCAAGCGTCGGCGGCGACTCGGAGATCGTCTCCTGGATGAACGGGCGCGCGACCTCGGCGAGCGCCGTAAACGTGGTGTCCAGGTCGACGAACAGCTGCGCCTGCGTCTCGGCGACCGGCGCGACCTCGGCCGAGGCCGCGGCGATCGCGACGATGAACCGCTCCAGGCCCGTGTCGGGGTCGGCGAGATTGCGCGCCACCGGCTCGAGCAGCTCGAGGACGGCCGGCAGCCGGCCGATCGCGCTGTTGAGCTGCGGTCCGCGGCCGGCGACCGCGTTGCCGAACTCGAACAGGTTCTGGCGGATGGCCACCCGGGTCGTCTCGTCGAAGGTGTTGAGCACCTCGTCGATCTCGACCGGCTCCGGCCTGACCTGGTCGATCGAGATCACGGAGCCCTGCGGGAAACCGTCCGACGCGGTCCCCTTGTTGATCTCCAGGTACTTGAGGCCGAGCGCCGAGCGGGCGCGGACGATGAAGGTCGAGTCGACGGGCAGCGGGTCGAGGTCGGGAGTCAGCTTCAGGTCGAGCCGGGCGCTGAGGTTGCCATCCTCGTCCTGCTGCGGCTCGATGCTCTCGACCACCCCGGCGCGCACGCCGCCGACGCGGACGTCGTTGCCCGGCACCATCAGGTCGGCGTTTGGGACGTCGACCGAGACCCGGTAGGACGGCACGAAGGGCAGCCCGTTGTTGGCGTTGTAGGCGAGGAAGACCGCGAGGATCACGACCATCACGGTCAGGGCCCCGACCATCGTCGGGCTCGCGGTCAGGCCCGCTCCGCGGCCCCTCATCGCTTCCCGCCTCCGCGCTTGCCCCGGCGCTCGCCGCCCGGGTCGCCGATCAGGAAGTCGAGGATGTTGCGCGCCGCGCGCAACCGCGGGCCGCTGTCGACGCCGACCTCGCCCTCGCTCGGCGGGGCGGTCTGCGGGGCGCTCGGGGCGGCATCGACACCCGGCTCGGGCGCCGCCGGCTCGCCGGGCGCGGGTGGCACCACGGGCTCGGTGGGATCGGCCGGCTCCACCGTCGACTCCACGTCGGAGTCCTCATCGCTCTCGTTCGGCGCCTGAGTCGGCGACTCCTCGCGCGTGTCGTCGCCACGGTCGCGCTTGGTGCGCTTGTCGTCGTCTTCCTCGAGCAGGCTTGCCTTCGTCGTATCGATCGTGCCCGGGAACTTCGCGCTGCAGCCCGACTGGGGGATCGAGCGGTAGTCGAAGCAGTTCTGCAGCGGGATCAGGGCGCGCAGGAAGTGGCCGTACTGGTCGAACCCGTTGGTCACACCGGCGAGCCCGAAGATCGTCCGGAACAGGTTCTGGTAGCCGTCGGTCTTGCGCAGGTTGGCGAGGAACTTGCCGAGCGTCTGCGTCGTCGGGGCGGCGTCCTTGGCGAGGCCGCGGATCTGCTTGATCACCGGGTCCGAGGCCTTCAGCGGCGCGCCCGTCCCCTTCGCCGCGTTGCCGAGCGAGACCAGGGAGCGGGTCGACGCGGCCGAGAACGGCTGCGCGACCTCGTTCAGCTTGGTCAGCGACGGGGCCGCCGCGCCGAGGTCGGCGAAGACCGGCGTCGCGGCCTCGGAGAACGACTGCAGCTCGGTCATCGTCGAGCGCAGCTCGCGCAGGAACCCGGGCAGCTTCGCGAAGCCCTCGGAGAGCTCGGCCCGCCGCTCGGCGGTCGCCGCTCCGACCACGGTCGAGGAGTTGATGAAGCCGGCGACGTTCTCCTTGCGGCGCGCCAGCGCGGTCACGATCGCGTCGCCGTCGGTGGCGAGGTCGGCGAGCCGCTTGTTCTGGCTGGCGAGGATCGCGAGCACGCGGTTGAGCTCGGCCAGCGCCGGGTTCGCGCGCTCGATGATCTCCGCCAGCTCGTCGCCGCGGGCCGCGAAGCCTGCGCCGAGGTCGTTGAGGATGAGCCGGAAGCGGTCCGGATAGGAATCGTTCTGGATGTTGTTGAGCAGGTCGAGGTCGACCGTCTTGCCGTTGTTCTCGAGCGGCAGCAGGTACTGGCCCTCGCCGGGCTCGCCGTCGGCGATCTGCTCGAGCGCCGGCGGCGCCTCGGTGCCGGGAGCGCGGGGCTGGGTCGGCTCGCACTCGACGAACTTCTCGCCGATCAGCGACTGCGGGCGGATCAGGCACGAGGCGTCCTCGCGGAAGTCCTGGAAGCCCGGGTCGTCGATCCTCAGCACGAGCACGGCCTTGCCCGGGTCCGGCTGGCCGTCCTGCAGCGCCGGCTCGCCCTCGCCGGTGATGTCGATCTCGGCGACCGAGCCGACCTTCGCTCCGGCGATCCGGACGTCCTCGCCGGTGACCGTGAAGGCGGCGTTGTCGAAGACCGCACGGACCTCGTAGGTCCCCTCCTCGCCGCCCGCGGCGCTGCCCGCGACGAACAGCGCGGTGATCGCGAACAGCGCGCCGATGATGGCAGCGATCCGCCTCATGGCCCCGGGGGCACCTGGTCGGGATCGCATTCACCTTCGAGGGCGCCGTCGTCGGTGAACGGATGGTCGGTCGGGCTCGGCCAGCCCTCGTTTGCCTGGAGGGCGCCGCCCGGGCAGCGGATGAACGGCCCGAACCCCATCGCGGCGAAGGCGTCGTACTGCTGGTCGAGCGTGATCGGCTCCAGCTCGCTCGTGATCTCGTTGTAGTCGAAGACGTTGCCGCCCGCCGGCTGGGCGCGCAGGTAGTGGCCGTTGATGTCGTAGTAGCCCGTGGCCGCCCCGATCTTGCCGAGCGCGCCGAAGAAGTCGGGCGAGTACGGGCGGATGAACTCGACGATGTGCTGGGAGTCGGCGAGCGCGTCGAGCGTCGGATCGACCGCCTTGCGGGCCGACTGCTCGACGCCGGGCAGGATCCGCAGCGAGTCGGCGAGGTCGTTGTTGGCGCCCGGGCGCTTGAGGCTGAGCGTGACGTCGTCGAGCACCGGCTCGGCGTCGTTGAGCACCGGCCGCAGGCTGCGCAGGAACGGGGCCAGCTCCGGGGCGACCTCGCCGGTGTCGGCGATCAGCGGATCGAGGTCGTCGAGCGCGGCCCGCAGGTTCACGAAGCTGGTGTTCGCCTGGCGGAAGGTCGGAGGCAGGAGCGAGATCGTCTCGGCGAAGGCCTCGTTCTCGCGCGCGATCGCCCCGAACGCCTCGTTCGCGTTCGAGGTGAGCGAGGCGAGGTCGTCACGCCGCGATGCGATCGTCTCGAACACCTGCGAGCCGCTGACCAGGAAGCGGCTCAGCATCTCCTGGTCCGCGTTCAGCTCCGCGAACAGCTTCGTGCTCTCCTGCAGGCTGGGCGCGAAGTACCTGTAGGTCTCCCGCGCCTCCTCGTTGTTGCCGCTGTAGACCGTCGCCTGGCCCTGGATGAAGTCCTGCAGGCCGACCCGGGTGCGCTTGTTGAGCGTGTCGAAGAGCTGGTCGAGGTCAACCGGCGAGGTCGTCTTGTCGGTGGGCAGGGTCGCGCCGGCCGGGAGCTCGGGGTTCGAGTTCGGGCCGGGCGAGATCGAGACGTAGCGATTGGCGATCCCCGACAGCGAGGTCGCTCGCACGGTCGCCGTGGTGCCCTCGTGCAAGGGCTCGTCGAGGGTGATCTCGACCTCGGCCTGGGCGTCGTTCGTGAGGGCGATCGAATCGACGGTGCCGATCGGCTGGCCGCCGACCAGGACCTGGTTGCCGGGCACGAGCTGGCCGCCGGTCTCGAACAGCAGCTTGTAGGAGGTCCCGGAGTCGCCGCCGAACAGGACCATGCCGACCAGGACTACGGCCAGGATCAGGGCGCCGAACCCGGCGAGCCTAACCAGGACTCGTCCCTTACCTCCGGTTTCGGGTGGCGTTCCCTGCACAACGGGACGGCGCGCGCCTGACTCCTCTCTACCCACTCGCTTCGTGCGTTCTCCATAGGGAGGAGTCGTTCCTCCCAAGACTGGCACCGATCAACGGTCTCTCTGTACCCGCGGCGCATCCTAATCGCTTGCAGACGCCTAACGAAATCGGCCGCGCAGGGTTAACGCGATGCTTACGAACCTAACCCGCTACGGGCTACTCGCGCGGATCGCGCCCTGTCAAGCCCCGATAGAGGTCGTTTGCGCGGGTCCCGGTGAGCGCGGCGACGACGCTCGCTGCCGCCCGGGGGCGGGCGCCCGACTGGACGAGGCGGCGCAGCGCGTCGACGGCAAAGGCGACGTCGGCCCCCGAGGCGGCGGCCGCCGAGGCCGGCGCGATCACGACCACGATCTCGCCCTTCGCCTCCTCGCGAAAGCGCCGCGCCAGCTCGCCGAGCGTGCCGCGCACGACCTCCTCGTGGAGCTTCGTCAGCTCGCGGCAGACGGCGGCCGCGCGGTCGGGCGCCAGCGCCGCGAGCGCCGCGAGCGAGGCGGGGAGCCGCCGGGGCGACTCGAACGCGACCACCGTCTCGGGCGAGCCGAGCACCCGCTCGAGCTCACCGGCCCGGCGCGGCAGGAAGCCCTCGAAGCGCCAGCGCTCG
Source organism: uncultured Solirubrobacterales bacterium (assembly GCA_963767285.1). Taxonomy (GTDB): domain Bacteria; phylum Actinomycetota; class Thermoleophilia; order Solirubrobacterales; family 70-9; genus WHSW01. The sequence continues at coordinate 530,820 of CAVYDJ010000001.1, read as the reverse complement.
GCGGGCAGCCCCGAGGCGACCAGCGCCGTCGTCACCGCCGACGGACCCGGCAGGACCTCGACCTCCAGCGACCGCTCCAGGCAGGAGCGGATCAGCCGGAACCCGGGGTCGGAGATCACCGGCGTACCGGCGTCGGAGATCAGCGTGACCTTCGCGCCGCGCTCGATCTGGGCGACCAGCTGGCGGGTCCGCTCGGTCTCGTTCTGCTCGTGATAGGAGACCAGCCGCGGGCGACTGAGATCGAGCCGCTCGTAGAGGCGTCCCGCGCGGCGGGTGTCCTCGCAGGCGACGATGTCGGACTCCTCGAGCGCCCGCGCGGCCCGTGGGCTGAGGTCCTCGAGGTTGCCGATCGGAGTCGGGCAGACGATCAGGCGGCCGGCCATCAGCCCGCAACCTCCTCGAGCGCCATCTCGGCGGCGCCGATCATCCCCGCGTCGGGGCCCAGCGCCGCCGCGACCACCGGTGTCTTGTCCATCGGCGCCAGCGCGCGATCGCGAACCACCTGCCGCGCCGGGCCGAGCAGCAGCTCGCCGGCGGCGATCACACCGCCGCCGATGACGATCACGTCGGGCTCGAAGATGTTGGCGTAGGAGGTGAGCGCGACGCCGAGGTGCCGCCCGACCTCCGTGAACACCCGGATCGCCACCGGGTCGCCGGCGATCGCCGCGTCGGTGACCAGCTTGCCGTCGATCTCCTTCCCGGCGGCCAGCGCCCTGCCGAGCGCCGAGTCCGGGGCGTCGACCGCGGCCAGCGCGCCCTCCCGTCCGACCGCCCTGCCGGAGACGAACGCTTCCACGCAGCCCCGGTTCGGGCAGCTGCCGGGGCACGGCGGGCCGTGCTCGTCGATCACCATGTGGCCGAGCTCGACTCCGGCGCCGCTCGAGCCGTGGTACAGCTCGCCGTTCAGCACCAGGCCGCCGCCGATCCCGGTCCCGACCGTGAGCATGACCATGTTGCGGGTGCCCATGCCGGCCCCGAACCGATGCTCGGCGAGCGCCGCCACGTTCGCGTCATTGTCGATGAAGACCGGCAGCCCGACGCGCTCGGCGATCAGGTCGCGGATCGGGACGTCGGCGATCGGCAGGTTCACCGAGGCGACCGCGACGCCGCGCTCGCGGTCCATCGTCGACGGCACCCCGACGCCGACCCCGACGGCCTCCGGGCACGCCTCGATCCCCTCGCGGACCTCGCCCTCGAGCGTGTCCAGCAACTCGTCGAGCGTCAGGCCGGTGGTGGGCTCGGTGCCGCGATGGAGGATGTTCTGGTCGGAGTCGATGACCCCGACGGCCATCTTGGTGCCCCCAAGATCCGCGCCGATCGCAGCCCTCACCTCGAAGCCGGCTTGCAGGATTCTTCGAAGGGCATGCGGTATTGATAGCCGATGCCCGAATCCGGGGATAAACCCGAACCGCCGCCGCGACAGGAACCGCCCGACTACAACGTTTACAAGTCGCGGCCCAGTCTGCGCGACAGAATTCGCAAGCCCGACCTCTCCGGCCTGGGCGGTCGCTTCGGCGGCGGCGACAAGCCGCCGAAGCCGCCCCGGATGCCCGGCGAGAAGCCGACCTGGCGCAAGGTGCTGCGGTGGGTCGGGATCTTCGCCGTCGCCTGGATCGCGATCAGCTTCGTGGCCTTCGCGATCTCGGCCCAGATCCAGAAGGGCGAGCTCGCCGACGGGGTCGGGAGCGTGATCGACGGCGGGCCGTTCCTGATCGGCGGCCAGACGATCCTCGTGCTCGGCACCGACGTGCGGTCCGGCGCCTTCGCGGGCCCGGCCGAGGCCGAGACGGAGAACTGCATCGAGGCGGTGACCAGCGGCCGCCCGACCGACAACAACTGCAAGCACGGCCCGTACCGCTCCGACACGATCATGCTGGTCCGCGCCGGCGCCGGGACGCTGCGCAAGCTCTCGATCCCCCGCGACACGCTCGCCCCGGTCCCCGGACACGGGCCACAGAAGATCAACTCCGCGTACGCCTCGGGCGGTGCGAAGCTCGCGGTGCGCACGGTCGAGCAGATGCTCGGGCTCGACGTCGACCAGGTCGCGATCATCGACTTCGACGGCTTTCGCAAGTTCATCGACTCGATCGGCGGGGTCACCGTCGACCTCCCCTATCCGGTCTGCTCGACCGTCTCGGACGGCGCCTTCAACCTGAAGCTCGACGAGGGCGAGAACCACCTCGACGGCTACCAGGCGATCACCCTCGCTCGAACCCGCAGCAACACCTGCGGCAACGGCCAGTTCACCGGCACCGACGTCGAGCGGGCCCAGTTCCAGCAGCTGATCCTCGACGGGATCAAGAGTCAGCTGACCAGCATCACCCGACTGCCGATCAACTTCCTGAAGGGCCCGCTCATCGCCTGGAACGCGCCCAAGGCGATGGTCTCGAGCATGGGCGCGCTGACGATGCCCCAGCTGGCGATCGCCGCGGCGACCGGCGGCGGCGAGGGTGCTGACGTCCTGAAGCCGACGTCGACCACCGGTGCCGGCAACCTCGTCGTCTCGCAGGACGAGTGCGTCCGGGCCGCGGAGAAGCTGCTCGGCCACAAGCCGCCGCGAGCTCCGGACTGCCCGCAGGAGTAGCTCAGTCGCTCTTCTTCGATTCGGACTTGGAGCTCGAGTCGCTCTTCGAGTCCGGCTTCTTCTCCGGCTTCGAGTCCCCGCCGCCGTCGCCGCTCTTCGCCGCCGAGCCCTTCTTCGCGTAGTCGGTCGTGTAGAAGCCCGAGCCCTTGAAGTGCACCGCGATCGGGTGAAAGACGCGCTCGACGGGCTTACCGCAAACCTCGCAAACCGTGACCGGATCGTCGGCCATCGACTGGAAGACCTCGAAGCGGTGGCCGTCCGGGCACTTGTATTCGTAAATCGGCATCGGGCGTGCCAGTATTCCAACTAGGGATGCGGGGACGGACAGGCAGGTCTCGGACAAGCGCCGAGTACGTCCCGGAGCGGGGGCTGGGGACCGGCTGGGTCGAGTTCGGCGACGGCGCCGTCGAGCCCGGCAAGGGCTGAGCCCGCGAACCAAGCTGACCTTCAAGCTCAAGGTCCGCGACGCCAAGGGCAAGACGACCAGGCTCAAGGTCCGCGCGAAGTAACGGCTACGGGCGGGCTTCGCCCGCAGCGACGGGTAGCTTTCGGCGCGTGACCGACGACGCCACCACCGAGGCGGGCCCGACCCTCGACGAGATCGTCGCGATGTGCAAGCGCCGCGGCTTCATCTTCCCCTCGTCGGAGATCTACGGCGGGGTCGGGTCGACCTACGACTACGGCCACTACGGCGTCCTGCTCAAGAACAACGTCAAGAACGAGTGGTGGCGCTCGATGCTCCAGGAACGCGACGACATCGTCGCGATCGACTCGGCGATTATCCAGCACCCGCGGGTCTGGGAGGCGTCGGGGCACCTGGCCGGGTTCACCGACCCGATGGTCGACTGCAAGACCTGCAAGCTGCGCTTCCGGGCCGACAAGCTCTCCGACGGCCAGTGCGGCAAGAAGCCCTCGAAGAAGCCCGGCGAGGGGCCGGACTGCGAGCTCACCGACGCGCGGGAGTTCAACCTGATGTTCCAGACGCACGTCGGCCCGGTCGTCGACTCGGCGTCGGTCGCATACCTGCGCCCAGAGACCGCGCAGGGAATCTTCATCAACTTCAAGAACGTGCTCCAGTTCGCGCGCAAGAAGCCGCCGTTCGGGATCGCCCAGATCGGCAAGTCGTTTCGCAACGAGATCACGACCGGGAACTTCATCTTCCGCACCCGGGAGTTCGAGCAGATGGAGATGGAGTTCTTCTGCCCGCCCGAGGACGCGGAGCGCTGGCACGAGCACTGGCTCGAGGCGCGAATGCACTGGTACACCGAGCTCGGGATCCGCCCCGACAGCCTGATCCTGCGCGCCCACGAGGCCGACGAGCTCTCGCACTACTCGAGCGCCACCTCCGACATCGAGTTCCGCTTCCCGATGGGCTTCTCCGAGCTCGAGGGGATCGCCAACCGCGGCGACTTCGACCTCACCGCCCACGCGGAGGCCTCGGGCGAGAAGCTCGAGTACTTCGACCAGCAGACCAAGGAGCGCTACGTCCCGCACGTGATCGAGCCGGCGGCCGGCGTCGACCGCGCGGTGCTCGCCTTCATGGTCGATGCCTACGAGACCGAGGAGGTCGAGGGACGCGAACGCACGGTCCTGCGGCTTCACCCGAGGCTCGCCCCGGTCAAGGTCGCCGTTCTGCCGCTGGTCTCACGCGACGGGATGCCGGAGCGAGCCCGCGAGATCTTCGAGTCGGTCCGCCACCGGATCCCGGCCGAGTTCGACGAGGGCGGCTCGATCGGCAAGCGCTACCGCCGCCAGGACGAGATCGGGACGCCGTGGGGCATCACCGTCGACGGCCAGACGATGGAGGACGGCACCGTCACGCTGCGCGACCGCGACTCGCTCGAGCAGACGCGCGTACCGGCCGAGGGCCTGGCGGAAGCGCTCGAGACGCGCCTCGGCGAGCCCTGGCAGAGCCCGAAGCTCGGTTAGCCCGCAGCGCCGGTCAACAGCGCCGCCTCGGCGAGCATGTCGACCTGACGCGGGTCCGACGAGCTCGGGATCCAGAACAGCTCGTCGCAGCCGGCGTCGGCGAACGCTTGGTTGTACTGCTGGACCGTCTCGGCATCCGTGGCGACGCTCTGGGCGATCTGGTCCGCGTAATCGCCGAGCCACGCGTAGTAATCGTGGACGTACTTGCTGGCGTTCTCCTCGGCCTGGTCGCCGAGCGAGAAGTAGGCGAGCCCCGTCGTCAGCGGCTCGCCCTTCCGGCCCGCCTCCTTCCACGCGGCGAGCAGCTTCTCGCGACTCTGCGCGAGCGCGTCCGGCGGAGCGCCCCCGGCGATGAACCCGTCGCCGAACTCGGCGGCACGCCGGAAGGCAGCGTCGATCGTGCCGCCGATGAGGATCTTCGGCGGGTTCTCGCCGACGTCGGGGCCGACGCCGGTGTGGTGCCCGGCACCGGACGACTCGTTCGAGTTCGCCCACGTGTGCTTGATCTCGTGCAACATCCGCTCGAAGTTCTCGCCGCCGCGCGACTCGAAGTCGACGCCGGAGACCTCGTAGTCGTCGGAGCGCCCGCCGACCGCGATCCCAAGCACCATCCGCCCGCCGGAGATCGTGTGCACGGAGGCCACCTGCTTGGCGAGCAGCACCGCGTTGACGCGGTAGGGGGCGATCAGGATCGTCGTGGCCAGCTTGATGCGATCGGTCACCGCGGCGGCGGCGGCCAGCGCCGTCAGCGGCTCGAGGTTCGGGTAGGCGATCCGGTCGATCGTCCCCAGCGACGAGAAGCCGGCCAGGTCGGCGTTGCGGGCCCACTCGGTCAGCTGCTTGCCCGTCGTCCCGGGAACCGCGTTTGGCAATCCGATCGCTACGTCCATCTTCCGCTCCTTGTCTCGCTTACCCTCGGCGGGTGCCGATCGATGGACTACCCGAGTGGGGTCGATTCCAACTCGAAAGCGCCCGGGTTGCCCGGCTCGCCTTCCTCGATGACGGGAATAGGCCGCGCGTCCTGCCGATCACCTACGCCATCGCGGAGGGCGCCGTGTGGAGCGCGATCGACCGCAAGCCGAAGCGCACGGCGGACCCTGCCCGGGTCCGCTGGCTGCGCCGCAGCCCACGGGCCGCGCTGGTCGTCGACGCCTACGACGACGACTGGTCGACGCTCGCCTGGGTCCAGTTGCTCGGCCGGGTCGAGGTACTCGACCTCGGGGACGGCGCGAGCGGACTCGAGGCGCTCGTCGACAAGTACGCGCCGTACCGCGACGACCCGCCGCCCGGCCCGCTGCTGCGGCTCGAAGTCGAGCGCGCGCTGAGTTGGCGTGCGACCGACGCCTGACGCAGAACGACAAACGGCACCCTTTTACAGGTGCCGCACCTCCTGTTATCGGCAGGCCGGGAGAAGACCTTTAGCGATTTCTTGGTCTTCTTCACATTTTGTGACGGGCTGTCCAACGGCGGGCTCCCATGTGTGAGGTACATCACACTCGATTGCCGCCCGCGGCGCCCGGGTCTAAGCTCGACATCAAACGGTGTAACGGTTCGAGGGGAGAGAGATGAGCGTCGCCCAGAAGGACGGGATCAAGGCAGCCGACGGGATCAGCTACGACGATCTCTACCAGCGCTGGGAGAAGTCGAACTGGCAGGCGACCGCGATCGACTTCGGCCAGGATCGCGTGGGGTGGCAGGGCCTCAGCGAGCTCCAGCGCAAGTCCGCCCTCTGGATCTACTCGATGTTCTTCTACGGCGAGGACTCGGTCGCCGACAACCTCTCCCCCTACATCGACGCGGCGCCGAAGGAGGAGCAGAAGTACTTCCTCGCGACCCAGCAGGTCGACGAGGCTCGCCACGCGGTCTTCTTCCACCGCTTCTTCAAGGAGGTGATCGGGGCCGGCGACTCGATCGCGTCGACCCTTGCCTACACCGAGTCGGAGCTGTCCTGGGGCTACCTCAACGTGTTCGACCGGCTCGACCGGATGGCCGACGACCTGCGGCGCGACCGCTCGCTGCCGAACTTCGCCCGCGCGATCGCGCTCTACCACATGGTCGTGGAGGCGACGCTCGCCCAGCCCGGCCAGCACTACATCGAGGACTACTTCGCCGACGCGGGCACGATGCCCGGCTTCTCCGAGGGGATGGCGAACGTCTCGCGCGACGAGCAGCGCCACATCGGGTTCGGCGTCAAGGTCCTGGCCGAGTGCTTCGAGGAGTCCGACGAGTGCAAGGAGGCCGTGGCGGAACTGCTGCGCGAGGTGCTCCCGTACACCCTCGCCGTCTTCTATCCCGTCGACCGGGCGCGCGAGTACACGCGCGCCTATGGGTTCGAGCTCGAGGACCTCTTCGTCTTCGGCCTGAACTCCGTGCGGGCGAAGTGGCGCGCGGCCGGCTATCCGATCGACGAGATGCCCGGCGTCTTCCCGGTCGATCCCGACTGGCCCCCCGAGGAGATCGCCCGGCGCCAGATCATCCTGCTCGAGTCCGGGGTCATGGGGCCGGCCAACGGCCGCCCGGACTCCTCCGAGGAGGTTCAGCGCCTGCACTTCGACCTGATCGCGAACGCGGCCCGCACCGAGCGGATCAACGGCAATCCGCTGACGATCCAATGGCAGTTCAGCGACGCCGACCCGTGGCACGTGCGGATCGACAACGGCTCGACGGCAGCCCAGCCCGGCCTGGCCCCGAGCGCCGACCTGACGATCGAGTCCACCTGGCAGGACTGGATCGAGATGTCGACCAAGGGCGCCGACGCGCGCCGGCTCATGCTGCGCCGGCGGATTCGCCCGCGCGGCTCGCTTCGCAACCTGCTGCGAACGGCGAAGGTCTTCCCCCCGCGGCCGACGCGGCTCAGCTAGCGGCTAGCTGGGCTCGACGCGCGAGTCGAGCAGGAAGCGGTAGACCTGATAGCTGGTGGCACCGGCCGCCTCGACGTTGAGGGTCGGGTCGGTCAGCACCTGCACGACCGCGCCATCGCCGGCGGCGAACATGTGGGTGATCACGGACTCGGCGTCGAAACGGAGCGCCAGGACACCCTCGTCCTCCTTCTCGCGCAGCACGGCGGCGAGCGCCGCGCGGGCCCGGCTGTACAGGGAGCCGAGCTCGCGCTGGATCTCGGCTTGGTGGCGGCCGGCGACGAACAGCTCGGAGACCATGTAGACGTAGCCGCTCTCCTCGTTGACCGTCCGCGAGAAGGCGGCGAACATCGCTGCGATCACCTCGTCGACCGTCTCTGCCGAGCGGACCGCGCCGACCACGGTGTCGACCCGGTACTCGGTGTCGCGGCGGATCACCTCGACGAGCAGCCGCTCCTTGGTTCCGAAGTAGTAGTGCAGGAGGCCCCGGGACACACCGGCCTTGGCCGAGACGCGCTCGAACGTCGAGTCGGCGATCCCGATCTCGGCGACCGACTCGCGCATCGCAGCGATGATCCTTTGGGCCTTGTCCCCGGAAAGGGTTCGCCCGGCAGGCTCGTTGAGCGTAAGTGTGACCATCCCTCACCCCCGGCTCCACACCCGGAGCCGTGGTCGGGCAGAGTAGCCGGAAGGCCCCGGCGATGCGCCGGTTACTCGGTGGCCGCGGGCGCCGGCGCGGGAGTCGTAGTCGAGGTGTACTCGAACTCCTCCTCGGCGCCGAACAGCTTGTCCAGCAGCGCCTTGCGAATGTCCTCGCTGAGGATGATCGCCAAGGTCGCCCCGACCAGGCCGATCAGGATCAGCCGGCCCCAATGGCGCTGCTTCTCCTGGCCGCGCAGGCGGTTCGAGGCCTCGCGGAGGTTCTCGGCCGCCTCCTTCACGTCCTTGTGCAGCTTCTTGTCGTCGATCGCGGTGTCGATCACGCTTCCGTTTGACGAGAGGCGCGCGTACGCGTCGCGGGCAGCCTCGAAGGCGTCGCGCACGCTGTCGCGAAGCTCCTCGTCTTCCATCAGCCGGCGCAGGTACTCGTTGTCGGCGGCCGACCCGACCACCTTGCGCGCGCGCGTTGCCTTCGTGCTCTTCGCCATCGGTATTTACCTCTCCAAGTTCGTCTTGCCCAGGTGTTCCTGAGCTTATACCCGCGGGCGCGCCAACTACCCGTCGATCGCCGCCGCGAGCGCCTTTTCGACGTGATCGACGTAAACGAACTCGAGCCCGGCCCGCTCGTGCTCGGGGATCTCGAGGATCTCGCCCTCGTTGCGGTCGGGCACGATTACGCGCTTGATCCCCGCCCGCTGGGCGGCCAGCGACTTCTCCTTGAGACCCCCGACCGGGAGCACCTGGCCGGTCAGGGTCACCTCGCCGGTCATCGCGGTCTCGGCGTTGACCGTCCTGCCGCGGATCAGCGAGGTCAGCGCGGTCGTCATCGCGACCCCGGCCGAGGGGCCGTCCTTCGGCACCGCCCCGGCCGGGACGTGGACGTGGACGTCGTGCTCGGCGAACCAGTCGTCGGGCAGCTCGGGGTTGAGCTCCTGCGCGTGCCCGCGGACCCACGACAGCGCCGCCTGGGCGGACTCGCGCATCACGTCGCCGAGCTGGCCGGTGATCGTCAGCCGGCCCGAGCCCGGCATCGCCGTCGCCTCGATGAACAGGACCTCGCCGCCGACCGGAGTCCAGGCGAGCCCGGTCGCCACCCCCGGGTCCTTGGTCCGCCGCCGCGTCTCCGAGAACACCCGACGGCGGCCGAGCAGCTCGCGCGCCCGCTTCGCCGAGACCGTCTTCGTCGGCGGCTTGCGGTTCTTCCTCTCGGCGAGCTCGCGGGCGATCTTGCGGCACACGGTGCCGATCTCGCGCTCGAGGCCGCGGACGCCGGCCTCGCGCGTGTACTCGTCGATGATCGCCTTGATCGCCGCATCGGCGAACCGGGCCCCGGTTCCCCGCAGGCCGTTCTCGGCGAGCTGGCGCGGGACCAGGTAGCGCTTCGCGATGTGGAGCTTCTCGTCGGTCGTGTAGCCGGCGAGCTGGATCACCTCCATCCGGTCGAGCAGCGGACCCGGAACCGTGTCGAGGTTGTTCGCGGTCGCGATGAAGATCACCTCGGAGAGGTCGAACGGGAGGTCGAGGTAGTGGTCGCGGAACGAGTCGTTCTGCGCCGGGTCGAGGACCTCGAGCATCGCGCTCGCCGGATCGCCGCGGAAGTCGGCGCCCATCTTGTCGATCTCGTCGATCATGAACACGGGGTTGCGCGAGCCGGCGTCGCGCAGCGAGCGGATGATCGTCCCGGGCAGCGCGCCGACGTACGTGCGGCGGTGCCCGCGGATCTCGGACTCGTCGCGGACCCCGCCGACCGAGATCCGCTCGAACTCACGGCCGAGGGCGCGGGCGATCGACTTGCCGAGGCTTGTCTTCCCCACCCCGGGCGGGCCGGCGAAGCAGAGGATCGGGCCGTGCGACTCAGGGTTGAGGCTGCGAACGGCGAGGTACTCGAGGATCCGGTCCTTGACCTTCTCGAGGTCGTAGTGGTCGGCGTCGAGGACCTCCCGGGCGTGCCCGATGTCCAGGTTGTCCTCGGTCCGGTTCGACCACGGCAGCTCGACCAGCCACTCCAGGTAGGTGCGGATGACGCCGTACTCGGCCGCCGCCGCGGGCAGCCGCTCGAGCCGCGAGAGCTCGCGATCGGCCGCCTTGCGCGCACCCTCGGGCAGCCCGGCCGCCTCGATCCGCTCGCGCAGCTCGTTGACCTCCGCCTGGGTCTCGTCCTCCTCGCCGAGCTCGCGCTGGATCGCCTTCAGCTGCTCGCGCAGGTAGTACTCGCGCTGGCCCTTCTCCATCTCCGACTCGACCTCGGACTGGATCCGCGAGCCGAGCTGGATCACCTCGAGCTCGCGGGCCAGGATCTCGGAGAGGCGGCGTAGGCGCTTGGCGACGTCTACCTCCTCGAGCAGCTTTTGCTTCTCGTCCGTCGGGATCCGCAGCGAGCCTGCGATCAGGTGGCCGAGCGCCGACGGGTCGTCGATGTTGGTGACCGCGAGCTGCAGCTCCTCGGGCAGGTACGGAATCTGCTCGATGATCTCCGAGAACGTCCGCTGCACGTTGCGGGTCAGCGCCTCGAGCTCGGGCGACGGCTCGACGACGTCGGCCAGCTCCTCGATCCGCGCAACCAGGTACGGCTTCTCCGTCACGTAGTCGCCGATCCGAACGCGGTCGGTGGCCTGGACCAGAATCCGCATCGTCCCGTCGGGAACCTTGAGCATCCTGGCGACGACGCCGACGACCCCGACCTCGTACAGCTGCTCGGGGCCCGGCTCGTTGAGCTCGGGATCGCGCGAGGCGACCAGGACCAGGGTCCGCTCGCCGCCGAGCACGTCATCGATCAGCTTGATCGAACGCTCCTGCCCGACCGCCAGCGGGGTCAGGGTGTCGGGGTAGGCGACCGCGTCCTTGAGCGGCAGGACCGGCAGCGCCGCCGGCAGGGGCGCGGAGCGGTCGCGGATCGCCTCGGTGAGATCGCCGGTTTCGACGACTTGGATGCCGGAGCCGTTGCCTTCCATCACTCGGCCGGCTCGATCGGCACGCGCCGGGTCACCTGTCCCGCGAGCGGAAGCTCGACGCGGAGGATGCCGTCCTCGTAGCTGGCCCGTGCCTGCTCGGCGACCACATCGGCGCCGAGCTCCACCACGCGCCGGAACGGGCCGGCCTCGATCTCGACCTGCTGGTAGACGCGGCCCTCGGTCTCGGCGAACGGGCGCTCGCCGGTGATCACCAGCTCGCGGCCGGCGAGCTCGAGCGAGACGGTGTCGATGTCGACCCCGGCGAGCTCCGCGCTGACGACCGCGCGCGGCGGGTCGCCCGAGTAGTAGACGTCGACCCGGGGCGAGAACCCCGACTGGGCGCGGGTCAGGCGCGACCACTGCTCGGCGAACGGGTCGCCGATCAGCTCGTCCATCTCGCGCCACATGCGCTCGAAGTTGACCCTCAGGTCGCGCGGTCCGGCCATTACCCTGAACGATAGGCCGCTAGAGCTCGTAAACGTCCCCGGCGCGAGCGACGTCGACCGGGGCGCCGAAGGCCTTCGACCCCTCTTCCCTCGCCCATTCGGCGTCGAGCTCGTCGGAGATGTGGGTGAGGACGACGCGCTTGGCGCCGGCGCGGCGGGCCGCGTCGCCCGCCTCGGATGGGGTCAGGTGGCCGCGGATCCCGGTCCGCTCCGGGCGCGGCAGCGTCGCCTCGATGAAGAGCAGGTCGGTGTCGCGCGCGGCCTCGACGACCTCCTCGCAGGGCCTGCAGTCGGCGCCGAAGGTGAAGCGGCCGGCGCTCGAGACGAGGTTGACGGCGTGGGTGAGGATGAAGTGCGGGACCTCGTGGAAGGTGGCGGTCAGAGGACCGAGCTCGACCGTCGAGTCGGCGTCGTAGTCCTCGATCAGGAAGGCCTGCTCGATCAGCTCCTCGTCGCCCCAGGCGCCGACCACGGTGCGGAAGGTCTGGCGCGCGCCGGGCGGCACCACCAGCCGCGGCCGGGCCGGATCATCGGTGCCGGGATGCCCGGCGACCGGAACCGGCTGCTGGCGCGGGGTCAGCAGCAGCCCGTACGAGTACGGGACCAGGTCGATGAAGTGGTCGGCATGGACGTGGGAGATCACCACCGCGTCGACCTGGGTGTAGTCGACGTGCTCGCGGAGCTTCCCGAACACGCCGCCGCCGCAGTCCAGCAGGACGGTGGTCCCCTCCTCCTGCACGAGGTAACCGCTGCAGGCCCCGCCCGCGTCCGGCCAAGCCGGCGACTTGCCCAGCACGGTGATCCTCATCTCGCCAGAGACTCTACGACCCGCGGCCGCCGACCCCGCAAAGCGCGTAAACGGCGCCAGCGACCTTGCGAGCGAAAACCCGGCGCTTGCGGAAACGCCCCCGCGGGAGCCCTCGCGCCGGTGGCATGATCGAAGCAGTCCACGGACGGGCAACAGCTCGGCACCGAAGAGGGGCAGACACCGCAAGGGAGAGGAAGTTCCGGAGTGATCGACGTGCAGGAAGTGACGCAGATGGCCGAGGCCCTGGGGCTGCGGCGAAAGGGGGCGGCCCAGCGCCGCAGCAAGCGGCGCAACGGGCGCAGCTGCGAGGACTGCTTCTTTCACCGCCACATGCTCTGCGCGCTCGACCTCGACGAGCCGTGCTCGACCTTCCGCCCGGACTCGGCTCAGGGCCTGGTGCCGCCGCGCCAGCCGGCGCTGCTCGTGCGCGACGCCTAACCCGGCGCCAAGCCTTCTAAACTTCGGGCGGATGGCAACCCCTGAGCGCACCGCCCGGCTGAGCGCCTCGCCGCCGCTGTTTCAAAGTCGCTTCCTCGATTTCTTTTCGAGGATCCATCCCGTCGTACCGGCGCTGATCTACATCCCGGTGATCACCGTGCTGCTCGTCGCGGGAGCCCGTGCCGGACAGGGCGCGCTCGAGCTGATCGGGCTCTGGCTCGCCGGGCTCGCGATCTGGACCTTCTCGGAGTACTGGCTGCACCGCCTGGTCTTCCACTGGGAGCCCGACAACGCGATCGGCCATCGCCTCCACTTCATCATCCACGGCGTCCACCACGACCACCCGAACGACAAGATGCGGCTGGTCATGCCGCCGGGCGCGAGCATCCCGCTGGCCCTGCTGTTCTTCGGCCTCTTCTGGCTGATCTTCGGGACGCCGACGGCGTACCCGCTGTTCGCGGGCTTTTTGGCGGGTTACCTGGCGTACGACTACATGCACTACTACCTGCACCACTTCGTGCCGAAGTCGAAGCTCGGCAAGCACCTGCGCGAGCAGCACATGCGCCACCACTTCCAGGACCACCGCTTCGGATACGGCGTGTCCTCACCGCTCTGGGATGTGGTCTTCCGCACCCTGCCGCGCACACGCCGCAGCGGCTGAGTAACCGTTACTCTCTCTTCATACGGTTAATTTTCAACGCACTGTGTGAGTCACAGTGAAAGGGGAAGTCAGGGATGTCACCAGCCAGCTCGGCCACAGTTGAGGAAGCCGCAAGCCTGATCCGCGAGCGGATCAAGGAACTCGACGCGGAGCGCAACCAACTCGAGCGCGCGCTCGCCAGCCTCACCGGCACCCGCCGCGGCCCCGGCCGCCCCCGCGGCTCGAAGAACGCCCCGAGCGGGCGGAGGCGCCGGCGCCGCGGCGGCACCCGCGCCGACCAGGCCGTGAAGCTGATCGCCGACAACCCGGGGATCACCGCATCGCAGATCGCCGAGCAGATGAAGATCAAGCCCAACTACCTCTACCGGGTCCTTGCCGGGCTAGAGCAGGAGGGCCGGGTCCGCAAGGACGGGCGCTCCTACTCCGCCGCCTAGCTGCGCCCGCGGAACAACCCCGGGATTAGGATCCGCCCGTGGTCCGCCCGCTCATAGTCGGCGTCTCAGCGGGGCTCGCGATCTCTCTGGGCGCCGTCGCCGGGGCCGGGGCGCACCCCGACGCGACCCGCCAGCTGGTCACGCCGCTGCCCGTTCAGCAGGCGCTCGAACCCGAGCTGGCGGCGACCCCGAAGGCCGAGTGCGGACCGGGCTCGATGCCCGAGACGGCACTTCAGGGACAGGTCCCGGCCGCCGATCACGCGAGCGGCCGGGCGGCGAAGGGCTACACCTGCAACCTGGAGCTGGTGGGCGAGTACACGAAGCCCGATCCGCAGGGAACCGTCGGCGGCTTCAAGGTCGAGCGGTACGTCGATGCCGAGGGACGGGAGTGCGCCTACTACGACTCCACCCTGCTCGCCCCGACCAGCCTGGTCGACGTCGAGGCCGGTGTGAACGTCCTCGACATGTCGGATCCGAAGCATCCGGTGCTCACCGACAAGCTCGTCACCCCGGCCATGCTCTCGCCGCACGAGTCGGTGGTCGTCAGCCAGGAGCGCGGCGTGCTCGCCGCGGTGCTCGGCAACCCCGCCCTCTATCCCGGGCTCATCGATGTGTACGACATCTCGGCCGACTGCCGGCACCCGGTGCTCAAGGCCTCGAGCCCGGTCGGCGTCCTCGGCCACGAAAGCGGGATGGCGCCGGACGGCCGGACCTTCTACTCGGCCTCGCCCGGCAGCAGCACGCTGGTCGCGGTCGACATCTCGAACCTGTCCGCCCCGGTCCCGCTGTGGATCGGCCCCTATGACTCGCACGGGCTCTCGCTCAGCGCCGACGGCAACCGCGCCTACGTCGCCGGCATCGACTCCGGCCTGATCATCCTCGACGTCTCCGAGATCCAGGCCCGCAAGCCGAACCCGCAGGTGCGCGAGATCGCCCGCCTGCAGTGGGAATCGATGAGCATCCCCCAGAACGCGATCCCGGTGACGATCGACGACCACCCCTACGTGGTCGAGATCGACGAGTTCGGCACCCTGAGCGAGGTCGGCGCCGGGCGGATCATCGACATCGGCGACGAGACCAGCCCCCGGGTGATCTCGAACCTGCGCCTCGAGGTGCACCAGCCCGAGAACTTCGGCCAGCTCAGCGGCGACCCGGGCGCGACCCAGGGCCTGCAGGGCTACGCCGGCCATTACTGCAACGTCCCGACCCGGGTCGATCCCGGGATCGTCGCCTGCTCGATGATCCTCTCCGGCCTGCGCGTCTTCGACATCCGCGACCCCCGTCATCCACACGAGATCGCCTACTTCAACGCGCCGATCCGGCCCCGGCTGACGCCCGGCTTCTCGGCCTCCAACTGGGCGATGTCCAGCCCGTCGTTCAACGTCGAGCGGGGCGAGATCTGGTACTCGGACGGGTTCCAGGGGTTCTTCGCGGTCAAGCCCACCAACGGCGTCTGGCCGTTCCCGAGCTGCAAGGGCAGCGAGGCGACGCTCGGCGTCTACGACAAGCGGGCCACCGGAACCGGCGCGGCTGACGTGATCGCCGCACGCGGGGACGCGGAGGACATCGCCGTCAAGGGCGGCGCCGACAAGGTCTGCGGGCGCGCCGGCAAGGACCGCATCAAGGGCGGCGGCGGACGCGACGTGCTGCGGGGCGGCAACGACAACGACGTCGTCGCCGGCGGGCCGGGTCGTGATCGGATCGATTGCGGCCGCGGGCGCCGCGACGTGGTGATCGCCGGCCCCGGCGACTTGCTGAGCCGCTGCGAGCGCCGGCGCTAGACCAGGCCGAGGTTCGAGACGGCCTCGCGCTCTTCCCTGAGCTCGGCGACGGAAGCATCGATCCGCTCGCGCGAGAAGTCGGTGATCTCGAGGCCTTCCACGATCGAGTACTCGCCGTCGGAGCACTGGCACGGCTGGCCGCAGATGATCCCCTCCTCGATCCCGTAGCGGCCGTCGCTCGGCACGCCCATCGAGACCCAGTCGCCGGACTCGGTGCCGAGCACCCAGTCGCGGACGTGGTCGATCGCCGCGTTGGCGGCCGAGGCCGCGCTCGACGAGCCGCGCGCCTCGATGATCTCGGCGCCGCGCTTGCCCACCCGGGGGATGAACTCGTCGGCGATCCAGGCCTCGTCGTCGACGGCGGCCCAGGCTTGCTCCCCGCGCACCTTGGCGTTGACGAGGTCGGGA
The DNA here is from genome assembly GCA_963767285.1 of uncultured Solirubrobacterales bacterium. Lineage (GTDB taxonomy): Bacteria > Actinomycetota > Thermoleophilia > Solirubrobacterales > 70-9 > WHSW01. The sequence continues at coordinate 514,862 of CAVYDJ010000001.1, read as the reverse complement.
TACATCGACGGCGAGTGGTTGCCCCAGACGGCCATGTTGGTGACGTCGGAGACCTGGGCGCCGAGCTTGCTGGCGAGCTGAGCGATCGCCCGGTTGTGGTCCAGGCGCAGCATCGCGTTGAAGCGCTCGCGCGGAACGTCGGGGGCGTGGGACATCGCGATCAAGGCGTTGGTGTTCGCCGGGTTGCCGACCACCAGCACCTTGACGTCGTCGGCGGCGCCGGCGTTGATCGCCTCGCCCTGCGGCTTGAAGATGCCGCCGTTGGCCTCCAGCAGGTCGGCGCGCTCCATCCCCTTCGTGCGCGGACGGGCGCCGACGAGCAGGCCGACGTTGCAGCCCTCGAAGGCGAGCTTCGGGTCGTCGGTGATATCGATCGCGCGAAGCAGCGGAAAGGCGCAGTCGGTGAGCTCCATCGCGGTGCCCTCGGCGGCCTTGATCGCGTCCGGGATCTCCAGGAGCCGCAGCTCGATCGGCGTGTCCTCGCCGAGCATCTGCCCGCTCGCGATCCGGAACAGCAGCGCGTAGCCGATCTGGCCGGCGGCGCCGGTGACGGTGACCTTGACGGGGGAACTCACTTATTCATCACTCCTGGTTCGGGTTCAAGTTTGGGGCCGGAAGCTAGTCGGATCCGAGCGGCGACGCGTCGCAGCGTGTCCTCCACGTTCTGGGACTGGCATCGAGAAGCGCAGCGGGGCCGCCGCCGCTGTCGCACGGGCTATGGCGCCTCGGGAATCCAGCTCCATGCTTCGAGCAACCTTCGCGTCCATGCCGCCGCTCGAGCTGGGTGTCCGCGAGTGTGAGGGTCCAGCGTTCGAGGACCAACCCCTTCTGAATCGCCCCCCTTACTGACCCGTCAGCCGCGCCGCCCGCTCAGGACATCTCGGCTTGCAGGTTCTCGTCGATCGAGGCGAGGAACTTCTGGGTGGTCTGAAACTCCTGGTCGGGCCCTACCAGCAGCGCGAGGTCCTTGGTCATCTTTCCGCTCTCGACCGTCTCCACACAGACGCGTTCCAGCGTCTCGGCGAACTCGGTGACCTCGGGCGTCTCGTCCATCCGCCCGCGGGCGGCAAGCCCGCGCGTCCAGGCGAAGATCGAGGCGATCGGGTTGGTGGAGGTCGGGTTGCCCTTCTGGTGCTCGCGGAAGTGGCGGGTGACGGTGCCGTGCGCGGCCTCGGCCTCGACGGTCTTGCCGTCGGGCGTCATCAGCACGCTCGTCATCAGCCCCAGCGAGCCGAAGCCCTGGGCGACGGTGTCGGACTGGACGTCGCCGTCGTAGTTCTTGCAGGCCCACACGTAGCCGCCCTCCCACTTCAGCGCCGCGGCGACCATGTCGTCGATCAGGCGGTGCTCGTAGGTGATGTCCGCGGCTTCGAACTCGTCCTTGAACTCGGCGTCGTAGATCTCCTGAAAGAGGTCCTTGAAGCGCCCGTCGTACTTCTTCAGGATCGTGTTCTTGGTCGACATGTAGACGGGATAGCCGCGGTCGAGGCCGTAGCGCAACGAGGCGCGGGCGAAGTCGCGGATCGAGTCGTCGAGGTTGTACATCCCCATCGCGATGCCGCTCGAGGGGAAGTCGAAGATGTCGATCTCGATCGGCTCGCCCTGGCTGGAGTCCTTCGGCGTCCAGGTCAGCGTCAGCTTGCCCTCGCCCGGGATCAGCGTGTCCTCGGCGCGGTACTGGTCGCCGAACGCGTGGCGGCCGATGATGATCGGCTTCGTCCACCCGGGCACCAGGCGCGGGATGTTCGAGATCACGATCGGCTCACGGAAGATGACGCCGCCGAGGATGTTGCGGATCGTCCCGTTCGGCGAGCGATACATCGCCTTCAGGCCGAACTCCTCGACCCGCGCCTCGTCGGGGGTGATCGTCGCGCACTTGACGCCGACCCCGTGCTCCTTGATCGCGTTCGCGGCGTCGACGGTGATCTGGTCCTCCGTCGCGTCGCGGCTCTCGATGCCGAGGTCGTAATAGAGGAGCTCGACGTCGAGGTAGGGCAGGATGAGCTGCTCCTTGATGAACTCCCAGATGATCCGGGTCATCTCGTCGCCGTCGAGCTCGACGATCGGGTTTGCGACTTTGATCTTGTCTGCCATGTCGGGCGCGCGATGCTATCGGCGCAGCGCATAGGCTGCGCGAGAGCCACCAAGGAGGTCCCATGCCCAGCGTCAAGCTGCACCGCTGCCCATTCACGTTCGTCCACAACAACCTGGACCACTGCTGGAAGGTGCAGAAGGCGCTCGACGATCAGGGCATCGACTACGAGGTGGTCAAGGCGCCGGTCTTCCCCCGCGGCCGCCGGACCGAGGTGATCGAGATCACCGGCCAGCACTGGCTGCCGGTGGTCGAGTTCGAGGACGGCTCGTCCTATCGCGCGGAGTCCGCCGAGATGGCCGAGACGATCAACGCCGGCAAGCTCTTCGAGCAGGCGGGCGCGGGCGCGGCCGGTGGATAGCGACCGCGTCGTCATCGACGTCGCGGATCACGTCGCGGACGTGCGGATGACGCGCGGCGACAAACACAACGGGCTCGACTGGCGGATGTTCGTCGCGCTCAACGAGGCGCTCGACGAGCTGAGCTCTGCCAGCGAGGTCCGCGTGGTGGTGCTCTCCGGCGACGGTCCGAGCTTCTGCGCCGGTCTCGACTTCAAGAGCTTCGCGGAGGGCAACGGCGACCTCGCCGGCGACGGGTTCGCCTCCGTGGAGGGCTCGATCGCCAACTACGCCCAGCGGGTCGCCTACGGCTGGCGCGAGCTCGACGTGCCGGTGATCGCCGCGCTGCGCGGCGCCTGCATCGGCGGCGGGTTGCAGATCGCACTCGGGGCCGACATCCGCCTGGCGGCGCACGACACGAAGCTGTCGGTCAAGGAGATCCACTACGGGCTGATCCCCGATATGAGCCTGTGGCAGACGCTCCCCCGTCTCGTCGGCGACGACGTCGCCCGCGAGCTCGCCTACACGGCACGGACGGTCGAGGCGGACGAAGCCCTGACGCTCGGGTTGGTGACCCGGATCGAAGCCGATCCCCTGGCGGCGGCGTCGGCGCTCGCGGCCGAGATCGCGACCCGGTCGCCCGACGCGATCCGCCGCGCGAAGCGACTCGCCACCGAGGTCCCGAAGCTCTCTGCCGCCGACGGGCTGGCGCTCGAGGCCGAGCTGCAGAAGGAGCTGATCGCCAGCCCGAACCAGATCGCCGCCGTGACCGCGGCGATGAGCGGGCAGCCGGCCGAGTTTTCGCAACGCCTTAGGTCGTCGTGAAACGATGAGTCCGCAGTCACCAAGAGGAGGGTTTGGATGGACCTGTTCATGATCCGCCGCAACAAGGGGTGGAAGACGCCGGAGGAGCTCGGCGCGGCCGCCGAGCGGTCGAAGGAAGTGGCCGAGAGCGACTTCCCGGACGAGATCCGCTGGATCCGCAGCTACGTCGTCCAGGAGGAAAGCGGAGAGCTGGGCACGGTGTGCATCTATGAGGCCTCGGACGCGGACGCAGTCCGGCGCCACGCCGACGAGGTCGGGATGCCGGCCGACGAGGTGCTGCCGATCGCCGACACCGTGATCGTCCGCCCGGACCCGCAGCCCGCCGCGGCCGCCTGACCGCTTGACACAAGGAGTGAACAGTGATTCACTTCTTGTGTGGCCTACCGACCGACGGAGCGGACCGAGGCGCGTAAGGCGGAGGTTCGCGGGCGGATCGTCGCCGCCGCCCGCGAGCTGATTGCCCACGGCGGGTACGCCGAGGCGCAGGTCGCCGCGGTCGCCGCGAAGGCCGGGGTGGCGACGGGGACTGTCTACCGCCACTTCCCCTCCAAGGCCGACCTGTTCGCGGAGGTGTTCCGCAACGCGTCGCAGCATGAGGTCGACGCGGTGGTCGAAGCCGCTGCCGATTCCGACGCATCCGCGGCGACGCGGATCGCAGCGGCGGTCGAGACGTTCGCGCGCCGCGCCCTGCGCGGCCGCCGGCTCGCCTGGGCCCTGATCGCTGAACCGGTCGACCCCGCCGTCGAGGCGGAGCGCCTGACCTTCCGCCGCGCCTACCGCGACGCGTTCGCCGACGTGATCGCCGCCGGCGTGGAGAGCGGCGAGCTGCCGGCCCAGGACCCGGCGACCAGCGCCGCGGCGCTGGTCGGGGCGATCGGCGAGGCGCTGGTCGGGCCCGTCTCCCCCACCACCGCGGCCCACGACCCCGAGTCGCTGATCGACTCGCTGAGAGACTTCTGTATTCGATCGGTAACCGGAAGGGAGCCCACCCGTGTCCACGCTTGAGCGCCACGCAACCGCCGCCACCCACGAGGTCGCCAACCAGGCGACGCCACTCGAGGACTACAACACCTATGAGGCCGACAACGTCCTGAAGGCGGCGCTGCGCCGCGAGGGCGGAGACTGGGCCGAGTCGCAGGTCAGCGAGGTCGGCGCCTTCGCCGGCTCCGCCCGCGCAATCCGTTGGGGCGCGGAGGCGAACGAGAACCCGCCGAAGCTCAAGACCCACGATCGGTTCGGCAACCGCATCGACGAGGTCGAGTTCCACCCCTCCTGGCACGAGCTCCTCGGCGCCGGCGTCGCCCACGGCGCGCATGCGCTTCCCTGGCGCGAGCCGCAGCCGGGGGCCCACGTTGCGCGGGCCGGGATGTCGATCGCCGGCCAGGCCGAGGCCGGCGTCGGCTGCCCGCTGTCGATGACCTACTCCGTGATCCCGGCGCTGCGCAAGCAGCCGGAACTGGCGGAGGAGTGGGAGCCGCGCTTCACCTCGACCATCTACGACCCCGAGCTGCGGCCGGCCGACCAGAAGCCGGGCGCCCTGTGCGGCATGGGGATGACGGAAAAGCAGGGCGGCTCGGACGTTCGCACCAACATGACAACGGCGACGCCGCTCAACGGCGGCGGCGGCGGCGGCGAGTACGAGCTCAACGGACACAAGTGGTTCATGTCGGCGCCGATGTGCGACGCCTTCCTGGTCCTCGCGCAGGCCGAGGGCGGGCTGTCGTGCTTCTTCATGCCCCGGTTCACCCCGGACGGCGAGCGCAACCCGATCCACATCCAGCGGCTCAAGGACAAGCTCGGCAACCGCTCCAACGCCTCGAGCGAGGTCGAGTTCCGCGGCACCTGGGCGCGGATGGTCGGCGAGGAGGGGCGCGGCGTGCCGACGATCATCGAGATGGTCAACCACACCCGCCTTGACTGTTGTCTCGGCGCGTCGGCCGGGATGCGGTCAGCGGTCGCCAACGCGATCCACCACACCTCGCAGCGGGCCGCGTTCGGCAAGCTGCTGATCGACCAGCCCCTCATGCGCAACGTCCTCGCCGACCTCGCGATCGAGTCCGAGGCGGCGACGATCGGCGCGATGCGCCTCGCGCGGGCCTACGACCAGTCGATCGCCGGTGACGAGCAGGCCACCCAGTTCAAGCGGATCTCGAACGCGGTCCTCAAGTACTGGCTCTGCAAGCGGGCGGTACCGCACTCCGGCGAGGCGCTCGAGTGCTTCGGCGGCAACGGCTACGTCGAGGAGTCCGGCATGCCCAGGCTCTATCGGGAGTCGCCGCTGAACTCGATCTGGGAGGGCTCGGGCAACGTCCAGTGCCTCGACGTGCTGCGGGCGATGGTCCGCGGCCCCGAGGCCCTGGAGGCGTACTTCGGCGAGGTGGACCAGGCGGCCGGCGCGGACCCGCGCCTCGACGCGGCGGCGGCCTCCCTCCGTGAGGAGCTCGGCGACATGGCCGAGATCGAGGCTCGCGCCCGCCGCGTGGTCGAGCGGATGGCGCTCGTCCTCCAGGGCTCGCTGCTGGTCCGCTACGGCGACCCGGCCGTCGCCGACGCGTTCTGTGCCTCACGCCTCGGCGGCGACTGGGGCCGCGCCTTCGGCACCCTGCCTCCGGGCACCGACTTCGGCCGGATCATCGAGCGCCACAGGGTTTTGAATTAGGCGCGACAGGGTGTTGAATTGAGGACATGCCGCTCTCGTCGCGGATTCGCACCCACCTCCAATCGCACATCGTCGGCTACCTCGCCCTGTTCGTCGCTCTCAGCGGCACCGCGCTCGCCCTCCCCGGCCAGAAGCAGGTCAAGTCCAACGACCTCGCTGACGGCGCCGTCAAGGGCAAGGCGATCGCGGCCAACGCCGTCAGCGCTCCGAAGCTGCAGGCGAGCTCGGTCGACGCGACGAAGATCGTCGACGGCACGATCACCGCCGCCGAGCTCGGCGCCGGCGCGGTTGGCTCGACCCAGCTGGCGCCCGGCTCGGTGATCGGCGACAAGATCGGCCAGGGCGAGATCAACGGCGACAAGCTCGCCAACAGCGCGGTCGACTCCTCCAAGGTGGCGAACGAGACCCTGCTCGCCGAGGACCTCGCCGCCGGCGCGGTCGACTCCTCCAAGGTGGCGAACGAGACCCTGCTCGCCGAGGACCTCGCCGCCGGCGCGGTCGACTCCTCCAAGGTGGCGAACGGAACGCTGCTCGCCGAGGACTTCGCCGCCGGTCAAATCTCGCACGGCTTCGCGGTCTCGACCACCCCCAACCTCTCCGGAACTCCATTCGACCTGGTGTTCGCGAACCAGACCATTCCTCGCAGCGGCCGCCTGCTGGTGATGGTGTCGCTGTTTGCCGAGCTGGGGTGCGCGGCGGCGTGTCAGCTCGACCTCGCGCTCTACGTCGACAACACGCTCGTCCCGGGCTCGACCGTGACCCTGGGAGCGTCGTGCCCCTGCGGCGGCGGCCCAGAACGCACGCAGCCGAGACTCTCCGGGATCCTCCCGGTGACCGCGGGGAATCACACGATCCGCCTGCGCGGCGACGCCGCAACCAACGCGGACTCGTTCAATCCCACGAACGTGTCGTTCACCGGCATCCTGCTCCAGTAGTCGCGCTTAGCCGTCCCGCCAGGGGCGCGAAGTAGCCGCAGCCTACGATTAGTGCATGGGACCGAAGGGCCAGCTGACGCTGTTTCGCATCCGTGGAATCCGGATCGGCGTCGACTACTCGTGGTTCTTCGTCCTCTTCCTCATCATCCTCTGGCTCTCGGGCTTCTACCGCGACGTGCTCGGAGCCGAGCAGTCCGACTCCGATCCGTATCTGCTCGCGGTCGCCTCGGCGCTCGCCTTCTTCGCCTCGATCCTGCTGCACGAGCTCGGCCACGCGGTGGTCGCCAACCGCCGCGGGATTCCGATCACCGAGATCACGCTGTGGCTGTTCGGCGGCGTCGCGAAGATGAGCAAGGACTCCGACTCGCCGGGGACCGAGTTCAAGATCGCGGTGGCCGGACCGGCGGTGACGCTCGTCATCGCAGCGCTCTGCATCGCGGTCGGGGTCGCCGCGGCCGGCGGCCAGGAGTTCTGGGACGCGATGCTGGTCGAGTCCGACGCGGGCACCTCCGGACTGCTGACGATGGTCGCCTGGCTGGCCAGCATCAACATCCTCGTCCTCGTCTTCAACCTGATCCCCGCCTTCCCGCTCGACGGCGGGCGGATCGCCCGGGCGATCGCCTGGAAGCTGACCGGGAACCAGAATCGCGCCACCCGCTTTGCCGCCAACCTCGGCCGCGGCTTCTCGTACCTGCTGATCGGCCTCGGCGTCCTGCTCGTCATCCAGGGGGTCGTGATCACCGGCATCTGGATGGCGCTGGTCGGGTTCATCCTGGGCCAGTCGGCGCGCGGCTATGCGATGCAGTCGGAGTTCTCGAGCCGGATCGGCGGAATCAGCGTCGCCGACGTGATGGACGCGGACCCGGTCTCCATCAGCGAGGACACCAGCATCGAGCGGGCGATCGACGAGTACTTCCTGCGCTACCGCTGGCCCTGGTTCCCGGTCGTCGACGCGGGTGACCACTTCCGCGGCCTGCTCGTCCGCGAGACCGCCGACGGCATCCCGGAGGCCAGGCGCGCCTCGCAGACCGTCGGCGAGGTGTTCGAGCTCGATTCCTCGGGAACGCTGCGGGTCCGCGACGACGCGCCGCTCGAGTCGCTGCTCGGCAACGACGCCCTGCGGCGGCTCGGTGGACTGGCCGCGGTCGACGCGGAGGGACGCCTGCGCGGCGTGATCACCGCCGACCAGGTCGGCCGGGCGCTGCGCGACGCCCTCAACCGCAAGTAGCGCGTGGCCGGCCGGGTCAATGTCCTCTCGATCGACGGCGGCGGCATCCGCGGCATCGTTCCGGCCCTCGTCCTGACCGAGATCGAGCGGCGGATGGAGCGCCCCGCCGCTGCGGTGTTCGACCTGATCGCCGGGACCTCGACCGGCGGCATCCTCGCCTGCGCGCTGGCCAAGCCGGACGCCCTGCCCGCCGCGGAGCTCGTCGCGCTCTATGAGCAGGAGGGACCGCTGATCTTCTCGCGCACAATCGGGCAGCGGATCCACTCGGTCGAGGGCCTCAGCGACGAGAAGTACGACGCCGACGCGCTCGAGGAGGTGCTCGGCCGCTACCTCGGCGAGGCGCGGCTGCGCGACACGGTCACCGACCTCCTCATCCCCTCCTACGACACCGAGCGCCGCCGCCCCGAGTTCTTCAAGAGCGCCCGCGCTCGTGAGGATGCAAGCCGCGACTTCCCGCTGCGTGCCGTGGCGCGCGCCACCGCCTCGGCCCCGACGTATTTCGAGCCGGCGCTGCTCTCCGACCGGCCGCTGATCGACGGCGGGGTGTTCGCCGTCAACCCCGCGATGTGCGCGCTGGCGGAGATCATGCGCTACTCGCCGGGCGCCGAGGTCGTCCTCGTCTCGCTCGGCACGGGACAGCTGACGCGCCCGTTTCCCTACGACGACGTCAAGGACTGGGGGCTGGTCGAGTGGGCCCGGCCGCTGATCGACGTCGTCTTCGACGGCGCCAGCGACGTCGTCGACTATCAGCTCACGCAGCTGCTGGGCGTCGAGCGCTTCTTCCGGTTCCAGACCGAGCTGACCAGCGCCAGCGACGACCTCGACGACGCGAGCGAGGACAACCTGCGGGCGCTGCGGCTGACCGGCGAGCGCCTGATCGCCGAGCGCGAGCGCGACCTGACCGCGGCGATCGCGGCGCTGGCGGCCCTGAGCTTCAATAGGATCGCGCCGATGCCCAGGCATGACGTACTCGTAATCGGAGCCGGCCTCGCCGGCCAGCGCGCCGCCCTGGCGGCCGCCGAGCAGGGCGTCTCGGTCGGCATCGTCTCCAAGGTCCACCCGGTGCGCTCGCACTCCAACGCCGCGCAGGGCGGGATCAACGCGGCGCTTCAGGAGGGCGACTCATGGGAGTCGCACGCCTTCGACACGATCAAGGGCTCCGACTACCTCGGCGACCAGGACGCGATCGAGATCATGTGCCGCGAGGCGCCGGAGGAGATCCTCCACCTCGAGCACCTCGGCGTCCCCTTCCACCGCAACGAGGAGGGCAAGCTCGGCACCCGCGCGTTCGGCGGCGCCTCGCAGGCGCGCACCTACTACGTCGCCGACATCACCGGCCAGGCGATCATGCACGTCCTCTACGAGCAGCTGATGAAGTACGCCGACGCGGTCCACCGCTACGAGGAGTACTTCACCACCGCGCTCACCCTCGACGACGACGGCAACTGCGTCGGCGCCGTGCTTCGCAACATCCGCGACGGCTCGATGGAGCTGTTCGAGGCGAAGAACGTGATCCTCGCCACCGGCGGCAACGGTCAGGCCTGGCAGCCGACCACCAACGCGCTGATCTGCACCGGCGACGGGATCGCCCAGGCCTACCGCGTCGGGGCGCCGCTGATGGACATGGAGATGATCCAGTACCACCCGACGACGCTGGCGGGCAAGGGCTTTCTGATCACCGAGGGCGCCCGCGGCGAGGGGGCTCACCTGCTCAACGCCAATGGCGAGCGGTTCATGGAGAAGTACGCGCCCAACAAGATGGAGCTGGCCTCCCGCGACGTCGTCTCCCGCGCCGAGCAGACGGAGATCAACGAGGGCCGCGGCTTCCCCGACGGCACCGTCGCGCTCGACATCACCGTCGTGCCGAAGAAGCGCATCCACGAGGCGCTGCGCGAGATCGTCCTCGTCGGCCGGGACTTCGCCGGGGTCGACATCACCCAGGAGCCGATCCACATCAAGCCGGGCAACCACTACACGATGGGCGGCGTCAAGACCGACGCGGACGGCGCCACCGAGATCCCCGGCCTCTATGCCGCGGGCGAGTGCGCGTGCGTGTCGGTCCACGGCGGCAACCGGCTCGGCGCCAACTCCCTGCTCGACACTCTGATCTTCGGCCGCCGCTCCGGCGTCCACGCGGCCACCCGCGCCAAGGCGATCAAGGCCGGGACGCCGTCGAAGGCCGTGCTCGCCGACGAGCAGCGCATGATCGACGAGGTCATCGGCCGCGAGCGCGGCTCCGGCCGTCGGGTCTCCGAGATCCGCAAGGAGCTCGGGGAGACGATGGACAAGTACGTCGCGGTGTTCCGCGACGAGGAGGGGATCAAGAAGGCGCACGAGATCGTCAAGCGGCTCAAGGAGGAGGCGCAGAGCTGCTACATCGACGATCACGGCTCGGTCTTCAACCAGGACGTGCTCGGGGCGATCGAGCTCGGCTACATGCTCGACTGCGCCGAGTGCGCGTGCGTCGGCGCCGTGCATCGCACCGAGAGCCGCGGCGCCCAGTTCCGCACCGACTTCCCCGAGCGCAACGACGAGGAGTGGCTCAAGCACATCGATCTGACCCTGAACGGCGACGGGCCGGAGATCAGCTACTCCGACGTCACAATCACCGAGTGGCAACCGATGGAGAGGACCTACTAGACACGATGGCCGATACGGAGCAGTACACGCTCAAGGTCCGCCGCTTCAAGCCCGAGTCGGGCGAGGGGCCGTATTGGGAGCAGTTCGACGTCGAGCTCGACCCGACGCTCTCGGTCCTCGACGGACTGCTGCAGCACAAGGATCGCGTGGACGGCTCGCTCTCGGTCCGCTGCTCGTGCCGGGCTGCCATCTGCGGCTCGTGCGGGGTGAAGATCAACGGCCAGTCGACGCTCGCCTGCCTGACCCAGGTCGGCGACGCCCATGAATTCGCCAATCGTCGTCCTGCGGCTGACAGCGATACGCCCGCAGGCGAAGCCGAGGACGTGGCGCAACCTATTTTGGTCGAGCCCATGGGGAACATGCCGGTGATCAAGGACCTGGTCACCGACATGGAGTCGACCCACTGGGAGAAGATCCGCCGGGTCACCCCGTGGCTGCTCGACGACGGTGACCCGCCCGAGCGCGAGCGGATCGTGCCGCCGGACTCGATGGTCGACATCACGCAGACCATCGCCTGCATCCAGTGCGGCGCCTGCGTCAGCTCCTGCCTGTCGATGGAGGTCGACCCGGACTTCATCGGCCCGGCCGCGCTTGCCAAGGCCTACCGGTTCGTCGGCGACCCGCGAGACGTCGAGGCGCGCGAGCGCCTCTACGACCTCGCTCAGGACCCGCACGGGATCTACGACTGCACGCACTGCTTCTCATGCATCGACGCCTGCCCGAAGGGCGTCGCGCCGATGGACCAGATCATGCGCCTGCGCCGGATCGCCGGCCGCGACGAGGAGATCCGCGACCGCAACAACGGCCACAACCACGAGGAAGCCTTCGTCAAGATCATCGAGAAGAAGGGGACGCTGGACGAGTCGCTGCTGTTGCAGGAGTCGTTCGCCCCCGGGGTCAAGGGCAAGCTGATCCCGAAGAAGTCGGCGATCAAGGGCCTGCTGGGCTCGATCCCGACCGCGATCCGGGGGATCCGCACGGGCAAGATGCGTTCGCTGCCGAAGCTGATCCCCGGCGTTCACCACAAGCTGCCCGGCGATGCGCAGGACCACGTCAAGCGGATCTACGAGCACGCCGAGGAACACCACACCGAGCTCAACCTCTACATCGCGGGTGAGGAGGACGTCGAGCCCGAGCCCGACGAGGAGGAGCTCAGCCAACCCGAAGTGTCCGAGGGACCGAAGGAGAACGAATGAAGCTCGCCTACTGGCCCGGCTGCGTCTCGCGCGGCTTCACGACCGAGCTGCACGGCTCGATGGCGCTCGTCGCCGAGCGGCTCGGGATCGAGCTGGTGACGCTCGACCGCGCCAACTGCTGCGGCGCCGGCGTGATCGCCGAGCACAACCAGGAGCTCGCCGACACGCTCAACGCCCGCACCTTCGCGCTCGCCCAGGAAACCGGCCTCGGGATGATGAACATCTGCTCGACCTGCCAGGGCGCTCAGTCGGAGTGCCAGCAGCGGCTCGACGCCGACTCGGCCTACCGGGCGCACGTCAACGAGGCGCTCGCCGACGAGGGCATCAGCTACGAGAAGGACAAGCCCGGCTGGGAGAACAAGAACTTTCTCTGGGTGCTGGTCGAGGACTTCGGGCTCGACGCGCTGAAGGCGAAGGTCACAAGGCCGCTCTCGGGGCTGCGGGTCGGCCCCTTCTACGGCTGCTACGTCATCCGCCCCAAGCACCGGCTCGGATATGAGGAGCACCCCGACCGCGACCTCTACCTCGAGAAGGTGATCGAGACGCTCGGCGGCGAGGTCGTCGAATACGACGGCGCGCGCAAGTGCTGCGGTTTCCCGGTGATCACGATGAACCGCGATACCTCGCTGCGCCAGGCCGGCACGCACGTCATCGACGCGCTCGACCAGGGCGCCGACTGCCTGGTGACGCCATGCCCGCTCTGCCACCTGAACCTCGACCTGCAGCAGCCCGAGGCGGCGAAGGTCGTCAACCACGACCTCGGCCTGGCCATCCTGCACCTACCGCAGCTGGTCGGGCTGGCGCTCGGCTTCGAGCCCAAACAGCTCGGGATGAACCGCCACATCGCCTCGACCGACTGGGTCGGCGAGCGGCTCGCCGGGGTCCCGGCCTGATGGCCCACGAGGACTTCGACGCCCCAGCGCCGCCGCCCGAGGTCGAGCAGGCGGCGCTGCTCGGACACATCGACGACGCGGTCGCGCTGTACCTCAAGTTCACGGACGTCGAGCCGGAGGTCGCGCGCCAGGTCGTCGAGAAGCTCGCCGACGGCTAGGGCGGTTCCTCAGCCGTCGTGCAGGGCGGGCCCGCGGGCGCCCGTCTCGCGCCACATGAACCAGTTCGGCACGCCCATGAACTCGCTCTCGTCGACGATCTCGAAGCCGAAGCGCTGGTACAGGGCGACGTTCTCCGGCTTCTCGGTCTCCAGGTAAGAGTGCTCGCCGGCCTCGTCGAGGCGGCGGGTGTACTCGCGCAGCACCAGGCTGCCGATCCCCTGGCCCTGCAGCTCGGGCTCGACCCCGAACGGGCCGAAGTGGGCGTGCGGGCGGTCGGGGTCGCGGTGCTCCCAGTCGTTCAACCAGCGCGCGGCGCGGACCGCGGGCCGCGGACCGATCAGCGCCAGCGCGGGCAGCGAGCGCACGAGGTCGATCGGCCGGGCACGGCACGCCTGCTCGACGAGGTCGTTGGTCGAGGCGACGATCCGGCCGTCGAGGCGGGCGACGAGCGGGCGCTGGTGAATCGCCAGCATGTACATGCGCGCGAACAGCCGGCGGGTGTGGCGATAGCGGCGATCGTGGTCCTCGCCGAGCACCGCGTGGGCCATCGGGCTCGTGCACATCGCGCGGGCGGCGACCTCAACGGCGGCGTCGACCTCCTCGGGCCGGATGTCGCCGACCTCGATCCGCGACAGCTCGATCCGCTCGGTCATCGGCCGCCCACCCGCCGGTCGATCCAGCGGGCGCCGAGGGTATCTGTGAGGCCGTGGGCGACGATCGAGGCGAGGATGACGAAGGCGGCAACGTCGAAGACCAGCGAGCGTTCGGGTGCCTGGGAGTTGAGGACGAACAGCGCGAACAACATCGAGGCGACCCCCTTCGGCCCGAACCACCCGACGAACAGGGTCTGGGCCCGATCCCACGGGCTGCGAAGGAAGGCCAGGGAGATGGCCACCGGCCGGGCGACCACGAGGGCGAAGACGATGAACGCGAGCAGCGCCGGGATCGCGCCCGTGTAGCCGGTGCTCACGATCAGCGCCCCGAAGGCGAAGAACGTGAGGACCTGGAAGATGGCGCTCAGGTTCTCGCTGAAGCCGACGAACGCCTCGGGCATCTCGTGCTCGGCGATCCCCAGCGTGACGCCGGCGCAGAAGACGCCGACGAACCCGTTGCCGATCGTCAGCTCGCAGACGCCGAAGGCCATCAGGCCGATCCCGAGCGCGTAGAGACCCTCGTAGCGGTGCGTGATGCCTCCTGGCAGCTGCGGCAGCAGCCGGCCGGCAGCAAACCCGAGCAGACCGCCGATCGCCACCCCGGCAGCGGCCTCGCCGATCAGCGCCAGCCCCTCGCCGGCGGCATCGCCTCCCGGCTCGGAGAGGATGAGGAAGAACAGCACGAAGGGCAGCGCGAGGCCGTCGTTGAGGCCGGATTCCAGATTCAGCGTGTGGCGCAGGTCCTCCGGGACGCGGCGAGCGGTGAGGATCGCCGACGTGATCACCGGATCCGTCGGCGTGAGGACCGCCGCGAGCAGGAAGGCCTCGGCCCAGCTGAACTCGGCGAACAACAGCTTCGCGCCGAGCGCCAGGATCACCAGGGTCAGCGGCATCGCGATCGCGATCGCGCGTGCCGGGGCGCTCCAGTGCAACCGCAGCAACTCGCGCTCGACGATCAGGCCGTCGGCGAACAGGGTCAGGATCAGCGCCAACTCGATCAGCTCGATCAGGCCGGGCTCGCCCGGGTCGACGCTGATCACGTCCGTGAGCGCCAACCCGATCCCGGCGGCGACCGCGAGGACCGAGATCGACAGCACGGTGCCGTGCATGAGCCCGGAGAGCGCCGCGGCGATCGAGATCAGGACACCGACGACGAGCAGGGCCTCGGGGAAACCGACCTCCATCAGCCGGACCTTCGCGACCGCTGGGTGCTGCCTGCGGCTATGCTGGCCGCGGCGAGCCGGGAAGACTGGTCGGCACCGATCATGCGACCCCGAAGTCTGCCCGCATTCAGCCCCCGACGTCCCTGGCCAACGGTGCGCCGATGGCGGTAGCGGTCGCCACCTTCCTGATCGTGCTGGCGCTAATCGCCAGCGAGCGCCTGCATCGGACCAAGGTCGCGCTGCTCGGCGCCTCGATCGTCGTCCTGTTCGTCGGCGACTACAACCAGGAGCTGGCGATCGAGGCCGTGGACTTCAACACGATCGGCCTGCTCGCCGGGATGATGATCCTCGTCTACCTGACCCAGCAGAGCGGGGTCTACGACTGGATCGCGATCCGCGCCGGCCAGCTCTCCCGCGGCGAGCCGTTGCTCGTCGTCCTCTTCCTGGCCGGGACCACTGCGCTGCTCTCGGCTTTCCTCGACAACCTGACCACGATCCTGCTCATCGTTCCGATCACGTTCCTGCTCGCCGACGCCCTCGACATCGACCCCGTGCCCCTGGTGATCATCGAGGTGATCGCGTCGAATATCGGCGGCACGGCGACGCTGATCGGCGATCCGCCGAACATCATCATCGCCGGCGCCACCGACCTCTCGTTCAACGACTTCCTCGTCAACCTGGCCCCGATCGTCGTCGTCACGTTCGTCGTCGTGATCGCCGGTCTGTACGCCTTCTACCGGCGCGACCTGCAGATCGACCCGAAGAACCGCCGGCTGGTGATGGAGCTGGACGCGGCCGCCTCGATCCGCGACCACGCGGAACTGCGCCGCACCGGCCCGGTGCTGATCGTGACCGTTCTGGCCTTCTTCGCCCATCAGGCGCTGCACATCGAGCCGGCGACCGTCGCGCTGACCGGAGCCGCGGTCGGTTTGCTGGTGACGACGATCCCGCTCGAGCAGGCGCTCTCGAAGATCGAGTGGCCGACGCTGTTCTTCTTCGTCGCGCTGTTCGTGATGGTCGGCGCGCTGGAGGCGACCGGCGCGATCGACGAGGTCGCCGAGGGGGTGTCGGACCTGACCGGCGGCGACCGCTCCGCGGAGCTGCTCGGGATCCTCTGGGTGGGTGGAATCGGATCCGCGATCGTCGACAACATCCCGTTCACCACGGCCATGATCCCGGTGGTCGAGGAGCTCCGAGGCGCCTCCGGCGACGACGCGTACTGGTGGGCGCTGTCGCTCGGCGCTTGCTTCGGCGGCAACGCGACGATCATCGCCGCGGCGGCCAACGTCGCCGCGGCGGGGCTGACCGAGCGGGCGGGCACTCCGATCGGATTCATCACCTTCCTCCGCATCGGGGTCCCCGTGACGCTGGTCTCGATGGTCTTGGCCAGCGCATACGTCGCCGGGCGCTACATACTTCTATGAGCTGATGCCCGACTCGATCGTCAAGTCAGTCCTGCGCGAGATCGAGCCGCTGCGCGCCGACGAGCTGGTGCTCGACGCCGCCAGGAAGGTCGTCGAGTGCGGGCTCCCGGGCCTTCCGGTGGTGGATGCCCAGGGGAAGTTCGCCGGCATCTTCGGCGAGCGGGAGTTCATGGTGGCGCTGTTCCCGGGCTACGTGGGCGAGCTCGCGTCCTCGGCGATGATCCGCCGCTCCATCGATGACGCGATCGAGCGACGGCTTACCTGCCGGAGCGAGCCGATCTCGAATTACCTGACGACCGATCACGTGGTGGTCGACGACGACTACTCCGACACTCAGCTCGCCGAGCTCTTCCTGCACCATCGTGTGCTCGTGATCCCGATCGCGAGCTCGGGGACTATCCACGCTGTGGTGACGCGCAACGACTTCTTCCGGGCGCTGGTCGACAAGCTGGCCGAGCCGGGCTCCTAACGCAGATACCAGTCGACATAGCCGTGGCAGCCATCGCGGGGCGGCTCGGCGGTGGTTGCCGCAAGCGCACCGAGGTGGGCTGTCGAATGGGCGCCCAGGACGCGGCCCGCGAGCGGCGGGCTGTCCACGCGTGCCGTGATCTGGACCGGATCCCCGCCGGCGATCTCGATCCGCCCGGCGGGCCAGAACGGCGCCGTGCCCCGGTAGTCCAGATTGGCGGGCAGGGTGGCATCCAGGCGCGCGGCGTCGTCGGTGAGGGTCAAGGGCCGGGTCGCGTCGTATTGCAATGAGAGGTCCCAGATCCCGGACGGCAGGTCGAGGACGACCCCCGCCGACTGGCCGCTCTCGACCGTCGTCCGCGACCAGTCGTCCGCCTCGGCAACGACCGGCTCGGCCGCGAACGAGGAGACTCCCGCCGGCTTCTGCGCCGGGCATCCGTCGACCAGCCCGGGCGCGGCGCCGCTCTCCGCCGGCTCCCTGCCCAGCGGCGGGCGCTGCTTCTCCCAGAGCACGTAGGAGCCGGTGCGCTCGACCGCCTCGTAGCCGGGCGGCGGGCCGCTGGCATATTGGGCGCGCGTCGTGAGAACGAACGGGAAGCCGGCGAGCGTGCTCGCGGTCACCGAGTCGAAGTCGAACTTCGAGCCGACGTCGGCGAGCTCGAAGTTCGGCTCGACGAAATAGGGGTCATAGAAGTTGCGCACGTGCGTGTAGGGCTTCGAGCCCCGGAGCTCGTAGAGGACGAAGTTGTCGCGACCCAGAAACAGCAGCTTCTCACCCTCGACGAGCGGCCGGATCCGAGCCAGCTCGGCGGCGTGGTCGGTCGGGGCGACCGGGGCCTGGCGCAGGATCAGGAAGCTGCAGACCGCGGCGGCGGCGGCGAAGGTGATTCCAAGCCAACGGAGTGGGCGGCGGTCGCTGATCAGCAGTCCGCCGAGAACAACGAGAGCAATAAGGGGGGCCGCGATGGCCAGCGCCTTGGCGGAGGTGTAGACGGTGCCCAGCGAGCGGGCGAGCAGGTAGAGGATGGCGGCCGCCAGGAGGGCAGCCGGGATCGCTGCTCCGTGGCGGCGGATCCAGCCGGGCAGGCCCACGACCAGGCAGACGAGCGCGAACACGCCGCCCGCGTAGAAGATCGCCGCGGGCAGGTCGGATGCGGTCGCCGAGAGGCGGAACTCGCTCGTCGGCCAGATTCCCAGAGCCTCGAGCGGGGAGAGCTGCCCGGGCAGATTGCCGAGCCCGCCGTCGTTGGCCTGATCGGGATGGAGGGCTCTGAAGTCCGCGAAGTCCGCGATGCGGTCGAGGGACGGGGCAGTAAGGAGGAGTAGAGCCGCAACCGCCACGCCAACCCCGATCGCCGCCCCGATCGGCAACGAACGGCGCTTTTCGGACGCATACCGTCCGTTTTGCGCGTTGCGTCTGCGGCGGATCGCCTCCACCACGCCCCAAACCCCGGCCACCCCACCCAGCCAAGCCAGGCCGGGGAAGGAGTAGACGTAGGTGACCCCAGCCGCCAGGACGCCCAGCGGAATCGCATCGCGCCAGTCCCTCGCCCGCGCCAGCAGCAGTGCGAAGGTCAAGACGAACAGCGCCATCACCGGCTCTTTGAACGCCTCCTGCGCGAGATACGCGGCCGCCAGGTACGGCAGCGCGACCAGCACCGACGCCAGCGTCCGCGGCCACGGCCGCAGGCCGTCGAGGGCCGAGTACGCGACCAGCGCCGTCAGCGCCGGGATCGCCAGGGTGAGGCCGGCGAAGACGTCGATCGTGCCCGCCCCCAGGGTCCACGCGAGCCCGGCGACCAGCGCGTGCGGGCCGAGCGGGTAGCCCTGGTCGATCAGCACCGGCTCCGGCCGGAAGCGCTCGTCGATCCAGTCGGCGAGCAGCAGGTGCGAGGCCATGTCGTCGTTGACCAGGCCGACCCCGAGGATGCCGACCCGCCACGCGGCGATGAACGGGATCGCCGCCGCCAGCGCGGCGAGCAGGGCGGCGCCGAGCGCGTACGGGTCGAAGCTCGCCGCCGGCACCCGAACCCGCACGACGACCGCCCCGACAACAAGCAGAACCCCGAGCGCGACGGCGATCTCCACCCCACCCCCACCCAGCCCTCCAACGGCACCGGCGACCACGAGCGCGAGAGCCAGCCCCACCGGCCCCGCGAGCAGCGTCCACTCGCGCCGCCCGCACAGAGCCAGGACGGCCTGGCCGATCACCAGCGAGCCGCCGACCACCAAGGCCGCGGAGGCGACCGCGCCGAGCAAGGTTTAGCCGGCTAGCGCTGCGGCGCCGGCCGGGACGCGAATCAGGTCGCGCTGATGCAGGACCTCGGCCACCTGGACGGCGTTGGTGGCCGCGCCCTTGCGCAGGTTGTCGCCGACGATCCAGAGGTTCAGGCAGCGCGGGTGCGACGGGTCGCGGCGGATTCGCCCGACCAGCACCTCGTCGCGCC
Source organism: uncultured Solirubrobacterales bacterium (assembly GCA_963767285.1). Lineage (GTDB taxonomy): Bacteria > Actinomycetota > Thermoleophilia > Solirubrobacterales > 70-9 > WHSW01. The sequence continues at coordinate 495,742 of CAVYDJ010000001.1, read as the reverse complement.
CGGCGACGTCGGTCGCGAGGGGGTAGACACCCTCCGACGGAGAGTCGACGACCAGGGCCCCGGGGGCGGCCGAAAGCAGCCCGCGGCACTCCTCCGGCGACAGCGGCTCGCGGGTCTGCACGTTGACGGACTGCGAGTGGCCGACGAAGACCGGCACCCTGGCGCAGGTGGCGGAGATCCCGAGCTCGTCGCCGAGCTCCAGGATCTTGCGCGTCTCGGCCATCAGCTTGCGCTCCTCGGTCGTGTAGTCGTCGCCGTCCTTGAACGTCTCCACCTGCGGCACGACGTTGAAGGCGATTCGGTGCGGGTAGACCTGCGGCGCGGGAGGCTCAGTGCGGTGCAGAAGCGCGTGTGTCTGGCCCTCGAGCTCGTCGACCGCGCTCTGGCCGGTGCCGGAGACCGACTGGTAGGTGGAGACGATGATCCGCTCGATCCCGACGGTGCGCTCGATCGGCGCCAGCGCGACCATCATCTGCATGGTCGAGCAGTTCGGGTTGGCGATCAGGCCGCTGTGGCGCTCGACGGCGTCGGGGTTGACCTCGCAGATCACCAGGGGCACGTCGTCGTGCATCCGCCAGAAGCTGGTGTTGTCGACGACCACGGCCCCGGCTGCGACGAACTTCGGCGCCCACTCGGCGCTGACCGAACCGCCGGCCGATGAGAGGACCAGATCGAGTCCCTGGATCGACTCGTCGGAGAGCGTCCGGCACTCGAGCTCGCCGCCGGCAAACGCGACCCGCTTTCCGGCCGAGCGCTCGGAGGCGAACGGGACCACCTCGGAGGCGGGAAAGCCGCGCTCAGCGAGCACCGCGAGCAGGGTCGACCCCACCGCGCCGGTCGCGCCGACCACTCCGACCCTGTATCTCCGCCCACTCATCGTCGCCCAGTATGGCGAAGCGCACCGCCGCAGCGCGGTATTTCCAGCCCAGGTCCGCGGCGTGCGCTAGGACGTGACCCGCGGGCGATGGTCGCCCGCCGGGTCCTCCTCGCGCACGGCGTCGGCGCCGAGGCCGAACACCTCGTGAAGAGCGCGGACCGCGTCGGGAACCCGATCGGCCGCGATCACGCAGGAGATCTTGATCGGCGAGGTGGAGATCATCTCGATGTTGATCTTCTGCTCGCCGAGCGTCTTGAAGACGTCGCGGGCGACGCCCGGGTGGCTCTTCATCCCAGCGCCGACGACCGAGACCTTGCCGATCTCCGGATCGGTCTGAACCCCGCCGACCTCGAGCGGCTCGAGCACGGCGGTCGCGGTCGCGAGGTCGTCGCGGGAGATGGTGAACGAGAGGTCGGCCCGCTGATCGCCGGAGACCGGCTCGTTCTGGATGATCATGTCGACGTTGACGTTCGCGTCGGCGAGGGCGCCGAAGACACGCCCGGCGACCCCGGGCTCGTCCAAGAGCCCGGTCAGGGTGACCCGCGCCTCGTGGGCGTGGGTGACGGCGGTGACCATCGGCTGCTCCATCGTCACGTCCTCGGCGACGACGAGCGTACCGGGGCCGTCCTCGAACGAGCTGCGGCAGTGGATGCGGACCCCGTGGTTGCGCGCGTACTCGACCGCGCGCAGCTGCAGGACCCCCGCGCCCGAGGCCGACATCTCGAGCATCTCGTCGAACGAGACCTGCGTGATCTTCCGCGCTCCGGGGACGATTCGCGGATCGGCGGTGAAGACGCCCGCGACGTCGGTGTAGATCTCGCAGACCTCGGCCCCGAGCGCGGCGGCGATCGCCACGGCGGTCGTATCCGAGCCGCCGCGGCCGAGCGTGGTGACGTCTTTGCTGTCGCCGGAGACGCCCTGGAAGCCGGCGACGAGCACGATCCGGTCCTCGCCGAGGCCGGCGCGGATGCGGTCGGCGCGGACGTCGATGATCCGCGCCTTGGTGTGGGAGGAGTCGGTGACGATGCCCGCCTGCGATCCGGTCAGCGACATCGCCGAGTGGCCCATGTCGTGAATCGCCATCGCGCACAGCGCGCATGAGATCCGCTCGCCGGTCGAGAGCAGCATGTCCATCTCGCGCTCCAGCGGCCGCTCGGAGATCTCGTAGGCGGCGGCGACCAGGTCGTCGGTCGTCTTGCCGCGCGCGGACAGCACCGCGACCACCTGCTGGCCGCCCTCGCGCGCGGCGACGATCCGCGCTGCGGCGCGCTTGATGTCCTCGGGCTCGGCGACCGAGGTGCCGCCGAACTTCATTACCACCATTTCTGCTGCCATCGGCGTCCGAGAATACGATCAGCGGCGCGATGGAGGATTCGAGGGGGCCGGCGAGGCTGGCGGTTGCGCGCCGGCGAGCGGTCGCGCTTGCGATCGGCGCGGCGCTGGTCGTCGTGGGCCTGATCCTGCTGATCGGCGGCGGCGACGCGCCGCCGGAAGAGCTCGCCGCGACGCCCGGGGTCTCGGCCGAGACCACCGAACGGGTGGCGCTGATGACGACCGCTCAGCTCGCCGACCAGGTGCTGCTGCTGGGCTTCGAGGGCACCGACGGCTCGGCCGAGTTCGTCGACCAGGTTCGGGCGCGGCAGTTCGGCGGTGTCTTCGTCGACACCGCGAACTGGGTCGACTCGGCCGCCGGGACCGCGCTCGTCGGGGCCATCCGGGCGGCGGGCCGCGCGCCGGGGCGAATCCCGCCGCTGGTCGTCGGCGCCCAGGAGGGCGGGCGCTACCGCGCGTTCGGAGACCTGCCGCCCGAGCAGACGGAGCTGGAGATCGGGGATGCCGGGAAGGTCGGAGCGGCCGAGGACTGGGCGACCCAGACGGCCGAGTCGCTGCGCAGCGCCGGTTTCGACCTCAACCTGTTCCCGGTCGCCGACATCGCGACCATCGACAGCCCGATCGCCGACCGCGCTTTCTCCGACGATCCGGCAGAGGTGATCGAGATGACCGCGGCGGCGATCCGCGGCTGTCAGGCGGCGGGGCTGGCCTGCGCGGCTCTGCACTTCCCGGGCCTCGGTGCCGCTTCCGAGGACACCGACCACGGGCAGGCCACGGTCGGGCTCGACGCCGGGACGATCGAGTCGCGCGACGCCGCCCCCTTCGCGTTCGGCATCGCCGAGGGGATGCCGGCCGTCGTCCTCTCGCTCGCCTTCTACGCGGCCTACGACCCGGTCACCCCGGCGGCGCTCTCCGAGCCGGTCGCCACCGGGCTGTTACGCGACCAGCTCGGCTTCTCCGGCGTCGCGATCACCGACGACCTCGGCGCCGGTGCGGTGCGGTCCGGCTACTCGGTCCCGAAGGCGGCGGTCGCGGCGCTGGCCGCCGGCTCGGACCTGATCCGGATTGACTCGCCCGACGACCAGGCCGGCGTGCAAGAGGCGATCGTCGCCGCGGTCGACTCGGGCGAGCTGGACAAGGCGCGCCTCGAGCAGGCGGCGGCGCGGGTCCTGGAGCTCAAGCGGCTTCGTGGGTTGGCGCCTATGTGAGTGAGATCACGTTAGTTCCGCGATCCGTCGGATATATCTGACAGATAGATGGAGCTGAACCCGACCTCGCACGTGATTCTGGGCATGCTCGGCATCGAGCCGATGTGCGGCTATGACATCAAGCGGCTCGTCGACGACTCGACCCGCTTCTTCTGGGCCGCCAGCTACGGCCAGATCTACCCCGAGCTCGGGCGCCTCTCGCAGGCCGGCCTGATCGCGGGCAAGCCGGACCCGGGCAGCTCCCGGCGGCGGACCGAGTTCAGCCTCACCGACGCCGGGCGGGCCGAGCTCGACCGCTGGCTCGCCGAGCCGAGCCGGATCCAGGAAACGCGCGACGAGAGCCTGCTGAAGATCTTCTTCTCGACCGCGGGCGGGCCGGGGACGACTCGAGAGGCGCTGGAGGCCAAGCGCGAGCACCACCGGCGGATCGCCGGCGAGCTGCGCGCGATCGAGGAGACCAAGGACACCGGCGGCTCGGAGAGCGGCCCGCAAACGGCGCTGCGCTTCGGGATCGCGCTCAACGATTTCATCTCCGACTGGTGCGGGAAGGAAGCGGCAGCCCGATGATCGAACGACTCTCGACCCTCGCCTCCCACCGCGCGCGCATCGTGATCGGCGTCGCGGCCATCTTCTTCGTCGCCGCCGCGGTGCTCGGCTCCGGCGTCGCAGATCGCCTCGAGCCGTACTCGGCCGACGACCCCGAGACCGAGAGCGTGACGGCCGAGCAGCAGCTCGAGCGCGCCGGCTATCGCGAGACCGAGGTCGTCGTCCTGGTCGAGGGCGTCGACGTCACGTCCGCATCCGGGCGCGAGCGCGTCGAGACCCTCCGCGACGAGGTCGCCGCCGACCCCGACGTCGCCTCGATCGCCGGCTACGGCAGCACCGGCTCGAAGGCGTTCGTCTCCCGCGACGGCGACGCGACCTACCTGGCGATCAGCCTGAAGCCAACCGGCGACGACGCCCGCCAGGACGCCGCCGAGCGGATCGCCGGCTCGCTCGAGGACGAGCGGGGCGTCAACGTGGGCGGCAACGCCCTGGCTCAGGCACAGGTCAACGAACAGGTGGAATCCGACCTGCGCAACGCCGAGCTGCTCGCCTTCCCGTTCCTGTTCCTGCTCTCGCTGCTGTTCTTCCGCAGCCTGGTCGCGGCGCTGTTGCCGCTCCTCGTCGGCGGCCTGGCGATCGTCGGCACGATGCTGACCCTGAGCGTGGCCAGCGAGGTGACCCCGGTCTCGATCTTTGCCCTCAACCTGGTCACCGGCCTCGGGCTCGGCCTGGCGATCGACTACAGCCTCTTCATCGTCTCGCGCTACCGCGAGGAGATCGCGCGCACCGGCCCGGGGATAGAGGCGATGCGCCGGACGATGGCGACCGCGGGCCGGACGGTCCTGTTCAGCTCGCTCACCGTCGCCGGCGCGCTCGCGTCGCTGCTGGTCTTCCCGCAGAACTTCCTGCACTCGATGGGGATCGGCGGGACCCTGGTGGCGCTGATCGCCGCCGCGATCGCGCTGGTCGTCCTGCCTGCGGTCCTCGCGCTGCTCGGCGAGCGCGTCAACTCGCTGGCGCCCCCGTTCCTGCACCGGCGGGCCGACGCCGACGCCCGCCCAGCCCACGAGGGCTTCTGGTACCGGCTGTCGCAGTTGGTGATGCGCGTCCCGGGCCGGATCGCGATCGCGACCACCGTCCTGCTGATCGCGCTGGGGATTCCGTTCTTCTCGATCAACTTCACCTCGGTTGACGCCTCGGTACTGCCGGAGTCGGCCAGCGCCCGCCAGGTCGACGACGTTCTGCGCGCCGACTTCCCGCCCTTCCACGACTCGCCGATCATCGTCGCGCTCGAGAACGCCGATCGCGCCGAGGCCCAGGGGGTGGCCGGCGACCTCGCCCGCATCGACGGCGTCGCGGCGGTCAACCCGCCGCAGCAGCTGCGGGGCTCGACCCAGGCGATCGAGGTCGTCTCGGAGACCGGGCCGCTCACCGGGGCGAGCCAGGAACTCGTCGAGCGCCTGCGCGATCGCTCGGCGGCGATCTCGGTCACGGGCTTCACCGCCCACTACGTCGACCTGCAGGAGAGCCTCGTCGACCACCTGCCCCTGGTCCTGACGATCGTCGTCGTGGTCACGCTGATCGTGCTGTTCGTGATGACCGGCTCGGTGATCCTGCCGATCAAGCAGGTGCTGATGAACGCGCTCGGCCTCAGCGCGACCTTCGGGATCCTGGTGATGATCTTCCAGGACGGGCGCTTCGAGAGCCTGCTCGGCTACGAGAGCCAGGGCGGCCTCGAATCGACCCAGCCGCTGCTCCTGTTCGCGGTCGCCTTCGGGCTCTCGACCGACTACGGCGTCTTCCTGCTCTCGCGGATCAAGGAGGCACACGACGGCGGCTACGACAACCGCGAATCGGTCGCGGTCGGGCTCGAGCGGACCGGCCGGATCGTGACCGCGGCGGCGCTGCTGTTCTCGATCGCAATCGGTGCCTTCGTCACCTCCCAGATCATCTTCATCAAGGAGCTCGGGCTCGGGACCGCGATCGCGGTGCTGATCGACGCGACGATCATCCGGGCACTGCTCGTGCCGTCGCTGATGCAGTTGCTCGGCAAGTGGAACTGGTGGGCTCCCGCACCCCTGCGCCGCCTGCACGACCGGATCGGCGTCAGCGAGGCGTAGCGCCCTCAGGCGACGGAGCTTCGGCCGGCGAAGGCGCGGCCGAGCGTCACCTCGTCCGCGTGCTCGAGGTCGGCGCCGACCGGCAGCCCGCTCGCCAAGCGGGTGATCGAGACCTTGCCGCGCAGCAGCTCGGCGACGTGGTGGGCGGTGGCCTCGCCGGTGGTCGTCGGGTTCGTGGCGAGGACGACCTCGGCGACCGCCTCCTCGGCGCCGTCGACACGGGTGATGAGCTCCCGGATCTTCAGGTCCTCGGGATCGACGCCGTCGATCGGCGACAGGGCCCCGCCGAGCACGTGGTAGAGGCCGCGGTACTCGTGGGTGCGCTCGATCGGGATCACATCGGCGGGCTGCTCCACGACGCAGATCAGCGACTGGTCGCGGCGCGTGTCCTGGCAGACCTCGCAGCGCGGGCCCTCGGCGAGGTTGAAGCAGACCTCGCAGAGCCCGACCTTCTCCTTCACCTCGCGGATCGCGTCGGCAAGCCCGACGGCGTCGGTGTCCTCGGCGCGCAGGATGTGGAAGGCAAGCCGCTGCGCTGTGCGCTGGCCGATCCCCGGCAGCTTCGCCAGCTCGGAGACCAGCCGGTTGATCGGCTGCGGGTACATGGGCTGAAGCTAGCGGGAGGGGCGGCTACATCCCGGGGAGGCCGAGGCCGCCGAGCCCGCCGGCGCCACCGAGCCCGGCGACGTTGCCCATCTTGCTCGCCGCCAGCTCCTGCGCGGCGCGGATCGCCTCGTTGACGGCGGCGAGGACCATGTCCTGCAGCAGCTCGGGATCCTCGCGGTCGATCGCCTCGGGGTCGATCGTGAGCTCGAGCAGGCGCAGGTCGCCGCTCATCTTCGCCTTCACCATCCCACCGCCGGCGCTCGCGTCGACGACCTCGTCCTTGAGCTTCTCCTGCGCCTCGGTCATCTCGGTCTGCATCTGCTGGACCTGCTTCATCATCGAATTCAGGTCGAATCCTCCGCCGCCCTGTGGCAACCGGGTCATCCTTCCGCCTCCTTCAGATCGTCATCGGGCATGTCCTCGGCGTCGAACTCGGTCCGCATCAGCTCCACCAGCTCGTCCTCGCTCATGCTGGGCTCCGCCTCGGGCGCGGAATCGTCCGACTCCAGCAGCACGTAGACCGGCCGCAACCGCTCCCCCACGACCGCCTTCACGGCCTCGGCAACCCGGTCCCGCGCATCGGTCGCCTCCGCCTTCCTCTTGTTGAACGCCGCCGACGCCGGGAACCCCACGTCCAAGACAGCCTCCTCCACATTCACCGCCACCGGCTTCGCGGCACTGAGGATCTGCGACAGCAGCCCCGACCCCGACTCGCGCACCTGCTCGATCACCGCGGGCCACATCCCGGTCAGCTTCTCCAAATCCAACCCCTCAACGACCGCAGTCGCCGCCGCGACCGGCCCCCCATCCTCCTCCCCGTCCGCAACCGGATCGGTCTGGGTAGGGGTGGGTGGTGCTGCTGCCGGAGAGGACGCTTGGTGCCGGTGTGGCGGATCGACCGGAGGCCCTGGCTCAACTGCGGGAAGTGCGTCCGAACCGGCAACGGCGCCGCCCACCCCCACCGCGGCCTCAAGTCGTTCGAGTCGCTCTGCCAGCGCCTCCTTGGAGGGATCGAGTGACGGCCGCGCACACCGCAGCAAAGCCAACTCGACCGTCATCCGCGGCTCATCCCCCTCGCGAATATCGGCAAGAGCCTTGGAGATAACGTCAACCGACCGACCGAGGCTGAGATCGGACATCGCCTTTGCCTGGGCCGTGAGCCGCTGCGGGTCGGCCGCCGTGACCGTGAACGAGTCCGGCGCTTGACCGAGCGTGCGGGTGACGATCAGCTGGCGCAGGTGGGCGAGCAGGTCGCGGGCGAACTGGGTCACGTCGCGGCCGGAGGCGGCGAGCCGCTCGCTCGCCTCCAGCGCGGCTCGCCCGTCGCCGGCCGCGATCGCGTCGGTGGTCGCGAGGATCAGGTCCGCGTCGGCGACCCCGAGCAGGGCGAGCACGTCCTCGGTCTCGAGCCGCTTGCCGCCGTAGGAGACGAGCTGGTCGAGCGTGCCGAGCGCGTCGCGGAAACTGCCCGAGGCCGAGCGGGCGACGGCGCCGATCGCGTCGTCGGAGATCTCGATCGCCTCCGCCCCGCAGACGCGCCGGATCACCTCGGCGAGCTGCTCGAGCGAGGGACGCTGGAAGTCGAAGCGCTGGCAGCGGTCGACGATCGTCGGCATCACCTTGTGCGGCTCCGTGGTGGCGAGGATGAAGGCGGTGTTCGGCGGCGGCTCCTCGAGCGTCTTCAGGAACGCGTTCCAGGCCTCGCGCGTGAGCATGTGGGCCTCGTCGAGGATGTAGATCTTCCAGTGGCCCGACGCCGGGGCGTAGCCGACGCGCTCGCGCAGGTCGCGGATGTCGTCGACGGAGCGGTTCGAGGCGGCGTCCATCTCAATCACGTCGAGCGAGGTGCCGGCGGCGATCGTCCGGCACGACTCGCACTCGCCGCACGGGGTCAGGGTCGGACCCTGGACGCAGTTCAGCGAGCGGGCGAGGATCTTCGCGACCGAGGTCTTGCCGGTCCCGCGCGAGCCGACGAACAGGTAGGCGTGGTGGACACGGTCGCGTTCGACCGCGTTCGAAAGCGTGCGCACCACGTGCTCCTGGCCGACGACCTGGTCGAAGGCCTGCGGGCGGTGGCGGCGATAGAGGGACGTCTCGCCGGTCACTCGGGCCGAGTCTACTGGCGGACCGGACGCCCGCCGGAAGGGGTGTTCGCGTTCTGCGAGACTTCCGCTGCACAGCTCCATCGGTCGCTCACGGGTGTTGGACTCAGCGAGGCGAAGGACGCCGTGGAGTCAATAAGCGCAGCATCGCAAGGAGGATGATGAGGAAGTTTGGAACAACGCTGACGATCGCCGGAGCGCTGGCCCTGGTGCCCGCGCTTGCGACCGCGGGCGACGACGGGACCGGCCAGGGCGCCGGCGGCGCGAAGAGCAAGATCACCATCGACAACCTGAAGGCGACAGGCGCCTCCGGCAAGGTGACGTCGAAGGAGGGTAAGTGCGAGAAGGACCGCCGCGTGCAGTTCTTCCGCCTCGATGACTTCATCTCGGTGAAGATCGACAGAGTGCGCCTCAAGAGCGGCAACTGGCGCTCCAAGAAGGACCTCAAGCCGGGCACCTATTTCGCCAAGGTCGATTCGGTCTCCGGTTGCCGGTACGACGTCTCCGACTACGAGAAGCTGAAGTAGATGTAGAGCAGGCCCTCGGCGTCGGTCGCCGAGGGCCTGGAAGTCATGACCGTGCGGGCTCGTCCTCGAAGGTGGTCTGCGAGCGTGCCCGCCGTGGCTGGCTCGGGTCAGGCTGATCCGCGGCACTTGCTCGCTGTCGCTTAAGGCTGCTTCCTTCCGGACCTGACCTGATTCGCGGGCGCGCATTGCGCGGGACCTGACCGTCAACACCGCCCGCGGCGTACTGGCCTCGTAGGCCACGACTCCTCAGACGAGCTTTCGGCCCCGCTAGAGCGGATTGCGGGTACAGGGCTCCGCTACTTCCCCGCCTAGCACGGTCGCCGTGAAGGTTACCGCCCAGTGTCGCCCAGGGGCCATCAACCAAACGTCCAGGCCGGTTAACGCATTTCGGGGAGAGGCCGAGAAATCCTCCTAATGGGACCTCGCCCCGACAACCTGTCGGGGAGCCGGTCGCGCGGGGGGCGCGGTCCGCTCCTCTGCCTGCTCGCGATCGCCGCGCTATGCGCAGCCGTTGTGGCGGCGCCCGCCATCGGCAACGGCCTGCGGCCGAATCCGGCGAACAGCAACCGCCTGCTGAACGAGCCGATCGACGACGAGGGCTACGACCCGGGGCGCGACTGCCGCGACGGGGTGCCGCGCGGGATGAAGGCGCTGCAGCGATGGCTGGAGCACAACGTCCGCGGCGATAGCTGGGGCATCACCCGCTGCGAGAAGTGGGGCCGCCACGAATGCAGCCTTCACTGCGAGGGGCGCGCGATCGACTGGCGCCTCGACGCCGGCATCGCGAAGGAGCGCCGCGCCGCTAACCGGCTGATCGACACCCTCCTGGCGAGCGACCGCAACGGCAACGTCCGCGCCCTCGCCCGCCGGATGGGCATCCAGGGCCTGATCTTCGACTGCCGCTCCTGGTGGGCGGGGATGGACCGCCTCGGCGACTACAGCTACTGCTATCGCCGCAACGGGGAGCTGCGCGACAACCTCGACCGCACCGAGGCGCACCGCGACCACATCCACATCGAGCTGAACTGGGACGGCGCCCACAAGCGGACCTCGTTCTGGCGCGGGAGGGGATCGTGAGGCCGCGCGTCGCGATCGCGCTGGTTGCCGCCCTCGCCGCAGTGTTCGCGCTCGCCGCGATCGCCTCGGCGCGGATGACGTCGACCAAGCTCGGGCCGGCCCTCTGCGAGACGACCGGAGGCGGCAAGTTCGTGCCGATCCCCGGCTTCCCGGGCGAGAAGGTCGACCGCCGGCTGCTCAACGACGTCCGCTTCCTGGAGAAGCGCTACAAGATCTTCATCACCGACGGCTACTCGATGGACGACGTCCACTCGATCAACGGGGAGCACCCGCTCGGCCTCGGCCTCGACATCATCCCGAACAAGGCCGCCGGCGGAAGCTGGAACGACATCGACCGGCTCGCCAACTGGGCCGAGCCGAAGCAGAACCAGCCCCGGCCCCCGTTCCGCTGGGTCGGGTACGACGGCGACGCGAACCATGGCCGCGGCCACCACCTGCACCTCTCCTTCGGCCATTCCGAGACCAAGCCCGGCACGCCGGCGAAGCTGGTCCAGACGATCCGCTGCCCCGACGCGATCGGCGGCGGCAGACCGCAGCCCCCGACCCAGCCCGACCCGCCTGATCAGCCCGATCCGCCGGAGGCGGAGCCGGACAAGCCGAACGGTCCCTCCACCGGTGGTGCGACCTCGCAGGGCGGCGGCGGCCACGGCGGCGGCCACGGGACCGGCGGGATCGGCGGCAAGGTCGGCCTCGCGCCGCCGGTGATCGAGACCGGCGGCGTCGGCCTCTAGCCGACCACTAGCCGACGATCTTCGGCGCCTTCTTGCCCTTCTGCACGCCGACCTCGCCGGCCAGCGTGGGCTGACCGAGAACGGCGGCAACAACGACGACATCCTGATCGGCAGCGACGGGGCCGACACGCTCGACGGTGGCGCCAACAACGACTTCGCGGACGGCCGCGCGGGGATCGATACCGGCGTGAACAACGAGACCCAGGTCAACATTCCCTAGCGCGACCCACACGCACGGGCCTGGTCGCGCGGCGCCTATCATCACCGCCCCAGGGCGCGTAGCTCAGTGGGAGAGCGCTCGCTTCACACGCGAGAGGTCGCTGGTTCGAAACCAGCCGCGCCCATCGGTGGTTCCCCGGCAAGTGATCTGGCGTCCCTCGATCGCGTACCACAGCGAGGCCCGGCCGCGGCGACCCTGACACCGCGACCGAGCTCCACTGGCCCGAACTAGCGTGGCTTCGGATCGCCGGGCTTCACCGGTGTCGGGACAGCGCGCGCGTTGCCGCTGGTCTGCGCCCCAATCCCCTGGCTGGCGGGCTCGCCATACGCTCTCGGGTTGAGGTAGCTGCCGCGCTCGCTGACGGGCTTTCTCTCCACCACCTTGATCCGGTTGGCGTTCGCGTACGCGTCCTTGCGGATCCCGGTGATCTGCCAGGAGACCTTCATCCCCGGCTTGCCGCCGGCGATCGCGAACCGGTTGTTCCTCACCTCCCGCGCGATGTGCAGGCGCGGCGCGGCGGCGCCGATCGCGGTCAGCTGGTAGCGGACATCGCGGTTGAGCGCGTCGAAGTAGGCGGGCAACTCCACCGTCGCGGCCCCCTCGTCGTTGAGCGCCACCTGGCCGTCGTAGATGTTCTTCATGTCCGGCGACTCGACGAAGGAGTGCGAGAGGTACCTGTTCTCCGGGTCGAGCGGGTGGTCGATCTTGAACGACCCCGCGCTCTTGGACAGCGTGCCGCTGACGTGCACGGGGCCGGAGAAGTAGCCGGCGTATGAGCCGGCGCCTTGGACCCCGACCACGCCGTAGCCAGAGGCGCGGTCCGCGACACCGATCACGCCGTTTCCGCCGGTGAACTCGCCGCCGCCGGCAAAGTAACCGCCCGGGACGCCGCTGACAGTCGTTGCGGAGGCGAAGCCCTGGACTCCGGTGCCGCTGTTCCCCGCAGCGAAGTTCTGGAAGAACCCACCGGCCCCGCCCGCGTCATAAACCTCTCCACGCACACCGTAGTTGTCGCACGGCGGGGTCGGACACGAGGATCCATCGGACCGCCCGAGAACACCGATGCCGCCGTCATTCGAGTCCGCGTCGCCGAAGACCCCGTAAGCGGGGCCGGTCGTTGCCTCGGAGTAGGCGTCGATGCCACGCCCGACGCCGCTGCCGTACAACGCGGTCGATCCGGGACTGGCCGCGCTCAAATAGCCCCCGTAGGCGCCACCGGTCGAATAAAGGCCGAAGCCGCTGGTGCCCATGGCCTCGGCCACGACCCCGTAGCCGTTGCCGTTGTGAAGCCCGTGCACGCCCGCCCCGGCGAACGCGGTGGGGTCGGCGATCTCGCCGAAGACCCCGGCCGCATCGGTGCCCGGTCCGGTCGCGGTGACTCGCCCGCGCAGACCCACCGCTGAAGCACCCGTGCTTGCGTTCGCCAGAGACAGCAACGGCGAGTCGCTCACGCCCTCGAGCTTGGTCTCGGCGTTAGAAGTGTTCGTCTGCCCGAGGCGAAAGACACCGGGGTCCGCCGCCCCTGGCGGTCCTTGCGGTCCTTGCGGCCCAGGCGGTCCTTCCGGTCCTTGCGGCCCTTCCGGTCCTTGCGGTCCTTGCGGCAGCTGACCTGCGAAGTCCTCCGGAAGAAGCGACTGGTCAGCGACCGTCTTCGACGTGACCGCGCCCGCGGCGAGATCGGGTGCTTTTACCTGGCCCTTGCCGATGTGCTTCGATTTGACCTCGTTCTTGGAGAGCTCGCTGACCGCATAGGCGCTACCTCCAAGGACGAGAAACACCGCGACCGTGGCGATCACATGCGCCTGGACCGCGCGAACCCTGCCGAGCATCGTGTCCTCCTTGATGTTGATGTGTTGACCGCGGAACCCTAAACACCATCGGGCCGTTGTCAAGCTGCTCAGCCGCGCCGCCATGATCCACCGCGAGCTCGCCTTCGGGCACCGTGAGGCTCGTTCGCGGGTTGACTGTGACCCGTCCATGCCGGCGCAGGTGCTTCGCGGCCTTTTGTCGCGGCACGATCTGGAGCTCGGCGCTTCCGGCCTCGGACAGGTCGACCGCACGCCGCGGGGAGCACGGGAGTCCAGTCCCGTCCTCGACCGCCTGCGCGGCTTACGATGGCCGCGTGCGGACGATCCTCCTGCTCGCCGCCTGCGTGATCGCGACGATCGGCCTGACCGCGAGCGCGAGCGCGCACTTCACCGGCAGCTCGCAGCCGGACCCCGCGTCGCAGCTGCTGGACCCCGCTCACTTCACCTTCTCCGCGGCCGCCAGCGGGCGCCCGGCCGCCGCGGACGTCCGCTTCGGCCCGCGCCGCGCCGTCCCGCAGCTGCCCTGCCGGCCCGGCGACCGGCCCGAGACCGGCCTGCAGGGCCGCGTGCCCCCGGCCGACATCGCGACCGGCCGGGCCGCGCTCGGCTACAACTGCAACCTCGAGCTCGTCGGGCAGTTCCCCAGCTCCGGGGCCGGGACGCTCGACTCGTTCGGCGACTGCGCCTACTACGGCCAGGGGACCTACGCCTTCGGCACCCAGGTGCTCGACGTCGCCGACGGCGCGCTGCCGCTGCCCACCACGAGGCTCGAGACGCCGGCCGTCCTCGACCCATGGGAATCGCTGCGGGTCAATGCCAAGCGCAAGCTGCTCGTCGCCGACAGCAATCACAACAGCTACCTCGACATCTACGACGTCTCCGGCAACTGCCGCCAGCCGCGGTTGCTCTCGAGCACCAACATGGCACCCGCTCAGGGCCACGAGGGCTGGTTCTCGCCGGACGGGATGACCTATTACATGAGCAGGACGGGCGCCGATGGTACGCCGACCGTCTTCCCGGTCGACATCTCGGATCCCGCGAACCCGAAGCTGCTCGCCTCCTGGACGTTCCAGTCGCAGACACACGGCGGCTCGACGACCGAGGACGGCACCCGCTCCTACATCTGCCAGCAGTACTCGCCGCCGAACGACAAGCTGCTGATCGTCGACACGTCGGAGGTTGCCGCGCGCAAGCCCGACCCGCGGGCGCACCTGCTCGCGCAGGTCCCGCTGGACGACAACCAGTGGTGCCAGGCCGCCTACCGGGTGACCTACGACGGCCACCCGTTCCTGATCCAGTACGGCGAGCGCTCGGGCGCGGCGGACTGCAGCCGCAGCGCGGACAACTGGGCCAACTTCGGCTACCCGCGCATCTTCGACCTCGCCGACGAGCGCCATCCCAAGCTCGTCTCGACCGCCCTGCTCGAGGTCGACCTGCCCGAGCATTGCGAGGCGGTGACCGGCGAGGGGGCGATCAACGGGCTGGGCTACAGCGTTCACCACTGCTCCCCCGACCGCCTCTACAACCCGACGATTCTGGCCTGCGGCTACTTCGGCGCAGGCATGCGCGTAACCGACATCCGCGACCCCTACCACCCGGTCGAGATCGGCTACTTCAACCCCGGCACCACCATCATCGTCGGGACCGGCTCGCGGCCGGTCGTGCGCGCCGAGCGCGGGGAGATCTGGTTCGTCAACGACGCGGGAGGCTTCTACGTGGTGCGCTTCGAGGACGGCATCTGGCCGTTCGAGGGCTCGCCGCGCTGCCCGGAGTTCGACGACCACTACTACGCGCAGTACAACCCCGGCTCGACCTGTCCGACCGCCAACCTCGACGGGCTCGGCAAGCCGGCGCCGCAGGATGCCTCGGCGACGAGCCCCCGCAAGCCGAAGCCGGGGTTGACGCTGCGGGCGTCACCGGCGCGCGACCGGCGCGCGCCGTACCGCTTCCGCGTCGCGGGCCGCATCGCGCCCCCGGACTTCATCACCCTCGGCCGTGCATGCCGCGGCCGGGCGACGCTCACCGCGCGCAGCGGTGAGCGGACGCTGCGGGTGCGGAGGCTGCGGGTCAAGCCGACCTGCCGCATCGCGGCCACGGTGACGACGCGACGCCCGCACAGGCTCGGCCTCAGGCTCCGCTTCCGGGGCAACGCCGCGCTCGCGGGCGCGACGCGGCGCGCGACGGTCCGCGCGGGCTGAGCATCACGGGTAAAGGGGCCAGGCCCGAGTCAGGCCGGCACCCTGAGCGGCCTCGAACTCGGCCTCGCTGCACGCGGTGGTCTGGCCGAGCCTCAGCATCAGGCCCGACCTGCTGAGCTCGGCGCACCGCCGCGACACACCCCTCCGCCTCAGGAATCCCGGCATCAGCCCCAGGCGCTTGATCTCGGCCTCGAGACCGCTGCCGCCCTCCCGGCTGACCGACGCGACGAAACGGGCCGGCAGCCCGAACGCCACGGTGGCAGTTTCGCGAAGGTGGCTGATCCAGAAGGCCCAGAGTTGCTCCGCGCCGCGCTCGGGCACCCAGTCGCCGCCGACCGGATCCTCGAGGGACATCATCGCGAGGTAGCTCGCGCAGATCGTGGTCCCAACGGCGCGGCGCAGCGGCTCGTAGAGGTCGTCCGGGAGCGGAATCAACTCCCCCAGAGGCCTGCCATCCCCACCGGCCGCCCCGCCCGTGCCGGGGTCGAGCTCGTAATCGAGAAACCGCTCGAGGCACGCGTCGGCGGCCGGCAGCTGGTTGAAGTACGCGTGGCTTCGCAGGTAGGCGGCGCTCTCCGGCCCCCGATCGCCCTCGAGGCGATCCTCGATCAGATCGATGGCCGGGTCCACGAAGGCGGTGAGCGACACGCGCGGCACCTAATCAAACCCGGCGGCGCGAGATTTTCGGCTACCGCGTGACCTTGCCGTGTACCCGCGTGGCGACGGTGTCGGCGGTCGCGATCAGCTGGTCGAGCCCGGCGGCGTTCTCGATGTGGCCGGGCACGTATGCGCACAGCCAACCCGCGGAGATCTCGAACCCGAAGCGCTCCGGCGACTCCTCGGCGAGCCAGTGCACGAGGGTCGGGGAGAACAGCTGCCGGAGCCAGATAGCGTCCTCGTCCGGGCCGTGGAAGATCTCGATCCGGCGATCCAGCTCGACGCTCTCGAGTTGCAGCGGGACCATCCCGCGCCGCTTGTGGTCATCCCCCCTGCTCGCCGGGCGGCGAGGCTCGCAATAGACGTCGAGCATCCGCCCGGACAGCTCCGGGAGCTCGTAGACGATGACCGTGGAGTGGTGGTGCGTCGCCCGCTCGCCTTCGCCGCTTCCCGCCAGCACCTCGTAGGTGTAGAGGGCGACCGCCGCTTCGAAGCCGCTCGGCAGGACGCCACGCAGGACCCGGCGCGTCCTCCGTCGATCGCCTGCCGCGAGTAACGGAGTGACCGCCGGCAGCTCGTCCGCGCCGGCGTCGGTCAGCCCCCGGGCGGCCGCGTAGCCGGCGAAGAACGCGTTCCACGCCTCCGCGGACGCGGCCTTCCACGCGCGGTAGGCGAAGAACGCGAACGCGATCCCCGCCAGGGCCAGGCCGCCGCCCACGGTACCGCCGCCGATCAGCGAGAAGACCACGATCAGGACCGGCACCACGATCGGCAGCGGGCGCAGCAGCTTCTTGATCGTCAGCCCGACGCGTCCCTCGGTCGTATCGGCCGGCGGTTCGCCGGGGGTCGTCGCGCCGGGCATCGCCCGCACCGTAACCGGGATAGGCTCGCGGGCAAGGATGGCCGCTGCGAAGAACGCTCCCGGCGGGATGACCGAACGGAGCAAACCGCGCGCCTGGGTGCTGGTCGCCGGGGGCCTGATGGCGCTTGGCTGGGTGCTGCTGATCATGGCGCTGGCGACCGAGCAGATCGGCGCCGCGCTGACGTTCCTGTTCCTGATCATGCTGCCGGTCAACATCTGGTGGCGGTACATGCTCCGCAGGGAACGGAAGGCCGTCGGCAGGGAGACGCTCGAGGACGAGGCCGGCCGCTTCGGCGCGGTCCTGCGGGCGTTCGTCGCGCCGATGCCGGCCGCCTTCGCCGAATGGCGGGCCTCGCGCTGACTGAGGGCCTGGTCACCCAGACCATCCAGCTGCCGGCCGGCGAGCTCCGCCTCCTGCAGCCGCGCGAGTCCGCCGAGCTCCCCGACGACGGCGCCGTCGAGTGGGCGCCGCTGGCGCCGTACTGGTCGGTCCTCTGGCGCAGCGGAGTGGCGCTGGCTCGCGAGGTGGACGCCGGGACGTTCCCCGGCCCGCGGGTGGTGGAGCTGGGCTGCGGGCTGGCGGCCCCGAGCATCGCGGCGGCGCGCGCCGGCGCCGCGGTCCTGGCCACCGACGCGAGCGCCGAGGCGCTCGCGCTCGCCGCGCGCAACGCCGGGCTCAACGGGGTCGGCATCGAGACGGCGATGGTCGACTGGGGCGAGCCCAAGGAGCTGATCGAGCGCGGGCCCTTCGATCTCGTGCTCGTCGCCGACGCGCTCTATGAACGGCCGAGCGTCGCCGCGCTGCTCGCCCTCCTGCCACGGCTCGCTCCGGAGGCCTGGCTCGCCGACCCCGGCCGGCCGGCGGCGGCGGTCTTCCTCGAGCGCGCCGCCGAAGCCGGCTGGTCGGTCGAGACGCGGGCTCGCGGGGTGGTCGGGATCCACCGGTTGCGGCCCGGCCCGTAGGCGTCAGCCCTCGAGTCCTGCCAGCCGTTGCTCGAGGAAGCGCCGCTCGGCGTCGGAGCCGACGAGCTCCAGGGCGCGCTCGTACGCAGTCCGTGCCTCGCCGGTGCGCTCGAGCCGGCGCAGGAGCTCGGCGCGGGTCGCGTGCAGGTAGTGGTACCGGTCGAGCTCGAGGGTGTCGACGAGGTCGAGCGCGGCCTCCACCCGGCCGGACTCGGCGAGCGCCGCCGCCTGATTGAGCTCGACGACGGACGAACCCGTGCGGCGGGCAAGCTCGCCGTAGAGGGCGGCGAGCTGCGGCCAGTCGGGCGGGTCCTCCGTGTGGAGGTTGGCGATCGCGGCCTGCAGCACGTAGGGGCCGCGGCCGCCCAGCGCCAGCGCGCGATCGACGGCGCCCCTCCCCGCCTCGAGCTGCCCCGCGTCCCAGAGCGATCGGTCCTGGTCGCGCAGCAACACCACCGCGCCGTCGGCGAATCGCGCCTCGCGACGGGCGTCGTTGAGCAGCATCAGCGCCAGCAGGCCATGGACCTCGGGCTCGTCGGGCATCAGCCCGGCGAGCGCGCGGCCGAGCCGGATCGCCTCGGCGGCGAGGTCGCCGCGGCCGCCGTAGCCCTCGTTGAAGACCAGGTAGACGACCGCGAGCACGGCGGCGAGGCGGTCGGGAAGCTGATGGGCGGGTGGAACCCGAAACGGGATCCCGGCGGCCCTGATCTTGTGCTTCGCCCGCACCAGCCGCTTCGCCATCGTCTCGGTCGGGACCAGGAAGGCACGCGCGATCTCGTCGGTGGTCAGCCCGCCGAGCGTTCGCAGCGTCAGTGCCACCTGTGCGTCGAGGGCCAGCGCCGGATGGCAGCAGGTGAAGACGAGCTCCAGGCGTTCGTCGGGGATCTCGGTGTCGTCCACTGCGTCCTCCGTCGTCATCGGCACGTCGAGCAGGCGCGTCTTCTCCGCCAGCGTGCGGTCGCGGCGGATCCGGTCGATCGCCCGGTTGCGCGCCGTCTTGACCAGCCAGGCGCGCGGGTTGTCGGGCGTCCCGTCGCGCGGCCACCGCTCGGCGGCAATCGCGAACGCCTCCTGGGCGGCCTCCTCGGCGAGCTCGAAGTCGCCGAGGAGGCCGATCAGGGCGGCGAGGACGCGACCCCACTCCTCGCGGAACGCTTCGTCGAGGGTCGCTACCACTCGACGATCGGGCGAACCTCGATCGCGCCGCCCAGGCGCGCAGCGGGGATCCGCGCCGCGAGCTCGATCGCAGCGTCGAGATCGTCGGCCTCGAAGAGCAGGTAGCCGCCAAGGGCCTCCTTGACGGCGACGAACGGGCCATCGGTGACGAGCGTCTCGCCGCCGGAGACCCGAACGGTCGTTGCCGCCTCGGGGCCCTCCATCTGGACGCCGGGGGTGACGCCGGGCGTCTCGTTGATCGCCTGGTAGTCGGCGAAGACGGCGTTCTGCTCGTCCTCGGACAGCGTCGCCCAGGCCTCCGGGTCGCGCGGCGTCGGCGTCTCGCCCTGGTGAATCAGCAGTAGGTACTTCATTCGTGTTCCTCCTCTTGGGGAATGGTCGCGTAAGAGACGAACGGGAGCGGGCAGAATGGACACCCGATGGGCGATCGCTCCGAAATCGAGGCCACGGCGAGCGAGATCTCGGCGCTGGCGCGCGGACTGGCTCCCGAGACCGAGCGCCAGCGGCGCCTTCCGGACGAGCTGGTCACCCGCCTGCGCGACTCCGGCCTGATGCTGGCCGGCGCGCCCGCCGAGGCCGGCGGCCTGGAGCTCGACCCGGGGCTGGCGCTGCGCTGCGCCGAGGAGATCGCGCGCGGCGACGCCTCGGCCGGCTGGTGCGTGGCGATCGCCGACACCAGCAGCCTGCTCGCCGGATACCTGCCCGGCGAAGCATGCACCGAGCTGTTCGGCGACCCGCGCCGGATCGCTGCCGGAGTCTGGGCGCCGCGCGGCAAGGGAACGCCGGCCGACGGCGGGATCGTCGTCTCCGGCCGCTGGCCGTACTGCAGCGGGATCGGCCACGCCGAGGTCTTCTTCGCCGGTTGCATGGTCGGCGACGGCGCGGCACCGAACGTGATCGCGATCCCCGTCGAGGAGCTCGAGATCCTCGACACCTGGCACACCCTCGGCCTGCGCGGAACCGGCAGCCACGACACGGTCGCGCAGGAGCTCTTCGTCCCCGCCGATCGCGTGCTCTCGCTGTTCGACGGCCCGCGCGTCGACCGGCCGCTCTATCGCTTTCCGCCGTTCGGCTACTTCGCGCTCTCGATCGGCGCCGCCGCGCTCGGCAACGCCCGCGGAGCGCTCGACGAGTTCGCCGAGCTCGCGGCGGGCAAGGTCGGCCAGGGGTCACGCCGAACGCTTGCCCAGCGCTCGGCGACGCACGCAGCGGTCGCCGAAGCCGAGGCCTCGCTACGCGCCGGCCGGGCGCTGTACTACGAGGCGATCGAGGCGGCGTGGGAGGCCGCGGCGGAGTCCGAGCCGGTTTCGGTCGCGCTGCGCACGGGCCTGCGGCTCGCGGCGACCCACGCGGTGCGAACCTCGGCCGGCGTCGTCCGCGCCGTCTTCGACCTCGCCGGGGGCCCGGCGATCTACGACGATTCGCCGTTGCAGCGACGCTTCCGCGACGCCCACACGGCGACCGCCCACTTTCAGGTCAACGCGGCGTCGCGCGAGCTGCAGGGCCGTGTCCTGCTCGACCAGGACGCCGATTCGACCACCCTCTGAGCCAGGGCGATTACGGGTACCAGGGCTGGTCCGGGCCGCCGAACAGGAAGGTGATCTTCTGCGGCTTGTCGCCCTTGAGCCGGGTGCACTTGCCCTTGAAGAGCCCGTCGGAGATCTCCTTGTCCTTGCAGCGATCCCAATGGTTCGGCGGCTCGATCACGCCCTCGGTCGAGAAGTCGTAGACGTACTCCTCGGCGGTGTCGTGGGCGTTGGAACACTTGACGCCGTACGCGCTGAGGTCGACGTAGTTCCACCCCGTGTACGCGGGCTCGCCGGTACCGCAGTAATCCGGCTTCGGATACCTGCCCGCCGAGGCGGAGGCAGGCAGCACCGCGCAGGCAACGAGAACGGCGATCGCGAGCAGCTTCCGCACAGGCTTCACCGTAACGCCGCGGCGACCTCGGCGCAGGCGCCCTCGATCTCGCGCTCGACGCCGTAGAACTTCGTGTACTGGCCGGGCAGGCGTGACGCAAGCGGTGTCCTGAGCATCCATTCCTCTCTGTTTTTGTCCTGCCCCTGTGGTGCGAGGTTCGCAGACGTCCTGGCAGTTTTCAACCGTGGCCGTACAGCCGTCCACTCAGCGTCGCAGGCGGCGGGCGGCGGGCGGTCCGCTGCTGGCGTTCGCCGGTGAGGCGATCGCGGTCAGGCGGAGTCGGGGCCTGTACCGGGCTTTTCGTCCTTCGGCGTTTCCTTGCCGGTGAACGCGTCCCGGACCTCGCGGACCTCGCGCGCCGTGCGCCCCGCCGAGCGCCCGATGGCCGCCGGATCCACCTTCTCGTCGACCTTGGCGCCGACCGTGCTCGAGAGGCCACGCGCCTTGTCGACCCCGGTCTTCAGCACGTCGCCGGCCGAACGGCCGAGCTCCGGAATCCGCTTCCAGAAGACCACGAGCAGGATGACCACGGCCAGGATGAGGATCTCGGGGACGCCGATCACGCCCTGAAGCGTACGGCGTCGGGGAACCGGCGCATGCACGCCGCCGCCCGGCGATAATCGCGGCGCGATGTCACGGATCGTGGGGATTGGGGTGGCCGCGGTGCTGTTGTGCGCGCCGGCGGTCGATGCCGGCGCGAAGCCGAAGGGCTCTCCGGTGAGGATCGAGGTGCTGTCCAACCGCGCCGACCTGATCTCGGGCGGAGACGCGCTCGTCGCCGTCGAGCCACCGGCAGGCGCCGAGCCGGCCGCGATCCGTGTCCGCCTGAACGGCGGCGACGTGACCGGCGAGTTCGCCGTCCGCGACGACGGCCGCTTCGAGGCGCTGCTCGACGACCTGCGGCTCGGGGCCAACCGCGTTCGCGCCAAGGTGGCGGGCGTGCCGCGGTCCGCGGCGACGCTCGAGATCACCAACCACCCGAACGGGGGCCCGGTGTTCTCCGGTCCCCAAGTCCAGCCCTGGGTCTGCCAGGAGACCGCCGTCGACGCGCAGTGCAACCAGCCGGCGGAGTACGAGTACACGTACAAGCCGGAGGGCGGCTCGGGCTTCCAGCCGTACGACCCCGACAACCCGCCTTCGGACGTCGCCGATACAACCACCGACGAAGGCGAGACGGTCCCCTACATCGTCCGCACCGAGACCGGCTATCAGGCTCGCGACCAATATCGGATCGCGATCCTCTACGACCCGGCGAAGCCCGCCGCTCCCTGGGCGCCGCCGCGGGGGTGGAACGGCAAGCTGCTGATCACCCACGGCGCGAGCTGCGGAATCGACCACCAGTCAGGCGAGGCGCCGGACGTGGCCAACGACGCAGCGCTCAGCCGCGGCTTCGCGGTCCTGTCGACCGCGCTCGACAACGCCGGCCACAACTGCAACCTGCTGACCCAGGCCGAGTCGCTCGTGATGGCGAAGGAGCGGCTGGTCGAGCAGTACGGGCCGATCCGCTACACGATCGGCACCGGGTGCTCGGGCGGCTCGCTGACCCAGCAGCAGGTCGCCAACGCCTACCCGGGCATCTACCAGGGGATCCTGCCCGCGTGCAGCTTCCCGGACGCCTGGAGCACGGGCCAGCAGCTGGTCGACTACCACCTGATCCGCCTTTACCTCGAGAACCCGCTGCGGTGGGAACCGGGCGTCGTCTGGACCCCCCTGCAGATCGCGGCCGTGGAGGGTCACCCAAACCACGTCAACTCGATCATCCTCGACACCCTCTACTGGACCGCGCTCGGCGACCCGACCAACCCCTGCGCGGGGGTCACCGACGAGCAGCGCTACGACCCGAACACGAACCCCGGCGGGACCCGCTGCACGCTCGCCGACGTGATGATCAACGCGCTCGGCCCGCGCGAGCCCTCCGTCTGGGGTCCCCAGGAGCAGCAGATCGGCCGCGGCTTCGCGGGCCTGCCGCTCGACAACGCCGGCGTCCAGTACGGGCTCGAAGCCCTGCGCGCCGGCACGATCACGCCGGCCCAGTTCGCGGACCTCAACGCCAAGGTCGGCGGCGGAACGATCGACTCCATTCCGACCGAGCCGCGCTTCAACGCGGACCAGCCCGCGCTTCGGAACTCGTATCGCACCGGCGGGGTCAACTCGACCAACAACATGGACCGGGTCGCGATCATCGACCTGCGCGGGCCCGATCCGGGCGCCTTCCACGACGCCTACCGCAGCTGGGCGATCCGCGCCAGGCTCGAGCGCGAGCACGGGACGTTCGCGAATCAGGCGATCTGGTTCGGCCACGTCCCGCTGATGGGCGACACGAACTACACGACGCAGGGCCTCGTGGCGATGGACCGGTGGCTCGGCGCGGTCGAGAAGGACGATCGCGACGTTCCGCTGGCCCAGAAGATTCTCGATGACCGGCCCGCCGATATCCAGGACCGCTGCTCGCAGATCGACGGCGTCGACGCCGTCTCGGTGCCGGGGATCGGGCGCGTCTGCACCCTCGACGCCGTGCAGACCAGGTTCGGGACCCCGCGAACCGTCGCGGGCGAGTCGATCGCGACCGACACGCAGAAGTGCACGCTCAAGCCACTGCGGCGCAGCGACTACTACCCGACCACCTTCGGCGATCAGCAGTGGGCGGCGCTCCAGAAGGCGTTCCCGACGGGGGTCTGCGACTGGTCACAACCAGGCGTCGATCAGACCGGCGCGATCCCCTGGCTCACCTACCAGGACGCCGCCGGCGGAGTGATCTACGGCGGTAAGCCGCTCGGCGACCCGCCGCGCTCCAAGCCGGTCCGCCGCCGCTAACTCCCGTCCGGCGTAGCATCGGACCCGATGCGGGTGCTGCCTGTCACCCCCGGACCGCTGTTTCCCGACGACGGGCCGCGTGGAGGCCGGATGGTCCGGCGGGTGCGCGGGATCTCGCTGGAGATCGTCCTCTTCGTCGTGGTGACCGTGCTCTCACCGGTGCTGCTCGTCGCCGCCGCGCTCGTGGACCTGACCCTCTGGGTCCGACGGCGCAAGCACTGGATGGCGCTCCGGATGGTCGCGATGCTGTGGTGGTTCCTGCTCGGCGAGCTGATCGCGCTGGTCTGGCTGCTCGGAATCTGGCTGGCGAGCGGCGGGCCGTTCGGCGAAGGCTCGCTGCGCCGCCACCGCTGGATCTACGTGCTGCGGAGGTGGTGGATCCGCCACCACCTGCGCGCGGTCACGCGACTGTTCTCGCTGCGCTTCGAGATCGAGGGTCTCGAGCAGGCGGCGCCGGCGCCGGCCGTGATCATGATGCGCCACGCCTCGATCATCGACAACGCGCTGCCCGACGCGCTGATCACCCACGCTCACGGGATCGGCCTGCGCTACGTGATCAAGCGGGAGCTGCAGATGATCCCGACGATCGACATCGGCGGCCGCTGGTGTCCGACGTTCTTCGTCCGTCGCGCCTCAGGTGACCCCGCGCGCGAGTCGGCGGCGCTGCGCAGCCTGCTCGACGGGATCGGCGGCGGCGAGAGCGTGCTCGTCTACCCGGAGGGCACGCGCGCAACCCCGGCCAAGATCGCGCGCGCGAAGGAGATCGTCGCCGAGCGCCAACCCGAGATCTCGCACCTGGCGGACCGGCTCCGGAACGTGCTGCCGCCGCGCCTCGGCGGGCCGCTCGAGCTGCTCGACGAGGCGGCGGGACGCTTCGACATCGTCTTCTGCGGCCACGTCGGCTTCGACGGCTTCCAGCACCTCCGCCACATCTGGGCCGGCGGCCTGGTCGGGACGAGGATCTCGGTCCGCTTCTGGCGCAGCCCGGCGGCCGAGATCCCGGCAAGCCGGCAGGAGCGGATCGAGTGGCTGTACGCGCGCTGGCAGGAGCTCGACGACTGGGTCGGTGAGCAGCGCGGGGTCGCCCCCAAGCCCGAGGCGGCGGCGGCCGGCTAGAGGCTAGGTTCCCGGACCGTGCCGTCGATACCGCGACTGCCCCTGATCGGCGATCCGCTGCGGCGGATCCGGATGCCCGACGACCTCGAGGCCGCGACGACGGTCGGCGACGAGGTCGCCCCGGCCGAGGCCGGCCTCGACGGGGACCTCGTCGAGCGGATCTGGGAGAGCGGCGTGTCGCTGTACCGCAGCGGCGTGCACCCGGCGCTGCAGCTCTGCGTGCGGCGCGAGGGGAAGGTCGTGGTCGACCGGGCGATCGGCCATGCGCGCGGGAACGGCCCCGACGACGGCGACGAGGTGCCGAAGGTCCCGGTGACCACCGACACCCCGTTCTGCGTGTACTCGACCTCGAAGGGGATTACCGCGCTCGTCGTCCACAAGCTGATCGAGAAGGGCGTCCTGGCGCTCGACGACCCGATCGTCAAGCACATCCCCGAGTACGGACGGCACGGCAAGGAGGGGATCACGATCGGGCACGTGCTGGCCCACCGCGCCGGGGTCGCGACCCTGCCCTCCGAAGCGCTCACGCTCGACATCCTCGAAGACCGCGAGGCGCTGGTCGAGATCATCTGCGACGCCGAGCCGACCTCGGCGCCGGGCAAGCTGCTCGCCTACCACGCCGTCTCGGGCGGCTTCATCCTCGGCGAGGTCGTCGAACGTGCGACGGGGGAGTCGATCCGGCACGTGCTCGCCGAGGAGTTCCTCGACCCCCTCGGCTTTCGCTGGATGAACTACGGCGTCGACCCCGCCGACGCCGATCAGGTCGGCCTCGGCTACGCCACCGGACCCCCGGTCCTGCCGCCGCTCTCCACGCTCGTCAAGCGGGTGCTCGGCTCACCGATCGAGCAGGTCGTGGAAACGTCGAATGACCCGCGCTTTCTGACCGCCGTCATCCCGGCGGCCAACACGATCACGAACGCAAACGAGCTCTCGCGCTTCTTCGAGATCTTCCGCCGCGGCGGCGAGCTCGACGGGGTGCGTGTGATGGAGACCGAGACCCTGCACACGGCGCTCGAGGAGCAGTCGCGCCTGGAGATCGACCTCTCGCTGCTCTTTCCGACCAGGTTCAGCTACGGGCTGATGCTCGGCGCCAAGGTGATCAGCCTGATGGGCCGAGACACCGACCTCGCGTTCGGCCACCTCGGCCTGATCAACATCATGGGCTGGGCCGATCCGGAGCGCGGGATCGCGGCGGCCCTGATCACCAGCGGCAAGGCCATCCTCTATCCGGAGGTGCACCGCTTCTACGGAGTGATGCAGCGGATCGCGGCGGAGGTCCCGAAGGTTCCCGAGTCGGATCGCTATATCTAGAGGGGTGCCACTCGAGGGGGAAGACCTGATCCGCAAGGCCTACGCGGCCTTCGCCGAGCGCGACCTCCAGGCGATGATCGCGATCTCCGACGAGGAGATCGAGGTCTCGACCGTGACCGGACTGCTCGCCGGGCGCAGCGAGCCCTACCGCGGCTACGAGGGACTCGCCGCGTACATCGACGACCTGTCCGGCCAGTGGAAGCGGCTCGAGCTGCAGCCCCAGCACTTCCTGCCGCTGTCGGAATCCCGGATGCTGGTCTTCGGCCGCGTGCGCGCCTGGCATGAGGGCGGGTTCCTCGACTCCGAGAACGCCTGGCTCTGGGAGCTGCGCGAGAAGAAGGTGAAGTCGGTGCGCGTCTACGCCGACCCGGGCGACGCGCGGCGCGCGTTCGCCGACGCCGACTGAGCCTCGCCGAACGCCTCGGTCATTCAGGGACCGCCCCGTCGGTGCCGTAGGCCAGTTGGACATGGGCCCGTCCGACCGCGATGAACGCATGCTCGACCGGGTCCTGGGGCGAATCGATCGAGGTCACCACCGCGTTGGCGAGCGGGACGAACGTCAGGTCGCCGCGGTTCAGGTAATCGGAGAGGCGGCTGCGATAGCCCTCACGGGGCATCGTCAGGTCGCCGACGATCCGCTGACGCTCGGTCTCGAGCACGATCCGCTGGACTCGGGTGTCCATGGGTTGGAAGCTAAGCGATCCTGTCGCCGACCGCCGCGCCGGGATCGGGGCGCAGCAGGATGACGCCGTTGTCGTCGTTGAGCGCTCCGACCACCAGGCACTCGGACATGAACGGCCCGATCTGCTTCGGCGGGAAGTTGACGACCGCGACGACGAGCGTGTCCTCGAGCTCCGCGCGCTCGTAGTTGGTGATCTGAGCCGAGGACCGCTTCACGCCGATCTCGTCGCCGAAGTCGATCGTCAGCTTCCAGGCCGGCTGCCGCGCCTCGGGGAACTCCTCGACCGCGACCACCCGCCCGACCCGCATCTCGACCGCCTCGAACTGCTCCCAGGTCAGATCGCCCACGGCTACGGGGTGAGGACGATCTTCAGCGCCTCGCGGCGGTCGTAGACGTCGTACGCCTCTGCCGCGTCGTCAAGCTTCATGTGGTGGGTCACGAGGGGCGCGGGGTCGAGCTCCCCGGCGGCGAGCTTCTCCAGCACCGGGTCGACGTGCTTGATCACGTTCGCGTGCCCGGTCTTCAGGGTCAGCGCCTTGATCCAGACGATCCCCATGTGGACGTCGATCCGCTCGGCGTAGACGCCCGTCGCCGAGACCGTGCCCGCCTTGCGGGTCAGCCTGCAGGCGAGCTCGAGCGCCTCGGGATGGCCGACGGCATCGATGGTCGCGTCGGATCCGCGGCCCTCGGTCAGCGCCTTGACCGTGGCTCGCGGGTCGCCCTCGGTCAGGTGGACCGGCTCGGCGCCGAGCGACCGCGCGAGCTCGAGCCGTTCGGCAACCGTGTCGACGGCGACCACCCCGGCCGCCCCGGCGGCGAGCGCCGCCTGCACGGCACAGAGGCCGACCGGGCCCATTCCGAGCACGGCGACCACGTCGTCCTTGGAGACCCCGCACTCGACGACCGCGTGGTAGCCGGTGCCCATCACATCGC
Organism: uncultured Solirubrobacterales bacterium; assembly: GCA_963767285.1. GTDB lineage: Bacteria > Actinomycetota > Thermoleophilia > Solirubrobacterales > 70-9 > WHSW01. The sequence goes on along the minus strand of CAVYDJ010000001.1, from coordinate 467,956 downwards.
CGGCGAACAGGGCGACGTCGTCGGACATCCCGTCCGGGACCTGGCGCAGGGTGAGGTCGGCGTTCGGAACCAGCAGCAGCTCGGCCTGAGCGCCCTGCAGCGAGCCGAGCGTCTTGCCATGGCCGAAGACGCGTCCGTGGTCGCACTTGTGGAAGTCGGTCCGGCGGCAGAAATAGCACTCCCCGCAGGCGGTGCCGTAGCAACCGAGCACGCGGTCGCCCTCGCTGAGCTTCGTCACCGCGTCGCCGACGGCGGTGACTGTGCCGACGTACTCGTGGCCGAGGATGAAGCCCTCCTCGATCGCGACCCGCCCGTGGTAGATGTGGAGGTCCGAGCCGCACACACCACTCGCTTCCACGCGGACGATCGCCTCGTCCGGCGCGGTCAGCTCGGGGTCCGGGACCTCGTCGACCCGAACCTCGCCCGCCGCCTGGAAGGTCACCGCTCGCATCGGCGCGGAGCATAGACTCGGATCAGTCACCGAGGAGGAGAGGAAATGAGCGAAGACCCCGGGGCCGTGCTGATCACGGGCTGCTCGTCCGGGATCGGACACGAGACCGCGCGGCACCTGGCGGCGAAGGGCTGGACCGTCTACGCGACGGCCCGCCGGCCGGAATCGATCGCCGAGCTGGCCGAGGCCGGGTGCGCAACGCTGGCGCTCGACGTCACCGACGAGGCCTCGATGAAGGCCGCCGTCGAGTCGGTCGAAGCGGAACACGGGGCGGTCGGCGCCCTCGTCAACAACGCGGGCTACAGCCAGTCGGGGGCGCTGGAGACCCTGCCGCTGGAGCGCCTGCGGGCACAGTTCGAGACCAACGTCTTCGGGCTGGTGCGAATGTGCCAGCTGGTCCTGCCTGCGATGCGAGCCGCCAAGCGCGGGCGGATCGTCAACGTCAGCTCGATGGGCGGCAAGCTCGTCTTCCCCGGGGGCGGCGCCTACCACGCGAGCAAGTACGCGGTCGAGGCGCTCTCCGACGCGCTGCGGTTCGAGGTCAAGGGCTTCGGGGTCCGCGTCTCGATCATCGAGCCGGGCCTGATCACGACCAACTTCGGCGAGACGGCGGCCGGCTCGCTGCAGCACCCGGCGCCCGAGGGCGCCAACGGCGACGACGATCCGTACGCCGGCTTCAATGCCGCGGTCGGGGCGGCGACGGTCGGCGTCTATGAGGGTCCGATGAAGCGGCTCGGCGGCGGGCCGGAAACGGTTGCGCGCGCGATCGAGCGCGCGATCTCGGCCCGCAACCCGAAGACCCGCTACAAGGTCACCGCCTCGGCCCGGCTCGCGCTCGGCCAGCGCGCCCTGCTCCCCGACAAGGCGTGGGACGCGGTGATGCGCAGCCAGTTCCCGAGCCCGAAGCCGGAGTGAGGGCGGCTGCCGCCGCGCTGTTCGCCGGCGCCGCGGCGCTGGCGCTCGCCGCGTGCGGCGGCACCGAGGAGCCCCCCGACACCCCGGTCACGATCTCGCTGACCCGCGCGCCCGACTCCCTCGACCCGGCGCTCGCTTCCGATCCGGCCGCGCGCGAGTCGCTGTGGCTCGTCTACACGCCGCTGCTCACCTACCGCCACGAGGACGGGGAGAACGGCGCGGAGGTCATCCCCGGACTCGCCTCGGACCTCCCCGAGGTCTCCGACGACGGGCTCACTTACGAGTTCGACCTGCGCGACGACCTCACCTACCCCGATGGCACCGAGGTCCGGGCCTCGGATTTCGAGCACGCGATCGAGCGGGTGCGGGAGCTCCGATCGCCCGGCGCCCGCAACTACGGGCGGATCGCCCGGATCGAGACCGACGACGAGAGCGGCGTGATCAAGATCGAGCTCAGCGCCCCCGACCGTGAGCTCGCGGACGCGCTCGCGCTCCCCTACGCGGCCCCCGTTCCGCGTGGGACGCCGGTTCGCGACCTGAGTGCCGACCCTCCGCCCGGCGTCGGCCCGTACGAGATCACCGCGGTCGACCCCGACGGCGGGTTCGTCCTGAAGCGCGACCCGACGTTTCCTGACCTCGACATCCCCGACGTCCCGACGGGCAACCTGACCGAGATTCAGGTGACGATCGACCCGAGCCGCGAGCACCAGGCGCAGGGAGTCCTCGACGGCCGGCTCGACTACATGCACGACCCGCCGCCGCCGGACCTCGCTGCGCAGGCGGACGACCGCCTCACGCTCACACCCGCCGCCGCCACCGCGTACTTCACGCTCGACACGCGACTCGCCCCGTTCGACGACCCGCTCGTCCGCCAGGCCGTCAACACGGGGATCGCGCGAGCGGCGATCTCGCGGCTTGGCTCGATGCAGCCCGGGTGCGCGCTGCTCGCCCCTGGGGTCCCGGGCTACGACCGCGAACTCGACACGACCGAGTGCCCGTACGGCGATCCGAGCAAGCCGCTCGATTTGGATGTCGCACGGGCGCTGATCGTCGAAGCCGGCGCGCACGGTGAGCTTGCGGTCGTCAGCGCCGGCGACGACGCCGCCGAGCGGGCGGCGGTTGCGGACTACGCCTCCGACCTGGAGGCGATCGGGCTGCGGGCGCGAATCGAGCAGTGTGCGTCGTGCGCGCAGACCGCGCTGGTGGTCGCGGACCCGGAGTTCCCGCGCCCGGAGGAGTTTCTCGGCCGCTTCTCGGAGGTCGAGCCGCAGTCCGAGGACTGGCGCGAGCTCGACCGCCATGTCGTCTCGCCGCCGCAGAGCTACGTCGCCGTGCTGGGCCACCCGACCGTGACGACCTTCTTCTCCGACCGGATGGACCCCGGCGGCACAGTGGTCCATCCGGTATTCGGCCACGATTATTCGAGCTGGCAACTCGAGGAGGGCCCCTAGCGCGCGCCGCGAATCAGTGCCTGAATGCAGGCATGCCCGGCTCTCGCCAAACCCTTACCTGCCTGAGCTAGTGTTTTTCGTCGCATGAGAGAGATGCTGGGCTAGGGGAAGACCGCTTGGAGGCCAGCGGTTTTCGCGAAGATCATCCTGCGCCCGTGGGCGCCGGCGCAGAGCTCACCGAGATCGATCCGATCGCGGTGTTGCCGAGCACGCCCTGGCAGCTGTTCTGGAAGCGCTTTCGCGATGACAAGCTGGCGCTCGGGGCGCTCGTCTTCATCGTCCTGCTGATCCTGATGGCGATCTTCGCCCCGGTCGTCGTCGACATCGTCGGCACCACGGGACCCGACGAGCGCGACACCGCTGCCCTCGATCCGCTCTTCGCGACCCCCACCGGCCCAAGCGCCGAGCATCCGTTCGGCGTCGACCAGCTCGGCCGCGACGTGTTCGCGCGCACGGTCTACGGCGCCCGTGTCTCCCTGGTCGTCGCGTTTGCGGCCACCATCTTCGCGACCGCGATGGGCATCGTCGCCGGCCTCCTCGCCGGGTACTTCCGCGGCTGGACCGACACCTTCATCTCCCGCGGCGTTGACGTGCTGCTGGCGATCCCCTACCTGCTGCTGGCGACCGGAATCGCGGCGGCGTGCACCCTCAGCCAGACGAAGGGCGGCGGCGGGTCGGGTTGCCTCGGCGGACTGATCAAACCCGGGCTCGGGGTGGTGATCTTCGTGATCACGATCACCAGCTGGACCTACATGGCGAGGATCATCCGCGGCCAGGTGCTCTCGCTGCGCGAGAAGGAGTTCATCGAGGCGTCGCGGGCGATGGGCGCGTCGAACTCGCGGATCATCTTCCGCGAGCTGCTTCCGAACCTGACCGCTCCGATCGTCGTCTACGCCTCGATCCTGATCCCGCAGGTGATCCTCTATGAGGCCGCGCTCTCGTTCCTGGGCGTCGGCGTCACCGATCAACCGAGCTGGGGACAGATGATCGCGAGCGCCACGACGATCTTCTCCGACGCTTGGTGGTACATGCTCTTCCCCGGTCTCGCCCTCCTTTTCACCGTGCTTGCCTTCAACTTCGTCGGCGACGCCTTGCAGGACGCCCTCAACCCGCGCGCGAAGAGGAACCGATGAACCGAACTTTCGTAACCCATCCCCAACAGAAAGGACAGACGATGCCAACCAAGCTGCGATGGCTGTTTGCGCTGGGCGCCATCGTCGCTTTGGCGCTGACTGTGTCGGCGTGCGGCGACGACGATGACTCCAGCACGACCGCCAGTTCAACCGAGTCCGGCGAGAGCCAGTTCCCGCCGCCGACCGAGGCTCCGGCCGACGCCCAGCAGGGCGGCGAGCTGACCGTGATCGCGGCCTCCGACGTCGATTACATCGACCCGGGCGCCTCGTATTACCAGTTCAGTTACATGGTCACCTCGTCGACGCAGACCAACCTCGAGAGCTACGCACCGGACGACGTCGAGAAGGCGACGCCGCTGCTCGCCACCGAGGAGCCGACGGTCAGCGACGACGGCAAGACGATCACCTACACGATCCGCGACGACGTCAAGTTCTCGCCGCCGGTGGATCGGGTGGCGACCGCGGCCGACGTCAAGTACGCGATCGAGCGCTCGCTGCTCCCCGGCGTGCCGAACGGCTACGTGCAGACGTACCTCGCCGGCGTCGAGGGCATCGACGAGGCGATCAAGGCGGCGCAGGACGACCCGACGGGCGGCGCTCCCGACATCAGCGGGATCACCGCACCCGACGACACGACGCTCGAGATCAAGCTCACCAACACGAGCGCGCTCGGCGTGATCGGAGCGCTGACGCTCCCGGTCTCGGCTCCGGTTCCGGAGGAGTACGCGAAGGAGTTCGACGCCGAGAACCCGTCGACCTACGGTGAGAACCAGGTCGCGACCGGCCCGTACATGATCGAGAACTACACCCCCAACAAGGAGATCCACCTGGTTCGCAACCCGAACTGGGAGCCTTCCGAAGCTGATTACCGTCCGGCGTATCTGGACGAGATCACGATCCAGGAGGGCTTCGCCGACACGGTTTCAGCCGGCAAGAAGATCCTCACCGGAAGCGCCCAGGTCAACGGCGATTTCGGCGCTCCGCCAAGCGTCGTCAAGCAGGCGGCGACGTCCGGCGAGGAGGGCCAGCTGACGCTGACCCCGGGCGGTGGTAACCGCTATATCGCCCTCAATACGCAACAGCCCCCGTTCGACGACATCAACCTCCGCAAGGCGGTGATCGCTGGGTCCAATCGCGTGGACCTGCGCAACACGCGCGGCGGCGAGCTCGTCGGCCCGGTGGCTTCGCACTACCTGCCGCCCGACTTCCCCGGCTTCGAGGAGGCCGGCGGACTCGAGGGCCCGGATCTGGACTACCTGGCGAACCCCGAGGGCGATCCCGAGGTCTCGGCCAAGTACTTCGAGGCAGCCGGGATGTCGAGTGGGAAATGCGAGGGCGACTGCGAGATCACCATGGTCGGCGACGACTCGCCCCCAGGGTCGGATACCGCAGAGGTGTTCAAGAATCAGCTCGAGGAGATGGGCTTCACGGTCAATTTCCAGAAGGTGACTCACGACATCATGTACACGAAGTTCTGCAGCGTTCCGGCGAACGCCCCGGATGTCTGCCCGAACGTGGGCTGGCTGAAGGACTTCAACGACGGACAGTCGATGCTCGACCCGACGTTCAACGGTGGCAACGTGGTCCCGGAGAACAACTCGAACTGGCCGCAGCTCGACGTGCCGGAGGTCAACGAGGCGATTGATTCCGCCGTGTTGATCGACGACCTCGACGAGCGCAACCAGGCATGGGGCGACGTCGACACGTTGGTCAGCGAGCAGGCCCCGGCGGTGCCGTGGGTCTGGGAGAACCAGGCGAACGTCGCCTCGGCCGACGTGGCGGGAGTGATCAACAAGTTCAACGCGAACTGGGATCTCACGTTCACGTCACTGAAGTAGTTCGGGATGGGACCCGCCGCCTCGCGCGGCGGGTCCCTCTCGTCTCCTGACCGAAGATGGCCCGCTACATCGTCCGCAGAGTTCTCTGGTCGTTCCTGCTGCTGATCCTCGTCAGCGCAGTCGTCTTCATCCTCTTTTACGTCTTCCCGTCGGCCGACCCGGCCCAGCTGCGCGCCGGCCGCCAAGCGAACGAGGACCAGATCAATGCGATCCGCGAGTCGCTCGGGCTCGACAAGTCCGTGATCCAGCAGTTCTGGATCTACATCAAGGGCGTGTTCACGCCCCTCGACCTGCCGGGCACCGATGCGCACGGACCTCTGTACTTCGGGCGCAGCTATCAGTCCAACGCCGACGTTTTCGACATCATCAAGTCCGACCTGCCGGCGACCGTGATGCTCGTCACCGGTGCGGTGATCGTCTGGCTGGCGGTCGCGATCCCGGTCGGGATCATCTCCGCGGTCAAGAGCCGCTCGCTGCTCGATCGCACGACCATGATCACCACGCTCGCGTTCATCTCGGCGCCGGTGTTCTGGCTCGGCCTCGTCGCCCTCTACCTGTTCGCCAAGGACGTCGGCGTCTTCCCCATCTTCCCCGGGATCGGCAGCTACGCGCAGGCGGACGACTTCATCGGCAAGATCGGCTCGATGCTGCTGCCGTGGGCCGTGTTAGCCGCCGCCACCGCGGCGATCTACGCCCGTTACCTGCGGGCGCAGATGATCGACGTCATGGGCGAGGACTACATCCGCACCGCGCGTGCCAAGGGTCTCCCGGAGCGGACCGTGATCATGAAGCACGCCCTGCGCTCGGCGATCACGCCGATCATCACTCTGCTCGGGCTCGACGTCGCGGTCCTCTTGGCCGGAAATGCGATCCTCACCGAGACCGTCTTCAACATCCCGGGCGTCGGGGCTGAGACCTATAACGCGATCAAGCGCTCCGACCTGCCGTTGATCCAGGGAATCACGCTGTTCGGGGCCTTCTTCATCGTCACGCTGAACCTGGTCGTAGACATCCTCTACGCCTATCTCGATCCAAGGGTCCGATACGAATGAGTGCCACCGAGCCGCTATTGCGCGTCGAGGACCTGAAGGTCCACTTCGATACCGACGAGGGGGTCGTCAAGGCCGTCGACGGGGTTTCGTTCGACGTCAAGCGCGGCGAGATGCTCGGGATCGTCGGCGAGTCTGGATCGGGCAAGAGCGTCGCCAACATGACCATCCTCGGCCTCACCCGGGCGAGCAACGCGGCGATCACCGGCCGGGCAATGTTCGAGGGCCGCGACCTGGTGACGCTCCCGGACGAGGATCTGCGCGCGGTCCGAGGTGCGCAGATCTCGATGATCTTCCAGGACCCCCTTTCCTCGCTGCACCCCTTCTACAAGGTCGGCAAGCAGCTCGTCGAGGCGATCCAGGTCCACCAGGAGGTCGACGACAAGGCCGCGATGGCTCGTGCGATCGAGCTGCTCGGCCTCGTCGGGATCCCCGACCCCGCACGGCGGGTCGGCGAGTACCCGCACGAGTTCTCGGGCGGGATGCGCCAGCGGGCGATGATCGCGATGGCGCTCACCAACGAGCCGAAGCTGCTGATCGCCGACGAGCCGACCACGGCCCTCGATGTCACCACCCAGGCGCAGATCCTGCGGCTGATCGAGCGCCTGCGCCAGGAGTTCGGGATGGCGGTGATCATGATCACCCACGACCTCGGCGTCGTCGCCGAGGTTGCCGACCGCGTGATGGTCATGTACGCGGGCCGGGTGGTCGAGGCGGGGACGCTCGACCAGATCTTCTACGACCCGCAGCACCCCTACACCTGGGGCCTGCTCGGCTCGCTGACCCGGATCGACAAGCCGCGAACCGCCCGTCTCGCGCAGATCCCCGGCCAACCTCCGTCGCTGATCGCGCTCCCTGACGGCTGCGCTTTCCGTTCCCGCTGCCCGCATGCCTTCGCGAAATGCACGCAACTACCGCCGCTCGAGGAGCGGATCCCCGAGCGCGGACACGCGGACCGCTGCTGGCTGACGCCGGAGCAGAAGAAGACCCTGCGCGTGGTCAGCTCGGGTGAGATCGGGCTCGAGGAGCCGGCAGCGTGAGCGAGGCTGCGTCCACGAACGGCGGCCCGATCCTGGAGGTCGAGCACCTCGTCAAACACTTCCCGATCAAGCGCGGGATCCTCTTCGACAAGCAGATCGGCGCGGTGCAGGCGGTCGACGACGTCTCGTTCGCCATCAACCGGGGTGAGACGCTCGGTCTGGTCGGCGAGTCGGGTTGCGGCAAGTCGACCCTGGCGCGCACCATCCTGCAGCTGATCGAGCCGACCTCGGGGTCGGTGCGCTTCGAGGGGCGCGAGATCACCGGGCTCTCGCACCGCGAGTCGCGAGCCCTGCGGCCGCAGATGCAGATCGTGTTCCAGGATCCCTACGCGTCGCTGAACCCGCGCAAGCGGATCGCCCAGATCGTCGGCGACCCGATGCGCCTGCACGGGATCGTCCCCCGCTCCGGGGTCCGCGACGAGGTCCGCCGGCTGCTCGAGATCGTCGGCCTCAACCCAGAGCACTTCAACCGCTTCCCGCATGAGTTCTCCGGCGGCCAGCGCCAGCGGATCGGGATCGCGCGCGCGCTGGCGCTGAAGCCGAAGCTGATCGTCGCCGACGAGCCGGTCTCCGCCCTCGACGTCTCGATCCAGGCGCAGATCATCAACCTGCTGGAGGACCTCCAGGAGGAGTTCGACCTCACCTACCTGTTCGTCGCCCACGACCTCAGCGTCGTCCGCCACGTCGCCGACCGGATCGCCGTCATGTACCTGGGCAAGATCGTCGAGATCGGCCCCGCCGACGACGTCTACGAGAAGCCGATCCACCCCTACACGCTGTCGCTGCTGTCGGCGGTGCCGATCCCCGACCCACGCGCCAACGCGGCCCGCGAGCAGATCGTCCTCGAGGGCGACGTCCCCAGCCCCGCGAACCCCCCCGCGGCCTGCCGCTTCCACACCCGCTGCCCCAGGGCAACCGAGATCTGCTCCGAGGTCGAGCCGCCGCTGGTCAACTACGGCAACGACCACTGGGCCGCCTGCCACCACCCCGTCGGCCGCGAAGCCCGCGCAAAAGCCGCGCCGACGGCGTAGCGCTTTCGGCACCCTGAGCGCGCTCCGGGGGCGCATTGATCAGTAACGGTCGACGGCACCGTGGTCGAACGTCGTCCTGGTTCCGGATTCCGGTACTCAGCCGACACTCGGCCGGATGCGCGGATCGCGCGGGCTGCCGAGGACTGTTGGGGTGTGTTCTCCGTCGCTGAGCTTCGACGGTTCGGGCTCTCCAAACAAGGCGTAGTGCGACGCGAGCGCGCCGGTCACCTTCACCGCCTTTACCGAGGCGTGTACGCCCTCGGTTTCGAGCTCGACGCGCCCGAGGCCCGCTACCTCGCCGCGGTGAAGGCCGCGGGAGACGCGGTGCTCAGCCACCGCGCGGGCGGCTGGCTGTGGGGTTTCCTCGAAGGCGACGAGCCCAGGCCAGAAGTCACGGTAAACGGCCAGGGCAAGCGCGCAATCCCCGGCGTGACCGTCCACCGCTCACTGATTCTCGATCCTCGCGACCGAACGCGCCACCGCGGCGTGCCGATCACCACCGCGGCCCGCACCATCATCGACCTCGCTGCCCTCCTCGACGAGAAATCCCTCCGCCACGCCGTCCGCCGAGCCCAGGGCCTACGCCGGGTCAGCCTCCCGTTACTGATCCGAACCATGGACCTCCTCCTCGCCGCCGGCTTCGAGCACCCGGACGTCAACAAGCCGCTGATCCTGTCCGGCCGCCGCGTCGTCCCGGACTTCCGCTGGCCGAAGCAGCGCCTGATCGTCGAGGCGGACGGCGCTGCCTGGCACGAGCCGACCCTCGACGCCGAACGCCAGGCCCTGCTGGAGGCCCACGGCGAACGCGTCGTACGCGTCACCTGGAATCAGGCCGTCGTCCACCCGCAATCAACGGCCGCCCGGGTCGCCGCCGCCGGGTCGCCGCGCACTGACCGAATTCTTACCTCCGCAAGGCCGCCCTTGAGACGGTTGGGTTAGGCTGACCGCGAGAGAGGTATCCGCCGCCGGACGCGGCACGAGATAGGGAGTGGATATGCGCATCAGCCGTCTGTCGGCAGTCGTCCTTGCAAGCGCCGCGCTGGGACTCGGGATCGCCGCGTGTGGTGACGACGAATCTGGCGACAGCGGGGGCAGTTCCGACACGGTGATCCGCGGTACGACCGACCAGCCGGTCAGCTTCGACCCGGCCGGGACCTACGACCTCCCCTCCTACGACATCATCTACAACGTCTACCAGAACCTCGTGCAGTTCCCACCCGGCGAAACGAAGCCGGTGCCGGAGGCCGCCGAGTCCTGCGATTTCAAGGATGAGGTCACCTTCGAGTGCACGCTGCCCGACGACGGCGTCTTCTCCGACGGCTCCACTCTCGACGCCGAGGACGTGGTCTTCTCGTTCGAGCGCAACGTCGAGATCGCCGACCCGAACGGCGCCTCCTCGCTGCTCGCGAACATGAAGAGCGTCGAGGCCCCGGACAAGAACACGGTGGTCTTCAACCTGGCCGAGCCCGACGCGACCTGGCCCTCGGTGCTGGCCACCGCCTCGTTCGCGATCGTCCCGTCGGACGTCTTCCCCGCCGACAAGCTGCAGGACGACGCGAGCGTGATCGGCTCCGGCCGCTACACGGTCGAGCAGTACGAGCCCGGCCAGCAGACCGTCCTGCAGGCCAACCCCGAGTACAACGGGGAGGATCCGGCGCAGACCAACACCGCGATCACCCAGTACTTCGACAAGGCATCGGCGCTGAAGCTCGCGGTCGAAGGAGGCGACGTCGACATCGCCTACCGCAGCCTCTCGCCGACCGACCTCGAGGACCTTCGCAGCGCCGAGGGCGTCAACGTCGTCCAGGGCGAGGGCGCGGAGATCCGCTACCTCAACTTCAACCTCGACCTCCAGCCGGGTGACACCGACGAGGAGAAGCTGGCGATCCGCCAGGCCGTAGCGCAGACCATCGACCGCCAGTCGATCGTCGACAACGTCTACAACGGCACCGTCAAGCCGCTGTACTCGATGATCCCGTCGAGCCTGCCCTTCGCCACCGAGGCGTTCAAGGACAAGTACGGCGAGGGGCCGGACGTCGACACTGCACAGCAGATCCTCGACGACGCCGGGGTCGACACCCCGGTCCCGCTCGAGGTCTGGTGGACGCCGTCGCACTACGGGCCCGCGTCCGGCGACGAGTACGCCGAGATCAAGCGCCAGCTCGACGAGTCGGGCCTGTTCGAGGTGACGCTGGAGTCGACCGAGTGGAATCAGTTCTCGGAGGCGGCGTTCACCGACAAGTACCCGACCTACCAGCTCGGCTGGTTCCCGGACTACCCGGATCCCGACGACTACGTCGGCAACTTCCTGTCGAAGACCAGCTTCCTGAACATCCACTACGACAACCCCGAGGTCAACAAGCTGCTGGCCGAGGAGAAGGCGTCGACCGACGACGCCGTGCGCCAGGCGGCGTTCGAGCGGATTCAGGAGATCTCGGCCGAAGAGGCGCCGAACATCCCGATCTGGCAGGGCGACCAGGTGGGCGCTGTGCGCGATGGCGTCGAGGGCGTCGAGGACACCTTCGACCCGGCGTTCATCTTCCGCTGGTGGCTGATCACCAAGAGCTGATCCGGCAAGCGGATAGGGGCGCCTGATGGCGCACGGGACGTCGCTGCGGCGCTACGCGCTGACGCGCCTGTTGCTGGCGATCCCGACCGTCTTCATCCTGCTGACGATGGTCTTCCTGCTGATGCGGGTGGCCCCCGGGGACCCGATCCAGTCGGCGCTCGGCGGCCGGCTCTCGCAGGAGGAGCTCGACGAGCGCCGCCACGCGGCCGGGTTCGACAAGCCGATCCTCGAGCAGTACGTCGAGTACCTCGGCGACGTCGTCACGCTCGACCTCGGGACGACGCTGACCGACAACCGCACCGTCACCTCGATCCTGGTCGACAACGGCAGCGCCACGGTCGAGCTCACCTTCTGGGCGTTCATGATCACGATCGCGGTCGGGATCCCGGTCGGCCTGCTGGCCGGGCGTTACCGCGACGGGCCGATCGACTTCAGCGGGCGGATGTTCGGGATCATCATCTACGCAACCCCGGTCTTCTTCCTCGGCTTCCTGGCCCAGATCTGGATCGCGCCGGCGCTCGGGTTACCGACGTCGGGCCGGGTGAGCCCGATCGTCGACTTCGAGCTCAACAAGGTCACCCACTTCTATTTGATCGACTCACTGCTGGACGGCAACTGGGACGCGTTCTGGGACGTCGTCAAGCACCTGATCCTGCCCGCCGTCACCCTCGGGCTGGTGGTGAGCGGGGTGATGATCCGCCTCGTCCGCGTCAACCTGATGCAGACGATGAAGGGGGACTACGTCGAGGCGGCGCGCGCCCGCGGCGTCTCCGAGCGCCGGGTCGTCCTCCACCACGCGTTCCGCAACGCGATGGTCCCGGTGATCACGATCGCCGGCCTGCAGTTCGCGATTCTGCTCGGCGGCGCCGTGGTCACGGAGCAGACCTTCAACTGGCCGGGGCTCGGCGCCGAGCTGATCCGCTACCTCGACGAGCGCGATTACATCGCCGTCCAGGGGATCATCACCGTATTCGCGCTCGCGGTGGTCGTGATCTCCGTGCTGATCGACATGGTCGCGGCGATGGTCGACCCGAGGGTGAGGTACTAGGCGATGCGGGTGCCGCGCGCGCTCAAACCGGCAACCGAGGCCCGCGGGCTGTCGAAGTGGATCCTGATCGCCGGGATCATCATCGTCGCCTTCTTCCTGATCCTGGCGATCTTCGCGCCGCTGATCGCGCCCTACGGCTTCGACCAGTTCAGCTCCGACGGGGAGCGCTTTGCGAAGCAGGCACGCCCGGACTCGATGCACCTGTTCGGAACCACGGTGCAGTCGACCGACGTGCTCTCGCGGATCGTCTGGGGCTCCCGGACGGCGATCGAGGTGGTCGTCTTCGCGGTCGTGGTCTCGCTGCTGGTCGGGGTACCGCTGGGGCTGATCTCCGGCTACGTCGGCGGGCGGCTCGATCGCGTCCTGGTCCTGATCATGGACGCGCTGTTCGCCTTCCCGTACATCCTGCTCGCGATCGTGATCGCCTTCCTGCTCTCCAACTCGATCGGGCAGGGGGTCTTCTCGGCGGCGATCGCGATCACCGTCGTCTACATCCCGCAGTACTTCCGGGTCGTGCGCAACCACGTGATCAGCGTCCGCGAGGAGAACTACGTCGAGGCGGCTCGGGCGCTCGGCGCCCCGCGACGAACGATCATCACCCGCTACGTGTTCAACAACGTGATCCAGAACGTTCCCGCGATCGCGACCCTGAACGCCGCCGACGCGATCGCCACCCTGGCGGCGCTCGGCTTCCTCGGCTACGGGATCCAGCCGAACGAGGCGGCCGAGTGGGGCTACGACCTGCAGCGGGCGATCGACGACGCCGGGGCCGGGATCTGGTGGACGGGTCTGTTCCCCGGGCTGGCGATCGTGCTCCTGATCACCGGGTTCACGCTGGTCGGCGAAGGGATCAACGACACCCTCAACCCGCTGATCCGGGAGCGGCCGATCGACCCGCCCGAGATCCCCGTCGAGGCCGAGGCGGAGCTGCCGCCCGCCGGCCCGATCGAGCCCCGGACAGGCGGCGCAACGGCGATGACGGAGGTGGACCGTGAGTGATCATGGGCCGGTCCTCGACGTCCGCAACCTCCGCGTCTGGTACGGGACCGGCGGCGACCCCGTGCGCGCCGTCGACGGGGTCTCGTTCGCGATCGGCCGCGGGGAGACGCTCGGCCTGGTCGGCGAGTCGGGCTGCGGCAAGTCGACCCTGGGCCGCGGGATCCTCGGCCTGCTGCCCCCGAACGCCACCCGGGCGGGCGAGGTCCTCTATCAGGGCCACAACACGGTCGGGCTGGACGACGACGGGCTGCGCGACCTGCGGGGGCCCGAGATCGGGCTGATCTTCCAGGAGCCGATGACCCGGCTCGACCCCCTGCACACGATCGAGAGCCACTTCCTGGAGACGCTCAATACCCATCGCAGGGAGCTGGGCAAGGACGAGATGCGCAAGCGGGCACTCGAGACCCTGGCGCGGATGGGGATCCCGCCGACCCGGTTCAAGCAGTATCCGCACGAGTTCTCGGGCGGGATGCGCCAGCGGATCATGATCGCGCTGGCGCTGGTGCTGGAGCCGAGCCTGCTGATCGCCGACGAGCCGACCACGGCGCTCGACGTGATCGTCGAAGCGCAGATCCTCCAGATCCTCGCCGACCTGCGCCGCAACTTCGACACCGGCCTGCTGCTGATCACCCACAACCTCGGGATCATCGCCGAGGCCTGCGACCGGGTCGCGGTCATGTACGCGGGGCGGATCGCCGAGGAGGGCGACGCCCGCGAGGTGTTCGCCGAGCCGGCGCATCCGTACACGCGCGAACTGCTGCGCTCGACGATCTCGCTCGAGACCACCGGGCTCAACTACATCCCGGGCGCACCGCCGGACCTGATCGACCCGCCGCCCGGCTGCCGCTTCCATCCCCGCTGTCCGAACGCGATGGAGGTCTGCCCGACCCGCCACCCGCCCGAGATGAAGGCGCCGGCCGGCCAGCGGGTCGCGTGCTGGCTGCATGGCCCGGCCGATGAGATTCCCGAGGGCGGCACGGAGCCGCTCGAGCGCGAAGAAATCGCGATCGCCGAGGAGGCGTGATGGCTGACGACGCCCTGATCCAAGTCCGCGACCTCCATACCCACTACTCGGTTCGCGGCTCGTTCGTGGACCGCCTGCGCGGCCGCGAGTCGGGCTCGGTCGCGGCGGTCGACGGGGTCACCTTCGACCTCCACAAGGGCGAGGTGCTCGGCTTGGTCGGCGAGTCCGGGTCCGGCAAGACGACACTCGGCCGGACGCTGCTCGGGCTGGTGGCGGCGACGAGCGGCAGCGTCAAGCTCGACGGCGATGAGATCACCGGACTCGACGAGATTGAGATGCGCGACCTGCGCCGCCGCCTGCAGATCGTCTTCCAGGACCCGCACGCGTCGCTGAACCCGGCGATGACGATCGGCACCTCCGTCGGCGACCCGCTGCGCTTCCACGGCCTCGCCGAGAACCGCGCCGAGCGCGAGCGACTGGTCGCCGAGGCACTCGAGCGGGTCGGACTCGCTCCCGCCGCGCAGTTCGCCGACAAGTACCCGACCGATCTCTCCGGCGGCCAGAAGCAGCGGGCCGTGCTCGCCCGGGCGCTGATCCTCGAGCCCGAGGTGCTGGTCGCGGACGAGCCGGTCTCGATGCTCGACATGAGCGTGCGGGCGAAGATCCTCGAGCTGATGATCAAGCTCAAGTCTGAGCTGGATCTGACCTACATCTACATCACCCACGACCTCGCAACCGCGAAGTTCTTCTGCGACCGGATCGCGATCATGTACCTGGGCCGGATCGTCGAGATGGGGCCGGCCGAGAAGATCTATGCCGACCCCAAGCACCCCTACACCCAGTCTCTGCTGAAGGCGATCCCGCAACCCGACCCGCGGCGCAGCGTCCCGCGCGACCTGCCGCGGGGCGAGATCCCGGACGCAGTCTCGCCGCCGCTCGGCTGTCGGTTCCATCCCCGCTGCCCGCAGGCGTTCGAGGTCTGCGGCTGGGAGAGCCGCGACCTGCGCTGGCTCCTCGAGCAGCGCTGGACCCAGCTCCCCGAGGAGGACTACGAGCGCGAGCGCGAGATGGTCGGCGACCTCGACGCGATGGACCAGCCGAGCTTCGAGGCGGTGTTACCTGCCGGCGACGGCCACGATGGCGAGGATGCCGCCGCGGTCCTCGAGGCGATGCGCTCCGGCGCCCCCGACGACCCGTTCTGGAAGGGCGTCGCGGCGACCGAGGTCGTCGCCGACGGGGTCGAGGTCGAGTTCAACCACGGCGCCGAGCCTCGTCGGCTGGTCGCCGACGGGGTCGAGGTCGAATGCCACCTGCGCGACCCCGAGGCGCTCGAGGCGGCGAAGCGGGCCGCCCGTGCGGGCGGCCCGGCGACGCCTCCAAGCGCTGTGAACTAGTTGCCGGTCAGACCCGGGTTTCGCTGGTGCGGCCGCTGATTCGCGGCCAGAGCAGCAACACGAGTCCGATCAGGATGCAGGCGATTCCCAGTGCGTAATGCACGAGGACCGCGAGCACGATCCCGATCACGATCAGTAGTAGTGATAGTTCCATGCCCCCTCGCCTACCCGGGTTGGAGTAGCGAAAACCGCGTTGGCCGGATATCGGGCCCGCGCGACGCTCAGATTGCGGCCACGATCTCCGCCGCCCGGCCGCACAGCTCCTCGATGCGCACGCCCTTCGGCCAGCTCGACGAGCCCGGCGGCGACCCCAGGTAGACGCACGCCTTGCGCCCGGCGGTCGAGATCCCGTAGCCCGGAGCGCGCACGGCCTCCAGCGCCGCCGGCGCGAGCTCGTCGCCGAAGCCAGGGATCGTGACGTCGTCCGCGTCGACCCAGAGGCTCGGCAGCTCGCGGTCGGTCTCGATCACGACGGCGCTGTAGTTGCGCTGCAGGTCGACCGCGCTGGAGAACTCCAGCCACGCGAGGTCGCCGGGCGTACCCGTTCCCGGCAGGCTCCCGGTGAGCACGTCGCTGGCGGTCCCGGGCAGCGGCAGCCGGATGTGGTTGGCGTGAAACTCGGCCGCGTCCTTGACCTCCATCCCGTGGCGGTCGCCGAACTCCGTGACGCTGTCGTCCGTTCCGTCTCCGGCGAGCTTCATCACCAGCCCCATGAGCCTGCCGTGCTTTCGGCCGCCGGCCCGCGCCGCGTGGGCCGCGGCGCTGTCGGGCGCGGTCCCGCCCCACGAGACATCGGCCTCCTCCAGCACCTCGTCGCGGATCCTGCTCGCGGCCCGCCCGCCGGCGCCGCCGAGCAGGTCGAGGTGCTCTGAGTCGACCTCGCCGTCGGCGCGGTGCTGGCCGCGGTACTGCGGGCACTCGCAGGTGAAGACCCCGCCGTCGAGGCGAAAGCCGAAGTCGACCGGCGTGTTCGAGGCGAGCCAGTCGATGAAGCTGGGCGGGAACAGCTGACGCAGCCAGGCGTGATCCTGGCCCTTGGCGACCTCGACGATGTAGCGGCGGTCGAGCTCGACGGACTCGAAGCCGCCGACGTCCTCGCGCGGGCGCTTGTCGCCGGCCCAATAGAAGAGCGACGGCTCCAGACCCTCGGCGCGGACCGACAGCATCGGCAGGTAGCCGACCGACTCCGGGATCCGGCAGACCATGATCGTGTGCTGCATCGCCACGTTCATTCCGAACGTCTTGCCGTACACAGCCTGGTGGCGAAGGCGCCCGGCGACACCGCCCGGCAGCTTCCCTGAGACCGACCAGCAGGCGTGACGGATCGGCCCGCGCTGCTCGGAGGGCAGCGGCATGCCCGGCCAGATCAGCTCCGGGCGGACCGTAAGCCCGCGCTCGGTCGCGTAGCTGCGCAGCCGTTCCTCGGTGCGCTCCAGCCCGGCGATCGCCCCCGACTCGTCCACCGCCGGGGAACCCTACTTCGGCTCGGCGACCTCGGTCTCCTCGTGCAGGATCCCGGCGCCCTGGGCCGTCGACGGCCACCAGATCTTGTCGCCGAGCAGCTCGACGGCGGCCGGGACCATGATCGTCCGGACGATGAAGGTGTCGAGGAGGATTCCGAGCGCGACCATGAATCCGAGATCGAACGTGTAGGTGACCGGCAGGGTCATCAGCACCGAGAAGGTCCCGGCGAGGATCACGCCGGCGCTGGTGATCACCGGTCCGGTGGCCGCGATCGCCCGCAGCATGCCCTCGCGGGTGCCGTGCGTGCGCGCCTCCTCGCGCACGCGCGCCATCAGGAAGATCGTGTAGTCGATCCCGAGCGCGACCAGGAAGATGAAGGCGAAGGTCGGGATCGAGGCGTCGAAGCCCTCGTCGCCGACCACGAATCGGATGAACAGGATCGAGAGCCCGAGCGTGCAGAGGAACGAAAGGATGACGCTGGCGATCAGCACCAGCGGGGCGACGATCGCGCGCAGCAGGATCGCCAGGATCAGCGCGATCACGAGCAGAGCGATCGGGGCGATCAGCTTCAGGTCGCTTTCGATCGCCTGGTCGAAGTCGTACTGGGTCGCCGAGCCGCCGCCGACCAGTGCGCTCAGCCCAGGACCGAGGTCACCTACGGCTTCGCGAATCTCGGGCACGACGCTGAATGCAGACTTCGTGAACGGGTCGCCCTCGAGAATGACCGTGATCGTCGCCATCGTGCCGTTCTCGGAGACCTCAAGCTCCGAGCCGGCGGACGGGTCGGACGCCGGGGTCGGAGTCGCCGATGCGACCCCGTCCACCGAAGCGGCCTGGCGCGCGACGGCGTTCACCTCGAGCGCGTTGATCTGCCCGTCCTCGCGTTCGACGATGATCGTGGTCGGGAACAGCACGCCGGCCGGGAGCTCCTGCTCGAGCAGCTTGAACCCCTCAACCGACTCAACGGACTTCTTGAAGAAGGTCGTGGTCGAGTAGTCGACCTTGTAGGCCAGCAGGCCGAGGGCGCCTGCGATGAACGCGATCATCGTCACCGCCAGCGCCGGGCCCGGGTGCTTCAGGACCTTGTCGCCGAACCGCCTCCAGGCGCCGGCCCGCTCGGCCTCTTCGGCGTGCTCGGGGTCGTACTCGACGACGCCGCGACGAGGCCAGAAGCCGCGGCGGCCGAAGATCGTCAGCAGCGCCGGCAGCAGCGTCAGTCCGGCGACCATGCCGGAGGCGACGCCGATCGCAGCGACCGGCCCGAGGGTCGAGGTCAGCTTCGCGTCGGCGAGGGTGAGGGTCAGCATCGCCAGCGAGACGGTGAGCCCGCTGGCGAGGATCGTCGGCCCGGTCCGCCGCACGGCCCGCGCCATCGCGTCGTGCTTGTCCTGGATTCGCCTGAGCTCCTCGCGGTATCGCGAGACCAACAACAGGCAGTAGTCGGTCCCCACCCCGAACATCAGCACGATCAGGATCGAGGTCCCGTTCGAGGAGACCGTCGCCCCCGACTTCGCCGCCAGGTAGACGAACGCGGTCGCCACCGTGTAGGCGAAGAAGACGACGATCAACGGGGTCAGCGCGACCAGAACGGCGCGGTAGATCGCGCCGAGCAGGAAGAGCACCAGGAGGGTCGTCGCCAACAGCAGCTTGATGTCGAAATCCGCGAAGACCTCCTCGGAGTCGGCGGAGAAGCCGAGGTCACCGGTGACGTAGATCCCCATCCCGTCGGCCTCGTTCCCAACCACGTCGCGAACGTTCTCGCCCCAGTCGGCCTGCTGCTCGAAGTCCGTCGGCACGGTGAGCACGGTGTAGGCGAGGTCCTCGTCGGGGGCGGCAAGGTCGGGAGGCGAGCCCGGCGCGAACGGGACCAGCGGCGGGCGGGTCAGCGGCAGCTCGGACTCGGAAAGCTCGTCGAGCGCCTCCGCGTCGGCGGCGATCTTCTCCTTGTCGGCCTCGATCAGCCCGCCGTCGCGCTGGTAGACGATCAGCCCCTGGGTCGTCTCGCCGCTGGAGAAGTCCTCGTCGAGGGTCTTGACGACCTCCGTCGACTCGGCGCTCGCGGGCAGGAACGAGGTGGTGTCGTCCTCGGTCTCGTCGGCCAGCTTGGCGCCGAGCGGCATCAGTGCCGCGAACACGACGATCCAGATCCCGAGGACGACCCACTTGGTCCGGCGGCCGCTGACGAAGGAGGCGAGAGCTCTCACGGCCGCCGAGGGTAACGAGCCGCTCCCGCTCGTTGTGTGACCGGCGCGTGATTCGCTATTCGAACTTGACATGTGACTAATTAGTCACCTATTATCCGGGCCATGGACGCGGTCTTCAAGGCACTCGCCGACGCGACGCGACGCAGCCTGCTCGACGCGCTCTATGAGCGCGACGGGCAGTCGCTGAGCGCGCTGGAGCAGCGGCTGCCGATGACCCGCTTCGGGGTGATGAAGCACCTGCGGGTGCTCGAGGAGGCGAATCTGGTGACCACGAAACGACGTGGCCGCGAGAAGCTCCACTTCCTCAACCCCGTCCCGATCAGGCTCGTCCACGACCGGTGGGTGAGCAAATACGCCGAGCCCTGGGCCGCCGCGCTCAGCGGGCTCAAGCGAGAACTGGAGGAACAGTGACGGAAGGCACAGGGAAGCGACCGTGGACGGCGGCCGCCGACGAGAAGGTGTTCGAGGTCTACATCAAGACCACCCCGGAGAAGCTCTGGGAAGCGATCACGGATCCGGGCCTGCGGGCGAAGTACTCGTTCGGGACCGGGGTCGAGTCGGATTGGACGCCCGGGTCGCGCTACGAGGCGCAGCACGCGTCCGGGTTTGCGATCTCGGAGGGCGAGAACCTCGAGGTCGACCCGCCCCGGCTGCTCGTGCAGACCTTCACCGCGACGTGGAGCGACGAGGTCAAGGCGGAAGGACAGAGCACCGTGACCTGGGAGATCGAGCCGGTCGGCACCTCCTGCCGGCTGACCGTCACCCACTCCGGCCTCGGCCCGGACGCGAACAGCGAGCTGTACGGCGGCTGGCCGATGATCCTCTCCGGCCTCAAGACGCTGCTCGAGACCGGCGAGCTGCTCGACACGCCGGGCTCGCTGCAGTACGCGGACGCCGGCTAGATCGGCTCGATCGCCTGGCTGCGTGGGTCGACGAGGATCTTCGCGTGCCGCTCCGGATCCGCCAGCGCGGTGAAGGCGGCATCGACACCCTCGAGGCCCACGCTGCCGGTGACCAGGGGGCTCGGGTCGACCTTGCCCTCGGCGAGCATGCGGAGGGTGTCGCGGAACTCGAGCGGCGTGTAGGCGACCACGAAGCGCAGGTCGATCTCCTTGTTGATCGCCATCGCAGGGGTGAACGTGTCGGGGCCGACGCACACGCCGACCACGATGACCCGCGAGAAGAGCGGTGCCGCGTCGATGATCTGATCGATCACCCCGGGTACGCCGACGCATTCGAAGATCACCGGATGCTTCGGCTCGGCGAGACCCAGCCTCTCCCCCAGCCGCCAGACGTGCCACCAGTTCACCGGAAGCCGATCGAGCTTCTCGACTGAGCCGACCGCGAGTTCGAGCGCCGACGGCATGTCCTCGAGCAGGTCGCGGCCGCGGAGCCGCTCGTACGGTGAGTCCTCGGCCGGGTCGACCACGATGTCGGCGCCGCACCGGCTCGCGAGGTCGCGACGAGCGGGCGAGAAGTCGCTGGCGATCACGGTGCGGACGCCCTGCGCTTTGAGGAAGAGGATCACCGCGAGCCCGACGGGCCCGCAACCGACCACGACGCTCACCGTCTTCTTGCGGACCTCGGCGCGGCGGACGGCGTGCCACCCGACGGCCATCGGCTCGGTCAGCGTCGCGACCTCGGGCGGGAGGCCGTTCGGGACCGGGAACATCAGCGACTCCTGGACCAGCACCTGCTCCGCGTAGCCACCGGGCGCGTGCGACGAGAGTCCGATGGGGTCGATGTGGTCGCCGTTGCGCAGCAGCGGCAGGGCGACCACCGGCGTCCCGGTCGGCACGTCGCGGCGCGAGCCGGGCCCGTACTCGGCGACCTCGCCGCAGAACTCGTGGCCGAAGACGATCCGCTCGTGCGAGCGGCCGAAGCGGTGGTAGTTGCCCCGGACCGCCATCTCGGCCCAATCGTCGGTCCCGTGGCGGGCGTGGAGGTCCGAGCCGCAGATCCCGCAGCGCAATGTCTGCAGCAGGGCGTGCCCCTTGCCCGGTACCGGGTCGTCGACCTCGGCGACACCGAGCTCGGCGCTCTCGCAGACGACGGCCTTCATCCGCTCCGAAGCCTACGCCCGGCGCGGCGGTCGCGAGGTCCTGCGAGAGTTGAGCGATGACCGGGTTTCGGTGGGGGCTGATCGGTGGGCTGCTCGTCGCGGCAGCGACCGCCTCGGCGGGGTTCGCGGCGACTGCGACTGCAGACCGCGAGCAGCGAGCGCAAACCTGGTTCGTCCGTGCTGGGGCGGATGCGAACGGCGATGGCACGCGTGACTCGCCGTTCGGGCACCTGGTAGAGGTGGAGACCGCCTCGAAGCCGGGTGATCGCATCGTCGTCCTGCGCGCCCCCGGATCCGCCGGGGCGCTCGACGGAGGGATCAGGCTCAAGCGCGGCCAGCGCCTGATCGGCGCGGGCAGATCGGTGGCCACCAGTCGGGCGGAGGACCGGGCGCCGCGACTCACCAATACCGGGACCGATCGCCTCAACGGCGACGCGGTGCGCCTTGCCCGCGGCACCACGGTGCGCAATCTCGTGATCGCCGGAGCGCAGCGCGGCGCGGTCTATGGCGCTGACGTCAGCCGGGTCGTCGTTGCCGGCAACGACATCTCGGGGTTCAACGCCTCCTGCGCCCACGGCTTCCACATCCCCCCGTTCAACGTGCCCACGACAGTGCCCGGCGCCGGGGTCCCGATCAGCGAGGGCCTGAGCAACGGCTGGGCGGGAATCATGGTCGACGCCTCACACGGCCGCAGCCGCGTCACGGTCAGGGGCAACCGCGTCCACGACGCCGACTGCGGCGACGGGATCGACGTCCGGGCGTCGGGGGACGCGCGGGTGCGGGCGCTGATCCGGGACAACCGGATCGCCGACCTGCGCCAGGGCGAAGGGCTGGAGTCGATCCTTGCGATCGGCCTGCAGACGCGTGAGCGGAGCCACCTGGTCGCCCGCGTGGATCGCAACAGCCAGAGCGGGCTCGGCAACGACGAGGATGCCGGCACCGGTCCCGAGGGCGCCGACAGCGAGGGCGTTTTCATCAACCCCGTCGGGCCGTCGCGCCTGCGGGCGTCGGTGACCCGGAACACCTACACCCACACCCCGGGCCGCGGCGGGTTCTCGGCCAACGGGCTCGAGTTCGTCAGCATGGATGACGGGGCGCGGGCGTCGGTCGAGGTCAGCGACAGCACGTTCTCCGGCCCGCCCGGCGATGTGATCGAGCAGCTCGCGCTCGGCACGAACGCGCGCCTGAGCCTGCGGCTAACGGACGTGGTCGCCACCGCATCCACGGGCTTCGCCGGCTCCGGCTCCGGCGACACCGTGATCATCCCCGGCAACAACGGCGACTGCCTGATAGCGGCGAGCGGCGGCGCCGGCAACGCCGTCGACCTGGTGCTGCGTGACACCACGCTGACCGATTGCGCGAACAACGGGCTCACCCTCGGCTCCGCGGTCGCCAACGGACAGGGCCCGACGACCGAGCTGTCGGCGGACATCGCCGGCTCCCGCATCACCGGCAACCAGGCTGGGAACCTGCGGATCGGCAACCTCACGCAGCTCGGGCGACTGGCGGTGAGAGTCGAGAGCACGGACCTCTCCGACAGCCAGGGCACGGCGTCGACCCCTGCCAACCTGACCGTCGAGGAGCTCGGCTCGACGGGCGAGGCCGTGATCGACCTCGGCGGCGGCGCGCTCGGCTCAGCCGGCGGCGTCTGCCTCGACGGCGGCTCGCTTGCCGCGGCGGTCATCGGTTACGACGTCAGCGCCGCGAACGCCTGGTGGGGCGATCCGGCCGGCCCGGCGCCGGGGCGCGTCGTCACCGCCGGCGGTGCGCTCGACACCGCCAGCCCGCTCGGCTCGGCGCCCGCCGGCTGTTGACCGGGCGACTCAGCGGAGGGGGAGGGATTCGAACCCTCGATGCTGGCGCGCACACGCGCGCACACGAGGCGCAGTCATGTTGATTTGCAGGCAGAACGCCAGAATCGCGGCGGTCTCGAAAACCGTTATGCGTCGAAGGTGCGGCTTCTGTTGCTCGCGCGGAGGGGCAGCGAAGCGGTGGCACGAGCGCGTGCAAGCTACGGGGCGCCACCGTCCGCGCGCTCGACCGTGCGCGCCACCTCGACCCGCGAGGAGACATCGAGCTTGCGGAACAAGTTGCGCATGTGACTCTCGATCGTCTTCACGCTCAGAAACAGCTCGTCGGCGATCTCGGCATTCGTCTTGCGATCGACGACGAGCCTCGCGACCTCGAGTTCGCGCCCGGTCAGCGACGGTACCCCGGTTGCACCCGGCTCGCCACCGGGGGTCTGGCGGTGGATCCGGTGGCCCTGCTTGCGCAACTCCTGCTCCGCCGCGTCCCGAAAGCGAACCGCGCCGCATGCGTCTAGGTCGGCGGCGGCACGTTTGAGCTCGGTCGCGGAGAGCTTGTCGTCACCATCCCGCGCCAGCGCCAGGCCAAGCAAGGTGCGCGAGAGCGCCGATTCGATCACAGCGCCCGCCTGCTCCGCCGCGCCCGTCGCGGTTCGCGCTCGCTCAACCGCCGTGCTCGCGTCCCCCGCGTCGAGAGCGATCGCCGCATCGGCCCGCGCCGCCCATGCGGTGGCCATCGGCAGCGCCAGTCGTGCGGCGCCCGCCTTGGCTCGGTCTGCTGCCAAGCCGGCTGCCTCGGGATCGCCGAGCTCGAGCTGGCAGCGCGCGAGCAACTCGAGTGCTGCGACTCTCCAGACGCCGGGGATCAACACCAGGTCGTCGCCACCCGCCCGTGCGATCAGGATCTCCACGGCCCCTGCCGGGTCGCCCGAAGCATGTCGCGCCGAGGCCAGCGCGAACGCTGGATAGGCGGAGACAAAGCTCTCGTCCACGGCCCGAGTCAGCTCCACGGCCTCGGCGGCGGTCTCCCGCGCTGCCGCGAGGTCTCCCGCGGCGAGCGCGGCGCTCGAGAGGATGTGCAGCCGCCAGGCGAGATCCTGGACGTTGTTCGAGAGTCGCGCCGCCTCGATCGCCCCCTCGATCACCTGCGTGGAGTCGGCAATTCTGCCGCGAACGAAGTAGGCCGTGGCCAGGGTCGGGACGAGGGTCGGGAACTGCTGCCCGGTCGCGCGGGCCACCGTGAGCGCACGCCCGGCATGCGCCTCGGCCTCCTCGTAGCGGTCGAGGTAGATCTCGGCCGCCGCGAGATGGGCGGATGCGTCGATGCTGCCCGCGAGATCCTCGTCGGACATCGCCTCGATCAACTCGGCCGCCTCCTTGCGGGCGGTCTCGGCCTCCTCGACCTCTCCGCCCCAGGCGCAGGCCAGGGTGAACACGGCCGCCGCCATCGCGGTCAGCCGCCGCTCGTCCAGCGGCCTCGCGACCTCCAGCGCGTTCGCCGCTGCCTCTCGCATCGCCTCGAGATCGCCGTTGAAGAGACCGTCGAAGGCGAGCACGACCCGCAGCGAAACCGCCTCGCGTCCCTGCGCGTCCGGGAGCTCGCGCAGCGCGGTCGTGATCCGGTCGCGGGCCTCGCGGTAGCGGCCGAGCATGTGCTCGGTGCCGGCGCAGCCGACCGTCAGCATGACCCGCATCTCAACGGCGGTCGCGGGAACGAGCGCGATGCTCTCGAGCAGGGCGTCGCGGCTCTCCTCGAGCCTGCCGGTCGCCGCGAGCGCCTGAGCTCGGGCGAGCAGCACGCCGACACGCTGTTCGGGCGGGGAGTCGTCGGGAAGCAAGCGAAGGGCGGCGCCGAGCCAGCGCGCGGCGCTCGCGGGCGCCCGGGTGGCCGCTGCCTGTGCCGCCTCGCAAAGGGCCTCGAAGGCGGCCATGTCGCCGGGGCGGGCCGCGTACTCGATGTGGTGCGCGCGGGTGGCCGCGGACGCGCCGCGCTCTGCAAGCGCCTCGGCGCAGCGCTCGTGCGCGCCGAGCACCCAGCCGGCGGGAGCGCCCTCGTAGACCGCGCGGCGCACGAGTGGGTGGCGGAAGCGGAAACGGCGCGGGACGCGGGTCCTGCGCACCAGCTCGAGCTCGAGCAGCTCGTCGATCGCTGCAATCGCGGCCTCCTCCTCGACCGCCGCCGCCGCGGTGGCGAGCTCGGGCTCGAACGGGTCGCCGGCGACAGCGGCGCCCTGGAGCACGATCCGAGTCGGCTCGGAGAGACCGGCGATCTCCTCCCCCAGCGCGCGGACCACCGCCGGGGGGACCTGAAGATCCCCGAGCCCGAGGTCATCCGCTGTCGCGATCCCCGCCGCCGGCCCGGGCGAGCGGGCGAGCTGCTCGAGATAGAACGGGTTTCCCCCGCTCTCCTCGTAGAGCTGGTCGGCGATCTCGGGATCGAAGTCCCGACCGAGAAGCGCCGCGACCTCCTCCCGCTCCAGGACGCCAAGCTCCAGTGACGACAGCCGGCCCGCTACCTCGGCGCGCTCGAGCGCGGTCGCGAGTCGCTCGGGCAGCTGGCGGGGCCTCGCGGCGACGACCATCAGAACGGCCGCCGACGGGGGACGCCGCAGCAGAGCGCCAACGAGCTCGACCGAGGCCGGGTCCGCCCAGTGGACGTCATCAAGCACCACCAACAGCGGCTTGGTGGCGGCGATCCGCTCCAGCAGCTCGCGGATCGCGCGATGCGCCCTGTAGCGCTCGTCCTGCAGCGATGGCGCGCCCTCGCGGGCCAGTCCAGAAAGCGAGGGCAGGACCTGTGCCAGCTCGGCGCCGACCTCGTCCTCGATGGTCGCCAGCCGCCCGGGGTCGAGTCCGGCGACGTACTCGTCGAGGGCGTCGACGAAGACCGCGAAGGGAAGGTCGGATTCGAGCTCGGAGGCGCTGCCGGCAAGGACGATGCAGCCGCGCTCGTCGCCACGTGCGCACAGCTCCGCGAGCAGGCGGGTTTTACCGATCCCCGGCTCGCCGATGAGCGCAACGTAGGCCGCCTCCCCAGACTCCAGATCGGCCAAGGCATGCTCGAGCGAGCCGACCTCCGCCGAGCGTCCGACGAGTTGCTCCGCAACCTTGGCCATGCCTGAGTCCTTGCGCGGCGAGCATACCCCGCATGCGATCAGGGTCACCAATCAGGGTTTGACCCTGATGGCAGGGCGCCGGATCGCTGCGACCGTCGTGCCATGCCTCGTTACTTGATCCAGCACCGCCACCAACCGCACGAGTGCGGGGTGACGTTCGCGTCGTTTGCCGGGCACGAGAGCGCGCTTCGCCATCGGGCGACGCTCGCATCGTGTCTTGGCGGCGACCACGCCATCTGGTGGACGCTCGAGGCGGAGTCGGAGGCGGACGCACTCGCGCAGCTTCCGTTCTTCGTCGCCGAGCGCTCGGTGCTGACCAGGGTCGATGAGGTTCAGATTCCCTGACCAAAGGAGTGGCGATGAGCGATAAGACGAAGACAACCGGCGAGGGCCTCTACCGACGGCGTTGGCAGGCACTGATCGTGCTTGCCATGAGCCTGCTCGTGGTGTCGGTCGACAACACGATCCTGAACGTGGCCCTGCCGACGATCCAGGACGACCTGGACGCCAGCTCGAGTCAGCTGCAGTGGATCGTCGACAGCTACCTGCTGGTGTTCGCCGTCCTGCTGTTGGTGGCCGGCAGCCTCGGAGATCGCTTCGGGCGCAAGCGGGCCCTGTTCACGGGCCTGACGATCTTCGGTCTCGGCTCGATCATGGCCGCAACCGCCTCGAGCTCAACCGAGCTCATCATCTGGCGGGCGGTGATGGGCCTCGGTGCCGCGGCGATTATGCCGACGACGCTCTCGATCATCACCAACATCTTCCCGAAGAACGAACGCCCGAAAGCAATCGCGATCTGGGCCGCAGTCGCGGGGATGGGAATCGCGGTGGGACCCGTCTCCGGTGGCTTTCTGATCGAGCACTTCGACTGGACCTGGGTGTTCCTGGTCAACCTGCCGATCGTCGCGTTCGGCCTGATTGCCGGCGCGAAGCTGATCCCGGAGTCGCGCGACCCCGAGTCCCCGGGCCTCGACTTCCCGGGCATCGGGCTCTCGATCGCCGGCCTCACCGCCATCGTCTGGGCGCTGATCGAGGCGCCGGAGAGCGGCTGGACCAGCGCCCCGATCCTGGGTGCGTTCGCGGCCGGCTTCGCGATTCTCGCCGCGTTCATCACATGGGAGCTGCGAGCGAAGCAGCCGATGCTCGACGTGAGCGTGTTTCGCAACCTGCGGTTCAGCGCCGCGAGTGCCGCCGTCACGTTCGTGTTCTTCGCGCTGATGGGCGTCATGTACTTCCTCACCACCTACCTGCAGTCCGTGCTCGGCTACACGGCGCTCGAGGCTGGGGTGCGGATGACGCCGATCGCGGTCGGCCTGATCCTCGCGACCAGGCTCTCAGTGCCCCTGACCGCTCGCTTCGGGACCAAGGTCGTCGTCGCCGCGGGCCTGTTCGTGGTCGGTCTCGCCCTCGGCGCGTTCACCGCCGTCGAGGTCGACACGCCCTACTTCCACAAGGTCGTGGGTGCGCTCACGTTCATGGGGGTCGGGATGGGCCTCGCGATGGCTCCCGCCACCGACGCGATCATGGGCACGCTCCCGAAGGCGAAGGCCGGGATCGGCTCGGCGATGAACGACGTCGTCCGGGAGCTGGGTGGCACCCTCGGCGTCGCCGTCCTGGGCAGCGTCGTCAGCTCCGCCTACGCCGCGAACATGGATGAGCCGACGGCGGGGCTCCCGGGCGAGGCAGCCGAGGCCGCCAGCGACAGCGTTGGCGCCGCCCATGAGGTCGCCGCCGGCCTCGGCGACCAGGCCGCCTCGTTCATCGCGACCTCGAACCAGGCGTTCGTGGACGCGATGACCATCTCGGCGAGCGTGGCTGCCGGCGTCGCGCTGCTCGGGGCGTTGGTCGCAGCGATCTACCTGCCATCGCGGGAGACCGCGACCGTCGAGGACGAGGAGGTGAGCAATGAGCTAGCCGAGCCTTCGATCGCGTGAGCTTCGCCTCCCGCAGATAAGACGAGATTGACCCGGGCGCTCGGAAAGCGCCCGGGTCGCGTGGTTCGGGGTTGCGGCTTCGGGTTCGACATGAAGGCGAAAGCCGCGCCTTCCATGCGAGTGGTCCTTTCCGGTGCCACGGGAAGTGGATTTGACCGTGGACCGCCCGTCCACCCGTGACCCGCATGTTCAAGCCCTGTGCGGGGCCACGCTGCGCTCCCCGACGTCCCGACATGGGTGCGCGCCCACTGCGCGCCAGTCGCGCGCCCGTTCCTGCGGTTTCCCGCGGTCTCCTGCGGACGGACCTCCCCCCTCACTGCCCCTCCCATCGAGGGAGAAAGCGCCTGCTACTGGGCGCTTTCCTGGCTAGAAACGGAGGGGGAGGGATTCGAACCCTCGATGGACGAGAAAACGCCCATAACGGTTTTCGAGACCGCCGCATTCAACCGCTCTGCCACCCCTCCAGGTGACGAATTTCCAAGGCTAGCGGCTGCCTGCGGCGGGGCCACGACCTCCGACGTGCTGAGCGACCAGGCGCCCCTGATCCCCTACAACGCCAGCTACGTGACGATTAGGTCGGTGGCAACGACACCGGCTTCAGCGACGTGATCAAGCAGTGCGCGAAGCCGTGTCTATCGCGAGATCCGCGCGCGGGCGACCATGGCCCACGTGATCGTCGTCGGCTACCCGCATCTGGGGGGACGATCCCCTACGTGCCGTATGCCTCCATGTGCCCGCGGACCACGAGGCCGTTCAGCACGCCGAAGTTGATCGAGGAGAGATCGACGGCGTTGATCATCAGGGTGCACGGCGAGAGCTCGCCCGGCGGCGGGTCCGCGAGCAGGCCCTGCGCGCAATTGGCGTAGTGGTGGTGGGCGCCCGTCAGGTGGCCGATCTCGTGGGCGGCCACCTTCGCGGTCAGGTTTCGCGCAAGGGCCGTGGGGCCGATCGCCAGCGACTCGTCCGTGGTGAAGTTCTCACCGACGCCGAAGGCGCGGTCCGCGAAGGCGACGCCGCCGATGCAATCGGCGAGTCCGGCGACCGCGGTGTTGCCGCCGGCCTGAATGTCCTTCGAGGTGAGCGTGTAGACGATGTCGATCCCGGCCGGGCGGGAGCCTCCGAACAGAGCCCTTGACTGGTTGATCAGACCCTGGGCATCGTCGCCGCTGAAGCTCACCGACTGAAAGCTTCGGACCAGGTTGATGCCGAGCGGGGCATATGACTCCGCTGCCTTCTGCATCACGGCCGAGCCGCGGGTGCCGGACACGCCGTCGAGGAGGACGCGTACGTCGAGCGCCAGGGGCGGAGCGCCAACCGGAATCGCAACCGCAGCCGGAACGGCCTCGGTGCATTCGGGAATGTGCCCGACCTCGATCGGCTCGGCGGCCGCCTGCGCGGGCGCGCTCAGGACGACGATCGTGGCGGCGCTGACCGCCAGGTACGCAAGGCGTTTACTCACTGATCTAACCCTCCCCGGGTCCCTCGTTTTCCCCCAGGCCGAGTTGCTGCTCGACCGGTACGAAACGAGAACGCTACAACCGTCGAGCCACGCGCGCGCCGGTTGTCAGCCGGGCCCCGCGATCGCGTATTGGAGGATCTCGACGACCTGCTCAGGCGACTCCGCGGCCGCCATTGCCGCGCGATCGACCTCCTTCAGCGCGTGCGTCAGCTCGGGGTCGTGGAGCGTGATCAGCGGCTTCCCGAGCGCCGCCGCGTAGCCGGCCTCGAAGGCGGCGTTCCACTGGCGGTACTTGTCGCCGAAGCGCACGACGACGACGTCGGCGCGGCGGAGCAGGGTCTGGGTGCGAACCGCGTTGACGCCGGCGCCCTTGTGGTCCTTCCAGAAGCCGTCGGATTCGTCACCGAGGATCTCGACCCCGACGTCGTCGGAGGCGCCGTGATCGGTCACCGGCGCCAGCAGCTCGACCGGCAGGTCCGCCGCGCGCACGCCCTCGGCGATCCGCTCGCGCCAGTCGGAGTGGATCTCGCCGGAGAGGTAGACGCTCCAGGTTGCGGTCCCGTTCTCGGCCATCGGCGCGATCTTAGCCAGGGGCTTCGGCCACGGCGTCCGAGTTGCGCTTGTACATGAGCCGGGCGAAGAGGCCCGCGGAGATGAACATGAAGGCGCTGTAGACGGCGGCGGGGATCGTGAGCGTGGTCGAGATCGTCCCGCCGATCGCGATCGCCAGGGCAGCGTTGTGGATCCCGAGCTCGATCGCGATCGCGGTCGACTGACGGTTGTCGAGGCGGGCGACCCGGGCGATCGAGAAGGAGATCGTCATCGCCGCCAGGTTGAGCAGGATCGCCGCCAGCAAGACATCGTCGAGGTTGTCCACGACCCGCTCGTTCTCGGCGGCGACCGCTCCGATCACCACGCCGAGGAAGAGGACCAGCGCGATTCGCTTCACCCGCGGCTCGAGCTCCGTGACCCGCGCCGGCGAGCGCGAGCGCAGGTACATCCCGAGGGCGAGCGGGACGACGGTGATCAGCAGCACCCGCGCGACTACCCCGAACATGTTGACGCTCTCGTTGAACTCGGTGGCTCCGAAATGGTTGGTGGAGAGCTCGAGGAAGAGCGGCACCGTGATGACCGCGGCGACACTGGAGACCGCGGTCATCGTGATCGAGAGCGCGGTGTCGCCCCGCGCCAGGTGGGTGAGCATGTTCGCCATCGTCCCCCCGGGCGAGGCGCCGAGCAGGACGAGCCCGACCGCGAGCGCCGGGTCGAGATCGAGCAACTCGGCGATCCCGAAGGCGAGGGCCGGTGAGATCAGCGCCAGGTTGAGCATCCCGATCCCGACGCCGCGCGGGTACGCGAGCACCCGGCGGAAGTCGTCGAGGGTCAGCGACAGGCCAAGGCTGGTCATGATCACCGCGAGGGCAATCGGAAGCAGCACGGCCGCGAACAGCGAGTCCTCCACCGTAGGAGCCTAGTTGCGGGTCAACGGATCAGGCGCTGACGATCCGGTCCCGGCCGCCCTCCTTGGCGGCATAGAGCGCCCGGTCGGCGCGCCCGAACAGCCGCTCGCCCGACTCCTCGCCGTCCCACACGGCGAGTCCGGCGGAGGCGGTCTGCTCGGCCGTGGTCGATGCCCGCAGCCGCTCGACGATCACGGTCGCGTCGCCCAGGTCGGCCCCCGGCAGGGCGAGGGCGAACTCCTCGCCCCCGTAGCGGGCGATCACGTCGGTCGTCCGCAGCTCCTCCCGCCAGGCGGCGGTGAGCTGTTTCAGCAGCCGGTCGCCGGCCTGGTGCCCGTAGACGTCGTTGAAGTCCTTGAACCGGTCGAGGTCGATGATCCCGATCGTCAGCGGGGCGCCCTCGCGCTTCGACCGCGCCAGCTCGCGGGTCAGGGCCTCGTCCCACGCGCGGCGGTTCGGCAGCCCGGTGAGGTCGTCGGTGCGGGCGACCTCGGCCAGGGTGGCCATCAGCTCGGCGCGCTCACGCGCGATCGCCGCCGCGTCGCTGGCCATCCGCCCTACCCGCCGAAAGAGGGTGTCGATCAGGAACGCGGCCAGCAGGATCGTCCCGATGGTCGTCACCCAGCGCGCCAGGGCGGCGTTCTGGTCCTCGACCGCGAGCAGGGCCGCGTAGGCCGCGGCGATGCCCGCCAGGTACAGCAGCGCGATCGAACGGCGGAAGAAGAAGACCGCGTAGAGGCCGATCCAGACGTAGAAGAGGCTGTAGAAGCCACTCGGATCGTGGCTGTAGTACGTCGCGCGGCTGACCGCGACGACGCCGAGCGCGACCATTGCGTAGAGGCCGCCGATTCCCCACCGCCGCGCGCCGATCAGGCAGATCAACGCGCCCGCGTAGGCAAGTGCGATGTTGCTCCACAGCGCCTCGTCATCGAAGGAGGCCGGATGCGGGAGGATCACCGAGAGCGCGCCGATCGTCGCGCCGCAGCCGAACAGCACGGCGAGCATCACCCAACCCAGGCGCGCGGTCACGATCGATTGCTCGTCGACAGGGTCCGACCGGGCCACCTCGCCCTCACCCATCTGCCGACCCTAACACCGGTGCCCTCGGCGGCGGTATCTTCAAGCCGCTCCGGGACAGGTGACCGAGTGGCTTAAGGTGCGCGACTGGAAATCGCGTGGGCGGTGCAAGCTGCCTCGTGGGTTCGAATCCCACCCTGTCCGTTGCCGATCGTCAGACGCGCGCGAGCCAGTGACGAGCGAGCCTGGCGGCAAGTTCGACGTCCCGGGGGGCGACGAGCCGCTCGACCAGGACGAGCACCGTTAGATAGGCAACCGAGGCCACCGCAACGGCCAGCAACGGCACCCCGTACAACGGAACCAGCACCGTGATCATGACCGCGCCCGCGATGAGCGGGCCCGTGATCGTCCGCAGCCAGCCCACTCCGCCCACCGCACGCGCCGCCAGCGGCCCGACGACGAGCAGCAGGGCGACCTCGCTCGCCAGCATCGCGATCGCGGCGCCGGTCTCGGCCAAGCCCGGTATGAGCGCAACGTTCAGGGCGATGTTGAGAACCACGATCGCCGCGGTCGACCAGACGATGATCATGGGGTTTTCGCGGGACACGATCAACGCCGAGGCCAGGGTCACTACCCCGATCATGGCGACGACAGGAGCGAGGTAGCGGAGCGGCTCGGCCGCGTCCTCGAGTCCGGCTCCGAAAACCAGGCGGCAGATCGGCTCGGCAAGCACCCCGAAGACCACGGCGATGGGCACCAGGACTACCAGCGCAAGCTTCACCGAGCGCTCGAAGGCGCCTCCCACCGTCGGCTCGCTCTTGTCGTCGAGGTAGGTGTACATGGGCACGAACGCGCCCATGAGCGCGTAGGTGATGAACAGGCTCGCTTCGAGCAGGCGATAGGCGGCGCCGTACCGGCCGACCGCCGCCTGCGTCGCCATCAGCGAGAGGACCACGGTGTCGAGCCGGAACAGCATCACGCTGAACAGGTCCTGCAGCCCGAACGGCAGACTCATCGTCGCCAGGCGCGGCCAGCCGCGGGTGGCGACGATCCGCCGCGGAAGCCCGATCCGCCGGGCGAGCAGGACCGCCGCCATGACCAGGCCGATCGCCGCCGCGCCGCTATAGGTGGCGGCGACGGCGACCACCCCGTACCCGGCCGTCAGGACCGCCAGACCCGCGGCCGCGCCGGTGACACGCTGGACCACGGACACCGCGGCGACCAGCCCGTTGCGCTCATGGGCGAGAAAGACGGCGTGAATCGTGTCCGCGAGCGTCTCGAACACGAACCCGATCGCCAGGATCGCAACGACCTGCCGCGTCAGCTCGCCGTAGTCGGCGACGACCAGCACGCCGGCGGCGACCACCAGGATCGGGCCGGTCAGCACCAGCTTCAGCGAGATGACGTCAAAGAACAGAGTGTGGATCGACTCCCGCTCCTTGGCGATCCGGCGCAACATGTACGGGTCGAACCCGAGGTCGATGGGCAGCGTCGCGATCTGCAGGAATGCGAGGCCGAAGACGAACACGCCGAGGTCGGTCGCGCTCAGCTCGCGCGCCATTACCGCGAACAGCACGAGCGAGGCGAGCTTGCCGACGATGTCGCCGCCGGACCGCAGCAGCGTGTTGCCGATCGCGCGCTTGCCGGCGGCCTCCGACGGCGTCAGCTCGTCCGGGCTCAACTCGAGACGGGTCCCTCCCCAGCGACAACCCGACCGCCAAGGTAGGCCTCGGCGAGCTGCTCGTGGGCGAAGACCACCTCCGGGGCATCGTCGAGGATCTTGCGGCCGTGGTGAAGCACCACGACACGGTCCGCAAGCCGCGCGATCGCCTGCATCACGTGTTCGATCAAGACGATGGCCACCCCGCGCTCGTGAACCCGGCGGATGACGGCCACCGCGGCGTCGATCTCCGCCGGGTTGAGACCTGCCAAGGCTTCATCGAGCAGCAGGACGCGGGGACTCGTCGCCAGCGCCTTGGCGATCTCGAGCCGCTTGCGCTCCGGCGCGTTGAGCGACTCGGCGGGCAGGGCGCTCTTCTCGGTGAGGTGGAGCGCGTCGAGCAGCTCCCGAGCCTGTTCGGAGGCAGCCGAAAGCGACACGCGCGAGCCGGACCCGAACAGGGCTCCGATCATGACGTTCTGCAGGACGGTCATGCTCGTGAACGGCTGCGCGGTCTGAAACGTGCGGGCGATACCCAGGTGGGCGAGCTGAGACGGCCGCATGCCGCGGATCGATCGCCCGTCGAACACGACGTCGCCCGTCCAGTCCGGCAGCGCGCCCGAGAGGACTCCTACAAGGGTCGTCTTCCCGGCACCGTTGGGGCCGATGAGCCCGACGATCTCGCGCTCGTCGAGGGTGAAGGAGACGTCCTCGAGCGCCGCCAGGCGGCCGTATCGCACGCCGACGCCGCTGGCCTCCAGCAAGGCGGTCATCGGTACATGTGCACGATCGGGTGCTGGCTGCCCGTCAGGAGGCGCATCACCGCTTGACGGCCGAACGGCATGGTGATGTGCAACACCCTCCCGGAGACGGTCCAATGCAGTCGCTCGTGCGTCTTGCGCGACCGCCGGTAGGTGGCGCTGACCTGGGTGTAGGCCGTTCGGTATCCCGCCTCCTTGGCGTGCTCGAGCATCCGGGCGAGCAGCGCGGTGTGGATGGCGTTCCCCCGCCACTCGGGGACGGTGAAGGCATCGAGGCCGTAGACCTCGTCGTCGGCCATCCGCACCACCCGGTCCTCGTCCAGCTCCTCGCCGAACGCGAGCCAGTTGATTCCCACGGGCTCGTCGTCGACCCAGGCGACGAAGCAGAGCTGGCCGCGCTGCGCACGCCGCACGTACAGGTCCGAGTCGTCCTCGGGATTGTCCTTCAAGCCGGCGAGCCGCCGCAGCAGCGCCTCGTCCCTGGCGATCTCGATGCGAACCGGCACGCGGGCCGGGTACGGCGTGAGCGGGTCCCGGAGATCCATGCGGTAGATCACGATCACGCGCGCCTGGCGCGCCCAGAGGGTCGCGCGGCCCACGAATCCCCGCAGGCGCCGGTAGGCCCTCGATCCCTGGACCGCGTGACGCAGCCGCCTCACCCGCGCCCCCCCGCGACGGCTGCAGCCACGCGCACGATCTCGGCGGTCGAGCCGTAGCACGGCAAGCCGGCCCGCTCGAGCGTGTGGCGGTTCGCGAGCGCGCGGTCGGGTGCCGCGAAGTACACGTAGACCGGCTTGGTGGCGCCGTCGGCGCGCCGCTGCGTCTGGTGCGCGGCCAGGGCCTCGGCGAGCTCCGGGATCTCGCTCGCGACGTCGATGACCGTCGCGATCACCATGTCGATCTCGTCGGAGTCCAGCAACGCCGAGATCAACGGCGGATACAGCCGGGCGTACTCCCACCAGATCGGGGTGGCGTCGACCGGGTTGCCGAGCCCCGCGTAGTCGGGCAGGTGCGAGGCGAGCACCGCGCGCAGCTCGGCCGAGAGATCCGGGACCTCGAGCCCGCTGCCGCTGCAGAGGTCGGAGAGCTCCGAGCCGAGGCCACCGGAGCCGGTCAGGATCCCGACCCGCCGCCCGGGCGGCCGCGGCTGCCAGGCCAACGCCTTGGCCGCGTGGAGGACGCCGAGCCCCGTGTCGGCCTCGACGACACCGGGCGGCAAGGGGTCGTGTTGACTCCAGGCCGAGCCGACGTGCGCCAACGACGCCCGGCGCCCGGCGGCGGACGCGCCGGTCCGGGCGACGACGACGGGCTTCACCGCCGCGAGCTCGTTCAGTTGCGTGGCGAAGCCGGCGGGATCGCGCGACGACTCGAGGAAGAGGCCGACGACCTCGGTGTGCTCGTCCCCGCGAAAATGACCCAGGACGTCGGCGACGTCGACGTCCGAGGTGTTGCCAAGGTCGCAGAGCTTGTTGAGGCGCAGCTCGTGGTTGTAGGCGTACATCCAGGTCGCCATCGCGAAGCCGCCGCTCTGGGTCAGGCAGGACAGACCGCCCGGTTCGGGATCGGGAAGCTCGGGCACCATCGACGCGTTCAGGCGGGCGCGCGTGTTGAGCATCCCGACGCTGTTGGGCCCGACGACCCGCATCCCCAGCCTCGCCGCCTCGTCGACGAGCTCTCGCTGCAGTGACGGCCCCGGGTCGGCCGTCTCGGCAAAACCGCTCGGGATGGCGAGCAGAAAGCGGGCCCGCCCGGGCGGACACTCGCGAAGGACTTCGAGGAGTCGCACGGCGGGAATCAGCGTGATGAGCAGGTCGACGTCCTCCGGAAGCTCGGCGAGGGCCGGCCAGGCTTCATGGCCCTCCACCTCGGTCTCGCTCGGGTGAACCGGGTACAGCCGGCCGCCGAAGCCGGCGAGGTGGCGCATGAATCGGTTGCCCATCTTGCCCTCGGCATTGCTCGCGCCGACCACGGCGATGCTCTGAGGCGTGAAGAACGGATTCAGGTCCACGGTCATACGCCCAGGAATAGTCGCCGGAAGTCGGCGTCCTCGAGAAACTCGGCGCTTGGACCGCTGCCCACGACCCGCCCCTGGCGGATGACGTACGCGCGGTCGGCGTAGGTCAGCGACGTGCGCACGTCCTGCTCGACGACCACGAGCGTCGTGCCCGCTTCCTGGACCACGGTGAGCGCCGCCAGCAGCTGATCGACGACGAGGGGCGCGAGCCCGAGCGACAGCTCGTCGACCAGCAGCAGCCGCGGGCTCGACATCAGGCTGCGGCCGATCGCGCACATCTGCTGCTCGCCGCCGCTGAGCGTGCCCGCGACCTGCTTGCGACGTTCTCGCAGGATCGGGAACAGGTCGAGGACCTTCTCGAGCTGTCCGCCGACGGCGTCGCGATCGGCCAGCGTGTAGGCGCCCATCAGGAGGTTCGCGTTGACCGTCATGCCGGCGAACAGCCGCCGGCCCTCCGGCACCAGGCTGATCCCCCGGCGCACGCGGTCGAACGCCGGGACGGAGGCGAGGTCCTCCCCCTCCAGGTGGACCGTCCCCTTGCTGGGCCGGAGCACACCGGCCATGATCCGCATCAGGGTTGTCTTGCCCGCGGCGGCCGCGCCGACGATCGCCAGCCACTCGCCGGGCTGGACGTCCAGATCGATCTCGGAGAGCACGCCGACCGCGCCATAGCCGGCCGACACGTCCCGCAGCGCGAGCATCGTCATGGCGGACTCGCCTGGGTGGCGAACGACAGTCGCAGGCGTTCGCGGACGAACTGCGCGAGCCCGCCCGGGAGGAAGAGCACGACCAGGACGATGATCACGCCCATGATGAGCAGGTGGTAGTTGAGGAAGTTGGCCCAGACGACGACGGTCGCGATCTCGATGAAGAAGGCGCCGATGATCGGCCCGAGCAGCGTGCCCATGCCGCCCAGGAGCACCATCACGAAGAGCTTCACGGCGATCGTCATATCGAATGCGCTCCCGGGGTCGATGTACCCGATCCAGTACGCCCAGATGCCCCCCGCGAGGGCGGTGATCATCGCGCTGATGCCCCACGCGACCGTCTTGGCGCGCGTCGTGTTGACGCCGAGGCTTTCGGCGGCCTGCTCCTCGTCGCGGATCGCCCGCAGCCCGTGGCCGAACCGGCCGCGGGCGACGAGCCACGAGACGAGCAGCCCGAGGACCATCGCGGCCAGGAACAGGTAGTAGAAGAGGTTCGTGATCTCCTCCGCCGAGCCCGGGGGGATCGGGAGCGACAGCCCCTTCCCTCCGTTTGTCACGCCCATGTTCTCGACGATCGCCCGCACCGCCTCGTTGAGAGCCAACGTGCCGATCGCGAAGTAGTGCCCGCGCAGGCGCAGCAGCGGCGGGCCGAGGATGAGCGCGAAGAGCAGCGCGGCCAGCGTGGCGGAGGCGAGGGCGAGCGGAAATGCGAGTCCGTACTCCACCATC
Source organism: uncultured Solirubrobacterales bacterium (assembly GCA_963767285.1). Lineage (GTDB taxonomy): Bacteria > Actinomycetota > Thermoleophilia > Solirubrobacterales > 70-9 > WHSW01. The sequence goes on along the minus strand of CAVYDJ010000001.1, from coordinate 429,682 downwards.
AGCACGCCCGTCCAGTAGGCGCCGATGCCGAAGAACACGACGTTTCCGAACGCCGGGTATCCGGTGTATCCCGCGATGATGTTCAGGGCCTGCGCGGCGGTGGCGAACATGAAGACGCCGGTCATCACGCGCAGCCAGTAGGAGTCGAACAGCGCCGGGCCGGCCGCCAGCACCGCGGTGCAGCACGCCACCGCCACCGCGGCTGCGAGCGCTGCCCTAGATCTCGGCATAGAACGGTTTGCCGAAGATCCCTCGGCGCCGCCAGATCAGGACAACCAACACGAGAATGAAGCCGACCGCATTGCGGTACCCGGGATCGAACTCGAGAGAGCTGACGTTCTCGGCTACCCCGAGCAGCACCCCGCCCGTGATCGCGCCGGGGACGCTGCCGAGACCCCCGAGGATGACGACCACGAACGCCTTGGTCGTGAAGGCGATGCTGGATGCCGGCGAGAAGGTGAACACCACCGCGATCAGCGATCCGGCGACGCCCGCCAGAGCGGCACCGATGCCGAAGGTCTTCGCGTAGATCTTCTGCGTGTCGACCCCGACGAGCTGAGCGGCGTCGACGTCGAAGCTCGTCGCCTCGATCGCGTTACCGGTCCGCGTGCGCTTCAGGAAGAGCGCGAGCGCGACGGTCATCGCGATGGCGATCACGAAGACGGCGACGCGCGTATATGGCAGCTGGATGCCCGCGATCGTGAAGCCCTCGCCGCCGTAGGACGGATTGACGGAGCGCACGTCGGCCGAGAACGCGGCGATCTGCGCGTTGGTCAGGATCATGTCGATCCCGAACGTGAGGATCAGCGTGAGGAAGACCGAGGTCGCCACCACGCGGTTGATCAGGAACCGCTGGAGGAAGTAGCCCAGCGCGAACAGCGCGGGCGCCGACACCGCGATCGTGAGGAACGGGTCGACCCCGAGGTCGGTCGTCATGAAGTACGTGATGTACGCGCCCAGCACCATCATGCTGCCCTGCGCGAGGTTGATGATGTTCATCACGCCCCAGATCAGGGAGAAGCCCATCCCCATGCACGCGTAGAGACCCCCGAGCAGGATCCCGTTGACGATGGCCTGGACGAGGCTCAATGGGGACGGCCGTCCCTCTTAGGACGGCCGCCCCCTTGGCTCAACGCGACTCCCAGTCGGGCAGCGGCGCGATCAGCTCGCCTTCCGCATCCTCTTCCGGGAAGATGACGACCGGCTTGCCGTCCTGCACCTGGATCGCCTTCATCCCCTTGGCGTCGTTCTGGCCGTTCTCGTTGAACGCGATGTTGCCGTAGAACGACTCGAGATCCGTCTCGGCGATCGCGTCTCGGACCGCCGTCGGGTCGAGCGAGCCGGCCCGCCCGAGGGCGTCGTAGTAGACCTCGAGAGCCGCCGAGGACTGCGGCGGGTGGTAATCCGGCAGATAACCCTTGGCCGCCTCGAACTTCTCGGCGTACTCCGACGCGGTCCAGCCGAAGATCTCGTCCGTGGACGGCTGGTCGGGAGTCCACTGCACAGGCTCGAGCGTGAAGTCCGCGTCCGCCCCGAGGTCGTCGATGAACCCGGGCACGGTCGGGCCGAGCAGGAAGCCCAACTCGGCCGGCGCGAAGCGCGCCTCCTTGGCCTGGCGCACGAGCTGGATCATGTCGCCGCTGTAACCGGCGGCGATCAGCATGTCGGGATCCTCCGCCTGGGCGGCCGAGATCAGCGATGACATGTCGGGGGTTCCGGTCGGATACTTCGCCTGGTAGACGACCTCCATGCCGAGCTCCTCTGCCGCCGTCGCCGTCGCCTCGATCCCCTCCGTCGGGAATAGCGCGTTCTCATGGATCAGCGCGAGGGTCTGCGGGGGCTCCTTCGCCGTCTGCACCGCGTCGAGGATCGTCTTGCCATAGAACTCCACCGGCGTCAGCGTTCCGAACAGGTACTCGTACCCGTGGCTGTAGACGCTGGTGCTCGCCGCGTGGGCGACGACCATCGGCAGATCGTTCCGCTCCGCGACCGGGGCTACGGCCTCCGTCACGCCGCTGGAGTAGGGACCGAGCAGGAAGTCCACATCGTCCTGGGTGATCAGCTTGTCGTACAGCTTCACGGCCGTGTCGGCGTCGCTCTTGTCGTCGTAGTACTTGATCTCGACCTGATAGTTCTCGTCGCCGACGGGGATGCCGCCCTGGGCGTTGATCTCGTCCACCATGAAGTCGTAGCCGTCCTTGGAGGTCTTGGCCTCCGCGGCGAGATCGCCGGTCAGCGACACCGAGGCGCCGAACGTGATCGTCTGGTCGTCGCCACCCGAGTCACCGGACTCGTCGTCGGAGCCGCAGGCTGCAACGCCTGCCGCGAGAGCGAGGGCGGCGAACAGGCCTGATAGTGAACGCACGGACTTCCGCATTGGACCTCCCCATGGGCCTCATTGTGAATCGTTCTGCGATGGGCACGATAGCGAGACATTCACGTTCGCATGGGCAGGCGCCGATGAATATTTCATGCGTAGCGCACCCCACCTGCAACAGGAGGCGACCGAGCTGCTGCGACGGCTGGTCCGAATCAACACCGTCAACCCGCCGGGCAACGAGCGGGCGGCGGTGGACCTGCTCGCCGACTACCTCGACGATGCCGGGCTCGAATGCCAGATGTTCGCGCTCGACCCCAAGCGGCCGAACCTGGTCGCGCGGCTGCGTGGGCACGGCGACGGACCGACGCTCGGGTACCTGGGCCACGTCGACACGGTTCTTGCCGACCCGGCCGAGTGGACCCATGATCCGTGGTCGGGGACGATCGCCGACGGGTGCCTGTGGGGACGCGGGGCGCTGGACATGAAATCCCAGGTGGCGGCCGAAGCGGCGGCAGCGGCAGCGCTTGCCCGCAGCGGAGGCCGGCCGGAACGGGGGGACCTCCTGCTGATCGTGACGGCCGACGAGGAGGCTGGTGGCCGCTACGGGGCGCGCTTCCTCACCGAAAGCCACGCCGAGCACGTCCGCTGCGACTACCTGCTCAACGAGGGCGGCGGCTCGGTCATCGAGCACGCCGGACGCCGCCTCTACCCCGTGTCCTGCGGCGAGAAGGGCGTCTTTCGCTTCACGGTGACGACGAGGGGCATCGCGGGCCACGCCTCGGTCCCCGTCCCCGAGCTGAACGCGCTGGTGAAGATGGCTCCGCTGATCGAGCGTCTCGCCTATGCACAGGCCGCCGTCGACGTCCCGCCCGAGGCGCTGGAGCTTCTGAGCACACTCGGCGAGTCGGGGGAGCCTGCCGCCGTCCTCGAACGGTTGCGCGAGACCGCCCCCGGGATCGCCGCTGTCGTCGGACCGATGCTGCACATGACCCTCGCTCCGACCCGAATCACGGCGTCGGAGAAGATCAACGTCGTCCCGTCACTGACCTGTCTCGACGTCGACTGCCGCGCCGCACCCGGTTTGGACGAGGCCGAGGTGCGCCGGCGCGTCACCGAGATCCTCGGCCGGAGCGGGTACGAGCTGACCTTCGGCGCCAGCAGGCCGGGGGTCCGGTCGCCGTCTCGTTCCAGGCTGATGTCCGCCGTCGACTCATGGATCGCCGCCGCGGATCCCGGAGCGATCGTCGTCCCGGTGCTCGACCCGGGCTTCACGGACTCGGGCTGGTTTCGTGACGCGTTCCCGGAGTGCATCGCCTACGGGTTCTTCCCGCAGCCCCACATGACGCGCACGCAGTTCTACGCGCTCATCCACGGTCCAGACGAGCGCATCGATCTGCGGGACCTCGAGTTCGCGACCCGCTTCTACGCCGAGCTGCCCAAGTCGCTGCTCGGCTGGCGCGCGCCGGCGCGAGATCGGCGTCCGCAGGTCGAAGCCACCTCAGCACGCTGAGGCTAGGCCGCCGTCCTCGCCTGATCGAAGGCGGTGGCGACCTCGCGCATGTCGTCGACCTTCCCCTCGAGCTTGAACGAGGCACCGCCGGCCTCGATCTCCATCACCCCGGCCATGCCGAACCGCTTGACCTCGAGCGAGGCGATCTCCGCGAGCGGGACGACGCTGAGGACCTCCTTGATCTCCTTGATCTTGCCGGTGAAGCTGACCCCGACGGACATCGTGATCAGGCTGGTCGGCGTCACCGCGATCGCGCCCGGGTTGCCGATCTCGATCCCGGCCGCGGCCGCGCCCTTGCGATGCTTGCCCGCCCACTGCGTCCCGATCTCGCTGGCGATCACGCCGCCGCCCACCGCGGACGTCGTCGCCCCACGCGGCTTCGCGAACGCGGTCGCGAGCAACTGCTCGTCGATCTTTCCGGCCGCCGCGGCGGCGATCTGCTCGGGCTGCTTGGTCACGCCTGGTCCTTTCTCCTCGCGGCGAAGAAGTCTCGCAGCAGCGCCGCCGCCTCGGCCTCCAGGACGCCGCCGGTCACCTCCGGGCGATGGTTGAGACGCGCGTCGGCGAGGATGTCGAGAACGCTGCCGGCGGCGCCCGCCTTCGGATCGTCGGCGGCAAACACGACCCGCGGCACCCGTGCCAGGACGATCGCGCCGGCGCACATCGCGCACGGCTCCAGGGTGACGTAGAGCGTGGTATCGGGCACCCGCCACCCGCCGAGCGACCGCGCCGCTTCCCGCAGGACGAGGATTTCGGCGTGGGCGGTCGGGTCGGCGCGCAACTCGCGCTCGTTGCCCGCCGCTGCGATCACCTTCCCATCGCGGACCACCACGGCCCCGATCGGCACGTCGCCGTGCTCGGCCGCGGCGGCCGCCTCGGCCAGCGCGAGGCGCATCGGTCCCTCGTCTTGCGCCGGATCGTCGCCCATTGCGGCAGTATCCGCGAGCGGAACTTTCTCCGGCTCGCCGGTGTTCTCTCGGCAGGGGCACGATGCTCTCGACCGGCCCCAATGGAATGACCTCAGTCGGACTCAGAACAGCGCTCACAGGCGCCGGCGCGCTGCTGGCGCTCGCCGCCACGCCTGTTCAGGCGAGCGGCGCTGACGTAGGCGGCCGCGCGTACGTGCCCGGCGAGGTCGTCGTCGAGCGCTTCGGCGGCGGCGCGGCGGTCGCCGCGTTGCCACCGGGCACCTCGGTCGCCAAGGGGATCGCAGCGCTCGAGCGGCGGCCGGGCGTCCGCTCCGCAACTCCGAACTGGATTGCGCGCGCCTCGCTGGTCCCGCTCGACCAGGGGTCGGGGCTCGCCCCAGGCGGCTGGATCGCCGACCAGTGGAACCTGGGCGCCCGCCCCGGCGGGATCCGGGCCTCGGGCGCTTGGGATGCCGCGCTCGCGGCCGGCCGCCCGGGTGGCGACGGGGTGACCGTCGCGGTCGTCGACACCGGAATCGCCTACACCCCGGCCCCCGGATTTGCCCCCAGCCCGGACTTCGCCGGCACGAAGTTCGCCCCCGGAATCGACCTCGTCGACAACGACTCCCAGCCGCTGGACGAAAACGGGCACGGGACCCACACCGCCGGAACGATCGCCGAGCAGGTGACGCTCAGTCAGATCTCGCCGGTACCCGACTACCTCGCGGGAATCGCCTACGGCGCCACCCTGATGCCGATCCGCGTGCTCGACGCCGAGGGCGCCGGGAGCACGGACGACGTCGCCCAGGGAATCGCCTGGGCGGCGCGCAACGGCGCCGACGTGATCAACCTCTCGCTCAACTTCGCGCCGGAGGTGACCGGCTGCAGGCAGGTGCCGACGGTCTGCGCGGCGATCCGCAAGGCCGACGAGCTCGGCGCCGTGGTCATTGGATCGGCGGGCAACGCGACCGGCGCGTCTGCGCGCAACCGGGCGCTTTTCCCCGCCGCCGCGCCGAAGGCGATCGCGGTCGGGGCGACGACGGAGGATGGCTGCCTGGCCGACTACTCCTACTACGGCACCCGCACGGACCTGCTCGCCCCGGGCGGCGGCGAGGCCCGGCCGGCCGCCGCGCGCCCCGCCTGTCTCGATGACGAGATCCCGGTCCTGCAGCTCAGCTACTCCTGTTTCCCCATGGACTGCACCGGGGCGCACCGCGAGTTCGCGATCCGTCCCGACGTCGGGACCTCGATCTCGGCCGCGCACGCGAGCGGCGTCGCCGCCCTGGTGATCGCCAGCGGCGCGTCGGGCCCGGATCCGGATCCGGCGCGGGTCGCGCTCAGGCTCGCCTGCACAGCGCGACCGGCCACGCCGGCGCGCTACTACGGGACGGGACTCCTGGACGCCAAGCGGGCGCTCAACCCGGCCCGCACCTGCGACGCGCCCTAGGCGCGCGTACTACTAGGTCGTACGCGCGATATAGACGCTGCAGGGCGCGTGGTGGGAGATCTTGTTCGGCACGCTCCCCAGCAGGAACCGCCGCGCCCCGGTCATGCCCTTGTTGCCGACCACGATCAGGTCGGCGTTGACCTCCTCGGCGAGGTCGAGGATCGCGTCGGCGGGGTCGCCCTCGCGGGCGTGGGTGCTGACCTCCACCCCGGCCTCGGAAGCCGGGCCGCTAGCCCCCTCGAGGGTCACGTTGACGTCCTCCTTCGGGCCGACGGCGTAGGCGACGTCGCCGGGGATCTCGCCGGATTCCTCGCGCAACTGGCGCGCGGAGACGGGCTCGTAGGCGCTGAGGATGTCCAGCTTCGCGCCGGTCGCCTTGGCGAGCTCGGTCGCCTGGCGAACGGCCTCGGCCGCCGTGTCCGACCCGTCGGTCCCGACCACGATCCGCTCGATCAAAACGCCTCCTTCACTCCCGATTGCCGGCCCATACTATCCCGAGGGACTCCGATGCCCGCCAGTTGGCGATACCTGATGATCGTCTGCGTGATCTGCCTGATCGCCTCGATGGTGATCGCGATCACGAAGCTCGTCTGAGCTGGACGGCGACCGCGATCCCGGCGACCAGGAACAGCGCCGAGCTGGCGATGAAGTACGCGTTGCTCGGGATCGCTCCCTCGATCGCGACCGCCAGCGCACCGGCCGCGAGTAGCGCGGCCGCGGGCACGCCGACCAGCTTCGAGCGCGCCAGGCCCCACGCAAGCGCGAGCATCCCGCCGACCAATCCGAGCACGCCAAGCGCGTAATAGGGCAGCGACCAGCTCGATTCCTGGATCTCGCCAAATGCCGCCTCGATCGTCGCGGCGTCGGTCTCCGGCCGGCCGGACACCTCGCCGAGCACCCCCCACGTGTAGCCGTCGAGCGCGAACGCGTAGGCGAGGCCGAGCGCGCCGACGACACCGGCCGCGCCCGCCCAGAGGCCGAGTCGCTTGTCGGAGCGGCTCACGAGCCAGGCGAGGCCGAGGATCGCCGCGCAGATCCCGATCAGGCCGAAAAACCCGATCAGGTGGGCGATCTGCCAGCGGTCGGGCGCCGAGGCGATCTCGGCCAACTGCTCGGCCTCGTTGCCGCGCTCGAGCTCCTTCGGATGGATCAGGTTGTCGACGAAGAACAGCGCCGGCCCGATCACCAGCGCCGCGGCGGTCGCGTCGCGCACCGTGCGGTCGTCGTTCATCGACATAGACTAGGTCCGATGGGCACGGTCGAGACCGTCACCGGAGCGATCGACGCCGACGAGCTCGGCACGACGCTGATCCACGAGCACCTGCGGACCCGCGACGAGGCCGTCCACCAGCAGTGGCCGCAGGCGAAGTCCTCGGGCGGGATCCCAGAGCGCGAGCAGCCGGGCGACGGCTATGACGCGGCGGTCGAGGTCGCGCAGCGCCGCGGTCGAGCTCGGGGTGAAGACGATCTGCGACCCGACCGCGATGTTCCTGGGCCGCGACGTCGAGTTCATGCGCAAGGTCTCCGAGCAGACCGGCCTGCAGGTCGTGCCCTGCACCGGCATCTACACCTACGACCACCTCCCGCCGTTCTTCGTCGGACGCGACCCCGACCAGATCGCCGAGCTGTTCGTCAGCGACATCGAGCAGGGGATCCAGGGCACCGACATCAAGGCGGGGTTCATCAAGTGCGCCGCCGACGAGCCGGGCGTGACCGAGAACGTCGAGAAGGTCCACCGCGCCGCCGCGAAGGCGAGCGTCCGGACCGGGGCGCCGATCATGGCCCACTCGCGGCCGGCCAGCGAGACCGGGCCCCGCCAGATCGAGATCTTCCTCGAGGAGGGCGTCGACCCCTCGAAGATCCAGATCGCCCACACCGGCGACACCGACGACCTCGACTACATCGAGCGGATTCTGGAGACCGGCGTCTGGATCGGCCTCGACCGCTACGGGCTCGAGATGTTCCTGCCGTACGAGCAGCGCCAGGCGACGACGCTCACCCTGCTCGAGCGCGGTTACGCCGATCGCGTCTTCCTGTCGGCGGACTCCTGCGGGACGATCGACTGGTTCCCGCAGGCGGTGATCGAGCAGATGCTCGCCGCGGGGATGGCCAAGGACTGGGACATCAGGATGGTCCCTCAGCGGGTGCTGCCCGACCTGCGCGAGGCAGGGCTGACCGACGACCAGGAGCGGACGATCATGGTCGCCAACCCGGTCGCCTGGCTGACGATCTAACGGTTAACGGTCTCGCAGTTTCGCGCCCGGTCTCGCCGGTCGTTCAGGAACACGACGTCCTCACCGGGTCCGCAGTCGATCCGGTCGCGCGAGCCGCGGCGGGCGCGGATCACGTCGTCACCAGCGCCGCCGGCGAGCCTGTCCTTGCCACGGCCACCCCTGAGCTCGTCGTCGCCGGCACCGCCGCCGAGGCGGTCCGCGCCGCCCTCGCCGCTCACGCAGTCGTCGCCGCCGGCGCCGTCGATCCGGTCGGAGCCGCCGCCGCCGCGGATCCGGTCGCCGCTGTCGGTTCCCGTGAGCTTGTCGGCACCCGAGGTGCCCGCGATCTCGTTCGCGCACGCACCCGCGCCACCGCCGTCGCCGCTCCCGCCGCCGGAGCCGTCACCCGAGCCGTCGCCGCCCCCGGAGCCGTCGCCGCCGGTGCCGCCACCCGACCCGTCATCCCCGCCGCCGGGAGCGGGGTCGGGGTCGGGACCAGGACCGGGACCCGGGCCTGAGCCGGGCGCGGGGCCGCGGTCGACGATCGCCGGGCGGCCGACGTTGCCCTGCTCGTCGACCGCGCGCACGGCGAGGTAGCGCTGCGCAGCGACCGGCAGCGGGTAGGACTGCTGTCCGCCCGGCTGCCCCGGAGCCGGCGCACCGGACAGCGGTGCCGCTGCGCCGAAGTTCGTCTCGTCGATCGGATCGGCCGAGGTGACGATCTCGTAGTGGTCCGCGGTCCCGCAGAGCAGGTCGTCGCCCGGCGCCTTGAACGTCAGCGCCGAGGCTGAGACCGCGGCTTCGAACGGCCGCCCCGGCAGCCCCGCGTCGCGACTGAAGTCACCCGAGTTGGCGTTGTCGTGGTGGAACCGCGGCCAGGAGGAGGGGGAGCAGGCCGCGCCGTCGGTGGCGTAGGCGCTGAGGTAGCCCGAGCGCGTGGCGGAGACGACCACCTTGGTCGCACCGGGCTCGGTGTCGAGCGTCCCGAACGAGCCGATCAGCGCGTTTGCGACCGTCCAGTCGGTCGTCGCCTTCGGCCACCGGGCCACGTCGGCGGGCGTGCCCGCGGTACTGAGCGCGACCAGGTCCTTGCTGGCGGTGCCCTCGATGATCTCCTCGCCGGGAGGCCCGCCGATGTCGGAGATCGACGGCCCCGTGAGGAACTGGAGGTCGTTGACCGCGGCCGGGAACCCGGGCTTGAACTGGCCCAGCGCCGCGTTCCACCCCGCGACGAAGTCCTGACCCGTCGGCTGATACTCCGGCAGCACCAGGTCGAGCGCGCGCACGATGCCCGCAGCCGGGACGAAGAACCCGAGCCCGTCCGGCTGCATGCCGAACGCCGGGTGCCCGACCGCGGGCAGGACCGGCCGGTCGACCTGCGCGGGGTTCCCGGTCGTCTCCGACGGCAGCGCGTTCGGCAGCCCGCCACTGCTGCCGTAGCACGAGCTCGCGTCGGAGTTGAGGATGTACGCGGGGCCGTTGTTGGCGAGCGCGCCGACGTTCGGGCCGGCGTCGTTGCCCTGAGCGCAGTCGACCGGCCCGATCACCGGGTTGCCGGTCACCCCCTCGCCGACGACGGGGAGGAGGCCCGTCAGCACGATCCCGAGCGAGAAGGGCCAGCCATCGCGCAGGGTCGAGTTGTCGAGCAGCGGGTTGCCGTCGGTGTCGCCGGCGGCCTCGAGCGCGTACAGGCGGGCGTTGCCGGGGTCGAGCAGGCCGCTCTGACCCAGCGGGCCGAGCGTTGCGTTTCCTATCGTGCCGGCGTTGAGCGGCTCGAGGTACTCCTCGTTGGTGCCGACGATGATCTCGGGCGCCTCGTTGGGGCCGTCGGCGTCGTCGTCGTCGATGTCGCCGACGGCCGGAGTGGCGACGATCGCGCCCTGCTGCGCAGAGTCCGCGTCGGGCTTGAAGGTGATCGCGTGCGTGGTCGGCGCGACGGAGGCGACCTTGGCCGGGTCGACGACGAGCACCGGATAGCCGTCGAGCTGATCGGCCCCGCCCGGTGCATTCGGCGTCGAGTCGTCGGCATCCCAGGCATAGACGTGGCGGTCCATCGCCGCGGCGACGATCTCGAGGTCATCGTCGCCGTCGATGTCGGCGAGCACCGGCGAGGCGAAGAACCCGTGCTGCGTCCGGCGGAACTCGCGCTGGCCCGGTTCGTAGCGGACGTTCGCAAACGGAGTCAGCGGCTTGCCGGAGAAGGCGATGTTCGACTCCTCGGTGAAGATCCGCTGGCCGCTGGAATTCCAGCCGTAGAGCTTGCCCTCGAAGTCGCCGACGTAGACCTCGGGCGCGCCGTCGCGGTTGGCGTCGGCGACCGCGACCGCGGACAGCATCGCGCCGCCGAAGTTGGTCGAGATCTCCTCAGTTTCGAAAGCGCGCGTGCCGGCGTGGCCGGCGATGAACCCGGGCACGTCTCCGCGCACGGGCCAGCCGGCGAGCTCGGTGCCGTCGGGTCGCATCGCGTGCACGAAGCCGTCACTGCCCGCGAAGATCAGCTCGTTGCGGTTGTCGCCGTTCAGATCGGCGAACGCGGGAGAGGACTCGACGTCCCCCGTGGGCGCGGGGCCGACGACGGTCTGCCCGCCCCGGCGCACCGAGCGCGGGAAGGCCGGGAGCTGGTCGGCGTCGCGCAGCAGGTAGGCGGCCCGCTGATCCTCGCCCGTCATCGCAGGCAGAGCACCGGCCGCCGCAGTCGAGACGACGACCTTGACGATGAAGCCGCGAGTCTCGGAGTTCGGTCGCCCGTTGCCGTTCGCGTTCGTCGGCAGCGGCTCAGGCCCGGTGAAGCTGGTCCCGGGCGGATACATCGCCTGCAGGGTTGCGACGTCGAGCTGGGCGAGCTTGCCGTCGAACGAGCCCGTGCGCGTCGATCCGTCGCACGCTCCGCCACCCGCGGCCACCGCAGCGAAATCGCCACCGTCGGCGACGAGAGAGTTGTTCGGATAGTGACCCGGCGCGACGTAGACCCGGCAGGTGAACTGGCCCTGGCGCGCAGCGACGTGACCGGTGACGTCGAAGCTCGCCTGCGCGGGGTCGAGCTGCTGGTTCCAGTTCGGCGACTCGATCTCGGCCTCCGGCGGGATCCGCGACTCGAACGCCGGAGCCGGGTTCGGATCGTTGAGCAGCTGCCGCACGCTGCGGTTGACGTTGACCCGGCCGTAGCCGTAGAACTGATCGTGGCCGGCACGGGCCGGGTAGCTGCGCAGGACCGGCGTCACCGGAGGCTGAGGCGTGCGGTTGGCGTCGACCATCGCCTGCAGGGCGCCGAGGGGTCCGTAGGGATGCGTGCAGGCGAGCGGGCCGGGAGCCGGCGTCGCGCACGAGGGCTCCGGCGTGCCCAGCGGTGAGGTGAAGTTGACGTCGTCGGGCATCGCCTGGCCGGCGACCGTGCCGCTGGCCATCAGCTGGCGGACCTCGTTCGGGCTGATGATGCACGGGTCGAGTCCAGGGTCGCCGTCGACGTCGACGGCCCGAACGCAGTCGGGATGCGCCTCGAGCGCGTCCTGGTCGTAGGCGTTGAGCGCGGCGCTGATGACGACGCCGGCGAGGCCCGAGCCCACGCCCACCGCGTCGGACGAGCAGCTCGTCGACGGGATCGCGAGCGTGATCTTGGCGTTGAAGTTCGTGCAGCCGTTGAACGTGAGATACGACTGATCGGTGGGTGGCGCGGCGTCGTCCGTGCCTCGCCGGGTGACCGAGTTGACGAGGATCGTCTTCGGCAGGTACGGCTGGTTGTTGTGCTGCGCTGCCTCGTCGGCGGCGGAGACGATCGCGGTGACCCCGTGCTCGTACGCGTATTCGACCGCGTCGCGGGCGAGGCTCGTGTTGTTGAGGGTGCCGAGGGCCGACTGGATCACGAGGGCGCCGTTGTCGACCGCGTAGACCATCGCCGCGGCGGCGCGGTTGACGTCGGCGATGAAGCTGTCACCGACCCGCATATGGATCACGGTGCAGTTGGGACACGAGCCGATCGAGTTGCCGTTGTCCGCCTCGCCGTTGGAGCCCTCGGCCTCACCGGTCCCGTGCCCGTAGCCGACATCGTCGAAGGGGTCGTTGTCGTCGTCGAGGAAGTCCCAGCCGACCATGTCGTCGACGAAGCCGTTGCCGTCGTCGTCCTGGCCGCCGTCGATGCCGCCGGGGAACGAGCCACTCGAGAACGCGATCAGGACGTCCTGGGGTGTGAGCGTGCCCGCCGGGCCGGCGCGGCGCGGATCGGTGACGTTGACCCGCGAGTCGCAGGCGTAGTCGCGCAGGTTGAAGACGCCGTCGGCGTTCGCGTCGTAGACGTCCGCGTACGCGTCGCAGTCGGTTCCCGCGACCAGCGCCTGGGCGTCGGTCCGATCCGTGAACGGCACGGGTGCCTCGCCGCGGTTGATCCGCGTCTTGAACCGCAGGTCGTTCATCGCCCCGGCGTTGTCCCACTCGATCCCGGAGTCGAGTACCGCGATGGTGACGTCGGGGCGCCCGGTGCTCACCTGCCATGCCCAGTCGAGGCCCTCGTCGACGTCGAACAGGGAGGCTCCGCGAACGCCCCCGAGCTCGGTCGGCCGCGCGTTGTTGATCACGTTCGTCGGATCAGGCGAGGCCGAATACTTGAAGTACTCGCCGCCGTTGTCGTCGCCGACGTCGCCGGGCTCCTCGTTCGTGACGTAGTAGTTCGTGTAGTCGGCAGGAGGACCCTGCGGGGCGAAGGGAAACTCGGCGAGCGCCGGCGGCGCCGCGATCAGCAGGGTGAGCACGGCAATCGGCAACGCCCTGGATCTCACTTCGACCTCACCTTCTCGCAGTTCCGCACGCGATCCCGCGCGCGGTTGATGAACACGGTGTCGTCGCCGGACCCGCAATCGACACGGTCGCGCGCGCCGCGGCGGACGCGGATCACGTCCGCGCCGTCGCCGCCCTTGATGCGGTCCTTGCCCCGGCCGCCCTTCAGCTCGTCGTTGCCCGGACCACCGTCGAGGCGGTCGGCGCCGCCCTGGCCGGAGACGCAGTCGTCGCCATCGCCGGACTTGATGCGATCGGCGCCCGCCAGGCCGCGGATGCGGTCCGAGCCGTCGGTTCCGGACAGCTTGTCGTCAGCGGCCGTGCCATCGATGGCGTTCGCACACGGGGCACCGCCGCCGCCGGAGCCGTCGCCGTCGCCACCCGAGCCGTCGCCACCGGAGCCGTCCCCACCCGAGCCGTCGCCACCAGCGCCGTCGCCGCCGGAGCCGTCCCCGCCGGCACCACCATCGCCACCGCCCGCACCGCCACCGCCGCCGCCCCCGCCGCCACCGCCGCCACCGCCGCCACCGGTCGTGGCGGGCACAGCGATGCCCTTGAGCAGGCCCCAGTTACCGGCCTCGTCCCGATACAGGACGGCGGCGTGGGTCTTGCCTTCGAGCTCGGCGTCGGTGAGGTCGAGCGTGACGTCGTCGCCCGCGGCCGTCGTCACGTCGACGTCGCGAAGCTGAGTTCCGTCTCCCGGGTGCTGGATCGGGCCGTTGGCGACGAGGACGCGCAGCTTCTGCGCCGTCCCGCACATCCAGTCGTCGCCGGGCGCCGTGAAGCTCAGGGTGACCGTCGAGACGTTTCGCTGAGCGGCCAGGTCCTCCGGCGCGCCGGGCGGCCTCGCGTCGGTGCCGTAGTTGGCGCTGTTCGAACTCGTCATGGTGGTAGGTCCACCACTCGTTGTTGGCGGGTGAGTTGTCGGGACCGCAGGCGTCCGACTCCGTATCCCAGAGGAAGGACCAGCCCTCGCGGGTGTACCCCGTGACGTCGAGGTCGCCGTCGCCGTCGGCGTCGCCGACCGCGGGCGTCGTCTGGATCCAGCCACCGGTGAACTTCGGCCAATCCCCGTTCGCCTCGAGGCCGCCCGGACCGTACGCGTGGAGCTGGTACATGCCGCTCCCGGCGAGGATCTGGCGCTCGACGCCGGTGCCGCCGACGCGGGCGATCGGCGCCTGGGAGAGCAGCTGGAAGTCGTCGGTGGCCCGCGGGTACCGCGGCAAGCGCGGTGCCCGTCTGCAGGTCCCACGCCTGCTCGACGTGGTTGAACGGAAGGTTCTGGTTGACCGCGAGCAGGTTCGCGACGCCGTTGACGGACAGGCCGCCCTTGACCGCGGCGGGCGTGCCAAGGCCCATCACGTCGCCGATCGACGTGTAGTCGGCGAGGTTGAGGATCGGCCCCTGGTCGAGCGTGTTGCGCGGGCCGTCGTTCACGTAGGTCACGTTGGTCGAGCCGTCACCGTTGACAAGGCGCGAGCCCTGAGCCTCCAGCGAGGTCGCCGCGGACACGGAGACCTCGTCCACCCCGTCGTCATCGACGTCAACGACTGCGGCGTCGTGTCCCGGCAGGACGAGCGGCAGCAGGTCGCCCGCGGCGACGCCGACGTGGACCGGCCAGCCGTCAACGGCCGTCCCGTCGTCGTTGATCGCGTACACGGGGTTGGCGCCGGTCGCCGCGCCGAGGAAGACGTTGAGGAGCTGGAGGGGGTTGTCCGGGGCCGCGGGGTCCGTTGAGACGACCTCGTTGGTCGCCGAGACGATCTCGGGTCCCGGGTCGCCGTCGAGCTCGGCGATCGCCGGCGTCGTGACGATCTCCGCCCCGTCGGCGCCGCCGGACGCGAGCCGAACCGGGAAGCCGGGCATCCGCGCGCCGTCGCCCGACCACGCGTAGACGTGCTGGTCGAGCGAAGCGGCGACGATGTCGAGGCCGCCGTCGAGGTCGAGATCGGCGAGCACGGCGGAGCTGAGGAACCCGCGCTTGATGTGGTTGTCGAGCTCGTGATCGCGCGGTCGGCCGGGTGGAAGCACGGCTTCGGGACCCCGGCCTTGCACGGCTGCGAGAGCGCCGGGTTGAGCCGGACGGGAAAGCCGGCGACGGGATCGCCGTCGAGCTGCCAGGCGTAGACGTGCTCGCCCGCGGTGGAGACGATCTCAGGCTCGACATCGCCCGCGATGTCGCCGATCGCCGGAGTCCGCAGCGCCTCACGCGGCACCGGAAGGCCAACGGCCGGCGGGTGGGCCTGGGCGAGCGCCAGCGCATCCGTCTCGACCTTGCCGTCGCCGCCGAAGGCGTTGATCGGGTCGCCGGCGGAGTCGAACGCCCAGAGCTCGCCGCTGGAGGTCGGCATCAGCACGTCGAGCTCGTTGTCGCCAGTGATGTCGTAGAGCCGCTGCGACTGCTCGCCGCCGGAGCCGGTGACGTAGTTCGCCGCATCGGCGCCGCTTCCGGTGGGCTTCGGCCAGCCGTCGAGGTTGCCGTCGTCCTCGTAGGCGTGGAGGGTCTTGCGGTACTGACCGATGTTGTCCGGGTCGTCGGCCTCGTGGACGGTGAGACGAATCGTGAAGGCGTGGCGCTCGGGATCGGGGCTCGGATAGGGATCGGCCGGCCATACGCTCCCGGCGCCGCCGGCGGGCCGCCCGGCGTCGTTCGCGACGCTGCCGTCACAGAAGACGGGGATGGTGGGGTCGGCGAGGTCCTCGAGAACCGACTTGGGAATCGTGCCGAGCAGACCGTCGACGGCCCCGGTGCCGCTCGCCAGCGTGGCGAAGTCCGCCTCCGCCGGCTGCTGGCCGCACGCGTACTCCAGTTCCCAATTGCCCACGCCGGAGTTCGAGTGCGGCGCCGCCGCGAACCCGCGGATGGGCACGCCGCCCGCCGGCACGCGGTCGACGTTGATCGGGGCAAACCAGTCGGGAGAGTCGATCTGGGCCGCCGGCGGGATGCAGTTGGGGTCGGTGTTCGGCCCGGACGTCTGGCACGGCCATCCGGCCGGCGGCGTCAGCGCGGCCCCGACCGGGTCGTTGGAGATTCTCGCCATCGCACCGGCGAGGTTCACGCGGCCGTAGCCGAAGTGGGTATCCCAGCCGTCGTCGGCACGATCGGCCTGACCGATCGTGCCGGTGTTCTCTGACTGGACGTCCTCGGCGGTCATGGTCAGCAACTGGCGGACCTCGTTGCCGGTCAGCGCCGGGTCGCAGTCGGCGGGCAACGCCGGGCCGCAGGCGCTGGCGGGGATGAGGCCCCCCGGCCCATCGCCGGGTAGCCAAAGGCGCCCGAAGGAGTGCACGAGGCCGGCGGCGCCGGAGGCCAGGCCTGTGTTCTCCGAGCCGGTGGACCCCATCAGGACGATGTCGGCCTTGCCGCCGTACTGGGTCAGGTTCGAGTTGCGAAAGAAGCTCGTCGTAGTCGGCTGGCCGGTGAACAAGAGGCAGCCGAGGCCGGCCGGGGTCGACCCGCCGCAGCCACTCTGTAGCTGGTCCTGGAACGCCTCGCAACCCGCTTGGAACTGCTCGTCGAACTCGTCCGGCGGGTCGAACGGGAAACCGACCGGGCCGATGCCGCCGGGGGTGTCGCAGGCGCCGAACGGCGCGGTGTCGGGCAGCGAGCCGGCGACGTAGACGGCCTCGTTGTAGTTGGTCGGGTAGTTGTGGTTGGCGCTGTTGATGTCGCTGGAGACGAGCATCAGCGAGACGCCCTGGTCGTCCGCGCGCTGGAACGCGCGCCTTGCGAACTGCGAGTTGGTCAGCCCGCCGACGGCGCCCTCGACGACGCTCGCGCCGTTGCGGGTCGCGTAGTCGACGCCCATCGCGTAGTTGTCGCCCGGGACGACGAAGGTGTCCCAGACGCGCAGCGGCATGATCTGGCAGTCCGGGCACATTCCGGGGTTGCCCTGGCCGTTGTCGGTATCGGCGGCGGCCGACTTGGCGCGGTCGGTGCCATGGCCGTTGGCCGAGCAGCAGCTCGAGGCGTCGAAGGGATCGTTGTCGTCGTCGAAGAAGTCCCAGCCGGCGATGTCGTCGACGTAGCCGTTGGCGTCGGCGTCGTTGCCGTTCGAGAACGTCGCGATCAGGTCCGAGCCGTCGAGGATCGAGTCGGCCTCGTCGTCGCCGGCTGCGTTCGCCACCCGGGAGTCGTTCGCGTAGTCGGCGACGTTGAACGCGCCGTCGTTGTTGCAGTCGTCGGCGGCGCAGTCCACGCCGCCCGTTGTCTTCGGGAGCGGCAGCTCGGCCGTGTTGAGGTGGACCTTGGTGCGCAGCTCCGTGTCCTGCCACTCGATCCCGGTGTCAAGGATCGCGATCGTGACGTTCGGGCTCCCGACCGTGTGCGGCGGGGCGGTGTACCTGCCGAAGTACTTCCACGCGGTGTCGGCGCGCACGCCCGCGATCTGCGCGCAGCTCTGCCCCTCCGACCCCAGAGTGTTCGCCTGCTGGCCCTGGGCGTCGAGCTGCGGGACTCCCGGAAGCGGGGCGAGGCAGTCGGCGTACGAGGGATGAAGCGGGCCTGGCGGCAACAGCTGAGCGGTGTCGGGGCTGAACCCGAACATCACGAAGTTCTCTTCGAAGTAGCTGCAGGCCGAGCCGCCCTGCTCGTCGTCGCCCTCGCAGTCGTCGAACCCCGGGTCGTTCGGGGTGTTGAGGCGCGGGTTCTCGTCGGGGTTGGTCCCCGGGAAAGCCGCAAGCGCCAGCGGCGGCGCAGCCATGCAGACGGCTGCGATCAGCGCAACCGACACCCCCCGGCGTCCATGCATCCACCCCAGATCCATCTCCGCAAGAGGCTAAAGCCACGAACTGGCCGATGCGCCGGTTCCCCGAGCGGTTACACGGGGACGGCCTGCTCCCAGCCGGCGCTGTAGACGAGGTGCGTCCCCGAAAGGCCCTTGAGCTCCAGCTCGCGGCCATCCCCGAAGCTGATCCCGTCGCCGTCGGCGGGCTCGGCGCGCTCCTTGAGCGCCTCGGAGACGAGGATCTCGCCGCCGCGCGCCTGGGCGGCGATCCGCGCCGCGAGGATCACGCTGCGGCCGAAGAAGTCGCCCTCCTCGCGGATCGCCTCGCCCGCGTGCATCCCCATCCGCACCCGGACCGTCTCGCCTTCGATCAGCTCGCCCTCGGCGAGGCCGCGCTGGATCGCGGCCGCGCACTCGACCGCCCGCCGCGAGTCCGGGAAGACGAGCATGAAGCCGTCGCCCTGGTTCTTGACCTCGAACCCGCCGTGCGCCGAGACCTGGCTGCGGAAGACGGCGTTGTGGGCACGCAGGAGCTCGAGCCAACGCTGGTCGCCGAGCCGCTCGGTCATCAGGGTCGAGTTCTCGATGTCGGAGAAGAGGATCGTCACCTGGCCGTCGGGCGCCGCGTGGGCGGCGATGTCCGGCTGCTCGGAGGCGACCTCCCCGATCATGAAGTCGATCGAGGTGGTGGCGTCGAGCGACCCCAGGCCCTGGGCTTCGAGGCGCGCCGTGAGCGCCTCGTTGAGCAACCGGTGCATGCCGATCTCCTGCGCCGACTCGAGCGCCTGGGCGAGCAGGTCGAGCGCTCGGCCGCGATCGGAGCCGGCGCCCCGCTCGAGCAGCATCCTGGCCAGGCCGACGCGAGCCTGGGCCGAGAACGGCCGGTCGCCCATCCGCTCGCTCATCGCCAGCGCCTCGGCGAAATGGCGCTCGGCGTCCTCGAGACGCCCGGCGGTGACCGCGAGCAGTCCGAGGACGCGCGCGACCGGGCCGTAGGAGGCCGCGGCACGGCCGGCGATCACGTTGAGCCCGTCGTAGGCGAGCAGGTGGTCGTAGAGCAGCCGCGCTCGCGGGACGTCGTCGAGGAAGACGGCCGCCTCGGCCAGGAGGCAGAGCGAGATCGCCCACTGCGAGTCGAGCGGCAGGTCGGCGAAGTCGCCGGCGGCCAGCGTCTCGAACACCGCCCGGGTCTCGTTCTCGTTGCCGAGCTCGGCGTGGGTGGCGGCGAGCGAGCAACGCCAGGCCGGGATCGCCGGAAAGCGCTCGGCGAGGTCGGCAAGACCGGCCACCAGGTTCCCGAGTTCGGCGACGTCGGCTTGCGAGCGCCGCAGCCGGCGCAGCAGGGCGATCTGCGTGCCGTGGAACTGCTCAGAGACGGGCTCCTCGGCGCGGGTACCGGCCTCGAGTGCCTCCGCGATCAGGCGCTCGGCATCGTCGAAGCGCCCGTCGATCAGCGCCCGCATCGCCTTCAGCCCGGGCACGTGCCAGAGGTGGGTGGGCTGCCGGAGCTCGTTGGCGAGCCGCTCGAATGCGGCCAGGTCGGCGTCGACCTCGTGCAACTCGCCGAGCTCGAGCCGGTTGCGGAGCCGGTAGACGTGGGCGCGCAGCTCCAGCTCGCGGTCGCCGACCCGCTTGGCGAGCTCGTGCATCTCGTTGCTCTCGTCGAGCCGGCGACGGGTCTCCGCGGGGCCGACGGCGCCGGTGAACTGGCGCCTGACCAGCGCGAAGGCCAGCGATTGCGGGTCGCCGAGGCGCCGCGCCATCTCGAGGGCCTCGAGGCCGAGGTCGTCGGAGCGCCCGGCGGGGTCGGTCCAATAGAGCTCCTGGGCGAGCCCGCTGAGTAACTGCGAGCGGAGCGGGCTGTCGTCGGGGCCAACCTCCTCGAGGGCCTCGTTGAGGAGTTCGATCAGCTGCTCGTTGACCACGCCGGCGATCCCGAGCACGACCATCCCGAGAGCCGCCCGGGCCATCTGCTCCGGGCGCTCGAGCTCGCGGGCCAGATCCGCGGCCGTCCTCAGCGTGGCGCGCGCGGCGCCGACCTGTGACGCCCGGGTCTGCGCGGCGCCCAGCTCGAGCAGGAGCTCGAGCCGCCGGCCCAGATCGGGCTGCCGCTGGAGCTCGAGCGTCTCGAGCGCCCGCGCGTAGAGGACCGCGGCGTCCTCGTAGGCCAGCCGCTTGCGTGCCGTACCAGCCGCCCGGGTGGCGTAGTCGACGGCGCGCTCGACCTCGCCGAGCGGTGCCGCCTCGATGAAGTGGTGGGCGAGCTCGCCGAGATGCCGATCGAGCTCGCCGGCGTAGACCTGCTCGAGCGCCTCGGCGATCTCCAGGTGCATCGCGACCCGCTTGGAGGCCGCGACCTCGGCCTGCAGGGTCTCGCGGACGAGCGCGTGCGAGAACGAGTAGAGCCCGGCGGCAGGCTCGTTGACGAGCCGGTCGCCGACCGCCTCGCGCAGCGCGGCCTCGATCTCGGTCGTCGAGAGCTCGCAGACGCGGTCGAGGACGTCGAGGCGGAAGTCGCGTCCGTAGACGGCAGCGATGCGCAACACCTTGTTGGCGTCGGCGCCGAGCCGGTCGAGGCGGCGGCCGACGACCTCGCGGACGCCCTGCGGGATCGCGACCTGGCGCCGGGCCTGATCCTCGCCGAGCCGTCCCTCGGCCGCCATGAGGCGCACGACCTCGCCGATGAAGAACGGGTTGCCGCCGGTCTGGTCCCGGATCGCCTCCGTGAGATCGGGCGGCGGGCGGTCGACACCGGCGGTGAGCTCGATGTAGTCGGCGATCCCGTCCGCATCGAGGCCCCTCAGCGTCACGCGGCGGGCGCCCTCGACCCCGGCCAGGTCGCCGAGCGTGTCGGCGAGCGGGTGATGGCGGCCGAGCTCGACGTCTCGGTAGGTGCCGATCAGCAGCAGGCCGGTATCGGCGAGCCGGCGAGCGACGAAGCGGAGCAGCAGCAGCGAGGGCTCGTCGGCCCAGTGCAGGTCGTCGAGGACGACCACCATCGGTCGCGCGCTGGATGCACCGCCAAGGAAGGTCGCGAACGAGTCGAAGAGCCGGAAACGGGCCTGCTCGGTCTCCATGTCCGGCGGCTCGCCGAGGTCGCCGAGACGGTCCGCGAGCTCGGGGACGATCGCGGCGACGTCGGCGGCGCGGCTGCCGAGCTGCCAGCGCAGGCCGACCGGGTCGGCGTCGAGGACGTACGAGCGGAGCGCCTCGGACCAGGGCCAGTAGGGCGGCTGGCCCTCCGACTCCTGGCAGCGGCCCCAGTAGACGCGCGCCCCACGGACGCCGGCGTAGGTGGCGAGCTGCTCGGCGGTCCGGGTCTTGCCGATCCCGGGATCGCCGGAAAGCAGCAGCAGACGGCCCTGGCCCCCGAGCGCGTCCTCGAGCGACGTCCGCATCTGGTCGAGCTCGGCGTCGCGGCCGACGAAGACGCCGCCGGCGAGCTTGGAGAGCGGGTTCTCGGGCTCGGCAGCCGGTTCGTCGGCGGGGGCGCTGGCGGCAGACTCGATCGCGCGCCGGGCCTCGGCCGCAGTCTGTGGCCGATCATCCGGCGACTTCGCGAGCAACCGCAGGACGAGCCGGTCGATCGCGGGCGAGATCTCGGGGCGGTGCAGCGAGGGGGCGACCGGCTGGGCGTTGAGGTGCTGGCCGATGATCGCTACCGCGTCCTCGCCTGGAAACGGAGGCTCCCCGGTCAGCAGCTCGTAGACCATCGCCCCGAGCGAGTAGACGTCGGAGCGCTCGTCCGAGCTTCGCCCCAGCGCTTGCTCGGGAGGCAGGTAGTTGACCGTCCCGACCAGCATCCCCTCGACCGCCTCCCGCGAGCGCCGGTCCGTGGTCGCGAGCCCGAAGTCGCCGAGCCGCGCGGTGTCGTCGTCGCCGAGCCAGATGTTGGCCGGCTTCAGGTCGCGATGGATGATCCCGCGCCCGTGCGCATGCTCGAGCGCCCGGCAGACGTCGATCGCGATCGCGAGCGCGCGGTCGATCTCCAGTCGGCGCCCGTCGCAGTCGTCGAGCAGCGAGGCCAGGTCGCCGCCGCCTACGTACTCGCTGACGATGAACGGCACCCGGTCCTCCTCGCCCGAGTCGAGGATGCGGACGACGTGGGGGTGCTCGCCGAGCTTGCCCATCGCCTGTGCCTCGCGCCGGGCCCGGGCGAGGACCGTTTCCTCGATTCCCTCGGTGTCGAAGACGGCGACCGCGACCTCGGCGTCGCCGGCCTCGGTGTCGCGGGCGCGGTAGACGCGCTTGCGCCCGCCGCGGCCGAGGAAGCCCTCGACCCGGTAGCGGCCGGCGATCAGCTCGGGCGCGTCGGCCGGCGGTCCCGGCGCGGGCGCGGGCGGGTCCGCCGGGGCGTCGAGCCGTGCGCCGCACGAGTCGCAGAATCGAGCGTCCGGACGATTGACGTTGCCGCACTCGGAGCAGCGCATACTGGGGTGAGGATACGGCCGCTCGCGCTAGGATCACGCGCCATGTCACAAGCCACGCTTCACACCAACCAAGGCCCGATCACCATCGAATTCTTCGACGACGCTGCGCCGCAGACAGTCGAGAACTTCCGCAAGCTCGCGGGGGACGGCTTCTACGACGGGCTCGTCTTCCACCGCGTGATCACCGACTTCATGATCCAGGGCGGCTGCCCCGAGGGGACGGGGACCGGCGGCCCGGGCTACACGTTCGAGGACGAGTTCAACGACAACAAGATCGTCCGCGGCGCTCTGGCGATGGCAAACGCGGGGCCGAACACGAACGGCTCGCAGTTCTTCATCGTCACGACCGAGGCGGCGCCATGGCTCGACGGCAAGCACACGGTTTTCGGCCAGGTCACCGACGGGATGGACGCGGTCGACGCCATCGAGGCGACACCCACCGGGGCCGGCGACCGTCCGCTGGAACCGCAGCTGATCGAGCGCGTAGAGCTCAGCGAGTAGCGCCCGGCCAGACCCGGCCGGGACCCCCGGAGCTCGCCCTAGGGCTGCTCCCCCTGCCCCTCGATCTCCACGTTCGTGACGTTGATGCTCGTGCCGGAGGCGTTGGGGTCGATGCCGTGTTGCGCCAGCGCCTGGAGGATCTGCTGCTGCATCTCGATGTAGGTGTTGGTGTCGCCGGCCTGCTGAACGGCGCCGCTGTCGGGGTCGATGCCGTGCTGGGCCATGATCCCCTTGATCTGCTCGCCGAGGTCGGTGCCGCGCATGTCGATCGTCTGCGCCTCACCCTGGGAGATCTGGACGTTGCCGGAGGCCATCGCCTGCTGGATCATCGGGCCGAGCTGGCTGAGCGTCGCGAACGTGTCGGTGAGGTCCATGCCCTGGACGTTCATGGCGCCCGGCATCCCGCCGCCCCCGACCTGCTTGCCGACGACGGGCTGGCCCTCGGCGTTCGCGAACGACCCCAACGCGGTCTCGGTCGACTCCGGGATCGCGCTCTCCTTCTTTCGTCTGCGCGAGAAGAAGCCCACGGCGCGATCGTACCGCCGGCCGGCCGCGGCCGCTGGCTAGACCTCGTCGACCGAGAACGTGTCGCAGTCGGCCGGCTCGCCGGACTCGTAGCCGGCCTCGAACCAGTGGCGGCGCTGCTCGGCGCTGCCGTGGGTGAAGCTGTCGGTGTTGACGCGGCGCCCCGCCTGCTCAGCGAGCGTGTCGTCGCCGACCGCCTCGGTCGCCGTGAACGCCTCGTCGAGGTCGCCCTCCTCGAGATCACCCTCGGCGAACACGGTCGACGCCCAGACGCCGGCGTAGCAATCGGCCTGCAGCTCGGTGCGCACCGAGAGCTCGTTCGCGTTGTCGGAGTTCTCCTCCGCGGCGACCGCCTCGTTCGTCCCGAGCAGGTTCTGGACGTGGTGGCCGATCTCGTGGGCGATCACGTACGCCCAGGCGAAGTCCCCGGGCGCGCCGAGCTGGCGGCGCATGTCCTCGTAGAAGGTCAGGTCCAGATAGACGCGTTGATCGGCCGGGCAGTAGAACGGCCCGACCGCCGAGGTCGCGCCGCCGCAGCCCTCGGTCGAGACGGCGTCGGAATAGAGGACGAGCTGCGCGCGTTCGTAGTTGCGCTCGTCCTCGGCGAGGATCTTGCTCCAGGTGTCCTGGGTGTCGTTGAAGACGTAGACGGAGAACTCCTTGATGTCGCGCTGCGGGTCCTGCTCGGGAGGGATCGGGGCGGGATCGTCGGCGCCGGGCGCCTGCCCCCCGGGGCCGAGCGCCGACCCGATGTCGAAGCCGCCCTCACCCCCGCCGCCGAAAACCTGGATGGCGATCACGACGAGCAGCACGACGACGCCGGCGGTCCCGCCGACGCCCGCGATGCTGCCCGGGATCGGCAGCCCGCCGAGGCCACCGCCGGACGCCGTGCCGCCGCTCGGCTGCTCGGCGCCGCGGATATCGATCACGTCACGGCCCTTGCGGCCCTTTGATCGCTTCCACTTCATCGCCGGAGAAGCTAGCGTGGCGGGGGATGGGATTCATGGACAGGATCGGCAAGGCGCTGGGCGCCTCCGACGGCTCGCTCCACCCGGACGGCCTGGCCGAGCTGGTCGTGGGCGACGCCGCCTACGACGACTGGGACATCGTCCGCGACTTCGGCGACCTCGAGACCGGTCGCGCCTGGCGCCAGACGCTCACCGAGCAGGGATTCGACGCGGTGCTGACCTCCGACTGGCCGGTCGACGAGTTCGGCCACGGCGACATCTCGCTCCGCGTTCCCGCCGGCAAGGGCATCGAGGCCGAAGAGCTCCTCGACGAGCCCGAATAACCCGCGCCACGTCCTCGGCTTCGCCTCCGGGCGTGCGCGTCGTTGCTCAACTCCGCGGGGCCTTCGGCGGCTTGCCGGGCTCGGACTGGCTCTGCGCCTCCTGCTCGCCGGCATCCTTCGCGTCGAACGCCCAGACGGTCTGAAAGCCGGTCAGATAGACGTTCGTGCCGTCGGAGATCATCGGTGTGAAGCCGGCCGAGCCCCACTCGAACACCTTCTTGCCGCTCTGAGCATCGACCCCGAAGGTCTTCTTGTTCTGGAAGCTCGAGGTGTAGACGGTCTTCCCGACGACCGTCGGCGTCCCCGGCACCACGCCGCCGACGTTGAACACCCAGCGCTTCGTCCCGCTCATCGCCTCGAGCGCATAGAGCTGATGGTCGTAGCTGCCGACGTAGACGGTCGGCGGCGTGCCCGGCACCTCGGCGGCGGCCGGCGACGAGTAGATCGAGTTCGAGGTCTGAAACTGCCAGTCGAGCTTGCCGTCGTCGGCGTGCAGGGCGTAGATCGTGCCGTCGGTGCGCGCCTCGTAGACGTGGCCGAAGGCGACCGACGGCGACGAGTAGAAGCCGCCTTCCCCGCCGGATGGCGGAAGGTCGAGCGTGTCGGTGCTCCACCTCTTGTCGCCGTTCGCCGCGTCGAGCGCCCAGACCGTCCCCTCGTAGTCGCCGACGTAGACGGTGCCGTCGTCGAAGCTCGGGCTGGCCTTCACCTGGTGGCCGAGCATCGTCCGCCAGTCGACCCTGCCGGTTTCGGCGTCGAGCGCGTAGAAGGTGCCGTCGTCGGAGCCGAAGTAGACCTTGCCGTCGACCACCAGCGGCGAGGACTCGAGCGCGGACGAGGCTTGGAACTTCCACTTCGGCTTCAGCCCGGGCACCTCCAGCGCCGTGAGCGAGCCGTCGAGCTGGGCGGCAAAGACGAGGCCGTCCGAGTACGCCGGGCTGGTGACGTCGTTGCCGAGGTTGACCCGGCGAACCGTTTTCCCCGTCTTCGCGTCGACGATGAACAGGTCGCCCGTCTTGTTGATCACGAGCAGAAGGCCGTCCTCGACGACCGGCGGGAACTCGATCAGCTGCTTGGCGAAGAACTCCCACAGCATGTGGAAGGGCGGGTCCGGGGCGTCGGCGATGTAGTGCGTGCGCTGCTCGACACGGCCGAAGAGCGGCCACTGGACCTCGTCGGTAGCGGGCGTCGCAGGAGAGCCGGTCCGAGTGCTCGAGGTGGCGGTCGAGCTCTTGTCCGAGCCGCTGTCACAGCCGGCGAGGAGCGCGGCGACGACAAGTAGAGGAACGAAGCGCACCATCGCCGCGACCCTACGCACTCGTGGCGGCGAGCTGCCCGCAGGCGGCGGCGATGTCGCGTCCGCGGGTCAGGCGCACCGTCGCCGGCATGCCGCGGCGGACCAGCTCGGCGCGGAAGGCCTCGATCGCGTCCGGGCTCGAGCCCTCGAACTCGCCGCCGGTCGGGTTGTAAGGGATCAGGTTGACCTTGAACGCCTCGCGCGGCTTCAGCCGCTCGGCGAGGGCCCGCGCCTGGTCGGGCCGGTCGTTGACCCCGCCCAGCATCAGGTACTCGACGTAGACGCGCTTGCGCCGGGCGGCGCGCCAGGCAAGGCAGGCCTCGAGCACATCGGCCAGCGGATAGCGCTCGTTGACCGGCATCAACTCGGAGCGCAGCGCGTCGTCGGCGGCGTGCAGCGAAAGGGCCAGGCGCACGCGCGGCCCCTCGGTCGCCAGCCGCTCGATCCCCGGAATCCAGCCGACCGTTGAGATCGTCGTATGCGAGATCGCGACGCCGACGTCGGGGAGCCGCTCGCACGCGCCGATCACGGCGTCGAAGTTCATCATCGGCTCGCCCATCCCCATGAACACCGCCTGGTTGACGGGCTCGGCGCGCCGGAAGTGAAGCGCCTGGTCGAGGATCTCCCAGCTGGTCAGATTGCGGCCGAACCGCATCGATCCGGTGGCGCAGAAGGTGCAGGTGAGCGGGCAACCCGACTGGCTCGACAAACAGAGCGACCGACGCCCGTCCCGATAGCGCATCAGAACGGCCTCGACCGGACGCCCGTCGGCGGTCTCGAACAGCGCCTTCTCGGTCCCGTCGACCGAGCGCGCCGTCTGCTGCAGCGTCAGCGACGAGAACGGGACATGCTCCTCGAGCTCCTCGCGCAGGTCGAGGGGCAGGTTCGACATCTCGGCGTAGGAGCCGGCGCCGCGAGCCGTCCACTCCCAGACCTGGTCCTTGCGGTAGGCGGGCATTCCGCGGGCTCCGAGGCGTTCTTGGAGCAGTTCGAGGTCCACGCAGCGAGTGTGACAGCGTTGGCACTCGTGGCACGAGCGTTCGTCACCCGCGAGCTTCCCGGCGACGGAATCGGCCGCGTGCGCGCCGAGCACGAGGTTGAGGTCTGGGGCCAGGCCTCACCGCCGCCGCGATCGGCGCTGCTCGCCGGCGTCGCCGAGGCCGAGGGGCTGCTCTCGCTGCTCACCGACCCGGTCGACGCGGAGCTGATCGCTGCGGCGTCCAGACTGCGGGTGATCTCCAACTACGCGGTCGGTGTGGACAACGTCGACGTCGAGACCGCCACCGCGCGCGGGATCCCGGTGGGCCACACGCCAGACGTGCTCACCGACTCGACGGCCGACCTCGCGGTGGCGCTGATGCTCGCGATCGCCCGCCGCCTGCCCGAGGGCGAGCGCATCGTTCGCGCCGGCGAGTGGGGAACGTGGAATCCGGCTTCCTTCCTCGGCCGCGACCTGCACGGGGCGACCGTGGCGATCGTCGGCGGCGGTCGGATCGGGACCGCGGTTTCCAGGCGGCTGGAGGGCTTCGGCTGCAAGGTGCTGTCCGTCGGCCGCGACGATCCACTGCGGGAGGCGCTGGGCACCGCGGACTTCGTCAGCATCCACACCCCGCTGACCAGCGCGACCCGCCATCTGATCGGCGAGCCGGAGCTGCGGGCGATGAAGCCGACCGCCTACCTGGTCAACACCGCCCGCGGGCCGATCGTCGACGCCGCGGCGCTCGAGCGCGCCCTGCACGAGGGCTGGATCGCCGGCGCGGCGCTCGACGTCACGGACCCCGAGCCGCTGCCCGCCGATCACCCGCTGCTGGGCGCATCGAACCTGCTCGTCATCCCCCACCTCGGCTCGGCCACCCATCGCACGCGCGAGGCGATGGCGGACCTCGCCGTGGACAACCTGCTCGCCGGGCTGGCGGGCGAGCGACTACCGCACTGCGTCAACCCGGAGGTCTACGACTAAGGCTCGATGCCCTTCTCGCGCAGCTCGGCGAGTGCCGACTCGCTCTTGGCGATCTCGACGCCCATCGACCCCAGCACCGCGTCCGTCTTCGTGAACTGGATCTCGCGGTAGTCGACCACCTGGATCAGGTTGCCCCAGGGATCGATGAAGTCGAGTCCGCGGCCGGGCGTGATCTCGGCGCCGGCGGCCTCGAGCGCCTCCCGCGTCGCATCCTTGTCGTCGACGACCAGGCCGAAGTGGCGCGCGTCGTCGGGCGGCTGCGAGCGCCCCTCCGCGAGCGCCAAGAACTGATCGCCCATGTCGATGAACGCCATGCCCGGGATCCGGCCTCGGAGCTCGAACTCGAAGATCGAGCCGTAGAACTCCAGCGCCTCGTCGAGGTCGCCGACCTCGAGCGCAACGTGGTTCATGCCGAGCAGACGCGGGCGGGTCATCTCGATTTCACCCTAAACGGATTAGGCACGCGGATCCAGGCCCGGATAGGGTGGGCAGCAGATGAACGAAGCGGGGGAGGCCGCAGGTAAGAGCCGACGCGCCCTGCCGATGATCCTGATCGTCGTCGCGTCGATCATCGCGGTGATCTCGGTCTTCGCGATGTGGGCGAAGCGGCAGCTGCTCGAGACCGATACCTGGGTCGACACCAGCACCGAGCTGCTCGCCGACGAGCACGTCCAAGACGCGCTCTCGGACTTCCTGGTCAACGAGCTGTACACCAACGTCGACGTCCAGGCCGCGATCGCGGAACGGCTGCCCCCGCAGGTGGCGCCGCTCGCCGGGCCGATCTCGGGCGGCCTGCGCCAGGTTGCGACCCGCGCCGCCGAGCGGGTGCTGGCCGAGGGCAAGGTCCAGGGCCTCTGGGAAGACGCCAACCGGCTGGCCCACGAGAAGCTCCTGCTGCTGCTCGAGGATGAGGGGGAATTCGTCGCGACCACCGGCGGCACAGTGACGCTCGATCTGCGGGCGATCATCGACCAGCTGATCACCGAGATCGGACTGCCGGAGGACCTCGCAGCGAAGCTGCCCGAGGGCGCGGGCCAGATCGAGGTTTTGCGCTCCGACGAGCTCGAGCTCGCGCAGACCGGCGCCGACATCCTCCAGACGCTCGCCTGGGCGCTGCTCGCCATCGCCATTGTCCTCTGGGGGATCGCGATCTGGCTCGCCGGCGCTCGCCGCCGTGAGACGCTGCGAGCGATCGGGGTCGCCTTCATCTTGGTCGGGGCGCTGGTCACCGTGCTCCATCGCGTGGCCGGGGACGCGATCGTCGTGTCGCTCTCCGACGTCGCCGCCAACGACGACGCCGTCAACTCCGTGTGGATCATCGGAACCTCACAGCTGACCGACATCGCCAGCGCGGCGATCCTTTACGGCATCCTCATCGTGATCGGCGCCTGGCTCGCCGGTCCGACCTCACTCGCGACATCGCTCCGTGACGGGATCGCCCCGTGGTACCGCCAAAAGCGATTCGCCTACGGGAGCACGGCCGTCCTGCTGCTGTTGCTCTTCTGGTGGGACCCGACGCCGGGCACGCACCGCCTGGTGCCCTCGATCCTGCTGATCGTGCTGTTCCTGATCGGGACCGAGTTCCTGCGCCGCCGGATCATCGCCGAGTTCCCCGACCGCGTGACCGCCGGGTCGCCGGAGGGGATCGCCCACAGCATCGCGGCGCGGATGCGCGAGGCGCGCGAGCGGGCTTGGACGGGACGGCCGGAGAGTGGTCCGCAGGACAGCGACCAGACTCGCCTCGACGAGCTCGAGCGGCTCGCGAAGCTGCGCGACTCCGGCGTCCTCAGCGACGAGGAGTTCGCCGCCGAGAAGCAGCGCGTCCTGTCGACTACCGCCTAGGTCTACGCGCGGGCGGTTGCGGCCGACGCCGACGGCGCCTGCCGGCGGCGGAGAGCCCGCGCCTCTGCCCAGGTCAGCAGGCGGCCGGTGTCCGAGTCGATGAGCTTCAGCCGCGGGCAGCGCAGGCTCTCGCGGATCGTCAGCACCGGGACGCTGGCGAAGACCTCGTTCTCGTCGTGCGCGGCCTGCAGGTTGTAGTTGGGAACGCGAGCGTTCAGGTGGTGGACGTGGTGCAGGCCGATGTTGCCGGTGAAGAACTGCAGCACCTTGGGCAGCTTGAAGTACGAGCTGCCCTCGAGCGCGGCGTCGTCGTAGCTCCACCGGTCGCTGTGCTCCCAGTAGACGTCCTCGAACTGGTGCTGGACGTAGAACAGATAGACGCCCGCCATCCCGGCGAGGTAGGCGGGCAGGATCTGGACGAGGAGGAACGCCGGGATGCCGACCAGCAGGCAGATCGTCGTGACCGAGGCCGCGACGGCGATGTTGGTCAGGATGATGCTGTTGCGAAGCCGGCGCCGCTTGTCGCGCGAGCTGATCCGCGGACCGATCATCAGCGACCAGATCGGACCGACCCCGAACATCACCAGCGGAGCGCGGAACAGGCGGTAGCCGAGCCGCTGCTGCCAGGGGCGGGAGTAGTACTCGTCCACGGTCAGAGTCGGGACGTCGCCCTGCCCGCGGCGCTCGAGGTCGCCGGCGGTGCCGTGATGGACGGCGTGGTCGAAGCGCCAGTTCTCGTACGTCTGCCAGACGAGCAGCGCGGTGAATCGGCCGACCCAGCGGTTGGCGGCCTTGCTCCGCATGAAGGAGCCGTGTCCACAGTCGTGGAAGACGATGAAGGTGCGCAGCAGGAAGCCGCCTGCGGGGATCGCGAGCGCGAGCGTGAGCCAGATCGACTCGCCCAGGGTCAGGTACATGACCACGGTCAGCGCCAGGTACGGCACGACGGAGGTCGCGAGGTCGAGGAGGCTGCGCGAGAGGCTCGGCTGGGCGTACGCCTCGAGGCTGTGTTTTTGCTCAGCCGTTTCGCTCATCCCCGGTCGCCTTCCACGTCGTGTTACACGCCAGTGCCCGAATCCCGGGCCAGTGACTCTACGGCACCCTGCCGTCCGAATTGGGCGACCCTAACAACGTCTGCGTCAGACTGCGCGGCTTGACCGACTCGCCGCTCGCCATCTTCCGGCGCTTTCTGCGCTTCGGCGCGCTCGCCTGGGGCGGGCCCGCGGCGCAGATCGCGATGATCAAGGCGGAGTGCGTCGACGAGCTCGGCTGGGTCGACGAGGAGACCTTCCGCAAGACCCTGGCCGTCTACCAGGTGCTGCCGGGGCCGGAGGCGCACGAGCTCTGCGTCTACTTCGGCCGTCTGCGCGGCGGCAAGCTCGGCGGCTTCGCGGCCGGGCTCGGGTTCATGCTGCCGGGGTTCGTCCTCATGCTGGCCCTCTCGATCGTCTACGTGGAGGCAAGCCTGGAGGGACGCCTCGGCGACCTCTTCTACGGGCTCACCGCCGCGGTCGGCGCGATCGTCGCCCGCGCGCTCGTCCGCCTCAGCGGCCACTTCATCACCGACGTCCCGCTGGCGTTGATCGCGATCGCGGCGCTCGCCGTCACCCTGGGACTCGACGCGAGCTTCATCTTGGTCCTGCTGGGCGGCGGGGTCGTCTACGAGCTGTGGACGAACGCCGGCCGCTGGACGCGCCGCGCGAACTCGATCACGCTCTGGCCGGCGGCGCTCGTCTTCCTCGCGGGCGCGGTGAGCATGTCGCTGACCGCGACGATCTTCTGGGAGGGCCTGAAGGCCGGACTGGTGACCTTCGGCGGGGCGTTCACCGTGATCCCGTTCCTGCAGGAGAGCGCCGTCGACGTGCACCACTGGCTCACCGACGCGCAGTTCGTCGACGGCCTGGCGATGAGCGGCGTCCTCCCTGCCCCCCTGATCATCTTCTCGACCTTCGTCGGCTATCTCGCCGGCGGGCTGGTGGGCGCCCTCGTGATCACGCTGGGGATCTTTCTGCCCGCCTTCCTCTTCCCGATCTTCCTCCACCGCCAGTTCGTCGCGGTCGCGAGCAACGAGCGGATCCGGCCGTTCCTGTTCGGGGTCGCCGCCGCCGTGATCGGCCTGATCGCCGCGGTCACGGTCGACATCCTCGAGACCAGCGTCGTCGACGTCTACACAGCCGTTCTGGCGATCGGAGCGTTCGCGGCGCTGCAGCGCTGGCACGGCAAGCTGACGGTCCTCTGGGTCGTGCTCGCCTGCGGCGCGATCGGAATGGCGCTGCAGGCCACCGTCGTCTGACCTACTCGCCGTGCGGGTCGAGGAACGCGACCAGGGTCTTCAGGAACTCGCTCTTGGAAGGCGTCGCGGTCAGCGGGTCGAGGTGGCTCTGCTCGGGCGCGCCGTTGACCAGCAGGGCCTGGTTCTTCGGGGTGGCCGCCAGCTTCACGAGCTTCTTCGCGCCCTTCAGGACCCCGCCGTCGGTGAGGTCGGTCTGGAACGCGTAGATCGGGACGTCGATCTGCTTCGTGTGCTCCAGGCGCAGGCCGAGGAACTTGGCGACGTCGTTCATCTTCATCTCGTTGGCGCCGTTGGTGTCGATCGTCAGTCGCTTCGGGAAGTACCACTCGACCGCGTTGACCGGCTCCTGCCCGAACGTCTCGGCGAGCCGGGAGACCGGCGTCACGCCCCCGTCGGTCCAGTCGCGCGGGTCGCCGCTCGCGGCCAGCTGCCCGGCGTTGACGTGCAGGAGGCGTAGCGATTGCGGTGAGGTATCGCGGTCGAAGGCGTACCCGAACAGGGCCTGATTGGTGACCGGGAACGAAGGCTTGAACTCCGCCGGCAGTGCCGGATAGTTCTGGATCGTCGCTGCGTCCGCGGTCGGAGCGAGGCGTGCGTAGGTACCGCCCACCTCGGCGAACAGGCCGGCGGCCTCGGGGATACCGATCCCGAGCAGGTCGATGAACGGGTTCGAGGTCTGGAGGTCGGCGACCTGCTCCTGAGCCTGGGCGAGGTCGTAGGCGTCAAAGCTGCCCAGCAGGCCGCCGTCGATCAGGACGAGGCCGTCGACGTCTCCGAAGCCGGGCTTGCCCTTGAAATCCCAGGCCGCGTAGGCCGCCGTCAGGGAGGCGCCGAGCGAATGGCCACCCAGGATCACCTCGCGGCCGCCCTTGCCGGCGGCGAGGACGACCTGGCGCGCGTCGTCGAGCGCGGTCTCCATCCCCCACTCGCGCGCGAACGGGACGGTCTCGGTGTCGAGGAACTGGAAGTGATCGGCCGGCGTGCCGCCGTTGGTGACCCAGCCGAGGTAGTAGTCGAACATCTCCTGCAGGCTCGTGCGGCCGGCGAGCGCGTCGCTGAACATGGATGTGTTCTCCAGGATCTGCGAGCGACGGTCGATCGACCAGACCTGGAGGTCGGCGATCCGGTCGATGAGGTCCTCGGCGAGCAGGGTGAAGTCGCCGGCACCGCCCTGGGTCCCCGGCATCAGGACGAGCACCCGGTGGGCGCTCTTCGGCCCCATCTGGTGGACGTCGACGTGGTCGAACTCCGCCGGGCCCGGGCCCGCGGACTTGATCTCCACCACCTTGTCGACGGCCCAGGCGGGAGCCGCGCACACCAGCACGGCCACGCACGCCACCAACATCCCTGCCATCGAGCGCTTCACGTCCGCTCCTTTATACCGTCCAGGGATGGCCTCTCCCCTGCTCGCCGTCGATCTGCCGTCGATGCTCTATCGCGCCTTCTACGCGCTCCCGGACTCGATCAAGGGCGCCGACGGCAAGCCGGTCAACGCGCTCCTCGGGGCGACGAACCTGATCCTGCAAGAAGTCGGGCAGCACGAGCCGCGCGCGGTCGTGCTGTGCATGGGGCCCGACGCGGCGGCCTACCGGGTCGATCTCTACCCCGCCTACCACGCCGAACGGCCCGAGATGCCCGAGGGGCTGGTCGGCCAGTGGGCCGACGCGCCCGCGTTCTTCGAGGCCTTCGGCTGGACGGTCGCCGTGCATGACTCGCTGGAGGCCGACGACCTGCTCGGCTCGTACGCCGATGTCGAGTCGAAGGCCGGCGGGACGACGCTGCTGATGACCGGCGACCGCGACATGTTCCAGTGCGCCTCGAAGGACGTGACGGTGCTGTACGTGAGCACCGGGAAGAAGGTCGCCGAGGTCACACCGGAGGAGGTCGAGCGCCGATACGGCGTGCGGCCCGAGCAGGTTCCCGACTTCATCGCACTGCGCGGCGACCCCTCCGACGGGTTGCCGGGCGCCAAGGGGGTCGGCGAGAAGACGGCCGCCGAGCTCCTCGGCCGCCACAACACGCTCGAGGGCGTGCTGGAGGCGGCGATCGCCGAGCCGCGCCCGAAGCTGCGCACCTCGCTGCTCGGATCGGCCGACGAGCTGCGCGCGTTCCGGGAGATCGCGACCCTGCAGGACGCGAAGGTGGGGCGCCCGCGCAGCAAGCGGACGGATTGGAAAGCGGCCGCCCCGGCCGCGCGGGAGCGGGGCATGAACCGGTTGGCGGACCGGCTGGAACAACAACAACGGGCTGGGTAGGGGTGGCGTTCGAGGCGAGCTCGGCCGGGATCCGGCGGGGCGGGCCGACGCCGGCGGCCTCGGCGGTGAGGGCGACGAAGTCGTAGTAACGGATCGGCTCGTCGTCGACGACGTGGTAGAGCGAGCCCGCGGACGAGCGCGGCGACGGCGTGATCGCGGCCGAGCAGCTCGGCGCAGACCGCGGCGCCGAGGAACCCGCTCGCGCCGGTGACCAGGAACTTCACGTGCCGATCCTATGACCCTTTAGGGTGCCCGCCATGGCAATCGAGGGAACGGCCAGCGTCGAGATCGAGGCGCCAATCGAGGAGGTCTTTGCGGTCGCCGCCGACGTGGAGGGGTCGCCCCGGTGGCAGCCGGAGATCAAGCGGGCCGAGTGCCTGGAGCGCGACGGTGACGGCCATCAGACCCTTGTCCTCACCGAGACCGACGGCAAGGTCAGGACCCTCAACTCCACCCTGCGCTTCGGCTACGACGACCCGACCGCGATCAGCTGGGAGCAGACCGACGGAGACCTGAAGTCGGTCCGCGGCCGCTGGGAGTTCGAGGATCTCGGCGAGGGCCGGACCCGGGCCACGTACTGGATGGAGGTCGACCTCGGGCGGATGCTGGGAATGGTGATCCGCGGTCCCCTGGTCGGTGTTTTGCGCGGGCAGCTGGTCGAGAGCATGCCCGGGAAGCTGAAAGGCTTCGTCGAAGGCTGAAACAGGCACGATCGACGCTCATGTAAACGGTCCCATCGGCCGATGGGGGGAAGGTGGAAAATTCCCTTCAATCGCTGTTCCCCCTGATCAGCCGCCGGTTTCAGAGCTTCGCCGAAGCCGCCGACGCGGCGCTCGACGTGCTGTCCGACCAGGTCCCGGGCGAGGTCCTGATCGGCCAGATCGAGGCCGGCGACGACAAGCTGCGCGTGCTCGACGTCCGCGGGGCCGAGGTCGTCGGGATCGAGCGCGGCAACATGCTGCCGCTGGCAAAGGTCGAGCAGGCGAGCGGGCTCGGGCCCGACGCAACCGTGCTCGAGGGCGCGAACGGCATCGACGACCTCGACGCACACCACCTGCAGTCCCTGGGACTTGGCGAGTGGGTCGCGCTGCCGCTGGAGATGAGCGACGGCGCGGTGGTCGGGATCGTCGCCGCGCTGTCGCGCCGCCAGGGCGACTACAAGGCCGAGCACGTCGTCCTGCTCGGGCTCGCCGCCCGGATGCTGGCGTACGAGTGGGAGCGCGTCCACACCCGCGCGGCCCTGCGCGATCTGAAGCAGCGAATCGGCGTCGCGACGAACGCCGACCCCGACACCGGCCTGGTCGGCCGCGAAGGATTCCTCGATCTGCTCGACCGCGAGTGGAAGCTCGCTCGCCGCGGGACGCTCGCGACGATGGCGGTCTGCTTCCACGTCGACGCCGGCGACGAGCTGCCGGGTTCGCCGGCGGCGAAGCTGGCGCTCAAGGACGCGGCCGAAGCGCTCTCCGGCGCGGTCCGCAGCACCGACCAGATCGGGCGAGTCGGGGAGATGGATCTTGGAGTGGCGATGATCGGCTGCCCCCACCAGGAAGGCGTCGAGGCGCTCTCCGACCGGTTCCTGAACGGCCTTCGTCGGGTTACCCATGGCCGCCAGGTCCAGGTCAGGGTTACGCACGGTGCAGTCCCGTTGGGGGAGACAGGCTCGGCGGAGGAGGCGCTGGAACAGGCAGAGCGCGCGGTCCTCGGTGCGACCGTCGCCACCAACGGGAGCGTCGGGTGAGCTTCGACGGCAAGACCGAGATTCCGTCGCCCCAGCCTTTCGATCAAGCCGAGGGTGTCACCCCGGCGAGCTCCGAAGGCCGCTCGGGCTTCCTGAGCGACGTCATCATCGAGCTCGGCCTGGCGCCGCGCGAGATCGTCGACGGGGCCGTCGAGGAGAGCCGCCTGGTCGGGCAGATGCCCGAGGAGATCCTGATCCAGAGCGGCGCGATCACCCCCGAGCAACTCGCGATCGCGATCTCCGAGCGCAACGGCCTTCCGTTCGTCGACCTCTTCCGGTTCCAGGTCGACAAGCGCGCCACCCTCCTGATCGACTCCGATACCGCCCGCCGGTACCGCGCCCTCCCGATCGCCGTTGACACGGATGGCGCCCTCGTCGTCGCGCTCGCCGACCCGATGGACGCGCTCGCCGTGTCCGACATCGGGGTGATCACCAAGAGCGAGGTGCGCACCGCCGTCGCCTCCGAGCCCGGACTCGACTCCGTTCTGCAGACCCTGCCGCCTTCGAAGCGCGCCGCGCGGCTCTCGGCGCACGGCCCGGACGGGCTGGCCGGGGCGCGAGCGTCCGAGCTGGGGGGCGGCGCGTGGTCGCTGACCAAGTCGATCTCGACCCCCGAACCGACGACCCCGCAGCGCGTAGCGCCCGAGCCGGTCGCCGAAGCACCGGCGCCGCCGGTCGCCAAGCCCGAGCCGGCCGCCGGGGCGTCCCCGGACCTGGAAGGCCGAATCGATGCGCTGGTCGCCGCGGCGCTGGAGAAGCGTCTTCAAGCGGCCGCGACCCCCGCACCCACCGGCGACGAGGCGCTGACGGCTACGCAGCAGCAGCTCGCGCAGGCGCGCGAACAGGCGGCGCAGGCACAGGCCGAGCTCGCCGCGCTGAACGCCCGGCTCCAGGAGCTCGAGGGTGGCGCGCCGCCGGTCGCGCCCAGCCCCGTGGACGAGCGGCTCGAGAATCACCTCGAGCAGGTGATGCGCGAGCTCGGGACCACTCCCGGCTCCGCCGGCTGAGCGTCCGCAGGTAAGGTCCTCTCTCTCGACCCGTTGCGAGAGGAGGCCCCGGATGACGACCAACCAGACGCGTCTCGACCAGGTTCTGGTCGGCGACCGGGAGATTTGGGAGGACGGACCGCCGCACGAGCTGTTCAAGCGGTTGCGCTCCGAGTGCCCGGTCCACTGGAGCCCCCGGATCAGCCAGTTCCCCGAGGAGGCCGGCTTCTGGTCGGTGACCCTGCCGGACCACCTGCGCGAGGTCAGCCACGACTGGGAGACCTATTCCTCTGAGCGCGGCGGGATCACCGCGCTCACCAACGCGGTCATGCCGCTGGAGCTGATCCAGGCGATGTTCATCGGCATGGACCCGCCCAAGCACGACCGGCTCAAGCAGCTCTTCCAGCGCGGCTTCACCCCGAAGCGGATCGCCGAGCATGAGGACGACATTCGCGCGATCACGGTCCGTGTCCTCGAAGGGCTCCAGGGGCGCGAGGCCTGCGACCTCGTCGACGACGTCGCCCAGCCGGTGGTCTCGCGGGTGATCGGCAGCTTCATGGGGATCCCCCCCTCAGACGACGCGATCTGGGCGCGACTGATGAACAACGCGCTCGGCGCCGGCGACCGCGACGCGGGAGGCGAGGACACGCACCTGATCATGGAGGAGGACGTGCCCGAGATCTTCGAGCGCTGCAAGAAGCTGATCGACGAGCGCCGGGAGAACCCCACCGACGATCTGACCAGCGTCCTCGTCCACGCCGAGCTCGACGGCCGCGGGCTTGAGGAGCACGAGATCGTGATGGGCTTCTTCCTGCTGATGGCCGCCGGCAATGACAGCACCAAGGCGACCTATTGCAGTGGCATGCGGGCGATGCTCGAGGACCGCGACCAGTGGAAGCTGCTGCTCGACGACCCCTCGCTGGCGTCAAGCGCGGTCGAGGAGTCGTTGCGCATGTTCCCGGCCTTCGCCCACTTCCGCCGCACCGCGACTCGCGACACCGAGCTGGGCGGCTGCCCGGTCAAGGAGGGCGACAAGGTGGTCATGTGGTACGTCGCCGCGAACCGCGACGAGGAGAAGTTCGAGAACCCGGACGCCTTCGACATCACGCGCTCCCCGAACGACCACCAGGCGTTCGGCGCCGGCGGACGGCACTTCTGCCTCGGGACGGCGCTCGCGCGCCTCGAGCTCAAGGTGCTCTTCGAGGAGACGGCCGCGCGCTACCCCGAAATCGAGCTCGGCGGGACGCCGGAGTACGTCGTCTCGCCGTTCATCAACCAGCTTCGGACGCTGCCGGTCCGGCTGGGCTGACCGCCGGCCGGCCTAGTGCCGGCGCTTGCGCTTGATCTTGAACCGCTTCTCAGCCGGAGTCGGGTCGGCGCCGTTCGCGTCCTTCGCCCGGACCGCGAACGTATGGCGGCCCGGCTTCAGGCGCTTGAACTTCGCGGGCGACCTGCAACCGGCAAACGCCTTGCCGTCGAGCGAGCACTCGAACGTGAGCGGTCCTTCGCCCCCACTGCCCTCGAACTCGAACGTTGCCTTGCGCTTCTTGACCTTCGACTTCGTGATCTCGGTGTCGGGGGCGTCCGCGTTGCCGCCACCGCCACCGCCGCCACCGCCGCCGGAAACCGTCCAGGCCCGTTCGGCGGGCGTGTAGTCGCGGTTGCCGGCCGCGTCGACGGCCCGGACGGCGAAGGCGTGGGCGCCGCCGGGCAGGTCGGGGTAGGACTTCGGCGACGAGCAGGCGGCGAAGGCGCCGCCGTCGAGGCTGCACTCGAAGCTCGCCCCGTCGGCGGAGCTGAAGGCGAACTGCGCCGTGGTCTCGGCGACGGTCCCGGACGGGCCGGAGTCGATCGCGGTGTCCGGGGGCAGGTCGGGCGTGTCGGTGCGGACCAGGAACGAGCTGTTGTAGGTGTTCCAATTGTTGGCCAGGTAGTTGCCGGGCGGCGGGTTGACGGCGAAGTAGTCGTCGGCGTTGCAGTCGAGCAGGAGCTTCAGGGCCACGAAGCTGCCGTCGCATGGCGGGGGCGGATCCCCGCCGATGGAAAAGCACATCGCGTCGTATTCGTCGCTGCAGTGGCCCTGTCGGTGGTGCGGCGCCGCCGGGTTGACCGCGCCGAGCATGTGGGTGAGCTCGTGCTGCGGTCCCCACGCAAATGAGGGGCCGCCGAACCCGTCGGTGTCCCAGCCGCCGTTTCGCGCAAGCTGGGCGACCGTCGCCAGGCCCTGGCCGCCGTCGGCCGGGTTTGTGGCCGGATTGGGATCGGTGCTCTGTGGCGAGTGGGCGATCAGGTTGTTGGTCCCGTCGGCGTCGAGCCAGACGATGTACTTGCGATCGCTGCGCGCTCGCAGCCCGAGGTCAGTCAGTCGCTGGACCGTGAGGTTGAAGTTGTCATTGGCGCCGGCGGGCAGCTCGACGTTGAGGACCGAGAGGTTGCAGGTGCCCGGCTCGAAGGCCCAGCGCGGGTGCGCCGAGCCGCCCTGGCGACCGGCCGACATGTCGAAGGCGTCGTCGATCGCCGACGCCATCGTTCGGAACACCGGCAGGCTGGCCGCGTAGTTGTCGGGCTGGCCGGGGAGGTGTCCGTAGACGGCCTGGATCCGCGAGCCCGAGGTACCGTCGCCCTCGCAGAACGGCGAGCCGCCGGGGCCGGGCGGGGTTTCGGCGCGGGCCGGGGGCGCCGTCCCCAGCGGCGCCCGCATCTGCATCGAGCCATGCTCCTCGACGATCACGGCGCCCGCCACGGCAGGCACGACCAAGGCCGCCGCTGCGGTCGCGAACGCAATCCATCCCCGCCTCCGTGCCAAGAGGTCAAATGTAGACCACAACAGAGCCGCTCGCTAGGCTGCGCCGCATGCGGGGACGCTTGGGAATCTCGACGGTTCTCGCGATTGTGGCCTGCTCGATCTCGCTCCTCGCCCCCGGGACCGCCGGCGCCGGGCACAACAGCAAGGACTGCGGGATCGTCTCTCACGGGTCCACCGACTACCGCGTTCGCGCGATGAAGCTCAAGTGCAAGGTCGCGCGCAAGGGCAGCACCAAGTACCTGCGCAGCGGACAGCCGCGGACGGGCTTCGACTGCACGGAGACCGAGGGCGACAGCTTCTACTGCCAGAACCCGCCAAAGGCCTACTGGGGCATTCGGCTGTAGCTCGATGAAGCGCCTGACGGCAGCCGTCGCGCTCGTGCTCTGCTCGGTCGCTCCCGCGGGAGCGCACCCGGGGCACGGAGCCGAGTCGGTGACGATCGACGGCGACGCATTCCGGTACGCCCCCGCGGAGGTCACGGTCGGGGTCCGCGATTCGGTGATCTGGTTCTGGCGGGGCGTCGTCAGCCGCGACCACTCCGTGACGGCGGACCCGGGACAGACGGAGGCGTTCGACTCGGACCCCGGAGGGCCGCCGACCAACCAGACGCATCCGGCCGGCGACTTGTTCAGCCACACGTTCCGCGAGGAGGGCCGGTTCACCTACCACTGCAAGGTGCACGAAGGGATGACGGGCGTCGTCAACGTCGTTGCGGTGCCGGGCATCAGCGCGCATCCACTTCGACTCAGCGGCATCCGAGTCTCCACTCACGGCGACGAGGCCGAGGCCCGCTTCCGCCTCTCCAAGCGCGCCGACCTGGTCGCCCGGATCAGCGAATGGCGAAAGCCGCACTGGCGCGGCGTGAAGACCATCAACGCGAACGGCCGCAAGGGGCGGAACGAAATCGAGCTCCCGGCGGGCCCGCTCGGCCCGGGCCGCTACCGGCTGACCCTGAACGCCTACGACGACCAAAACCGGCGCGCCTCCGGCCAGGAGCCGTTTTCGATCAAAGGCTGAGACTCAGCCGAAGCGCCGCAGCACGATCCAGCGCAGCTCGGCGGGAGGCCTGCCGTCCGGGACCGGGAAGACGCTCCGGCCGCTTGCCCAGTCGGCGAACCACGTGGTCGGCGGCCACGCCGAGGCCGGCAGGTGCGCTCGCTCGTAGTCGACCACGCTGTCATCGGACACGAGGGTCAGCGGCAATCCCGCCATCGCCTCCGCCAGCTCGTCGCGGGTGAACAGGGCCGACCAACCCACTTCCGCCATCTGCCGGGCGAGCGCGTCGGGTTCGTAGCCGGACGCGCACAGGAACACGTTGAAGGCCAGCAGGCCCTCCTCCGTGAGGCATTCGCTCATCCGCTCGAACAGGTCCCGCAGCTGGGCGGGCGAGCGGAAGTGCGGGACGACCTCCGCCAGGACGCCGAGCGCGTAGCGGCCCTTGGTGAGCGTCATGCCCGGGTCGAAGAAGTCCGTGCCGATCACGTTGACCGGAAGCCCCTCGCTCTGGGCGGTCCGTCGAAGCTCGTCCGCGAACTGCGGTGCCGGCTCGATCGCGTCGACGGGGTGGCCGCGCCGCGCGAGTGGCAGCGCATTGCGCCCGGTGCCCGCGCCGACGTCGAGGACCGGCGCGGCGCCGGGCTCACCCAGCTCGTCGAGCAGGGCGAGGATCCGGGCATCGGGGTGGGTGCCGAAGGGCGGTTGATCGTCCCCGTCCTCCGTCTGCCCCCAGCCCCCGTACTGCTCCGTGCCCCGGGCCGCGACGGCGCACTCCAGGTTCTTGCGCAGCGAGTTGGTGACGGAGGTCTGGTAGGTGACGATCAGCTTCGCGCCGGCCGCCGCCCGGAAGCCGGCTTCCAGGTTCTGGAGCAGCAGCTCTCGCAGGCTGTCGAGCTCGTCCCTCGACAGCGGCTTGCCCACGCCCTCGAAGAACTCCCGCAGTCGCTCGACGTAGTGATCCAGCGGCGCCGGGATGCAGGGCAGGACGATCTCGCCCCGGTGGGTCGTGCGGGCGTCCAGCGTCTGAAGCAGGGTGGTCCGCAGGACGGCGCCATCGATGACCGCGGATGTAGGGGAATCCAAAGCGCGCCCGGCACGATTCGAACGTGCGACCTCCCGGTTCGTAGCCGGACGCTCTATCCGCTGAGCTACGGGCGCTTGGAGGGGGATTCTAGATAGCTCAGGCCAGTCGCCACTGGCGCGGGTCGGAGCCCTCGACCTCCTCGACCTCACCGGCGAGGACCAAATGGTCGAGGTAGGCGAGCGCCAACTGCAGGCCCCAGGCCGCGGTCGCGGGGTTGAGGTTCTCCGGGCCGATCACGTCGCCGATCAGCTCGAACGCTGTCCGCGGCCCCTCGGCGAGCCCGGCCCGGACCCCGCCGCGCTGGCGCCCGACCTCGGCGCGGTTCCCGGCCACCTTCCCCGGGATGTCGCGGAACGGCCGCCCGTGACCGGCGAGGCAGAGGCTCGTGTGCCCGAGCGCGTCGACCTCGTCGAGCCCGCCGATGAACTCGGCCACCGGGTCGGGGGTGTGCCCGTAGTCGAAGAACAGCGAGATCCGACCGAGCAGGTGGTCGCCGGAGATCAGCAGGCCGGTGTCGGGCTGATGCAGGCAGACGTGCGAGGGCGCGTGGCCCGGCGTCTCGATCACCTGCCAGACGCCAAGGTCGGTCGACACCTCGACCCCGGGGACCAGGTCGCGGTCGGGCACCACCGCGCGGACGATCCCGGGGTCGCTGCCGCGGCGCGACTTCTCGTATTGCTCGAGCCCGGCCGGCGGGACGCCGCTCTGGCGCGCCACCTCGATCCGCCGGTCGAGCGTCGCGTCGGGGTCGTCGATCATCGCCCGGATGTGCTCCCAGGCCGGATGCATCCACAGCTCGGCCCCGGAGCGGTCGACGATCGGCCCGGCGAGCCCGTAATGGTCGGTGTGGGCATGCGTGCAGACGATCAGCTGCACGTCCTCGAGCCGGAACCCGACCTGGGCGAGGGCCAGCTCGAGCTGGCGCTGGCCGTCCTCGGTCGCCATCCCGGTGTCGAAGAGGACGATCCCGTCGCCGGCTCGAACGGCGAACGCGTTGACGTGCGGCACCCCGGGCCAGGGCAGCGGCAGGCGCAGCCGCCAGACCCCGGGCAGGATCCGCTCGCCGCGGCCGAGCTCGCGCTTTCGTTTCGACTGCCCCATCGGACCGGCATGCTCGCAGGGACCGGCCGATTGACATCGGCTCGGACTCGGGGGACAATCGGCGCGAGTGACCGATCCAGGGAGAACCCGACAGGGGGATCTGTCCGGCGCGTGGGAATGTGCGTGGAGCGACCGCTACGGCGCGCCCGCGGCGGAGGGGACCGCCCGCCCGCGGCGCCGTCCGCCTCGAGATCTGATCATCGCTGCGCTCGTGCTGGGGATCACCGTGTCGTCGGTTGCGTTCGCGGGCGTCGACGACCTGAGCAAGAAGGCGGGCACCGACAAGGTCAAGTGCGACAGCAACAAGAACGAGTGCGTCCTCTACCAGAACAAGGGGAAGGCCGAGGCGGTCCGCTTCAAGTCGAAGGGGTCGGTCCCGTTCACCGTCAAGAGCTCGAACACCGGCCTCGTAGAGAACCTGAACGCCGACATGCTCGACGGCCTGCACGCCGCGGACTTCCTCGGCCAGGCTGAGCGGGCGGCCGACTCGGCGCTGCTCGAGGGACAGCCGGCTGACGCCTTCCTGCGCACAGGCGCCAGGGCAGCCGACTCGGCGCTGTTGAGGGGGAACGCGCCCAGCGCTTTCCTGCGCGCCGACGAGAAGGCGACCGACTCGGAGCTGCTCGACGGCCAGGACTCGAGCGCGTTCTTGGGCGCGACCGCGAAGGCGGCGGACTCGGAGCTGCTCGACGGCCAGGACTCGAGCGCGTTCCTGGGCGCGACCGCGAAGGCAGCGGATGCACAGGTCCTGGACGGCGTCGAGTCCGACGACTTCGCGAGGGTGAGCGGCCTCGTCAACGGGTCGAACGGCAACCCGCTTTCGACCGGCATCACGTCCGTCAGGAACGGCGAGGGTGACTACACCGTGACGATCAACGACGGGACGTTCCCCAACTCAGGTACGTCGTGCTCACTCATCCGCCCTGTGATCTCTCCGGTCGGGAACGAGTTCCACGCCGCCGTGT
The DNA here is from genome assembly GCA_963767285.1 of uncultured Solirubrobacterales bacterium. Classification (GTDB taxonomy): domain Bacteria; phylum Actinomycetota; class Thermoleophilia; order Solirubrobacterales; family 70-9; genus WHSW01. The sequence continues at coordinate 385,720 of CAVYDJ010000001.1, read as the reverse complement.
GGAACGAAGCCGGCTGCCTCATCGGCGGAGGGGCGCAGTTCGACGTCCTGACCTTCGACGACGCGGGCGCCGCCGAGGACGCCACCTTCGGCTTCATCGTCGACGTGGTGCCGTGAGGGACACCGATCCAGGGAGAACCCGACATGGTCGTCGCTCACTCGGACACGGCCGTCATCGCGACTGTGGCGATCGGAATGGCGACGTGCAGCTCCCTCGACGGGTCGGGCGGCTTCACCGCGAAGACCTTCAATGCGGCCGGCACCGCGGTCGACTCGGCGTTCTGGTTCATGGTGCTCTAGCGCAGCGGATACGATCGGCCTCGTGTCCGGCGATCCCGCGGCCAACGCCGCTCTCATCAACCGCTTCTACGAGGCGTTCGCGCGCCAGGACGGCGAGACGATGGCCGCGTGCTACACGGCCGACGCGCACTTCCACGACCCGGTCTTCCAGGACCTCCACGGCCCCGAGGTCGGGGCGATGTGGCGGATGCTCTGCGGCCGTGCCACCGACCTGAAGATCGTCCACTCGGAGGTCGAAGCCGACGCGGAAACCGGCTCGGCCCACTGGGACGCCGACTACACCTTCTCGACCGGCCGCGCGGTCCACAACCCGATCGACGCGAGCTTCCGGTTCGAGAACGGGCTGATCGCCGACCACCGCGACGAGTTCGACCTCTACGCGTGGGCGCGCCAGGCGCTCGGGCCCATGGGCGTGCTGCTCGGCTGGTCGCCTCCGGTCCAGGGCAAGATCCGCGGACAGGCGCGGGAGGGCTTGGAGGAGTTCATGGGCGAGCAGGCCGCCCATGCCACCGAGTAAGACGGCTCACCGGTGAGCGACCGGCTCTCGGCCTCCGACATGTCCTCCTTGCTCGCCGAGCGGGGGCCGATTCACGTTCACGTCGGAGCGACGATCGTCGCCAAGGGCGAGCCGCCCGACTTCGGCGCACTGGTCGAGCACGTCGAGTCGCGCCTTGGGCTGATCCCGCGCTTTCGCCAGCGCATCACCTCCACCGGGCCGATCGCGCTCTCCAACCCGCTCTGGGCCGACGACCCGCGCTTCGACATCGAGCGCCACGTGCGCCGGGTCGCGCTGCCGAAGCCGGGCGGGATGGCGGAGCTGCGCGAGCTCGTTGGCCGGGTGGTCTCCGAGCCGCTCGACCTGACGCGGCCGCTGTGGCAGCTCTATCTCGTTGAGGGCCTGGAGGGCAAGCGCCACGCCTACGTCAACAAGACCCATCACGCGCTCGTCGACGGAGTGGCGGCGATCGACGTCGGCACGATCATCCTCGACGCCAGTCCCGAGGGCACGCAGATGGAGGTCTCCGAGGAACGCTGGGAGCCCGACGAGCCGAGCCCCGAGCTGCTCTTCGTTCGCGACGCCTCCGACCGGATCCGGGCACCGCTGCGGGCCGCGACCAAGGCCGCGCGCGGAGCGCTGACGATGCCTCGGTCGACCGCCGGGCGGGTGGTGAGGACCGCCGAGGGGTTCGCGAAGCTGGCCGCCAGCGGGCCGACGGCGCCCCGGACGTTCCTCAACGAGGAGGTCGGGCGCGACCGCCGGGTCGCCTATGTGCGGACCGAGCTCGACCTGCTGAAGTCCATGCGCGGCGACTCCGGCGCGACCGTCAACGACGTCATCCTCTCCGTCGCCGCTGGTGGGTTGCGACGGCTGTTCGAGCGCCGCGGGGCCGAGGTCCCACAGCATCTCGTCGGGCTCGTCCCGATGAGCATCCGCAAGCCCGGCGAGGACCTCGAGCTGGGGAACCGGATCGCGACCCTGCTGGTCAAACTGCCCATCGGCGAGCGTGACGCCCGCGCGCGCCTCGAGCGCATCCACGCCGAGACGACGCGGCTGAAGGCGTCCGAGCAGGCCACCGCCGCCTCGCTGATCATCGAGGCGACCGGATGGACGCCGCCGACCGTCAACCGGGTGCTTGCCGGCGCGATCTCACGGCCGCTCGCCTTCAACCTCGTCGTCTCCAACGTCCCCGGGCCGCAGATGCCCTTCTATCTGCTGGGGCGCCGGATCGAGGCGATCTACCCGTTCGTCCCGCTCTCGCCCCAGAACCACGCGCTCTCGATCGGGGTGCTGAGCTACGACGGCGGCGTCTTCTTCGGCCTCGCCGGCGACCGCGACCTGCTCGCCGACATCGACGAGTTCGCCGCCGACCTGGAGGCGGCGCTGGCCGAGCGCGCCGCCGCCTAGCTCCTGATGAAGACCGGGGCCCCGAGCGGGACCGTGCGGATGAGCTCGGCGACGCTCTCGTTCGCGGCCCGGACGCAGCCGTTCGAGGCGGCGACGCCGAGCGGTCCCGAGGTCCCGTGGATCGCGATCGTGCGGCCGCCGAACCAGCCGGACGGCAGGTTTGGCTGCGTGGCGCTGAGGGCAACTGCGCAGCAGCCGTACCGCGGTTATCGACCTCCACGTCCCAAGGAGTATCGACGCCCGGCGGGCTGAACTCAACCGGGCGACTCGCCCTCCCGCGCAAGCAACTCCGGGCCGAGGTCGGCAGGGCTCCGGTGGCCGGTGAGGCCGATCGTCAGATCGAGCTCGGCGAGCACAGCGCGTAGAACCGCCAGCGCACCGGCCTCGCCGCCGAGCGCCAGGCCCCACAGATACGGACGCCCGACCGCGACCGCGTTCGCGCCGAGCGCGAGTGCCTTGGCGACGTCGGCGCCCGAGCGCACGCCGCTGTCGAGCAGCACCGCGAGCTCGTCGCCGACCGCGTCGACGACCCCCGGGAGCGCGTCCAGCGCCGCGATCTCGCCGTCGACCTGGCGGCCGCCGTGGTTGGAGACGACGACCCCGTCGATCCCGCGCTCCCCCGCCATCCGCGCGTCGTCGGGATGCAGGACGCCCTTGATCAGGATCGGCAGCTCGGTCTCGGCGCGCAGGAACTCGAGGTCGTCCCAGCTCAGCTTCGGGTTCGCGAACTGGACGATGAACTGGCCGATCACCCCTTGAGGGTCCTCCTCCGCGGGCCTTTCGAGCATCGACTCGAAGACCGGGTCGGAGGTGTAGTTGGCGAGCCCGATGCCGGCCAGCTGGGGCATCCACGCGCTCTGCAGGTCACGCGGCTTCCAGCCCTGAAGGAACGTGTCGACGGTGAGCACGATCGCCTCGTAGCCGGCCCGCTCCGCGCGGCTGACGAGACTGGACGCGAACTCGCGGCTGTTCGGCATGTAGAGCTGAAACCACTTGGGCCCGCCCGCCGCCTCCGCGACCTCCTCGAGCGTGAAGGACGAGACGGTGCTGAGGATCATCGGCAGCCCAACCGCCGCGGCTGCGCGGGCGACGGCGAGCTCCCCGTCCTCGTGGAGGATCGACTGCACCCCGATCGGCGCCAGCAGCATCGGCGCCGGCATCTCGGTCCCGAGCACGGTGACCGAGAGGTCGCGTTCGGAGACGTCGCGCAGCATCCGCGGGACGATCCGCCAGCGCCGGAACGCCTCCAGGTTGGCCCGCATCGTGTCCTCGCGCCCCGCGCCGCCGAACACGTAGGAGGTCGCCTTCGGATCCTCCAGTGTCTCCTCGACCAGCCGCTCGAGCTCGGCGAGCGAGATCGGGTTGCTCGGGCTCTGAGCCGGCCATCCCGCCGAGGAAGATCTCGGCCTGGTAGCCGGCGAAGGGCGGGCCGTGGACGGGCGGGTCCGGCATCGGTCCAGATTATGACCTTGCGGACCGCCGCGCCGGCGGTATGGTGCAGATCATGAGAGTGGCGGGGGTCACGCTTGTTGTATTGGCGCTGTGCGCCGCACCGGCGAACGCTGCCTACACAGCGTCGGCAGCCGGCACGACAGCGACGTTCACCGGCGACAACAACTTCAACCAGCTGGTGATCCAGGCCAACACGGCGGGAACCCTGCTTCAGCACAGCCATGCGGCTGATCCCGGGTTCGCAAGCAGTTTGGACTTCGATACGAGCCAGGCCGGCGACCAGACCCTACCCAACTCGAGCACGTCGATCTTCACCGCCAACGGCGGGACCGGCCTCGACGCGTTTCAGGTCTTCTCGGGGAACTCGGGCAGGCCCGTAATCCAGGCCGAGCTCAACTACGACGGTGGCGCGGGACAGGATTTCCCGCTCGACACGTTCATGGGCGACGCGGTCAACAACGTCACCGTCGGCGGTGGCTCGATCTCGGGGGTAGCGGGAGTGCCGATCGACTACGCGAACGTCGACGGCGCAGTCGTCCGACTCGCGGGGGGAAATGACACGCTGGTCGTCGTCTCCTCGCCGACCGTCGGCCCGGTCCAGGTCTTCGCGGGCGACGACGATGACACCTTCATCCCCGCCGAAGGGACGAACCTGGGGCACCGCTTCGACGCAGGTGCCGGCAACGACACGGTCGACTACAGCGGATGGACAAGCGCCGTCAACGTGGGCACGCCGATGAACGCGGCGTTCGAGGCGAACCTTACGGGCGCTCAGCAGAACCCGCCGGTGGTCACCGCCAACACGGGCGAGGGAACGGTCTTTTTCGATGACCTGCCGAACGTCAGCGGTTCAACTTCACGCTGAACATCCGGACATTCCCGGACCCGCCCGACCCCGGGGCGGTGACCGATTCGCACATCCACAGCGGCGCGCCCGGCGTCAACGGCCCGGTGATATTCGGGATCGGCGGCGACGCCGTCTACACCGATGGCGGCGCGGGCAACCTCTCGACGGGGATGAACGGCGTCACCAACGCTGCGATCACTGAGCCGATCCTCCGCGACGGCAACACCTACTTCAACGTCCACACGACGAACAACGGCGGCGGCGAGATTCGCGGCCAGATCGTCCTCGACCCCGACTTCGGCTACGGCCAGCCGGCGACCGCCACCCTGGCGGCGCCGAACGGCGGGATCACGGGGACCGAGAACTTCATCGGCGGCTCGGGGCCCGACGTCATCCGCGGCAATCCGCTCGCCAACACGATCGTCGGCGGCGGCGACAACGACGTCCTCTCCGGTGACGCCGGCAACGACACCTTCGACGAGGGAGCGGCGGCGAACGGGGCCGACGAGATCGACGGCGGCGCGGGCACGGACGGTGTCCTCTACGGCCAGCGCACGGCCGCGGTGACGGCGAACCTGGGTTCGAACGCTGACGGCGAGGACGGCGAGGCGAACGAGGACGACGACCTCCGCGACAGCGTCGAGAGCGCGACCACCGGCTCGGGCAACGACACCCTGACCGGGAACGGCTCGGCCAACCTGCTCAACGGGGGCGACGGGGCGGACTCGCTGACCGGGGCCGCGGGAGCCGACGCGCTCAACGGCAACGCCGGCAACGACAGCTTCGACGAGGGCGCCGCCGCGAACGGCTCGGACCTGATCGACGGTGGGGCCGACGTTGACGGCGTCAACTACGGCGCGCGGCCGGGCGACGTTGCGGTGAACGTCTCGTCGAACACCGCCGGCGAGGACGGCGAAACGACCGAGGACGACAGCGTCCTGGACACGGTCGAGAACGCCACCACCGGCGCCGGAGCCGACACGCTCACCGGCAACGCCGCGACGAACGTCCTCACCGCCGGGCTTGGCGCCGACATCCTGCGCGGGCTGGCGGGTGACGACACCCTGAACGCGGCCGACGGCGTCGCCGACACGGAGATCAACTGCGGCGACGGCGCCGCGGACGTGGCCAACCGCGATCCCGCTCGCGATCGACCCGGACTCGATCGTCTCCGGCTGCGAGACCGTCAACCCGGCGCTCGGCGCCCCCGACCGCGACGCCGCCGACCGAGACACCGCCGGCGGAAACGCCTCCGATCGACGACACCCCGCTCAGCAAGACCGGCGTAGTGACGGCGATCTCGCCGACCGCGAGCGGCAAGAAGAAGATCACGATCGACACCGGCAGCACCGGCCTATGCCCGCCGGGGGCGACCGGCGCCTGCACCCTCAACGGCTCGGCGAGCGCGAAGATCCCGGAGTCGGCTCTCGGGGCGAAGGCGAAGACGCTCGGCTCGCTGCAGAGCTCGCTGGTTCCCGGTCAGACGTCGGCCCGGGTCACCTTCAAGGTCTCGAAGAAGCTCAGCAAGGCGTGGCGCGAGGCAAAGAAGCTCAAGGTCACGATCTCGATCCAGCTCGCCGTCCCCGGCGGGACCGCGGCGGCTCAGTCACGCGACGCAGAAGATCAAGGCGCCGAAGCAGTAGCCGCGGCCCGCGCCGGCGCGCGCGAGAACTCCATCGCCCCGTCCTCGAGCGAGCCGTGGCGCAGAGTGAGGATGTCGCGGGGGTAGTTCTGGTAGAGCCGCCACGGCGGGCGCGAGCCCTGCCGCGGGAACTTGTCGATCGAGCGCTGGACGTAGCCGGAGGAGAAGTCGATCATCGGCTCGGGGGTGATCGAGGGGTCGTGGTTGCGGGGCGTGCAGTAGGCGTAGCCATGCTCGTCCATGTGGTTGATGAGCCGGCAGACGTACTCGCAGGTCAGGTCGCACTTGAGCGTCCAGGAGGCGTTCGTGTAGCCGATCGAGACCGCGATGTTGGGGACGTCCTCGAGCATCATCCCCTTGTAGGCGAGCTTCTCGGGGACGCGGATCCGCTCGCCGTCGACGCTCAGCTCGATGCCGCCGAACGGCAGCATGTTGATCCCGGTCGCGGTGACGATCAGGTCGGCCTCGAGCTCGGCGCCTGATCCGAGGCGCAGGCCCTCCTCCGTGAACGTCTCGATCGTGTCGGTGACCACCGAGGCGCGCCCGGAGCCGATCGCCTCGAACAGGTCACCGTCCGGGACCAGGCACATGCGCTGGTCCCAGGGGTTGTAGTTGGGCTTGAAGTGGGTGTCGATGTCGTAGCCGGGGGGCAGCCGGCGTTCGACCCCCATGCGGATGAGCTTCTTCGCCCACTCCGGCCGGCGGCGGCTGAGCTGGAAGCTGAACATGGTCATCGCGACGTTCTTCCACTTCAGGATCGGGAAGGCGAGCCGCTGCGGCAGGAAGCGGCGCAGGAACTTCGCGATCGGATCGACCCCCGGCAGCGAGACCACGTAGCTCGGCGAGCGCTGCAGCATCGTCACGTGGGCGGCGGTCTCGGCCATCGCCGGGACCAGGGTGACCGCGGTCGCGCCGCTGCCGATCACGACGACGCGCTTGCCGGAGTAGTCGATCTCGTCGGTCCACTTCTGGGGGTGGACGATCTCGCCGCGGAAGCGATCCGTGCCCTCGAACTCCGGGGTGTAGCCCTCGTCGTAGCGGTAGTAGCCGGTGCATCCCTGGACGAAGTTGCAGGTCATCTGCACGGTCTCGGGCGGGTCGCCGTTTGCCCCGGCGCGCTCGACGTCAAGGGTCCAGCGCGCCTCCTCGCTCGACCAGCTGGCGGCGACGACGCTGTGGCGGTAGCGGATGTGGCGATCGATCCCGGCCTCGCTCGCCGTTTCGCGCACGTAGCTGAGGATCGCCGGCCCGTCGGCGATCGCCTTCGCCTCCGGCCAGGGACGGAACGAGTAGCCGAGCGTCAGCATGTCGGAGTCCGAGCGGATCCCCGGATAGCGGAACAGGTCCCAGGTGCCGCCGCTCGCGTCGCGCGCCTCGAGGATCGCGTACGTCTTTCCCGGGCACTCGTCCTGAAGGTGGTGGGCGGCGCCGATCCCCGAGAGCCCCGCGCCGATGATCAGGACGTCGAAGTGCTCCGGCTCCATAACGGCAGCGTAGTGCGGACTAGCCGCCCGTGGCCGGGTTCTGGACCAACGTCACACTCAACTCCAGGTCCTTCGACCCGCGCACCACGGCGACCGTCACCTCGTCGCCGGCCGCGTGGGTGCCGACCGCAGCCACGAGCGAATCGCCGTCGGTCACCCGGACGTCGTCGACGGCGACGATCAGATCGCCCGCCTTGAAACCCGCCTCGGCGGCCGGGCCGCCCGGCGCCACCGCCACGACCGCCGCCCCGCGGTCGCCGGAGGCGGCCTTGACCTCGACCCCGAGGAAGGCGGCCGGTGTCGACACCTGCGCAAGGGTGAAGCGCTTCGAGCCGCGAACGACCCTGATCGTGAACTCCCCGCCGGCCTCGACATCGCCGCCGCAGGCGACGAGCTCGTCCGGGGTGGCGACGGGCTTGCGGTTGCAGGCGACGATCACGTCGCCGCGCTTCAGCCGCGTGAGGCTGTCCGGGGCGACCTCGAGCACGACGACGCCGGGCTCGCCGGCGGTCGTCGCTGCGAGGACGGCGCCCAGGAAGTCGGTCGCATCGGGGCTCAGTTCCTCGGTGCCCGTCTGCGTGACCGTCGAGCTCGACGCCTCGGTCGTGGTCGCGATAGACGCCTCGGTCGCCGACGTCGAGCTCGCGTCGCCGCCGCCACCGCAGCCGGCGCCTGCCACCGCAAGCGCGGACGCGATGACCATCGATGCCAAACGCGGTTTCACAGCGGAGAGGGCGGGATTCGAACCCGCGAGAGAGCTTGCGCCCCCTACTCGCTTAGCAGGCGAGTGCCTTCAGCCACTCGGCCACCTCTCCGGGGGATTCGGGTCAGTCTAGATACGCTCGCGACCGCTGTGAACCTGCCCCCGGAGATCGACCGCGAGGAGCTGAAGGCGCGCTACGACGCGATCTTCGCCGGCGTCACGCCGCCGTTCGCGTTCATCGACCTCGACGCGATGCGGCGCAACGCGGCGGCGATGGTCGCCCAGGCGGACGGCCTGCCGATCCGGGTCGCGTCGAAGTCGGTGCGCTCGAGCGCCGTGCTGCGCCGCGTGCTCGACCTCGACCCGGGCTTTCAGGGCGTGCTCGCGTTCACGGCACCGGAGGCCCTCTACCTGGCCGCACAGGGATTCGAGGACATCGTCGTCGCCTACCCGACCGTCGACCGGGCGGCGATCGCCGAGGTCGCGCGGCTGGCGGCCACCGACCCGGCGCGCTCGCCGGTGCTGATGGTCGACGACCGCCCCCACCTCGACCTGATCGAGGGAGCGATCGGCGGCGGACCGTCGCGGGTGCGCGTCTGCCTCGACGTAGACCTCTCCTGGTGGCCGCTGGGCGGGCGGCTGAGCCGGATCGGCCCGAAGCGCTCGCCCGTCCACGACCCGGCCCGGGCGGCGCGGATGGCCGCCGAGATCGCCGAGCGGCCGGGGACCGAGCTCGCCGGGCTGATGGGGTACGAGGGACAGATCGCAGGGGTGGGCGACCGGATCCCTGGCAAGCCGCTGCGCAGCAGCTCGATCCGGTTCATGCAGGCGCGCTCGGAGGCCGACATCCGCCGCCGGATGCCGCGGATCGTCGAGGCGGTCCGCGAGGCGGCCGGCGAGCTCGGGTTCGTCAACGGCGGCGGCACCGGCAGCCTGGCCCGTACGGCGGCCGTCGGGACGGTCACCGAGCTGACGGCCGGCTCGGGTTTCTACGCCCCCCACCTGTTCGACAACTACCGCTCGCTCTCGCTGGAGCCGGCGGCGTTCTTCAGCCTCTCGGTCGTCCGCCGCCCGGTCGGCGGGATCGCCACGCTGCTCGGCGGCGGCTACCTCGCCTCCGGCGCCGCGGGCGGCGACCGGCTGCCCGAGCCCTACCTGCCCGGGGGGCTGCGCTTCGACAGCGACGAGGGCGCCGGCGAGGTGCAGACGCCGGTCACCGGCGCCGCCGCCTACCAGCTGCGGGTCGGCGACCGCGTGTACCTGCGCCACGCCAAGGCGGGCGAGCTGTGCGAGCGCTTCGACTCGCTGTACCTCGTGGAGGGCGAGCGGATCGTCGATCAGGTGCCGACGTATCGCGGCGAGGGCAAGGCGTTTCTGTAGTGGCGCGAATCGACCTGGACAAGACGGTCGCAGGGCCGATCGACGAGGTGTTCGAGGCGCTGAGCGATCACGCCGGGTACACGCGCTTTCGAGGCTTCTCGACCGCCGAGCTGGTTCGCGAGGGGACCGAGGAGCGAAACGGTGTCGGCGCTCTGCGGCGGCTGGTGGTCCGCCCGCTGCGCTTCGAGGAGGAGATCACCGGCTTCGAACGACCGACGCGGATGGACTACCTGATCCGCAAGGTCAACCTGCCGTTCCGCCATGACGGCGGGACGATCACGCTGTCGGAGACGGCCACCGGGACGCGCGTCCTCTGGCGCTCCACCTTTACGGTCCCGGTCCCTGTGATCGGGCCCGCGCTGGGCGCACTCCTTGCCGCCGGCATCCGGCGCGGCTTCGTCCGCCTCCTCGATGACATCGAGCGCCTCGTCCGGTGAGCCGGCCGCCCGACATCCACGCTGCGCTGGAGGCGAAGCGCTGCTCGCCCGAGGCGGTGCTCGACCACCTCCCGCCCGGTGCCGACGCGATCGTCGGGCTCGGCAACGCCGAGCCGGTGACCGTGATCGACGCGATCGAAGGCGGCGCCGAGCAGCTGCGCGACGTGCGCCTGCACCAGATGCTCCCGTTGCGCGACCGCCGCTACATCAACGGCGAGGTCCCGAACCTCCGCCACGTCTCGTGGTTCCTCTCGCCGCACGACCGCGAGGCCTTCCACGCCGGTCACTGCGACCTCGTCCCCAACAACTTCAGCGAGGTGCCGGCGCTGATGCGGGCGACGACCAAGCGCACGGTCGCGCTCGCCGCCGCCGCGCCGCCCGATCGCCACGGCTACTTCTCGCTCGGGCCGCACGCCGAGTACGTCGCGCCGCTGATCGGCGAGGTGCCGTTCTTCATCGAGGCCAACCCGCAGCTGCCGCGCACGTTCGGCGAGAACCAGGTCCACGTGTCCGACGTCGCGGGCTGGTGCGAGGCCGACTACCCGCTGGTCGAGGTGCCGCCGCGCGAGGCGACGGAGACCGACCGGCGGATCGCCGAGCTGGTGGTCGAGCGGATCCCCGACGGGGCGACGATCCAGGCCGGGATCGGCTCGGTGCCCGATCAGGTGCTGCATCTGCTGTCGGGCCACCGCGAGCTCGGTGTCCACACCGAGCTGATGAGCGACGGCTTCGTCGACCTGATCGAGCGCGGCGCGATCACGGGCACCCGCAAGGCGACCCACCGCAACAAGGTGATCACCACCACCGTCCTCGGAACCAAGCGGCTGCTCGACTTCGTCGCCGACAACCCCGGGGTCGAGCTGTGGCCGGTCGACTACACGAACGACTCGCGCAACATCGGCCGCGAGCCGAAAATGACCGCGATCAACGCGACGCTGGAGGTCGACTTCCTCGGCCAGTGCGCCTCGGAATCGCTCGGGACGGATTACTGGTCGTCCTCCGGTGGCCAGGCCGACTACGTGCGCGGCGTCCTCTACGCCGAGGAGGGGCAGTCGTTCATCGTCCTGCACTCGACGCCGCACGACGAGTCGGTCTCGCGGATCGTCCCGACGCTGCACCCCGGCGCCGCTGTCACCTCCTACAAGAACATCGTCGACAAGGTGGTGACCGAGCACGGGGTCGCCGAGCTCCGCGGCCGCTCGATCCGCGAACGCACGGTCCGCCTGATCGAGATCGCGCACCCGAAGTTCCGCGACGAGCTGACCGCGAAGGCGAGCGAGTTCGGCTACATCTGATGTCGCAGGAGAACCTCGAGGCGATGCGGGAGCTCTACGCCGGCTTTGCGCGCGGCGACCTGCGCGGGCGGCCCGAGCTGTTCTCCACCGAGTTCGTCTTCGAGCCGATGTCCGACGGCCGCCAGGCCTACGTCGGCCTGCAGGCGTTCGCCGACCAGATGCGCGAGTTCCTCGCCCAGTGGGATGACTTCCGGATGGACGGGCTGGAGTTCGAGGACCTCGGCGACGCGGTCCTGGTCACCGAGCGCCAATCGGGAACCGGCAAGGCGAGCGGGGTCGAGATCGACATGACCTTCTACGCGGTGTGGACCTTCCGCGACGACGTCATCGTCCGCGGGCGCTGGGACCCCGACCGGGAGAGCGCCCTGCGCGCATACCGCGAGGACTAGACGCCGAGCACCCGCTCGGTGAACCCGTTCGCGAACCGCCGGTCGGGATCCAGGCGGTCGCGGAGCGCGAGGAAGTCGGCGAAGCGGGGGTAGCGCGGCGCCAGCGTCTCGGCGGTCTGGAAGTGGCGCTTGCCCCAGTGCGGGCGACCGCCGTATGAGTCCATGATCTCCTCGACGCCCCGGAAGTAGGGCTGCCAGTCGAGCTTGCGGTCCTGGTGAACGGCGACGTAGGCGACGTCGCGGCCGTGGGCGGCGCTGAGCAGGACATCGTCGGCGGCGGCGAAGCGGACCTCGATCGGGAACGCGACCGGGGGCCGGACACGCCCGGCGAGCTGCAGCACGCGGCGGACCGCCTCGGCGACGTGCTCGCGAGGGATTCCGTACTCCATCTCGGTGAACTTGATGCGCCGCTCGGAGGCGAAGACCCGGTAGCTGCGGTCGACCTTTTGCGAGCGTCCGGTGCCACTCGCCGCCAGCCGTGCCAGACGGGGGACCTGCGAGGGGAAGCGCCGGGCGATCAGCGAGAAGGCGCCGCCTACCCAGTTCTCGAGCATCACCTCCTGCGCGTAGATCGCAGCCCGGGACCGCGGCCGCGGTGGCTCGTTCGTGCGACGGCTCTCGCGGCACAGGGCCGTGTCGGTATGCGGGAACACGTAGAACTCGAAGTGGTCCGAGGCGGCGTTGAGCTCGTCGAGGTTCGCGAGCACCTCGTCGAGCGGCCGCGGGCTGTCGATCCGGTCGAGGGTGAACGCGGGAACGGTCCGGATCGTGACGGCGTAGACGAGCCCCAGCGCCCCGAGCCCGATCCGCGCCGCCGCCAGGGCCGCCGGATCGGAGTCGGCCGAGATCTCGAGCGAGGTGCCGTCGGCGAGGACGAGGTCGACCGCGTCGATCTGCGCGGAGATGCTGCGCAGGCGCGCGCCGGTGCCGTGAGTCCCGGTGGCGATCGAGCCGGCGAGCGTCTGGCGGTCGATGTCGCCGAGGTTCTCGAACGCGAGGCCGAGCTCGTCGAGCCTGCGAGTGAGCTCGTGGAGGACGATCCCCGCCTCGACCTTGACCAGGCCAGCCTCGCGGTCGACCGAGAGGATTCGATCGAGCCGGTCGCAACGGACCATCACCCCGTCGGTGAGGGCGACGTCGGTGAACGAGTGGCCGGAGCCCGAGGCGCGCACCGGCAGGCCCCGCTCCCCGGCCCGGCGCACGATCTCGGCGAGCTCCTCGCGCGTGCCGGGCGACTCGATCGCGACCGGCGCGCACCGCTGATCGCCCGCCCAGTTGCTCCATCGCGCTGCCATCGGTTCAAGCGTATTCGTCAAACTGGGCCGATCCCGGAGGGGTGGCAGAGCGGTTGAATGCGGCGGCCTTGAAAGCCGTTGACCGGGGTTCCCTCGGTCCGTGGGTTCGAATCCCACCCCCTCCGCTCGACCGCAGGGGGGCGAACGTCCCGGATTTAGGCACTCATGCGCCGCACCGCAACCGGCCGCCTGATTCCGATGGAGCGGGCCCGCAGCGGTGCGGGCGCTCGTAGACGTCGTCGGATGACAGGCGGCGCACGGCCCACCCGGCGCGTCGCCATGCCCTCTCCTTGCGCGCGTCCGCACCAACGTCAAGGTGAAAGGGGTCCCCCAGCAGCTGCTCGCGCTCGCGCCATCGAACGTCCCGGAGCTGGGCAGATAGGCCGTGCTCCGGGACGTTCGCCGCTTGGGCGGGGTCTTGGTTTGCGGATAGGGTGGGCCTGTGGGGCTTTTCAAGAGCAAGAAGAAGCAGGCTGCTGAGTTGTTCGAGACCGGTGCCAAGGGCGCCGGGACCGTCGTGTCGGTCCAGGACACCGGGATGACGATCAACGACAACCCGCGGGTGAAGATGGTCTTCCGGGTCGAGCCGCTCGACGGCTCGCCGCCCTTCGACGCGCAGAAGGCGACCACCGTCTCGCGGGTCGAGATCCCCCGCCAGGGCGATCGCTATCCGGTCTGGTTCGACCAGAGCGATCCGGCGGGCACCTGGGCCTACGCGACGATCGTCGACGACAACGGGCGGGCGACGATGCGCCAGCTCTTCGGCGACGTCTCCGAGACCTTCGTCGGGATGAACGCCCCGGCCGCTCCGGCGCCGCTGGGCGGCGGCGGCCAGGACGTGGTCGAGCAGATCAAGCAGCTCGCCGACCTGCACCAGCAGGGGATCCTCACCGACGAGGAGTTCGCGGCCCAGAAGGCCAAGCTGCTCGGCTGAGCCCGGCGGTCAGGTGCCCGGCGAGAGGTGGGTAGGGTCGCAGTCGCCCGCCTTACCGTCGTCGAGCGCGCCGCCGTCGGTGAACGGGACGGAGGTGTCGGAGGGGTCGATGTCGGTGACGGGATGCTCGGCCGAACCCGGGCAGCGGCGGTTGTTGCCGGTGTCGAGGGAGGCCTCGAGCTCGGCGGGAGTCAGGGGGTCGAGCAGGTTGGGGGCGCCGCCCGGTCCCGAGACGCTGAAGACGTTGAGAGACGTGCTGACCCGGCCGATGCCGCCGATCGCGTCGTTGAAGCCCGAGCTGCCGCTGAAATCGTCGAACCACCCGACCAGCTCCGGGGTGTAGGCGCGAAAGAAGGCGAGGTTGAGCTCTGAGTTGTCAAGCGAGCAGACCGCTTCGCCGAAGGCGCCCTGGTCATAGTCGTCGTCGGCGGGGGTCTTGAGGTCGGCGGGGTCGGCCGGGCCGTTGCCGCAGTCGGGCGAGCCCGCACCGACGCCGGCTCGGGCGAGGTCGGGCGCAAGGGAGGTGAGCTCGACGAGGTCGTTTCGGCGCCGGGCGGCCAAGACGATCTGATCGAGGTCTCGGATCGTCGGCACCGCGTCGGCGGCGGCGGCCCTGAGCTTGGCGAGGAAGGGCCTGAGCTCGGTGGCGACGGGCTTTGAGGCGTCGACGAGCGGGTCGACGTCGTCAAGCGCGGCCCTGAGGTTGACGAAGGTCGTGTTGGCGGTGCGCATGAACTCGGGAAACTGGGCGATCGCTGCGGCCAGGCGCTCCTTGCGATCGCCGATCGCGTTCATCATCCGGTTCAGGTTGCCGACCAGGGCGGTGACGTCGGGGGCGCGGGCGGCCAGCGCTCCCGAGAGCTTTGAGGAGTCGACGATCAGGTTCTCAAGCGCGGTCTGGTCGGTGTTGAGCTCGCCGAACAGCCGCCGCGAGGTCGAGAGGAAGGGGTTCAGGTACTTGAGGCCGCGGTTTGCCTGCGGACCGACGCCCTCATAGGAGAGCTCGAGGCCCTGGATCACGTGCTTGAAGTCCTTGATCGTGTCGGGGTCAAGCGTGTTGAAGAGCTGGTCTAGATCGACGGCCGAGACCGTCTCTGACTGGCCCATCGTGCCGCCGTCTTTGATCTCGGTTCCCGCCTGCTCGTCGACGGGCAGGGTGAGCTGGACCTGGCGCCCGGCGATCTGAGAGAGCGAGGGCGAGCGGACCGTCGCGACCGTGCCGCGGCGAAGCGGGGCGTATTCCTCGTCGACCGAGAAGGTGACGAGGGCTTCGTTCTGAGGCCCGAGCTCGACCGTGTCGACGGTGCCTACCTTCGCTCCTCCGACCACGACCTCGTTGCCCGCGACCAGCTGGCCGGCGTTGGCGAACTCCGCGGTCACCTTGTAGCTGTCACCCCTGAACAAGACGGCGTAGACGAGCAGCACCGCGCCGATCAGAAGAACGACGGCGAAGATGCGGCCCGCGCGCGAGCCCTCCTCGTCCTCGTCCTCGCGCCGTGCGGGCCCCTCGTTCGCCACCGCGGGTCCGTACCCGATGGACGCGAGGGTGAACGCCGCGAAGTGTGCGATCGGTCACTTAGCCTGCCGGTGTGATCGCCTGCCTCGGAGAGGCCCTCGTCGACCTGATCTGCGAGCGCCGCGTGAGCTCGTTCGCCGACGCCGACTCGTTTACGCCGCACTTCGGCGGTGCGCTCGCCAACGTCGCGGTCGCCGCGAAGCGCGCCGGAGCCGATGCCGGGCTCGCGGGCGGCGCGGGGGACGACGACTGGGGGCGCTGGCTGGAAGCGAGGCTGGTCCGTGAGGGTGTCGATCTGAGCTTCTTCGGGCTGGCGCCCGGCGTCACGACCCCGGTCGCGTTCGCGATCACCGACGAGGCCGGCGAGCCCACGTTCACTCTCTACGGCGACGCGATCACCGAGGCCCTGGAGGGCGTCGAGCCCCGACTCGGCGAGCTCGCCGACGCGGCCGAGGCGCTGGTCTTCAGCTCCAACACCCTGGTCGCCGACGGCGAGCGGCGGATCACGCTGGCGGCAAGGACCGCGGCCCTGGAGCGCGACGTGCCCGTCTGCTTCGACCCCAACATGCGACCGAACCGCTGGGGAGGCGAGACCGACCGCGCGGTCGAGGTCTGCCGGGAGTTGCTCCCCGGCTCCTTCCTGGTCCGCTGCAACCGCGACGAGGCGGAGGCGATCACCGGAACCGCCAATCCCCGACGCGCGGCCGAGGAGCTGGTCGGCCGCGGGGCCGAGCTCGCCGTCGTCACGGCCGGCGCCGAGGGCGCGGTGATGCGCGGCGCCTGCGACGCCGAGCTCCCGGCGCCGCGGGTCGACGTCGTGTCGACGCTCGGGGCCGGTGACGCCTTCATGGGGACGCTCGTCGCCGGTATCGCCGCGACCGGCTGGAGCGCCGCCGACGCCGGCCAGGCGCTGGAGCCGGCGCTCGCGGCAGCCGCCGAGGCCTGCGCCCGCTGGCCGGCGCTCGCCTGAGCGCCCCGGGCGGTCCCTTGCCGGCCCCGCCGGCCCCCGGGTCCGCATCGGCGCCGCCGTTAGCTTGTTGACGAGGTATGCGAGCGAGGTCGATCCTGGCGGGACTGATCGCGATCGCGGCCGGGGTCGCTGTCCCGGCCGCGGCGACCGGCGACGCCTACGTCCCGAAGCACGGGCGCGCCTTTCACGGCGTCTCCGACACCGGCCACGCGGCCGACTTCCGCGCCTTCAGCGAGCAGGTCGGCGCTCACCCCGCCCTGCTCCAGGACTTCTTCCACTGGCGCGTCCCCCTGACCACGGGAGCGCTTTATCGGTGGGGGGCGACCAACACCCGAGGCGTGCTCAGCCTCTCGACCATGAGCGGCGACGGGGTGGAGATGATCACCCCGCGTCAGATCGCCCGGGGCAGGGACGACCGCTACATGACCCGGATGGCGGGCAACATCGCCGAGACCGGCCAGACCGTCTACATCCGGCTGATGGCCGAGATGAACGGGCACTGGAACGCGTACTCGGCCTACAACTCCGACGGTAGCGCCCGCCATCACGGCCACTCGACCCGCTGGTACCGGCTCGCGTGGCGGCGCTTCACGCTGATCATGCGCGGCGGCTCGCGCGACGAGATCAACCGCCGCCTGCTGGAGATGGGCCTGCCGCGGATCCTGCGCGCGAAGGCGATGAACGACCCGGTCTACGAGGGCGGCCCCAGTGGCATCCCGCTGCCGATCCCCGAACGGATGCCCGAGCCGCGGGTGGCGATGATGTGGGTCCCGCAGAGCTTCGGCTCTCCCAACATCGCCGGCAACCAGCCCGCGGACTACTGGCCCGGCGGCAAATACGTCGACTGGGTCGGGCTCGACATCTACTCGAAGTACGCCGGCGCCTTCGACGAGTTCGTGGCCTTCTTCAACCGCTGGGACAAGTGGCCGTTCGTGATCGGCGAATACAGCCCCTGGGACAACGACTTCGGCGGCTCGTTCACCGGCTCGCTGTTCCGCTGGGCGGAGGCGCACGAGCGGGTCAAGGCGATGATCTACTACCGCGGCGTCGACCCGGGCAACACCTACAACGTCCAGTTCTACCCGGGCGCGCGGAAGGCGCTCCTCAACCATCTCGCCGAGCCGCACTGGGCACCGTTCGCCCCCGGGGTCAGGGCGCTCGACGACCCGCCGGCGCCCTTGACTACCGACCGTCCGCAGGCGAGACTGTTCCCGTGAAGAAAACGGCGACGGTCGCAACCGCGCTTGTCGGGCTCGCGATCCTCGCGCCGTCGGCCGCCGCCGACCCCTACGTAGCGCTCGGCGACTCGGTTGCGGCGGGCGCCGGCTCGTCGGAGGCGAACACATACGTCAACCGGCTCTTCGCCCATTACCAGGGTGGCCTCGGCGCTGACCAGCTGCTGAACCGCTCGCAGGGCGGAGCCACGAGCTCGTCGATGCGCAATTCCGGCGGTCAGCTGACGGTTGCGCTCGCCGACATCAATGCGACCAGCGACACGAGGGCGGTGACGATCGACATCGGCGGCAATGACCGCATAGTCTGCGGCCCGAGCGCCTGGGACGACCCAGCCGTATGCCCGGTCCGGGCAAATCTGGCCGCGATCCTGAGCGAGCTTCGGGGGGCGCTCGATGCCGACCCGGGGGTCGAGACCTTTATCGCCATGGCGTATTACAACCCCGCTGTCGGCACTGCGAACGAGGCCCAGACCGACGAGGGCCTGCTCGGCGCCAACACGGCGATCGGCTGCACAGATACGGGCGCCAACGCCGGGCTCAACGACATCATCTTCCAGGAGGCCGGGCGGCTCGGGGTCGCGGTCGCCGACCCGTATCCCGCGTTCAAGATCGGCGGTCAGTCCTACATGGCGGATGCGGTGCACCCCAACGACACCGGGCACGGCGTCGTCGCCCAGTCCTTCCGGGACGCACCCACCGCGCCGGGCCCGTGCTTCGTCGCCCACGCCGAGCCGCCCGACCCGGAGCCCGTCGACACGACGCCGCCCGAAACGACGATCACCAAGGCCCCGGCGGACAAGACCGCGCACCCCCATGCCAAGTACAAGTTCGCTTCGTCCGAGGCCGGCTCGAGCTTCGAGTGCAAGTTCGACCGCGACCAGTACGCGGCCTGCACCTCGCCGAAAACGCTCCGCAACCTCGACCCGGGCAGACACACGTTCCGGGTCCGCGCAACGGACGGGCCCGGCAACGTCGACCAGACGCCAGCCGTCGACCGGTTCAAGGTCGTCGACTAGCGCGCCTTCTCGGGTCCCTGCCTACGATCGGCCGGTGGATCGCCGGCTGACGCTGCCGCTGCTCGTGCTGGTCGTGCTCTCGCTCTTGTTACCGGCGAGCGCGGCGGCGGACCTCCGCTGGCGGGGGATCGTCGAGGGCGCCTATGGCCGCGCCTGGACCCACGCCGAGCGTGCCGACGTCCTGCGCTGGATGAGCGGGCACGGCCTCAATGCCTACGTGCACGCGCCGAAGGACGACCTCTACCAGCGGACCAACTGGCGCGATCCGTACCCGGCCGAGCAGATGGACGCGTTCGAGTCGGAGATCGCGCTCGCGCGGCGCCGCGGGATCGAATGGATCCCGAACCTGAGCCCGGCGCTGCCGCTGATCCCGACCCCGGCGGCGCCTGACGGGGTGCCGAGCCGGGACCTCTGCTTCTCCTGTTCCGACGACCTCGAGGCGGTGGTCGAGAAGCTGCGCCCGTTTCTCGACGCCGGCAGCCGGACGGTGATGATCAGCTTCGACGACGTCGCGAAGCTGATGACGCACCCCGAGGACGCAGCGGCCTACGGCGGCGGTGACCGGGCGTTCGGGCGCGCCAACGGCGACTTCCTGACCCGGCTGCGCGCCCGCCTGCGCTCGGAGTGGCCCGGCGCCGACGTGCTGACCGTGGGCGCCGACTACTCCGGCACCGCCGACACCGCATACCTGCAGGCGCTTCGCGACACGCTCGATCCGCGGATCGAGGTGATGTGGACGGGGACCAACGTCCCCTCCGAGCACTGGACGGCCGACGACGCCCGCGCCTACGGCGAGCGAATCGGCAGGGTGCCGCTGGTCTGGGACAACTGGACGAACAACGACACGGCCGGCAACGCGACGCCACTGGGCACGGCGCGGATCTTCCTCGGGCCCTATGTGCGCGAGCCGGAGACGGCCGGCGCGGTCGGCGGCTTCTTCCTCAACGCTGCCAACGAGGCGTATCTCAACCTTCTGCCGCTGGCCACCGCCGGCGACTGGATGGCCGATCCCGCCGGCTACCGCGCGCGCCGATCGTGGCTGGCCGCGATCCGCGAGCTGGCCCCGGGTCGCGCCGGCGCCGAACGCCTCCGGCGAGCATCGCTGCGCGCCTGGGCCGAGGCGAGCTGGTCGAACAAGCTCGACCGCGAGCGCGAGGCTCCGACGTTCGTCGCGAAGTCGAACCGGTTCCTGGCCCGCTACGACGCGGGCGGCGGGTGGACCAGGCGCCTCGTCCGGCTGCGCCGCGAGCTCCGCCTGGTCGAGGCCGCCCCCGAGCGTCTGCCGAGCCTGCCCGAACCGGGGATCGCCTCACAGGGGACCGAGTTCCTCGACGCCGCGGCGGAGTCGGCGCTCGCCGGCGACCTCGCCGCCCAGCTGCTCGCCGCCGAGCGACCGCAGCTCGAGCTGCGCGGATCGCGTGGACGGACCCTGCCGCCCGACCCGGCGGCCGCGGCCGAGCTCCGCGAGCAAGCCGACGCCGCCGCGTCGAACGCAGAGGTGGACACCGAGTTCACGTACGGCTGGCGGACGCCGCTGGCGTTCGAGATCCCGCCGTACCCGGTGCCGGGGAACGTCATGGACGCGTTCCTCGACGAGGTCGCGGCCCGCGACTCGGCCTGGCAGGCCCACGCGAACGAGGCGGCGGCCTCGGTCGAGGTCACGCTGGACGGCCGGCCGATCGCGGTCGATCCAAGCGGTCACTTCGTCCTCCGCCGCGTCCCATGCGGCGCGCGGCTCGTCGCCCGCGACGGCGCCGGCGGGCTCACGGCGCTGCGGCTTCGCTGCCGTGGAGTCGCCGCAGCCGCTCCCGGCCCTCGGCCAGGCACCGGTTGACCTTGGTGTACGTCCAGCCGCAGAGCTCGCAGATCTCAGCGTACGAGTAGCCCTGCGCCTGCAAGACGATCGCGAGCCGCTCGTTCGCCTTCAGCTCCGCCAGCGACGCGCGCGCCTGCGCCACGCGCTCACGCCGCTCGGAGTGTTCGTACGGGTCGAGGGCCTCGGAGAGGACGGAGTCCAGGCGGTCGGAGGTCATGTGCCGATCGCTCGCACGGCGCACGGCCATCGCCTCGTGCTTGGTCACCACGACCATCCACGCGATCAGACGCCCCGGGTCGACCGTCGGGGCCTTGGTGAGCAGGATCATCGACGCGCGCTGCAGAGCGTCGTCCGCATCCTCCGCACAGCGCGAGTGGCGACGGGCGACCCGGCGCAGAGTGGGACCGTGGCGACGCAGGAGCTCGACGGCGGCGGTTGCACGGTCCACGCCTGCTCCAAGCCCAACCCGCGCGCCGATGCCCCCCTCGCCGGTATCCTCGCGCGGCGATGGCCACCTGCCTGATCAGCGGAGGAGCCGGCTTTCTCGGTTCGCACATGTGCGATCACCTGCTCGCCGACGGGCACCGGGTGATCTGCGTCGACAACCTCGACACCGGCTCGCTGCAGAACGTCGAGCACATCCGCGCCGACGAGTTCGAGTTCATCCAGCACGACCTGACCGAGCCGTTTCACATCGACGAGCCGATCGACTTCGTCTACCACCTCGCCTCGCCGGCGAGCCCGATCGACTACCTGCGCCTGCCGCTGCACACGCTCAAGGTCGGCTCCTACGGGACCCACCACATGCTCGGGCTGGCGAAGAAGCACCGCGCTCGCTTCGTGCTCGCCTCGACCTCCGAGGTCTACGGCGACCCGCAGGTCCATCCGCAGCCGGAGAGCTACTGGGGCCACGTCAACCCGATCGGCCCGCGCGGCGTCTACGACGAGGCAAAGCGCTACGCCGAAGCGCTGACGATGGCCTACCACCGCCAGCAGGGCGTCGATACCGGGATCGTCCGCACCTTCAACACCTACGGCTCGCGGATGCGCCCCCACGACGGGCGCGCGATCCCGACCTTCCTCCGCCAGGCGCTACAGGACAAGCCACTGACCGTGTTCGGCGACGGCAGCCAGACGCGCAGCTTCTGTTTCGTCGACGACCAGATCCGCGGCTACGTCGCGATGGCGAACTCCGACGTCCACGAGCCGGTCAACATCGGCAACCCGGACGAGTTCACGCTGCTCGAACTGGCCGAAGTCGTGATCGAGGTCACCGACTCGCGCTCGGAGATCGTCTACGAGGCGCTGCCGACCGACGACCCGCAGGTCCGCCAGCCGGACATCACCCGCGCCAAGGACCTGCTCAGCTGGGAGCCCGGGGTTGGCCTGCGCGACGGCCTGCGGATGACGATCGAGCAGACCGGCGTCGAGCGGCTCGTCGGCGCCGGCGATTAGCGCCACCGACCGCGCCGGGAGCGGCCGGTTGCGGATCGCCCACCTGACCGCGACGTTCCCGCCGTACCCGGGCGGCGCGGGCAACACCGCCTTCCGGTTCGCCCGCGAGCAGGCGGCCGCCGGCCACCACATCGAGGTCTTCACGGCCCCGGCTCCGGGCGAGGCGCCGGATCCCGGAGCCGTCGTGGTCCACCGGATCGACCCCGTGTTCGCGATCGGCAACGCGCCGCTGATCCCAAGCCTGCGCCGGGTCGAGGGCTTCGACGTCGTCCATCTCCATTACCCGTTCATCTTCGGGTCGGAGCTCACCCTGCTCGGGCGGCTGCGCCGGCGGCGGCGCGGGCAGGCGCTGCTCGTCCACTACAAGAACCGGCTGGTCGGCAAGGGTCCCCGCGGGCTGCTCTTCGAGGCGTACGAGCACACCGTCGCGCCGACCCTGATCCGCGCCGCGGATCGCGTCTGCGTGCTCTCGGCGGACCACGCGAACTCGGTCTCCTACCTGCGTCGCACCGGCGAGCGCGAGCCCGAGAAGCTGATCGAGATGCCGAACGGCGTCGACGCCGAGTTGTTCTCCCCCGGCGACGGCGGCGCACTCCGCGTGAAGCTCGGGATCCCAGCGACGGCGACGGTGGCCGCGTTCGTCGCGACACTCGACCTCGCCCATCACTTCAAGCGACTCGATGTCGCGATCGACGCGCTCGCCCGGCTCGGCGATCCCGATGTCCACCTGGTGGTCGCGGGCGGCGGCGAGCTGCTCGAGGGCTTCCGTAACCGCGCCAAAATGGCGGGGATCGGCGAGCGGGCGCATTTCCTCGGCGCCGTCCCCCACGCCGAGCTTCCCGATGTCCTGCGGGCCGCCGACCTGTTCCTGCTCACGACCGAGCCTCCCGAGTCGTTCGGGATCGTCCTGATCGAGGCGATGGCGGCCGGACTGCCGGCGATCGCGACCGACTACCCGGGGGTCCGGGCGGTGATCGACGAGGGCGACACCGGCCTGCTCGTCCCTCGCGGCGACGCTGCCGCCGTGGCCGGCGCGGTCGGTCAGCTGGTCGCCGCGCCGGAGCGACGCCGTGAAATGGGCGAGCGCGGTCGCGCCAAGGCCATCGCCGAGTGGAGCTGGCCGCGGCTGGTCGAGCGGATGGACGACGCATACGCCCAGGCGATCGCGGCGAGGCGCCGATGAGGATCCTGCTAGTCGCCTACTTCTACCCGCCCTCGCGCGACACCGGCGTCCTCCGCCCGGGCGCGATGGCGAAGTGGCTGCGCCGGCTCGGCCACGAGGTCACGGTGCTGACGACCTCGGCCTACGGCCCCGGCGACGACGACGCCGAGGACGTGGTCCGCACCGCCGACGCCCAGCGCTGGCGGGCGCGCCTGGCCGGCAAGGACTCGATCGGGGCGCTCTTCGACTCGCCCACCTACAGCGGCAAGCCTCACCCGCTCAGCAAGGTGATCGTCCCCGAGGCTCTGGCTGCGGCGTGGATGCCGTTCGCGCGCTCGCGGGCGCTGAAGCTGCACGGCGAGCGGCGCTTCGACTGCGTGATCACCAGCTCGCCGCCCGAATCCGTACACGCGATCGGGTTCGCCCTGCGGCGGCGCGGCGTCCCCTGGGTCGCGGACCTGCGCGACGCGTGGACGTTCGAGTCGCTGCGGCCACGGTTTCCGACCGCGCTGCAGCGCCGGCTCGACGAGCGCCTCGAGCGACGCTGGCTCTCGGCGGCGGACGTCGTCGTCTGCGTCTCCGAGCCGGCGGGCGACGACTTGCGCCGCCGCGAGATCGCCGACCCGCTGCTGATCCGAAATGGCTGGGACCCGGAGTCGGCGCCCGCGCCGGGCGAGCCGACCGGCCTGCTCGACCCGGAGCGCACCTCGCTCGTCTACACCGGCCGCTTCGGCACCTACGGGCGCGACCCCGGTCCGCTGGTCGACGGCCTGGCCGAGCTCGCCCGCTCCAACCCGGAGGCGGCCGGCAAGCTCGAGCTGGTGATCGCCGGCCCGCTGACCACCGACGAGGCACGGCTGTTCGAGGCCAACGTCGCACCCGCCCGGATCGTGGTGCTCGACCCGATGCCGCGTGAGCGCGCGCTGGCGCTGCAGCGCGAGGCCGACGCGCTGCTGCTGATCGCCCAGCCGACCCGCTCACAGCTGCTCAACATCAAGCTGTTCGAGTACGCGGCGAGCGGCACCCCGATCCTCGCCCTCGCCGCCGGCACCGAGGCCGGCAGGGTCGCCGCGGAGCTCGGCGCCGAGGTCGCGGCCGCCGACGACTCGGCGGCGATCACCGCGGCGCTTGCGCGCGTCGCCGCGGGCGAGCTCACCGCGATGTCGCCCGACGGCGTCGCCGCATACACGTACCCGGCGCCCGCCGAGCGGATGGCCGAGGCCGCCGGGGCGGCGGTCGCCGCGCACCGCGCCTAGGGCTCGACTCGGATCCGGAAGCGCTCGGTGACGCCGGCAGTCCCCGTTCCGATGTCCGCCTTGACGGTCACCTTGGCACCGTGTGCCAGCGCCCGCTTGACGGTGCCCTTGTGCGACGCCGGCTCGATCGGCACCCGGCCGCGCTGGCCCGTGGTGAGCACGACGTGCCGGTTGCGGAGCGGCAGCTTCTCGGTCTTGCGGGCGGTCGGTCGGTTCCTGCCGCCGCTCTTCATCTTGATCGTCCCCGTGACGATGATCTCGCAGATCGGCAGACCGCAGACCGCGTCCGCGCCGAGCACGCGGAGGCGCTGGCGCGCCTCGGCGGAGAACCTGACTGGAGCCACCAGCGAGCCCTCGTCGGCGCCGACGTCGACGGCCGGACCCTGGACGCGCGCCTGGCCCTCGAAGTCGAACGGCCCGAGCAACGGCGACGCAGCGCCGGCATCGATCGTCGGCGACCCCGCCACCTGGCGGAAGTCGCCGGCGGCGGGTGACGCCAGGATGGGAAGGGCGGTCTGGTTGGATCCGGTGCCGGGGGCGGTCACGGACGTCGCCGGCCCGAACGCTCCCATCGTCCCGTAGTTCGACCCGCTGAGCGCGATCGTCGCCGCGGCGCCGGCCGGCGTGTTGAGGACCCCGGGCGGCTCGGTCTCCGCGACCACGTCGGCGGAGCCGGCGAACCTCGCGTAGTCGGGGTCCCCGCGGGCGATCACGTTGGTCGCCTGAATGGTCCCCGTCCCACCCGCCAGAGCCCAGACGGTGATCCCGCTCTGAGAGCCGAACGCGGTGACGTTGACGAACCGCGCCAGATACTCGGCCCCCACCCCGGCGCCGGTGGCGTAGATGCCCGCCCCGTTCGACCCCGTGTGATGGTTCCAGCAGACGCTGTCGGCGAGGAGCGCCGGCTGCGCGATCCGGCTGTCGACCTCGCAGGCGAAGAATGCGCTGTCGGACTCGACGTAAAGGCGCTCGGCAGTCCCGGCTCCGATCAGCAGCGGGGCGCCGGAAGGCGCAGTCGGATCGTAGGGCGGCCCGATGATCGCGAGGTCGCTCAGTCTCGCCCCGGGATTTCCGATCGTGACCACGCTTCGATTCGCGAGCCGCAACGTCGGACGAGCGTCGGGCGAGACCCCATGGACGTCGATCGCGCGGGGGATCGAGACGAAGCCCGAAACGGCGTATTCACCCGGCAGCACCACGACCTCGTCGCCGTCGTTGATCGAGAGGTCAGTCACCGCAGCGCTGAACGAGCACGGGTTGGCCTCCGGGCAGCTCGTCGCGGGGCCGTCGCCGGTCGGCGCCGCATAGCGGGTCGCCGCCGAGCCGGCCGAGGGGAGAGCCAGCACAGCTACGACACCTGCCACGAGTGCCATCCCTCTCGCACCACCCATGGCGGGATTGTCCCGCACGGCCGGACCTACGGCAAGCGCGCGACGATCGCGTCGGCGACGATCCCGGCCGACGCCGGAACCTGATCGAGATAGAAGTTGGGCTCGATCGCCTCGAGCTCGAGCAACATCGGATCGCCGGCAGCGTCGCGGATCATGTCGACCCGGGCGTAGAGCGGCAGGTAGTCGAAGCGCCGCGTCACCTCGGCGACGACCTCACGAGCCAGCTCGAGCTCTTCAGCGCTCGCCTCGCTGGGGACGACCAGATCGGGGTCGTACATGATTTCGGCGGCGCCGAGCGCGTCGTCGCGGACCGGGGCGATTTCGTCCGGGCGCAGGACGGCGTGCTTGCGCAGGGTGTGGGCGGGCTCGCCGTCGATGCAGAGGACCGCCGTCTCGCCGACCGTGTCGACGGTCGGCTCATAGGGCTGGACCATCGCCGTGCGACCGCTGGAGTGGATCATCGCGATCAGGTCGCGGGCGAGGTCGTGCGTGGCGGGGCCGAAGCGGCCGGAGTCGCGCCCGCCGGCCGAGACGGTCGGCTTGACGACGACCTCGCCGGTCAGGTCGCCGACCGCGTCGCCGGGGGCGACGTACCGGGTCTCGACGACCGGGATCCCGGCGGCGGCGAGGTCGCCGAGGTAGCGCTTGTCCGAGTTCCAGCGCACGAGCGCAGCGCTGTTGTGAAGCGACGGCCCGACCGCATCGCACCACCGGACGAACTCGTCGCGGCGCTGGTCGTAATCCCACGTCGAGCGGATCACGACCGCGTCGAAGGAGCTCCAGTCGGTGTCCGGATCGTCCCAGGCGATCGTTGCCGCGCCCACGCTGCGCGCGGCGAGCGCGTCGATGACCCGCTGATCGTCGGAGAACTGCTCCGGCATCGCGGCGAAGCTGGCGATCGCTACGTCCACGCGGGGCATCCTAGGTCCGCGGCGGAGATCACCGCTCGCAGTTGTCGCTGGTGTCGTGGCGGTCGACCCGGCTGCGGTCGTCACCGCCACCGCAGTCCAGGCGGTCGTGGTCGCCGTCCGCGGCGCTGAGCAGGTCGCGGCCCGCGTGCCCGAACAGGCGGTCTCCGCCGGCGCCCCCGAAAATCGTGTCGCGGTCGGGTCCCCCGCCCAGCGTGTCGTCGCCCGGCCCACCCTCGATCCGGTCGCGCCCCCCCTCGCCATCGAGATCGTCGTGGCCGCTCGAGCCCTGGACCAGGTCGGCGCCGTCACCGGCATCGATGTTGTCCTGTCCCGCGCCGGCGAGCACCGTGTCGTCCCCCGCCGCCGCCTGCACGAAGTCGTCGCCGCCGCCGGCCTCGATCGTGTCCGCTTCGTCCGGCCCGACCAGGGAGCCGCCCTGGATCGCGTCCGGCCCTGGCCCCCCGACGATCCGGTCCGCGCCCCCGTTGCCGTCGATCAGCTGGACGAACACGGAGCCCTGCTGTGAGTCGGGGAGCTGCGCGCCGACGATGAGGTCGTCGCCGTCGCCCCCGTCGACCGTCTCCGCGCCCAGGACGTTGTCACCCTCCTCGGGCGCGCCATCGTCGGCATTCCCATCGACGGTGATCGTCAGGTCCTCGGGGACGAACTCGTAGCTGACGGCGTCGTAGGAGCCGGGCCCGAGATCGATCAGGTCGGCCCCGTCCGGACCGCCCGAGCGCGCGGTGACGAAGTCCGTCCCCGCCCCGGTGGTCACAGAGTCGGCGCCGGGTCCGGGCTCGACCTCGTCGCTGGTCGGGCTTCCGGAGACCGCGTCATCCCCGGAGCCGGCGTCCACGCGCGTCCCGAGCTGGCCGCCGCCGCCGTCGTTCGCCGGCAGCGAGGCGAGGTCGATGACGTCGTCGCCGTCGTCGACCGCGAGGTCGATCAGGACCCGCGCGCCGGCGTCGCTGCAGAAGACGCGGTTGCAACCCGACATCCCGCGCGACCTGCCCGTCGTGCACAGCACCTCCGCGGGCTCGCCCGGCGTGCAGCCGGCCCCGGGGCTGGGCGGCGTGGCAAGGTCGCGCACCGAGTATGTGGCTGTGTCGGGGGTCGTCCCGACCAGGGTCACCGCGACCTGGTTCGGCTCGCCGGCGGCGGCGACCAGGTGCAACCTGAAGCTCTCAGGCGTCACGCCGGGTTGCCCCACGTGCTCGGTGCTGACCTCCGCGCCCGCGGCCGGGCCGGCGGCGGCGAGCACGGCGAGCAGCGTCAATGCCGCAGTTGCGAGGCTCATAGACTTCCCCGGGATGACTACCAAGTCCACACCACAGGAACCCGCGCCGGAGCAGGAGGCTGCGGTCGAGAAGGACCTGCACCGCTACGTCGCCCCGGTCGTCGGTCCCGACGACCCGCGGGTGATCACCGACTCCGGGATCGAGATCGACCGGCTCTACGACGAGTCCGACGTCGCCCCGGATCTTCCCGAGCGGCTCGGCGAGCCGGGCGAATACCCGTTCACGCGCGGGATCCACGACGGCATGTACCGCGACCGCCTCTGGACGATGCGCCAGTACGCCGGCTTCTCGTCGCCCGAGGACACCAACGGGCGCTACCGGTATCTGCTGGAGCACGGTTCCACCGGCCTCTCGATGGCCTTCGACCTGCCGACCCAGCTCGGACGCGATTCCGACGACCCGCTGTGCGACGGCGAGGTCGGCCGCACCGGCGTTCCGATCGACACGATCGAGGACATGCGGATCTGCTTCGACGAGATCCCGCTCGACCAGGTCTCGACCTCGATGACGATCAACGCCCCGGCGGCGATCCTGCTGCTGCTCTACGAGCTCGTCGGCGAGGAACAGGGCGTCGCCTCGGAGAAGCTGCGCGGCACCGTCCAGAACGACGTGCTCAAGGAGTACGTCGCCCGCGGCAACTACATCTATCCGCCCGAGCCGACGATGCGGCTCACCACCGACATCTTCGAGTACTGCCAGGACCGCGTTCCGAAGTGGAACACGATCTCGATCTCCGGGTACCACATCCGCGAGAAGGGCTGCTCGGCCATCCAGGAGGTCGCCTTCACGCTCGCCAACGCGATCGCCTACACGGAGGCGGCGCTCGCCCGCGGGCTCGAGATCGACGAGTTCGCGCCCCGGCTGGCGTTCTTCTTCAACTGCCACAACAACGTCTTCCAGGAGGTCGCCAAGTTCCGGGCCGCGCGCCGGATGTGGGCGAAGATCGTCCGCGAGCGGTTCGGCTCGGAGTCCGAGCGCTCGCAGATGATCCGCTTCCACACCCAGACCGGCGGCGTAACCCTCCAGGCCCAGCAGCCCGAGGTCAACATCCCCCGCGTCGCGCTGCAGGGCTTCGCCGCCGTCTGCGGCGGGACCCAGTCCCTGCATACCAACGGCTTCGACGAGGCCCTGGCGCTGCCGACCGAGCGCTCGGCGCGGATCGCCCTTCGAACACAACAGGTCATCGCTCACGAGTCCGGCGCCGCCGACACCGTCGACCCGTTCGCCGGCTCGTACTTCGTCGAGTCGCTCACCGACGAGATCGAGACCCGCGCCTGGGAGCTGATCGAACAGGTTGAGGAACTCGGCGGATCCGTCGTGGCGCTCGACTTCATCCAGCGGGAGATCGAGGAGTCGGCGCTCTCCTACCACGAGCGCTACAAGACCGGGCAGGACATCGTCGTCGGCGTCAACAAGTACGTCACCGACACGGTCGACGACGTCGACATCCTCAAGGTCGACCCGGAGGCCGAGAAGCGCCAGAAGGAGCGGCTCGCCAAGTTCAAGGCCAACCGCGACCAGGCCGCGGTCGAGGCGAAGCTCGAGGCCCTTCGCGAGATGGCCCGTGGCGAGGGCAACCTCCTCCACCCGATCCGCGAGGCACTCGCCGCCGACGCCTCGATCGGGGAGGTCTGTAACGCGATGCGGGACGTATTCGGGGAGTACAAGGGCGGCGCCTTTTTCTAGGAATACACGCGCCACGTCGTCGGCTATGCCTGCGGGCGTGCGCGGTGACTTTCGCAAGCAGGAGTCGACCAACGCCAGCAGAACCCCGCGCACATGGAATCGAAGGCAAAGCGGACCCTCGTCAAGTCGGCGCCCGAGCTGTGGGAGCTGGCCGACGACCCCGAGCGCATGGAGTCGTGGATGGCGGGGCTGACCGGCGCCATGGGCGTGGTCGAGGTCGTCACGCGGGACCCTGGCCGGATGCTCGTCTGGCGAACCACGGAACCGGAGGCCCGGATCGCGATCGAGCTCGCCGAGAGCGGCTTCGGGACCGCGGTCCAGATCACGGCCGAACACTCTCGCCCGGACCCCGGCGAGGCGATCGCGGCACTCGAGGCCCTGCTCGATGAGCTCGGATCACCCGAGCGACGCCCGTTCGCGTCCGGCTGAGGGCGCGACGCCCGAGCTCGCGAGCCTGCTGCGGACTCGCGGCGGTCCCCTGGTCGAGGCCCTGGAGCGCCACCTGCCGGGCTCGCGCGATCACGCCGAGGCGACGGCTTCCTACGCCTTCGCGGCCGCGGTCGGACTGCGCTTCGACCGCACCCAGTGCGAGGTGGCGCGGGAGGCGGCGATGCTCCACGACATCGGCCTGATCTACGTCCCGGCCGCGATCGCCGCGAAGGCGGCGAGCGAGCGCGACCCCCACGAGGCCGCGACCTGGGCCAACCACTTCGAGGCCGGCTACCGGCTCGCGCGAGGGGCGGGAATCCCGGAG
Source organism: uncultured Solirubrobacterales bacterium (assembly GCA_963767285.1). Lineage (GTDB taxonomy): Bacteria > Actinomycetota > Thermoleophilia > Solirubrobacterales > 70-9 > WHSW01. Next base: position 355,191 of record CAVYDJ010000001.1, on the reverse strand, counting down.
TACGTGTGCAGCTGGCTGCTGCGGGCCGGTGAGCGCTTCGACGGCACCGGCCCGGAGCGGATGGCCGGAGAGCAAATCCCGATCGAGTCGCGGCTGATCCGCGCGGCGTGCGCGTGCCAGACGGCGCTCGCGGCGGGCGGCGGCGAGCAGCCGCGCCTGGAAGCGGCGATCGCCGAGCTCCGCGGCCGCGCCGGCAGCGATCTCGACCCCCGCGTCGTCACCGCGCTGCTCACGATCCTCGAGCCAGCCGCGCCGATCCAGGATTAGGCGCCAGGGCGCCTGGGTATAGACGTCCCGCTGACAGCAACGGGGCACTGGGGGTGCACCGACGAGATGTGCGTAAGGGGTTGAGCGGTGAACGATCGCGCCGAGATCAAGGCGGTGCGCAACGTGCTGTACGAACGCCGGCGGATCCGCCAGCTCAACGCTCTGATCCGCGAGATCGACGGCGCGATGAACCTCGACCCCGGGCGGCCGTTGCAGTCCGACGACATCCGCAACCCGCCGGGCTCCGGGCCAAACTGGTTCCTCCAGGCGACGGGGGAGCTCGACCCGTTCGTGATCGAGGCCGCGGATCGCTGCAACAAGGTCGCCGATCTTCTGCGCCACATCCGCCGGGACCTCGCCGAGGTGCCGTTCGACGGCTCGGACAAGCGGCATCTGAGAGAGGGCTTCGAGCAGCTGGCGGCATCCTGGGAAGCGCGGGCGGCGGCGTGGCGAGACCCGGCGCAGCCCGACGTCGAGCAGCTGATGGCGGAGGGCGTTGCCCGCTTCGGGGCAAGCGTCCACGAATTTCGCAAGGTCGAGCGCTACCTGACTGACAGCGACCTGGGAGGCGGATCGTGACCGACCGCGCCGCGCCCGGGAACTGGCTCGACCGTCTCGCGGTCGCGCACACGCGACGGCAGACCCTGAAGGCAGCGCTTGCCGGAGCCGCGATGACCCTCCCGTTCGCGCGCCCCGGGCCCGCGCCGGCGTCAAACCCGAACGGCGCCGGCCCCCATGACTGCGCCAAGGGCTGCCAGTTCACATCGCATGTCCACTATCGCTCCCGGGTCGCGACCTGCCGCCAGCAGGGCATTTCCCAGGGCGCCCTCGCGGAAGGGGCCGCCCTCTGGCTCAATCCGTTCTACGGCGTCGCACTTCAGGGCGGCAACCTGATCAGCTACGTGCGGTGCAACGAGCAGGCCCTTCTGAGACAGAAGGCCGAAGGCTGGGACTGCCTCCAGCCCGACTGCCCGGGGTTCGACCCGTATGCGCCCGACGGCCCCTGCTGGGCGTGCAATGAAGCCGGGGGCAAGTGTTGCCCGTCGCCGCAGAGCGCGACCGGATACGGATGCTGCGCGAGCAGCATCTGCTGCGACCCGGCCACCGGCGGTTGCAAGCTCTCCGGGTGCTGAGCGCGGCCCATCCGCGACCGCCTGACGTCCACGCCTAGAATCGGCGCCCCGATGCGCGAGAAGAACCCGATCACGCTCGAAGAGAAGCTCGCCTACCTGCGAGATCTGCGCGAGCAGGCGGTCCACTCCTCCTCCGAGGAGGCGGTCGAAAAGCAGCACGCGAAGGGCAAGATGACCGCGCGCGAGCGGATCGAGAAGCTGCTCGACCCGGGCTCGTTCGAGGAGCTCGACACCTTCGTCCGTCACCGCACGCACGAGTTCGACATGGACAAGAAGCGGCCTTACGGCGACGCCGTGGTCACCGGCTACGGGACGATCGACGGCCGGCCGATGTTCGTGTTCAGCCAGGACTTCACCGTCTTCGGCGGCTCGCTCGGCGAGGTGATGGCGGAGAAGATGTGCAAGGTCATGGACCTGGCCGCCAAGGTCGGGGCGCCGGTGATCGGCATCAACGACTCGGGCGGGGCGCGGATCCAGGAGGGCGTCGTCTCGCTCGGCGCCTACGGCGACGTCTTCGTCCGCAACGTCCAGTGCTCCGGGGTGATCCCGCAGATCTCGGCGATCATGGGCCCGTGCGCGGGCGGCGCCGTCTACTCGCCGGCGATGACCGACTTCATCTTCATGGTCAAGGAGACCTCGCACATGTTCATCACCGGCCCCGAGGTGATCAAGACGGTCACCGGCGAGGAGGTGGAGTTCGAGGAGCTCGGCGGCGCGATGACCCACAACTCGAAGTCCGGCGTCGCCCACTTCGCCGCCGAGGACGAGGAGAAGTGCCTGGAGGACATCCGCTACCTGATGAGCTTCCTGCCGCTCAACAACCTGGAGATGCCGCCGCGGGTCGAGCCCTACGACGACCCCGAGCGGATGGACGAGGCGCTCGACTCGGTCGTCCCCCCGGACCCCCAGAAGCCCTATGACATGCGCGAGGTCGTCTCGCTGATCGTCGACGACGGCGAGTTCTTCGAGGTCCAGGAGCACTTCGCCCAGAACATCATCATCGGCTTCTCCCGCCTCGACGGCTATCCGGTCGGGATCGTGGGCAACCAGCCCAAGCACCTCGCCGGCGTGCTCGACATCGAGTCGTCGGAGAAGGCGGCCCGCTTCGTGCGCTTCTGCGACGCCTTCAACGTCCCGCTGATCACCTTCACCGACGTCCCCGGCTTCCTGCCCGGCACCTCCCAGGAGTGGGGCGGGATCATCCGCCACGGGGCGAAGCTGCTCTACGCGTTCACCGAGGCGACGGTGCCGAAGCTGACCGTGATCACCCGCAAGGCCTACGGGGGCGCCTACGACGTCATGAACTCCAAGCACATGCTCGCCGACTTCAACTTCGCCTGGCCGCAGGCCGAGGTCGCGGTGATGGGGCCCGAGGGCGCCGTCAACATCATCTACCGCAAGGACATCGCCCAGTCGCCGACCCCCGACGAGCGCCGCCAGAAGCTGATCGACGACTACAAGGCGCATTTCGCCAACCCCTACTCGGCCGCCGAGCGCGGCTACATCGACGACGTGATCGAGCCGCGCCAGACGCGCCCGAAGCTGATCCGCGCGCTGCGCACGCTGCAGACCAAGCGGGTCGAGCAGCCGAAGCGCAAGCACGGGAACATCCCGCTCTGAGCCGTGCGTCGGCGCGGCCCTTGACAGGGCCCAGCTCGGGAGTACGCTCGCCCTGGTGACTCGGAACGTGCCGATCGCGGTGTGCGTGCTGGTGTCGACGGTGACGCTCGGCGTAGCGGTCAACGCCGGCGCCAAGGCGGGCAGCCTGGTTCGAACTGGCGAGCCGACGATCACCACCACCGGCCAGCAGAACTTCGGCAACGGCACGTGGATGACGACCGCGTCCGGGGCCGACTTCGACAAGCCCGACCCGGGCGGCTGGGCCGGCCACTACACCTGGGTCGTCCCGCAGACGATCCCTCCCGAGGGCGCCGACGCGCGGCTGATCGTCACCGCGGAGGGCAGGGGGGCTCGCCACAACGCATCGGCGACGATGGTCCTGAGCGGGATCACGGCCAGCGGCGGGCCAGCGGGCAACAACGTCCAAGCGCTCGCCGAGGTCGGGCAGACCAACAGCAACTCGGCGACCTTCAGGCTCACCCCGACGGGCAGCGCGGGTTCCATCGAGATCCAGGTCCAGGACGGCCCGAAGATCAACTTCAGCTACGGGCCCCCCTTCCTCGACCCATGCGCCCGAGCGAAGCGTGCCTGCACAGGTGAGACCGTCGCAATCCCCAGTCCCGGTGAGAGCGCGACGGTCAAGGGGCCACTCGCCGCCGGCGCATCGACGGCAGCGGTGGGCGTGAGCAGCTCGGCCGGCAACCTCGAGGGCACGACGATCGTGGGCGAGGGCAGCCAGAAGTTCTCCGACAAGATCGGAGCGGCCGTCGCCACCTGCTGGCTGGTAGGACCGAAGGCACTCGATGTTCCACCGAGGTCCAGTCTTTCGGGGGCCCTGGACAAGACCCAGGACAATTTCGTCAAGCCCTTGAAGGAACTGGAGAAGGATCCGGAGATCTGGCTCCAGGTCTGCAAATTCCTGGTCGCTGAGTTGTATGACCTCGACCGCTCGGGTCGATTGCCTGCCGCCGCAAGCGGCTGCGCGCAGCAGATCGTGATCAGCGCCACGGAGAAGCGGGGGAAGGTGCAGTTCAAGCCGGGAAAGTCCAAGGACCTGCCGAAGACCGCGGTCAAGTACGGCTGCGCGGAAACCGCCGGCGGCGGGGCTGAGATCACGGCGAAGAGCTCGAACAAGAAGGGCCTGCGCGCGGAGCTCGGGAAGACGCTCGATCTCGGCGTCGTGCGAGCGCCGGACGCGGCGCCGAGCGACGCGACGCTGACCTTCGGCTTTGAGAGCTGAGCGCCCTCCCTCCCGCACAGGGGGTGAACCGGTTCACACCTGAGGGGGCTGGCGACCCGGCGCCGCCGCGGCGATGATTGGCGCCATGAGATTGATCGCGCTCCCGCTCGCCCTCGTCGCCCTCCTCGTGGCCGCCTCGGTCGCACTGGCCGCCGGGCTGTTCGAGCCGGCCGCCAACACAGACGTCGGCAACGACCCCGAGTCGGTCGCCTCGGCGGACTTCAACCGCGACGGCAACCGCGACCTCGCGGTCGCCAACCGCGGTGCCGACGACGTCTCCGTCCTGCTCGGCGACGGTGCCGGCAACTTCGCCGCCGCGGTCGACTTCGCGGTCGGCGACGAGCCGCAGGACATCCAGGCCGGACGGATCAACCGCGACCGCAACGTCGACCTCATCGTCGCCAACCGGATGGACAACAACCTCTCGGTCCTGCTCGGCAACGGGGACGGCACCTTCAAGGCGCAGCGGACCGTGGAGACCGGGATGAGCCCGCGGGCGATCGCGGTCGCCGACTTGAACGGCGACCGGATCGCGGACCTCGCGACGGCGAACTTCGGCGACGACAACGCCTCGATCCTGCTCGGCAGGGGCAACGGCAGGTTCCGGCGCGGCACCCCGGTCAAGACGGGCCAGACGCCGCGCGGCATCGCGGCGGCCGACGTCAACGGCGACCGGGCCATCGACCTCGCGGTCGTCAACGACATGGACGAGACGGTCTCGGTCCTGCTCGGCAACGGCGACGGCACCTTCGGCGCGCGGCGCAACTACGCGACCGGCTCGATGCCTTTCAGCATCGCGGTCGCCGACTTCAACGGCGACGGCGCCCCGGACTTCGCGGTCAACGACTCCGGCGACAACGACGTTTCCGTGCGGCTGAACCGCGGCGACGGCCGATTCGGCGCCCGTAAGACCTACGACGTCGGCGCCAACCCGTTCTTCGTCAGCCGCGGCGACTTCAACCAGGACGGCAAGCCCGACCTGGCGGTCTCGAACGCCGACGACGACACCGTCTCGGTCCTGCTCGGCAACGGGGACGGCACCTTCGCCGCCGCGGACGACTACGCGGTCGACGACTTCCCGATCGGCAGCCGCGTGGCCAACCTCGACAACGCCAACGGACCGGACATCGCGGTCGCCGGCGCGAACTCCGACCGGGTCTCGGTTCTGCTCAACGAAGCGTGATCGGGCGAGGCGCCGGTATGCTGCCGCGCCTCACCCCATGAAGCGAGACCAGATCATCTTCGTAGGCACCCTGCTCGTCGGCGCCATCATCGCGGTGATCATCGTCGTGGCGACCGGCGGCGACGACGACTCGTCGTCGAGCAGCGCCAGCACCGACACCTCGACGAAGCCGGAGATCGAGGTGCCGGAGGGCGACCCGCCGACCGCGCTCGAGACCGAGGACCTGGTCGAGGGCGACGGCGCCGAGGCGAAGGCCGGCGACACGGTGACGGTCGAGTACGTCGGAGTCGCATACTCGACCGGCAAGGAGTTCGACTCGTCCTGGGAGCGGCCGGAGCCGTTCAGCTTCCCGCTCGGCGGCGGCCAGGTGATCCCGGGCTGGGATCAGGGGATCGAGGGCATGAAGGTCGGCGGCCGGCGCGAGCTGACGATCCCGCCCGACCTGGCCTACGGGGAGGGCGGCTCGCCGCCGGACATCGGCCCGAACGAGACGCTGATCTTTGTCGTCGACCTCCAGGACGTCCAGGCCGCACCCCAGCAGTAGGCGGGCGCGGGCCAGGTGGGAACCGGCGCAAGGGGAGCCCGGTTGGGCTTACCCTGCAGGAGCGGGTGATCCGGGGGGCATCCGCGTGACGGATGCAAACTCTTCAGCGGGTGGTTATGGGTTCCAAGAACGTGCGCGGGCTGGTCGTCGCTGTCTCAACCTCGATCGCGATCGTCGCCGGTCCCGGCTCGGCGAGCGCCGCCGCGCCGCCGACGGGTCCCGTGCTGGAGAACTCCTTCGTCTCGTCCGTCGGCTGGGTGAAGCCCGGCGACACCTACCCATTCACGCTCCGAGTGAAGAACTACGGCGCGGCCCCGATCCTGAACGCGGTCGTCACGCTGACCGCCCCCGACTCGACCACGCTCACCGACCCCGACGGCGCCGGCGCCGCGGTCACGGTCGCCGGCAACACGCTGACCTGGAACGCCGGCACGGTCGCCGGGATCACCGGCACCACCCCGGGCGAGGCCGAGCAGGTCGTCGAGGCGAAGGCGGATGGCTTCGCCGAGGATCCGCAGATCGTCTGGAAGGACCTCTCCACCGACGCCTCGCTCACGTACACGGGCGCCGCCACACCGCTCACCGCCCGCAGCCACGGCCCGAAGGTGATCCCGCCGTCGGGCGGGTACGAGACCGCGCGCTACGGCGACCGCCCGTTCCCGGTCGTCCCGGTGGACTTCTTCGACCGCCCGCACAAGCCGGCGAGCTCGGCGACCGCGCTCGACGCGAAGATCAACGACCCGGCGGAGGACGGCTCGACCTTCAACCTCTACCAGGAGATGTCCTACGGACAGCTGTTCCCGCACGGGACGGTTCCCAGCGCGGGGGTCGCGACCAGGGACTGGCTCTACGGCCCCAACTTCGACTTCACGAACTTCGACCCGGCGCAGGCGAACACGTGCACCGGAGTGACCACCAACGACCTCCCGGGCGAGGCCTATAAGGCCCTGACCATGAACCGGATCGAGGACGGCTGGTACCAGCTGCCCGGAACGACCGGCTACTACGGCGCCGACTCCAACGGCTCGGCGTACATCGGCGCCGCGGCCGGCATCGGGGCGCTGCAGGCGATCGACTCCGGCTGTGGCCCGACAGGCAAGGCGGTCTTCGACGCGGCCCAGATCGCCGATCCGGAGATCGACTACAACGAGTTCGACACCGACAAGGACGGGGTCGTCGACTTCTTCATGATGGTCTTCCCCGGCAAGGGCGGCAACGGCGAGTCCCAGGGCCTGGCCGGACCCGACCCGGACGATCCGGAGCTTCCCTACGACAACATCTGGCCGCACTCGGGCGACCTGCGAGGGAGCTACACCGACCAGGCGACGGGGCTCACCGGCTACATCTCCGACGATCGGCTCACGGATCTCCAGGGCCGGCCGCTCTGGTTCACCGACGACTCGTTCACGGCGACGACAACGCAGAACACGGGCGACACGCTGAAGGCTTTCGTGAGGGTCGGGCCGTACAACGTCAACCCCGAGAGCGCGATCACGAAGGCGAGCGTGATCTCCCACGAGTACGGGCACTCGCTCGGCCTGCCCGACTACTACAACAACGGCGAATTCTCGTCATACGGAACTTGGACCCTGATGGCCGAGGATCACTCCCAGAACATGGACGTGATCGGCAAGAAGGAGCTCGGCTGGGTGATCCCACGTGTCCTGGAGGCCGGGGCGCACGTCGACGCCACCAACTGGCAGGACACGAAGCTCAACACGCACCGCATCGACTGGGAGCAGCCCGACGGAACGCCCTACACGCTCGAGGGCCCGAACGTCAACAACGGCCAGGGCTACGAGGTGGCGCTGCCGGGCCGGCGGGTCATCGACCCGGCGCTGGTCCCGTCCGGCGACCGCCTCTGGCACTCCGGTGCCGGCAACGACTACGGGTGCGTGCCGACCGGCGGCCACAACCTCGATCTCTCCCTGCCTGCGCTTGCGAACGTGCCGGCCGGCACCCCGGTGACGATGACGTTCAAGAGCTACTTCGACATCGAGTGGGACTACGACTACGGGTTCACTCTCGCGTCCACCGACAACGGCCGGAGCTACACCTCACTGCCGTCGGAGAACGGCTACACGACGCCCGCGAGCCAGAACCCCAACGCGATCGGCTGCCAGCAGAAGTTCGGCAACGGACTGACCGGCTCCGGCGCCTCGCACGAAGCCGGCACGGCCCCGATCGACCGGATCCAGGGCAACTACGGGGATCCCGTGTTCGTCGACGACTCCTACGACCTGTCCGCGTTCGCGGGCGAGACCACGACGATCCGCTTCAGCTACGCCACCGACGGGGCGCTGACGCGGCCCGGCTGGTTCATCGACGACCTCGTGATCAAGGCCGGCGACCAGGTGATCTACCAGTCGGACTTCGAGAACGCCAACGACACGGCGCTGGTGAACGGCGGCTGCGGCGACAACGGCCTGCAGACGGCGCCGATCTGCACCGACGGCTGGGCGCACGTGACCGCCGACGAGGCCTCGACCGCCGAACACGCCTACCTGCTCGAAATGCGCGACCGCTCCGGCTTCGACGCTACCGGGCGGGGCGAGGACGACCGCGGGAACGGGCCCACCTTCGAGCCCGGCGTCCTGCTCACCTATACGGACGAGAATCACGGCTACGGCAACAACGGCACCGACAATCCGCCGGCTCAGAGCCCGCTCGATTCGCAACCGCAGATCGGCGAGAGTGATCCGGCCCTCGACGACGCCGCCTTCACCGCAACGCCGAACGACTCGAGCTTCTCGGACGCCCCGCCCGGCCGCGTCGACAACTACCTCGACCCGTCGAGCGAGAGCGGCAACTGGACGTTTGCGTTCAACTGCCTGAGCTTCAACGTCAGCCGGATCGCCGGCACCGACGTCGGACCCGAGACGATTCCGCTGACGTACAACCTGAACGGCGACGTGGCCTTCGACATGGGCCCGGGCTGCGCGCCGTTCCCGTTCGGGGGGAGATTCGTCGGCGAGGGGCCGGGCGTCCCCTCCGGCAGCGCCGGCAACCCGGACAATGCCGGCCCGACCGCGGTCGTGCAGGCGAAGGCGACGAAGGTCGAGGTGGGCGAGCCCGTCGCCCTCGACGGCAGCGCCTCGTTCGACGACCTCGACGCCCCCGAGGACCTCGGCTACAACTGGGACTTCGGAGACGGCCAGAGCGACGCCGGGCGCCAGACGAGCCACGCGTTCAGCGCGATCGGCTCCTACAAGGTCGAGCTCACGGTCAAGGACACCGCGGGCGAGACGGCCACCGACTCGGTCCAGATCGAGGTGATCAAGAGCACGACCGAGAGCTGCAAGAAGCAGGCCGCGACGATCGTCGGGACGCCGGGCAACGACACGTTGCGAGGTACAGGCAAGCGCGACGTGATCGTCGGCCGCGGTGGCAAGGACCGTCTGCTCGGCGGCGGCGGCAACGACTTCATCTGCGGGAAGGGCGGCAACGACCGCAAGCTCTCCGGCGGGGCGAAGCACGACCGGGTCAACGGTGGCGGTGGCAACGACACCGCCGGCGGCGGTCCGGGCCGCGACCGGGTCAACGGCGGCACCGGCAAGGACCGCCTCAAGGGCGGAGGCGGCGTCGACACCGTGACCGGCGGGCCGGGCGCCGACAAGTGCTCGGGCGACGAGACCGTCGACCGGATCGGTAGCTGCGAGGACTGAACACAACCGCGCACGTCCTGCGCTTCGCGTCCGGGCGTGCGCGGGTGGGGCGCTAAGCCGCGATCAGGGGGCGCGCCGGCGAACGGAGATCGTCGGCGAGCCGGTCCAGCCACTCCGCGTTCATCTCGCGCAGCAGCAGCTCGGCGCGGGCCTCGCCTGCGACCCAGTGGGCGGTCGCCTCGGCGATCTGCTCGCCCGGGACGTGCGGGAACTCCGACTGCAGCATGTAGACGGAGCGATCGAAGACCTGCTCGAGCGCGTAGAGGTGGCGAACCTCGCGGGCCAGCGAGCGGCGCAGGCCGGTGATCGACCGTCGCAGGCGCCGGCCCCAGACCAACCGCCGGCCGCGGTAGCCGGGGTCGATGGCCCGCAGGGTCACGCCGACCGCGCACCCGCCACGGTAGCCGGCGAACAGACGGCCCGGGGTGATCACGTCGGCGCCCTCGAGCCCCTCGATCAAAGCGACGATGAAGTCGTCGGGCAGCCGGCCCAGGACGTGGTGGAGCGCCTGGTTTCGCTCAGCCCGGAAGGATCGGTAGATGTGCCGAGCCTGGAACTGGTCTGTGGCCCCCTTGGCCATCTCCCCTCTTTTCGGTCGCCCGAAGCTGTGGCTTGAACGTACCCGCGCGACCGTGGCGTATGCGCCGGTAGGCTGCGCCGCCGATGCCGACCAACGCCGCACTGACCGAGACCCGCGAATCGCGCGCCTCCACCGAGACGCTGCGCGAGGTCACCGAGATGCTCGCGGCGATGGACCGCGAGGCGGGCTCCGAGGGCGAGCGTGAGGCCGCCGAGTGGCTTGCGGCCCGGTTCGAGCGGGCAGGCGCCCCGGCCCGGGTCGACGAGGAGGAGTTCCTCGACGGCTGGCCGGATATGCACGCCGGCCTGACCGGGGCCGGGGTGGCGGCCGGCCTGCTCGGCCTGACCGGGCGGGGCCGGGCCGCGGCGATCGCCGGCGGTGCCGCGGCGGCGGCGCTGCTCGCCGACGACGCCTCGAACGGCATCCGACCGCTGCGCCGCGCGGTCGGCGACCGCAAGCCGACCTGGAACGTGGTCGCCGAGCTCGGCGACCCGGCGGCCGAGCGGACCTTCGTCGTGATCGCCCACCACGACGCCGCCCACGGCGGCCGCGCGTTCGACCAGACCTTCCAGCGCAAGCTCGCCGACTGGTTCCCCGGTGTGATCGAGCGGGCCGACACCGCGATCCCGGTCTGGTGGGGCGTCGCCGCCGGGCCGGCGCTGGCCGCGCTCGGGGCCCTCGGCCGCCGGCGCGGGGTGGCCGCCGCGGGCGCGGCGCTTTCGGCGGTGAGCACGCTGGCGCTCAAGGACATCGCCCGCAGCCCGGTGGTTCCCGGCGCCAACGACAACCTGAGCGGGGTCGCCGGCCTGGTCGCGCTCGCCGAGGCGCTGGTCGAGCGTCCGGTCGACGGCCTGCGGGTGGTGCTCGCGTCGTGCGGGGCCGAGGAGGTGCTGCAGGGCGGGATCCATGCCTTCGCGCGCCGCCACCTGGCGCCGCTCGACCGCGACCGCACCTGGGTGCTCAACATCGAGTCGGTCGGCTCACCGGAGCTGGCGCTGCTCGAGGGCGAGGGCGCGTTCGTGATGGAGGACTTCTTCGACCGCGGCTTCCGCGACCTCTGCGCCGAGGTGGCGACCCGCGAGGGGATCAGGATGCGGCGCGGGATGCGCGCCACGACCAGCACGGACTCGGTAGTCCCGAGCCGGATGGGGATCCCGACCGCCTGCCTGATCTCGCTCAACCGCCACAAGGCGATCTCCAACTACCACTCCCCCGCCGACGTGCCCGAGAACCTCAGCTACGCGACGATCGGCGCAGCCACGGATCTCGCGGAGTCGGTGCTTCGCGAGTTCGCCGCACCAGGCTGAGCTCAGAGCGAGATCGTCGGGGCCGAGATCCGGCCCCCGCGCCACGCATCGAGGACCGCCAGCGCGATGCCCAGGTCCTGAATCGCGAGCCCGGTCGAGTCGAACAGCGTGATCTCCTCCTCACTGCCCCGTCCTGCCGCACGGCGGAGCAGTACGTCGCCGATCTCGGTCACGCGCTCGCGGTCCACCACCCCCGCCGAAACCGCTCCCGACACCTCCCCGCCCTTGGAGGCCTGCTCCCACTCGTCGCAAAACAGGGCGCAGCGCTCGAGGGCGCCGAGCTCGAGCTCGGCCTTGCCGTGCGCGTCGGCGCCCAACGCCGCCAGGTGCTGCCCGGGACGCAGGTCGCCGCCGTCGATCACCGTCGCCGACGCCGGAGTCACTGTGACGACGATGTCGCTCGCCACCGCCGCCTCCCGGTCGCCGACCTCCCAGCCGAGCTCGGCGGCCAGTGCCTCGGCGGGCTGCGGACGCGGGTCGTGGCAGATGCCCGGCCCGTAGCCGGCGGCGGCCAGGCAGCGCGCCGCCCATGCCCCGTTCACGCCGCAGCCGATCAGTCCGACCGTCTGGGCGTCATCGCGCGCCAACACCTGGGCCGACACCGCGGCTGCGGCGCCGGTCCGCAGCGACGTGATCGCGGCGCAGTCCATGACCGCGACCAGCTCGCCGGTCTCGGCGCTGGAGACGAGCAGCGCACCGGTGACGACCGGCAGCCCGCGTTGAGGGTTGTGCGGGAACGAGGTCACCCACTTCAGCGTCGCGTAGCCGTCGCCCCGCGCGGGCATGGCCCGGAAGTCGCCGGCCGGCGGCGCGTCGACGTAGACCTTTGCCGGCATCACCCAATCGCCGGCGGCGTGGCGCTCGAAGGCCGTGCGGGTGCGCTCGATCGCCTCGGCGGGCGAGACCGCCGCCAGCACCGCCTCACCGTCGAAGACCGGGACGTCCGCCATACCGAGCAGGTTAGATTTCAGCGGCGATGAGCGGCGGCAACGGAAAGCGGCGCCCCCCGCGTCCACGGATCGAACTGGTCTCGCCCGCCGCCTCGCACAGCGAGGCGGCGGCAATCGTCGCCGCGCTCGAGCAGTTCCTGGTCGAGACGGCGCCGGCGCCGGAGCAGACGGGGCCGACCCAGAGTCCCTGGCTGCGCGCCGCGCTCGAGGAGGGGATCGCCGCGCGCCAGGTGAGCGGCTACGCATGGGGGCACGCGCCGCGATAGAACCCCTCCGCCGGCCGCGGATGAGCCGGTAACCGCGAGGAGGAGGAAACGTGGCCGTAGTCAAGATCATCGAGCTGGTCGGCAGCTCGAAGACGTCGACCGACGACGCCGCCAAGCAGGCGCTCACCCAGGCGCAGTCGTCGCTGCGCAACATCCGCGCCGTCGACATCGTCTCGACGGGGATCCGGGGCGAGAACCTCGACGAGTACCGCGCCCACGTCCGGGTCGCGTTCCTGATCGAGGACACCGACATCGACTGAGCGACGGCCGCCGCGGCGGCGGCCGTCTAAATACCCGAATCCCAATCGGGATTTGTGTAATATGCCTCCTCCATGGAGCCCACAGCCACGCCAGAGGCGACGGCGGCCGAGCGCATCGCCGCCGAGTACAAGCTCGACGTCAATCACTCCAAGCCCCAGACCGGGAAGGGCAAGCGCGGCTCGCTCGAGAACCCCGAGGTCTACGAGAACGTCCCCGGGCACCTGATCCCGATCATCGAGCGGGAGTTCGACGACTTCGACAGCGAGGCAGGCACCTTCCTCGCCGGCGAGCAGACCGAGGAGCAGTTCATCGGCTTCCGCCTGAAGCAGGGCGTGTACGGCCAGCGCCAGCCCGGCGTGCAGATGATCCGCACGAAGCTGCCGATGGGCGGGATCACGCCCGAGCAGATGGAGGCCTTCGCGGACGCGATCGAGAACTACGCGCCGCTCAACAAGGGCCACATCACCACGCGGCAGAACATCCAGGTCCACCACATCCCGTTGCCGGATGCCGCGAAGTTCATTCGCGATATCTCCGACTCGGGGCTCTCCTCGCGCGAGGGCTGCGGCAACACCGTACGCAACGTCACCGCCGACCCGTGGATGGGGATCAGCGAGGGCGAGCCGTTCGACCTCACCCCCTACGCCTCCGCGTACGTCCGCTACTTCGTCCGCCACCCCGTCACCCAGCTGATGCCGCGCAAGATCAAGACGTCGTTCACCGGAACCGACGAGGACGTGGCGATCTCCGGCATCCACGACATCGCGTTCCTCGCCCGCGAACGCGACGGCGTCCGCGGGGTCGAGCTCCGCGTCGGCGGCGGCACCTCGATCATGCCCCGCGTCGCCCCCACCCTCTACGACTTCGTCGAGCTGGAAAACGGCGACTACCTGAAGATCACCGAGGCCGTCTTCCGGATCTTCGACCGCCAGGAGTGGCTGCGCGTCAACCGCGCCCGCGCGCGGATCAAGGTCCTGATCGACAAGATCGGCATCGACGCCTTCCGCGAGATGGTCGAGGAGGAGCTCGAGGGCGACTGGGTCGCCGAGCGCGACTTCTCGATCGACCATCTGGTCTACGGCGTCGACGAGGAGGCAAACGCACCGGAGCTCCCCGCCGCCGCGGCGAGCCCGAACGGCGATGGCAGTGAGTTCGAGCGCTTCCGCGACGCCAACGTCCACCCGCAGCGCCAGGCCGGCTTCTCCACCGTCCAGGTCAAGGTGACCCGGGGCGACCTGACGCCCGAGCAGTTCCGCGGCCTCGCCGACATCATGCGCGAGTACACCGGGGGCGCGGCCCGCACCACGGTGCATCAGAACTTCCTTCTGCGCTGGGTCCGCGACGAGGCCGTCTACGAGGTCTGGCAGCGGCTCGGAGCGCTCGGGCTCAGCGACGCCGGCGCCGACCAGATCACCGACGTCGTCTCGTGCCCCGGCACCGACAGCTGCAAGCTCGGCATCACCGCCTCGATGGGCCTCAACCGCGCGATCCAGGAGCGGGTGGAGTCGATGCGGATCGACGATCCGCTGACCAAGCGGGTCCACATCAAGATGTCCGGCTGCCCGAACGGCTGCAGCCAGCACCACATCGCGAACATCGGCTTCTACGGCGCCTCGCTCAAGGTCGGCGGCCGCACGATGCCCGCCTACATCCCGCACCTCGGCGGCAACTACGAGGGCGGCGAGGTCATCTACGGCCACCGCCTGAAGGCCCGCCTGCCCGCGAAGCGCGTCCCCGACGCGGTCGAGCGCTGGCTGCGCCTCTACGAGGCCGAGCGCGAGGGCGAGGAGACGTTCAATGACTTCGTCGAGCGGGTCGGCACCGAGCGCTTCGAGGCCGAGGTCAAGGAACTGACGCTGCCGGCCGAATTCAGCCTTGAGACCATGAATCAGTTCATCGACTGGAATCGCTCCGAGCCCTACAAGGTCGAGCGCGGCGAGGGAGAGTGCGCCGTATGAGCGGCACCGTCCTCCCCACCCCGACCCCGCAGGCCCCCGCTGCCCCTGCTGCCATCGACGTCGACGTCGACCTGGAGGGCCTCACGGCCGAGGAGACGATCGCCTGGGCGATCGATCGGTTCGGAGGCGAGCTCCGCTTCGCCGTCTCATTCCAGAAGACGAGCTCCGTGATGGTCGATATGGCCCTCCGGATCGATCCGAAGGTGCGCTTCTTCTACGTGGACACCGAGCTCCTCTTCCCGGAGACGTACTCGACGCGCGACGCGCTCGCCGAGCGCTACGGGATCGAGTTCGAGCGGATCGCCAACGGGTCGAAGCCCTGGTCCCTCGATGAGGATGGGTGCTGCGCGGACCACAAGGTCGAGCTGATGCACAAGGCCCTCGACGACGCGAGCTGCTGGGTCTCGGGCATTCGCCGGGTCGACTCGGAGACCCGCGCCGACGCTCCGAAGTTCGGCTGGGACGAGCGGTTCGGGCTCTGGAAGCTCAACCCGCTGGCCGACTGGGACGAGAAGCGGGTGTGGAGCTACATCAAGGAGCACGGCATCCCGTACAACGCGCTCCACGACCAGGGGTATCCGTCGATCGGCTGCATGCCGTGCACGACGGTCTCGATGAACGGCGGGGGCGAGCGCGGCGGCCGCTGGGCCGGTACGGACCGCACCGAGTGCGGCATTCACGGCTAGCGCCGCGCGTACCGGCCGTTCTTGCCTGACTTGCTCAAGATTGGCGCCGAGTCGCTACGCTCGACCGGCTCAAGAGACTGAAGGAGACCCAAGAACGTGCCTGAGACATCCGCCCCCACGACCCTCGCGCTGCAGCTGAGCTCGCGCCAGGCCTCGGACTTCGAGCTGATCGGAAACGGCGGCTTCGCCCCGTTGACCGGCTTCATGGGCTCGGCCGACTGGAAGTCCGTCTGCGACGACATGCGCCTCACCAGCGGCGAGATCTGGTCGATCCCGATCACCCTCGCCACCGACCTCGAGTGCGAAGTCGGCGACGTCGTCGAGCTCACCGCCCCGAACGGCAAGGCGCTCGGCCGGCTGACGGTCGACGAGGTCTTCGAGAAGGACGTCGAGCACGAGGCGGAGACCGTCTATCGCACCACCGACGAGGAGCACCCCGGGGTCGCCGCGATCCGCGCCGAGGGCAACCGCTGCCTGGCCGGCACGATCGAGGTCGATGCCCTCCCCGATCACGAGGACGCGTTCATGAAGCGGTACCAGACGACCGAGGAGTCGAAGAAGGCGTTCGCCGACCGCGGCTGGAAGCGGATCGTCGCCTTCCAGACCCGCAACCCGATCCACCGCGCCCACGAGTACCTGACCAAGGCGGCGCTGGAGATCTGCGACGGCCTCTACATCCATCCGCTGATCGGCGAGACCAAGAAGGGCGACATCCCCGCCGACGTGCGGATGCGCTGCTACGAGGTCCTGATGGACAACTACTACCACCCGGACCACGTGATGCTCGGGGTCAACCCCGGCAAGATGCATTACGCCGGCCCGCGTGAGGCCGTGCTGCACGCGATCATCCGCCGCAACTACGGCTGCACCCACTTCATCGTCGGCCGCGACCACGCGGGCGTGGGTGACTACTACGGCACCTACGACGCGCAGCGGATCTTCGACGACATCGACACCTCAGAGCTCGGGATCACCCCGTTGTTCTTCGAGCACACGTTCTGGTGCAACGACTGCGAGGGGATGGGCTCGGCGAAGACCTGCCCGCACCCGCAGGAGTCGCACCTGTTCCTCTCGGGCACGAAGGTGCGCGAGATGCTGGAGGCCGGGGAGAAGCCTCCGCACGAGTTCTCCCGGGACGAGGTTGCAGAGATCCTGATCGACGCCTACAAGGAGGGCATCTAAAAGTGTCAGACGAAAAGGGCTTCTGCCTGTGGTTCACCGGGCTCTCGGGCTCGGGCAAGTCCACCATCACCACGCACCTGGTCAAGGAGCTGCGCAAGCGCGGCTCGAAGCTCGAGGTGCTCGACGGCGACGTCGTGCGCGAGAACCTCTCGAAGGGCCTCGGCTTCTCCAAGGAGGACCGGGACACCAACATCCGCCGGATCGCGTTCGTCGCGAACCTGCTCTCGCGCAACGAGGTCCCCGTGATCACCGCGGCGATCTCCCCGTACCGCGAGATCCGCGACGAGGCGCGCCAGATGATGGGCGACCGCTTCGTCGAGGCCTACGTCAAGGCCTCGGTCGAGACCTGCGAGGAGCGCGACGTCAAGGGCCTGTACGCGAAGGCGCGCTCGGGTGAGATCAAGGAGTTCACCGGCGTCTCGGATCCGTATGAGATCCCCGAGAACCCCGAGCTCGTGATCGACACCGAGTCGCAATCGCCGGAGGAGTCCGCGCAGCAGATCCTCGCGTACCTCGAGGAGCGCGCGTTCATCCCGGCCGCCGTCGCGGCCTAGCGAAATAGCGCAACCGGAACCCTTCACCCGCACCTACCGCGTCGCGATGGCGCTCTGCGCGCCGATCGCGTCGCGGTGGGGGCGGATGCAGGTGGAGGGGCTCGAGGCGCTGCCGCGCTCGGGTCCCGTCCTGCTGGCCGGCAACCACGACAGCCAGATGGATCCGGTGGCCGTGGGCGTGGCCGCGCGCAAGCACCGCCAGGTCCGCGCGCTCGCCAAGGCGAGTCTGTGGGACGTCCGCGGCCTCGGCCCGATCCTCAATGGGATGGGTCAGATCCCGATCCTGCGCGGTGAGGGCGACACGGGGGCACTCGACCGCGCGATCGAGGCCCTGCGCGACGGGGTCTGCATCGGTGTCTTCCCGGAGGGGACCCGCTCGCTCGGGCGCACGATGCGCGCCCGCAGCGGGATCGGCCGCCTCGCGGAGGCGGTACCCGAGACGAAGATGGTCTGCGTCTCCGTCACGGGAACCGTCGACTACGCCAAGTTCCCGCACCGGCCGCGCGTCGGCGTTCGCTTCTTCGCCCCCGCGGGCGGCGACTACCGGCTCGGCGAGGACCACGGCGAGTTCGCCGCCCGGCTGCTCGAGCAGATCCGGGCGGACACGCCGCCGGTCGCAGCGGGGCGCAACGCCCGCGCCGTCGAGCGCCTGCAGCGGAAGAAGGGCGTCAGGCCCGACGAGGTGGCGCAGCCTCCCGCCTCACCGCTCTAGGCTCGGTCCATGACCGAGTCCAGGCGCCATCCTCTCGCCTGGCTGATCCCACGCGCCGACGAGCCGGGCGCCGACCTCGCGCGGCGCACGCAGCTGCGGATCGGCTTCGCGGTCATCAGCGCGAACCTGCTCGGCGCAGCAATCGTCTACGCCATCGGGGTTTGGGTCCTGCCCGCCGAAACGGGCGCCTCCGTCGACGAGAACGAGCAACGGATCGTCAACCTGATCGCGGTCGCGATCTTCTTCGCGGTGACGACGCCGATCGCAATGACCGCCGGGCGGCGGCGACTGCGGCGGGCGAGCGACTGGCTGCTCGAGGACCGCATGCCGACCCCGGCGGAGCGCCGCGCGGCGCTCCGTGCACCGCTGCGAATCGTCGGACTCACGGCCGGCATTTGGCTCCTGGCCGCGGTCGTCTTCGGCATCCTCAACGCCACCTACGACCTCGAGTCTGGCCGGCGGGTGGCGGTCAGCGTGCTGCTCGGCGGCCTGACCACCTGCGCGTTCATCTACCTGCTGACCGAGCGCCAGCTCCGTCCGGTCGCCGCCCGCGCGCTGGCGAGCGGCGTCGGCGACAGGCGGCTGGGCCCGGGGGTCAAGACTCGTTCCGTCCTCGCCTGGGCCCTGGGCACCGCCGTGCCGATCGTGGGGCTCGGGATGGCGGCGCTGTCGGCTCTGGTCCAGGACGACTTCAGCCGCGACCAGCTGGCGATCGCAGCGCTCAGCCTGTGCGCGGTGGCCCTCGTCGTCGGCCTCCTGGCCTCGGTGCTCTCGGCCCGCGCGGTCGCCGACCCGGTGAACGCCCTGCGCAAGGCGGTGCAGCGAGTCGACGAAGGTGATCTCGACGTCGAGGTGACCGTGTACGACGGCAGCGAGATCGGCCAGCTCCAGGCCGGGTTCAACCAGATGGTCGCCGGCCTGCGCGAGCGCGAGAGGGTCCAGGATCTGTTCGGGCGACACGTCGGCGAGGAGGTCGCCCGAGCGGCGCTCGAGGGCGAGATCGAGCTCGGCGGCGAGGTCCGCGAGGTGGCGGTCCTGTTCACCGACGTCATCGGCTCGACGACCCTCGCGGCCGAACGCCCGCCGGAGGAGGTGGTCGGGCTGCTGAACTCCTTTTTCGGGCTGGTGGTGGAGGTCGTCGGCAAGCACGGCGGCTGGGTGAACAAGTTCGAGGGCGACGGCGCGCTCGCCGTGTTCGGGGCCCCCGTCGAGGCCGACGACGCGGCCTCGCGGGCCCTGGCGGCAGCGCGGGAGCTCGCCGAGCGGCTCCCGGACGAGGTCGACGGCCTCGAGGCGGGGATCGGGGTCTCCGCGGGCGAGGCCGTCGCCGGCAACATCGGCGAGGAGAGCCGCTTCGAGTACACGGTGATCGGCGATCCGGTCAACGAGGCGGCCCGGCTCACCGAGCTCGCCAAGGAGCGCCCGGGCCACGTGCTCGCCTCGGAGGCGATCCTCGAGCGGGCGACGCCGGGCGAGCAGGAGCGCTGGCGCCTCGATGGCGCCGCGAAGCTGCGCGGCCGCCGCGAGGAAACGCGCCTGGCGATGCCCATTTCCTAGCTGCGGGGCTTGACTTTCGGCTTCCCGATGCGAAAGTACGCGGGTCGGACCGGAGCCCCAGAGGAAGGACCCTCGATGCACGCCAGCACGCGTTCGCGCACCCGTCGTCGCCCGCTCGCCGTCTCGATCGCGCTCACAGCCGGAGCGCTGTGGCTGATCGGGCCGAGCGCCGGGAGCGCCTTCGCCGCGCCGCCGGTGTGCACCGACAACAGCCGGACCGTCGACAACACGATCGACGCTGCTGCTGGACCCCAACAACAACTGCATCGACCCCGAGGGCGACACGATGACGGCGGCCCTCAACACAGGGGCCGTTCGGCTCGCTCAGTCCGGCAGCCGGTGGCGCCACGTACACCCCTAGGCCCGGCCACGTGGGCACCGACAGCCTGACTTATCACGTCACCACCCCGACGGCGACTCGTCGAACATCGCGAGGACCACCATCACGGTGACCGGGACCCCTGGGCCGGGCGTGCCGAGCTGCATGATGCCGAGTCCGCCCCCCGGCTTCCCCCCGTCCATGACGAACGTCTTCGAGGGTCAGTCCGCCACCCTCACCCGTTCTGCACCGACCCCGACAACTCGGCCGCCGATCTCAGCGGCTCGGTCGTCGACCAGGGTCCAAGGGAGACGCGTCGTTCAACGGCCTCTCCGCCACCTATGCTGCGGATCACGGGCGTCCGGACCGGACAGCTTCACCTTCAAGGTCTCAGACGGGCACGGCCACGACTCCGCCGGCTACACGCTGAACGTCAACGTCCTCGACTTCCCGGAGGGCAACCTGCCGCCGACCTGCCCGGATCACCAACGCCTTCGTTCGAAAACGCCCGGTCCTCGATCTGCCTGACCGGCAACTGTGTGGACCCGAGCAGATTCTGATCAGCTACTTGCCCGGGTGCGCCGTTCACGCTGTTCGGACGACCGCTTCTTCGAACCCGAACGGCAACAGCGTCCTGTTCACCCGGCGGCGGATTCGTCGGGCGCGGCCATCCTCAACTACACGGCCTCGGACCCGTATCACGCTACGACGCAGTTCACGTTCCGATCAACGTCTCTTCCGCTCGGGACACCGCTTGCTGCGAAACGCTCCCGAGGCGACTCCGGAAGAGCCCTACGCGGCCTCGGTGACCATTCCCGTTCCCGGGCCGGATCTACATCGACACCAGCGGCCCGACGAACTTGCCGGCGCCGACGGGCTTCACGTTCCCAGTCAGGAGTACGACATCTTCGACTCCCGACGCCGTCGAGCCCGGACGACCCACTGTCTTCGTGTTCAAGCTCGACGGCGAGGAGCTCGCCGCCATTTGAGCTCGATCCGGAGGACGTGATCATCTTCCGCAATGGCGAGGCGATCGATGATCCGTGCCCGCCCGGAGCGCGCTCAGCGGCGACTGGTGGCCGTGCGAGCACGCGCGCGACGTGCTCGACGGCGACCTCTGGATCACCGTGCTGACGATGGAGTCGAGCATCTGGAACGTCGGCACCGCCGACGTCCAAGACGCCGACGACGACGGGGTCGCCGACGACGTAGACAACTGCCCGAACGACCCCAACCACGGTCAGCA
This sequence comes from uncultured Solirubrobacterales bacterium, assembly GCA_963767285.1. Lineage (GTDB taxonomy): Bacteria > Actinomycetota > Thermoleophilia > Solirubrobacterales > 70-9 > WHSW01. Next base: position 333,961 of record CAVYDJ010000001.1, on the reverse strand, counting down.
GGACATCAGAGCCACGACGGCCTCGGGGACGCCTGTGACGACTTCGACGATCGCGACACCGACGGCGATGGCGACAAGAACAGCGCCGACAACTGCGTAAACGTGGCGAACCCGGGTCAAGAAGACGCCGATCACGACGGCATCGGCGATGCCTGCGATCCCGACCGAGACGGAGACGGCGTCGCCAACGGCGACGACAACTGCGTCGACGCCGCCAACCCCGGCCAGGAGGACGTCGACCAGGACGGCATCGGAGCCGCCTGCGACACGAAGGAGAAGCCCACCTCCAAGGACGACTGCAAGAAGAACGGCTGGCGCAACTTCAACGGCATCTACAAGTTCAAGAACGAGGGCGACTGCGTCAGCTTCGTCGCCACCGGCGGCAAGAACAAGCCGAAGGGCCGGCGCAAGCACGGCAACCGGTGATCGACGGCATGAACGTACCCAGGAGGTCCTGAGGCCTTTCGGCTCTGGGAGTGCTCAGGGCTTCTGCGGCACCTGCGGCTCACCAAGGCCGTAGGTGTCGTATGCGCCCCAACGGCTGAACGTCTTGTGCGTCGGGCCGTGGAAGTCCGAGGACGCCGTCGGGACGAGGCCGAACTCCTCGCAGAGCTCCAGGCAGTGCTTGGTCTGCTCGGCGGTGTGCGGCGGGTAGAAGGTCTCGATCCCGTCGAGGCCGACGTCGCGGACCAGGCTCTCGATCAGGTCACGGACCTGGTCGGGATCCTGGACGTCCCAGTAGGGGTGGGCGACCACGGCGACGCCGCCGGCGTCGTGGATGATCTCGACGGCCTGCTCGGCGCTCGGCCACTTGCGCGAGACGAACGCCTTGGCGCCAGGGACCAGGTACTCCTCGAAGAACGGCCCGAGGTCGGGCCCGGCGCCCGCGGCCTTGGCGATGTGCGGACGGCCGATCGCGTCGGCGGCCCCGGCCTTCGCGACGGCGTCCTCGAACGTCACCTCCACGCCGTGGCGGTTGAGGTTGGCGATGATCTCCTTCGCCCTGTCGACCCTCTCCTGCTGCGCCTTGGCGCAGGCCGGAGCGATCTTCTCGAGATCGACCCAGTAGCCGCAGATGTGCAGGTCCTCGGAGTACTTGTGGACGCACGACATCTCGGTCGCGGGCACGTTCTCGATCCCGAGCTCGGTCGCGACCCGGGTCGCCTCCTCGACGCCGGCGACCCCGTCGTGGTCGGTCAGCGACATCACCGTCACCCCGGCCTCGGCCGCCGCGCGGGCGACGTCGCCGGGCTCGAGCTGGCCGTCGGAGACCGTCGAATGACTCTGCAGATCGATCATCGGGCGCGGGAGCTTAGCGACCGCCACCGCACATTCTTGACTCGAGTTGCGACAATCGGGAGGTGCGGATCTCAGCCAAAGCCGACTACGCCGTGCGGGCGGCGCTCGAGCTCGCCGCCCACCACGGCGGCGATCCCGTCAAGGGCGAGCGGCTCGCCGACGCGCAGGGGATCCCCCTGCAGTTCCTGGAACACATTCTCCTCGAGCTCAAGCACGCCCGCCTGATCCAGGCCCGCCGCGGCGCCAAGGGCGGATATTGGCTGGCCCGCGACCCGGCCGAGATCACGATCGCGGACGTGATCCGGGCGGTCGAGGGCCCGCTCGCCAACATCCACGAGAACGCGCCCGAGGAGCTCCACTACGGCGGGCCGGCCGAGAAGCTCCGCGACGTGTGGGTCGCGGTCCGGGCGGCGCTGCGGTCGGTGCTCGAGAACGCCACCCTCGAGGAGGTCGCGCGCGGCGACCTGCCGTGGCGGATCGAGGCCGTCCTCAACGACCCCGAGGCCTGGCTGAAGCGCTGAATAGCTCCCGCGGGTGCTCCGCTTCGCGTCCGCCCCCGCGGGGTTGCTACCCTTCCGCGAGCCTATTGGGGACCAAGTCGGTCCACAAAGGTAAAAATTCCAGCCCCGGTCTCACTCCCCCCACCGGCCATGGATCCGCTTTTCCACATCTTCGGCATCGGCGTCGACCCGGCGATCATCGTCTTCGGGTTCGGCATCGGCCTGCTCGTCGGCATGACCGGGATGGGCGGCGCCTCGCTGATGACGCCGCTGCTGATCCTGGTCTTCGGGATCACCCCGGTGACCGCGATCGGCACCGACATCTTCTACGCCGCGGTCACCAAGACGGTCGGCGGCTGGAAGCACCTGAAGCTGGGCACCGTGCACAAGGGAATGGCGTTCTGGCTCGCGGTCGGCAGCGTCCCCGCCGCGCTGGTCGGCGTCTACGTGATCGAGCTGCTTCAGAGGAGCTACGGAGAAGGCCTCGACACGCTGGTGCTCGGGATGCTCGGCGGCACCCTGGTCGTCGTCGGCGTCGCCACCCTGCTGCGCTCGATCTTCCTCGCCGGGGTGATCCAGGAGCGGTCGGCGATGCACATGTACCGCCGCCACATCATCGCCGCCGTGATCACCGGGCTGACGACCGGGTTCGTCATCGGCCTCACCTCGGCCGGCAGCGGGACGCTGATCGCGATCGCGCTGATCGCGATCTTCCGCCTGACCCCGCAGCGGGTGGTCGGAACCGACGTCTTCCACGCGGCCGTCCTGCTCTGGGCGGCCGGGATCGCGCACTGGGTCGGCGGCAACATCGACTTCCTGCTCGCAGGGACGATCCTCGTGGGCTCGATCCCCGGCGTCATCCTCGGCACCAACCTCTCGGTCAAGGCGCCGCAGAAGTTCCTGCGCTACGCGCTCGCGGTCGTCCTGATCGCCTCGGGGACGACGTTGATCCTGAAGAACTACGAGCCGGGGATCGTGCTCCCGGCGATCGGCGTCGCCAGCGTCATGGTCGGGGTCCTGTTCGGGGCCCAGGCGTTCTCGCGGGCGCGGGAGCGCGGCCGCAGCCCGGCCGGCGCCGCTGCCTAGCGTTTCCTAGCTCCCAGGCGCTATACCTCGCCCGATGACCGAGCCGCCGATCGGGATCTTCGCCGCGCGCGACTGGCAGATGAACTTCGGCGACCGGGCGGCCCTCGAGGGTGTGCTGTCGCAGTTGCGCCCGGCGCTGACGATCGAGATCGGCAGCGCGCAGGGTGGGAGCCTGGCACGGCTCGCGGCCCACAGCGAGGAGGTCCACGCAATCGACCCTCGCAATGTCCTCGAGTCCGAGCCGCCCGCGAACGTCACCTTCCACCACGGCGACAGCCGCGAGCTGCTGGCGCCGCTGCTCGAGCGGTTCGCGGCCGAGGGGCGCAACGTCGACCTCGCTCTGGTCGACGGCGATCACTCGATCGAGGGGGTCAAGGCGGACCTCTCGGACCTGTTGGCGTCGCCGGCGGTGGCGCGGACCACCATCCTCCTGCACGACTCGTTCAATCCCTGGGTTCGCCTCGGGATCGAGGCGGTGGCCCCGGCCGCCCACCCGAAGGTCATCTACGCCGACCCTGACCTGGTCACCGGGCGAGTCGCCACCGGCGAGACCTTCGACGGCCAGATGTGGGGCGGGTTCGCCCTCGTGCTCGTCGACGCGGACGGGGCCGATTGGGTGTCGCACGCCGCGCGCGCCCCGCGGCCCGGCGAAGCGGGCTCAGCCGACGGATGGGAGACCGCGGTGCGCGCGGCACCGGTGATCGCTTCGATCCGCGATCCCAGTTCGGCCACGGCACCGTCGCTGCGCGACCGCCTGCGGTCCAGGCTCCGGGCGCTTCGGCCGGAGAGGTAGGCTGACGGCGTGGACTTCGACCTGAGCCCGCGCGTCACCGAGCTGCGCGACCGGATCCGCGCGTTCATGGACGAGCACGTCTACCCGAACGAGGCCGAGGTCCTGCGGGCGATGGACGAGGAGGTCACCCAGGGCTCCGACGTCGCCTACCCGGCGATCCTGGTCGGGATCCGTGAGAAGGCCAAGTCCGAGGGACTCTGGAACCTCTTCATGCCCGACTCCGAGCACGGCGTCGGGCTGACCAACTGGGAGTACGGGGTCCTCTGCGAGGAGATGGGCCGCAGCCCGGCGGTCGCCCCGATGGCGTTCAACTGCTCGGCCCCCGACACCGGCAACTCGGAGATCCTCGCCGAGCACGGGACCGACGAGCAGAAGGAGCGCTGGCTGGCGCCGCTGCTCGACGGCGAGATCCGCTCGTGCTTCTCGATGACCGAGCCCGACGTCGCCGGCTCGGACCCGCGCACGCTGCAGACGCAGGCGGTCCTGGACGGCGACGAGTGGGTGATCAACGGGCACAAGTGGTTCACCTCCGGCGCGGTCGGCGCCTCGCTGGCGATCGCGATGGTGGTCACCGACCCCGAAGCCCACCCCTACGGGCGCGCGTCGATGATCCTCGTGCCAACCGACAACCCCGGCTTCAACCTGGTCCGCCCGGTGCCCGTGATGGGCCACTCCGGCGGCCCCGGGCACTGCGAGATCCTCTACGAGGACTGCCGCGTGCCGAAGGACAACCTCTTGGGGCCGCAGCAGGCCGGCTTCGTGATCGCCCAGGATCGGCTTGGCCCGGGGCGCATCCACCACTGCATGCGGGCGATCGGGACCTGCGAGCGGGCGATCGAGATGATGTGCCAGCGCGCCAACAGCCGCGAGGCTTTCGGCTCCAAGCTCGCCGAGAAGCAGTTCGTCCAGGACTTCGTCGCCAAGTCGCGGATGGAGACCGAGCAGGCCAGGCTGCTGACCCTGATGGCCGCCTGGAGGATGGACACCTACGGCAAGAAGGAGGCGCGGCGCGAGATCTCGATGATCAAGGTCGTCGCCGCCAACGTGGTCATGGACGTGCTCGACCGCGCGATCCAGGTCCACGGCTCGCTGGGGATGTCCGACGACACGCCGTTGGCGGGCATGTGGAGGTTTTCGCGGATGCTCAAGGTCGCCGACGGACCCGACGAGGTCCACAAGATGGTGATCGCCCGCCGCGAGCTGAACCGCTGGGCTAACCCCGACGAGGGCGCCAACGGCGCCGGCGCGCCGACGCCCGCCACCGTCGAAGCCTGACCCGACCGCGCGAGCGGTCGAAAACGTTGCGTAGTTCAACGAAAACGGCCACTCGCGCCGTTCGGGCGGGTCAGCCGAGCCGCGCCTCGGCGTCGGAGGCGGCCTCGACGAGCCGCTCGACCGTGCGCTCGAACTCGCGCGCGCCGGAGTCCTCGGCCGAGCCATACTGGCCGGCCGCGTAGCGGGCGAAGACTCCCTCGAGGATGATCGACAGCTTCCACAGTCCCAGCGCGACGTAGAAGTCGATCTCCGCGAGGTCGCGGCCGGACCGCTCCTCGTAGCGGTCGCGCACTTCCTCTCGGGTGGGGAAGCCCTCGGTTGCCGTCGCCGGATTCATCAGCGCCGTGAACTCGTCGCCCTCTTCGCCCCAGTAGACGAGCAGCAGACCGACGTCGGCGAGCGGATCGCCGAGCGTGCACAGCTCCCAGTCGACCACCGCCGCCACCTCCCCGCTCGGCGCGAGGATCATGTTGTCCAGGCGGTAATCGCCGTGGACGATCGTGGCCGGGCCCTGGTCGGGGATGCGCGCCGCGAGGCGGTCGTGAACCTCGGTCACGAGCGGCAGCTCGCGTGTGTGCTGCTTTTCCCACTGGCCCTGCCAGCGATGGAGCTGGCGCGCGACGTAGTCCTCCTTCTTGGCCAGTTCGCCCAGGCCGACGTCGTCCGGGTCGACCGAGTGGATCGCGACCAGCGTGTCGACCACCCGCTCGCCGATCGCGCGGCGATCGGCCGGGTCGGGGAATGCCGACGCCTCGTTGATCGAGCGCAGGATCGGCCCTTCGACCCAGCCCATGACGTAGAAGGGGTCATCGCCTTCCTCGGAAAGGCCGACCGCCGGCGCCACCGGGACGTCGGTGCCCTGGAGCGCCGAGATGATCTGGAACTCGCGGCCCATGTCGTGGGCCGAGGCGAGGCGCTTGCCGAGCGGCGGCCGCCGCAGCGCCCAGCGCCGCCCGGCCGCGTCGCTTACCGCGTACGTGAGGTTGGATCGCCCGCCCGAGATCCGATCGAAGGTCAGCGGCAGCTCGACCTCGCCGACGTGCTCGGTAAACCAGGCTTCGACCCGTGCGCGGTCGATTCCCTCGTCGGTCGCCTGGGCCTCCATCGCGCCGAAGCCTATGCGCCGGAGAGCGTCGGGCACGAGTCGAGGGAGGGGTCGAGTAGCGCGGCGAGCTCGCACCGCGCCTGGTCGAGCTGCTCCTGAGAGAACGTCGCCGCGCGCGTCGCGACTGCGGGCGGGCCGAGCAAACCCTCCACCACCGTGCGCGCCTCGGCGCCCTCCCCCCGCACCTCCAGCTCGTGGAGGTACTCGTAGTCCTCCCGGCCGTCGCGGATGCGCTTGAGGCGCAGGGACTCGATCGGGATGTCGGTGGTCCCGCCGATGACGGAGTCCTCGGAGCCGAAGTAGCCCTCCGGGCGCCCGGCATAGAACAGGTTGCCGTCGCCGTTACCGCCGAATACGCACTGGTTGGTCCACGCGGTCTCGAGGCTCCAGGTCGCGCTGTAGTAAAGCTCGCCGGTCGCGCCGTACTCGTAGGCGATCCACGGCATCGCGCGCGCCTGAGAGGCCGGCTCGTCGATCACGTAGTCCGGCCAGCCGTCGGTGTCGGGCGTCGGCTCCTCCGGGTAACTGCAGACCGTGTCGGGGCCACAGCCGTGGCTCTCACACGAGGCGTAGAGCCACGTCTCGAGCCCTGGGACGACGCCGTCGGGCAGCAGATTCGCCACGTTCGAGACGAGGATGTCGACGTAGCCGGTCCCCCCGAACGCCGAGGCGTCGCCGAGCGTCGCCGTCGCGAGGACCGGCGCGGCGCCCGCAACCGCCCCCGCTTTGGTGGCGCACTCCGCCCAATAGGCCGGGTCGTCGCCGGGTTCGTCGCACGCGTAGTAGACGAACTGGTCTATGAAGGCCTGTTCGCCGAGGAACTGCCGCCAGCCTTCGAGGCAGTCACCGAAGCAGTCCTCGCCCAGGCCCGCCCACATCGTCGTCAGCTTTGCGCCGCGCAGCCGCATGTCCGTCAGGTCGGGGGCGGGCGGCGTCGCGCTTCCGTCCAGCAGCGGGCCGACGAAGCGGTCAAACAGGTTGCGCTGGACGGGATCGCCGAAGTCCGGGGTCCGCAGCGGCGACGGGTTGGCGACGGTCAGGCGGTTCTCGAGCGCCGCCCGGCTGTAGAGGTAGGGCAGCAGCCAGCCGCGCTCGGCGTACGGGTCGCACGCCGTCCCGTCGTGCGCCTCGCAGGGCTTCCCGGGATCGAACTCGGGCGTCGACAGCACGAGGCTGCGGAAGCTGGAGGTAGAGGGCAAGGTGAAGTCGAGGACCCGAAGGTGGATCGGCACCGTCGCCACGGTCGACGAGCCGTCGTCCTCCGTGACCAGGAGGCGGCCCCGATAGCGGCCGGGCGGGGCGTCCTCGGGCACGAGGATGTCCACCCACGCGACGAGCTTGCCGCCGGCCGGGATGTCGAACGGAAAGGCGTTGCGATCCTCGCCGTAGAAGGCGTCGCGCTCGGGGATCAGGGCGTCGTACCAGTCGCCCGGCTCCCCCTCGCGATCGGACGCGAATGTGACGTGGTAGGGCGCCTCGCGATAGACGGTCACGCCGGCGGCGGGGATCGACGCGCCGTCCGGCCCGGTGAGCCCGCCCGCCGCGGGCGCGACCCGGACACCGTCCCGGCCCCGTCCGCCCTCCACCGCCACCTGGAACGACTCGAACTCGTTGCGCGCGGCGACCAGGTGAGCGGTCCGCGTGCCGACCGGGGTCGCCACGGCCGGCCGGAGTACCGTCGTCGACCCGTGCACGGAAACGGGCCCTGCCGGGACAAGCGTCACGGGCGCGGCGCCGGTCGTAGTGCTGGCCGTATGGCTCGATGAAGAGAGGCCCACGATCGCGACGAGGGCGCCCGTTGCCACGATCAGCGCGATCGCCTGAGGTATCCCGCCACCGGCCGGCTCCCGGTTACCCTGCTCGTCCATGTCCCGGAGGTTTACCTCTCTGATCGTCGACTTCGGCGGCGTGCTGACGACCAGTATCTGGCCGGCGTTCGCCGCCTTCTGCGAGGCGGAGGGCCTGGCGCCTGAAACCGTACGCCAGTTGTTCCGCGGCGACGCGGAGGCGCTGAAGCTCCTGAGGGGACTGGAGACCGGCGAGCTCGAGGAGGCCGAGTTCGAGTCGAGCTTCGGCGGCCTGCTCGGCGTCGCCGAGCCCGAGGGACTGATCACGCGGATGTTCGCCGACCTGCGGCCCGAGGAGGCGATGATCGAGGCTGTGCGCGCGGCCGGCGCAGCGGGCGTCAAGACCGGGCTGATCTCCAATTCCTGGGGCCTGGGGATCTACGAGCGCGCCCCGATCGACCTCTTCGACGCGACGGTGATCTCCGGCGACGTCGGCCTGCACAAGCCGCAGCCCGAGATCTACGAGCTCGCCTGCAAGCGGCTGGAGGTCGAGCCCCGCGAGGCGATCTTCGTCGACGACCTGCGTGAGAACTGCGACGGAGCCGAGGCGGTCGGGATGACTGCGCTGCTTCATCGCGAGCCGGCCGAGACGGTCGCGAAGCTGGAGGAGCTGCTCGAGCTCGAACTCAGCAGCGTTCCCCGCTGAGGCCGATACCGAGCCGGATCGTCCCCGCCTCGCGAGCCTCGACTACGGTGCGACCGTCCTCCTCGCGCAGGCACGCCTCGCCCTCGGCGACCTGCCACCAGCGGTTCCAGTTCACCTCGAGCTCGTAGACGCCCGGCCGCGGGGCATCGACCACGAGCTCATCCGGGCCGGCGCTCTCGACGCCGACCGCGCGAACATCGGCCACCCGGTACAGCCGCCAGTCGTCGTTGCGCCAGAGCGGCTGCAGGTAATCCGGCCCGGAGTCGATCAGCGCCACCTCGTCGACGGCAAGCACGTCGCGCTGCGCGTCTGGGACCGCGACGTATGACACGGCGTGATCATCGAGCCACTCCCGGTAGGCGTCCGGGGTCAGGTTGCCGTCGCGGAACAGGTCGAAGTCGTCGGACTCGAGCTGCCGCAGCCAGCCGCGGGCGAGCGGGTGCTCGCGGGCGACGTAGGCGGCCTCCCAGCGGTTCTTGGTCGGCGGGATCTCGATCCGGACGCCGCTGCCCGCGCCGAGCCGGTCCAGCTGGCCCAGCAGCGGCTCATAGAAACCGAGCTCCGTCGAGGGGTCGCCGTCCGCCTTGTGTACATCGCGGACCGGCGCGATCAGCTGCCAGTAGAGCAGCGGCAGCGAGACCGCCAGCACCACCCAGCGTCCGCGCGGCCAGAGCACGAGCGCCAGCACCGGGCCCGCGAACAGCGCGCCGAGGCGGGTGACGTTGCCGCCCAGCGGCGTATCGATCACGAACACCGCCACCGCGAGCAGCCCGTACAGGACGGCGCCGATCCGCAGCGCCCGGAACTCGGGTGGTACGAGCCAGAGGACGAGGCCGGTGAGCACCGGGACCGCGACGAAGGCGCTGAACACGAACGGTTCCACGCCCCCGGTCGGGAACGCGAGGTTCAGAACGGCGATCGGGATCAGGGCGCCGAGCGCCAGGGCGAGGCCGCGTTGCCGCTCCCCCGCGAGCCAGATCGCGGCGCCCGCAACGGCCATGAACAGGCCGGCGACAGGGCTCGCCAGGCTGGCGGCGGCGGTCAGGAGGGCCGCCAGCCACCGCGATCGGTCGAGGGCAAGCAGGGCCCCGAGGCCGAACGGGACGGCCAGCAGGAACGCGACCCGCCCGGTGACCAGCCAGATCGAAACCGCGGCGGCGAACCACAGCGACGGGACCAAAGCGGCATCGCCGAACCGCCGCCGCGCGAGCAGCGCGAACAGGGCAGCGGCGGCAACGGCTGCCAGCGCCGCGGTCAGCCGCGGACCGAGCCAGGCGCCGAGCGGCGGATAGAGGACGCTGTAGGAAGGTAGGTAGTGGCCCCCATACCAGGCGTTGTTCCAGATCGCGAACCCGTGGTCGGAGAACAGATCGGCGCGGAACGTGGCCGCGGCGAGGTCCTGGCTCGACGGCGCCCAGATCAGGTAGACGATCGCGATCGCCCCCGCGAACAGGGTCGACGCGAGAACTGTGGGGCGGGTGGGGGCGGCGGCCTGCAAGCGCCGTAGCCTTGCACGATGCACGCGGGCGCCATCGACCTCGGGGGCCAGATCGATCGCGTCTGGAGCGCGATCGAGAGCTTCGCCGAGTACTTCGCTCGGATCGACCTCCCCTACCTGGCGCTCGCCCTCCTGCTGTCGCTCGGCCTGCAGCTCTGCCGGGCCCATGCCTGGTCGAACGCGTTGCGGGCCGCCTATCCGGCCGACGCCGTTTCCGAGCGAGGGGTCGTCGGCGCCTTCCTGGTCGGCGCCGGGATGAACGGGATCCTCCCGGCCCGCGGCGGCGACGCGATCAAGATCGTGCTCGCGAAGCGCAGCGTCCGCGGCGCGTCCTATGCCGCGATCATCTCCTCGTTCGTCGTCCTGGCCCCGTTCGACACCGGGATCGGGTTGGTGGTGCTCATCTACGCGCTTACCCAGGGTCTGCTGCCTGCGGCACCGCGGCTGCCCGAGCTGCCCGCCTTCGACATCTCATTCTGGGCCGCCCACCCCGACCTGCTGGTCCTGACGATCACCGTCGTGGCGATCGGGATCGTCGTCCTGATCGCGTTCCTGTCGCGGCGGATCGAGTCGTTCTGGCAGCACCTCAAACAGGGCGTCGCGATCTTCCGCCAGCCGTCGCGCTACCTGCGCGAGGTGCTCGCGTGGCAGGCCGCCGGCTGGGTGCTTCGATTCGCGTCCTTCTGGCTCTTCCTCGACGCCTTCCACATCGGCGGCTCGTTCGACAACGTGCTGCTGGTGATGTGCGTGCAGGCGATCACCGGCGCCCTGCCGTTCACGCCCGGGGGCGCCGGTGCCCAGCAGGCGCTGCTTGTCGTCGCCCTGGACGGTCCCACCTACGCCGCGGTGCTGGCCTACTCGGTCGGCCAGCAGCTCGCGGTCACGATCTGGTCGGTCGCGATCGCCTTCATCACCCTCGGCGTCGTCTTCCGCGCCTGGGACCTGCGCCGCCTGATCCGCGAGGGCCGGCGGGCCCGCGGCGACCCGGAGCCGGGAACCTAGGATGGACGGCGTGGAGCTTCATCCCCTGGCCGCGAAGTTCGCCTCTGTCGCAGATGCCTACGAGCGCGGGCGGCCGGAGTACGCGCCGGCGGTCGTCGGGGCGGTCGCCGCGGAGCTGGGGCTGGCGCCCGGCGCCCCGGTCCTCGACCTGGCGGCCGGGACCGGGAAGCTGACTCGCGCGCTGGTCGCCGGCGGGTTCGACGTCACCGCGGTCGAGCCGCAGGAGGGGATGCGAGAGCGGCTGGCAGCAACGGTCGGCGCCGAGCGCGTCCGCGACGGCATCGCCGAGGCGATCCCGCTCGACGACGCGACGGTCGACGCGGTCACGGTCGCCGACGGCTTTCACTGGTTCGACCAGGCGGCGGCGCTCGCCGAGGTCGCGCGCGTGCTGAAGCCCGGCGGCGGCCTGGCGATCCTGACCTCGATCCCCGACTGGGGAGCCGCCTCGTGGGCCCACGAGCTCGGCGCCCGGATCGGCGAGCTGCGCCCCGAGCACCCCTACTTCGACGGGCCGCCGTGGCAGGAAGCGGTGCGAGCGGCGGGAGCCTGGTCGGAGCCGCGCGAGATCCGCATCACCGCCTCGCAGCCGACCGACCCGGAGCGGATCGTCGCCTACGTCGCCTCGATGAGCTGGGTTGCGGCGATGCCGGATGACGGCCGGGCGCGGTGGCTTGGCGAAGCGGCGGCGATCGTCGACGCCGGCGACACGCCCTCCGAGCTGCCGGTCCAGGTGATCGCCGGACTGATCAGCCTCGAGCGCTAGAGCTCCTTCTCGCCGAAGAAGCTCGCCATCGGGTTCCGGTTGAAGTTGCCGATCGGCGCGTATCCCGCGCCTCGGTAGAGGCGCTCCGCGTACGTCTGGCGCGGGCCGGTGTCCAGGCGCGCGGTCGCATAGCCCAGCTCCCGGGCGGCTTCCTCGAGCGCGGCGAGCAGCTCCCGGGCCCGTCCCGCGCCCCGCGCCTCCGGGGCGACGTACATCCGCTTGATCTCACAGGCCGCGTCGTCGAGGCGCTTGACGCCTCCGCAGCACACCGGCATGTCGCCGTCATCGAAGCCGACCAGGAACACACCGGTCGGCGGCCCGAGTTCGGCGGGCCGGGCGGTCGGCATGTCCGAACCGTCGACCGCGAGCCCGTCGTAGAGCGCGGCGAGTTCGTCGCGGAACGCCTCGACCAGGGATGCCGCCGGCTCTCGGTCCATCGGGACCGGGCGGAAGCTCAGCACCCCCGGCTAGTCCTTCGCGTACTCGACCCGGATCTGCTTGCCCTCGAGCTTCGTGCCGTCGAGGCGCTCGAGCGCCAGCTTCGCCTGCTCGCCGGGCAGGTCGACGAACGAGAACCGCTCGAGGACGCGGATGTCGCCGATCTCCTCGGCGGGGATCACAGCGCCCTCGGTGAGCGCCCAGCGCAGGTTCTCCTCGCTGATCCCGCTGCGGGCGCCGCGGTTGACGAACAGCTTCACGTGGCCGTTGTCCGGCCTGGCGGACGGCTTGGACGGCGTTTGCCGCGGCTTGTCCTCGGCCGAATGGTCGCGGCGGCGCGGGCGCGGGGCGTGCTCGATCCGCTCCTCGGGCGGCTCCCACTCGCCGATCACGGTCTTCGCCTCGCGCTCGATGCGCGGAATCTCGTCGGCCTGCTTGTGCGTGACGAACGTGATCGCCCGGCCCGTGCGGCCGACCCGGCCCGTGCGCCCGATCCGGTGCACGTAGATCTCCGTGTTGTTGGGCAGGTCGTAGTTGATCACGTGGGTGACGTGCTCGATGTCGAGGCCGCGCGCGGCGACGTCGGTGGCGACGAGCAGCGGCATCCCGCGCTCCTTGAACTGGATCATCACCCCGTCGCGCTGGCCCTGGCTCATGTCGCCGTGCAGCGCCTTGACCCGGAGCCCGCGGTCGGCGAGCTCGCGGTCGAGCTTCGCGGCGCCGATCTTGGTGCGGCAGAAGATGATCGCCTGCTCGGGCTCCTCGGCCTTCAGGACCTCGATCAGCCGGTCGGTCTTCTCGCGTGGCTCGACCGAGACGTAGGCCTGCTCGATCGCGTCGACGGTGAGCTGCTTCGGGGTCACCTTGATCGTCACCGGCTCGTACATGTACGTCTCGGCGAGGCGGGCGACCGGCGCCGGCATGGTGGCCGAGAAGAGACCCGTCTGGCGCCCGGACGGGCACATGCGAAGGATCTTCTCGACGTCCTCGATGAACCCCAGGTCGAGCATCTCGTCGGCCTCGTCGAGGACGACGTAGCGGGCCGAGGTGAGGACCAGCGAGCGGCGCGAGATCAGGTCCATCATCCGCCCCACCGTGGCGACGACGACGTGGGCGCCCCGGCGCAGCCGCGATTGCTGGGTCGAGATCGGAGCTCCGCCGAAGACGGCGACGACCTCGATGTCTAGGTGCTCGGCGTAGGCGCGCAGCGCCTGGGTCACCTGGATGCAGAGCTCGCGGGTCGGCGTCAGGACGATCGCCTGGGTCGACTCGTCGCCCGGATCGAGGTACTGGAGCAGGGGCAGGCCGAAGGCGGCCGTCTTGCCCGTCCCGGTCTGCGCCTGGCCGATCACGTCGTGGCCCGCGAGCAGCTCCGGGATCGCCTGCTCCTGAACCGCGGTCGGTTCGGTGTACCCGAGCTCGTCGAGCGCGGTCAGGATCCCCTCGGAGAGGCCGAGGTCGCGGAAGGTCGCCATCAGAGAGAGAAGCTAGCGGGCCGGGTCGAGCAAGAGCTTGCCCGAGGTCCGTCTGGCGGCCAGATCCTCGTGCGCCCGCCGCGCTTCGGAGAGCGGATACACCTCGCCGATCACGACCTCGAGCTCATCCGCGGCGACGGCGTCGAAGAGGTCGGCGAAGATCGCCGCGACCTCCCTCCGGCGGGGGAGCAGGTGGTAGATCCAGAAGCCCGTCACCGATCGCGAATGGCGCAGCAGGTGCCCGGTGCGAACCTCGTTCTGCTCGCGCGAGGAGATCCCGACCACGACCATGCGCCCGAACGGCGCCAGGGCGCCGAGCTCGGCGTCGAACGCCTCGCCACCGCTCATCTGCAGAATCACGTCGACCTCGCGGCCTTCGTTTGCTTCGCGGATCGCCGCGCCGAGGTCCTCGACCCCCGGGTCGGGGGTCGCATCGGCGCCGAGGCGGGCGGCCAGGTCGCGTCGCTCCTCGCTCGATGCGAGCGCGATCACCCGCCCGCCGGCGCGCTTGGCCAGCTGGACGGCGAGCGTCCCGGTCCCGCCACCGGCCGACTCGACGACGATCGACTCGCCGGGCTGCAACCGGCCGCACCGATGGACCGCGACGTGCGCGGTCAGCCCCTGCAGCAGCAGCGCGGCCGCCTGCTCGTCGGAGACGGCGTCGGGGATGTCGACCAGGGCCTCCTCGGGAACGGCCACGCGCTCCGCATAGCCGCCGGTCGGCAAGACCGCGGCGACCCGCCGGCCGTCCGCCGTGCGTCCGACGATCTCGGCGCCGGGCGTCAGCGGCAGCGATTGCTCGGCGACGTACTCGTTCCGCGACGCGTGGAGGTCGGCGAAGTTGACGCCCGCGCGGGCGACGTCAACCACCACCTCCCCCTCAGCCGGCTCCGGATCCGGGAGCTCGACGAGCCGCATTGCCTCCGGCCCGCCGAACTCCTCGATCCGGATCGCCCTCAAGGACGCGGGGCGACCGTGAGCATCCGGTCCGCGAAATCGGCCTGCGTGCCGCAACCGCACCAGGCGTAGCGCAGGTCGTACGTGTGCTGTCCCGGGCTCGTGTCGAACAGGACCGGACCGGGCGCGCTCGTGTTTCCGCACCACCCGAGCGAGGCGCCGCCGGGCGTAGCCAGCGTGAGCGCCGGCGGCCCTCCACCGGGGGCGGCGAGAAGCGGCCCATCCGGAGGCGGCGGGCCGCCGATCAGGGAGACGCAGAGATCGTCCGGATCCTGGTTCGGCACCTGCTGGCCGTCCTCATACAGAGAGACGGCGCCGTCGACGATCGACGCCTGGGCCCAGACCTCGATCAGGCCGGACGCCGGGACGGTCACCGTGACACTCGGACCGCCAGCGGGGTCCGGCACGTAGGTGTTCACCTCGGTGGTGCTGAACGTCGCGGCTGCGCTGTCGGACTTCGCCCGCATTCCCGCGAGCTCCGCGGCCACAGCGTCCGCGCTCGCCTGCGCGTTGTTGGCGCTGGTCTGCGCGTTGTTGGCGCTCGCCTGCGCCGCATCGGCCGCGGCCTTGGCCGTATCGGCGCTGGTCTTCGCCGTGTTGGCGCTGGCCTGGGCCGCGTCGGCGCTCTGCTTCGCCGCGTTGGCCGCCGTCTGCGCGTCGTTGGCCAGCTGCTCGGCGGTGTCGGCCGTCGCCTGGGCGACCTGCGCCGCGGCGAGCGCCTGGTTGGCGATCTTCTTCGCCTGCTTCGCGATCTGCTTTGCCTTCTTGGCGGTGCGGACCGGGAAGGTCGACTTGTCGACGAGGCTCTGCGTCCCGGTCGATGCCAGCGTCGGCGTGATCGCGGCGAATGCGACCACGAGTGCCAGGGCGATGATCAAGTTCTTGCGCGGCATCCCTGCTCCCTCTGCATCGGACTGATTCGGATTGCCCTAGTCTGCCGCACCCGTGGGACTGACCGTAGTCGGCTCGATCGCGTTCGACAGCGTGCGCACCCCCTTCGGGGAGCGCGAGCGCATGCTGGGCGGCTCCGCCGTCCACTTCGCGCTCGCGGCCAGCTTCTTCACGGAGGTGAAGGTCGTCGGCCCGGTCGGCGACGACTTCGGGGACGCCGAGCTCACCGTGCTCGCCGGCCGGAACATCGACACCGACGACATCGAGCATGTGGAGGGCGGCAGGACCTTCTTCTGGCGCGGCCACTACGACCACGACATGAACGTCGCCCACACCGACGACACCCAGCTCAACGTGTTCGCCGACTTCCAGCCCAAGCTCTCAGCCGACTCGTGCGAATCGCAGATGCTCTTCCTGGGCAACATCCAGCCCGACCTGCAGCGCGACGTCCGCCGCCAGTCGTCGGCCAGCTTTGCGGCGCTCGACTCGATGAACCTGTGGATCGACACGGCGCGCGACTCCCTGGTCAGCGCGATCGCCGAGGTCGACTGCCTGTTGCTCAACGACGCCGAGCTGCGGATGCTGACCGGCGAGCCGAACCTGGTCGCCGCGGCGCGGGGCGCCATGGAGCTCGGGCCGTCGGTGATCGTCGCCAAGCGCGGCGAGTACGGCGCGGTCCTGTTCACGGCCGAGGGCTCGTTCGCGATCCCGGGGCTGCCGCTCGAGGAGGTCCGCGATCCCACCGGGGCCGGCGACAGCTTCGCCGGCGGCTTCCTCGGCTATTTGGACGCCGTTCGGATCGCCGGCGAACACGACGACCGATCGCTGCGCCAGGCGATGGCCTACGGCTCGGTGATGGCCTCGTTCAACGTCGAGGACTTCGGCACCACCCGGCTCGCCGGGCTCACCCCGCCCGAGGTCGCCGAGCGGTTCGCGGAGTTCAAGCGGCTCACGCACTTCGAGGCGCAGCCAGCCTAGAAGCGGCCCTCCTGCGAGAATGCGGTTGAGAGCAGATCAACCGAGGAGACCGAATGGCTGAGACTGAGACTTCTTCGGACGGCGGTGGCGTCGCCACCGCGGAGAGCGCGGGCGACACGCTGACGATCACCGACAACCGCACCGGTCGCAGCTACGAGGTCGAGATCACCGACGAGACGATCCGGGCGATGGACCTGCGCCAGATCAAGGTCGCCGAGGACGACTTCGGGACGATGACCTACGACCCGGCGTTCCTCAACACCGCGTCGTGCCGCTCGGCGATCACCTACATCGACGGCGACAAGGGGATCCTCCAGCACCGCGGGATCCCGATCGAGCAGCTCTGCGAGAAGTCGAACTTCCTCGAGGTCGCGTTCCTGCTCGTCTACGGCGAGCTCCCGACCACCCCCCAGCTCGAGCGCTGGGTCTTCGACATCACCCACCACACCTTCTTCCACGAGGACATCAAGCAGTTCCTGCAGGGCTTCCGCTACGACGCCCACCCGATGGGGATGCTGCTCGCCGGGGTCGGCGCGCTCTCGACCTTCTACCCGGACGCCAAGCACATCGACGACCCGGAGGAGCGCTACATGGCGGCGATCCGGCTGATCGCCAAGGTGCCGACGCTGGCGGCGTTCGCCTATCGCCACAACATGGGCCTCCCCTACGTCTATCCCGACAACGACCTCAACTACTCCGAGAACTTCCTCTCGATGATGTTCAAGAAGACGGAGCTCAAGTACGAGCCCGACCCGCGGCTCGCGAAGGCGCTCGACGTCCTCTTCATCCTGCACGCCGATCACGAGCAGAACTGCTCGACCAGCGCCGTGCGCGCCGTCGGCTCCTCGCAGGTCGACCCCTACTCGGCGGTCGCCGCCGGGGTCGCGGCGCTCTACGGCCCCCTGCACGGCGGCGCCAACGAGGCGGTGCTGCGAATGCTGCGGCGGATCGAGAAGACCGAGAACATCCCTGACTTCCTCGAGGGCGTCAAGAACCGCGAGGAGAAGCTGATGGGCTTCGGCCACCGGGTCTACAAGAACTACGACCCGCGGGCGCGGATCATCAAGAAGCACGTCGACGAGGTGCTGGAGGCGACCGAGCACAACCCGCTGATCGAGATCGCGACCGAGCTCGAGAAGCAGGCGCTCGACGACGAGTTCTTCACCGAGCGCAAGCTCTACCCGAACGTCGACTTCTACTCCGGGCTGATCTACGAGGCGCTCGAGCTGCCGACCGAGATGTTCACCGTCATGTTCGCGATCCCGCGGACCGCCGGCTGGGTGGCCCAGTGGCTGGAGATGGTCGACGACCCGGAGCAGAAGATCGCCCGGCCACGGCAGATCTACACCGGCCCGCGGGACGTCGACTACCTCCCGATCGAGCAGCGCGAGGGGCCGGAGAAGATCACCAACGAGGCGCTGCGACGGCCGGTGCGAAAGCGCCGCGGCGCGTAGCACAGGAGCCTGGCCTACAAGCTGACGATCCGGCGCGGCTCGCGGGTCGACCACGAGTCCTTCGACGAGCTCGACGACGCGCTCGAGGCAGCCGATCGCCACGCTGCCGCCGCGCGACGCGACGGCGCACTGCCCGCGGTCAGCGCCCTGCGTGACTTCGAGCCGTCCGATCGGGTCTCGGCCCGGCTCGAGATCTCGACGGGCGGCCTCCTCCGGGGGCGCGCGGCCGGGGTCGACGTGATGGGCGACGGCTCGCTGATCCCGTTCAAGGGCGGGATCACACGCCACCCGCTGGAGCTGCGCGGCCGCGAGAAGCCGCTCGATGCCGTGCGTCGCGCGCTTACGCATAAAGTCAGGTAGATGGAGCAGACCGAGACCGAGGTCCCGAAGGGCAGCGAGGCGGTCGGCCGGCGGGTGCCGCTCCCGCGCGGCGCGCGGCCGCCGATCACCGTCTATGTCAACGGGATCGCCCAGGAGGCCGGCAAGGACTACGAGCTGAGCGGCGGCGAGGTCGTCTTCAGCCGCCAGATCGTCAAGGAGCAGGTCGGGCTGGGCCGCTGGGCGGCGATGTACCTGGGGTTGTTCGGCACCTACCGCAAGCACGAGACGATCGACGTCGAGTACCGCCTCGACGGCGACGACCGCACCCACCTGGCCTCCGACCTCGCGGTGCTCCCGGACGGCTGATGGCTGACGAGGAGCAGGTCAGGGGCGAGCTCGTCGCACGGGCGGGCGACGACGGCTTCGTCGAACGGCTGGCGAAGCGGACCGGCGCGACCGCGAAGGCGTCGGCGATCTTCGGCAAGCCGGTGAAGCGCGGCGGCGTGACCGTGATCCCGGTGGCCCGGGCGCGCTGGGGCTTCGGGGGCGGCTCGGGGGTCAGCCCCGAGGGCAGCGGCGGAGGCGGCGGCGGCGCGGGCTGGGTCTCGCCGGTCGGCTACATCGAGGTCCGCGACGGCGAGGCCGTGTTCAAGGCGATTCCGAATCGCGGGCCGCTCGGCGTCGCGATCGCCGCGCTCGGGGTCGCCGCGATCGCGATCGCGCACCGCAGCCGGCGAGGCTGAATCCGGCGCGGCACCTCACCGGGTGCAGGCTGGATCCGCGGACGCGATCGGCTCCGACGGCGGCTGGCCCGGACACCTGAGGGCGTTCGCCGCGCGCGTCTAGTCGCCGAGGAACCCGAGCACGAGCGCATCGAACTCGTCCGGGCGCTCGAGGCTCGGCAGGTGGGCGGCGCCGGCAATCCGCGCGCGGCGCGCGTCGGGGATCTCCCCGGCGAGCCGGTCGGCGATCGCCTGCATGTCGACGATGTCGTTTTCGCCGGTGATGACCAGAGCGGGAGCCGCGACGTCGACCAGCCGGGCGGCGAGGTCCGGGGTCAGCAGCTCGTCGTCGGCCTCCTCGGGGGCGGGCAGCTGCAGCTGGAACGCGCGACGCTGCATCTCGCCGACCCGGGCGCGCAGCTCCGGTGCGACATCGCCGACCCACATCTTCAGGTTGACCTCGACCGCGTCGTCGACCCTCCCCTCCTCCAATGCCTCGTCCTCGGCCGCGGCGAACTCGCGAAACGCCGCGGACCAATCGTGTTCCAGCAGCGGAGGGTCGGCGACCACCAGCCGCGAGACGAGCTCCGGACGCGAGAGCGTCAGGTCGAGGGCGACGAGCCCGCCGAACGAAGCGCCGACCACGGCGACCGGCGCGAGCTCGAGACCGTCGATCAGCTCCGCGAGATCGGCCGCGTGCGAGTACGGCTCGGGTGGGATCGCCGTGCGCCCGAACCCCCGCAGGTCGCAGCGCACCGTCCGATGAGCGCGCGGGAAGCTCGCCCACTGCGGGTCCCACATCCCGCTGTCGCAGACGCCGGCGTGGACGAGCAGGACCGGCGGGCCCTCGCCCGCGATCTCGTGCCAGAGCTCCACCCGGGCGGGCGGGTCAGGCGGGGACCGCGTCGACGGCGCCGAGGCCGGTGAGCTCGGCGACCCGCTCGCGGTGCTGGCGCGGGGTGCCCAGCAGCGCGGCGCTGACGCGGGCGCGCTTGAGGAAGAAGTGGATGTCGTGCTCCCACGTGAAGCCGATTCCGCCGAGCGTCTGGATCGCGTTGTGGGTGACCGCGTTGGCGCTGTCGGAGGCGCGCGCCTTTGCCATCGAGGCGGCCAGCGGCAGCGACTCCGGCTGGGCGTCGGCGGCCCACGCGGCGTAGTAGGTGAGCGAGCGGGCCTCCTCGACGTCCCAGAGCATGTCCGCGAGCCGGTGTGAGACCGCCTGATAGGCGCCGATGGGGCGCTCGAACTGCTGGCGCTCCTTCGCGTACTCGACGGCCATGTCGAGCGCGCGCTGGGCAACGCCGACCAGCTCGGCTGCGAGCGCGACGACCGGCACGTCGTACGCCGCAGCGACGTCGCCGGGCAGCTCCTCACCGCCGTCGGCGGAGGCGCGGCTATAGGCCCGCGTCGTGTCGATCAGGTCGAGGCGCTCGAGCGAAGCGGCGCCGGCCTCGACGATGCGGGCCCCGTCCGGCGGGGCGCTCAGGACGAGGACGGACGCGCCCTCGGCGGCTCCGACGACGGGCTCCTCTTCGGCGGTGAACGCCGCGGCACCACGCTGCTCGCCCGAGGCGATGCCCGGGAGCCAGGCGCTCTTCTGCTCGTCCGACCCGGCGCGCTCGATCACCGCTCCGGCGGCGGCGTTGGAGATCATGGGACTCGGGGCGAGTGCGTACCCGAGCTCCTCCTGGAGGATCACCAGCTCGACCACGCCCAGACCCTGGCCGCCGTGCTCCTCGGTGATCGCGATCCCGGGCCAGCCGAGCTCGCACATCTCCTTCCAGAGCGCGTCGTCGTAAGGGCTGTCCGACTCGGCCAGCTCACGCACCTTCTCCGGCTTGAAGCGGCTGGCGATGAACTCGCGCGCCGTCGACTTGATCTCGCGCTGCTCGTCGTTGAAGTCGAAGTCCACCGGGTCTCCTTACCTGGTCAGCGGAGCTTGGGCAGGCCGAGCACGCGCTCGGCGACGATGTTGCGGAGCACGTCAGAGGTCCCGCCCTCGATCGAGTTCGCCCGTGACCGCAGGAAGCGGTAGGCCCAGAGGTCGCCCCGCTGCAGGGTCTCGATCCCACCGAGCTCGATCGCGAGCTCGGTCATCGCCTGGTGAGTCGACGACCACTGCAGCTTTGCGATCGAGCCCTCGGGGCCCGGGATCCCGACCTTCATCGTCGCGGTCAGCGCCCGCATCGCACCCAATCGCAGGCCCTCGATCCCGATCTTGAAGCGGGCGATCTTGTCGCGGACGATCGGGTCGTCGGCACGACCCTGCTCGCGCGCGAGCTCGATCATCTCGTCGAGCGAGTTGGCCAGCCCGAGCGCCGCCGAGGCACCGAGCCCGGCGCGCTCGTTCATCAGGGTCGTGATGGCGACCATCCAGCCGTTGCCCTCGCCGCCGACGACGTTCTCGTCTGGGACGTAGGCGTTCTCGATGAACAGCTCGTTGAACTCCGACTCGCCGGTGATCTGGCGCAGCGGCCGCACGTCGACCTCGTCCTGCTCCATGTCCATGAGGAAGTAGGTCAGCCCCTTGTGCTTCGGGACGTCGGGGTCGGTGCGGGCGACGAGCATGCACCACTTGGCCTCGTGGGCGAACGTCGTCCACACCTTCTGGCCGGTGATGCGGTAGCCGCCGTTGTCCTTGACCGCCTTGGTCTTCAGCGACGCGAGGTCGGACCCGGACTCGGGCTCGGAAAAGCCCTGGCACCAGATCTCCTCGGCCGAGAGGATCGGCTCCAGAAAGCGCTCCTTCTGCTCCTCGGTCCCGTGAGCGATGACCACCGGGCCGCCCATCACGAGGCCGAGCACGTTGGCGGGTCGCGGCGCCTTCGCGCGCGCCAGCTCCTCGCCGAAGATCGAGGCCTCGATCAGGGTCGCGCCGCGGCCGCCGTACTCCTTCGGCCACGAGACGCCGGCCCAGCCACCCGCGTGCAGCTGGCGCTGCCACTCGCGCTCGAACTCGTACTGGACCTGGTCGCCGCCCTTCGGCGCCGGGCCGGGGTGGTTCTCCTCCAGCCAGGCGCGAAGCTCGTCGCGGAATGCCTGCTCTTCGGGCGTCAGGGTCAGGTCCATGGGACCGAACCCTATCTCAGCGAACGACGTCGCTTTCGAGGGCGACCTGGTCCTCGAGGCCCTCGACCCGGCGCAGCTTGGTCCCGGTGCGCCGCCGCTCGCGGATCTCCAGCCGGCGCGAGAGCCTCGAGAGCCCGAAGTTGACGAGGATGAACATAAAGCCCACCACCAGGTAGACCTGCAGGATCGGCACCGGAACGCCGCTGAAGAAGCCGGAGCCCGTGATCGCGTTCGCGTGGCTGATCACCTCGTTGATGCCGAGGATCGTCACCAGCGTGGTGTCCTTGTTCAGCGTGATCAGCTGCGAGACGGTCGCGGGCACCATCCGCCGCAGCCCCTGGGGCAGGATCACGAACCGCATCTGCTGGATGTAGGTCAGCCCCAGCGAGGCAGCGGCCTCGCGCTGGCCGCGGTCGAGCGAGAGGATCCCCGAGCGCATGATCTCGCAGAGGACCGCGGAGTTGTAGAGGATCAGGCCGAGCATGGCACCGAGGACGAGCTCGTCCTGAAGCGCCTCCGGAAACCAGCCGGGGATGTTCTCGGCCCAAGCGTCCCGCCATCCGCTCGGAACGGCGAGGCCGAGGTAGAGGATGATCAAGATCAGCGGCAGGTTGCGCCAGATGTCGACCCAGATTCCGGCCGGGACGCTCAGGAGCCTGATCTTCGAGACCCGCATCAGGGCGAGCAGGAGGCCGAAAATGAGCGAGAAGAAGATCCCGATCGCCGCGATCTCGAGGTTGATCAGGAACCCCTCGAGCAGGAACCTGAAGTTGTTCCCGGTGAAGAGCCATTCCCAGTTGTCGGGAGTGAAGAGATATTCCACGCCCTACCGCCTGATCTCGTAGCGCCGCTCGAGGTAGCGGATCGCGAGCGTCACCGTCAGCGTCAACAACAGGAACCCGAACGCGGCCCAGAAGAAGACCTCGTCCGTCTGGCCGGTGTCGGAGGCGACCTTCCGCGTCCGGTTGAGCAGATCGGGGAGCGCCACCAGCGAGCCCCCGACGATCGCCGAGTTCTTGATCATCGCCAGCACGAGGCTTCCGAGGGCCGGGATCACGGTCCGGTAGGCCTGCGGGAGGATGATCAGCCGCATTGTGCGCCCGTAGGTCAGGCCAAGCGAAAGCGCCGCCTCGATCTGCCCCTTGGAGACGGCGAACACTCCGGACCGCAGCGCCTCGGCGATGTACGCCGCGGTGTAGAGCCCGAGGCATCCGATCCCCGCCACCCACTGCCCCACCGAGACCCCCGCCCGCGGGAACCCGGAGAACGCGATGATCAGGAGCACCAGGAGCGGGACGTTCCGGAACGTCTCGACGTAGATTCCGCCGAGCCGGTTGAGCCAGCGGACGGGCGCGATCCGCATCGCGGCGACGAGGGTCCCGACCGTCATCGCGATGAAGAACGAGGCCACGACCAATCTGGTCGTGACCCACAGCCCGGAGATGAACTCCGGGAAGTGCTCGTCGAGCACCTCCCAGAGCTCGGTCACTCTCCTGCTCCGGTTCGGGTGACGCCCGGCCCCGCTACTTCTCCAGCGGGAACAGCGCGATCGCCTCCTCGAGCGTGATCTCCGGCGGTCCCTGCTGCTGGTCCTCAGCCACGTACTGGCCGACCCACTCGTCGTAGGCCGCCTGCCAGGCGCCGCTGTCGATGTACTCGGCCAGCGTCTCGTCGACGAACTGCTTGAACTCGGCGTCGCCCTCCTGGATTCCGATCCCGTAGGGCTCGGTCGTGTAGTCGAGGCCGAGCAGCTCCAACGAGTCGTCCTGGATCACCATCCCGGTGAGGATCACGTTGTCGGTCGAGACCGCGTCGACCGCGCCCGTCTGGACCTGGTCGAAGCACTCCGAGTAGAGGTCGACCAGGCGCAGGTCGGCGTCCGGGGCCTCCTTCTCGATCGTGTCGGCGTAGGTCGAGCCGAGGGCCGTGCAGACCTTGCGGCCGTTGAGGTCGTCGAGGCTCTGGATGTCCGATCCGGACGGCACGAGCACGTCGCCGTTGGCGACGTAGTACGGCTCGGAGAAGTCAACCTCCAGGTCGCGCTCCTCGGTGATCGTCATCGTCGAGAGGATGAGGTCGATCGTCCCGTCGACGAGCAGCGGGATCCGGTTGTCCGACGTCGCCTCGCGCGTCTGGACCTCCACGCCCAGCTTGTCGGCGATGTAGGTGCCGAGATCGACGTCGAAGCCCTCGACCTCGCCACTCTGGGGGTTGTTGAGCCCGAACGGCGGTACGTCGTACTTGACCCCGATCGTCAGCTCGCCCTTCTCCTGGATCTCGGCCATCGTCGAGCCGGCCGGGAACTCCTCGGCCGCGACCTCAGCCGTGGTCCCGGTCCCCTCGTCATCGTCGTCGCCGCAAGCGACGAGCACCAGCGCCGCCAGGACCAGCGCCCCGACCGTGAGCAGACGCCATCTGTTGCGTAGTTCCATCTCTCCCTTTCCTCCCCCGCTTGCGTTTGATGGTTGGTTGATCAGTGGTGGATGATCTTGTCGACGAACTCCTTCGCTCGATCGCTCTTGGTTTGGGTGAAGAACTCCTCCGGAGTGCCCTGCTCGACGATCCGCCCCTCGTCGATGAAGACGATCCGGTCGCACACCTCGCGCGCGAAGCCCATCTCGTGAGTGACGACGATCATCGTCATCCCCTCGCGGGCGAGGTCGCGCATCACGTCGAGGACCTCGCGGATCATCTCCGGGTCAAGGGCCGAGGTCGGCTCGTCGAACAGCATCAGCTTCGGATCGACGGCGAGCGCGCGGGCGATCGCGACGCGCTGCTGCTGCCCGCCCGACAGGTCGGCGGGGTAGGCGTCGGCCTTGTCGGGGATCCCGACCCGCTCGAGCAGCTCGAGCGCGCGCCGTCGGCCGTCGGCCTTCGTGACGTGCCCCACCTCGAACGGGCCGAGCGTGATGTTCTGGGTCACCGTCATGTGCGGGAAGAGATTGAACTGCTGGAAGACCATCCCGATCTCGGCCCGGATCGCGTAGATCTCGCGGCCCTCGGCGCGTACCAGCGCGCCGTCGAAGTGGATCGTCCCCTCATCGATCGGCTCGAGACCGTTGATGCAGCGCAGCATCGTCGACTTGCCCGAGCCCGACGGCCCCGCGACGACGATCGCCTCGCCGCGGCCGATCTCGAGATCGATCCCGTCGAGGACGACGTTCTCGTCGAACGACTTGCGAACCCCGGCCAGCGCGACCAGCTGATCGGCGGCGCCCCCGTCCGCCCCCGGTGCGGGTTCGGTCGCGCTCGCAGGAAGTCCCCTCTCCACCGCTTGGCAAAGTACCCGAACCGCGTCCGGGCCGACCGCTGCGGGTATGGTGCGCGCGGTGGAGGGTGTCCCCGAGTCGCCAGCCGAGGGGGGCGAGACCGGTGAACGTTGGCTGGAGATGCGCTACCGCCACAGCGAGTCCTTCGTGGATGTCCTGCGGCAGGCGCGCTGCTCGCTGCTCGTCTCGACCTATCAGGCCGGCAAGCTGGTCTCGATCGGCACGACGGACGAGGGGCTCCACTTCTCCTTCCACGGCTTCGACCAGGCGATGGGGATCGCCGCCAACCCGAGCCGGATCGCGATCGGCTCGCGCGGTCAGATCTGGTTTCTGAACAGCAACTCGGAGCTCGCGGCGTCGGTCCCCCCGGCCGGGCGCTACGACCGCTGCTACCTGGCGCGATCCGCGGCCGTCACCGGCGGGATCCAGTGCCACGAGCTCGCGTGGGGGGTCGGGGACGACGGCGAACCGGAGCTCTGGGTCGTCAACACGCTCTTCTCATGCCTGGCCAACGTGCACCCCGACTACAGCTTCCTGCCCCGGTGGCGGCCTCCTTTTGTCACCCGCCTCGCGGCCGAGGACCGCTGTCACCTCAACGGCCTCGGGATGCGCGACGGGCGGCCGGCCTTCGTGACGGCGCTCGCCGCCACCGACGAGCCCGCGGGGTGGCGCGCCGACAAGAACCGCACCGGACGCGTGCTCGACATCGCAAGCGGCGAGACGGTGACGGAGGGCCTGGCGATGCCGCACTCCCCGCGCTGGCACGACGGCAGGCTGCTGGTCCTTCACTCGGGCTACGGAGCGCTCGAGAGCGTCGACACCCGGACGGGAGCCCGGGAGACCGTCGCCACGGTGCCGGGCTACACGCGCGGGCTTGCCTGTTACGGGAATCTCGCGTTCATCGGCCTCTCGAAGATCCGCGAGACGGCCGTGTTCGGCGGGGTCCCGATCGCCGAGCACCACGACCAGCTGGAGTGCGGCGTGGGCGTCGTCGATCTCAACACCGGGAACACGCTGGCGACGCTGGTGTTCGAGTCCGGGGTCGAGGAGATCTTCGACGTCCAGGTGCTGCCCGACACGCGCTGCGTCGCGCTCGGCGGGCAGCGCCCCGACCTCGACAACCAGGAGGAGATCTGGGTCGTTCCGCCGGAGGGCTCCACCCCGGCGGCCCCGGTGCCCGCCGGCTCGAGCCAGCAATCCCAGGAACCGGGCGACGCCGACGTGCGGGCCTGGGTCTCCCAGGCGCTCGCGCTCCAGGGCGCGGGGCGCGCCGGCGACGCGCTCGCCCTGCTGCGGCGTGCCGCGGAGGCGCGCCCCGGCTCGGCGGAGATCCTGAACCACCTCGGCAACGCCTTCCAGGACACGGGAGACCAGGTCCAGGCCCTCCAGTGCTACGAGCGCGCGGCCGCGGTCGATCCGAGCTTCGGCCCCGCGCTTCAGAACCTCGGCTACCTGCTGGTCAACCGCGGGCGCACCGACGAGGGCGTGGAGCACCTGCGCGCGGCCGATCGGGTCAGCCCGGCGCCCGTCAACAAGGTCCTGATCGCGACCGCGTTGCCGGTCGTCTACGAATCGGCCGGCGACGTGACGGCGCGTCGCCAAAGCCTCGAGGCGGAGGTCGGCGAGCTCGCCGCGAACGGATTCGAGATCGACACGACGAACACCCTCGTTCCGACCAACTTCTTTCTCGCCTATCAGGGGCTCGACGACCGCCCCGTCCACGAGAAGCTCGGCCGGATCTACCGGGGTCCGGACCTCACCTCGGACGCGGCGCGCGGCGACCGTCTACGGGTCGGGTTCCTCTCCGCGTACTTTCGCGATCACACGATCGGCCGCCTGAACGTCGGCCGCATCGAGGGGCTCTCGAGCGAGCGGTTCGAACGTATCCTGCTCACCGTCGGCCGCCACGCCGACCCGCTCGCGGCGCGGTTTCAGGCGGCCGCCGAGCGCGTGGTCACGCTGCCGCGCGACGTGGCGGCGGCGCGCGAGATGGTGGCCGAGCAGGAGCTCGACCTGCTCTTCTTCACCGAGGTCGGCATGGACGCGCTGACCTACACGCTCGCCTTCTCGCGAATGGCCCCCGTCCAGTGCTCGACCTGGGGCCATCCCGTCACCAGCGGAAGCCGGTGCATGGACTTCTTCCTTTCCAGCGACCTGCTCGAGTTGCCCGAGGCGGACTCGCAGTACACGGAGGCGCTGCTGCGGCCGCCGACCCTGGCGACCTACTACGAGCGGCCCGAGCTGCCGGAGCCGCGCGGCACGCGCGCCGAGCTCGGCCTCGACGAGGAGGCGAACCTCTACGCGTGCCCGCAGACGCTGTTCAAGCTCCACCCGGAGTTCGACGGATTGCTCGCCGAGATCCTCCGTCGCGACCCGTCGGGGTTGCTGCTGCTGATCGAGGGCCGTGCGTCGGAGTGGACCGCGCTCCTGCGCGCGCGACTCGCGACCGCCATGCCCGACGTCGTCGACCGCGTGCGCTGGCTGAAGCCGATGCCGCGCGAGGACTTCCTGCGGTTCCTCGCCGCCGTCGACGTCGTGCTCGACCCGACCAGGTTCGGCGGCGGCAACACCTCCTATGAGGCGCTCGCGCTCGGCACGCCGGTCGTCACGCTGCCGGGCGACCTGCTTCGGAGCCGGATCACCCGGGCTCTGTACGCGAAGGCCGGCTACATGGACCTGGTCGCCGGCTCCGACGAGGAGTACGTCGACCTCGCCGTCGGGCTCGGCAGCGACCGGGACCGGCGCGACGCCGTCCGCGCGCAGATCGCCGGCTCGTGCGACGTCCTGTACGAGGATTCGCGGGAGGTCGCCGACTTCGAGGCGGCGCTCACCCAGGCCTGCGGCTGAGCGCCGCTATTTGAACCCCGAAGCTCAGTTCTTGAGCTTGACGTTCTTCTTGAGCTTGGTCTTGTTGCCGGCGTTGTCGGTGAGCGTGACGGCGATCTTGGCCTTCGGGTTCTTGCCCTTCTTGGCGATCGCCTTCTTGATCGTCTTCAGCGCCTTGCTCTTGAACTTGAGCTTCAGCTTCTTCTTGCCGTTGGCCGGGACGTTGGCCTTCGCCTGCTTGGACTTCACCGCCTTCTTGTTTGCCGGGACGCTGACGGTCGCGGTTCCGACCGCCTTGGCGGCCTCGTTGGAGGAGACCGTCACCACCAGCTTGTCGATGTCCTTGGTGCCCGAGGTCTGGGTGTAGTCGGTGCCCGCGGTCGCGCTGCCGTCGGCGGTCGCGAAGTCGAAGGTGACCGGGCTTCCGGTGCCCGGCGTCGCGGTGACCGTCACCGTCGCGTTGGCAGACCTTTTTGGTCAGTCGAACAGGTAGAGCATGGCCAGCGCGGTCCCCACCCAGGTCACCCCGGCGAAGATCATCCCCGGATCCTCCGTGAGGATCGCGGCGGTCGAGCGCGTATCCCGGCGGTCGTAGATCAAATACAGGTAGCGGAAGATCCCGTAGAGGACCGAGGGGGCGGTCGCCAGCATCTCCGAGCCGACCCGGGGCGAGTCCGCCGCGTAGATGACGTAGGAGAGGATCGCCGCGGCGGTGACCATCGCGATCATCTGGTCGAGGAAGGGGATCGAGTAGTGCTCCAACACTGGGCGGGTACCGGCCTCGGTCGCCTCCTGTTCCTCGAGCATTGCTTCTTGGCGGCGCTTCGTGAAGCCGAGGAAGAGCGCCAGGAAGCCGGTGCAGACGAGGAGGAACTCCGACGCGTGGGCGCCGACCGCGACCGCACCCGCCACCACCCGGAGGATGAACAGCGACGCGATCGTCATCACGTCGATGATCACCAGCCGCTTGAGGCCGAGGGAGTAGGCGGTCGTGATCACGCCGTAGAGCGCGACCAGCCCCGCGACCTCGGAGTCGACGGCGAGGCCGAGGCCGATCGCGAGCAGCGCGAGCAGGACCGCCAGTCCGGTCGCGGTCGGCGGCGCGACGGCGCCGCTGGCGATCGGGCGGCTGCGCTTGTCGGGGTGCAGCCGGTCGTGCTCGCGGTCGCGCAGGTCGTTGAACAGGTAGCCGGCGCTCGAGATCGCGCAGAAGGCGACGAAGGTGATCGTCGCGTCGACGATCGCGTCCCCGGAGTCGAGCCGCCCCGAGAACAGGACGCCCGCGAACACGAGCAGGTTCTTGATCCACTCCTGCGGGCGCACGGCCCGGATCAGCGGCGGCATGACCGCGAAAGGTTAGGCGCCGGGCCGTTCGGCACCTATCCGAGGCGCAACGCTTGCAAATCGGCAGCCGGGCCGTAGGATCGCGGGTGCATCGGAATACCAGGGGCCAGGCAAGGAGGCTGCGGGACATATGCGCAGGATCGTGATCGCTTCGATCGTCGTGGGAGCACTGGTCGCACCGGTCGCTTCGGCAACCGTGATCGACATCTCCGACCCGTCGGGTGAGTCGGCGTCCTCCGGCGACCCCCTGTTCCTCCCGGGGCAGGTCGTGGTCCGCTACGACCGCGGCACCGATGCGGGTGAGCGCGCCGACGCGCGCGGCCAGGTCCGCGGCGAGGTGGCCCAGCGCCTCGAGGTCAACCGCGCGCAGCTGCTCGAGCTCCCGGAGGGCACAAGCGTCCGCGACGCCGTCGGCGAGCTGTCCACGGACCCGGCGGTGGAGTTCGCCGAGCCGAACTACGTCTACCACGCCGACGCGATCCCAACCGACACGTTCTTCAGCCGGCAGTGGGGCATGGACAACACCGGCCAGACGATCTCCACGCCCAACGCGATCCCGCCCGACTTGACATTCCCCGGCACCGCCGATGCGGACATCGATGCCCCAGAGGGATGGGACATCGCCCCGGTCGAGGGCGGCAACGCCTCCAGCGTCGTGGTCGCGATGGTGGACACCGGAGTCGCCTACGGAAGCCCCGACCTCGCTCCGAACATGTGGCGCAACCCCGGCGAGACGCCGGCCAACGGAATCGACGACGACGCCAACGGCTTCGTCGACGACGTCTTCGGCGCGGACTTCCAGGCGATCAATCAGCGGGCGCCGACGGCCCATCCGTGCAACGGCTCCGTCCCGCCGGTCTGCACGGACTCGGACCCCAACGACGACGGCGATTCCGGCCACGGCACGCACACGGCGGGAATCGTCGGAGCGCGCGGGAGCGACGGCTACGGGGTCACCGGCGTCTCCCAGAAGGTGCAGCTGATGGCGGTCAAGGTGTTCGACGCCTTCGATCGGTCCTCGACCGTCTCGGTCTCCAACGGCTTCGCCTACGCGGCGTCGGAGGGAGCGAAGGTGGTCAACGCGAGCCTCGGCGGACCGTGCCCGAGCGCTCTGCAGGCTGCGACGATCCAGGCGAACCCTGACGTCCTGTGGGTGTTCTCGGCGGGCAACGGCGGCGACGATCCCACCGGGGACAACAACGACATCAACGACGACGCCAACGACGAGTTCACCCCGGTTCAGTGCGGCAGCGGCACCGGCGCCCTCGAGCATCCCGGCCAGTACCCGTGCAACTTCAACAACGGGCCCGAGGGCGCCGACTTCGTGCCACCGAGCCCGGGGAACTACGACTTCAACAACGTCGTGTGCGTCGCGTCGTCGACGAACACGGACGTCAAGTCCTCGTTCTCGAACTACGGGCCGACGTCGGTGCAGATCGCGGCCCCGGGCTCGCAGGTCCTCAGCACCGCGCAGGCTTTCCGGCTCATGCTGGGCGAGGACGCCGAGGATCCGGGCTTCGACAACCGCCTGGTCGACGGCGGCGGCACCCCGATCACGAGCGCCACGAACACGAACTGGCAGCGCGTGCCCGGCTTCCTTGGGAGCTTCTCACTGAGCGAGACCCCCTTCCCGGGCACCAACTACCCCGCGAACATGGACGTCGTCGCCCGTCCCGCGACGCAGGTGGCGACGACGGGCAGGACGGGCTGTCAGCTCGGCTGGACGCTCAACATCGCCCAGCCGGACAACGGGGACACGGTTCGCCTCCTACCGCGCAACGGCGCCACCCCGTTCTCGATCGGTCTCAACGTGAGCGG
Source organism: uncultured Solirubrobacterales bacterium (assembly GCA_963767285.1). Lineage (GTDB taxonomy): Bacteria > Actinomycetota > Thermoleophilia > Solirubrobacterales > 70-9 > WHSW01. The sequence continues at coordinate 302,585 of CAVYDJ010000001.1, read as the reverse complement.
TACGGGCACCGCCACCTTCACGTTCCCGGTGCCCGAGCTGAACAACCAGCCCGACGTGGGATGGCAGGTTCAGTTCGTCTCCGACGCCGACGCTACCGTCGCGGAGGGCGCGCGGATCGACCACGTCGGCCTCTTCTGTCAGAGCAGCGACTACACCCCCGATCGCGTTGACATCCACATGGACGGGACGCACCAGTTCCTCAACGGCACGTCGATGGCGACACCGATGGTCGCCGGCGCGGCTGCGCTCATCCGTGAGAAGGCCCGGGCGCTGACGCCGGCGCAGGTGATCCAGCGGCTGATGGCCGGCGGCGACCCGAACGCGGCGTTCGTGAACCCCGGTCCGACCCCGGTCGAGAGCGGCAAGCGGCTCAACCTGGTCGGCGCCCTGAACGCCGGCAGCCAGCCGCTGCCCGCGGCCCCCGCGATCAGCGGACCCGAGGGGCTGATCAACCAGAACAACCTGGCGTACACGTTCACGACCGACCTGGCCGGAGCCCGGTTCCAGTGCGCGTTCGACGCAGGCGCGTTCGGCGACTGCACGACCGCGACCGGGTTCGCGCCCGCCTCGCCGCTGGCGGACGGCGCGCATGAGCTGCGGGTGCGGGCGATCGGCGGCGAGGGCGGCGTCTCGCCGACCTCGACCCGGGCCGTGACCGTCGACACGGTGGCGCCCGAGACGACCGTCACGGGGGGTCCGATCAACGGCTCGGTGACCAGCGACTCGACCCCGACCTTCGACTTCGCCTCCAGCGAGGCGGGCTCGAGCTTCGTGTGCCGGGTCGACGCGAACGCGTTCGCGCCCTGCACTTCGGGTGCGGCCCGTTCCACTTCGGCTCGGGCATTCACCCCGCCCGCGCTCGGCAATGGCCCCCACACGTTCGAGGTTCAGGCCACCGATCCGGCCGGCAACCAGGACGCGTCGTCGGCGACCAGCGGGTTCACCGTCGATGCAACGGGCCCCGCCGTGACGATCACCAAGGGCCCGAAGAAGAAGACCACGAAGAAGAAGGCGACGTTCGAGTTCCGCGCCGACGAGACGGTCACCTTCACCTGCCAGTTGGACAAGAAGCCGGCCGCGCCCTGCACATCGCCGGCGAAGGTGAAGGCGAAGAAGGGCAAGCACACCTTTGTCGTGGTCGGCACCGACGCCGTCGGCAACAAGGGTCAGGCGTCGCTGAAGTGGAAGGTGAAGAAGAAGCGCAAGCGCCGATGAGCGAGAGCGGATAGGGTCGCTTCATGGACACACTTCGCCGAATCGAAGGCAGTCTCAACCGGCATTCGGGCGCGCTTGCGCTGATGGCGATCTTTCTTGCGGTCGGCGGCAGCGCGTTCGCGGTCGCGAAGCTCGGCAAGGACACGGTGGGCTCGAAGCAGATCAAGGCCAACGCGGTCAAGGAGTCCGAGGTGGCCGCGAACTCCGTCGGGGCGAGTGAGGTCGTGGACGGTACGATCGGAGCGGCAGAGGTCGCGGACGGAGCGATCGGCTCGGGCGAGATCGGTGACGGCGCCGTGGGCTCGGGCGAGATCGGCGACGGCGCCGTGGGCTCGGGCGAGATCGCCACCGGGGCCATCGGGTCCGGCAAGATCGGTAATGCGGCAGTCGGCTTCAACGAGATCGCCGATGACGCGGTCGGGCCCAGCGAGATCCTGGACGGCGCGATCGGGACGGGCGAGATCGCCGGCGGTGCGGTCGGAGCCGGGCAAATCGCCAACGGCGCGGTCGGCACGACCCAGATCGGCGATGGCCAGGTCGGACCGGCCGACCTGGCGCCAGACGAGGCGTTCCACGTCGTCGGGACTGCCGGCGAGCCCGCCTTCGGAACCGGCGGCGACAACGACTGCGTGTGGAGCGATTTTGCGACCGCGACCATGGCCCAGCCGGTCGCCTTCTACAAGAGCCATGGCCGCGTACACCTGGCCGGGGTGGCCACGGGCGCCAACGGCGCCGGCGGCGATGCGGCATGTGACAACAACGCAGCCGGCGAGCTGATCGAGGACTACCGGATCTTCACCCTGCCACCCGCCTACCGCCCGGCCCTGCCCGTGATCCTCCTGGCGAACAACGGCGCTACCAATCAATACATCGTGGCGGGCGGCGTCTCGGAGGTCTCGGGCGTACCGCCCGGGGTGGTCGGCTATCTGGGCGCAGCGCCGGTCCCCCCCTCGAGACGGCGCTCGAGGGCCTCAGCTTCCGCGCCGCGAGCCCCTAAGCCCTAGGGGTCGATCAGGACGCCGGGGTTGAGGAGCCCGGCCGGGTCGAGCGAGCGCTTCGCGGCACGCAGCGCTTCCGCAAACGGCTCGGGACGCTGGCGGTCGTACCAGGGCCGGTGGTCGCGGCCGACCGCGTGGTGGTGGGTGATCGTGCCGCCGGCGTCGATCAGGACCTCGGAGACCGCCGTCTTGATCTCGTTCCACTGCTCCGCCTCCTCGCCGCGCCGCGCCGGGGCGAGGACCGTGAAGTAGGGCGCCGGGCCGTCGGGGTAGACGTGGGTGAACCGGCACATCACCTTCGCCTCTCCCCCCGCGGCCTCCCTCGCGGTCTCGATCACGGCCGCGTGGAAATCGGCGAACCGGTCCCAGGTGATCGCGGTCTCGAAGGTGTCGGAGAGCACGCCGACTGCGACGAACGTGTCGCGCAGATACGGCGCGGCAAGAAACGCGCTCCGCCACGCGCCGACCGCGCCGCCGGCCCGCTCGCTGCTCGTCGAGCGCTGCTCGTTCGTCACCTCCCCGCCGTGGTCGCGGGCGAGCTCGAGCGCCTGGTCGAAGAGGGCGTCGACCGGCTGCTGGGCCGACTCGAAGCCGAGCACGAGCACCGCACGTCCGTCCTCGTCGGCGTGGGTGACGCCCGCCTCGGTCTCGTCGAGCAGCCTGCAGTTCGCCGGGTTCAGGCCCGACTGCGCGAGCGCTCGGACCGCCTCGGCGCCCGCGGCAAACGAATCGAAGGCCACCCCCGCCGAGGCCTTGTGCTCGGGGCGCTCGTGGACGCGGACCCAGGCCTCGGTGATCACCCCGAGGATCCCCTCGGAGCCGATCAGCATCCGGTCCGGGCTCGGGCCGGCTCCCGAGCCCGGCAGCCGGCGGCTCTCCCACACACCCGACGGCGTGATCGCGCGCACCGACTCGACCAGGTCGTCGATGTGGGTCCAGAGGGTCGCGAAGTGCCCGCCGGCGCGGGTCGCGATCCAGCCGCCGAGGGTCGAGTACTCGAACGACTGCGGGAAGTGGCGAAGGGTGAGCCCGTGCTCGGCGAGCTGCTCGTTGAGCGAGGGGCCGAGCGTCCCGGCCTGGATCCGCGCGGCGCGCGAGACGGGATCGACCTCGAGCACCCGGTCGAGCGCGCCGAGGTCGATCGTCACCGCGCCGGCGTAGGAATCGCCGATCCGCGGCTCGACCCCGCCGACGACGCTGGTCCCGCCGCCGTACGGAATCGCGGCCGCGGCCGCGTCCGAGCACCACGAGAGCACCGCCTCGACCTCCGCCTCGTCGCGCGGGCGCGCAACCAGGTCCGGCGCGTTGTCGAAGCGGCCGTGAAAGCCGCGCGCCGCGTCGGTATAGGACTTGCCGAGTGCGTGCGAGACCCGCTCGCGCTTGTCGTCGCTGACGATCTCGGCCAGCGAGGCCGGCGGTGCGAGCCGCGGCGCCGGCAGCTCGATCGCCTCCAGCGGCACGGGCTCCCGCGCCTCGCCGCCGAACCCGAGCCGTTCGCGGATGTCGGCCGCGGCCGCGTTCAGGTCGGCAAGCGACGGCTGCTGGTCCTCATAGCCCCAGCCCCAGTGCTTGCGAAGCCTCATCGTTCGGGGAAGAGCTTGTAGCCCGCGTTGACGATCGCGTCCTGGACCTTGGGCGCGGTCGCGTAGGTGACCTCGGCGATCCGGCCGGCGAACGTCGTCGCTCGCTTCGGGCGGCCGGCGATCGCGTCCGCCACCATCTCCGCCGCTGCCTCGGGGGTGAGCGCCGGGAAGTCGCGATAGATCCCGCTCGGCTCGATCATCGGGGTGCGAACGAGCGGCATGTACACGGTCGTGATCGCCACGCGGTCGTCGAGGATCTCCGAGGCGATCGACCGCGAGAAGGCGTCGAGGGCGGCCTTCGAGGCGAGGTAGGCCGAAAAGCGCGGCGTGTTGACCTGCAGCCCCATGGTCGAGACGTTGACGATCAGTCCGGAGCGGCGCTCGCGCATCCCCGGCAACAGCTTCAGGACCAGCTGCACCGGCCCCAGGTAGTTGAGCTCGATCGTGCGCTCGAAATCGTGGATCCGATCGTAAGACCGCGCGACGGAGCGCCTGATCGAGCGCCCGGCGTTGTTGACGAGGACGTCGACGCCGCCGTGGGCGTCAACCACCTCCGCCGCCATCCGCTCGATCTCCTCGAGGTCCGTGAGATCGCAGGGATGGGCGGTCGCGCTGCCGCCCCCGTCGCGGATCCCCGCCGCGACCGCTTCCAGCTTGTCCTCGCTTCGCGCCACCGCCAGCACCTCGCCGCCGGCCTCGCCGACCCGGAGCGCGAGCGCCTCGCCGATCCCCGAAGAGGCACCGGTGATCATCACCCGCTTGCCGGCGACCGCGCGCTCTAGCGTCCGGCGCTCGAGCGGGTTGGGCAGCGGCAGGTTGGCGGGTACCCCGCGGGCGGCCCGCGCGATCACCGAGGCGCGCTTTGCTAACGAGGGCCGGCGGTCGGCCACTTCACTACCAGTGCATTCCCCGCATCAGGTTCGCGAACAGCACCTGCTGGCTGTTGGCCTGCTCGTCGGTGGTGGTCCCGGTCGCGACCCCGCCGGCCTCACCGGGCGCCGCCTTCTTGTCGCCCTTCGCGGCGCTCGAGTCCGGGAACAGGTGGTAGGCGGTGTTGAGGATGTAGTCGATCGACTTCGGGTTCAGCGCGTAGAGGATCTGCCCGAGCGTCCCCATCGGCGTGGCGATCCGCTTCGGCTTGTGGATGATCGCCTCGGTGATCATGCCCGCCGCCTCCTCCGGGGTGATGGTCGGGAAGCGGTCGTACATCTTCGTCGGGGCAATCATGGGGGTCCGCACCAGCGGCATGTTGATCGTCGTGATGTGGACGCCGTCGTCGATGATCTCCGAGGCGATGCAGCGGCTGAACGCGTCGAGCGCCGACTTCGAGGCGACGTATGCCGAGAAGCGCGGCATGTTCGTCTGCACGCCGATCGAGCTCACGTTGATGATGTGCCCCGCCTTGCGCTCCCGCATCATTGGCAGCAACTTCAGGATCAAGCGCACAGAGCCCAGGTAGTTGAGCTCGATCGTGCGCTCGAAGTCGTGCGGGCGGTCATAGGAGAGCGCGATCGAGCGCCGGATCGAGCGCCCCGCGTTGTTGACCAGGACGTCGACGTGGCCGTGCCGGGCCAGCACCTCCTCCGCCATCCGCTCGATGTCGTCGAAGTCGGAGAGGTCGCACTGGTGGATGTGGGCGACCCCGCCGCCGGCAAGGATCTGGTCCCTGGTCAGCTCCAGCTTCTCCGGCGTCCGGGCGACGAGGAGCACGGTCCCGCCGGCGTCGGCGATCTTGACCGCCGCCGCCTTGCCGATCCCCGAAGACGCCCCGGTGACCATGATGATCCGCCCGCGAACCGCCGCCTCGAGCGAGACGTTGCCGACGAAGTTGCGACCGAAGCGCAGGACCTCGTCCGGGATCTGCTGCTCCAGGATCTGGGTGAAGCCGCCGATCAGGCCGAGCCGGCCGCGGGCGGCGCCAATCAGCGTCTTGTCGCGGAACAGGTCGGGGTCGAGGTGGCGCTCCCAGTAGTCCCAGAGCTTGCCCGCGTAGGCCTCCAGGGGCGGCACGCTGATCCCGGTTCCTTCGAGCGCCGCCTCGGTCTGGCGGGAGTCGAAGTGGGTCGGGTAGTTGACGTAGACGAGCACCGAGCGCGGGACACCGAAGTCGGCGAGCACCCGGTCGAGGGCGGCGTCCGAGAGCGGCGTCGCCGTCATCCCCGCCCTGATCAGCGGCAGCAGCGCCTCGATCGCCGGAGCCGGCAGTCGCACCGACGACTGCGGCGCGTGGGCTGCCTTGGCAAAGATGTCGATCACCTCGCCCGCGGTGCGCGGGTTCGGGTCGGTGAGGTGGAAGGCCCGGCCGTCGAGGCCCTCGGCGTGGGCGATGTGGTCCATCGCCTTGACGACGAAGTCGACGGGGACGATGTTGATCTCCCGCCCCTCGACGCCGGGCATCGGCAGCCACTGCGGGACCGCGTTGCGGATCCGGCGAATCAGCTTGAAGAAGTAGTACGGCCCGTCGACCTTGTCCATCTCTCCGGTCTCGGAGTTGCCGACCACGATCCCGGGCCGGTAAACGCGCCACGGCCGCGAGCTCTCGTTGCGGACCACGCCCTCGGACTCGTGCTTGGTCTGGAAGTACGGGTGGTTGTCGACGTTCTGGGCCTCGTCGAACATGTCCTCGCGCCAGGTCCCCTTGTAGAGGCCGGCGGCGGCGATCGAGCTGACCATGTGGATGCAGCCGGCGTCGACGGCGTCGGCGAACTGGACCATGTGGCGAGTGCCCTCGACGTTGGCGACCCGCTGGGTCTCGGCGTTCGCGGTCATGTCGTAGATCGCCGCGAGGTGGAAGAGGTGGTCGACCTCGCCCTCGAGGCGGGCGAGGTCCTCCGGCGAGACGCCGAGCTTCGGCTCGGAGAGGTCGCCGACGATGCCGACGATCCGCTCCTCGTCGACGCCCCAGCGATTGCGCAGCTCGGAGAGGCGTCCCTTCGAGCCCTCGCGGACGAGGACGTAGATCGTGCCCTCGCGCTCGAGCAGCAGCTCGACCAGGTTGCGGCCGATGAACCCGGTGGCGCCGGTTACGAAGTAGCTCATTGCGTCTCCTCGATCTCTGCTTGCCTCAGTGCTGAGCCTACTATTGGTCCGTGGCCTTCGAGATTGCCCCAGATCCCGGCGACCGCGGCGAGCCCGACGTCAAGCAGGGCACGACCGGCGGCTCGGTCGTCGGCGAGCCGCGCCTGATCCAGAACGGGCTCCAGGTCCTCGCTCGCGGGGCGCTCGTCTGCCCGGAGTGCTCACTGCCGGTCTCGCCGGCACCGCGAATCGCGCCGCGGGCGATTCTCGCGTGCGCGTTCTGCGACCACGCCGCGATCGCGCTCGACTTCCTGCACGAGGACCGCTTCGACGCCCCGGCCAACGACGTCGTGCTCGTCGCCCGGGTTGGCTGAACCCGACGGCACGGGAATCGTCTGGTTTCGTCGCGACCTCCGGGTCCGCGACCACCCCGCGCTGCGGGCCGCGCTCGGCCGCCACGAACGGGTCGTGCCGGTCTTCTGCTTCGACGACCGGCTCCTGAGCGGGCGCCACCGCTCCGGGCCGAGAACCCAGTTCCTGCTCGAGTGCCTCGCCGAGCTCGACCGGGAGCTGCGCGAGCGGGGCAGCGGGTTGGTCATCCTGCGCGGCCGGCCGGACCACGAGCTGCGCGAGCTCGCCGGCGCAACCGGTGCGGACGCGATCCACTTCACGCGCGACGTCAGCCCGTTCGCGCGGCGGCGGGGCGAGGCGGTCCGCCGCGCGGTCCCGGACGGCGTCGAGCTGTGCGGGCACGAGGGCCTGAACGCAGTCGACGTCGCCGCAATCGAGACCAAGCAGCGCAGGCCCTACACCGTCTTCTCCCCCTTTCACCGCAACTGGCTCGGCGCGCCCCGCCGGCCCGTGCTGGCGGCGCCTCGGGAGCTCCCGTCGCTGCCGTCGCGGCTCGCCAAGGGCCGGATCCCCTCGCTGCGGTCGCTCGGGCTCGCGCAGGAGGTGGACGATCCCGCGCCGGGCGGCGAGAGCGAGGCCCGCCGCGCGCTGGACCGCTTCCTCGCCGGGCCGGTGAGCGGCTACGCGGACGATCACGACGCGCTCGGCGCCGATCGCACCTCGCGCCTCTCCCCCTATCTGCACTTCGGCTGCATCTCGCCCCGAGTGATCGAGGAGCGCCTGCCTCGCGGGGCCGGCGCCGAGGCCTTTCGCCGCCAGCTCTGCTGGCGGGACTTTCACCATCACGTCCTTCATCACTTCCCCCGTAACGCGCGCTCGGAGTTCCAGGACCGCTACCGCGGCGCGATCAAGTGGAGCTATGCGAAGCGCCCGTACGAGGCGTGGTGTGAGGGCCGGACCGGCTTTCCGCTCGTCGACGCCGGGATGCGCCAGCTGCGACGCGAGGGCTGGATGCACAACCGCGCACGGCTCGTCGTCGGGTCGTTTCTGACCAAGGACTTGGGGATCGACTGGCGCTGGGGCGAGCGCTGGTTCATGCGGATGCTGATCGACGGCGACGAGGCCAACAACAACGGCAACTGGCAATGGATCGCCTCGGTCGGCACGGACTCGGCGCCGGCCTTCCGGCGCATCTACAACCCGGCGCGCCAGCAGGAGAGCCACGACCCGGACAACTCCTACGTACTCCGCTACGTGCCGGAACTGGCGGGCGTCCCGGAGGACTACCTGCGCGAGCCCTGGACGATGCCCGAGGACGTCCAGCGCGGTGCGAGCTGCATGATCGGCGCCGACTACCCGGCCCCGATCGTCGACCACAGGATTGCGCGCGAAGAGGCGCTACGCCGGTACCGCATCGGGTAGCCCCCTTGCAGGGCTGCAAACCCCGCACGCGACCAACCCCAACCTCATAGACTCAAACGAGCAATGCCAGACGGCATCATCGAGCTTCAGATGCCCCAAATGGGGGAATCGGTCACCGAGGGGACGATCCTCGAGTGGCACGTTGCGGAGGGCGAGGAAGTAGCCGAGGGCGACACCGTCGTCGAGGTCTCGACCGACAAGATCGACGCCGAGGTCCCGGCTCCCGCAAGCGGCGTGGTCACCAAGATCCTCGCCCAGCCCGACGACACGGTCGAGGTCGGCCAGGTGCTTGCGCAGATCGACCCGAACGGCACCCCGTCGGGCAACGGAGGCGATCCCTCACCGCTCAAGGAGCAAGAGGGCCTGGTGATGGGAGGCGGCGAGGGCGACGAGGACCTGGGCGACGACTCCGTCGCGGCCGAGTCCGCACAACCCGGCGAGGTCACGACCGTAGCTCCAGCTGACCCGGCCGTCCCCGGAGACGAAGCCGAGGAGACGGGCGGAACGTCAGGTGTTCAGGAGGCGGGCGGAACGTTGGTTATTCCCATGCCCGAGATGGGCGAGTCCGTGACCGAGGGGACCGTGCTCGAGTGGCATGTCGAGGAGGGCCAGCAGGTCGCCGAGGGCGACACGGTCATCGAGGTGTCGACCGACAAGATCGACGCCGAGGTTCCCGCGCCCACAGCGGGCACGATCACGAAGCTTCTCGTCAACCCCGACGACACCGTTCAGGTCGGCCAGGCATTGGCCGAGATGACTGCGGGCGCCGGAGCGCCCGCGCCCTCAGCTGACCCGGCCGCCCCCGGACGCGAAGCGGAGGAGGCGGGCGGAACGTCAGTTGTTCCCGGCAACGGCAAGGCTTCGCCGGTCGCTCGCCGCATCGCCGCCGCAAAGGGCGTCGACATCGGGTCGGTCAGCGGCTCGGGCCCTGGCGGCAAGGTCGTCAAGGAAGACGTGCTCGCCGCCGCCGACGGCGATGGCGGCGCTCCCGCAGCTGCGGCCACCGAGGGAGAGGCCAAGCCGCTGCGCGGCCCAGCGGCGATGCTGGCGAAGGCGATGGACGAGTCGCGCGAGGTCCCGACCGCGACCTCGTTCCGGACCCTGCCGGTGGACGTCCTCGACGCAAAGCGCAAAGCGATCAACGGGGCGCTCAAGGATCGCGGGATGAAGGTGTCGTTCACCCACCTGGTCGCCTGGGCGATCGTCCAGGCCGGGATCGAGTGGCCGGTGATGAGCCGCAGCTTCACCGAGGCCGGAGGCAAGCCGCAGGTGGTGGAGCACCCCCACGTCAACCTCGGGATCGCCGTCGACGTCGAGCGCAAGGGCGGGCGCAGCCTGATGGTGCCGTGCATCAAGGGCGCCGAGGCGCTGGATTTCGCCGGCTTCCACGCCTCCTACGAGGACCTGATCACGAAGACACGCGAGAACAAGCTCACCGCCGACGACTTCCAGGGAACCACGATCTCGCTCACCAACCCCGGCGGGCTGGGCACGGTCGCGTCGGTGCCGCGGCTGATGAAGGGGCAGGGGACGATCATCGCCACCGGCTCGATCGCCTACCCGGTCGAGTGGACGCACGCCCCGGCCGAGAAGATCAAGGCGCTCGGGGTCTCGAAGGTGATGACGATGACGTCCACCTACGACCACCGGGTCATCCAGGGCGCCGAGTCGGGTTCCTTCCTGCGCCGCATCGACCAGCTCCTGCAGGGCTCCGACGACTTCTACGAGGGCGTCGCCGAGGCGCTGAAGATCCCGACGAACCTGGTCACCACGGCTCACCCGTCCTCCGCGTCGGCGCCTCCCCTGTCGGCCGCCGGCACGCCGGCCGCGCCGAGCGCGGTGGTGGGCGCGGAGCCCGACCGCGATCTGCTGCAGGCCGTGCAGGCGGCGACCTCGCTGCTGAAGGCCTACCGAACCCACGGGCACCTGGCGGCGAACGTCAACCCGCTCGGCGGCCCCCCGAAGGGCGACCCGGCGCTCGAGCCCGAGAACCTCAACCTGACGCCCGAGCTGATGGCGCGGATCCCCGCCTCGATCCTGCGGATCGGGGTCGAGGGCGAGAACCTGCTCGACGCGCTGCCGCGGATGCGCGACGCCTACTGCTCGACGATCGCCTACCAGATCGAGCACCTCTCATCTCATCAGCAGCGGATGTGGCTGCGCGAGATGATCGAGACCGGCTGGCACCGCGCACCCCTGCCCGCCGAGGAGAAGCGCTCGCTGCTCTCGCGGCTGCTCGAGGTGTTCCAGTTCGAGCGCTTCCTGCAGAAGGCCTATCTGGGCCAGAAGATGTTCTCGATCGAGGGCCTCGACGTCACCGTGCCCATGCTCGACGAGATTGCCACCCTGGCGCGCCAGAACGGCGCCGAGGAAGTGGTGATCGGGATGGCGCACCGCGGCCGCCTCGCCGTCCTCGCCCACAACCTCGGGCGCTCGGTCGAATCGATCCTCGCCGAGTTCGAGGGCGCAAAGGCGCTCGACCGCGTCAAAGCGATCACCGCGATGCCCCATTCCGGAACCGGCGACGTCAAGTACCACCACGGCGCCGAGGGCCTGCTCGAGACCCGCGATGAGGACCAGGTGAAGGTCCGCCTGTACCCGAACCCCAGCCACCTGGAGTTCGTCGACCCGGTGGTCACCGGGGGCGCCCGCGCCAGCCAGACCGAGCACTCGGGCCCGAAGCTCCACCACAACCCGCATGTCGCGGTTCCGGTCCTCCTGCATGGGGACGCCGCCTTCCCCGGCCAGGGTGTGGTCGCGGAGACGCTCAACCTGCAGTCGCTCGGCGGCTACGCGGTCGGCGGCACCATTCACATCATCACCGACAACCAGGTCGGCTTCACCACCGATCCGCAGGACGACCGCTCGACCCCCTACGCCGGCGACATGGCGAAGGGCTTCAACTGCCCGATCATCCACGTCAACGCCGACGACGTCGAAGCCTGCATCGCGGCGGTGCGCCTGGCGATGGCCTACCGCGAGCAGTGGGGCCGCGACGTGGTCATCGACCTGATCGGCTACCGGCGCTACGGCCACAACGAGACCGACGAGCCCGCCTACACACAGCCGAAGATGGCGGCGCAGATCAAGGAGCACCAGCCGGTCTCCGAGATCTACGCCCAGCAGCTGATCAGCGAGGGCGTGGTGAGCGCCGAGGACGTCTCCAACGACGCCCGCGAGCGGCTCGAAGGCCTGCAGGCGACGCTCAAGGAGCTGCGCTCGAAGATGGAGGCCGGCGAGTACGAGGATCCGAGCTCGACCGCGCTCGGGACCGGGGAGCTCGACCGCACGAAGAGCCCCGAGGTCGAGACCGCGGTCTCGGAGAAGCGCCTGCGGACCCTCAACGAGGAGCTGCTGCGCGTCCCCGACAGCTTCACGATCCACCGCAAGCTGCGAAAGCCGCTGCTCGGCCGCATCGAGAAGCTCGATCAGGGCGAGATCGAGTACGGCCACGCGGAGGCGCTCGCCTACGCGTCGCTACTCACCGAGGGCACCCACATCCGGCTCACCGGCCAGGACAGCGAGCGCGGCACCTTCTCGCACCGCCACCTGGCGCTGCACGACGAGAACACCGGGCTCAAGTACGTGCCGATCCAGAACCTGACCGGCGCGCTGGCGCCGTTCGAGCTCCACAACAGCCCGCTGTCGGAGATCGCCTGCCTCGGCTTCGAGTACGGCTACTCGGCCGCCTCGCCGGAGTCCCTGATCGTCTGGGAGGCCCAGTTCGGCGACTTCGCCAACGCGGCGCAGGTGATCATCGACAGCTTCATCGTCGCCGGCGAGTCGAAGTGGGGCCAGACGACCAGGCTCACCCTGCTCCTGCCGCACGGCTACGAGGGCGCCGGCCCCGAGCACTCGAGCGCCCGGATCGAGCGCTTCATCCAGCTCGGCTCGGAGGGCAACATCCGGCTCGCCAACCCGACCACCGCCGCCCAGTACTTCCACCTCCTGCGCCGCCAGGCCCGGATCGCGAAGCCGCGGCCGCTGGTCGTCTTCACCCCGAAGGGCCTGCTGCGCCTGCGCGACGCCGCCTCATCGCTGGAGGAGCTGACCGGGGGATCGTTCCAGTTCGTCCTCGACGACCCCAGGGCCCCCGACCACGAGAAGGTCGATCGTCTGGTCCTCTGCAGCGGCAAGGTCTTCTACGACATCAACGGCCACGAGCGCCGCGAGGCCGCCGACTCGGTCGCGGTCGCCCGGGTCGAGCTCCTGTACCCGTTCGCGCGCAACGAGCTGAAGACCCTGATCGACTCCTACCCGAACGTCAAGAAGGTCGTCTGGGCCCAGGAGGAGCCGAAGAACATGGGCGCCTGGAGCGTGATGGCACGCCGCCTGCCCGAGCTGCTCCCCGACGGCGTCGAGCACATGTACGTCGGCCGCCCGCAACGCTCGAGCCCCAGCGAGGGCTATCCCGTCGCGCACCGCCTCGAGCAGGAGCGCATCGTGCTCACCGCCCTCGAGGGGTAGCTCCGGGCGAACAACCCCGACGCGTCAGCAAGGGGTAAGAAGGGGGCGAAGCCGCATCGTCGTCCATCGCTCGGCGCTGGCCCACCGGGAAACCCCCCGCGGCGCTCGCCCCCTCCGGGCCCTCCTGGACGCCGCCCGAAGCGACGCACTCGTCGCCGACGGCCTTCGAGCGCGACCGGCGCAAGGACGTGGAGGTGGAGGCGCTCGGGCTGAATGTTCAGCGGTTCTCGGCGAACCGGGTCCTAAACGAGGCCGGTGCGGTCGTCGCGTGGATCCGCGACAGACTCAGCAGGACTTGAGCTTGTCCTTGCCGGGGCCGCCCTTGCAGCGGTCGCTGCCGCCCCCGCCGTTGAGGCCGTCCGCGCCCGGGCCGCCCTGCAGGTTGTCGGCGCCGCCGCCACCCTTGACCGAGTCGTCGCCGTCGCCGGAGCAGATCAGGTCGGCGCCCCCGCCCCCGGAGATCTGATCGTCCTCGGCGCTGCCGAGGATCACGTCCGCGCCGGCGGTTCCGATCACACGGCCGCCCGCCTGCGGGACCGCCTGGGTCACAAACTTGCCGGCACATCTGGAGCCGGGTAGGTCACCGGCGCCCGGGTCGGTGCCCTCGTCGCTCGGCGTGGTCGTGTCGCCGCCCGTCGTCGTTTCGCCGCCCGTCGTGCCACCGCCGGTCGTCCCGCCCGGATCGGGTCCGGGATCGGGCCCGGGAGGAGGCGGCGCGCCGCACGGCGCCGGAGCCTCTCCGACGATGCGGGACACCGCGCCGTTCAGGTCGGCTATGTACAGCCGTCCGCTCGCGTCCTGACCGAACGTCGATGGCGTCGGCACCGTGATCGGCTCCGGGCAGACGTCGGTGATCGTCGGTGTGGCCAGCGCGGCGGAGTAGACCTGCCCGGTGCAGAGGTCGGCGAACAGGTAGCGGCCGTAGAGAGCTCCCAGGCTCTGGTCGCGAGCTACGTAGCCGCCGGTGATCGCGCAGCGGGAGGCCCCATAGGGAGTGTCGTTCGTATGCGGGAACGTGTACGCCGGTGACCTGGCGCCGACGAGGTCGCACGGACTCCCGGTGTGAGTAAAGGGATCGGACGGGCTGTAGATCTCGAGGCCCTCACACCGGGACCAGCCGAAGTTGACCCCCCGGCCGGCGTTCGGGGCGGGGTCGTAGTTGAGCTCTTCCCAGTTGTGATCTCCCACGTCCCCGAGGAGGAGGGCGCCGGTCAAACGATCGAACGAGAAGCGCCACGGGTTGCGCACGCCGTAGCTCCAGATTTCGTTGTCGCCGGGCACGCCGACGAACGGGTTGGTCGCCGGGCTCGTGTACTGCGCGCCGCTCCCCGGGCGCGGCGAAATCCGCAATACCTTGCCGAGAAGGTCTTCCAGGTCCTGGGAAGCGCCGTAGTCGTAGCCGTCCCCGGTGGAGATGTAGAGGTAGCCATCGGGCCCGAACTGCATCTGACCGCCGTTGTGCTGACAACTCGGTGGGTGGGGGATCGTCAGGACGCGCCGTTGGCTCGCCAGCGACACCGCGCCGTTCACGGTCTGGAACTCATCGATCTGGATGTCCCCTTCGAGCGCCGAATCCGGATTGGCGCTGCGGTTGTAGAGGACGTAGAGGTAGCCAGTGGTCGCGTAGTCGGGCGGAAACGCCATCGAGAGCAGGCCGCGCTCGCTGCAGGCCGAGACGAAGTCGAGGGCGGGGTTTTGCTGGTGGTTGCCGTTGAGGTCGAGGAAAGTGCTTTCGACGCCGTTGGCCGACGCCATGATCACCCCGTCCTTCTCGACGACGAACACCCGGTCGGGATTCGTGGGGTCCGACGTCACGAAGACCGGCGAGCTGAAGTTGCCGATCGACTGCAGGCTCACCGCCGCGCGGGCAGGCCCGGCCAACCCCGCGAATACGAGCGCGAGCGTGATGACGATTGCTCCCCTGCGGCGCACACTCAAGTTCGTCGGCAGTTGTCGGGGGCGGCTTGAATCAGCACGGCGTCAGCAGGACTCGAGCTCGTCCTCCCCGAGCCCGCCCCGGCACGTGTCGTCCCCGTCACCGCCGCGCAGCTCGTCGTCCCCCACGCCACCGTGCAGCTCGTCGGCGCCGCCGCCACCCCTGACGACGTCGTCGCCGCCGCCGGCGCAGACGATGTCGCCGCCGCCGTGGCCGATGATCCGATCGGCGGCATCGCTGCCGGCGATCACGTCCCTGGCTGCGGTCCCGACCAACCGCCGGCCGGTCGGAAGCGCGGCGCGGGTGACGAGCTCGCCCCGGCAGGTCGGTGGCTCCGGGTCGGCGGGGGTCGGATCGGCTGGGCCCGGATCCACGGGGCCCGGGTCGGCGGGGCCGGGGTCCGTCGGGCCCGGGTCGACCGGGCCGGGGTCGACGGGACCGGGGTCGACGGGCGGGCAGGTGGCCGGCGTGGCCCCGGCGAACCGGTAGACGGTGCCGGTCCCGAGCGACGCGAGGTAGACCCGCCCGCAGGAGTCCTCGCCGAACGACGACGGCTGCGAGACCGTGAACGGCTCGGCCCGTGCGCCCGAGGCCGCGGGCAGGCCGAGCTGCACGGAGCTCACCTGCCCGGTGCAGAGGTCGGCGAACAGGTAGCGGCCGTAGAGGTCGCCAAGGCTGGGGTCGCGGACGACGTAGCCGCCGGTGATCGCGCACGTGCCGCCGCTGTGCTCGTAGGAATAGACCGGCGCGGTCACCCCGGAGGCGGTGCACAGGGTGCTGGTGCCGGGCAGGAACTGAGCCTCGCAGCGGTTCCAGCCGAAATCGTCCGCGCGGCCGCCGTTCGGTGCGGGCTCGTAGTTGACCTCCTCCCAGCGAGTCTGACCGACGTCGGCAATCGTCAGGTCCCCGTTGAGGCGGTCGAACGAGAAGCGCCACGGATTGCGCAGGCCGGCGCTCCAGATCTCATCCAGACCCGCCGCGCCGACGTACGGGTTGGTGCCCGGGACCGTGTACGGGCCGGTCGCCGCCTGCCGCGGATCGATGCGCAGGATCTTGCCCTGCATGCTGTTCAGGTTCGCGGCGTTCGCGCCCCCGGTGCCGCCGTCCCCGGTTGCGATGTAGAGGAGCCGATCGGGTCCGAACTGCAGCTGGCCGCCGTTGTGGTTCGAGCAGCAGGGGTCGCGGGGGATCGTCAGGACCGGGCGCCGGGTTGCGACGGAGACCGAGCCCGAGGCGGCGGTGTACTCGTCGATCTGCAGGTTGCCGTCGGTCGCCGTGTAGAAGACGTAAAGGAGCCCGGTGGCCGCGTAATCGGGCGAGAGGGCCACCGACAGCAGGCCGCGCTCGCCGTTCGTCGAAACCATCGCGTGGATGTCGAGGTACGGGCTGACCACGCCGTTCTCGCTCGCCTGAATCACGCCGCCCTTCTCCACCACGAGCAGGCGGTTGGGATTGCCCGGCTCGGAGGTGACGAAGATCGGACTGCTGAACGAGCCGACCGGCTGCAGGGTCGCGGCCGATGCGTCCGGCGCCGCGGGCGCGACGGCGGCGATCACGAGTCCGAGCAGCAAGGCCCCCCTGCGGCGCATGCTCCAATTGTGACGCCCGGGCGGCCGGGCGCAAGTCGCGTACTAGGCGAATGCGGCCCGGCGGATCACCGCGGCGACGTATGCGTGGCCGCAGTCCGGGCAGGAGCGCATCCGCGTCCAGGACTGGTGCTCGCCCCCGCAGGAGGAGCAGTGGTAGTGGCGCTCCAGCCCGACCATGCGCCGCGCCTCGCGGACGACGGCGGCCGGGTCACGCAGCGCCCGTCCGGTTGTTGTGCTGGTCGTATCGGTCATGGGTGCATGTTCGCGCGGCGCCGGCCGTCCGCCCATGGACCGGGGTCCAAACATGCGCAGCGCCGCTTGTACGCTCGGGCGCATGGCGCCAAACCCGAACACCGCCGCAGGCGAAGCCGAGGAGGCGGGAGGCGGTAATTCGGTCCTTCGAACCCCCGTTCCCGGTCCCATGTTCGGCTGGGTGAAGGTCGCCTCATACGTCGAGCTGGCGCTCTTCGCGGCTCTGATCGTGGTCTGGCTGGCGCCCGGGCTCCACGGTCCGACCTCGGTTCTCGGGCTGGCCCACGGGCTCGGCTTCCTCGCCCTCGCGGCGCTGATCTGGGCGGCGGTCCTGCGTCACGAGGCGCCCTACACGCTGCTCGCGGCGACGCTGACGCCGGTCGGTCCGGTCGGCAGCGTGCTCGCGATCCACCACATCGAGGGCAAGAGACCGCCGCCAGAACCGGAGAGAGTTAAGGGGCGGGACCGCGAAGGGGGTCACGCGGCCCGCCCCAAGGAGTAGTTACCCTCGGCTGGGAGTCGAAAACAGGGCCACGAAGGCCCTGCTCGCGAGGACTAAACGGGCGGTGGGCTCGAAGCCCTGAAGTAGTTGGCGGGGCGGGGCCGCGGGAGGCAGGGGGTCCACACGGCCCTCGCCACCGCCAGCGCGTCGGTAGCCAGGGAGGGATGCCGACGCGATCGTCCCCGGAGGCGGGACTGGCCGGGGACGACGTATTTGAAGTGAGATTCCCTCCCGCCGGGACATGCCCATCATGACCCATCTCATAACCGCGTGTCAACCCATGACCTGCGCGTTCGGCCTGATGTTCAAGCCTTTCTCGGTGTCTCCCCTATTTCAGGTCGCGTAGGACGCGGTGGAGGATGCCGCCATGCTGGAAATAGCGGACCTCGTTCGGGGTGTCGAGCCGCACCGCGGCCTCGAACTCGACCGGGTCGGAACCGTCGCGCGAGGCGGTCACGCCGACCGCCTTCGCCTCGCCGTTCTCCAGGTCGCCGACCTCGAACACCTCCTCGCCGTCGAGGCCCAGCGACTGCACCGTCTCGCCGTCGGGCAGCTGCAGCGGCAGCACCCCCATCCCGATCAGGTTCGAGCGGTGGATGCGCTCGAAGCTCTCAGCGATCACGGCGCGGACGCCGAGCAGCGCCGTGCCCTTTGCCGCCCAGTCGCGCGATGAGCCGGAGCCGTACTCCTTGCCGGCGAGCACGACCAGCGGCACGCCCTCGTCGGCGTAGGCCATCGCCGCCTCGTAGATCGTCGTCTCCTCGCCGTCGGGGAAGCGACGGGTGAAGCCGCCCTCCTTCTCGACCAGCTTGTTGCGCAGCCGGACGTTGGCGAACGTGCCGCGGATCATCACCTCGTGGTTGCCGCGCCGCGAGCCGTAAGAGTTGAAGTCGCGCGGCTCGACCCCGTTGTCGACCAGCCACTTGCCCGCGGGCGAGTCCTTCTTGATCGCCCCCGCCGGTGAGATGTGGTCGGTGGTGACGCTGTCGCCGAGCACCGCCAGCACGCGCGCGCCGGTGATCGGCTCGATCGCCGACGGCTCGGGGTCCATCCCCTCGAAGAACGACGGCTTGCGGACGTAGGTGGAATCCGGCCACGTGTAACGGTCGCCCTCCGGCGTCTCCAGATCGCGCCAGCGATCGTCGCCGGTGAAGACGTCCGCGTAGGAGCTCTCGAACATCTCCTGGCGGACCGCCTCCTCGATCGTCTCCTTGATCTCGTCCGAGCTCGGCCAGATCTCGGCCAGATGGACCTCGTTGCCGTCGGAGTCCACCCCGATCGGATCGTTGAGCAGGTCGATGTCCATCCGCCCGGCGAGCGCGTACGCGACGCACAGGGGCGGCGAGGCGAGGTAGTTGTTGCGGACGTCCTGGTTGATCCGGCCCTCGAAGTTGCGATTGCCCGAAAGCACCGCGCAGACGACGAGGTCGTTCTCGTTCACGGCCTCCGAGATCTCCTCCGGGAGTGGCCCGGAGTTCCCGATGCAGGTCGTGCAGCCGTAGCCGACAAGGTTGAAGCCGAGCTTGTCGAGGTACTCGTCGAGCCCGGCGCGCTTGAGGTACTCGGTGACCACGGTCGAGCCCGGGGCGAGCGAGGTCTTCACCCACGGCGGGCGGGCCAGTCCCTTCTCGACCGCCTTGCGGGCGAGCAGGCCGGCGCCGATCATCACCGAGGGGTTGGAGGTGTTCGTGCAGCTGGTGATCGCGGCGATCACCACCCGACCGTGATCGAGCTCGACCTCCCCTCCATCTTCGAGCTCAACCATCACCGGGCTGGCCTCGTGCGCGGCGATCGCGGCCAGACTCTCTCCCTCGTGCGACGGCTCGAACACGCGCGGCCGGCCCGCTTCGCCGTCGTGGTCCTCGGCCGGCGGGTCGGAGGCCGGGAACGATTCCTCGATCGCCTCGTCGCGGCTGTTGCCCAGCGCCTTGGCGGCATTGGGGTCGAACTCGGCCAGCGACTCGATAAACGCCGCCTTCGCGTTCGCCAGCGGGATTCGGTCCTGCGGGCGCTTCGGGCCGGCGATCGAGGGCTCGACGCTGCCGAGGTCCAGCTCCAGGGTGTCGGAGAAGGTCGGGTCCTCGGAGTCTGAGTCGTGGAACATCCCCTGCTCGCGCGCGTAGGCGTCGACGAGCTCGATCGTCTCGGTCGGGCGGCCGGTGAACTCCATGTAGCGGAGCGTCTCGCGGTCGACCGGGAAGATCGCGCAGGTCGAGCCGAACTCGGGTGACATGTTCCCGATCGTCGCCCGGTCGGCGAGCCCGAGCGTGTGCATGCCGGGGCCGAAGAACTCGACGAACTTCGAGACCACGCCGCGTTCGCGCAGCATCTCGGTCACGGTCAGGACGAGGTCGGTGGCGGTCGCGCCCTCGGGCAGTTCGCCGTCGAGCTTGAACCCGATCACCTGCGGCAGCAGCATCGAGATCGGCTGGCCGAGCATCGCGGCCTCGGCCTCGATCCCGCCAACGCCCCAGCCGAGCACGCCGAGGCCGTTGACCATCGTCGTGTGCGAATCCGTGCCGACGAGCGTGTCGGGATAGGCCTGGGTGACGCCGTCGCGCTCGCGGCTGAAGACGACCTGGCTCAGGTACTCGAGGTTGACCTGGTGGCAGATCCCGGTCGCCGGCGGCACGACGCGGAAGTTGTCGAACGCCTGCTGGCCCCAGCGCAGGAACGCGTAGCGCTCGCGGTTGCGCTCGTAGTCGCGGTCGGCGTTGATGTCGAAGGCGCGCGCGTTGCCGAACGCGTCGACCTGCACGGAGTGGTCGATCACCAGGTCGACGGGAACGAGCGGGTTGATCTTCGACGGATCGGAGCCGAGGTCGTCGATCGCGTCGCGCATCGCCGCCAGGTCGACGATCGCGGGGACCCCGGTGAAGTCCTGCATCAGGACCCGGGCCGGCTGGAAGGGGATCTCCTCCGAGGGTTCGGCGTTCGCGTCCCAGGACGCGATCGCCTCGACGTCCATTTCCGTCACCGAGTCGCCGTCCTCGAGCCGCAGCGCGTTCTCGAGCAGAACCTTCAGCGAATAGGGAAGCCGGGCGACGTCGAACTTCTCCTGCAAAGAGTCGAGGCGAAAGACCTCGTACTCGCGTCCCGAGACCGACAGCGTCGACTTTGCGGAGAAGGAATCGCTCATACCTTCAGCGTATTCCCCCTCGGCCGGGGATCACACTCCGCTCAGCGTTTGTCGGTCTGCCCGGATGCGATCTCGTCGGCGACCCTGGTCGCCATCTGCCCCGCGAGCTTCCCGGACAACTCCGGCGCGTTGACGGCAAAGCGTGAGAGCATCCGCTGGCGCAGCGGGGCGACCGTGATCTCGGCACGGTCCTGCTTGATCGCCCGGACGACGGCGTCGCCGACCTGCTCGGGCTTGCCGGTCCCCATGAGCGGCGGCGCGTCGGCCTTCGAGTCGGCGAACATCCCGGCGTCGGCGATCGCACCGGGGCTGATCACGGACGCCCCGACGCTGGTCGGCCGCAGGTCCTCGCGCAGGCAGAAGGCGAAGCCGCGGAGGCCGAACTTGGTCGCCGCATAGAGCGACGCGCGCGCAGTTGCCGCCTTGCCGGAGATCGACGAGACGTAGACGAAGTGTCCGGAGTCGCGCTCGAGAAAGCGCGGGAGCAGCTCACGGGTCATCCGGACCGGGGACTCGAGGTTGACCCGCAGGGCGCGGCCGAGGTGCTCCTGGGTGAAGCCGTCGAGGCGCCCGGAAGCCGGCAGCCCGGCGTTGGCGACGAGGACGTCGATCTCGCCCGCCGCCTCGAGGAGCCGCAGCGCCTCACCCTCCTCGGCGAGGTCGCTCACCACGGTCCGGTGGGGGCCGCCGGGCAGCGACAGGGCGAGCTCGTCGAGCTCGGGGCCCTTGCGGGAGCTGAGGATCAGGGTCGTCCCCTTCGCGGCGAGCGCCTCGGCGATCGCCCGGCCGAGGCCGCCCGTCGCGCCCGTCAGCAGCGCGGTCTTGCCCTCGAGGTCCACGGCGTGGACGCTAGACGAACCGGCGCACACGCGGCGCGGCCCACCTAGCCTGCTCCGCGTGCTGCGCCGGGTCTCCCTCATCGCCGTCGCCTGGGCGTGCGTTGTGACGCCCACGCAGGCCAGGGTGCTCGAGGCCGAGGACGTGCTGCCGCCGGGGCAGAGCGGTCATGTCTCGATCGCCGGGGTCGCGTCTGGGACCGGCTCGCCCCACCTGACCGACCAGATCGAGCTCTACAACAACTTCGAATACAAGTCGGCGCTGTTCGACCAACCGGGCGTGACCGAGTCGCCGCGGCCCGGGGTCTCGATCGTGCGCGATCAATACGGCGTCCCCGCTGTGACCGCCGGCAGCGATTACGACGCCTGGTGGGGGGTCGGGTACGCCGTCGCCCAGGATCGGCTCTTCCAGCTCGAGCTGTTCCGCCGCGCCACCAGCGGGCGGCTGGCCGAGATCCTCGGCTCGACCTACCTCGACGACGACCTGATCGCCCGTCGCGACTACTACACCGACGCCGAGATCGACTCGATGGTCGCCGCGATCCCGGCCAACCTGCACACCCGCATCGAGGCCTATCGCGACGGGATCAACGCCTGGATCGACCACGTCACCTCGCCCGGGTTCCCGGACCTGCCGGGGGAGTTCGTCGCCCTCTCCGATCTGCCGATCGCCCCGTGGACGCTGCGCGACAGCGCCCGGGTCGGCATCTACCTGGCTCGCACGGTGCCGTCGAGCGACGGCCGCGAGCTCGCCAACGCGCGCGACCTGGAGGCGCTCGGGCCGGAGAACTTCGACCGGCTGCTGCCCGTTCACTCGAAGCGGCCGCGGATCACCGTCCCGCGCTCGGAGGGGAAGTTCCCGTCCCAGCCGGGCCGCAGCCGGCGCGACGAGCGAGTCGGCTTCGAGCGCTCACACGACTTCCTGGCCCGCACCGACCTCTCGGCGGCGACTGACACCGCGACCCAGATCCCGGTTCAGACCCGGACGGCGGGTGCACCGGGCGCCGGGCTGACCTCGATCCTGCCCCACGGCGGTTCGTTCATGTGGGCGATCCAGGATCCGGAGCGCAAGCGCGCCTACCTCTTCAACGGACCCCAGCTCGGCTTCTCGATTCCGGAGCTGTTCGTCGAGTTCGAGCTCCACTCGCCCGTCCAGCCGAACCTGCGCGGCGTTAGCGCCGCGGGGGTGCCGCTCGTCGGGATCGGCCACAACGATCACCTCGCGTGGGGCTTCACCTCCGGGCTCTCCGACGAGGACGACCTCTACGTGGAGAAGCTCACCGGTCCGGAGACCTACCGCTTCAAGGGCTCCGAGCGGCAGATGGATTGCCGCGACGAGGTCTTTACCTACAGCACCCCGGCCACCGATCTCCCCGACCTGGTCACCGACCCCGGCGCTCCCGCGGGATCGGTCACCCAGCGGATCTGCCGCACCGTCCACGGGCCGGTCCAGGTGACCGGCGAGGGCGTCGCGCTCGCCCGCCGCTACGCGGTCTGGGGCCGTGAGCTGGAGACGATCGTCGGGCTGACGAAGCTGAACGACGCGACCAGCGTCGGCAAGGTCGATCGCGCGATGCGCCAGGTCACCTGGAATGAGAACGTGATCGCCGCCGACGACCACGGCTCGATCGGCTACTGGCATCCGGGGCTGCACCCGCTGCGCCCGCGGCGCTGGGACGAGCGGCTTCCGTATCCCGGCGACGGGCGGGCCGAGTGGCGCGGCCTATTGCCCCGCAAGCGCACGCCGCACGTGATCAACCCGGCGCAGGGCTGGCTCGCGAACTGGAACAACCTGCCGTCGGCCGGCTGGACGAACGGCGACTCGGAGGCGCTCGAGCGGCTCGCCGGGCCGCTGCACCGGGTCCGGATCCTGCAGTCGCTGGTCCACGAGGTCGCCCAGGACCCCAGCTACGAGCGCTCGAAGGCGATCGCCGAGACCTCCGGCACCACCGCCCAGCAGTTCCCGTTCGTCAACCGGCGCCTGCTGGTGCGTGCGTCGAAGCTGGCTGACGACACCGGTCGCGCCGCGCTCCGCGTCCTGCTGGACTGGAACGGCGACTACGCGGCGGCCGACGAGGCCGGAACGGTCGACCCCGGGGTTGCGACCTGGGAAGAGTTCAAGGATCGCCTGGAGGCGATCCTGCTCGCGCCGATGAGCGACCGCGACGCCGCCGCGGATCTCGGCGGCAACACCGGCAGCTCACACCAATTCGACATCACCAACGGCGAATCGCTGGCCCTGCAGGCGTTCGGCGCCCGCGCCTACGCCCGCGCCGCTAACGCGACCGCCGCCGCGCTCACCGAACGGTTCGGGACGCCCGACGCCGCCGCCTGGCGCGAGCCGCGGCGCATGTACGAGGTCTCCGCCCAGGGCGCCGGTTCGGCCCCGGACCTGCCCTTCTTCGACCGCGGGACCTGGAACCAGGCCGTGGCGCTCGGGCGCTAGCCGATCCGGATAGTCCCGGCGCGCTTGTACGGGTCGCGGTTGCCGAGGTCGTCGGCGGCGGCGAGCATCAGGTCGCACTCGGTGCCGGCGGCCCGGCGCTTGAAGGTGAGATCGAGGACGAGCTTCACCTTCCGCCCGGTCTCGCCGTTTCCCGTGACCGAGCTCGATCCCAGCTCCAGCTCCGCGGTCGGGACCTGGAGGGTCTTGTCCTCCCCGACCTCGCCGGCCGCCACCGTCCTTCCGTCCTGCAGGAAGAGCGTGTTCTCGAGCTCGTCCCATCGGACGAGCAGCAGGCGCTTGTCTTCGCAGACGCGGAAGTCGATCGTCTTCAGGTCGTGCCAGTTGTTGGGCTTCGGCACCTTCCAGCCGATCTCGTAGTCGGCGCGCTCGCCGACAGCCACAGTGGGCGCCTTCGGCTTGAGGGTGAAACTGCCTGTCTTCTTCGGGGTCGATGCGAAGGTGTACGGCCCAGGCGGCTCGAGGATGATGTGGCCGCCGCGCCAAGCCTCGATCGCGTTCTGCCATTGGTTGAGCAGCGAGTGGAGATCGAACACGGAATCGGTGGCGGCCGCGGTCGGCTCGAGCAGGATGTGGCCGCCGTGCTCGTGCTCGAGCCCGCCCCACCACTGGTTGAGCAGCGACTGGAGGGCGGCTGCATCTGCCGTGTTCGACGAATCGGGCGTGATCATGAAGTGATGTCCCCGCCAGCCCTCGATGGCCCCATGCCACTGCCCGAGCGTCGTCCGAACCTCGCCGAGGTAGGTCGAATAGCTCTTCACGGTGAGCGCCTGCGCGCTGCCGGCGGCAATCGCCGCGAGGCTCACAGCGATGAGGAGGGTCAGCCGGCGTCTGCTCGACACGATTTCGACCTTACCACCGCTCCCTGGATAGGCTGGGGCCATGAAGCTCTACATCTGCTGGGGGACCTTTCAAACGCCGCGGCCCGGGGGCCATCCCTGCGCCAACGCCTACCACGCGCTGAAGGACGCCGGTTACGAGCCGGAGGTCGAGAAGGTCCACGGCCTCGGCGTCGGGCCGAAGCTATTCCAACACAAGACCGATGGCCGCAAGGAGGTCGAGGAGCTGACCGGCTCGCCGACCGTCCCGGTCCTCGTGCTCGACGATGGCGAGGTCCTCGCCGACTCGAAGGCCATCGTCGCCTGGGCGGAGGCCAACCCCGCCATCGCACCCGTCGCCTCTGCGTCTTGATCGTTGGGCGAACGCCCGTTCGCCGATATAGCTGTAGGCGTCGTGCAAGCGACGTATGTGCAGATTCACACGAGTTCGTGAGCAGGTCTTTGCAATCCTGCGTCGAAGTGTGTAGGCTGCCGCAACTCGATAACCGGTAAAGCCGAGTTCCGGGACGCCCACGGGCTAACCCGGAAGCGGGGGAACCAACTGTTTTGGGGCTAACTCGTCGCGCTGCGACGGGGGCGCAGGCTCTTTCAGCGCCAGCCCGTCAGCTAACCCCGTAGGCCGACGAAAGGGAACCGTTGACTTACACACGTACATCAGGACGAAAGCGAAGGCGGAGCGCGGCGCTTGCCATTGCCACGACGGCAGCCGTGATCGCCCTCCCCTCCACCGCGCTCGCGGCGAAGGGAAGCGGCGGCGTCGGGATGGGCGGCACCGGGACGACCCCGCCGACCTCGGGCCAGACGACCGCCGGCCCGACGGCGAAGATCAAGAACGGGTTTGCGATCCCGCCGGCCTCGGCGCCGCGGAAGGTCCAGCGCGCGATCAACGCCGCCAACGAGATCGTCAAGGGCAAGCCCTACTGCCTCGGCGGCGGCCACGCCCGCCGGGTCGACCGCTGCTACGACTGCTCGGGCTCGGTCAGCTACGCGCTCACCGGCGCCGGGCTGCTCAAGGCCTCGATGCCCTCCGGATCGTTCAACCGCTGGGGTGCGCCGGGCAAGGGCAGGTGGATCACCACCTACTCCAACTCGGGCCACATCTACGCGGTGATCGCCGGCCTGCGGCTCGACACCTCGATGACCGACGGTGACGGCCCCGGCTGGAGCACCGAGATGCGCTCCTCACGCGGGTATACCCCCCGCCATCCGGCCGGCTTGTAGCTCGACCCAGAAGAACTAATAGGAACCCTCTCGAAGGCCCGCCACAATGGCGGGCCTTCGTGTTTGAGCGCTCCCCCAGCTTCCGGCGCGGCGTCCGCGTCGGCATCCCATACGCCGCCGCGGGCCTGCTGCTGGCGATCTCGTTTGGAGTCCTCGCCCAGCCGCTGATGGGCAACGTGGCGCCGATCGTGATGTCGGCTCTGCTGTTCGCCGGCTCGGCGCAGTTCGCCGCCACCGCCGTGCTGGCGGCGGGGGGCGGAGCAGGCGCGGCGATCACCGCCGGGATCCTGCTCAACCTCCGCTACGTGCCGATGGGCATCGCCCTGGCCCCCTCCCTTCGCGGCGGTTGGCTGCGGCGCGCCGCGGTCGGCCAGGCGTTGATCGACTTCTCCTGGGCCGCCGCGAGCCGTGGCGGCGGCCGCTTCGACCCGGTGTTCATGGTCGGTGCGACCCTCCCGTCGTATCCCTGCTGGGTGGGCGGCACCGCGATCGGCGTCTTCGCCGGCGACCTGATCGGGGATCCGGCGGCGCTCGGGCTCGACGCCCTCTTCCCCGCCTTCTTCCTCTGCCTGCTGGTCGAGGGCGAGCTGCGCCCGGGCCTCCCGAGCGTGGTCGCTGGACTAGGGGCGCTGATCGCGCTGGTGCTGATCCCGTTCACGCCGGCCGGGGTGCCGGTGATCGCCGCCTCGGCGACGGCGCTGCTCGGGCTGAGGCGGCCGCCGGCGCCGGAGGGATCTGCGAAGTGACCGAGATCTGGATCACGATCGCCGTGCTGACCGTGGCCACGGCCGCGATCCGCGCGTCCGGGCCGCTGCTGCTCGGCGGCCGCGAGCTCCCGGCGCCGGCGATGGGCGTGATCGCGCTCGTCGCCCCGGCGTTGCTCGCCGCGTTGGTGGTGATTCAGACCCTCGGAGCACCCGAGGGCGGCTCGCTCGAGATCGACGCTCGGATCGCCGGAGTCGGCGCCGCGGCGATCGCCCTGCGCGCGGGCGGCAAGCTGCTGCCCGTGGTCGTGCTGGCGGCACTGGTCACCGCGCTCGTTCGCCTCCTGGGTTGACAACGTGCCTAACCGGCCTACGGACCCGCCGATCTTTGTCCGTGCCGAAAGTGGCACGGCTTCGACGGTTCGGATAGCGTCAGCACGGTTGAAGCCGGTTCGCGTTTGTACGCAATGGAGCAGATGAGCTCGCCCGCGGCGGCACCGCAGGCCGAGGGGGCGACCGCCACCGAGGCGGTCCCCGACATCCGCCTGCGCGGCGTTCGCAAGACATACGGCGACGTCGTCGCCGTGGCCGGAGTCGATCTGGAGATCGGCCGCGGCGAGTTCTTCACGATGCTCGGGCCATCGGGGTCGGGCAAGACCACGACGCTGCGGATGATCGCCGGCTTCGAGATCCCCGACTCGGGGACGGTCGAACTCGGCGGCGAGGACGTCGGAGGGTTGGCGCCGTATGACCGCGAGGTCAACACGGTGTTCCAGGACTACGCGCTGTTTCCGCATATGACTGTGGGCGAGAACGTCGAGTACGGGATGCGCGTGCGCAAGGTCGCGAAGGGCGAGCGCGCCACACGCCGCGACGAGGCGCTGGAAATGGTGCGCCTGACCGGCTACGCGGACCGCAAGCCGGCGGAGCTCTCCGGCGGCCAGCGCCAGCGGGTCGCCCTGGCGCGATCGATCGTCAACCGGCCCCGCGTGCTGCTGCTCGACGAGCCGCTCGGTGCCCTCGACCTGAAGCTGCGCGAGCAGATGCAGGTCGAGCTCAAGCAGATCCAGGGCGAGGTCGGAATCACCTTCGTCTACGTCACCCATGACCAGGAGGAGGCGCTGACGATGTCCGACCGGGTCGCCGTCTTCAACGAGGGCCGGATCGAGCAGGTCGGAACCCCGGCCGACGTCTACGAGAAGCCCGCCAACCCCTTCGTCTCCGGCTTCGTCGGCGTCTCCAACGTGCTCGAGCGCGACGGGCGCACCTTCACGGTGCGCCCGGAGAAGGTGCGCCTGCTCGATCGCGGCGAGGCCGCCGACGGAATGCAGACCGAGACGGGCCGGGTCCGCGACGTCGCCTACGCGGGGATGATCACCCGCTACCTGGTCACGCTCGACGCCGGGGGAGAACTTCAAGTCGTCCGCCAGAACCTCGAGACGTCCTCCGCGGAGGCGCTCGCACAGGTCGGGCGGGAGGTGGTCGTCGGATGGCGACCGGAACACACGGTCGCGGTCCAGGCCGCGGTAACGAGAGGAGACAGTGATGCGTAGTAAGGGACGAAGCCCGGCCAAGGTCCCTTGGCTGGTGATCACGGGGTTGCTCGTGTTCATGCTCGCGTTCGCCGCCGGGTGCGGCGACGACGATGACTCGACGACTGCAGGCTCGGAGAGCGAAGCCCTGACGGAGGTCGGCGAGGGCGAGGGCGAGCTCAACCTGGTCGGCTGGGTCGGGTACGTCGAGGACGGCTCGACCGAGCCGGACGTCGACTGGGTGACCGATTTCGAGAAGGAGACCGGCTGCCAGGTCAACTTCAAGCCCGGTGCCACGTCCGACGAGATGGTGCAGCTGATGCGCACCGGGCAGTACGACGGCGTTTCCGCGTCGGGTGACGCAGCCGGCCGGCTGGTCGAGGGCGGCGACGTCGCTCCCGTCAACGTCGACCTGGTCCCCAACTACGCGGACGTGATCGACGCGCTGAAGAACCAGCCGCACAACACGTACGACGGCCAGGAGTACGGGGTCCCGCACGGGCGCGGCTCGAACCTGCTGCTCTACAACACCGATGTGGTCAAGCCGGCGCCGACGTCATGGGACGTCGTCTTCGACAACGCGAGCGAGTACAGCGGCAACGTGACCGCATATGACAACCCGATCTACATCGCCGACGCGGCGCTCTACCTGCGCGAGCACAATCCGGAGCTCGGGATCACCGATCCGTACGAGCTGGACCAGGAGCAGTTCGACGCGGCGATCGACCTGCTGAAGCAGCAGAGCGAGCACGTCGGCGAGTACTGGTCCGACGCGTTCAAGCAGATCTCCGCCGTGGAGAACGGCGACACCACCGTCGGGACCACCTGGCAGTACCAGGCGAACCTGCTCCAGGCGGAGAAGGAGCCGGTCGAGGTCGTCCTCCCCGATGAGGGGGCCACGGGTTGGTCGGACACGTGGATGATGAGCTCGGAGGCCGAGCATCCCAATTGCATGTACCTGTGGATGAACCACATCCTCGATCCTGAGGTGAACGCTCAGGTCGCGGTGTGGTTCGGCGAGGCGCCCGCGAACGAGAAGTCGTGCGACCTCACCGGGGACCTCCCCGCGATCTACGGAGGCACGGACGATCACTGCGAGATCTTCCACGCCACGGACGAGGCGTTCTTCGACGAGATCGAGTACTGGAAGACCCCCGTCTCCGATTGCGGGGACGACCGCGGCGAGGTCTGCAAGACCTACGACGAGTGGGTCCAGGGGTGGAACGAGGTGAAGGGCTGATCCAACCGTGGAAACGGGTGTAGCCACGCCCGATTCTGGGAAGAGGTCGGCGGGCCGCAGGCTCGCCGGCCTCTTTCACGGTCGCCCCAACGCGCAGGCAGGGGCGCTGCTGGCCGGGCCGGTCGGCTGGCTCGTCGTCGGGTACCTCGGGTCCCTCGCCGTCCTCCTGATCACGAGCTTCTGGTCGCTGGGCGAGCTGAGCGGCGAGATCGAGAAGACGTTCACCCTCTCCAACTACGAGGACGTCGTCTCCAGCGACGTCTACCGCGACGTCACCGTTCGCACGATCCTGATCGCAGCGGCGGTGACCGTTACCGACATCGCGCTCGCCTTCCCGATCGCCTTCTACATGGCGAAGGTCGCGAGCTCGCGGATGCAGGCGTTCCTGGTCGTCGCGGTGCTGATCCCGCTCTGGTCCGGATACCTGGTGAAGGCGTTCGCCTGGCGCGGGATCCTGAGCCAGGAGGGGGTCCTCAACTGGTTGCTCGACCCGATCGGGGTCGAGGGGCCGGGCTACGGGCTCGTCGCGGTCTGGCTGGTGATGAGCTACATCTGGCTCCCGTTCATGATCATCCCGATCTACGTCGGCCTCGAGCGGATCCCCGACACCCTGCTGAGCGCGTCCGAGGACATGGGCGCGAAGCCCGGGACCACGTTCCGGCGGGTGATTCTGCCGCTGGCATTCCCCGCCGTGGTCGCCGGCTCGATCTTCACCTTCTCGCTGACACTCGGCGACTTCATCACCCCCGGGCTGGTCGGCTCCGGGGAGCAGTTCATCGGCACCATCGTCCGCGACAACTTCAACGTCGACCTGCCGTTCGCCGCCGCGTTCACGATGGTCCCGATCGTGATCATGATCGTCTACCTCCTAGTCGCCCGCCGCCTGGGAGCGTTCGAGCACCTGTAGCCATGCGATTGTCGGGAGGCTCACAACTGCTCCTGCGGCTCGCGACCGGGTTCACGTTCGCGTTCATCTACATACCCCTGGTCCTCGTCGTGATCTACGCGTTCAGCGAGGCGCGCACGTTCGCGTGGCCGCCCCCCGGCTTCACCCTCGAGTGGTTCGACAAGGCGCTCGAGAACACCGGGGCCCGGGACGCGCTCTGGTACTCGGTGAAGGTGGGCCTGCTCGCGACCCTGCTCGCGCTCGTCCTCGGCACCCTCGCCTCGCTTGCCGTCGCCCGCCACCGCTTCTTCGGCCGCGAGACGATCTCGTTCCTGGTCATCCTCCCGATCGCGCTGCCCGGCATCGTCACCGCGATCGCGCTCAACTCGACCTTCACTCAGGTGCTCGGGATCGATCTGGGCCTGTTGACGATCGTCGTCGCGCACGCCACCTTCTGCATCGTCGTCGTCTACAACAACGTGATCGCCAGGCTCCGCCGGATGTCCTCGTCGTTCGAGGAGGCCTCTGCGGATCTGGGCGCGACCCCGTGGCAGACCTTCCGCCTGGTCACGCTGCCGAACATGCGCGGCGCCCTGGTCGCCGGCGCGCTGCTCGCCTTCGCGCTCTCGTTCGACGAGATCATCGTCACCACGTTCACGATCGGCGCCGGGGACGAGACGCTGCCGATCTGGATCTTCAACAACTTCGCCCGGCCGAATCAGGTGCCGATCGTCAACGTGGTCGCAGTGTTCGTGATCCTGCTCTCGATCATCCCCGTCTACTTCGCCCACCGGCTGACGCGCGACGAGGGCGGCGCGGCGGCCGGCCGGGGCGCGAAGGCCGACTCGATCGCCGCCGAGGCGACCGCGGTCCCGTAGCCGGAAACCCGGCCGCCTCGTCGAGCTACTTCCGCTTCTTCTTCTTCTTGCTCAGGGTGACGTTGACCTTCGAGCCGGAGGGGAGCGTCGTTCCGGCCGCGGGGTCCTGCTTGATCACCTTGCCCGGCTTGCCCTTGCTCGCCTTCTTCTTCACGGTGCCGAGCGCGCAGTGGGCGGTGGTCAGGGCGGTCGTCGCCGCGGGCAGCTTCATGCCCTTGAGGTTGGGGACGATGCACTGAACGGTGGTAGTACCGCCGCCTCCCCCACCGCCGCCGGTCCCGCCTCCGTCGCCGCCGCCGCCCGAGCTGTCGGCGGTGAAGGTCGCGGTGACGCTCTTGTCGGCGCCCAGGCTCACCGTGCACTGACTGCCGCTCGTGCTGTCGCAGCCGCTCCAGCCGGTGAAGGTCGAGCCCGTGTCCGGCGAAGCGAAGAGCAGCACCGGCGTGCCGTTCGGGTAGGCCTCCGAGCAATCGCTCCCGCAGTTGATCCCCGGGGCGGTGACCGTTCCCGTCCCGGTGCCGCCCTTGGAGACGCTCAGCGTCCGCTGCGCGGGACCGGCGTCTTGGGTGAACGTCGCGGTCACCGACTTGTTGGCGTTCATGGTCATCGTGCACTGGTCGCCGCTCGGGTTGTCGCAGCCGGTCCAGCCCGTGAACGTTGAGCCGCTGGTGACGACGGCGGTCAGCAACACCTGCATGCCATCGTCGTAGTTCGCGGAGCAGGTCGTCCCGCAGTTGATCAGGAACCCGCCGATGTTCCCGGCTCCGTTGCCCGCCTTGCTCACGTTCAGGGTCCGCTGAATCGGCCCGGTCGTGGTGAACGTCGCCGTCACCGACTTGTCGGCGTTCATGTTCACCGTGCACTGATTGCCGGCCGTGCTGTCGCACCCCATCCAGCCGCCGAAGGTCGAGCCGCCCTCGGCGGTCGCCGTCAGTGTCACCGGCGTCCCGTTGGCGTACGCCTCCGAGCAGTCACCGCCGCAGGTGATGCCGGCAGGCGAGCTCGCCACCGAGCCGCTGCCGCCGCCCGCCTTGTTCACGGTGAGCGTCCGCTGAGCCGCGGTGAAGCTCGCCGTCACCGACTTGTCGCTGCCGCTCATGTCCATCGTGCAGGTGCTCCCGCTCGGGTTGTCGCAGCCGGTCCAGCTCGCGAACGCCGAGCCGCTGTCCGGGGTCGCGGTGAGCGTCACCGACGTTCCGTTGGTGTAGGGCTCGGAGCAGTCACCGCCGCAGTTGATCCCCGCCGGCGCGCTGGTCACCGCGCCGCTTCCGGCACCCGTCTTGCCGACGTTCAGGATCCGGCCAGTGACCGGATCGCCGTCGTAGCGGGCGACGGCGATGTCCTGCACGAAGCCGGCGCCGCTCGTTTCGGAGAAACCGGCCAAGACGAGCTGGCCGGTCTGGGCGACCGCCAGGCCGGACGCCCCGTCATCCGTTCCGGGGGCGAAGTTGGTGGTCACCACCCCGTTGCCGCCGCCGAAGCTCGTATCCACGGCCCCGGTGGCAGCGTTGTAGCGGGCGAGGGCGAAGTCCTCGTCGCCATTCGCGAACGTGTTCCCCCCGGCGACGATCTTGCCGTTCTGGTCGAAGGCGACAGCCTGGGCCTGATCACACGCGTTCTGCCCGTCGATGTCGGTAGTCACGAGTCCGTCCGTGTCGAATCCGTTGTCGACCGCGCCCGCGGCCGTGAACCGCACGAGCGCAAAGTCGCACGACGTGGGGCCGGCGAAGCTGAAGGACTCGCCTGCGACGACCAAGCCGTTGGTCGAATCGATCGCGACCGACGTCGCTCCGTCGTTGTCGCCGCCGACGCTCTTCGTCTGCTTCCCGTCCGTGTCGAACCCGCTATCCAGGGCGCCGGCCGAGGTGAGCCGCGCGACCGCGAACACCGGATTGCCGCCGCCGGTGCTCGTGCCGGCGAGCACGATCCTGCCCGTCCCGTCAATCGCCAGGTCGGCGGCCACATCGGAGCTGCTGGCGATGTCGACCGTCGCCTTGCCGTCGGTGTCGAACGCCGTGTCGAGGGCGCCGCCGGGCAGGTACCGCGCAACGCCGAAGTCCGTTCCGCCCGCCGTGGCGACCGTCCCGCCGACCACGATCCGGTTCGACCCATCGATCGCCACCGCCTCGGCGCTCCCACCGAAGCCGACTGACGTCACGACCTTGCCGTCGCCGTCGAAGCTGGTGTCGAGGACGCCGCCGGACGTGTAGCGGAGCACCGCGAACTGGCCGGCCGTGTCACCGGCCACGACGATCCGCCCGTTGCCGTCGATCACCACGTCGCTGGCCGAGTCGGGGGCCCCGGACTGCACGTCCGTGGTGACGACACCGTTCGTGCCGAAACTGTTGTCCAGGACGCCACCCGCCGTGTAGCGGAGCACGAAGATGTCCGTGTCGGTGCCGGCGAGATCGGTCGTCCCCGCGACCACGGTGCGCCCGTTCGCGTCGACCGCGACCGCGGTGCCATCGTCGGCGCTGTCACCGGTGACCCCGGTCTTCACATAGCCGTCCGGCGCATGGAAGTTCGCGGTGTCGAGCGCCCCGGTCGAACTGAAGCGCGCAGCGGCATAGTCGGTCGCGGAGCCGACCCCACTCGTCCCCGCGATCACGAGTCGCGCGGTGGTATCGA
This sequence comes from uncultured Solirubrobacterales bacterium, assembly GCA_963767285.1. Taxonomy (GTDB): domain Bacteria; phylum Actinomycetota; class Thermoleophilia; order Solirubrobacterales; family 70-9; genus WHSW01. Next base: position 268,884 of record CAVYDJ010000001.1, on the reverse strand, counting down.
GCGCGACGGCGGTTCCCGCATCGGCCGTGTTGCCGCCGAGGTCCGCCGTCAGCTTGCCGTCGCCGTCGAAGTCCGTGTCGAGCGAGCCGCCGGAGGTGAACCGGACCGCTCCGAAGTCGTTACCGCCCCCGCCGAACGCGGATCCAGCGACGGTCACTCTGCTACCGCCGTCGACGACGACGCCGTTGCCCTCGCTGAATGTGCCGGGAGTCGCCGTGGCCTTGCCGTCGGTATCGAAGCCGGTGTCCAGTGTTCCGCCGGACGTGTAGCGGACCGCCGCCATCGCGCCGCCGGTCGAGCCGCCAAGAACCACACGCGTACCGTCGATCGCAATGTCCTGAGCGAAGTCCTGGCTATGCGCGGTCGGGCCGATGTCGAGGGTGTCCTTGCCGTCGGTGCTGAAACCGCTGTCGAGGATCCCGGCGGAGGTCAGCCGTGCAACGGCGAAGTCGGCGTCGCCGAAGGCCGTGCCGACGCTGCCACCGAGGACGATGTTCGACGAACCGTCGATCGCGACCCCGGTCACGCTCTCGTTCCCCGGGGCGCTCATGTCGACGGTCTGCTTGCCGTCGCCGTCGAAGCTGTTGTCGAGCACGCCCGCGGAGGTCAGCTTGGCGACAGCCCAGTCGGAGGATGCGCCGGGCGAGGTCGATCCGCCGACGATGATGCTGTCCCCGGCGCCGACCGCCACCGACCCACCGTCCTCGAAATTGCCGGGACCGAAATCGACCGTCGTGAAACCGGTGCCCGCAAAGCTGCCGTCCACGGTCCCCCCATCCGTCAGGCGCCCGACGAAGAGATCGTTGCTCATGGAGCCGCCGATCACGATCTTGCCGGCGCTGTCGATCGCCACGCTGTCGACGCTGTCGATGTTCAACGGGGTGGCGACGAAAATCCCGTCACCGTCGAAGGTGGCGTCGAGGACGCCGGCCGACGTGTAGCGGACCGCCATCGCCTTTCCCGTATCGGTGTTCGTCCCGACGAGCACGACCCGGTTCGACGAATCGGTGACCGCGTCGGTGACGTAAAGGGTGTCCGGCGAGCTGCCCAGGTCCTGGACGTCCTTGCCGTCGGTGCTGAAGCTGGGGTCGAGGTCCGCGGCAGCACCATGCGCGTTGGTGGGCACCCCGCCGCAGGCGAAGACCGTCGCGCACATGGCGAGCAGAGCGAGACCGAAACTACGAGCGGACACCGTTTGACACCGTGCGGCGAACATCCATGCTCCCTCCGTGCGCGACGGGGCGGCTCCCCGTCAGTTGCGCCAACTCTGCCCCGCCGGACGACGTGGCGCACTAGGACCCCCTCCCAGTTTTTCGCTAGGCGCTTTCGGAGGCCTGGCCGAGCGCCGCGGCCAACTCGCCCCGCCCGCCGATCTCGAGCTTGCGATAGGTGTTGCCCAGGTGCCACTGGACCGCCTTCGCGGTCACGAACAGGGCCTGGGCGATCTCACGGTTCGTCATCCCCTCGGCCGCCATCCGGGCGACGCGCAGCTCGCCTGGCGTGAGCGACTCGACTCCCGAGACGTAACGGCTGCGCGGCTTGCCACCGGCGAGCTTCAACTCCTCACCCGCCCGGCGCTCAAGCGCAACCAGGCCACACCGCTGGGCGAGATCGATACCCCGGCGCAGGATCTCCCGTGCCTCAGTGCGCTGGTTGCGGCGCCGCAGGAGCGCGCCGAGCTCGATCAGGTCGGAGGCGCACTCGAGGCGAAGGTCGGTGCCCTCGACCAGGGCAACGGCCTCGCGCAGGTCCTCGATGCCGTCGTCATCGCCCTTCGCCACGCCCAGCGCGCGCCAAGCCACGGCGAGCGAGCGCGGAGCGCCGAACGGCACCACGAGCTCGAGCTCCTCGGCCGCCAGCGCGATCGCCCGCTCACGCTCCCCGAGTGCCGTCAGGATGTGCGCAGACAGAGATCGCCACTCGCAATGGCAGCCCGGATTGGGAAGCGGGAACAGCTCGGGAACGCGCTGCGCGTCGGACAGGGCGGCCGTCGGCTTGCCCTCCGCGAGAAGGAGCCGGGCGCGCGCCTGCAGATAGGGGGCGAAAATCGGCTCTGTGCCCCACCGTTCCGTGTCGAGCTCGTCCGCAGCGAGACGGGCGTCTGTGACCTGGTCCAGGACCAGTAGCGCATCGATCAGGAACGCGTAGGCGACCGGCAGGTACTGCTCCCAGCCGGAGTCAATCGCCGTGCGCGTGTCGGCCGCGGCCTCCGTCGGCCTTCCGGACCACAGGAGCGGATGCGCCCGGCAGTAGCTCGCAGTTGCGAACCCCATGATCGATCCGTCCCGGCGCGCACGCTCGATCGTCTCATCGCAAACGCGGATCGTCTCGCCAAGCGCCCCGCAGACGCTGAGGACCCCCGTCACCGAATAGACGGTTGTGCCGTCGGCGCCCTCCTCCGCGATCAGCCTGCCATGGTCGAGGGCACGCTCGGCGAGGGCGATCGCCTGGTGGTGCGGTTGGCCCATGGTGATCATGACGAGGCCGGCGGAACCCAGGATCGCCCGTTCCGCCGCGCTCAGCGGGGAGTCTCCGACCCTCGAAACCGCCTCTGGCATGCGCCCGAGAACACCGGGGATGTGCGACTCGGAGAGCAGCCCGACCGAGATGAAGTCGGCCTCGCACTGGAGCTCGAGCTCGCGGTCGTGGCCCGAGGCATGTCCGGCGGCCGTTCGGAAGGCTTCGGCTGCGTCGTCGAGCTGCCCCTCCAGGTACAGAGCTCTGGCCAGACCGTGCCAGGCCCGCGCCCGTTCGATCGGCGCGGCCGCGAGGTCTGCGGCCCGCCTCAACGCCGGCACCGCCTCGGCCGATCCCGCGAGCGTAAGCACTCGCCCGAGGTCCAGCTCGAGGTCGTATGCGATCTCGCCGGCGGGCTCGGCCAGCGCGCGGTGCAGATACCGCACTGCCGCCTCCGGCGATCCCCTCGAGACGGCGTCGTTCGCCGCCTGGCGCAGGAGGTCTACGGCCCATGGCTCGGATTCCTTCGAAGCCGCGAGGAGGTGCGCCGCGATTCGCTCGGACGGTGCACCCTCGTCAGCGAGCGCGCGGGCGGCGCGGCGGTGCAGCTGCTCCCGGATCCGAGGCGGGATCTCGGCACGCACAGCCGACGCGAGCAGCGGATGCGCGAACTCCAGCTCGTCGGACGGGCCGAGGATCCCGGCGGCTGTCAAGGTCTCCGCCGCATCGACGGCAACCTCGGCCTCGACGCCGGCGAGCGCGGCAACATGCCGCAACTCGGCGTCGTCCTGCAAGAGCGCGATGCACTTCGCGACCTCCACGACCTCACTTCCGAGGCGACCGAGGCGGATCAGCGTCGCCCGCCGGATCCCATCTGGAGCCAGCGTTGCCACCGTCCGCGCCGCAGAAGCGTCGGGTACAACCCCCTCCGCGCGCAGATCCTCCAGCAGCTCCCCGAGCAGGAAAGGATTTCCGCCCGAGACATCGCCGCAGGCGGCGCAGAACTCGCTCGTCGCGGTCGGATATGTGTCCCTGACCACCCGTTCCGCCCCGCTCGGGCTGAGCGGTCCGAGCAACAGGTTTTCCGTGCTGGGGATCCCCGCGAGTTCCGCGATCAGATCCGAGCTCTCGCCCGCAGCTTCCCCCGTGCGCACGGCCGCCATGGCGACGGCGGGAATCCCCTCGAGCCGGGCCGCGAGATAGTTCAGGAAGCGCAATGAGGGTGCGTCGGCCCAATGGATGTCATCGATCACCAGCAGCAGAGGGGTGGATGCGGCGAGGTCGGCCGTCAGCCAGTAGAGGCCGTGCAGGAGGGTGAAGATGGGAGTAGGCCCGGCGCCGTCGGGCCCCCGCTGCTCGAACAGGCGCGACGTCAGCTGAGCCGCCCCGTCTTCGTGTGCCATCTCCGCCCAGGCGGGCCCGAAGAGCTCGATCACGGTCCCGAACGAAAACTCCCGCTCGAGCGGCTGACAGCGACAGGCGAGCACCCGAAGGCCGGCGCCCCGGGCTCGGTCCGCGGCGGCCGCAAGCAGGCTCGACTTCCCGACTCCGGCGAGACCGGAGATCAACGCGGTGCCGCCGTCGCCGTCGGCCGCGCCGGCGAGGATCGCATCCAGGGCGTCCAGCTCGGCCTCGCGCTCGAGGAGAGGTCCCGTCGCGCCGACCTGGCTGATCATCGGCCGTCCCGCAAAAGACTGGGCGGGCCACCTAGTGTGAGCCTGCGGGCCGGCGGGTTAGGGTCGATCCGATGGGCACGGATGCCACACGGGCCACGATCGCACTCGCCGTCGACCCGGCCGACGGGACGATCAGCGGGGAGATCAGCAAACAGGGCGAGCGGCGCTCCTTCCAGGGCTGGCTCGAGCTGATCAACGAGCTCGAGACCTGGCGCGCACACGCGCTCGCCGTTCCCGAGCCACCCGACGATCACGCCTGAGGGCGCGCTGCGGCCGAGCCGCGTTTTGCCGCATGTTGCCCCGATGCCGTCGCACCTCCTTGTCGCCTGGCCGAACCGGCACCAACCTGCGTGGCGCCGACACCCCCTCAGCGTTGATTATCCGTCGCCGCGCCCGGCTTCGGTAACCGTGCCCGCCCGCGGACGTCTTGCGGAGAAGTACTGAGCTACTCGCCCGCTGCGGGCCTCAGTCGGCCGAGGGCGGGTCCTTGACCTCGACCGCCGCGTGGCCGGAGATCCCGGCGAGGTCGAGAATCCGCTTGACCCGGTCGCGAGCGCCGAGCAGGACCAGGCGCCGGTCGCGGTCCTTCATCCGCACCGCCGCCCAGACCAGGGTGGCGATCCCGGACGAATCGACGAAGCCGCAGCCGCGGAGGTCGAGCTCCACGTCGCCTTCGGCCTCCAGGGCCTCCTCGAAGGTGCGCTTCAGGCGCGGCGCGGTCGAGACATCGAGCTCGCCGATCACCGTGACGATCGAGCCTCCGCCTGGGCGATCAGCGAGGCTGGACCAGAAGTCGAGTCCGGTCGAAGAATCCGTGTGGGTCATTGGCCGCCTCCTTGCTGATCTGGGGATTCGCGCCGGCTCCCGCGGCGCCTCGGGGTTCTGGTACCCGTAATCGGCGGTTTCGACGCTCACTCGAACCATGCCTGCCCAGGCTGGACGGATATCGTCACCCGCCCCATGGCCGCAGGCGGATTCGACGACGACATCGCGCTTCGCGCCGCGGGCGACGGCGCCTGGGAGGGCGCGATCGCCCCCGGCTGGGACACGCCACGCGGGCCGCTGGGCGGCTACGTGATGGCGATTTTGATGCGTGGCTTCGAGCTGGTCGTGGCGGATGACGAACGTACCGCCCGATCGGTCACCGTGCACTTCCTCCGGTCGCCGGAGGCGGGGCCGGTCGAGGTCGAGGCCACGGTCGAGCGCCAGGGCCGTTCGCTGACGACCCTGAGCGGACGGCTGAGCCAGGCGGGCATGGTGATCGCGATCGGGCTCGCCGCCTACTCGGTCGACTGGGAGAGCCCGCTGCTGAACGGGCCACCGATGCCACTAGTCGATGCCCCGAGTTCGGACGGCCGCCCTCCTCCGGACGCCGACCGCGACCTGCCGGGCGGCAACTTCCCGCGCAAGGACCCGCCGCCGTTCACGCAGCGCCTCTCGATGCAGCACCGCTTCGGCGCCGCGCCGTTCACCGGCGCCGAGCGCGGCGAGGTCGGCGGATGGCTCGGCCTGCGCGAGCGCCGCGAGCTCGACGCGCCGGCGATCGCGATGCTCGCCGACGCCTGGTTTCCGGCCCCGTGGCCGCGCCTGACCGAGCTCGCGCCGGCACCCACCATCGACCTCACCGTGCACTTCCGCACCCCCCTGCCGCTGCCCGACACCCTGCTGCTTGGCCGCTTCACCTCCGACCTGGTCCGCGATGGGTTCTTCGAGGAGGACGGCGAGCTGTGGACGCCCGACGGCACGCTGGTCGCGCAATCGCGCCAGCTGGGTCTGCTTCTCGGGGCTTCGATCCCCTAGCCCTCGTAGCCCGCAACGCCGCGAACGCGCAGGAACTCCATCGACGTCCATGCCGGCCGGAAGCCGAGCCGGGCGTAAAGCTCCTTCGGCCGCCCCTCGTCGTCGGCCGCGATCCAGAGGTCGTCGACATCCCCGGCCGCCTCGATCGCCGCGCGGGTGATCGCGGTGCCGCGCCCACCGCCGCGATGCTCGGGGCTGACATAGACCTGGGTCACCTCCGCCCCGCTCCCGATCCGCTCGAGTTGTGCGAATCCGACCGGCTCGCCCGCCTCGATGGCGGCGATCACCTGGACGTCGCGGGTCATCGCGACCTCACGCGCGTTCTCGAGATAATCGCGGGTGTCGAGGTCGGGGAAGTCCTCGCCGTGCCAGGCATGGCGCAGCGGCAGAACCGCGTCGTAGTCGACCTCCTCGACCTCGATTCCGGGTCCCGCCGGCAGCGGCTCGGTGTGAAGCATCCACAGCAGGCGCGTCGCCTCCCATTGCATGGCCGCGAGGTCCACGCGAACGCGATCCGCCGCCTCAGCGCTCGCGAAGTCGAGCCGCCGGTGCTTGAGCTCGCCGAGCGCCGCGTCGGCGGCGGCGACCAGCTCGCCGGCGGTCAAGTCGGGATCGCCCTCGACCCAGACGACGTTGTAGTCGTAGTAGCTCGGGTAGTGAGTCGCCCGATAGATCGTGCCGTGTTCCCAGGGCTCGATCTCCTCGCACACCGCCTCCATGCCGACGCGCCGCCAATTACGCGCGCGTTGCTCCACCTCGATCATGCCCGCGAGGGTATCCGGAGTTGCCAGGCGGTCGATCTTGAAATACGGTGGGGAACGGCAGATCGACACGGAGGCAGGATGCGGACACCTGCGGGATCGGCAGCGGAATGGACTCGGCACATCGCCTTCGCCGCGGTGGCCGCTGTCGCAAGCCTGGCCCTTGGGCCGGCCGCCGCGGACGCCGCCTCACCGGTCACGGTCACCAACTCCTGCTCGCCGGCCGGGATCACCCTGGTCAACACCACGTCCTGCACGGCGACGTTCCACAACAACGGGGCCGTAGATGCCGCCACCGTCAACCTGTCGGTCGCGGGAGAGGGCCTGCGGTTCTCGAACGCATCGCCTCCGGCGACCGCGACCGACACCGGCGTCAGCTGGAGCGGGCCGCTGGCCGGCACCGGGTTCAACGTCACCTCAGTCGCCCCGGGTTCCGTGCCGAGGGGCTACACGGCGCTCGCCCCATTCGGTGTCGCCCCGCTCGCAGGGGTCACGGACGACAGCATCGTCAACGTCAGCCTTCCCCGGTTCTATTACGGCGGCATCGCCTATACCAGCCTCGGCGTCGTCTCGAACGGCTATGTCATCCCCGGCGGCGGCAGCGCCGCCGAGGGGGACGTCAGGACGGTGCCGCAGCAGCTTCCGGATCCCGCGCGGCCGAACAACGTCCTTGCGCCGTTTTGGACCGACCTGATCCCCGACGCGACCGGAGCGGTCCGGACCGCGCAGGTCACCATCACCGGGTCGAACATCACCTGGATCGTCACCGACTGGGCCAACATGAAGAACTTCACGGCCAGCGACCCCAACCGCCACAGCTTCGAGGTCTGGATCCGTGAGGAGGGCGGTGCGGCCGGCGTCGGGCCGCAGAGCGAGCAGATCTGGTTCGCCTACGGGACCAGCACGCCCGCCAATGCGCCCGGCAATGCGAGCGGCGGCTCCAACTGGGGGGCCGAGAACAACAACGGGACGAGCGGCGTCGACCTCGCATCACAGCCGGCTGACCGCTCGAACTACGTCGTCCAGACCGGGCCGGCCGGGCCCGGCGAGAGCCGCACGTTCACCTACGAGCTCTCGGCCCCGGCGATCGGCGACTTCGCCTCGACCGCAACTGTGAGCTCGAACATCAGCGGCGAGACGGCCAGCGCCGCCCAACCAATCTCCGTCTCGACGGGCAAGGCGTCGCTGACGATCGTGCCGGCGACGCTCGCCCAGCGCTCCGACGGCACCCCACGAGCCGTCACCGTGACCACCGACCCGCCCGGACTCGACGGCGTCTCGGTCACCTACGACGGTTCGCCGGACCCGCCCTCGGTCCCCGGCCGGTACGCGGTCGCCGCGTCGCTGAACCACCCCACCTACGAGGCTCCCGAGGCGTTCGGAACCCTGGAGATCACCGACGGCATCGCGCCCGACACCACGGTCGACAAGGCTCCGAAGAAGCGGACCCACAAGCACAAGGCGAAGCTGCGGTTCAGCTCAGGCGAAGCGGGCGCCACCTTCGAGTGCATGCTCGACGGCGCGGCCTTCGCCCCGTGCGTCTCGCCGGCCAAGTACAAGAAGCTCGACGACGGCCGCCACGCGTTCGCCGTGCGCGCCACCGATGCCGCCGGCAACGTCGACGCGTCGCCGGCGACCGCGGGCTGGAAGATCAAGTAGCTGCCCGGCGCGCGGGCAGATAGCCTGACGGCGATCGGCCAAAGCGACGACTGGAGCAAGGATGGGCAAGTACGCGGTCATCAATCCCGCCACCCGTGAGACGGTCAAGGAGTACCCGGAGATCTCCGACGACGACCTCGACGCGGCGATCGCCGCGGCCGCGGAGGCCTATCGCAACTGGGGACTGCAAACCTCCGTCGCCGACCGCGCGGCACTGGTCAAGAAGGTCGCCGAGTTCCATCTCGAGCGCCGCCAGGAGCTGGCCGAGATCATCGTTCGCGAGATGGGCAAGCCCGTGGAGCAGGCGCTCGGCGAGGTCGACTTCTGCGCCGACATCTACGGGTTCTACGCGGACCGCGCGGAGGAACTGCTCGCCGACGAGCCGATCGAGCTGCTCGCGGGCGAGGGCACGGCGCTGGTCCGCAAGTCGCCGGTCGGCCCCCTCCTGGGAATCATGCCCTGGAACTTCCCCTACTACCAGGTCGCCCGTTTCGCGGGCCCGAACCTCGTGGTCGGCAACACGATCCTGCTCAAGCCCGCGCATCAATGCCCGGAGTCCGCGGAGGCGATCCAGCGGATGATGACCGACGCCGGCTTCCCCGATGGGGCCTACCAGACGATCCTTGCCTCGAACGAGCAGATCGAGAAGGTGATCTCCGATCCCCGGGTGCGGGGCGTCTCGCTCACCGGCTCCGAGCGGGCGGGGGCGGCCGTCGCGGAGATCGCCGGGCGCAACCTGAAGAAGGTCGTGCTCGAGCTCGGCGGCTCGGACCCGTTCATCCTCCTCGGCGCCGAGGACCTCGACGAAGCGGTGGACGCCGCCGTGGCCGGGCGCCTCGACAACACCGGCCAGTCCTGCAACGCCGCGAAGCGGTTCATCGTCGCCGATGAGCTCTACGACGACTTCCTCGCGAAGTTCAGCGCGAAGATGACCGCGGCCACGCCCGGCGACCCGACGTCCGAGGATGCCGCGATGGGGCCGCTCTCGTCCGAATCCGCCACGGAGACCCTGCAGGAGCAGGTGGACCGGGCGGTGGCTCAGGGGGCCGAGCTCGTGGCCGCCGGCGGTGAGCGGGACGGCAACTTCTTCCCGAGCACCGTGCTGGCGGGGATCACGCCGGACAACGACGCCCACCACGAGGAGTTCTTCGGCCCGGTCGCGAGCGTGTACCGCGCCGGCTCCGAGGAGGAGGCGATCGAGCTCGCCAACGACACCCCGTTCGGGCTCGGCTCATACGTCTTCTCCGACGACCCGGAGCAGGCGCAGCGGGTGGCGAACGCCCTCGACACCGGGATGGTCTACGTGAACGGGGTCGGCCTCGACGGTGCCGAGCTGCCGTTCGGCGGCGTCAAGCGATCGGGCTTCGGGCGCGAGCTCGGCAAGTACGGGATCGACGAGTTCGTCAACAAGAAGCTGATCCGCGTCGTGAAGTAGCGGTTACTCGGGCCCGTCGGGGATCGCGTGCGTGGCGGTCGCGCCGGCCCCGCGCGAGCCCGGGCACGTCGGCGTCGGGCTCGCCGATGTCCAGCACCTGCTCGGGAAGCGTGTACTCCATCCCCACCCCCTCGGCGACGGCCGGGTGAGTGACCTTGCCGCCGGCGACGTTGATCCCCAGCCTCAGCCCCGGGTCGCGGCGTGCCGCCTCGGCGATGCCGAGGTCGGCAAGCGAGAGCACGTAGGGCAGGGTCGCGTTCGTGAGCGCGTAGGTCGAGGTGATCGGTACCGCGCCCGGCATGTTGGTGACGCAGTAGTGGATGATCCCGTCGACCTCGTACGTCGGATCGCCGTGCGTGGTCGGGCGCGAGGTCTCGAAGCAGCCACCCTGGTCGATCGCGACGTCGACCAGCACCGCCCGGTCCTTCATCACGCCGAGCTGCTCGCGCGTGATCACGTGCGGGGCGCGCGCGCCATGGACGAGCACCGCGCCGATTACGAGGTCCATCTCTGGCAGGTGCTCCTCGATCGAGAGTCGCGAGCTGAACACCGTCGACGCGCGCCCGCCGAAGGCGACGTCGAGCTCGCGCAGCTTCTCGAGCGAGACGTCGTAGACGAACACGTCCGCCTCCATCCCGATCGCGACGAAGGCCGCGTGCATCCCGACGGCGCCGCCGCCGATGATCATCACGTTCCCCGGGATCACGCCCGGGACGCCGCCGAGCAGGATCCCGCGGCCGCCAAGCGGGCGCTCGAGCATGAACGCGCCGGCCTGGGTGGCGATCTTGCCCGGCGACCTCCGACATCGGGGCGAGCAGCGGCAGCCGGCCCTGCGGGTCCTCGACCGTCTCGTAGGCGACGCAGGTCGCCCGGCTCTCGCACAGCGCCTGGGTCAGTTCCGGCGCCGGGGCGAGGTGGAGGTACGTGAACAGGGTCTGACCCTCCTTGAGGAGGGACACCTCCTCGGGCTGCGGCTCCTTGACACCGAGCACCATCTCCGCTTCGGCGAACACCGTCGGCGCGTCCGGAGCGATCCGCGCGCCCTGGACCTCGTAGGCGGCGTCGGAGATCGCGCTGCCCTCGCCGGCGCCGGACTGGACGATCACGTCGTGGCCCCGCTCGGACAGCTCGCGGACGCCGATCGGCGTGATCGCGACGCGGTACTCGTCCGCCTTGATCTCCGTCGGAACGCCAACGATCACTTGACCAACTCCCTTGCTCGCAGAGCCAGCCAGAGCTCGATCCGGTCGGTTGCCCGGCTCAGATCGCGCCCGGTCAGCTCCTCGATCTTGCGGATTCGGTACCGGAGCGTATGACGGTGGCAGTAGAGCTGTCGCGCCGCCCGCTCCCAGTTGCCGTTGTTCTCGATGAACGCCTCCAGCGAGCGCAGGAGCTCGCCCCCGTACTCGCCCTCGGTGCGCTCGATCGGCTCCAGCAGGCCGTCGCTGTAGAGGCGCAGCGCGTCGTCGTCTTGAAGCGCGAGCAACAGGGTGAAGGCGCCGAGGTCCTGGTGCGAGGCGACCTCGGGGGCGTCGCCGCCGGCGAGCGAGGTCGCCTCGAGGGCGCAGCGCGCCTCGTGGAAGGCGCGGCGCAGCGAACCGACCCCGGCGGGCCGGCTGACCGCCGCGCGAACCCCGTTCCGGCCCGGGCCACCGGTCAGCGCGAGGCGGGCGCGGCGCGCCGTCCCGAGCGGATCGGCTCCCTGGGTGTCGACGACCGCGCAGAGCAGCGGATGCCCGGCTACCGAACTGGTCGCGACCAGCGCCGGTACGCCGGCCTCGGCGAGCGCAGCCTCCAGCGTCGCCTCGGCCGCCGGCGGATCCTCGAGGTCGAAGACCAGGACGGTGGCCTCGGAGCCGATCCCGAACGGCCGCAGGCGACCGCTCAGCTCCTCGGCATCGAACCTGTCGCCAAGCGCGTCGGCGAGCAGGTCGCCGGCCAACCGCCGCTCCGTCTCGCGGACGACGCGCTCGCGCATCAACTCGAGCCCGATCACGATCGCTGCCTGGCGCGCGCAGAGGCGCTCGAAGTCGCCAAGCGGGTCGCGCGCCGAGGCGACCGCGAGCCAGGCGACCGGAACGCCGCCGCGGCGGCCCGGGACCGGAACCGCGAGCGCCCTGCCCGCGAGCTCGCCCGAGTCGGGGGCGAAGGGCGCGGGCGCCGACTCGCCGGCCTGCGCGGCGACCGGCTCGGCGAGCTCGGCGCCGAGCGCCGCCGCCAAGGAGTCGTCGCCGTCGGCGGCGCGCGCCAACTCGCGCCCGGCGCCGTCGAGGACGATCGCGACACCACCGAGCGCAGCCCCGGTCGTGGCGAGGATCTGATCGAGGCCATGACCCTCGATGACCAGTCGCTCGAGGCGCTCGTGGACGTGGACACCGCGCTCGAGGACCCCGAACTGCTCGTTGACCAGGCGCGCCGCCGCCCGCTCGGTGATCGCGATGAACGGCATCTCGTACGGGACCTCGAAGAGCGGGAGCTCGTTCGCCTCCGCCGCGTCGGCGATCGCCTTCGGGATCCGCTTGTGGTCGAAGCCGACCCCGAACCCGAGCCCGGCCAGTCCCTTGGCCGCGAGCAGCTCGACGAACTCGCGCTGCTTGGCCGGCGTCCCGAGGTTGATCCCGGTGGTCAGCAGCAGCTCGCCGCCCGAGAGCCACGGAGTCGGATCCTCGTGCTCGGAGATGTGGACCCAGCGCACGGGGTTCTCGGCGCGCGCCTGCCCCGCCGCGAGCTCGAGCCCGCAGTCGTCGAGCAGGCTGCCGACAGTCAGCATTCGCGGCACATCTACATGTCTTCCGTGCGGAAGCCGCCCTCGATCCGCTCCGCGGCCTCGGTGAGGACCGGGCGCAGTACGGACTCGATCTCCTCGAACTGCTCGGAGTCGGCGATCAGCGGCGGCGAGAGCTGGACCACCGGGTCGCCGCGGTCGTCGGCGCGGCAGATCAGCCCGCGGCGGTAGAGCTCGCCGGAGAGGAAGCCGCGCAGCAGGTGCTCGGACTCCTCGTGGCTGAAGCCCTCCTTGGTCTCCTGGTCCTTGACCAGCTCGATCGCGCAGAAGAACCCGTCGCCGCGGACGTCGCCGACGATCGGAATCTCGCGCAACCCGTCGAGCATCGCCCGGAACTCGTCCTGCTTTGCGAGCACGTGCCCGCAGAGGTCCTCGCGCTCGAAGATGTCGAGGTTCGCCATCGCCACCGCCGCCGCAACCGGGTGACCGGCGAAGGTGGAGCCGTGGGTGAAGGACTCGGTGCCCTGGCCGAACGGCTCGTAGACGCGATCGGAGGCGATCATCGCCCCCATCGGGGCATAGGCCGAGGTCAGCGCCTTCGCGGTCGTGATGATGTCGGGCTGATAGCCGTAGCGCTGGCAGCCGAACCAGTGGCCGAGCCGGCCCCAGGCGCAGATCACCTCGTCGGAGACCAACAGGACATCGTGGCGGTCGCAGATCTCGCGCACCCGCTGGAAGTAGCCGTCCTGGGGCGGGATGCAGCCGCCGGCGTTCTGCAGCGGCTCGAGGATCACCGCGGCGACGGTCTCGGGGCCCTCGAAGAGGATCTTCTCCTCGATCTGGTCCGCCGCCCAGAGCGGGTCGCGGCCCTCGGGCCAGTGGTAGCTGTTCGTGTTCGGCGCCTTGATCCCGCCCGGAACGAGCGGCTCGAAATCGGTCCGCAGGGCGGTGATCCCGGTTGCCTGCAGGGCGCCGAGCGTGGTGCCGTGGTAGGCGACCTCGCGGCTCAGGAACTTGATCTTGCGCGGGTTGCCTGTCCGCTGGTGGTAGGCACGGGCCAGCTTGATCGCCGACTCGACCGCCTCCGAGCCGCTGTTCGTGAAGAAGACCCGGTTCAGGTCACCGGGAGTCAGCGAGGCGATCCGCTCGGCGAGCTCGATCGCGCGCGGATGGGCGTAGCTCCAGATGATGTAGAAGTCGAGCTCCTCCACCTGGCGCGCCGCGGCCTCGCCGAGCTCGGTGCGCCCGTGGCCGGCATTGACGCAGAACAGCGCCGAGAGGCCGTCGAGATAGCGTTTGCCGTGCTCGTCGTAGACGTAACAGCCCTCGCCCCGGGTGATGATCGGAACCCGGTTGACGCTGTCGTAGGCGCCCATCCGCGTGAAGTGCATCCACAGGTGGCGGGTCGCCGCCTCCTGCAGGTCGGTGCCGGCCGCGGTCTTGATCGCGGTGTCGGTTGACGCCATCGCTCTCCTTTCACGCCTCGACGTTCCGTACAACCGTATCCAACAACCGGTCCCGATCACAAGCCGGATGACGGTCAAACTTCGCCGGCGGCGGTGCGCCGGTTCGTATAAGGGATGAAGGGCTAGTCGTGGGGGCCGTCGTCGTAGCGCACGTCGCGCACGATCGGCGCCCCGAACCAGAACCAGAAGATCAGCGCTGCGACCGCCGCGGGCACGATCCCGACCACAGCGCTGTCGTAGACGACGCTGCTGATCAGCAGCAGGGCGCCACAGATCGCGGCGCCCATGAAGGCCATCCCGGCGATCGCGAGCCGGTTGGAGGTGCGCACGATCCATTCCTTGTCCAGCTCTCGGAAGCGCATCCGGTGACGCGCGGTCGGGGCGATCAGGCAGACGCAGGCGGCGGCCGTGAGCAGCAGGGTGACGTAGTAGACGGTCTTCTCGAAGTCGGTGACCTTCACCCAGCCCTGCTGGAACGGGACCACGAGCAGGAACGCGAACAGAACCTGGATTCCGGGAAGCGCCACGCGCAGACCCTGGAGCAGCTCGTCGAGGTTGCGGTCGAGCCGCTCCTCCTCGGATTCGTCGCGCCGGGCCGCCTGCTCCGAGGTGGCCCGCTTGGGCTCGTTCATGGGCGGAAACGTACCCGCGTAGGCGGGCGTGAACCGGGTCTGCCGTTAGGATCGAAATCGTGTCAACGATCGAGACCGGCGGCCCGATCGTGGATGAGGCGGCCTGGGAGCAGATAGCCAGGGGGTGGCGAAAGCGCGACTTCAGCCGGCTGCACGAGGAGGTCGCGCGACTCGATGGGGTCGCGGTCGAGGCCTTGGACCGAGACGAGCTGTTCGGCGATCGAGCCGCCGAGATCCTCGACGAGGCCTTCGACGAGGCCGCCGACGCCGGGCGCGACGGACCGGTGCTGATCGCCCTGTACGTCTATGGACGGTGCCTCAACCGCTGGGAGAAGAGCTCCGAATACGGGCCGATCGAGCGGGTCCTGGAGGCGCTTCGAGGCGCGGCCGACCGCCTGCAGGGCAAGATCGCTGGACCCGACGCGGAGCTGCTGAGCCTCGCGGTTGACCAGGCGCAGCACCTGCGCAATGCGATGGCGGTCGAGAACTCGCTGCAGTGCTCGTGTCCCGTGCAGCTGGGCCATTACGCCGGGAGGGTCGTCGAAGGGACGCAGCCCCTGCTGAGCCGCGCGCCCGCGAGCGGCTCGGGGGCCTGGCAGCTGCTGCGCTCCGACATCGAGATCACCGGCACCTACTTCACCGCGCTCAGGGAAACCGGGCAGGCGGTGGAGCGGTTCCTGGGCCCCCCGCTGGAGGGCGATCTCGATACGGCCATCGAGGCGCTCGAGCGGGCCGAGGCCGGGGAGGCGATCGCCGGGGACGTCTACCAGAGCGAGCTGCGCGCACACCTGGCGAGCGTGCGCGAGCTCAACGAGTCCGCCAAGGACCCCTGGATCCAGATCGACGAGGCCAGGCTCGTCTACGTCTATCCGTTCGCGCTTGCCCAGAAGCGGAGGCACGACGGCACGCGGGACGACGACCTCCTTGCCGGGACCGAGAAGGTCCTGGCCGACGCGAGGAAGGCCACCGACTGGTCGGTCGGCGCGAACGGGATCCGGCCCACATCGGCCGTCGACACTCCGCTCGCCGACATCTGGCAGCACGCCGACCCCCCCGAGAAGGTCCATGAAGGCGTCACAATCCGGCTTCCGGAAATCTCGGTCGAGACCAAGGACCGGCTGGTCGAGCGGAAATACGAGCTCGATCCCATCACGCTCCGGGCCGAGGTCCGTCTCAGCCGGCTTGGCAACCACTACCTCCGCATCACCTCCGCGCTGGAGGGAGCCGACCTCCACGACCTGAATCAGGCCCTCCGCCGAGGGACGGGCAGCATGGGCGAGGAGCAACTCGGCTCCGCCGGAGCCGAGGGCGGCTGGGACCGGTTCGTCACCTCGGAGAACGCGGCTGGCTACGTCGAGGACGTGATCGGCGGCATCGCGGAGTGCCTCGACCTCGAGGCCGTCGGCGATCCGGGCGGCGGGGTCCACGTCGTCCTGGACATCCGCAAGGCGTCCAAGCAGGGCGGCGACGGGAACACGCCCCTCGAGGACGATGAGCTCAGGGAGGGGGTCGGCGCCACCCTCATGTTTCACCCGATCGGCAACTTCGCCGTCTCGCTGGAGGAGTGGATTCGCTACCCGCCCACCGGTGAGATCGAGAACCTGATCGATGGCGCGGGTCGCGCCGGAGACCTCGTCGCGCGCACCTCCGACACGACGATCCTCTACATGCCGACCTCGCCCGATTGGATGTGCGCGGAGTTCGGGGAGATGATCGAGTTCATTGCCTCCATCCCGCCGCTGCTCACCGCCTGGGAGAAGGAGATCACCACGCATTCGCGCGCGCTCGAGGACAGGCTGGAGGGGCTGAAGCAATCGGTCAGCGTCGAGGTAGGAGAGGCGGACTTCGATCTGCGTGCGATTCACCGCGAGGAGGCGGAGCTCCACGAGCTGCGGGCGGAGGTTCGACGCGAGCTCGCAAACCTGCACTCGCCGCGACTGGTCTGGAACCAGACCACCCGAACGTTCCTCGATCGCCTCTGGGCCGCGGCCGGGCTGCCCGCGCTCGAGGATGGTCTCGATCGTCAGCTCGAGGTGATCTCGACGCAACAGCAACGGCTGGTGGCCATCGCGGGAGGGATCGCCGAGGGGAACCGCCAGGCGGCGGAGGAGCGCCAAGAACGGCTCGGCCGGGTCCTCCAGATCGGGCTGACCGTGATCGCCGCAACCGGACTCGCGGGCCTCTTCTCCTGGATCAACGCCGATTTCTCGGTTCAAGACAACACCGTGCAGGCGTTCGAGGCCGTCTTCCTCGTGGCAGTGGTGGTCGTCCTGGGCGCGCTCATCTACAAGAGCAAGAGCGACTGAGACCGTGGACGCGCTCGACGTTCGCGAGCTGCACCGCGACTTCGACCCGCAGCTCCTCGCCCGCCTCTACCGGGAGGTGCTGGAGCCCGCGTTCACAGCCTCCGAGCTCGAGGGGATCGAACCGCTCGCCTCGCGCCTGGCGGCGCCGGGCGAGCCCGGCTCCCTGGTAGCGGTCGCACTCGGTCCGGACGGCGAGTTGCTGGGCGGCCTGGTCGCCGACCACGACCGGGAATGCCGCGTGCTGCTGCTCTCCTACCTGGCCGTCAGACCGGAGGCTCGGGGGCGCGGGATCGGCAGCAGCCTGGTCCGGGACGTTGCCTCGAACTGGTATGACGGCGATGAGGTCCTGCTTGCCGTGGCGGAGGTCCATGACCCGCGACACTGGCCGGACGACGCGGCGGCCGAGGGGCGCTTGCGCCTCTTCGAAAAGCTGGGGGCTCGGGTGCTGGGCGCGCCGTTCGTGCAGCCGGCGCTGCACGGCGATGGCGAGCGGGTCGGCGGGTTCCTTCTGCTCGCCTTCCACGTCGACGCGACCATCCGCCTGCGCGCGGGCGGCAAGGAGGGGATCCCCGCGGCGCTCCTGGCCCGGTTCGTCAGGCGCTACTACGAGGACGCGGAGGGGCCGGCGTCATCCTCCGACCCCGAACTCGCCGCCCTGCTCGCCCGGATCGAGGCAGAGGAGGTCGTCGAGCTGATGCCCCTGAGCGACTACGAGCGCATCCCCCTGCTGGAGCCGCATTGACCAGGATCGGCCTCGGCACCAACCGGCTCACCGACACGCCCGCCAACCGCGAGTTCCTGCGCGAGGCGGTGGCCGAGGGGATCGACTTCATCGACACGGCGCACATCTGTATACGAGCGGCGGGAGCGAGGCGACGATCGGGGCGGCGCTGGCGCCATATCCGCCCGGGCTGACCGTCGCGACCAAGGGCGCCTGGCCGCCGGGCAGCGGCCCCGACGGCCTGCGGCGGCACATCGAGGAGAGCCTCGAGCGCCTGCGAACCGAGACGATCGGGCTGTACTACCTGCACCGGGTCGATCCGAGGTACTCCGTCGAAGCGATGGTCTCGGTGATCGCCGAGTACCGGACGATGGGGCGGATCGCGGAGGTCGGCATGTCCCAGGTCTCGATCGAGCAGATTCAGCTTGCGGAGGCGGTGGTGCCGATCGCGGCGGTGACGAACGAGCTCAACCTCGGCGCCCGCGACGACGAGACGGTCGACTACTGCGCCGAGCGGGGGATCCGGTTCGTCCCCTTCTTCCCGCTGCGCGGCGGCGATCGGGAGGCGATCGAGACGGTCGCCGGCGAGCTTGGCGCGACCCCCCAGCAGGTCAGGCTCGCCTGGCTTCTGAAACGCTCACCCGCGATGGTTCCGATCCCCGGCACGCTCGACATCGACCACCTGCGAGAGAACCTCGGCGCGCTCGACGTCGAGCTCTCCGACGAGCAGTTCGAGCGACTGGCGCGATGAGCTCCGAAACGCCTGTCCCCCGACGATCGCAAGTACCGCAACTACGTGATCGCCGCCGCGGCCGGCGGTTTCCTGCTGCCGATCGCCGGGATGATCGGAGCGCTCGTGTTCGCCTCGAACGGCGACGAGCGCTCGGCCTGGACCGTGGGCGTGGTCTCGCTCGTCGGTCTGATCGCCTACGTGATCCTGTTCGCGCTGCTCTAGGCGGTCACGGCCTCTCCGAGCGCGTTAGATGGATCACGTTGTCATCGAAGCCCTGAAGCACCGTCCCGAGGGCGCGCGCGTGGCCCTCGTCGTCGAGGGCGGCGGGATGCGCGGGGCGGTGTCCGGCGGGATGGCCCTGGGCCTCGACGAGCTCGGCCTGGCCGGTGCGTTCGACGCCGCCTACGGCTCGTCGGCCGGGACGCTCAACGCGATGTGGCTGGTCAGCGGGCGGGTGCGCGACGGCATTCCGACCTGGACCGACCCAAGGCTGGTGGACGAACTGATCAGCCGGCGCCGGGCGTTCGGCAAGCGGCCGATCGTCGACATCGAGACGCTCGTCGAGCGGCGCTATGAGCAGCTGTCGCCCGGCCTCTTCGAGGCGGTCCTCGGAGCGCCGACAGAGCTCCATCCGATCGCGACCGACGTCGCCACCGGTGATGCCGTCGACCTGCACCGCCACATCACCGACGAGGCGAGCCTGCGCGAGGCGCTTCGGGCCTCCGCGACGCTGCCGGTGCTCTCCGGGCCTCCGGTAGCGATCGACGGGGCGGGCTATCTCGACGCCGGGTTGAGCGCCGCGATCCCGTTTCGCGCCGCGTTCGCCGATGGGGCCACGCATGTCCTGCTGTTGCGCTCCCGCCGCCAGGGTGACGTGACCACGAGGCCGTCGGGGATGGGAGCCGGCGTCATGACCCGGGTGCTCGCCCGGATCGACCCTGCCATCTCCCGTGCGTTTCTGACCCGGGCCGAGCGCGAGGGCGCCGACGAGGACCTCCTCGCCCGCCACGACGCGGACCCGCGGATGACGCCGCACGTCCTTTCGGTGCGCCCCGCGCCGGGCACGCCCGTGCCCGGCCGGCTCGAGCGCGACATCGAGGTGGTCAGAGCGGGGCTCGAAGCCGGGCGCCAGGCGCTGCACCGCGCCCTCGGGTAGCTAGGCGGCGTCGAGCAGGCTGAGGGCCTCCGGCGCCGTGGGCGCGGGGCGCTCCTCGTCGCCGAACGAGGCCATCCGCACCCCGAGCAGGCGCACCGGCCGCTGCGGGTCGTAGGCGCGCAGAAGCGAGCGTGCCGTCGCCGCGATCAGCTCCGAGTCGTTCGTCGGCGCCTCGATCGTGTGGACGCGCGTGACCGTCGTCCAGTCGTCGAGCCGGACCTTGATCCCGATCGTGCGCCCGCTCAGGCGGCGCTCGCGCAACTCGCCCGCGAGGCGGGTCGCCTGCTCGTCGAGGATCCGCTCCAGCCGCTCCCGGTCGGCGATGTCGTAGTCGAACGTGGTCTCGACCGAGCGCGACTTGAGCTCCCCGCGCTCGACCCGCGAGTCGTCGCGAAAGTGCGCGCGCTCGTGCAGGCCGCGCCCGTGACTGGTGCCGAACAGCCGCACCAGCTCGTCGGCGGGGTAGGCCTGCAGGTCGCCGATCGTCCTTACGCCGAGCGCCTCGAGCCGCTCGGCCGTCTTCGGCCCGATTCCCGGGATCAGCCGCGGCGGGTCCGGGGCGAAGCGAGTCGCGGCCTGCTCGCGGGTGAGGACTACGAAGCCGCGCGGCTTCTCGGCATCCGAAGCGACCTTGGCGACCAGGCGGTTGGGTCCCATCCCGACCGAGGCATGCAGGTCGAGTCGCTCGCGGATCGCGCGGATCAGCCCGCTCATACGCGCCACCGGGTCCGGCGTCTCGGAGAGGTCCAGGTACACCTCGTCGAGCGAGGCCGGCTGGGTCGGCACCTCGAGCTCATTGACCAGCGCCATCACCTCGCGCGACCGTTCGCGGTAGTGGGCCATGTCGACCGGCAGGTGGATCAGATCCGGGCACCGGCGCTTCGCGTGGGCGACCGGCATTGCCGAGCCGACGCCGAAGGGGCGCGCCTCGTAGCTCGCGGTCGTCACCACCGCGCGCGGCCCGCCGCCGGCAACGATCACCGGCTTGCCGCGCAGCTCCGGGCGGCGCAGCAGCTCGACCGCGACGTAGAACGCATCCATGTCGAGGTGGGCGATCGTCCGCCTAGCAGGCATCGGCCCATCGTAAGAAGGCGTCCGGACTCCACCCCGCACGCCCGGAGGCGAAGCCGAGGACGTGGCGGGAGTTGTGCCGGAACTAGGGCGCCGGGGCCTCGATCTTGGCCGTCGAGGCGGCGCGGTCGATGTGCTTTTCGATCAGCTCGCGCTGGACGTTGCGCGGCTCGCCATCCGGCTCGCGCCTGACCCAGACACCGTCGGAGCCGAGCTCCCACGAGTTGGTGTTGTCGGCCAGCGAGCGGTCGAGGACGTCGAGCAGGTCGGCGCGGACGCGGTCGTCGAAGATCGGCGTCACGAGCTCGACCCGGTTGTAGAGGTTGCGGGGCATCAGATCGGCCGAGCCGATGTAGACGCTCGCCGGCTCGCCGTGGCGCTCGAACGAGTAGATGCGCGAGTGCTCGAGGAACCGGCCGACGATCGAGGTCACCGAGACCCGGTCCGAGACACCGGGGACGCCGGGGCGCAGGGCGCAGATCCCGCGGACGTTGATGTCGACCTCGACCCCCGCCTGCGAGGCGCGGTAGAGGGCGCGAATCGACCGTGCGTCGAGCAGCGAGTTCATCTTTAGCCGGATCCGCCCCGGCGTCGCCGGCGAATGCGACTCGATCGTGCGCTCGATCTCGTTCAGCAGCCCCTTCTGGAGGCTGAACGGGGCAACCAGGACCTTGCGGTAGTCGCGTGGCCGCGCGTACCCGGTCAGCGAGTTGAACATCTCGGCGATGTCGGCGCCGATCTCCGGATCGGAGGTGAAGAGGCCGAGGTCCGTGTAGATCCGCGCCGTCTTCGGGTTGTAGTTGCCGGTCCCGATGTGGACGTAGTGGCGAACGCCGTCGCCTTCGCGGCGGACCACCAGCACGCACTTGACGTGCGTCTTCAACGCCGGGATGCCGTAGACGACGTGGACGCCGGCCTGCTCGAGCTTCTTCGCCCAGCGGATGTTGGCGTTCTCGTCGAAGCGCGCCTTGAGCTCCACCAGGCAAACGGCCTGCTTGCCGCGCTCGGCCGCCTCGATCAGCCCCGGCACGAGCGGCGAGTCGGCGCTCGTCCGGTAGACGGTCTGCTTGATCGCGAGCACGTCGGGGTCGGAGACCGCCTGCTTGACGAAGCGCTCGACCGTGGTCGCGAACGAGTCGTAGGGATGGTGGACGAGGATGTCGCCGCCCCGGATGGCCGCGAACAGGTTCGCCTCCTTGCCCTGCTCGCCGAACAGCAGTCGGGGTGGCGTCACCGCCGTGAACGACGGGTAGCGGAGGTCGTCGTGGCCGGAGACACCGACCACGTCCCAGAGGTCGCCGAGGTCGATCAGGCCGTCGATCTCGTAGACCTCGTCGTCCGAGGCCCCGAGCGCGACCGTGAGCTGGTCGCGCAGCGCCTCGCTCATCCCGGCGTCGATCTCCAGCCGCACCACCTCGCCGAAGCGGCGGCGGCGGAGCTCCTCCTCGACCGCCTGGAGCAGGTCGGCACTCTCGTCGGAGACGTCGTAGTCGGTGTCGCGGGTGACCCGGAACAACGAGTGGTCGAGAACCTCCATTCCGGGAAACAGCGAACCGAGGTTGGCGGCGATCAGGGCGTCGAGCGGGACCAGGGTGTGACCGCGCTCGCCGAGCGAGAGGAAGCGGCCGAGCAGCTCCTTCGGGACCTTGACCCGGGCGAGGATCTCGTTGTCCTTCTCCGGATCGCGGAGCACGACGACCAGCGACAGCGAGAGGTTGGAGATGTAGGGGAACGGCCGGCCGCGGCCGATCACCAGCGGGGTGAGGACGGGGAACACCTGGCGCTCGAACAGCAGGTGGAGCTCCTTGCGCTCGTCGTCGGAAGCCTCCTCCGGCGTGATGATCCTGACCCCGTGCTCGGCCAGCGCCGGGCGCAGATCCCGCTCCACGATCGCGCCGGCGCGCTCGCGCTGGACGAGGACGCGCTCGCGGACCGCGGCCAGGATCTCGGTCGCCGTCATGCCGTCGGCGGCCCGGGCCTGCGAGCCGGCCTCGACGACGTCCTGGAGGTTGGCGACCCGGACCATGAACTCCTCGTCCAGGTTCGACTCCCAGATCGCCGCGAACTTGGCCCGCTCGAGCAGCGGCACCGAGGCGTCTTCGGCGAGCTGGAGGACGCGGTCGTTGAAGTCGAGCCAGGAGAGCTCGCGGTTGAAGTAGAGCGAAGCGTCCTCGAGGTCGGGTGCCGGCTCCGCCGCCTGAGCCGCGCCCGGCGGCGCCTCCTCTTGGCCCGTCGGCTCTGCGATCTCGGTCTCTGTCGGCTCCACTGACCCTCGCCAGACAGGCTAGCGCCGGCGGGTGGTCGCGCAACGCCGCGTTCACCAAGCGGTAACTATTCGACCATGAGTCGCTCCGGCTCGCCGAGTTTCGGGCTGATCCCTACGGCTTGCCGGGCTGGTAGAGGTAGCGGTCGAAGAAGGCGTCAAGGTCCTCGCCGGACCGCGTCTCGGCGAGGGCGACGAGCTCCGCGGTGGTGGCGTTTCCGTAAGCGTGGTCGGCGGCCCAGATGCGGACGATCGAGTAGAAGACCTCGTCGCCGACTCGCTGGCGGAGCGCCTCGACGGTCATCCCGCCGCGTATGTAGACGGAGTTCGCGAACAGGTTCGCCGGCCCGCCCGGAGCACCCGGTGGCGGATCCCAAAGGCCGTCCCGGCTCGCCTCCGTCTCCTGCAGCCGGTCGAAGACCTCCTTCGTGGTCAGTCCACCCGCCTCCTCGGTCCAGCGCCACTCCGCCCAGGTCGCGAAGCCCTCGTTGAGCCAGATGTCCTCCCAGCGCGCGACGCTGACCGAGTCGCCGAACCACTGGTGGGCGAGCTCGTGGGCGACCGTGACCTCGTCGGGCGCGGCGGCGTAGATCGGGCGCGTCTGGGTCTCCAGCGCGTAACCGATCTGCGGAGCGTGATCGACGATCGCGCCGGTCTGGCGGAACGGGTACGGGCCGAACAGCCGCGAGAACAGCCGCGTGATCGGCTTGATCCGGCTCAGCGGCCCGCGCGCCGCCGCCGCCTCCCGCGGATCGACCGCCACCAGCGATTTGATCCCATCGAAGCGGTAGCTCCGGAGGCGGAAGTTGCCGATCGTCGCAGTCGCCAGATAGGTGGCCATCGGCTCGGTGGTCGCGTACGACCAGGTGACGCGCTCGCCGTGGCGGCGGCGTTTCAGCAGGGCGCCGTTGGCGACTGCCTCGACTCCCTTCGGGACCGTGACCTCGAACTCGAAGCTCGCCTTGTCGATCGGATGGTCATTGCAGGGAAACCAGGTCGGCGAGCCCTGCGGCTCACCGACGACGAAGGCGCCGTCGTCGGTTCGCACCCAGCCGGCCTTCGAGCCGTCGGGGTCGATGATCATCCCCGGGCGCCCGCGATAAACGACTTCGACCGTGAATTGAGCCCCGCTGGCGATCGCCGCACCCGGGGTCACGACCAGTTCCTGGCCGGCGCGGCCGAAGCCCGCCTTCACGCCGTCGACGGTCACGGATCGGACCCGCGGCCCGCGGTAGTCGAGGTTGAAGCCGCTCAGCTCCTCGGCGGCGGTCGCGGTGATCGTCGCCGTCGCGTCGAGCTTGCCTGTGTCGGGCGCGTAGTCGAGGTCGAGCGCGTAGTGCCCGACGTCATAGCCGCCGTTACCGGCTTTCGGGAAGTAGGGGTCCCCGATCCCGTCCGCGCCGAACGTCGCGGCGCTGGCGACAGCGGCCCCGAGGACGAGTAACGCGATCCAGGCCGCCGCCGCCGGATGGCGGAGGCGCGAACTCGATTTCACCGCCATCCGGCCCACCGTACCCAGACGAACACGCGGTAACGCCCTACGGAGCGCCGGAGCCGTCCTGGAGCCGGCGTGCCTCGGCCAGCTCCTCAGTCGCGCGGCGGGCCCGCGCGACGGCGTCGCGCTCGGCCTCCTTGGCGGCGTCGAGCTCGCGTGCGGCACGCTCGGCGCGATCGACCGCCGCCTGGCGCTCGCGCAGCGCCCCGATCTTGCGGTCGATCGCACGCTCGAGGCGCTCCCAGGTGCCGTCGCGCTCCAACTCCCCCCAGAGCTCGACGAACCGGGTGAACAGAAGCCCGCGACGCGCCTCGACGTGAACGGCGAGCACCTCCAGCCCCCGATAGGAGGTGCGGTGAGGAACGCGGGCGACCAGCGAGGCGTCGAGGTCCGTCGTCTCGCCGGCGCGCGCCCGGATCGCCGCCGCGTCGTCGCTGCGCAACCGCTCGACGTGTTCGGAGACGCGCGGCATCATCACGTCGCAGTCGTGCAGGTCGCCAAGCACGTCCTGGATGTCGCGCGCGCGTCGCCGTGCCGCGTCGGCCGGCCCGCCGAAGCAGAACCCGGTCGCCTCGAGCACATAGCGCAGCCGCTTCGCCGCGATTCGCAGGTCGTGCTGCTCGGTTGAGCACTCGGGGTGCATGGCGGCCGGCGCGAAGGAGCGCATCTCGTCGAGTCGCACCCGGACGATCCGGGCGGCGTTCTCGACCAACGGCGCCTGCGGGTCGAGTTTGCGAACCCGCTTCGCCTTCATCGCGGATCGCCCCCGTTGGTGACCGCGGGCGAGGGCTCCGTCCGGGTCGTCTCCTGGGCGCTCGAGACCTGCCCTTGACCGGGGCCCGGCACCCCCGCAGGCGAAGCCGAGGAGGTGGCCGGAGTTATCTTGGCCGGTATTAGTGCCACCAGCCCGTCGAGGTGATCCCGGAGGCCGGCGATGCGCTCGGCGGTGACGTACGGAGCGAGCTCCAGATTGGCCTCCGCCTGCTCGTCGCGCAGGCGGCGGACGAGGTTGCGGATCCCGGGGCGGTCGGCGGGGCCGATCGAGGCCTCGAACTCGGTCAGGTCGGCGATGTGCACGTCGCGGTCACGGCGCTCGCCGAGCGCGTCGGCAAGCGCCTTGACCTCCTTCAGGGCCGTCTTGTACTCACGCTTGGGGAAGCAGGGTGCAAACACCTCCAGCGCCGCCCGCAACCGCCTGGTCGCGACTCGCATGTCGTGGACCCGCTCGATATCTCCGGTATCGAGCACGTCCGCGGCCTCGTCGGAGAGCTCTTGCGCGCGCACGGCAACCACCTTGGCGGCGGCCAGGGCGAATGGATCGTCCTCGCCGAGCCCGGGAATCGGCCTGGCCTTGGCCATGTGAGCAGCCTAACGCCGTGGGCTATGCGGCGATCGCCGCGCGGGCGCCGTCCGGGGGGCCATGGAGGAGGTCGAGGATGATCCCTTCGCGCAGTCCGCCCTTGCCGATCTGTAGCGGCTGGCCGAGCAACTCGGACAGCTTCTCCAAGATCAGGACGCCGGCCGGAAGAATGCCGACGCGACGGGGATCGAGCTCGAACTTCTTTGCCACCTCGGCGACCGGGTCGCCGGTCAGCACGCGCACCGCGCGCTCGAGCGTCTCGTACTCGAGCACCGCGCCGACCAGGGTTCGCAACGAGGTCGCGCTGCCGCCCACGGCAACCGCCTGCGCCGGTTGATCGACCTCGATCCCCTCGAAGAAATCATCGATGTAGTCGCGCAGGGAGCGGATCTCTGACGCCGACGGCGGGTCGTTGGTCAAGAACTCCTCCGCGACCGCTCCCGATCCGATCTTGAACGAGCGCACCTGCCGAACACCCTCGGCGACCGTGCCGAGGATGATCTCCGACGAGCCGCCGCCGACATCGACCACGCCGACATCTCCCTCAACGGGGTGCCCGAGCGTCTTGGTAGCCCCGATGAAGGCGAGTCTCCCCTCCTCCTCCTCGGAGAGCACCTGCACCTCGAAGCCGGCCGCCTCGCCGATTCGGTGCGCCGCCTGCTCGGCGTTCTTCGATTCCCTGATCGCGGCGGTGGCGACGATCCGGATCGCCTCGGCACCGAGCTCTTCGGCGAGCCGCACCTGCGTCGTCACGACCTCGGCAAGCTCGGCGATCTTCTCGTCCGTGATCTTGCCCTTGCGCCGCGAATCCTTGTCAAAGCGCGTATAGGCGCGCTGCTCCATCACCTTGCGCAGTTGGCCGTCCTGCGGTTCGGCGACGAGGACGCGCGTCGTGTTCGAGCCGATGTCTACCGCCGCGCAGAGCACCGGACGATCATGCCAAAGGGCCCGGATAAGCGCGACCGGCTCGCCGGAGTGGCTATCGCGGGACCGGCTCGCTGGGGTGCGAGGCGTCCTGGAACTCGCGGAACAGGCCGGTGACGATGAAGGCGACCTGCTCGCCGATGTCGACGGTGTTGTCGCCGATCCGCTCGATGGCGCGGGCGACGAGAATCATCGTCATCGCCCACTCGCGGCGGTCGTGGTCGTCGCCGATCTCCAGCGCGATCCGGAAGATCTCCTTGTTGAGGTTGTCGACGACGTCGTCCTGGCGGACCAGGTCGCGCGCCATCTCGACGTCGCGGCCCTCGAAGGCGCGCTTCGCCTGAACGAGCTGCACCTGCACCTGCTTGCCCATCGTCACGATGTCGCCGACGATCCGGTCGTCGGCGGGCGGCTCGTGGCCGACGATCGGGATCACCTTGGCCATGTTCACGCACTGGTCGCCCATCCGCTCGATCCCTTTCATCATGTGGAGCAGGGCGGAGATCAGGCGCAGGTCGGTGGCGACCGGGGCCTGGGTGGCGAGCAGGGTGAGGATCGCCTGGTGGACCTCGAGGTAACGGCCGTCGATCACGTCGTCGCTGGCGATCACCAGCTCAGCCAGCTCGGTGTCCTGATGCTGAACCGCCTCGATCGCGCGCTCGAGCTGGGCCGCGACCAGCTCGAGGCCGTCGAGCGTCCGGGCTTCGAGGTTCGAGAGCTCCTCCTGGTAGTGGACCCGAACGCTGTCCGCCATCAGCCGACCTTCCCGGTGACGTAGTCCTCGGTCCGCTGGTCGGCCGGGTTCGTGAAGATCTTCTCGGTCACGTCGTACTCGACCAGCCGGCCCTGGCGGTTTTTCTCCTCATCGTCCAGCTTGACGATCAGGAAGGCGGTCATGTCCGAGACCCGCGCCGCCTGCTGCATGTTGTGGGTGACGATGATGATCGAGTAGTCCTCCTTCAGCTCGAGCATCAGATCCTCAATCTTCCCCGTCGAGATCGGATCGAGCGCCGAGCATGGCTCGTCCATCAGGATCACGTCGGGGTTGACCGCGAGGCAGCGGGCGATGCAAAGGCGCTGCTGCTGGCCGCCGGACATCCCGAACGCGTTCGTGTCGAGCCGGTCCTTGACCTCGTCCCAGAGCGCCGCGCGCCGCAGCGCCGTCTCCACGATCTCGTCCATGGTCCCGTCCATCCCGAGGATCCGGGGACCGAAGGCGATGTTGTCGAAGATCGACTTCGGGAACGGGTTCGGCTTCTGGAACACCATCCCGATCCGCTTGCGGACCTCGACCGCGTCCACGTCCTCGGCGTAGATGTCCTGGCCGTGGTAGAGGACCTGCCCCTCGACGCTCGCCGACGGGATCAGGTCGTTCATCCGGTTGAGGCAGCGGATCAGCGTCGACTTGCCGCACCCCGACGGGCCGATCATCGCCGTGATCGCGTTCTTGTACATCGGCATCGAGACCTCGGACACGGCCGGCTTGCCGCCGTAGGAGACGGTGACGGCGTCGAGCTCGAAGACGGCCTCGCGCGCGACTGGGGTGACGGCCGGTGTCACCGCAATCTGGGGTTTGGAGATCGTCATCGGCATCTACCACTTCCTTTCGAATCGGTTGCGCAGCCAGACCGCGACCGCGTTCATCGCCAGCAGGATCATCATCAGGACGATGATCCCGGCCGCCGCGAGTGCCTTGTACTCCTCCTGGGGGTCCGAGATCCAAGAGAAGATCTGAATCGGCAGCGCCGTGACGGTGTCGAAGATCCCCGTCGGGGATGACGTCGCGAACGCCGCGGCGCCGATCACGATCAGCGGCGCCGTCTCGCCGATCGCCCGCGATAGCGAGAGGATCGCCCCGGTCGCGATCCCGGGCAGTGCGGCCGGCAGGACCTG
Source organism: uncultured Solirubrobacterales bacterium (assembly GCA_963767285.1). Classification (GTDB taxonomy): domain Bacteria; phylum Actinomycetota; class Thermoleophilia; order Solirubrobacterales; family 70-9; genus WHSW01. The sequence continues at coordinate 240,351 of CAVYDJ010000001.1, read as the reverse complement.
CTTCCAGATCGTCTGCCACTGGGTCGCCCCCAGCGCCATCGACCCCTCGCGGATCGACGGCGGCACGGCGCGGATCGCCTCCCGGCCGGCGACGATCAGCACCGGCAGCACGAGCAAGCCCAGCGTCAGGCCGCCGGCGAGCAGGACGTTGCCCAGCGACAGCGGCCCGCGAACCAGGAAGGCGAGGCCAAGGACGCCGTACACGATCGACGGCACCGCGGCGAGGTTCTGGATGTTGACCTCGATGAAGCGGTTGAACCAGCGTTCGCGGTTCGCGTACTCCTCCAGGTAGACGGCGGTCGCGACGCCCACCGGGATGATGAACGCGGTGCAGACCGCCATCAGCCAGAGCGTGCCGGCGAGCGCCGGGCCGATGCCCGAGCTGGCGGGGTCGATCCGCGACGGCGTATCGGTCAGGAAGCTGAGGCTGAGCGAACCGAGCCCCTCGCTGAAGACCTGCGCGAGCAGGACCACCAGCACCAGCATGCAGGCGACGATGCTCGAGGCGAGGCATGCCTTGAAGATCAGCTCCCAGATCCGGGTCGAGCGGCCAGACTCGAACCTGGTGCGGACGGCGCCGGCGACCGCCGCTTCGGCAGACGCGCTCACTCGTAGACCTGCCTGTACTTGCGGACGAAGCGGATCGCGATCATGTTCATCAAGAGAGTGAGCACGAACAGCGTCAGCCCGAGCGCGAAGATCGACTGGTAGCCCACCGTCCCGGCCGGGTTGTCGCCCTTCGCGGTCGCGCCCATGAACGCGGTCACGGTCGCGTGCGGGTCGAGCGGGTTGAGGCTACTGCTCGGGCTCAGGCCGGCGGCGATCAGGACGATCATCGTCTCGCCGACGCCGCGCGAAACGCCGAGCACGATCGAGGCGACGATCCCGGAGATCGCCGCCGGGAAGACGACCCTGGTCGCGACCTGGCGTTTGGTCGCCCCCATCCCGTAGGCGCCCTCGCGCAGGCCCTGCGGGACCGCGGACATCGAGTCCTCGGAGATCGAGGCGATCGTGGGCACGATCATGAAGCCCATGATCAGCCCTGCCGCCAGCGCGTTGAACACCTGGACGTCGAGTCCGAGGATGTCCTGGAGCAGGGTCGGGGTGATGAAGGTGAGCGCGAAGTAGCCGAAGACGATCGTCGGCACCCCGACCAGGACCTCGAGGACCGGCTTCACGATTCTGCGGACCCTCGGAGTCGCGTACTCGGACAGGTAGACCGCCGAGCCGAGCCCGAGCGGGATCGCGACCAGGATCCCGATCCCGGTGATCAGGAAGGTGCCGATGATCAGCGGACGGACGCCGAACTCCGGGTCGTTGAACAACGGCGACCACTCGGCGTCGGTGAAGAAGGCCGAGCCGACGTCCTGGAAGAACGGGATCGACTCCTTGAGCAGGGCGACGACGATCAGGACCGTCGTCAGGACCGAGATCGCCGCGGCGCAGAACAGGAGGGCGCGGATGACCGCCTCGCCGCGACGGCGGCGACGGACGCCGAGGGCCGAAGCCCCCGGCGCCGCGCCTGCCGCTTGAGTGCCGGCTTCCACCGTGTGCTCCTGTTTCTGCCGGCGGCCCCTCGAGGGGTCTTAGCCGACGGCCTGCTCGACGGCCGACTGCGTTTCGCTCGCCTGCGTCTCGTCCATCGGGACGATCAGCGAGACCTCCGCAATGTGGTCGTAGTTGTCGGCGACGTACTGGACGAACGCGGCGACCTCTGGCTTCTGCAGCGCCTCGTCGGACGGGTACATGAACAGCGGACGCGCGAGCGGCGCGTAGGTGCCGTCCTGGATCGTCTCGGCGCTCGGAGCGACGCAGCCGTCGCCACCGTCGACGGCGACGAGGTTCAGGCCGTCCTGGTTCTGCTCGTAGTAGGAGAACCCGAAGTAGCCAGAGCCGTTCTCGTCTCCCTCGACGCCCTGGACGAGCACGTTGTCGTCCTCCGACGCCTGGTACGCCTTGCGGCTGACGCCCTCCTCGCCGTTGATCGCGTCGGTGAAGTAGTCGAACGTGCCGGAGTCCGTACCGGGGCCGTAGAGGCTGACCTCCGCGTCCGGCAGCGGCTCGCCGGTGTCGGCGTCGTCGCCCAGCTCGCTGTAGTTGGTGACGCTGTCGTCGGTCCACAGCTGCGCGAGCTGATCGGTTGTCAGGCAGCTGATCTCCAGCGCCGGGTTGGTCACGACCGAGATCCCGTCGTTGGCGACCTGGAAGCCGGTGTATGTGACCCCGCCCTTCTTGCAGAGCTCCTCCTCCTCGGGCTCGATCTCGCGCGAGGCATTGGAGATATCCGTCTCGCCGGCGCAGAACTTCTCGAACCCGCCGCTCGTCCCGGCGGCGCCGACGGTGACGTTGACATCCGGGTTCGCCTCGTTGAACAGCTCGGCCGCCGCCTCCGCGAGCGGCTGAACCGTCGACGAGCCGTCGATGGTGATCGAGCCGGACAGGCCGCTGGCGGTGTCGCCGCCGCCGGTCGTGGAGTCGTCGTCACTGGAACCGCATGCCGCCACGCCGACGGCGAGAACGGTGCCGGCGGCCACGGCGAACAGCCATTGCTTAGAGATCACTTGCTCGGGTCTCCTTCTGAGTGGGTGGTAAACGGAGAGCTCGGCACACACGAGTTCCTCCTTCGGTGCGTTCGAGAGCACACTCACACCGCTTGACCCGAAGCTTGTTACCCGCGCGTCGTGCGGGTGTGAAAAGGGTGTGAACGGGCTAGCGCAGTTGCGCGACCGGGTCCGCGGCCGGCGCGGGATCCGGGGCCGACGGCGCGGCGCCGTCGGCGTGCTCGGGCTCGAACCGGTAGCCGACCCCGAAGTGGGTGTGGATGTACTCCCAACCCGGAGACATCTTGTGCAGCTTCGCGCGCAGCTTGCGAACGAAGACGTCGACGGAACGATCGCCGTGTGCCATCGCGTAGCCCCAGACGCGCTGGTAGATGTCCTCGCGCTCGATCACCCGGCCGGACGCCTCGGCGAGAGCCTGCAGGAGCTCGAACTCGCGCCGGGTGAGCTGCAGGCTGTATCCGGCGACGAAGGCCTGGAACAGGTCGGCGCGAATCTCGATCTCGCCCGCGACGACGGGACCCCGATCCTCGCGAGCGCCGCTGCGCCGGCGCCGGCGGACGACGGCCTCCAGGCGGGCCATCACCTCCTCCGGGTGGGCCGGCTTGGCGATCCAGTCGTCGGCACCGAGGCGCAGACCGCGAACCCGCTGCGCGAGGGTCGAGCCCTGCGTGCAGACGATCACGCCGAGATCGGGGAGCATTCCGCAGACGCGCTCCAGGTACTCCCATCCGAGCGGCCCGAGGACCGCGATGTCGACCAATACGGCGTTCAGCTTCATCGCGACGAGCTCCTCGGGCGGCACGCTCGAGGAGTGGACGCGGTACTCCCAGTCGGCGGCGTCGAAGCGCCTTTCCAGCACGTGCAGGAAGCCGCTGTCGTTATCGATTACGGCGAGCCGAACCGTTCCGTTCTGTGCGTTCATGGTCTTTGCCCCAGGACCTCTCTGAGCCAGGACCATGGTAGAGGCCGGGTCGGGCGCGGGCTGCACGTTCACAGGACTTTCACACGCAAATTCTCGGCTTTTTCACGCCTGCCGGCGCGTACGCCTCAAGACTCGGCGGCATCGAGATCCTCTCTCTCGTGTCAGCGCGCGGCTCACCTGCCCCGAGCCGCGCGCTTTTTATGTGGCGCTGACGGTGCCGGTGGCGAGCAGCCCGAGGATGACGACCCCGAGCGCGACCCGATAGAGGATGAAGATCGCGAAGTTGTGACCGGCGACGTAGCGCAGCAGCCACGCGACCGAGGCGTAGGCGACGATGAAGCTGACCGCGATCGCGACCAGCGTCGGACCCCAGCCGACCCCTGCGGAGATCTCCGAGGACTTGCTGATCGCCTCGAAGATGCCGGCCGCGGTCAGGGCTGGGATGGCGAGGAAGAACGAGAGCCGCGTGACCGTGACGCGGTCGAGGCCACGGAACAGCCCCGCGGCGATCGTCGCGCCGGATCGCGACACGCCCGGGATCAGGGCGATGCACTGCATCAGCCCCATCGCCAGGCCATCGCGGTTGTTGAAGTCGCTCTCGTGCCGGCGCTGGGTCGGCGACTGGTCCGCCATATACATGACGATGCTCCAGAGGATCAGCGCCGATCCCACCACCCAGAGGCTGCGCAGCGAGTCCTCGATGTGGTGGCGGAAGATCACCGCGACGATCGCGATCGGGATCGAGCCGATCACCACCGCGAGGCCGTACCTGTATTCGGGTGCCGTCCGGGCGGTGGGATCGCGGAGCCCGCGCCACAGCGCCGCCAGCATGCCCCGGATCTCACCCCAGAAGAAGATCAGCACCGCCGCCACCGCTCCGATCTGGATGATCGCGGTGAACGCCGTGATGTCGGCGTCGTCGATGTTGAAGCCGAGCGCCTGCTCGGCGATCGTCAGATGGCCGGTGCTCGAGATCGGCAGGAACTCGGTGACGCCCTCGATCACGCCGAGGATGATCGCTTCGATGATCGACATTCGGGCGGGGAGGGTAGTCTGTGGGCCGTGCACCGCCTCCGCCGCACGATCGCGTTCCTGACCGCGGCGGTCGGCTGCATGTTGCTGACGGCACCCGCCGCGCTGGCCGCCGACGGCGTCGGCACCTACGGGCGCACCGACGACAAGGTGGTCACCTACGCCGCCTTCATCCTCATCGCCTTCTTCGCGATTCTCGTCACGGTGGCGAGCCTGATCCAGATGCGACTCGAGAGCCGCAAGGACCGCGCCCGCGAAGAGCTCGAGCGCCTGAGACGTCCCTAGCGGCGTGAGCAAGGTCAGCTACGAGCGCAGGGGCGCCGCGGCTGTCCTGACGATCACGCGGCCGGAGCGGCGCAACGCGGTCGACGACGAAACGGCGGCAGAGCTGCTCGACGGCTTTCATCGCTTCGAGGCCGACGACGAGGCCCGGGCCCTGATCCTGGCCGGCGACGGGCCCGAGGCGTTCTGCGCCGGCGCCGACCTGAAAGCGTTCGCCGCCAAGAGCGAGGCGTTCATCGCCGAGCATCCCGACGGCGGCGATCCGGCCGACCGCGAGGCGGCGATCGCCGGCTGGCTGGACGCGCGGCCGGACGGCCCGCTCGGGTTCAGCCGGCTGCGGGCCTCGAAGCCGACGATCGCGGCGGTCTCGGGCTGGTGCCTGGCCGGCGGGCTCGAGCTGGCCCTGTGGTGCGACCTGCGGGTCGCCGACGAGACGGCGAAGCTCGGGTTCACCGAGCGCCGCTTCGGGGTCCCGCTGATCGACGGCGGCACCCAGCGACTGCCGCGAATCGTCGGCATGGGCCGGGCCCTGGAGATGATCCTCACCGGGCGGGTGATCGAGGCCGCCGTCGCGCTCGACTGGGGCATGGTGACCGAGGTGGTCGAACCGGGCCGCGAGCTCGAGCGCGCGCTCGAGATCGCCGAGGGGCTGGCCGCCTTTCCCCAGCAGACGATGCTGTCCGACCGCAGCGCGGCGCTCGAGGGGATCGGGCTGACCTTCGAGGAGGGACTGGCGCTGGAGGCGAAGCTCGGCCGGGACTCGGTGATCACGGGGGCGGCCGGCGCGGCACGGTTCGCGGCGGGTGAGGGCCGCGGCGCGGCCGGCACCGGCGTCTAGTCCGAAGTCCCGATCCGGAACTCGGTGAGGAGGCGCTTCTCGGTCTCCCCCGCCACCTCGGCGACCACCTCGACGTAGGGCTCGATCGGTGTGCCGCTGAGCTTCGTCGCCAGCAGGTCGTCGACCTGGAAGATCCCGGCGGAGTTGTTCATCGCGATCTCGATCCGGACGGGGCGGTGCTCGCCGGCCAGGATCTCGACGCGGTCGATCGCGGCCGCCGAGATCGAGTGGATGCCCATCTTCCCGGCGTCGACCGGCAGCCTCGTGCGGCCGTGGGCCATGTCCAGCGCGTCGGCGACCCGGACCACGCCGGCCTCGACGGTGTAGGGCTCACCGCGGCGGCGGTGGCCGATGATCGCGTGCAGCGACTCGGCGATGACGACGGCGCGTTCGGACGGGTCCTTGTAGACCGGCTCCAGCACCTCGCGCAGCTTGCGCTCCGCGAGGAAGAGGCTGAACGCCTCGTGGTCGGCGCGGTGGATCGACATCCCGACGTCATGCAGCAGCGAGCCCGCCGCGACGACGACCTCGGCGTCGCGCGCCTTCATCGCGTGGTCGGTGACCATCGCCGTCTCCACGCCGCCCTTGACCAGGAGGCGCAGGAGCCGCAGCGCGATGTTGAGGACGATCCGCATGTGGACCCAGGAGTGGTCGGACATCCCGAGCCGCTCGGACTGGACCTGGGTCATGTGCCACCAGGCGCGGACCTCGGGGTCCGCGTTCAGCGCTTCGAGCAGCGTCTCGAGCTTGCGGTTGCCGCGAGTCGGGGCACCGATCCGCGCGGCGGCGGTCGCGTCGGCCGGCTTGCGCCCCAGCTCTCCTGGGCCGGCGGCCTCGACCTCCTCTGGTGGGCCCTCGTCGTTTTTCGTCACGTTGTCATCCTCGCACGGTTTTTCCGCCTGACGGCGGCCGTACTCTGGCGCCCGTGGCGATCCCAAGGCCGGGGCGGAGATGTCCGGAGACCGGACTCAGCGTGCCGGAGTGCAGCTGCAAGCGCTGCCTCGAGGTGATGCTGCGCGAGTTCTCGCCCGATCTGCTCGCCGGTGAGATCCGGGTCACCCGAACGCTGCCGCATCCGCGCCCGGAGTCGGGCGAGCACCGCGAAGCCGCCTGAAGAACTCCCGCCACGTCCTCGGCTTCGCCTCCGGGCGTGCGGGGTGATGCCTTGACGCAGAGCGCATGCGGGATAGGCTCGCGCTCCATGGATCCCTCGGCACCCGGCGAGCTCTCGGTCGAGCGCCGCGACGAGATCGCACTCGTCACGTTGCAACGACCCGACAAGCGCAACGCGCTCTCGATCGAGCTGCGGGTCGAGCTCGCCGATGCGTTCGCCTCGCTCTCGGCCGATGACACGGTCGGCTGCGTCGTCCTGACCGGCGCCGGCAGCGCCTTCTGCTCGGGCATGGACACGAGCCAGTTCGGCGGTGACCGCTCCAACCGCGAGCGCCTGGTCGAGACGAGCACCGTCGCGTTCCAAGCGGTCGGCGACTGCCGGCGTCCGGTGGTCGCCGCCGTCAACGGGCCGGCGCTCGCCGGCGGCTTCGCCCTCTCGCTGCTCTGCGACCTGCGGGTCGCGGGGTCGGCGGCGCAGTTCGGCTACCCGGAGCTGCCCCGCGGGATCCCGCCCAGCTACGCGGCAGCGCGCGCGGTGCTGCCGGCCACGGTCGCGAAGGAGCTGTGCCTGACCGGGCGCGTCGTCTCCGCGAACGAGGCGCAGCGGCTTGGGATCGTGCGCGAGGTCGCGAACGGCAACGTCGTCGAGCGCGCCGTGGCCCTCGCCGAGCGGATCGCGTCCCTGCCCGCGCCAGGCGATCCTGGAGACGAAGCGCCGGACGCTGCTGGAGCGCCACCACCTCTGGGGGTTCCTCTTCGAGGAGGAGGAGCGGGTTTTCCGCCGCGCGCTGCTCGGGGACACCGAGCCCGCGAACGCCTGACTCAGTACACGGGCGAGACGGCGATCTGGATGTGGGGCCAGACGTAGACCTCCCAGGCCGCGGAGCAGATCAGGATCGGGATCGCGATCGCGACCGTCACGAACGTGGCGGCGAGCAGCTGCTCCCATGCATTGCGCCGGCTCGCGATCACCCAGGCCGCGAGCGGCAGGAAGAGCGCGACCAGCTCAGGAATCGCATGCGGGAGGATCGTCGCCACAAGGAGCGCGGGCGAGATGTCCAGCTGATGTGCAAGCTGGGCGCCGGTCAGACCCAGCGCATACGCCTGCGTCAAAAGCGAGAAGCCCGTCACGAGCGCAACCCAGGCGAAGGCGATCGGGCGGGCCTTCTCGTGGACGACCTTCGAGAGCCCCGTCCGCCGCTCCGCGGAAAGCACCAGCGAGCTGCCGGCGATGAAGCCCGCGACGCACGCGAACCCGTGCAGCGCGAGCACGAGCGAGTTGCGGAACAGGAGGTGGCCGACGTCACCGAGGTTGGCGGCGTCCGTCACTCCGGGCAGGCGCAGCTGGGTGACGTCCGGCGTGGACAAAGTGGCGACCACCCAGACGCTGAAGAGCAGCGCCGAGGCGACCATCAGGGCGCCGCCGAACCACACCCGCAGCACGGGCCAGGGATCGTCGTTCCAGCGGTCCAGGGTGCCGCGCGTGTCGCGCATCCCCTGGACGAGCACGAAGTCGTTGACGCTCACCCCGAATCCATCGGCATCCGGGGTGAGCGCCTATAGGTGGATCAGACTCCGCAGACGGGCCAGGGGCTGGAGCCGGCGCGCGCGTACAGCAGCGATGCGCGGTAGCTCTGCTCCTCGGGCGAGGCCGCCGCCGGGCTGCCGCTGCCGCCGACCGAGGCCCAGGTCCCCAGGTCGAACTGGTAGAGGCCGTAGTAGGTCCCGGACGAATCCACGACGGTCGGGTCGCCACCCGACTCACAGGACGCGATCGCGTCGAGGGTCGCCTGCGAGACGCCGGCGGCCAGCTCGTAGCTCGGCTCCTTGGAGAGCCGCGTGGCCTTCGCGGCAAGCCGCTTGCCCTCGGCTCCGAGCGCCTTGGAGCGCTCCTCAGCCTTGTGCGCCGCGACGGTGTTCTCGAACCGGACGGCCGGCTTGTAGAGCATCTCGATCTGCGGATCCGCCGCCTGCGCGGCGGTCGTGGTCCCCAGCCCGAGCGCGATTGCGCACGAGACCAGGCCAAGCTTCATTGACTTCCGAGACACGGATGTCACCTCCGTTCATTGCGCCCGGTCGGCGTACGTCGCCTCGATTGGATCGGGGTGGTTTGGCCGGGCGGCTTCGCGGTCCCGGGGCGGCGTTACGCTCTGCCCCGGGTCGAATCCGTGGGCTGAGTAGGGTGGCGGGCGAACGGATGTTTGTGTGTGATGGGTGTCACACTTGCAAGGAAACGCTCACATTTCTTCAAATCCACGCCTGAGGCTGGTCCGCCAGGGCTTCCCCGATCGCCCCGCCTACGGCACCGGCGTCTCGGAGGCGATCCTGAGGCGGGTCGCCGCCGGCGAGCTCGACGCGACGGTTCGCATCCACCGCCCCGCGCGCGAGCTCGCGTTCTCCAAGCAGGATCGCGCCGCGCCGGGCTTCGAGCGCGCCGTCCGCGAGGCCCGGACCGCGGGCTTCGAGCCGGTGGTGCGGCTAGCGGGCGGGCGTGCCGCGGCCTTTCACGAAGGCGCGCTGGCGCTCGCCTGGTCGAGCCCCGCCGAACGGCCGGTGGAGGGGACCAACGATCGCTTCGAGCTGGCCGCCTCAATCATCACCGGGGCCCTGCGCGAGCTCGGCGTCGATGCCCGGGTGGGCGAGGTCCCCGGCGAGTACTGCCCCGGCGCCTGGAGCGTCAACGCCGGCGGGCGGACGAAGCTCGCGGGGATCGGCCAGCGGCTGATCAGCGGCGGCGCCCACATCGGCGCCGTGGTCGTCGCGCAGGGCACGGAGCTGCTGCGCTCGGCGCTCGAACCGGCGTATGAGGCCCTCGAGCTCGACTGGGACCCCGCGACCGTCGGCAGCGTCGAGGATGAGGTGCCCGGCACCACGATCGACGCGGTCGAGGGGGCCATCATCGCCGAGCTCGGGCAGCGGTTCGAGCTCGTCGAGGCGGAGCTCGACCCGGCGACGCTCGCGCTCGGCGAAGAGCTGGCGGCCGGCCACGAAGCGTTGCCATGATCTACCGCTGATGGAGGCGACGACCACCACCATGCCCGCCGAGCCGCGGGACGCCGGCAGCGAGGACCAGAAGGTCACTCCGCTGGAGCTGTTCTTCGACCTCGTCTTCGTGTTCGCGTTCACCCAGGTGACCGGCCTGATGGCGGAGAACGCGACCTGGGAGGGCGTCGGCCAGGGGATGCTGGTCCTGGCGGCGGTCTGGTGGGCCTGGGGCGCGTTTGCGTGGCTGACCAACTCGCTGCACTCCGACGACGGAATCGCCCGCCTCGGGTTGATGGCCGCGATGGCGGCGATGCTTGTCGCGGCGCTCGCCGTCCCCGAGGCGTTCGGCGGCGACTCCGTGGTCTTCGGGCTCTTCTACTTCGCCGTGCGGGCAATCCACATCGCCGTCTACGTCTACGGCGCGCCGGACGACCACAATCGCGAAGCGATCCTCAATCTCGCCCCCGGCCTGCTGGCCGGACCGGCGCTGATCGCGGTGGCCTGTTTTCTCGACGGCGGCGCAGCGGCAGGCCTGTGGATCGTCGCGCTGCTGATCGACTACGGGACGCCGTACCTGCGCGACGTCGGCGGCTTCACCGTCTCCCCCAGGCACTTCCACGAGCGCTTCGGCCTGATCATCATCATCGCCCTCGGCGAGTCGATCGTCGCCACTGGCTCGGGGCTCGACGCGACGGGCCTGACGACGGGCGTCGTGATCACCTCGATCGCCGGCCTGGTGATCGCGGCGGCGCAATGGTGGGCCTACTTCGACGTCGTCGCCCTGGTCGCCGAGCGCCACTTCGCCGCGCTCACCGGCGCTGCGCAGGCGCGCCTGGCCCGCGACTCCTATGGCGTCCTTCACCTGCTGCTGATCGCGGGGATCGTCCTGGTCGCCCTGGGGCTGAAGAAGGCGCTGGCCCACACCGACGCGACGCTCGAGACCGTGCCGGCGTTCTCGCTCTGCGGCGGTGCCGCGCTCTACCTGATCGGCCACGTCGCCATCCGCCTGCGCAATCTGCGGACCGTCAACCGCCAGCGGCTGTTCACGGCCCTCGTCCTGTTCGCCCTGATCCCGTTCGCCACCTCCGTGGACGCCGTCGTCGCCGTGGTCGCGGTCGCGCTCGTCCACGTCGCGCTGATCGGCTACGAGGCGCTGCACTTCCGCGAAGCGCGCGACCAGGTGCGCCACGGCGCCCAGCCAGTAGCGTGACGGCGATGAGGATCCTGGCCTTCTCCGACCTTCACCGCGACCTCGGCCAGGCCGCCCGGCTGGTCGAGATGAGCGCCGACGCCGACGTCGTGATCGGCGCCGGCGACTTCGCCTCCGTGCACGAGGGGCTCGCCGAGACGATCGCGGCGCTGGCGGCGATCGAGACGCCGGCGGTCCTGGTCCCGGGCAACAACGAAACCGACGATGCCCTTCGCACCGCCGTGGCCGACTGGCCGGCGGCCGTCGTCCTGCACGGCGAGGCGACCGAGCTCGACGGGGTCGAGTTCTTCGGACTCGGGGCCGGGATCCCGATCACCCCGTGGGACTGGAGCTTCGACCTCTCCGACGACGAGGCGACGGAGCGGCTCGCCTCCTGCCCGGAGGGTGGCGTGCTCGTCGTGCACTCGCCGCCGAACGGCCACGCGGACGCCTCGAGCGCCGGCGACCACCTGGGAAGCGCGGCGATCCTGACCGCGATCGAGGCCAAGCAACCGCGGCTCGCGGTCTGCGGGCACATCCACGAGAGCTGGGGCGAGCGCTCGCAAGTCGGCGACACCGAGGTGGTCAACCTCGGGCCCGACGGGACCTGGCTGGAGGTCTAGCGGCGGGCTCTAGGGAGCTTGCCGGCAGACGCCGTAGGCGTCGCAGAGCTCGTAGGACGCGCCGGATTCGAGCGGCGCGTAGTCGCTGATCTCGGCCTGGCCCGAGTCGCCCTCGGCGACCTGGACGATGTAGTAGCTGCCCGGGTCGAGGTCGAAGCCCGCGGCCGAGAGCGCGTCCTGCCCGTTCGCGCCGGTGCCGTTGTCCTGATCCTGGGCGGCACTGCGCGCGCCGGCCTTCCGCCCGTCGGCGAAGCCGCGCTTGTAGCCCGCCTTGCGGGCCGCCGCGACCTGCTCGCTCGCGGAAGCCCGAGCCACGCTCTGCGCCTGGGCCGGCTCGGCCGAGTCGCGACCGAGCACGAACCCGATCCCGCCGATCACCATGCCGATCAGCAGCACGACGACCACGACGGCAGCGGATCTGTAGTTCGGCTTGTATTCCATCAATAGGCCCTCGCCGCGATATCGGCCGCGCCGGCCGCTGTCTTTAGCCGTGGGCGGACGGACCGCTAGCCGGAGGGGACCGGCGCGCCCGACGGGAGGACCGCGTATAGACCTCGCCGCGCGGGTCGTGGACGTAGCCGTAGAGCGGCCGCCCGGCGTACGGCAGGTGCGCCAAGGCATGGCCTCCGCTGAAGGCGAAGGCTCGCAGTTCGGCAAGGTGCTCTTTGCCGACGGCTACGCGATGGTCGAGCCCGAGTCGGCGGTGAACACGTACTGACGATTGGTGTCCCGGGCGGTCGCGCCGTTACAAAAAAGAAGACGAAGACGTCACCGGGGTAGCCCTCTCGCCTCCCAGGACGCAGAGCACCCCCCAATCGGTGACGTCTTCGTAAGGCTCTGTGGGGCGGCCACAATCACCCCGTAAAGCCTTGTCCTCAGAGTGCCACCAAATCGGGCCCTCTACAAGCGCGACGACCCGCAGATCTGCTGCACGCCTTCCGCACAACGACTGCGGATAACTACGGTCCCCTCGCAGGCGCAGCGGTGGGACACTCAAGCCGAGTCGCGACCGGGTCGATATGGGAATCAGATGAACGCTCCGCCGCCGCAGAACAGCACCCACGAGCGCCGCCCCGCGACCGCGCTCAGCTGCGCGAAGACGCGCCTGTCGGTGCCGGAATGCTCGTGCCTGGACTGCCTCGAGGGCCTGATCCGAGCGAACGCTCCCGCGCTCCTCGCCCGGCACGCTCAGCCGCTCTCGTAGGCCTCGATCCCCGCCGCGATCCGGTCGAGCCGCCGCTCGAGGTCGGACTCGTCGCCCTGCGCGACCCAGAGCAGCGCCCGGTGTACCCCGGCCTCCTCGTAGAGCTCGAGCACCTCGGGATCGGTGGTCGCGTTGGCGAGCGTGGTCGGGATCGGCCCGCGGCCGGCGTCCTCCCCCGCCTGACGCAGGCGGGCGACCCGGGCGCTGATCTTGGCGTCGTCGCCGATCCGGTTCGGCATCCACTCGTCGCCGAAGGCGAGCACCCGGTCGAGCACCTTCTTGCCGTGGCCGCCGACGATGATCGGCGGGTGGGGCTCGGCGACCGGCTTCGGCCAGCACCAGATCCGGTCGAAGTCGACGTGCTCGCCGTGGTATGAGGCCTCGTCCGACGTCCAGATCTCCTTGATCGCCTCGACCCGCTCGCGCAGCACTGAGAAGCGGCGGCGCGGGTCGGTGCCGTGGTTTCGCATCTCCTCCTCGTTCCACCCCGCCCCCACCCCGAAGAGCAGGCGCCCGCCGGTGAGCCGGTCGACGCTGGCGGCCTGCTTGGCGGTCACGATCGGATCGCGCTCGATGACCAGGCAGACGCCGGTCCCGAGCATGATCCGCTCGGTCACGGCGCCTGCCGCCATCAGGGCGACGAATGGGTCGTGGATCCGCGAGTACTCGCGCGGCAGCTCGGTGCCGGCGGGATAGGGCGTCTCGCGCGAGGCGGGGATGTGGGTGTGGTCGGTGAAGAACAGCGACTCGAACGGCCGCTCCTCGACCATCCGGGCGAGGGTCGCCGGGTCGATGCCATCGTCGGTGGGGAAGTAGCCGACCGCGAACTTCATGCTTTGTGGCCCCGCATGCGGCCGATCGCGCCGAGCCCCTTGATCACCGGCGCGACCAGCGGGTCGGGGCCGACGGCGAGACGGAAGCAGTCGCGGTACTCGCTGAGCAGGGTCGCGAACGCGAGCGGGCTCGGTGTCTTCTCCCCCGCCTCGCGGACGATCGCGTCGATGCCACGGAACCAGTGCTCGGTGCGCAGCGCCGGCCGGGTCTCCCAGCTCACCCGCGCCGGCTCGTCGTGCGGGTTCCAGACCTGGTGGGCTACGCCCTGGGGGATCTCGATCTCCTCGCCGGCGCCGACCTCGCGCTCGACCGAACCAAGGCGGAAGTTGAGGACCCCCTCGTGGACCGTGAAGACCTCGTCCTGGCTCGGGTGGAAGTGCTTCGGCGGCGGCTTGCCGCGCGGGCCGTACGTCGCCTCGACGACCAGCGCCTCCGCGCTCGACGCGACCACGGTCACCGACTCGCTCGCGGTCAGCTTCAGCTCCTCAGAGCTCCCGGTCATCAGCAGCGTTCTACCTGTTTGGCGATCAGCCGGGCGCGCGCCTGATAGCCGGTCGCGGTGACGTGCGATCCGTCCTCGGCCAGCCAGCCGCGGTTGCGGCTGATCAGCCGCGCCCAGTCAGCGACGCGAAGGTTGCGGTGGTGGCGGGCGAGGTCATCGAGAGCCTGGTTGAAGCCGGAATAGCTGGCACCCCCGACCGACGGGCGGACGATGTTGGGGACGACCACGCAGCGGGTTCGCCCGGCCGTGCGCAGCACCGCCTCCACCGAGCTGCGGAACACGCTCACCTGATGCGGATCGTTGTTGGTGCCGAGGGCGAAGACGATCACCGCCGGCAGCGCGCCGCGGCTGCGGACGATCGCGACGCCCTCGTCGAGGAAGCGGGATGTGGACACGGACTGGCTCACCTTCCATCCCGGCAACGCCCTCGGCAGGTACGGCTTCGTGCCCTCGCCGAGCGAGTCGCCGACTGAGAACACGGCCCGCTCGCGGACGACCAGCTTGTCGCGGTCGACGGCGCGGCCGCCCGCGAACCAGGCGAGCTTGTACTTGCCCGCGCCGTCGATGTCGAAGCCGGTGCGCGAGAGCTGTCCCGGCTTGCGGGTGCGCCGGTCACGGCAGCGCTGGCGCTCGCCGGGCTTGCGGAAGCAGAGCTTGTAGGGCACCTGCGCCCTGTCGAAGGCGCGGAAGGCGGCAACCGGATGGTCGCCCTCGAAGCAGAAGGCCGCGGCGTGCTTGGCCTTCGCGCCACACGACGTGTAGGCGCGGAAGTGCGCAGCGTTCGCCGGCGCCGCGCCGATCAGCGGCACGGCGACGAGCAGTGTGAGCAGTACCTTCCCGCGCATCGCTCGAATCTACGCGAAACCCGGCGCGGAGCTTCGCCGTGCGAGGCCGCCGTATGCGACGAGCGTGATCACGAACAGCGCCGCGATCACGCCATAGGAGGCGGCATCGCTCGCCGCGTCGGCGAGTCCCCCGAACGCGGAGCCGCCGACGACCTGGCCGGCGGCCCAGGCGAAGCTCACCATCGCGCTGGCGAACGCGAGGTCCAGGCCGGCGGCCTCGGCCTTGTCGGACAGCAGGGCCATCGCCGGGGTCCAGATCAGGCTCATCGCCAGGACCACCGCCACCAGGGTGACGGCCACGAGAACCGCCGTTTCGGGCAGCGGCAGGATCAGCGCACACACTGCCGCCGCCAGCAGCCCGGCGCGGATCGGCGCCACGCGCCCGCGCCGGTCAGAGAAGCGGCCGATCAGCGGCGCCGTGAACACCTCGATCCCCGCGGCGATCAGGAACGCGGCGCCGATCGCGACCCCGCTGGCGCCGAGCTCGTCCATGTGGAGCGGCACGAGGACGTTGAAGGTGCCGGAGAAGACCGCCGGCAGCGCCACGAGCCAGCCGGCGAAGAGGACCGGACGGGAGGCGATCGCGGTCAGCACGCTCCGCACCGGCGGCACCCCGGTGGCGGGCAGCCCCGGCGTGGCGAGCACCCGGATCCCGAGGCCGGCGGCCAGCACCGCGACGCCGGTGAAGACGACCTCCGGCCCGGTCACCGTCGCGATCCCGCCGATCACCGGGCCGAGCAGGATGCCGAAGATGGCCGCCGCGAGAGCGGCGCCGATGATCTCGCCGCGGCGCTCGACCGGAGCGGCCGTCATCAACCACGTCAGCCCGCCGGTCCAAGCGCAGGCGCCCCCGACCCCCTCGGCGAAGCGGGCCACGTCCAGGATCACCACGGTCTTGGCGAACGCGAAGGCGACGCTCGAGACCGCGATCAGCCCGAGCCCGACCAGCATCGCCTGGCGCGAGCCGATCCGCGCCGCCAGGAAGCCGGACGGCAGCGCCGCGATGAGCGTCCCGGCCGCGTACGAGGCGGTCAGCACCCCGGCGCCGGTCTTCGACAGGCCGAGGTCGTCGGCGTACTCGGGCAGCAGCGGCGTGATCGCCGCGTAGAACATCGTGTCGAGCATGATCACCGCGGCGACGAGCGGGAAGAGGCGGCGCATCAGGCCACCGTAGCCGTCGCCGGCTAGCGAAGCTCGTCGAGCAGCGCCCGCACCCGGGCCTCGATCTGGTCGCGGATCGCGCGCACCGTCTCGAGGTCCTTGCCCGCCGGATCCTCGAGCTCCCAGTCCTCGTAGCGCGTGCCGGGGTAGAACGGACAGGCGTCGCCGCACCCCATCGTGATCACGACGTCGGCGACCTCGACGGCGTCGTCGGTGAGCGGCTTCGGCAGCTCGTGCGAGATGTCGATCCCGAGCTCGGACATCGCCTGGATGGCGACCGGGTTGATCTCCGAGGCCGGCTCCGAGCCGGCGCTGCGAACCGTGACGGCACCCTCGGCGAGGTGGTCGAGGAGACCGGCAGCCATCTGCGAGCGCCCGGCGTTGTGGACGCAGACGAACAGGACTTCTGGGAGCTCGTCGCTCATCGGTCCCAGAGTATTACATTGACAATTATCATTTCAATTGATATCTGTATATAGATGTCGATCGATCTGGAACTGGCCCCGAAGCAGAAGCGCCCGAGCGGTGAGCCATGTTGCGAACCCGTCGTCTACCCGGACATCCAGCGCGGCCACGCCGAGCGGATGGCGACGGTCGCCAAGGCGCTCGGCGACCCGATCCGGATGCAGCTCGTCGACGTGCTGCGAAAGCACGCGGGCAAGGTATGCGTCTGCGAGCTGGTCCCGCTGTTCGACGTCTCGCAGCCCACCCTCTCCCACCACCTGAAGAAGCTGCGCGAGGCCGGGATCGTCGATTCCGAGCGCCAGGGCCTGTGGGCCTTCTACTACGTCAAGCCCGAAGCAATGGAGGAACTGAACACATGGCTGAGCTAGAGACGGCCACGGCCGGAACGACCTGTTGCTCGCACGCCGCCCAGGAGACGTGCTGCGAACCGGACGCGAAGTCCGAGTGCTGCGGCGACGCGAGCAGCGGCGAATGCGGATGCAGCGCCGGTGATGGCGAGCGATCCGAGGACGTGCGTGAGGCGGTTCGCGAGCGTTACGCAGCCGCCGCGGTTGCGGTGAGCGCGGGCGCATCCGGGTGCTGCGGCGAGGCGGCCGTGATCACCGACGAGCAGCGGGCGGAGTTCGGCTCGAGCCTCTACGCCGACGACGACCGCGCCGCGCTGCCAGACGCGGCGAATCTCGCGTCCCTCGGTTGCGGCAATCCGACGGCGGTCGCCGACCTCCACGAGGGCGAGACGGTGCTCGACCTCGGGTCCGGCGGCGGGATCGACGTCCTGCTCTCCGCCGCGCCGCGTCGGGCCGACCGGCAAGGCCTACGGCCTGGACATGACCGACGAGATGCTCGAGCTCGCGCGCCGCAACCAGGCCGAGGCCGGGGTCGAGAACGTCGAGTTCCTGAAGGGGACGATCGAGCGTGTCCCGCTCCCCGACGACTCCGTCGACGTGATCATCTCCAACTGCGTGATCAACCTCTCCGGCGACAAGCCGGCGGTTTTCCGCGAGGCCGCCCGGGTGCTGAGGCCCGGCGGCCGCTTCGCCGTCAGCGACGTGGTCGCCGACCCGGACATGGACGAGGCGACCCGCCGCGATATGCAGCAATGGACCGGCTGCATCGCGGGGGCGCTGACGGCCCAAGAGTTCGAGCGGGAGCTGACCGCGGCAGGCTTCGAGGACGTCGAGATTCGCGAGACGCACCGCGTACACGACCAGGCCGCGTCGGCGATCATCCGCGCGACGGTGCCCGCGTGACGACGGCCGAGATCCAGCTCAACGATCCCCAGACGCTGTACAAGCGCTGGGAGGAATCGCAGTGGAACCCGTTCGAGATCGACCTGACGCGCGACCAGGCGCAGTGGGCCGAGATGAATGACTCCGAGCGTGGACTCGTCTACTTCGCCCTCTCCTCGCTCATGGTCGCCGAGGAGCGGATCACGACCAAGTTCTCGGGCCTGGTCGGGGCGCACGGCAGCGAGGAGGAGGCGACCTTCCTCTCGACCCAGCAGGTCGACGAGGCGCGCCACATGCAGTTCTACGCGCGGTTTCGCGACGAGGTGATCGGCGAGCCGGCGGCCATCGCCGCCCATGTGGAGCGGGCGCGCGAGCAGGTCTCCCCCGCCTTCGAGCGGCTGTTCGACGTCGCCCTGGTCGAGGCGCATGAACGCCTCGTGGCCGCTCCGGATGACGTCACGGCGAAGGTCCGCTTCGTGACCCTCTACCACCTGGTCCTCGAGAGCACCCTGGGCCTGACGACCTTCCGGTTCATCACCCAGTACCTCGAGCGTGAGGAGCTGCTGCCGGGATTCGTCGAGGGCTATTCGAAGATCCACCACGACGAGACGCGCCACATCGGGTATGGCGTCTGGTTCCTGCGCGAGCAGGTGCGCGCCGGCGGCGACGCAGAGCGGACGATCCGCGAGACGCTGCACGAGCTGCTCCCCGCGGTGGCCGAGTCGCTGACCCCGCCGGACACGGGCGGTGACAGCGACCTCGACGCGCTCGGCATCAGCGCCGACGAGCTTCGCGAGTTCGCCCTCGGCGGCCTCACCCGCCGGCTCGAGATCATCGGAGCGCCGCTCTAGACACCTGCGGGGACGTCGTCCCCACCGTAGGTGGCTTTCTCCAGCAGCGGCACGAGCGCGGAGTGCCAGGTCATCTCGTCGTCGAGAGTCTCCTTGAATCCCGTTGCATCGCCCCGCGTGAAGGCGGCAAAGGTCTCGCGGACCCGATCTACCTCCTCTTCCGGCACGGTCCGCGCAGTATGTCGCGACCGGCGTTCCCTGCCCAGGGGCCCGGCTAAGGTAGCCCGGGGCCGGGGGTGCCCCGGCCGCGATGGACTCAGAACTTCTGAAGCAGATCTCGATCCCGGTGTTCACCGGGGTGATCGGCTACATCATCAACTGGACCGGGGTCTGGATGCTGTTCCACCCGATCCGCTTCCATGGCTTCCGGATCCCGGGCCTGAGCGCGGTCGCCCAGCTCCTCCCGCGGCGGATGCAGGAGATCCCCGGGATCATGCACGGCGGCGTCGGCTGGCAGGGAATCGTCCCCAACCGGGCGGCGAAGATGGGCTCGATCGCGGTCGACAAGGGGATCGCGAAGCTCGGGACGACGAGCGAGTTCTACCAGCAGCTCGACCCCGAGGCGATCGCCGAGCACGTGATCACGGTCGCCCAGGCCGACATCGAGGAGGTGGTCGACCGGATCATGGAGCGCGAGCATGCGCAGCTCTGGCACGACCTGCCGCCGCGGGTGCGCGATGCGGTTCACGCGCGGGTCCGCGAGCAGCTCCCCGAGATCGTCGAGGACATCATCACCGGCGAGATCGCCGAGAACATCGACCAGATCCTCGACCCGAAGATCATGGTGATCCGCCATCTCGAGGCCCACCCTGAGCTCGCCAACCGGGTGTTCGAGGACGTCGGCAAGCGCGAGCTGCGGCTGATGATCAACTTCGGCTTCGTCTTCGGCTTCCTGCTCGGGATCCCGGTGATCTTCATCGTCGAGCTGTTCCCCGTGTGGTGGGTGCTGCCGATCTGCGGCGTGGTCGTCGGCTGGCTCACGAACCTGCTCGGAATGCAGCTGATCTTCGAGCCGGTCGAGCCGCGCAACTGGGGCCCGCTGAAGATGCACGGCCTGTTCCTACGGCGGCGTGAGCAGGTAGCCGACGTGTACGCGGGGATCATCGCGGAGGACATCGTCACGCTCGGCAACGTGGGCGACCACATGCTGCACGGCCCCCGCGCCGACCGCACCCGCCAGATGCTGGAGACGGCGCTGCGCCCGGCGGTCGACCGCGCGACCGGGGTCGCGCGACCGGCCGTCAGGGTGGCGATGGGCACGCGCGAGTACGACACGATCCGCGACTCGGTGGCCGCCGAGGCGGCCGAGTACACGATGACCCCGTTCCAGGACCCCGAGTTCTCCCAGCAGCAGGCCTCGCGGATGCGCGAGCTGCTCGCCTCGCGGATGCGCGAGCTGCCGTACCCGGACTTCGTCGAGCTGCTGCGCTCGGCGATCAAGGAGGATGAGTGGATGCTGTACGCCCACGGAGCCGTGCTCGGGTTCGGCGCCGGCCTCCTTCACCTGGCGATCTTCGGGGTCTGAGATGGCGGACGAGGCCCGAGTGAACGACGACGCGCCCGACGGACGGCTCGAGACGCTCGAGGCGCTGGCGCGGATCGGCGCCGGCACCTGGCTGCGGACGGCGCGCTGGTACGCCGGCACCGGGCTCAAGGTCGGCGGCGAGCTGCTGCGGGTCGTCGATCGCGACGGACGGATCGCCGACGCCGTCACCGACCTGCTCGGCGACCCCGACTGGCTCGGCAACGCGAAGCGCGACGAGCCCCCGACCCTGCGCGAGCGCGGCGAGCGGCTGCTCGCCGAATCGGCCGACGTCAACTACGAGCAGGGCTCGCACCCCGCCTACGCGAGGATGCTGAGCGAGCTCGCCCCGGACGAGGCCCGGATCCTGCGCCTGATCGCGACCGAGGGCCCGCAGCCGGCCGTTGATGTACGCGCCGGCTTCGCCTTCGTTCCGGGCTCGCGGCTCGTCGCCCAGGGCTTTTCCATGGTCGGCGCCGAGGCGGGCCTCCGGTTCGTCGACCAGGTCCCCGCCTACCTGTCGAATCTCAACCGGCTCGGCCTCGTCTGGTTCTCGCGCGAGCCGGTCCGCGACCGCGAGCGCTACCAGGTGCTGGAGGTCCAGCCCGAGGTGATGGAGGCCCTCAAGAAGGCGGGCAGGTTCTCGCACGTGGTCAGGCGCAGTCTCGGGATGACGCCGCTCGGCGAGGACTTCTGCGAGGTCGCGCTGCCGCTCGACACCGCCGAGTTCACGGCGCTCGCAACGCCTCCTGCGCAGCGATCCGACCGTTGAGCGCGATCACCGAGCCGCCCGGGTGGGTGGCGGCGCCGCACAGGTAGAGGCCCTCGACCGGCGTCCGCGCCTCCAGCCGCCGGTCCCACATCTGAGCCGGCAGCGCGGAGCCCTGGAAGATGTGGCCGCCGGTGAGCCCGATCCGCTCCTCGATGTCAGGCGGGCCGAGCGTCTGCACCTCCAGAACGCAATCGCGGATGTTCGGGGCGTGCACCTCGATCGTGTCGAGCACCAGGTCGGCGATCTCATCGCGCCGCGTATCCCAGCTCCCCGCCGCCAGGTCGTACGGCGCGTACTGGGCGAAGACGCTCATCACGTGGTGCCCGGGCGGCGCGACCGAGGGGTCGTAGGCGGACTGGAAGTAGAGCTCGCAGAAGCCGAACGCCGGCTCGCCGCGCCGCGCCGCCTCGCAGGCCGCCTGTTGCTTGCCGATCGACGGTGAGATGCAGACCATCGCCCGGTAGGGGTCGACGTCGCCCGCCGCCTTGAATCGCGGGACCGCGCTGAGCGCCACGTTCAGCTTCATGACCGGCGACCCCACATCCCACTGGTCGAGGCGGCGGCGGTAGGCGGCGGGGACCGCCCCGTCGGCGTCGGCCAGCATTCCCAGCAGCCGCTTCGGGTCGGCGTTGCAGATCACGGCCGGCGCCCTGATCGTCTCCCCGCTCTCGAGCACGACGCCCTCGCCGGGGAGGACTCGCGCGACCGGAACCCCCGCGGCGAGCTGGGCCCCGGCCTCGAGGGCCGCCTCGGCGATCGCGAAAGAAACGCGGCCCATCCCGCCCTCGACGTAGCCCCAGACGGAGCCGAGTCCGAGCAGGTCGCCCTGGTGGTGCATGAGCCGGATCGACGCCGTGCCCGCGTCCCGGGGTCCCGCGAAAGTGCCGATCAGCCCCTGGGGCGCCAGCGCGTTGCGAAGGCGCTCGTCGTCGACGAACCGTTCGAGCGTCGCCGCGATCGACTCCTCGAACACGATCGAGATCAGCTTCGGGTCGCCGCCGAGCAGCGCCTCGATGTCGCCCCGGCTCGGCGAGGGGCCGAGCCAGGTGTCACCGGCCGGCCCGGCGCGCAGCAGGCCGCGGATCCGGTCGAAGGTCGCCTCGTATTCCGCGAGGCCCGCGATGTCGCGCTCGGCGAAGCCCTGGTCGCGCAGGTGGGCCGCTGTCTTCGCGCCGTCGATGAATCCCGCGTAGGACGCGCCGCCCGGCAGTGGACACCAGAGGTTCGGATCCGCCGGGATCGCCCGGTACCCGTGGCGCTCGAGCTCGAGCTCGGCGATCACCGTCGGGTCGAGCAGGCCGACCACGTACGCGCAGGGGCTGACCACGAAGCGCTCGTCGTCAAACGGGCGTTCCAGCGTGCACGCGCCGCCGAGCTGGTCGCGGCGCTCGAGCACGAGCACCCGCTTGCCGGCGCGGGCGAGGTACGCGGCCGCCGTCAGCCCGTTGTGCCCGCCGCCGACGACGATCGCGTCCCAGTCGCGGCTCGCGAGCTCGGCCATTGGCGCGGGGAGTCCGACCCGGCCCATCGCGGCGGCCACCCCGCCCGGGCCGACCGGCTCAGTCCGAGAGATACGAGACCCCTGTGAGCTGTTCGGAGACCTCCCACAGCCGCCGGCCGGTCTCCTCGTCGCGGGCCCGCGAGACCGGCTTCACCTCCGTCGGCGCGCCGCGGGCCTGCTGGAAGCCGTCGGGGCCGAAGAACTGGCCGCCCGAGACCGCCGGCGCGGTCGCCGCGAAGAGCTGCGGCAGGGCGCCGCGATCGGCGCTCTGCGCGAGCAGCAGATTGCCCACCCGCAGCAGCGCCGACATCGGGAACCCGGGGCCCGACGTCTGCAGGTTGGTCGCCGAATAGCCCGGGTGGGCAAGCAGGCTGATCACCGGCAGCCCGGCGGCGCGCAGGCGGCGGTCGAGCTCGAGCCCGAAGACGGCGTTCGAGAACTTCGAGCGCTGGTAGGCCGGACGGGGCGAGTACCCGTGCTCCCACTCCAGGTCGTCGAAATCGATCTTCCCCGGCCGGTGCTCGAGGCTGGAGACGGTGACCACCCGCGACGCGTCGCCGGCGGCGAGCGCGGCCAGCAGCAGGCCGGTGAGCGCGAAGTGGCCGAGGTGGTTGGTGCCGAACTGGAGCTCGAAACCGTCCGCGGTCTCGCGCTTCGGAGTCATCATCACGCCGGCGTTGTTGACCAGGACGTCGACCCGCGGGTGGTCGGCGGCGACGCCGGCGGCGAACTCGCGCACCGAGTCGAGGCTGGCGAGGTCGAGGTCGCGGAACTCGAGCTCGCCCGGCTGATCGCCGATCTTCTCGCGCGCCGCCTCGGCCTTGGAGGCGTCGCGGGCGGTCGCGATCACGGTGGCCCCGGCGCCGGCGAGGTCGCGCGCGGTCGCCAGGCCGAGCCCGCTGTTGGCGCCGGTGACGACGGCAACGCGCCCGCTCTGGTCGGGGATCTGCTCGCTGGTCCAGCCGCTCACGCGCGGATCATCGCGCAGGTGGCGAACCTACGCTTCGACCGCGCGGCCGCCGAGCTCGAACACAGCGTCGGCGCCGACCGCGACGGGCGAGGCGACGCGAGCATCGGCGTCGAGCAGCACGGCGCTCGGCGTACCCGGCGCGCCGTAGGCGTTAGCGGCGGCGAAGGCGCCGTCGAGCAGGATCGGCGCCTCCATGTCCATCGCCCGGTTCGAGTCCACCGAGCCGGTCGAGATCAGCAGCATCCGCGGCGCGCCGTCCGGCGGCTCGCGCTCGAACGCGCGCAGGTCCTCGAGCATCCGCGCGCAGAACCCGCAGGTCGGATTCCAGAACACGAGCATCGTCTCCTCGCCGCCGAAGTCGGCGATCGCGGCGCTGTCGCCGTCGAGGTCGGTGAGGGCCACCTCGGGCGGCGGATCGCCGATCCCGAGGCCGGGCGCGGCCGACGGCCCGGCGGGGACGACCTGCAGTCCGCGCTGCGCCAGCGTCGTCTCCAAGAGCGAGCGGATCCCGGGCTCGCCGCCGGCGAGCGGGCTGGCGATCCTGCCGTCGGGGTCGATCACGACCGCGGTCGGGGTCGCCTGCGCCTCGTAGAGCGACGAGACCTCCGTGCCCTCCTCGATGAACATCCGCGCCGCGCCGTGCTCGGCGGCCTTGGCGCCGTTGTCCTTGGCGTTGCCGCGGCCGACGAAGGCGATCGTCAGGTCGCGGTCGTGGTCCCGCTGCCAGGTGACGACCTGCGGGATCAGCGCGGCGCACGGCGCGCAGCTGGAGTCGGTGAAGATCAGCATCAGCGGCTTCCCTGGGGCGAGCAGCGCCTCGAGCGTCGTCGTCTCGCCGTGCACGCCTGGGAGCGTGAACGCCGGCGCCTCGGCTCCGACCGGCAGTCCGCCGGCCGCAGGCTGCGCGTCGTCGACCGACTCGATCGGCACCCCGTTCCCGCGCAGCGCCTGCTCGAGCGCGTCGATGCGCAGCAGCAAACGGCCGTTCTGGCGCAGCAGCGCCGAGGCGACGCCCGCGCCCGCGCCCGCGAGGGCCAGCAGCACGAGTCCGCCGACCAGCGCCACCAGCCCGGCGTCGCTGAGGTCCCCGATCCAGGCGAACGGAGCCTCCGCCTCGCCGCCGGCGGTCGCCGCAAGCGCGACCCCGGCGAGCGCCGCGAGGACGAGGTTGCGGATCAGCGTCGACCAGCCGACCGGCTCGGAATGAAGCTGGCCGAAGCAATGGCAGTCGGGGGCCTCGCCACGGATCATGCTGCGCGCGATCCCGGCGCAGAAGGCCAGCAGCAGCGCGAGCGCCCCCGCCGCGCCGATCGTCGCGGTCGCCGCCGGGATCAGGAGGACCGCGACGGTCAGCTCGGCGACCGGCAGCGCGACCGCTCCGGGGGCCGCGAGCCGTTCCGGAACCCCGAACGCGACCAGCGCCTCGCGCGACCCCGGCCGGTCGGCGAGCTTCGTCAGCCCGGCGACCGCGAACACGGCGGCGAGCACGAAGCGGGCGATCAGTTCGATTGCGTCCATGCGCCTCCCAGATTAAAACGGCTCAGACGCAGAATCCGCCCGAGCAGTTGTTGCTGATGCACTCGGTGTTGTTGGAGCACGTCTGGCCGTTCTGCCCCTTGCACACGCCACTGACGCACGTGTGGTTGGAGAGATTGCATTCGCACCCGTCGCTGAACGTTCCGTTGCAGTTGGAGAAGCCGCCCTGACAGAGCATGGTGCAGGCCCCAGCGGTACAGACCAGAGCCGAGTTCGGCGGCGGCGCGCTCGCCGAGCAGTTGTTGGTGCAGCTGCCGCAAAAACTCTGGTCGGTCGAGAGGTTGCGGCACCCGCTGCTGCAGCAGGTCGTCCCACCGGGGCAGACGGTCCCGCACCCGTTGCAGTTCGCACCGTCGTTCGTGAGGTTCCGGCAGACGTTGCCGCAGCACGTGAGTCCGCTTGCGCAAAGGACGCCGCCAGCGCAGGACTGCGTGATCTGCGCGCGGCAGGTACCGCTCTGACAGACGCCGTTGAGACAGTCCGTGCCGGAAGTGCAGATCTTCCCGTTGGCGCAGGTGGCCCCGCAACTGCCGCCGCAGTCGACGTCCGTCTCGGTGCCGTTCTTCACCAGGTCGTTGCAGGTCGCCTGGACGCAGACGCCGGCGGTGCAGACGCCGCTGACGCAGTCGCTCGGGGCCAGGCAGGTCTTCGTGTCCGCACACGGGGGGCAGGCCCCGCCGCCGCAGTCGACGTCGCTCTCGGCGCCGTTCTTGACCGTGTCGTTGCAGGTCGCCTGGACGCAGACGCCGGCGGTGCAGACGCCGCTGAGGCAGTCGCTCGGGATCAGGCAGGCCTTCGTGTCGGCGCACTTGTTGCAGGTCCCGCCGCCGCAGTCGACGTCGGTCTCGTTGCCGTTCTTGACCAGGTCGTTGCAGGTCCCCTGAACGCAGACATTGCTGGTGCAGACGCCGCTGAGGCAGTCGGAAGGCTGCGAGCAGATCTTGGTGTCGGCGCACTTCGGGCAGAGCGGCCCGCCGCAGTCGGTGTCCGTCTCGGCGCCGTTCTTGACCGTGTCGACGCAGGTCGCCGCGACGCACACGCCGCCGTTGCAGACGCCGCTGACGCAGTCGCTCGGGACCAGGCAGGTCTTCGTGTCCGCGCAGGGGTTGCAGTTCGGCCCGCCGCAGTCGACGTCGGTCTCGCCGTGGTTCTTGACCAGGTCGTTGCAGGTCGCTTGGACGCAAACGCCACCGGCGCACACGCCGCTGAGGCAGTCGGAAGGCTGCGAGCAGATCTTGGTGTCGGCGCACTTCGGGCAGAGCGGCCCGCCGCAGTCGGTGTCGGTCTCGCCGGCGTTCTTGACACCGTCGCTGCACGTCGCAGCGACGCAGGCGCCGTTGGTGCAGACGCCGCTCAGGCAGTCGCCGCCGGACGAGCAGGCCTTGCCCGTGCCGCACTTGACACACGGCCCACCGCAGTCGACGTCCGCCTCACCGTGGTTCTTGACGCCGTCCGCACAGGTCGCGACGACGCAGATGTTGTTGGTGCAGACGCCGCTGCCGCAGTCGGTCCCGGAGAGGCACGCCTTGCCGTCGCCGCACTTGTTGCAGGTCGATCCGCCGCAGTCGACGTCGGTCTCGGCCCCGTTCTTGATCCCGTCCGAGCAACTCGGTGACTGGCAGACGCCGGCGACGCAGACGCCGCCGGCGCAATCGCTCGCGCTCGCGCAGGTCTTCCCCGCGCCGCACTGCGGGCAGTTGGGCCCGCCGCAGTCGACGTCGGTCTCGCCGGCGTTCTTGACCCCGTCCGAGCAGGTCGGCGCCGGCTGCACGCAGACGCCGCCGGTGCAGACGCCCGTCAGGCAGTCGGTGCCGCTCGAGCAGCTCTTGCCGTCGGCGCACTTCGGGCAGTTGCCGCCGCAGTCGACGTCGGTCTCGCTGCCGTTCTTGACCCCGTCCGAGCAGGTGGGGGCCGACTGCGCCGCTGTACAGGCGCCGTTGACGCAGGTCTGACCCGCCGCGCAGGCGCGTCCGCAGTTGCCGCAGTTGGCCTCGTCGGCGCTGAGGTCGACGCACGCCTTGCCGCACTTCGTGGTCGGGGACGGACACTTGCACTTGCCCTTCCTGCACTTCGCGCCGGTCGGACAACACTTGTTGCCACAGCGCTTTCGCCCCGGTGGGCATTTCTTCTTCGCGCCCAGCGCCTCCGCCGGCCCCGCGACCAGCGCGACCGCCAACACACCCCCGGCGCGGGCGATCGCGTGGCGACGGGAGATCTCCCCGCGGGCGACGGCGCGAGCCAGATCGTCAAGGGACTCGGACGCCGACGCGCGATCCTCGCCCTGCGGCGCCTTCCGTGACCCACCTCCGAACAAAACGCATTCCTTCCTTGGAGAACCACCAACCTACGCCGCGGCACCCACCGAGTCAAGGTCGCCGGCGTATGGACCCGCCTGCGCATAGGATCTGCGCGCACACCGCTCCCGGATGCAGAGAGAGGTCCGCCCCGTGTCGAAGATCCGTGTCATCACCCTGCTCGTCGCCGCGCTCGCACTCGCCGTCACCGTCGCCGCCTGCGGCTCCGACGACGACTCAACCGGCGAGTCGACCACCGCGTCGGGCGAGGTTTCGCTCGACGACTGCACGCCCGAGACGCTGGAGACGGTCTCCGACGGGACACTGACGATCGGCACCGACAAGCCGGCCTTCCCGCCCTACTTCGAGGACAACGACCCGACCAACGGCGAGGGCTTCGAGAGCGCGACCGCCTACGCGATCGCCGACCAGCTCGGCTATGCCGCCGACGACGTCGAGTGGACGGTCGTCCCCTTCAACGCCTCCTACGCCCCGGGGCCGAAGGACTTCGACTTCGACGTCAACCAGATCTCGATTACCCCGAAGCGCGCCGAGCAGGTCGACTTCTCGGCGCCCTACTACGAGGCCGACCAGGCGATCGTGGTCAAGAAGGGCTCCGACCTGGAGGGCGCCGCCTCGCTCGCCGACTTCGCGGAAGCGAACATCGGCGTCCAGATCGGGACCACCAGCCTCGACGCCGTCACCGCCGAGATCCAGCCAAGCTCCGACCCGCAGGTCTTCGATACCTCCAACGACGTGGTCAGCGCGCTCAAGAACGACCAGGTCGACGCGGTCGTCATCGACGTCCCGACCGCCTTCTATCTGACCGCGGTCCAGATCCCCGAGGCGACCACGGTCGGGCAGTTCCCGGCGCCGGGCGGCGACCAGTGGGGCGCGCTGCTGGAGAAGGACTCGCCGCTGACCGCCTGCGTGTCGGCCGCGGTCACGGCGCTCCAGGAGTCCGGCGAGCTGCCGGAGATCGAGAAGCAGTGGATGAGCGACGTCACCAAGGCGCCGGTCCTCCAGTAGCGACGTCCGGTTGACAATGACCGACCGCCGCGCAGAGCGGGCGGCCGCGCAGCGCGCCCATGCGCTGCGCGGACAGGCCGTCGCTGCGGTCTCCTCGATCCTCGTCCTGGGCGGGATCGCGGTCCTGATCCTGACCAGCCCCGGCTGGCCCGAGGTCCGCGACACCTTCTTCAACGTCGATGTCTTCCGCGAGTCGTTCCCCGACATCGCGAAGGCGTTCTGGCTCGACGTCCGCGTCTTCTGCATCGTCGAGGTCTGCGTCCTGATCCTGGCTCTGGGGCTGGCGATGCTGCGGACCTCGCGGGCGCCGGCGCTGTTCCCGCTGCGGATGCTCGGGGTCGTCTACGTGGACGTGTTCCGCGGCGTCCCGGTGATCCTGTTGGTCTACCTGGTCGGCTTCGGGATCCCGGCGCTGGATCTCGAGGGGCTGCCAACCGAGCCCGTGGTGCTGGGAGGGATCGCGCTGACCCTCTCCTACACCGCTTACGTCAGCGAGGTCTACCGCGCCGGGCTGCGCTCGGTGCACCCCGGGCAGCGCGACGGGGCGCTCGCGATCGGGCTCACCGAGCGCCAGGCCATGCGCTTCGTGATCCTGCCGCAGGCAATCCGGCGGGTCGGTCCGCCCCTGCTCAACGACTTCATCGCGCTGCAGAAGGATGTCGCCCTGATCGCGATCATCGGCGTCACCGGCGAGGCGTTCCGCGAGGCGCAGATTCAGACGGCCGCCGACTTCAACTACACGCCGCTGATCGCGGCGGCGCTGCTCTACCTGGCGGTGACCGTGCCGCTCGCGCGGCTGCTCGACCGCTGGGGTTATGCGGAGACGGCTCGTTGACCGGCACGCCCGTACTCGAGTTCCGCGGCGTCACCAAGGCGTTCGGCGACCGCGAGGTCCTGCACGGGATCGATCTCGAGATCCACGAGCACGAGGCGGTCGCGGTGATCGGCGCCTCGGGCTCGGGCAAGTCGACGATGCTGCGCTGCGCCGACCTGCTGATCGAGATCGACGACGGCGACATCTTCCTCGACGGCGAGGTGATCACCGACCCGTCCGTGGACGCCGTCTCCGTGCGCCGCCGTCTCGGCCTGGTGTTCCAGGCCTACAACCTGTTCCCGCACCTGAGCGTGCTCGAGAACGTCGTGCTCGGGATCCACCGCGGCCATGGTGTCCCCCGTGACCGGGCCGAGGCC
Source organism: uncultured Solirubrobacterales bacterium (assembly GCA_963767285.1). Classification (GTDB taxonomy): domain Bacteria; phylum Actinomycetota; class Thermoleophilia; order Solirubrobacterales; family 70-9; genus WHSW01. The sequence continues at coordinate 210,900 of CAVYDJ010000001.1, read as the reverse complement.
GAGGCGCGCACGCGGCTCGAGCGCCTCGGCCTCGGCGGGCGTGAGGACGACCGGCCCGATCAGCTCTCCGGGGGCCAGCAGCAGCGGGTCGCGCTCGCCCGCGCCTTTGCCGCACGCCCGCGGGCGATGCTGCTCGACGAGGTCACCTCGGCCCTCGACCCCGAATTGGTCGGCGAGGTCCTGCAGACGGTCCGGGCGCTGAAGTCCGAGGGCGTGACGATGCTGATCGCCACCCACGAGATGAGCTTCGCGCGCGAGGTCGCGGACAAGGTGGGCTTCCTGCACGAGGGACGCCTGCTCGAGGTCGGCCCGCCCGATCAGGTCCTGGTCGCCCCCCGCGAGCCGGAGACCCAGCGCTTCCTGCGCCGCCTGCTGGAGGCTGGCCGAGCGTAGGATTTCCGGGCATGAGCGCCTTCGCGGAGCGGGCGGAGTTCGGGCCCGACATCAAGACCCTTGGCCAGGCGGTGCACGAGTTCGCCAAGCGCCACTCGCCGTGGATGATCGGCGGTGCGGTCGTCCTCCTGGTCGTGATCAGGGTCCTGACCGGCGAGCCGCTGACCTGGCGCGACGGGGTCGCGGTCGCCGCGATGCTGGTCGTCTACCCGTTCGGCGAGTGGGCGATCCACGTCTACCTGCTGCACGCGAAGCCGATCAGGGTCCGCGGCCGCCGCTACGAGCTGCCCACGACCCGCGACCACCGCTACCACCACCGCCATCCCAACAACCTGATGACGCTGCTGCTCGACGCGCAGGAGCTCGCCGAGCTGCTGCTGATCGCGGTCCCCGTCGTCGTGCTGGCGATCGGCGTGCCGATCGGCCTGATCGCCGGCGCGGTGCCGTGGGCCGCCATGCTCAGCGCCACGATCGCCGGCTACGTGCTGGTCGGCGTCTACGAGTGGATCCACTACCTGATCCACACCGCCTACGTGCCGAAGACGCGGGCCTACCGAACGGTCTGGCGCAACCACCGGTTGCATCACTTCAAGAACGAGCACTACTGGCACGGGATCACGAACACGATCGCCGACCACGCCCTCGGCACCTTCCCGGACCACCGCGATGTCCCGCGCTCAGAGACTGCGCGGACGCTGGACCCGGGCCCGGCCTAGGGCGGCTCGCCCGGGATCGCCAGCTCGCGGTTGGCAAGCGTGACGATCACCGCGCCCCAGAAGGAGACGAACAGGGCTCCGAAGGCGAGCGCGATGTGCCAGCCGGGTTGCGTCAGGCGCTCCTCGTAGACGAACACCCCGATCAGGGTGCTGGCCAGCGGGTTGGCGACCGATACCGCCGCCATCGCCGGGGCGAGCTGGCCGGTCGCCAGGGAGAGCTGCTGGACGCCGAACGCGATCACCCCGAAGCCCACGAGCGCCCAGAACTCCCACTCGCCGAACAGGTCGCCGGTGCCGACCTCCGTGTTGCTGAAGGCCGGCTTGTCAAAGGTCGCCGAGAGCCCGAACAGGAGGCCCGCAACCGCGCCGAAGATCGCCGCCTTGCGCGCAGCTTCGGCGCGCCTGCCGAGCACCAGCCCCACCGCCGCGGCCGCGCAGACGACCACGGTCGCGATCAGCACCTCCCCGGTCGGCGCGGTGTCGATGCCCTCGGCAGGGTCGCCGAGCCGGATGAACATGAACAGGCCGCCGACCATCACGGCGGCGCCCCAGATCTGCTTGCGCGTGACGTGCTGCCCGGTCAGCCAGTGGCCGAGGGGCAACGCGAAGACGAGCGTGGTGACGAGCAGCGGCTGGACCACGACGACCTTGCCGACGTCCAGCGCGACGCCCTGAAGCGCGTAGCCGGCCAGGAGCACGGCCGTCCCCGCCAGCCAGATCCAGACCCGGAACAGCCGGAAGATGTCCGCGACCCCGCGAACCGGCCTACCCTCGCGCGCGAGCCGGAATTGGCCCTTCTGCTGGAGCGCGGCGGCGAGCGCGAAGCACGCCGCCGCCGCCAGCGCGAGCAAACGGCCGTCGCCCATGCGCTCAGGCTATTCGCCGGGACGGACCGCCCCGCATAGGATCGGACGTTCCGGTGGCAGCGTCGTGAACTTGGAATGGATCGCCCTGGCGATCGTCAACGCCGGCCGCCCGGCGGGCATCGCCGCGGTGTACGCGCTGCTGTCGTCCAAGACCCCGGTACGGCTGCTGCTCGCGTTCATCACCGTCGGCTTCCTGTGGAGCTTCGCGATCGGGCTGATCGTGGTCAGGGCGCTGCACGGCGCGGAGATCGGCTCGTCGACGGTGAGCTCGGTGATCAGCCTCGGGCTCGGGGCGGCGGCGCTGGGCTTTGCCGCAGCGCTCGCCTCGGGGAGGATCGAGCTTCGAATGCCGGGGCGGCTGTCGGGGGGCGACTCGCGGATGTCGCGAACCCTCCGCGACCCGTCGCTCTCCGTCGCCGCCGGGGCCGGCGTCGCCACCCATCTACCGGGCCTCTTCTATCTACTCGGCCTGAACGCGATCTCGAGTGGAGATCCTGACCTGATCAGCAGCGTGATCGAGGTGCTGATCTTCAACGTGATCTGGTTCACGGTCCCGCTCGCGGCGCTCTTCGTCGCACTGCGCCACGCGGATCGGGCGCGGGCGGCGCTCGAGGAGTTCAACGTATGGGTACGCCGGCGCCAGCGCGGGCTGGCGATCCTCGCCTTCTCGGTGATCGGCACCTACTTCGCCGTCAAGGGCGCGATCGAGCTGCTCTGAGCCGCCGCGAGCGCCTGCTCGCGATCGACGAAGTCCTCCTGGACGACGGTGCAGCCGCCGCGGACGGTCAGCAGCTGGAAGACCGGCTTCGTCAGGCCGACGCCGCTCCCCGACCCGTGGCCGACCTGGCGCACGGTGACCAGGAACCGGTCGCCGAAGTCGATCACCTCGTCGGGCTCGTAGCGGATGTCCTCGAAGGCGTCGAGCCAGTAGCTCCACATCCGCAGGTATCCGTCGTGGCCGCGGGTCGGGCCGCCGAGGTCGGGCGGCATGATCTCGCGGCTCGGCCTGTACTCGTGATCCGGGTCGATCCAGGTCAACAGGAGCTCGAAGTCGCGACGGTTGGCGGCGGCGTAGGAGCGGGTGATCGTGCGGGCGATCAGGCGCCGGCGCAGGGAAGACCGGGGCGAGAGCCGTCGCATGCCGAGATCGTTGACCCTCCGGGACAAGGAGGGGAAGCGGACGATCAGGCGCTCGTCCGGCGTCCGGCGGCCGGCCTCCTCCTCGCTCAGTCGAGGCAGGACGATCCGAATGCCCTCTGGCGCGCTCACGCGGGGAGTATCCCCGGCTAGGCCGCCCTGGTCACCGGCGCCAGCGTCGCCCGCCCGGCGGCGACCAACTCCCTCTCCGTCCGCGCGACCATCTCGAACGAACCGGTGTTGCCGCCGCGGCGGACCCGCTTCGGCGTCACCGGGCGAGCGGTACGGAGGCCGCGGACGACCGAGCGGAAGGCGGCCTCGTGAAGCGGCGACCAGCGGACCCCGAACATCTTTCGGACCCGCGCCGGGAGGGTCCCCGTGAGCACGAGGTTGTGGACCTCGCGCGATGGGTGCAGGTAGCGCGGCATCGGGATCTCGAAGGCGATAGCGAGCGCGACCTCGCGGGCCTCGTCGGTGAGGTGCAGCTCGTCGCCGCTCCAGATCCCGTCCCAGTAGGCGCGAAAGTCGCGGTAGGTGGCGGGCGCCGCCTCGCGCGGCATGCCGAACAGCTCGCCGAAACGGACGTAGTCGTTCCACAGCCCGTCCTTCTCCTCCGGCTCGAGCTTGCGGACCATGGTCTCGTAGAAGACCTCGGCCGAGTCGGCGATCACCGCGACCGTCCACAACATCAGCGGCGCGTCGAAGGCGCTGTAGCGCGTGCCCGCGGGCCACTTGCCGGCCCCCTCGGGCATCTCCCCCCGCACGCGCTGGTGCATGCGCTCGACGAAAGCCAGCGCCTTGTCAGCCTCGGCGCGGGTGCCGAAGAAGACGGTCTCGAAGACCTTCGCGGTGTGTGCGAGACGCAGGAACGGCCGCGCCCCGGACCGCGTGTTCGCCTGCGTGCCGATGAAGTTGACCGGGTGGGCGGCGCCGAGCATCAGCGCGCGCTGGCCGTAGTTGAGCCCGACCGCGCGCTCGCCGTGGACGCGGCGCAGGACGGACTCGCCGGCGGGAAAGTAGCCCCTGTCGGGCGCTTGGCTCACGACGGTCGGATTATGACACCGGGGGATGTCAGGTTCCGGCGGTCGCCAGCGCCGCCGCGGTGACCGCGAGCGCAATCCGTGCCCGCGGCGCGACCGAGTCGACGGTGACGAACTCGTCCGGGTGGTGCGCGTGGCCGCCGCGCGGACCCAGGCCGTCGACCGTTAAGGCCACGTGCTGGGCCATGTGACTGGCGTCGCTGGCGCCGCCGCGGCCGCCCACCATGAGCGGGTGGCCGAGCAGCTCGGCGGCCGGATCGGCGAGGCGCTCGCCGACCAGCTCGCGGCTGTCCATGCCGGGCCAGCGCCGGACCAGCTCGGCCTCGATCTCGACCCCGTCGATCTGATCCGGGATCGCCTCGAGCACGGGCTCGAACGCCGTCAAACGCTCGGCGCGCAGGTCGCAGCACAGCTCACCCTCGTCGGGGACCACGTTGAACGCCTCGCCGCTGCGCATCACGGTCGGGATCGCGGTCAGGCGCTCCGCTCCCGACGGATCGCCAAGGGCGGCGACGCGCCGGGCGACCTCGCCCACCGCGAGCAGAGCGTTGCGGCCCTTCTCGGGCGACGAGCCGGAATGGGCGGCGACGCCACGGGCGACGACGCGCAGTGTCCCGGCCGCCTTGCGCTTCGCGACCACCGCCTCATCCCCGCCCGGCGCGAGCTGCCCGGCCTCGAAGCACAGACATGCGTCCCAGTCCGCGAAACGCGGGCCGTGGCCGAACCCGCTGGTCCGCCACTCCTCGTCGACCACGGTCAGCAGGCAGAGCTCGCCAAAGGCCTCGGGTAGCGCCGCGAGCGCCCGGGCTACCCCGAGCATGAGCGCGACGCCGCCCTTCATGTCGACGGCGCCGGACCCGATCAGCCTGCCGTCGCTGCGCTCGAGCGGCCGGTGGTCGTCGTGGGCGACGACGGTGTCGAGGTGGCCGAGCAGCAGCACCCGGCCATTGCCGGCGCCCTTGACGGTCGCCAGCAGGTCGGGCGCGTAGCCCGGGGTCGAGCAGGCCGGCCGCTCGATCTCCGCCTCGTCGGGAAGCAGCGCGGCGACCAGCGCGCAGAGCTCCTCGGCGGCGCCCGCATCACCCGACGGCGAGGAGACGGCAACCAGGGCCTCGAGCTCCCGCTCGAAGTGGTGAGCGATCCGCTCGCCCGCCGCGGCGACCCACTCAGCGTTGAGGTCAGTCATTCCGCCAGCTCTGGGATATGGCGCTCAACGTGCTCGGCGATCGTCCGCCGCACCCAGGCCTGCTCGTCGACGTCGGCCATCCGGTAGCGGCCGAGGAGCATCCTCTGGTCGTCGAGCGCCAGCCCGGCGATTTCCCAGCCGACCGCGAGGCGCTCGAACAGCAGCTCCGTGCGCCGGTGCCAGACGTCCTCGGCCGAGGACGCGGCGCGCCCCGACTCCTTGGCGATCTTGGCGATCGTCCCGGCGCTCAGCTCGCCGCGAAGGGTGAGCACGTTGCCTTCGGCGTCCGTGTAGTCGAAGGTCGGCGCGGGTTCACGTGGTTGTTTCTTGCGTCTGGCGACGCACGGATACTGTCACCGACGCGAACGGCGTGAACCGACCAGGAAGGGGCGCAACGTGGAAGCAACGCTCGAACCGGATGCGCGTGACGTCGTCAAGAAGTTCTCCAGCCTCTGGTGGCTTTGGATCGTGTTCGGGATCGCTTGGACGATCGTCGGCGTCGTCATCCTGCAGTTCGATCAGGCCTCGATCGACACGGTCGGGATCCTGGTCGGGGCGATGTTCCTCGCGACCGGCTTCCAACAGCTGATGATCATGAGCATGGTCGAGAGCGGCAAATGGCTGTACGGGATCTTCGGCTTCCTCTTCCTGATCTCCGGCGTGATCTCGCTGATCAGCCCCGAGAACACCTTCGCCGCCCTCGCCGACATCCTCGGCTTCCTGTTCCTGATCGTCGGCGTCTTCTGGATCATCCAGGCGTTCGTCACCCGTGAGATCAACGAGCTCTGGTGGCTCGGCCTGATCAGCGGGATCCTGATGGTGATCCTCGCGTTCTGGACCGGCGGCCAGTTCTTCATCGAGAAGGCCTATGTGCTGCTGGTGTTCGCGGGGATCTGGTCGCTGATGCACGGCGTCACCGACCTGATCCGCGCCTTCCAGATCCGCAAGCTCGGCGAGATGGTCTGAGCAATAACCTGCCCGCATGGAGGCAGCCGGCGAACCGAAGCAAAGCGTCCACCTGACCGCCGAGGTCGGCGGCTCGGCTGACGCTGTCTTCACCTTCCTGACGGACCACTTCGGCGACCTGTGGGCCGGCAAGATGCGGGTGCTCGAACCGGGCGACAACCCGGCCGAGCCGATGGGGCTGGGGATGGTGAGGCTGGTGAAGCCGCCTGGCACGGCGGCGCTCGAGGAGCGGATCATCACCCACGACCGGCCGACGCTGATCGAGTACACGGTGATCAACGACGCGCCGATCTCCAACCACCTGGGACGGCTCGAGCTGACGCCGACGACCAAGGGCACCCGGCTCGACTACACGATCAGCTTCGACTACCGGCCTGCCGCCGTCGGGCACATCGCCGCCGCAGTGCTGAAGGCTGGCTGGGCGACGCGCGGCCGGCGCACGTTGCGCGCCGCGTTCCCCGGCTAGCCGCCTAGAAGCTCCCCGGCGTTGACGCGCAGCCGCTCGGGTGGCTGCTCGGGGTTGTCGCGCATGGACGTCGCCGCCTCGACCGCGGCGCCGATCGCCAGGAACGCGAACGCTGCGCCAACGCTGATCCGTTGCGCACCGGCGGCAAAGATCTCGGCCGGCGGGAGCCCGCCCGGGAGGGCGAGGACGTTGACCGGTTTCGAGACCGCCGAGCAAACGGCCTCCATCTCCTCGGCGGTGCGCAGGAAGGGCGCGTAGAGGCAGTCCGCGCCGGCCTCCTCGAAGGCCTGCAGGCGAGCGATCGTGTCATCGAGGTCCGGGTTGCCGCGGAGGTGGTTCTCCGCCCGGGCGGTGAGAGTGAACTCGAAATCCAGCGCGCGCGCCGCCTCGACCGCGGCGGCGACCCGCTCGGCGGCGCGACCGAGCTCATAGAGCCCGTCCTGCGGGTCGAAGTCCTCGATCGAGCCGCCCACCGCGCCGGCTTCGGCCGCCCGCGTGATCGCCTCGGCGGCGTCGGCCGGCCCCGGCCCGTAGCCGTTCTCGAGGTCGGCCGCGACCGGCAGCGCCGTCGCGCGATCGAGCACCCCGATGTGGTCGCAGACCTCGTCGAGGGTGGTTTGGCCGTCGAGGCGGCCGAGCGTGAAGGCGAACCCCCCGCTGGTCGTCGCCAGGGCCTGGAAGCCGAGCGAGGCGAACGCCTTCGCCGAGCCCGCGTCCCACGGGTTGGGGAACAAGAACGGGTCACCCTCGTGCAGGGCCCGGAACGCGGCGCCCTTCTGCTCCTGTGTCTGTGGCTCGCTCATCTCATCCCTTTCAACGCTCCGGGCTATCCTTTCGTGAGTAATGCATACGGGGGCGAACTTAGATTCGACGTGGATCCGTTCGTCTTGGTGTTGCGAGTCGAGGATCCCGGGTTGGCCTCGTAAAACTCTCCCGGGAACCAATCAAATGCGGACTCCAATCACGAGTTCGCCCTCGCCGCCTAACTAGCGGATTGAGGGAGTCGCTCCGGAAAGCCCGCGTTCCGGGTCAGCGGCTTCATTAGCGGGCTCACTCATCGGGTAGGACCTTCGATCCGGTGAGGACAACTCAGGAAGGTATGGCTCCGGGGACGTACCTCGAGGATTGACCTAACCGGAGCCGAGAACAGACTCCTCGGGAACACTCGTTGACGCATCAAGGCAGGCTCCGCGGACGCCGGGGCAGTGCCGGCCGCCTCCATCAACTGGATACTGGGCTCGTGACGACCAACGTAGACGTCGTGCGAGCCCAGTTCCACGCCTTGGCGTCCGGTCTCGATGCCGCCGCGGAGCTCTGGTCTCCGTCGATCGAGTGGCGGGCGGTCGAAGGTGCGGCCGACGACGTCGGCCTGATCCGCGGGCCCGAGGAGCGGCAATCACGTACGTATCCTTGATCAGGCATGAGCGATGCACCGAACAGTGGCTGGGGGCAACCCGTCCCGGCGCCGGCCTCGCCTCCGCCGGAGCACGATTTCGAGCCGATCCACCCCGGATCCGGGCGCGAGGGCTGGCGCGAGCGGCTGAAGCGCTACGGCGGCCCGATCGCGGCCGGAGCGCTGCTGCTGGCCACGAAGCTGAAGGCGATCCTCCTGCTGCTGCCGAAGGTCAAGTTCCTGACCACCTCGGCGACGATGCTGGTCTCGATCGCCGCCTACGCGCTGCTGTGGGGCTGGCAGTTCGGGGTCGGCCTGGTGCTGTTGCTGTTCGTGCACGAGATCGGGCACGTGATCCAGCTGCGCCGCGAGGGGATCGAGGCGTCGGCGCCCATGTTCATCCCCTTCCTGGGCGCCGTCGTCGCGGCGAAGTCGTTGGGCGACGACGCCGCGGCCGAGGCGCGGGTCGGGCTCGCGGGACCGATCCTCGGGACCCTCGGGACCCTGATCCCGCTCGGGATCTGGATCGCGACGGGCGAGGAGTTCTGGCAGGCGCTCACATACGTCGGCTTCTTCATCAACCTCTTCAACCTGCTGCCGGTGCTGCCCCTGGACGGCGGCAGGGCGATGGCCGCGCTCTCGCCGTGGGTGTGGCTCGTCGGCTACGCGGCTCTGATCGTGCTCACGGTCGTCGCGTTCAACCCGATCCTGCTGCTGATCGTGGTCTTCGGCGGGCTCGAGCTCTGGCACCGCTGGCAGCGCCGCAAGACGCCCGAGGCGCGCGCGTACCACGCGATTCCCGCGCGAACCCGGGCGCTGGTCGCGGCGGTCTACCTCGGCCTCATCATCGGGCTGGCGATCGGCGTCGACCAGAGCTTCCTGGAGAAGTCGCTCAGCGACGTCTGATCGCGATCTCGCGCCAGTCCTTGCTCCGCTCGCCCGGCCGGTAGGGCGACCCGAGCCGCTTGCCGATCACGCCGGCGAGTCCCTGTCGCGCCGCGGCCTCGCGCAGCGCGTTGCCTTCGCCCCGGTGGGAGGCGGGCGTCTGCCACGACGGCCCGTCGAGCCCCAGCGCCTCGAGCCGCTCGCGGCGGTCCTCGTAGGGAAGCGCCAGCACGCTCTCGCGATCGTCGTGCAGGAGGTCGAAGCAGATCAGCGTCGCCGGGGACTCCTCGCGACGGCGGCGAACCTGCGACTGGTTGGCGGCGCCGAGCCGGCGCTCGAGCGCCTCCTCCGACGGTGCCCCGTCCTCCCCGAGGACCGCCACCACCGCGTCGAGGGCCACCGGGCGGCCCTCGAGCTCGAGCGCGATCGCGAACAGCTCGGGAAACAGCGGGCGGATGTCCTCGCCGGCGGCGTCGAGCAGCGTCAGGTGGCCGGTGTCGACGAGGGCGATCACGCGCTCGCCGGGCCAGTGGATCTCGAACGCCCAGTCCGCATCGTTGGACGGCATCCGCCCGGGCGTCGCGAGCATCGGCGCAAGGCGTTCGGGCAACGGCTCGCCCGGCTCGGCCGGGTCCATGCGGTGGATCATCCAGTCCTCGCCGCGGGTGCGGAACAGCGCGTAGCGGCCGCTGACCCGCTCGCCGTGGAAACGGACGTTCACCTTCGCGTCCTCCCACTTCTCGGCCTCGTAGGTACCGCTGTCCCAGATTCTCATCGACCCGCCGCCGTACTGGCCCTTCGGGATCTCCCCGGCGAAGTCGAGGTATTCGAGCGGGTGGTCCTCGGTGTGGACGGCGAGGCGGTTGCGGTCTGGATCGCGCGGGACGCCGCGCGGCAACGCCCACGAGGCCAGTACCCCGTCGTGCTCGAGGCGAAGGTCCCAGTGCAGCCGGGTCGCATGGTGCTCCTGGATGACGAACCGCCCGTCCCCCTTCGCCGCCGCGTCACCGCTCGGCTCGGCGGTGCGGTCGAAGTCGCGCTTGCCGCGGTACTCGGAGAGCTTGTCGCGCTTCGGAGCCACGACTGCTTATGTACCCGATTGGATGGCCGAGCGGGAATTCGACGTGATCGTGATCGGCGCCGGCCCGGCGGGCGAGGTCTGCGCCGGCCGTGCCGCCGACGCCGGACTGCGGGTGGCGATCGTCGAGCAGGAGCTGATCGGCGGCGAGTGCTCCTACTACGCCTGCATGCCGTCGAAGGCGCTGCTGCGCCCCGGCGAGCTCCTGCACGAGACCGAGCGGGTCCCGGGTGTGCGCGAGATGGTTTCCGGCGAGCTCGATCCGAAGCTGGTCCTGGCCCGCCGCGACGAGGTGATCCACGACCGCGATGACTCGTCGCAGCTGCCGTGGCTCGAGGACCGCGGGATCGAGCTCTTCCGCGGCCAGGGCCGACTCGACGGCGAGCGGACCGTGATCACGGGCAACGAGCGACTCACGGCCGCGCGGGCTGTCGTGATTGCCACGGGCACTACGGCGGCCATACCGCCGATCGACGGGCTGGCGGAGGCGCGGCCGTGGACCAACCGCGAGGCGACGACTGCGGAGGAGGTCCCGGGCCGCCTGCTGATACTCGGGGGCGGCGCCGTCGGGGTGGAGATGGCGCAGGCCTGGAGCAGCCTCGGTTCGAGCGTCACGCTTGTCGAGGCGGAACCCCGGATTCTCGCGACCGAGGAGCCGTTCGCCAGCGAGCAGATCGGCGACGGGCTCGAGTCCGCCGGCGTCGAGATCCGCACCGGCGTCAAGGCGGTGGCGGCGTCCCGCGGTGACGGGGGTCAGGTGACGCTGCGGCTCGACGGCGGCGAGGAGCTGCGGGGCGAGGAGCTGCTGGTCGCGGTCGGCAGGCGACCCCGGACGGCCGAACTCGGGCTCGAGAGCGCCGGCGTCGAGGCGGGCGGCTACCTGAAGGTCGACGACCAGCTGCGCGTAGGCGGCTCCGACCGGCTGTACGCGATCGGCGACGTCAACGGTCGCGCCCTGCTCACCCACATGGGCAAGTACCAGGCGCGGATCTGCGTCGACACGATCCTCGGCAAGGACGCGGCCGCCCGCGCCGACCTGATCGGATCGCCGCGGGTCGTGTTCGCCGACCCGCAGCTGGCGGCCGTCGGCAGGACCCTGGCGGCGGCCGAGAGCGAGGGGATCAAGGCGCGCGCGGTCGACGTCGAGACCGCCGCCAATGCCGGCGCCAGCTTCCACGGCCGCAATGCGCCGGGGACCTCGCGGATCGTGGTGGACACCGACCGGGAGGTGATCGTCGGCGCCACCTTCGTCGGCCCCGAGATCGCCGAGTCGCTGCACGCGGCGACGATCGCGGTCAGCGCCGCGGTCCCGGTCTCCGAGCTCGCCCACGCGGTACCGGCGTTCCCGACCCGCAACGAGGTCTGGCTGAAGCTGCTGGAGGCCTACGGGGTCTGAGCCGCGCTCAGATGACGATCTTCGACTTCAGATCGTCGAGGAACGACTGGGGGAAGCCCGGGATCTGGTCGAGGTCCTCGAGCTTGCCGAAGCCGCCGATCCGCTCGCGGTAGGCGAGGATGCGCCCCGTCTGGGTCACGGAGAGGCCAAGCGTGCGCAGCTCCTCGTAGGTGGCCGTGTTGATCGCCACCTGGCCGGGCCCCGCCGTGGGCTGCTCGGCCGGCGGTGACTCCGGCTCGCCGGCCGGCTCGAGCGAGGTCGAGAACCATTCCGGGGTCTGCTCGGGCTCCGGTTCGGACGCCGGCGCGGGTTCGGGCTCGACCGCCGCAACCGGCTCCGGTTCGGGCTCGGGCGTGGCCTCGGCCGACGGCTGATCGAAAATCGCCGTGGTGTCGATCTCGGGGAGCGGCTCGGCCACCCGGTCGACCGCGTCGCGCGCGCGAGCCTCGGCGGAGGTCGCGCGACGCTCGGCCTGGGCGATCCGGTCGAGCATCCCCCGCAACTGGTCGGTGCGTTCCGCCTCGGCCGCCTTGCTGGCGGCAAGCGCCTCGGCCTTCCGGGCGCGTTCTTCGGCCTCGGCGGCGCGGGACTCGACCTCCTGCAATCGGGTTGCGGCACGCTGCAACGCGTCGTCGGTCTTGCGCTGGTTCTCCGCCAAGCGCTGCTCGGTGACGCTGAGCTCGTCGGCCAGGGCCTCCTCCTCGGCGCGGCGCTCCTCGAGATCGTCCTCGGCTCGCTGCAGCTCCGAAAGCAGGGCATCGCGGGTCGAATCGGCCGGTTCGGCCTCGGCTCGCTGGCGCTCCTCGGCGGCGCGGCGGCTCGCCTCGGCGGTCGCGCGAACCCGCTCCTCGGCCTCGGCCCGGGCGCGCTCGATCCGCTCGGCGGCCTCGGCTTCCATCCCCTCGGTCGCCTCCGCGCTGCCGGCGGCCTCGGCGGGCGGCTGCGCCGTCTCGCGTTCGGCGTCGCTACGGCGTTCGGCGTCGGCCAGACGCGCGAGGGCCTCGCGCTCGGCGGCCATGCGGATCGCCACCTCGTCGGGCGTTACTCCGACGGGAGTGACCGGCTCGGGAGGCGGTGGAGTTTCGGCGGGCCCGGGGGGCTCGGGTGCCGGGGGTTGGAAGGATTCCGGTGGCAGCACCGGCTCGAAGGTGCTGACGTCGGCGAGGTTTCGGACCGGCGGCGGCACCACGGGCATCGCCTGGGTATCTGGGTCGCCGGGTGCGCCCGGGGCGGTGGGCCCGGCGGCCGCGGGGGCGGGCGGCTCGGCGGGGGCCGCAGCGCCACCCAGGGTCCCTGCGGCACCGGCGGCGGCCGCGACGGTCGCCGGCAGCGTCGAGGCGCCGGACGGAGGAGCCGGGACGCCCGGCGCGGCGACGGGCGGAGTCAGCGCCGGCTCGGGGGCCTTCGCCTTGCCGCGCTTGCCCTTGCGACCCGGCTGCTTGGGGGTCTTCGCCTTGCCGCCCTTCTGGCGCCGCTCGGCGGCGGCAAGCGAACGCTGTTCCTTCTTCTGCGCCTTCTTGTTCTTCTGCTCGAGGATCTTCTGGTTGCGGTAGGCCATGTAGCGCGCGATCGGGCCCTTCTTCTCCGGCTCGGCGGGCGGAGGCGGGACCTGTCCGCCGGGAGCCGGCGTGGGCGCCCCCGCGATCGGCGCGCCGGGTGCAGCGGGAGCTTGGGCGGTGGGCTGCTGCGGGGCAGGCGCGACGGGTTGGGGCGCCGCGGGGGGAGCCTCCCCCTGCTTGCCCGCCTTCTTCGCCGCCCGCTCGGCCTTCTTCGCCTCGCGCGCGGCGGCGCGCTGGGCACGTGCCTGCTCCTGCTGCTGCCGGCGCTGCTCGCGCTTCGCCTTCGCCTGCTCCTTCTTGGAGCCACCGCTCGGAGCCGGCGGAGCGGGAGTCGGTACGGAAGCGGCGGCCGGCATCCCCGGCGGCGGGATCGATGTCGGTGGCTCACCCTCCGGTGACGGCGGACGGGCCTGCGGCGGAGCCGGCTGGGCCGGCGGTGGGAACGGAGGGCTCGGTGTCGGGGGGGCCGCGGCGGGCGGCGTCGGCGGAGGCGCCGGAGTCTGGGGCGTCGGGGCTCCGGGCGGAGGGAAGGGGACGCCGGGCTGCTGGCCGGGTTGGGGCGACGGTGGCGGCGCCTGCTCAGGCGGGCGCTGGGACGTGTCGTCGTTGTTGTTCTCGGGTTCCATGCTGATAGAACGCGTGCGTTAATCGTTACACGAATACACGCGCTCGCCAGCGTTTTCGCGTCGGATTCCCGGTTCCCTTCGCCTGCACGAACCGTGCCGTACCCAGATGAATGAGTCCTCTAGCGCTCGCGGTCACGTAGTTCCCGCTCGACATCCCGCTGGACATCCCGGTCGCGGATCTCGCGCCGGCGGTCGTGCTGTTGCTTGCCGGTCGCCAGCGCCAGCTCGACCTTGGCGCGGGGGCCCTTGAAGTACACCCGGGTCGGGATCAGGGTCAGACCCTTGCGCTGCATGCGGCCGATCAGCCGCTCGATCTCGTAGCGGTGCAGGAGCAGCTTCCGGGGGCGTTCGGGGTCGTGGTTCTCGGCCGCCTGCTCATAGGGCGGGATGTGCGCGTTTCGCAGCCACACCTCGCCATCCTCGATCACCGCGTAGGCGTCCCCGATCTGAGTCTGGCCGGCGCGGAGCGACTTGACCTCGGTGCCCTGGAGCTCGATCCCGGCCTCCAGGCGCTCGACGAACTCGTACTTGTGCGAGGCCCGGCGGTTCGTCGCCACATCGCCGGCCGCCGCCTTGCGCTTGCCCTTCTTGGCCATCAGCCCAGCTCCCCGACGGGCGCCAGATCGACGCGCCCGCGCGGCGCCTCGATCCCCTCGACCCTGACGGTGACCGGGTCGCCGAGCCGCAGGCGCTTGCCGCTGCGGCGGCCGACGATCGCCGTCTCGGTCTCGTCGAGGTCGAAGCGCTCGCCGCGCAGCCGCCGCGCCGGCAAAAAGCCCTCGTAGACGTCGCCGAGCTCGCCGCCGAAGCTCACGAACGCCCCCGGTGCGATCACGCCGGACACCTCGCCCTCGAACGGATGGTTCGGCCCGGCATCGAACAGCTCGCGCTCGAGCAGGAAGGCGGCGCAGGCGTCGTCGGCATCACGCTCGCATCGCATCGCATCGCGCTCGCGCTCCGAGGACCACTCGGCCGCCTCCCGTGCCTCGTTGCGCTCGGGCTCGGACTCGCCGGCCCCCAGGGTCGAGAGCAGCGCCCGGTGGGCCACGAGGTCGGGGTAGCGCCGGATCGGCGACGTGAAGTGGGCGTACGCCGGGCTGCCGAGGCCCGCGTGGCCGAGGTTCCGGTCCGAATACAGGGCAGGTTTGAGCGAGCGGAGCACAAGCGATGTATACGCCGCGCGGCCGTGACCGCGGCGCTCGGCCTCGCGCGTCACCAGGCGACTCGCCTCGGCGACGATCTCCCCCGCCTGGGTGGGCGAGATCGAAGAGATCTCCTTCGGCACTGGCGGGGTCGGGACGTCGAGGGCCGCGAGCTTCGCGATCAGGGCGTCGACCCGAGCGGGATCGGGCCGCTCGTGGACGCGGTAGATCGTCGGGACCTTGCGGCGGTCGAGATGGTCGGCGACCCGCTCGTTCGCGCAGATCATCAGCTGCTCGATCAGCCCGTGCGCCTCGGTCTGCTCGACCGCGTGTGCGCGGACGACGCCGCCCTCGGAGTCGAACTCGAATTCCGGCTCGGCGGTCGAGACCTCGAGCGCCGAGCCGCGGCGGCGGTCGCGCAGAGCCGCAGCGGCTCGGCGGGCGAGGTCGAGCGGCTCGGCGATCAGCTCCGACGGCGCGGCGCGGCCGGCGAAGTACTCGTCCAGCTGCTCGTAGGAGAGGCGCTCGTCGGAGCGGATCCGGCTGCGATAGAAGGTGGCCGAGCGGGGCTCGCCGTCGGCGGCGAGCAGAACCTCCGTGGTCACGGCGAGCCGGTCGGCCCCCGGCACGAGGCTGCAGGCGTCGGCCGAGAGCGCCAGCGGCAGCATCGGCTCGACGGACCCGGGCACGTACACGCTGTTCGCCCGGCGCGCCGCCTCCCTGTCCAGCCTCGAGCCCGGCCGCACGTGGGCGGCGACGTCGGCGATGTGGATCCAGAGCCTGATCCCGTCGCCGTCGACCGAGGCCGAGACCGCGTCGTCGAAGTCGCGCGCCGTCACCGGGTCGACGGTGAAGGTGTCGAGCGCGGTCAGATCGCGACGGCCTGGCTCGATCCCCTCGGCGGCGGCGATGGCGTCGACCGCCTCGCCGTCGAGCGCGGCGTCGAATCCGCGCTCGCCCGCGTACTCCCAGATCAGCGCCCCGGCGACGTCGCGGGCGACCGCGGGGTCGCCGATCTCGGCGACGACGCTGGCACGGGCGCCGTGACGCTCGATCACCACCATCTCGCCGCCGCGGACCCGCACCCCGCCGCCGATCCCGATCTGCTCGGCCCCGCGCTCGAACAACGGCTCGGCGACCAGGAAGCGCCCGCGACGGCCGACGACCGCGACCTGGCGCGCGTCGGTCAAGGCTGCGCGGCGGCGATCTGCTGCGCGAGCACCGCAAGCGCCCGCCGCTGTTGCTCGTCGCCCGACAGCGCCGGCAAGTCGTCCGGCGCCTGGCGGATCGCCGTGTCCGGATCGTCGGCCACCTTGACCTCGGGCTGCACGCCCTTGCCGAGGATCGAGGTCCCGTCGGCGGTCAGGTACTCGCCGATCGTGAGGTCGAGGCCGTCGCCGCCGGGGAGGTCGAGCAGCTCCTGGAACGTGCCCTTGCCGTACGTGCGAGTGCCGACGACCTCGGCGAGGTCGTTCTGCTGCAAAGCCGCGGTCAGGATCTCGGCCGCCGAGGCGGTGTCGCGGTTGACCAGCACGACGGTCGGGCGCGGTTCGATCGCGTCACCGGCCGCCGGGTAGTCGCGGTCGCCCTGCGTACGGCTGGTGGTCGAGACCACGTTGCCGTCCTCGAGGAAGATGCTGGAGCTGAGCACCGCCTCGTTGAGCAGGCCGCCGCCGTTGCCGCGCAGGTCGAGCACCAGCCCCTCGGCCCCCTGGCGGTAGAGGCGCTCGATCTCCTCGCGGAGCTCGGAGTGGGCCCCCTCGCTGAAGGTGTGGAACTGGACGTAGGCGACCTTGCGGCCGTCGGGGCCGCGGCGGAGCGTCCCCTGCGCCGCCGGCACACGGACGTCGGCGCGCTCGAGGCTGACGTCGTAAGGCTTCGCGCCGTCGGCGGGGACGATTCGCAGGGTCACCTCGGTCCCCTCCGGGCCCTTGATCCGCGCCGTCGACTCCTCGGAGGAGACCCCCTTGATCGACTTGCCGTCGACGGCGACGATCAGGTCGCCCTCCTGGAGGTCCGCGCGTTCGGAGGGCGTATCGGGCAGCACGCTGGCCACGCGCAGGCCGCGCGGGACCTCGGTGACCGTCAGCCCGACGCCCGAGAAGCGGCCGGAGGTCGCGGACTCGAACGCCTTCAGCTCCTCGGCGGTGAAGTAGTGGGAGAACTTGTCGCCGGACTTCCGCTGGACCTGGTCGATCATCCCCTCGATCGACGCCTTGTCGAGCTTCGCCGAGTTCGGCTTCTGGAAGTAGTAGTCCTCGATCACCTGGCGGGCGCTGGCCAGGGTGTCCGCCTCGTCGTCGTCGGTCAGGAAGCCCGTGGCGATGCCGATCGCCGCAGCGATCACCAAGCCGGCGACCAGACCGGCGACCAGACCGGAGCCGAACCGGCTCCCCTGGTCGGAGCTCAAACCCGCAGGAAGCGGCGCAACGTGATGCCGCTGCCGAGCGCGGATACCACTACCGCGGCGCCGACGAGCATCGTGACCAGGGGCACGAAGCCCATGGTCGACAGGTTGTCCACGAGTGCGAAGTCGTCGGCGAGCGGATCCACGATGGTGACCTTGCCAACGAGAAGTATGCCGACCGCCAACCCCGCGCCGACCAATCCCACGATCACACCCTCGATCATGAACGGCCAGCGGATGAACCAGTTGGTGGCGCCGACAAGGCGCATCACCTCGACCTCGCGGCGGCGAGCGTAGATCGAGAGCCGGATCGTGTTCGCGACCAGCAGCAGCGAGGCGATGAGCAGCAGCGAGGCGATCACCAGCAGGACGATCTTGACCGCGCCGGTCACCTCGCGGATCTTGTTGGCCTGCTCACGGCTCTCGCCGATCGGCGGGTCGATCGCGGGGCTGATCGGGGTCGGCTTGCCCGCCGCATTGGTCGGCAGCAGCGACGCCCGCACCGCCTCCAGGCTGTCCGGATCGTCAAGGGTCAGGTCGTAGGACGGCGGCAGCGGGTTCGAGTTCAGCTCGTCGATCGAGCCCTCGAGGTCCCCGCGCAGCCGCGACTGCAGCTCCTTCTTCGCGCACTCGGGCGAGCAGTAGGCGGCGGCGGTGACGTGCGGCAGCGCGTTGAGCTTCTTCTCCAGCGCCTCTCGCTGGACCGGGGTCGAGTCGCGATACAGGAAGACCTTCAGGCCGATCTGATCGCGGACCTCCGACGCCTTCGACTCCGAGGCGCGCAGGACCGGGACGAGGACCCCGAGCAGCAGGGTCGTGATCACGATCGTCACGATCGCGGCAACGCTCGGCGCGGCGCTGCGCCGCAGGGCCCGGAAGGCCTCGGAGAGGAAGAAGAAGGCGCGGCCCATCAGTGCTCGAAGCCGGGGAAGTCGTCGCTGTCGATGCCCATCTCGGCGCGTACGCGGGCGGCGAACTCCTTCGTCGACTCATCCTCGTGGTAACCGGACGAGTCCTCGTCGCGGACCAGGCGGCCCTCCTCGAGGGCGATCACGCGGCGCTGCATCTTGTCGACCATGTCGCGGTCGTGGGTGACGACCAGCACCGTGGTCCCGGTGCGGTTGATCCGGTAGAGCAGCTGCATGATCCCGATCGAGGTCTCGGGGTCCAGGTTGCCGGTCGGCTCGTCGGCGAGCAGGAGCGGCGGGTGGTTGACGAAGGCGCGCGCGATCGCGACGCGCTGCTGCTCGCCACCCGACAGCTCGTCGGGGAAGTTGCGGATCTTCGCCTGCAGGCCGACGAGGCGGAGGATCTCCGGAACCTTCTTGCGGATCTGCGACCGCGGCTCGCCGATCACCTGCAGGGCGTAGGCGACGTTGTCGTAGACCGTCCGGTTCGGCAGCAGCTTGAAATCCTGGAACACGGTCCCGATCCGGCGGCGCAGGAAGGGCGTGCGGTCGGACGGCATCGCGTTGATGTCCTTGCCGGCGATCTGGACGGTGCCGGCGGCGGGCTCGATCTCGCGGATCAGCATCTTGATCAGGGTTGACTTGCCGCAGCCGGTGGGACCCGTGATGAAGGCGAACTCGCCGCGGGCGATCTCCAGCGACAGGTGCTCGAGCGCGACGTGCCCACCGGGATAGACGACGGTGGCGTCGTAGACCGTGATGATCGGGGGCTGGCCGGTCTTGCGGCGGACGTCGGCCTCGCGGGTCTTGCGCCGGCGGTGCTCGCCGGCGTCGCGTTCGCGTGTCCTGCTCGATCTGCGTGTAAGTAGTGCCATGGCGACCCCTCTTTCTCCAGTGTCCCGCGCTGTCCTGCGAGCGCGCCGCTCGCGTGAGCGGCGTGCACCGAAACCTGCGATCCGGACCCCCTGGTCGGAGCGCGACAGGGTACAGAAACGTGTTAGCGGGCCTTCACATTTCGGCCCCGCCTGGGATGGATCGTTCACATAGGGTGGGCACGAGCCAGAAAAGGAGGCAGGGAAGTGGCGAACGAGGAGACGCTCGAGCAGCTGACGATGCGGCTGGGCGGCAAGTGGCTGCGCGAGGGGGCACCGGACAACACGATCCCCGCCGACGGGATGCCCCCGACCGCGGCGCGCCGGCTGATCGGCGAGGAGATGGTGCTCGACGGGATCCCGGAGCGCAACCTCGCGACCTTCGTGACCACCTGGATGGAACCCGAGGCGCAGGCGATCATCGCCGACAGCCTCGACCGCAACTTCATCGACCACGCCGAGTACCCGCGCACCGCCGAGATCGAGCAGCGCTGCATCCGGATGCTCGCCGACCTCTTCAACGCCCCCGGCGAGACGACCGGCGCGCGGACCCAGGGCTCCTCGGAGGCGATCATGCTCGGAGCGCTGTCGCTGAAGTGGAAGTGGCGCGAGCGCCAGGAGGCGGCCGGCAGGGACACGACCAGGCCGAACCTGATCTTCGGCGGCGACGTCCACGTCGTCTGGGAGAAGTTCTGCCGCTACTTCGACGTCGAGCCGCGGATCGTCCCCCTCCAGCCCGACAAGTACACGATCGGCCCCGAGGACGTGGAGCCGCACATCGACGAGAGCACGATCGGCGTCGCCGCGGTACTCGGCACGACCTTCACGGGCCACAAGGACGACATCGAAGGGATCAACGACCTGCTCGTCTCGCTGAAGAACGACAAGGGCATCGACGTGCCGCTGCACATCGACGGCGCGAGCGGCGCCTTCACGTGGCCCTTCCTCTACCCGGAGTCGAAGTGGGACTTCCGGCTCGAGCAGGTGCGCTCGATCAACGCGTCCGGGCACAAGTTCGGGCTCGTCTATCCGGGAATCGGGTGGCTCATTTTCCGCGAGAAGTCGGACCTGGCGGAGGACCTCGTCTTCTACGAGAACTACCTCGGCAAGACCGACGCCACCTTCACGCTCAACTTCTCGACCGGGTCGTCGATGGTCCTCGCTCAGTACTACAACTTCATCCGGCTCGGCCAGGGCGGCTACCGCTACGTGATGGAGGTGATGCAGTCGAACGCGCAACTGCTGACCGAGCGGATCGAGGAGATCGGGCGCTTCAGGGTGATCGGCGCCGGCGAGGAGCAGCTGCCGCTGGTCGCCTTCAACCTCGCTGATCCGGACGGTGAGCCGTTCGACGAGTTCGACGTCGCCTGGCAGGTGGCGGCCGAGCGCGGCTGGATGCTGCCCGCTTACACGATGCCTCCGAACGCCGAGAAGGTGAGGATGCTGCGGGCGCTGGTCAAGCTCAACCTCAGCCACGCCCTGGTCGAGACGCTCGCCGACGACATCCACGCCGCCTGCGAGACGCTGGAAAAGAAAGGCGGCGCAAGCGAGGCGGAGCGCCAGCGGGTGAAGACCAACGTCGGCATGTGACTCAGTCCTCGGCGGGCGCGCGGAACAACAGGAGAGCGCCGATCAGGAAGCAGACCGCGCCCAGCGAGGTGGACACGTTCGCGGCGGCGAGGTCGAGCACGTCGCCCGTCTCGGGCACGACATAGCCCGCGAGCGCCGAGATCATGAAGAGGATGCAGCCGAGGAGGTTGACGGCGTCGATCTTCCACTCGAGCGTCCGCGCCGCGCGGCGGAGCCCCCCGTCGCGGACCGCGTTGTAGGCGATCACCCCGGAGACCAGGAAGCAGATCGAGCCGAACAGCTCAGGCCGCCAGACCAGGCGGTCGACCTCGGACGTTTCGTAGCTGTCCTGCATCGCGCGGAACGTGTCGACGTTGAAGTACAGCGTCCCGACGAGCTGAATCAGTGCCGCCCACCAGTCGGCGCCGGGCCGCTCGGACGAGCGGAACTGCAGGAAGGCGGCCGAGGTGAAGAAGACCGAGCCGACGAAGAACACCGTCCCAGCCGCAGCCGAGCCGACCAGCTGCGCGAACCCGGGCAGCGGACCGAGGATGAAGCAGACCGAGCCGATCGCGAACAGGGCTCCGATCCAGCGACGCATCGGCGCAATCTATGACCCGCCCGGTCCGGATACGGTGCGCCTGATGGTCCGGATGCCGACGGAGCGGCGGTGAGCGAGGCGCACGGAGCCCGGTTCGAATGGCAGCCGACGGCCCCGCGGATGCGGCCGTCGCGGCTGATTCTCGGCTGGCTCGTCGCCGCGGCATCGGTGTTCATCGCCGCCGGGCTCGTCCCCGGCGTTGGCATCGACGACGCCGGCGGCGCGTTCCTGATCGCCGCGGCGATCGCGGTGGTCAACGCGGTCGTACCCCCGGTCATCGCAGCCCTGCGGCTGCCGCTGACGCTCGTCACCGGCTTCCTCCTCGTGTTGTTCGCGGACGCCGGGGCCCTGATGCTCACCGACGAGCTCTTTCCCGAGGTGCTGACCGTCGACTCGTTCGGCGACGCGCTGCTCGCCTCCCTGGTGATGGCCGCCGCCTCGGTCGTCCTTCAGGTCCTGCTGGGGACGAACGACGACGACACCTACAACCTCCGGGTCGTGCGACGGATCGCGCGGCGCCAGGGCGGGGTGAATCGAACCGACGCCCCCGGGATCATCTTCCTCGAGATCGACGGCCTGGCATTGCCGATTCTGCGCCGCGCGATGCGCGATGGCAGCGCCCCGACCATGGCACGGTGGATCGCCGAGGGCGACTACCGCCTCTCGGAGTGGGAGACCGACCTCTCCTCACAGACCGGGGCGAGCCAGGCGGGGATCCTGCTGGGCTCGAACGAGGACATCCCCGCCTTCCGCTGGGTCGAGAAGGAGACCCAGACGATGATGACCTGCTCCGCGCCCGCTGACTGCGCCGAGATCGAGCGCCGCCGGGGAACCGGGATCGGGCTGCTGGCCGACGGCGGCGCCAGCCGCGGGAACCTGCTGTCCGGCGAAGCGGACGAGACGATCCTGACGGTCAGCAGGATCGAGGCCGAGAAGTGGGCCAACCCCGGGTACCGCGCCTTCCTGGCCAACGGCTTCAACGTCAGCCGGACGCTCGCGCTGTTCATCTGGGAGGTTGCGCTCGAGTGGACCGCCGCGGTCCGGGCGATCCGGCGCGACGTCCGGCCGCGCGGACACCGCGGCGGCATCTATCCGTTCCTGCGCGGTGCGATGTGCGTGTTCGTCCGCGACCTGGTCGTCTTCGGGGTGCTCAGCGACATGATGCGGGGGCGGCCGGCCGTCTACGCGACCTTCGCCAGCTACGACGAGGTCGCCCACCACTCCGGCCTCGAGCGCGCCGACACGATGGAGGCGCTGCGCAAGCTCGATCAGCAGTTCAACCGCATCGAGCGCGCCCGTCGCTACGCCCCCCGGCCGTATGAGATCGTCGTCCTCTCCGACCACGGCCAGACGCAGGGCGCCACCTTCAAGCAGCGCAACGGCTACGGGCTCGACGAGCTGGTGGAGCGGTCGCTGGAAACCGGCGACGTCGCCGAGTACGCCGGCGGCGACGAGCAGACGGCGATGGTCGGCCACGCGCTCGGTGAGGCGACGGGACGGGCGAAGGAGAAGCGAGCGAAGAACGACGTCTCCGACCGCGAGGTCGTCGTGCTCGGCTCCGGCAACCTCGGCCTGATCTACCTGATGTCCGAGCGCCGCCGGCTGACGCTGGAGGAGATCGACGAGCGTCACCCGCGGCTGATCGCGGCACTGCGCGAGCACCCCCACGTCGGCTGGTTGCTGGTGCGCTCGTCCGAGCGTGGCCCGCTCGTCCTGGGTGGCGAGGGCGGCGAGCGGCCCCTGCACGGGGGCAGGGGCGCCGGGCCGGACCCACTGGCGAACTTCTCGCCGACGGCGGGCGAGCACCTGCTGCGCACCGACGGCTTCGAGCACGTCGCCGATGTCATGGTCGGCAGCTTCTATGACCCGGAGCTCGACGAAGGCTGCGCGTTCGAGGAGCTGATCTCCTTCCACGGCGGACTCGGCGGCCCACAAACGCGGCCGTTCATCCTCCACCCCGAGCGGCTCGAGATGCCCGACGAGCCGGTGATCGGAGCCGCGGCCGTACACGGGGTGCTCTCCGGCTGGCGCCGGGAGCTGAATGGCGCCGGGAAGCCAATTACGGTGGGCGCATGATCAGGGGGCGCCTGCGACGTCATCGCGAGCCCGGGCTCCCCAGCGAGCCCGAGGACGACTACATCGAGATCGACCCGAGCGAGCTGCGCGGCATCGTCAGCGTTCCTGGATGGCTGCGCGACATCGGCCCTGATGGCCTGGCTGCTGGGGGCAGAGCCGGCGGCGGCCGAGACATGATCCGCTCAGGCGGACGGTCCGTCAGCGTCCGCTTCCGCGAGTCGCCCGAGCTGTGTCCGCATCGCGTCGAGCTCGTCGGACATCCGGTCGAGCCGCTGGATCACGGGGTCCTCGCCGGTCAGCCGCCCGCGGGCCTGCGCGGCGGTGACGAACGCGCTGGTGATCACACCGGTGATCACGGCGAAGAACGAGAGCCCACCCACCATCAGGACCGTGCCGATGATCTGGCCGCCGGTCTGGGCCGGGACGTAGTCGCCGTACCCGACCGTGGTCACGGTCTGGGTCGCCCACCACATCCCGAGCCAGATGTTGTCGAAGCTGTCCGGGTCGACGACCCGGACGAGAATCCCGAAGACGACGATTGCAGCGAGCCAGAGCGTCGCGATGATCGAGGCCGCAACCCGGGGGCGCAGGCCCTTCGTGACGAATCGGCGCTCGACGATCTGAGCGGCGAGGGGCTGGTCCGGGCGCTCCTCCATCCGAAAGCAGTTCGCCGCCCGCGCAGGGGATTCCTGCCGTGAGCGCCGACGCGCAGGCCGCGCCGGACCCCGCTGCGCTGATGCGCGACCGGCGGTTCGTCGTGATCCTGCTGCTCGCCGCGATCGTGGGCGTCATCGCCTCGCTCGCCGCGTGGGGCCTGCTCGACCTGCTCCACCAGATGCAGGGGTGGGTCTACGACGACCTGCCGGACGCGCTCGGCTTCGACACCAGGCCGACCTGGTGGCCGCTGCCGATCCTCGCGATCGCAGGCGTGGCCACGGCGGCGGCGATCGTCCGCCTCCCGGGCACCGGCGGCCACGTCCCGGCAGCGGGCCTCAGCGCTTCGCCGACGCACGCCGTCGAGTTGCCGGGGGTGATCGCGGCGGCGATCGCGTCGGTCGGGCTGGGGGTCGTCCTGGGACCGGAGGCACCGCTGATCGCCCTCGGCGGCGGGCTCGGCTTCCTGGTGCTCGGCATGCTGCGCCGCGACGCGCCGCCGCAGCTCGGCGAGCTGATCGCCACGTCGGGGACCTTCGCGGCTGTCTCCTTCCTGTTCGGCTCGCCGCTGATCGCCGCCGTCCTCCTGATCGAAGCTGCCGGCATAGGCGGCGCCCGGCTGCGGCTGGTCCTGATCCCGGGACTGCTGGCCGCCGGCATCGGCTCGCTCGTGTCGATCGGGCTCGGATCGTGGACAGGCGTCGACACGAGCTCCATCTCCATCGATCCGATCCCGCTCGCGGACTTCGCGCGCCCCGACCTCGTCGACTTCCTCTGGACGCTCCCCGTTGCCGCCGCGATCGCGCTCGGGACGGTCGTGATCTTCGACCTCGGCCGGCGGGTCGTGCCGATCGCGGAGCGCCGCGAGTTCGTGGTCCTGCCGGCGATCGGCCTGATCGTCGGCGGCCTCGCCATCCTCTTCTCGGAGGTCGGCGATACGGGCGGCATCGATGATGTCCTCTTCTCCGGCCAGAACTCCTTGGACCCGCTGGTCGCGCACGCAGCCGACTACTCGGTGGGCACGCTCGCGCTGCTGATCGGCTGCAAGGGGCTCGCGTATGCGCTGTGCCTCGGCAGCTTCCGCGGCGGGCCCGTGTTCCCGGCCCTCTTCCTCGGCGCCGCGGCGGGCGTGATGGCGTCCCACCTCCCAGGGTTCGAGCTCACGCCCGCGGTCGCGGTCGGCCTCACCGCAGCCACGGCCGCGGCGCTGCGGCTGCCGCTTTCGGCCGTCGTGCTCGGGGTCGTCTTGACCGAGCAATCCGGGTTTGGCGTCGACCCGCTGGTCATCGTCGCCGCGGCGACCGCGTATCTGACCGCGGAGGCGATCAGACCGGCCCCGATCCCGGGCGAGGTGGCCTGATCGTGCGCGGCAAGTGGGGCGCGCTGATCGTGCTCGGCGCGGCGCAGTTCCTGATGGTCCTCGACCAGTCGGTGATGAACGTCTCGATCTCCCAGCTGGTCGCCGACTTCGACACCACGGTGACCACGATCCAGGCGGTGATCACCCTCTACTCGCTGGTGATGGCCATGCTGATGATCACCGGCGGCAAGCTCGGCGACCTCCTCGGGCGCAAGCGGGTGTTCGCGATCGGCCTGGTCGTCTACGGCCTCGGCTCGCTCCTCACGGCCGTCTCGTGGAGCGTGCCGACGCTGGCCCTCGGCTGGTCCGTGCTCGAGGGGATCGGCGCGGCGATGGTGATGCCGGCGCTGGTCGCTCTGGTCGCCGGCAGCTATTCCGGGTCGGCGCGGGTGACCGCCTACGGCGTGCTCGGCGGCGTCGCCGGGGCGGGGATCGCGGTCGGCCCGATCCTGGGCGGCTGGCTGACCACCAACGCCACCTGGCGCCTCGTGTTCGCGGGCGAGGTCGTGATCGTGATCGCGATCCTGTTGGCCCTGAAGCTGCTGCACGAGCCGGAGGCAGGGAAGCGGCCTTCCGGGCTCGACTGGGTCGGATCGGTGCTCTCGGCGGCCGGCATCGGGCTGATCGTGTTCGGCGTCCTTCAGGCCAGCAACTGGGGCTGGCTGGAGCCCCGCAACTCCCCGGTCGAGCCGTTCGGGTTCTCCCTGGTGCCGTTCGTGGTCGCGGGCGGCGGGCTGCTCCTCTGGGCGTTCCGGGCCTGGGAACGCCGCCGCGAGGGCCTCGGGCGTGAGCCCCTGGTCCGCTTTGCGATGTTCGCCAACGGACCACTGCGCAGTGGGCTGACGATGTTCCTGTCCCAGAACCTGATCCTGCTCGGGATCTTCTTCGTGGTCCCGCTCTACCTGCAGGTCGTCCAGGGGTTGGACGCCTTCGAGACCGGCGTCAAGATGCTTCCCGTCTCGATCACGATGCTGCTCACGGCGATGAGCGCCCAACGGCTGTCGCGCTGGGCGCCCCGCACGATCGTCCGCGTGGGCCTCGGCCTCCTGCTGGTCGCCGACATCTTCCTGCTCTCGACGATCGACCCCGAGCTGGACACCACCGACTTCGCGATCGCGATGGCGGTGCTCGGCGTCGGCCTCGGGCTGCTGGCCTCGCAGCTCGGCAACGTCGTCCAGTCCGCGGTCACCGACCGGGAGCGCAGCGAGGCCGGCGGCCTGCAGTTCACCGCCCAGCAGCTCGGCGCCGCGCTCGGCACCGCGCTGGCAGGAGCGGTCCTGATCAGCGGGCTGATCGGCGGGTTCACCAGCAAGGTCGCGGAGAACCCGGCAATCTCGCAGGAGACCAGCCAGGAGGTCGGGATCCGGGTCGAGAGCAACGGCACCTTCCTCAGCGCCGACCAGGTCGCTGCCGCTGCGGCCGAGGCGGGGCTGGATGACGAGGAGGCGAACGCCCTGGTCTCCGACTACGAGGACACCCAGCTGCAGGCCCTGAAGCTCGCGCTGCTGATGGTCGGATTCGTGGTCATCGCCTCGTTCGGCGGAACCCGGCGGCTGCCGGACCGGCCGGTGTCCGCCGGCGGCTAGCGCACAGAAGTCCAGTTAGAGTCGCGGCGTGGACGCGCTGTCGATCCTCGCCGCCTCCTCCGAGCTGCTCCCCGCTCGCAGTCAGATGGCGTTCACGCTCGGCTTCCACATCATCATCGCCTGCCTGGGGGTCGCGTTCCCGGCGATCATCCTGATCGCCAACTACATCGGCCTGAAGCGCGACGACGAGGTGGCGCTCGGCCTCGCCCGGCGCTGGTCGAAGGTCGCAGCGGTCACCTTCGCGGTCGGTGCCGTCACCGGCACCGTGCTCTCGTTCGAGTTCGGTCTGCTCTGGCCCGCGTTCACGGGCCGCTTCGGCGACGTGTTCGGGATCCTGTTCGCGATCGAGGGGATCTTCTTCTTCCTCGAGGCGATCTTCATCGCGATCTACATCTTCGGCTGGGATCGCCTCTCCGGCTGGGCGCACTTCTGGGCGGGGGTGCCGATCGCGATCTGCGGGATCGGGGGCGCCTACTCGGTGGTCGCCGTCAACGCCTGGATGAACGACCCGCAGGGCTACACCCTCGATGCGGCCGGCAACGTCACCGACATCGACCCGCTCGAGGTGATGTGGACGCCGGCGACCGGCTACGAGGTCGCCCACATGATCCTCGCCGCCTACCTGGTGACCGCCTTCCTCGTCGCGTCGGTCTACGCGGTCGGGATGCTGCGCGGCCGCCGTGATCGCCACCACCGGCTCGGGCTGCTGATCCCGCTCACGGTCGCCTCGATCCTCGCCCCGATCCAGTTCTTCGTCGGCGACATCGCAGCGCGGGCGATCGCCGAGGACCAGCCAATCAAGTTCGCGGCGATGGAGTGCGTCGACCACACGCATTCCCACGTGACCGAGTACATCGGCGGGATCTGCACCGAGGACGGGGTCGAGTGGGGGATCGGAATCCCGAATCTCGACTCGTTCCTGGTCGGCTTCAGCGCCGACACCGAGGTGGTGGGCCTCGACTCGGTGCCGCCCGACGAGCGGCCGCCCGCGAACACGCTTCTGCACCTGTCGTTCGACGCCATGGTCGGGATCGGCACGGCGATGATCTTTCTCGGGCTCTGGTTCGGGTTCGTCTGGTGGCGAAAACGGGACATCCCGAAGACCCCCTGGTTCCTGCGGATCGTCGCCGGGTCGGGGATCGCGGCGATCATCGCGATGGAGGCCGGCTGGATCGTCACCGAGGTCGGTCGTCAGCCGTGGATCGTCTACGAGGTGATGCGGACAGAGGACGCGATAACCGGCGCCAGCGGGATCTGGTGGACGTTCTCGATCGTGCTCGTCCTCTATGCAGCGCTCGGCACGGCGACCGTGCTGATCCTCCGCCGCATGGCGCGGCGCTGGCGCGAGGATCCCGATTTGGCGATCGCCGTCCCGTATGGGCCGTCCTCCGACCCCGAGGAGGACCGGCATGAGTAAGGCCGACGTCTGCGCGGCGATCCTGTGGATCGGAGCGACGCTCTACGCGGTCTTCGGCGGCGCTGACTTCGGGGCGGGGTTCTGGTCGCTGGTCAGCGGCCGCGGCGAGCGCTCCGAGCGCGCCCGGCGGCTGATCGACTCGGCGATCGGACCGGTCTGGGAGGCCAACCACGTCTGGCTGATCTTCATCCTCGTCGTCCTCTGGACCGCGTTCTCGCCGGCCTTCGAGGCGGTGATGTCGACGCTGTTCATCCCGCTCTGCCTGGCGGCCCTGGGGATCGTCCTGCGGGGCTCCGGCTTCGCCTTCCACGAGGTCGTCAAGCGCCCGAGGGAGCGCAGCTTTGCCGAGCACCTGTTCGCGGTGTCCTCCGTGATCACCCCGTTCTTCATGGGCACCGTGGTCGGTGCGATCGCCTCCGGGCGGGTGCCGCCCGGCAACGCGGCCGGCGACCCCTGGTCGAGCTGGCTGAACCCGGTCTCGATCCTGATCGGGGTGCTGTTCGTCGCCACGGGCGCCTACCTGGCCGCGGTCTTCCTGATCACGGACGCCCGCCACGCCGGCGACGAGGATCTGGAGCGCTACTTCAGCGCCCGGGCGCTGGGCGCGGCGCTCGTCACCGGGGCGATCGCGATCGGCGGGATCTTCATCCTCTCCGACGACGCGGAGTACGTTTACGACCGCCTCACGGCCGAGGCGCTGCCGCTCGTGATCGCCTCCGCCGTGTTCGGCATCGGGGCGCTGGTGCTGATCTGGCGCCGCGTCAGGCGCGGCGCACGCCCGCTCGCCGTCGGCGCGGTCGTCGCGGTGATCTGGGGCTGGGGCGTCGCCCAGTTCCCCTACCTGCTCCCCGAGAGCCTGACGATCGCGGCCGGGGCCGCCGGCGGCGACACGCTGACGATGGCGATCATCGTCTTCGCCGCGGCCGCGGTGCTGGTCCTGCCGGCGATCGGCCTCCTGTACACGCTCACCCAACGTGGGCGGCTGGAGGCCGACTAGGCAAGCTGGTCAGCGAGGCGTGGCTCTATCCCGACGGAGCGCGGATCCTGGAGCTCTCGACCAAGTGCCCCCCGGCCGAGATGTTCGACGTCGCCGCGAGCAGCAGACGAAGACCAAGACCGCGCTCGAGTTCTTCTCCAAGCAGGCCTAGATCAGCTCGGCGTCGACGATCGCCTGGGCCGTGAACGCGACCACGCCCTGATCCGGGTGGCGAATCGTTCCGATCTGGACCCGGGCCAGCTCGGGGCCGTCGCGCTCGCCGACGGCGATTCGTGCCGCGAAGTTGCCGACCGGCGGCAGCGAGAGCTCGCCGGTCCCGTGCAGCTGAATCTGCGCCTGTCCGCGTTCGGCCGGGGCGAAGACGAGGGTCAGGTCTCCGAGCGAGCGGACGACCATGCGCACCGTGTCGTCGGTGGGGACGACGTCCAGCCGCATCGTTCCGGGAATCGAGACCAGCACGGCCCGCGCGCCGTCCTCGATCCGCCGCGCGGCCGAGATCTGCAGCCGCCGTCCGACGGTGCCGGTTGCCGGCAGGTCGGTGACGAGCTGGGCCGGCCCCGGCGTCACGCCGCCTCCGCGCGGTGCAGCAGGACGATCGCCCATTCGTGCGTTCCCCCGACCGCGGCCTCCCGTACCCCGAGCGGCGCATAGAAGGCGCCGACCGCCTCGCGGTCGGCCTGCGAGATCCCCGACACGATCAGCGTCGACGGCGGCTCGGCGCCGGCGGTCACCTGCGCCGCCAGCGAAGCGGCGATTGCCTCGTGCACGACGGGCGGGACGTTCGCGAACACCGTCCGTGCGACGGGTGCGGGCTCCGCGATCAGGTCGAGCACCCGGGTCTCGACGTGGGCACCGCTCGCCGCGGCGTTGGCCGCGGCGGACTCGACCGCCGCGCCGCTGACATCGACGGCGACCGCCGGACCGAAGCCCAGCTTCGCTGCGACGATCGCCAGCACTCCGGATCCGCACCCGAGGTCGGCAAACGAGCCTCGCGGCTCGAGGCCGAGCAGCGCCTCCACGCAGCCGTGCGTGGTCGGGTGGGCGCCGGTCCCGAACCCCGAGCCCTCGCCCAGGACGACCTCCAGCGCGTGATCGGGCGCGGGCGACGCCCAGGCCGGACGGATCCATACCGGCCCGATGAGCAGCGGCCGGTAGAGGCGCCGGCGGCGCTCGTCCGGCCCATCGGGGACGGGCTCGGCGATCACCCGCTCGGCCCGGTCGCCGGCCACCCGGCGAAGCTCGTCGGCCGGCGGGCCGCCCGCCGAGTCGAAGACGACGAGCTCGTCCACGCCGTCCGCGACACCCTCGCGATGGTGGATCCCGCCCGGGACGAGCGGCAGGAGGTCGTCGAGCAGGTCCTCGATCCGCTCGGACGGGACCCGGATGGTGGTTTCGATCAAAGGCCGATCAGGATCTGTGCGAACGCGTCGAGACCGCCGTCGCCGGTGTCCACGACGCTGACCGAGAGCGTCCCGACCACGTCGCCGATCAGGATCTGCACCACCTCGTTGTCGCGCGAGCCGTCGAACGGGATTCCCACGGCGTTGTCGATCGTCCCACCATCGCCGTCGGTCGTCCAGCGGATCGTCCCGTTGAACTCCGGGTCGGGCGTGATCGTAATTTCAGCCGGCGTCTTCGTGTTGTCGATGGCGATCGAGAACAGACGCTCGAGGGACATCAGCTCCTTGACATCGTTCTGGTCCACCGCCGATACGCCGGTGAACACACTGCCGTCTCCGGTGACGAAGTCGTCCGCCGGCACGCCGCCGAGCTTGGCCGAGTTCACGGCCGTCGCGTCGACCTTCAGGTAGGCGTTCAGCGCCTCGCCCTTGACGTAGGTGTTCGCGGCGTCAGTGATCTTCAGGAACGTCGCGTCGGCGTCAGCAAGCTGCTGGAACTTCTGGTTGGCAACGTCGACCTTCACGTAGTTGAGATTCGCGTCGTCGAGCTTCAGGTACGTGTTGAGCGCCTCGCCCTTGATGTACGTACTGGCGGCGGCGTCGAGCGTCAGGTACTTCTGCGCTGCTTCGTCGGTCTTCACGTACGAGTCGAGCGCCTCGCCCTTGACGTACGAGTTGAGCGCCTCGTCCTTGACGTACGTATCCGCGGCGTCCTCGATCTTCAGGAACGTGGCGTCGGCGAGCGACGTCTTCCAGTAAGTGTTTGCGGCGTCGTCGACCTTCAGGAACTTGACGTTCGCGTCCTCGACCTTCAGGAACTTCTTCGCCGCCTCGTCCACCTTCAGGAAGGTCCCCGCGACCTGGTCCTTCGAATAGACCTCGCCTTCCTTGAAGTCCTTCCACAGCAGGCTGTCGTTCTTGACCTCCTGCGTGCCGATCGAGTTGTTGGGCAGCTCGCCCCTGGCCGGCGCGCCGGTCGCGGTCGCCGCCGCCCCTGCGATCACGCCGGCCGCCGCGAACGCCACCGCGATCCGGGCCGCGTTCACCCGCCGCTTCACCTGTTCTGCCATCTTGGCCTTTCCCCCCAACGGCAAGTCCGTGCCGACCGGGACCGGCGCCACCCGCCGGTCACAGCAACCCTAAACCCGAACCGACTCTAAGTCCACTCGGGCCCGAACAGCGGCGCGCGCGAGACGATCGGCTTCAGCAGCAGCGCCTCGCGGGCGCGGTCGCCGATCCCGCGGGCGGTGAGCCCGAAGTGCTCCATGCAGGCCTCGCCGGTGCCCGACAGGCTGAACTCGTCGCCCATCCCGACCGCGAAGATCGGCACCGGGTGCTGCTCGGCGGCGACCGTCCGCACCGCATCGGCGAGCCCGCCGGCGATCCGGTGCTCCTCCGCGGTGACCGCGACACCGGTCTTCGACAGCGACTCGAGGATCGGCGCCGAGGCGAGCGGCTTGATGATCGACACGTTGAGCACCTCGGCCTCGATCCCGTCCTCGGACTCGAGCTGGTCGGCCGCCTCGAGCGCCCGCCAGACCATGTGGCCGGTGGCGATCAGGCTGATGTCCTTGCCCTCCCGCATGACGTCAACCCCGCTGCCGAGGGATTCCGGGATCTCGTCGTACACCGGCGGCGTCGCCGGGCGGCCGAAGCGCATGTACATCGGCTCGTCGTTGGCCTCGTAGCTGTCGATCACCGCGCGATAGGCCTGGTTGTAGTCCGCGGGCACAACGACCTGCATCCGCGGCATCGCGCGCATCAGCGCGATGTCCTCGATCATCGCGTGCGAGGCGCCGTCCTCGCCCAGCGAGACGCCGCCGTGCGAGGCGCCGATCCGGACCTTGAGCTCGTTGTGGGCGATCCCGAGCCGGACCTGGTCGTAGGCACGCCCGGAGGCGAAGATCGCGAAGGTCGAGGCGTAGGGCACCTTGCCGGTCGCGGCGAGCCCGCAGGCCATCGACATCATGTTCGCCTCTGCCGCGCCGCAGTTGAAGAAGCGCTCGGGGTACGCCTTGCCGAACTTGATGGACTGGGTCGAGACCGCCAGGTCGGCGTCGAGGGCGACCACGTCCTCGTGGACCTCGCCGAGGTCGAGCAGGGCCTCGCCATATGCGGCCCGCGTCGCGGTGGGCTCGGTCTTGGCCTCAGCCGGCACGCTAGGCCTCCCCATCCTCGGCCGCGTGCAGCGCCTTGGTCTGCTCATCGATCCGCGCTTCGAGCTCCTCGAGCGCCTCGGCGGCGAACTCCGGGCTGACCGCCGCCTTGCCGTGGAAGCCGAAGCGGCCCTCCATCGCCGACACGCCCTTGCCCTTCGTGGTCTGGCAGACGATCGCGGACGGCCGGTCGACGGTGCGGCTGCGCTCGAGCGCCTCGACGACCGCGTTCATGTCATGGCCGTCGATCTCGACCGCGTCCCAGCCGAAGGCCTCGAACTTGGCCCGCACGTCGCCGGTGTCCATGACCTCCTCGGTCGTGCCGTCGGTCTGCAGATGGTTGTAATCGACGATCGCGGTCAGGTTCGTGACCCCGAAGTGCGGGACGGCGGTCGCCGCCTCCCAGGTCTGGCCTTCCTGGATGTCGCCGTCGGAGAGCAGGCCGAAGACGTGGGCGGTCTCGGAGAGCCCGTCCAGGCGCAACGCCAGCGCGATCCCCAGGCACATCGAGAGGCCCTGGCCGAGCGAGCCGGTCGAGACCTCGACGCCGGGCGTCCGGTTCATGTCGGGGTGGCCCTGCAGGTGAGCGCCGATCTGGCGCAGGCCCATCAGGTCCTCACGCGGGAAGTAGCCGGTGTGAGCGAGGGCCGCGTACTGGATCGGCGCGGCGTGGCCCTTGCAGAGCACGAAGCGGTCGCGCTCCGGCCACCCGGGGTTCTTCGGGTCGTGGCGCAGGACGCGGTAGTAGAGGGCCGCGACCACGTCGGCGGACGAAAGCGAAGAGTCGAGGTGGCCCGACTTCGCGACGGCGAGCATCGAGACGCAGTCCATGCGCAGCACCGTCGCCCAGCGTTCGAGCTCGGCGATCGTCGGCTGGCGATCGGTTTGCGCCGGAGGCTTGGGATCCGGGACCGGCCTCAGGTGGGTCACGTGCGCGAGGTTAGACGCTGGGGAACTCACGGTGTCAAGGTATGGGCGCGGGCGGACGCCAATCGCGTCCCGAATCGCCGGAAAGTGCAGGGTCGGATGAGGGCGAAAACGATCTCGATCGGGGTGCTGGCGTCGCTGGCGCTCGCCGCGACCGGCTGTGGCGACGACGAGCCACAGACCGCACCGACGGTCACCGTCGCGCTGCCGCCGACGACGACCGACGCCACGACGGCTGTCCCCCCGCCGCCGGAGGGCAAGCCGGTGGGCCCCGCCGAAACGGCGACCGAGGACCCGCGGCAGAACGCCCTCGAGCGCGACGCGCTCCGAACGGTCACCGACTACATCGAGGCGCTCGACGCGCGCGACGGCGCCACCGTCTGCGCCCTGTTCGCCCCGGGAGCCCTCGACGAGATCGAGCTGCCGGAGCCGGAGCCGGACTGCGCGGCGTCGATCGAGGCCTCGATCGGTTACCGCGACCCGCGCGGGTTCCCGGTCTGGGAGGGCGCCACCGTGCCGAACGTCCGCGCCTCGACCATCGACCGCGGCTCGGCGACGGTGGTCGCGACCGTGGTCTCGCACTTCGCCGACCGTGAGGACTCGGTCGAGGACGACGTCGTCTACCTGATCCGAGGCGAGAATCGGTGGCTGATCGCGAAGCCGAGCGCGACCCTTTACCGTGCGGTCGGCATCGCCGACGTTCCCCCGTCGGTTCTCTCCCCACCGGGCTGACTCGGCCGCCCAAAATCGATCGAAAGGACCCCGTTGAGCCAGCCCGCCGCCCCAGTTCAGAGCAAGACGATCGTCAGCGCCACCGACCTGCGCCGGATCTTCGGAGAGGGCGAGGCCGCCGTGACCGCGCTCGACGGCGTCTCGGTCGATCTTCCGGCGGGCGGGCTCACGGCGATCATGGGCCCGTCGGGCTCGGGCAAGTCGACCCTGATGCACATCCTCGCCGGCCTCGACCGACCGACCTCGGGAACGGTGGTAATCGACGGCGTCGACCTCGCGACGCTCGATGACGGCGACCTCACCGAGCTCCGCCGGGACAACGTCGGCTTCGTCTTTCAGTTCTTCAACCTGCTCCCGGTCCTCGACGCGCGGGAGAACATCCTCCTGCCGCTGAAGCTCGCCGGCCGCGATCCCGACGAGGCGCTGTTCGACCGCCTGGTCGCCGCGATCGGGATCGGCGACCGGCTCGACCACCGGCCGGCCGAGCTCTCGGGCGGCCAGCAGCAGCGGGTGGCGATCGCGCGGGCGCTGATCAGCAGGCCGGCGGTCGTGTTCGCCGACGAGCCGACCGGCAACCTCGACACGAACTCCAGCGACGAGGTCCTGGCCCTGCTGCGGACGGCGGTCGACGAGCTCGGCCAGACGGTCGTCATGGTCACCCACGACGCGGCCGCCGCCGCGGTCGCCGACCGCGTCCTGGTGCTCGTCGACGGCAAGATCGTCACCGACGCCCCCGCCGAGAGCCCCGAGCAGCTCCTCGATCTGATGAAGGGCGTCGGGCACTAGCCCAGGGGCACTAATGGGCGCGATCGCGATTCGAAACCTGACGGAGCGCAAGCTGCGCACCGTCCTCACCGCGCTGGCGATCGTGCTCGGGGTGATGATGGTCGCGGGCACCTACGTGCTCACCGACACGATGGACCGCTCCTTCGAGCGCATCTTCACGCAGTCGAACGAGGGCGTCGACGCGGTCATCACGTCGAAGCAGAACATCGAGACCTTCGAGGACGTCGGGCCCCCGTTCCCGGCCTCGGTCCTGAAGCAGGTCGAGGGCGTCGAGGGGGTGGCGGCGGCGGAGGGCTCGATCGGCGACCAGCAGGTCTCGATCATCGGCGCGGACGGCGATCCGCGCGGTGGCAACGGGGCGCCGAGCCTGGGCTTCTCGGTCAGCGTTCCCTACAGCGACCGCTTCGACCCGCTCACGTACGTCGAGGGCGGGCCGCCAATGAGCGCCGGCGAAGTCGTGATCGACAAGGCCTCGGCCGAGGACGAGGGCTTCGAGGTCGGCGACACCATGACGATCGCGGGACGCGGCGGCACCGGCGAGTTCACACTCACCGGGATCGCGACGCTCGGCGACGTCGATTCGTTCGGCGGCGCGACCATCACCGTGCTCACCCTGCCCGAGGCCCAGCGCATCACGGGCAAGGAGGGCGAGTTCGACCAGATCTCGATCGCCGCCGACGAGGGCGTCTCGCCCGAGCAGCTGGCGGCCTCCTTGGACGCCGCCCTTCCGGAGGACCTCGACGTCGAGACGGGCGCGGAGAACGTCCAGTCGCAACGCGACGACATCGGCGAGTTCACCGGCTTCATCAGGACCGCGCTGCTGATCTTCGCCAGCATCGCCCTGTTCGTCGGCGCCTTCCTGATCTTCAACACCTTCTCGATCACGGTCGCGCAGCGCACCCGCGAGTTCGCGATGCTGCGCACGCTCGGCGCCTCGCGCCGCCAGATCCTCTCCAGCGTCGTGCTCGAGGCCGCCGTGATCGGCTTCGGCGCCTCGATCGTCGGTGTCGTCGCCGGGATCGGCTTCGCGAAGCTGGCCAGCGACCTGTTCGCGGCACTGGGCATCGACCTGCCGGCAAGCGGGACGGTGATCGAGCCGCGAACGGTGATCGTGGGCCTCGTGCTCGGGACCGGGATCGCGGTCGCGTCCGGCCTCGCCCCCGCGATGCGGGCGACCAGGGTGTCGCCGGTCACCGGCCTGCGCGACGGCGTCGTTCCGTCGACCAGCGGCGAGCGCAGGCGGCGCACCGGCGCGGGTGTCGTGCTGGCGGGGCTCGGCGCGGCGGCGATGGCGCTCGGGATCTTCGGAGCCCTGAGCCCCGGGGAGGCGTGGGTGGGCGTCGGCGCGGTTGCCGTCTTCGTCGGCGTCGCATTGCTCAGCCCGCTGCTCGTCGGCCCCATTGCCTCGGTCGTCGGGGCGCCGCTCGAGCGCATCGGCGGCGTCCCCGGCAGGCTCGCCCGCGAGAACGCGGTCCGCAACCCGGGCCGGACGGCGTCCACCGCGGCCGCGTTGATGATCGGCCTTGCGCTGGTCTCGTTCGTCGCCGTGTTCGCGGCCGGGATCAAGGGCTCGATCGACGACGCGATCGACAAGACGCTGATCGGCGATCTGACGATCTCCAACGACGACGGCTTCTCCGACATCCCGATCCGGGTCCGCGACGAGGTCGCGGCGATCGACGGGGTCGAGGTCGCCTCGGCGCTGCGGTTCACCGAGGACGAGGTCGACGGCGAGGCCGGCACCCTGACCCTGATCGACCCGCAGACCGCGGCCCAGGTACTGCACCTCGACTGGGATGAGGGGTCGGACGAGCTGCTGACGAACCTCGCTCCCGACGAGGCCGTGGTCGACGAGGGGTTCGCCACCGACAACGGCCTCGAAGTCGGATCCACGTTCACGGCGGACACGGTCAGCGGTGATTCGGTGGACCTGACCGTGGTCGGCACATTCACCGACAACGCGGACTTCATGGGCGACTACGGGGCTTCCGACGCGAACGCCG
The DNA here is from genome assembly GCA_963767285.1 of uncultured Solirubrobacterales bacterium. Lineage (GTDB taxonomy): Bacteria > Actinomycetota > Thermoleophilia > Solirubrobacterales > 70-9 > WHSW01. The sequence goes on along the minus strand of CAVYDJ010000001.1, from coordinate 173,600 downwards.
CGGCCTTCGGCGAGCCGAACTCGGCGACGAACGTCTTCGTCAAGTTCGAGCCCGGCGCCGATGCCGCCGCGGTCCGCTCCGAGATCGAATCGACGCTCGAGCAGGCCTTCCCGACCGTCAAGACAGAGGACCAGGAGGAGCTCAAGGACTCGATTGGCGAGCAGCTCGACCAGGTCGTCGGGATCATCTACGTGCTGCTCCTGCTGTCGGTGGTCGTCTCGCTGTTCGGGATCGTCAACACCCTGGCGCTGACGATCCACGAGCGCACCCGCGAGCTCGGGCTGCTGCGCGCGCTCGGCACCTCGCGGCGCCAGATCCGGCGCACGGTCCGCTACGAGGCGGTGATCACGGCGCTGATCGGCGGGGTACTGGGGCTCGTCCTCGGCGCCCTGTTCGCCGTCCTGGTCAGCCGTCCGCTCGCCGACGAGGGGTTCACCCTCACGATCCCGGTCGGCCAGCTGATCGGCTTGATGGTGCTCGCGGCGCTGGCCGGCGTCCTGGCGGCGATCGGCCCCGCCCGGCGCGCCTCGCGGCTCGACGTGCTCGAGGCGCTGGCGTACGAGTAGCTACCGCGCGACGGAGACGATCTTCTGGCGCGGGCGGGTGCCGGCGATCAGCGTGACGTAGGCGCGCTTCTCGAGCCAGGGCCGTCGACCACATCGTGCCGGTGGGCCGCCGGAAGATCGTGCGGCCGGAGCCCCGGGCGCCGAGCGCCTTGATCTTCAGCCGGTCGCCGCGCGGCGTGCTGCGCACGTACAGCAGCGTGTCGCCCTGCAGCGAGGGGCTCGAGAGGCCGACGACGCGGGAGCGCAGCGGGGTCGACTTGGCGTGCTTTCGCTGCCCACCCCCGAGGACGCGCTTGACGATCGCGTTCTGCTCCGGCTGGGCGCGGGCGTAGACGAGCCGGTTGCCGTCCAGGGCCGGCCGGCCGAGCTGCGACTCGCTGCCCGCGCGGCCGAGCGAGCGCTGCGGGCCCGGTGACGCGGGGTTCGTCACCTTGCGCGCGCGCATCGAGTCCCGGCCGCCGTGATGCACCCGCCAGATCACCCAGCTGCCGGAGATCGCAACGGCGTCGGCCCCGGCCGCGGGGACGCTGCCGACGCGGTGCAGGTCCTGGGCCGAGAGGATGTTGATCCGGCCCTTGGCGATCACAGCGATCCGGCCGCCGCCCAGCGCCGGGTCGTGGCCCGGCAGCCGGGTCGTGTGGCTGCCCCGGCGCACGTACCCGCGCCCGTCGCCGCGCTGGAAGACGATGGCGTCGCCGCCGACCGACGGATCCGCCGCCGGCTTGGACTCGGTGTGGGCGGCCCCCGCCGGAACGGCGACGATCAGCGCCGCCGCCGCGGCCAGCAGGGCGAGGCCGTCGCCGAACCGGAAGCCGCGATAGATCGCGGGGCGCTCGGCCATCGCCTCGGTGATCGAGATCCCCGCCTCGCGGCCGGCGACCGGTGCGATCAGCGCGATCGGCAGCGCCCGCCCGATGCCGAACGCGAGCCCGACCGCGATCCCGATCGCCGGCTCCCCGACCGCGAAGACGATCGCAGCGAGGGCGAAGACGCCGAAGGTGAGGACGAAGGTGGTGAACCCGAGCCCGAGCAGGATCCCGTAGAGGCCCGCCGCGACCGGCATCGGCATCACCCGGCGCCAGTGCTCGGGCAGCTGGCGGCGCAGCTGGGGCAGGATCGGCACCCCGCGCAGCTCGAGCGCCGCGCCGACCACCGCGATCGCGGCGGCCGCGACGTACGCAGCGCCGTGATCGGTCCCCTGGAGCAGCCCTCCGGCGAGCGCGAGGAGGCCGAAGGTCACCACCCCGCCGACCAGCGCGCCGAGCGTGAACGCGATGCAGGCGGAGAGCGTCGTCGCCCGGCCGCCGTCATGGCCGGCCGGTCCGATCGTCTCGATCATCGAGAAGCCGCACGGCGACCAGGTGCCGGTCAGCCCGGCCAGCAGCGCCGCGATCGCGAGGGTGATCCCGAGCGCGTCCATCAGCACGGCACCTTCGTGTCGTAGTAGTGGACGCAGAACACCTTGCGGCCGCCGTAGCAGTAGCCGTGCAGCGCGTCGTCGCCGTTGATGCGCTTGTCGACGTAGCCGCAGCAGTCGAGCAGCCGCCGGACGTTCCCGTCGCAGCACCGGTACCAGCTGCCGTCCAGGTAGGGCTTGAACCCGTACTCGGCCGCGGTGCGATCGCAGAGCTTGGTTCGCGGCGCCGGCGGCAGCGGGCGTCCGTCGGGGTCGCGAAGGACATGGCCGTCGTGGTCGACGGGCTGGCCCTTCTCGTTCACCGGGCGCCCGAGGTTGTCGATCGGCCGGCCGTCGGCGGGCCGCAGCGGGTAGCCGCGCCGGTCGATCCGCGGCAGCGCGGCGCCGAGCGGGTGGACGCAGGAGTCGGTCGTGTAGGTGTGACCGCAGAAGTGAAACGCCTCGGCCTCGCCGGGCTTGATCGCCTTCGCGACCACGCCGCCGGCCGTCAGGGCCGTCAGCGCGCCGCCGACCCGCGCCAGGAAGCCGCGCCGCGAGGTGTCACCGGCGAGCGAGTCCAGCGCCCGGCCGACCCGGTCCGTCACCCGGCCCGCTTCGGTTCAGGCACCGATCACCCCCACCGCGATGCGGCGCTCCTCGCGGCGCCGCTCGGCCGTCGCCAGCACGCTCTCCAGCTGAGCGAGGTTGTTGAAGGTCCCCTTCGAAAGGACCCTCCCCTCGCGATCGAGAGCGATCGCGAACGGGCTACCCGGGATCTCGAGCTCGCTCCAGGCCCCCGCGTCCGCCTCCTCCTCGAAGGTCTCGACGGCAACCAGCGGGTCGCGCTCGAGGACGCGCAGCGAGGGCTCGAGCGAGCGACAGACGTGACAGCCCTCGGAGACGAACACGGCCAGCGCCAGGCTCGCCTCGGGATCGAGGCGGAAGCGTGAGATCAGGTCGATGCGCGCGAAGACCGGCGGCCCTTCCTCGGGCAGCTCCAGCGCGCTACCCGGCCCGAGCCGCAACCGCAGCAGACCGACCTCGCGAGCGAGCGCCAGCACGGCGACGCCGAGCGCGGCGCAGGCGAGCAGGGCGGCCGCGAGGCCCAGGCCGAGCCACTCGTCGGTCGAGAGGCCGCGCTCGGGGAGCGCCGGCAGCGCCGCGAACGCGACGCGCGAGCGCCGCGTTGCGCGCAACCGACGGCCAGCCGACGGTCGAGCGGGCGCCGAAGCAGGCGCACGGGGCGCCCGCGCGGCCGCGCAGGATCGCACCGACCATCGTCGCGGCGAAGGTCGCCATCAGCGCCGCCGCCAGGTAGGCGGCGGTCGCCGAGCCGGCGATCACCCCCGCCGCGAGCCCGAGCTCGGCGCAGATCAGCAGAACCCAGGCGACCCCTTGAGCCCGGCGGCCGTCGATCCCGAACGTCGACAGGGCGGCACGGCTCGAAGCAGGGCTCGCGAGCTTCGCGATGCTCGCCCCTGCCAGCACGCCGCCCAGTACCAGTCGCGCTACGACCTCGAGCACGCGGTCAGCCTATTGAAACCATCCGCTCGATCGGGACCTTCGCGCGCGCGGCGATCTCGGCCGGGACCTTGACCTCGAACTTCATCTCGCGCAGCGAGTCGCGCAGCTTCGGCAGCGTGATCATCTTCATGTACTTGCAGAAGGCCATCCGGTTGGCCTCGATCAGGTTCGCCTCCGGCGCCGCCTGCTGGAGCGGATAGAGCATCCCGTTCTCGGTCGCGACGATGAACTCGCCGTCGGGGTGCTTCTCGACGTGCTCGAGCATCCCCGAGGTCGAGAGCATGTGCACGCCCTCGGCCGAGATGTCGCCGGAGGCGACGTACTCGAGCGCCTGGGTCGAGCAGCCGCACTCGGGGTGGATGAGGAACTCGGCGCCGGGATGCTCGGCGCGGGTCCGGGTGATGTCGTCGGGGCGGATCCCGGCGTGGACGTGACACTCGCCGTCCCAGACGTGAAATCGCGCGTAGCGCTCCGGGTCGTCGACGAGCCCGGTCTCGCGGGCGACGAACGACCCCAGCCACATGTCGGGGCCGAACAGGATCTCGGTCTCGGGCCCGTGCTCGGCCCAGATGTGCTCGACGACCTTGACCGCGTTCGAGGAGGTGCAGCAGTAGTCGGTCTCGGCCTTGACCTGGGCGGAGGTGTTGACGTACATGACCACGATCGCACCAGGGTGTTCGGCCTTCCAGGCGCGCAACTGGTCCGCGTTGATCGAGTCGGAGAGCGAGCAGCCGGCGTCGGGGTCGGGGATCAAGACGGTCTTTTCGGGCGAGAGGATCGACGCCGTCTCGGCCATGAAGTGGACGCCGCAGAAGACGATCACGTCGGCGTCGGTCGATGCGGCCTGGCGCGAGAGGCCAAGCGAGTCGCCCATGACGTCGGCGACGTCCTGGATCTCCGGCACCTGGTAGTTGTGCGCGAGGATGACGGCGTTGCGCTCGGCCGCGAGCGCCCGCACCTCGGCGGACATGCGATCGATCTCCTCCGGCGTGAGGTCGGCTGTCGGGTTCGGTTGAAGTGTGGGCAGCTGTTGCATGCTGGCCTGCTTCCTTCGTATGTTCGCCGGCCCGTGTTGGTCCGCTGACCAACCTCAAACCGGGCGAATGAACTGCGGCACAGTTTACTGAGGGAATGCCGGAATTGCCGGAAGTCGAGATCACCGCGCGCCGCCTGGGCGAAGCCCTCGCAGGAGCCGAGGTCGAGTCGACCCTGGCGCCGGGGATGGTGGCGGTGAAGACACTCGATCCGCCGCTCTCGGCGCTGGAGGGAATGAAGATCTCGGGCACCGGCCGGGTGGGGAAGATGCCGATCGTCCGCTTCTCCGGTCTGCCGCCAACCTCGTCGGAGCGGACGCGAAGCGGAGCATCCGAGGAGCTTTTTCTCCTGGTCCATCTCATGAGCGCCGGGCGGCTGCAGGTGTTCGACAAGCGCGCCTCGCTCAAGGACCGCGCCTCGCGCGTGCTGATCCGGCTCGCCGACGGGCGGGAGCTCCGCCTGCGCGAGTTCGGCTCCAAGCAGCGTGCCTGGACGAAGCTACATCGGCCGGGCGGGGTCGAGACCGACGAGATGGTCGCGACGCTCGGCCCGGAGGCCTGGCCGGCGCCGCCACTGGAGGCGCTCGCGAAGGCGGTGGACGAGCCGCGCCAGCTTCATCCACTGCTCCGCGACCAGCGCGCGATCGCCGGAATCGGCCGGTCGTGGGTGGACGAGGTCCTCTGGGAGGCGAAGCTCGCCCCGTTTCGCAAGGGCGCGGACCTCGACGGCGACGACGTCGAGGCCCTTCATGCCGCGCTGCACGTGCTCGGGGACGCGATCGACCACTACGAGGAGGTGGTCGGCGAAACGGTCCCTGACAAGCTGCCGATGCCGCTGCGGGTCCACCGCCGCGAGGGCGAGCCGTGTCCGCGCTGCGAGACGACGATCGAGGCCGTCTACTTCGCCGAGCACCAGACGAACTACTGCCCCGAGTGCCAGACGGGCGGCAAGGTGCTCAAGGACCGGCGGCTCTCGCGGCTGCTGAAGTAGCGGTCAGCCCCGCGGGGCGGCCCATGCCGAGGGGACGTCCGAGCCGCCCTCCTCGGTCCAACGCGGGCCGAATCTGCCGAGGGTCGGGCTGGGGACGATCTTGCCCGCCACCACCGACTCCCCCTGGGGTCGGCGATCGGGTCGAGGTGGAGCACCGCGGCGCGCTCGTCGGCATCGAAGTCCCGGAAGCGCACGTGCAGGCGATTGCCTCCCGCGCTCGTTGCGCGGCGGACGTCGACTGCACCGGGGACAGCGGCGTAGCGCGCCGCCGCGGCGGCGTCGGCGTCGGAGCGGAGCCGGCCGAGGCCGACGAAGTCGAGGACCACGTGGCGGCCGACCCCGACGTCCAGGGCGTCCACCGAGACCTCGTAGGAGAAACGCCGGCCGTCGAGGGACATCGCCAGCGGGCGCGACGCGTCGTTCATGGACCGATTCCCTACGGGTGCCGGCGCTCGATACCGGCGCGGGCGTCTACAGGCCCGTCGGGGCCTCGCACGGATCACAGTCCGACGTCCACGGCTCGGTGAACCGCCGCGCGCGGTTCAGAACCCTCCGGCGGTCGCCGGGAATCATCCAGCCGTGCGAGACCTCGTGCTTCGTCCACTTTCGGAGCTTCGCCACGTAGTCCCCGTGCGTCGGATAGAGGCCGGTGATCTTCTCCGAGCTCCAGCCCGCATACGAGCCGTAGAGCGGGCAGCCGTCGGAGCTGTTGTAGGAGACCGGGACCTCGACGAAGGGGTGGCGCAGGCCACCCTCGGCGAGGCCGTCCTCGTCGCGGACGATGTTGCCGGACGCGTCGCGCTCGATCCGCGGGGCCGAAGGCGGCAGCGTTCCGTCGTCGAGGTACCGCATCGTCCAGTAGCTCATCGCCCGGGTGCTGAAGTCCACCGACCCGCGGTTGATCGTGCAGGCCGTGTTGAGAGCCGTCGCGGCGTTCGGCGAGCCGAGGTCGCGGTCCTGCTCGCGGGTGATGTAGCCCCACCAGGCGAGCGGCGCGTGCGCGGTGCCGGCCTCCTCCCAGGCGACGTAGCGGTCGCTGTCGGGCTGCTCGGCGGGCGCGTTCTCCTCGTTGAGGTGGAAGATCGGGGTCGAGAAGTCGTCGAACGGCCCGCCGCCGCGGGTGATGACGAAGAGGTCGACCTGGCCGCGGGTGTAGCCGCCGTTGATGAAGTTGGTGAGGTACAGCGCCGATTGCGAGGCACCGGTGACGATCACGTGGTCGAGCCCGAAGCCCCCCAGCGGGTCGACATCCCCCTGCGGCGCGCGCAGCGCCCGAATCGCCTGCGAGAAGATGTCGTGCGAGAACAGGTCGCCCGGCGGGACGGAGAGGGAGCCGTACCGCTGCGGATCCCAGCCGAACAGGGTCGTCGGCCCGCAGCAGGTCCCCGCGAACTGCGCGGACACGCCGACATAGCCGACCCCGTGGCGCATGAGCCACTTCGCCTCGACCGGCCAGGCCGTCTCCAGGTCCGACTGGCCGGTGACGTTGAGCCACTCGACCAGCACGGTCCCCGAGAAGTCAGCGCGCTCGCGAGGCAGCCGGACGAGCATCCGGCTGCGGTAGGGCGCGGTGGCGCCGCCGGCGAGGTCGGTGGCCGTGCCGCCGAAGAAGTACTCGCTCTCGGTGTAGTCGAACCGCTTGCCCTGAAGCGCGAAGAGGCTGTGGTTCCAGGGGTAGCCGTGGCTTCCGCCCTCGACCGGGCCGCTGACGACCGGGTCGGCGACCTCCTCGGCCGCGCTCGCGACGGCCGGGGCCGCGCACGCCACCATCAGCGCCACGACGGCGAGCGCCCACGTTCTTCCACGCAGTCTCATCCCACTAACCCCGGCGCGATCGTATTACGCGGCGAGCTCGGCCGCGCTACTTCTTCTTGACCAAGGGCGTGGTGTCCCGGAGCCTGGGTAAAGCTCTAGAGGCTCACGCTGCGGCACCGACGGAGTTGAGCTTCCAGACTCCGTCCTCGAACGCGAGCGAGACCTCGAACCGCTCGCCGTCGAGGACGACGATCCCGTTGGCGTAGATCGCGTCGACGCCGAAGAGCTCCTCGATCTCGACCGATCCCCCGGCCGCGTCCGACTGCTGTGCTAGGCAGCGGCTCCGCTCGCCTGCGAAGCGCAGCTCGAGGAACGCCTGCGTCACCCGCTCGGCACAGAGCTCCTGCGCGTCGGCCCCGTCGACGGTCAGTTCGAGGGTCTCGGTGATCTCCTCCAGATCGCCGTCGGAGAGGGTCCCCGCGCAGGCGACGAGCCCAGCCCGCTCGGCCGCTTCGTTGGCCTTCGCGCGTACCTCCCGCGATTCGCGGCGGGCGGCGTCAAGCGCGTCGCTGTCGCCATCCTCGGAGGCCTCGATCGCCTGGTCGACGAGCTCGACCGACGCCTGCGTCGCGGCAATCAACTCCGCGTACGCGTCGGCCGCGGCCGCGGGCGGCTCGAGCGCCCCCAATCCCCCGACGGCGGTCTGGCAGGCGTCCCGGACCCCCTCCAGTAACCCAGCGCCACGGTACCGTCGGCGACATTCGACGCGAACGCCTCGAGCTCGGCCCGCGCGGCGTCGCTGCAGATCCGATCGGCATCGGCATCGAACCCGGAGACCTCGTCGTCGCGCCGCCGCATGCCGACAACGCGAGCGCAGCGACGACCGTGGTCGCGATGGGGCGGAGCATCCGGTTGCCTACTTCTTGACCTTGATCTTCAGCTTCGGGCTCGTGATCGTCGCGTTGCCCGCGGCATCGGTGCCGGTGACGGTGACCTTGGCGGTCGACTTCTTCTCCTTGATCACCTTCTTGACCCGCTTCTTCGCCTTGCTGGAGAACTTCAGCTTCAGGGTCTGCGTCTGGCCGGCGACGAGGGTCGCGGTCGCCGTCTTGAGGTCGAACTTCTTCGACTTCGCGAGCGCCGCTTGCCCTGCCGTTCTTCTCCTCGGGGACCTTGATCGTCCCGGCCGCGTCCACCGTGCACGCCTCGTCGCAGGTCACCTCGACCTTGACCTGCTTCTTGTTGTTCTGCTTCTTGTCCCCGGAGAGCTCGACCTCCGGCGCCTTCGTGTCGGCCGGCAGGGTCGGCGTCGTGCCGCCGCCCCCTCCGCCGCCGCCTCCGCCGCCTCCGCCGCCTCCGCCGCCTCCGCCGGTGCCGGGATCCACCGGCAGGTCCGGCCCGCCCGGCTCGCCGGCGACCGGGTTGGCGACGGTCTCGCAGTTCGTCGTCGTGTCTTGGACGTCCGCGTTGCCGTGTCCGTGTCGGCGCCGCAGTCGTTGGTGTCGGCGGTCCCGCCGTCCTGGGAGTTGTGGGTGTCGTTGCCCGCGTCGCCCTGCAGCGAGTCCGAGCCGCCGGCGCCGGTGATCGTGTCGGCGCCGGCACCGCCGACCAGGGTGTTGGCGGAACCGTCGCCGGTCAGCACGTCGGCGAACGACGTCCCGATGATGTTCTGGACCGACGCCAGCGTGTCGGTCGAGGCGTTGAGCACCTGGCCGGTCGCGAGGTCGGCCTGGATCCCGACGCCGCCGGGGTTGTCGGAGAAGTCGGCCGCGTTCGTGCCCGCGCCGCCATCGAGGTTGTCGCTCCCGGCGCCGCCCTGCAGGGTGTCGTTCTCGGTCGAGCCGAGCAGCGAGTCGCCGGCCGCCGAGCCGAGCAGCGAGTCGGCGCCAGCCTGGCCGTCGAGGGTGACGGCGCCGGCCGTGTAGCCCGTGGCCGTCAGGGTGTTGGCCGCCGCGCCGCCGGTCAGCGACGCGGACTCGACCGCTCGACAGCGTGTCCGTCCCCTCGCCGGTGAGCTGCGCGTTGGTGAGCGTCTGAGTGGCCGCGTCGCTGGTCTGCTCGAGCCGGTCCGCGAGGGCGCCGCCGAGCAGCGAGTCCGAGCCCGCCGCCCCGGCGATCGTGTCGATTCCGTCGCCGCCGTCGAGGGTGACGGTGCCGCCGAACGCCGAGGCGTCGAGGTCGTTGGCGCCCGCCCCGCCGCTCAGCGACGCCTGCTCGACGCCGGAGAGGCTGTCGGTGTCGGCGCCTGAGTGGTCAGCTGCGCGTCCGTCAGGGTCAGGTTCGCGTCGCGGGTCTCGGTCACCCGGTCGGTGCCGCCGGCCCCACCAGCGAGTCGGAGTCGGCCGCCGACCCGCCGGGTGTGAGCGTGTCGTTGTCGCCCTGGCCGTCGAGGGTGACGCCGCCGGGGTGAAGCCGGTGGCGTTGAGGATCGTTGGCCGCCGCCCCGCCGGTCAGCGAGGCGTTCTCGACCGCGGCCAGGGTGTCCTGGCCCTGGCCGGTGAGCAGCGCGTTGGTCAGCGTCTGGTCGGCGTCGGCTGTCTGCGAGACGCGGTCCGTGCTCGCCGCCACCGTCGAGCAGGTCGTCGGCGGGCGCCGCCGGTGAGGCTGTCGTCGCCGCCCGCTCCGTCGAGGGTGACGCCGCCGAGGGTGAAGCCGCCGGCATCCATCGCGTTGGCGCCCGCCCCGCCGGTCAGCGACGGGGCCTCGATCCCGCTGAGCGTGTCGGTCCCGTCGCCGGTCAGCTGCGCGTTCGTGAGCACCTGCGAGGCTGCGTCGCTGGTCTGCTCGAGCCGGTCGGCGAGGTTGCCGCCGAGCAGCGAGTCCGAGCCCGCCGCCCCGGCGATCGTGTCGATTCCGTCGCCGCCGTCGAGGGTGACGGGGCCTGTGAACGCGGATGCGTCGAGGTCGTTGGCGCCCGCGCCGCCGCTCAGCGAGGCCTGCTCGATGGCGGAGAGGCTGTCGTTGTCGGCGCCGGAGTAGCAGGGCGTCGGTCAGCGTCAGGTTGGCGTCGCGGGACTCGGACACCCGGTCGGTGCCGCCCGCACCGAGCAGCGAGTCGGAGTTGGCGGCCGACCCGCCGGGTGTGAGCGTGTCGTTGCCGCCCTGGCCGTCGAGGGTGACGCCGCCGAGGGTGAAGCCGGTGGCATTGATCGCGTTGGCCCCGGCACCGCCGGTCAGGGAGACGACCTCGATCGACCCGTCGAGCGTGTCGATCTCGGCGCCGACCGCGAGCGCGGCGTTGGCGAGGGCAATGTTGGCGTCCGCCGTTTCGCTCAGCCGGTCGGTTCCGGCGTCGCCGAAGACCGAGTCGGTGCCGGACCCGGGCTGCAGCGTGTCGCCCGACGCGTTGCCGTCGAGGGTGTCGGCGTTGGCGCCGCCGTCGAGGGAGTCCGCCTGCGGGCTGCCGTCGATCGAGTCGGTGCCGGCGAGCCCGGCGATGGTGGTCGGTCCGGCGGTGAACGCGGTGGCGTCGATGAGGTTGGGCGAGCCGCCGCCGGTGAGCGAGGCTTGCTCGATCGTGAACAGGTCGTCGGTGCCGTCACCGGTGAGCTGAGCGTTGGTCAGGGTCTGCGAGGCCGCGTCACTCGTCTGCTCGATCCGGTCGGTGTCGGCCTCGCCGAACAGGTCGTCGTTGCCCGCGGCCCCCGCGAGCGTGTCGTTGCCGGCCGCGCCGTGGATCTCGACCCGTCCGCTGAACCCGCTCGCATCGAGGTCGTTGGCGCTCGCGCCGCCGTTCAGCGTGACGACCTCGAGGCCGGCGATCGTGTCGGTGCCGACGCCGGTGAGCTGGGTGTCGGTGAGGGTCTGGTTCGCGTCGACGGTCTGCGTGGTCGAGTCCGCGGTCGTCTGGGTACCGCCGTCGAGTGAGTCGCTGCCGGCGGTGCCGAGCAGGAAGTCGTCGCCGGCCAGCCCCGCCAGCGTCACCGAGCCGCTGAACGCGGAAGCGTTGAGGCTGTTGGCCGAGGCCCCGCCGGTGAGCGAGGCCTGCTCGACTGAGTTCAGCGTGTCGATGCCGACCCCGGTCGCCTGCGTATCGGTGAGCACCTGGCTCGCATCGGCGCCCTGCACGATTCGGTCGGTGTCGGCGCCGCCGACGAGCGAGTCGTCGGCAACGGTGCCGGTGAGCGTGTCGTTGCCGGCGAGCCCGGCGAGCGTCACCGAGTTCGAGCTCGACGGGAACGTCGAGGCGTTGATCGCGTTGGCCCCCGCGCCGCCGGTCAGCGAGGCGGTCTCGATCCCCGAGATCGAGTCGGTGCCGTCGCCGGTTACCTGCGTAGCCGGTGAGCGTCTGGTTCGCGTTCACCGCCTGCTCGAGCCGGTCGCTCGAAGTTGCCGCCGGCCAGCTGATCGCTGCCGGCGGCGCCCGCGAGCGTGTCGCCGCCGTCTCCGCCGTCGAGCGTGACCGCGCCGCTGAAGGCGCTCGCGTCGAGGTCGTTGGCGCCGCTGCCGCCGGCGAGCGAGGCGCGCTCGATCCCCGAAAGCGTGTCGCTGTCGGAGGTGCCGTCGAGCAGCGTGTCGCTGAGGGTGAGGCTGGAATCACGCGTGACCGCCACGCGATCGAGGGTCCCGGCGCCGCCGACGAGCGAGTCCGAGTTGGCGCCACCCGCGGGCGGGCTCAGGGTGTCGTTGCCGCCCTGGCCGTCGAGCGTGACGCCGTTGCCGGTCCAGGCCGAGGCGTCGAGGACGTTGGCCGCGGCGCCACCGGTGAGCGAGACCCGGAAGATGCCCGAGAGCGTGTCTGACGTTCGCCAAAATCACCCGTGAGCAGAGTGTCGGTGAGCGTCTGGTCCGCGTTGGCGGTCTGCTCGAGCCGGTCGACGCCCCCTCCGCCGTCGATCGAGTCGCGTGCCCAACCCGCCGCGGATCGTGTCGGCACCCGAGGATCCGCTCAGGGTCAGCGAGCCGCCCGTCCACGCCGACGCGTCGATCACGCCGCCGCCGTCGAGCGAGACGCGCTCGATCTGGAAGAGGGTGTCGCTGACCGGCCCTGCTGACGACGAGCGAGCTGTTGGTGAGGACCGGGTCGGAGACGAAGCCCTGGCTCAGGGTGTCGGCGATCCCGAGGCCGCCGACGATCGAGTCGTCGCCGGCGTTGCCGATCATGCTGTCGTTGCCACCCTCGCCGTCGATGGTGTCGTCGCCGAAGCGGCCGTCGATGGTGTCGCTCTCGGTGCCGCCGAAGATGCTGTCGTCGTCCGTGTGTCGCCGAGCAGCGTGTCGACCCCGGCGCCACCGACGATCGTGTCGTCGCCGTCACTGGCGTCGACGTTGTCGGCGCCGGCCCCGCGTCGATGCTGTCGCGAGTCGCTCGCGTCCGACAATGCTGTCGGCACCATCATCGGCCGAACAGGTCGTCGACGTCGGAACGTGGCGATGAGGCGTGTCGTTCTCGGTTCCCCCGATCAGGCTCTCGAGCTGACCCACCGATGCCGGTCGAGGCGTCGCACGATGTCGTTGCCCGGCCCGCCATCGACGGTGTCGATGCTGCCGCCGCCGTTGATCGAGTCCGCGTCGCCGTTGCCCTTGATGCTGTCGTTGCCGGCGTTGGCCGGTTGAGCCGATCGTGTCGGCGCCGCCGAGCCCGATCAGCGTGTTGGCGACGGTGTCGCCGTCGATCGTGTCGGCCTGCGCGCGAGCCGATCGCGTGCTCGATCAAGGTCAGGGTGTCGGTGCCGGCGCCCGTCGCGCTGTCGGTGTTGAGGTCGATGTCGACCGCCGCCGCGGCGCCCGTGTAGTCGGCGGTGTCGTTGCCGGCCTCGCCGTTGAGCGTGTCGTTGGAGGTGTCGTCGCCGACCAGGAAGTCGTCCTCGGTGCCGCCGCGGACGGAGTCGGCGCCGTCCTCGCCGTCGAGGCGTGTCGACGCCCGCGTCGCCGTCGAGCGTGTCGGTGACCGTGCCCGTGCCGCCGAGCAGCGAGTCGCGGTCGCCGCCGCCGTCGAGTGTGTCGGTGCCGCGCCGCGCCGTCGATTGTGTCGTCCCCGACCTCCGCGAACAGGGTGTCGGCGCCGCCGGCGCCGACCAGCGAGTCGGCGCCCGACCCGCCGAGCAGCGAGCTGCCCGCCGGCCAGCCGCGGTCAGCGTGTCCCCGGCGCCGAGCCGATCGCGTTCTCGACGCCTGAGAGATGTCGGTGCCCTCGCCGGTGGCGGTGTCTCGGGGTGAGGCTGGCGATTCACGGCGCGTGGCCGAGCCCGAGTAGTCGACGGTGTCGCTGCCGCCCGCGCCCGTCGAGTCGTGTCGTTGCTGGGTGTTGCCGGACGATCGAGTCATCGACCGTGCTGCCGCTGATCGATGTCGTCTCCCGGCGCCAGCGGGATCGTCGTCATCGATGTCCTGTTACGGCGTCGAGGTCGTCATCCCCGTGGCCGCCGTCGATCGTCACGCCGCCGATCGAGATTCGGGGATACTCGGTCGAGACGACGGGCTCGAGCTCGACGGTGTCGGCGCCGCCGCCGCGCCGAGACCGTGATCGCCGAGACCGACTTCGCATGGCAGTCGAGCCGGCCGCCGACCGGGTCCGGAGATCGTGTCCGGACCCGGCGCCGATCGTCGAACGTCCACCTTGCCGGCTGCCGTGCAGGTCAGGGTCGAGCATCGTCCGCATCCGCCGTCGGCGTCAACGACAGCTGCCCCGTGAGCGAGTCGTAGCTGAGTCATCACCGCCGTGATACGCCGCGTTGGCCGCGACGCCCGAGGACAGGTGCAGCGCGAGCGCCGGCGGCGAGAGTCGCGATCGCGGCTCGCACGCGGCGCGATCCGGCGCCCGTGCGCCGGCGGCCTCGCGGCGAGCCGCGCCGAGCCCCCGCGCGAGCAGCCGCCGCTGGCGGTGGTTGAGCGCCGGCGCGCCGGCTCGCCCAGCTCCGCGTCGAGGAATGCCTCGACCGCCGCCCGGCTGTCGGCTCGGGCGTCGGCGAGCACCAGCGTCGGCACGAGCGCCAGCGGGACCGTCGCACTCGCGCTCGAGCACCAGCGCGTCGACCGCGAGCGCGAGCTCGGCCGCCGCGGCGAGCGCCTCGGCGCCCCCGGCGATCGCCACCGGAAGGCCGCGGGCCTCCGGCAGCGGAGCCAGCCAGCGGCGCGCGGCGACGAGCGCCTCGGCCGTCTGCCGGCTCGACCCGCACCGCCGCGTAGTCCGACGATCGAGGCCGGCGGGCGCTGCCCCGGCGACGATCACCCAGCCGCGCGGGCGCCGCGGCATCGAGATCTCGGCCTCGAAGCCCGGGCCGCGGCGGATCCGGAGCACGGCGCGATCGCCGTCGCCGGATCGATCCTCGCCCCGCGGCGAGCGCCGGCGTCGGCACCGCGGGCAACGGTCGCCCCTGCCGATACGAGTGCAAACGCCGTCTGTGTCGAGTTCATCTTGCGCCGCCCCCCGACGAACCCATCGCCAACCTAACACGTTCGAGCGGGCCTCGGCGAGTTGCGAATAGCCTGCGCGCATGCACGTCCTCTTCGTCCACCGCAACTTCCCGGCGCAGTTCGGGCACATCGCCGCCCGGCTGGTCGCCGAGCGTGGCTGGACCTGCACGTTCGTCTCCGAGAAGCCGCCGGGCACGGTCGGCGGGGTCAGCAACATCCAGTACCGCCGCGCGGCGGCGGCGCCACCGAGAAGACCCACTACCTCTCGCGCACGTTCGAGAACGGGATCTGGCACGCGGCCGGCGTCTACGAGGCGATGAAGCCGGTCAGCGCCGCGATCCGCCCCGACCTGATCGTCGGCCACTCGGGCTGGGGCTCGACCCTGTTCCTGCGCGAGCTCTGGCCCGAGGCCCCGGTGATCAACTACTTCGAGTACTTCTACCGCCCGCAGGACTCCGACCTGGACTTCCGCCCCGACGTCCCGGTGGCCGAGGTCGACCGCCTCCGCAGCCCGGCGCGCAACGCGATGATCCTGCTCGACATGGAGTACTGCGCGGCCGGCTACGCGCCGACGCATTACCAGCACGGCCTGATGCCCGACGCCTACAAGGACAAGATCCGGGTGATCCACGACGGCGATCGACACCTCGGTCTGGCGGCCGCAGGACGTCGCCGACCGGCGGGTCGGCAGCCTGCGGCTCGACGAGGGCGAGCGCCTCGTCACCTACGTCTCGCGCGGGCTGGAGATGATGCGCGGGTTCGACGTCTTCATGAAGGCGGCGAAGCGGATCTGCGACGCCGACCCGAAGGTCCGCTTCGTCGTCGTCGGCTCCGACCGGGTCGCCTACGGCGGCGACCTGCGCCACACGGGCGGCCGCAGCTTCAAGGAGCACGTCCTCGCCCAGGACGACTACGACCTCGACCGGATCCACTTCGTCGGCAACGTGAAGCCCGCCGATGCTGGCCCGGCTGCTCAGCCTCTCCGACCTGCACTTCTACCTGACCGTCCCCTTCGTGCTCAGCTGGTCGTGCCTGAACGCGATGGCCTGCGGGGCGACGATGCTGTGCTCGGACACCGACCCGGTGCGCGAGGTGATCGCCGACGGCGAGAACGGGCTGCTCTGCGACTTCTTCGACGACGCCGGCTTCGCCGAGCGGGCGCTGGAGGTGCTCGCCGACCCCGCCGCGCATCGCGAGACGCTGGGCCGCGCCGCCGAACGCACCGTGGCCGAGCGCTACGCCCTCGACGTCACCTTCCCGGCGATGGCGGACTTCTACGAGGGCGTGGGGGCGGGCTGATGCACCCGTTCTGGGAGGCGGTGGTCAGCCCGCTGCTCGACGCGGCCGGGGCCAGGACGGTGCTCGAGATCGGGGCCGAGCGCGGGTACACGACCGGCCGGCTGCTGACCTGGGCCGCGGAGCGTGGCGCGATCGTCCACTCGATCGACCCGAGCCCGCGGTTCGACGTCGCACGCTCGGAGCTCGAGCACCGGGGGCGGTTCGAGTTCCACCGTGGGACGAGCCTCGAGGTACTGCCGGCGCTCGGCGCCGTCGACGTCGCCCTGATCGACGGCGACCACAACCACTACACGGTCAGCGCCGAGCTGCGGCTGCTCGCCGAAACGGCCGCGGGCGCGGGCACGCCGCTGCCGCTGGTGGTCGCCCACGACGCCGGCTGGCCCTACGGGCGGCGGGACATGTACTACGACCCGAACGCCATCCCCGTCGAGCACCGCCACGACGCGGCGCAGGCGGGAATCGCCCCGGGCCGCTCCGAGCTCGGCGCGGGAGTCAACGCCGGGCTCTGGAACGCGACCCACGAGGGCGGCCCCGCCAACGGCGTCCTGACCGCGATCGAGGACTTCGTCGCGACCTACGAGCCGAGCTGCGAGCTGCTCGTGATCGACGGCTGGCACGGGCTCGCCGTCCTCGCGTCGGCACCCCGCGTCGAAGCCGCTCCCGCGCTCGGCGCCGAGCTCGAGCGGCTGCGGTCGCCCGAGTTCCTGCGCGCCTGGCTGGCGGGGATCGAACGCGCTCGCATCGCCGCCGAGGCGCGAGCCGGCCAGGCGCAGCGGGCCGAGCTCGAGGCGCGTCGGCGCGCCGAGGGGCTCGAGCAGCGCCTGCTCGACGAGCCGACCGGCGACGAGGACACGCTCGCCGCCGGCTAGCGCGAACGCGGGCGCATGATCAGGATGAGGCCGATCGCGAAGGCGAGGCCGGCGGCGATCAGGGCGACGACCCCGGCGGTCGAGATGTCACCGTCATCGGTCGTTTCGACGGTCGTCGCAGCGGCCGACGTGTCGGCGGGTGCGATCTCCGCCTCGACCGGGTCGATGAGCAAGTCGCTCGTGAACTGCGCGGGGTCGGCGGGGGGCGCCTCGAGCCTGGTCACGTAGCCGCCCTGGCCGAAGATCTGGCCGATCCCTGGCGGCGGCTGTGGCGAGAGCTCGTCGACGGTGCCGGCCCAGACCGTGTCCAGTCCGTCCACCTGGCGCTCGCCGTCCGCGAGCGTGAACAGGGTCAGGCTCAGGGGCACGGTCGCGAGCTGCGCGAGCCGCATCGGGTAGACGTACTCGTCGGTCTCGAAGCTCACCCCCAGCGGCTTCAGCGGACCGTTTGACTCGGGCGCCAGCCGGATCGCGACGAAGCGCCAGCCCTCGTCCACGTACTCAGCGAGGATCGGCTCGGCGCCGGCCGGAAGCGTGTAGCCGTTGTCGCTCAGCCAGCGGTCGAGGGCCGCCGCGTCGCCGGCGCCGAGCCGGGCGACGTCGTAGCCACCGACGGTCTCGCGCCCGATCACGTCGACCGGCGGCGCGCCGGCGGTGTCGTCGCCGCCGCCCGACGAGCCGACGGCGGGGGCGGGTTGCGTGGCGACGTCGAGGTAGGCGAGCGGGTCGCCGCCCCGGACCGCCTCGACGTCCGGCTCGGAGGGGACCGGGAGGACGACGGCGGCGCGCTCGGTGCCGTCGCTGGTCAGGTCGAGGCTGAGGACGATGGACTCGCGGCCCCCCTGCTCGATGACCAGGGCCTGCTCCTCGCTCACGCTCGCCTCGATCGCGATCCCGCAGGCGCAGGCCTCCGCGGGTCGAGCGGAAGACAGCGCCGCGGCGGCGAGCGCCGCCAGCGCGACGGCGGTGACCGCGCGGGTCAACGCTTGAGGACGCCGCCGATCACGGCGCGGCCGACCGTGAGCGGATGGTTGAGGACCGTGGCGAGTCGCCCCTTCAGGGTCAGCGGGTCATGGGCGATCCCCAATTGACGAAGGATCGTGTTGGCGTCGAAGTAGACCCGCTCGCAGACGAGCCGGTCCTCCTCGAAGAGGAACATCGCGCAGAAGCGCATCTCGAACTTGCGCCCGGTCGCGGGCAGGCCGCGGAACGAGCCCTTGTGGGTGCCGTAGAGCATCGCCTCGACGATCACCGCATCGTCGGCGTGGTGCAGCGCGATCAGCTCGTTGCGCTGGTCGGGGAACGCGGTCCGCGTCTCCTCGAAGTAGCCGTCGACCTCGATCTCGCCGTCGAACACGTCGCCGGTGGCGATCAGCTCGTAGCGCGGGTGGTCGAAGGTCTCCATGGTGACGTCGAACTCGTGGCGGTTCTCGGACTCCATGTGCTCGATCACGAGCTTCTCGCGCTTGGTGCGGAGTGCCTTGGTCGGGGGCATGGCGCGAGCGTATTACACGTCGAGAAGCATGCTGAGGTCGAGCGCGGGCGCCGAGTGGGTCAGGGCGCCGATCGAGATCAGCTCGACCCCGGTCGAGGCGACCTCGGCGACGTTGTCGAGCGTCACCCCGCCGGAAGCCTCGAGCTTTGCGTTCGAGCCCGCGGCGTCGCGCGCGGCGACCGCCTCGCGCAGCTGCGCCGTGTCCATGTTGTCGAGCAGCAGGCGAGCCGCTCCCGCCGCGAGCGCCTCGTCGACCTCGGCGCGGTCGCGGCACTCGATCTCGACCTCCATCCCCGGCCGGGCCTCGCGAGCCAGCTCGACGGCCCGGGCGACTCCGCCGGCGATCGCGACGTGGTTCTCCTTGACCAGGATCGCGTCGTCGAGACCCATGCGGTGGTTGGTCCCTCCGCCGGCGGCGACCGCTGCCTTCTCCAGCGCCCGCAGGCCCGGGGTCGTCTTGCGGGTGTCCAGGACCGCGACGCCGGTGCCGCGCACCGCCTCGACGAAGCGCGCGGTGAGGGTCGCGATCCCGCTCAGATGGCCGAGCAGGTTGAGCGCCGTGCGCTCGCCGGCCAACAGCGCGCGCGCCGGGCCCGCGATCGCGGCGACGTCGGCCGGGACGTCGTCGCGCCACTGGGTCTCGGGGCCCAGCGCCTCGAAGCTCTCAGCGCCGGCTTGGGCGAAGACCTCCGCCGCGGCCTCGAGCCCGAACACGACGCCGGGCTGCTTCTGGACGATCCGCGCCCTGCCCCCTGCGTCAGCGGGAACCGTCGCCTCGGAGGTGACGTCGCCGGAGCCGACGTCCTCGGCCAGCGCCCTGGCGACGAGCTCCGCGAGGCTCTCGGCCATCAGTCTCTGGGAAAGACCGCGATCGTCGCGGTGAACCCGTGCAGGAAGTTGCGGCCGCCGACGGGGCCGATCTCGCCGGCGCAGAAGAAGCCGCCGGCCGGGGCGTCCAGCGCGTCCTCGAGCGCCAGCGCGTCGTGGTCGGGGGTCTCGAACATGTGCGAGCCGCGGCCGTTGCAGGTGAACAGCAGGGCGCCGGCCGCGCCGTCGGCGCCGAGCGCCTGCGCCTGGGTCCGCAGCGCCTGACGCAGGTCCTCGTCGGCGGTTGCGCTGTCGCGCACGTGCATGCGCACCGTCTGGCCGACGCGCACCCGCTCGCCGAGCGCCACCGAGCCGCTCTGCGGATCGGCGCCGAGAATCGGCCGCACCAGGAAGTCGCCGCGCTCGTAGGCCGGCTGGTTCTCGTCGATCACGATCCCGAGCATCAGCCCCTGGGCGACCAGCGACTGGTCCGAGGGATCGAGCTCGCCGATCGCCTCCCGCAGGCGCTCGATCGCGGGCTTGGAGGCGAGCTCCGAGATCAGGTTGCCGCGGGCGGCGGTGATCGTCATCTCGGGGCCGACCGGGGTCGCTCCCTGCGAGACGCACGGCAGCATCTCGATGCCCTCGATGCTGGCGGCGACCGCGCCCCCGCCGAGGACATCGCCGTCGCGAAACAGGGCCGCCGACCCCGCCGCTGCGGCGCTCGCGAGCCCCCCGAGAACCGGCATGCCGGGCCGCGCGGAGTTCAGCGAGCCGAGCAGCGCCTCCGCGCTGAACGTGTACGGATCGGCGAGCACGATCACTCCGTCGCCCAGCGCCTCGGGGTCCGGCAGGCC
Source organism: uncultured Solirubrobacterales bacterium (assembly GCA_963767285.1). Lineage (GTDB taxonomy): Bacteria > Actinomycetota > Thermoleophilia > Solirubrobacterales > 70-9 > WHSW01. The sequence continues at coordinate 153,651 of CAVYDJ010000001.1, read as the reverse complement.
GCTGACCGCGATCCCCTCGTCGCCGGGCTCCGCCTCGAGGTGATGCGTCGCGATCGCCGCGCCCGGTGCGCGCAGGCCCCAGACGACCGCGCCGGGGCCGCTCTCGAGCTCACGCCCGGCCCCGAGGACTCCGCCGGCGCCACAGCCGATCAGCGACCGCGGCGCGAGCCGTTCGTGGACGGTGGTAAGGATCGGCCGCGCGTGGGCCAGGTGAGGCGCACCCGCGAACAGGATCGCCAGGTCGCACTCGCCGCCGAGCCCGGCGGCAGCCTCGGATGCGGCCAGGTCGAACGCCTGCACCGGATCGAGCTCATCCGAGACGCCGACTGAGACGCTGACCGCCATCGACAAACCGTAGCGCTGCCGTCAGGCGGGTCGGCGCCGTCGCCTACCCGCCGGCGGCCTGCTGGTTGAGGTACTCGCGGACGAAGCCGTCGATGTCGCCATCGAGGACCCGGTTGGCATCCCCGACCTCGTGGCCGGTGCGGTGGTCCTTGACCCTGGTCGTCGGGTGCAGCGTGTAGCTGCGGATCTGCGATCCCCACTCGGCAGCCTTCTGCTCCCCGCGCTCCTTGGCCAGCTCCTCGGCGCGCTTGCGCTCCTCCTCCTCGAGCAGGCGGGCCCGCAGCATCCGCATTGCGGTCTGCTTGTTCTGGGTCTGGGAGCGCTCGTTCTGGCATTGCACGACGATCCCGGTCGGCATGTGGGTGAGCCGCACCGCCGAGTCGGTCTTGTTGACGTGCTGGCCGCCGGCGCCGGAGGCGCGGTAGGTGTCCACCCGGATGTCGTCCTCGTCGAGCTCGACGTCGACCGCGTCGTCTACGAGCGGCGCGATGTCGACCTGCGCGAAGGCGGTGTGACGTCGCGACTGGGCGTCGAAGGGCGAGATCCGGACCAGACGGTGGACGCCGCGCTCGGCTGCGAACAGCCCGTAGGCGTTCTCGCCCTTGGCGATGAAGCTCGCCGACTTGATCCCCGCCTCCTCGCCCGCGGAGGCCTCGGCCATCTCGACCTCGAACCCGCGGCGCTCGGCCCAGCGCAGGTACATCCGCAGCAGCATCTCGGCCCAGTCCTGGGAGTCGGTGCCGCCCGCCCCGGAGCGGACCGTGACCACGGCGTCGCCGGCGTCGTACTCGCCGGAGAACAGGCGCGCCTCCTCGAGCTCGGCGAGCCGCTGCTCGATCGACGCGAGCTGGGTGTCGAGCTCGGTCGCCATCTCCGCGTCCTCGCCGGCCAGCTCGGCGAGCTCGTCGAGGTCGCCGGCCTCGGCCTCGAGCCCGCGGAACCCGTCGAGGCGCCGCTGGACGCGGGCGTGGTCGGCCGAGACCTTGGCTGCGCGCTCCTGGTCGTCCCAGAAGCCGGGCGCCCCCATCTCAGCCTCGAGCCGGGCTACCTCCGCTTCGAGTGCGGCCGGGTCAAAGGTAGTCCGCGAGCAGGGTCAGTCCGTCGTGGATCGCAGCGATCCTCGAGCTCACGGCCTCCGTTGCAGGTGCCTCGGCCATGGACGGAGCGTACTCACAGCGAAGCGGGGCCGCCTGGGCCCCGCTTCGCCGGGTGCTTGCTTGCCTGTCGCTCGGCGCCGGCCGCAAAGGCCTCGTACATCTCGCGGGCGAGCTGCCTGCGGTCCGCGGTCATCGCTCGGCCTCCACCTCGTCGCGAACGTAGCAGCCCGCGATGTGGTCGTTGACGATCCCCACGGCCTGCATCAGCGCGTAGGCCGTGGTCGGGCCGACGAACTTGAAGCCGCGGCGCTTCAGCTCCTTCGCCAGCGCCTTCGATTCGTCCGTGGTCGCGGGCACGTCGTCCGCCCCGGCGGGCGCGGTCTCCGACTCTGGCCGGAACGACCAGGCGAGATCGGCCAGCGACTCGCCCGCCTCCGCCAGACCCTGCGTCGCCCGCGCGTTGGCGATCGCCGCTTCGATCTTCGCCCGGTTGCGGACGATGCCGGCGTCGGCCATCAGCCGTTCGAAATCGCCATCCCCGTAGCGGGCAACGCGCTCGAAGTCGAACCCGTCGAACGCGGCGCGGAAGTTGTCGCGCTTGCGCAGGATCGTCAGCCAGGAGAGTCCCGACTGGAACGCCTCGAGGGTCAACCGCTCGTAGATCCCGCGGTCGTCCGTCACCGGCCGGCCCCACTCATCGTCGTGGTACGCCACATAGTCCGGCGCCGAGAGCCCCCACCAGCAGCGCGGCCTGCCGTCGTCGCCCGGGGCCAGGCCGCTCGAGTCCATCAGGCTTCGATCGCCTCGATCGCGTCGATGATCGAGGGGAAGTTCTGGCGCCAGCGGTAGATCTTCCCCTCCCGAAGCTCGAACAGGACGCCGAACGGCGACTCGTCGGCGACGGTGTCCGGGTCCTCCTTCCAGCGCCATTGCCGGCGGGCGGCGACCGCGACGTGGTCGTCTCCCACCTCCCGGATCTCGTCGACCTCGACACGCGAGACCAGGTGACCGTCGTCGGAGGGCTTCGCCCAGCCCACGACGGCATCGACTCCCTCATACGTTCCCTTGTCGCCGGTGGCGACGATCTCGGGATGCAGGAGAGCGGCGGTCGCCTCGGCGTCGCGCGCGCGAAGCGCGGCCATCAGCGCCGTGATCGTCTCGGCTCCGCTCACCGGGCGGGCAGGCGCAGCTTCACCTTGCCGGCGACCGAGTCGCCGGCCTTGTCGGTCAGCTCGAAGGAGACCGTGATGACGCCCCCGGCCACGGTGTCCGGGATCTTGGCCGTGAGCTTGCCGCCGCCGACGTCGACGTTCGCCTTCTCCTTGGGCACGATCCGCTCGCCGTTGCGGGTCAGCTCGAGCTCGGCCTTGAGCGGCTCGGCGGCGTCGATGTGCACGGTCACCTGACGTTGCCCCGGGTGCGACCCGACGGCGACCTCCTCCACCGACCCGGCGACCATCCCGGCGCCCAGGGGCTTGTCGCTGCCGTACAGCTCGTAGGCGCCCCAGGGCGGGTTCGCGTTGACGATCCGTCCTGGCTTGCAGGTGGCGAGGAAGCTCGCGAACCCGGTCGAATCGCTCTTCGTGATCCCCCGGTAGACGCCGGTGGGGACCTCGGTCCAGATGATCCCTCCGTCGCCGGAGGTCTCGGTCTGCGTGCGGTCCGGGATCACGCTCTCATTGAAGTAGACCGGCGGCGGCAGGGCCGGCTTGGTGCGCGCGGTCGCCCCCGGGACGCCATGGGGCGTCCGCGCGCGGAAGGTCTCGAAATCGACCCCGCGCACGTTGCGCGCCGACGCGGTGGTGACGATCACGCACTGCTCCGGGCGGCCGTCCGGGCCGAGCGGCACCTCGAGCAGGGCGGCGAGGCCGGTGTACTCGCCGTCGCCCGGGGTCTGGAAGTTGGCGTTGCGGATCGGCTTGCCGCGCGTGTGAAAGGTCTGCAGGTCGATCTCGTGGTAGCCGTCCGGGGGATCGATGTACGGCGTCACGTCGGTGTCGTCGGGGACCTCGAGCGAGTAATCGCCCTTGGCGTCCGCGACGGCCGACAGCTTCGGCAGCTCGCGCACGCGGATCACGGCCCCGGCCAGCCCGGTCTCGCTGTGGTTGAACGCGTAGGCGCGACCGGAGATCGTCACCGTCGGCTCAGCCGAGCCGGCCGTAACGGCGAGGGCGAGCGCGGCGGCCGTAACGGCGAGCGCGGCTAGTGGGCCGTAACTCAAGGTTTCGGGTGCAACGTTGGGTTACGGGCCACTAAGCGCCGTGGCACTTCTTGAATTTCTTGCCCGAACCGCACCAGCAGGGATCGTTGCGGCCGATCTTCTCGTCCTCGGACTTGACCACCGTCTCGGTGTTGATGCCCTGGCCGTTGCCGGCGGTCGCCGCGGTGCCGCTGGCCGCGCCGGAGGCCGTGGCGACCGCGCCGACCGCGCCGGCCTGCGCCTGCGCCTCGCCGATCGCCGAGGGCCGTTCCTCGCCCGCGGCCCCCGAGTACTGGACGTCGCCCGCGCGGCGGCGCTCGTCGTCGGCGAACATCTGCTCCGCCTGGGCGGGCTCGATGTTGACCTCGACGTGGAAGATGACGCGGGCGAACTCCTCCCAGATCGAGGCCATGAGCTCCTGGAACATCGTGAAGCCCTCGTTCTTGTAGGCGACGAGGGGGTCGATCTGGGCGAAGCCGCGCAGGTGGATGCCCTCGCGCAGGTAGTCCATCTCATACAGGTGCTCACGCCAGCGGTTGTCGATGATCTGCAGCAGGATTTGGCGCTCCAGATAGCGCATCAGCTCCGAGCCGAGCTCCTCCTCGCGGCGCTTGTAGGCGGTCCCCGCGTCGGCGATCAGCGCCTCCGTCAGCTGCTCGCGGTTGCCGCTCTGCGGCGTCATCTCCGCGAGCTCGATCCCCACCGGCCACAGGCCGCGGGTGTGGCCCTCCAGCCCGGCCATGTCCCAGTCCTCGAAGATCTCGCCCGGGGTGTAGGTGTCGACCGTCCGGACGACGACCGCCTCGAGCTCCTCCTGGGCGACGTCCGACATGTCGCGACCCTCGAGGATCTGGCGCCGGTACTTGTAGACCACCCGGCGCTGCTCGTTCATGACGTCGTCGTACTCGAGCACCCGCTTACGGATCAGGTAGTTCTGCTGCTCGACCTTCTTCTGTGCGTTCTCGATCGTGCGGGTCAGCATCTTCGCCTCGAGGGGGTACTCGCGGCCCTCGTCGTCGACCGGGCCGAGGCGATCGAGGATCTTGTAGATCCGTTCGCCGGCGAACAGCCGGATCAGGTCGTCCTCGGCCGAGAGGAAGAAGCGCGACTCACCGGGGTCGCCCTGGCGCCCTGAGCGCCCGCGCAGCTGGTTGTCGATCCGCCGCGACTCATGGCGCTCGGTGCCGCAGATGAACAGGCCGCCGGCCTCGCGGACCTGGTCGCCCTCGGCCTGCGTCTGCGCCTTGAAGCCCTCGGTGTGCTCGGCCAGTTCGGACTCCCAGCTCTCGTTCTCCGGCGTCACCCCGAGCTTTCGCAGCTCGTCGATCGCCAGCTGCTCGGGGTCGCCGCCGAGCTTGATGTCGACGCCGCGGCCGGCCATGTTGGTGGCGATCGTGACCGCGCCCAGCCGGCCGGCCTGAGCGACCGTCTCGCCCTCGCGCTCGGCGTACTCGGGCTTCGCGTTCAGGACCTCGTGCTTGATCCCGGCGCGGGTGAGCTCGCCGCTCAGCATCTCGGAGATCTCGACCGAGATCGTTCCGACGAGCACCGGCTGGCCGTGCTCGTGGCGCTCGCGGATCTCGTCGACGACCGCCTTCCACTTGCCGGTCTTGGTCTTGTAGATCTGGTCGTTGTGGTCGGCGCGGACCATCGGTCGGTGGGTGTCGACCTCGACCACGGGCATCTCGTAGATCTTCATGAACTCGGTCGCCTCGGTGAGCGCGGTCCCGGTCATCCCGGCGAGCTTGTCGTAGAGGCGGAAGTAGTTCTGCAGCGTGATCGTCGCCAGGGTCTGGTTCTCCTCGCGGATCCGCACGCCCTCCTTCGCCTCGATCGCCTGGTGCAGCCCGTCCGACCAGCGGCGGCCGTCGAGGATCCGGCCGGTGAACTCGTCGATGATCTTCACCTCGCCGTCGATCACCGCGTAGTCGGTGTCGCGCTTGAACAGCGACTCGGCCTTCAGCGACTGGATCAGGTGGTTGACGAGCGTCCCGTGCTCGGAGACGTAGAGGTTGTCGACGCCGATGAACTTCTCGGCCTTCGTGACGCCCGCCTCGGTCGGCGCGACGGTCTTGTGCTTCTCGTCGTACTCGTAGTCGTGCTCGGCCTCGGAGGTGTCGCGTGACTCGCCCAGCGACTTCAGCTTCGTCTTCATCTCCTCCCCGACCATCTGCTTGGCCAGGCGGGCGAAGGTGTAGTACGTGTCGGCGGCCTGCTCGGGGCGGCCGGAGATGATCAGCGGCGTCCGCGCCTCGTCGATCAGGATGTTGTCGACCTCGTCGACGATCCCGAACACGTGCTCGCGCTGCACGCATTCCTCGAGCGAGCTGGCCATGTTGTCGCGCAGGTAGTCGAAGCCGAACTCGGAGTTGGTCCCGTAGGTGACGTCGGCGGCGTACATCCGGCGGCGGTCGGCGGGGTTCATCTCCGACTGGATGACCCCGATCGAGACGCCGAGCAGGTCGTAGATCGGCTTCATCCAGAGCGCGTCGCGGCGCGCGAGGTAGTCGTTGACGGTGACCAGGTGCACGGCATCGCCGGCGAGCGTGTTGAGGAACACCGCGCTGGTCGCGGTCAGGGTCTTGCCCTCGCCGGTCCTCATCTCGGCGATCGCGCCGTCGTGCAGGACCATGCCGCCGATCAGCTGGACGTCGTAGTGGCGCTGGCCGAGCGCCCGCTTGCCCGCCTCGCGGCAAAGCGCGAAAGCCTCCGGCAGCAGCGTCGCGAGCGGTTCGTCGTCCTCCCGCGCGCGCCGGCGCAGCTCGTCCGCGTAGGCGCGGACCTCGCCGTCGTCGAGGAGCTCGAACTCGGGCTCGTAGCGGTTGATCGCCTCAACCGCCTGCTGGTGTTCCTTCAGCCTGCGCCCCTCGCCCATGCGCAGGGCGCGATCAATGATTCCCCGGGCCATCAACGCTCAGGGTAGCGCTCTGCGGGGTGCAGCCAGGGGGGGCGCGCTCAGGCCGTTCGGCCCCGCCAGCGGCCGATCGCGCGGCGGGCGCTGGCCCGGCCGCGGCGCTTCTCGCGGTGGCGCTTGACCTGACGGCGGATGTCCTCAGCGAGCTCGTGGATCGAGTGCAGCATCTCGGGCGACGCCTCGCGGGCGCGCAGCGTCGCGCCCTTCAGGTAGAGGGTCGCCTCGGCGACGTAGCGGTCGGCGATCGAGGGGTTGCGCTCCTCCAGCAACTCGACCTCGAGCCGGGCGAGCTCGGAGACCTGACGCGCGGTCCGCGAGAAGCGCTTGGAGACATGCTCCCGAAGCTCCTCGGTCACCTCCAGGTTGCGACCCCTTACCTCGATTCGCACGGCTGTCTCCTTCCGTCGCTGAAGGGGCAATATTACGCCGGTGTGCCCGCCTCGCCAAGTGCTCTGGCGAAGACGGCCGCCCGGATCTCGGTCGTTCCGGTGGTTCGCAGCGCGGCCGAGCAGGCCACGAGGGTGGCGCCGGTGGTGAGGACGTCGTCGACGAGGAGGATGCGGTCGGGGGCGGCTGCCGAGGCGGTTACCCGCGGGGGCGCGGCGACGCGCTCGCTGCGAGGGCGGCCGACCTGGCGCGGGCCGTCGGCGCGGCGCAGCCGCTGAGCCATCGGAACGCCGAGGGCACGAGCGAGCTCGGTCGCGATCATTGCCGCCGGGTCGAAGCCGCGGTAGCGGAGGCGGGACGGGGCCGCCGGGACAGGGACGATTTCAGTGAAGGGGGCTGGCTCGACCGCGGCCGCGATCTCCTCGGCGAGGGTGGTCGCGAGCTGGAGGCGGTGGCCGAACTTCAGCGCGGTGACGAGGTCGCGGGCGACGCCGGCGTACTCGGCCGCCCAGATGACTGCGCCGACGCCGGGGAGCTCGGCCGTTCCGCCGCGGGCCGCGGCGAGGGCGTGTTGGCAGGAAGAGCAGATCGGGTCCGGGGCGGCACAGGGCTCACCGCACGCGGCACAGAGAGGCGGGGCGAGCAGGGAAAGGGCGCGGGCGAGCATTCGGGTGCCCATTCCGCCAGCCTTGCCGTCCGCGCGTGCCGGGGGACGCGGTCGAGTGGCGAGTTTGTGTCGGTATGCGACACAAACTCGTCAATCGCTGTCGCTAGGCCGAATTGGCCGTGATCACGCGGTCGCGCCCGGCCCGCTTCGCCTCATAGAGCGCCGCGTCGGCGCGACCGACCAGCGCCTCGGGCTGCTCCTCGCCGTTCCATTCGGCGATCCCGGCAGAGCAGGACTCGGCTTCCGGGGTGAAGGCGCGCAGGCGCTCGACGAGGACGACGGCGTCCGCGATGTCGCAGCCGGGGAGGATGACGCTGAACTCCTCGCCGCCGTAGCGGGCGAGGATGTCGTAGGGCCGCAGCGCCGTCCGCCAGGCGACCGCGGCCTCGCGCAGCAGGCCGTCGCCGGCCTGGTGGCCGTGGACGTCGTTGTAGGCCTTGAAGTGGTCGAGGTCGAGCATCGCGACGCAGATCGGATGCTGGTCGCGCCAGGCGCGCGACAGCTCGCGCGGGAGCTGCTGCTCCCAGTGACGGCGGTTGGGCAGCCCCGTGAGCGCGTCGGTGCGGGCCATGTGCTCGAGCTGGCCGAGCAGGTCGGCGCGGCCGATCGCCACCGCGGCCTCGGCGCCGAGCAGGTCGATCATCGTCGAGAGCCGGAGCGATACGCCGGCGACCTCGTCGCGCCAGGCGATCGCGAGGACGCCGATCGCGGCACGGTCGCGGACCACCGGATGCCAGAGCACGGCCCGCGCCTCGGCTCGGCGCATGAACTCGCGGTCGGCCTCGGCCTCGCCGTCGCCGAGCGCGATGAAGACCTCCTCGGCCCGCGTGTAGGCGAGCGTCGCCCCGGCATTGCCGGAGAGCGGCAGCTCCAGGCCGTGCAGATCGGCACCGACGCAGGCCTCCGGGATCAGGGTCCGCCCCCCCGGCCCGGGCTCGAACAGGGCGGCGACCGGGGCGCCGGCGACCCGGCGCGCGCCGTCGCAGACCGCGACGCGAGCCGCGGTCGGGTCGACGCTGCGGGCCAGCGCTCGGGTCGCGTTGGTGACCGCGTCGACGCCGGCCGCCCGGGTTCCGAGGTCGCGCTCCATCTGGCTGCGGTCGGAGATGTCGAGGGCAACCGAGAGCCCGCCGGTCACCTCGCCCTTCGAGTCTGCGAGGGGCACGATCCGGACCCAGTAGTCGCGGCCGGATTCGTTCGAGTGGTACTCGAACGAGCGCTGCTCGCCGCGAAGCGCGGCGCGGAAGTGGATCAGCAGCGGCTCGCGCTGGGCCTGCGGGATGTGGCCGAGCAGGAACTTGCCCTCGACCTCTGAGGGGGTGTGGCCACCGAAGTCGGCCGCGGCGCCGCCCGCAAACCGCACCCGGAGGTCGTGGTCGAAGACCGTGATCGTGGTCTGCGGGATGTTGTCGAGCAGGGCCCGATGGCGCCGATCGACGGCACGCAGCTGCAGCATCGTCCAGATCAGGACGACGCTGACTACAGCCAATAACCCTGCGAGGACAAGCAGCATCCGATTCCTTCCTTACCGCATTATGGAGGGGCGGCGCGCCAGTCGGAAGGGGGATATCAGTCGAATACGGCCTTTTCCACGGCCGTGAGGTCGGCCTCGCAGCCGACGACCGCGGGCGCCCTTGCAAGCGCCGTATCCGGGTCCTTGAGGCCGTGACCGGTGAGCACGCAGACCACCGTCTCAGGCGTGGGCTCGCCCTCGGCCACGGGCAGGCCATGCGCGAGGATGCCCGCGACCGACGCCGCCGAGGCCGGCTCGCAGAAAACCCCCTCGCGAGATGCGAGCAGCATGTAGGCGTCGATGATCTGGTCGTCGGAGACCGCCTCGACCCGCCCGCGCGAGCTGGTGAAGGCTGCCATCGCCTCCTCCCAGCGAGCCGGGTTTCCGATTCTGATCGCGGAAGCGATGGTTTCGGGCTCGGCGACCGGCGCCCCGTGAACGAGCGGCGCCGCGCCCTCGGCCTGGAAGCCGTAAAGGATCGGCGTGGCCCCGGACTCGGTGAAGCCCCGCTGCCACGCGGTCACGTTGCCGGCGTTGCCGACCGGGATCGCGAGCGCGTCGGGCGGCTCGCCGAGCTCCTCGAGGACCTCGAACGCCGCCGTCTTCTGGCCCTCGATCCGGTACGGGTTGACGGAATTGACGAGCTCAACCGGATGCGTCGCGGCGAGCTTGCGGACGATCTCCAGCGCCTCGTCGAAGTTGCCGCGCAGCGCGATCACGCGGGCCCCGTGCATCAGCGCCTGCGCGAGCTTGCCGATCGCGATCTTGCCCTCCGGGACGATCACCGCCCCGCGGAGGCCCGCGCGGGCCGCGTAGGCGGCGGCGCTCGCCGCCGTGTTGCCGGTCGAGGCGCAGATCACCGCCTCGGCGCCGGCCCCTACCGCGCGCGACACGGCGACCGTCATCCCGCGGTCCTTGAAGCTGCCAGTCGGGTTCGCGCCTTCGAGCTTCAGCAGCACGCGGGCCCCGACCCGCTCGGAGATCACCGGCGCCTCGACCAGCGGCGTCGAGCCCTCGTTGAGGGTGACGACGGGATCGCCGGCCTCCAGCGGCAGGCGGTCGCGATAGCGCTCGATCAGGCCCGCGGGCATCTACGCAAAAGCTTCTTCGATGACGCGGATCGCCCGCGGCGCGGCGCGCAGGAACTCGAGACCCGCGATCTGCTCGAGCGCCGCGTAGAAGGCCGTCTCGGGAGCCTCGTGGAGGACCATGACCAGGCGAGCGTCGTCGCCCATTCCGCGTTGGACGACGCTCTGAACCGAGATCCCGTTGTTGCCGAGGATCTCGGCGATCCGGGCCAGGACGCCGGGCTGGTCGGCGACCTCGAGGTGGAGGTAGAACGACGCGCTGACGTCGCGGATCACCTCGAGCGCGAGCGCGGGCTGGTCGACCGGGGCCTCGCCGGAGAGAATGGAGACCAGGTCGCCGAGCACCGCGGTCGCGGTCTGAACGCCGCCGGCGCCGGGCCCGGACATGGTGATCTCGGTGATCGCCGGCGCCTCGACCGTGACCGCGTTGAAGGCGCCCTCCACCGGAGCGAGAGGATGCTCCGCGTTGAGGAAGCAGGGAAAGACGCGAACGCTGATCCCATCGCCGCGCCGCTCCGCGACCCCCAACAGCTTGAGCGAGAGGCCGAGCTCCTTCGCGTAGGCGATGTCCTCGGGCTGGACCTGGGTGATCCCCTCGTATGTGACGTCGCCGAGACCCACCGGCGTGTCGAAGGCAAGCCGGGCGAGGATCGCCATCTTCGCCGCCGCGTCGGCGCCGCCAACGTCCTCCGTGGGGTCCGCCTCTGCGTAGCCGAGCTCCTGGGCCCGCGCCAGCGCGTCCTCGTAGGTCGCGCCGGTGCTCGCCATCTCCGTGAGGATGAAGTTTGTCGTCCCGTTGACGATCCCGAGCACCTTCTCGATCCGGGTCGCGGCAAGGCTCTCCTGGAGCACCCTGATCACCGGGACGACGCCGGCGACCGCCGCCTCGAACCGCAGCTGGACGCCGCTGGCACGGGCGGCGGCGAACAGCTCGTCGCCGTGCTGGGCCACGAGCTGCTTGTTGGCGGTGATCACGTGCTTGCCCGCCTCCAGCGCCCGCAGGACGTAGTCGCGGGCCGGGTCGGTGCCTCCGATCAGCTCGACGATGATGTCTGAGTCCGCGAGGATCTCCTCGAAGTCACCCTCGGAGCGGCTCAGCACCCCCGCCAGCTCCGGCCGGCGGCCGCTGATCGCCTCGACCTGAAAGGCGCGCTCGGCGAGCTGCTCGGCGAACGCGCCGCCGACCGTGCCCCGGCCAAGGACCCCTATCCGAGTGGTTTCAGACATCGCGTGCCGTCAGATCGTCGTGCGTCTCGCGGCGGACCACGACGTTCGCGTCGCCGCCGGTGCAGAAGATCACCGGCGGACGGGGGACCCCGTTGTAGTTGTTGGCCATCGCATGCCCATAGGCCCCGGTCGCCGGAGTCACCAGGACGTCGCCGATCCGCGGCTCCGCCAGGCGGGCGTCGCGAACCAGCATGTCGCTCGACTCGCAGTGCATGCCGGCGATCGTCACGGTCGTCTCGGCCGGCGCCGCGGCGCGGTCGGCGATCAGCGCCTCGTAGCGGGCGCCGTAGAGCATCGGCCGCAGGTTGTCGGACATGCCGCCGTCGACGGCGACGTAGGTGCGGACGCCGGGAATGTCCTTCACGGTGCCGACCGTGTAGATCGTGATCCCGGCGTTGCCGACCAGCGACCGGCCGGGCTCGACCAGGATCCGCGGCGGCGGGTCGAAGACCCGCCGCACGCCCCCGACCTTGACCTCGGCGTAGGCGTCGATCGACGGCGGCTCGTCGGCGGAGGTGTAGGCGATCCCGAGCCCGCCGCCGACGTTCAGCATCCGGCACCAGGCGGGATCGGCGATCGCGGTCAGCGCCTCGATCGCCCGGGCGTATGCCTCGAGCTCGAAGATCTGCGAGCCGATGTGGGCGTGCAGCCCGACCAGCTCGAGGTTGGCGGCCGCGAGCACGGCCTCGATCCCGCCCGCGGCGAGTCCGTCCGCGAGCCCGAGCCCGAACTTCGAGTCCAGCTGCCCGGTCTGGATGTAGGAATGGGTGTCGGCCTTGACCCCGGGCGTGACCCGGATCAGGACCCGCTGGCGCCGCCCCGTCCCGGCGCAGATCTCGTCGAGGCGCGCAATCTCGGGGAGCGAGTCACAGATCACGTGGCCGACCCCGGCGTCGACCGCGGCCCGCAGCTCGGCGTCGCTCTTGTTGTTGCCGTGCATGTGGATCCGCGCCGGGTCGAACCCGGCCCGCAGCGCGGTGTGCAGCTCGCCGCCCGAGGCGACGTCGATCGACAGGCCCTCCTCGTTGATCAGCGCGCAGAGCGCGGTGATCGGGGCCGCCTTGCTGGCGTAGATGATCTCGAAGTCGTCAGTCCGCGAGCCGAAGGCGTCGCGGTAGGCGCGGGCGCGGCCGCGGACGTCATCGGTCGAGTAGACGTAGGCCGGGGTGCCGAACTCGCGCGCCAGCTCGATCACGTCGCAGCCGCCGACCTCCAGGTGACCGGCCTCGTTGACGCGGCTGCCGCGCGGGTAGACCAGGGAGGCCGCAATCGGATCTGTCTGTGTCGCTTGGCTCGTCATTCGGAAACCCGGCACCCCCGGACGCGAAGCGGAGGAGGTGGCCGGATGTTTGTGTCTGGGAGGTGGCCGGCGTTTGCTCCGGGCATGATGACGGGTGATGCGCAAGCGCTGGCTGCCAGCCCCGAAGCCATCGAGCGAGACCGGCGTCGCCGACGGCCGGCCATACCTGCTCTGGCTTCCGGATACGCCGTCCCCGTGGCCGGGGATGGTGATCGTCCACGGCGCCGGCTCGGCGAAGGAGAACCACGCCGACTTCGGCCGGGCCTGCGCCGCCGCCGGCTGGGCGGCGCTCGCCTACGACCAGCGCGGCCACGGTGACGGCGACGACGAGATGTCGCCGGAGGCCCTGGCCGACCTCGGGCGGATGGCGCGCGTGCTCGCGAGCCGGGACGGCGTCGACCCCGAGCGCGTCTGCGTCCGCGGCTCGAGCATGGGCGGCTTCGTCGCCATCCACGGCGCCGCTACCTCGCCCGCGATCGCGGGGGTTGTCGCGATCTGCCCCGCGGGCGAAGAGCACCTCGCCCGCGGCCTGCGCGACGGCTCGCTCGAGTTCCGCGCCGGCGACCGCGGCCGGGCCGACCTCGGGGCCTGGCTGGCCGAGCACGACCTGCGCGACGCCGTCGGGTTGCTGGACGGCAAGCCGTTGCTCCTGATCCACGCCGAGGGCGACGAACGGATCCCGAGCGACTTCTCGCGCGAGCTCTACGAACGGGCCGGCGAGCCGCGCAAGCTCATCCTCCTGCCGGGCGGCCACCATCGCTCCGCGCAGCACGACGCGGAACTGCAGGGGATCGCGCTGCGCTGGCTCGAGCGGGCCCTGGGCTAGTTCTGCGGCAGGAGCTGACCGGTGAGGCCGTTTACGCCGCCGCCGACCTCCTGGCCGAGATTCGGCTGGCCCACCGCGCCGCCGACCTGGTCGACCGTGTCCCCGAGCGTGTCGTCGACCGGTCCGGTGATCGGATCGGTGGTCTCGCTGAGCGGCAGGTCGATGCCGGCGTTGCCGGCCGCGTTGTCGACCCCCTGGACGGCGCCGCCCACGGGACCCGTGGCGGTGTCGCCGGTGCCCCCGCCTGTCCCGGTGCCCGTGGGCGGGGTCCCGGTTGTCGGCGGGGTCGTCGTCGGCGGCGGCGGCGTCCCGGGCGGGTTCGTGGCGTCAGGCGGAGTGCCCGGCGTTCCCGGGGTCCCGGCGTCCGGCGCCGGAGCGATCGCCGTCCCCGCGGCGGCCGCGGCCGCCACCGCGCCGGGCGCACCGGCGAGGGCCCCGGCGGCACCGCCGGGCGCGCCGGCTCCAGCCGCCTGGACGGCGACCGTGTCGGAGCCCTCGTCGCCGCCGCCGACGGGGAGGCCGTTGAAGGCGACGTAGGCGGCGAGCGAGCCGAAGACGATGATCCCGGCCGCGATCAGCAGGATCGTCGCGGCGCCGCCGGCGAAGAACGCACGACGGTTGAAGTTCTTGCCGGAGGCCGGCGTCCCACCGACTACGGGACCTGGAGTTTTCTCGGCAATCGTGTTCATCGTTGAACGGCACGCGCCGCCCACGAGGGGCGGATCAATCTCCCTATCGACATAAGGGTAAGCGACGTTGAGCGCGCCTACAAGTATCCGAGCGGGTCGACGGCAGAGCCGTTGACGCGGATCTCGAAGTGCAGGTGGGGCCCGGTCGACGAGCCGGTGTTGCCGCTGTAGCCGATCACCTCGCCCTGGGCGACGGAGTCGCCGGGGCTGACCGCGTAGCTGGACTGGTGGGCGTAGCAGGAGGACAGTCCGCCGCCGTGGTCGACGCAGGTGTAGTTGCCGTAGCCGCCGGTGTAAGCGGCGAGGATCACGTTCCCGGCCTGCGCGGCGCGGATCGGGGTCCCCTCGGGGACGGAGATGTCGATCCCCTCGTGCATGCGGCCCCAGCGGTAGCCGAATGGCGAGGTCAGCGTCCCGCTGACCGGCCAGATCCAGCCTCCGCTGGCGCCCTGGATCGGGCCGGCCTGCAAGGGCTCGACGCCGGGCGTCGCGCTCGCGGCCTGAATCTGCTGCTGAATCTGGTCCTGGATGTCGGCGACGTCGCCCTCGAGCTGCTCGATGTCGGAGTTGACCTCGTCGAGGGCCGCCGCCTTGCCGTCGCGCGCCGCGGCGAGCTCCGCCTCGCGCGCCTCGAGCTGGCTGCGCGTGCGGACGAGCTCGGCCTTCTTGTCCTCGATCTCGTTGCGGTCCTCGGTCACCCGATCGACCGTCACCCGCGTCCCGTTGCGAAGCGTCCGGACCCGGCCGACGATGTCGGAGTCCTGCTCCTCGATCCGGCGCAGGTACTCGTAGCGCGAGACGAGATCGTCGAAGCCGTCGGACTCGAGCATCACCGTGAGCAGGTCGGGGTCGCCGGCGCGGTAGATCCCCACCAGGCGGTTGCGGAGCACGTTCAGCGAGCGATGGAGCTGCTCGTGGAGCTCGTCGAGGCGCGCCTTCTCCATGTTGAGCCGCTTCTGCACCAGCCGCAGCTCGGCGACCACGATCGCCTCGCGGTTGCGCAGCACCGCAACCTCGCCGGCGAGCTGGTCGACACGCGCATTGAAGTCGGCAAGCTCGCTGGAGAGCACGCCCTTGCGGTCCTTCTGCTGTTCGAGCTCGGCCTCGCTCTGGTCGAGCTCCGACTGCAGATCCTGAGCAAAGGCGCCGCTCGCGGCTGCGCAGACGAGCAGGCCGGCGACGGCCACAGATGCCGCCAGCCCACGTGTCTGCGTGTCGTTTCCGATGCGCATCAAGGATCACGCGCCGGGCCACCGCCCGGTCAGCGAGGTGGGAACGTTAGAGCGTCGATGTCGGCGGCCGCCCACGACAGGCGAGCCTGCAACGCCTACTGCGTGGCTGGTACGGATCCGCCGATCGCAGGCTCGGTCGCCTCCGCGGCGATCGCCGCCGCCTCGAGCAGGCGGTCGCGGTACTCGGTCACCTGCATCCGGGAGATCACCAGGCGCTGAATCTCGGCCGTGCCCTCGAACAGCTCGTAGATCTTCGCGTCGCGGAACCACTTCTCCAGCGGGCACTCCCGGGTCGAGGCGAACGGACCGACCAGGTCCATCAGGGTGCGGGTCGTCCAAACCGCGACCTGACCCGACTTCAGCTTCGACATCGAGCCCTGGCCGCCGGTCAGCGGGATCCCGTTGCGCCCCATCCACGAGGCGCGCTGGCAGAGCAGGCGGGCGGCCTCGATCTCGGTCGCCACCTGGGCGAGGATCTGCTGGTTGCCCTGGCGCTGCAGCGGCGGCTGGCCGGCGGTTGAGCTCTCGTCGAGCGCGAGCTCGATGACGTCTGCCGACAGCGTGTCGTCGTCGAGGTACTCGAGCGTCCACTCATAGGCGGCCTGCGCGATGCCGAGCGCCGAGGCGCCGACGAGCGGGCGCGTGAGCTCGAAGGTCGCGAGCGCGTTCGAGCCTCGCGACGCCTCGCCTCGGCGGGCGCGGTCGAGCTTTCGCTCCAGTTTCTCCTCGCCGCCGAGCAGGTTCTCGGCCGGGATCCGGCAGTCCTCGAACACGACCTCGGCCGTGTGCGAGGCGCGGATCCCGATCTTCGACTCCTTCTTGCCCTGGCTCATGCCCGGGGTGCCCTTCTCGACCACGAACGACGCCTGGCCGCGGTGGCCGAGCTCGGGTGCGGTGTTGGCGACGACGACGTGGACGTCGGCGATCCCGCCGTTGGTGATGAAGACCTTGGTCCCGTTCAGGACCCACTCGTCGCCGTCGCGCTTCGCGGTCGCCCGCATGCTCTTGACGTCCGAGCCGGCGCCCGCCTCGGTGACGGCATAGGCGCCGAGCTTGATCTCGTCGCCGACGCCGAAGCACTCGGGCACCCAGCGTGCGATCTGCTCAGGCGTCCCCGACGCCGCCAGGCCGGCGGCGGCGAGTCCGGAGCCCGAGATCGCGAGCGCGATCCCGGCGCAGCCCCAGTGAAGCTCCTCGGCGCCGATGATCCCGAACATCCCGTCGGGGTCCGAGCCCATCCGCTGCAGGTGCTCGATGCCGTGCAGGCCCTGGTCGCGGGCGGCCTTGATGACCTCCCACGGGGTCGACTCCTCCTCGTCGTGCCTGGCCGCCACGGGGCGGATGTGGTCGCGGGCGAAGGTCCGCATCTTCGCCTTCACCTCGAGCTGGTCCTCGTTGAGCGCGAAATCCATCCTGGCGACCTCCTGGAGCTTCTGGGACCGACCGATTGACTGGTCAGTCAATGCCCGGAGAATGATACGTCAAGCGCCGGACCGGCGGCCGCACTTGTCTAGGCTGCGCCTCCCCGTGCTCTCGCGCATCCGCTACTTCCTCTCCGACCTCCTGCACTGGGTGTGGAGCCACCGGCTGGTCAGCGCCGCGACCGTCATCGCCGTGCTCGCCGCCGGCGCAGGCGTCTACCTCGCCGTCACCGCCGGGGACGACGAGCCCACGCTCGCCGACTCCGCCCCCCTTCCGGCACCCCAGGTCATCGTGGCCGAGGAGTCGGCCCCGGAGGACACGGGGGACCTGGGCTTCCCCACGTTCGCGACCAAGAACACCACCCGGGTGGCGGGCGCCGACCCGGTCGCCGACGCCGCGGCGGTCGCCCTTGCGGTCTATCCGTCGGCGGGGCCGGCCGACGGTCCCGACGCGGTCACCCTGGTCGACGCGGCCGACTGGGCGTCCGGCGTTGCGGCCGCCTCGCTCGCGGCGGGTCCCGTCGGCGCACCCCTGCTGGTCACCGACGGCGAGGAGGTCCCGGCGCTCACCTCCGCGGCCATCGAGCAGCTCGCCCCGGAGGGCTCCGCGGCGACCGCCGGCCGCCAGGCGTTCGTGGTCGGCGCGGCGGCGGCGCCGGACGGCTACGAAACGCTCGCTCTCGAAGGCGCCGACCCGGCCGAGGTGGCGGCGGAGGTCGCCCAGCTCCGCGAGCGCCTCGCCGGCGAGCCGAACGCGATCGTCGTCGCAAGCCTCGACGACCCCGCGTACGCGATGCCCGCCGCGGGGTGGGCCGCTCGCTCCGGTGACCCGGTCCTGTTCGCCGAACGCGACGCGCTTCCGGACGCGACGGTCAAGACGCTGCGCCGCAACGACGGCGTGCCGGTGTATGTGCTCGGCCCCGAGTCGGCGATCAGCGCCGAGACCATGAAGGAGATCGAGCACGTCGCCCCGGGCGCCGAGCGGGTCGGCGCCGAGGATCCGGTCGAGAACGCGATCGCCTTCGCCCGTTACGCCAACGACAGCTTCGGCTGGAACATCAACGACCCCGGCCACGGGTTCGTGATCGTCAGCGCCGACCGGCCGCTCGATGCCGCGGTCGCGGCGCCACTTTCGGGCAGCGGCACCTGGGGGCCGATCCTGATCAGCGACGACGCCGCCTCGCTGCCGGCCGCGCTACACGGTTATCTGCTCGACCTCAAGCCCGGTTACGAGGACGATCCGACCCGCGCCGTCTACAACCACGTCTGGCTGATCGGCGACACCTCGGCCCTCTCGGTCGACCTCCAGGCCGAGGTCGACGAGCTTGCGGAGGTCGCCCCGGTAACGTCCGGATCCGGATCCACGCTGGGGCCCGCGCCCGGTACCCCCGAGTCGCAGCCCGACGAGCCGAATCGGAACGCAGACCAGTAGAGATGAGCGAAAGCGAGAGGCCCGACCGGCTCAGCGGCCGTGCGATCACGGTCGAGGACATCCGGGCGCTCGCCGGGCCATCGACGCCCCACTTCGCGCTCCAGATCCGCAACCGGATCGAGCGCCTGATCGCGCCCCTGCCGGCCGATGACCCGGCCAGGCTCGAGGGCGAGCGCCAGATGGCGTGGCTCACGTCGCTGGCCCAGCACTCGGGCGACCCCCGGGGACCCGGGGCTGTGACGACCGAGACACCGGCGGACGCGCTCGAACGCGTCCGCGCGCTGCTCGGCGAGCGGGCCGCCGAGCTGGCCGCGGCACGCGGCCTCAACGACGCCGGTTACCTCGACCTGCTCGAGCACGAGCTCGAGTCCACCGGCCCGACCCAGGACCTGATGGTCAGCCGCCTCGTGCCGGCGATCTACGAGCGGTACTGGCGTCCCGCCCTGGGCCGGCTGTTCAAGGGAGCGACCGGGCCGGGGATGGCGGAGGAGATCCGGATCGCGCGCCTGCTGCTCGGCCTCGGCGAGCGCGACCTCGTCCTCGACGTCGCCTGCGGACCGGGCAACTTCACCCGCGAGTTCGCGCGCGCCGTCGGTCCGGGCGGCCTGGCGGTCGGGATCGACGCCTCGAGGACGATGCTCGAGCGAGGCGGCGCCGAACTGCGCCGCGCCGCGACCCCGAACCTCGTCCTGATCCGCGGCGACGCAACCGAGCTGCCGTTTCAAGACTCCAGCTTCGACGCCACCTGCTGCTTCGCCGCCCTGCACCTCTTCCCGGATCCGTTCGCCGCGCTCGACGAGATGCGGCGGGTGCTGAGGCCCGGCGGCCGGATCGCGCTGCTGACCTCGGTGCGCCGCGAGGTGACCCTCAAGCCCCTGAAGCCGCTGCTCGAGCGGGCCAGCGGGATGCGGATCTTCGAGGGCGACGAGATCGTCGGCGCACTCGAGGAGCGCGGCTTCACCGGGATCCACCGGCGGCTGTCGGGGCTGGTCCAGTTCGTCGGCGCCCGCGTCCCAGCAGGCTGAGAGCCGTAATCGGAAACAGGAGCACGGTCACCAGGCCCGCGGCGATGAAGCCGGCCGAGGTCGCCGCGTCGATCAGGCCCAGGTCCTGCCCGATCGCGGTGGCGGCGACGATGAACGGCAGCGAGGTCGCCTGCAGCAGGCCGGCGGCGATCACCTGACGGCGCTCGAGCTGGCCGCGGTAGAGCAGTGCCGGGAGGCCACGGGCGAAGACGAGCGCGGCCACGAACGCGGGGATCGACGCGATCGCCGTGCCGGAGGCGAACAGCGCGTCGAGGTCGAACTTGACGCCGCTCGAGACGAAGAAGACGGGGATGAAGACGCCGAAGCCGACCGCGGCGAGCTTGGTGCGGAACTCCGGGTGCGTCATCCCCTGGTCCTGGTCGAGGTGGTTGAGGATCGCGCCGGCGGCGAACGCGCCGAGGATCAGCTCCAACCCGAGCTGCTCGGCGAGCGCGACCATCCCGATCAGGAGCACGAACGCGCCCCGCACCCGGATCTGTGCGCTGGTGTCCTGCAGCCGCACCAGGGCGGCCGAGATCCGCCGCGAGCGTTCGGCCTCCATGACGCCGATCGCCACGGCGGCGATCACGAGCACGAAGAGGCCGATCAGGATCAGCTTCGAGCCGACGCCGCTCGACTCGCCCGAGAAGAGCAGGGTCAGCAGGAGCACCGAGGCGAAGTCGGCGATCGACGCCGCCGCGATCACCAGCTGTCCGAACCGCGACGAGACCTCGCCCGAGTCCTGGAGCACCGGGACGATCACGCCCAGGGACGTCGAGGCGAGGATGATCGCGATCAGCAGCGGCTCGTCGGCAAGCCCGGCGAGGTCGAGCACGATCCCCGCAACCACCGCGAGCGCGAGCGAGACCACGAACCCGAGCGAGGCGGCGCGCAGGAGCTTGCCGCGCAGCGCCGCCAAGTCGATCTCCAGGCCGGCCAGGAAGAGCAGAAGGGCGAGCCCGACCAGGGCGAGGACCTGGACCGGCTCGTCGATCTCCACCCAGCCGAGGACGGCGGGTCCGATCAGGATCCCGATCACGATCTCGAGCACCACCGACGGCAGCCGCAGGCCGGGCGCGAGCCCGAGCAGCAGCGGCGCCGTGAACCCGGCGACGACGACGATCAGCAGGTTCTCGAACGAGATCTCCATCCCGCACGTCAGTCAGCCCCGCGCGCCGGTCGTTACGCGCGGGGCCGGCGATGCCTCAGCTCAGCCGTCGCCGCACTTGGTCAGACCGAGCTCGTCCGCCTGTGCGTTGACGTCCGCGAACGGGCTCTCACTGTCGCTCACCGCGACCAGCGAGGGGTCGTCGCGGATCTCGTCGAGCGCTGCGTTGGCGTCGTCGAGGAACACGGTCACGTCGTCCGCGATGTCCTCCGGCGGCGTGAGTGCGCGAATTGCGTCGAGCTGGCCCTGGATGCTCGGGACCAGGACGTCGTTCGCGAACTGCTCGATCTCCGCCTCGGACGGCTGCTGAGCGCCGAACAACTCGTTGCCGGCGGCGTTGATCTCCTTGTCGCCGGCGGCGCAGATCGCGTCCGCCTGCGTTGCCCACTCCTCCTGGGTCAGGGCGGTTCCGGTGACGCCAGAGGCGCCCGACTCGGTGGTGGCTTCGGTGGTCTCGTCGTCGCCACCGCAGCCGGCGACGGCGAGGGCGCCGAGCGCGGCAAGCAGCGCAAACGGGATCAGCAAACGGTTCTTCATGAATCTCCTAGTTAGTGGGCTCGTTGGATCCGCGGCAGCGTAGCCGTCAGGTGTCCAGGCCGCAGTCGTCGAAGCCGTATTCGACCGCCAGCGCTGACGCCCGCTCGATCCCCGCCGGCGGGCCGTTGACCAGGTCCTCGGGATTCGCCTCGGCCTCGGCGAGCCCCTCGTCGAAGGCCTCGTAAATCGCGTTGACGGCCTCCTCCTCACCCTCGGGGATCGGGATCGTGCGGATCTGCTCCATCTGGCGCCGCATGACCGGCAGGTAGACGTCGTTGACGAAGTCCGTGAGCTCCTCCGGCGTGGGCGTGCCGCCCGCGAACGCGTCGGCGGAGGCGCGATCGAGCTCCTTCTCGGCCGCGCGGCAGTACTTGTCGGCGGCCAGGTGGTACGAGATCGGGTCGGTGGGCGCCTCGCCTGTGAACCCGGTGACCCCGGAGGTCGTCGCGTCGGTGGTCGAGGAGTCGTCACCGCCGCAGCCGGCGAGGCCGGCGCCAACCGCGACGACTGCGATCAGCATGCGCACGTTCATTCCGGGGCGACGCAGACGGCAAGGCCGTAATCGCGCGCGAGCTCGTTTGCAGGGTCAAAGAGCGGACTGCCGGCGCGGGGCCCGATCTGGCTCGGATCGTCGGCGAGCTGCTCGGTGGCCTTCTCGGTCGCCGCCAGCATCTTGTCGATCTGGCCCCGATCGGCGGCGGGCGTGGGCAGCTTCCGCAGGGCGACGACCTCGCTGCGGTAGAGGGGAACGATCTTGTCCTCGACGAAGGCCGTCAGCTCGCCCTCCTCGCCGGCGTCCAGGTCCCCGTGGTGAAACTTCGTCCGGGCGATGTCGATCGAGCGCTTCACCTGCGCGCAGATCGGGTCGGCCCGGGCGATGTACTCGGAGCTGCTCGGTCCCCCCGCCGCCTGCTGCTCAATTCCCGAAGGCGCGGCAGTGGTGGCCTCGTCGTCGTTCCCGCAGCCGACCCCCAGGCACGCCGACACGACGATCGCGAGGCTCGGCGCGCGTACGGGCATCGATCGCGACCCTACCTCACGTCACACTCGGCAGAACCGTAGGCGCGCGCCAGCTTGCCGGCCTGTCGCAGCCCCGGGGGCGGCCCGTCGAGGACCGCGGCCGGGTCGGCCTGAATCTCCACGATCCCGCGCTCGGTGGCCGCGATGATCGCGGCTACTTCACGCGCATCGCCGACGGGCACGGGCAGCGCGCTGATCGCCCGCACCTCGGCCTCCAGGGCCGGGATCGCAACCCCCAGCACGACCCGCCTGACCTCGGCCGGAGAGGGGTCCGCCGGCCCGGTCGCCAGGTCGTCGGCCGCCGCCTCGATCCGGGCGTTGGTCGAGTGGCAGATCCGGTCGGCCTCGGCGAGGAAGTCGACCTTGTCGCCGGGCCGCGAGACGCCGGGCGGGTAGACGCCATCGTCGCCGGATTCGCCCCCGCCGCAACCGGCGAGGGCGAGAATGGCGAAGGCCATGAGCGGCGAGAGCCGAGCGCGGCCAGGAAGCAGGGAGCGACCCGTGCTCCGCACGCGAGCGACCGATGACGCCGCCGCGCGACGGCTATCGCCGCTCAGACGCGCTGGATGAGCGTGCCCGTGCCCAGCCCGCCGCCGCAGCACATCGTCACCAATCCGGTCTCCTTGTCGGTGCGCTCGAGCTCGTGCAGCAGGGTCGTGATCAGCCGCGCGCCGGTCGAGCCGAGCGGATGGCCGAGCGCGATCGCGCCGCCGTTGACGTTGACCCGGTCCATGTCGGGCTCGAGCTCGCGACGCCAGGCGGCGAGGACGGAGGCGAACGCCTCGTTGACCTCGATCAGGTCGATGTCGTCGATCTTCATCCCGTTGCGCTCCAGGATCTTCCGCGTCGCGGGGATCGGGCCGGTCAGCATGATCACCGGGTCGACGCCGACCGTCGTCTGGTCGACGATCCGCGCCCGGGGCGTCAGCCCGAGGGCGTCGGCCTTCTCGCGCGTCATCAGCAGCACCGCGGCGGCGCCGTCGGAGACCTGCGACGAGTTGCCGGCGGTGACCTTGCCGTCCTCCTTGAACACCGTCTTGAGCTGCGACAGCGCCTCGAGGCTTGTGTCCGGGCGGATGCCCTGGTCGGTCGTGTAGGTGTCGCCGTTGACCTGGAACGGGATCATCTCGCGGTCGAAGCGGCCCTCCTCGGTCGCCTTCGCTGCGAGCTGGTGGGAGCGCAGCCCGATCTCGTCGAGCTCCGAGCGCGGGATCTCCCACTTGTCGGCGATCATCTCGGCCGAGATCCCCTGGGGGACGAGGTTGTAGCGCTCCATCAGCTGCGGGCTGAAGGCGAAGCCGTGCTCCTTCTGGACCTCGAGCGAGTCGGCGAACGAGATGTGGCCCATGTGCTCGACCCCGCCGCCGATCGCGACGTCGTGGACGCCTGAGGCGACCAGAGCAGCCGCGAAGTTCACGGCCTGCTGGGCGGAGCCGCACTGGCGGTCGACGGTCGTCGCCGGGGTCTCGATCGGCAGCCCGGCCTCAAGCCAGGCGTTGCGACCGATGTTGATCGCCTGCTCGCCGAACTGCTGCACGCAGCCGGCGACGACGTCCTCGACCTCCGCAGCGTCGATTCCCGCCCGGTCGATGACCTCGGTGTATGCCTTCGCCAGCAGGGTCGAGGGGTGCGTGTCCTTGTAGTAGCCCTTCTCCGGATGGCCGCGGCCGACCGGCGTACGCGCCGCCTCGACGATCACTACCTCGCGTCCTGAGAACTTGCCGTTCGCGGCCATCAGCTTCCTCCGTCGTTCATCCGAGTCAGTTTCATGGTGGAACTGACTGCAAGGTTACTCGCTCAGGCTAGTCCTAGTTGAGCCCTCCCGGTCCCGATCACCTTGCCACCGAACACCGGGACCAGGTTGCCGCCACCGGTCGAGATCACGTTGCCGCCGGCCTGGCCGATCAGGTTGCCGCCGGCCTGGCCGATCAGGTTGCCGCCGCCGGTGGAGATCACCCCGCGGCCCTTGTCGGAGATCACGTTGAGCCCGCCGGTGCCGATCACGTTGCCACCTCCGGTCGAGATCACCCCGAGGCCCTTGTCGGAGATCAGGCTCGACGAGGGTGAGTTGAGCGCCTGGGCGATCGCCGCAATCGCCGCCTGGTTCGCGCCGCTCAGGGCGGTGCGAACGTTGGCGACGCCCTTGTCGATCGCGCTCTTCATGCCGCCCACGATCATCCGAGAGGAACCCGAGCGGGTTCGCGATCCCATCCCGTGCGAGCGGTCGGGCGGTCTGTCCGGCCGTGCCTCCGCCGAGCGCGAGCAGCCCGGGGCCCGCGCCGACCAGCATGTTCGAGTTCTCTCGAGGGTGACGACGTTGTGCTGGCCGGTGAACGCTGGGCCGGTGGTGCCGAGCACGGTCACCGTCGCCTGCTGAACGCGCGGGATCCCGACGACCTCTGCGACGTCGCCGCGTGCCGAGGTTCGCCGGGAGGATCGGCAGCGATGCCGCGAACTCGAGCTGCGAGGCGTCGCTGCCGACGAAGCGGCCCTGGGACGCCCGGATGTTGCGGCCCGCCATCGAAGTGAACGACTTGCTGCCGCGATCCGTGGCGCGGATCGTTCGCCAGCCCTCCATCTCCTTGTACTCGGCGGACAGGCGGTACCTGTCGGCAAGGCGGATCCAGTGAGCTGAACGTCGTCTCACCGTTGGCATCGGTGGTCTGCGTCGTATCGCCGAAGGTCACGGGAATTCCCGGGACGAACCTGCCGCTGGCGCGCTCGATCACCTGAACCGTGAACCGGGTCTGCTGGGTCTTGCTCACCGTGAGCTGGCCGTCGGTTCCCAGCGGGATGCTGTTCTTGTTCTGGTTGGCCAGCCATTGGGACGCCTCCTCGCGGATCGAGAAGATGAAGTCATGGCTTCCCGGCTGCGCGAGCTCGATGAAGACCGTATGGGTGTCCGCGTCGGTCCGAACCACGCTCTTGACGTACGAGTGCGGCGCCGAGGGACGACCCTTGACGTACTTCTCGATCGAGACGTCACAGCCGAGCTTGGTCAGCACGCTGATCGCATCCGGGTATGAGATGTAGCCGCGGCCAGCCTGCAGGCGGGCCAGGATGGCGGCCTGCGACTCGCCTGCCTTGATCGGCAGGCACCGGGACTCCGGCGGGTTGTTGCTCGTCCTGGCGAGGCGCTCGGCCTCCCTGCGCAGCTTCTCCTTCTCCTCGGCGATCGCCTGCTTGTCCTTGGCCGGGTAGAAGTAGGTGTAGGAGATCGTCACCGTCTGATTGGTCGACATCTGGTACTTCTCGCGCTGGACCAGGTCCTGATCCGAGCCGTCGGGGTTGACCAGGTCGAGGTTGACGTTCATCAGCTCGCCGCCGTAGCCCCCTTCGCGCAGCGCCTTCGCCTGGCCCGGCGTCCTCGCCGCGGTCGAGGCCTTGGCGCTGGCGTTCTCGGTCACGGCGGCGATGCCGCGCGCCTCGAGCATGCGGATGAAATCGCCTACCGCCCCGGTCTGCGGGAACTCGAACGGCCCCTGCTGGCAATGAGCGTCGCCCTTCGGGGTCTTGTCGCCGCAACTTGCGATCAGGCGCGGGACGCGAACCGTGCGGACCAGCGGCTGCACCGCCGTCCCCGGCGTCGTCTTCTCGTCGGCCGGCGGCTCCTCGGTAGGCGGCGGCTCCTCGGTGGGCGCCACGTCGGGCCCGTCGAGGCTGAGGTTGATGGCGCCCTGGGGCGGGCCCGAGATGTCGTCGGGCACGCCGCCCATCGTGTCGACTGCGATCCGGTAGGTCGTGCCGGCGGTTGCGGTGAAGCTCAGCGCCGCGAACAGCGGCTGCCCGCAGCTCGACGGCGACGCGTTGTCGTTGCTCGCGATCTGCGTCAGAACATTGACGGCGGTCCCGGTGTACACGCCCACGCGGGTGTTGAAGCCGCTGTTGCAGGTATCGATCGTGGTCGTACCGTCGGCGGGCGCGGTCCACTTGAACCAGACCGAGTGGAGCGCGCCGAAGGTCGAATTCGCGTGGTCGGGCTCGCCGGCCTCGGCGGTGGCGTCGACGTTGGTCGAGGTGGCCGTCCCCCCGGCCGCGGGGATCTCCTGCGCCGCGGCGAAGTTGTCGTTACCCGGCGCCGCGGCGAGAGCGACGGCGGGAACGATGGCCATGACGGCGATGACGAACGCGAGCAGCACCCTGCGATACCGATTCAAGAGAAGTCCTCCCTGGCTATTCGATTGCCTGCTGGCGCCGGACCCCCGCCTAGCGCGAACAAGAACGTAGCGAGCGATTCGCGGAAAAAATCCGTAGAAACCCGAAAACTTTTCGGGTCGGCGTTTGCTACCTAGCCTCGAGTCGCCTCGGTCTCGCTGACCCCAGGCGGCGTCCACCCCGGGCCGTGGAAGACGACGCCGAGCTTGTCGCGCAAGCGGTGGGCGCGCTTGATGTCGTGCCACATCGCGACGTACTCGTGGAAGGCGACGCGGACCGGGCGGAAGGTCTGCAGCTGGGTCGTGAGCCCGTACCGGACCCGCTCGCCCTCGGGCTCATACGTCCCGAACATCCGGTCCCAGATGATCAGGATGCCGGCGTAGTTCCGGTCCAGGTACTGGTCGTTGGTGCCGTGGTGGACGCGGTGGTGCGACGGCGTGTTGAAGACCGCCTCGAACCAGCGCGGCAGCTTGCGGATCTTCTCGGTGTGGATCCAGAACTGGTAGATCAGCGACCAGGACTGGGCCAGCAGGACCATCCAGGGCTCGAAGCCGACCAGGGGCAGCCAGAGCCAGAAGGGGAAGTAGGTCATCGGCACCCAGGTCTGGCGCAGCGCGGTCGAGAGGTTGTAGTGCTGACTCGAGTGATGGACGACGTGGCTGGCCCAGAAGCCGCGGCTCTCGTGCGAGATCCGGTGAAACCAGTAGTAGGAGAAGTCGTCGGCGAAGAAGAGCAGCACCCAGACCCACCAGTCGCCGGGATCGAGGCGCAGCGGCGTCAGCTCGTAGATCCCGATGTAGGCGGCGAGGACGACGAACTTCCAGCCGAAGTTGATCACGACGTTGCCGAACCCCATCGTCAGGCTCGTCCGGGTGTCTTGCCCCTCGAACCCGATCAGGCCCTCGTTCTCGGCCTTCACCTGGCGGAAGGAGAGGTACTCGAGGACGAGCAGTCCGACGAAGAACGGGATCGCGTAGTAGAGGACCTCGGCCATCTCGTCTCGCGCGTGATAGTAACCCGGGGGGATGGGAGGATCAGCCGGTTACACGCGGCCTGGCGTCGCCGGTAGCGGCACGATCGCCTGCGGGCTCGCGGCCTGTGCGAGCCAAACCGGGACGGTGCACCTGCTGGCGCGGAGCGACACCTCGGCGTGGCGTGCCGAGGAGGCGGCCCAGGCCGAGGCCAAGAAGCTCGAGCACGGGGCCCCCGACCGGATCAAGGTCACCACCGACGAGGCCGCCCTCGCCGGGTGCGACGTGAT
Organism: uncultured Solirubrobacterales bacterium; assembly: GCA_963767285.1. Taxonomy (GTDB): domain Bacteria; phylum Actinomycetota; class Thermoleophilia; order Solirubrobacterales; family 70-9; genus WHSW01. The sequence goes on along the minus strand of CAVYDJ010000001.1, from coordinate 126,147 downwards.
CGTCGAGGCCATCGTCGAGGACGCCGGGGCGAAGGGCGAGCTACTCGGGCGGCTGGCGAGCGCGGCGCCCGATGCCGACCTGGCGACCACCACCTCGTCGCTGCGGATCGCCGAGCTGGCGACCGCGGCCGGCGCCGCCAACCGCTTCTTCGGGCTTCACGTCTTCAACCCGGTCGCCCGGATGGAGCTGATCGAGCTCTGCTTGCCGGACGGCCTGCGCGAGGGCGTCCGCGAGCGGGCGCTCGAGTGGTGCCGGGCGATGGACAAGACCGCGATCGAGGTCCCCGACCAGGTCGGGTTCGTCGTCAACCGGCTGCTGTTCCCCTACCTGTTCGAGGCCGTGCGGCTGAAGGCGGAGACCGGGATGAGCGCGATCGACGTCGACGCCTGCATGCAGCTCGGGGCCGGGCATCCGATGGGACCGCTGAAGCTGCTCGACTTCGTCGGCCTCGACATTGCCGCAGCGATCGGCGAGAGCCTCGAGCGCGACGGTGCGGGCGGCGGCGGGGACCACGTCCCTGACCTGCTCCGCGAGCTGGTCGACGAGGGCAAGCTGGGCCGGAAGTCGGGCGAAGGGTTCTTCGAGTACTAAGCGGCGCGCTTCTCGCGGCGGTCGGTCCGGCGGCGGCGCGGCGCCGCCGGCTCCGGGTGGGTGCCGCAGAGGTCCCAGACGACCTCGGCCTCGCCGACGCCCTGGCGGCGGGCCTCGTCGGCGACGCTCGCCCAGGGCAGCTGCGCGTCGGGCAACTCGTCCCAGCGCGACAGCTCCAGGGCCTCCAGCGCCCCCCGCAGGGCCGGGCCGAGATGCTCTTCCGACCGCAGCATCGCCCTCAGGACCTCGAGCTGCTTATCGGTGAGCTTGATGACCCACATCTGCCTACCCCTGGGGTCGCTGACTGGACGCGCAGAAGGTATGCGCCCGCGCGGACGTCATTCGGCCGCTTGACGCCCGCTACGTGCGTGTTTCAGACGGCGGATCGGTCGTGATCGCGGGGTGCTCGGCGGTCACTGCGTGGATACGCACGGCGACGATCCGGTTGTCACGCACGGCCTCGACCCGCAGCTCGTAGCCGTTCGCGCGCACCTTGTCGCCTCGTTTCGGCCGCCGGCCGAGCTCGGAGAACACGTACCCGCCGATCGAGTTGAAGGCGTCGGACGCAACCGGGAGCTCGATCCCGGCGTCCTCGAGGTCGCCGAGCGGGACGTGGCCGCGCACGTACCAATCGCCGTCGGTGAGGCGGCGCAGCGAGACGGCCCGCGGATCGGTCTCGTCCTCGATCTCGCCCACCACCTCCTCGAGGATGTCCTCGACGGTGACGATCCCGACCGTGCGCCCGTACTCGTCGGAGACGATCCCGATCGAGGAGCGCTGGCGCTGCAGCTCGGCGAGCAGATCGTCGATCGGCTTCGTCTCCGGGAACACCGGCACCTCGCGGACGGCCGGCTCCAGCGAGGCATCGCCGCCGGTGTTCAGATAGAGGCGGACCAGGCTGTTGATGTGGACAACGCCGCGGACCTTGTCGGGGTTGTCGTCTTCGACCACGACCAGGCGGGTGTGGCCGGAGGAGACGCAGCGCCGCAGCGCCTCCTCGACCCGCTCGTCGGCATTCACGGTGACCACGGCGGGGATCGGGGTCATCACCTCGCGCGCCTCCTGCTCGTGCAGGTGGAAGACGCCGCCGAGCATCACCGCCTCGCCGGGGTCGAGGCTGCCGCCCTTGGCCGAGGTGCGGATGATCTCCTTGAGGTCGCTTGAGGTGTGCTTCTCGCCGAGGTCGTGCGGGTCGACGCCGAACAGGCGGACGATCGAGTTCGCGGCGGCGTTCAGCAGCAACGTAAATGGCGCGCTGATCGTCCGGAAGACGGCGAGCGGCCGCGACAACCGGCGGGCGATCGGGTCCGGGTTGGTGATCGCGATCATCTTCGGCACCTGCTCGCCGATCGTGATGTGAAGCGTGGTGGCGATCGCGAAGGCGATCGCGAAGGAGACCGCGGTCGCGCCGGTGCTGTCGCCGATGATCGGCTCGATCAGGTCCGCGATCGCCGGCTCGCCGAGGAAGCCGATCCCGATCGAGGCGAGGGTGATCCCGAACTGGCAGGCGGCGAGCGACTCGTCGATCTTGTCGAGCTGCTCGAGCGCCTCCTCCGCGCCCGACTCACCCTCCTTCGCGAGGTTCTCGATCCGGCCCTTGCGGGTCCGAACGAGGGCGAACTCGGCGGCGACGAAGAGCCCGTTGATGAGCACGAGCAGGATCAGCAGGACGAGGAAGAGCGCCGTCATCGGATCGAGCCTGCGGCGCAGGAGCCAGCCGCCGGCGGCGGAGCCGAGCAGCCGGGGGAGTACCTACTTCGGGGGAGGTCGTCGTCCATGGAGGACGGGGAGACGGTAGCAGCAGCGGTGGGCGCCTCAGGCGCGTCCGGGCTTGACCCGCGGGCCGACGTGAACGCCCGGCGGGCGGTGCTTGAGGCCAGACGGCGGCGCCGGGAGGTCGAAGTCCGCGGCACGAGCGACGAGCTTCTCGGCGGTGCGCTCGCAGACCGCCGAGATCGAGAGCGAGGGGTTGACGCCGAAGCTCGTCGGGATGATCGAGGAGTCCATGCAGAAGAGGCCCTCGGAGCCGAAGACCTCGCCGGCGTCGTCGACGACGCCCAAGCCGATCTCGTCGGCCATCCGCGCCCCGCCGAGCGGATGCGACGCGTAGACGCCATTGGTCTCGGTGAGCTTCAGGAAGCGCCCGACGCCGCGGCGCTCGGCGATCTTGCGGATCGCCTCGTCGGCCTTCTGGCGGATTCGCGCCGACTGCTCGGAGAGCGCGTAGTTGAAGAGGCCGATCCCGACCGGGCCGCCGTTCGGCTGCACGTGGCCGTTGCCGCCCGGCGGCGTGAGGAAAAACTCGCCGTCCATCGTCTCCTCGACCATCGCCAGGATCTCGATGTGGCGTGACCACGTCGCGATCGAGCGCTTCTTCTCGCGCCCCCACCAGGTCGGCTCGGCGCCGTCGTCGCGCCCGTTCGCGTAGAGGAAGTTGGTGAGCTGGGACAGGAGGATCTCCTGGAGCGTGAACCGGGTCCCGTCGTGGGCGTTGCCCTTCTTGCCGACCCAGTGGTCGTAGCTCATCGTCGTGATCGGCTTGCCCTTGTAGAACTCGTCGTAGCCGCCCGGCAGGCCGAGCACCGACTCGGCCTTGCGCGAGTCGATCTCGATCGCGGCGACGTGGTCGCCGTTGACCCCGAGGTGGCGGCCGAGGTGGGGCGAGACGCCGGGCAGGTTGCCGTTGTCGCGCGAGCGCATCAGGATCGGCGGGGTGCCGAGGGCGCCCGCGGCGAGGATCGCGACCTTGCACTCGATCTCGACCGGCTCGGTCCCCGACTTCGTCGCCGGGTCGACCTTCACCCCGCGTACCACCCAGCGATAGGGGCGCGATGATGAGGGCACGACCTCGTTGACCTGGACCAGCGGGCGGACCTCGACGCCGCGGCGCTCGGCCGATGGCAGGTAATTGGTGATCAGCGAGTTCTTGGCCCCGAAGATGCAGCCCGTGTAGCACCACTTCGCGTCGACGCAGCGCTCGAAGTCGATCGCGACCGGGACGCGGTCGCAGGTGTGCCCGGCCTCGCGCAGCATCGCCGCCCACACGCCGCCCGACTTCGAGACCTCGTCCCAGGACGGCTGGCGGACGCGCAGCCCCGCCTCGACACGGGAGTAGTAGCGGTTGAGCGACTTCCGGCTGATCGCCTGTGGCCACATCCGCCGGCGCGGGCCATCGTTCGGATGGTGGTCCATGCGCTCGAAGGTCTCCGAGGGCGAGCGGAGGGATGCCGCCAGGTAAAGGTTCGAGCCGCCGCCCACCAGGTTGGCGGCGACGATCTGCGCGCCCTGGCCCTGGATCAGCTCGTAAGCGTCGGAGAGGCTCTCGACGTCCATCGATTGGCGGAAGTCGGTGTGGCCGAGTCGCAGCCCGCGCTCGAGCATCAGGACGCTCGCGTCCTGATCGGCGCCCCGGTACAGCTCGGCCAGCCTCCAGGCCGCGATCGACCCGCCGAAGCCCGAACCGACGATGCAGACGTCGACGCGTTCGGGAATTAGCCCGCCACCTCCTCGCCTTCGGCTCCGGGGGTGCGGGTCATCGCAAGGACCCTGCCTTCGTACGGCCGCGGTTGAGCCTGAGGCGGTAGGAGAAGTCGTCGTAGCCATTCGGTGCCGTGCCGGGATGCCCCATGACCGCGTAGCCGGCGGCGGTCTTCGAGGTCGCGTTCGGGACGTTGCCGGCGGCGCAGAAGGCGGTGAACGGGATCGCCGCGGCCGCCTCCCAGACGACGCGGTCGGGGTTGTCGAAGGAGAGGCCGGCGAGGCAGACGCGCTCGCGTCCCTCGTAGTCGAGATCGAGGAAGAGGCCGCCCTCGGTGAGCGCGCGCGCGGAGAGGTCGGCGAAGAAGGCGGGCTCCAGGGTCGTGAACCCGATCCGCTCGTTGCGGGCGAGCGCCAGCGCGTCGGTGTAGACCGCGCCGTGGTCGGGATCGACGCCGGCGATCGCCTTCGGGTCGATCGGGTTGCCGAGCTGGGTGAGCAGGTCGGGGACTGGCTTGCCGGGAATGATCGTGTCGAAGAAGGCCTGCAGTGCACCGTCGGTGGGGCCCGCGGCGAGCGCCCGGTCCGGGACCGCCATCCGGGCGGCGTACGGGACGGCGGCGGCGATCGTCGCGCCGAGCCCCAGCGCTCCCGTCCGGGCGAGGAAATCGCGCCGTGAGAGCTCCCCGGCCAATGTCCCCCGTGTGCCCACGCGGTCAAAGTACTGGCGCCCTGGCCAAGGTGCGCCGGTAGTTTCAGGCGGGGTGTTGGGGATTCGCTCGACGACTTTCGGTCTCTGCGCGGCGGCCTCGCTGCTGCTCGCGAGCGGGCGCTCAGGCGCAATCGCCGTCCGGCGTCGTCGGCCCCTACGACGGCCAGATCCCGTTCGAATGCGAGCTCCAGCAGCTCGGCACCGGCACCGAGTACCCGCACCCCGAGGCGGACCCGCTCTGCGTCGAGTTCGACAAGACGAGCCAGAACATCACCGACTTCGGGATCGTCGACTTCACCGCCCAGGAGCCGGCGCGCGTTGCCGCGGCTGGGACCAAGTGCTTCTACTTCCAGCGCGATCACTGGACCGGTTCGATCCAGCAGGGCGCCGAGCCCGAGCTGTGGCATTGGGACGGCGACTACTGGTTCGACCGCGCCCGGGGCGTCGGCGGGGTCAGCGTCCGCAACTACCGGATCGGCGGCCAGCCGCAGAGCGCGACGCCGTTCGTCCCCGAGGCCTATCAGCCGTACTTCGACGAGAACGGCGGCGGGGGGGTCGAGGTGCTGCTGGACAGCGGCCCGGATCCGAGCTGCGCCGCGAAGGTCGACACACCCGAGGAGCGCAACCAGGTCTACGGCGACCGCCCGGAGGAGCAGGGCTGCATCGACCCCGGCGGCGGGATCCGCGGCAAGCGGGTCGGGCGGGCGCGGCTGGGCGACAGTCGTGACCGCGTTCGCGCCAGGCTCGGTCCTCCTACGTATGCCCGGAAGAACCTCGACGCTTGGTGCTTGGTGGGTAAAGGCGAGCTGCGTGTGGCGTTCAGCTCCAAGGAGGTCGCCACGGCGATCCTCACGTCCGGCCGCGGCCAGTCGATGAACGGCGTGGCACGGGGCGATCGCGTCCGGCGGGCACGGAGGCTGCTTGACATCACCGGCTGGGTGCGGATACCGACGGTGGGCCACGTACTGATAGCGAGCAGGGCGCGCAAAGAGGCGTGGGTCGGAGTTCGCGGGCGGCGTGTTCGGTGGGTGCTGATCGGGGACACTCCCGCAGGAGCGCGGCCTGCCGCGGCGCCTGATCACCCGCGTTCCCTGAACCGGGGCTAACGTCCCCTGCGTGGAGCAGGACGCGACCCCGTACCTCGACGCCCTCGTCGCCTACGCCGATCGCGACCCGGGCCGCTTCCACGTCCCCGGTCACAAGGGCGGCCCGGGCGCCGACCCGGCCCTGCGCGAGGCCATCGGCGAGGCGGCCCTGCGGCTGGATGTCCCGGCGGGGATCGAGGGGATCGACGTCGGACCGGACCCGGACGACACCCCGTTCCAGCTCGCCCAGCGTCTGGCCGCCGAGGCCTGGGGCGCTCGGCGCAGCTGGTTCCTGGTCAACGGCGGCTCCGGCGGCAACCACGCGATCTGCCTGGCGCTGGCGCATCGGGGCGAGCGCGTCGTCGTGCAGCGCAACGTCCACTCGTCGACGATCGACGGCTTCGTGCTCTCCGGGCTGCGACCGAGCTTCGTCGCGCCGGAGCTCGACCCCGAGCTCGGCGTCGCCCACTGCCTGACACCAGAAGCGCTCGCGACGGCGCTCGACGCCGAGCCCGAGGCGGTGGCGGCGATCGTCGTCTCCCCCACCTACTTCGGGGCGGTCGCCGACGTCGCCGGGCTTGCGGAGGTCGCGCACGCGCGCGAGGTGCCGCTGGTCGTCGACGAGGCCTGGGGGGCGCACCTGCGCTTCTCGTCGGCGCTTCCCGACTCGGCGCTCTCGTGCGGAGCCGACGTCGTCCTGTCCTCCACGCACAAGATCGCGGGATCCATCACGCAATCGGCGATCCTGCACGTCGGCGACTGCGGCGACCGCATCGACGACCGGATCGTCGACCGGTCCGTGACCCTGGTCGAGTCGACGAGCCCGAACGCGCTGCTCACCGCGTCGCTGGACGCGACCCGCCGCCAGGCCGCCGTCCACGGCGAGGAGCTGCTCGCCGAAACCGTCGCCTCCCTCGCCCGGTTGCGCGAGCGGATCCGGACGGTCCCCGGCCTCGACGTGCTCGACGAGCGGATCGTCGGCCGCGGTGGCGTCTTCGCCTACGACCCGACCCGGCTGGTGGTCGACGTTCGCGGGCTGAAGACGACGGGCCACCGGGTCGCCCGGCTGATGCTCGACGACGACGACATCAACCTCGAGCTGTTCGCGGAGAACGTGGTCGTGGCGGTGTTCGGGATCGGCGAGCGGGCCGAGCTCACCGGCGAGCGCCTGGTCGAGGCGCTCGAGCACGCCGCCGCGCGGATCGGCGAGGAGGAGGCAGAGCCGCTGCCGCCGTTCGCCGAGCCCCCGCCGTGGGGCCCGACCGTGCTGTCACCGCGCGAGGCCTTCCTCGGCGGGCAGGAGGTCGTCCCGTTCTCAGAGGCCGAGGGGCGGATCGTCGCCGAGTCGCTCGCCGCCTATCCCCCGGGCGTCCCGAACGTCCTCCCCGGCGAGGTGCTGACCAGGCCGACGCTCGAGTACATCGCCGACAGCGTCGCCCACGGCGGCCTCGTGCGCGGCGCGAGCGACCGGACGCTGCAGACGATCCGGGTGGTCTCCGAATGACGGGAATAACTCGCGCCACGTCCTCGGCTTCGCCTCCGGGCGTGCGCGGTGGGGTCTGATGACCTGGGGTGTCGACTCGGAGTACGGCGTCCTCAGGGACGTGCTGCTCGGGCCACCGGAGAACTTCAGGTGGCTGCCGACCAGCGCGATCTCGAAGGCGACCTTGGAGAGCGGGGCCACATTCGACGCCGAGCTCGCGCAGGCCCAGCATCGCGAGCTGGTCTCGATCTACGAGGCCGCCGGGGTGACGGTCCACCGGCTGGAGCCCGACGCCGCGCTGCCCTACCAGGTGTTCGCCCGCGACTCGAGCGTCGGCACGCCCGAGGGGGCGGTCGTGACCCAGCTCAAGCAGAGCTGGCGCCGCGGCGAGTACGCGCCCGTGGTCCGCTTCTACAGCGGCGCCGACATCCCGATCTGGCGGATGATCACCGCCGGGTCGATCGAGGGCGGCGACGTGCTCATCGTCGAGCCCGGGGTGATGCTGATCGGCAACGGCGAGGAGCGGACCGAGGTCGGCGCCGCCCGCCAGCTGGCCGGCTGGATGGAGGAGCTCGGGTGGGAGGTCCGGATCGAGCCGATTCCGGGCCAGTTCGTCCACATCGACGTCCTGGTCTCGATCCTGGCGCCCAAGCTCGCCGCCGTCTGCGTCGAGTCCGCCTCGGGCGGGCTGACCGCGTGGCTGCGCGGCAAGGGGTTCGAGATCCTCGAGGTCTCGACCGCCGACGCCTTCAAGCTCGGCGTCAACGCGATCTCGCTCGGCGAGGAGCGGGTGATCTCGACCGCGGGGTCCGCGAAGCTCAACGACCAGATGCGGTCACTCGGGCTCGAGGTCTTCGACCCCGACCTGTCGATGTTCACCGCCGGCGGCGGCGGCGCCCACTGCCTGGCCCAGGCCCTGCGCCGCGACCGGACCGGCTGATGACGGCCGCGCCGGCGATCGACGCGGCGCGGGTCATCGCCGACCTGCGCGAGCTCGCCGGCCGCACCTCCGACGAGTCGGGCGCCCAGCGGGTCTGCTGGTCGCCGGTCTGGCGCGAGGCGCGCGAGTTCCTGGGCGAGTTGCTGGGCGAGCTCGGGATCACTCCCGAGGTGGACGAGGCGGGCAACCTCTGGGCGCGGCTCGAGGGCGCCGAGACCGGGGCGCCGGCGCTGGCCCTCGGCTCGCACGTCGACTCGGTCCCGTCGGGCGGCTGGCTCGACGGTCCGCTCGGGGTGATGGCCGGGATCGGCGTCCTGCGCTCCTGGGCGCAGGCCGGCGTCGTCCCGCCGCACCCGCTGGTCCTGGTCGACTGGGCCGACGAGGAGGGGGCCCGCTTCGGCCGCAGCCTGTTCGGCAGCTCGGCGTTCGCGGGCACGCTGGATCCGGCGCAGCTCGCCGACCTCCGCGACGCGGAGGGCCGGTCGATCGCGGAAGTGCTGGCGGAGAACGACGTCGAGCTCGATCGCGCCGGTGAGTGCGCGACACGGCGCGACGGGATCGGGGCATACCTCGAGCTCCACATCGAGCAGGGACCGAGGATGGAGGCCGAGGGGCTGCGCGCCGCGGCGGTCACCGGATGCGCCGGGGTCGAGCGACTGCGATTCACCTTCGGCGGTCAGGCCTCGCACGCCGGGACGACACCGATGGACGTCCGCCGCGACGCCGGCCTGGCGGCGGCCGAGACGGCGCTCGAGATCGAGCGCATCCCGGCCGCCGAGGGCGGGGTGGCGACGACCGGCGCCCTGGTCTTCGAGCCCGGGATCCCGACCGCGGTCGCGGGCCGGGCGACGCTCTCCGTCGACCTTCGCCATCCGGAGGCCGAGCCGCTGGCGCGGATGCTGGAAGCGGCGCGGACCGCGGCGTCGGCGTCGGTAGAGCGCCGCCACTGCGAGCTCACCGAGACGCCGCTGTGGCGGATCGAGCCGATCCCGTTCGACGCCGGGCTCGTGTTCGCCGCCCGCCGGGCCTGCGAGGAGGTGGCCGGCAAGCCTGCGAGCTTGGCCAGCGGCGCGCTCCACGACGCGGCCGAGGTCGCCCGCGTGCTGCCGGCGGCGATGCTCTTCGCCCCCTCCAAGGGCGGGATCAGCCACGCGCCCGAGGAGGACACCGACGAGGCCGACCTCGCGGTCGCGATTGAGACCTACGCCGAGCTCGCGACGCTGGCGCTCGAACGAGACAACACGTAACGCTGCGGTCTCATGCGCGACTCTTGCCCGATCCCCCAATTCGAAGGAGCGAAAGAGTGAGCGCGACCGACTACTCGGACCTGAAGGCCATGTACATCAACTGCACGCTCAAGCGCAGCCCGGAGGTGTCCAACACGCAGGGCCTGATGGACAAGTCGATCGCGATCATGCAGGCCAACGGGGTCGAGGTCGACCAGATCCGGGCGATCGACCATGAGATCGCGACGGGCGTCTGGCCGGACATGACCGAGCACGGCTGGGACGTCGACGAGTGGCCGGCGATCTTCGAGCGCGTGATGGCGGCGGACATCCTCGTGCTCGGGATGGCGATCTGGCTCGGCGAGAAGACGTCGGTCGCCACGCAGATCATCGAGCGCCTGTACGGCAACTCGCACCTGCTCAACGACGCCGGCCAGTACGCCTACTACGGGCGCGTCGGCGGCTGCTTCGTCACCGGAAACGAGGACGGGGTCAAGCACTGCGCGATGAACACGCTGTACTCGCTCCAGCACCTCGGCTATGTGATCCCGCCGCAGGCCGACGCCGGCTGGATCGGGGAGGCGGGCCCGGGGCCGTCGTACCTCGACGAGGGCTCCGGCGGCCCCGAGAACGACTTCACCAACCGCAACACCACCTTCGCGACCTGGAACATGCTGCACCTGGCGCGGATGCTCAAGGACGCGGGCGGGATCCCCTCGCACGGCAACAACCGCAAGGACTGGGACGCCGGCTGTCGCTCCGACTTCCCGAATCCCGAGCACAGGGCCTGAGGCTGCGAGCGCGCGGTCGCTAGGTTCTCCTGCGTGAGCACCGCGTACAACCGCCTCGCCGAGTTGCCGATCCGGATCTCCAGCTACGAGCTCTCCGACCACGATCGCGAGTACGGCGACTTCACCCGGCCCTCGACCGTCGTCCACCTGCACGGCGACGGTCAGGAGGGGATCGGCGAGGACGTCGTCTATGACGTCCTCGATCACATCGCCCACCGCGATGCAGGTCCGGTGCTGGACCTGACCGGTCGCGAGACGCTCGGGGACGTTTGCGAGTTGCTCGGCGAGCTCGACCTGTTCAGTGGCGCGCCGCCGGCGATGGACGCGTCGCGCCACTACCGGCGCTGGGCATATGAGTCGGCGGCGCTCGACCTGGCTCTGCGCCAGAACGGGCTGGCGCTCTGGGAGGTGGTCGAGCGCGACCCGCGGCCGCTGCGCTTCGTCTGCTCGACCCGGCTCGGCAGCTTCGGCGACCACGCCGACAAGTCCTCGACCGGGGCAATCCGCAAGCGGCTGGAGAAGTACCCCACGCTGGAGTTCAAGCTCGATCCGGAAAACGACTGGGACCAGGCACTGATCGACGAGATCGCCGAGCTCGCACCGGTTCGCGTCCTCGACCTCAAGGGCCATTACCGCGGCACCCCGGTCGACGTGAAGACCGACCCCGAGCTCTATCGCGCGGTCGCGGAGAAGTTCCCGGACGCCTACCTGGAGGATCCCGACCTCGAGCCGGACGCCGCGCGGGGGGCGCTCGAGCCCCACGCCGACCGCGTGACGTGGGACGCGCCCCTGCACTCGCTCGCCGACGTCAAGGAGATGGCACGGAAGGCGATCAACTCGAAGCCGTCGCGGTTCGGCTCGCTGCGCGAGCTGCTCGAGATCTACGAGCACTGCGACGCGAACGGGATCGCAATCTACGGCGGCGGTCAGGGCGAGCAGATGTGCGGCCGGGGCCAGATCCAGTACCTGGCATCGCTCTTTCACGCCACCACCCCCAACGACGTTGCCCCCTCCGGCTACAACGATCCGGCCGTCCCCGGCGGCATGCCGAACAGCCCGATGGACCCGGTGCCGTCGGAAACCGGCTTCCGCTGGGGGAACTGAGCCAGCCAGCCAGTTTTGTGTTTATAGTCGGCCACTGAAGGTGCTCGTACCGCGCACCGGGGTTTCAGGGGAAAGGGTTCATAGAGGTGATGGGGCCGAAGGGCACAAGGCTGGCCGTGGCGTTGTCCGCGGTCGTTGTGACATCCGTTGTTGGCATCGGCGTGACCGGGGCGCTCGCCCAGGACCACGGCGGCGGAGGCGGAGGCCATGAAGGGGGCGGCCATGAAGGCGGCGGAACCATGCCGCCCGCCGAGCCCTACAACCCGCTCGATCCGGTCATCGATCGGGGCAGCCAGTACCTCCCCAAGCCTCCGGGCACGAAGGAGACGCTGAAGTTCTACTACGGCCCCTACGAAGTGCCGCCGGGCTGGGACGCGAACCGCGTCGACCTGACCCTGCCAGTGCAGAGCGGGATGATCACCCAGGTCGAACCCGGCATGCGCCGCGTCGTCGACGGTACGGAGCCGGGGCACCAGGAGGCGCACATCCACCACGCCCACTGGTTCAGCCTGAACCCCGGGAGCCAGAACGACAACTACACCTACGGGGCAACCGACTGGTTCTTCGGCAACGGCGACGAAGAGACCAAGGCCAACTTCGACGAGCGCTCGGCCGCCGATCCGAACGGGCCGATCTACGGCGGCTACATCGGGCCCACAGAGCCCCAGCCGATGATCTACATGCTGCACAACAAGACCTCGGCGCCGCTGGAGGTCTACATCGTCCTGGACGTGACCTTTATCCACGGCACGCTGGAGCAGCTGAACGAGCTCGGGCCGCGGCCGTATCACGACGTGCTGGGCATCCTCTTCGGGCGCACCTTCGACGTCCCGCGTGACAAGAAGAGCAAGGACGGCACCTACGAGACCGCCGAGGACGACAAGCGCGGCGTGATCGAGTGGACCTCGACCGTCGACGGCACGATGATCGGCACCGGCTCCCACGTGCACCCGGGCGGCCTGGGGATGACCGTCGAGAACTACGGCTCCGAGGAGAAACCCTGCGCCGACGACGGACAGGGCTACGGCGGCACCCTGCTGCTCGACTCCGACGTGGTCTGGCACCACGGCGTCAAGTTCACCGAGGATTACCAGACCGAGGTCACCAACCCGGCCTGGCGGGCGCCGATCCACGTCGGCGACCGGATCCGGATCTCGAGCCACTACGAGAACAAGAAGCACGCCTGGTACGAGGCGATGGCCCACGAGGGCACCTACATCGACACCGCCCAACCCCCGAAGGGCCGCTGCAAGCCGTACCTGGTCGGGCCGACGGCCAAGCTGAAGGGCAACAAGAGGGTCGACGTCACGGACGGGGTGCGGAACCGGGCGTGGAGCATGAACTCGACCGACCACGTCTGCGGCCGGCGGTACGGGCGCCCACCGTGCGAGAAACCGATGGAAGAGCCGGCGACCGGACCGCCCACGGACCAGGTGACGATCGCGAACTTCCAGTACCAGCCCGGCGACCGGGCCCTGTCCGGGACCGCCGGCCTGCCGCCGGCGGTGCCGGAGGGCAGCTCCCTGACGTTCCTGAACGCGGACCAGTTCCTCAACATCCGCCACACGGTGACCACGTGCCCGTGGCCCTGCAACGGGCCGTACCTGGCCAACTACCCCCATGCCGACGGAATCTGGGACTCGGGGACCCTCGGTTTCGACCTGATCTCGGGCGGCAGCCCGAACCCGGTGGCCAAGACGCCGCCCGACCTGAAGCCGGGCAAGTACGCCTACTTCTGTCGCATTCATGCCTGGATGCGCGGGGCGTTCGAGGTGGTGCCGAAGAAGTGAGGGCCACGGTCGCAGCGTTCACCGCGATCGTCGCGGCGCTCGTCGCCGCTCCCGCGGCATATGCCGACCAGCGGGTGATCGCCGCCCCGCTGTCGTCGGGCTACGTGAACCCGGATGTGACCATCGAACCGGGTGAGAAGCTGACCTTCCTCAACCCGGATGTCGCGCCCCACGACGTGACGTCAACGGAGCCTGGCCTCTTCGCTTCCGAGACCGTGGGCGTCGGAAGAGAGGTGCCGGTGACCGGCGCCGACTCGCTGGCGGCGGGCACCTACGACTACATCTGCTCGGTCCACCCGTACATGGTCGGCACGCTCACGGTCGGCGGGGGCGGCTCGGGTGGCGGTGGGGGTCACGGCGGCCACGACATGAAGGCTCCGAAGGTCTCGGTCAAGGTGCTCGACAAGAGCATCTCGAAGGTCCTCGACGCCGGGAGGCTCAGCATGCAGATAGAGCTCGACGAGCCGGCGACGGTCAGGCCCGTGGCCGCCGCCGACGGGACGAAGGTCGCCAAGGGCCGGGCGAGCCTCAGCTCCGGCACGAGCCGCATGACCGCGAAGCTGACGTCGAAGGGCCAGAGCCTGCTGCGCGACGCGCGCAAGGTCGACCTCGAGCTGACGCTGATCGCCGCCGACGCCGCCGGCAACGCCGCCAAGCGCACGTCCACGGCGAAGCTTCACTGAGCCGGTCGCCGGTGAGGGACCATTCCGCGGCGGGGCGTAGTAGGTTCGCGCCATGGCGAAGAGCAAGTCCTTCCCGGCCGCGCTCAACGAGCAGATCGCAAACGAGTTCAGCGCCGCGATGCAGTACATCGGGATCGCGGTCCACTACGACTCCGAAACGCTGCCCCGCCTGGCCTCGTTCTTCTACCGCCAGGCGCTCGAGGAGCGCACCCACGCGATGATGATGGTCCAGTACCTGCTCGACGTCGGCGAGCCGGTCGAGATCCCAGACATCAAGGGCCAGCAGACGAAGTTCGACGACGACGTCGCCCCGGTCAAGCTCGCACTCGAACAGGAGAAGCGGGTTGGCGAGGAGATCTACGAGCTCTTCGAGCTCGCCCGCGAGACCAAGGACTACCGCGCCGAGCAGTTCATGCAGTGGTTCGTCTCCGAGCAGGTCGAGGAGGTCGCGCTGATGCACGACCTGCTCAACGTCGTCGAGCGCTCGGCAACCAACCTGCTCCTCGTTGAGGAGTACATCGCCCGCGAGTCGCCGGGCGAGGACGGCGCCACCGGCGCGCCTCCCGAGGCGGGCGCGTCCGCCTAGGCCGGGGCTCTCGATGGTTGTCAGCGCCGCCGAAGCGCGCGGAAAGATCATGTCCGACCTGGCCGGGGCGATCGCCCAGCTCGGGTTCGGAACCGCCTGCCTCGGTGAGGCCTACGAGCTGCTCGACGACGCGACCGCCGACCGGCTCGAGGCGGACCTCTTCCGGCCGCTTCAGAAGGCCTACGGCCGCGCGAAGCGGACCCAGTCGAGCTTTGCGGACCGGTTCGGCCTGGAGGCGAGGGCGCTGGCGGCCGCATCCCCGGGGTTGCCGTCGCAGGGGGCGAAGGTCTTCGTCACCCGGGCGGTGACCGCGGCGACGGAGGCCGACCGCCGGATCACCGACCTGCAGGACTCGATGCTGCCGATCGATGCGGGCGACCCCGAGCTGCGGGCCGGCCTGGCCGAGATCCGCGAACAGCTGGACGGCGTGCCCGCCGCCGGAAGCGCGTTCCTACGCACCTTCGGCCGCTAGGCGCGGGCGGCTGTCGCCCGGTCGAGCCGGGCCGCGAGTTCCCGGAACTGCTCCGCCAGCTCGGGCGGCTCCTCGACGACGAAGTCGACGCCGAGCATCGCGATCCGGATCGCCAGCCAGCCGAGGTCGTCGTCGCCGGTGCGATACGTGCAGCAGCGCTCGTCGATCGGCTCCACCTCCCCGCCCCACCACGACGGGACACGGCCACGCAGCTCGTCGGCACCGACGCCGAGGGTCACCCGGGCCTCGTAGCGATGCGGCGCGCCGGCGATGCTCTGCTCGACGTAGGCAGCGGCGTCCCGGGCCGGCATCTTGCGCGGCGCGAAGCGAACTCCGGTCGAGGCGGGGCGCAGGAGCCGGTCGATCCGGAACGTTCGCCAATCCTCGCGGCCGCAGTCCCACGCCGCCAGGTACCAGCGACGCCCGAGGTTGACGACCGAGTACGGCTCGACCTCGCGGCGGGTCTCGCTGCCGTCGCGGCTGCGGTATCCGAAGCGGATCCGCTCCGAGTCGCGCGACGCCGTGGCGATCACCGTCAGGTGCTGGGGGTCGACCGTCGGGCCGCCCGCCGCGGGGACGGTCATCACCGACGCGAGCGCGCTGACGCGACGGCGAAGCCGGGCGGGCAGGACCTGCTCGAGCTTGACCAGCGCCCGGACCGAGGTCTCCTCGACGCCGGCGACCGAGGCGCGTGCCGCGGTCCGGAGCCCGACGGCGATCGCGATCGCCTCGTCGTCGTCGAGCAACAGCGGCGGCATCGCGGTCCCGGCGCGCAGCCTGTACCCGCCCGCAGGACCCGTGACCGACTCGACCGGGTAGCCGAGCTCGCGCAGGCGTTCGATGTCGCGGCGGATCGTCCGGCGCGTGACGCCGAGCCGATCGGCGAGCTCGGCGCCCGTCCAGTCGCGCCGCCCCTGCAGCAGCGCGAGGAGTTCCAGCAGCCGGCTCGAGGTCTCGGTCACGATCAATTCACATCTTCGCCGGTAATGAGGACAGATCCTGACCTAATTAGGTCATACGGTGCCACCGCTCGTCAACGATCAACGAAGGGACCACAGATGCCAGAGCGAGACGGATACATGCCCGGCGTGCCCTGCTGGGTCGACAGCAGCCACCCGGATCCCGACGGGGTTACCGAGTTCTACGGCGGCCTGTTCGGCTGGGAGTTCGAGGACGTGATGCCCGAGGGATCGGAGACCAAGTACCTGATCGGGCGGATCCGCGGCCTGGATGCCGGCGCGATCAGCGGGCAGATGGAGGGCGACCCCGGTCCCCCGCGCTGGAACACCTACATCTGGGTCGACAGCGCCGACGAGACCGCGGCGAAGGTCAAGGACGCCGGCGGCACCGTCCTGCTCGAGCCGTTCGACGTCATGGAGGCCGGCCGGATGGCCATCTTCGCCGACCCGGAGGGCGCTGCCTTCTGCGTCTGGCAGGCGAAGGAGCACAAGGGTTCGCGGGTCGTCAACGAGCACGGCTCGGTCAACTTCAACAACCTCAATACTCGCGACCTCGAAGGTGCGAAGCCGTTCTACAACGCGGTCTTCGGCTGGGAGGTCCTCGATTTGGGCGGCGGCGCCAGCGGAGCGATGTTCAAGCTGCCGGGCTACGGCGACCACCTCGAGGAGCTGAATCCCGGAATGCGCGAGGGGATGAAGGAGATGGGAGCCCCCGAGGGCTTCGAGGACGTGGTGGCCGGGATCATCGCGATCGGTGACGACCAGCCCGACACGCCGCCCCACTGGAACGTGACCTTCGCGGTCGACGACGCCGACGCGAGCGCGGAGAAGGTCAAGGAGCTCGGCGGCCAGGTGATCATGGGGCCGTTCGACGCGCCCTGGGTCCGGATGGCGATCGTCTCCGACCCGCAGGGGGCGATGTTCATCGCCAGCCAGTTCGTACCCGACAACAAGGACCTCGGCGCGGAGGTCGGCGCCGCCGAGAGCGCCTCGTAGATCCGCCCGTACCCGCGGGCGCCCCGGACCGATGAGTTCCCGGGGCGCCCGCGGTCTGTGTTGGTGCCCAACGATCCGAACAGGAGCAAGATGAACCACAACGGAGGCCCGGCCGTGCTTGCCGAGGGCCTGGTCAAGCACTACACGGGTGGCGAGGGCACGGTCGAGGCCGTCAACGGCGTAGACCTCGAGGTCTCGGCCGGGGAGATCTTCGGCTTCCTCGGCCCGAACGGGGCCGGCAAGTCGACGACGGTGCGGATGCTGACCACGCTGCTGACGATCACGTCCGGCCGCGCCGAGGTCGCGGGGATCGACGTCGCCGGTGATCCCGACGGCGTCCGTCGCCGGATCGGGGTCGCGCTACAGGAGGCCGGCCTCGACCCGCGGCAGACCGGGCGCGAGCTGCTCGTCCTGCACGGGCGGCTGTTCGGGCTCGGCGCCGACGAAGCGGACCGGCGGGCCGAGCAGTTGCTCGAGCTGGTCGAGCTCGAGGGCGCCGCCGACCGCGTGACCAAGGGGTACTCCGGCGGCATGCAGCGGCGGCTTGACCTGGCGGCCGCGCTGGTGCACGCGCCCGAGGTGTTGTTCCTCGACGAGCCGACCACCGGCCTGGACCCGGCGAGCCGGCTGACGGTCTGGGAGGAGCTGCGCCGGATCAACGGCCACGGGACGACGATCTTCCTCACCACCCAGTACCTCGAGGAGGCGGACCAGCTCTGCGATCGGATCGCGATCATCGACGACGGCCTGATCGTGCGCGAGGGCACGCCCGGCGCGCTGAAGGCCGACCTGCAACAGCGGCGCGGCGGCGAGGAGCCGACGCTCGACGACGTCTTCCTCGACGCCACCGGGCGCACCCGAGAGCGAGCGGCCGGCGAGGTCCAGGAGGTGGCGGCATGAGCGCCACGATCGAACTGGGACGGCGCTCGCTGCGGGAGGCGATCCGCCAGCCCGACGCGCTGTTCATGACGATGTTCATCCCGATCTTCTTCCTGATCGTCAACACAGGACAGGCGGCCGACATCTTCCCCTCGGATACGACCGGGTTCCTGGAGGGCCAGGGCTACGGCGCCTTCCAGCTCCCGATCACGCTGCTGCTGGCGGCCTCGTTCGGCATGGCGGCGCTGTTCCTGGTCGAGGAGATCGAGGGTGGCTACTTCGACAAGCTGCGCGCGATGCCGATCCCGAGGTACTCGCTCGTTCTCGGCCGGCTGGTCGCCGAGGGCTTGAAGTGCGTCGTGATCGCGACCGTGATCCTGCTGATCGCGCTGCCGTTCGGGGTCGAGATCGCGAGCGGACCGGCGGGCTTCGTCCTGCTCGTCCTGATGACCGCACTGTGGGGGGTCGTCTACGCCGGCTTCATGCAGCTGATCGCGCTGAAGACGCGCAGCGCCGCGGCGACGAACTCGGGCGGGCTGATCTTCTTCCCGTTGTTGTTCCTGACGCCGAACTTCGTCCCCCGCGAGATGCTGACCGAGCCGATGGAGGTCGCCGCGACGCTGAACCCCGTCACCTACCTGATGGAGGGACTGCGCTCACTGATCCTCGTCGACCTCGACTGGTCGGAGATCTGGCCGGGGTTCGCGGTGATCGGCGCCCTGGGAGTCGTGATGCTCTGGCTCAACGTGCGGATGATCAAGGGCTACGACTAGCGGTTAAGGTCGGGGCATGAGCGATGCGGCTCGTTCGCTTCACGAGCAGGTTGATCTCGATCACCCGCTCCCATGAGCGCAAGCTCTGCAGCCGCAGCGGCCCGCCGGCGGCGATCCCCGCGTTTGCCACTGCGGCGTCGAGACGGCCCAGCGCCTCCGCGGCTGCGTCGACGGCCGCGACGACCTGGTCGTTCGGCGTCATGTACACGGACCGGGCCGCGCTCCCGCACCTCGAGCGCACCGGCGGCACCTGCGGATCGAGATGGGGCCGTACGGCGTCGGCGTCGGCGTCGCGTACTTCCTCTTCCTCGACACCGACATGGTCAACGACTCCGAGCGCGAGATGCCGCTCCTGCGCCGGGCGAAGGCCGGGGGCCCAAGTTCCTCTCCCGCACCTACCCGCTCGCCCCGGCGATCGACGAGGTCGTCGACGCGATCGCCGAGCGCCGGCGGCGTGTCTCGTACCCGCGCTGGTTCACCAAGGCGCTCGCCGTCCGCCAGCTCTTCGCATCGGTACAAGCCGAGCGGGTCACCGCGAAGCGGGTTCCGGAGGCGATGCGCGAGTACGAGCAGATGGTCGCCGAGCAGGGCGCCGAGGCCGCCTCGGCGACCGAGCGCACCCGCGAGCTCGCCGACCTCTGACCGCGGCATTGACGCCCTGAACCGGCCGGAGTAGGGTGTCCACGTTCCAGTGCGCCCGGGGGGTGTCCGGGGGCTTGACCGGGGGGTCAGGGAGTGAATCGAATGAAGTTTGTGGGGACGGTTGCCGCCGCTCTGACCGCGTTGCTGATCGCCGCCGCGCCGGCCGCAGCGCACCATCCGATGGCCACCAACGACACGTGGCTGACCGGCAGCCTGGAAGAGCACTGGAACTCGCACGGCGCCGCCGGAAGCGTCGCCGGGCGCCAGTCGGTGCCGCCCCGCGAGGAGGGGCTCGAGCTGGTCGGCAGCTACGACCTGGCCGACACCCGACTGGCCGGCGACGGCCGCGTCGCCGACGTCTCCGCAAAGGGCAACTACGCCTATCTGACGATGTTCTACGAGCCGACGTGCGCGCGCGGCGGCGTTCAGGTCGTCGACATCTCCAACCCGGCCGCACCGAAGGCCGCCGGATACGTCCCCAGCCACGTCGATACCTTCTCCGGCGAGGGCTCGCAGGTCATCTCGCTCAACACCCAGGCCTTCAAGGGCGACGTGCTCGTCTACCAGAACGAGTGGTGCCCGGGGACGACCAACGGAGTCGGCGGCATCTCGGTGATCGACGTCACCAACCCGAAGCAGCCGAAGAAGCTGGTCGAGGGCGCCGGCGACTTCACGAAGAAGAACGGCAGCCAGAGCCCCGGACAGCCGCAGACGAAGGCCAACCAGACTCACTCGGCGTTCGCCTGGGAGCAGCGCGACGACGATGGGAACAAGACCGGCAAGGCGTACGTCGTGCTCGTCGACGACCTCGAAGAGCCCGACGTCGACATCCTCAATATCACCAACCCGAGCAAGCCGAAGATGGTCTCCGAGACCAACCTCGATCAGTTCGCCCAGACCGGCCCGACCCGCCCGCACGGCGACGCGGTGTTCAGCCACGACATGATCGTCAAGCACATCGGCGGTCGCGACATCATGCTGATGTCCTACTGGGACGGCGGCTACGTGACCCTCGACGTCAGCAACCCGGCGGCCCCGGCGGCGCTGTCGGACACCGACTTCGCCCCGGTCGACCCCGTCCGGGCCGAGTACGGGCAGACGATCACCCCAGAGGGCAACGGCCACGAGGCGGAGTTCACTAACGACAACGAGTACTTCTTCGCGACCGACGAGGACTTCGACCCGTACAGGGTCGTCGCCAAGTTCCTCGGTGGCCCGGCGGCCGGCCAGACGTTCACGGCCATCCAGGGCTCCGAGACGAAGCCGGTCAACAAGGACAATCCGCTGAGCGGGGACACCGAGTTCCTAGGTCTCGCCTGCGACCCGCTCGCGCCGGCGACGGGCGACCTGATCGCGGTCGCCGAACGCGGCGTCTGCGACTTCCAGGTCAAGCTCGACAACATCGTCGCGGCCGGCTACAAGGGCCTGATCGTGTTCAACCGGACCGGCGTCGACGGCTGTGAAACGCTCGTCAGCATGCTCGCCGCGTCAGCTACGACGCCGGCGATCTTCGTCTCGCGCACCGACGGGTTCCGGCTGCTCGGCGTCGAGCCCGGTCCCGATTACACGTGCAACGAGGACGGCACCGGCACCGCGACTCCGCCCGGCCCGTCGGTGGCGGTCGACATGTCGGCGGTCTTCGACGGCTGGGGCTACACCCACATGTACCGGACCGACCTCAGCGGGGGCGCGAAGATGGAGGAGGTCGACACCTACGCGCCGCCCGAGGGCCAGCTCGAGGAGTTCGCCGAGAACTACGGCGACATGACCGTGCACGAGGTCGCGACCGACCCCGACTCGAGGCTCGTCTACGTCTCGCACTATGCGCTCGGCATGCGGGTGCTGCGCTACGACGACTCCGGACTCGAGGAGGTGGGCGCCTTCGTCGAGCCCGGTGGCTCCAACTACTGGGGCGTCGAGATCCACCGGCTCGGTGGCAAGGAGTACATCCTTGGATCCGATCGCGATCGGGGGCTGCGGATCTTCGACTACCGCCCGTGATCCAACGGCGCGCAGGTTGAGCCGCTAGACAAGCCCGCCCTCAACGGGCGTGCGCGCATCCTGCCGCGGGTACCTTGAGGCCGTGGACACCGGCTTCGCCGACCAGGACGCGCACACCGATTTCAGCCGCGCGCGGCGGCGCCACCGCCTGTCCGATCTGGCCGCCGGCCTGCGCCGCGAGCCCGACGACATCAACGTCATCTTGCCGTTCGACGAGGTCGTCAGCGCGCTCGGCAAGCGGGGCGAGCGGCGGCTCGGCCTGCAGACGATCGAGCTCGATTCGATCGTCGGCACGGTGGACCGCACGCGCGAGTTCGACCGCAGCTTCCGCCCCACCTCGCGGCGGCTGCGCCGGCGCTGGGAGGGGATTGCGAAGGCGATGCGCCGCGGCGAGTCGCTGCCGCCGATCGACGTCTACCGCGTCGGCGACCTGCACTTCGTCGTCGACGGGCACCACCGAGTCTCGGTCGCCGGCCAGCTCGGGCTCGAGACGATCGACGCGAACGTCACCGAGATCGCCACCGAGGTCGGCGCCGACCGGGACACGCGGATCTCCGACCTGGCACTCAAGAGCCACGAGCGGCTGTTCTTCGAGCGGGTGCCGCTGCCGGCGGCAGCCCGCGCGCGGATCCAGCTGCGCGACGAGTGGCGCTACGCCGGGCTCGCCGAGGGGATCGAGGCGTGGGGCTTCCGGGCGATGCAGGCGACGGGCGAGTTCATGGACCGCCCCACGATCGCCGGCGCCTGGTTCGAGCACGAGTACCTGCCGGTGGTCGAGGTGCTGCGCGAGGCGGAGCTGCTGGGGCGCGGCACCGAGACGGAGGCCTACGTCCGCGTCGTCAGCCTCCGCTACCTGCTGCTGCGCACGCACGCCTGGGACGACGAGATCTTCGCCCGCCTGCGCGAGGAGATCTCGAAGCCGCCGTCATCCGACGACACCCTCGTCCACAAGCTGCTGGAGGAGATGTCGGACTAGCCGACGCCCGAGGTCGCTGTGAGGCTCTGGCCCGTGTCGGCGTCGAACAGGTGGAGCTTCTCGGTGTCCACCCAGAGCTCGGCCTCGTCGCCGCGCTTGATCTCGCTGATCGCCTCGAGCCGGGCGACGGCGGTGTGCTCCGCGGAGGTCGGCACGTCGCCCAGCCCCGCATCCGCGGCCAGTTCGGCGAGCTCCTCCGACTCCACGCCGCCCTCGGTGTCGAAGTACGCGTACTTCTCCGCCCCCATCGACTCGATCAGGTCGACCTTCGCTTTGAACACGATGCCGCGCGAGCGGGCGTCGCCAACCAGCGCCGCGTCCTCGAAGCTCTCCGGGCGGATCCCGGCCACCAGGTTCTTGCCGGCGACGTCGACCCCCGCGGGCGCCGGAACGTCCCCGATCGGCAGCTTCAGCGTCTGGCCCTCGACCTGCGCCGGCAGGAAGTTCATCGCCGGCGAGCCGATGAAGCCCGCGACGAAGATGTTCGCCGGGTTGTCGTAGAGCTCGCCCGGTGCCCCGACCTGCTGCAGCACGCCGGCGCGCATCACCGCGACCCGGTCGCCCAGGGTCATCGCCTCGGTCTGATCGTGGGTGACGTAGACGGTCGTGGTGCCGAGGTCGGACTGGAGCTTGGCGACCGAGGTGCGCATCTGCACGCGCAGCTTCGCGTCGAGGTTCGAGAGCGGCTCGTCCATCAAAAAGGCCTTCGGATCGCGGACGATCGCCCGCCCCATCGCCACCCGCTGGCGCTGGCCGCCCGAGAGGTTGGCCGGCTTGCGGTCCAGGTGCTGGGTCAGGTCCAGGGTCTCGGCCGCCTCCTCGACCTTGCGCTTGATCTCGGCGTCGTCGACGCCGGCGAGCTTCAATGGGAAGGCCATGTTCTCGCGCACGGTCATGTGCGGGTAGAGCGCGTAGCTCTGGAACACCATCGCGATGTCGCGGTCGCGCGGCGCGAGGTCGTTGACCACCCGGTCGCCGATCCGCAGCTCGCCCTCCGTGATGTCCTCGAGCCCGGCGATCATCCGCAACGCGGTCGACTTCCCGCACCCCGAGGGGCCCACCAGGATCATGAACTCGCCATCCTTGATCTCGAGGTCCATGTCCTTCACGGCCTCGTAGCCGTCGGAGAACCGCTTGGAGATGTTGTCGAGGATGATTTCAGCCATCTGGTGAGGGCCTCCTTAGCCCTTGACCGCCCCGGCGGTGAGGCCGGCGACGATGCGACGCTGGAAGAAGAGGACGAAGATGATGATCGGGATGGTCACGATCACCGCGGCCGCGGCGATGTTGCCGGTGGGCGCGGTGAACGTCGATTCGCCGGTGAAGAACGCGAGCGCGGCGGGCACGGTGCGCGCCGCGTCCGACGAGGTCAGGGTGATCGCAAACAGGAAGTCGTTCCAGGCGAAGATGAAGACCAGGATCGCCGCGGTGAACACCCCCGGCGCGGCCAGGGGCACGATCACCTTGCGAAAGGCCTGGAACGGCGTCGCCCCGTCCACCTGGGCCGCCTGTTCGAGATCCCAGGGGATCTCGCGGAAGAACGCGACGAGCGTGTAGATCGCCAGCGGCAGCGAGAACGTCAGGTACGGGATGATCAGCCCGGGATAGGTGTCGTAGAGGCCGAGCGTCCGCCACATGTCGAACAGCGGGCCGACCGTCGAGATCGCCGGGAACATCGCGATCGCCAGCGCCCCGGCGAGGATCAGCGTCTTGCCCGGGAATTCCAGACGAGCGATCGCGTAGGCGGCGAACGAGGCGAGCAGGATCGCGATCACCGTCGTGATCGAGGCGATCACCAGCGAGTTGATCAACGGCTTGATGAACGGGCTCACGTCGATCCCGCCGGTGAACAGGGCCTCGTAGTTGTCCAAGGTGATGTCCTGCGGGACGAAGTTCCCGTCGGCGAGAGTCTCCGGGGTCTTCAGGGACACCGAGATGATCCAGATCACCGGGATCAGCGCGAACAGCAGCACCAGCAAGAGGCCGATGCTCCAGAGGACGTACTCGCGGGTGCCGCGCTCCATCTCTACGTACCGGGCCTTCCTTCGGCCATGCGCACGCCGAGGAAGCGCACGAAGGCGAACGCGATCGCCAGCACGCAGAGGAAGATCAGCACCGAGACCGCCGAGCCGAGGCCCAGGTTGAGCCGGCCGATGAGCTGGTTATAGCCCAGGATCGACACCGACTCGGTGTCCTGCGCCCCCCTGGTCATGATGAAGATCGTGTCGAAGACCCGGAAGGCGTCGAGGGTGCGGAACAGCAGCGCGACCAGGATCGCTGGCTTGATCAGCGGCAGGGTGATCCGCGTGAAGCGCTGCCAGGCGTTGGCGCCATCGATCTTCGCGGCCTCGTACAGGCCGGAGTCGATCGTCGTGAGTCCGGCTAACAACAGCAGGGCCATGAACGGAGTCGTCTTCCAGACCTCGGCCATGATGATCACGGCGAAGGCGCTGAAGCGGTCGCCGAACCAGGCCATGTCGTCGGCGATGAACGGCAGGTTGTTGACGAAGCCGGTGTCGGGCGAGAACGCGAACTGCCACGAGAACGCGGCGACCACGGTGACGATCCCGTACGGGATCAGCACGGCCGTGCGGACGACGCCGCGGCCGAAGATCGCCCGGTGCATCACCAGCGCGATCGTCATCCCGAGCACCAGCTCGATCGCGACGGAGATCACTGTGATGAACAGCGTGTTGAAGACGTCGGTCCACCACAGGCTCGAGGTGAGCACGGTCTCGTAGTTGGAGAGGCCGGCGAACCCGCCCTCCTCCGGGAAGCGCAGGTCGAGGTGCTGGAGCGAGAGCACGATCGCGTAGCCGATCGGATACGCGGTCACCAGCAGCATCGCGATGACGGCGGGCGAGCACAACAGCCACCCGAGCTTGCGCTCCGAGCGGGTGCGCTCGCTGATGCCGCCGGGTGCCGTGCTCGCCTCCATCAGAGCAGGCCCTCGCGCTTGACGGCGGCCTCGACGTTCTCGCGCAGCTCGTCGTACTTCGGCGCCGGATCGTTCGGGTCGATGTCCTGGGGCGGGTGCAGCGAGCGCTGGATCGCCAGCGAGAGGTCGGTGTAGGCCGGGGTCGCCGGTCGCGGGCCGCCGTCTTCGATCGATGCCGCGATCACGTCGGCGAACCCGGGGAAGGCCTTCTGGACGACCTTGTCCTCGTAGAGGCTCTGGTTCGAGGGCGGCAGCCCGTCGAGCTCGGTGGCCGTGAGCTGACTCTCCGCGTTCGAGAGGCAGGCCGCGGCCTCGAACGCCTCATCGGGATGCTCGGAGAAGGAGCTGATCCCGAGGTTGAACCCTCCCAGCGGCGGCTTCGAAGGGGTCCCCGCCACGACCTCGGGGAACTTCACCGCGTCCATCGTCTTGGCGATGTCCGGTGCGTTCTCGGTCGCGCTGCCGAGGGCGAAGGTGTAATTGATCATGAACGCGGAGTCGCCGGCCTCGAATCCGAGCCTGGCGCTGTCCTCATCCGAGGTGTCGATGTTCGGGGAGGCGGCCGGCGAGTTGGCGAGCTTGCCCATGATCGCCAGCGCCTCCTCGGTCGGTCCCTGCTCGAGGTCGACGGTGGTCGGGCCGGACAGGATCTGCGTGCCCGCCGACTCGATCAGCGCGTTGACCCAGACGGTGAAGCCTTCGTAGCGATCCGACTGCACCTGGACGTCCTTGCCGAGCTGCTCCGCCTGGCTGATCATCTGGTCCCACGTCTTCGGCGGGGTGTCGACCAGGTCGGTGCGGTACCAGAGCAACTCGGTGTTGGAGTTGAACGGAGCGCCGTAGAGCGCGCCCTCGAACGACGCGGTGTCCACGACGCTGTCGAAGACGTCCTTCGTCACCTGCGATCTCAGGGGCTCCTCCCATTCGCGCAGCCAGCCGGCGTTGGCGAACTCGGCTGTCCAGATCACGTCCATGCCGATGATGTCGATGGTCGTGTCCTCGGCCCCGAGCCGGCGCACGAGCTGCTCGCGCTGCTGGCTCGCGTCCGTGGGCAGGAGCTCGACGTTGACCGTGTAGGCGCCTCCCGACTCCTCGGAGCACCGCTTCGCCACCTCCTGGATCGTGCCGCCCGGCTGGGTCGCGACGAAGAAGTTCAGGTCGACGCCCGCACCCGAGGGCTCGTCGTCGCCGCAACCCGCCGCGGTGAGCGCGATCACGGCAGCGGCAAGCACCGCCATCAGCCCCCCTGAGCTTCGGCGTCCAGCCAAACGAAATCTCTCCTCTCCCGAGCCCGGACGTGGGGTTCCGGGCGGACGGTCCGCTAATGCCCGCCGAGCAGACCAATAAACCTCGGCCTGCGTCCCCGGGACGGTCCGGCTCAGACCACCCCGTGCTCCTGCAGGCTGCGGGCGGTGTCGGCGATCGAATCGGCCACCGGGCGGGGCGCCCAGGCCTTGATCAGCAGGGCGCCGTCTCGGGCGGGGACGATGAGCTCGTCGGGGTCGCGCGGCTGCGAGGGTGGAAACGGGGAGGCGACGTGGAGGACGTGGGCGCACCGCCGGCTGCCTCCGCCCAGCCGGCGTCGGCGTTCAGGTTCCGATCGCTCACCCGGTCAATCTATCCGGCGGGGGCGATCAGCTTGGCCTTGCGGGTCTGGGTCGCGGTGTTCGCCGAGGGATCGGTCGCCGTCACCGTCACCGACGCGCGGACGGATCCACCGTCCGCGAGCGCGGCGGTCGCGGCCTTGCGGACGGGCTTCGAGAGCTTCAACTTGAGCGTCCCCAGGGTGCCGGGCGCGAGCGATAGGTTGGCCGGCTTCAGCTTGAACGTCCGCTTCCCCTTCGCGGCCGACTTTCCGCTCCCGCTCGGCGCTTTGACGACGAGCTCGCCGGACCCGGCCGCGTTGCACGCCTCGTCGCACAGCGCTCCGACGGAGACGCTCCCTCCGACCTTTTGGCGCTTCTTGCCGGAGAGACTGAGCACCGGCGCGGTCTTGTCGGTCGCAGGCGGCGTCTCGCCCGGAGGCGTCTCGCCCGGAGGCGTCTCGCCCGGCGGGGTCTCGCCCGGCGGGGTCTCGCCCGGCGGGGTCTCGCCCGGCGGGGTGACCGCCGGCGGCTCGCAGGCGACGAGGACGTCCGTCGCGTCGACGTCGGGTGCTTCGGTCCCATCGCCGCAGTCGACGTTGTCGATCTCGCCGTCGAGCGCCTGCATCAGATCGTCGCCGGCTTCGCCGAACAGGCTGTCCCCGCCGGCGCCCCCGATTACGGTGTCGCCCCCGCCGCCGGCGTGCACGGTGTCGGCGCCGGCAGCGCCGTCGATTCTGTTGGCCACGCCATCCCCGGTCAACTGGTCGTTGAACGGACCGCCGCGGATGCCCTCGACGCCGGTGATGGCCTTGAGACCGCTGCCCGTGCCCGTGTTCTGGAATCCGGCGGTGTTGGTGAGATCCACGGTCACGTTGCCGGGCGCGTTGTCGAAGACGATCTGATCGCCGATGCCGCCGTCGTCGGCGCCACCGGTGATCGCGTCCTGTCCGCCGCGCCCGTTGAGGATGTCGTTCCCTCCGTTGCCCCTCATCTCGCCGTTTCCGTCGGTCCCCAGCAGCGTGTCCCCGGCGGCAGTCCCGAAGACCTGCTCCGTGCCGGAGATGGAATCGGACTTTCCGGGGAGCGTCGCGGTGCCCGCGGCCAGATCCACGACCGCCGGGCCGCCCCCGGGCGCGGTGGCGTAGTCGATCTTGTCCAGGGGGCCCTGATCCCCGCAGATCGTGTCGTTGCCGGCGCTGGCCTGAACCGTGTCGTCGCTGTTGCCGCCGACGACGACATCGTTGGCGGGGGTCGTGGGGAGGATGTCGAGCCCGGAGGTGCCGATGATCGTCGCGGCCTGACCCTGGCAGCTCATGACCTCGATCGCGCCGGCCTCGCAGCCGCCGTCGACAGCACGCGGGAATGCGCGCTGGTCCCGCGCCACGATCCCCGGGGAGAGGTTGAGCGCGGTGTTGCAGCGGGTGAGCGGGATGTCGTTGAGCAGCGGCGTGTTGACCGGCAGCCCGTGGGTACTCGTGGGACCTCCGTTATTGCCGAGCGCGTTGAGCGTGAGGGGGCTCAGGTTCTGGTCCCCGACCGTGAATGGGCAACCCGTGGACGTGTCGAAGACGCTGTCGCCGCCGCTTGTGATCTCCGGTCCGACGGCACCGCCGTCGTCATCCGCGCAACCCTCGCCGAAGAAGAGCGACGTGCGGACCTCCATCGAGGTCGATCCGAACCCGAGATCGTCGAAGAAGAGGGCGCCGCCGGTGTTGGCGTCGTCGAAGGCGAACGTCGTGAAGCGGATCACCGTGGCGCCGCCGTTGGCGTAGATCGCGCCGCCGCTAGCGATTGATGGTGTCGAGCCGTTGTTGCTGAAGGTCGAGTCGTGAACCTGGTTCGTGAAGATCGGCGGGTCGGCTGGGAAGTCGACGTAGATCCCGCCGCCCTTCCGGCTTGCGCCGCCGATGAGGCGGTTGTCGTTGATCGTGCTGTTGGCGATGTCCACCGTCCGCGACGAGATCCCGCCGCCGAGGGCCTGATCCGGGCCGCTGTTGCCGCTGATGTTGATCTGGTTGCCGCTGATCGTCGAGTTGGTGGCGGTGACCTTGTCCCCGGAGGCGAGGATGCCGCCGCCTTGAACCGTCTGCCCGGCCACGCCGACCTGGTTTCTCGTCACCGTGTTGTTGCTCACCGTGGCGTTGGTCAGGGTCGCTCCACCGCTTTGGACGAAGACGCCGCCCCCGCCCGCATTCGACGTGAGCCCCACGGGCACTACAACGGAGTTCGCGGTGACGGTCGCGTTCGAAACGATCAGGGTGGACGCCGCCGCGACGAACACACCTCCCCCCTGCTCGGCCGCCGCGTTGCCCTGGACGATCGATCCTCCGTTCAGCGTGAGATTCCCGCTCTGGATCCTGATCCCGCCGCCTTCGCCGTTTGCACCCTGAGCGGTGCTGTTCCCGTTCTGGACCGTGATCCCGTCAAGCGTGAGCAGGCTGCCGGCATTGCCGGCTTGCACGTCGAAGACGCGGTCGTTCGTGGCGTGGAGAACTGCGTTCGCGTCGCCCGCGACGGTGCTGGTGATGGTGATGGCCCCCGCGCCCAGACCGAGCACGTCGAGGTCGCCGTCGAGGTTGTCGTTAGTTCCCACCGGCGCGTTGAGCTGGATCGGCGTCGCCGAGATCTCGATCGTGTCGAGACTCGTCTCACCCGCGACGCCGCAGGCAACGTCGCCGATCGTACTGTTCGAGCTCGCCATGTGGATCGCCTCGCGCAGCGTGCAGACGCCGTTGTCCACCGCCGCAGGGCTTTCGTCGGCGGTGCTCGTGATGGTGTAGGTGGTCGCGGAGGCCGAGCTGGCGGCGATCAGGGACATGAGCAGGGCGATTGAGACGGCGATTAGCTTCATGCCACGCACGATCCCACCGCAGCGACGCGCGCGGTATAGGTGGAAACACCTAATTCCGGGCGTGGCGCTCTAGCCGAGCGCGCTCAGACGATTCCGTGCTCTTGCAGGCTGCGCGCGGTGTCGGCGATGGAGTCGGCGACCGGGCGAGGCGCCCAACCGAGGTCGCGGGCTCGCTGATTGGAGAACTCGGTGCGCTTGCCGAGGTCGCCGGTGAACGAGCGCACGCTCGAGTCGAAGATCCCGACCGCCTTGATCAGCAGATTCGGGGCTACCCGCGTGGGCACCTTGTCGGCCTCCTCGCCCAAACGCTCGCGCAGGACCTCCCCGATCTCCGCCATCCACATGAACTCGTCCGCGGCGATGAACCGCTTGCCGGCGGCGCCCGGCTCGGTCATCGCCAGCAGCTCGAGCTCGGCCACGTCGCGCACGTCGACGAGCGAGAAGCCGAGCCGCGGCAGCGCCGGCATCGCGCCCTTCATCAGCCGCTCGATCAGCTCGAGCGAGAACGAGGTGTCATCGCTCAGCGCCGGGCCGATGATCGCTCCCGGGTTGACCACGGCGAGCCGCTCCGTGGCGCCGCGCTCGGCGACCAGGTCCCAGGCCGCGCGCTCGGCGATCGTCTTCGAGCGCGTGTAGGGCGTCAGCGAGGTGTTGTCGCCGTCGGTCCAGTCGTCCTCGGTGTAGGCCGAGCCGTTGGCCGGCGGCCCGCCGTTTCTGACCGCCGCGACCGAGGACGTGAGCACGATCCGCTCTGCGCCCGCGTCGAGCGCCGCGCGGAGCACCCGCAGGGCCCCATCGCGGGCGGGGACGATGAGCTCGTCCGGGTCGCGCGGCTGCGAGGTCGGGAACGGCGAGGCGACGTGGAGCACGTACGCGCAACCGTCGGCCGCCTCGGCCCAGCCGGGGTCGTCGCTCAGGTCGGCGGCGGCGACGCTGAGCTCGCCCTGTTCGCCGGCGCCGGCGTTCGCCACCGCCGCCCGGACGTCGCCCTCGCGCGCGAGGTCGCGGACCGTGGTCCGAACGCGGTAGCCGCGTTGCAGGAGCGTCGCCACGCACCAGCTGCCGAGAAAGCCGGTGCCGCCGGTGACCAGGACGCTTTGCACGGGTCCATCGTATGGCGGCGGTGACGGGAGCGACGGGACTCGAACCCGCGGCCTCCGGCGTGACAGGCCGGCGCTCTAACCAACTGAGCTACGCCCCCTGGGCGGATCGATTCTAGGGATAGGCTCCCTGGCCGTGCGGGTTGTCTCCTATGAGTCGGACCGAGGACCACGCGCCGGACTGGTGCGCGGCGATTCGGTGCTCGATGCCTGGGATGTGCTCGGCGCCGGCGGAGCTTCGGTGCGCGACCTGCTGACGGCCGGCCGGCTCGCCGAGCTCGGCGATGCGGAGGGCCCCGAGATTCCGCTGAGCGAGGTCCGGCTGCTCCCGCCGGTACCCGACCCACAGAAGATCGTCTGCATCGGGCTCAACTACGCCGAGCACGCCAAGGAGGGGCGGCTCGACCCGCCGGCGAGCCCGACCTTCTTCGCGAAGTTCGCCAACGCCCTGCGGGCCGACGGCGACGAGGTCGCGCTGCCGGCGGCGAGCGAGAAGGTCGATTACGAGGCGGAGGTCGCGGTGGTCGTCGGGCGACGGGCGCGCGACGTCTCCGAGGCCGAGGCGATCGACCACATCGCGGGCTACACGCTGCTCAACGACCTCTCCGCCCGCGACCTGCAGTTCGCGACCCCGCAGTGGATGCCCGGCAAGGTCTTCGACGGCTCCGCGCCCTGCGGCCCGGCGATCGTCACGCCCGACGAGGCGGGCCCGCACGACGCGATCGGGATCGCCCTCGACCTCAACGGCGAGCGGATGCAGGAGGACACGACCGCCGGCCTGATCTTCTCGATCCCCCAGCTCGTCGCACACCTCTCGAGCCTGATGACGCTCGAGCCCGGAGACATCGTCTCGACGGGGACGCCGGCGGGCGTCGGCGGCGCCCGCGATCCGAGCGTCTGGCTGCAGCCCGGGGACGAGGTCGTGGTCAGCTCACCGCAGCTGGGTCAGCTGCGCACCACGATCGCCTGACTGATCCGACCTCGCGTTGTCTGCGTAGCCCCTTCGTGGGGGATGCCAACAACAGTTAGGAGGAGTGCAGTGAGTGAAGCGGAGAACCTCGCCTTCGAGGCGATCGACCGTGAGTACGCCGGCGAGTCGGCGAGCACGCGCAGGGGATTCGTGGGTGGCGCGGCGGCGACCCTCGGCGGCATGGGGCTGCTGGGCGCCACGGGCGTCGGCAGCGCGATCGCCAAGTCCGCATCCAAGGCCGACCCGCAGAACGTCCTCAACATCGCGGCCACGGCCGAGGTGCTGGCAACGATCGTCAACACGGTCGGAGCGGAGCGTGTCGCCCTCGACTCGGTGACGAAGCGGAACGTCGAGGCGGCCGCCTTTCAGGAGCTGGACCACTACAAAGTCCTGCGCTCGATCGGCGCTCGACCGGCGACCAAGAAGATCTGGGTTCCGGACGCCGTGTTCGCCAGCTCGACCGGGCTGCTGAGCACTCTGGTCAAGGGCGATCAGATCTTCGTCAACGCGTACCTGATCGGAACGACGACGTTCGCCGCGAAGGGCGACCCGACCTCCGCCCGCTATGCGGCGGAGATCATGGGCGTCGAGTCGGTGCACCGCGCGCTGGCGCTGCAGTCGCTCGGCCAGCTCGGCAACGACCGCGCGTTCGCGAAGTACAAGTTCACGAACATCAACCACGCCGTGGTTCTCCTGCAGGAGGCCGGGTTCGGCCTCGGCAAGGAGGGCGCAAGCCCGGGCGCGTTCTACGACTTCGACGAGGTCAAGAAGCGCACCCCGGCTCCGAAGGGCGTGAACACGCTGAAGCCTCGCTGAGCGCATCCACAGCGACGGACGAACGGGCGCCAGGGAGGGCGCCCGCTTTCGTTCAGCCCACTTTCACCTTGCCCGACTTCGCGGCCAGGCAGGTGACGCCGGCCGCTGTGCTCTGTGCCGCGGTCGCGTAGTACTTGCCGTCGGGTGCCTTCTTCTTCAGCGAGTACTTCCCGCTCGGCTTCGTCGTCGCGGTCCCGAGGCTCCGGTCCGGGCCCTTGACCTTCTGGAAGACCTCGACCGCCTGACCCGCCGCGCAGCCGGTGACGTCTGCGGTCAGCGCGCCCTTGAACTTCTTGCCCGAGCGGGAGAGCGAGAGCGTCCGGCTCGACGTCGCAGGGCCCGGCCGGCAACGGCGCAGCCGTTGCTGCCGGCGCCGGAGACGAGCGGGCAGGCATCGGCGGCGTCGAGAACGCCGTCGTTGTCGTCGTCGGCGTCGCAGGCGTCGCCCTGGCCGTCGCCGTCGTTGTTCGCCTGGTCGGCGTTCGCCGACCAGCGCGCAGTTGTCGGCGCCGTCGGCGAGCGTCGTCGTTGTCGTCGTCGGCGTCGCAGACGTCGCCCTGCGCGTCGCCGTCGTTGTCTGGCCTGATTCGTGTTCGCGACCGAGGGCGCAGTTGTCGGCGCCGTCGGCGAGCGTCGTCGTTGTCGTCGTCGGCGTCGCAGACGTCGCCCTGCGCGTCGCGCGTCGTTGTTCGGCCTGATCCGTGTTCGCGACCAGCGGCGCAGTTGTCGGAGCCGTCGGCGATCGTGTCGTTGTCGTCGTCGGCGTCCTCGCCCGCGTCCTTGCAGCCGTCGCCGTCGGTGTCCGTGCCGGCGGCAGCGCCCACCGGGCAGGTGTCGGAGCCGTCGGCGATGCGTGTCGTTGTCGTCGTCGGCGTCCTCGCCGGCGTCCTTGCAGCCGTCGCCGTCGGTGTCGGTGCCGGCCGCAGCGCCGATCGGGCAGGCGTCGGAGCCGTCGGCGACCGTGTCGTTGTCGTCGTCGGCGTCCTCACCGGCGTCCCGGCAACCATCGGAGTCGTGGTCGTGGCGCCGTTCGAGGTCCAGCCGTTGTCGCCGGTCGGGCACGCGTCGGACCCGTCGGCGCGCCCGTCGTTGTCGTCGTCCGGATCGCAGGCGTCGCCCAGGTCGTCGCCGTCGTCGTTGGCCTGGTTCGAGTTGGCGGTGGTCGGGCAGTTGTCGACGGGGTTCACGACCCCGTCGTTGTCCGAATCCGTATCGGTCTTCACGCGCCCGAGCGTCACGTTGTTGAGGTCCTCGCCGACGAAGGTCAGCCTCTTGCCGGTCTGCATCAGCGCCGACTCCGCGAAGTTGTCGCCGGTCCCGAAGTCGACGGTCGCGAACCCGTCGTTGCTGAACGCGGTGTCGAGCGTCCCGTTGGGCGTGTAATGGGCGATCGCGGCGTCGAACGTCGACTCCCCCGTTGTCCGTGTTGCCCACGACGTTGATGAAGCCGTCGCTCTGCACCAGGACCTCGACCACGCCCTCGCTCGTTGCCGAAGTTGCTCGTCACCTTGCCGTCGCCATCGAAGCCCGAGTCGAGCGAGCCGTCGAGCGGGTTGTAGCGGGCGACCCCGAAGTCGTCGCCCGAAGCTCCCGCGGTCCCGGCCGCCACGATCTTGCCGTCCGGCTGGATCGCGAGCGAGTTGACGGCGTCGTTCGAGCCCATGTCGGTCGTCACCTTGCCGTCGCCGCCGAAGCCCGCGCCGCCCGCGCCGTCGCCGCCGTCGTCGAGCGAGCCGGTCGGCGCCGTTGTAGCGGACGAGCCCGAACTCGCTGATTCCCGCCCCGCCGCCCACGACGATCTTGCCGTTCGCTTGGATCGCGACGCTGTTCGCGCGGTCGTTGGCGCCGAGCAGGTCGGTCTTGAGCTTGCCGTCGACGTCGAAGCCGAGCGGACCCGCGCCGTCGCCACCGTCGTCGAGCGAGCCGTCGGCGCCGTTGTAGCGCGCGACGTGAAGTCGGTGCCGCTGGCTGTCATTTCCAGCCACGACGATCTTGCCGTCGGAGGGCTGGACCGCCACCGCGGAAGCGCTCTCGGTAGCGCCAAAGTCCGTCGTCAGCCTGCCGTTGCCATCGAAGCCGTTGTCGAACATGCCGTCCGCGTTCAGGCGGGCGACCGCGAAGTCTCCGCTCGATTTTCCGACGGCGACGATCTTGTCGTCGCCCTGCACGGCGATCCCGCTGAGAGACGGGTTTGCCCCACCCCCCCCACCCCAATCGAAGGTCGTGTATCCATCGCCGGTCACGCCCCAGCCGGGGGTGCCGCCCGGCCCGTCCCCGCCATCATCGAGAACACCGTCGGCCGTATAGCGCGCAACGAAGACCGACGTCAGGCCGTTGTCCCCGCCGCCGACGATCAGCTTGCCGTCGCTCTGCTGGGCGATGCTCACCGCGAGACGCTGCCGGGCAGGTTCGTAACCGTCTTGCCGAGCCCACCGAAGGCCCAGTCCGGTTGCCGGGCGAGTCCGTGTCGGCGTCCACGCGTGCGAGGACACGGTGCTCGTCGGGCCCGTCGGTCATGCCGACGAAGGTCAGCTTGTTGCCGGGCTGCATGACCGCCGCCTCGGAGTAGTCGGGGTACCGGCAAAGTCGACGAACGACTGAGCCCCCGGTGCCGAACCGAGTGTCGAGCTTTCCGTTCGGCGTGTAGTGGGCGACCACCGCATTGATGTTCACGGGCGCCGCGTCCGTGTACCCGACCAGGTTGATGAAGCCGTCGTTCTGGAGCACCAGTGAAGTCGGTTTCTCATCGCCTGTGCCCCCGAAGTCCGAGGTCACCTTGCCGTCGCTGTTGCCGTCGCCGTTGAATGCTGGGGTCGAGCGAGCCGTCCGCGGCGTTGTAGCGGGCGAGGTTGAAGTTGTTGCCGCCCTCCCCGCCGACGAGAATCTTGCCGTCGGGCTGGATCGCGACCCCGGTGGCGAAGTCGGAAGCGCCGAAGTTCGTCGTGACCTTGCCGTCGCCGCCGAAGCCCGTGCCGGCCGGGCCGTCACCGCCATCGTCGAGCGAGCCGTCGGCGCTTGTAGCGCGCGAGGCCCCAATCGCCGGCGCCAGGCCAACCGCCGCGACGATCTTGCCGTCGACCTGGATCGCGAGGCTGTCGACAAAGTCGGTGCCGGCGAAGTCGGTCGTCAGCTTGCCGTCCCCGTCTGAAGCCCGAGTCCAGGGAGCCGTCGGCGTTGTAGCGGGCCAACGCGAAGTCGGCTGCTTGCCGCCGACCCCATTTGCCGCCCACCACGATCTTGCCGTCGGCCGGCTGGATCGCGACGTCCAACGCCGTGTCGCCGATAACGCGGCCGAAGTCGGCCGTGACCTTGCCGTCGCCGTCGAAGCTCGAGTCCAGCGTGCCGTTGGGGAGTAAGCGGGCGATGCCGAAATCGAGGGGTCGCCGGAGTCCCGGACCCGCCCACCACGACGATCTTGTCGTCGCCCTGGACAGCCACCCCGCGAATCGTCGGACTCGCGAGCACCGAAGTCGAACGTGACGTAGCCGTCGCCGGTCCCGAAGCCGGCCCCGCCGGGGCCGTCGCCGCCGTCATCGAGGATGCCGCTGGTCGAGTACCGCGCGACGAACCCCGACCCGAGGCGGTCGTCGGTGTACCCGGCAACGATCAGCTTGCCGTCGCTCTGCAAACCGACAGCCGGCGCGCGGAGGACGTTGCCGGGCAGATCCGTAACGGTCTTGCCGCCCGTGCCGAAGGCGGGGTCCAGATCTCCCGGCGCGGCCGAAGCGGGGGCCGCAACCACCAGCGCGCCGGCAAGTGACGCCACCGCTACCACCGTCCGCACTCCCTTGCGGTCCACACTCAACCTCCGTGTAGGGGGGACCTGGACCGAGCCTAACCCAGGAACCCCCGCCGCACAACCTCTCTGTGGGAGGCGAAGCTCGCGACCAGCACGAACGGCAGGAACCAGACGACGTAGAAGTAGAACCAGTGGCTCGCCGTGAGCTGGACGGCGATCGTCACGGCGGCGGCGAGGGCAGCGATCTGCAGCGGCGACTTGACGCGCGGCCAGAACGCGACACCGATCGCCAGAGCGGCGGCGAGAACGCGCGCGATCGATTGCAGGAAGTCCAGCGACGGGGCCTGGCCCCAGACGGAGAACGGCGAGCTGCGGGCCGCCTGGTAGCCGAGCGTACGGTCGTACATCTCCTGCAGACCGCCGTCGGGGATGAACGGGACCGTGACCGCCGCCGCGACGACGACGAAGGCGACCGAGAACCAGAACGCTCCGCGCCAGCGGCGTTCGACGTCGGCGGTCGCGAACAGCGGTGCCAGTGCCGCCGGTCCGAACTTGGCCGCGGCACCCAGCGCGACGAAGACCCCGCGCGCCGGAGCTGAGCGCAGCGCGACCAGTGCCCCGATCCCGAGCGCCGCGATCAGAGCGTCGTTGGCGTTCGCGTTCATCGTGTAGAGCGTCCACGGACAGGCAACCCAGGCGAAGGCGAGCGCCCAGCCCAGCGCCCGGCCGTCGTCCCCGCCGCGCAGCCGCCGCCCGAGCGCGATGAGCCCGCCGACGCAGACGAGGTCGAAGCCGATCGCGGCGGCGTGGGCCGCCCCCACCCCCGCGTCCCAGACCCCGTCCCACGGCAGCGCGAGCTCGAACGGGACGTAGGAGAGGTAGTTGACCGGACCGTAGACGTCGCCCTTGAGGTCGAGGCCGAGCGAGAAGGCGCCCTCGTACAGCGGCTCGCCCCCGGCGATCCGGTCGGCTCCCACGACCCCGGCCATGCCGATGTCGATCACGTGCGAGTCGACTACGTTGAGGGCGATCCGCCCGGCCACGAGGACGAAGACGCCGATCGCCAGCCACGTGATCGGGACCAGCGGGATCAGCGGCCCCTTGCGCTCGCGCGGCCACAGCCCCGCGACCAGCATCCGGATCAGGAAGTAGCCGAGCACCGGATAGGTGAGCGCGACCGACGCGGTGATCTCGGCGCGGTTGAAGAAGAAGAGCGAGATCCCGAGACCCAGCAGGACCAGCAGGTCGAGGTGCACGAGGCGCAGGGGGCGCCGGGGATCGAAGAACGGGGCGACGAACAAGAGGCAGAGCGGCAGCCAGATCCAGGGCGAGTTGACCTCCTGGGCGATCGCGTCGGAGTACCCCCGCGCCAGATGGGTCTCGACCTGGAAGTCGCGCCACGCCTCGTCGACCGAGCCGTCGTCCCCGTCGATGATCACCTGCGCGACCTCGTTTCCGTCGTCCTCGTAGGCGACCTGCCAGCGGTCGCCGCGCACGAGTGCGACCGGCTCCGCGCCCGGGCTCTCGGTCAGCTCATCGCGAACAACCGCCGTCGCGCCGGCGATCTCGATCGCCTCGGCCGCGGAGATCTCGAATCCGGATGGCGGCGCCGTCTGCGAGTCGGGCTCGGCAAGCCGCGGCGGCAGCTGGCCGCCGAACGGCGATTGGGCAGCCGGATCGTCGGCGGCGAGCGCCGGGCTCGCGAGTAGGCCCCAGACGAGCAGCGCGAGCACCGTGATCCGAGTCATCAGCGCGCCACAGTAGCGATAGCCTGCCCGCAGACCACGGGGAAAGGTTGGAGCGACGATGGGTTTCATGGACAAGTTCAAGGACGCGGCGAAGCAGGCCCAGGACGCGACCAAAGCCGCCGGCGGCTCGGTCGCGAGCATGGGCGGGATGGGCGGCGTCCAGGAGGCCGCGGCGAAGACGAACAAACTCGCCCAGCAGGGCGTCAAGCACCCGGCGGTACTGAAGGGGATGCGCGAGACCGGCAACAAGGACCCGCTCTCGGGCGGCGTCGAGTTCGAGCTCGAGGTTGAGGTCAAGCCGACCGGCGGCGAGCCCTACACGGCCACCTTCGCGCAGCAGATCATCGGCCAGTCCGTCGACGGCTACAAGCAGAAGATCGGCGGCGAGATCGTCGTCAACGTCGACCCGGACGACCCGCAGTCGATGCTGCTTTGGGGCTGAGCCCGGCCGAGCCGGGCTGATCTGGCCTCCGCTCGCCCGCGTAGAACCAGGCGTGCGGGACAACCGAGACAAGATCGCCGTGATCGGCTCTGGGATCGCGGGCCTCACCGCCGCGCGCTCGTTAGACCGATCGCACGCCGTCACCCTCTTCGAGGCGGCCGATCGGATCGGCGGCCACACGAACACGATCCGCGTCGACGATCCGCACGGTGAGCGCTGGATCGATACCGGCTTCATCGTCCACAACGACCGCAACTACCCGCACTTCACCCGCCTGCTCGCCGAGCTCGGGGTCGAGACGCAGGATTCGGAGATGGGGATGTCGATCGCTGCGCCCGACGGGCGCTTCGAGTTCGCGAACACCCGGCGGGGGCTGTTCGCCCAGCGCTCGAACCTGCTGCGGCCGGACTTCTGGCGGCTGATCCGCGATCAGCTGCGGTTCAACCGCGAGATCCGGCCGCTGGCCGGCCGCCCGGACGCCCCGACGGTGGGCGAGTTCCTGCGCGACTGCGGCTATTCGCACTGGTTCTGCGACCGGGCGATCCTGCCGGAGATCGCCGCGGTCTGGTCGGCGGATCCGGAGGCGATCTGGGACTTCCCGCTGGGCTTCCTGGCCGAGTTCCTGGAGAACCACGGCCAGCTCCAGCTCACCGGCAGGCCGCGGTGGCGGACGATCCCCGGCGGCTCTCGCGTCTACGTCGAGCGCCTGCTGGAGCGGTTCGAGGGAGAGCTTCGCGCCGGCGCCCCGGTACGAGCGATCGAGCGACTCGGCGGGGGGATCCGCGTGCTCGCCGACGGTGCCGGCGCGGAGATCTTCGACGAAGTCGTGGTCGCGACCCACTCCGACCAGGCGCTGGCCATGCTGGCCTCACCGACGCCGGCCGAGAACGGGATCCTCGGCGCTATGCGGTACCGGCCCAACGAAGCGGTCCTGCACACCGACGCCTCGCTGATGCCGAAGCGCCGGCGGGCTTGGGCGAGCTGGAACTTCCACCTCGCCGAGGATGAGCCGCAGCGGACCGCCGTCACCTACTGGATGAACAACCTCCAGCGGCTCGACGCCGCTCGGGACTACTTCGTCACCCTCAACCTGCGCGAGCGAATCGCCGACGGCTCCGTGATTGAGACGATCGCGTACGACCATCCCGTGATCACGCGCGAGAGCGTCGCGGCCCAGGGACGGTGGGCCGAGATCAGCGGCGCCGACCGGATCCACTACTGCGGGGCCTACTGGCGCTGGGGCTTTCACGAGGACGGCTGCTGGAGCGCGCTGCGCGCCTGCGAGCGGCTGCGGGCGCTGGAGCCGGCCGTGAAGCTGGGGCTGGCGGCGTAGATGAAGTCCGCCATCTACGAGGGCTCGGTGGGCCACCGCCGTCTCGACCCGGTCGAGCACTCGTTCCGCTACCCGCTCTTCATGGTCTACCTCGACCTCGCCGAGCTCCCCGACGCGCTCGATCCGCTGCCGGGGTGGTCGGCGCGACGCCCGGCGCCCGCACGCTTCAAGCGGTCCGATTACCTCGGTCCAGCCGAGCTGCCGCTCGACCAGGTGGTGCGCGAGACGGTCGCGTCCGAGACCGGCCGGCGCCCCGGCGGCCCGATCCGGCTGCTCACCAACCTGCGCTACTTCGGCCACTGCTTCAACCCGGTGAGCTTCTTCTTCTGCTTCGACGACGCGGGCGTGCGGGTCGAGGCGGTGCTCGCGGACGTCAGCAACACGCCTTGGGGCGAGTCGCACGCGTACGTGATCGAGGGCGGCGGGGAAAGCGGGATAATTTCGGGGCGACTCGAGAAGCAGTTTCACGTCTCGCCGCTGATGGGGATGGATCACGTGTACGAATGGCGCACCAGCACACCGGGCGACGACCTGCAGGTCCACATCGCGAGCTCCAAGCGGGGCGCGCTCGCGTTCGATGCGACCCTGTCCCTCGAGCGCCGCGAGCTGAGCCCGTCCGTGGCCCGGCGGATGCTCGTCCGCTACCCGGCGATCACCGCCCAGGTGCTGGCGAGGATCTACTGGCAAGCGCTGCGGCTACGGCTGAAGGGCGCGCCGTGGCATCCGCACCCGGGGCGGACCGGGTGAGCGCGGCCGTGGATCTCGCGCGACGGACCGTGTTCGCCGCCCTGGCGCGAGTTCGCCGAGAGCGCCTCGAGATCGTCGATGGGGACTCCCGCTACGCGTTCGGTCCACCGGACGCGGAGCTGCACGCCCGGGTCGAGGTCGTCGACCCGCGCGCCTACGTGTGGACGCTGCGTGGCAGCCTCGGCCTGGGCGAGGGCTACATCGAGGGTCTGTGGCGAAGCGACGACCTCGTCGCGGTGTCAAGGATCGCCGCGCGCAACATGCCGCGCTGGGACGCGCTGCGCCGCCGCGTCCATCCCCTGCTCGGGCCGCTGGAACGGGTCATCGATCTCGTCCCCCGCAACACGCGCGCCGGGGCCCGCGAGAACATCTCGGCGCACTACGACCTCGGCAACGAGCTCTTTCAGGCGTTTCTGGACGAGCGCCTGATGTACTCGGCGGCGGTCTTCGGCGAGCCCGACTCGACCCTGGAGGGCGCCCAGCTGCTGAAGCTGGAGCGGATCTGCGCGGGCCTGGACCTCGGGCCCGGGG
This sequence comes from uncultured Solirubrobacterales bacterium, assembly GCA_963767285.1. GTDB lineage: Bacteria > Actinomycetota > Thermoleophilia > Solirubrobacterales > 70-9 > WHSW01. The sequence goes on along the minus strand of CAVYDJ010000001.1, from coordinate 85,179 downwards.
ACCACCTGCTCGAGATCGGCACCGGCTGGGGCGGGCTCGCGATCCACGCGGCGAGCACCCGCGGTTGCCGGGTCACGACGACGACGATCTCGCGCGAGCAGCGCGCCTACGCGGTCGAGCGGGTCCGCGATGCGGGCCTGGACGACCGGGTCGAGGTCCTGCTGACCGACTACCGCGACCTGACCGGCAGCTACGACAAGCTCGCGTCGATCGAGATGATCGAGGCGGTCGGCTGGCAGTACCTCCCGGCCTTCTTCGCCACGTGCGCCGAGCTCACGCGGCCGCGCGGGGCGATGTTCCTGCAGGCGATCGTCTGCCGCGACGACAACTACGAGACCGAGAAGGCGGCGCGGAGCTTCTCCAACACGCACATCTTCCCCGGCGGCTGCCTGCCCTCACAGGGCTTGATCACGCGGCTCGCCGACCGGTGCGGGATCCCGGTCGCGGCGGTGGACGACATCTCCAGCCATTACGCCCGCACCCTCGCCGCCTGGCGCGGGCGCTTCAACGACGCTTGGCCGGCGCTGCGGGCACGCGGCTACGACGCGCGCTTCAAGCGACTCTGGAACTACTACCTCGCCTTCGCGGAGGGCGGCTTCCACGAGCGGCGGATCAGCGACCTGCAGATCGTGCTCGCAAAGCCCGGCTGGCGGGGCGGTGACGAATGGCGATCGCTCACTCACGAACCGGCAGCGGCGAGCCTCTCGTCCTGATCCACGGCCTCGGGGGGTCGAGGCGGATCTGGGATCCCGTGATCGACCGCGTTGCCGCGGAGCGCGACGTGATCGCCGTCGACCTGCCGGGGTTTGGCGAGTCGCCGCCGCTTGCCGACGGCGTCGCGCCGAGCGCGGCCAACCTCGGTGCCGCGGTCGGCGAGCTCTGCGCGGAGCTCGGCCTGCGGTGCCCGCACCTGGCCGGCAACTCGCTCGGCGCCTGGGCGGCGCTCGAGCTCGCCAAGGACGGGACGGCGGCGTCGGTCTGCGGCATCTCGCCCGCGGGCCTGTGGCGGCGGCCGCTGGGCCCGCGGCGCGTCGACTCGCACGGCTGGGCGCTGCGCTTGCGCCCGCTGCTTCCGCTCTTCCTCGCGTCGAAGGGGCTGCGCTCGCGGTTCCTGCGGACGACGGTGGCGCGGCCGGAGCGGCTGACCACCGCGGAAGGAAAGGCCGTGATCTACGACTGGCTCAACGCCCCCGGCTACGAGGCAGCCAACGACGAGATGCGCTCGCATGTGTTCGAGGACCCGGAGTTGGTCACGGTGCCGACGACGATCGCCTGGGGTACCGAGGACGCGCTCGTCGGGCGGCCGCGCCGCGAGCGGACGCCGCCCGGGGCCCGCTACGTCGAGCTCGAAGGTCTCGGCCACACCCCCACCTGGGACGACCCGCCGCGGATCGCCGAGCTCCTGCTCGAGGCAAGCGCTCAGTCGGTGGGTTCCGGACGCTCCTCGCCCGGCCAGGAGCCCGTCGCCCGATAGAAGCTCCGGCGGGCGAAGTGGTCGGTGAGCCCGCGGGTGACCGCGAATGCCGCCCCCTGGACCGCGAGCGAGGTCGCCAGCTTTGGCACGGACGTCTCCTGATGCTCCGCGTCCGGCGGCTCCTCGTCGTCGATCAGCCCCCAGATCCCCTCGAAGGCCTTGCGGCCGATCAGTCCGGCGATCAGGCCGGCAAGGATGCTGACCGGGATGAAGAGGAGCTTGGCCATCGATGGCAGCGTACCCGTGGAGGCCAGTGCCAATCGGATGGGCGGTGTCGGATTCGAACCGACGGCCTACGCGGTGTAAACGCGTCGCTCTCCCACTGAGCTAACCGCCCACGATGAATTCTGACGCTCCAGGAGTGCGCGTCAACGTCCGCAACCGATGGGAACATATGTTCGTGCCAATTGATGAGCCGCGCTGGCTCGACCGCGACGCAGTTCCCAAATCCCCAGCGAACGCGTCGTAGCGCAAGCCCATACGATCGAGCGGCAGGCGACGCGGGAGGAATTGCGATGAAGATGCGCGCGGCGGTGCTGGAGGAGTTCGGGGAGCCGCTGGTCGTGCAGGAGGTCGAGCTCACCGACCCGGCCGAGGGCGAGGCGCTGGTCCGGCTGGTCGCCTGCGGCGTCTGCCACACCGACCTCTACACCGCCTCCGGCGTCGACCCGTCCGGCTATGCGCCGACCGTGCTCGGGCACGAAGGCGCCGGGGTCGTCGAGGCGGTCGGCCCGGGCGTCAAGGACCTCGCGGTCGGGGACCACGTCGTCACGCTGTTCAGCCCCCAGTGCGGCGAGTGCGTCCACTGCCGCGACGAGCGGACCAACCTCTGCATGGCGATCCGCGAGCAGCAGAACAAGGGCTATCTGCCCGACGGGACGACCCGCCTGAAGCGCGACGGCGAGGACATCCGCCACTTCATGGGCACGTCGACCTTCGCGGAGTACACGGTGATGCCGGAGATCGCGCTCGCCAAGGTGAGCGCCGACGCGCCGCTCGACCGCGCCTGCCTGTTCGCGTGCGGGCTGTCGACCGGGCTGGGCGCGGCGATCAACACCGCGAAGGTGCGCGAGGGCTCGACCTGCGTCGTGTTCGGCGCCGGGATGGTCGGGCTCGGCGCCGTGGCCGGCTGCCGCCTGCAGGGCGCGGAGCGGATCATCTGCGTCGATCTGAGCGAGGACCGGCTCGAGCTCGCTACGGGGCAGGGTGCGACCGAGACGATGATCGGCGGCGAGGACACCGTCGAGCGGATCCTGGAAGAGACCGACGGGTTCGGTGCCGACTACACCTTCGAGGCGACGGGCAACGTCGCGGTGATGCGCCAGGCGGTCGAGTCCGCGCGCATGGGCTGGGGCCTGGCGACGGTCGCCGGCGTCGCCGGCAAGGGCGAGACGCTCGACGTGATCCCACGCTTCCTGATCACGGGCCGCCGGGTCGCCGGCTCGTCGTTCGGCGGCGTCAAGGGACGCGAGGGCGTGCCGCAGCTGGTCGATCGCTACCTGGCCGGGGACATCGACGTCGACCCGTTCATCTCACACCGGATCACGCTTGACGACGTCAACCGCGGCTTCGAGCTGATGGAGGCCCAGGACGGGATCCGCAGCGTGATCGAGTTCAACTAATCAACGGAGGACGACTTGCTGCTCACCCGCGTCGAACAGTCCGACTGGCTCTCCAACGCCTACCTCGTCTTCGACGAGCCCGGCGGGAAGGGCGTGCTGGTGGACTCGAACACGGTCACCGACCCGCTCGCCGAGCTCGCCGAGCGTGAGGGCATCGAGGTCACCCACCTGCTGCTCACCCACCACCACTACGACCACGTGGTCGGGGCGCGGGCGCTGGCCGACCGCTTCGGCGCGCCGATCTTCGCCCACGAGCTCACCGACGAGCTGATCGACGAGAAGGTCGACGAGACGTTCACCGACGGCTCCGTGATCGAGAGCGGCCGGCTGCGGATCGAGGCCATGCACACGCCCGGCCACTGTGCCGATCACTGCGCGCTGGCATTCAACGACACCGACGTGCTGACCGCCGACGTGCTCTTCAAGGGCACGGTCGGCGGCACACGGGCGCCGGGGGCGACCGGGTTCGAGGACCTGAAGCACTCGGTGATGGAACGGCTGATGAAGCTCGCGCCCGAGACCCGGGTTCATCCCGGCCACCGCGAGCCGACGACGATCGGCGAGGAGTGGGAGTCGAACCCGTTCATCCGGATCTGGCGCGGCCTCGACGAGGAGGGCTCGGAGCCGTGCACGATCGGGCCGGCCGACGCCGAGGAGCGCGAGGACGCCACCCTGGTCCTCTGGGCGCCTGACTACGACGGCGGCAACAAAGCCTGGGTCCGGCTCGAGGACGGTTCCGACGCGATCGTCGGCGGCTCGCAGGTCAAGCGCGGGCTAGAGGTCGGCCTCGGCGCGCTTGAGGTTGGCCTCGCTCTCGCGGCGCTCCTGTACTGCGGTCTCGACCGCCTCCTCGGCCTCGGCGAGAGCTGTCTCCGCGCGGTCGCGCCGGCGTTCGGCCTCCCCGACGCGCTTTCTCGCCAGCTCCAGCGAGTAGCGCGCCTTCTTCATTGCTGTTTCGGCCTGTCGACGGCGCTTCGCCTGCTCGCCCCGGCCACCCTTCGCCGCTTTCCGCCCGCGCGGTTTCGCCACCGCCTCCGGTACCACCCCACCGAAGCCCGCGGCCTCGTGGTCGCGGGTCACGGTGCCGGCCTGAACCTTTGCGCGGAGCTCATCGTCGCCGGCCACCCCGCGCAGGGTCTCGCGCACCCGGTCCAGCTGCGGCCCGCCGGTAGCGCCGAGCTCACGCCCGGCGGCATCGGTCAAGCGCTCGACCGCCTCGCCCTGGGCCGCGATCGCGGCCCGCAGGTCGGCTCCTCCCCCGCGCTTTCCGGCGAGCGCCTTGTCCTGGGCGCGAGCAAGACGCTCCCCGGCGGCGATGAGCTCCTGCACCGCGCCCGGCTCGGCCCGGACCGCTTGGTTGATCGCCCACGCGGCGCGGCTCGGCTTGCCCAGCGCCTTGACCTGCTTCGCGGCCTCGGCGTCGCCGGCGTCCTTCAGCCGCTTCGCGGCCGCGTTGCGAGCGGCGGTGAACTCGTCGAGGGGGAGCGCATAGAGCTCGTCGGTGTCGTCCGTCGCCACGCGTCCATCTAATCGCAGAACGACGGCGGGGCCCCGGAGGGCCCCGCCGTGCTCACGTCACGAGAGTGCGGATCGTGGCGACTACTTGATCTTGGCTTCGAGCAAGAGCCAGCAGCCGTCGGTGGCGGTCGCGGTCTCGAACGGTCCTGAAAGCGGCAGCGCCGGCTGGAAGAGGAGCTGGTTGGGCCCACCCGACGAGCAGCGCAGCATCGAGGAGGTCCGGGACTCCGTGGCCAGGTACTGGCCCTTCTCGACCGGGGCGTTGACCTTGAACGTCTCGATCGTGTACGAGTCGGCGTTCGGGTCGGCCTGGCCGAGCGTGCGCAGCTTCTTCGAGCGGTAGACGACCTTGGCCTGCTCGGTCGAGGGCTTCGCCTCGGCGAGCTCGAACCGGAAGGTGTCCGGGCCCTGGCTGATCACGCTGATCTTCTTGATCGTGCCGTCCTTCGGCGCAACCTCGCCGCCGTCCGGACGCCCGTAGGCCTCCATCGAGACGCGCGTGCAGAGGCTGTCGTCGTTGAGCTCGCACGGAGCGCCTTCGGTCGACGAGTTCGAGGGCTGGGTGTCCGGCGTCAGCTCGGCGCCGAACTTGGTCGCCCCGAGGCTGGAGGCCGGGACCGCGGCCAGCGCGACCAGCGCGGTGGCGATTGCGGCTCTGAGGGTCTTGGTCTTCATGGTGTCTCCTTGTGGTTCGTCGCGGCCGTTCTTGACCGCTACAAAGAGATTCGCCCGGAATCGGCCCCGCGCCCAGAGGCCCCAGGGCCGGACCCGCAACCCCCGGGGGGTGGCCGTGTTCACACCCAGGTGGCCGATATCCTCGGCCGCGAGAGAGCCGCGATCAGAGGAGAGAGATGAGCAAGGGCAGGAAGCTGGTGGCGCTGGGCGTCGTAATCGGGGCGTTTGCCGCTCCACAGGCGGCCCAAGCGGCGCCACCGGCCAGCGTGTTCGGCGGCACTGTCCCCTGCGCGCTGCAGCCCGACGGCGCCTCCTTCTGCGGCTCGACCGCGCCCGCGCGAACCACGATCCCGGCCTTCGACGGCGTGCCGATCGACGTCAACGTCGGCGTTCCGGACGAGGCACGGTTCGGCTCGGGGCCGTATCCGCTGATGATGATGTTCCACGGCTACGGCGGCGGCAAGCTCGGCCTCTCGGCGATGCAGAGGTGGCTCGACCGCGGCTATGCGACCTTTTCCATGACGAACCGCGGATTCCGCGAATCGTGCGGTTCGGCGGCCTCGAAGGCGGCGGCAGGAGCAGCGTGCGACGCCGGCTACGTGCGCCTGATCGACAATCGCTTCGAGGTTCGCGACGCGCAGGAGTTCGCCGGCCGGCTCGCCGACGAGAGCCTGGCTCAGCCGACCAAGGTCGGCGCGATCGGCGGGTCGTACGGCGGCGGGATGTCGATGGCGCTCGGCGCGCTGCGCAACCGCGTGGTGATGCAGAACTACGCCCTCGTTCCGTGGACGAGCCCGCTGGGCAAGCCGATGGAGATCGCGGCGGCGGCCCCGAACATCCCGTGGACCGACCTCGCCTACTCCTTGCAGCCCAACGGCTCCACGCTCGACTACGTGGCCGACGCCCCGTACCTCGGCCCGAACGGAGACCGTCGCATCGGCGTCGAGAAGCAGTCGTTCGTCGGGGGGCTCTACGTCTCCGGCCTCGCGGCGCCGGGCTTCTATGCGCCCGAGGGCAGCGATCCGACCGCGGACGTGACCGGCTGGCGGAACCAGATCGAAGCCGGCGAGCCGTACGGCGCGAGCGCGAAGGCGGTCGTCGACGAGCTCACCCAGCACCACTCGTCCTACTACATCGACCACTCGATCCCGCCGTCGCCGATGCTGATGTCGAGCGGGTTCACGGACGACCTGTTCCCGGCTGACGAGACGACGCGCTTCTACAACCGGACCAGGGAGCAGTACCCGGACGCGCACATCGCGATCTTCGACGGCGACTTCGGCCATATGCGCGGCCAGAACAAGGCCGACGTCACCGACGCGCTGACGGCCGCTGAGAACACCTGGATGGACTTCTACCTCAAGGGCGTGGGCTCGCAGCCGCCCGAGGGCGTCACGACGTACACGCAGACCTGCCCGAGCACCGCGCCGTCCGGCGGCCCCCATACGTCGTCGAACTGGGCGACCATGGCACCCGGCGAGGTCCGTCTCGACTCGTCGGGCGCGAAGACGATCGAGCCGACCGCCGGCAGCGACACGGTCGCCGCGGCGTTCAACCCGGTCGGGGGCGCGGGGGCATGCGCAACCGCCGACGGCGCCGACCAGCCGGGAACCGCCACCTACAGGCTCGACCCGGCGCCGGAGGGCGGCTACACGCTGATGGGTTCGCCGACTGTGATCGCCGACTTCACCCTGCCGGGCGACACGTCACAGGTGGCCGCGCGGCTGCTCGACATCGGCCCCGACGGCCAGGAGACGCTCGTGGCCCGCGGGCTGTGGCGGCCGGCCACAGGAGGGCCGACCGAGCAGGTCTTCCAGATGCATCCCAACGGCTGGCTGTTCGCCGAGGGTCACATCCCGAAGCTCGAGCTGCTGCCAGACGACTCCAACCCCGGTTTCATCGGCGGGTACGGACGGATCTCCAACAACCAGCAGCCGGTCACGGTGAAGAACCTCCAGCTGCGGCTACCGGTGCTCGAGGATCCGGGCTCGCTCAGCGGGCTGGTCGCGGCCCCGGCCGAGAAGGTCCTGCCCACCGGCTACCAGCTCGCCGCGGACTTCGCGGCGCTGCCCAACCCGCATCCCGGGCTCGCGAAGAGCAAGCTCGAGGTCAAGGGCTCGAACCTGGTCGGCAAGCTCTCCTGCCCGAAGCAGTTCGCCGCCTGCAACGACATCACGGCCGTCGCGACCGGCAACGCCAAGGGCAAGAAGGCCGTCAAGGTCGCCAAGGGCAAGCTGAAGTCGGTCGCGGGCGGCAAGTCGAAGACGCTGAAGCTCAAGCTCACGGGCAAGGGCAAGAAGCACTTCCGCGAACACACCAAGCTGAAGCTGAAGGTTCAGCTCACCTCGGCCGAGGTCGCCGAACCGACGACCGAGAAGGCGAAGGCGGTCGCGAAGGGCAAGTAGGCGCGGGCTGGGCAGCCGCTCAGCCGAAGTCCGCGCCGGTCGCGATCGCGCGCGCGACCTCGGTCGCGACCACCAGGACCTCCGTCTCGGCGTTCGGCCGCCGCGGAGCGCCGTCGGGGCGCTGTGCCCCGGGTCCGGTGTTGCGGCCCGCCGACGCCGCCGGGGGCAGGCCGCCGCTCTCGGACTCGAGCTCGGGTGGCGGCGATCCGGAGGCGCCGCCGAAGCTGCCGCAGGACGAGATCGCGTCCGCGAACAGGCCGGCGCGCAGCGCGTAGCCCTCGGCATCCGTGTGGATGCCGTCGATCAGCAGCTCCGGATCGGCGGCCGCCGCCGCGTGCCAGTCGACCACCGAGACGTTCGGATCGCGGGCCGCGAACGAGGTCACGGCGCGATTGAGGCCGTCGACCGAAACGCCGTTCAGCGGTGGGCGGTTCAGGGTCGCGACCACCAGGCAGCGGTCGCCGGCGATCTCCCGCGCCGCGGCGAGGTCGGAGGCGAGCTGGTCCGGCGCCGCCGGGTCGTCGTTGGTGCCGAGGTCGAAGACGACGACGTCGTGCTCGGCGGCGATCAGCGAGCCGAGGACGTCGACCCCGACACCGCTCGGCCGCCCGATCTCGGCGTCCGCCTCCAGGCCGGCGCCGCCGAGCTGCGAGCGGAGGTAGGGCGCAGTGCCGACCCCGAGGCTGTCACCGACGTAGAGCACCGACGCGCCCGCGGCCGCCGGCAGGGCGACCGACGCGACGAGCGCTAGGGCGAGGAGGAGGCGGACCATCCGCCGATTGTTGCGGGCGGGCGGCCGAACCTGCGCGCCAGGACCAGTGAGAGCTCGAACAGCGCGTACAGCGGCGCCATCGAGATCAGCATCGTGACCGGGTCGGTGCCGGGCAGCAGCATCGCGGCGATCGCGATCGCGAGCACCGCGTAGCGACGGTTCGCGCCCAGCTGCTCCGGGGTGACGATCGCCAGCCGGGTCACCGCCAGCGTGCCGACCGGGATCTGGAACAGGATCCCGACCGAGATCAGAGTGAGGACGAAGAAGCCGTAGTACTCGCTACCGCGGACCTCGATGTTGAACTCGTCGGCGTTGAAGCTGAGCAGGAAGTTGAGCGCCGCCGGCATGACGACGAGATAGGCGAACACTGCGCCGGCGATGAACAGGACCGGGACCATCAGGAGCAGGGGCAGGACGACCTTGCGCTCGCCCGGCTTGAAGGCCGGCAGGATGTACGAGTACGCCTGGTAGAGGAGCACCGGCAGGGCCAACAGGATCCCGGCGTAGAAGGAGAGCTTCACGGTCGTGAAGAACGGCTCCGTCACCCCGAGCGTGATCGGCTCCCGATCGCCGGGCAGGGGGGCGTTGGCGACCGCCAGCAGGAGGTCGTTCTGCCAGAAGCAGAGGCCGACCGCGACGAAGAGCACGCTCGCGGAGACGATGATCCGCGTGCGGAGCTCGTCGAGATGCTCGACGACACTCAGCTCATCGGCGGGGCCGGCCTTCTTTGCCTTCAGTCGCGCCACGGCCTACGAGCGGCTGGGGACGACCTCGCCGCTAACCGGCTCCGGGACGTCGGCTTCGGTGGCGGTGATGCTTGGCTTCTCGTCGTCGTCGTGATTACCGGTGACCGAGTCCTTGAACTCGCGGAACCCCTTGCCGGCCGACTTACCGAGCTCGGGCAGCTTCTTGGGTCCGACGATCACCAGGGCGATGATCAGGACGATCGCCAGCTCCATTGGTCCGATGTTGGGCATTGTTCTCTCGTTTCTGCCGAGGCCTACTGGGCCTCGACCGTCGCTTTCATGAACGGGTGGAACCTGCAGTAATACGAAAACGTCCCCGGCTCTTCGAAGGTGACGCTGGCCGAGTCGCCGCGGTCGAGGTCGCCGGTGTCGAACGAGCTGTCGTCGGCGGTCGCCGTGTGGGGCGCGTCGTCCGAGTTCGTCCAGGTGATCTCGGCGCCGGCCTCCACGGTCACCGCGTCAGGCATGTACTTGAAGTCCGCGACATCGATCTTGGCCGTGGACACCGCCGGGCTGGCGGTCGAGGCGGACTCCGCGCTCGTGGTCGAGTCGGAGTCGTCCCCGCCGCAGCCGGCGAAGACGATCGCCATTGCTACTCCCGCGCAGGCGATCGCCGTTTTCATGACTGGACGAACGGCTGTACGGCCTTCAGCACCTCGTCCATGGTCAGCGAGGGGTCGAACGCAGTCGGGGCCGGGTCCTCGCCCGCCGCGAACCGGATCGTCGCCGCGTGGCGAGCCTCGATCTGGGCGATGCCGCCGGCGGTGGCCAGCAGCTCCTTCGACTCGATCTCCGGGGCAGCGCCGTTGTAGGCGCTGACACCCGTGTCCTCGAACGTGATCGCCAGCGGGATCAGCTTGTCGACGCTGGTGAACGCGTCGCCGAAGTCGACCTTCGGGGCCTCGACGGGGGTGCCGCCGAGATCCTTGATCGTCACGGTCAGGGCGTCGACGTGCTCCTGCTCCTCCTCGCCGAACGTCTTCACGTAGCCGGCGACCTCCTTGCTCAGCCCAGGGGTCTTCGCGGCGCCCTCGTAGAAGGCGGCCTCGAGGTACTCGAGCGTCAGCGCGTAGTTGAGGATGTCGATGTCGCCCATCGACGCCTGTCCGAACGCCTTGCGGACCATCGGCGAGATCGCCGCGGTTCCGTAGATGGCGCCGGCGGCGAGCATGCCGCGCATCAGGAACGTGCTCCGATTGAGGTTCTCGACCTCGATCTTCGCCAGCTCCGGGGCGCCGTTGGCGGCCGCGAGGCCACCGGTTGTTCTATCGATCGGTTGCATGATCGGTTCCTTTCTGTCGGCCCGTGTTCCTAAACGAGGAACGGCTGGACGGAGTCGAGGACGGTCTGCATGTCGGCAGCCTGCGCGAACGCGCCGTCCGGGGTCGGAGGCTCGCCCGTGAGGACGTTGAGCACCGCCGCATGACGACCCTCGACCGAGTGGATCGCGAGCGCGGCGGCGAGGATGTCGGGTGACTCGATGTTCGCTGCCTGTCCGAGGTAGGCGGCCGCGCCGAGGTTCTCGACGGTGGCGGCGAGCTTCAGCACCTCTTCGGCGCTCTCCAGCGGGAACTCCGCCTTCGGCTCCGGAGCGGGCTTGCCGCCGAGCTGCTTGGCCGTCGCCGTGAGAGCGTCGACGTGCTCCTGCTCGGCCGCGCCGATCTGCTTGATCAAGGCGAGGTCGTCGCCCTTGAACAGGCCGCTCGCGGCGACGTCGTTGTAGAACGCCGTCTCGAGGTACTCGAGGGTCAGCGCGTAGTTGACGATCCCGAGGTCGCCCTCGCCGAACTGCGAGGCCGTGTCCTCATCGGTTGAGGTCGAGGCTGTGGTCGACGTCTCGTCGTCGCTGCCGCATGCTGCGAGCAGCGCGGCCGAGGCCGCGGACCCGCCCGAGACGGTGAAGAACCGCCGGCGCGAGACCGGATCGCGAGCGATCCGCTTCAGCGCGGTGGTCTCCCTGCGAGGGGAAATGCTCATCGGTGAACTCCCGTGATTGGGTGTCGGAGAGCAGGTTTGCTCCCCGTCTTCTTCCCCCACCTACGCAGGGCCCGGCGGCCCGGATCAGTTCTGGGCGGCCTCAGCGAGGTGCTCGGCGAGCCAGAGGTCGCGCATCCAGTGCGCGCCGGCGCCGTTTCCCTTGCGCTCGATCGTGACGCCGTGGTTGCCGCCGCGGGCCACGACCCCCTTCCAATAGGAGGAGGCGCGCAGCGGCTCGAGCACGGCCACGACCGCCTCCGGCGAGCTCGGCGCCGCCTTGAGGCGCTCGCCGCGCGCCTTGACCTCGAACCCCCTGACCTTCCCGGTCAGGGTCGTGGTCACGGTGTTGCCCTCGATCCGGATCGAGACCGCGCGGCCGTGGCGCTCGCCCGTGTAGGCGATCGCGCCCTCCAGCTCGTGGTCGAGCTGCCGCGGACCGAGCGGCGTGCGCCGGATCTTCACCTTCGGCCGCTCGGCCTCGGTGAGGCCGAGCGGCGCAACGGTCGGTGTCGCGTCGTCGTAGGCCTGGTCGAGGGTGCCGCCGGGCATGATCGCCTTCGCGGCGAGGTAGACCGCGTAGAGGACGATCGCGGGGACGAAGGTGACGATCGACCACATCTCCTCGCCCGCCGAGAGCTGCCAGGGGATCACCGCGCAGGCGATCAGGACGATCATCACCGCACCCGAGCCGATCGACTTGCGCGCAATCCCCCATGTGCGACCCGACGCCGCTGCGATCGCGGCGCGATCGATCGGGCCGGTCGCGAGGTCGGCGAGCAACGACATCTGGTCGGCGATGGTCGGGTCGTCGACGGGCTCAGCCGCCTCGAGCGCCTCTCGCTGCATCCGCTCCTCGCCGCGGTCCACGTCGCGCCTCTGCACATAGAGCAGGACGCCGGTGAACCCGAAGACGACCGCGAAGATCGCGATCAGCGCCCCGGTCGGGTTGGCGCCGGACCCGAACAGGAGGGCGATCGCCGCGGTCACGACCATGACGACGCCGACGCCGACGACCCCGAACCGGGAGGAGCGCTTGAAGTCCTGCTGGATGTCGGTCACCCGACGATGGCTATTCGGGAACGGGGCCGGGCGGGCGGCCCCAGCGGCGGTACGCCGAAACCGAGTAGGCGCTGCGGCGCGCGTGCAGAATCCTGTCGTCGGAGGGCTCGACCCCGTCGATGCAGCGGAGCGGGTCGAAGACGTCGATGTGGTCGTCGCGCTCGGGATCGTCGACCGCCGCGGTGATCTCGAGCCGGCCTGCGTCGATGAACTCGCGCTCGTCCGGCCACAGCGCGGTCGGGTCCTCGAGCGGGTCGCCGGCGCCGGGCCGCTGGAAGCGGAGCCCGAAGGCGATCGTGGCGTCGCCGGCGAGCTGCTCGGCGAGCCCGTCGTAGAGGTAGTTCGGCCCCAGCGCCTTCGCCTCGTCGTCCTCAAGGCGCCGCTCCTCGGCCTCCGGGATCCACCGGTAGCGGACCGGGCTGCGCTCGCCCGCATCGTCGACCAGGAAAAAGGTGTGCGGCGAGTAGTAGACGCCGGTCCCGAATCCGGCGAGCGGCCCGACCCCGACCGTGCCCTGGATCGCGGTCTGCGCCTCGGGGTGGGCGGCGAGGAAGGCGCCGAGCTTCTCGAAGTCGGGCTGGCCCGTCTCGGGGTCGGGGCGGCGCAGCTCGAGCAGCTCGAGGAACTCCTCCGGCGTGCGGGTGACGAACGCGGGCGAGGTGGTGGCGAGGATGTCCGTCTCCTCGCCGTCGTCGCCGCGCAGCTTGACCGCGAACCCGCGCGCCTCGCGCTCGTAATCGGCGGCCTCGGGGTCACCGGGTCCGTTCGAGAACCGGATCAGCGCCGCGACCGGCGCGCCGCTGAAGTGAAACGCGGTCGAGAGCTCCGCGGCGGCTGGCGTGGCGGTGAACGTGCCCTCGCACCAGGCGCCCTTCGCATGGAGCGCGCGGGTGCCGGGCCGGTTACCGCCATAGATCTCGTCGGCGGCGGCGATCAGCCGCTCATAGAGGTCCGTCTCTTCCGGCATGAGGCGCACCCTACCTCTCGCCTGCCCGGGTCGCCACGTACTAAGTTGCCCTCGTGGATCTCGGGATCGAAGGCCGCGTGGCGCTGGTGATGGGCGCCAGCAAGGGAATCGGGCATGGAATCGCCACGGCGCTTTCGCGCGAGGGGGCGAAAGTCGCACTGGTCAGCCGCTCGCGCGAGCGGCTCGAGGAGGCGATGAGCCGGATCGACGGCGAGACCGCCGCGTTCGAATACGACACCGCGGAGCTCGACCGGCTCCGCCGGCTGCCCGGCGTTGTCGCCGAGACGCTCGGCCCGGTCGAGATCCTGGTCACCAACACCGGCGGGCCACCCATGGGCGCGGCGCTCGACCACGAGATCGACGAGTGGCGGGCGGCGTACGACTCGCTCGTGCTCGCGCCCGTCCTGCTGATCGAGGCGGTGCTCCCCGGGATGCGCGAGCGGGGCTGGGGCCGGATCGTCAACGTCGGCTCGAGCTCGACCGCCGAGCCGATTCCGGGCCTGACGCTCTCCAACTCGCATCGCCCCGGCCTGATCGGCTTTCTGAAGACGATCGCGCGCGAGGTCGCGGCCGACGGCATCACCGTCAACGACGTCGCCACCGGCCGGTTTGCCACGGACCGCCTGGCGGCCAACTGGGGTGGCCACGACACCATGCGAGAGCACGCGGCCAAGGACGTCCCCGCCGGGCGGCTTGGGGAGCCGGAGGAGTACGGGGACCTCGTCGCGTTCCTGTGCTCAGATCGCGCCGCCTACATCACCGGGACCTCGATCCCGATCGACGGCGGCATGCTGCGCTCGGTCTAGGCCGGTACCCGCAGCTCGCCGCGGCGCGCCTTGAGGACGAGCCAGACGCCGCCCACGAGCATCATCGCGACGCTCAGCACCTGGGCCTGGGTCAGCCCGAGGGCGACGTCGTCGTTGCGGCGGACGAACTCGACCAGGAAGCGCTCGGCGCCGGCGAGCACCAGATAGAGGGCGAACAGCAGCCCCGGCTGGAAGCGGGTCCGCAGCCGCCAGAGCGCGTAGGTGATCAGTCCCATCGCCAGCGTCTCGTAGATCGGCGTCGGGTGCACCGGCACGTCGGTGGCGACGGTGCCCTCCGGGTAGGCCATCGCCCACGGCCCGTCCCAGGGGATGCCGTAGTCGCCGTCGCCGGAGAGCTGGCAGCCGATCCGCCCGATCGCGTAGCCGATCGCGAGCGCTGGAGCGCAGATGTCGAGGAGCGTGAGGTTGAGCATCTTGCGCCACCACGCCCAGAGCACGACCCCGATCGTTCCGCCGATCGCGCCCCCGTACCAGACCAGGCCCGAGCCGGAGAAGAGGTTGCCGAGCAGGTCGTCGGAGACCTCGTCGTAGTTCTCGATGATGAAGTCGAGCCGCGCGCCGACGATCCCACCGACCAGTCCCGCGAAGATGAGCTCATAGGCCCAGTCGACCGGCTTGCCGAGCTCCTTCAGCCGCTTTGCGACCAGCAGCCCGGCGCCGACGAAGCCGAGCGCGAACATGATCCCGAACGTCTGCAGGGTGACCGGGCCGAGGTGGATCTCAGGTTGCATCAGTAGCCCCGCCGGGAATCGAACCCGAGCTTCCAGGTTGAAAACCTGACGTGCTAACCGTTACACCACGGGGCCGTGGCGAACGGAGTCTAGGGCCGCCCTTCGGGGCGACTTACTCTCGCATAGCGAGAGGAACGCGCCCCGCTGGCGCCGCGTATTGTCGGCGTCGCTGACCCCGCCCGACCGCGTGTTCCAGCTCCGAAACGGCGCCGCGGAACAGCGGCGCCAGCTCGGAGGCGTCGGGGAGCACCTCCGGGTCGACGTACGCCGAGAAGTGCAGGGAGTCGCGGTAGGTGAGGACGCCGATCGCGATCGCGTGGCCGTCAGAGGTCGGGATCACCGGGTGGATCGACTCGACCAGGGCGCCGGCCGCGTAGAGCGGCACGCGCGGCCCGGGGACGTTGGAGACCGCGAGGTTGTACATCCGCGGGCTCGCCGCCAGGCGGGCGGCGCGCTCCTTCACGAATCCCGGCATCTGGACCAGCGAGCGCAGCAGCGCGTCCGACCCGGCGATCCGGCCGGAGCGCTTCAGCTCGGCGGTGCGCTCGCAGACGATCGCCAGCCGCCGCGCGGGGTCGGGCTCGTCGAGCGGCAGGTCCACGAACGCGAAGGTGATCCGGTTGCCCTGGGCGGGCGCTTCGGCGGCGGCGCGGACGCTGACCGGGACCATCGCCCGCAGGGGCCGAGCGTCGGCGCCGGCGATCGCCGCGTAGCCGCGCAGCGCACCGGCGACGACCGCGAGCACGACATCGTTGAGCTTCGCGTCCCGCGCGCGCTTAACCCGGTCGAGCCGGGCGAGCGAGACCCGCTCGGTGACCAGCGCGCGGCGCGGCCCGATCTCGGCGTTCACGAACGACGGCGACGCCGGCCGGATCACGTCCTCGGCAAGCGAAAGCGCCGCCCGTCGCATGGTCTCGGCGACCCGCAGGCTCGACCGCGGGCGCAGCCCCATTGCGGCCACCCGCCGCGCGGCGCGAAACTGCTCGATCGCGCTGTCGGCGAGCGCGTCGACCGCGATCCGGACCGACCCCTCGGTCGGCTCCGGGTACCAGTCACCGGGCTCCGGGAGCGCCGCGTCGGGCGCCAGGTCGAAGAGCAGCGTGCCGAGCTCGACCGCCGCGATCCCGTCGACCATCGCGTGATGAACCTTCCCAAGGACTGCCGCCCGGCCCGGGCCGGCGCGGGGGACGACGACGATCTGCCACAGGGGCCTGCGCCGGTCGAGCTGCCGAGAGAGAAAGCGGCCCGCCATGCGCTCCAGTTCGCGTCGTCCCCGCACCGTCTCCGGCGCGACCGTGACGTGACGGTCGAGCCGGAAGCCCGGGTCGTCGACCCAGATCGGCTCTCCGAGCGGCGCCGGTGTCACAACCTGCCGGAAGCGAGGCGCCAGATGAAGGCGCGCCGCGATCCGCTCGAAGAGCCTTTGTGGGTCGAGCTCTTCCACCCCGTCGGGCAACCGGAGAGTTGCAAGCCACCCGACGTGCATGTGGGCACTCGGCGTTTCCACCCGGAGGAAAGAGGTGTCGAGCGTCGAGAGCCTTTGCACCGACCCAGGATCGGCGCTTCGCCGGCTCGTTACCAGGGCGCGATGTCGGAAATCGGGGCTCCGCGGTTCGCCGCGCGGTCCTATGCGATCAGCGTCTCGAGCAAGGCCTTCTGGGCGTGGAGCCGGTTCTCGGCCTGGTCCCAGACCGCCGACCGCTCTCCGTAGAGCGCCCCCTCGGAGATCTCCTCGCCCGGATGCGCCGGCAGGCAGTGGAGGGCGATCGCCCGCTCCGAGCCGAGCGCGAGCAGCTCCTCGTTGAGCTGGTACGGAGCGAGGTCCGCGCGGCGGCGCTCCGCGTCGTCCTCGTCGCCCATGCTGACCCAGACGTCGGTGTAGAGCGCGTCGGCCCCCGCCGCCGCCTCGCGGACGTCGGTGGTGGCGAGCGCCGCCAGTCCCGGCTCGAGCTCGTACCCGGGCGGGGTCGCGACCCGGACCTCGACCCCGGCGGTGCGTCCGAGGATCGCCAGCGAGCGCGCGACGTTGTTGCCATCGCCGATGTAGGCGACCTTGACGCCGGCCAGGTCGCCGAAGCGCTCGCGCAGCGTCTGCAGGTCGGCGAGCGCCTGGCAGGGGTGGTGCAGAGGCGTGAGCCCGTTGACGACGGGGATGGCGGCCCCCTCGGCGAGGTCGGCCACGGTCTCGTGCGAGCCCGAGCGGATCACGATCCCGTGGAGGTAGCGAGACAGCACGCGGGCGGTGTCGGCGATCGACTCGCCACGACCGAGCTGCAGCTCATCGGCGCGCAGTGGCAGCGGGTGCCCGCCGAGCTCGGCGACCCCGACCTGAAACGAGATCCGGGTCCGCGTCGAGGGCACCTCGAAGAAGAGCGCGACCGTCTTGCGGGCCAAGGAGTCGCCGCCGGTCCCCTCCGCCCGGCCGCGCTTGAGCTCGTCCGCACGGTTGAGCAGCGTCCCGAGCTCAGCCGCAGAAAGCTCCTCACCCGTCAGAAAGTGTCTGAGCGCCCCGTTCAAGCGCGGCATTCTATGGCCATGGAGCTGCGGGCACTTACCTGGAACCTCTTCCACGGCCGCGACCACCCGCCGAACCCGGCGCTCGAGACCTGGCGCTCCCGGCTGCTGCGGATCACCGAACGCGACGCCACCCACCAACAAGTCAACCGCGATCTCTTCGCCGAGTTCGCGGGCCTGCTCGCCGGCGCCGACTGGGACGTCGCACTCCTCCAGGAGTGCCCACCGCGCTGGGCCGCTCCGCTCGCGGCGTCGACCGGCGCCGAAGGGCACGCAGTGCTCACCTCGCGCAACTCGCTGGCGCCGCTCCGCTCGCTGCTGGCCCGCCTCAACCCCGACCTGATCGCGTCCAACGAGGGCGGCTCGAACCTGACCCTCGTCCGCGGCGAGATCCGCGAGCGGCGCGCGCTCGAGCTGACGCCCGGCCCGCACCCGGAGCGCCGCGCGATGGCCTTCACCCGCGCGGTCGCGGCCAGGTCCGGGCTCGAGATCTGCGTCGCCAACCTGCATCTGAGCGCCGGACCGCGGCTCCGCGCGGCGGCCGAGCGCGAGCTCCTGCTGGCGGCCGAGCGTGCCCGGGAGTGGGCCGGCGCCACCCCGCTCCTCCTCGGCGGCGACCTCAACCTGCGCCCGCGCGATACCAGCCACTTCGACCGCCTAACCGCGGATCACGGACTCAGTGCGCCGACCGCTCCCGGTGCACTCGACCACCTCCTGGTTCGCGGGCTCGAAACCGGTGATGCACCCACGTCGTGGCCGCCCGAGAGGCGCGAGGTGGCCGGCGGCGGTTTGGCGATCCGCCTTTCCGATCACGCGCCGGTGTGGGCAACGTTTCGGTCGGGGACCGCGTCGGCCGGCGCCCGGCAGAGTGCGGACGTGAAATAGTCCGCGCGACCGCCGATAACCGGGTTGAGGAGGAGAGATGGCGACAACGTCCGGAGGCTCGAAGTCCGCAAAGGGCCGCAAGCGTTCGACCACGAAGGCCAAGCCGAAGTCGAGGGCGAAGGCAAAGACCTCCTCGCGCGCCTCCGCATCCTCGTCCTCGCGGTCCTCGGCCTCGCGGGGCCGCGCCTCGGCCGGGCGTTCGGACAAGAGCGTGCAGGCGTTCCGTGACGCCCTCGAGCGCAGCCGCAGCGCCCTGGAATCGAACGTGACCGTCCCGCGTGAACGCGTGCAGGAGGTCGTCGACGACGCCGTCAAGCGCGGCCGGATGACCCGCGCGGACGCCAACGAGCTGGTCTCCAAGCTGGTCAGCCGCAGCCGCAAGGCGACCGATGACCTGATCCGCGACCTCGAGAAGCTGCTCGACCAGGCTCGCAAGGAGGTCGAGAGCCGGACGGCCAAGGCGCGGAAGGAGCTCGAAGCCCGCGGCGCCTCAACGCGCAAGCAGGCGAAGCGCGCCGGCGAGCGCGCCGCCCGGGTGGCGCGCGATGCGGCCGACCGCCCGCTCGCCGAGGCCGACAAGCTGCGCCGCCGCACCGGGGCCCCCGGACCGGCGATCTCCGGCTATGAGCAGCTGACCGCGCCGCAGGTGAAGTCGCGCCTGAAGGACCTGAACAAGGCCCAGCTGCGCAAGGTCCGGACTCAGGAGAAGCGCGGCAAGGCGCGCAAGAGCATCCTGGACGCGATCGAGAAGCAGCTCACGTAGCGACGACGCGCCCGTTGCCGTTGCCGTTGGGCACCGGAGCGTCGAGCTCGCCCGAGAGCAGTTGGGTTCCGGCCCAGCGCTCGAGCTCAGCCGGGAGCAGCGGCGGGCAGATGTAATAGCCCTGCGCCGCATCGCAATCCATCGAGATCAGGAAGTCGAGCCGCTCTGAGTCCTCGACGCCCTCCGCGACGACGGTCAGGCCGAGGTCGCGACCAAGCGCGATCGCGGCGCGGGTGATCGCCAGGTCCTGCGTGCTCGGGCTCTGGCGCAACAGGTCGCGGTCGAGCTTCAGCTCGTCGACCGGCAGGTCGCGGAGCCGGGTGAGCGAGGAGTGGCCGGTGCCGAAGTCGTCGATCGAGACCGTGATCCCGGTCCGGCGCAGGTCGGCCAGCACTCCCATCACGTTGTCGACCGTGGCGATCGCCATGTGCTCGGTGATCTCGAGCGTCAGCTGGCTGGCGTCGGCGCCCGCCTGGCGCAGCAGACGGGCCGCCTTGGCGGGGAAATCGTCGTCGGCCAAATCCTGGGCGTTGATGTTGACGGCCACCGGCAACCGCCAGCCGGCCTTCTCCCAGGCGACCGTCTGCGCGAGCGCCTTTTCGAGGACCCACTCGGTGATCGCCGGCATCAGATCGGTGCCCTCGGCCCACGGCAGGAAGCGGTTCGGACCGAGCAGCCCGAGCTCGGGATGGTGCCAGCGAACCAGCGCCTCCACCCCGATCATCGATCCGCTCGGCAGCTCGACCTTCGGCTGGTAGTGAAGGACGAACTCGTCGCGCTCCAGCCCGCGCCGCATCTGGCTCGGCAGGTCGTCCTGGGTGCGGGGGCGAGCCTTCCACGCCGGCGACTCCGAAGCCGCGACGCAGACACGGTTCTTGCCCTCTGACTTGGCTTCGTACAACGCTGAGTCCGCGGCGGCGATCAGCGACGTCTTGTCGGGCGCGGACTTGCCGGCGCTGGCGACGCCGATCGAGGTCGTGACGCTCAGCGGCTCGCCGGTCGGCCCGTGGAAGCGCAGCGCCTCGATCTCGGTGCGAAGCCGCTCGGCGAGCTGCATCGCCGCGGCGAGGTCCGTGTCGGGGAGGACCATCGCGAACTCCTCGCCGCCGTAGCGCGCGGGCTCGTCGTTGAGGCGGCAGTTGCGCAGCAGGCACTGGCCGATCGCGCTCAGGACGCGGTCGCCGGTCTGATGGCCGAAGGTGTCGTTCACGCGCTTGAAGTCGTCGAGGTCGAGCAGCAGCAGCGAGATCGAGGCGCCGGTCGTGCGCCGGATCTTGAACACATCCTCGAGCAGTTCCTGGAAGCTGCGATGGTTGGCGACCCCCGTCAGCGCGTCAGTGACCGCCTGGCGGTGAAGCACCTTGTGGCGAGCGATGTCGCCCGCCGCCACCGCGGCCTGCAGGCACAGGTACTCGACGACCTCGCGCTCGGCCCTGGTGAACGGCGAGCCGCTGCGGGCGACGCTGACGATCGCGATCGGTCCCCCGGAAGGGCTGATCGGCGCCGCGAGGGCCCAGCCGGTCTTGTCGTGGGCCTCGGCGACCGCTTCGCGATTGAGCGCATCCTGCTCAGCACGGTCGAGCAAAGGGCGCAGCTCGCGCGACGCCTCGGCCGAGAAGCTCGGGCGCCCGGAGCCGTGGACCACGGTGCCGCGGCCGGCCTGGGCATCGAGGGCGTCGAGGGTTGCCCCGGCGAGGATGCTGACCAGCGCGTCGAGGTCGAGGCGCGAGGCGAAGGCGTCGCCGATCCGCTTGACGGCGGTCTGCAGGCGCTGGCGCTCTCGCTGCAGGTCCTCGAGACGCTCGCGCAGCCGGTCGATCCGCTCGGTGCGGTCGCGGGCCGAGTGGGCGACGACGGCGACCAGCGGAAGCAGGGTGAGGGGCAGCCAGTGCAGGCCGGTCTTGTCGGCGGTCGCGCAGGCCATGATCCCGATCGGGGTCAGGGCCGCGTCGAGCGCCCAGACCTGCAGCATCACCAGAATCTGGATCTGCGGGCGGACGGAGGACGTGATCCAGTCGCGCGCGGTCGAGGTCACGAACTCCACTCCGCACTGAGCGGCGAAGGCAGCCCCGATCACCGGCCACGGCGCCTGGCCGGCGTCCGTATAGCCGAGCGCGGTCAGGACGATCGCCGGGCCGAGGACGTGCATGACGTCGCCGCCGCCGAAGCTGAGCCTGTCCCATCGGGCGCGCCCCGAGGAGCAGGCGGCGATCGTGCCGAGGGTCAGCCCGGCGAGCGCCAGCAGCGGCACGAGCCGGGCGTCGGCGAACGCGAACATCCCGACCAGGAACGGCTGAGTCGGGACGGCGACGCCCGTCGCGATGGGATACGCGACCCGGGAGGCGACCGCGTAGGCGACGACCATTGCCGCCGCCATCGGCGTCGCCCACAACGGGGCCGCGCCGACGACGGTGAGGACGACCGCGGCGACCAGGAAGATCGCCGTGAGCGAGACCTCGACCGTGAGTTCCCGCCGGGGCAGCCGCCGCGCGCGCCGAGGCAGCGACGCCTCGAGGAGGCGCTCGACCTCAGCGCGGTGAAGCGCTGCGCCGGTCAGGGTCTCAGCGGTCAAGTCCGCCTACCTGCTCGCGCGGGGGTCGACCCAGAAGTTGTCGACCTGGACGCGGTGCTTCTTCGGATCGCCCTGGACGTGCAGCGTGAAGCGGACCTGCTGCCACTCGACGCTGGTGTCCGGCTTGACGGGCATCTCCTTGGAGAGCGTCCAGACCCCGTCCTTGGTGGCCTTGAACTTGCCGTTCTCCTTCGGCTTGGTCCACTCGAGCTTGTCGGCGTCCCAGTACTGGACGTTGAAGCGCACGTCCTCGTCATCGGAGGCGTTGCGCGACCAGATGCGCGCGGTCGGATAGTCGGGGGTGATGCACATCACCGGGCTCGTGGCCTGCGACTTGCCGGGCAGATCCAAGACGCCGCCGACGCTGCCGTCGGGCTGGGTCGTGGAGGTGATCGTCGCGCCGCCGGCGAGCTGCCAGTCGGCGGCGTTGTCGAACGCTCCGCCGGGCGCCAGCGTGTAAAGGTTTGCGTCGCCGAACGGCAGCAGCGCCTGCGAGAACGTCGGGTGCGTGCACGTCGACGTGTCGATCGGCGGGACCGGCGGCGCGGTCAAGGCGGCTCCGAACGCGGGTGCGGCGGTGGCCAGCGCCGTCATCGCGCTTACTGTCGTAACTACCTGCCAGCACTTCTTGATCGGCATTCCATTGCCCTTTCTCATCGGTTCGCGGTGGTGTTCCATCGGCCGTGGGCGCCGTCTCCTACATCGGACATCCGTTCAGACTCCACGTTCCTGCTCATGTACCGAGTGCGTGTATGCCCCATCGGCAGGCACGGAGCCCGTCTTTATCGGACATCCGTCCACGGCGACGCCCGAGCCCCTAAAGGCCCGGGCGTTGCTGCCGATTAGGCGCGGCGCTTAGCGGCTCGCGCGGGGGTCGACCCAGAAGTTGTCGACCTGGACGCGGTGCTTCTTCGGATCGCCCTGGACGTGCAGCGTGAAGCGGACCTGCTGCCACTCGACGTCCTCGTCGGGCTTGACGTCCATCTCCTTGGAGAGCGTCCAGACGCCGTCCTTGGTGGCCTTGAACTTGCCGTTCTCCTTCGGCTTGGTCCACTCGAGCTTGTCGGCGTCCCAGTACTGGACGTTGAAGCGCACGTCCTCGTCATCGGAGGCGTTGCGCGACCAGATGCGCGCGGTCGGATAGTCGGGGGTGATGCACATCACCGGGCTCGTGGCCTGCGACTTGCCGGGCAGATCCAAGACGCCGCCGACGCTGCCGTCGGGCTGGGTCGTGGAGGTGATCGTCGCGCCGCCGGCGAGCTGCCAGTCGGCGGCGTTGTCGAACGCTCCGCCGGGCGCCAGCGTGTAAAGGTTTGCGTCGCCGAACGGCAGCAGCGCCTGCGAGAACGTCGGGTGCGTGCACGTCGACGTGTCGATCGGCGGGACCGGCGGCGGGGACTCAGCGGCGCCGAAAGCCGGGCTTGCGGTGGCAAACACTGCGACTACGGCGGTGAGTGAGGCGAGCGGTCGCCAGGTCTTCTTGATGGGCACGTTGGGGTTCCCTCCTTGGAAAGCTTCGCGGTGACTGCTCTATGCATCGGGCCGTCACGCGTGATCCTCGATAGGACATTCGTCCCCACCTCATGCGTACGCTAGGCGCGTGGAGACCGTCCGAACCCGCCCCCGCACCGGTGACGAGCTCGAGCTCGAGGTCGACTCGCTCGCCCAGGGCGGGCGTGGAGTGGCGCGCGCCGACGGCTATGTCGTCTTCGTGAACGGCGCCCTACCGGGCGACCGTGTCCGGGTCCGGCTGACGAAGTCGAAGCGCGCTTACGGCGAGGGCAACACGATCGAGATGCTCGAAGCGAGCCCAGAGCGGATTGCCGATACCTGCGTCCACGACGGCGAGCCGTGCCCTGGAGCGCCGTGGCAGGGAATGACCTACGAGCGCCAGCTCGCCCACAAGGCCGACCAGGTGGACGAGGCGCTGCGCCGGCTCGGTCACCTCGACGCCTTCGAGCTCGAGGAGATCGAGCCCGCGCTGGAGCCGTGGCGCTATCGCAACAAGCTCGAGTACTCGTTCGGGCCGCGCGACGACTCGATCGCGCTCGGCTTCCACCGGCGCGGGAGCTGGGCCGAGATCGTCGACGTCGACGACTGCAAGCTCGCTTCGGAGCCCAACAACGACGCCCGCAACGCGGTCCGCGAGTGGGCTCGCACCGAGCGGATCCCCGCCTACGAGAGCGGCCCGCAGACCGGTGTGCTGCGCAACCTGGTCGTCCGCGAGGGCCGCCGCACCGGCCAGGTGCAGACCCGCCTGGTCACCTCGCCGGCCCAGATCCCGCGCCCCCCGGTCGACCTGCACACGATCATCGAAGGGCCGGCGGGCGGGACCGACGGCCCGACCGGCGTGCTCGGCGCCGAGCACCTGACCGAGGAGCTCGGCGGCCTGCGCTTCCGGGTCTCCCATACGGCCTTCCTGCAGACCAACACCGAGATGGCCGAGCGCCTGTACGCGATCGCCGCGGAGTTCGCCGGCCTCAGCGGCCGCGAGCGGATCTTCGACCTGTTCTGCGGGATCGGGACGATCGGCCTCTCACTCGCCTCCCGCGCGGGCGAGGTGTGGGGCCTCGAGGGCGTCTCCGAGGCGGTCGCCGACGCCGAGACCAACGCGGCGCTGAACGGGATCGACAACGCCCGCTTCGTGTGCGCGGACGCGCGGCTGGGGATCGGACCGCTGGTCGAGGAGGCCGGCAGGCCCGACGTCGTGATCGTCGACCCGCCACGCTCGGGCCTGTCGAAGAAGATCGTCCGCCGCCTGCTCGAGTGCGAGGCGCCACGGATCGTCTACGTCTCCTGCAACCCGACCACGCTGGCGCCGAATGCGGCGCAGCTGGTCGAGGCCGGTTATACGCTGCGGCGCGTGAAGCCGGTCGACATGTTCCCGCAGACGCCGCACGTCGAGACCGTCGCGGTCTTCGACAAGTGAGCAGAGGTTTCGGAGTAGCCGCTGGGCTCGACCCCGACGTCGCCGCGCCACTGGCGGCCCGGTGCGCCGAGCTCGGTTACGAGTCCATGTGGTCCAACGACCACCCCGGTGCGCTCGGCCTCGAGACGCTGCGGGTCTTCGCCGACGCAGCACCAGGGCTCGACCTCGGGGTCGCGGTGATGGCGCTGGACCGTCACCAGCCATCCGAGATCAACGGGCACATCGAGCGTCTGGGCCTCGACCGCAAGCGGCTGTGGCTCGGAGTCGGTGCCGGATTCAGCGAGAAGCCGCTGACCAAGATGCGCGAGGCGTTGCCGGCGCTGCGCGACGCGGTGCCGGGCGCGCGGCTGGTGCTCGCGGCGATGGGACCGAAGATGTGCCGCTTCGCCGGCGCTGAGTTCGACGGCGTCTTCTTCAACTGGATGACGCCCGAGTTCGCCGCCGCGGCGCGCGAGCACGTCGAGGCCGGCGCTGCGGAAGCAGGGCGCGACGCGCCGCCGGTCATGGGCTACGTGCGCACCGCCGTGGGCGAGGACGCCGCCGGTCGCCTCGCCAAGGAGGAGTCCTTTTACCGCGACCTCCACGACGGTTATCGCAACCACTTCGACCGCCTCGGCGAGCCCGAGGGCACCGTCGGCGTCGCCGCCGCCGGCCGCGACGAGGCGCAGGCGGGGCTGGGCGCCCACGACGAGGTCCTCGGCGTCACCGTGGTCCGCGGTCTGGCCAGCGCGTCCGTCGAGGCGATGACGGGCGTGGCCGAAGCCGCCGCACCCTGATGCGAAAGCTCCTGGCCCCGCTCGTCCTGCTTGCGGTGTTCGGAATCGTCGCCGGCGCAACAGCGAAGCCGCGGCCGCCGCTGGCACACGAGGGCAACTGGTTCACCGATGCCGACGGCCGGGTGGTGATCCTGCACGGGCTCAACATGGTCTACAAGGTCGGCTCCTACCGGCCCGCCGAGTCGGGCTTCGGTCCCAACGACGCCAAGTGGCTGCGCCGCCACGGCTTCAACACGATCCGGCTCGGGATCATCTACAAGGGCCTCGAGCCGGAGCCGCCGGTGGCGGGCGAGGCCCAGTATCGCGAGGGTTACCTGCGCAGCATCGCGAAGACCGAGTCGCAGCTCGCCAAACAGAAGATCTTCACCCTGCTGGACTTCCATCAGGACCTCTACAACGAGCGTTTCCAGGGCGAGGGCTGGCCGGACTGGCAGACGATCGACGACGGCGTCCCCGCCGAGCCCCAGCAGGGGTTTCCGGCCAACTACATCGTCAACGCCGGCCTGCAGCGCGCCTTCGACAACTTCTGGGCGAACCTCGAGGTCGAGGGCCGCGGCCTGCAGGACGCCTACGCCGACGCCTGGCGCCTCGTGGCGGAGGAGTTCCGCGATCGCCCGTACGTGATGGGCTACGACATTCTCAACGAGCCCTGGCCCGGGACGGCCTTCAACACCGACAACTGCTTCAACCCGCTGGGCTGCGCGACCTTTGACGAGACGACCCTGGGCCCGTTCAACGAGCGGGTGATCGACGCGATCCGCACGGTCGACCGAAGGACGCTGGTCTTCTACGAGCCCCTGGTCACGTTCGACTTCAGCGCCGACTCGAAGCTCCCGGACACCGGCGACCCCGCCGCCGGCTTCTCGTTTCACAACTACTGCCTGCCGGGGGCGTTCGGCGGCCCCGGCTCGGGGCCGGCGTGCGAGCCGCTCGAGGACACCGTGTTCGCGAACGCCGACAAGCAGTCGGAGGAGACCGGCGACGTCCCGTTCCTGACCGAGTTCGGCGCCACCGACGACCTCGAGACGATCGAGCGGCTGGTCCGCCTCTCCGACGACCACATGACCTCCTGGCAGTACTGGCACTACTGCGACTGCGACGACCCGACCACGGCCGGCCCCGGGGTCCAGGCCCTCGTGATCGACGCCGACCAGGCCCCGCACGGCGCCAACGTCAACCGCGAGAAGCTGAAGGTGCTCGCCCGCCCCTACCCGCGCGCCGTCGCGGGGACGCCGACGACCTATGGCTTCGACCCGGAGACGAAGCGCTTCGACCTCGTCTACTCGACGCGATCGGCCAACGGCGGGCGCCTGGCCAGGACCAGCTGACGGAGGTCTTCGTTCCCGAGGTCCAGTACCCCGACGGCTACGCGGCCGAGGTCAAGGGCGCCGAGGTGGTCTCGCAGCCCGACGCGCGGGTGCTGAAGCTGCGGCGGACGGGCGGCGGCTCCGTGACCGTCGCCGTGGAGCCTGCTCCCTAGTAGGGCGGCAGATCCGCGTACCAGTCGCCGAGCGCGCGGAAGGCGCTCCAGAACTCGCGCTTCGGCTCCTCGGCGTCGAGCGACTCGTCGATGTCGGGGACGTAGAGGACCTCGATCGTCGGCGTCAGGTTCTGCAGCTCGCCGAGGTTCGGCTCGAGCTCGCGCGACAGCGGAACCTCGACGTCGTTGAGCGTCTCCAGCGCGCGATCGCCCATCACGACGATGCATCGTGGCTGCACGATCGCGATCTCCTCGACGATCCGCTCGAGGCACTCCCCCGCCGCCAGGCCGGGGTCGGAGACCGGGCACTTCACGCACAGCGTCCCGTAGACGGCCAGCGGGTCGATCCCGAGTCGCTTGAAGCTCTTCATCAGCGCGTTGCCGGAGCGCCCGTAGAAGGCGACGCCCTCCTCGATCTCCGCCGCGGTCGGGGCGAACTTGAGCAGCATGACGTCGGCCTGCGGGTGGCCGGAGCCGAGCACGGGCATCAGATTGCCGCGCGGGCAGTGCGAGCACTCCTGGAGGCGGTGCGTGAGCTGGTTGAGCTCGCGGATCGCCCGCTCGAGGTACTTCTCCTGGATCTCGTCGTCTGTGGTCGGCAAGGGTCCTCCCGGCCCGCTTTCCGAGCCGGAAGGTCTCTTTGACGGCGTTGGGCCCCCTCCTGCCGGGTCGCCGGTCTGCATCAGGCCTTGCCCGCCGGCGAAGCGGCCCGTTTGCCGCCTCGCCCGCCCCCGGTCTGGAGCCACTTCAGCGCCTGCACATAGACGAGGTTGCGCTTCTTGCGGACGATGTCGGCGTCGCGCATCGCCTCCAGGAACTCCTCCGGCCCGTCGAAGTCGTGGACCCGGATCATCACGCTGCCGAGACCCTGGGCCACGTGGCTGTCGGAGCCCGCCCCGGGGACGATCCGGTACTTGGCGGCGAACCGCTCGGCCTCCTCGTTGAAGGCGGTCAACGCGACCCGGGGGTTGAAGACCTCGAGGATGTCGATGTCCTCGACGATGTCGAGCAGGTGCTCGTAGTCGGGAACCGAGTGGAGCCTGTCGAAGGGGTGCGGGACGTAGACGAGCCCGCCCTGACGGCGGATCTCGGAGATCGTCTCCGCCATCGTCATCCCGCGCTCGATCTTCTCGTTCAGAAACAGCCCGATCACCTCGCCCTGCTCGGCGGTCTTGACCTCCTCGGCGAGGATCACCTTGACGCCGAACTCGTCGGCGACCTCGGCCGCCGCGAACGCCCCCGACATCTCGTTGTGGTCGGTGATCGCGATCGCCCCGAGGCCGGCGTCGCGAGCCGATGCGAGCAGGGTCTCGACGGACGTCGCGCAGTCGGAGGAGTGGTCGGTGTGCATGTGCAGGTCGACGTGGATCGGACGGCGGCGCGAGATCCGGCGCCTGACCTCCGGCCTGCCGGCCGGGTCGTGGCGCCGGGCGACCAGGCGGGCGTAGATCTTCTCCACCTGGTCAGCGACGGCGCCCCAGTCGCGGACCGCCCCGCGCGCTTTGCCGAGCAGCTCGCGCCGCAGGCCGGCGCTGCCGAGCAGCCGCTCGAGTTGGCCGGCAAGGGTGATCGCGTCCCCCGGCTGGAACAGCAGGCCCGCCTCACCGTCGCGCGTGAGCTCGGTGTAGATCGGGATCT
This sequence comes from uncultured Solirubrobacterales bacterium, assembly GCA_963767285.1. Classification (GTDB taxonomy): domain Bacteria; phylum Actinomycetota; class Thermoleophilia; order Solirubrobacterales; family 70-9; genus WHSW01. The sequence continues at coordinate 56,849 of CAVYDJ010000001.1, read as the reverse complement.
GGGAGCAGACCGGGACGGTCTTCGAGGCGAGCGCCTGGCGCACCAGGTGGGGGGCCGGTCGCGGCCCGCCGGAGGCTGCCACAAATACGTCGGCGCCCGCGATCAGCGCCTCGGCGGCGCAGTCGCGCGGGCGCACGAGGCGGACCCGGTCGCGGAGCCGCTGCGAGATCCGGACCTCGGTCGAGTCCGCCGTCCACACCGCGGCCTCCCAGTCACCCTCCAGGTCCAGCCGCCGGATTGCGCGCAGGAATAGCCGCAGGGCGCCCTTCTCCTCGTCGAGACAGAAGGCGACCCGGAGCGGGCCGGAGTCCTTCCGCGCGCTCGGCCACCAGGGGTCGATCTCGGCATCCGCTCCGGGCTCGAGGCGCTCGTAGTGGCCGGGGAAGAAGCGCTCGAGGAGCTCCTCGGTGACGGCACAGCTGGTGGTCCGCGCATCGAGCCGGCCGAGGAAGACCTCCACCAGCGGCCTTGCCACCTGGGTCGAGAGGGTGCGTTCGTTCGGCTCGTGGAAGCTGCCGACGTTCAGCGAGCGCGAGTGACGCAGGGCGGCCGAAGTGAGGCTCGGCGCGAACGGGTCGTGGACGTGGACCAGGTCGAAGTCGACCCCCTCGAACAGGCCCTCGAGCGCCCGGCTGGCGTCGAGCGGCAACGGCGCGGACCGCGGCCGTGGTCCGCGCGGGAGCGGGATCCCGGTCCCGAGTGCCAGCACCCGCGGCCCCCCGCGGCCGAACAGCGACGCCGGCCGCTTCGTCGCCTCGGCGATCGCCCGCTTCGAGTCGCGGATCTCCCGGCGCGAGTCCGAGGGCGCCGCGATCACCACCCGGTGCCCGCGGTCGGCGAGCTCTGCCGAAACCCGCTCGACGAACTCGTTGATCTCGTGGCGCGCGCCCCACGGATGCGGGGTCACCTGCGCGATCGTGAGGCGCTCGCCTGCGGGCACCGCCGCAGGATACGGCCGGCGCCCGGATCGCCGGCTACTTGCGCTTCTTCACCTTCCACTTCGCGATCGCCGGCGTCTGGTCCGTGTTGCCGACGGCGTCGGTCGCCCGGACCTCGAGCGTGTGCTTGCCGGGCTTGACCTTGAACTTGGCGCTCGTGTCGCAGCGGGCGAACTGGCCCTTGTCGAGCTTGCACTCGAAGCTCGCGCCGGCCTCGTCCGACGAGAACGCGAACTTCGCCTTGCGCTTGAACGACTTGCGCTTCGGCGTCTTGTCGATCGTCGTCTCGGGCGGGTCGGCGTCGATCGTGAACGTGCGGCCGACCGGCGTCTGGTCGACGTTGCCGACCGCGTCGGTGGCGCGGACCTCGAACGTGTGCTGGCCGTTGCCGAGCGCGGCCGGAGTGTGCGCCGAGCCCGGGCCGCTGCACGCGAGGAAGTCGCCGCCGTCGACCCGGCATTCGAACGTAGCTCCGGCGTCGTTCGACGAGAACCCGAAACTCGGAGTCGAGTCGGAGGTCGTCGATCCGGCCGCGGGGCCCGAGTCGATCTGAGCGTCCGGAGCGGTGGTGTCGACGGTGAACGCGCGGCTCGCGGGCGAGGCGTCCGCGTTGCCGACCGCGTCGGTGGCGCGGACCTCGAACGTGTGCTGGCCGTCGGCGAGCGCCCCGGCGGTGTGCTCGGAGCCGGGGCCGCTGCAGGCGCCGAAGGCGTCGTTGTCGATCCGGCACTCGAAGGTCGATCCGCCCTCGTTGGCCGAGAAGCCGAAGCTCGGGGTCGAGTCGGCGGTCGTCCCGCCGGCCGGCGGGCCGCCGGCGTCGAGCGATGTCTCTGGTGCGGTTGCGTCGACCGTGAAGGTGCGCGTCGCCGGCGAGCCGTCGACGTTGCCGACCGAGTCGGTGGCGCGGACCTCGAACGTGTGCTGGCCGTCGGCGAGCGCGGCCGGCGTATGACCGGCGCCGGGACCGCTGCAGGCGGCAAAGGACTCACCATCGACCTTGCATTGGAAGGTGGATCCACCTTCGTTGGCCGAGAAGCCGAACGTGGGCGTCGAGTCAGCGGTCGTGCTTCCGGCCGCCGGGCCCGATTCGACCTGCGTCTGCGGCGGAGTGGCGTCGACGGTGAAGGTGCGGCTGGCCGGCGTGGTGTCCGGAGGGTTGACTCCGTCGCTCGCCCTGACGCTGAAGCTGTGCAGACCGTCGCCGAGCGGCGCCGGGGTATGGGTGGCACCGGGACCGCCGCAGGCGGCAAACGCGCCCCCGTCGATACTGCATGTGAAGGTTGCGCCGGGCTCGCTTGCGGAGAAGCCGAACGTCGGCGTCGAATCGCCGGTGGTGCTCCCGCCCGCCGGTCCCGAGTCGATCTGAGTGTCGGGCGGGAGGTCGGCGTAGGGCTCCGGGGCCGCCATCTCGGAGCTGTTGCCCGTGGTCGAGGTCTGGTTCGCGGTCACCTGGCCCGCGCCCGGAAGGCCGACCTCGCAGCCGGCGGAGGGGCAGTTGAGGGTCCAGGCGCCTGAGCCGTTGGCGGTCGCCTGGCCTACGTAGGCGATCACGTCCCGGGGGCCGGTCGCCGGGGGCGTGGTCGAGGCGGTCCGGAAGACGCGCACAGTGGCGCCCGCAAGCGCACCCGTCCCGCTGACCTGCTCGCTGGTCGCGCCGGCGGTGATGGTCGGGCGCTCGATGTCCTGGTTCGGCCCGTTGCCGCCACCGTTACCCGGGCCGATGGCGCCCAGATCCACGAACTCGTGTCCAACCGCGGCGGTGCCCCGGTTGCGAAGGATGCGGTTGAAGTCGTTGTTGTTGCCGCTCACCCTGATCGCGTCGTCGGGGACGTTGTTGATCACGTTCTCACTCGCGGCGGTCGTGCCACCGACGACGTTGCTGCTGCCGCCGTTCAGGAGGATGCCGTTGAGGGTCACCGGATGTGCCTGCGTCTCGGTTGCGTCGGTCCCGATCACGTTGCCCGCATACGTCGATCCGCTGCCGCCGACCAGGACCGCGGTCCCGGCATTGCCGATCACGTTTCCCTCGCCGACGTCGCTGCCGCCGATCTGGTTGGCGGAGCCGCCGTTGACGAAGATCCCGGTGGTACCGCCGCCGACGTTCTCGCCGCCGATCCCGATCCCGATCACGTTGCCCCGGACGATGGAGCTCGCCGCCGCGAGGTCGATCGCGGCGCCCGCGCCGCCGCTGTTGAGTCGAGCGACCCGGTTGCCGATCACGCTGGCGCCCGTGATCGGGCTGCCCTGTGTCCCGATCCGGATCGTGGCGCTGTCGTCGAACCGAGCCGTGCCCGCAGGGTTGAGGCCGACGAAGTTGGCGACCGCGTCGAAGCCGGTCGCCCCGGTGTCCGCGTGGATCTCGGTCGTCACGTAGTTACGCCGCGAGGCGTCGCCGCCGACGGTGACGTCGTCGGCGTTGCCGACCTCGATCCCGCCCGTGCCGAGGTCCGTGCCGGTGGCGCTGATGCCGACGAAGTTGCCTTCGATCGTCGTCTGGCCGGCCGGGATCGCGGTGCCGCCGCTGGACGCGAGTGTGATGTCACTGGACACGTTGTTCGCGATCACGTTGCACGGGGCCTCGCAGGCGCCGGGAACGCCTGCCTCGGGGCCGCCGATCACCGTGCCGACCGGGGCGGGCACCGGGATCGCGGTGTCGCCGACCACCTGCACGCCGTTGAAGTTGCCCACACCAGCAATCGTGAAGCCGTTCGCCTTCGTGCCCATGTAGTTGCCCTGGACCGTGGTGTTGGCGGAGCCGACGATCCGCACCGCAGCGGTCTGGGTCGCGGCGATCACGTTGCGGTCGTTGACCCCGGTGCCGCCGATCGTGTTGTTGTCCCCCGAGATGAGGATCCCGGCCGTGTTCGACGCCGCCGTTTGGTTGAGGCTCATCCCCAGCCAGGTGTTGCGGATGACGAAGTTGTCGCCATCGCCGCGGATCGCGACGCTGAACGGGCCGTCCGCGTCGAACACGGCAACGCCGTTGACCGCGCTGTTCGCGGCGGTGACGCTCAGGCCCGAGGAGTTGTTGGCGTCGATCCCCACGCACGGCGCCGGGCTGCCGCAGTTCTCGCCGTCGACCGTCACCGGCTGCGTCATCGGCGGCAGGTCGGACGAGACGCTGAGGTCGATCGTGCTGGGGGAAGGGGAAGTAGGGCCGACGAAGATCGCGTCGTCGAAGTCGATCGTGTCCGCGCCCGAGCCGGTGGCACACTCGCCGACCGTCGCGCCCGAAGGCGTGTCGGTGTTGGAGGCCACGATCGCCTCGCGGAGCGTGCAGAGCCCATCGTTGTTGAGCGCGGGATTCGGGTCCGTGTCCGTATTCACCACGATCGTCGCCGCGGGGGCGCTCGATGCGCAAACCAGGAGCCCGATGCAGACGAGGACGAGGCTGAGCGGCTTGTTCACGGTGCCGATCCTCTCATGGGATCGCCACCTCTCCAACCCGGCGCACCTCGGCGCGCTCGGCGAGCCACGGCGGCAGGAGGGCGAGCGCCTGCTCGGGGCTCGCCGCCTCGACGGTCCAGATGAGCAGGTGCTCGCTGTCGTCGACGGCGTCGCTCGGGCAGCTGGCGAGCGCCGAATGATGCCTGAGCGGGCTCTCGAAACCCCGCCAGGCCGCGAACGCGACGCCGCAGTCCTTGGGCGCGTGGCGGTGGCTGAGCACGAATTGCATGCCCCAACGCTCGCATTTGGCCGCCGGAAGCGGTATAGGTGGAAACACCTGATTTGACGTCGGGCACGGAGGGAGCTCGGATGACACGGATCGTCGGGCGTGAGGCGGAGCTGGAGCGGATGTTGGGGGTTGTCGAAGGCCTGCAGTCGGGCACTGTGGTCAGCGTCGAGGGCGAGCCCGGGATCGGCAAGACCCGCCTCCTGGCCGAGCTCGCCCGCCTCGCCGACGAGCGTCATTTCCTCGTGCTCGAGGGCCGCGCCAGCGAGGGCGAGACCGAGGTGCCGTTCGCGCCCTTCCTCGACGCGCTCGACGACTACCTGGCCTCGGTCAACCCGCGCCTGATCAAGCCCGCCGACGCCGAGGGGCGCAACGAGCTCGCCCGCATCTTCCCCTCGCTCGCCGAGCTCGCCGAGGGCGGCCCCGCCGCCGTCCAGGAGGAGCGTTACCGCTCCCACACCGCCGTCCGGGCGCTGCTGGAGAGCCTGGCCGAGAAGCGGCCGATGCTGCTGGTGCTCGACGACCTGCACTGGGCCGACTCCGCGTCCGTGGAGCTCGTCTCGCACCTGATCCGCCACCCGGCCCGGGCCCCGGTGATGCTCGCGGTCGGCCTCCGCCCCGCGCAGGTCCCCGAGCGAATCCGCACCGAGTTGATCGCAATCGACCGGTTCCAGCTCGAGCCGCTCACGGACGACGAGGCGCGGGGCCTGATCGAAGCGCTTGCCGACGACGCGGCGAGCGCCGAGATCCTGCGGCTCAGCGGCGGCAACCCATTCTACGTCGAGCAGCTCGCCCGCGAATGGGAGGCGACCGGCGAGTTCGAGCCCGCCGCCGACGCCGGGGGAGCGCGCCCCGACGTCCCGATCGAGGTCACCGCCGCGATCGACCACGAGCTCGGCCGCCTGGGCGAGCAGGCGAGCCTGATGCTGCGCGGCGCGGCGATCGTCGGCGAGGGCTTCGACCCGGGGCTCGCGGGGCGGGCCGCCGGCCTGGACTCAGATGCCGCGCTGGGGGCGCTGGACGAGTTGCTCGCCGGCGACCTGGTGCGGGGCACCGACACGCCGCGGCGGTTTCGCTTCCGCCACCCGATCGTGCGCCAGGCCGTCTACGCGTCGGCGCCGGCGGGCTGGCAGCTCGGCGCCCACGAGCGGGTGGCGGCAGCCCTCCGCGAGCGAGGGGCCGCCCCGTCCGCCCGCGCCCACCACGTCGAGCTCTCCGCGTCGCCCGGTGACGAGGCGGCGATCGAGGTGCTGACCGAGGCCGGCAAGGGCGCGTCGGCGCGGGCGCCGTCGGCGGCGGCACACTGGTTCGAGGCCGCGCTGCGACTCGTTCCCGACGGGGATCCCGGGCGCCGCCTCGGCCTGCTCATCCCGCGCGCCCGGGCGCTCGCGGCCTGCGGCCGCTACGACGACAGCCTCCGCGACCTCGACGAGGTCCTCAGCCTGATGCCGGCCGACGACCCTGTCCTGCGAGGCCGGGTGATCGCCTCGACGGCCAAGGTCAAGCAGCTCGTCGGCCGCCACGGCGAGGCGCACCGCGAGCTCGAGGGCGCGCTCGAGGCGCTCCCCGATCAGGGCTCGCCGGAGGCGACGACGCTGAAGCTCGAGCTCGCCGCCGATTCATTCTTCGCCGGCGACCAGCCCGGGTTCGAGCGCTGGGTACGGGCCGCGCTCGACGATGCCGAGCGCCGCGATGACGCCGCGATGACCGCGGCGGCTACGGGGCTCCACTCGGCCGCGCTCTACATGCGCGACGACCTCGATGGGGCCCGAGCCGAGCTCGACCGGGGCCTGGAACTGATCGCGGCGCTGTCGGAACCCGAGCTGGCAGCCCACCTGAACGCGCATACATGGACGGCGCTCGGCGCCGTCATGATGGAGCGGTTCGACGCCGCCACCGCGCTTCTGGAGCGGACGATCGAGGCCGCGCTGGCGGTCGGCCAGGGGCATCTGCCGACGCTGATGCGCACGACGCAGGCGCTGGCCCAGATCAACCAGGGGCGACTCGAGGACGCCTTCCCCCGGATCGAGGCCGCGGTCGAGGCGTCGATCCTGACCCGCAACCCGGTCTTCCTGGTCTGGGCGCGGTCGCTGCAGAGCTGGGCCACCATGATCACCGGCGACCTCCCGGCCGCCCTGCGCCTCGGCGAGCTGGCGCTCGAGGGCGCTGGCGACGATCCGATGTCGGCGACCGCCGCCTGCTATCTGGCCGAGACGTGGCTGGCGGGCGGCGACCCCGCCGCCGCTCGCGCCGGGCTGCTCGACCACGCCGGCGGCGAGGGGCTGCCGCTGGTCGAGCGTGGCTTCCGCGCTCGCGGCTTCGAGCTCCTGGCCCGAGCCGAGATCGACCTCGGGGATCTCGACATGGCCGCGGAGTACGTGAACTGCGCCGCCGAGTCCGCGGACGGCCTCGGGATCGACGGGCGGATCGCCGATTCGATGCGCGCCCGCGCGACGCTCGAGCTCGCCCGCGGTGAGCCGGACACCGCTCGCGAGCACGCCGAGCTCGCCGCCGAGGCCGCCGATCGGGCCGGGCTGGCGATCGACGGGGCCCGCGGCCGCGCACTCGCCGCGCGAGCCCAGGCGGAGGCGGGCGACGAGAGCGGTGGGCGAGCAAAGCTCGAGAGCGTCCGCGACGAGTTCAGCGCCCTCGGCGCCGGTCACTACGCCGACCAGGCGGCCGGCGAGCTGCGCCGGCTCGGGGTCCGGGTCGCCCGTGGCGAGCGGCAGGTCGACCGCGACGGGCTCGACGGTCTCAGCGGCCGCGAGCGCGAGATCGCCGAGCTGGTCGCGGCCGGAAAGCGCAACCGCGAGATCGCCGATGCGCTGTTCCTCAGCGTGCGCACGGTCGAGGGGCACCTGGCCCGGGTGTTCCGCAAGCTCGAGGTCTCATCCCGAACCGAGCTCGCGACCCGGGTCAGCGAGCCGGCGCCCCGTTGACAGCCGGGCCACCGCGTCGGAATGCGGCGGCCCCGACCATCTACCGGAACGGCTTACTCGGTGACGAGCACGTAGACGCGCTTGCGGGCGGCGGCCGTGGTCACGGTGCCGTCGCTGTTGCGAGGGCTGACGACGAGCGCGTTGACCGTCTTCGATGCCGGAGGCGCACATTCGACGACGCCGGGGACCTGGCAACGGGCGACGCTGACCTCACCGGCGAAATTGGGCTCCGCGTCGCCATCCGCGCCGTCGACATCGACTTGGTTCTGGATCGCGATCGATGCGGTCAGGCCTTTTCCGACCAGTGTCGCGCCGGAATCGATGTAGACGTTGGCATTCGTCTGGTAGGCGTCGATCACGGTGAAGCCGCCGGACTGATCCTCGATCTGCCCCTGTTCGTTGAGTAGCAGCCAGCGCGTCTTCTGATCGGCCGGGGTCTCACCGCTGAGGGTGCTGGCGTCGGTGGCCGAGGGCACGGCGGCGAGCTTCGACTCGTTGACCTGCTTGCCGCCAAGGGTGTCATTGGCGATGTCCTTGCCCTGCAGCGAGCGGTTGACGATGTCCGACGAGTCGAACTTCGTAGCCGCGTACGCGGTCCCCCCGACCGCCGCCACCAAGGCGACGATGGCGACGACCATCGAGGCGCTCGGACGAATCCCGTTGAGCTTCATGACGCTCCTTCTCTCCCCCTGCGGGGAGGGTTGTAGGTGCGTCTACTAACGCGAGCGGCGCCCGATCGGTTCAGATGTCGGAGGCGCCTGAGAGCGCCAACCGGAACCTACGCCTCGGTCTTGATCTCCTCGGCAACCGCCTTGGCGCGCTCAGCGGCGTCCCCGGTGCGGGCGTACTTGGCGATGAACTCCTCGGTCTGAATCCGCGCCTCGTCGTCGGGGCGCTGGCTGTGCGGGGACTTCATCAGGTAGCTGGAGGGGCCGTCGAGCTGGCCGGCGATGCCGTTGTCCAACGCCAGTTTGATCAGCCGCACGGCGTCGATCACGACGCCGGCCGAGTTCGGGGAGTCCCAGACCTCGAGCTTCAGCTCGACCGTCAGCGGGACGTCGCCGAACGACTTGCCCTCGAGGCGGATGTGCGCCCACTTGCGGTCGGTGAGCCACGGTACGTAGTCCGAGGGGCCGACGTGGACGTCACGCTCGGGCAGCTCGGTGCCCATCACGGAGGTGACGGCGTTGGTCTTCGAGATCTTCTTCGAGTCGAGGCGCTCGCGCTCGAGCATGTTGAAGAAGTCCATGTTGCCGCCGACGTTGAGCTGCGAGGTGTGCTGCAGCTCGACGCCGCGCTCGTGGAAGAGGCGGGCGAGCTGGCGGTGGACGATCGTCGCGCCGACCTGGGACTTGATGTCGTCGCCGATGATCGGCAGCCCGGCCTCGGTGAAGCGCTTGTCCCAGTAGTCCTCGCGGGCGATGAACACCGGCAGGCAGTTGACGAACCCGACGCCGGCCTTCAGCGCCTGCTCGACGTACCACTTGGTCGCCTGCTCGGAGCCGACGGGCAGGTAGCAGACCAGCACGTCGGCCTTCGTCTCCTTGAGGATGCCGACGATGTCGGCGGTCTCCCCCGGGGCCTTGGTGATCTTCTGCTTCAGGTACTTGCCGAGACCGTCGTGGGTCATCCCGCGCTCGACCTTGATCCCCATCTCGGGGACGTCGGCGAACTTGATCGTGTCGTTCTGTCCCGACCAGATCGCCTCGGAGAGGTCCTTGCCGACCTTCTCGGAGTCGATGTCGAAGGCGGCGACGAACTCGATGTCGCGGACGTGGTAACCGCCCAGATCGACGTGCATGAGCCCGGGGACGGACTCGTTGACGTCGGCGTCCTTGTAGTACTGGACGCCCTGGATGAAGCTGTTGGCGCAGTTGCCGACGCCGACGATCGCGACGCGGACCTTGCCGTCGTCGGAACGGCGCCCGTTGGCGGCGGCGCCGTTGTGGTGGCCGTTGGTTTCACTCATGGAAAAGGAGGATCCTCTCTCGGGGCGGGTGAGGGGCGTACTACCCGTGATTGACGGTTTGGTTACACATTCTCGGTCTCGCCGGCCTCGAGCGACTTCAGCTCGCCACGCACGTGCCAGACCCGCTGGCCGACCGTGAACGCGGTCAGCGCGGCCATCGCGTAGATCGCGGCGGGGAGAAGGTCGACATCTGAGATCAGGTCGCCCCCTCCGAACACGAGGCCGATTGAAAGTAGCACCACGCGGACCGGCCGGGTAGCAATTCCCACTTTGCATTCGACGCCGAGCGCCTCGGCCCGGGCGCGGGTGTAGGACACCATCAGGGAGCCCAGGACGACGAACACGCAGGCGGCCGCGGGCACGGCATCCCCGGCATCGGCGAAGTAGTAGGCGATCGCGGTCAGGACGACCCCCTCCTCGATCCGGTCCAGGGTCGAGTCGAGGAACGCGCCGAACATCGTCCCCTTGCCCGACATCCGCGAGTAGCGCCCGTCGAGCGTGTCCATGATCGACCCGAAGACGAACGCGAGCCCGGCGAAGAACAGGTCCCCGCTGAGGATCAGGATCACGGCCGGGACGTGGAGCACCAACCCGGTCAGCGAGATCGCGTTCGGCGTCAGCCGCGACTCGATCAGCCGGTTGCGCGCGTAGCCGCGCCATTCGGCCGCCGTCCTGGGTTGTTCCCGTCCGCGCTCGATGGGCGGACGCTACTGCGTCACGCCTCTTGGGCGGCGGCGCGGGGGGACCACGCCCAGGCCCGCGGGCGCAAGCGCGCGAGCTGCAGGGCGGCGAACGCGGCGAGCCCGGCGACCGCTGCCCCGGCGACGGCGTCGAACCAGTAGTGGTTGCCGGTCGCGATGATCACGAAGAAGACCATCGCGGGATACATGGACCACAGCACGCGCGAGGATTTCCGCCGCGCCAGCGTCGCCGCCGGCACCGCGACCATCAGCGAGAAGGCGATGTGCATGCTGGGCACGGCCGCGTACTGGTTGAGCAGCAGGCTCGCCGTCTTCGAATCCTGGGCCACCCCGGTGAAGGCCGCGATCGTGTCGGTGAACCCCATGCTCGGGAAGAAGCGGGGCGGGGCGGTCGGGTAGAGCGCATAGCCGACCAGGGCGAGGCCCATCGCGACCAGGAACATGTTGCGCACGAAATAGAAGTGCTCGTTGCGGAACAGGTAGAGCCAGGCGAGGAACCCGGTCGTGATCACGAAGTGCGAGTTCAGGTACATGAAGTTCGCGAAGTCGATCAGCCACGGGGTGTGCTGGATCAGCGTCTGCTGAAAGCCGGGCTCGAAGAAGGCGCCCATCGACTGCTCGAGGTCCACCACGTTACGGGCGTTGATGTAGGGGCTGAGCGAGCCCGAGTCGACGAGGCCGCGGACGACCTGGTAGCCCTGATAGGCGAGGAAGAAGAAGAAAAACTGGCAGCCGGCGTCGAGGATGCCCTGAGGCAGCATTCCGTTGATCCTCGAGACAACCGCGCGCACCGCGCGGAGATTGTAAAGGGACTGTTACGAAGGCCTCGGCGCGGCTGAGCCGAGGAAAGCGACCACCTCGTCGATCACCTCCGGCCGGTCGAGCCACGGGAAGTGAGCGGCGCCGTCCAGAGCAACGAGCTTCGCGTTCGGCAGCACGTCCGCGTACGCCTGCGCGAACCGCACCGGTAGGTAGAGGTCGTCAGCGCCCCATAGGACCAGCGCCGGGCAAGCCAGGCTGCCCAGGTTCTCGCCGGCGGCGGCCAGGCGGTCCGGATCCGCGCTGCGGTACAGCTCGAGCATCTCCGGCCACGCGCCCGGCTTGCGGCCGGCCCAGACGGCGTCGACGAACTCGTCCGGCATGCCGCCCGGCGTCGCGGAGGCCTGGTGCGAGAGCAGCCGGAGCCCGGCCTTCGTCGTCGTCCGGTTGGCGAGCTCGCCGAGCAGAGGCACACGCCAGAAGTACCGCGCGATCCAGTGCCATCGATATCCGGGCAGCAACGGCACCGCGTTCATCACCACGAGCCCGCGCACGCGGGCCGGGCGGTTCTGGGCGGCGATCAGGCCGACGGCACCCCAGTCGTGCACGACGAGCTGGAAGTCGGTGACGCCGAGCCGGTCGCAGAACCTCTCAACGAACCGCGCCAACCCGTGCATCGAGTAATCGAAATCGCGAGGGTTCTCCGAGAACCCCCAGCCGGGCAGGTCGGGCGCTAGCGCCGGCCCGTCGAGCCGCTCCAGGAACGGGACCCAGTCCTCGGAGTGCGAGGGGTTGCCGTGCACGAAGATCGTCGGCGGGCCCTCGCCGGCCACCTCGCGGTAGAAGCAGCGCACACCCTCGACGTCGACCACGCGTTCCTCGATCGCTCCCATCCGCGCAGAAAATATCCTCCGCGGCATGGCGACGACGACGGGAACGTGGCGGCGGCCCACCCGGGCCCGCGTCCGCGCGATCCGCGACCGCCTACGCGAGATCTACGGCCGGCCGGTCAACCATCCTCACGGCCACCCGATCGCCGAGCTGGTGCGGACGATCCTCTCCCAGAACACCAACGACCGCAATCGCGACGTCGCCTACGAGCGCCTGCGGGCCGCGCTGCCGACCTGGGTCGAGGTCCGTGACGCCGACGTCGAGGTCGTGGAGGAGGCCATCCGCCCAGGCGGGCTCGCCCCCTCGAAGGCGCCGCGCATTCAGCAGGTCCTGCGCGAGCTGCCGGTCGAAAACGACGAGCCGACCCTCGATTGGATCGCCGCCGCGGACCGCGACGAGGCGATCGGCTTCCTGGTCGAGCTGCCCGGGGTCGGGCGCAAGACCGCCGCCTGCGTGATGATCTTCGCGCTGGGCCGGCCGGAGATCCCGGTCGACACCCACGTCTACCGGGTCGGCGGGCGCCTCGGGCTGTTTGAAGAGCGCGCCTCCTTCGAGCGCGCCCACGACGAGATGCTGGCGATCACCGATCCCGAGGACGCCTACGAGCTCCACGTCAACCTGATCACCCACGGCCGCCGGGTCTGCCGGCCCAAGCCGCGCTGCGGCGAGTGCGAGCTGCGGCGGATGTGCCCGTGGTACCGGCGCAACGGTGCGCCCAGCAGGTAGGTTTCCCAACCGATGAGCAAGCGCCCGTTCGTCCTTTTCGGCCTGTTCGCCGTCCTCTGCGTGATCGTGATCCCTTGGGTCGCGCTCGGCAAGGAGGGCGAGTCGGACGCCGGCACGGTCCAGGTCGCCTCGCAGGACCGCGACGCCCAGGAGCTGTTCGCGAACAACTGCGGCACCTGCCACACCCTCGCCGCCGCCGCGACCGACGGAGTGGTCGGCCCGAACCTCGACGACCTGCTCGTCCCCAGCGGCACCAACACGGCCGAGCTTTACGAGGGCAACGCGACCCGGGTGCTGCAGGCCGTCGTCTGCGGGCTCGAGGGCCGGATGCCGCGCGGGATCCTCGAGGAGGAGGAGGCGCAGGACGTCGCGCAGTTCGTCGCGGCCTACGCCGGCCAGATCGACAAGGGCCCGGTCGTCAACACCGACGAGACCGACGCGCCGGACCCCGCACCCTGCCAGTAGGCAACAAGGTCCGCCAACAGGCCCAAGGTCCACCGCGCAGGCCGGGGAGCTCCGGCGGCTCATGAATAACTCGCGCCACGTCCTCGCCTTCGGCTCCGGGCGTGCGCGGTGGGGCCTGAGCGACTGGGCATAGACTTGCTAGCCTTGGGCTTAGATTTTTTGCCGAACAGAACTTAAGGAGTAATCGGAATGGCCAAGACCATTGGAATCGACCTCGGGACGACGAACTCCGCGATGGCCGCGATGATCGGCGGCGAGCCGGAGATCGTCGAGAACGCCGAGGGCGGGCGCACCACACCGTCGGTGGTCGCCTTCAACGACAGCGGGGAGCGCCTGGTCGGCACGGTCGCCAAGCGCCAGGCCGTGATGAACCCGGAGCGGACGATCTTCTCGATCAAGCGCTTCATGGGCCGCAAGGAGGCCGAGGTCAAGGAGGAGGAGGCGATGGTCCCCTACGAGGTCGTCGCCGGTCCGAACGGCGACGTCCGGGTGAACGTCGACGGCAAGCAGAACTCGCCGCCGGAGATCGCCGCCATGATCCTGCAGAAGCTGAAGACCGACGCCGAGGCGAAGCTCGGCGAGCCGGTCACCGGCGCTGTGATCACGGTCCCCGCCTACTTCAACGACGACCAGCGCCAGGCGACCAAGGACGCCGGCAAGATCGCCGGGCTCGAGGTCCCGCGCATCATCAACGAGCCCACCGCGGCGGCGCTCGCCTACGGCCTCGACAAGGAGGAGTCCGATCAGACGATCCTCGTCTTCGACCTCGGCGGCGGGACCTTCGACGTCTCGACCCTCGAGATCGGCGACGGCGTCTTCGAGGTCAAGTCGACCGCCGGTGACAACCACCTGGGCGGCGACAACTGGGACAAGGCGATCGTCGATTGGCTGCTGGCCGAGTTCAAGCGCGACCAGGGCGTCGACATCTCCAACGACAAGCGCGCCCTGCAGCGCCTCTACGAGGCGGCCGAGAAGGCGAAGATCGAGCTCTCGACCACCCAGGAAACGCAGATCTCGGTGCCGTTCATCACCGCGATCAACAACGAGCCCAAGCACCTCGAGGTCAAGCTCAGCCGGGCGAAGCTCAACGAGCTCACCTCCGACCTGCTCGACCGCGTGGTCGGACCGGTCAAGCAGGCGCTCGGCGACGCGGGCAAGCCGGACGTCGACCACGTGATCCTGGTCGGCGGCATGACCCGGATGCCCGCGGTCCAGGAGAAGGTCAAGGAGCTGACCGGCAAGGACCCCCACCAGGGCGTCAACCCCGACGAGGTCGTGGCGATCGGTGCCGCGATCCAGGCCGGGGTGCTGGCCGGCGACGTCACCGACGTGCTGCTGCTCGACGTCACCCCGCTGACCCTCGGGATCGAGACCAAGGGCGGCGTGATGACGAAGCTGATCGAGCGCAACACCACGATCCCGACGAAGAAGTCGGAGATCTTCTCGACGGCCGACGACAACCAGCCGTCGGTCGAGGTCCACGTGCTGCAGGGCGAGCGCGAGATGGCGGGCGGCAACAAGTCGCTCGGCAAGTTCCAGCTCACCGGGATCCCGCCGGCGCCGCGCGGCATGCCGCAGATCGAGGTCGCCTTCGACATCGACGCGAACGGCATCCTGAGCGTCTCCGCCAAGGACCTCGGGACCGGCAAGGAGCAGACGATCGAGATCAAGGGCGGCTCCGGGCTCGCGGAGTCCGAGGTCGAGCAGATGATCAAGGACGCCGAATCCCACGCCGACGAGGACCGCAAGCAGCGTGAGCTGGCCGAGGCGCGCAACATCGGCGAGAACGCGGCCTACACCGCCGAGAAGCAGGTCGCCGAGATGGCCGACCAGCTCGACGACGCGGCGAAGCAGGAGATCGAGAGCGCGATCCAGGCCGTCCGCGACTCGCTCGAGTCCGACGACCCCGCGGAGATCACGGCGAAGACCGAGGCGCTGCAGAGCGCCTTCCACAAGGTCTCCGAGAAGATCTACGCGGCGGCGGCCGAGCAGCAGGCCGCCGAGGGTGGCGCGACCAACGGAGCCGGCGGGGCCGCCGAGGACGAGGTGGTCGACGCGGAGGTCGTCGATGACGACCGAGCCTGAGCCCACCGAGGAGACTCGACCTGAGGCCGACCCCGTCGGCAGCGGACGCGAAGCGGAGCAGCCGACGGGCAGTGATGTCAGCGATGACCTCGACGCCCTACTCGAGGTCAAGCGTGAGCGGGACGAGTACCTCGACCTCGCGCAGCGGGCGAAGGCCGACTTCGAGAACTACCGCAAGCGCACGATGCGGGAGGCAGCGGATGCCGAGCGGCGCGGGAAGCTGTCGTTGGCGCGCGAGATCGTTCCCTCGATCGACAGCCTCGAGCGGGCGCTCGGCGCGACCGATCCCGACTCGGACGTCGGCCGGGGCCTGGCGATCGTCCACGCGGAGCTGATCTCGACCCTCGGCCGCGCCGGGGTCGAGGCCTACGACCCGACCGGGGAGCCGTTCGACCCCTCGTTCAGCGAGGTGGTCTCAACCCGCCCGGAGGGGGGCAGGTCCGGAACGGTGGTCGAGACCCTCGATCGCGGCTACCGCTGCGACGGGACCGTGCTGCGGCCGGCGCGGGTGATCGTCGGGGAGTGAGGTAACCGATGGCGCGCGATCCCTATGAGGTGCTCGGAGTCGGGCGCGGGGCCTCCGACGAGGAGCTCAAGAAGGCCTACCGCAAGCTGGCGCGCGAGAACCATCCCGACCGCAACCCGGACAACCCGCGGGCCGAGGAGCGCTTCAAGGAGGTCCAGGGCGCCTACGACACGCTCTCGGACCCCGACAAGCGGGCCGAGTACGACGCCGGCGGGCGCTTCGCCGGCTTCGGCGGCGGGCCGGGCGGGCCGGGCGGCTTCCCGGCCGACATCGGCGACATCTTCTCGACCCTGTTCCGGCGCGGCGGCGGTCCTGGACCGCAGCCGCCGGCGCGGGGCCGCGACCTCGAGACCGAGGTCTCGATCGGTTTCCGCGAGGCGATGGAGGGGACCGAGGTAACCGTCACGGTGCCGAAGCAGTCGACCTGCAAGAACTGCGGCGGCACCGGCGCGAAGCCGGGGACGATGCCGGTCACCTGCCCGCGCTGCAACGGGCGCGGGATCGACAGCGAGAGCCAGGGCTTTTTCTCGATCAGCCAGCCGTGTCCGCAATGCGGCGGCGCCGGCCAGGTGATCGAGGACCCATGCCCGACCTGCAGCGGTTCCGGGCTGACGATGCAGCGCAAGCGCTACCGGGTCCGGATCCCGGCCGGCGTTCGCGACGGGACGCGGATCCGGGTGCGCGGCAAGGGCGAGGACGGCGCCCGAGGCGCGCCGCCCGGAGACCTCTACGTCGTGACCCGCGTGCAGACCTCGCCGGTCTTCGGCCAGCGCGACGACGGCAACCTCGAGGTGACGGTCCCGATCACGGTCACCGAGGCGATCCAGGGGGCGACGATCGAGGTGCCGACCCTGAACGGGACGAAGCGGATCAGGATTCCGCCCGGGACCAAGCACGGGACCGTGCAGCGGCTGCGCGGCGAGGGTCCGCCGAAGCCCGGCGGCCAGAGCCGCGCCGACATCCTGTACCGAATCGAGGTCGAGATGCCGCGGGACCTCAACCAGGACCAGCGGCGCGCGCTGGAGGCGTTCGCCGAGACGATCAACGACCACAATCCCCGCGAGCGGCTGCTGCGCGATGCGTCCGCGCGATCCGCCAAGGTGGCCGGCTAGAGATGGCCGCTCGCAGCGAGAGGCGCGATGACGAGGCCCAGGGGGTCGATCGCCGCCGTGGCGTGTTCATGATCTCGGTCGCCGCGGACCTCGCCGAGATGCACCCGCAGACCCTGCGCATGTACGAGGCCCGCGGCCTGATCAGGCCGAAGCGCTCACCGAAGAACACGCGCCTCTATTCCTACGAGGACGTCGAGCGGCTGCGGCGGATCCAGCGGATGACCGCCGAGGAAGGGCTCAACCTGGCCGGCGTCGAGACGGTGATGAACCTCGAGCGGGAGCTCGAGCGGGCCAGGGCCGAGCTGGGCCGGATGCGCGAGCGCGCCGCCGAGCTCGAAGCCCAGATGAGCGCCGAGCTCGAGCGGGTCCGGGCCACGCTGCGCACCGAGATCGTGCCCTACGGGGCGTACTCGATCCCGATCGACCGGCCGCCTAGGGGCGGCCGTCCCGGCTGAGCAGTCGCGCCGCGACGCCGCGGACGATCTCGACCCCGGCCTCGTGCGAGGGCTGGTCGTCGGTCAGCACGACGATCGACAGCACCCGGCTGCCGTCGCGCTCGCGGAGCTCGGCCGCCTGATGGACGAGGGCGTGGTCGGGCAGCCAGCCGCCCTTGAAGCGAATGGCCCAGCGATGACCCGCGACCTCCGGGATCCCCCAGCTCTGCGACTCGATCACCGAGCCGAGCAGGCCCTTCGCGTACTCGCGGAAGCGGCGCGGGAACTGCCGGTCGAGGTCGCCGTAAAAGCGGGCCATGTCGGCCGCGGTGATCTGGGCGTTGCCCCAATGGCCGGCGATCGTGAAGCGGGTCATGCCGGCGCGCTCGGCGGCCGCCAGGAGTCCGGGGTCGGCCACACGCGCGTAGATCGAGTCCGCGGCTCCGTTGTCCGAGGCGGTGATCATCGCACGCAGCAGGGAGTCGGTCTGCGAATCGAGTGGCTCGCCCTCGTGCTTGAGCCGCCGCGTCTCGGCCGCCAGCAGGAGGGCCTTGACGACGCTCGCCGCGGCGTAACGGCGATTCTCGTGCTGCCCGCGCAGCTTGCCTTCCGTGTTGACGGTCGCGAACGAGACCGCCCCGGTGCGCGCCGTGGCGTACTTCTCGGCCCCGCGCAGCCCCGCGGCACTCGGCACCTTGCGCGGTTCGTGTGTGGGCCGGGCTCGATCGCGCGGCGGGAGCGGCGGGTCGAGGCGGACGTCACGGACGGCCGCGATCGCCGCGGCCTCGAGCTCTCGCCCGGCGTGGCCTGACGCGAGCGCGATCGCTACCGACGCCATCGCGCCGACACCGGCGATCAGGGCGATCAGGAACCGCATCGCGACAACAATGGACGATCTCGCCGGCGATAGGGTCAGCGACCCGTGACGGACCAGGATCGAGATCGCGCGACGGTCACGGCGCCCGAGCGTCTGCTGGCGCTCGGACTCGCCGGCGGACGGATCGCGATCGGCGCCGGGCTCTGGATCGCACCCGCGCTCAGCGCCCGGGCGCTGGGGTTCGACCGCCTCGACTCGACGGCGCTGGCGCTCGGGCGAATCGCGGGGACCCGCGATCTCGCGCTCGGCGCGTGGCAGCTCGCGACGCTCGAGGACCGGCGGGCGCTCGGTCGGGCGAGCGCGACGGTGGCCGCGGTCGACGCCGCGGACGCGCTCACCTTCGCCCTCGCGCTTCGCGACTCCGCGACCCGCACCGCCGGGCTTCGAGGGCTACCGGCCGCCGCCGGCGCCGCGCTGGCCGGCGCCTGGCTGGCAGCGAGGCTCACACGCTAGAATCTATATCGAATCGACTTAGATTTTCTTGACAACCGAGACTTAGCTACGTAAGGTTTGGTGCCCATGCAGGCAGATAGATTCACGATCAAGTCCCAGGAGGCCGTCGCCGCCGCGCAGCAGCTGGCGGCGCGGTTTCACAACACCGAGGTGACGCCCGCGCACCTGCTGCTAGCGCTGCTCGAGCAGGAGGATGGCTTCGCGCCCGCGGCGCTTCGCAAGCTGTCGGCCGACGTCGCCGCGATCACCGACCGGGCCCGCGCCGCGGTCGCCGAGCTGCCGACCGCCGCCGACGAGCCGGACGTGCGGCCCGCGCAGGGCTTCCTGAGCGTCCTGCAACGCGCGGAGAAGGAGATGGCGGCCCGCGGCGACGAGTACATCTCGGTCGGCCACCTGCTGCTCGCGCTCGCCGACAAGTCGAGCGGCGTCGCGGACGTCCTCCCCGACCGCGAGTCGCTGGCGAAGGCTGTGGACGAGACCCAGGGCTCGAGCAAGGTCACGTCGCCGAACGCCGAGGAGATGGCCGAGGCGCTCGAGAAGTTCGGCCGCGACCTCACCGCCGACGCGCGCGCCAACAAGCTCGACCCGGTGATCGGCCGCGACGAGGAGATCCGCCGGGTGATCCAGGTGCTCTCCCGCCGGACCAAGAACAACCCGGTGCTGATCGGCGAGCCCGGCGTCGGCAAGACCGCGATCGTCGAGGGCCTCGCGAAGCGGATCGTCGACGGCGACGTCCCAGAGTCGCTGCGCGACCGGCGCCTGATCGCGCTCGACGTCGGCGCCCTGATCGCCGGCTCCAAGTACCGCGGCGAGTTCGAGGAGCGGCTGAAGGCCGTGCTCAAGGAGGTCCAGGACGCCGAGGGCCAGATCATCCTGTTCATCGACGAGCTGCACACGATCGTCGGGGCCGGGGCGAGCGAGGGCGCCATGGACGCCGCCAACCTGCTGAAGCCGATGCTCGCGCGCGGCGAGCTGCGGTGCATCGGCGCGACGACGCTCGACGAGTACCGCAAGCACATCGAGAAGGACGCGGCGCTCGAGCGGCGGTTCCAGCCGGTGCTGGTCGGCGAGCCCGACATCAACGACACGATCGCGATCCTGCGCGGGCTGAAGGAGCGCTACGAGCGCCACCACGGCGTGCGGATCACGGACCCGGCGATCGTCGCCGCGGCGACGCTCTCCGAGCGCTACATCGCCGACCGCTTCCTGCCGGACAAGGCGATCGACCTGATCGACGAGTCCGCGTCGCGGCTGAAGATGGAGATCGAGTCGTCCCCGGTCGAGATCGACGAGGTCGACCGGCGCATCCTGCAGCTGGAGATCGAGCGCGAGGCGCTGAAGGGCGAGAAGGACGACGCCTCGAAGGCGCGCCGCGAGGCGATCGAGGCGGAGCTCGCCGACCTGAAGGAGACCGCGTCGGAGCTGAAGGCCCGCTGGCAGGCCGAGAAGGAGGCGATCGAGGCGCGCAAGGCCGCGGTCGCGCAGCTCGACGAGGCGCGAGGGGAGTTCGAGCGGGCCGAGCGCGAGGGCGACCTCGAGCGCGCCGCGAAGCTTCAGTACTCGGAGATCCCGGAGCTCGAGCGGATCGTCGCCGAGCAGGAGCAGCGCAGTCACGAGCTCGACGAGGCGGGCTCGCTGCTGACCGAGGAGGTGACCGAGGAGGACATTGCCGAGGTCGTCGCCCGCTGGACCGGGATCCCGGTCTCGAAGCTGATGGAGGGCGAGGTCGAGAAGCTGATCCACATGGAGGAGCGCCTCCACGATCGCGTGATCGGCCAGGACGAGGCGGTCGCGGCGGTCGCCAACGCGCTCCGCCGCTCGCGTGCCGGACTGGCGGACCCCAACCGGCCGATCGGCAGCTTCCTCTTCCTCGGCCCGACCGGCGTCGGCAAGACCGAGCTCGCACGCGCGCTCGCGGAGTTCATGTTCGATACCGAGCAGGCGATCGTCCGGGTGGACATGTCCGAGTACATGGAGAAGCACTCGGTCTCGCGCCTGGTCGGTGCGCCCCCGGGGTACGTCGGCTACGAGGAGGGCGGCCAGCTGACCGAGGCGGTCCGCCGCCGGCCTTACGCCGTCGTGCTGCTCGACGAGATCGAGAAGGCCCACCCCGACGTCTTCAACGTCCTGCTGCAGATCCTCGACGACGGCCGGCTGACCGACGGCCAGGGCCGGACGGTCAACTTCACCAACACGATCCTGATCATGACCTCGAACGTCGGCAGCGATCGCATCACGGGCCCGCAGATCGACGAGGGGATCCGCGAGACGATCGAGGAGGTCCTGGCGACCACCTTCAAGCCCGAGTTCCTGAACCGGATCGACGACACGGTGATCTTCCACCGGCTCAGCCGCGAGGACATCGGACGCATCGTCGAGCTCCAGGTCGCCCAGCTCGCCGGCCGCCTGCGCGAGCGCGGGATCGAGATCGAGCTCACCGACGCCGCGCGAACGCTGGTCGGCAACCTCGGGTACGACCCGACCTACGGTGCCCGGCCGTTGAAGCGGGTGATCCAGCGCGAGCTGATCGACAAGCTCGCCCTGAAGCTGCTCGAGGGGGAGTTCGCCGACGGCGACGCGGTCGAGGTCGACGTCGAGGACGGCCGGCTGATCTTCAGCGCCGCGAAGGCGGACGTGAGGGAGAAGGCCGCCGCCTGATCCGGGCCGCCTTTAAGGTGGCCGCCGATGCGGATCGGAATCTGCGCCTATTGGTTCAACCGCGGGCAGGGCGTGGTCGCGCGGCAGATCCGCTCGGCGCTCGACGGCCTCGGGCACGAGACCTTCGTCCTCGCCCGCCCGACGCGGGCGAAGAACATCAAGCCCTCGTTCGTGGACCACAGCGGGGTCTGGGACCAGCCCGGCGTCACCGAAGCCTCTGCCTACCGGATCCCCGCCGACGAGATGGTGGCCTGGGGACGCGAGCACCAGCTCGACCTGGCCCTGTTCGACCAGAACTACGAGTTCGAGGCGATCTCGGCGCTGCGCGAGTCGGGCGTCGCGACCGCCGGCCGCTTCGTCTGGGAGCAGTTCTCGGCCGACGACGTCGAGCCGGCGAAGCGGGCGCTCGAGGTCGTCTACTCGCTCACCGCCTGCGAGCAGGAGCGCTACGCGACGATGGGGATCGACAGCCCCCGGGTGCGGTGGGGGATCCACCCGGAGATCCTGCAGTACGCGGCCGAGCCGACGGACGGGCCGCTCACCTACTTCTATCCCGCCGGCTTTCTCAGCAAGCGCAAGCCGCTGGCTGAGGTGCTGAAGGCCTTTCGGGGCCTCGACGCCGGGGATGCCCGCCTCGTGGTCAAGGGCCAGGTCGAGCGGGAGCTCGACGTCCTCGAGCGCGGTGCGAAGCGGGACGGGCGGGTCGAGGTGATCCTCGACGACCTGCCGACCGACGAGCACATGCGGCTGTTCGCCGCCGCCGACGTCTGCCTCGCCCCGAGCCGCTGGGAGGGGCTCGGCCTGCATCTGTACGAGTCGATGGGCCTCGGGCTGCCGGTGATCACCAACGACGCGCCGCCGATGAACGAGGTGATCCGCGATGGCGACAACGGGCTGCTGGTCAAGTCGCGGGATCGCGGGCGGGCGAGCTCAGGCATCCCCGCCCAGAAGCCGAGCGTCCGCGACCTCGGCCGCGCGATCGGCGAGGCCGCCGACCCGGCGCGGCTGGCGGAGCTGCGCGGCGGGGTCGCGCGGGCGCGCGAGCGGCTCGCATGGGAGCACACGGTCGGCGACTACGCCGAGCTGGTCGGCCGCTTCGGCTAAGGCTCGAGCAGTCTCACCGGGCGGTCGAGCCGCCGGCCGACCTCCTCGGCTTCGGCGGCACCAAGGCCGGGCCCGGCGACCAGCACGACCTCGCGCGCGGGGAAGCTGAGCAGCTCGTCGGTGATCGCCTGGACCGGATCGGGGTCACCCACCCGGCCGCGGGCATCGATCCCCGCGGCAGCCAGCGCGGCGAGCGAGACCGCGAGCGCCCGGCCGGCGGCCTCGCGCGCGCCCGCGAGGTCGGACGCCCAGCGATCGAGGCGGGAGATCCGAGCCGGGGCGAGAACGAGCACCTGGGGCTCCTGGGCACGGTCGAGGACGGCGCGGCCGGCGTCGCCGATCTCGGCGATCCGTTCGATCGTCGCCGGGTCGTCGATCGCCTCCTCGGCGACGACCAGCAGGCGGTAGCGCAGGTCGGGCGACGAGACGGTCTCGATCGGCTCGTCGTAGCGGGTGGTCGCGGCGACCACGAGCAGGACGGCGACCGCCGCCGCGCCGAGCGCGAGCCCGATCGGCGGGCCGCCGACGGCGAACCCGGCGATGATCGGAACCGCGAGCGCGGCGACGATCAGCGGCAGCATCCAGGATCGGATGACCAGCGGCACGAGCCGTTTCATGTCAATTACCTACCCCGGTGAAGAGACGACCGAGCCGCGGATCATCGGACGCGCCAGCGGCGGCGCCTTCGGGAGCTCCGCCGGCTCGAGACCGGAGACGTCGAACCCGGCGGCCTTCAGCGTCGCCGCGGTGTCGCGATTCGGATGACAGCCGGCCGCCATCCACCCCCAGGGTCGCTCGAGGCGGTCCTGCCAGCGGCTGAGCCGGCCCTCGTCGGGGTCGCGCACGTGCTCGAGCACCAGCAGCCTGCCTTCGGGACGCAGAACGCGGGCGACCTCGGCCACCGTGCGCTCGGGGTCGTCAACGGTGCACATGACCAGGGTGGAGATGACGGTGTCGAATGAGTCGTCTTCGAACGGAAGGCTCTCCGCGCCGGTCTCGGCCACCTCGTACTCGAAGGCCGGCGCCGACTCGGTGATCTTGTCGCGCAGCCGCCGCGCCATGTGCGGGTCCGGTTCCGTGAAGACCGCCTCGGTGACCGCGGCCGGGTAGTGGGCGGCATTGGCGCCCGTGCCCGCGCCGAGCTCGAGCGTCCGGCCCGACGCCTGCGCGAGCAGAGCCGCGCGCATGTCGGCGAGCCCTGCCTTCTCGGTGCCCGCGAGCATGCGGTCGTAGATCGCGGCAAAGATCGGATGCCCGGCCATGGACAGCAATGATAAGAAGGCGTGTAAAGCGGAGTAGCCGAGACGAGGAGGAACCAGCGAATGCCGACCTACATCATGCTCACCCGCCTGACCCCGGACGGGGTGAAGACGGTCAAGGACAACCCGGCGCGTGTGCAGGAGGTCAACAAGGAGGTCGAGCAGCTCGGGGTCAAGGTCCTGAACCAGTGGGCCACCCTGGGCGAGTACGACTTCGTCACCGTCGTCGAGGCGCCCGACGAGAAGGCGATGGCCAAGCTCTCGATCGAGATGGGCTCGCGCGGGACGGTGCAGAACGAGACGATGACCGCGATCTCGGTGGAGGACTTCACCGGCGCTCTATGAGGATCCTGGTCGTAGGAGGGGGCGGACGAGAGCACGCGATCGTCCGCGCGCTGGCGCGCTCTGGCGACTCGCCTGAGTTGCTCTGCGCTCCCGGCAACGCCGGGATCGCCGACGATGCCCGCTGCCTGGACGGCGACATCGTGGAGCTGGCGCGGCGCGAGGCCGTGGACCTCGTCGTCGTCGGGCCCGAGGCGCCGCTGGTCGACGGGCTGGTCGACACGCTCGAGGCCGAGGGGATCGCGGCGTTCGGCCCGAGCGGCGAGGCCGCGCGGATCGAGGGCTCGAAGGTCCACGCGAAGCAGCTGATGGCCGACGCCGGCGTGCCCACCGCGGGCCACGCCGTGCTGCGCGATCGCGAAGAGGCACTCGAGCAGCTCGCATCCGCCTCCTACCCGTTGGTCCTGAAGGCCGACGGGCTCGCGGCGGGCAAGGGGGTGATCATCTGCGCGGACGAGGGCGAGGCGCGCGCGGCCGTCGAGGAGTTCTTCGTGGAGCGGCGGTTCGGTGCCACGGAGGTGGTGCTCGAGGAGTTCCTCGAGGGCGAGGAGCTGTCGCTGCTGGCGCTCTGTGACGGCGCCAACGTCGTCCCGCTGGCGCCGGCGCAGGACTACAAGCGGATCTTCGACGGCGACCGGGGGCCGAACACCGGCGGGATGGGCAGCTACTCGCCCGTCCCCGGGTTCGACCCGGCCCGGGTCGACGAGCTCGTCGACTCGGTGCACCGCCCGATCGTCGAGCTGATGGCGTCCCGCGGGACGCCGTACCACGGCGTCCTGTACGCCGGCCTGATGGTCGCCGGCGACGACGTCAAGGTGCTCGAGTTCAACTGCCGCTTCGGGGACCCGGAGACACAAGCGGTTCTGCCCCGGCTGGAGAGCGACCCGCTCGAGCTCTTCCTCGCCTCGCGCGAGCCGGGCGGCCTGGCCGGAATCGAGCCGGTCTTCTCCAAGGACTGGGCGGTGACCGTGGTCCTTGCCTCCGCCGGGTACCCGGAGAGCTCGTCGAACGGCGACCTGATCCGCGGCCTCGACGCCGTTCCCGGCGGCGTCGAGGTGACGCATGCAGGGACCGCGGACACCGACGCCGGGATCGTCACCGCCGGCGGACGCGTTCTCAACCTGACTGGGCTAGGCGCCACGCCGGCAGAAGCTCGCGACCGCGCCTACGATGCCGCCGACGCGATCGAGTTCGACGGCAAGCAGATGCGCACCGATATCGCGGCAAGAGCCGTGAACACCGCCCAGACCAGATAGGAGACAGGAGACCAGTGGAGATGCCACCCGAGCCGAACACCGAGACCGAGATCAAGGTTCCCGTCGAGCTCGAGCCGATGCCGGAGGTGAAGGCCGCGTTCGAGGAGATCGAGGTCGATGCGCCCCGGGTCGGGATCATCATGGGCTCCAAGAACGACAAGGAGAAGATGCAGCCGGCCGGCAAGGCGCTCCAGGAGGCCGGCATCCGTTACGAGGTCCGGGTGATGAGCGCCCACCGCGACCCGGAGAAGGTACGCGAGTACTGCCACGCCGCGCGGATGCGGGGGCTGAGGGTCCTGATCGCCGGGGCCGGCATGTCCGCCGCGCTGCCCGGGGTCGCCGCCGCCCACACCGACCTCCCCGTGATCGGCGTCCCGATCCTCGGCAAGAGCCTCGGCGGCCTCGACGCCCTGCTGTCGGCGGTCCAGATGCCGCCGGGCGTCCCGGTCGCGTGCGTCGCAATCGACGGCGCCAAGAACGCGGGCCTGCTCGCAGTTCGCATAATCAACTCTTGATCCCCCGCTACACACGCGAGGAAATCGGCGCCGTCTGGTCCGACCAGCGCCGGATGGACGGCTGGCTCGCGGTCGAGCTCGCCGCCACGGACGCCTGGGCCGCCCACGGAACCGTTCCCGCCGAGGCCGCCGCCGCCTGCCGCGAGCGCGCGAGCTTCACGGTCGAGGCGGTCAAGGAGCGCGAGCGCGAGACCAACCACGACGTCGCCGCGTTCGTCGACGTGGTCGCCGCCTCGATCGGCGAGGAGGGACGGTGGATCCACTACGGGCTCACCTCCTCCGACGTCCTCGACACGGCGCTCGCCCTCCAATTGGTCGAGGCCGGGGCAATTCTCGTCAGCGGCGCGACCGCCTACCGCGACGCCCTGGTGGCGAAGGCGCGCGAGCACGCGGAGACCCTCTGCGTCGGGCGGACCCATGGCGTCCACGCCGAGCCGACCACTTTCGGCCTGCGGCTCGCCGGCTTCGCGTTCGAGGCCGACCGCAGCGTCGCCCGTCTACGTAGTGCGTTCGAGGGGGCCGCGGTCGGCAAGCTCTCCGGTGCTGTCGGCACCTACGCCTCGGCGCCTCCCGAGATCGAGGCGGCGGTGATGGACGGGCTCGGCCTGCGCGCGGAGGACATCTCCACCCAGGTCGTCCCCCGCGACCGCCATGCCCAGGTCCTGGAGGCGGTGGCGCTCGCCGGCGCCGGCCTCGAGCGGTTCGCCCAGGAGCTCCGCAACCTCCAGCGGACGGAGGTCCGCGAGGTCGAGGAGCCCTTCGCGTCCGGCTCCCAGAAGGGCTCGTCGGCGATGCCCCACAAGCGCAACCCGATCACCGCCGAGCGCGTCAACGGGCTCGCCCGGGTCCTGCGCGGCTACGCGCAGGCGGGGCTGGAGAACGTCGCGCTCTGGCACGAGCGCGACATCTCCCACTCCGGCGCCGAGCGGGTGATCCTCCCCGACGCGACGATCCTGCTCGACTACATGCAGCACCTCTCGGTCCGCCTGGTCGAGGGGATGACCGTGCACGTCGAGCGGATGCGCGAGAACCTCGAGCTCACCCACGGGGCGCTGTTCAGCCAACGGGCGCTGACGGCGCTCGTCGAGTCGGGGATGAGCCGCGATGAGGCCTACCGCCTCGTCCAGGAGGCGGCCCAAGGGGCCTGGGACACCGGGACGCCGTTCAGCGAGCTGCTCGCCGAGCGGGCGCCGCAGCTCGACCTCGACAAGGTCCTCGACCCGGACGCCTACCTCGCCCACGTCCCGGACCTGATCGCGCGCTTGGACCGGATCGGCTCCTAGCGCGAGCTAGCGATCACCCGCGTCCCGTTCGCGGGCGAGAGGGTGACGTTGCGGCGCACCGGCTTCTCGAGCTCGGACGACGCCGCCCGCAGCGAGACCGAGCGCACGATCGTCTCGATCGCAATCCGCATCTCCATCTGCGCGAAGGCCGCGCCGATGCAGCGCCTGGTGCCGCCGCCGAACGGGATCCACGAGTAGGTCTCCGGCGCGCCGTCGGAGAGCATCCGCTCCGGGCGGAAGGCGTGCGGGTCCGGGAAGACGTCGTCGCGCGAGTGGGCGAGGTAGATCCCCACCAGGATCGTCGTCCCGGCCGGCATCTGGTACCCGCCGAGGTCGGAGTCCTCCTTGAGCAGGCGGCCGGTGAACGGGACGACGGGGCGGACGCGCAGGGACTCCTCGATCACCGCGTCGAGGTACTCCTCCTCGCCGGCGGCGAGCTCGACCTCGAGCCGGACCAGCGTCTCCGGATGGTGCAGCAACAGGTCGAAGGTCCAGGCGAGGCCGGTCGCCGTGGTCTCGTGTCCGGCGAGCAGCAGTGTCATCAGCTGGTCGCGGACCTCGCGGTCCTCCATCGCCGAGCCGTCGTCGAACCGCGCCGTGAGCAGCATCGACAGGATGTCGTTGCGCTCGGCCAGGTCCGGGCGCCGGCGGTGATCGGCGATCTCGGCGTACAGGAGCTCGTCGGCGCGCTCGATCAGCTTCGGGACCGAGCTGAACGGCGGGAGCTTGCGAAGGCCCGGGGTGACCGCTCCGACCGCGACCGGCGATGCGCTCGCGCCGAGGACCTCGACCAGGACGTCGCGCAGCGCCTCGCGCCGCTCGACGTCTTCGATGCCGAAGACCGCGGTCAGGATCACGTCGAGCGTGATCGCCTGCATGCTCGGGTGGAGCGAGAATTCCTCGCCCATGGGCCAGGCGGCGATCGCGCGCTCGGTCGCCTCGCGAATCACCTCCTCGTAGCCGCGCATCCGCTCGCCGTGGAACGGCGGCAGCATCAGCTTGCGGCGGCGCATGTGCTCGTCGCCCTCCTGGAGCAGGAGCGACTGCTTGCCGAGCAGCGGCGCGAGGATGATGTTGCGCCCCGGAGCGATCGTGTTCACCCGGTCCGCCATGAACAACTTCTTGATCGACTCCGGGTCGGAGAGGAAGACGACGTCGCCCGGGCCGAAGAGGTTCGCGCGGTAGGTCTCGCCGAGCTCCGACCGCCAGTGCTCGAGGAAGGAAATGGGCCGCACGATGAAGCGCGCCGTCTGCAGCGGCCTGGGGAGCGGGACGGCGGGAACTTCTTTCGTCGCAGCTTCCACGGTTTTTCGATGGTACGGGCGGGCACCCGTCCCGGAGCCGCCCGTCCCGTTGTTAGCATCGCCGCGATGACCTCACCCCTCGCCGAACTCGACCTGATCGCCTCCGGAAAGGTCCGCGAGATGTACGCGGACGGGGACGACATCCTGATGGTCGCCTCCGACCGGATCTCCGCCTACGACGTGATCCTGCCGACGCCGATCCCGGACAAGGGGAAGGTGCTGACCCAGATGTCGGTGTTCTGGTTCGAGACCACCGGCGACATCGTCCCGAACCACTACATCTCACAGGACGTTCCCGAGGAGGTCGCCGGCCGCGCGCTGCGGGTCCGCAAGCTCGAGATGTACCCGGTCGAGTGCGTCGCGCGCGGCTACATCACCGGCTCAGGCTGGAAGGAGTACCAGCAGACCGGGTCGGTCTGCGGGATCGAGCTGCCCACGGGCCTGCGCGAGTCCGACCGGCTGCCGGAGCCGATCTTCACCCCGGCGACCAAGGCCGAGATCGGCGACCACGACGAGAACGTCGACTTCGACCGCGCCGCCGAGATCATCGGCGACCGGGCGCTGATGGAGGACCTGCGCCGGGTGACGCTGGAGCTCTACGAGCACGCCCGCGACCATGCGGCCGAGCGCGG
This sequence comes from uncultured Solirubrobacterales bacterium, assembly GCA_963767285.1. GTDB lineage: Bacteria > Actinomycetota > Thermoleophilia > Solirubrobacterales > 70-9 > WHSW01. Next base: position 27,948 of record CAVYDJ010000001.1, on the reverse strand, counting down.
GATCATCATCGCCGACACGAAGTTCGAGTTCGGCTCCTCGCCCGGGGCGGAGGTCGTGCTCGGCGATGAGGTGCTGACGCCGGACTCGTCGCGCTTCTGGCCCGCCGACGACTGGGAGCCCGGCCGCTCGCAGTCGTCGTTCGACAAGCAGTACGTGCGCGACTGGCTCGACGAGTCGGGCTGGGATCACACGCCGCCCGGCCCCGAGCTGCCCGGCGACGTCGTCGCCGGCACGCGGGCCAAGTACGTCGAGGCCTACGAGCGGATCACCGGCCGCACCCTTTAGCGCACAGGCCGCCGCCGGGATAGGCTGGACCGCGCACGGATGGCGGTCGACCTGGTCATCGAGATCGAGAACACGCCCGGGGCCCTGGCCGAGGTCGCCGCGGCGATCAGCGACGCCGGCGTCAACATGGCCGCGGCGACCTGCATCGGACCCGGGGAGCGGGCCGAGGTCCACATCCTCGTCCGGCACGCCGAGGCCGTGAGGCACGCGCTGGCGATCTCCCATGTCGCGGTCACCCGCGAGCGGGAGGTGGTCGTGGTCGACGTCGAGGACAGCCCCGGCGTGCTCGCCGACCTGACCCGCCGGATCGCCCGGGCCGGCGTCAACCTCGACCTCGTCTACATCGCCACGCGCAACCGCGTCGTCTTCGGCTCGCCCGACATCGAGGCCCTGAGGGCCGCCGTCGACGCGAGCTGACTCGCGGCCCTACGCTGGCCTGGTGAACCTTTTCCTCTGCGGCCTGCGCCGCTCGGGCACGACGATCCTCTATGACGCGCTCGGCGAGGATCCGGAGCTGCGCTGCTACTACGAGCCGCTGCGCGAGGAGGCCGAGACGATCGGAGGCGGCAGCGGCGCCCACGAGATCGACCTTGGAGCGGAGATGCGCGAGCGGCGCGAGCGGTTCCGGGCCGACCGCCACCCGGAGCTGCAGATCGAGCTCTTCAACTGGGGCGGGCCGCGGGCGGCGGAGCTCGAGCTCGAGCCCGATCTGCCGCCCCATGTCCGCGACTGGCTCGCCGAGCTGCTCGCCTCCGCCCCCGAGGTCGCGATCAAGGAGACCCGCCTTCACCACAAGCTCGGCGCCCTGGCCGAACTCGATCCGCAGGCGGCCATCGTCCACCTGGTCCGTGACCCGCGCGCCGTCACGGCCTCGATGCTGCTCGGACGCCGGCGGCGGATCGACCTCTATCCGGACGCCGGCGCGTTCTTCACCGCCCGCACCGGCCGGCGGCTGTGGTCGAGCCGGCGGATCTCCGAGGAGCTGCTGCTGCGCCGGCGGTCGCTGGACCTCGGCGACGACATCCCCGACTTCCTGCGGCCCCTGCTGGTCTGGAAGGCGGCGTTCGAGACGATGAGCCGTGACGGACCGCGGCTGTTCGGCGACCGCTATGCGCTCGTCCGGCTCGAGGACCTGCGCGCCGACCCCGGCCGCGAGCTGGGGCGGATCTACGGGCTGATCGGGCGGCCGCTCCCGGACGCGGTCACGACCTGGGCCGCGCAGAGCATCCGCCGTGGCGGCGACGTCCACTACGCCGACGACCCGCGCTGGGCGCGCGCCGCGCGGCTGATCGGGATGGAGCCGGAGCTCGAGCGCGCCGGCTACGCCGAGGTCCTCGACCTCGAGCCGGCGCCGGGCGAGCCCCTCGACCTCGAGCCGCCGGTGGCGGGCTCGCGACTGTCGGGCTTCATGGGCCGGGCTCGCCGCAGGCTTGGCTAGTCTGGAGTTGTGAAGGCGCGCGTCCTGATCCGCCCCAAGGAGGGCATCCTCGACCCGCAGGGCAAGGCGGTCGAGCGCGCCCTGCCGGCGCTTGGGTTCGAGGGGATCTCCCATGTCCGAGTCGGGCGCATGGTCGAGCTCGAAGCGGAGAACGGCGCCGACCTCGACCGCCTCTGCGAGCAGCTGCTCGCGAATCCGTTGATCGAGGACTACGAGGTCCTGGAGGCGGAATGAAATTTGGTGTGTTGCAGTTCCCGGGGAGCTGTGACGAGCGCGACGCGGTGCTCGCCTGCGAGCGGGTCGGTGACGCCGATCTGATCTGGCACGGCGAGACCAGCCTGGAGGGGATCGACGCGGTGGTGATCCCCGGCGGCTTCTCCTACGGCGACTACCTGCGCGCCGGTGCGATCGCGCGGTTCGCGCCAGTGATGGATGCCGTCCGCGAGTTCGCCGAGGCGGGCCGGCCGGTGCTCGGGATCTGCAACGGCTTCCAGGTCCTCTGCGAGGCGCGGATGCTGCCAGGGGCGCTGCTTCCGAACGAGGGGCTGCGGTTCCTCTGCCGCCAGGTCGAGCTGGAAGTCGTCAGCACGGCCAGCGTCGCGACGGCGGCCTGCGAGCCGGGCGAGCGGCTCTCGATCCCGGTCAAGCACATGAGCGGCCGCTGGTTCGCGCCCGACGAGACGGTGGCCCAGCTCGAGTCCCGCGGCCAGATCATCTTCCGCTACGGGCCCGGCCAGAACCCGAACGGGTCGATCGCCGACGTGGCCGGGGTCAGCAACGAGCGCGGCAACGTCGTCGGCCTGATGCCGCATCCCGAGCACGCGGTCGACGCGCTGACCGGCTCGGCCGACGGGCTGCGGCTGTTCGAATCGATCGTCGCCGCCCCGCTCGCCGTCGCAGCGTGACGCCCTTGTTGGGGCGCCGGCGGGCCGACGGCCCGCCGCCCGCGCCGTTCGTGGTCGGCGTCGGACGATCGGGGACGACGCTCCTGAGGCTGATGCTCGACGCGCATCCGCAGCTCGCAGTTCCCGCCGAAACGCAGTTCGTGCCGGAGGTGCTGGAGCGCCAGGGCGAGTGCCGCGGCGCGGACGAGCTCGTCGACGTGATCGTCGGGGCGCGCACCTGGGACGACTTCGGCCTCGACGAGGAGCACCTGCGCGAGGCGGCGGCGGGCGCTCAGGGCGCGGCCGACGTGCTTCGCGCCTTCTACGGCCTCTGCGCCGAGCGCGAGGGCAAACCACGTTGGGGGGACAAGACACCCGGGTATGTGAAACGGATGCGAACGATCGGAGGCGCGCTCGACGAGGCACGCTTCATCCATCTGATCCGCGACGGGCGCGACGTCGCGCTCTCACGGCGCTCCTACGGGATGGGCGCCGACAAGACGATCGCCGACGTCGCCGACCTCTGGAAGCGGCGAATCGAGAACGCCAGGCGCCAGGCCAAGAAGCTGCGCGACCGTTACCTGGAGCTGCGCTACGAGGACCTCGTCGCCGAGACCGAACCCGCGCTGCGCAGTGTTTGCGAGCTGATCGAGCTGGAGTTCGACCCCGCGATGCTCGCCCACCACGACGGGGCCGGCGAGCGGATCGCCGAGCTCGGGGGGCTGGCGCCCGAGGGTGAACGGCGCGGGCGGGAGGCGGGCGAACGTCAAGCGGCACACGCGCTAGCCTCACAGCCCCCGAGCGGCGCCCGTACGGGCGTCTGGCGGACCGAGATGGACCCGGCCGATCGTGCGGAGTTCGAGCATGTGGCGGGGGACCTGCTCGCCGAACTCGGCTACGACGTGCCATCCTGATCGGCCGCCCGAGCAACGTCTATGGCTTTCGACTACTCGATCAGATACCTCCGGAAACGCCGCCAGCGCGGTCGCGCTGAGGCCGAATACCCCGTTCCGTTCGTCGTCGGCGTCGGCCGCTCGGGTACGACCCTGCTGCGGATGATGCTCGACTCCCACCCCGACCTGGCGATCCCGCCCGAGACCCACTTCCTCAACCCGCTGATCCAGGCCTCCGGGCGCCTGCGGTGGGGCCCGAAGGCGGCGGCGAGGACGCTCGTCCGCGACGAGCGCCGGCGCTGGAACGACTTCGGGCTCACCGAGGAGGAGCTGGTCGACGCCTACAAGCAGATCAAGCCGTTCAACACCACCGACGCGGTCCGCGGCTTCTACTTCCTCTACGCGTCGAAGTTCGGCAAGACCCGCTGGGGCGACAAGACGCCGGACTACATCCGCAAGATGAAGAAGCTTCAGAACCACATCCCCGAGGCGCGGTTCATCCACGTGATCCGCGACGGACGCGACGCGGGGCTCTCCCAGAACTCGCGCCTCGCCAAGCGCGGCAAGGACGCGATCCCTGGTCGCGAGATGGCGCGCCGCTGGCGCAAGCGGATCATCAAGGCCCGCCTGGACTCCGAGGAGATCAACCACTACATGGAGGTCCGCTACGAGGACCTGGTCACCGACACGGAGGCCACGCTGAGGCGGGTCTGCGAGCACGTCGAGCTCGACTTCGATCCCGCGATGCTGCGCTACTACGAGCGCGCCGAGGAGCGGCTGCAGGAGATGGCCGGAGCACTGCCGGCGAAGAAGGGCCGCCCCGAGCGCGAGGCGGGCGAGCGGATCGCCGCCCACGCGCTGACCATGAAGCCCCCGCAGGCAGACCGCGTCGCGGCCTGGAAGAACGAGATGGACCCCGCCGAGAACGCCGAGTTCGAGGTGGCGGCGGGCTACCTGCTCGACGATCTCGGTTACGAGACCGCGACCCCGAAGGAGGACTGGGTCCCGCCGGAGGAGTGGGCGCGGTCGAAGACCCCCGGCGAGCGGGCTCGCGGCGAGGCCGGCTCGAACCGCTTCGCCAAGCTCGGCGAGACGGGCGACGAGCCCGGGACGTCCTAGCCGTGCGCAACCCCTTCGCTCGCAAATCGCCGCCGCAGGCCGAGGGCCCGCCGATCCCGTTCGTCGTCGGCATGAACCGCTCCGGGACGACCCTGCTGCGGATGATGCTCGACGCCCATCCCGACCTGACGATCCCGCCGGAGACCCACTTCGTTCCCGATCTGATCAAGGCGGCGCGCGAGGACGACGCGACGCCTGAGAGCGCGCTCGAGGCGATGAAGTCGGCCCGGGAGTGGGGCGACTTCGGCTTCTCCGACGAGATGATGCTCGGCCGGCTGCGCGCCCTGCCGAAGATCAAGCCCGGGCCCGCGGTCCGCACCTTCTACGCCGCCTACACGGAGGAGCAGGGCAAGCCGCGCTGGGGCGAGAAGACGCCCACCTACGTCCAGAAGATGCGGCTGATCCAGCGCGCGATCCCCGAGGCGCGCTTCGTGCATGTGATCCGTGACGGCCGCGACGTCGCGCTCTCGGTCCTCGACCGCACGGTGCGCGAGCTGACCGCGGCCGATATCGGGCGCCGCTGGCGGAAGAAGATCACCAAGGCACGCGAGGACTCGCCGAAGCTCGACCACTACGTGGAGATTCGCTACGAGGACCTGATCCTCGACACGGAGCCGGTCCTGCGCTCGGTCTGCGAGTTCATCGAGCTGCCGTGGGACGACAGCCTGCTGAGCTACCACGAGCGCTCCGCCGAGCGCCTGCAGGAGATGGCGCGCGCGCTGCCGGCCGAGGGCCGTGCGAAGGAGCTGTCCGTCGAACGGCGGCTGAAGACCCACGAGATGACCACGAAGCCGCCGAGCGCCGACCGGGTGGCGCGCTGGCGCACCCAGATGAGCGCCGAGCAGCGGGAGGAGTTCGAGGCGGTCGCCGGCGACCTGCTCGCCGAGCTCGGCTACCCGACCGGCCCCGACGCGGTCGAGCAGGCCACCGCGCTGATCGAAGCCGCCTAGCGTTGCGGGTCGGCATCGTCACGAAGTGGTTTGCCAGCGGGCAAGCCGTGGTTTCACGTCAGATTCGCTCGGCGCTGGACGAGCTCGGCCATGAGACGTTCATCCTCGCCAAGGAGGGCAAGGGACCGCGCGCGCAGATGGAGCGCGTCGCCGATCCGGTCTGGGACCAGCCCGGGGTCACGCAGTCCGGCGAGGCCGACATCCCGGTCGACGACTACCGCGCCTGGGCCGCCGACAACTCGATCGAGGCGGTGCTCACCGACCAGAACGACCAGTTCGAGGAGATCGGTGCCCTGCGGGCGGACGGCGTGCGCACGATCGGCCGCTTCGTCTGGGAGAGCTTTGCCCCGGAGGATGTCGAGCCGGCGAAGGCCGCCTACGACGTCATCTACTCGTTCACCCGCGCCGAGCAGGAGCGCTACCGAACCCTGGGGATCGAGAGCCCGCTGCTCACCTGGGGCTGCCATCCCGAGCTGATCGAGGTGTCGGAGGGGATCGAGCGCGACTCCGAGCTGGTCAAGTTCGTCGTCCCCGGCTCGTTCATGGGCAAGCGCAAGCCCTTTCCGGAGATCGTCGAGGCGTTCACCCACGCGAAGGGCGATCACCTGCGGCTGCTGATCCGCGGCCAGGTCGACCGCAAGGCGGGGAAGCTGGAGAAGGCCGCCGGCGGCGATGAGCGGGTCGTGATCGAGCTCGAGGACCGGCCGACTGACGAGCACCTGCGCCAGTTCGCGAGTTGCCACGTCTGCCTTTCGCCCTCGCGCTGGGAGGGTCTCGGGCTGCCGCTCTACGAGGCGGTCGCCTTCGGGATGCCGTCGATCACCAACGACTCGCCGCCGATGAACGAGATCGTGATCGACGACGTCAACGGGATCTGCGTCGACTCGGTCCCCTGGGGCGAGGCCGGCTCCGGGATCCCGGCCTTCGACCCCGACTTCGCGCAGCTGACCGCCGCGATCGAGCGGCTCGGCGACGCCGGCGAGCGCGAGCGGCTGGGCACGGGCGCGCTCGAGCTCCGCGAGCGCGAGCGCTCGTGGCAACGCACGGTCGAGGGCCTGTCGAAGCTGCTCGACGGCTGATGCGCGTCGGCGTCGTCTCGAAGTGGTTCAACCGCGGTCAGCCCGTGGTCGGAAGGCAGCTGCGCTCGGCGCTCGACGAGCTCGGCCACGAGACCTTCGTGCTCGCGCGGCCGAAGAAGGAGCGCGGCCCGCGACCGGGTGCGCTCGACCGCGACGACGTCTGGGACCAGCCCGGAATCACTGAGTCGGCCGCCTACGAGATCACGGGTGACGAGTACCTGACCTGGGCGGAGGCGAACGGCATCGAGGCCGTCCTCTGCGACCAGAACTACCAGTTCGCCGAGCTCGCGGAGCTGCGCCGCCGGGGCGTCAGGACCATCGGCCGCTTCGTCTGGGAGCACTTCACCGCCGAGCACGTCGCGGGCGCCCGGGAGGCGTTCGACGTGGTGTATTCGATGACCCGCGCCGAACAGGTCCGCTACCGCGAGATGGGCCTGGAGACGCCTTACGTCCCGTGGGGGTGCCATCCCGAATTGGTAGCCGTCGGGAACGAAGCCCGTGTCTCAGCTGACCCGGCCGCCCCCGGAGGCGAAGCCGAGGAGGCGGGCGGAACGGTTGTGTTCTATTTTCCGGGCGGCTTCCTCGGCCATCGCAAGCCCCTCGAGCCGGTGCTGGAGGCATTCGAAGGCACGGCCGATTCACGGTTGCGTCTGTTGGTGAAGGCCCAGGTCCAGCGCAAACAGGTGCGACCGGCGGAGGAGGCGGCCGAGCGCGACGAGCGGATCGTGGTCGATCTCGGCGACAAGCCGTGGCGCGAGCACCTACGCGAGCTCGCCGGCTGCGACGTCTGCCTCGCTCCGGCCCGGTGGGAGGGCCTGGGCCTGCCCCTGTATGAGTCGATCGCGTTCGGCCAGCCGGCGATCACCAACGACGCGCCGCCGATGAACGAGGCGATTCACGACGGCGTCAACGGGCTGCTCGTCGCCTCACATCCGAGCGGGACGGCGAAGTCGGGGATCACCGCGGTGGACCCGGACGTCGGCGACCTGAGGCGGGCGATCGAAGAGCTCGCCGACGATGCCCGGCGCGCCGAACTGGCCGCCGGAGCGGCGCGCGTCCGCGACACGGAGCGCCCCTGGGGCGCGACGGTGGAGGGGATCGGCCTGATGTTGGAAACGACTTCGAACGGGTAGCTTGGAGGGCTTCATGGGACTCTCGGACCAGATCGACAAGCTGAAGAAGGGGATCGCGCTCAGGCGCGCCGGCAAGCGCCTGCGCGGCCGCACGCCGCAGCCGCCCCCGGCGCCGTTCGTCTGCGGGGTGACGCGCTCGGGCACCACGCTGCTGCGGCTGATGCTCGACTCGCACCCCGAGGTGGCGATCCCCGGCGAGACCCACTGGGTGCCGAAGCTGATCAAGTCGTTCGAGCGCGGCGAGCAGACGGCGGCGGACGCCGCCCATCTGGCGATCGACCACAAGCGCTGGGGCGACTTTCACCTCGACGCCGCCGAGCTGCGCGCCCGGATCGAGGGCCTCGACCCCGTGACGGCGGCCGACACGATCCGGGCCTTCTACATGCTCTACGCCGAGCGCGAGGGCAAGATCCGCTACGGCGACAAGACGCCCGGCTACGTCAGGGAGATGCGCCGGATCCAGCGGGTGCTCCCCGAGGCGCGCTTCGTCCACATCATCCGCGACGGTCGCGACGTCTCGCTCTCGCACCTGCGGATGAATTGGGGGCCGGAGACGTACGAGCAGTCGGCCCGCCTGTGGCGTAACCGGATCCGCAAGGCGCGCAAGATGGCGCCGTCGGTGAACCACTACATGGAGGTCCGCTTCGAGGACCTGGTCGCCGACACCGAGGGCGTCCTGCGGCGGGTCTGCGACTTCATCGAGCTCGACTTCGATCCGGTGATGCTCGACTACCACGAGCGCGCCGAGGGCCGCCTGCAGGAGAAGGCGCGCGAGCTGCCGCGCAAGGGCCGTCCAAACCAGTCCGCCGAGGCGCGGATGGACAGCCACCGGCTCGCCAAGGAGCCGCCGCGCTCGGACCGCGTCGGGATGTGGCGCGAGCGGATGACGCCGGAGGAGGTCGCCCAGTACGAGTCGGTCGCCGGCGACATGCTGGTCGAGCTCGGCTATGAGCTCGGCTCGGAGGCCGGCAAGGAGCGGGCGGCCGAGAAGGGCGCCAAGGCCGAGGTCGCGGCCTAGCCCCGCCGATGCGCCACCCCATCGCAGCTGCGCTTGCCCTCACCGTCCTCGTCCTCGGCGGCTGTGGCGGAGATGACGAGACCTCCACCTCGACCACAGCTGATCCCAACGCCGTGCCCGGCGTCGGGGAGGCGCGCGCCTGCCTGAGCGAGGCGGGATTCGAGGTCGAGGGCGCGGTCAGCTCACCGGTGGACGAGAACTCTCCCGAGGCCGAGGTGATCTTCACGGACGGCACCCACCAGGGATTCGTCGCCTTCTACAGCGACAGCGAGGCCGCCGAAGGCGCCGAAGCGACGATCCGGACCAACATCGAGATCTCCAACGGGGTGGTCGAGCGGCAGGGGGCCGTGACCGTCTACTGGACCACGCCGCCCGGCCGCGAGTCCGGCGAAGCCGCCGCGGAGTGCGCGTTCGGCTCGGGCTAGGGCGCCTGGACCCCCCCGTTTGCGGTGCCGTAGCGCGCCACGGTCAGGCCGCCGGGAAGGGAGCCGAGTGCGACGCGGTCGGACTCGTCGACCTTCTCGGCGAGCAGCGGCTTGGCGCCGGCGAGGACGTTGAGGTAGATCGTTGCGGGCTCGCCGGTGTCCTTGTCGAGGGCGTCGCGGTCGAATCTGAACGCGCCCGCCTTCACCGTGGTGCATGCGTTCGCGAAGCCACTCGGCCCGAGCGTGCAGTTGAAGCCGTTCGACTCGGTCGCCTGGCCCTTGAGCGTCTTGAGCGCGTGCTTGGCGGCCCCGCGGGACTTGGTGGCCGTCGGATCCTCCGCGGCGATCACCCGCGAGGAGATGAAGGTGTTGAAGTGCAGGGCGCTGATCGAGGTGGTGAAGCGACTGTCGAAGGCCAGCACCTCGCCCTTCACGGGCGCTGGGACCGGGACCGAGTAGACGACCCGGCGCTTCTCGGAATCGGCGATCGTCAGCGGAAGGTCGGTGTTGACGAGGTCGCTGCTCGAGCTGACCGTCGGGTCGGGGACGTCGGAATGCGACTGCACGAGGTTGAGCCGGCCCTTGTCCTGGACCACCGACCCGTCGGGCTGGTCGGCGCCGAGGACGACGACGTTGCCGCGCTTCGCCTTCTTGCTGAAGGCCCCGACGATCAGCTCGGCGTAGCAGGCATCGGGCGCGCACGGGAGCGCGCCGAGATCGCTGATCACCGTCTGGGTGTTCGGGATCGTGAGCGTGCAGTGGTGGTTTCGGTTCGGCCGCTGCTGCTTGCAGAGCACGGTGCGGCTCGGCGAGAGCGGGAAGAACCCGGAGTCCGCCTTCGGGCTCGGGGAGAGCACGACCCGCGCCGTCAAGGTCGGGTTGATCTCGTAGTTGGTGCCGATGCACCGCGTTCCGGGCTCGACGCAGGTCGTCGACATCTGGACCTCGCCGGAGACGCGCAGCCGGTCGCCCGCCTCGAGCGACCCGAAGCTGTCCGGGGGAAGTCGCATCGCCACGCGGTCGTGAGCGCCCGGCTGGCGGGCGATCGGCACCTTCCTCAGCAGCTCGCCGTCGCTGCCGGTGGTCGCCACGATGGCGTGGGGCGTCTTCGGCCCCTGGAGGATTCCCGCCGCGGCGACGGCGGGGATCGTGAGCCCCAGCGAGAGCAGTATTGGCGCAGCGAGGCGCATGTGGACGGACCTGGCCATCTTCCTGATCCAACACGGACCGCGCGCCGATGTCGCGGCGGCGGGGCGGCGATGAAAGCCGACGTGCACAATCGCGATACTGCGGGCGCATGACGGTCTCGATTCCCAAACACCGCGAGCTCGGGCTCACCGACGCCGAGTTCGAGCTGATCAACGAGAAGCTCGGGCGCGAGCCGAACGACGTCGAGCTGGCGATGTTCAGCCTCCTGTGGTCCGAGCACTGCGCCTACAAGCACTCGCGCAAGCTGCTGCGCCGCCTGCCGACCGATGGCGAGCGGGTGCTGATGGGCCCGGGCGAGAACGCCGGCGCGGTCTCGGTGGGCGACGGCTGGGCTGTCGCATTCAAGGTCGAGTCGCACAACCACCCGAGCGCGGTGGAGCCCTTCCAGGGCGCCGCGACCGGGGTCGGCGGGATCCTCCGCGACGTGTTCGCGCTCGGCGCTCGGCCGATCGCGATCCTCGACTCGCTGCGCTTCGGCGAGCTCGATTCGGAGCGGTCGCGCTACCTCTTCGACCACGTGGTCGCCGGGATCGGCCACTACGGCAACTCGATCGGGGTGCCGACCGTCGGCGGCGAGGTCTACTTCGAGGCCCCGTACGAGCAGAACTGCCTCGTCAACGCGATGTGCGTCGGCCTGGCGCGGGCCGATCAGATGGTGCGCGCGGCGGCTGCCGGGGTCGGCAACGCGGTCGTCCTGATGGGCGCCTCGACCGGGCGGGACGGGATCGGCGGCGCCTCGGTGCTCGCCTCGGCCGAGCTCGAGGGCGGGGACGACTCGAAGCGCCCGACGGTCCAGATCGGCGACCCGTTCGAGGAGGCGAAGGTGCTCGAGTGCTGCCTCGAGCTGCTCGGCCGCGACCTGCTGGTCTCGCTACAGGACCTCGGTGCGGCGGGCCTGACCTCCTCGGCCGGAGAGATGGCCTCGGCCGGCGGGGTCGGAATCGAGATCGATGTCGAGCGCGTGCCGCTCCGCGAACCCGACATGGAGCCGTTCGAGATCATGGTCTCCGAGTCGCAGGAACGGATGCTGGCCGTGGTCGAGCCGGCCAAGGTCGATCGGGTCCTCGCCCTCTGCGAGAAGTGGGAGACCGGCGCCGCGGTGGTCGGTCAGGTGACCGATGACGGGGTGTTCCGGGTCCTCAGCGGTGCCGAGACGGTCGGCGAGATGCCGGTCGCCGCGCTCGTCGACGACTGCCCGCTGTACGACCTCGCGCCACAGCAGCCCGACGGCTGGATCTACGGGAATACGAGCACGCTTGAGGCCGAGGACACGTCCCAGACGTTGCTGGAGCTGCTCGGGTCGCCCAGCATCGCCAGCAAGGCGTGGGCCTTTGAGCAATACGACTCAATCGTCGGCTCACACACTGTTCGGCGGCCGGAGAGCGCCGATGCCGCCGTCCTGCAGCTGCACGAAGCCGGGGCGACGATCGCGGTCTCGATCGACGGCAACGGGCGGCGGGTCGCCTGCGATCCGTACGCGGGGACGGTCGAGGCGGTGCTGGAGTGCGCGCAGAACCTCGCCTGCGTCGGCGCGACGCCGCTCGGGCTCACCAACTGCCTGAACTTCGGCAACCCCGAGAAGCCGACCGTCGCGTGGCAGCTCGACCGCTCGACCCAGGCCCTCGCGGACGCCTGCGAGACGCTCGGGATCCCCGTCGTCGGCGGCAACGTCTCCCTCTACAACGAGACCGAGGAGGGGCCGATCTACCCCACCCCGGTCGTCGGCATGGTCGGCGAGCTCCCCGACGCCGAGCGGGCCGGCGGCTTGGCCCTGCACGAGGGGGACGCGATCGCGGTCTGCGGCCCGTTCTCGCCCTCGCTGGCGGGATCGGAGCTGGCGAAGCTGCGTGGCGAGCTCGGCGCGAGCCTGCCCACGCTGCCCATCGAGACCGTCGCCGCGGCGATCGACGCCGTCCGCGACGCGGTGGCGGCCGGACGGATCGCCGTTGCCCATGACGTCAGCGACGGCGGCCTCGCCTGCGCGCTGGCGGAGATGGCCATCGCCGGCCGCGTCGGGGCGGACGTCGACCTCGACGAGCTGGTCGAAGCACGCGGCTGCTCGGGCGAGACGGCCCTGTTCGGCGAAGGCCCGGGCGGCTTCCTGCTCGCCGGTTCCGAGGACGAGCTCGCGTCGCTCGGGGACGCCGGCGCCGACCTGTTCGTGATCGGCCGCGCCGGCGGCCAGCGGATCTCGATCTCGGCCGCCGAGGCCGAGGCCGACGTCCTGCTCGCCGACGCGGAACGCGCGTGGCGCTCGCTCGCCGAGCGCGTCGAACCGCAGCCCGTGTAACGAGCCGGCCCGCCCGCAGACAAGGGGGCATGCGCCGTGGACTGATCTCCCTCGCCCTGGTCGGGACCGCGATCGGGATCCCGTCGCTGATCCTGCAGCGCTGGGTCGCCGAGACACGGTTCGCGGCGATCGTGCTCGTGCTCGCCTGGTTTGCGATCGTCGGGATCGCGCTGGTCGTCTACACCTGGCGACGGCCCGGCCTGCGGATCCCGCTGCTCGGCTCGTTCGCGATCATCCTCGCCGGGACCGTCGCAGTCGGCTACCTGACCGGCTTCCGCGACATGGTGGTCGACGAGGACGTCGTGGTGGCGGAGGCGCAGGCTTCGCCGCAGGAGCGCACGGAGGCGCTGGACGGCGACTCGCAGGGGACGCCGGCGGCGGATCGCCCGGTGGCACTGGCGAAGGGCTCGTTCGAGGGCGCGGACGGGCACGCCGGGACCGGCCTCGCGACCGTCGTCAGCGAGCCCGGCGGCGGGCGGGTGCTCACCTTCACCGAGTTCGATGTCGATCCCGGCGTCGACGTCGACGTCTACCTGAGCGCCGATTCGGCGGGGATCGACGACGCGCTGAAGATCGACGACCTGAAGGGCAACGTCGGCGACCAGCAGTACGAGATCCGGCCCGGCACCGACCTGCGCGCGTACCCGAATGTGATCCTCTGGTGCAACCCGTTCACGGTCCGGATCGCGGTCGCCGAGCTGGACGTCTGACGCCTACGGAACCTTGATCCGCTTCTCGCACGACACGGCGGTGTCCTTGTGCGAGCTCTTGCCGTTGCAGCGGTCGCGGCCGGGGCCGCCGTTCAGCGCGTCCGGGCCCTCGGAGCCGTTGAGGCGGTCCTTGCCGCCCTCGCCGCCCAGCGTGTCCGCGCCCTGGCCGCCGTTGACGCGGTCCTTGCCCTTGCCCGCGCAGACCAGGTCGTTGCCGCGGTCGCCCTTCACGACGTCGTTGCCGTTCAGCGCGGCGAACACGTCAGGGAACCGGGTCCCGATCAGCTTGTCGTTGCGGAGCGAGCCCACGATGGTCGCTGTCTCGCCCTGGCAGACCGGCGGCTCGACCAGGACCGAGCTCGGGTCGACCAACGGGGCTCCGGACGCGACCGCGGTCGTCACCCCGGACTTCGGGTCGTAGGCGAGCAACGCCCCCGGTCCCAGCTCGCCGTTGTCGGCGACCAGCATCGGGCCGCCGGGAACCGGCGTCAGGTCCACCGGCTCCGTGTAGAGCGGCCCGGAGGCGACCGGGGTCACCTTGCCGGTTTTCGGGTCGAGGCTGAGCAGGCCGCCGGCGCCGAGGAAGGCGTTCGCGTCGGCGATCATCACCCCGCCGTCGGGCCCGATCGAGATGCCCCAGGGGTCGACCAGCGGCGTCCCGGCCGCGACCTGCCTCACCGGCGCCCCCCTGACCGCCGCGTCGACGCGGTGGATGACTCCGTCGGTGGCTCCCGTGACGCCGTTGAGATCGGCGACCAGGAACGCGTTCTCGCTCTCGCGCGCGATCCCCACGGGGTCGACGAGGGGCGAGCCGGTCGAATATTGGATCTTCGCGCCAGGGTTGTCGGTGACGTTGATGCGGAAGATGATCGCCTCGGGCGACCCGAAGCCGACGTCGGTCACGAACAGCCGGTCGTCGGGCCCGAAGGCGACGCCCCAGGGATCGGCGAGTTCGCCGCCGCGCGCGACCTCGGCCACCACCCCGGTCAGCGGATCGATCCTGAAGATGGCCTCGGCGCCGTCGTCGGCGACGACCAGCGTGCCGTCGCGGTCGAAGATCATGTCGGCGGGGTTCTGCAGCGGCGGGCCGATCGTGAGCGGGGTCGCGGCGCCCGTCGCCAGGTCGACCCGGAAGATCGCGCCGCTGCCCCCGGGACCCGCGGACTGGTCCGCCAGGTAGACGTCGCCCGCCGCCGCGGCCGCGGCGGCCGGCGCCGCGAGCAGCGCGAGCCCCGCGAGCGTCCCTGCCACTCGTCCCCGCTTCATGCGCCAATCATGGCGAACCGCGCGTGATTTGCGAAATTTGCGGCGTTAGCGTGCCCGGAATGAAGTGGCTGAGTCCGGCTTCGTTGCTAGCCTTGACGGGTAGGCGCCCGCCTGCCTCGCCCACGACTTCTCAGGTGCCGAGGGCTCCGATGAAGCCAACTGAGCGGCTCCCCACGGACCGCGACCACGACGGCGTTCCCGATCGCGACGGACCGCGCGACGAGTGCGGTGTGTTCGGCGTGTACGCGCCCGGGCACGAGGTCGCCCGGCTCGCCTACTTCGCGCTCTACGCGCTCCAGCACCGCGGCCAGGAGTCCGCGGGGATCGCGACGTGCGAGGGCGGCCACATCACCACCCTGCGCGACACGGGGCTCGTGTCACAGGTTTTCGACGAGGAGAAGCTGCGGGCGCTGGACGGCGACATGGCGATCGGCCACGTCCGCTACTCGACCACCGGGGGCGGCTCGTGGGAGAACTCGCAACCGGTCTGGCGCGACGACGGGCGCGAGGTCGCGCTCGCCCACAACGGCAACCTGACCAACGCGGTCGAGCTCTACAACGAGCTTCGCGAGCGCGGGATCGAGTTCCGCGGCACCTCGGACTCGGAGATCATCGCGGCGCTGCTCTCGGTCGAGGAGGCGCGGCCGATCGAGAACGCCGTCGCGGAAGTGATGCCGCGCCTCGAGGGCGCCTACTCGACGGTCGTGATGACGAAGCGCGCGGTGGTCGCGTTCCGCGATCCGCACGGGGTCCGGCCGCTGTCGCTCGGCAAGCTTGGGGATCGCTTCTGCGTCGCATCGGAGAGCTGTGCCTTCGACATCATCGGCGCCGAGCTGATGCGCGAGGTGCAGCCGGGCGAGTTGGTCGCGTTCACCGAGAAGGGTCTCGAGACCCGCCAGATCGTTCCCGCCGACCGGCCGGCCCACTGCGTCTTCGAGCACATCTACTTCTCCCGTCCGGACTCGCGGCTCGAGGGCCGGGTACTGCAGGAGGTGCGCGGCAGGATGGGCGAGATCCTCGCTCGCGAGGCGCCCGCCGACGCCGACCTCGTGATCTCGGTGCCCGACTCCGGCAACCCCGCCGCGAACGGCTACGCGCGGGCCTCTGGCCTCCCGAAGGACGACGGACTGATCAAGAACCGCTACGTGCAGCGGACCTTCATCCAGCCCGGCCAGGAGCTCCGCAAACACGGCCTGCGGATGAAGTTCAACCCCCTCCCCGAGATCATCTCCGGCAAGCGTGTCGTCGTGGTCGACGACTCGATCGTCCGCGGCAACACGACGCGGCAGATCATCGGGATGCTGCGCGACGCGGGCGCGAAGGAGGTCCATCTTCGGATCTCCGCCCCGCCGATCCGCTACCCGTGCCACTACGGGGTCGACATGTCGACGTCCGAGGAGATGATCGCCCATAACCGCACGGTCGAGGAGGTCGCCGCCGAGATCGGTGCCGACTCACTCGCCTACCTGTCATTGGAAGGTGTCTACGAGGCGGTCGGGACCCCGCGCGAGGTCCACTGCGACGCCTGCTTCACCGGCGAGTACCCGCTCGGCGACGGCGGCGAGGCGAACGGCAAGTTCGCGCTCGAGGCGCTGCCGGTCGTTCAAGGGTGAACCGCGAACAGCTCACCGCGGCGCTGAGCAGCGGGTTCGGCCATCTCGCCTTCCGGCCGGGTCAGCTCGAGGCGATCGAGGCGGCGATCGCAGGGCGCGACGTGCTCCTGGTCATGCCGACGGGAGCCGGCAAGTCGCTCGGCTACCAGCTGCCGGCGGTGCTGGACCGCCGGCTGGCGATCGTCGTCTCGCCGCTGGTCTCGCTGATGACCGACCAGGTCCAGAGCCTCGGCGGGCGGGCCGAGCTGATCAACGCCCAGCGCGATCCGGCCGCCAACCGCCAGGCGCTGGAGCGCGCGCTCGCCGGCGAGGTGGAGATGCTCTACGTCGCCCCCGAGCGCTTCGCGACCCCGGGATTCGTCGACCGGCTCGCCCCGGCCCAGGTGGGGCTGTTCGTCGTCGACGAGGCCCACTGCGTCAGCCAGTGGGGACACGACTTCCGGCCCGACTACTTCCGCCTGGGCGACGTCGCCAGGGCGCTCGGCGCCCGCTCGATCTTCGCGGCGACCGCGACCGCGACACCACGCGTTGCCGTGGACGTCGCGCGGCGGCTCGGGCTGCAGGACCCGGTCAAGATCACGACGGGCTTCGACCGGCCCAACCTCTCCTACGACGTCGTCAAGGTCGGCTCCGACCGCGCGAAGCGCGACGCCACCCTGGCGCTCTTGAGCGAGCCCGACGGGCTGCCGGCGATCGTCTACGCCGGCACGCGCAAGAAGACCGACGAGACCGCGGCGTGGCTGTCCCGCGAGCTTGGGCAGAAGGTTCCGGCGTACCACGCCGGAATGGACCGTGCGCCCCGCGCCGAGGCCCAGCGCGCCTTCATGGCCGGCGAGACGCCGGTGGTCGTCGCGACCAACGCGTTCGGGATGGGCGTCGACAAGGCGAACGTGCGGACGGTCGTCCACGAGGTGGTGCCGTCGTCGCTCGAGGCCTACTACCAGGAGGCCGGCCGTGGCGGTCGCGATGGGGTGCCGTCGCGCTGCGTGCTGCTGGCCGAAAACCGCGACAAGGGCCTGCACGTCTTCTTCATCAACCAGGTCGACGACCCGGAGGCAAAGAACCACCGCTGGCGCCAGTACCGCGAGGTCTGGGGATTCGTCGAGGGCGAGCTGTGCCGGCGCCAGGCGATCCTGCGCCACTTCGGGGACCGCGCCGAGCCGGCGACGACCGGCCGCTGCTGCGACGTCTGCGACGGCCCGCTCGCGACCGTCGCGCCGCGTCCGCGGGCCCGGTCGGTCGCCGAGAGCGCCGACATCGCCGACGCGATCATCGGGGTCGTCGAGCGCGCCGCTCCCGCCGTCGGGCGAACGAAGACGGTCGAGATCCTGCGCGGCGGGCGCAGCAAGGCGCTGCTGAAGTACTCCTACGACGCGCTGCCCGGATACGGCGACTTCTCCGACTGGCGAGCCGAGGACGTGCTCGCCGAGGTCGACGCGCTGCTCGATTCCGGCCGCCTGCAGTCGACGGGCGGGCGGTATCCGACGCTACGCGTCGCCCAGGCCGCATGAGCTTCAGGATCGGCGTGCTCGCCTCGGGGACGGGGACGAACCTGCAGGCGATCCTCGATCAGCTCCACGGCCGCGACGGGATCGAGGTCGTCGCGGTGGGGTCGGATAGGCCCGACGCGCAGGCGCTGGAACGCGCGCATGGCCTGGGAATCGAGGCCGCCGTCTTTCTCCGAGCCGATCACCCGGACCGCGAGGCGCGCGACCTGGCGATCGCCCAGTGGCTCGAGGGCCGCGACGTCGACCTCGTTGTGCTCGCCGGCTACATGCAGCTGCTGTCCCCCGGCTTCGTGCAGCGGTTCGCCGGCCGGGTGATCAACGTCCATCCCGCCCTGCTGCCCTCGTTTCCGGGTCTCGACGCGGTCGGGCAGGCGCTCGACCACGGGGTCCGGATCACCGGGGTGACCGTTCACTTTGTCGACGAGGGGGTCGATTCAGGGCCCATCCTGCTGCAGCGCCCGGTGCCGATCCCGCCGGATCGCGATCGCGACGCGCTGGAGGCGACGATCCACGACACCGAGCACGCCCTGCTCCCCGAGGCGATTCGGATGATCGCCTCCGGGCGGGTCTCGATCGATCCCGCAACGCGCGCGGTCACGATCGCCAATCCCGGTGACGCGGAACTAGAGTAGGAGCAATGAGCATCGAGACCGCGATCACGGAAGAGGGCGGCGCGCCGCCGGGTGGGATCCCGGTCCGGGTGCGCAGGGCGCTGATCTCGGTCTCCGACAAGGCGGGGGTCGTCGACTTCGCCCGCGGCCTCAGCGACCTCGGAGTCGAGATCCTGTCCACCGGTGGCACCGCGGCGGCGATCCGCGAGGCGGGAATCGAGGTCACGGACGTTTCCGAGTTCACCGGTTCGCCCGAGATCCTCGACGGTCGGGTCAAGACGCTTCACCCCCGCCTGCACGCCGCGCTCCTGGCCCGCCGTGACGACTCGGCGCACATGGCCGCTCTGGAGGCCGAGGGGATCGAGCCGATCGACCTGGTTGCCGTGAACCTCTACCCGTTCCAGCGCACGATCGAAAAGCCGGACGTCACCGAGCGCGAGGCGGTCGAGAACATCGACATCGGCGGACCGACGATGATCCGCGCCGCCGCCAAGAACCACAACGGCGTCGCCATCGTCGTCGAGCCGGAGGCCTACGACGCCGTGCTGGAGGAGATCCGCTCCAGCGGCGGGGAGATCTCGACCGAGACGCGTCAATGGCTGGCCAACGAGGCCTTTGCGCACACCGCCGCCTACGACGCCGCGATCTCCCGCTGGTTCGGGCTTCGCTACGAGGCGTTTCCTGAGCACTGGACGATGCCGCACGACAAGTTCATGGAGCTTCCGTACGGCGAGAACCCGCACCAGAAGGCGGCGTTGTACATCGAGACCGGGGCGCGTTCGCACGTGCTGTCGGGGATCGCGAAGCAGCACGGTAAGCCGCTCTCGTTCAACAACGTGCTCGACCTCGACTCGGCCCGCAAGCTGCTCGACGAGTTCGAGCAGCCCGCGTGCGTGATCGTCAAGCACAACAACCCCTGCGGGACGGCGATCGCCGAGACCGTCATCGAGGCGTACGAGAAGGCGTTCGCCTGCGATCCGCTCTCGGCGTTCGGCGGCGTGATCGTCTTCAACCGCCCGGTCGACGAGGCGCTGGCCCGCCGGCTGCACGAGCAGTTCATCGAGGTCCTGCTGGCGCCGGGCTTCGAGCCCGCGGGGCTCGAGGTGCTGGCGCGGAAGGAGTCGGTCCGCATCCTCGACCTGGCCCCCGAGGCGCTCGACTACATCGCGCGGGAGCGCGACGTCAAGCGGGTCGCGGGCGGGCTGCTGGTCCAGGAGCCCGACCGCATCGAGGAGGACCGCGAGTCGATGACGGTGCCGACGATCCGCCAGCCGACCGAGGAGCAGTGGGAGGACCTGATCTTCGCCTGGAAGGTCTGCCGCCACGTGCGCTCGAACGCGATCGTGTTCGCCAAGGGCGGGGCGACGATCGGGATCGGCGCCGGGCAGATGAGCCGCGTCGACTCGGTCCGGATCGCCGTCGACAAGGCGCGCGACGCGTTCGGGGACGAGGCGGCCGAGCGCCTAAAGGATTCCGCGGTCGCGTCGGACGCGTTCTATCCCTTCCCCGACGGGCCGTTGAGAGCGATCGAGGCCGGCGCGACGGCTCTGGTCCAGCCGGGCGGCTCGAAGCGCGACGGCGAGGTGGTCGCCGCGTGCGACGAGGCGGGCGCGGCGATGGCCTTCACCGGCCGCCGCCACTTCCGCCATTGATGGCCGCGACCTCACGGCTCGACGTCCTGCGGGTCTTCTGCGAAGAGGACGGCAGCGGCGGCAACCCGCTCGGGGTGTTCCTGGACGGGCCGGCGGTGCCGGAGGACAGGCGGCAGGCGATCGCCCACGACCTCGGATTCGCCGAGACCGTGTTCGTCGACGACCTCGAGCGCGGCGAGCTGCGGATCTTCACGCCCGGCATGGAGCTGCCGCTCGCCGGCCATCCCCTGGTCGGGACGGCATGGCTGATGCGCGAGCGCGGGAACGAACCCTCGGTCCTGCGACCGCCCGCCGGCGAGGTGCCGGTGCGCTTCGACGGCGATCTGACCTGCGTCGCCGGACGCCCGGAGTGGGCACCCCCGTTCGAGTTCGCCGACCTCGGCTCGCCGGCCGAGGTCGAAGCGCTTGATGGGCCGCCCGACGGCTACAGCACGGTCGGCGCCTGGGCCTGGATCGACGAGGAGCGCGGCGTGCTGCGCGAGCGCTGTTTCTTCGACGACGCCGGGATCGCCGAGGACGAGGCGACCGGCTCGGCGGCGATGAAGCTGTGCGTGGAGCTCGGCCGCGAGATCGAGATTCGCCAGGGGCGGGGATCGGTGATCTGGGCCGCACCGCTGCCCGATGGAACCGCCGAGATCCGCGGGCGGGTCGTGGCGGACGAGAGCCGCGAGTACCCGCTCGGCTGACCGACCGCCTCAGTTCGAGCTCGGGTCCTCGAGGCTCCCGATCACGATGAAGACGGCGATGAACAGCAGCGAGAGGCCGAGAATCCAGCGGCCGTTCTTGTTGTCTCGGTTCATCAGGATCACGCCGATCACTACCCCGACGATCGGGAACAGGAACGACGTCAGGTAGCCGGCGGCCACCATCCCCTCGCCGACCGGCTTCTTCGGCGGCGCCGCCAGGTAGTCGGTGCGGTGCTCGGTCCAGCCGGTGCCGTCCCAGTAGCGCATCCCCTGCGGGTTCTCGGGGTCGGCGTACCAAGCGGCCGCCGGAAGGCCGTTGGTGGACTGCGGGTCGGCCGGGGCGGGGGGGGCATCGCTCGCGTAGCGATAGGTCGGAAGCGGCGCCGGTTCCTCGCCCTCCAGGGGCACCGCCTCGTTGCGCGGCATGCGGCTGCTCGTCCACCGGCTCCCGTCCCAGAACCGCTGCAGCGCGCCGTCATCGGGATCCTCATACCAGCCCGCCGGCGGATGCTTCGCCGTCCCTTCCATGGGGCGGAGAGTAGTGCCCCCGGAGCGACTCGAACGCTCGCCGGCAGGTTAAAAGCCTGCTGCTCTACCAGTTGAGCTACGGGGGCCGTGGGAGCTTAGGCAGGTCCAGGGGGGTGACCGACGTTAGGTACCGATATGGGGTCACGACGTCGGGCACCCCCCCGTCTAACATCGGCGGCGATGCGGGTTTCGGCCAAAGCGGACTACGCGGTGCGGGCGATGGTCGAGCTGGCGGCGTCCGGGAGCTCGGTGGACAAGCCGGGGAAAGGCGAGGGGCTCGCCGCGGCGCAGGGGATCCCGATGCGCTTCCTGGAGAACATCCTCGGCGAGCTGCGGGTCCACGGGCTGGTGCAGAGCAAGCGGGGGTCGGACGGCGGCTACTGGCTGGCTCGAACGCCGGACGACATCACCCTGGCCGAGATCATCCGCGCGGTCGAGGGTCCGCTGGCCACGGTCCGCGGCGAGTCGGCCGACGAGATCGAGTACCCGGGCGGCTCGAAGCCACTGCGCGAGGTCTGGCTGGCGCTGCGGGCGAACATCCGCCAGGTGCTCGAGTCGGTGACGCTCGCCGACGTAGTCGCAGGGTCGCTGCCGGAGCCGATCGGGACCCTGGCTCAGCATCCCGACGCGAGCCTGCAGCGGGAATCCCGCTTCGCGCAGGGCCCCGGGCCCGGCGCCTAGCACGGCACGCGCGACCCATTGCGTTCACGCGCGAGGAGCAGCGCGGTGACCGGAGCGTCGCACCGCCTGAAAAACACACGAAAAGCATCACTGCGGACTTAAGTCTGGGCCAGCTCGGTATCCGGCATCAAAGCGATCGCAGCCGCCGCGGCTTCAGCGAACGGCGTCGGCTCGATTCCAAAGGCTTCTCGGACGTGATTGCGGTCGACGAGAAGATCGCCGTCGAGGCCGGCCATCAGCGGTTCGAGCAGATCGCGATCCTCTCCGGTCACGACCGCTGCGGCAGCAGCCTCCAGGCGGGAGCTGCTGAACGGCAACGGCACGTATCGGTGCTTATCGCCCAGCAGATCCGCGATCACCTCGGTCATCTCCTCGAACGTGAGCGTGTCGGGCCCCGCAAGCTCGTAGATGCCCGGGTCCACCTCACGGGCCCTGACCAGGCAGGCGACGACATCGTCGATAGCCACCGGTTGGGTCTTTCGGTTTCGCCAAGACGGAAGCGCCAGCACCGGCAGGCGGCTGACGATTCGCACGAGGGTTCCGAACGAGGCGCTCTCGGCGCCGACGATCATCGAGGCGCGGAGTGCGACGAACTCGGGACTTGCGTCCTCGAGGACGCCCTCGACCTCCCGACGCGAGGCAAGATGCTCGCTTTCGTCATCGTCAGCACCGACGCCACCAAGGTAGATCGTGCGTCTGACGCCTGCCTTGATCGCCATCCGAGCGTAGTTCTCGGCAGCCACCCGGTCACGATCGGAAAAGCTTTCATCGCCCCCTGGCTCCATCGAGTGGACGAGGTAGTAGACCTCGTCCATTCCCTCGAGCGCCGGCACGAGGGATTCGGCATCAGAGAGGTCCGCCTCGACAGCGAGCGAGCGAACGCCCTGCCCTAGGCGCGACGCGTCGCGCACCAGGCACCGCAGAGGCCCCAGCTCGGCCAGCGCGGGCAGCAGTGCGCCGCCGACGAACCCAGAGGCGCCTGTTAGAAGAACGGAGGCGTGCTCCACCTCTGTCGCCTCAGGTGCGTCTACTTCCCGGTTGGCCATATCGGCTCGGTTCTCTCTCCGCCGGTAAAAGGCCACGAAGTCGAGTGGCGGAGGGCAGGGTCCTCGAAGACGCGTGTCACATGTAAGCGTAGTCTGCTCGCCTGACTTTTCGCAGGGGTCGGCGGCGGCAGAACCGGCCCGGGATATCGGACTAGCTCAGAAGTAACGCTCCGGACGAGAAGTAGCCGTCTTAGTCCAAAAGCGGAACAAATGGGGAAAGGTCGGGTTCTGAGGATCTGACGAGAGACGATGAGATCACGGATATTCAGGCGAGCCACCATCGGAGTCGCCGCGTTTAGCGCCGCGACGACGCTCGCCGCACCGGCGGCTCAGGCGACCACGACCGTTTGGGTGGCCCCGCCGGCTCTTCCGTTGGTGAGCCCAGGCCTCCACACCGAGGGAACGACGTCAGCAGACGAGGTGGCCCTCGGATTCGACGCAGCGACCGACGAATTCGTCATCAGCGACCCGGCCGGCGTCGTTGTACGCAACGCGTTCCGACTGGAATGCACGAGCGAGTCGGCCGCCGTTGCACGATGCCCGCATATTGCTCCGTACGTGACTTCATCTCTGAGCGGCGGGGACGACCGCTTTACCGCAGCCGCGACTCTCGGTTCAGCGCAGATCGGCGTCCGGGGCGAGGCAGGCAATGATTCGATCCGGCTTGCGAGCCTCGAGTTGGGGAGTCTTTGGGGCGGCAGCGGTAACGATGCGCTCGCCGGTGGCGGCCGCCTTCAGGGAGGCCACGGCAACGACAGGCTGGCAGGGCGCGGTGGCGGCGACTACGTCATCGGCGGCATTGGAACGGATCGGCTTAGCGGGGATGGCGGTGAAGACCGCCTGTTTGCACAAGACGACCATCGAGATAAGGCGATCGTCTGCGGGCCCGGCACGGATCGTGTGATCTTCGATCCCGCCGATCCCGAGCCGAAGAACTGCGAGCGCTTCGGTCCGCGGCCCGGATAGCGGCGTTCTCGACGGCCGCGAGGGGTGGGCGTTTCCTGCGCGGCGATCGTTCCGCTTCTCGTCCATTGCGCAACCCCGTTCCCGGGATCGGGTTTGATCATCACATGCGTCGGCGTCTCACCCCGCTCACAGTGGCCGTCGCGGCCCTGATGGCCGCCCTGCCCGCTAACGGCTCAGCGGCGCCGGTCAGCGTGCAGGCGATCGGAATCCAGATAACCGGGGGGTCCAACAGCGTCTACGTGACAGGCAGCGAGGAAGTCGATCGCGTCAGCGTGAGCATGCCCGCTCCGGACACCTGGCAGGTGGTGGCGCCCGGCGGCGTGATCGCTGAGCCAGAGTGCGCCGGCGGTACTCTCTCGCCCGACCAAACGTGCGCCTGCACGAGCGTCGAGCTGCATGATCGGCACGCGATAGATGAACAGCTCGGCGCCGCCGGCGTTGCACGCCACGTGCTCGTTCGCATAGGCCATGTAGCTGATCGTCGGCACCATGACAGCGATCTTCGACTGTTCCTTGCCGATCTTCGGCACGACCCAGAACGGGATATAGTCCTCATCGCCCTCGGCCGTGGTGAGCTTCATGGCATAGAAGCGGCTCTTGAAGTCGAGCGGCACAGTCCATTCGAAGTCGACCTCCCAGCGGGCGTCGTCGACATCGTCGTCATGGAAGTGAATGGCGCCATATTCTTGTGGCGCGTGCTTCCAGTCGAAGTTCTGGCCGGACCAGTTGTAACCGGTGAGCGCCCGGGTCGGGCAGTTCACGAGCTGCGCGTCAAAACGATACGGTCCGTGATCCTTGGCAACGACGGTGTTGATGCCGTCGGAGAAATTCCACGCTGCAACGATGGCCTCTGAAAGTGGGCAGGTCGGGCCGGAGTTGCGGCGCTCGGTGAGACCCGGCTGCGCGCCGAGCTTCATGGTCTCGATCTCGGCGCGGCTGAGCGCGCGCGAGCAGATGCGCGGGCTGTCGATCTTGCCGTTGTACTTGCCGGTGAACACGACACCCGCCGGCTTCGACGACTTGGCGAGTGAACCGTTGTCGAGCCTGTCGACATAGGCAGCGAGTGCAACCGGGATCGGTTCGTGGACGATCTTCGTCTTGATGTTGGTCTTCACCGGAGCGATTACCGGATCGAGCGCGTAGGCGATCTGTGGCTCGTGGTAGAGCACCATCGCCCGTTTCTGCATCGAAGGTTGCGGCGATGAAGTGCCAAGCATGGTCACGCACGGTTTGGCCGGTGGCGATCTTGTGCTCGTTGATGCGCAGCTCGACTTGCCCCGCCTCGTTGAGGAAAAGGCCGTATCCCCTGCCGTATCCCCTCCCGCTGGCCCACTTGGTGACGAGGCCCTGAGCGCCGTGCTTCCAGTAGCGCGGATGGGTCTTCGGTGTCGTCGGCCAGATCCAGCACTGCAGCGTGAAGCTCTCGACATGGAACTGCTTGGCATCCGGCACATAGCCGTAGGAGCCACCGTGAATGATCTGCTTGCGGCCCTTGTAGGTAGCGTTCGCCTGCGACGGGAACGGCTTCTCGATGAATCCCGGCCCGCGTGGGTTGGTGTCGCCGTTGATCATCTGCACGAGCTCAGCGCTGTATTCGGCGGGCCCGTCGCAGTTGACGTAGAACTTGATGGTGTCTCCCGGATGAACTCCGAACTTGTCCGCGTATCCGGTCAGTCGCATGGCGCACATCGCCATATCCTCCAATTAGGGTCGCATTCCTAGGCAAAGCTCTCCCGTTCGCGGCCGAAGCCACGCTCCTGGCGCACGCTGCGCCAAGGTGGGGTCGTTAGGTCTTGGGCCGGTCGGCGATCAGGTCACCGGCCAATTGTCGTCGCGTCGCTTCCAGCCTTCGTTGAAGTGCTCAGGCATACCGGCCGTTTCCGGCATCTCTTCGAGGCGCATCAGGAAGATGTCGTGCTGGATTTCCTGCTCGTCCGTGTAGACCCTGTCGTTGACGAACTCGGCGGCACACCGCGGATGCCCGAGAGGCGGGCGATGCGCCACTCCGCATCCACCTTGGTGCAGATGACGATGAGCTTGCCCTTCGGCGACACGCCGCGCATACGCAGCAGGACGCGACGGAGCAGCGGATGTTCGTGTACGCCGCCGGTCACGACAGTGGTATCGCCCGGCGTCTCGCACTTCAGCACCGAGAACCCGGCGACGCCCTTCATGGACTCCACGCATTCCTTGTGCAGACGGATGAGCTCTTCCCGCTCCGGCGTGCCCTTCTTTGGAATTTCGATCATTTGCTCTCCGTAAGTTAGTGCTCAAGTTGCTGGTCGATCGTTCGGGCCGTCTCGCTAGATGGTCATGTGCCGCTCGACGAGTTCGTCCGTCATTTCCGAGATCGGACCGCGGGCGACGACGCGGCCGTTATCGACCATGACGAACGCATCGCCGAGTTTCCGCGCGACTTTGATGTGCTGCTCCGTCAGGAGCAGGCTGATGCCGAGCTCCTTGTTCAGCATTTTTAGGATCTCGCCGATCTCGTGCACGATGTTGGGCTGGATGCCTTCGGTCGGCTCGTCGAGCAGCAACACCTGCGGGCCAACGGCGAGCGCGCGCGCAATGGCGAGCTGCTGCTTCTGGCCGCCCGACAACAAGCCGGCGCGCCGTTCGAGATTGTCGCGCAGATAAGGAAAGACGCGCAGGCAGATTTCGGGAATCTCCGACGCGTTGTCCTTGCGCGCGAACGTGCCCAACAGAATGTTCTCTCGCACCGTGAAGTCGGAGAGAATGCCGCGCCCCTGGGGCACGTAGCCGATGCCGTAGCCGGCGCGCTGATAGGGCGCCTTGCCTTCGATAGCTTCGCCGTTGATGCGGATGGATCCGGTGGAACGGTCAGTCAACCCCATGATGGTGCGCATGAGTGTCGTCTTACCGACGCCGTTGCGGCCGAGCACGCAAAGGCACTCGCCTTTCTTCATGCCGAACGAGAAGTCTCGCAGGATGCGCGTGGCGCCGTAATAGGAAGAGACGTTGTCGAAGTTGAGCAGCATGGTCAGGCGGCCTCTTGATCGCCGAGATAAACGGCGCGCACCCGCGGATCGGCTTCGATTTCCTGAATGGTGCCCTGGGACAGAAGCGATCCCATGTGCATGACCGTGACGACGTCTGCGATCTCGCGCACGAAGCCCATGTCGTGCTCCACCACGATCAGCGTCGTGCTCTTGCGAAGCTCTTTGAATATCCTTGCCGTCTTCTCGATTTCGCTCTCGGTCATTCCAGCGATGGGCTCGTCCATCAGCATGAGCCGCGGCTCCTGCATCAGCACCATGCCGATCTCCAGCCACTGCGTCTCGCCGTGCGAGAGGATGCCCGCCCGCTCGCCGAGCCGGTGCGTCAGCCCCGCCAGCGTCGCGATCTCGTCGAGCTTCTGCGCGAGGCCGGGAACCCTAAAGCGCAAGAGGTTCCAGAACGGATTGGTCTGGCGGCTGTAGGCCACCGTCAGGTTCTGCCGCACGGTCAGGTCGCGCAGCACCGCAGGCACTTGGAACTTCCGTCCGATGCCGGCGCGCGCGATGACGTGCTCCGACTGGCCGGTGATGTCCTGACTGGCGAAGACGATCTTGCCGGACGTCGGCTTGGTGCGCCCGGTGATGAGATCCAGCGTCGTGGTTTTGCCGGCGCCGTTCGGCCCGACGAGACAGCACAACGTTCCCTCGACCACCTCGAGGCTGAAGTCGTCGATCACCTTGACGGTGTCGAAGCTCTTGGAGAGGTGGTGGATTTCAAGCAGCCCCGCCATCGGCCTTACTCCGCTGGAACCGGTTGGGCGCCGTTCGTCTCGGCCGATGGCACAGTCTTCTTTTTGGACGCAAACAGGCCGAGCGCGGCCTCGAGGAGGCTCGCGAGACCGTTGGGCAGGAAGCGCACGATGACGATGAAGAAGCCGCCGAGGATCAGCAGCCAGGTGGAGAGGAAGGCGTCACCGAGATAGCTCTGCGCGCCCTG